>CAWFMD010000006.1:0-1724197 GCA_963816975.1 uncultured Solirubrobacterales bacterium | reverse complement strand
TGACAGCGGGTTTGGCCTCGGTGTCCCACGGCACCCGCAGGGTGTGGAGCACCAGTGCGAGGCTGTTGATGTCGTTCTTGTCGGTGAGGTCAAGGCGGCCGGCGAGAAACGCATCGAGCAGGGCGCCGTCAGCTCCGGACTGCTCCAGCAAGCTCGGGCGGTCCCATTCGGCATCTGTGCCGGCTAGGCGCGCGTTGAGCACGTCGTCGAGCTTTGTGGCGACGCCGGGTGAAGGCTGCGCCAGGACGGCATCCGGTTGCTGCGTGGCCGTTTCGGCGTCGTCCTCGTCGGCGTCCTCAACTTGGCTGTCGGCGGGGCGCCAGAGTGCACGCAAAGCTTCTGCACGCCCCGCGGCTGCGAGGATCCGCGGATCGCTGGCGTCGAGCACCGCGATGCCGCGCAGGTCGGCCGGGGGCGGTTCGCCAGAGCCCAGCGTCGTGCGATACAGCGCAACGACAGCATGCACAGCCGCCTCGGAGAGCTCGGCGACGGGCTCGATGAGCTTGATCGAGAATGACTCCGAGGTTGGTCATGTCGACGAACGCGTCGTAGCCCAACAGGGGCGCTTCGAGCAGCAGATCGGCGTCGGTTGCAGCGTGTGGCGCCCCGATGACCGGAGCGACGAGGACGCGATCGTCGGCGTCGGGTGCACTCCCGATGACCACCACCACCCACGTGAAGTCGCTGCCTGGGTCGGGCGCCGCGCGCCACAATGTCCCTGTCCCGATGCCCGGCCGCAGCGCCGGTGTGCGCGTCGCGGCCGAGCGGTCCGGTGCGTGGGTCGTGACGGGTAGGTCTGGCAGCGGTAGCTGATCGGGCAGGCTGGCCAGCAGCGTCCGACAGCGATGGCATTCGGCGACGTGCGCGGCGGCGACGGTGTCGCCGGGATCGGCGCGGAGGTCAAGGATTTCCATCAGCGAGAGGCAGCTCAATTCAGAGATCATGATGTCTTCTCCTCTGACGCCAACAGCAGCACAGTTTCCAACACGCCATCAAACGCGGTGTCTGTTGGCGCAGCGTCGCGCACCTTCACGAGCGCGCGTCGGTATTCGTTGTCGACGGTCCCGCGGCTCACCCCGAGACGCGCGGCAAGATCCTCAAGCGTCCCCTGCGGCCGCTCGATGAGGACACGTAGTTGGCGGCCTGTGAGGTCCGCGAGCGCGATCCGTGCGGCATCGGCAACGGCGACGTTATGGGCGGGAGAAGAGTCGTCGGAGAGCTCTTCGGCCTCCTCCAGCGCAACGGTTGCCGACGCGTAGGCGTATGCGAAGCGGCGGCGAAACGACACGTCGAGATGCCGGCCGCTGACCGCCTGTTGAAGGCGTTCGAGCAAGCCGGTGAGGTAGCGCCGCAGGTCAGGCGTGCTGAGGACTGGGTCGCTGCGTTCGCTGGATGGGAAGCGCAGCAACGAGAAGTCCCCTAGCGCCCACACGGCCGCGGCGACATCGTCCTCGCGGCCGGCGAACAGCTGCGGGTCCTGCCAGCCCGACAGAGCCCACCAGCGCTCCGCAATCGCGGGGGAGTTCCCGCAGCACACGAACGTGTCGTCGCTGCCCATGATCTGCGCGGCGCGTTCCAGCAGCCTGGGTCCGGTTCGCCTGCGGCTGCGTGCGACCAGCCAGTTGCGGAGAAGCGCGCTCGAGGTAGCGCGACAGTGCCCGCGGGGTCTGGCAGACATCGAAGGCCTGCAGCAGATCGCCGCGCAGCAGCGACTCCTCAAGCCACGCCTGCACCGTTTCGGCGATCGCGTCGGTGATCCTCCCAGCGGCCGCTCGGAACCGGCGCCGGCGCGAGCGTCCGCGTCGCCTGCGCGACCGTCACGAGGCGTCCGAGCCAGACGTAGAGCTCGTCGGTGATATCGCCCGCGCGGGCACCGTCCCCGCGCGCGAGCAAATTGCTGATCGGAGAGCAGCAGGCTCACAGCTCGGTCGGCAGGTCGATGATCACGTCGTTGACGTTGTCGAGTACCCGGTCGCGGTCGGCGGGGCCGAGCACGCCCAGGCTCGGGCAGCCTGCCAGGTCACCGGCCGAGACAAATCGCGGCACGAACATGAAGCGGCCGTCCTTGTTGAGGCCAGCCAGCGCGCCTGCGCGCACGAGTGTTCCCGTAGAGCCCCTCGTGGAGCGGGGGAGCACCCACGCGCCCGCGCGTGGCGGAGCGCTGACGCGCACGATCATGCACGGGCGTTGCAGCTTGTTGTCGTCAAAGCCCGTGACGACATCGTCGATCCGCAGCACCTCGCCGACCTGCATCGCGCTGAGTATGCCGGTGTCGCCGCAACACCTGGCAGCGACACGGCCCGCGCGATCCTCGCGTCGACAGCCTCGCGCACGAGGACGTTGGAAATCGCGTGAGACGTGGCGTCATGGAGATCAACAGCCCGCGGCGGTCCCGTCCGCGGACCACCCCTCCGAAGGAGTTCGCATGTCGTCACGTTCCGGCAAGCCCATCCAGCGCATTGTCCAGCCCCGCCCCGACGGACGCTGGGAGGTCGTCGCGCCCGGCCACCAGCGCGCCAGCGTGGTCACCGACACGCAGGCGGAGGTGATCGACGCCGGCCGGCCGATCGTGGCGAACAGGGGCGGCGGCGAGCTGCGCATTAAGGGCCGCGACGGTCGGCTGCGCGACTCCGACACGATCGCGCCCGGCCCCGAGTCCACACGCCGCGACACCAGGTAGCCCCGACCCCGTCCCGCCCCAACCCGCCCGTCTCCGGGATCCGCACCACCCGACTTGACCGCGTTTCGGTCAGCCACCACATCAACGACCAACCACCAAAGAAGGTACCCCCCTCATGAGCGTCGCCGAACACATCGCCGTCAACATCGTCATGCCCGACCCCGCGTACGCTGGTCATTGGGAGGCCATCGTGGTGCCTCCCGAACGCAAGGACCGCCTGTTGCACCACGCTCTGCTCGCGTGGGGAGTACGCGGGACGGATCCCGTTCGAAACCAGGTGCCGTGCATGGACTCGCTGTGCTGCTCGGGCCGCCCGGCACCGGCAAGACGACCCTCGCTCGCGGCCTCGCGTACACCGCCAGTCAGGCACTGCAGGCTCGCCGCTGCCGCCTCGCTGGAGATCCATCCGCACGGCTTGATGAGTGCCGAGCACGGGCAGACCCAGCAGGCCGTCAGCGAACTGCTGCTCGAGCATCTCCCCGAACTCACCGAAGACGGCACACCCACGATCGTGCTGCTCGACGAGGTCGAGTCGATGGCGGTCGCGCGCAGCGCCGCGTCGCTGTCCGCAAACCCCGTCGACGTGCACCGCGCCACCGACGCCGTCCTTACCGCCCTCGACGACCTCACCCGACGCGCACCGCACCTGTTCTTCGTCGTCACGTCGAACTAATCCGGAGGGCCTCGACGCCCGCGTTTCTGTCGCGCGCCGACGTCGTCCTCGACATCGGGCTGCCCGACGCTGCAGCGCTGCAGCGCATCCTCGGCGACACGTTGCGCGCCTGGGGCGCGGCGTACCCGGGGATCGAACGCCTCGCTGATGACCCGTCGCTGGCGACGACCGCTCGGGCGCTTCAGGGCGTGGACGGCCGCCAGGCACGCAAGCTTGTGCCGCAGGCGATCGCCGGACGCCTGGAGTGCGCGCTGGCGCCGCAGACGCTGACGGCCGCCGATCTGCTGCGCGCCGCCAGCGCACTCGCGCACACCCAGGAGGAGGTTCGAGCCCTCCATGCGCACTAGGACAATCAAGGGCTCACCGCAGCGCAGCGCATCAGCCGCATGGGCCGAGCTCGAGCGGATGGTGCTCGAAACGCTCGCTCCAGCCGGCGCGATCGACGACTCCGACGTCGCGGACGCGCTGAGCGCGCTCGCCGGTCTCGGGCCGACGCTCATCGCCTCCGGCATGCTCAGCGACCGTGCGGTGGTGCTACGGGCGCTGCCGTTGCACCTTGAGATCACCGTCAGCCTCGGCAACGCCGCGCTCACGGGTCAGGAGAACCTCGGCAAGGTGCCCGGCGCCGCAACCGCCGAGGGGTGGGTCCTGTACATCCCCGACCCCGAGCCGTACACGACGCAGGTACAGGACGCGGTCGCGGAGCACAATGCGTTGCGTGCCGGCCGCGCTCCGGCGGCCCCGGCACCCACGGCGACAGCTGCTGTAGCCGCTGCGACGGCCGTCGACGCCGACGCGCTGCGACGCATCTCAGGGGGTGCGCGATGAGCACCGCCACGAGGATGCGAACGTCGACGTCGACGCGCACGCAGACCGCAGTGCACCTGACCGATGTGATCACCGGAGCGTTCTCGCACATCGTCGCGTCGCTCGGCCTGTCAGCCGGGTACCTGCAGAGCAACTGGGAATACCATCCACGCGTCGAGCGGGTCCGTCACAGCGCGCACGTCCTCCGGCAAGTCCGCCATCTCGGCGATGCCGCCCGCGTTGTCGGTGATCGGCCCGAACGCGTCGAGCGCCACGATCAGCCCCGTCATCGAGAGCTGCGCCATCACGGCGACGCCGATCCCGTAGATGCCCGCCAGCTCGTTGGCGCCGAGGATGCCAAGCGCGATCAGCAGCGCCGGCGCGGCGGTCGACTGCAGGCCCTGGGCGAGGCCCTGGATGATGTTCGTCGCATGGCCGGTGACCGATGCCTGGCTGATCGTCTTCACCGGCCGGAAGCGCGTGGACGTGTAGAAGTCCGTGATCACGAAGATCAACCCGGTGATGCCGAGGCCGATCAGCGTGCACAGCCACAGGTCGGTGGTGGTCGGCGCGGCGACGTCGACGTCCTTCGTCGTGAGGTTGTCCATCAACCAGTCGGTGATGGGGAGGAAGGCCGCTGCCGCGAGCACGGCGCTCACGAACACGCCCTGGTAGAGCGCGCGTTCCACGCTCCCGGATGCGCTCGTCCGGGTGGCAAGGGCGCCGATCACGGAGGCGAGGATCGAGACGGCTCCGAGCACGAGCGGGTAGATCGCGACCTCCCGCTGCTCGTTGAAGGTCAGGACGCCCAGCAGCATCACGGCGACGGCCGTGACGGCGTAGGTCTCGAACAGGTCGGCCGCCATGCCGGCGCAGTCCCCGACGTTGTCCCCGACGTTGTCGGCGATCACGGCCGGGTTGCGCGGGTCGTCCTCGGGGATGCCGGCCTCGACCTTCCCCACCAGGTCCGCGCCCACGTCGGCGGCCTTCGTGAAGATGCCGCCGCCGAGTCGCGCAAAGACCGAGATCAGGCTCCCGCCGAAGCCGAGGCCGATGAGGGCGTCGATCGCCTCCTTGTCGCTCTCGTCGGCCAGGATCAGGACCCCGTAGAAGCCGGCGACGCCGAGCAGTGCGAGGCCCACCACCAGCAGGCCGGTCACGGAGCCGCCCTTGAAGGCCACGTCGAACGCGCGCGCCACGCCGCTGCGCGCCGCCTCGGCGACGCGCGCGTTCGCGCGCACGGACACGTTCATCCCGATGTAGCCGGCAGCGGCTGAGAACGATCCACCGATCACGAACCCGATCGCCGTCTTCACGTCGAGCGCAACCGCGAGCGCAATCGCGATCACGACGGCGACGATGCCGATGATCGTGTACTGCCGGTTGAGGTACGCGGCCGCGCCCTCCTGCACCGCCCTGGAGATGGACTGCATCTGCTCGTTGCCCGGCGATTGGGACAGCAGCCAGCGAGTGGTCGCGGCGCCGTAGACGACGGCCACGCCCGCACAGGCGAGCGCCACGACAACGCCCCAGTCGGTCAAGAATTCGGTCACGTGTTAGAGCCCTCCAGGTGTCGGATCATGCGGCCACGGGGCACCGAGGCCGCTGCGGGGAGAAATGCGCGGCCGCCGGGGCTCTCCCCCGACTGCCCAAAAAAGCGGGCGGAGTGTATCGGTCGCCGCCGGATGACCGGTTCCGGGATCCTCCAGGGAGGCGCCGAAGCGCCTATTTCGTGCCCGGCGGAACCCAGAGGCCGCCGCGCTCGGGAGGCGGCGCGGGTCCCTGTGCCGGGCCGCGCGGAGACGCGTCGCCTCCGGGCGCGGCGTCCGCGGGCGCAGGCGCGCCCTCGGCGCGGGCGATCTGGGCATAGGCCATCTGGAGCTGGGACAGCGCGTCGCGCACCGGCTTCATCTGCTCGGCGTCCAGCCCCTCCAGGACCGGCAGCAGCGCCCGCACGCCCTCGATCGCGAGCCGGGCCTGCTCGAGGTCGCGCATCTCCTCCGTGTCGGGCGTCAGGCCGAGCCGCTGCCCACCCAGGTTCACGAGGCTCACGATCGTCTGCAGCAGCACGTCGGGCACCGTGATGCGGCGCAACTCCTCCTCGAGCCGGGCGCGCATCTGCTCCTCCGTCATCTGCTCGTGCCCCTCGTGGTCGTGCTCGTGGTCGTGCTGGTGGTCGTGCTCGTGCTCGTGGCTCACGCCGTCACCTCTCCGCAGGGCACGGCGAGGGCCGTGCCGGACTCCGCATAGGTGGCCCGGGTCTCCGCGACGACGGACGCGTAGATCTCTGCGATCCGCTCGCCCGCGTCCACACGGCGGCGCTGCCGCTGGGCGCCGTTGCCCCTCGCCAGCATTCGATCGAGGTCGGCCATGTGGACATCGAGGCCGAGCGCGTCGCGCGCGTCCGCCGTCCAGTCGACGAGTCGCTCCACGGCAGCCACGGCCGGCACCTCCGCTTCAGCCTCCAGGTCGATGAGTTTCCCATCCAGGCCGTGGCGGATGGCGCGCCACAGGTTCTCCTCGATCATCCGGCCGGGTGACGCCGGCGCCACGCGGCCGGCGTCGAGGTCGAGCGCCGCCTGAGCCACGCATGCGGTGGCAAGCGCCAGCAGCGCCGTTGACTCCCCGGCACACGACTGCGCATCCATGATCCGCACCTCGACCGTGCCGAAGGTGAGGTGCGGGCGCACGCTCCACCAGATCTGCGTGGTCTCGATGATCGACTTCGTGCGGTACAGGAAATCGACGTAGGACGCGTACGCGTCCCAGCTTCCATAGTGGTCGGGAATCCCGCAGCGAGGGAACATGCGCGTGAAGATCTCCGTGCGCGCGGAGTGCAGGCCGGTGAACGTGTTCTCGACCCACGGTGAGTTCGCCGACGCGGCCAGCAGCACCGGGAGGATCGGACGCATCGCGTCGCAGACCGCCACCGCGCGGTCCGGTCCGTTGATGCCGACGTGCACGTGATTGCTGAACGTGTTGTTGCGCCGTGCCACGTACTGGAGCTCTCCCTCGACCAGCCGGTAGTGCGGAGTATCGATGATGCGCTGGTCCTGCCAGGGGCTCCACGGATGGGTGCCGGTCGCGCCCAGCAGCAGGCCCTGGGCGCTCGTCAGCGCGAACAGCCGGCGGCGGCGTTCGTGCTGGCGCTCGAGGGCGTCGGCGAAGTCGGCGCCTCTGCCGGAGCGGATCTCGACCTCGGAGGCGATCAGCTCACCGGCCACCGAGTCGGCCAGCACTTCGTCGTGCTGCGCCTCGCGCTGCACGTCCTCGAACCTGTCGATCAGCGACAGCGTGTCGGGGTCGAGCAGCGCGAACTCCTCCTCGAGGCCGACCGTGAAGTCGGTGGAGGACTCGAAAATCTCCCTCGAGCGTCCGGCATCGAAAGCCATCGAACCGTGAACCCTAGCCCAACCGGATTCTCGGCCTGCAGAGAATCCGCGGATCTAGGTCAGATAGAAATAGAGCGCGTACAGCAGGTCGACCGCCGGACTGGACGTGTGGACCGTGACGTCCGGCGGGACCTGCAGCAGGGCGTCGGAGTAGTTGAAGATGATCTTCACGCCGGCGTCGACCAGGTCGTCTGCCGCACGTTGAGCCGCGGCTGCCGGCACCGCCAGTACCCCGACGACGATGTCCTCGTCCTCGACGACGTCCTTCATCGTGTCGAAGGGGCGCACCTCGAGGCTCCCCACCTTCTTGCCGATCCGGCGCGGATCGACGTCGAAGATCGACACCACGCGAAACCCGTGGTCGGCAAAGATGTCGGAGCTCGCGATCGCCTGTCCGAGGTTGCCCGCGCCGAACAGGGCGATGTTGTGCTGGCCGGACGTGCGCAGGATCTTGCGGATCTGCGAGACCAGCGAATCCACGTTGTAGCCGACACCGCGCTTGCCGAACTTGCCGAAGCCCGAGAGGTCGCGCCGGATCTGGGTCGAGTTGATGTGGGTGTAGTCGGACAGCTCCTGGGAGGAGATCGTGTCCTTGCCCATCTTCCGGGCCTGCGTGAGGACCTGGAGGTAGCGCGACAGGCGTGCCGCCACCCCCAGCGACAGCCGCTCGCCGAAGGACTTGGGGTCGAGCTCGGAGTCCGGGCTCGCGAGCAGGTCGTCGCGCAGCCCCACGTCCGCGCCGGCCTCGCGCGTCATCGCGCGCCCTCCACGCGGGCACCGAGGCGGTCCTCCAGCTGACGCTCGTCGACCACGTACTCCCAGGCTTCCTCGCCGTCGACCAGCACAACCGGGATTCGCTGCCCGTAGTACTCCGACAGCCCGCGGTCGGTGCTGATGTCGAGCACCTCCAGCTCGAACGGGATGCGCACGCGCACGCGCTCGAGCACGGCCTGCGCTTCGTCGCACAGGCTGCAGTCAGGCTTGGTGTAGAGGGTCAGCGTCGGCATCAGTCGACTGGCGGGCCGGGCAGCCTACCTCGCGGGTCAAGCGGCGCTGCGCGCGAAGGCGTCGAACGCCAGGAACCCAGGATACGGGACCGGCTCGCCGAACCGCGCGGCGGAGGCGATCATCGCGGCGTTGTCCGTGCAAAGCGCGGGCGGCGGGATCTTCAGCTGGAGCCCTGCGCGGTCGCACGCCGCCTTCACCTCCCGGCGCCACAGCGAATTCGCCGCGACCCCGCCCCCGATCGCGAGCCGCCGCGCACCGGTCAGCGCGACCGCCTGCTCGAGCTTGACCATCAGCGACTTCACGACCGCGGACTCGAACGACGCAGCGAGGTCGGCGCGCCGCTCCAGCGTGCGCTCCGGTCCCAGCTCGCGGACCTTGTACACGAGCGCGGTCTTGAGCCCGCTGAACGAGAAGTCGAGCGAGTCGCCGCCGCGCATTCCCACGGGGAAGTCGAACGCCTCGGGGTCGCCCTCGCGCGCCAGCCGGTCGATCGCCGCGCCTCCGGGGTAGCCGAGTCCCATCATCCGCGCCGCCTTGTCGAGTGCCTCACCGGCTGCGTCGTCGCGGGTCGATCCCAACAGCGTGTAGCCGTCGTGGCGCTCCACCGAGGCCAACAGGGTGTGGCCGCCGCTGGCGATCAGACACAGGAAGGGAGGGTCCATCGGCTCGGGTTCCAGGAAGTTCGCGGCCACGTGACCGTGCAGGTGGTCCACCGCCGCAAAGGGCAGTCTCGCCGCGGCCGCCAGCGCCTTCGCGGTGGAGAGCCCGACCAGCAACGCACCGATCAGCCCGGGCCTGCTGGTGGCCGCCACCAGCCCGGCGTCCCGCAGCTCGATCCCCGCCTCCGCGAGCGCATCGCCGACGACCGCGTTCACCAGCTCCAGGTGGTGGCGGGAGGCCACCTCCGGCACCACGCCGCCGTAGCGCTCGTGGAAGCGCGCCTGAGAGGAGATCACGTTGCTTTGGATGCGGCCGTCCGACCCGACGACAGCGGCGCACGTGTCGTCGCAGGAGGTCTCGATGGCGAGGATCAAATCCGTCGGCCGTCGGCCGTTCACCGTCCGCCGACCGCCATCACCCCTGCGCCTCGGTCCGCCACATGATCAGCGCGTCCTCGTTGTTGTCGTGGTAGTAGCGGCGGCGCACACCGGCGGGGCGGAAGCCGAACGACTCGTACATGCGAATCGCCTCGGCGTTCGAGACCCGCACCTCGAGGGTGTAACGGTCGTGGTCCCCGGCCGCGTCGAGGAGGTGCTCGATCAGCGAGGTGGCGACGCCCAGGCGGCGATGGTCCTCGCGCACTGCGACGTTCATCAGGTGCCACACCGTGTGGTAGCGCGAGCAGATCAGGTAGCCGATCAGCTCTCCGTCGCGGAGTGCCCCGACGCAGACGCTCGACGGCTTCGACAGCTCCAGCACGAACATCGCGAGGGACCACGGCGCGGGAAACGACCTGCGCTCGATCGCGATCACGTCCGGCAGATCGCTGTAGCCGAGCGAACGGACCCTCAGGCCCCCGCGTTCAGGAGCGACGGTCCCGATCGGGACCCTCGGCTCGAGCGCTTCTGGTGACCTCTGCATCCGGAACCCTCACGTAGACGGGGTTGACGTGCTCCAGGGCAACGGCATCGACCGTCATCCCGAGCCGGCAGATCCGCAGCGCGCTGACCGCATGCAGGCCGGAATCGGAAGCCGGGACCTCGATCCCCGCTGCCTCCAGGGCAGAGCGCGATTCTAGCGCCCAGTCTCCCGCGGCCAACGGCGTCTGCGTCAGCTCGCCGACGCGCGCCAGCAGCGCTTCGCGGTCGAGGGCCAGCGGCCCCCAGTCCGGTTCGAGGGACTCGCCGGCGCGGTACAGCGAGGCGAAGACCTGCCTGCGCTTCGCGTCGATCAGCGGCAGCAGCGGGCGCCCCGGCGCGGCCCCTGCGGCGAGCCCCGCGGCCAGTGCCTCCAGGGACGACACCGGATGGAGTGGCACGCCCAGCCCCTGTGCGAGCCCGCGCGCGGTCGCGACGCCGATCCGCAGGCCGGTAAAGGTGCCCGGGCCGACGCCGACCGCGATCGCGCCCACGTCGTCCCACCCGGCACCGGCGCGCTCCAGCAGCGCGGCGAGCAGCGGCAGCAGCTCCGCGGAATGCCGGGGTGCGGCCGCGAGCCGGGCGGCATCCGGGAGGGGGCTGCACACCGGCTCGCCTCCGTCCGGAATGACGCAGGCGGCCGTGACGGGCATCGAGGTGTCGAAGCCGATCAGCGTCATCGCGCGCCGAATGCCGCGAGCAGGACGCGGCTGCCGGCCGCCTGCATGCGGCGGCGGTCCCCGCCCGCATGCGTGAGCTCCAGGTCGAGCACGACGCGGTCCTGCTCGATCCGAGGCAGCGCGGCGCCCGGCCACTCGATGAACGTCACGCGCTCCGGTGTGAGGTAGTCGGCCAACAGGGCCGGGTCTTCGCCGCCCAGGTCCTCCAGCCGGAAGAGGTCGACGTGCGCCACCGGCACACGGCCCAGATAGGTCTGCCCGATCGTGAACGAGGGGCTGGTGACACGGTCCGTCACGCCCAGGCCCCGGCAGGCGCCGCGCACGAACGTCGTCTTACCGGTGCCCACGTCGCCCGCGATCAACACCACATCCCCCGGGGCGAGCGCCCGCCCCACCGCCTCGGCGACCGCTTCGGTGGCCGCCGGCGAAGTGGTCTCCAGCTCAGCCCGCTCCATCGCGGGCAGAGTAGTCAGGCGACGCTAGAAGAGGCCCAGCTGATCCGGCGGAGGCAGTTCGGCCGGAGCCCCGACCGCGGCCAGCTCGGGGCGGGGCTGCGGCTCGGGCTCGGGTGTGGGCTCGGCCATCCGATCGCCCGGCAGCGCCTGGGCAAGCAGGTCGGGGAGCCCGCCGAAGTCGCCGCGCAGCTGCTCCAGCGTGGCCGGCGTGTAGAGCGCCGCGGCCGGGTGGAAGATCGGGTACAGGAAGACGCTGCGCCCGCCGATCTCGCGCAGCTGCGGTGTGCCCCGCACCTTGGTGATGCCCTGCGGGCTGCCCGACAGCAGCTTCGTGGCGAAGTTCCCGAGCGAGCAGATCACGCGCGGCTCGATCAACTCGATCTGGCGGAACAGGTGGCCCTCGCAGGCTTCGATCTCGGCCGGCTGCGGATCCCGGTTGCCGGGCGGGCGGCACTTCAGCACGTTGGCGATGAACACCTGCTTGCGCGCGAGGCCGATCTCCTCCAGCAGCTGGTCGAGCAGTTTGCCGGCGCGGCCCACGAACGGCTTGCCCTGCTTGTCCTCGTTGAAGCCTGGCGCCTCGCCGACGAACATCAGGTCCGCGTCGGGGTCGCCGGCGCCGAACACAACGGTGGTGCGGCCCTCGGCCAGCGGGCACTTCGTGCAGCCGGACAGCTCGTGGTAGAAGGCCACGAGGTCGTCGCGGCGCCGTGCGGTGTCAGTGGCAGCCGCAGGAACCACCGCAGCATCCTCCGCCCGATCCGTTTGCGGCCCTGGACATCGCCTGCGCGAGGTCACTGCCGCCGCTGGATGCAGAGCGCACGCTGAACGCCGACATCAGCCGCATCGTGCGCGCGGACCCGCAATCCGGGCACTGCGCGGACGGGTCGGCCGCCCGCACCAGTTCCTCGAAACGGGCGTCGCACTTTGGACAGGCGAACTCGTAGATCGGCAAGGGCACGGACGATGCTAGGGGTGGTCGGGGACGGAAATCTATCCGATGCAGACAGCCTTCCCGGAGCTTGCGGGAACCCCCTGTATAGTGAATTGCCCATGTCTTCCAGCGGCTGTCACCCTCGGGGATGGACCGCTGGAGATGCGGCATGGGGACTGTCATCGGAATCCGTCTGGTATCTCAGGTGAGGGAGCTGGAACGGCGTATATGAACAGCAAAGTGAAGACCGTGCGCACGGTTGCCGGGCTGCAACGCGCAGTCCGGGACGCGCGCGCAGCCGCACAGTCGATCGGACTCGTGCCGACGATGGGCTCGCTGCACGCGGGTCACCTGAGCCTCGTGCGCCGCGCCGCGGCCGATTGCGGCTTCGTGGTCGTGAGCCTGTTCGTGAACCCGTCCCAGTTCGGCCCGGGCGAGGACTACGAGCGCTACCCGCGCGACGAGCAGCGCGACGCCGCGCTCGCGCGGCAGGCCGGCGCGGATCTCGTATTCGCGCCCACGACCCGGGAGATGTACCCCGACGGCTTCGCGACGACCGTCAGCGTGGCCGGCCTGACCGACGTGCTGTGTGGCTCGCCCGCGAGCCGCGGCGCCTCGCATTTCGACGGGGTTGCGACGGTCGTCGCCAAGCTGCTCAACATGTGCGCACCGGACGTCGCTTACTTCGGGCAGAAGGACTACCAGCAGTCGCTCGTGATCCGGCGGGTCGCGCGCGATCTCGACATCCCCGCCAGGATCGAGGTCTGCCCGACCGTGCGCGATGCGGACGGCCTCGCGCTCAGCTCGCGCAACGCCTACCTGGCGCCGCGCGACCGCGAGCGCGCGCTCGGCCTCGGCCGCGCCCTGCGGGCAGCGGCCCAGGCGGCGGCGCTGGGCATCGGGCGCGACGAGGTACTGGCGGCCGCGCACGCCGAGCTCGAGCTGGCCGGCGTCGCGCCCGAGTACCTCGAGATCCTGGCCGCGGCCGACCTCTCCGCCCCCGCCTGGCGGCCGGGCGAGCAGATCGTGGTGGCGATCGCGGCCCAGGTCGGCCCGGCGCGGCTGATCGACAACGCCTTGCTCGAGCTTCCGGTCCGCAACCCCGCGCCGGCGGTCGCCGGCTAGACAGAAGGACAGGCATGCAACGACAGATGCTGAAGTCGAAGATCCACCGCGCGACCGTGACCCGCTGCGACCTGCACTACGCGGGCAGCGTCACGATCGACGCCGACCTGATCGAGCAGGCCGACCTGCTGCCCGGCGAGTTGGTGCACGTCCTCGACGTGGACAACGGCGCCCGCTTCGAGACCTACGTGATCGAGGGCGAGCGCGGCGCCGGCGACCTCTGCCTGAATGGCGCCGCCGCGCGGCTCGTGCAGGTCGGCGATCGCGTGATCGTCGTGTCATACGGCGTGTACGACGAGCTGGAGCTCGAGCACCACGTTCCGAGGGTGGTCCACGTCGACGAGCGCAACGCAATCGTGCGGGTCGACGGTGACCCGGCGGCGCTGCCCTTCGCCGAGGTCGGCCCGATGAGCACCGAGCCGCGCACCGGGGCAAGCCGGTGACGATCCCCAAGCTCGCCGAGATGAAGCGTGACGGCCGGCCGATCGTGATGGTCACGGCCTACGACTTCCCGAGCGCACAGGTGGCGGAGGAAGCCGGCGTCGACCTCGTGCTCGTGGGCGACACGGCCGCGATGACGGTGCTCGGCTACGACTCCACGGTCCCGGTCTCGATGGACGAGATGGTGATGCTCGCGAGCGCCGTGCGACGCGGCGCGCGCACCCCGCTGGTGATCGGGGACCTGCCGTTCGGCTCCTACCAGGGCTCCAACGAGCGGGCCGTGCAGTCGGCGATCCGGTATCTGAAGGAGGCGGGCTGCGACGCGGTCAAGCTGGAGATGGCCGGCGTCTCGGGAGCGGTTGCCGACAAGGGCGAGTCCGTCGCCCGCGCGCGCGCGATCGTGTCGGCCGGGATCCCGGTGATGGGCCACGTGGGCCTCACCCCGCAGAGCGCATCCGCGCTGGGCGGCTACCGGACGCAAGGGCCGCACGATGCAGCAGGCGGTGCAGATCGCCGACGACGCGCTCGCCCTGCAGGACGCCGGGTGCTTCGCGATCGTGTTCGAGGCCGTTCCGGCCGCGGTCACCGAGGTGATCGTGGACCGCATGCGGATCCCGGTGATCGGGATCGGGGCGGGCGCGGCGACCGACGGGCAGGTGCTCGTCTTCCACGACCTGCTGGGCCTGCACGACGGGCACACGCCGCGGTTCGTGAAGCGGTACGCCGACCTGAAGGCGGAGATGGTGGCTGGTGTGCGGGCATATGCGGACGAGGTCCGCGATCGCAGCTTCCCGGCTGCGGAGCACAGCTACTCGATCGAGCCCGACGAACTGGAGCGCTTCCGCGAGGTGATCGCCCCGGGCAAGCCCTGGGACGCCGCCGACTTCATGGGCTAGCACCGGCCACGGGCTCCGCTAGCCTTCGCCGCCGTGCCCGTCCACAGCGCCCAGGTCCGTGTCTCCACCGAAGGGGACGGGGACATCATCGACATCACCCGCGGGATCGAGGAGGTCGTCGAGACCTCGGGGATCAGCGACGGGATCGTGAACGTGTTCGTGTCGCACTCGACCGCGGCGATCGCGCTGATCGAGTACGAGGCCGGGCGGCGTGCAGGACCTGAAGGAGCTGATGGACCTGCTCGTCCCGCCGAACGCGACCTACCACCACAACGAGGTGCAGGGCGACACCAACGCCCACGCCCACCTGCAGGCCGCGATCATCGGAGCCTCCGAGACCGTGCCGGTGAAGAACGGCCGCATACTGACCGGCACCTGGCAGCAGTTCGTGCTCTGCGACTTCGACGACCACCCGCGGGAACGCACGGTGATGGTCCAGGTCCTGAGCTGAGAAATCGCCGCCAGTCCGTCAGCGGACTGGCGGGTTCGTGGCAGGACGCGGGTCTTCCTGAACTCGATCTCCTTGATCACCTTCGCCGGAGCGCCGGCTGCGATCACTCCCGCCGGCAGGTCCCTCGTCACCACCGAGTTCGCGCCGACGACCGTGCGCTCGCCGATCGTCACGCCGCCGGTCACGACCACGTTCGCCCCGAACCAGCAGTTGTCACCGATCCTCACCGGCCCCTTCGGGGTCATTCCCTGCCAGGTGATCGGCTTGTCCGGGTCGTCGAAGCGGTGGTCGGCATCGGTCAGGAAGCAGTGGTTGGCGAACATGCAGTGCTCGCCCACGTCGATGCGGTCGGTCGCCGCGATCATGCAGCCGAGGTTGACGATCGTGCCGTGCCCGATCCGCATCGTGGCGGTCTCGGGGTAGAGCGAGAACCAGCAGCCCGCGCTCGATCAGCACCCAGGGCCCGATGTCGGCACGGCCCTCGTCGAGCGCCTCCAGCAGGTTGCCGTTCACCGGGAAGCGCAGGTACGAGTCACGGCGCAGGAAGTGCCATTGCATGCGGAGCTTGCGCCGGCGGCGCTCGTTGCGCTCGTACTCGCGGCGCTTCTGCCAGAACAGCCGGACCTGCTTGTGCAGCGGGAAGCTCACGCGCGGCGCCGCAATCGCGGTCAGCGCGAGGAACTCGTAGGCGACAGAGGCCGCGACCAGCGCAGTGGTCTCCCCCGGTCCGTCGTAGGGCGGCGACACCTCGACGACGTCGAAGCCGGTGAAGCGCATGCCCGCCAGCGCGCGCACGAGTGCCAGTGCCTCGCGTGGCTCGAGGCCCGCGACCTCGGGCGTGCCCGTCCCGGGCGCGAACGCGGGGTCGATCACGTCGATGTCGAAGCTGAAGAACGCGGGCTGCGTCGCCGACGCGCTCCCGCACCCGGCGCGCGTACTCGGCCGTGTCCATCGCGTGCAGCTCGGCGTCCTCCACGATCTCGAATCCCAGCCCGCGCGCGTCGGACGAGGTCGGAGGCCGAGTAAAGCGGGCCCCGCATCCCCGCGAGCAGGGAGCGCTCCGGCCGCAGCAGGCCCTCCTCCAGCGCGCGCCGGAACGGCGTGCCGTGGAAGTACCGCTCCCCGTAGTACTGGTCCCACGTGTCCGCGTGGGCGTCGAGCAGCACGAGCGCCACCGGGCCGTGCACGGCCGCCTGGGCGCGCAGCTCGCCGAGCACGATCGAGTGGTCGCCGCCCAGCGATCAGCGGGATCACCCCGGCCCGGACCACGGGCTCGAGCGCGGCGGCGATCTGGCCGGCGGTGCGCTCGGCGTTGCCGGGCGTCACCGCGATGTCCCCGCGGTCGACCACCGACAGCCGCGCGAACACGTCGACGTCCAGCGGCGGGTGGTACGGGCGCAGGCCGATCGAGGCCCCGCGGATCGCCTCCGGGCCGAACCGCGCGCCGGGCCGGCGGCTCGTGGCCGTGTCGAACGGGACGCCGACCACCGCCACGTCGACCTCGTCCAGCGAAGTCACGTGCGGGCATCGCGCAAACGTGCGCACGCCCGTGTAGCGAGGCGCCGCGGAGGCGTCCGGCGGTCCGTAGCGCGGGCTCATGCGTCCTCCCGCGCGCCCGCGGCCGCGAGTGCGGCGGCGCGGTCCCAGAACATCTCGAGGCGGGCGATGCGGCCGTCCCGCATCCGCACGACGTTTGCGACCTCGGCGTCGGTGTCCATACCGCTCCCCCTGCCCCGCGCCCGCAGCCGGATCAGCAGCGCGTAGGCGCCATGCTCGCCCCGCACGATCCGGTCGGTCTCGATGCGGAAGTCCTGCCATGCCGACAGGAAGTCGCGCCATGCCGAGGCGAGTCCGTCGACGCCCGTGGTGCTCCGCCGCGTCGGGCCCCGACACGACGAACACGACGTCCTCGGCGTACGGCTCGCCGTTCCAGAACTCGCCCCTGCCCCACTCGCCGAGCATCGCGCTCGAGCAGCGCCAGATCGTCGCGTCACCGCGCCTCCACGGCGACGCGCGCCGTGCGCAGCGTGCGGTCGCTCGCGCCGCGCAGGCTCCCGCCGTGCGCGAGAATCGTCTGCACGTAGTCCCACGTCTCGGCGGTCAGCCGCTCCCCGGGCAGCACGTTCGGGATGCCGGGCGGATAGGCGGCCAGCGACTCGGCCGCGATGCGGCCCACCGCCTGCTCGACCGGGACCACCTCCTGTGCGCCGAGGAAGGCCTCCCGCGGCGTCATCTCGAGCGGCCCCCAGGGCGGCGGCTGGGAAAACTCACGGTCGCCGCCGTCCTCTCCACCCGGCAGCACGGCGACGGCCTCCTCCAGCGCGGCGACCAGGCGCGCCGCGTTGTCCCCCGCGGTCTCGCCCATCCCGAACACCGCGACGACCACGTTCTCGCCGGCCAACTCGGGATAGATGTCCCGCGCGTGCAGCGAACGCGCCACCTGGTAGCCCGTGGCGCCCGTGCCCCGCACGTCCACGACCAGCCGCAGCGGATCGTAGGCGTGTACCCCGGGCCGCGTGGCGAGGCGCTCGTCCAGCACGTCGAGGCCCGCGATCTCGCGGATCGCCTGGCGCGCGGCGCGCAGGCTGCGCACCGTCTCCGCGAGCAGCGCGGCGCCCCGCACTGCCGCGGCGCTGCGCGCCGCGTCCAGCGACCCCAAGAGCAGCGAGCTGGGGCTGGTCGACTCGAGCAGGGTGATCGCCCGGTCCACCACGTGCTCGTCGAGCCGACCGGACGACCCCGAGGTGCAGCATCGCCGACTGCGTGAAGCTGCCGATGATCTTGTGCGTGCTCGAGACGACCAGGTCGGCGCCGCAGGCGAGCGCGTGATCGGGGAGCTCCGGGCTGAACGCCATGTGCGCTCCCCAGGCCTCGTCGACGATCAGCGGGACGCCCCGCGAGTGGGCGACGCTCGGCCAGGCCCCGCACGTCGGCCGACCGCGCCGAAGTAGGTGGGCGACACGACCATCGCGCCGGCGGCCTCAGGAGTCGTCGGCGAGCGCGGCGTCGAGCGCAGCCGGCGAGAGGCAATGCGCGATGCCCGAGGTCGGGGTCGAGCTCGGGCGCGACGAACGCCGGCCGCAGGCCGGACACGATCAGGCCGTCGATCGTGCTCGAGTGGACGTTTCGCTGCACGACCACGGCGCTCCCGGACTGCGCCAGCGCGAGGCAGGCAGCGTGGTTGCCCTGCGAGGCGCCGTTGATCAGGAACCAGCTGCGTGCGGCGCCCCACGCGCGCCGCGGCCAGCTCCTGTGCCAGCTGGAAGGGAGTCGGCTCGGGCCCGGCGTCGATGCCCTCCGTGAGCGCGGGGATGTCGAGGCTCAGCGCACGTTCACCGAACGCGTCCGACGATCGCCGGGTCGGCGGCCGCGCCGCCCTTGTGGCCGGGAACGTGAAATCGGCCCGGCGCGCGCGCCGCGTACGGCGCGTAGCGCGTCGAGGTACGGCGTGGCAGACTGGTCAGGGCTCTTGCCGCATGGGCCCGAGTCTAGGGAAGCACTGCGTCGCGTCGGCTGGGGTGCGGTATATCCCTGTTGAACACTTTTCAGCGAAGGAGATGCTCGTGATGTACAGACTGCGGTCATGGCCGCTGATCGGGTTCCTCACGTTGCTCGCGGCGGTCCTGCTGGCGACGCGGCTGCGGCGACGACGACAGCAGCAGTCCCGTCCAGCAGCGACCTGGGCCTGATCGCCGAGGGCAAGCTGCGAGTCGGGTCCGACATCCCCTACGCGCCGTTCGAGTTCGGCCGCGCGCCGAACTACCAGGGCTTCGACGTCGACGTCGTGAACGAGGTCGGCGAAGCGCCTCGATGTCGAGGCGGAGTTCGTCAAGACGCCCTTCGACCCGATCTTCCGCAACCTCGCCCAGGGGCGGTTCGACCTGGTCGCCTCGGCCGCCACGATCACCCCGGAGCGCGAGCGGACGGTCGCCTTCTCGGTGCCCTACTTCCCGGCCGACCAGTCGCTGATGGTCAAGCGCGGGCAGCGACATCAAGTCGGTCGATGACCTCGAGGGAAGCGATCGGCGCGCAGGTGGGCACGACCGGGCGCCGACTATGCGAAGGACAAGGCCAAGGGCGCCAGACTCGGTGCGCACCTATGACCTGATCGACGATGCCTTCAAGGCGCTCCAGTCGGGCCAGGTCGACGCAGTGATCAACGACTTCCCGGTGTCCAAGTACGCGGAGCGCAGCAAGGAGGACCTCCAGGTGGTCCAGCGGATCCCGACGGGCGAGGAGTACGGGCTCGGCCTCAACAAGGACGACGTGAAGCTGCAGGAGGCCGTCGACAAGGCGCTCAACGACATGAAGGATGACGGGACCTACACGCGGATCTACAAGAAGTGGTTCGAGGAGGACCCGCCCGACAGCATCTTCAACACCGAGCCCCAGTAACGCGAACCGGGCGGCGGCCGCTACCAGACGCCGGCCCGGCCAGACCTGACAGGAAGGGCGCCTCCGGGCGCCCTTCTGTCGTCAAGCGGTAGAACGTGAGCGCCACAGAGTGCGGCGCCCCGCCTACCCGCGGGCGCCCGATCGCCACAGGAGGCCACACCGATGGACGTTTTCTTCGAGCAGTACTTCGATCTCGACATCATGCGCGACAACTTCGGCTACGTCCTCGACGGCTTCTGGCTGACAGTCCAGCTGGCGGTGGTCTCGGGCATCATCGCGATGGTCTGGGGCCTCGTACTGGCCCTTGTGCGCGCGGCGCCCGGGCGCGCGATGCTGCCGCTGCGCGGGCTCGCGATCACGTACATCGACGTGCTGCGCGGGATACCGCTGCTGCTCGTGATCCTGCTGATCGACGGCAGCCTGCCGGTGCTCGACTTCCTGCCGATGTGGCTGCGCGCCCCCGACTTCCTGGGCAAGCCGGAGATCTTCTGGTACGGCGTGCTGGCGATCTCGCTGACCTACGGCGCCTACTACGCGGAGGTGTACCGCGCCGGCCTCGACGCGGTGCCCTACGGCCAGATGGAGGCGGCCCGCTCGCTCGGCATGAGCTACCCCAAGGCGATGCGCCACGTGATCGTGCCGCAGGCCCTGCGCAAGGTGATCCCGCCGATGCTGAACGACTTCATCGCGCTGATGAAGGACACTTCACTGGTGGGCGTGATCGCGCTGGTCGAGGTGGTGAAGGCGGGCCGCGAGATCCAGGCCGAGAACTTCAACAGCTCCGCGCTCACGCTCGGCGCCCTGATGTTCATCGTCGTGACGATCCCGCTCGCGAGGCTCGTGGATCGCCTGATCGCACGCCAGCAACTCTCGATGCGACGAGTCGCGCCACAATAGGGTCGATGGACGCAAGCGGGCAGCCCACGCACAGCTCGGCTGCGTCCGTGGGCGAGCCGATGCTCCGCGTGGAGGGCGTGCACAAGAGCTTCGGAGACCTGCACGTCCTGAAGGGCATCGACATGAGCGTCGAGCGCGGGAGCGTGGTCTGCGTGATCGGCCCGAGCGGGTCGGGCAAGAGCACGCTGCTGCGCTGCATCAACATGCTCGAGCCGCCTGAGTCCGGGCGGATCTTCCTGGAGGGCAGGGAGATCACGGGTCGCGGCGCCGGCGACCGCGACTACGTGCGCCGGCGGGTGGGCATGGTGTTCCAGCAGTTCAACCTGTTCCCGCACATGACCGCCGGCCGCAACGTGTCGATCGCGCAGCGCAAGGTGCTCGACCGGCCCAAGGACGAAGCCGACCGCAAGAGCCGCGCCCTGCTGGAGCGCGTGGGACTGCAGGACAAGCTCTTCGAGTATCCCGACCGGCTGTCCGGGGGCCAGCAGCAGCGCGTCGCGATCGCCCGCGCGCTGGCGATGGACCCGCATGTGATGCTGTTCGACGAGGTCACGAGCGCGCTCGACCCCGAGCTGGTCAAGGAGGTGCTCGACGTCATGCGCGAGCTCGCGTCCGAGGGCATGACCATGGTCGTCGTCACCCATGAGATGGCGTTCGCGCGCGACGTCGCCGACACCGTGGTGTTCATGGACGAGGGCATGGTGGTGGAGCAGGGCGGCGCGAGTCTGATCGACAACCCCCGCGAGGAGCGCACGAAGCAGTTCCTGGGGCTGGTGCTGGAGCACTGAGACACGCCCCGGGGCCGAACTTTGGCGATTCAGGACCGCATGGCGGTCCCTCTTCGCCAAAGTTGGCGGGACCGGGGTCGCGGGACCGGGTTTGCCGGCCGCGTCGCGGGAAGGGCTCCTAGTCCGCGCCCGACGCGGCGCGCCGCGCCGCGCTCAGCTCGCGCTTCACGACGCCGCGCTGGTTCTTGAACTCCAGCCGCCGCTCGAGCACGGGGATCGCCTCGTCCGCGCGGCCGGCCAGGCGCAGCGAGCGACCGAGGTTGTAGAGGGCGTAGGCGAAGGTGAGGTCGGTGCTCTGCTGCGGGAACGCGGCCACCGCGTCCTGCAGGACCGGGATCGCCTCGTCGTAGCGGCCCGCGTTCATCAGCGCGAAGCCGCGGTCGTTGAGCGCGGCACCGGAGGCGGCGCCCGAATCGGGTGCCGGCTCCTGCGGAGCGGCGGGCGATGGGGCCGGCTCCTGCGGCTCGGACTCCTGCGTGCGACCGGCCGCCCCGCTCCTGCTTCGCGATGGGCGCGCGATCGGGATTGCCGTCGTCGGCGCCCAGCAGGGTGAGGCCGGCGATCAGCCCGACGGCAACCGCGGCGAGCCCGAGCAGGATCGCCGGGACCGACGGCCGCCGGCGCGCCCGCTCCATCGTCAGGCTGGGCCGGCCGAGCGCGTCCGAAGTGACCGTGGTCGGCGGCTCGGGCCCGCGCGGCAGCCGCTTCGCGCCGGACACCGGATCCGGGCCGGCCGCCGCCGCCAGCGCCCCGGCGAACTCGCCGGCCGTCTCCCACCGCTGCGCCGGGTCGCGCGCGAGTCCCCGCAGCAGCACGTCGTCGACGGCCGCCGGGAGGCCGGGGGCCCGCTCGCTGGCCCGCGGGGCGTCCATCTGCGTGCGGCGCGCGGCCAGCTCGATCAGCGTGCCGGACCCGAACGGCAGCCCGCCCGTGAGTGCCTCGTACGCCACCACCGCGAGGGCGTAGCGGTCGCTGGCCGGCGTCGCAGGCTCTCCCACGGTCTGCTCGGGCGACATGTAGGCCGCGGTGCCCAGCAGCTCGCCGGTCGTGGTGAGCTGCTCCTCGAACGCGGCGCGCGCGATGCCGAAGTCCGCCACCACCAGCCGGTCGTGGCCGTCGAACAGGAGATTGCGCGGCTTCACGTCGCGGTGCACCACGCCGCTGGAGTGGGCGAAGTCGAGGGCGGCGGCCACCTCGCCGAGCCAGCGCAGCACGTCGGCCCGGGCCGGGCGGCCCGCGCTCATGCGGTCGGCGAACGTGCCGCCGGCCAGGTGCTCCATCACGATGAACGGCCGGCCCGCGTGCTCGCCCACGTCGTAGATGGTCACGACGTGGGGGTGTCCCGACAGGGATGCGGCGGTCCGGGCCTCGCGCGCGAAGCGCTCCACGAACCTGGGCTGCTCGGCGAACTGCTCGGCCAGCACCTTGATCGCGACGGCACGCCGCAGCACGCCGTCCTCGGCGGCCCAGATCGACGCCATGCCGCCGACGCCGATCATGCCCGTTACCTCGTAGCGGCCCGGCAACTGCACGCCGCGGGCCGCGTCGCGGGCATTCCCGCCCAGCACAGACTGCGCCATGGACTTGGGGTTACCCGGATCGTGGCGGGTCCGAACCGGGCACCCGTCACCCCTCCGGCAGCGGCCGGGGCGGCCGCAGCCGCGGGATCGCATCGACCGCCACGATCGCCGCGAGGATCAGCGCCGCCCCGCTCCAGCCCACGGCCGACAGGCGGTCGTCCTGCAGGACGTACCCGAACAGGCCGGCAAACGCGGGCTCGGCCGCCAGGATCAGCGCCGTGCGGGCCGAGGAGATCATGCGCTGCGCGTAGCTCTGCACGATGAACCCCAGCGCACTCGCGACCAGCGAGGTCACGAGCAGCGCGCTCCAGACCGTCGCACCGCGGGGCGCCTCGAGGTCGCCGGCAAGCACGGCGGCCAGCAGGCACACCACACCGCAGAACGTGAGCTGCACGGCGACCAGCGCCGCCACGTCGTAGCGCCGCACCGCCCGTTCCGTCACGAGGATGTGGACCGCGAACGCGCACGCGCAGCAGAACACGAGACCGTCGCCGCGCAGGGTGGCGTCGCCGCCCGACCCCCGACAGCAGCAGCAGTCCGAGCGCGGAGACCCCCGCCGCGGCCCATGCGACCGGACCTACCGGGATCCGGAAGAGCAGCAGTCCGAACAGCGGGGTCAGCACGACGAACAGGCCGGTGATGAAGCCCGGCGTTCGACGCGCTCGTGTGCTCCAGGCCGAGCGTCTGGAAGATGTAGCCCGCCGTCAGGAACACGCCCATCACGAGCCCGGCGCGCCAGCCCTCCGGGAGCGAGCGCACGCAGCGCCGCGCCGCGCGAACCAGGCGACCAGCAAGCCCGGCCGGGACGAAGCGATATGCGAGGAACGCGAGCGGCGGGAGCTCCTCGATCGCGTCCTGCACCATCACGAACGTGAGCCCCCAGACCGCGGCGATGCCGATCAGGGCAAGCTCGGCGAGGCGCCTCACGACAGGGAAGTGACGGTTGCTAGGCCGCGCGCCTGCGCGCCGCGGGCGCCGGCGGCGCGCCCACGATCTCGCGCAGGTACTGCCCGGTGTAGGAGTCCGGCCACCGCGGCCACTTCCTCGGGGGTGCCCGCGGCGACCAGCCGCCGCTCCGCCCTCCCCGCCCTCCGGCCCGAGGTCGATGATCCAGTCGGCGGTCTTGATCACGTCGAGGTTGTGCTCGATCACGACGACCGTGTTACCCGCGTCGACCAGGCGCCCGAGCACCTCGAGCAGGCGCTGCACGTCGGCGAAGTGCAGCCCCGTCGTGGGCTCGTCCAGGATGTAGAGGGTCGAGCCGGTCGCCACCTTCGACAGCTCCGATGCCAGCTTGATGCGCTGCGCCTCCCCACCCGACAGCTGCGTCGCGGGCTGGCCCAGCCGGATGTAGTCGAGCCCGACGTCGTGCAGAGTCTGGAGGCGGCGCTTGATCTTGGGGATGTTCCTGAAGAACTCGAGCGCCTCCTCGACCGACATCTCGAGCACGTCCGAGATCGTCTTGCCCTTGAACCTGATGTCGAGCGTCTCGCGGTTGTAGCGCTTGCCGTGGCACTGCTCGCAGGGCACGTACACGTCCGGCAGGAAGTGCATCTCGATCTTGATCTGCCCGTCACCCGCGCAGACCTCGCAGCGGCCGCCCTTCACGTTGAACGAGAAGCGCCCGCGCTTGTAGCCGCGCGCACGCGCCTCCTGGGTGCGTGAGTACAGCTCCCGGATGTGGTCGAAGACGCCCGGTGTAGGTGGCCGGGTTGGAGCGCGGCGTGCGCCCGATCGGCGACTGGTCGATGTTGATGATCTTGTCGATCTTGTCGGTGCCCTTCACCTTGCGGTGCCTGCCCGGGCCGCAGCTTCGCGCGGTGCAGCCGGTTGGCGACGGCGCGAAACAGGATCTCGTTGACGAGCGTGGACTTGCCCGAGCCCGAGACGCCGGTCACGCAGGCGAACACGCCCAGCGGGAAGGCGACGTCGATCTGCTTCAGGTTGTGCTGCGCGGCGCCGGTGATCTCGATCGATCCGCGGGGCCGGCGGCGCTCGGCGGGCACGGCGATCTTGCGCTTGCCGGCCAGGTACTGGCCGGTCAGCGACTGCGAGACGCGCTTCACCTTTGCCGGCGTGCCCTCCGCCACGATCCGACCACCGTGTTCACCGGCGCCCGGACCCAGGTCGACCAAGTGGTCGGCGGCCCGCATCGTGCCCTCGTCGTGCTCCACGACGATCACGGTGTTGCCCAGGTCGCGCAGGCGCTTGAGCATGCCGAGCAGCTTGTGGTTGTCGCGCTGGTGCAGCCCGATCGAGGGCTCGTCGAGGATGTAGAGCACGCCGACGAGGCTCGAGCCGATCTGCGTCGCGAGGCGGATCCGCTGAGCCTCACCGCCCGACAGCGTGGCGGCCGCACGCTCCAGGGTCAGATAGCCGACGCCGACGGCGTCCAGGAACTGCAGGCGCTCGACGATCTCCTTCAGGATGCGCGACGGCGATCTGCTGCTCGGTCCCACTCAGCGCGAGCGCGTCGAGCCACCCGATCGCCTCGCGCGCCGACTTGCGCGTGAACTCGTGGATGCCGAGGTCGCCGACCTTGACCGCGAGCGTCTCGGGGCGCAGCCGCGCGCCGTCGCACTCCGGGCAGGGCCGCACCGACATGTACTCCTCGATGCGCTCGCGCGAATACTCGGAGTCCGTTTCCAGATAACGGCGCTCGAGGCTGGTGACGACACCCTCCAGCGGCGCCATGTAGGAGCGCTTGCGGCCCATCCGGTTGCGGTACGAGACGTACACGCGCTCGCCCTCCTCGCCGTACAGGAACAGCTCCTGGTCGGACTCGGACAGGTCCTCCCAGGGGATGTCGAGGTCGATCGCGTACTTTTCGCCGATCGCCTGCGCGAGCTGCTCGTAGTAGTCGGCGCCCGAGCTCCACGGCAGGATCGCGCCCTCGTTGATCGACAGGCTCGGATCGACCGCCAGATCGGGGTCGATCTCCATCTTCGAGCCGAGCCCGGTGCAGCGCGGGCAAGCGCCGTGCGGCGAGTTGAAGGAGAAGATGCGCGGCTCCAGCTCGGGCATCGAGGTGCCGCACTCCAGGCACGAGAACTGCTCGGAGAAGACGAGTGTGCCGGCCGACTCGCGCACGCCCTTCGCGCCGGTCGGCATACGGCTTCTTCGATCCCTTCGCAGACCCGTTCGCCGGCTCGCCGGCGGACGGCACTTTCTCCACTTCCACGATGCCCTCCGCGAGGGCGACCGCGGTCTCCACCGAGTCCGCCAGGCGCTTGCGCACGTCGGGCTTCATCTGCAGCCGGTCCACGACCACCGCGATGTCGTGCTTGTACTTCTTGTCGAGGTCGATCTCGTCCTCGAGCCGGCGCACTTCACCGTCGATCTTTGCGCGGGTGTAGCCCTCGGAGCGCAGCTCCTCGAGCAGGTCCTTGTACTCGCCCTTGCGGCCCCGGATCACGGGCGCCATCACCATGAATCGCGTGCCCTCGTCGAGAGTCATGACGTGGTCGACGATCTGCTCGACCGACTGGCCCGCGATCGGGGCACCGCAGCTGTGGCAGTGGGGGTGCCCGATCCGGGCCCACAGGAGGCGCAGGTAGTCGTAGATCTCGGTGACCGTCCCGACCGTCGACCGCGGGTTCCGCGAGGTCGTCTTCTGGTCGATCGAGATCGCGGGCGAGAGCCCCTCGATCGAGTCCACGTCGGGCTTGTCCATCTGGCCCAGGAACTGGCGGGCATAGGCCGACAGCGACTCCACGTAGCGGCGCTGGCCCTCGGCGTAGATCGTGTCGAACGCAAGGCTCGACTTGCCGGATCCCGACAGCCCCGTGATGACGATCAGGGCGTCGCGCGGCAACTCCAGGGAGATGTCCTTGAGGTTGTGCTCGCGCGCACCCGAGATGCGGATGCGGTCCTCGGCGGGCATTGATCCATTGTATGGAGCGCGTCCAGCATCCCCTCATGAAGCGGCCGGAGCCGCCTTTGGAGAACGACCGGATCGGAGTAATGTTCGGGCCGTAGTTCCAGGCCAACGCGACCAGGGAGGACCGTATGGCTGCTACCGCTACTGCCACGGGGTACGACCTCGAGGGATCGTTGCTCGAGGTCTGCACCTGTGACGTCCTGTGCCCGTGCTGGATCGGCGAGGACCCGGACAACGGCGACTGCGAGAGCGTGGTCGCCTACCACTTCGACCGCGGCACGATCGCGGGCGTGGAGGTGTCCGGGCTGACCGTCGCCAGCGTGGTCTACATCCCCGGCAACGTGCTGGCCGGGAACTGGAAGCAGGTGCTGCTGATCGACGACCGCGCCACTGACGAGCAGTTCGACGCGATCGTGGCGATGATGACCGGCGACCTCGGCGGGCCGCTGGCCGACCTCGCCGGGCTCGTCGGCGAACGGCTCGCCGTGGAACGCGCGCCGATGGATCACTCGATCGTCGACGGCGCGGGCACGCTGAAGGTCGGGGACATGGTCTCCGCCGAGATGCACCCGTACAAGGGGCCGGACGGCTCCACCACCACGCTTCACAACTCGATCTTCTCCACGGTGCCGGGGACGCCCGCCTACGTGAGCGTCGCCGACCACCAGAAGATCGACATTCCCCAGCACGGGATGGCGTGGGAGCGAGAGAAGAAGAACGCGATCCAGGCCGACTGGAGGATGGTGCATTCGGGGTGAGTGCCGCGCCGAGACCGCGGGGGCCGGCGCTGCGCGCGCCGGCCCGCGCGCTCGGTGTCCCACCCGCCGTACTCGCGGGCATCGCCTGTGCCTGGGCTCTGGTGATCGCGGCGCAGGCGAGCGGTGCCGGCGGCGCCGTGCACCACGACGCCCTGATCCACTCGGGGCTGCCGGCGGGGGCCGCGCTGGCAGTGTTCCTGGTCGCGTGGCAGGCGATGGTCGCCGCGATGATGCTGCCGACCGCCCTGCCGCTGATCCGCCTGTTCGGCGCGACGTCCGCGCGCCAGCCGCGCCCGCGCGCCGCGATGGCAGCCTTCCTGGGCGGGTACGCGGCCGTGTGGAGCGCGTTCGGGGCGCTCGCGTTCATCGGGGACGCCGGCCTGCACGCGCTCGTCGACCGCAGCCCCTGGCTGGAGGCCCGCCCCTGGCTGATCGCAGGCGGCGTGCTGGCGCTGGCGGGCGCATTCCAGTTCTCCGGCCTCAAGGACGCCTGCCTGCACAAGTGCCGCCATCCGGCGGCCTACCTGTGGAGCCACTACGAGCGCGGGGCCGGGGGGGCGTTCCGGCTCGGCCGCGGCCACGGCGTGTACTGCCTCGGGTGCTGCTGGGCGCTGATGCTGGTGATGTTCGCGGCCGGCGTCGCCAGCCTGTGGTGGATGGCGGCGCTGACGGCCCTGATGGTGTTCGAGAAGACCGCGCCCGCGGGAGCGCGCGCGGTGCCCTATGCGGGGGCCGGCCTGCTGGTGCTGGCAACGCTCACGCTTGCCCACCCTCTGTGGGCGCCGTTGTGACCCGCGCGCGGTAGAGCGGCACCCGGCGCCTGAGACCCTTCAGATCGTAGGCGCCGGCCGCCGACCACGAGTAGCCGTCCCCGGCCGCGTCGCGGACCTCCTCCGTCGCCAGCACGCTGCCCGCCCGGGCGACCCCGGTCACGCGACTCGCGAGGTTCACCGGAGGGCCGTACCAATCGCCCTCGCGGCTGATCGCCAGCCCTGCCGCGAGGCCGGCGCGCAGCCGGGGGAAGTCCTCGTCATCGCGCTCGGCCCGCGCGACCAGTTCGAGCATCGTGTCGAGCAGCGGCGCGGCAACCGGGGCGACGAACATGACCGCGTCGCCGATCGTCTTGACGAGCCGCGTGGGCGGATTGGTGTGCTGGAGCGCAAGCTCGGTGAGTCGCGCCCCGAGCGCGCCCAGCTCCCCCAGCTCGACGCGCTCGCCGAGTCGCGTGAAGCCGACGATGTCGGCAAAGCCGACGTACACGTTGGTGGTGTGGCGGGCGGCGCCGGCGGCCAGCTCATCCTGGGTCAGCGCCTGGTTCCGGACCAGGTCGCGCAGGTGCAGCCGCAGGATGTTCTGGAGCAGCGGCGCGAGTCGCGGGAGGAACCTGTTGGCGGCCTCGGCGTTGCGCCGGGCCAGCTCGTACTCGGTGATGCCGCTCTCGATGAACGCCCCGGCGGCGACCGCGCGAATCACCTCGGCGCCCTGGGAGAGGCTGCGCCCCAGCACGCGCGTGATCTCGAGCAGCCCCTCGTCCGGGATGCCCGACGACCGCAGCTCCGCGATGATCTCGGCGGCCTCCAGGTCCTGCGTCGCTGTAGGCCTGCTCGTCGGGATCGGGCACCGCGAGGCCGGCGGCCTCCCGTGCGGCAAGCAGATACTCGAGCGGCAGGCCGACCCGCTGCGCCACCTCCCGCCCCGTGTACCTGGGCTCGCCCGACAGCTCGCGGTCGAGCAGCAGGAACACCAGGCGGTCCTGCTCGATGGCGCGCCGCATCTCCGCGAAGGAGACGCCGCGCGCCGCCAGCTCGCGCAGCAGCTCGAGCCGCGCCGCGCGCGCGGCGCCCTCGGGTACACCGTCCAGCAGCCCCGCGGCGGCGAACTCCGCGTGATGGTCACGATCGGCTGCGTCAGGCGGGCGCGGGATACTTGGATCCTATGTCGCACTCGAACGTCGATGTCGTGCGCGCCGTCGTGAGCGCGTTCAACCGCGGGGACGTCGTCGCGGCGCTCGAGCTGTGTACGGAAGACGTCGAGTTCGACTGGTCACGTCGCATGTTCGACGGCGAGGTGGTCAGGGGCCGCGAGGGGCTGCGTGGGTTCATCGAGGGCACGCGAGAGATCTTCGACGAGATCCACATTCCCGACGACGAGCTGACCGACCTCGGCGGCGACGTCGTCCTGCTGGTCGGCACGGCGCGGTTCAAGGGACGTGCGAGCGGGCTGGACGTGGAGGCCAGCGCAGCCAACCTGTGGACGGTGCGCGACGGGAAGATCGCGCGCTTCCGCTTCTACCAGAACAAGCGGGACGCGCTGGAAGACGCAGCTACTTCGTAGCCGTGCGGCCGGGGCCGGCCGCGAGGTCGTATTCGTGGCGCAGGTCCCGGATCTCGTCGCGCAGCTTGGCCGCGTACTCGAAGCGCAGCTCCTCGGCAGCCGCCACCATCTCCTCCTCGATCTCCACGATCAGCTTCTCGATCTCCTCGGGGGAGCGGACCTCCTCATCCTTGATCCCGCGGCGGCGGTTCGAGCGCGGAACCTGCGACTCGAGCGCGAGGAAGTCGCTCATGTCCGAGATCCCCTTCTTGACGGTCTCGGGGGTGATGCCATGCTCGCTGTTGTATGCGACCTGGATCGCGCGCCGGCGATTCGTCTCGTCGATCGCGGTGCGCATCGCGGCGGTCTCCCGGTCCGCGTACATCAGGACCCGGCCCTTCACGTTGCGGGCGGCGCGCCCGATCGTCTGGATCAGGCTGGTCTCACCGCGCAGGAAGCCCTCCTTGTCGGCGTCGAGGATGCCGATCAGCGACACCTCCGGCAGGTCGAGCCCCTCTCGCAGGAGGTTGACCCCGACGAGCACGTCGTACTCGCCCAGGCGCAGATCGCGGATGATCTGGATGCGCTCGATCGTGTCGATCTCCGAGTGCAGGTAGCGCACGCGGAACCCGTACTCGAGCAGGTAGCCGGTCAGGTCCTCGGCCATCTTCTTGGTGAGGGTCGTGACCAGCACACGCTCGTCGGCCTCGGCGCGCAACTTGATCTCGTTCATCAGATCGTCGATCTGGTGCTTGGTCTCGCGGACCTCGACCTCGGGGTCGACGATCCCCGTGGGCCGCACGATCTGCTCCACGATCCGGCTCGAGTGCGCGCGCTCGTATGGGCCCGGCGTCGCGGACACGAACACCATCTGCCGCACCCGCTGCAAGAACTCGTCGAAGCGCAGCGGCCGGTTGTCCATCGCGGAGGGCAACCGGAACCCGTAGTCGACGAGCGTCTGCTTGCGTGAGCGGTCCCCCTCGTACATGCCGCCGATCTGCGGCACCGTCTGGTGCGACTCGTCCAGGAACATGATGAAGTCGTCCGGGAAGTAGTCGATCAGCGTGTGCGGCGGTGAACCGGGCGGGCGCCCGTCGAGGATCCGCGAGTAGTTCTCGATGCCCGAGCAGAAGCCCATCTCCTTCAGCATCTCCATGTCGTACTCGGTGCGCTGGCGCAGGCGATGGGCCTCGAGCTCCTTGCCGTTGGCGTGCAGCCACTGCACTCGCTCCTCGAGTTCGGTCCGCATCTCTCCCAGCGAGCGCTCCACGATGTCCTCCGACGTCACGTAGTGGGTGGCGGGCCAGACGGACACGTGGCTGAGCTCGTGGTAGATCTCGCCGGTGAGCGGGTCGAAGTGCTGGACCTGCTCGATCTCGTCGCCGAACAGCTGGATGCGATAGGCGCTCTCGGCATAGGCCGGATGTACTTCGAGCACCTCTCCCCGGACGCGGAAGTTGCCGCGCGCCAGATTCGCATCGTTGCGCACATACTGCATCGAGACGAGCTTGCGCAGGGTCTCGTCTCGGTTGATCCACTCGCCCTGCTTGAACAGCAGCATCTTCTCCTTGTAGAGATCGGGCGAGCCGATCCCGTAGATGCAGGAGACCGATGCGACGATGATCACGTCCTCGCGCGCGAACAGCGAGGCCGTGGCAGCGTGGCGCAGCCGGTCGATCTCGTCGTTGATCGAGGAGTCCTTCTCGATGTACAGGTCCTGGTGCGGGACGTAGGCCTCGGGCTGGTAGTAGTCGTAGTAGGAGACGAAGTACTCGACCGCGTTGTCCGGGAAGAACTCACGGAACTCGCTGCACAGCTGCGCCGCCAGGGTCTTGTTGTGGGCGAGCACGAGCGTCGGGCGCTGGACCTGCTCGATGATGAAGCCCATCGTCGCCGTCTTGCCCGAGCCGGTCACGCCCAGCAGCGTCTGGAAGCGCTCGCCCGCCTCGATGCCCTCGGACAGCGCCGCGGTCGCCTGGGGCTGGTCCGCTACGGGCGAATAGGCCGGATTGAACTTGAAGGGCGGCATTCCCACCATGGTAGTGGCGTGCAATATTGGCCCGGTGGACGTGGATCTCGATGTAATCCGCGCGGCCTACGCAGCGGTGGACAGCGACGGGATACCCGCCCCGGACCTGTTCGACCCGGATGTCGAGTGGCACAACGCGCCCGAGCTGCCGGGGGCCACAGTCCATCGCGGGATCGACGCGATGATGGCCGACATACGCACACAGGCCGAGGCCTGGGAGGAGCGGCGCTTCGAGCCGGTCGAGCTGATCGAGACGGGCGAGGGAGCGGTCATGTTCCTGCGGGTCACCGCCAGGGGGCGCTCAAGCGGCGCGACGGTCGACCTCATGGTCGCCCACGTCCTCACGATCCGCGACGGGAAGGTCGTGCGCGTGCGGGCCTTCATCGACCGCGAGCAGGCCCTGCGCGCGGCGGGGGTCGCGGGGTGATCGACCCCGGGCTGGAGCAGCGCCTGCGCGGCGCGTATGAGAAGTACAACGATGAGCGCGTGGTCGATCCGGACGTGTTCGATCCTGACGTCGAGTGGCACAACGCGCCCGAGTTCCCGGGCGCGTCGGTGCATCACGGCATCGATGCGGTGATGCGCGACCTCGAGCGCCAGCAGGAGGCGTGGGGCGAGTCGCGCTACGAGCCGACCGAGATCCTGCCGGCCGGCGACGATCGCTGTGTAGTCGTGCTTGCGGTGCGGGTAAAGGGCGCAGCGAGCGGCGCCAGCGCAACCATCGAGGGCGCCCACCTGCTGACGTTCCGTGACGACAAGGTCGTGCGCGTGCAGGCGTTCGTCCACCGCGACCATGCGCTGGCGGCCGCCGGGATCGAGCGCAGTGCCTGATTAGGGGACGAATAACCCGGCGGTCGCAAACAGCGTGTTGTCGCCGGTCGTGTCGGCGTCACCGTCGGCGCCGCCGTCGAACACCCGCACCTGGTCGAGCTGCCAGATGGAGCGTTTGCTCTCCGTGACCGAGCCGGGGATCAGCGCGTCGAGCGTGGTGGTGCCAGAGCACGTCGAGCCCTCCTGCGGGTCCGCGACCGGTGCGCAGGCGAGGGTTGCGGAGAGCGGCAGGTCGGTGACGGTCCCGGCGATCCCCGCGAGCCCGGCGGCAGGGCTGCCGCGGTCGGTGATGCGCACGTCGAATGTCAGACGCAGCTCACCCGTGTAGTCGGCCAACGCCTTCGTGAACACGTCGTCCACGAACATGTCGAGCGCCAGGTCCGCCTCGTCGGCGGGTGTGGACGGCGCCCCCAGAATCGCGCGGAAGGTGACGTAGCCCTCGTTCAGGGCGGGCTTGCCGTTTGAGTCGCCGGTGCCGACCGTGAGGTGGTCGGAGGTCATCTGGGGGCTTGAACACGACTGGAAGGCGAGCGGCGGGCCGTGCTGGCGGTCGGGCGCAGAGCAAGGCTCGTAGGCGGTCACCAGCGAGATGCGCGTGGGAGTCGCGCCCTTGGGGCGCGCGTAGCCAAGGACGGGCTGCCAGTCGGGGTGGATGTCATCGCCCGTGCGGTGCGTCAGGTTCTGGATCCCCCTGCTGAGATATATGTCGTTGAGGTGGGTGTACGCGAGGTCCGCGCCGTCGGGGCTCCATGTCGCCCAGTAGCCGCCGTTGGACCCTTGGAAAAAGGTGAACTGCCGCTGGTCGCTCCCGTCTGCCGCCATGAACCAGAGGTTCGCGATGCTGTTCCCGGACGGGTCGTCGCTGACACGATCGAACACGAGCTGCGCGCCGTTCGGCGACCATTCAGGAGCCGAGTCCGGTCTGGGGTCCGTGGTCAGCTGAGTCAGCCCGCTCCCGTCCGGGCCCACAACCCAGATGTGACTACTGCGTACGAAAGCGATGCGAGTTCCGTCTGGAGACCAGTCCGGTTGCTTGTCCTGGACCGGAGACGCCGCAACCAGCTGGTGCGCCCCCGTGCCATCCGCGTTCATGACCCACAACTGGATTTGGTAAGGGCTGGATCCCGGGACAGACTTCTGGAACGCGATCCGATCGCCGCTCGGTGACCATGTCGGCCAGCCGTCCGCCCCCGCTTCGTCGGTCGTGATACGCGTCTCAGAGGAGCCGTCGGCGTTCATCGTGTAGATCTCGTAATTGCCGTCCCGGCGACTACTGAAGGCGATCTTCGTCCCGTCTGCCGACCAGGCCGGATCAGTGTCATCGAACGCATTCTCCGTTAGTCGCCGCTGTCTCGATCCGTCGGGGTTCATCGTGTAGATCTCGTAGACGTCGGGGTATCCGCGGTCGGGGAGATCTGTGTGGTCGCGGTGCGTCACGAACGCGATCTGCCCAGGCGCCGCGGGACTGTCGGCGAACGGTGGGCCGGCGACCTGCCAGTCCGGGCTCCCGCCCTGATCGTCGCCGCTGCCCGGGAACGGCTGCAAGTTGGTGCCGTCGGAGTTCATCGTGTAGAGGGCGAGGTCCTCGCAGTACGAGGTCTGGGTGACGTTGCATGAGTCGAACAGCAGCTTGGTCCCGTCCGGCGAATACACAAGGCCGGTGACCAGGTCGGGCGTGTAGCCGAACCGGGTCAGCCCCGTGCCGTTGGCTTGGACCCGGTAAATGTCCGACGCCGGGCAACCGACGCAGTCGCGGTCGCCCGCAAAGGCGATCCGTGTGCCGTTGGGCGACCAGGTCACCTCGAAGATGTGCGCGAACTGTGGATTGTCCACCAGTTGCGTCTTGTTGGTCCCGTCCGCGTTCATCTTCCACAGGTCGCCATCCAGCGACCACGCGATCTGCGTCCCATCCGGTGACCATGCCGGCGCGTAGTCGGGCGGATCGAAGTTGTCCTCATCTGTCACCCGGATGCGATTCGTGCCATCCGCATTGGCGACATAGATCGCTTCTTGATAGATCACGTCGCAGGAGTAGGCGAGGTGGGTGCCGTCCGGTGACCAGGCAGGATCACGGCAATCATTGGTGTTGGTCAACCGCCGGCGCTCGGAGCCGTTAGCGTTCATGACCCAGATCGAGTTGTAGTTCCCGTTGTACGACTCGAACACGATCTGCGACCGGTCGGGGGACCAGGCCGGCGAGTCGTCGTAGTAGCCGTACGTCTCTGTGAGGTTCACGGCACCAGACCCGTCCGGATTGACGCTCCAGATGTCCGGCTGCCCGCCCAACCCGGGCTTGGCGAACACCACCTTGCCGTTGCCCCCCGGAAACACCGCCTCGGCGGTCCCGGCGAGCCCGCCGAAGACGGCTCCGCTTGCCAACAGCACCGCGATGGACGTACGCACCCCGTCCCCCCTGTTGAGTGACCGCTCAGAGGTTACCGGACCCGGCGTCAGCGGGTCAAAGGCCTGCGCTACAACCCCAGCTCGGAGCGGTACTCGCGCCGGTACTCGCCGCGCTTGTCGAGCACGTCGCGCGTGTACTGCGACGTCTCGGGGAAGCGGATGTCCTCGGTTGTCAGCGCGCCCCCGCCCCACTCGTCCACGCGCCCGTGCCCCGCGTTGTATGCCGCGACCGCCGCGACCGTGTTCCCGTCGTAGCGGTCGAGCAGATACCGCAGGTACCAGCTGCCGTAGGAGATGTTGATCTGGGGGTCGGCGAGGTCGCCCTGCTCGAACTCGGTGCCACCGGTGCGGCGGGCGATGAAGTGGGCAGTGCTCGGCAGGATCTGCATCAGGCCCTTCGCGCCCGCCTTCGAGGTCACGTCGCGGAACTTCGACTCGCGGTAGATCACGGCGGCGATCAGCGCCGGGTCGAGGCTCTTGTCGCGGGCCTGCTGGCGGATCACGTCCTCGTGGCGCAGGGGCAGCGTGATCTCCTTGATCGCGTCGTCCACCATCGGGCGCACCGCGATCACCGCGACGACGATGCCCAGGATTCCGAGCAGGACGGCCGCCAGCCGGCGCCGCCGGGTGCGGCGGCGCGTTCCCGGGACCCGGTCCGCGCGGGCGCTGCGCCCGGCGGCGACGGGTGATTGCCCCCTCACCCGGCGACCCGCGCTCTCAGCTCTGCCAGCACTTCGCCAACCGTACCTTCGAGATCGGCCAGGGAACCGTCGTTTCGGATCACGAAGTCGGCGCGCGCGGCCTTCTGCTCCTGCGTGAGCTGCCTACCCTCGCGGCCGGCCACGCCCTCGTGGCCGCGGGCGGCGGCCCGCTGCTCGCGCAGCGACTCGTCGGCGACGACCGTGACCGTTGCGTCGAAGAACTCCTCCCTGCCCGCCTCGAACAGCAGCGGCACCTCGACCACGGCGATCTCGGGAGGCGGGTCGCGGCGCTCCAGCTCCGCCCGCCAGGCCGCGGTCCGCGCCCCCACGCGGGGGAACAGCACCCCCTCGAGCCAGGCCAGCTCGTCGGGGCGCTCGAACACGATCGACGCGACCGCCGCGCGGTCCACCCGGTCGCCGGCCAGCGCGCGCTCGCCCCATCGCTCGTGCAGCAGGTCGCGCACCTCGGTGGTCCCGAGCAGCTCGTGCACGATTGCGTCGCTGGAGAGCGTCGCCGCTCCCAATCGCTCGCATGCGGCCAGCGCTTCGGACTTGCCGGAGCCAAGGCCTCCGGTCAAGCCAACGAACAGCAAGCCCTAGGTCTGCTCCTCGGCGACCGGTCCTGGCTCGGCGGCCTCGGGCTCGGCCTCGGCCTCGGCCTCGGCGGCCTCTGCCTGGGGCTCGGCCTCTGCCTGGGGCTCGGCCTCAGCCTGGGGCTCGGCCTCTGCCTCGGTCGCGGGCTCGGCGGCGCCTTCGTCGGCGGGCTCGGCGGCGACTTCCTCGGCGGCCGCGGCGACCTCGACAGCCTCCACCCCCTCGGCCGGCGCCTCACCCTCGGGCGCGAACACCTCTTCCGACAAGCCCAGGTCCGGCACCTCGCCGGTCTCGTGCTCGTCCTCGGACGGCGGCACCTCGCGGCGCTCCAGCACCTGTCCCTCCACCCGCTTCAGGCTCAGTGAGAGCCGGCGCCGCTCCTCGTCGATCTCGAGGATCTTGACCTTCACCTCATCGCCCGGCTCGACCACCTCGCGCGGGTTCTCGACGTGATGCTGAGCCAATTCGGAGATGTGCACGAGGCCCTCGACCCCATCCATGATCTCGACGAACGCGCCGAAGCTGACGACCTTGGTGACCTTGCCCTCGAGCACGTCGCCGACGTTGTAGGTGCGCACCACACGCTCCCACGGATCTTCCTGGGTCTGCTTGAGACCGAGCGAGATCCGCTGGCGCTCGCGGTCGATGTCGAGCACCTTGACCCGCACGGTGTCGCCGATGTTCAGGACCTCGGAGGGATGGTTCACGTGGCCCCAGGAAAGCTCGGAGATGTGGATCAGGCCGTCGATGCCGTCGAGATCCACGAATGCGCCGAAGTCGACGATGTTGGAGATCGTGCCCTCCACGACCTCGCCCCGCTCCAGCCGGTCGAGGATCTGCTGGCGGGCCTCCTTGCGCTCCTCCTCGAGCACGGCCCGCCGCGACAGCACCACGTTGTTGCGGCTGCGGTTGAGCTCGATCACCTTGCACTCGATCTTCTGCGAGAGGTACTCGTCGAGGTTCTGCACGCGCCGGATGTCGACCAGCGAGGCGGGCAGGAAGCCGCGCACCCCCAGGTCGATGATCAGGCCGCCCTTGACGACCTCGATGACGGTGCCCTCGACCGGCTCGCCGGACTCGGCCGCGGCCTCGATCCGGCGCCAGGCGCGCTCGAAGCGGGCACGCTTCTTGGACAGGATCAGGCGTCCGTCCTGGTCCTCCTTGGTGAGCACGAGGGCGTCGACCTCCTCGCCGAGGTTGACCTCCTCGGCGGGGTCGATCGAGCGGCGGATCGACAGCTCGTTCTGCGGGATGACCCCTTCCGACTTGTAGCCGATGTCGACCAGGACCTCGTCCTTGTCGATGCGCACGACCTTGCCCGTCACCACGTCGCCCTCCTCGAAGGAGACCATCGTCGCGTCGTAGTTCGGGATCAGCTGGCCGTCGACCTCGATCATGAAGTCGTTCAGGTTCTGCAGCTGAGGGGTCTCCGGAGCAGCCTGCGGTGGCGTGTCTACCTGCGGCACGCGGGGAACTATAGCGGTCGCCCTGGGGCCCACATCCAGGCCCGAAGCCGCTGGTAGCCTGATCCCGCGATGCCCAGACGGAGCACCAAGAGAGGCGCGCAGCGCACCCCCATCGGCGGCGACTACGACGCGATCGTATGCGGAGCGAGCTTTGCCGGCCTCGCCACGGCGCGGGAGCTGAAGGGGGCGCGGGTGCTGCTGCTGGACCGCTACGACGTCGGGGAGCGCCAGACATCGGCCTGCGCCGCGCCCACGCGGTGGCTCGACGCGCTGGGGCTGGAGCGCTCGATCAAGCAGACCTTCGACCGCCTGGTCCTGCACACGCCCCATGGGACCGTGCGGTTTCCGCTGCCATGGACCTTCTCCACGTTCGACTACCCCACGCTGTGCGAGCTGCTCGACGAGCAGCACGATGCCCGGTTCGAGACGGCCACGGTCGAGGGCCGGGCCGCCGCGGGGGCCGGGCTCGTGGGCGTCGGCACGGACCGAGGGGTTGTGACCGCGCCGCTCGTGGTCGACGCCCTGGGGTGGCGGCGGGTGCTGGGCACGGACGGTTTCCAGCCCCCGGACGCCCCGCTGTCACGCGGCCTGGAGGTGCATCCACAGGGCTCGGGCGGGGACCTGGAGATCTGGATCGACCGCTCGATCGTGCCCGCCGGGTACGGATGGAGCTTCCCGGCAGGCGCCGAGGTGCGGGTCGGCGTCGGCTCGTTCGACCCGCGCTTCCACGTCAAGCAGCCGACCGTCGACCTCGCGCAGCGGCTGGCCCGCAACGCCGTGCGCTACCAGGGCAACTGGATCCCGCACCAGCTGCGGTCCGCCGTGGAGGGCGACGTGTTCTTCGCCGGCGACTCCGCGGGCCACTGCCTGCCGCTCACCGCGGAAGGGATCCGGACCGCGTTCTACTTCGGCATCGCCCTGGGCCGCGAGCTGCGCGAGGTGATCGAGGGCCGCGCTCCGCGGGATGCGGCGTTGCGCCGCTACGAGGCCTTCTCCGCCCGGCACGAGTTGAAGTTCAGATGGATGCTGCGAGCACAGCGGTTCGTACCGCGCGTCCCGCCGCGCGCGCTGACACTCGCGACGCGCGCGATGGCGTCACGCGCGTTCGCCCACTGGGCGTTCGACCACTATCTGCGGATCGCACCGCCCGAGTTCGCGGCGAACGAGCGCGCCTCTCCCGTCGCCCAGCCGATCGCGGCCTGATCCAGCCGGCGCTGTGGTCGATTCGCTACCCATGAGGTACACAATCGACCACGGCGCCTGGAGCCTAGGTGCGGATCACCAGCACCGTTCCGGCGAACAGCAGCAGGACGCCGATCACTCGTGTGAGCGTGATCGGCGTTTCCTCGAGGCCCAGCAGCCCGAGCCGGTCGATCACGACCGACATCGTCAGCTGCCCCGCCACCGTCGCCGCCGTCACTCCCCCCGCACCAAGCGTGCGCACGGTGAGCAGCACGCAGGTCACGTAGGCGGCGCCGAGCACGCCGCCGATCAGGTAGTACCACCTCACGTCCGTGGCCTTGCCGAGGCTCCCGATCTCCCCGCTGATCACGACGATGGCGAGCAGCAGCAGCGTGCCGACGGTGAACGAGATCGCCGCGGCGGGCAGGGTCCCGGTCACCTTCCCCAGCCCGGAGTTGATCGGAGCCTGGAGCGCGATCAGCGATCCAACGACCACCGTGGCGCCGGCAGCGACGAGCGTCCGGTCCACGACTACTTCGCGTCCATCCAGTTTTCCCCCACTCCCAGGTCGACGACCAGTGGCGGGTCCAGCTCGAACGCCCCCTCCATCTCCCGCCGGACCAGCTCGCCGGCGCGTTCCACCTCCGTGCCGGGACCCTCGAACAGCAGCTCGTCGTGGATCGTCAGCACCAGCCGGGTTGCGAGCCCGGCGGCGCGCAGCGCCGCGTCGGCGCGGACCATCGCGATCTTGATGATGTCCGCGGCGGTGCCCTGGATGATCGTGTTGACCGCCAGTCGCTCTCCCAGCGAGCGCGTCTGGTACTTGCCCGAGCGCAGCTCCGGGATGTCGCGGCGGCGCCCGAACAGCGTCGTCACGTAGCCGCGGTCCGCCGCCTCCACGATCGTGCGGTCGATGAACTTCCGCACCGCCGGGAAGCGGCCCAGGTAGCGGTCGATGTACTCCGCCGCCTCCTCGTGGGGGATGTCGAGCTGCTCGGACAGGCCGTGCGCGCTGAGGCCGTAGACGATGCCGAAGTTCACCGCCTTGGCGCGCGAGCGCTCGCCCGGCCCGATCTGCGCCGGGTCGAGCTTCAGCACCTCGGCGGCGGTCGCCGCGTGCACGTCCTCACCGCGCTCGAAGATCCCCTTCAGCACGTCCTCGCCCGCGACGTGCGCGAGGATGCGCAGCTCCACCTGGGAGTAGTCGGCGGAGATCAGGCGGCATCCCTCCTCGGCGATGAAGCAGCTGCGGATCTGGCGCCCGAGCTCCGTGCGAATGGGGATGTTCTGGAGATTGGGGTCCGTGCTCGAGAGGCGGCCCGTCGTCGTGGCGGTCTGGTTGAACGTCGTATGCAATCGGCCCGTCTCCGCCGAGATCAGCGACGGCAGCGAGTCGAGATACGTGCTCTTCAGCTTCGACAGCTCCCGCCACTTCTCGATCAGGGGGATGATCTCGTGCTCGCCCCGGATCGCGCGCAACACGCGCGCATCGGTCGAGAAACCGGTCTTGCCCCGGCGCTTGCGACTCAGCTCCAGCTTCTCGAACAGGATCTGCGAGAGCTGCTGGGGGGACCCGATCGTGAACTCCCCGCCCGCCAACTCGTGAATCCGGTGCTCGAGCTCCTCGATCTCGTCGGCCACCCGCGCGGCGGTCTCGCCGAGCTGGTAGGTGTCGAGCTTTACGCCCTGGCGCTCGAGCCGGTACAGCACCTCGACCAGCGGCAGCTCCACGTCCTCGAGCAACCGGCGCAGCTCGAGGCGATCGACGGCCACCTGCTGGTCCTCCCACAGCGCGCGCACCTGGAGAGCCTCGCGCGCCAGGTCACCCTCGGCCACGACCTCGATGCTTGCTTCGTCGATCAGCTCGTCCAGCGGGTAGCTGCGCCGGGCCGGGTCGATCAGGTAGGCGGCGACCATCGTGTCCCAGGCCAACGTCATGTCGGTCACGTCCTCGTTGGCGGCGGCGGCGCGGGCGATCGACTTCCAGTCGTGCGCCACGACATCGCGCTCCACCTGGTGCAGCGCCGTGGCGGTGCCGGTCAGCACCTCGCCCGCCGCCGCGGCCGCCCAGCCCAGCTTGCCGTCCTCACGCCGCACGGCCAACGCAACGGGTTCGGCCGGCAGGTCCGGGAGCGAGCCCTCGCGCACATGGGCCTCGACGCGCCGCTCGCCCCGCGGCCGGGGCGCCGCAACCTGCTCCCCCAGCGCCTCCTCCAGCCGCCGCAGCGGATCGCGCAGCTCGAAGCGGTTGAACACCTCGCGCAGCTGTGAGCGGTCGGGCTCGCGGTCGGCGATCTCCGTGACGTCGACGCCCGCGTCGATGTCGCGCTGGAGGGTCGCGAGCTTCTTCGACAGGCGCGCCAGGTCCGCGTGCTCGCGCAGGTTCTGCTTGCGCTTGGCGCCCGAGATGTCGTCGATGTGCGCGAGCACCTCCTCGAGCGACCCATACTGCTGCAACAGCGCAGCAGCCGTCTTGTCGCCGATGCCCGGCACGCCCGGGATGTTGTCCGAGGTGTCGCCCTTCAGCCCGATGAAGTCGGTGACCAGCTCGGGCGGGATGCCGTAGCGCTCGACGACGCCCTCGCGGTCATACACGCGCGTGTCCGTGATCCCCCGGGAGGTCGTCATCACGCGGATGGAGCCGTTCTCCGCGAGCTGGTAGGCGTCGCGGTCCCCCGTCACGATCATCACGGGGATGCCCGCGTCCTTGGCCCGCTCGGCCAGGCTGGCGATCACGTCGTCGGCCTCGTAACCCGCGACCCGGACGTTCTCGTAGCCGAACGCCTGCACCAGGGGCTCCAGGTGCGGCCACTGCTCGCGCAGCAGGTCGGGTCGCGACTTCCGCTCCGCCTTATAGGGCTCGTACTCCTGCTCGCGACCGGACATGCCGGCGTCCCACACGACGATCGTCGCCTTCGGCCCGTACTCCGTGAGGATCTTGACCAGCATGCTGGCGAAACCGAAGATCGCGTTCGTGGGCTCCCCGCGGGAGGTGGCGATCGTATCGGGGAGGGCGAAGAAAGCCCGGTAGGCCAGGCTGTTGCCGTCGATCAGGAAGAGCTCGCGATCCGCCATCGGGCCCAATCATAGGAACCAATCCGGAACGGCCCAGGGCGACCGCCGGGATTCCGCGCGCGGGCGTCGAACTCCCAAAAGTATGATTGGCCCTGCAATTACGAGGGGCGCGCGAAAGCGCCGCAGGCAGGAACCCATGTCAGTCACGCCGAGTGCTTCATACAGCCTGACGCTGCGCATCGAGCTCGACAACGAGCCCGGGATGCTCGGCGAGGTCACCTCGGCGATCGGGGAGACCGGTGGCTCCGTGGGCGCGATCGACATCGTGAAGGCGACGCGCGGCAAGCTGGTGCGCGACATCACGATCGACGCCCCCAGCCAGGAGCAGTGGGCTCCGATCATCGAGGCGGTCCGCCAGATCGACGGCGTCGAGCTGCTGGACGTCACCGACCGCACGTTCAACATGCACAAGGGCGGCAAGATCGCCCAGGAGAACAAGCACCCGCTGAACAACCGCGACGACCTCTCGATGGCCTACACGCCCGGCGTCGCACGGGTCTGCCGGGCGATCCACGAAGAGCCCGATCTCGCCTTCCGCTACACGATCAAGCGCAACTACGTGGCTGTGGTGTCCGACGGCTCCGCCGTGCTGGGACTGGGCGACATCGGCCCGCGCGCCGCGATGCCCGTGATGGAGGGCAAGGCGATGCTGCTGAAGGAGTTCGGTGGCGTCGATGCGTTCCCGATCTGCCTCGACACGAAGGACCCCGACGAGATCGTCGCGACGGTCAAGGCGATCGCCCCCGGCTTCGGCGGCATCAACCTCGAGGACATCTCCTCGCCGCGGTGCTTCGAGATCGAGGACCGCCTGAAGGCGGACCTCGACATCCCGGTCTTCCACGACGACCAGCACGGCACTGCCGTCGTGGTGATGGCCGCGCTCTTCAACGCGCTGAAGATCACGGGGAAGCGCCTCGAGGACCTGCAGGTCGCGATGGTCGGGCTCGGCGCGGCCGGAATTGCGGTCACGCGGATGCTGCTCCAGGTCGGCGTGCGCGAGATCATCGGCTGCGACACGCATGGTGCGATCTTCGTGGGGCGCGCCGACTGGGAGGCGATGCATCCTCTGAAGCGCTGGTATGCGGAGCACACCAACAGCGAGCGCCGGCCGGGCGCGCCGGCCGAGGTGCTCGAGGGCGCCGACCTGTTCATCGGACTGTCGGGCCCCGGAGTGGTGGACGCCGCCGACCTCGACCGGATGAACGACGACGCGATGGTGTTCGCGATGGCGAACCCGGAGCCCGAGGTGATGCCCGAGGAGGCCGCGGAGCACGTGCGCATCATCGCCACCGGCCGCTCCGACTATCCGAACCAGATCAACAACGTGCTGTGCTTCCCGGGCCTGTTCCGCGGTGCGCTCGACGCCCGGGCGACCGCGATCACCGAGGAGATGAAGCTTGCCGCCGCCTACGGCATCGCCGAGGTGATCGCTCCCTCCGAGCTGTCGGAGGACTACATCATCCCGAGCGTCTTCGACCGCCGCGTGGCGGAGGCCGTGGCCAAGGCCGTGGCGGACGAGGCGCGGCGCGCCGGCATCGCCCGCGAGACGCCGACGGCCGAGATCGCGCCGCCGCCCGGCGTGCAGGTCACCCGCGCCTGACGCGGACCGTCAGCGCGAGCCGGTGAGCGCCGGCTCCCCGCGCAGGGGTGCCGCGAACACGAGGCGACCACCGTGCACGCGGTATCCGGCGATCCGGTCCAGCGAGGTGTCGCCGTTGCGGTCGATCGAGAAGGTCCCGACGGCGCTGGCGAAGTTCGTCGTCGCAAGAGTCTCCTCGACCACGCGGTCGCGCTCGTCCGCCTCGTCGCCGGCGCGCTCGATCGCGTCGAGCAGCATCGTCATCGCCGCATGGCCGTACGCCGCGTAGCGGTCCGGCGCCTCACCGAACTCCCGGCGGTAGTCGCGCACGAACTGCCGGCCCCGGGGCGGCAGCTGGCCTGGATCCATCGCGGCCGAGGTGATGTAGGTGCGCGCGCCCGCCGCTCCCAGCCGGCCGTAGAACTCGGGCACGAGCAGATTGTGGGAGCCGATCTTCAACGCATCCGGGGCGGCGGCCTGCAGGTCACGCCACAGCTGTACGGAGTTGCTCTCGGCGCCCCCGCCGAAGTACACGGCCGCGGGCCGGGTCCGCGCCACCTTGCGCGCGAACTCGCGGTAGTCCTGGTCGCGCGGGTCCATCCGCTCCTGGCCGATGACGCGCAGACCGGCGCGCCGGGCCGCCGCCACGTACAGCTCGGCAAGACCATCGCCTTCCAGCGACTTGTCGCCGATCACGAACACGGTGCGGGCGCCGAGCCGCCGGGTCCAGCGCGCGGCCGCCGACGCCTGCACGTCGTCCGGCGGCACGACGCGCGCGAAGGTGCGCCCCCCGGACGGGTAGAACTTGTCGGGCTCGCCTGCCTCCACCGCGCCGGGCACCAGCTTCGTGAGCCCGATGGCGGTCGCCGCGGGGCTGACCTGCACGAACCCAGCCTCGTTGGTGATCGGCAGGGAGATCGCCGTGGCGCCGGAGTCGAAGTCGCCGATGTACGCGATCGTGCGCGCGTTCTCCACCGCCTTGCGGGCGTTCTCGGCGGTCTTGTCGGGATCCCACCCGACGCGCTCGCCGCCGGCGGTGGCGTCGTCGGCGGAGGCGAAGTTGATCTTGAAGTCCCCGGCCCTGCCACCGACCTCCCGCAGCGCGAGCTTCTGGGCGTTCACGATGCTCTGCGCCTGATCCGCGTGCGGGCCCTGGAGGGGCAGGCTGGAGAAGATCGTGAGCGTGTCACCCGGCACGGTGCCGGAGCGGCTCTGCTCGTCGGCGCAGCCGGCGACTGCGACGACCGCAACGGCGCATGCGACGGCCAGCAGGGCTTTGGAGGGCGTTCGAATCAAGAGAGGGAGCGACCCGGCGAGGGCGCGATTCTAACCGCGCGATGCCGGGCCGCCTGCCGACGGCCGACGGCCGACCGCGAACTCGACCTATATTCCGCGGCATGAAGATCGGCGTCCTAACCGCCGGAGGCGATTGCCCGGGCCTGAACGCGGTGATCCGCGCGGTGACGCGCAGAGCCCTGGCCGCGAACCACGAGGTGGTCGGCCTGTGGCGCGGGTATGCGGGGCTGGCGGAGCGCAGCTATCTGCCGCTCGACATGCGCGCCGTGTCCGGGATCCTGCCGCTCGGAGGCACGATCCTGTCGACGTCCAGCTATGACCCCTACCGCCACGACGACGGCCTGGAGCGGGTGCGTGCCGCGGTCGAGGAGGACGGGTTCGACGCGGTGGTGGCGATCGGTGGCGAGCACACGATGGGCATCACGCGCCGGCTGCACGAGGACGGGCTGCCGATGATCGGCGTCCCGAAGACGATCGACAACGACGTGCCCTGCACGGACTTCACCTTCGGCTTCGACACGGCCGTGCAGGTCGCGACCGATGCGATCGATCGGCTACACACCACGGCCGCCTCCCACGACCGCGTGATGGTGATCGAAGTGATGGGCCGGAACACCGGCTGGATCGCCGTCTTCAGCGGTATCGCGGGCGGCGCCGACGCGATCGTGATTCCCGAGCTGGAGCTGACGGTCGAAGAGATCGGCGACTCCATCAACGCCCGGCACGAGCGCGGCAAGAGCTTCTCGATCGTCGTGGTCGCCGAAGGCGCGGAGCTGGCGTTCGCCTCGGGCGAGAAGCGGCAGGTGCGCGCATCGCTGGAGACCGACCAGTACGGCTACCCGCGCCTGGGCGGCATCGGCCAGGCCCTCGCCCGCGAGATCGAGGCGCGCACCGGCTTCGAGGCGCGGGTCACGACGCTCGGTCACGTCCAGCGCGGGGGCACCCCGACCGCGACCGACCGCATACTGGCGACGCGCTACGGGGTGAAGGCGGCGGAACTGGTGATGGCCGGCGAGTTCGGCCGGATGGCCGCCCTGCACGGGACGGAGATGACGAGCGTCCCGCTGGCCGACGTGGTGGGGATCAAGCAGATCGACCTGGCGCACCTGCGGTTGGCGAGCACCTTCTTCGGGTAGGGCTCTTTCCCGGGAGCCAGAGGGCCTGCAAAAAGGCATACTCCCCGATCACCAGTGGAAGCTCAATCGATTCCAGGCGCCGTCGACCTCCCGCTCCGTGAACGGCTGCGCGAGACGGCGCCCGCGCGGTTCGCGTCCCGTCATCCCCAGTACACCGCCGTCGCGGTCATGGCCCTCGGACTGCTGATCCTGGTTGCGCGCCACGGCCTGCACGACGTCGCGCAGACGTCCCTCAACGGGCTCACGCTGGGATCTGTCTACGCGCTCGGCGCAGTCGGGCTGACGCTCGTCTACGGGATTCTCAAGCTGACGAACTTCGCCCACGGCGACTTCCTGACGTTCGGGGCGTACATGGCGTTCCTCCTGAACGTCACCTGGGGCGGCCCGCTTGTGCTCGGAATCGTGTTCGGCATGCTCGCGACCGCCCTGTTGGCGGTCGTCCTCGAGAAAATCATGTGGGGTCCGATGCGAGCGCGGCGCGCCGGGTTGCTGCAGCTGCTGCTGATGTCCATCGGGTTGGCGTTCCTGCTCCGCTACACGATCCAGTTCATCTGGGGGACCAAGGTGCGCTCGCTGAACGTGAATGTGACAGACACGGTGGAGTTCCTCGGACTGCGGATCGGGCGCACCGACCTGCTCGTGATCGTGGTCGGCTTCATCACGCTGATGGCGGTCGGGTTGATGCTCAAGTACACGCTGCTGGGCAAGCGCATGAGAGCGCTGTCGGACAACTTCGACCTCGCCGAGACAGCCGGCATCGACACGTCGCAGATCGTGCTGTTCACATGGATCTTCGCGGGCGCCTTGGCCGGACTCGCAGGCGTGCTGGCTTCAGAGGTCAGCAACCTGCGGCCCGAGTTCGGGTTCGCGCTGCTGCTGCCCATCTTCGCGGCGGTGATCCTGGGCGGCATCGGTGATGCGTTTGGAGCGCTCGCGGGTGGGATCGTCCTGGGACTCGTAACCGAGCTGTCGACCTTGGAGATCGAGCCACGCTGGAAGGTCGCGGTCGGGTTTGCCGTCCTGATCATCGTGCTGTTCGTGCGCCCGCAGGGCATATTCGGCAAGGCGACGGCGATATGACACCGCCACTCGGCGTCACGTTCGACGCCTTCACCGACTTCGGCTTCTGGACCAGTGTCGGGATCCTGGCAGGCACGTACGTGCTGTTCACGCTGGGGCTTCAGCTCAACGTGGGCTACACCGGCATCGTCAACTTCGGCCAGGCCGGATTCATGGCGATCGGCGCGTACGCAATGGGCGTCCTGGTCGTAAAGGCGGAGTGGTCCTTCTGGCTGGCGCTGCCCACGGCAGTATTCATCGCGATCGGGTTCGGCCTGCTGGTCGGGCTGCCATCCCTGCGGCTGCGCGCGGACTACTTCGCGATCGCGACGATCGCCGCAGCCGAGATCGTGCGCATCACCGCCCTGAACCTGCGCGACGTGACAGGCGGCAACAAGGGCCTCTTCGGCTTCGACGAATCATGGAACAGCCTGGCGGATCAGATCGACAGCTGGCTGCGGTCACTGGGATGGAGCAACCCGGAGAGCCTGTTCCCGCTGTTCATCGTCGTATGGGCGACGGCGCTGATCGCCACCGCGCTACTCCACTTCGCCACGAAATCGCCGTGGGGCCGGGTGCTGCGCGCGGTCCGCGAAGATGAGGATGCCGCCCGCGCGCTCGGCAAGAACACGCTGGCCTACAAGCTCCAGTCACTGGCCATCGCTGCCACGCTCGGCGCGCTTGCCGGCTTCTTCGTCGCGATCAACCTGAACTTCCTCACACCGGAGGCGTTCTTGCCGGCGTTCACGTTCATCGGCTACGCGGTGCTCGTGCTCGGAGGTCTGGCGAGCTACTGGGGTGTCGCAGCGGGAGCGATCGTCATGTGGACGATCCTCGAGGGCACGCGTTTCATCGACCTGCCGATCAGCGCCGAGCGCGAGGCCGCCGTGCGCTTCATGATCGTCGGCCTGATCCTGATCGGGCTGATGGCATTCCGCCCGCAGGGCCTGTTCGGCAAGAAGGAGGAGATGGTGCTCGGTGACTGAGACGCCGGGCGGGCACTCGCCCGCGGCGAGCACCCTCACCGCCGAGGGTTCGGTCTCGGTGGCGCGACCGATCCTGTCCGTCGAGGCGCTCGTGAAGCACTTCGGCGGCATCGCGGCCGTGAACGGCGCGGCCTTCGACGTCGAGCAGCACTCCGTGACCGCACTGATCGGGCCGAACGGAGCCGGGAAGACCACGCTCTTCAACGTGATCACCGGCTTTTACCGGGCCGAGCGCGGATCCGTCCTGTTCGGGGGCCAGCAGATCGTGCGCCGGCCGCCGCACGTGATCGCGCGGGTCGGCATGGTGCGCACGTTCCAGATCACGAAGGCGCTCGCGAAGATGCCCGTGATCGACAACATGATGCTGGCGGCTCCGGCACAGCCCGGCGAGCACCTGTACAACCTCGTCTTGCGGCCCGCGGCCGCGCGTGCGCGCGAGCGTGAGGTGCGCGCGCGGGCCGAGGAGCTGCTGGACGTCTTCCAGCTCGGAAAGCTCACGCACGAATACGCGGGAGTCCTCTCCGGTGGACAGCGCAAGCTGCTCGAGTTCGCCCGCGCCCTGATGACCGAGCCCAAGATGCTGCTGCTGGACGAGCCGATGGCCGGGATCAACCCGACGCTCGGCGCGCGGCTGCTCGAGCACATGCAACAGCTGCGCACGGAGCGCGGCATGACCTTCCTGTTCATCGAGCACGACATGGAGGTCGTGATGGGCCACTCGGACAAGGTCATCGTGATGGCGGAGGGCCGCGTGATCGCACAGGGACCTCCCGACGCGGTGCGCCGCGACCCGCGCGTGATCGACGCGTACCTCGGAGGCGCGGCGCAATGAGCGAGAGCGGCCCGATCCTGACCACTGAGCACGTGGTCGCCGGTTACGTGCCGGAGGTCGACATCCTGAACGGCGTGACGATCGAAGTCGCGAAGGGGCAGATCGTCACCGTGGTCGGCCCCAACGGCGCCGGCAAGTCGACCCTGATCAAGACGATCTTCGGGCTGCTGAAGCCTCGTCAGGGATCCATCCGCCTGCGCGGCGAGGAGATCGCCGGTGACAAGCCGCACACGATCACGCGACGCGGCATGAACTACGTGCCGCAGCTCGACAACGTCTTCCCGAGCCTCAGCGTGGAGGAGAACCTCGAGGTCGGCTCGCTGGACAGCGCCCGCACGAACGAGCAGATCGACTACATGTACGAGCTGTTCCCGCGACTCGGTGAGCGCCGCCGCCAAGCGGCCGGCACGATGAGCGGCGGCGAACGCCAGATGGTCGCGATGGCGCGCGCGCTGATGACCGATCCGCAGGTGCTCCTGCTGGACGAGCCGTCGGCGGGGCTGGCGCCGGCATTCGTGGAGGCGATCTTCGAGAAGATCGCGGACGTGAACCGGGCGGGCGTGACGATCGTGATGGTCGAGCAGAACGCACGCCGCGCCCTGGCGATGTCGAACCGCGGCTACGTGCTGGACGTCGGCAAGAACGCGTTCCAGGGCAAGGGCGACGAGCTCCTCTCGGATGACAAGGTGGCCCAGCTCTATTTGGGCGGCACGGCGCGCATGCGACAGCCCCAGCCGGAGGAATCCCCGTAGAACCGAAACGGCCGGGGCGCGAGGCCCCGGCCGTCCCGGACTTCGGTTGCAGGCTGGACGTCAGCCCGTCGGTGCCTCGACCGGCAGCTCGTCGTAGACCTCGATCTTGCCGTCCTTGAAGCGATAGATGTCGTACACGCCCGACGTCGGGTCGCCATCCTCGTTGAGGTCGAGCGGGCCGGAGGCCCCCTCGTAGTCGATGTCGTCGCCGTTCTGCAGCGCCTTGATCGCGTCGGGCAGCTGCTCGAACGTGTACTTGTCGCCACCGGGGCCGGAGACGTTCTGCACCTCCGCCGCCATGTCCTTACCATCCGTGCTGCCTGCGGCCACGGCCGTCAGATAGCACAGGATCACGGCGTCGAAGTTCTGCGCGTCGAACGTCTGACGGTCCGGACCAGCGGCGTCCTGGTACACCTTGTCGAACGCCTCCGCAGCCTCGCCGCTGTCGGGCGAGCCCGGGGCGGTGCCCCGCATGCCCTCGGTTGCGTCACGGCCGACGTCGGTCGGCAGCTTGGAGGACGCGAGGCCGTCGGTGAAGAACGACTTCTTCGGGTCCCACTTGCCCGTGCGCACCAGCGCAGGGCCAACCTTCGCGTAGGTCTCGGGGAAGTCGATGATCAACCAGGCGTCCGGGTTGCCGGACGCGATCTGCTGTGCCTCGGAGTTGTAGCTCGGCTGCTCGGGGTCATAGACCACTCGCTTGCCGATCTGACCACCCTTCCCCTCCCACGGCTCGGTGAACGTGTCGGCCAATCCGGTGCCGTAGGCGTCGTTGCGGGCGGCGATGTTGACCGTCTTGCCCTGCGCGCCGCCCAGGCTCTCCTCGATCAAGCTGGCCAGCGTCGGCCCCTGGAACCGGTCGGCCGTAGCCGTGCGGTTGATCAGGCCGTCGTCCTTCAGATCGGAGATCTCATCAGCTGTCGATGCCGGCGAGAACTCCAGCACGCCTTCTCGGATCGCGACCGAGCGCGCGATCGGGATCGTGCTCGACGTGGACGAGTACCCGCCCGCGATGCACGACGCGTTGTCCGAGTTCACGACCTTGCGGGCCGCCTGCACGGCAGCCTGCGGGTCGGTCTGGTCGTCCTCGTGCGCGACCTTGACGGTGTGATCGACGCCGGCTTCCTTGACGGCCGCGTTGATCTGATCGAGTGCCAGTTCCGCGGCCTTCCGGCCTGACGGGCCGTAGTCGGACAGGTCACCGGTCAGCGGCACGATGTCGCCGATCGTCAGGTTTAGTGTCTTCTCGCCGCCGCCACCGCCACCGTCATCGCCACACGCGGCCAGTCCGACCGTTGCAGCGAGCACGAGGCTTGCGATCAGGAGAGGCACAGTTCTTGTTCGCCTCACAGTCCCTCCTCTTTGACAGGTGTCACCAGGCGACGCGCGATCTGCGCCGGCGGGGCCGGGGCGGACCGGGCACCGGAAGGTAGAACCAATTGCCCATTCTCTATCACAGCGACGGCCCCTTCATCACGGCGAGGGCCCGCTCCGGCCGCATACAGCCGAAAACTAGGACGAGGCTTTCCGGCGCTGGCTGTCCGCCATCTGCGCGAGCACCCCGGCGCCGAGCAGTCCGAGCCCGGCCACCCCGGCCGCGTCCTGCGCCAGGCCGGTTGCCCAAAGCACGACGAACAGGCACATCCCGGCGGTGAATCCGAGGAAGACGAACATCAGCCGGCCGTCCGCCGCTCGCCGTCCGCCATGTCAATCACGCGGGTCAAGGGCGCGCACACTATCGCCTAGGAAGGAGCGAACGTCGTCGAGGCCGGCGGCCAGGGTGGGGGCATCCGCGATTCCGCGCACGAGGCGGCTGCCGACGATCACGCCGTCGGCGATTTCCCCCACCTGCCCCACCTGTGCGGGCGTGCCGACCCCGAACCCGACCGCCACCGGCACGTCGGCCGCGGCGCGCACGCGGTCCACCGCCGCGCCCAGCGCCGCCGGGAGCTCCGTGCGCTCGCCGGTCACACCGGTGACCGACACCACGTAGACGAACCCACGCGCGGATTCCGCGATTCGGCGGACCTCCGGCGCGGGCGTGGTGGGGGCGACCAGGGGAACCAGCGCCACTCCCGCCGCGTCGCAGGCTGCCCGCAGGCTGCCCGCCTCGGCGGCCGGCATGTCCGGGACGATCAGCCCCGCGACGCCCTGTCCGGCGAGCTCGTCCGCGACCCGCTCGAACCCGCGCGCGAGCAACTGGTTCGCGTAGCACATCAGCACCACCGGGACCGCGCCCGCCAGCGGCGCGGCGACGTCGCGCAGGACCCGCTCGAGCGTGGCGCCCGCCTGCAGCGCGTGCCGGCCCGCCGCCTGGATCGCGGGCCCGTCCGCGAGCGGGTCTGAAAACGGCACTCCGACCTCTACGAGATCGGCGTACTCGGCATAGACTCGCCCCACCTTCAGCGAGTCGCCGATCGACGGGAAGCCCGCCATCAGGTACGGCATCAGCGCGGCCCGGCGGCGATGGCCGTTGAAGGCCGCGGCGATCGGCGCGTCAGCCATCGCGCGAGAGGACCTCGGCCAGGTCCTTGTCGCCACGGCCACTGAGCGTGACGAGCGTGGCGGCCCCGGCGCTCGCCGGACTGGCCAGCACCCACGCGATCGCGTGGGCCGGCTCCAGCGCCGGGATGATCCCCTCCAGCCGCGACAGCTCCTTGAACGCCGCGACCGCGTCGTCGTCGGTGACCGACACGTAGCGCACCCTGCCGGTGTCGCGCAGGTGAGCGTGCTCGGGACCGACCCCCGGATAGTCCAGGCCGGCGGACACGGAATGCGCCTCGAGGATCTGACCGTCCTCGTCCTGGAGGACCGACGACAGCGCGCCGTGCAGCACGCCCTCGCGCCCGGCGGCGAGCGACGCGCCGTGGCGACCGTCGAGGCCCTCCCCCGCCGCCTCCACCCCGACCAGCTCCACCGCCTCGTCCCCGACAAAGGGGGTGAACGTGCCGATCGCGTTGCTGCCGCCGCCCACGCACGCGACCACCCGGTCGGGGAGGCGCCCGAGCGCCTCCTGGATCTGCACGCGCGCCTCGTCGCCGATCACGCGCTGCAGGTCGCGCACCAGCGCGGGGTAGGGCGCCGGGCCGACCGCGGAGCCGATGATGTAGTGAGTGGTCGCGACGTTCGCGACCCAGTCGCGGATCGCAGCGCTGACCGCCTCCTTGAGCGTGCGCGCGCCGGCGTCCACCGGCTCGACAGAGGCGCCGAGCAGCCCCATGCGCTCGACGTTGGGCTGCTGACGGCGCATGTCCTCGGTGCCCATGTACACGACGCACTCGAGACCCAGCAGCGCGCATGCGGTCGCGCTCGCCACACCGTGCTGACCGGCCCCCGTCTCCGCCACGACCCGGCGCTTGCCCAGCCGCTGGGCGAGCAGGGCCTGGCCCAGCGCATTGTTGATCTTGTGCGCGCCTGTGTGGAGCAGGTCCTCGCGCTTGAGGTAGACGGCGGACCCGACTCGCTCCGAAAGCCGCTCGGCGTGGTAGAGCGGCGACGGGCGGCCCACGTAGCTGGCGAGCAGGCGGTCGAGCGTGCCGCGGAAGCCGGGGTCCTCCCGCGCCGCCACCCATCCCTGCTCGAGCTCGGCCAGCGCCGGCATCAGCGTCTCGGGGACGTAGCGGCCACCGTAGCGGCCGAAGCGCCGTTCGACCTCCGTCGCCATCAGGCGGGCGCTGCGGCCTGCTCGACGGCCGCGAAGAACCGGCGCAGCATGTCGGGGTCCTTCACACCAGGCGCGGCCTCCACTCCGCTTGCCACGTCGACCGCGAACGGACCTGCCACCGACAGCGCCTCCCCCACGTTGTCGGCGGTCAGGCCACCGGACAGCACGAGCGGCGGCCGCCCCGGATGAGCGGCGGCCAGATCCCAGTCGAAGCGCTCGCCGGTCCCGCCGTAGGTGCCGGGGACGTAGGCGTCGAGCATGTGCAGCTCGGTCTTGTACGCGGACAGCGCCTTCACCGCATGCGCGTCCTTCGCGCGCACCGCCTTCATCACCTTCAACCCGCTACGGCGCGCAGCCTCCGCGCAGTACGAGGGCCCCTCGTCGCCGTGGAACTGGAGCACCGTGAGCGGCACGCTCGCGAGCGTGGCCACCACATCGTCGAGCGGCGCGTTCACGAATACGCCCGCGACCTCGCAGCGGCGGCGATTGGCGGTCGCGATCTCGGCCGCGGCCTCGATGTCGACGCGGCGCGGGCTGCCCTCGAAGAAGATCATCCCGATCGCCCACGCACCGCTCGAAACGGCGAGATCGGCGTCCTGGGGTCGCGTCAGTCCGCAGATCTTGACCTTCGCGGGCATGCGCCAATCGTAGAGTGCCCGTCGCCACGGAGCGGGCCCCTTGCGGGGCCCGCGCCTGGCTGGAGGGACTCCGCCTCAGCTGACCAGGTCCGCGGCCGCGTGCGCGCGGGGCGTCATCCGTGCGTGCGACGGTCGCGGATCGGTCATCCGTGGGGAGGGGGGCGGGTTGGGGGAGGAAGCTGCGCTCACGGGGACTGGGGTGTCTGTGGACCCGGTTGCTCGAAGCTCGAGTTCGCGTTTGAGGGCCGGCTGCCGAGCGTCACCTTCACGGTGCGCTGCTGCTTGCCGCGCGCGAGGGTGAGCGTGACCTGGTCACCCGGCTCCTTCGAGTCGACCGCGCGGATCACATCCTCCATCGACCTGACCTGCTTGCCGTCGATCTTGGCAAGCACGTCGCCGCCGAGCAGCACGTTGGCGCCACCGATCGACACCTGGGTGTCGCCGCCGCGCACGCCCGCCTTCTTGGCCGGGCCGCTCGTCTGCTGCACCAGCACGCCCTCGTCGGTCGGCAAATTGAGGTTCTCGGACATGGACTTGGTGATGGACACTCCGCTGACGCCGAGGAACGCGTGGTCGACCTTGCCCTTGTCCTTGAGCTGCGCGGCGACCTTTTTCACTGTGTTGACCGGGACCGCGAAGCCGATGCCGACCGAGCCGCCGCCGCCGCCCGTCGCGATCTGCGAGTTGATCCCGATCACGCGGCCGAGACTGTCGAGCAGCGGGCCACCCGAGTTGCCCGGGTTGATCGCCGCGTCCGTCTGGATCACGTTGCGGATGCTGAAGCCGTTGGGCGCTTCGAGCTGGCGCTGGAGCGCGCTGATGATCCCGGTCGTGACCGTGCGATCGAGGCCGAAGGGGTTGCCGATCGCGACCACCGCGTCTCCCACCTCGAGCTTCGAGCTGTCGCCCAGGTCGAGCGGCTTCAGGTCTGCCTGCTTCGCGTCGACCTTCAGCATCGCCACGTCGGTGCTCGTATCGCTGCCCAGGACCCGCGCGTCCAGAGTCTGCTCGTCGGTGAAGCCCACCTCGACCTTGCTCGCGCCCTCGACCACGTGCGCGTTGGTGAGGATGTGACCCTCCTTGTCCATCACGAAACCCGACCCCGTGGCGGTGTCGCGCTGCTCCTGCGGGAGGCCGAAGGGGGAGTCGGTCTGCTGCGTGACCTCGGCGCGGATGAACACGACACCGGGACCGTCCCGCTTGTAGATCTCGTTGACCGTCAGGCCCCGGCCCTCGTCGACCGCGGAGACGGACCCCGGCACGGGGCTCTGGACGACGGTGGTCTTCTCCTCTTTGCCGACGGCGCCGGTGGCGACCAGCAGGGCGCCGATCACGAGCACGATCAGCCCGCCGGCGATCCCCGCGATCATGGGAGAGCGCGCCGCGTTGGCGGCACGCTCGGACAGAGGCGCTCGGGAAGGGTTGGTCGACATTGCTGCTCTTTGTTCTAGCCGCCCCGCCTTAGAGAAAGCTGAAGGCGGTGTAGGGATCTCGTGAGGGACCCGGTAGCGCTCCTCTACGCGGTCGTGGCCTCCTCCGCGCCGGCCAGGTCCCGGCACGCCACCTCGGGATCCTCGGCGCGCATCAGGACCTCGCCCACCAGCACCGCGTCGACCCCCACCTGCTCCAGGTCCTCGATCTGCCGGCGCGTGTGGATGCCGCTCTCCGAGACCACGGTCTTGCCGGCCGGGACGTCCGCGAGCAGCTCGAACGTCCGCGTCACGTCGACCGAGAAATCGGCGAGGTTGCGGTTGTTGATGCCGATCACGTCGGCGTCGATCTCGAGCGCCGCCTCCAGCTCCTCGGCGTCGTGCACCTCGACCAGGCAGTCGAGGTCGAGCTCTCCGGCCTCGGCGTGCAACCGCGCGAGCTCGTCCCGATCGAGGATCGCGACGATCAGCAGGACCGCGTCCGCCTGCACCGCCGCGGCCTCGTAGAGCTGGTAGCGATCGACCGTGAAGTCCTTGCGCAGGATCGGGAGGTCGGTGACCGCGCGGGCCGCGCGCAGGTCCGCGATCGAGCCCCCGAAATGGTCCGTCTCGGTGAGGATGGAGAGTGCCGCCGCGCCGCCGCGCTCGTAGGCGCGCACGACATCCTCGACGGGGTCCGCGCCGCGTGGCAGGTCGCCGGCCGACGGCGAGCGGCGCTTGTACTCGGCAATCAGGGAGGTGCCGGGCGCGACGAGCGCCTCGTTGAACGGCAGGCCCTCGCGCCCCGTCGAGATCGCCCGCTCCAGCTCGGTGAAGGAGACCTGCTCCTTGCGCCGCTCCACCTGTGCGCGCACCGCGCGCGTAATCACGTCAAGCGCTGCCAACGGCCTCCTCTGGGGCGAGCTCCCGGGTCTTCGAGATGAAGTCCTCCATCGCGGTGCGGGCCGCCCCTGAGTCTATGGCCTGCTCGGCCAGACGAACCCCTTCCTCGAACCCGGACACCCGGTCTGCGACGAACAGCGCCGCGCCCGCGTTCAGGACCACGAGCGCGCGCCGCGGCCCGGGCTCGCCGGCGAGCACCCTGCGCGTGATCTCTGCGTTCTCCTCCGGCGTGCCGCCCCTGACCGCGTCGTGGGAAGCGGACTCCAAGCCGACCCGCTCGGGCGAGACGGTGTGTTCGGTGACTCCGGCGGGAGTCACCTCGAGCAGCCGGGTCTCGCCCGACACGCTGATCTCGTCCATCCCGTCCGCGCTGGAGACGACCGCGGCACGCGTCGCGCCCAACTGCACGAGCGCACCCGCGATCACCTCGAGGTAGCCGGCGTCCGCGACGCCGATCAGCTGGCGGTCGGCGCCGGCCGGGTTGGTGAGGGGGCCGAGGAAGTTGAAGACGGTGCGCACGCCGAGATCCTTTCGCACGGGCACGACGTGCTTCATCGCCTGATGGTGCGCGGGGGCGAACATGAAGCCGAAGCCGACCTCCTCCACGCACCTGGCGACGGCCGCCGGGTCCAGCTCGATGCGGGCGCCGAGCGCCTCGAGCAGGTCGGCGGACCCGCACAGGCTCGTCGCGGAACGGTTACCGTGCTTGGCGACCCGGCAGCCCGCGCCCGCAGCCACGAATGCGGCCGTCGTCGAGACGTTGAAGGTCGGGACTCCGCCGCCCGTACCCGCCGTGTCGAGCAGGTCGGCCCCCGCCACGTCGACCGGCACGGCCAGCGCGCGCATCGTGCGCGCCAGCCCGGTCAGCTCCTCGACGGTCTCACCCTTCGTGCGCAGCGCGATCAGGAACGCGGCCGTCTGCGCCGGGCCGACGGAGCCGGCCATGATCTCGGCCAGCACCTGCTGCGCCTCGGCGGTCGTCAGGTCGCGGCCGGAAGCGACCGCGTCGATCGCGGCGGTCAGGACGTCGTTGGTCATGCGACGGCACCGTCGATGAAGTTGCGCAGGATCAGCTTGCCGCTGCCGGTCAGCACCGACTCGGGGTGGAACTGCACACCCTCGGCGGGCAGCGTGCGGTGCCGGATTCCCATCACCGTGCCGTGCGACTCGGCCGACTGCTCGAGGTCGTCGGGCAGGTCGGGGGCCACGACCAGCGAGTGGTAGCGCCCGGCCCTCAGCGGGTTCTCCACGTCGCGGAAGATCGAGCGGCCGTCGTGGCGCACCTCGGCGGTCTTGCCGTGCACGGGCTCCCCCACCTCGACCGTGCCGCCGAACGCCTCCGCCAGGGCCTGGTGGCCGAGGCACACGCCGAGCACGGGCACGCCCTCCGCGGGGAAGCGCCGCGCCGCCTCGATCGAGACCCCGGCGTCGACCGGCCGGCACGGGCCGGGTGAGATCACGACCCGGCCGGCGCCCCGGGCGAGCAGCTCGTCGACCGTATGCACGTCGTTGCGGACCACGTCGGGCTCGGCGCCCAGCTCCCCCAGATACTGGACGAGGTTGTAGGTGAAGCTGTCGTAGTTGTCGATCACGAGGACCTTCACTCCCAGTCCCCCTGCCGGCACGCCAGCGCGAGCGCGTCGAACATCGCCCCGACCTTGGCCTCCGTCTCACGGTACTCGTACGCGGGATCGGAGTCGGCCACCACCCCCGCGCCCGCCTGCACGTATGCGACACCGTCCTTCACGACCACCGTGCGGATGTGGATGCACGTGTCGAGGTCGCCCGTATAGCTGAGATAGCCGATCGCGCCGCCGTAGAACCCGCGCTTGTTGCGCTCCAGCTCGTCGATGATCTCCATCGCCCGGATCTTCGGCGCTCCCGACAGGGTGCCCGCCGGGAGGCAGGCGCGCAGCGCGTCCATTGCGCCGTACCCGGGGCGCAGCGTGCCGGAGACCGACGAGACGATGTGCATCACGTGCGAGTACGTCTCGATCGTCATCAGATCTCCAACCTCGACTGTGCCGAACTCGCAGACGCGGCCGAGGTCGTTGCGGCCGAGGTCGACGAGCATCACGTGCTCGGCGCGCTCCTTTTCGTCCTCGAGCAGCTCCCCTGCCAGGCGCAGGTCCTGCTCGGGGCTCGCGCCGCGCACGCGCGTGCCCGCGATCGGGCGCACCTCTGCGCGCCGCTCGGTGACCTTCAGCATCGGTTCCGGGGACGCTCCGGCGATCGCGAAGTCGTCGAACTCGAGGAAGTACATGTAGGGCGAGGGGTTCACCACCCGCAGCCCACGGTAGAGCGAGAACGGGTGGACCGGACATGGTCCGGCCCAGCGATGAGAGGGGACGACCTGGAACGCGTCCCCGGCGAAGATGTACTCCCGGGCCCGCGCGACGGCCGCCTCGTACTCGGCTTGGGTCATGTTCGACTCGAAGGCGGCCCGGGGATCGGAGGGCCGCGCGGCGGAGTCCTCGCGCCGCGGCACCGGGCGGGCCAGCAGGTCGCGGGCGCGCTCGATCAGGCCCGCCGCGTTGCGATAGGCGGTGTCCACGTCGTCGGGCCCGGCCACGAACGCGTTCACGAGGATCGTGACGCTGTGGCTGAGGTGGTCGAACACGACCAGCGCGTCCGACACCATCAGCGCCATGTCGGGTGTGCCGACGTCGTCGGGGTTCGGCTCGGGCAGGCGCTCGACCGTGCGCACGAGGTCGTAGCCGAACATGCCGACCGCACCCCCCGCGAACGGAGGCAGGCCCTCGAGCGGCGCGACCCGGTAGCTGGACAGGTACCGCGCAACGGCCTCGAAGGGGCCGCCCTCCAGCCCCAGGGATCGCGTCTCGCCCTGCTCGGTCACGTGCATCCGGCCGTCCTCGTAGCGCAGCAGCGCGCGCGGGCGGAACCCGAGGAAGGAGTAGCGGCCGAAGCGCTGGCCCTGCTCGGCCGACTCGAGCAGGAAGGCGGGACCGCGCCCGCGCAGCTTCAGGAAGGCCGAGACCGGCGTCTCGATGTCGTCTATGAACGTGTGGCGCAGCGGGATCACGTTGTGGTCACGGGCAAGCGCACGGGCCTCGTCGAGCGAGGGCGTGATGGGCAGGCTGGAGGTGGCGACCGCGGTCAACCGGCATCCATCCGCGCGACGAGCTCGTCCAGGGCGTCGGCATAGGTCAGGCCGCGCGCCTCGAGCCCCACGCCGAGGTGGTAGAGCAGGTCGGCGGCCTCCTCGCGCAGCCGCTGATCGCTTTCCTCGCGGCCCGCGCGCGCGACCTCCTCGGCCTCCTCCTCGATCTTGGCGCCGATCTGCTTCGGGCCGGCGCGCAGCAGCTCGGCCGAGTAGCTGCCGTCGGGCATGTCGCGATGGCGCGCGGCCAGGGTGCGCGCGAGCCCGGGCAGCGCCTCGTGCGGGGCGACGGCCGCGGTCCCGATCGAGCGGTGAAAGCAGGTGCGCTCCCCCGTGTGACAGGCGGGGCCGGCCGGCTCGACCAGCGCCAGCAGCGCGTCCGCGTCGCAGTCGTAGCGCAATGAGCGCAGCCGCATCACATTCCCTGACGTCTCTCCCTTGTGCCAAAGGGCCTGGCGCGAGCGGCTCCAGAAGTGGATCTCGCCGCTGGCGAGCGTGCGGTCGAGCGCCTCGCGATTCATGTAGGCGAGGGTCAGCACCTCTCCGGTGGCCCAGTCCTGCATCACGCAGGGCACCAGCCCGTCGCCATCCCAGGCGAGCCGTGCGCCGGCATCTTCGCGTCCAGCCTGCATCGAGGCTGATTCTACGGGCGCCCCCAGCGCGCTCCCCCGGCGACGACAAAGCGGCCCCGTGCGGGGCCGCTCATCCGGAATCTGGTTCCGGTCCGAAGACCGGCGCTACCTAGGCCTGAAGAAAGCCCGCGCCAGGTCCGAGGATCGGGTCCGGAACATACGGTTCGTTCACGACTTCCCGAACCTCCTCGCCGCAGTCGTCGCAGATCATCACGTAGCGGATCTGCTTCGACTCCTTGGAGTAGAAGCCCATGCCTGAGTGAAATCCTCCGTGACTACAACCACCAATGCCGTGCCCAGCTGCCATCTCTTACCCTCCTTGGTGCGCGAAACCAGCCCTACTTTTTTAGCTGAAACACGGGGGCGGCGCCACGATATCTCGGCTGGACGCCTACCCCTCGATGCCGAGGCGGTCCAGCAATCCCTCGTCGCGGCGCCAGCCCTTGCGCACCTTGACGGTCAGGTCCAGATGCGCGCGCCCGTCCAGCTCTCGCTCGATCTCCTTGCGCGCGGAGGTGCCGATCGTGCGCACCATCGTGCCGCCACGGCCGATCAGGATGGTCTTCTGCGAGGCGCTCTCGACCCACAGGACGGCGCGCACGATCGTGAGGCCGTCCGCGCGACGGGTCACGTCCTCGACGTGCACCTCGATCGAATGCGGCACCTCCTCGCGCGTGTGCCTCAGCGCCGCCTCGCGCACCAGCTCCGCGAGCCGCACGTTCACGGGCTGGTCTGAGACCGCGCCGGCCGGAAAGTAGAACGGTCCTTCCGGGAGCAGCGCCGCCAGGGCCACCTGCAGCGTTTGCACGCCCGCGCCCTTGAGCGCGGAGATCGGCACGATCTCGCGGATGTCGACGCCCTCCCGCTCCAGCTTGCCGGCCGCGGCCAGCTCCGCGGCGATCTTCGGATGGTCGGCGAGGTCCACCTTGTTCACGGCCACGACGACGGGCAGCTTCGCCGCTGCCAGTGCCTGCGCGATGAAGCGGTCTCCTCCGCCGCTGCGCTCCGCCGCGTTGATCACGAAGAGCGCCCCGTCACAGTCGGCCAGCTCGCGCTCGACGCGCCGCTGCATGCGCTCGGTGAGCTCGTCGCGGGGGCTCTGCACGCCGGGCAAATCCACGAGCACGAGCTGGTAGGGCTCCTGCTCACGGACGCCGTTCACGATGCCGCGGATCGCGCGGCGGGTCGTCTGCGGCTTGTCGGAGGTGACGGCCACCTTCGCGCCGACGAGGCCGTTCACGAGCGTGGACTTGCCCACGTTCGGGCGGCCGGCGACGGCGATGAAGCCAGAGCGAGTCATGCGCGCAGGCCTTCCATCACGTCGTCCTGCAGCGCCAGCATCTCGCCGTTGTCGGTCTCGTGATCGTGACCGGCCAGGTGCAGCACGCCGTGTACGACGGCCTCCTGGATGTCGGTGGTGTGCTCGGGGCAGATCACCACGTCCCCGAGTTCGCGCGGGCCGGCCGCCGGGCCGGCGCCGTCGACCGGGAACGAGAGCACGTCGGTCGGGCGGTCGATCCCGCGATGCTCCCTGTTCAGCTCCTGGATCCGGCTTTCGCCGACGAGCGCGACGTTCACGTGGCCGTCCCGCACGCCAGCGGCGGCAAGTGCAGCCAGAGCCGCGGGGCGCAGCTCGGCCGGGCACTCGACCTCCAGCATGTCAGGACGCGGCGGGCGGGCGGCGGGCCGGGCGCAGCTCGGGCGCGGCCACCTGCGCGTGCTCGGCGTACGCGTTCACGATGCGCTGCACGAGCTTGTGGCGCACCACGTCCTCGCCCGTGAAGTTGACGAAGTCGATGTCCGTGACCGTGCCGAGGATGTCGCGCACCACCACGAGCCCGGAGCGCTGGTCTCCCGGCAGGTCGATCTGCGTGATGTCGCCGGTCACGACCATCGTCGAGTTGAACCCCAGCCGCGTGAGGAACATCTTCATCTGCTCGGGCGTGGTGTTCTGCGCCTCGTCGAGGATGATGAAGGAGTCGTTGAGGGTGTTGTGTGTGACCAGGAAGTCTTCGGTGACGTAGAGCGAGTCGGCTGCCGCGACCTGGATGCACACGGTCTCGGTCGCTCCCGCCGGCTCGATCTCCTCGACGAAGCGCACCGGACGAGCGCCGCCATCGGCTCGGTAGAGGGCTCGCTTGCGCTCCAGCCTGAACGGCTCGATCTCGCCGGGCAGGCGAATGTCGATCACACCGGCGTCCGATCCTCTGGGATCGGCGACTCCTCCAAGCGAACGCACGAGGAAGGTGACGTCATCCCTGAGACGTGCCGAGCGCGTCGCGTATTCGATCCGGCACGTCCGGCCGCTCTGCTTGACGGCTCCGCCGTCGCTGTCGAGCAAACCCTGCAGGACCGCGAGCCGCGTGATCGAGTCGTTGCACAGGTACGTCTCGGGCACGAACCTCGTGCTGGAGCGCGTGCCGGCCAGGCCCAGCGCGGGCGGTGCGACCGTGGCCGGGTTCGCAACGATCACGGCGCCCGGCTCGGGATCGGCGGTCGTGAAGCTCGGCGTGATCGCGGTCGTCGGGCAGCCATCGCCGAGCAGGAGGCCAAGCGCGTATGGGTCCATCGGCACCGGGCGGGGCTCGAATTCGACGGGCGCGGCGAGCAGCGGCAGCTCGAAGCGATGCTGATCAGCGGCCCGCAGCCGCCCGCTCATCTCGCGGGTCTCGACGACCCGGCCAGGTCTGCCTCGGCTGCGATCGGCGGGGGTGATCACGTGCCACAGATGCTCCGCGCAGCACAATGTCGTCGCGCCGTCCTGCGTTCGCAGCCGGAAGACCTCGTTGCGACCCTGCGGATACACCCCGAGCACGGGCGTCGGACGCCCGCTGGATCCCACGACGAGGTCTCCGACGCGCAGCTCGCCGATCGGTCGGAAGCCGGACGGCGTCAGCACCGGAGTGAACAGCGGCTGCGCGCGACCCCGCATGAACGCCAGCGGGGCGACCTCGATCACGCCCTTCTCCAGGTAGCTGTTGACGCGGTCCGCCTCGAGCATGTCGTACAGCGCGTCGAACAGCGGGCGCAGGTAGGGATCGACCTTCTCCATCATCGTCCCGGGCAGGAAGCCGAGCCGCTCGCCGGCCTCGACCGCGGGGCGCGTGAGGATCACGCGGTTCACGTCACGCCGCGAGAGCGCGGCGGTCGCCATCGCCATCGCGAGATAGGTCTTCCCCGTGCCCGCCGGCCCGATGCCGAAGGTGATCGTGTTGCGGCGGATGGAGTCGACGTAGCGCTTCTGATTGACGGTCTTCGGCGCCACGCGGGTGGAGCGGTGGGTCCACACCACGTCGCCGAGGATCGAGGACGGGCTCTGCTCGTGGTCCAGCGCGGAGGTGACGGCGCCGATCGTGCCCGGCGAGATCTCGTGGCCCTGCGCGATCAGCTCCGACAGCTCGGCGACGACGTCCTTGCCGACCTTCACGGCCGCCGCGTCGCCGTCGAGGGTCAGCAGGTTGCCGCGCAGGAACACGTCGCATTCGAGGTGCCCCTCGAGTGCCTTCAGCACCGCGTCCTCCGAGCCGGCCAGCTCGGTGGCCACGACGGGGTCGAGTGTGAGCTGCTCCCGCAAGCCGCTGGATCGCTGCGGCGGGCCTCAGCCCGCCAGTCGCTCCCTGACCAGCTCGCTGACCCGCCGTCCGTCCGCGCGGCCCGCGGCCTTCTCCATCACCGCCGCCATCACCTTGCCCATGTCGCGCTGCGACTCCGCGCCGGTCGCGGCGAGCGCGTCTGCGATCAGCGTTTGCAGCTCGTCCTCGGAGATCTGCGCGGGCAGGTAGCCGTCGATGAGCGCCACCTCCGCCTCCTCGGACGCGGCCGATTCCGCGCGGCCGCCCTTGCGAAACGCGTCGGCCGCCTCCGCGCACTGCTTGCGCTGGCGCTTCAGCACGGCGATCTCCTGCTGCTCGTCGAGGTCGCCCCGAGCCTGCTTCGCCTCCTTCTGGAGGCTGTCCACGAGCAGGCGCAGCGCGGCCACCCGCGGGCGGTCCTGGGCCTTGGTGGCGGCCGACAGGTCGGCCTGAATGCGCTCGGTGAGGCTCACCCGCCCAAGGGTACCGGGGCGGGACGGGACGGCCGGCGGGAGCGGGGCGCAATCATGTGCCGCATGGCACAGCGAGACCGCGCAGGCGCACGCAAGGTACGCCTGATGACCGCGTGGGTGGGAATCGGCATCGCGCTGATGTTCCTGGGCGTTTTCACGTCGGTCTGGGTCGTTTTCCTGGGCGCGTGCGTGATCGGCTCGACGCCCGTGTTCTTCACGCTCCGCGCGGCGCTCGCGCCGCCGGCGCGCGGGCGGCGCTCGCCTGGGGAGTCGCTTCCGCGGGCGCCCGCGCCCGCCGGCGACCGTCCGGCGCGGCGGCGAGTCGCGCCGCCGCGGCGCCGCGACCACGGGTGACGTAACCCGCCGCTACTCGATCACGCCAGCGCAACCGTCCGCGTGCAGGTGCGTCGCCCGCGCCGTCACGACCTCCCCCGCTCCCACACCGGCCGGCAGGTACCAGCGGGTGTAGTCGCGGGCATAGCCCGAGACCTGTGCGTCGGCGACCTTGTCGATCAGCACCTCGTCGGTGGCACCGAGCTTCCCCGCCCGGTGGCGGCGGCCGAGCGCCTCGGACAGGCCGCGCAGCTCGCGGCTGCGGCGCTTCTTCTCGGCCGGCGGAACCGGGTCGCCGAACCGGTCCGCCGCCGTGCCGGGGCGTGCCGAGAAGCTGAACGTGTGGACCTTCGTGATGCCGGTCGCGCGAACGAGGTCGAGCGTGCGCTCGAACGCCGCGTCGTCCTCGGTCGGATAGCCGACGATCACGTCGGTCGTGACGTTCACGTGCGGGGCGCGGGCGCGCAGGCGGGCGATCGCGTCCGCGTACTCGGCGCCGTCGTAGTGGCGGCCCATCGAGGCGAGCACGGCGTCGTCGCCCGACTGGAGGGGCACGTGCAGGTGCGGGCATACCCGCGGGTCGCCGGCGAGCGCGTCGAGCAGCGAGTCGCGCACGTGGATCACCTCGACAGAAGAGAGGCGCACGCGCTGCACGCCGGCCACCGCCGCGACCGCGCGCATCAGGTCGCCCAGCTCGAGACCGCCCTCCGGGTCGCGGTAGTCACCCACGGAGATCCCGGTCATCACCATCTCGGGTTGGCCCTGCGCGACGCGCCGGCGCACCTCCTCGAGCACGGCACCGGCCGGGCGCGAACGCGCCGCCCCGCGCACCTTGGGGATGATGCAGTACGAGCAGTGGCAGTCGCAGCCGTCCTGCACCTTCACGAAGCCGCGGGTGCGCGTCGCCGACAGGGGCTGGCGCGCCAGCACGTCGGTCTCGACGTCCACGCAGCCCGGCCCCGCCACCCCGGTCACCTCCCGCGCCACATCATCGGCCGTGCCGACCAGCGCCGTCACCTGCGGCGCGATCTCGTCGAACTGCCTGGCGTTCAGGTTTGCGGCGCAGCCCGTGACGACCACGCGCCGTCCCGCGCGACCATTCGCCGAGCGCCGCACCGACTGGCGCGACTTCGCCTCCGCCTCGCGGGTGATGCAGCAGGTGTTGACGACGTGCAGGTCGGCGTCGGCCTCGGGCGCCTCGACGTGGCCGGCCTCCAGCAGCCGCGCCCGCGCGAGCATCGCGTCGGCCTGCGAGACCTTGCAGCCGAGGAACTTGGTGTGGAAGGTCGTCACCCCGCGGAATATAGGCCCGCGGCCCAGTCGCCCTCCACCATGCGACGCCGCTCGGTCAGGCCGCAGGGCGCCAGCGCAGCGCCGACGCGGTCGGCGTCCGGCCGCAGGAAGCCCGCGGCGATCAGCGCCCGCGGGCGCTCGCCGCGCGCGGCCCAGTCGCGCGCGACCGCCTCGCAGAGCCGCAACGTGAGGTTCGCGCTCACCACGTCCGCCGTCGGCACGGGCGCGCTGCGCAGGTCGAGGCGCTGCACGTCGACCTGTACGCCGTTGGCCCGCGCATTGCGCTCGGTTTCCGACACGGCCGCGCGATCGGCGTCGATCGCCACGACCGGATCGAAGCCGAGCTTCGCGGCCGCGATCGACAGCACGCCCGAGCCGCAGCCGAGGTCGGCGAACGACCCTGCCGCGGGCACTTCGAGCATCAATTCCAGGCACATGCGCGTGGTCGCATGTGTGCCGGTGCCGAAGGCGCCGCCGGGGTCGATCACGACCTCCTCCACCCCGCCCCGCTCGGCCGGCCGCTCCCAGGGCGGGCGCACGTACAAGCGGCCCGCGACCAGCACCGGGAAGTAGAAGCGCTGCCAGCGCTCGGCCCAGTCGTCGGGCACCTCACGGCTGTCGACCTCGACCAGGAAGTCGCCCACGGCGGCCTGCACGTCGCCGAGGTCGGGCAGCTCGCCCGCCGCGCCGTAGATCGCGTACTCGACGACGTCCTCCCTGCCCCCCGGCGCGTCGACCTGCTCGCAGCCGCCGGGTGCGAGGGCGAGCAGCTCGGCGAGCACGATCTCGGCCTGTTCCGCGCGGCAGCGGACCGCGAGCCGGATCAACCGCGAAACGCCTGGCGGATGCGGTCGAACAGCCCGTCGCCGTGCCTGGATGCGTAGGTCTCGCCGTTCGCGGAGTCGTCGAATCGCTGGAGCAGGTCGCGCTGCTCGTCGCTGAGGTGGCTCGGGATCATCACGTTCAGGACCACGTGCAGGTCGCCGCGGCCGCGTCCCCGCAGGGCGGGCAGGCCGTGGCCGCGCAGGCGCTTGACGGTCCCCGGCTGCGACCCCGGCTCCAGCTCTACCTGCGCCTCCCCCGCGAGCGTCGGAACACCCATCGTCGCGCCCAGGGCCGCCTGCGTGAACGGCACGTCGAGCCGCGTGATGAGGTCCTCGCCGCGGCGCTCGAAGCGCGGGTCCGGCTCCACGCCGACGAGCACGTACAGGTCCCCGGGCGGTCCGCCCGGTCCGCCCACGTGGCCCTGACCGGTGAGCCGCACCCGCTGGCCGTCCTCGATGCCCGCCGGTATGTCCACCGAGCGCACACGCGCCTCGACCTCGTGTCCCGAGCCGCGGCACACCTCACACGGAGTCTGCGCGATCCGCCCGTCGCCGCCGCAGCGGTCGCATGCAAGCGTGCGGACGACCTGGCCAAAGACGGTGCGAGTCATCGACTGCAGCTGGCCGGTCCCCTCGCAGCGCGGACACGTCTCGATCGGAGTTCCGGGCTCCGCGCCGTTTCCACGACAGTGCGAGCACTGCGTGGTGACGTCGAACTCGACCTGCTTCGCGGCTCCGGTGAGGACCTCCTCGAGGGTCAGGACGACCTGCACCGCGACGTCGCGGCCGCGTTCGGGACCCGGTCGCGCGCGGCCCCCGAAGGGCGACCCGAACGGGTCGCCGCCCCCGAAGAACGCCTCGAAGATGTCGGAGATGTTCCCGAAGCCGCCGGCGCGCGGCTGCCACCCGCCGCGGCGCAGGCCGTCGTGCCCGTAGCGGTCGTAGACGGCGCGGCGCTCGTGATCGCTCAGCACCTCGTAGGCCTCGGCGACCTCCTTGAACTTGTTCTCCGCCTCGGGGTCGTGGCGGTTGATGTCGGGATGCAGCTCCCGCGCGAGCCCCCGGAACGTCTTCTTGATCTCGTCGTCGCTTGCCTCGCGGCCGACCCCGAGGACCTCGTAGTAGTCGCGCGGCATCGTCAGCGCGGGCGGTGGCGGTCGCGCGTCACTCGTAGACCTCCTCGACGAACCCGCTGAGCGCCTTCGCCGCCTCGCGGACCGACAGGATCGCGCGGCGGTAGTCCATCCGCACCGGGCCGATCACGCTGACCGCGCCGAGCGTGCGATGCCCGAGACCGTAGTTCGCGGCGACGACGCTCGCGGAGCGCAGCTCGGGCGCCTGGTTCTCGGCCCCGATCCGCAGGTACACGGCCGGCTCCCGCAGCGCCGAGCGCAGCACCGACAGCAGCGTCACGCGCCGCTCCAGCATCCGCAGCAACTCGTTCATCTCGGATACGTCGCTGGTGCCGGACAGCAGCCGGGACGTGCCCTCGATGTACAGCGTGTCCTCGAGCGTCTCGGGCAGGTCGGAGAACACGGGAGCGATCGCCTCCAGGAACCCGCGCTCCGTGGCCGACAGCTCGGGCAGCAGCAGCTTGCTCTGCAGCGTGAGCGCCCCCAGGTCGGTGCCCGCGAGCCGCTCGTTCAGGTAGCTGGCGGCCCACTCGGCGAGCCCCGCGTCGACCTGCTCGTCGAAGGTGAAGGCGCGCTTCGTGACCGTGCCGCTCGAGGTGATCACCACCACCAGCGCGATCTGCGGCTGGAGCAAGAGCACCTCGACGTGCTTGATCGTGGCGGTGTGCAGGGGCGGCGCCGAGACCGCCGCCAGCAGATCCGTCATCTGCGAGAGCGTGGTGGTCGTGAAGCGCATCGCCGCATCGACCTCGCGTCGCATGTGGGACAGCTCCAGGTCGAACTGAACGCCGCTGGGCCGCGGCAGGGCGCCCTCGTGGAGGATCGTGTCGGCGTAGTAGCGGTAGCCCGCATCGGTCGGCACCCGCCCGGCGGACGTATGGGGGTGCTGGAGATAGCCCGCCTCCTCGAGCGCCGCCAGCTCATAGCGGATCGTGGACGGGCTCCAGTTCACCTCGGAGCGCTCGGCCAGCCAGCGGGAAGCGACCGGCTGCCTCAGCTTCACGTGCGCCTCGACGACGGTGCGCAGGAGCAGCTGCTGTCGATCCGTGAGCATCGTTGAATTGTAGGAGGGGCCTACCGCGGAGCGGCGCCAGGGAGCGCGGCTAGGGAAATCCCGGTTCCACGACGGCCTCGGCGTTGCGCACGATCTGGTTCCCGGCCTGCTCGGCGACCGTGTCGATCACGACGCGGCCGTCCTGCACCGCGCGCACGGTTCCCGTGACCGCGATCTCCTGCTCGGGGATCCCCATCCCGCGGAACTGCACCGACAGTCGCTTCAGCGAGCGCGGGTCGCCGCCCGCGGCCTGCGTCGCGGCCCGCGCCACCTGTGCCATCGAGTAGAGGCCGTGCAGGATGTTCTGTGGCAGGCCGACCGCCTGCGCGAACCCGGCGTCGATGTGGATCGGGTTGAAGTCGCCCGATGCGCCTGCGTAGCGATGCGGCACGTACTTGTCGGGGGTCACGCTCAGCGTCGGAATCGCGGCGCCTGGCTCGAGCTCGGCGGCGGCCATCAGCCCCCCCTCACGATGTTGGTCCAGGTGCCGTTCACGGTCGGCCGACCGTCCTGGTTGAGCGACTCGGACTCGAACACGTAGAACGTCATGCCCTTCTTCTCGAACACGTCCTTGACCTGCGCCGTCGTGGTGATCGTGTCCCCTGCGCAGACGGGCTCCTGCCACTCGAACTCCTGCTCGCCGTGGACCATCAGCATCAGGTTGATGCCCAGCTCCGGGTCAAGGATCGCCGGGCCCATCGCGCCGGCCGAGTAGACCACGCAGAACATCGGAGGAGCGACCACGCCGCGAAAGCCTGCCTGTCGTGCAGCGGCGGGGTCGTGGTGGACCGGGTTCGACTCCCCCACCGCGTTTGCGTACTCGCGGATCTTCTCCCTGCCGATTTCGTACTCGAAGGCGGGGTACTGCTTGCCGATCGGTGCATCTGCCAAGTGCCTCACCTCGCGGTCGGGGACCGGCGGGATTCTAGCCGCGGGCGCTGAAGGCCGGGGCCGGGTCGGTCGCCTGGAAGAGGCCCTTGCCGTTCGTGTAGTAGAAGCGCTCGCGCGTGATCGCGATCGAATCGGCGGCGCGCGCGAACGTGCGCTGCGTGAACTCGAGTGGCGCGCGACGGGCGCCGACCCGCGCACGTCCCGCGAAGAACTCGTTGCGGACCCGGTCCTCCTGCAGCCAATGGATGTGGCGACTCGTAAGCACGGGGCTGCTGACCGCGTAGCTCTCGCCGTCGGACGCAAAGCCCGTGACGACGACGCGCGAGCGCTTGTGGCGCAGCGTGCGAAGCCGGATCTGACTGCGCAGCGTGTCCCCCGGCGGGATGAACAGGTACGCCAGGCGGCCACCGCGCAGGTCGGTGTCCACGGGTACACGGCTGTCGATCTTGCGCAGCTTCCCCCGCCGCACGACGTACAGGCCGTTGCACCTGCCCGGACCGGTGCGCGCGAATGCGACCGAGCCCAACCACACCGACGGCGCGAACTCCGAGCAACTCGCGCTGGACGCGCCGCGCACCTTGCGCTCCTTCAGGTCGAAGCCGTCGTACTGCCAGATGTCGCACCCCTGACCGGAGAGCCCAGCGCAGCGCGTGTAGACGATCGTCAGGTTGCCGCGCGGCGTGTGGCCCACATCCGGGTCGAAGAGGCCCACCTTGCGCGTCACGGGCAGGTCGCGGTTGCGCCCGCGCACCCGTTGCACGAGCCGCGCCTGACCGTCGCGCGCGATACGGGACCACACGGGCTGCCCGCTGTGGGTGCTCACGTTCGCGGCGGTGCGATCGCGCGTCAGCACGCGGTCCGCGGCGACGGCCGGGCCGGCGCACGCGAGCACGACCGCAAGCGCCATGGCTGCTGCTAGACCCCGGCCCACGGGCTGCACTCTACCGATCCGCTACTTCTTCCCGTCCAACTCGAGCACCGCGAGGAACGCCTCCTGGGGCACCTCTATCTGCCCGACCTGCTTCATGCGCTTCTTGCCGGCCTTCTGTTTCTCGAGCAGCTTGCGCTTCCGCGTGATGTCGCCCCCGTAGCACTTGGCGATCACGTCCTTGCGCACGGGCTTGACGGTCTCGCGCGCGATGATCCGCGAGCCGATCGCAGCCTGGATCGCAACCTCGTACAGCTGGCGCGGGATCTTCTCCTGCAGCCGCTCGACCAAAGCCCGGCCCGAGTGGTAGGCCTTGTCCTTGTGCACGACCAGCGAGAGCGCGTCGACCAGCTCGCCGGCGAGCATGATGTCGAGCTTCACGAGGTCCGACTCGCGGTAGCCGATCAGTTCGTAGTCGAGTGAGCCGTAGCCGCGCGAACGTGACTTCAGCTGGTCGTAGAAGTCGAGCACGATCTCGGCGAGCGGCAGGTCGTAGCGCAGCTGCGCGCGCTGCTCCGACAGATAGTGCATGTCGATGTGCGTGCCGCGCCGCGCCTGGCACAGCTCCATGATCGGCCCGACGAACTCGGGCGGCGTGATGATGCTGGCCCGGATGTACGGTTCCTCGACCGCCTCGATGTAGTTGGGATCGGGCATGTGGGCGGGGCTGTGCACCTCGAGCAGCTCGCCGCTGCTCATGCGCACGTGGTACTCGACGTTCGGGGTCGTGGCCAGCAGGTTGAGGTCGTACTCGCGCTCGAGCCGCTCCCGCACGATGTCCATGTGCAGCAGCCCGAGGAAACCGCAGCGGAAGCCGAAGCCCAAAGCCTGGGAGGTCTCCGGGTCGTAGGACAGCGAGGCATCGTTCAGCGAGAGCTTCTCGAGCGCGTCGCGCAGGTCCGGGTAGGCCTCCGTGTCGACGGGGTAGAGGCCGCAGAACACCACGGGCCGGGCTTCGCGATACCCGGCCAGCGGCTCTGCCGCCGGCCGGCTCTCTGTCGTGAGCGTGTCGCCCACGCGCAGCTTCGCCACGTCCTTGATGCCGGTGATGATGAAGCCCACCTCGCCCGCCTCCAGCGACTCCGTCTTGACCATGTCGGGCGACAGGAACCCGATGTCGTCGATGTCGGCGCGGGTGCCGGCCTGCATCGCGCGGATCGCCTCTCCGCGCTTGAAGCGGCCGTCGACGACGCGCACGTAGGCGATCGCGCCACGGTACTGGTCGAACACCGAGTCGAAGATCAGCGCGCGCGCCGGCGCGTCGGGGTCGCCGTTGGGAGGCGGGATGCGCCGCACGATCGCCTCGAGCACGTCCTCCACCCCCTCACCGGTCTTGGCGGAGATGCGCAGGATGTCGGCGGGCGCCTCGCCGATCAGCTCGCCGATCTCGTGCGCGACGCGCTCGGGTTCGGCGCTGGGCAGGTCGATCTTGTTCATCACCGAGACCAGCTCGAGACCCGCGTCGACGGCGAGGTAGGTGTTGGCCACGGTCTGCGCCTCCACTCCCTGGGCCGCATCGATCACGAGCACGCCGCCCTCGCAGGCCGCCAGCGACCGCGAGACCTCGTAGTTGAAGTCCACGTGCCCGGGCGTATCGATCAGGTGCAGCTTGTACGTGCGGCCGTCACGAGCTTCGTAGAGCACCCGCACGGCCTGCGCCTTGATCGTGATCCCGCGCTCGCGCTCGAGGTCCATCGAGTCGAGCACCTGCGCGCGCATCTTCAGCGGGTCGACGGTGTGCGTGACCTCGAGAATGCGGTCGGCGAGTGTCGACTTGCCGTGGTCGATGTGGGCGATGATCGAGAAGTTGCGGATCTCTTCCATGGGACCCCATGTTAGGAGGGTGCTGCCCTCCTATCGGAAGCGGGCGACCTGGCCGCGAATGAGGGCCGTGATCTGCCGCGCCTCCTCGACCCTGGTGGCGAGCACCGCCGCCGCGTACGCCGCCAGGCCCGCACCCGAGGCCGCGATCACCACCGCGGCCTGCTCGAGCAGGCCGTCGCCGAGGCTGCCGAGCGCCTCACGCAGGCCCACGGCAACGGCGGCGCACAGGGTCCCGGCCGCGAGGATGCGGACGCCCGCGGCGAGCGTGCGGGCCATGTCCACTCCTCCCAGCCGTCTCCGCAAGGCGACCGCCAGCAGGATGCTGGTCGCGAGTGAGACGATCGCGGTCGCGAGCGGGATGCCCCCGATGCCCATCGGCTTGTAGAGGAGCGCGTCGAGGCCGGCGTTCACGAACAGGTTGGCGAGCGCCACGAAGGTCGGGATCCACGGGGTCTGGAGGCTGAAGAAGGTGCGGATCAAGATCAGGTTGATGCCCGCGAACGGCAGCGACAGCGCGAAGAAGAACAGGGCCTCGGAGACGAGGTCCGTCTGGGCCGCATCGAACTCCCCCCGCTGATAGATGACGCGGGTGATCGGGTCGCTCAGCACCATCATCAGCGCGGCGCAGGGCACCAGCAGCAACAGCATCTGGCGCACGCCGCTGCCCTGCACCGCTCGCAGGCCGTCGGTGTCGCCCCGTGTCGCGAGCCGGGAGAAGGTGGGAAACAGCACGGTCGCGAGCGCGACCGCGAACACGCCCTGCGGAAGCATGTAGATGCGGAAGGCCTTGTCGATCGCGGCCGGCGCCTCGTCCGAGATCAAGGTCGCGAAGATGCTGTCGACCGAGAGGTTGAAGTTGATCAAGCCGAGGCCGATCGTGACCGGGAACATCAGCTTCAGCACGCGCGTCACGCGCTCGTCGCGCCAGTTGAAGCCGCGCGCGATGCGGAACCCGGTGCGTCGTAGCCACGGCAGCGGCAGCAGCAGTTGGACGAGCGTCCCGATCAACACGCCGATCGCATATGCGTAGATCCGGTCGTCGCCCTCGAACTGCGGGACCAGCGCGACCAGCGTCGCGATGATGGCGAGATTCCAGGCCAGCGGCGCGAGCGCCGGGACCGCGAACTGGTCGAAGCTGTTGAGGATGCCGACGACCAGGCCCGACAGCCCGAGCAGCAGCACGATCGGGAACAGCAGCTGTGCGAGGTTCACGGTCAGGTCCGTCAGCTGCTCGTCGAAGCCCGGCGCGAACAGCGGCATGAGCACGGGCGCGAGCAGCACGAACAGCGCGGTGAGCACGCCCAGGGACACCGAGATCACGAACAGCAGGGCCGAGGCCACGCGAAACGCGTCCGCGCGGCTGCGATGCTCCAGCTGCTCCGTGAAGACCGGCACGAACGCCGCCTGGAGGGCGGCATCGGCGAACAGGCTGCGCACCAGGTTGGGGACCTGGAACGCGATCGTGAACGCGCTCATCGGCCCCTTCACGCCGAAGTAGCCCGCCGCGACGATCTCGCGCACCAGCCCGGCGATCCGCGACAGACCGGTGGCCAGCGAGAAGAATGCGGTCGACAGCGCGAGGCGCCCGGCGCGCGGCTGGGGCGCCGGCTCGGGCGCCGGCGCCGGATGCTCAGCCACGGGTCGGCGAGCGTGGCGCCGCTATACTTCGCCGCCGCCGCGCGCGATCACCTGTGACCACCGCCGCGCGGCACTCGACTCCAATGGCCAACATCAAGTCCCAAGAAAAACGCATTCACCGGTCAGAGCGGGAGCGGATGGAGAACCGCCGCCGCACCTCGACGGTGAAGACCTACTTCCGCCGGCTCCAGCAGGCGGTTGCGGGAGGCGACGCGGACGCGATCGAGGCCGAGCACCGCACCCTGGTGTCGAAGATCGACAAGGCCGCCGAACACGGTGCCCTGCACCGCAACAACGCGGCACGCAAGAAGGCGCGGGCCGCCAGGATCCGCCGCCGGGCAAGCTCCTAGCCGGCCGGCTGCTCAAGCCGCCAGCGCGAGAGTCAGCGTCAGGGCGGTGCCGGTGTCGACCTTGCCCCCGCCGCGGATCGCGTAGTCCAGGTCGGCCAGGCCGGCGGTGATCCGCTCGAGTCGCTCCGCGTCGAGGCCGCGCGCCTGCGCGGCCATCCGCTTCGCGACGAACGGCGGAACGCGCAACAGCGACGCAATGTCCTGACTGGAGCGCCCTTCCTCCAGCAGCGCCCACGCCCGCCTGATGTCGCGCGTGCGCCGCACCATCGCGTACAGGATGTGCATGATGTCCTGGTCGTGATCACGGAGGTTTTCCGCGAGCCTCAGCGCGAGTGCGCGGTCTCCATCGACGACGGCGTCCGCGAGCTGATAGCCCTGCGCCTCGACGTCGGAGACCGTCAGCGCCTCGACGACATCGAGGTCGACGCGACCGCGGTCGGGACCGTAGCTCGCGATCTTCTCGAGCGTGCGCCGCAGCCGGCGCTGCCGCGTGCCGATCCGCTCGACCAGCGCCTGGGCGGCGTCGCGGTCCACGGCCAGGCCGAGGTCCTTGCCCTGCTGGGTGATCCAGCCAGGGAGCGCAGCCGGTTTGGGCGAAGCAAGCTCGGTCCGCTCGCCGCCGGCCTGGTCGACCGCCTTGGTGAGCTTGGCCGGCGGTGACCACGGCTTCCTGCCCGGCTCCTTCCGCCCGGTCCCGAACAGGAACACCACGGTCTCGGGCGGGGGTGTCGTGAGCGCGGCCGCGACCGCCACGACGTCCTTTTCCTTCCAGCGCTCGATCCGGTCCACGAGCACGTAGCGCTGCCCCAATGCGAGCGTCATCGCCGACAGCGCGAGCGCCACCGCCTCGCCCGCATCGCGCTCGCCGTCCATCAGTTCCAGCGACGCCCCCTCCTGCGCGGCCCGCCCGCGCACGCGGGCGCGCGCGGCGTCGAGTTTGACCTCGTCGTCCCCGTGGAGCAGGTACACCGGCTTCAGCGCGGCCATCCGGGCGAGGATACTTCAGCCCGCCGCGGCGACCGGGCGCGCACCGCTCACCCGCCCCCGCTCACGCTCAGCCCGGCGGGCGCCGCGGTGATCGACACGTCGCCCTCGAGGTCCGTGCGGTGCACCTTCGCGCCCGCGGCCCGCAACGCCGCCAGCGTGGCCGGGTGCGGATGCCCGAAGCGGTTGGGCCGGCCGACCTCGATCATCGCGATCTCCGGCTGCAGGCGGGCGAGCAGCTCGGGGAGGCCCGGATCCTGGCTGCCGTGGTGCGCCACCTTGAGCAGGTCGACGTCGTGCAGGGTGAGCCCGCCTGTGACCTCGCTCTCCGCGTCGGCGGGCAGGAACACGTCGCGGCCGCGGCATGAGGCGCTCAGCACGACAGCGCGCAGGTTCGGGTCGCTGCCGGGATCGGAGTCCCGCGCGGCCGCGGCCAGCACCCGCAGCCGCAAGCCCCCGCCGAACCGGAACAGCTGGCCCGCACGCGCGGCCCGCACCTGTGCTCCGCGCTCCCTGGCGAGCGCCACGATGCGGCGATGGTCCGGTCCGTCCAGGGGCAGCCCGCCGTCCAGCAGCATCCGCACGGGAAACCCCGCGAGCACCTCGGGGAGGCCGCCCTGATGATCGGCCTGCGCGTGCGTCAGCACGATCATGTCGAGCGCGCGCACTCCGTGATCGCGCAGCTTGACGGCGAGGCCCATGCCCGGCGCGCCACCGTCCACGAGCACGGCCGCGCCGCCGGGCGCCTGCAGCAGCGTTGCATCGCCCTGGCCGATGTCCAGCGCCGTGACCGTGAACTGCCGCGGGGCGGTCGGCGGGGCGCCGGAGGCCAGGACCGCCGCGGCCACGATCGCCACGGCCGGGGCGGCCGCGACGCAGAGGCGCCCGCCCGCGCTGCGCGCCAGCCGCGCGCCGCCCCACAGCGCGACGGCCCCGGCCGCATACACCAGCGCCAGCGCGAGCGGTGAGGCGATGCGCACGTCGACGCTCGCGCCGGGCAGCCCCGCGCCCCAGTGGGCGATCGCGGCGACGTGGGCGAGGCAGAAGGCGTTGATCGCGTTGAGCAGCTCGGCCGGCGCGGCCGCCACCTGCGCCGCGCCCGCGCTCAGCATGCCCAGCCACATCGCGGGAGCCACCGCGGGCAGCGCCGCGAGGTTCGCCGGGAGCGCCGCGAGCGACGCGCGCCCGAAGTGGAACGCCATCAGCGGAGCGGTCGCCAGCGTTGCGGCAACGGTCAGAGCCGCCCCGCTGCGCAGGGGCTCGGGCGCCGCTCCCAGGGCCCGTCCCAGTGGCCGCGCGAGCGCGAAGATGCCCACCACCGCGGCGAAGCTCAGCTGCCACCCGACGTCCTGCCACGCGCGCGGGTCCGTCGCGAGCGTGACCGCGCAGGCGATCAGCAGGCCGTACCACCGGGAGGCGGGGCGGCCCGCAAGCGCCGCGAGCGTCCCCGCGATGCCCATCGCGCCGGCGCGCACGATCGAGGCGCCCGCTCCCGTGAGCGGCACGTACAGCGCGATCAACGCGATCACGATCCACAGACGTGGCCCGCGGGCGATGCCCAGCGCGGCGAGCAGCGGCCAAGCCAGCACCGCCAGCAGCGTCACGTTCTGACCGCTGACGGCGAGCAGGTGCGCGAGGCCGGAGCGCTTGAAGTCCTCCGCCATGCGCTCCGGGATGTCCTCGTCGGCCCCCAGCACCATCCCGCGGGCCAGTGCCCCCTGCGCGTCGCCGAGCCCGGCGCTGACCCCCGCCTCGGCCCTCCGGCGAACCACGTCGATCGCACCGATGAAGCCACCCCGCCGGCGGCCCGTGAGCCGCACGCGATCCGCGTGCAGCACCACCCGCACTCCGCCGCGGCGCAGGTACGCGGCGTAGCCGGACGCCTCCGCCTGGCGACTGGGCGCCGCGAGCGCTCCGGCCGCCTCGACCTCGTCGCCGATCGTCGCCGCCCCCGCGGGTGGCCGCCGCACGCGCACCTGCACGAGCCCGGTGGTCGCGCGCCAACGCCCGCCCACGCGCGCGGCGGTGGCGCGCACGCGCATGCGCGCGGCGCCGAAGGACTCGCGCTCGCGCTTCACCACGTGCCCACGCAGCGTCACCGCCGATCCGGCGTACCTCGCGAGGTCGGAGCGGTCGATCGCCGCGAGCCGCGCGGACCCGAGCAGCGCTGCGGCGGGCGGCAGCACGATCAGCGCCAGCACCGCCACCGTGGTCGTCGGTCGCATCGCGCTCACCAGCGCAACCGCCGCGCCCAGGCCGCCGGCGACCGCCAGCCAAGGATGCCCCGCCAGCAACAGGCCCGCGCAGAGCGCCCCGAGCGCCATGTGCCGCGGGTGTCGCAGCAGGCGCTCGGCCGCGCTCACATGCGCACCTTCTCCTTCAGCGCCGCGAACCGCTTCGGTCCGATACCGCTGACCTGCTTGAGGTCGTCGACCGAACCGAAGCCGCCATGCTGCTTGCGGTAGTCGAGGATCTTCTGCGCCGTGGCGGGACCGATCCCGTCGAGCTCGTCGAGCTGATCCGCCGTGGCACTGTTGAGACTCACCGGCTGACCCGGCGCCACTGTCCCGGCGGCAGGCCCCGCCCCGGGCGCGCCCGCGGCGCCGGCCGCGCGCGCGGGCACGATCACCTGCTGCCCGTCGGACACCTTCGCCGCCAGGTTCACCCCCTGGAGATCCGCGCCGGCGGTGGCCCCACCCGCGCGGCGCAGGGCCGCCGCCAGGCGCGCCCAGGGGGGCAGCCGGTACACGCCCGGCCGCCGCACGGCCCCCACGACGTGCACGACGGAACCGCCGCCACCCGCGCGCACCACCTTCACCGGCGACGGCGCCCGTGCGGGCGGATCGCGCTCGGACCTCAGATAGCGTGCGCCGATCAGCGCGACGGCCACGAGCGCCGCCGCGTACACCACCAGCTGCTGCCGCGAGATCTCCAACATGGCGCGAGGCACCGTACGGGCGCAACCCGTACCGCTCCAGACGCCTGAGTCAGAATTGTGTGGCTACTCGTCCTCGACGTAGCCGGCCACGTCGGGCGCCAGCTCCGCGCTGTAGAGCTCCTGCATCGACACCGGCGGCGAGGCCGCCGCGATGTAGACGAGGATCTCCGGCCCGTCGTTGACGACGCCGTGGGCCGTAGCCGGGGGAATGAACACGAGGTCGCCCTCGCTGACCTCCTCCACATCGCCCGCGACCGACATGCGCCCGCGGCCGCGCACGATCACGTACACCTGCTCGGACTCAGCGTGCGAATGCGCGCGCTGCTCCGCGCCCGGCGGGACGTCCACCCAGGTGACCGTCATGTTGCGCGAGCCGAGGTCGCCCGCGTCCATCAGGAAATGTGAGCGCAGCCGGCCGCGTTCCTGGACGGCCGCATCTGAGAGGCGCCGGACCCGCACGGCGCAGATTGTAGTGGTGCGGGTGGGCAGCCATGCGTGCCGCCTCCCGCCAGCTAGCGGACCACGAAATTCACGAGCTTGCCCGGCACCACCACCTCGCGCGCCACCTGGCGGCCGTCGAGATGGCGCTGCACCTTCGGCCGCGCCCGCGCTGCCTGCTTCAGCTCATCTTCGCCGGCGCCGGCGTCGACCTCGACGCTGTCGCGCACCTTCCCGTTGACCTGCACGACGATGTTGACCGTGTCGGTCTCGAGCAGCGCGGGGTCGGCCTCCGGCCAATCCGCCTCCCACACGCGGCTCCCCGTCACCCGCTCGTAGACCTCGCACGCCAGGTGCGGAGCAAACGGGAACAGCAGCGATGCGACCGTCGCGGTGGCGAACGAGACGGCGTGCTCGCCGGACTCGTCGCCGCGCAGCTCCGCGTCGACGCGGTAGATCTCGTTGACCAGCTCCATCAGCGCGGCGATCGCCGTGTTGAACTGGAAGCGCTCGATGTCGCCCGTCACCTTCTGGATCGCCCAGTGCGCCTTGCGGGTCAGCTCGAGGGCCGCGCCGGCGACTTCGTCCGCCGCCGGCGACACGAGCGGGTCCCCGCCGACCGGGCGCAGCCGCCAGACACGCCCCAGGAAGCGGTGCACGCCACCGACCCCGTCGTCGGACCAGTCGGCGTCGTGCTCGGGCGGGCCCAGGAACAGGATGTAGGCGCGGGCGGTGTCGGCGCCAAAGCGCTCGACGATCGTGGACGGGCTGACCGTGTTCCCCTTCGACTTCGACATCTTCGCGCCCTGGTAGGTGATCATCCCCTGGGTGAAGAGGTTCGCGAACGGCTCGAGGAAGCCAACCAGGTTCATGTCCGCCAGCGCCTTGGTGAAGAAGCGGGCGTACATCAGGTGCAGGATCGCGTGCTCGACGCCGCCGATGTATTGGTCGACCGGCATCCAGTGGTCGACGATCCCCTTGTCCCACGGCGCGCGGTCGTTGTCCGGGTCGCAGTAGCGCAGGAAGTACCAGGAGGAGTCGACGAAGGTGTCCATCGTGTCGGTCTCGCGGCGCGCCGGGCCCCCGCAGCTGGGGCACGTGGTGTTCACGAACTCCTCGCTCGCCGCCAGCGGCGGCTTGCCCTTGGGCGTGTAGTCGGTGATGTCGGGCAGCAGCACGGGCAACTGGTCCGCGGGCACCGCCACCATTCCGCACTGCTCGCAGTACACGATCGGGATCGGCGCGCCCCAGTAGCGCTGGCGGGACACGAGCCAGTCGCGCAGCCGGTAGCTGACCGCGGGACGTCCCTGGCCCTCGCCCTCGAGCCACCGGATGATCGCCGCGGTCGCCTCCGGCACGGCCATGCCGGTGAACTGGCCCGAGTTGATCAGCCGCTCGTGCTCGGTGTGGCCCACGAACGCGTGGTCGGCGGTCCCCTCGTCGGCGGCCGGATCGACCACCGGCCGGATCGGCAGCCCGAACCTCCGGGCGAACTCGAAGTCGCGCTCGTCGTGCGCGGGGACCCCCATGATCGCGCCGGTCCCATAGTCCATCAGCACGTAGTCGGACACGTAGACGGGGATCGGCTCGTGGTTGACGGGGTTGATCACCTCGCGGCCGGTGAACACGCCCGTCTTCTCACGCTCGGTGCTGGCGCGCTCCTCGACCGACTGCTTCAGCGCGTGCTGCACGTACTCGCGCACGCGTTCCTCCATGGACGTGCCCGCGGCGAGGCGCTCGAGGTCGGGATGCTCGGGCGCGAGCACGAAGAACGTCGCGCCGAACAGCGTGTCCGGGCGCGTCGTGAAGACGGGGAAGTCGATCACCGGATCCGGGCAGTGGAACACCACCTCGGCGCCTTCCGAGCGGCCGATCCAATTGCGCTGCATGGTGATCACGCGTTGCGGCCAGGACTCCAGCAGGCTGAAATCCTCCAGCAGGCGGTCGGCGTACTCGGTGATCTTGAAGAACCACTGCTCCAGCATCTTCACCACGACGGGCGTGCCGCAGCGCTCGCAGGCGCCGTCGATCACCTGCTCGTTGGCGAGCACCGTCTGGTCGAGGGGACACCACTTGACCGGTGCGCGCTTGCGATACGCAAGCCCCCGCTCGTACAGCTTCACGAAGATCCACTGCGTCCAGCGGTAGTAGCGGGGCTCGTGCGTGCCGAACTCGCGCCGCCAGTCGATCGAGATCCCCCACGAGCGGAACTGGCGGCGAAACTCCTCGATCGACTTGTTCGTCGAGACCGCGGGGTGCTCGCCGGTCTTGATCGCGTGGTTCTCCGCCGGCAGGCCGAACGCGTCGTAGCCCATCGGGTGCAGCACCCGCATGCCCCGGCGGCGCCGGTAGTGCGCCAGCGCGTCTCCCATCGAATAGTTCTTGAGATGACCGATGTGCGGCTCGCCCGACGGGTAGGGCAGCATCTCCAGCACGTAGCTCTCGGGCATGTCCGGGTCGAAGCCCGGGTCGCCCGGGCTCGGGACCTCCCAGGCTCCCTCACGCTCCCACAGATCCTGCCATCTGCGCTCGATCAAGCGGGCGTCGTAGCGGTCGGGTGCGCTGTCGGGGGGCACGCTCATGCATCCATTAAATCGACCGCGACGGAGAACCTCGCGACGGGGCCCTCAAGCGTGCCCTCGAACATGGGTCCAGCGGGGTCCTCACGATCGAGTACGGGATGTCGAATAGGGCGTTGAGGCAGTAGAGGGTCAAGGGTCAGGAGGACCGCCGGTGCCGCAGGGACGCAACGAGGAGGAACAGCTGGAGGCGCTGGCCGCGAGGAGGCGCACGCGCGGGCGCCGGCGCCGGCGACGGCGCCCGGCCGGATCGAACGTGCCGCGCTACAAGGGGCGGTTCGGCCCCGCACAGGCGGAGCGCCTGCTGTGGCGCGCCGGGTTCGGCCCACGTCCGGGTGAGGCGCAGAGGCTGGCGCAGAAGGGCCTCAAGGGCGCGGTGGAGTCGCTCACGCGACCTGCCAAGGAGAAGCTCACCGGTCCCGCCCCCACCGACGACGACGGGCGGCCGCTGGCGCCGGCCGACGCCTGGGGGCACGACCACCTGTGGTGGCTGGACCGCATGGTCCGGTCGAACCGGCCACTGGTCGAGCGCATGGCGCTCGTGTGGCACGACTGGTTCGCCACCTCCAACGACGGCGTGGGCGCGCAGCGCCTGATGCTCCACCAGAACGAGCTCTTCCGCAAGCACGGGCTGGGCACGTTCGACGACCTGCTGGTGCGGGTCACGCGCGACCCCGCGATGCTGCTGTGGCTGTCGGGCTCCGAGAACACGGCGGAGTCGCCCAACGAGAACTACGCACGTGAGCTGATGGAGCTGTTCACGCTCGGCGCAGACCGCGGCTACACCGAGCAGGACGTGCGCGAGCAGGCACGTGCGCTGACCGGCTTCCAGAACGACTGGGACGACGGCGTGGGACCGCACAACTTCCGCTTCGATCCCGAGCAGCACGATCGCGGCGTGAAGAAGGTGCTGGGCGAGCGGGGGCGCTTCGACTGGCGCGACTCCTGCCGGTTGTGCCTCGAGCACGAAAGCCACCCCTCGTTCTTCATCGAGAAGCTGTGGTCGTACTTCATCCCCGTGCCGCCGGGCAAGCACACGCGCCTTGCGCTCCAGCGCCTGTATGTGCGCGAGGGACACCGCGTGAGGCCGGTGCTGGAGGCGATCCTGAAGCACCCGAGCCTGTATCGCGGGCCGCGGATGGTAAAGCCGCCCGTGGTGTTCCTCGCGGGGCTGCTGCGCGGCATGCGGCGCGGCGTCGACACCGAGTCGTGGACCTGGATGTCGGACGTGATGCGCCAGCGACTCTTCTATCCACCGAACGTGGCCGGCTGGCAGGACGAGCGCTGGCTCGACACCGGCACGTGGCGCGGGCGGTGGATCGCGGTCACGCGCGCGGTGCGCGAGCGCGAGCTGAAGACCGACGCCCCTTACGAGCCCGACGCGCCCGCGACGGCGGTGCAGCGGGCGATCGACTTCTGGGGCGGGCCCGCGATCTCGCCCGCGACGCGGTCGCGGCTGGTCGCGTTCGCCGAGCGCTGCGAGCGAGGCGCGACCAGCACGTCGAAGCGCAGGACCTATCCCATCCTGCGCCAGAACGCGCTGCGCGTGCTGGTCGCCACGTCGCCCGACCTGCAGGCGGCCTGATGTCGCACAACTGCTGCAACGACTTCACGCGCTCGCAGGCGCTGCGCCGGGCCGCGGCGGGCGCGGGGCGGGCGGCGGCACCGCGGGACCCACGTGCGCCGCTGGCCGCCGGCAAGGGCCTCGACCGGCGCCAGTTCCTGCTGCGCGGCAGCGGCGTGGTGCTGTCGCTCTACGGCGCCACCCGGCTTGACGTCGCCGCCCTGCGCGAGGGCGTCGCGGCAGCCGCCGCGCCGAGCGATCGCGTGCTGGTGTCGGTCTTCATGCCCGGCGGCGTGGACTCGCTCTCGGTGCTCGCGCCGGTGGGCGACGCCTCCTACCGGCGGCTGCGGCCGCGGCTCGCGCTCGCCGAATCCGAGGGCACGCCGTTCCCCGAGGACCCCCGCCTGCACTGGCACCCCTCCGCCACCGGGCTCGCGACCCTGCACGCCGAGGGCAAGGCGTCGGTGATGCCCGCGGTGGGCTACGACCACCCCGACCAGTCCCACTTCAACTCCCGCCACTTCTACGAGGTCGGGGCGCTGCAGCCGAAGCTCGCGACGGGCTGGCTGGGCCGCTTCCTGGACCGCGTGGGACGGCCGGACAACCCGCTCCAGGGGTTGGCGCTCAGCGGCGACCTCGCGCCGGCGCTCGCCACGGCCCGGATGCCGGTCGCGGCGATCGACGGGCCGGGCGACTACGACTTCTGGGCGCCGGGCGTCTGGGGCGAGGTGGAGGACTGGATGCTCGAGTCGTTCCAGTCGATCGGGAACGCCCATGCGGGCAGCCGCGACTCCGCGATGGGCGCGGCCGGCGCGGTGGCCGTGCAGTCCGCGCGCCTGCGCCAGCAGCTGCTGCCCTTCGGCGGCAAGCAGATCCAGAGCCCCGTGGCCTATCCGGCCTCCGACGACTCCGGGTTCTCGCGCCGCCTCGCCTCGCTGGCCGCGATGCTGGGCGGCGCGCTGCCGCTCAAGTGCGTCGCACTGAACGCGCCCGGCGACTACGACACCCACGACAGCCAGCCCACCGACCTCGCGGAGAACCTGCAGGCCACCGCCGACGGGCTGCTCGCATTCCAGCGCGACCTCGAGGCGCGCGGCCTGGCCGACCGGGTGCTCGTGCAGGTGTGGTCGGAGTTCGGCCGCCGCGGCGAGGAGAACGGCTCCGACGGCACGGACCACGGCGCCGCCGGGCTCGGGATGCTGATCGGTACGCGGGCCCGCGGGACGATGATCGGCGAGTACCCGGGCATGGACCGGCTCGATGACGACGGCAACCTGCGCGCGACGTCGGACTACCGGAGCGTCTACTGCAGCCTGCTGGAGCAGTGGTTCGGCCACGACGCCGGCGCCGTGATGCCCGAGGCCGCACGGTTCGGGCGCCCGGCGCTGTTGAAATGAGGCGCGCGCTCATGGCGGCGGTCGCCGCGGTCGCCTGCGCGGCCGTGCTCGGGGGCACCGCGGCCGCCGGGGCGCGGCGCGAACGCCCACCCGCGCGCCTGCTGGTGTCCGCCCAGGAGCACAGCCTGCTGCTGTCGCGGCAGAGCATCGCCGCGGGTCCGGCCCTGATCCAGCTCCTGAATCGCGGCGAGGACCCGCACGACCTGCGCCTGCGGCGCATCGTCCCCAGAGGCGTCTCGGCGCGACGTACGTTCGCGGTGCCGGAGACACCGTCGGGAGGATTGGCCGAGCTCGAGGCGCGGCTGCCGGCCGGCCGCTACAAGCTGTGGTGCTCCTTGCCGGGCCACGCGCAGCTCGGCATGCGGGCGAAGCTGCGCGTGCAGCGCGTGCAGCCGCGCGGCCGGCCCGCGCGACAGCGTGCGCGCGGGCGCTAGTACGTACGTCCAGCAGCCGCCGGAACGCGCAGGTTCGGCGAGTCCCCATCGTTGAGTCGGCATGGATGTCCCCCGACACGGTCACACCAGGAAGTCGATGGCCACGTCCGTGCCGGCTCCGCGCAACGCGGAGCTCCAGCGGGACCATCCGATCGAGGAGCAGTACGCCGGCTAGCCCGGCGACAAAAAAATACATATCCGCTCGCGCGGACATCCGCGCTTCCCATGGCCCAAGGGCCCGCCGCAAGGCGGGCCCTTTTTATCATCGGGCCGACGGTCCATCGCGGCAGGGATTTTCCGTGCCGTGGTTGCGGCGCGCGCAGGATTCGGCCGGGCACGGTCGTAAGGAGATGTCCGTGGATGAGCTGATCCCCCGCCTGGCGGGCCCGCGCCGCGCCGTGGCCCAGTCGGTCGACCGCGCGCTGGACATCGCGCGCAGGATCGACTCCCGCGACGGAGGCACGAAGCGGCACTCGCAGGTCGTCGCCCACTACGCGGAGCTGACCGCGCGCGAGCTGGACCTGCCCGACGACGTCGTCGACGACATCCGGGTGGCGGGGCTGCTGCACGACGTGGGCAAGTCTGCGATCCCGGAACGGATCCTCGCGAAGCCCGGCCCGTTGAGCGACATCGAGTGGCTCGAGATGCGCCGCCATCCGTGGATCGCCGTGGAGCTGCTGGAGGATTCCGGACTGGACCAGATCCGCGAGTGGATCTACTGCCATCACGAGCGCCCGGACGGCTGCGGGTATCCGCGTGGCCTGGCGGGGGACGACATCCCTTTCGAGGCGCGCATCCTGGCCGTCGCCGACGCCTACGAGGCGATGACGAACGACCGCGTGTACCGGTCGTCGATCGGGAGCCACCGCGCGTGCGCGGAGTTGCGCGCGTGTGCGGGCGGCCAGTTCGACGAGGTCGTGGTGGAGGCGTTCCTGCGGGTCGTGGAACGAGCAGAGCCCGAGCTGACTCGGGCCCGTGATCCGCACTAACTCGGGCCCGTGATCCGGGCGAATGCCCTGCCGTGGCGAGTGATCAGGAACACCTCGCCAGCCGCTGCCCGCTCCATGTACCAGCCGAAGCGGTCGCGGAACTGATTGGCGCCGACGGCCTCCGGAGGCGCCGGGGAAGTGGAGCTGAGGGGACTCGAACCCCTGACCTGAGCGCTGCCAGCGCCCCGCTCTCCCAACTGAGCTACAGCCCCGTCAAAAGTGAAGTCGGAAGCAAGGTTAACGCACGCTCGCTGCCCATTCCGGGGCTCCGATAGTCGAAGCCAGATCGCACGACGGTCCACGAGTCCATCCCCGCGGAGGAGATAACAACGGTTCTGCTCGCCGCAGTACACCGCAAAGAGATCGACCTCGCCCGCAGCGTAGGTGCTCCTGGTGTATCCGGTGGGCGTGCACCACGTTGACGTCAGACTGACCTTGATAACCCCTGCATCCACGTCGAGTGCGCCCCACTTGCACTGGACACGCCACAGCGAACTCCCAGTGTCGAAGATGAGGTCATATCTCGCGTCGACGTTCGGGCGCGAGACGACGATGCCGAGCTTGGTCGCCTCCGCGGCGATCACCTGCTCAGCGATCGCGCCCTTCTCGTTCGGGGTGTACACGAACGTATGTTCGCATCCGATGCGGATGGACAGTGCTGCCGGGAGCTACGCCGAACCCGCCCCGACCTCGAGCTCCGGGACCTCTCCCCACAGCGTCTCGAGCCGGTAGTACTCGCGCGCGGCGGGCGTGAAGATGTGCACGACGGCGTCGAAGTAGTCCATCAGGATCCAGCGACCTTCCGCGCGGCCCTCGACGCGCCGCGGCGTGCGTCCCCCCTCGTCGGCGTGTTTGAGGTCCTGGTGGACCGCGTCCTCGATCGCGTGCGTCTGGCGCTCCGTGTTGCCGGTCGCGATCACCAGGAAGTCGGTGTAGGAGACGACGTCGCGCATGTCCAGCACGACCACGTCGCGCGCCTTCCTGTCGAGCGCCACCGCCGCGATGCGCCGCGCCAGCGCTTCGGAGGAGAGTGCCTTCTGCACCTCGGCGCTCACCGGTACAGGCCCTCGCGCTCGATCAGCTCAGCCACGCGCTCAGGCACCAGGAACCGGTAGGGCCGGCCCGCGGCCGCGCGCTCGCGCACCACGGTCGACGACACGTCGACGCGCGGCATCGAGAAGGTCGTCACGCGACCCTCGCCGCCGAGCCGCGCGACCGCCGCCAGTACGTCGGCGATGGGGACCCCGGCGCGCTCCGCGACCGCCAGGCGGGTCAGCTCCAACACCCGCGCGGGCGCGCGCCAGCTCTCCAGGCGCACGGCCTGGTCGGCCCCCAGCACGAACACGTACTCGGCATCGGGGTCTGCGGTCCGCAGCTCCTCCAGCGTGTCCACGGTGAAGGTCTCGCCCGTGCGGTCCACCTCGACGCGCGAGACCGTCAGCCAGTCCACGCCCGCGGCGGCCGCCTCGCACAGGCGATAGCGCTCCTCCCGGCCGGGGTCGTGCTCGATCACGCGATGGGAGGCGCGTCCCAGCGGCATCAGCACGACGCCGTCCAGCCCCAGCTGCCAACACGCCTCCTGCGCGCACACCATGTGACCGATGTGCGGCGGGTTGAAGACGCCTCCGAGGATTCCAAGTCGCAGCTTCGAACGCTCCGCAGGGTGCTACTCGCGTACCTGTCCCGTACCGTGCACGACGTACTTCGAGGTCGTCAGCTCGCGCAGCGCGATCGGGCCGCGCGCGTGCAGCTTCTGCGTCGAGTTGCCCATCTCGGCGCCCATCCCGAACTCGCCTCCGTCCGTGAAGCGCGTCGATGCGTTCACGTACACGCAGGCCGCGTCCACGGTGCTGGTGAAGAGCCGCGCCGCGTCGTCGTCCGCGGTCACGATCGCCTCCGAGTGCCCGGTCCCGTGGCGGTTGATGTGGTCGATCGCCTCGTCGATGCCGTCGACCACCTTGATCGCCATCGTCATGCCGAGATACTCGGTGTCCCAATCCTCGTCGGTGGCCGCCACCAGGCCGTCGCCGGCGGGCCCCGCGAGGGCGCGCGTGCGCGAATCCACGCGCAGCTCGACGCCGGCCTCGCGCAGCTTCTCCATCAGGGCGGGCAGCACCTGCCGCGCAAGGTCGGAATGGACCAGCAGGGTCTCGGCCGAGTTGCACACGCCCGGCCGGTGCACCTTGGCGTTGTAGGCGATGCGCTGGGCCATCGGGACATCCGCTGCGGCGTCCACGTACACGTGGCAGTTTCCCGCGGCGGCGAAGATCACCGGAACGGTCGCGCCACTCTTCAGCGCCTCCTTCAGCCCGCCGCCGCCGCGCGGGATGATCAGGTCCACGTAGCGGTCCTGCCGCGCCAGCTCGGCGAGCTCGGCGCGGTCGCCGCCACCGATCAGCGCAACCGATCCCTGGGGCAGGCCGGCTCCCTCCGCGGCCTCGGCGACGATCGCGGCGAGCACCGCGTTCGAGCGCTCGGCCGTCGAGGATCCCCGCAGCACGACGGCGTTCCCCGACTTGATCGCGAGCGCAGCGGCGTCGACGGTCACGTTCGGGCGTGCTTCGTAGACGATCGCGACGACGCCCAGGGGCACGCGAATCTTCCGCAGCTCGAGGCCGTTGTAGAGGGTGCGCGCCTCGAGCTCCTCACCGACCGGGTCGTCCAGCTCGACGATCGCGCGCACGCCGGCGGCCATGCCCCGCACCCGCTCGGCGTCGAGCGTCAGCCGATCGATCAGGGCATCGTTCAGCCCGGCGGCGCGGCCCGCCTCCAGATCGATCGCGTTGGCCTCGACGATCTCCGCGACGCCGCCCTCGAGCGCATGGGCGACCGCGCGCAGCGCGGCGTCCTTGACCTCGGAATCGAGCGTCGCGAGCTTCAGCGCCGCCTGCTTGGCCTGGGCGCAGGTCTCCTCGACCGATCTCACCTGGGTCGCCATTCAGAGAAGGGTACCGGGCAGCCGCTCGCGCGCCCCGCTGCGGCTGCGGGCTAACCCTTCACCGTGCGCCGCAGGGACTCGCCCTGTCGTGTCCCCCCCGGGATGCTGATCACCTCGCGCTCGGGCACGCGCTCGTACCAGGCGTCTCCCACGACCATGTCCGAGATCCCCCGCTGCTGGCAGTACTGGATGAGGTTCGACATGCGGTTGATGAAGCCGAAGCTGCTGAAGTTCAGCGACGTGTTGCACATCACGCCCACCCCGGTGCGGGCAGCGAAGGCCGACAGCAGGTCGTACATCCGCTGGTTGGCACGCGGCGTCACCGTCTGCACGCGCGCCGAGCCGTCGACGTGCGTCACCGCCCCCAGGTCGCCGGACGCAACGCGCTGGAAGTACAGCATGTACGGGTCCTCGAAGCCGTCGGCGAACAGCCGCCCGGCGTCCTCGCTGCGGCAGACCGGTGCAATCGGCCTGTAGCCCTCTCGCTGCTTGATCTCGTTCAGGCGGTCACGCGTGCCGGCGCTGAAGGGCTCGGCGAGCAGCGAGCGATTGCACAGGGCCCGTGGCCCGATCTCCCACCGCCCCTGTACCCAGGCGACCACCCGTCCGGACGCGATCGCCTCCGCCAGGTCCGCGTCGTCGGCGGTGCGTCGCTTCCACCGGGCCGGGCCGGGCTCGCGATCCCAGATGAAGTCGAGACCGCTGTACACGTCCCAGTCGATGTATGGATCGCCGGTCGCCGCCGCGAGCGCGTCGATCGCGGTTCCGAGCGCCGAGCCGGAGTCGTCCGTGCAGGGCGGCACGAACACCGAGGAGAAGTGGCCGAGCTCTCGCCACTTGGCGTTCCAGTCGCAGTTGAGCCCGCAGCCCCCGGATATGTGCAGCGGTATCCCGGCCGGGAGGTGCTCGAGCGCCGCATCGCGGTAGACCTCGAACATCCGGGCCGTGAGCCGTGCCGCCGCGACCTTGGTGACCTCCGACTCGATGCCCGCGTTGTAGACCGGCGAGTCCCTGAACTCGTGCTTGGGAGAGGGTGACCAGTGAATGCCGGAGTCGCTCGCGAGGATCCGCTCGATCGTGTCGGCCACACCGGCGTCGGCGTCGGCCGCGTCGCCGAATGCCGCCAGCGCCATCAGCTTGCCGCTGTCCTCCCGGCGGTGGCGCGCGCCGCGATCGGGGAAGCTCGGATCGGCGAGCGCGAACAGGAACGCCCAGCGGCGGCCGGGCTGCTTCAGCACCTCGATGCGCTTGACCACCTTCGTTGCGCCCTCGACCAGGTAGAGATGACCAACGTGACCCTCCCAGATCAACACTGCGCGCTGCCGCGCGTCGTCGCGCGGGGCCATGCCGATCGCCATCGCGAGGTGGGAACGCTCGTGCGAGGAGGAGAAGAAGCTGACCTCCTTCCCGAACATCTTGCGCGGCTCCCGGATCACGGTCTGGTCGTCGACGCCCATGTAGCCGGCCCCGACGGCGTGGTGAATCCAGTCCCAGCCTCCGGCGGCGACCACGTCAGGCGGCTCGCCGAGGTGCTCCGCGGCGCTCATGATGGTGCTCACGTCGAGCCTCCGGTGGCGCCGGAAGGAGTCCTTCTCCGCCTCCAGCGAGAACAGCAGCTCGCGGTCCTGGAGCGCGGCCACGGCGCCGTCGTGCCCGGGTTTCACCGCGAGGATCAGCACAGCTCGCCGGCTTTGCCCTACGCGCGCTGGTGCAGCGAGCGATGCGCGGCGGTGAGCCCGGCTCCGTTCGCTGTCTCGGCAGGCGTCATGGTTCGAGCATACCTGCACGGATCGGGCACGGCTCGCCCGGAGCGGGACGCTCAGCCGAGCACGAAGTAGTCGCGGTGCACCGCCTCCTCGCCGGCGCGCGGCAGCAGCTCGCGCACCTGGGCCGACTTCATGCCCTTCACGCGCCTCAGCTCCGCGGCCGACAGCTTGACGATGCCCTTGCCGATGCGCCGGTCCCCGTCGCCCGCGGAGACGACGTCGACCGCGTCGCCGGCCTCGAACTGCCCCTCGACCGCGACCACTCCGACGGGCAGCAGGCTCGTCCCCTGCTCGCGCAGCGCGCGCTCCGCGCCGGCGTCGACCCGCACGACTCCGCTCGACGACTTCGCATAGCGCAGCCACAACTTGAAGCTCGACTGGCGCTTGGCCTGGGGGTGGAAGCGCGTACCGCCGGGCTCGCCGCGCGCGGCCCGCAACAGCGCCCCCGGCTCGGTGCCGTTGCAGATCACGACCGGGATGCCCGCCGCGGTCGCCATCTCCGCGCACAGGACCTTGCTCCGCATCCCGCCCGAGCCGACGTGCGAGCTGGACATCCCGATCTCGTAGTCGTCCAGCTCGGCGAGATCGTGCACCTCGGCGACGAGCGCCGCCCGCGGGTCGCGGGCCGGATCGCTTCTGAACAGACCGTCCACGTCCGAGAGGACGACCAGCAGGTCCGCGGAGATCAGGATCGCCACCTGGGCCGCAAGGATGTCGTTGTCGCCGAACGTGATCTCGTCCGTCGCGGTCGTGTCGTTCTCGTTGACGATCGGCACGACGGCCCACTCGAGCAGCTTCGCGAGGGTGCGCCGCGCGTTCACGTACTGCTCCCGGGCCGACACGTCGAAGAAGGTGAGGAGCACCTGCGCCGCGCTCACGCCGTGCTCGCCGAGCAGGCCGGCGTATACGTCGTACAACGGACCCTGCCCGACCGCGGACGCGGCCTGCAGCTCCTCGATCGCGGAGGGGCGCAACGGCATCCCCATGCGGCGCATGCCGAGCGCGATCGCGCCGGACGTGACGAGCGTCGCGGCGTCGCCGTCCGCATGGATCGCCCCGACCTGACGGCACACCTCGCGCAGCACGTCGGCGCGCACGTCACCGGCGTCGTCGGCGACGAGCGTGGAGCCCAGCTTTACGACGGTCAGGGGCATCTACCGCTGGGGGAGTCCCGGGTACAGGGCGAACGCGACCTCGCCGATCTCGATCTCGTCGCCGGGCTGGAAGCCCTCGGACTCGAGTCGCTTGACGACACCCATCTTCTGGAGGCGCTCCTCGATGTAGGCCAGCGCCTCCGGGTTGTCGAGGTCGTGGCGAACGACGAGCCGCTCGATCGCATCACCGCTCACGCGGAAGGAGCTGTCCGAGGTGCGCGCGACCCCCCAACCGTCATCACCCGGCCGGTAGACCGCGTGCTCGGCCAGCTCCAGCGGCTGGTCCCCGTCGGCCGCCGGCGCCGCGGGCGGCACCCACCGGAAGATCGCGCGCCGCAGCTGTTCGAGCCCCGCGCCCGTGACCGCGGACAAGGCGAGCACCACGGGATCCGCGTCACGGCAGACGTGGGCGTCGCCGGACAGCTTCTCGCGCCACTCCGACACCAGCTGCTCGGCCTGGTCCGGCGGGAGCAGGTCGACCTTGTTCAGCGCGACCAAGAAGGGCCGTTGCTCGAGCTCCGCGCCGTAGCGCACGAGCTCGCCGCGGACCGTCGCGAACGCTTCCCACGCGGAGATCCCGTCGAGCGGCGCGAGATCCACGACATGCACCAGGAGGCTGGTGCGCTCGACGTGCGCGAGGAACTCGTGACCAAGCCCCGCGCCATCGGCCGCGCCCTCGATCAGCCCGGGAATGTCGGCGATCACCAGCTGGCGCTGCTCGTCGTCCTCGATCGTCCCGATCGCGGGCTCGAGCGTCGTGAACGGGTAGTCGGCGACCTTCGGCTGCGCGCGCGTGAGGCGGCGCAGCAGCGACGACTTGCCCGCGTTGGGCAGCCCCACCAGCCCCACGTCGGCGAGCAGCTTCAGGCGCAGCTCGATCGTCGCGTCCTCGCCGGGCAACCCCCGCTCTGCGAAGCGCGGCGCCTGACGGGTCGACGTCGCGAACCGCTTGTTGCCGCGACCGCCCGAGCCGCCGCGGGCCAGCACGGCGCGCCGGCCGGGCGCGGCCAGGTCGTGGCGCACGCCATGCGCGAGGTCCTCGACGACGGTGCCCACCGGCACACGCAGGACCAGCTCCTCACCGGCGGCCCCTTGGCGCTGCTTGCCCTCGCCGTGGCCGCCGCGCGGCGCGCGGAACTGGCGCTGGTGGCGATACGTCGCGAGGTCTCGCAGGCGGGGATCGGCAATCACGACCACGTCCGCCCCGCGGCCGCCGTCGCCGCCGTCCGGACCGCCGCGCGGCACATGCGCCTCGCGGCGGAAGCTCATGCAGCCGTTGCCGCCGGCGCCCGCCTCGATGTGGATCGTCGCCCGGTCGTACAACATGGCACGAGCCTACCCCGTGTCTTGCCCGCCAACGTGTGACGCGGGAGGACCTATTCGGCAGAAACGACTGAGATCAGGCGGCCGTGGCGGCCCGTCTTGAACTCGACGATGCCCGCCGCCGTGGCGAAGATCGTGTCGTCGCGGCCGATGCCGGCGCCGGGGCCCGGCTTGAAACGCGTGCCGCGCTGGCGCACGATGATCTCCCCGCCGGTCACCCGCTGTCCCGCGAATACCTTCACGCCGAGGCGCTTGGCCTGGGAGTCGCGGCCGTTGCGGCTCGATCCAAGTCCCTTTTTATGTGCCATCGGTCTCTTTCTCGCCTTCCGTCTTGCGCTGCGACCGTCCCGCCGCCGACCCGGTCTCCGCCTTGGCGGGGGCTCGTCCCGCCGCCGACCCGGTTTCCGCCTTGGCGGGGGCTCGTCCCGCCGCCGACCCGGTCCCCGCCTTGGCGGGGCCGGTTATTTTCCTGATCTCGACGCGCGACAAGTGCGAGCGGTGGCCCATCTGCCGCTTGTGCCGCTTCTTGGGACGGTAAGTGGCGACGCGGATCTTCGGCCCCTTCAGATGCTCGGTCACGACGGCCTCGACCTTCACCTTGCCGAGGTCCGCGCCGTCGATCACCGCGGTCTTCCCGTCGGCGAACAGCAGCGCACGGGGCGACACCTTCGCGCCCTCGTCCTGGCCCACGCGGTCGACGAGGATCGAGTCCCCCTCCGCCACGCGGTACTGCTTTCCGCCCATTTCGATGATCGCGTAGGTCATGGGTGTCAGTCGGTCCCGCCCCCGCTGCTTGAGGCACCGCCGCCGCCCCGCGCGCCGGAACGCCGCCGACCGCCTCTGCGGCCCCGGCGGCGTCTGCTCGCGGAGCCGTTCGATTGTAGCTTGCCGCCCTCTTCCTCCGGTGCGTCGTCGGCCTCGGTCTCGGCGCTCGCAGGCGCCTTGACGACCTCTTCCCTGCGGGCCGGGGCCCGCTTCCGCGCCTGCGGCTTCGGCTGCGTCTCGGGCACGCCGTTGCCGGTGACGATGCTCGCGTAGGCCGCGGTGCGCTTCACCTCGTCGATCTTGATCAGCTTGCTCTCACCGACGAACGGCCCGCCGCCGGCCACCGAGATCACGTAGCCGTCGATCTTGGCGATCGCGTCGTCGATGTTGTACATGTGGGGCTCCTCGATCCGGATCAGGACCTCCTCGCCCTGCTTGAAGGGCAGCGCCCGCTCCTCGATCTCGTCCCTGGTGCCCTCGGACGTGATCCTGAACGTGTCGAGCGGGATGCCCTCCGAGCCCTGGAAATGGAAGAGCTTTCCGGTCTCGACCTCGAGCTCGCGCAGCGGCTTGCCGCCGCCGCCGATCAGGATCGCGGCCACGCGCGGGTGGACCTGCACGAGGAAGGCCTCGGCCTTGGTCTCCTTGGCCATCTTGCGCAGGCCGCGCTCGACGTCGATCGCGATCGTCTCCTCCGAGCGCACGACACCTTCACCGTCGCAGGTCGGACAGGTCTTGTTCATGATCTCGCGCACGCCCTCCGACACGTTCTGCCGAGTCATCTCGACGAGCCCGAGCGGCGAGATCTCCACCACGTGCGTGCGGGTGCGGTCGCCTTCGAGCGCAGTCTTCAGCACCCCCAGGACCTTGTCGCGGTTGCGCGTGTACGCCATGTCGATGAAGTCGATCACGATGATGCCCCCGATGTCGCGCAGCCGCAGCTGGCGCACGACCTCCTCGGCGGCCTGGAGGTTCGTCTTCACGATCGTGTCCTCGAGGGACCCCTTGCCGCGGCCGGTGTAGCTGCCGGTGTTGACGTCGATCACCGTCAGCGCCTCGGCGTGGTCGATCATCAGGTAGCCGCCGTGCGGCAGGTCCACGCGCCGCGAGAGCGTCTGGTTGAACACGTCGTTCACACCGGAGCTCTGGAACAGGTCGTCGCCCTCATACAGCTCGACGCGGTCGACCAGTTCCGGCGCGGTGCGGGTGAAGAAGCTGGACATGCGGTGGTGCTGCTTGGGGTCGTCGATCACGGCGCGCTCGAACTCGCGCGAGTACACGTCCCGTACGACCCGGATCGGGAGGTCTGCCTCCTGGAACACCATCGTCGGCCCGCGAGACTCCTCGACGCGGTTCTGGAGCACCTCATGGAGGCGGAACAGGTACTGCAGCTCGCGCTCCATGTCGCTCTTGCGCGCACCCACCGCCGCCGTGCGAATTATCAGCCCCGCATCCTTCAGCTTGAGCCCGGCGGCGAGCTTGCGCAGCCGCTCCCGCTCCTTGTCCGGCAGGCGGCGCGACACTCCGACGCCGTCGCCGTCGGGCACGTACACGAGGTAGCGGCCCGGAATCGAGACCTCCATCGAGAGGCGCGCGCCCTTCGTCCCGAACGGGTCCTTCGTGACCTGCACGACGATCTCCTGGCCCGCCTTCAGCAGGTCGGAGATCCGCGGGCCGCCGCGACCACGGCCGCGTCCGCGGCGCTGGGTCTCGCCGTCGGGCGTGACGATCTCGTCGACGTGCAGGAAGCCGTTCTTCTCGAGGCCGATGTCGACGAAGGCCGCCTCCATCCCTCCCAGCACGTTGTCGACGCGGCCCTTGTAGACGTTGCCGACGATCGAGCGGCGGCCGCGGCGCTCTATGTAGAGCTCGCCCACCCGCCATTCCTGATCGACCTGTGGCGCGCCCTTCGAGGGCTTGGTCTGCGTCCCCGCGCGTGCCGCGGCCTTCTTGCTTTCGAGTATCGCGACGCGGGTCTCCCCGCGGTCGACGGATACCAATACCTGCTTACGCATCAAATCTCCTTTGGAACTTCGAACTTCCATTTCGCGGGTCGCGCGGCGAGGGCGTCATGCGAGCACCTCCGGTTTGGAGGCCGCGGCTTCCTTCGCCTGCACGTACACGCTTTGCAGGATCCCCAGGGCGATCAACGTCACGATCACGGACGAGCCGCCATAGCTCATCAGCGGCAGCGGGATGCCCGTGATGGGCATGATCCCGACATTGCCGCCGACGTTCACGAACACCTGTGTCAACAGCATGGCGCCGACTCCGGCGGCCAGCAGGGCCCCGTAGAGGTTCTTGGCGATCGTGAGGATCCGTAACGAGCGCCAGATCAGCAGGGCATACAGGGACAAAACTATGCCCGCACCAACGAAGCCGTACAGCTCCCCGACGGCCGCGAACACGAAGTCGGTGCGGCTTTCCGGGAGGAAGTCCAGGCGGGTCTGCGTCGCGCGCTCGGTGCCCCGGCCGGTCTTGCGGCCGGACCCGATCGCTGTCTCTGCCTGGTTGAGCTGATAGCCCTGGCTGGCGGGGTCTGCATTGTCCTTTTCAAGGAACGCCGTGAGGCGATCCTTCTGGTAATCCTTCAACAACGGTACTCCGGCCGCGGGCGCGATCACGAAAGCGATCGCCACCGCGGCGGCCGCGAGGCCGCCCAGCGCGGCAAAATGGGTCCACCGCGTGCCGGCCACGAACAGCAGCGCGAGCGCGATCGTCACGTACACGATGCTGGTGCCGAGATCCGGCTGAGCCATCACCAACAGTGTCGGCAGCAGCGCCAGCAGCATGATCCGTGAAGTCGTCTCGCGCTCGCCCAGACGGCGCAGGCGGTCGATGATGAACGCCGACAGGGCGAGGATCAGCAGCACCTTGCCGAGCTCCGATGGCTGAAAGCGGAAGAAGGAGAGCTCGATCCAGCGCCGCGAGCCGCGGGTCGCGCCCGCCACGCCCAGCACCAGCAGGATCAGGCCGATCATCGATGCGTACAGGCCCACCCGCAGCTCGCGGAAGCGCGAGTAGTCGATCGACGCGAGCAGCAGCATCAGCGCGAGCCCGATGACCGCGTAGAGCGCCTGGCGGATCACGAAGTAGTCCGGCGAGCCCGGGACGTCGGCCGCGGTCGCCGTGTCGAGCGTCACGAGGCTGAAAGCGATCAGACCGAACGTCGCGAGCAGCACGAGCAGGTCCAGCCGCAGCAGCCGCCGGCGCGGCTCGCTGAAGCGCTGGACGCCCGTCCCGAAGGGTGTCGCCGGCTGGCTCATCGGTGGCTCACTAGTCCGGTGCGCTCCCCGCCTCGCCGATGGCCTTCTTGCCCTTGATCCCGAAATAGGCGGCCAGGATCCGGCGCGCCGCCGGCGCTGCCGCCTCGGCGCCGAAGCCGCCTCGCTCGATCGTCACGGCCAGCACGATCCGCGGGTCGTTCGCCGGTGCAGCCACGACGTACCACGACTGGTCGCCCTGGGCGCCGCGCTCCGCGGTCCCCGTCTTACCGGCGACCGTGATCGGAAATCCCGCAAAGACGCCCGTCGAAGTGCCGCCCGGGTCGTTCGCCGCGGCCCGCAGGCCCTGCATGATGGCCGCCCGCGTCGAGGACGATAGGCCGGCGCGGCGGCGCGCGCCGGGCTCGATCTGCTGCAGGATGCGCCCGTCGCTGTCCTCCACGCGCAGACCGATGTGCGGCGTCACGATCCGGCCGCCGTTGGCGACCGCGCTGTAGGCGACCGCCATCTGCAACGGGTTCGCCTGCAGGTCGCCCTGGCCGACGGCGAGGTTGATGTTGTCGCCCGGGGTCCAGGGACGGTCGGTGAGGTTGCGCCGGAACAGGCGGTTGCGCCACTCGGGCGTGGGCACCAGGCCCGCACCCTCACCCGGCAGGTCGATCCCGGTGGGGCGCCCGAGGCCGAGGCGGCGGGCCCATTTCTGGATCACCTCACCGCCGCGCTGGTCGGCCATCAGGCCGACGCGGTAGAAGAACACGTCGGAGGAGACCTGCAGCGCCCGCGGGAGCGCCAGCGCACCGTGCGACACGTCTCCCGCGTTCTTGAAGGTGACCCCGCCGACGGTCAGCGAGCCGCCGTCGAACAACACCGACGAGGGAGTGATCAGCCCGCTCTCGAGCGCCGCCGTCGCGGTGATCAGCTTGAACGTGGACCCCGTCGGATAAAGACCCTGGGTCGCGCGGTTGGCGAGCGGCGCGCCGTTGTCGGGGTCCTGGAGACGCTTGTAGACGGAGGCGCGCACCCCCTTCGCGAACACGTTGGGGTCGTACTCCGGGTTTGATCCGAGCCCGATCACCTCGCCGCTGCGCGGGTCCATCGCCACGAAACCCCCGGGCAGGCCGTAGCGGCCGAGCGCGGCCTGGCCGGTCTTCTGCACGTCGAAGTCGATCGACAGGCGCAGCGTCTTGCCGGGTTCGGGGTCGCGCACGGACAGCTCTCCCTTGGGCCGGCCCATCGCGTCGACCTGCACGCGGCTGGCGCCGTTGCGACCGCGCAGGTAGCGGTCGTACTGGAGCTCGACTCCGGACTGCCCAACGCGGTCGCCGAGCGCCACGTCGGAGTAGCGCGGCAGGTCGAGCTGCTTCTGGGTGACCTCGCCGATCGTGCCGAACAGGTGCGCGCCGACCTCGTGGTGCGGGTATTTGCGCAGGAACACGCGCTCGACCTCGACGCCCGGGAAGCGGGCCTGGTTCTCCTGCAGATACAGGACCGTGGTGAGGCCGACGTCGGTCTTGAGCGTGACCGGGCTGAAGGGCAGCTCCTTCACCTCCCGCCGGATCGTGCGCCGGATCGCGCGCGGCGACCTGTCCAGCGCATGGCCGAGCCGGCGGTACACGCGGCCGCGCCGCACTCGCTGATCGGGGAGCCGTTCGGGCAGCACCTGCACGACCAGTGCAGTGCGGTTGTCCACCAGCAGCTTCCCGCTGCGATCGACGATCCGCCCGCGGGGCGCCTCGACCTTCACCTCGCGGACGCGATTGTCGTTGGCCTCGGCGAGGTACTTGTCGCCCGACAGCACCTGCAGGTACCACAGCCGGAAGAAGATCACGGCGAACAGCACCAGCGCGATCCCGCCCAGGATCGCCACGCGCAGCGCGAGCTGCGGCGTGACCACCATGCGCTTGTCGCCCTGCGGCAGGTACACGGTCAGTGGCCCCCGGTACGGGCGCGGTTGTTCGCGGTGCCGGCCACTAGCTCTGCGAGAGCACCCTCGTGCGGGTGACCGGCCGGCGCCGCGGTCGCAGGTCGTCGATCAGGTCCGAGCGCAGCAGCGCGCGCACCGCGGCGAACACCGGGATCACGAGCAGCCCGTTGATCACCGCGCTGACCAGCGCCTCCCGGATCACGAGCGGGCTCACGGAGGAGTCGACCCCCAGCAGGAACTGCACCAGCGCGAACCCCGCGTCGAAACCCAGGGTTGCGAGGAAGCCGCCGATCGGCGGGACCAGCTTGTGGGTGGCGTCGCGCATCTCGCGGAAGCGGCCGGCCATGTAGCCCACGCCGATCAGCAGCAGCGAGCTGACCCCCAGGGTCTGGAGCAGGGCCATGTCGGCGACGAGCCCGAGCAGGAAGCCGACGGTCGCACCGGCGACCGGGCCGGCCAGCAGCCCGATCGAGAGCGCCACCAGCGGCAGCAGGTCCGGGCTGGCGTCGAACACGGAGATCTGCGCCACCACGGCAAGCTGCAGCACGACCACCGCGATCACCAGGACGGTGAGGCGGACCACGGTTCCCCACGTGACGTTCACCGCGCCGTCACGGTCCTGCCTGGGCGTTCTGTACCGCGCCCGAGTCGCGGGTCAGGACCTCGACCACGTCGAGCTCGCGCAGGTCCGCGAACGGCCGCAGGTGTACGCGCTGATACAGCTCGCGCTCGTCGGAGTCCACGCGTGAGACGCGCCCGATCGGAATGCCGCGCGGGAACAGCGACTCGAGCCGGGACGAGCGCCAGCCGGAAGTGACGACGGTCGCGCCCTTGCGCACGGCGCGCCCCTTCTGCACGAAGTCGAGGATCAGGTCGTTCGGGTTGCCGACCGTGGCCTTCACGAGGCCGTTCGGGCCGTCCGGCACGAGCTGCGCGGACACGCCGCTCGTGTGGTCGGTGATCAGCGTCACGCGGGCCGCGTCGGGTGCCACGTCGGACACACGCCCGACGAGGCCGGCGCCGCTCACGACGGGCTGGTCGTCGCGCACCCCCTGGTCGGAGCCCTTGTCGATCGTGATCGCGGAGTACCACACGGTGGGCGAGCGGCCGATCACACGCGCGGGCACCGGATCGTGACCCTCCGGAAAGCTCGCGGACTGGTTGAACCCGACCAGCCCGCGCAGCTGGCGCACGTCGCGCGCGGCCGTCTGCGCCGCCGCCAGCTCGCGCCGCAGCTTGTCGTTCTGGCTCTTCAGGTCCTCGTTCTGCGACTTGGCGTCGAACACGTCGCCCGTCCACTCCACCAGGTCGCTGGCCGGCTTCAAGGCGCGGCTGGCGCCCTCCTGGAGCGGCGCCATCACCTCGAGGAAGCCCCGTTGGACCGAATGCAGTCCGCCAGAGGCGGATTCGCCGAAGTAGATCGTCAGTAGGGCTATGGAGAGGCTGACGAGCAGCGCCAGGACCGCTCGTCGCCTGCGAACCGACTTCTTGTACAAGGGAAAGTCCTCTTCAAGCTTGCTGTGTGGTCAATGATCTTGCCCATCCCGGACCTCATTGCCCGCGCATTCCTCCACCCACCGGGAACCTCATTGGGAACGCCTGCGCTTGCGGGAGTTCTTGCTCGCGCGGTGGATCACCTCGAACTCCTCCAGCGAGCGGCCCGAGCCCACGGCCACGCACGTGAGCGGCGACTCGGCCAGGTGGCAGGGCATCTGGGTCTCGTCCCGCAGGCGCTCGTCGAGGCCCTGCAGCAGCGCCCCCCCGCCGGCCAGCATGATCCCCCGGTCCATGATGTCGGAGGCCAGCTCGGGCGGCGTGCGGTCGAGCGTCTCCTTCACCGCCCCGATGATCTGCGAGAGCGGCTCCTCGAGCGCACCGCGGACCTCTTCGGAGGTCAGCACGACGGTCTTCGGGAGCCCGGTGACGAGGTCGCGCCCGCGCACCTCTGCCTGCACCTCTTCGGACAGCGGGAACGCGGAGCCGATCTCGAGCTTGATCTCCTCCGCGGTCTGCTGCCCGATCATCAGCTTGTACTCGCGCTTGACGTAGTTGACGATGCCGTCGTCCATCTCATCGCCGCCGACGCGAATCGACTGCGACACGACGATCCCGCCCAGTGAGATCACGGCGACTTCGCTGGTACCTCCGCCGATGTCGACGACGATGTTCCCGGTCGGCTCGCCGACCGGCAGGCCGGCGCCGATCGCGGCCGCCATCGGCTCCTCGATCAGGTAGGCCTGCCGGGCGCCGGCGGACAGACAGGCCTCTTCGACGGCGCGCTTCTCCACGCCGGTCACGCCCGAGGGCACGCACACGACGACGCGCGGATGCGCCCACCGGTTCTGGTGAACCTTCTGGATGAAGTGGCGCAACATCTGCTCTGTCACGTCGAAGTCCGCGATCACTCCGTCCTTCAAGGGCCGGATTGCCTGAATCGTGCCGGGCGTGCGCCCCAGCATGCGCTTTGCCTCGAGCCCGACCGCATGCACCTCGCCGGAGCGCGCGTCGATCGCGACGACCGACGGCTCCGAGAGCACGATGCCGCGGCCACGCACGTAAACGAGCGTGTTGGCGGTTCCGAGATCAACGGCCATGTCACGGCCGCCGAGACCGGTGAGTGCGCTGAAGAAACCCACGTGGAAAGGGAGGTGTCGTGCTGTGTGGTGCGGCCAAACCAGCGGACCGAAGGACCCGCCCGACGACCTTTACGCCTGGTCGCAGGGAGACCTTGGCCTCCGCCAGCGGGGCGCGTCCGCAGCGGCGAATAGTACCGGACGGGCTGGGGGAGTCCGCTGCGTGGCGCTCGTCTTGCAGGAAGATCACATATCGAGGGGGCTGTCGAGCAGCCCAGGTGCGAGCTCCAGCAGCAGGGCCGTGGGGAGCCCGACCACGTTCCAAAAGTCACCATCTATGGACGCGACCAGCGCTGCGCCGCGCTGCTGGACGGCATAGCCCCCCGCCCGTTCCCGCCATTCCCCACTGGCCACGTACCAGTCGATCAGGTCGCTCCCGAGGGCCCGGAAGGTCACCCGCGTGTGCGCCACGCCACTGATCTCGGCGCCGTCGCGGATCAGGACCAGCCCGCTGAACACCTCGTGCGTGCGGCCCGACAGCAGCTCGAGGCAGCGGCGGGCCTGGCGCTCGTCGGCCGGCTTGCCGAACAGCCGGCCGTCGAGATAGACCTCGGTGTCGACGCCCAGCACCACCGCTCCGGAGACCGCCCGCGCCTTGCGCCGCGCGTTGCGGAGCACGACGTCGGCCGGATCGCCGACCGTGTCCTCCGCGACGTCCGCGGGCACGACGTCGAACGGGATGCCCAGCTGCTCCAGGATCGCCCGCCGCTGGGGGGAGCGGGAGGCGAGTACCAGCCTAGGGCCCGGCAAGCTCCGGGAACCACAGGCCGATCTCCCGCTCCGCGGTGTCGTCGGCGTCGGAACCATGCACCAGGTTGTAGGTGACCTCGAGCGCGAAGTCGCCGCGGATCGAGCCGGGCGTGGCCTCGATGGGATTCGTTGCGCCGATCAGCGAGCGCGCCGCGGGCACGGCGTCCTCACCCTCGAGCACGAGCGCGACGAGCGGTCCGCCCGTGATGAACTCGATCAGCTCGCCGAAGAACGGCTTGCCCTTGTGCTCGTCGTAATGCTGCTCCGCGAGCGCGCGCTCGACCCGCATGAGCTTCAGCGCCGCGATGCGCAGGCCCTTGCGCTCGAACCGCGCGATCACCTCGCCCGTGAGGCTGCGGGCGAAGGCGTCGGGCTTGACCAGGATCAGAGTGCGAGACATTCAGTCGGCGGGTGGGCGGTTGGCAGGCCGCGGGACCTTACCGGTTGGGGGGCGGCTGCAACGGCGTGCGCTGGGCCGTCTCCACGCGGGCGCCGTCGCGGTCCGGTGGCCGCTCGCGCTCGCGCGGGCGCTCCCGGTCGACCTGGCGATCGCGACGCTCGTTGCGCTCCGCCGCCCGCTTGCCCGCCTCGGTGCGCGCTTCCTGGCGGCGTCCCGCGCGTGGCTCGGCGGCGGGACGCACCGGTGCCGCGACCTCCGCCTCGCAGAAGGGGCACACGCGCCAGCGCGGGTCGAGCGGCTTGCCGCAGCTCGCGCACGGCTCCTTCAGCTTGCGGGTGCAGCTGGGGCAGCGCAGGTAGCTGGCGTCGACCTCGGCGCCGCAGTTGCTGCACGTGCGGTTCTCGAGCAGCGCCAGTCGCTTCTCGGCCGCCTTGATCTCCAGGCCGCGCTCGTGGCGGTCCTCCAGGTACTCGGGAGGGCGCACGATCGTGTAGACGATGGTGCCGATGAACGGAAACAGCGACGCGCCGGTCGCAGACGCCACGAGCATCGGGTCGTCGAGGCGCCTGGTCGCGTCGGAGTAGGTCCAGTACACGAGCGCGACCCAGATCACGACCAGGAAGAAGACGAGCAGGTTGACGACCAGGTTGAGGCCGTCGTTCTCGATGCCGAAGAGGGCGAGCGTCATTGCGATGGGTCGTGGCTGGAAATTCCCAGCGAGCACAAGGGTACCCGAGCGGGTGGCCGCCCAATTCCGGAGCCTGTCCGCGGGACCTAGAGCAGCAGCCTCCCCAGGCCGTATCCCAGGGCGAAGAACACGAGGATCACGACGGCCACGACCAACGCCACGAACCCCAGCATGCGTGCATGCTGGGTCACTCCCGCTCCGCAGGCGCGCCGCCGCGCGCGAGGTCCGACAGCAGGTAGATCGAGCCGGTCACGACCACCGCGCCTGCGGGGCCGGCCAGCTCGCGCGCACGCGCGAGCGCCGTGGCTGCCGACGGCTCGACCTGCACCTCGTGGCCCCCGTGCTGGCGCGCAAGGCTCTCCAGCGTCGCCGCCGGGAGCGCTCCGCGACGCGACGAACGCGTGAAGACGACAGCTCCGAAGAGCGGCAGCAGGATCGACAGCATGGTGGACGCGTCCTTGTCGTCGAGCACCGACATCACCCCCACCGCCCGGCGGCCCTCGGTGACGTCGCCGAGGGCCGCCGCGAGCGCTCGCGCTCCGGCGGGGTTGTGCGCACCGTCGAGAATCGTGAGCGGGTCGCGCGCGACGACCTCGAGGCGCCCTGGCGTGCGCACCGACTGCGCCGCGGCGCGGACGTGCACCGGGTCGAGCGGCCCGTGGAACGCCTCCGCCGCGGCCACGGCGACCGCGAAGTTCTCACGTTGGAACGCGCCCCGCGGATGCAGCGGCACGCCGGGGTCGCCGAAGTCGCGGCCCAGCAGCAGCAGCCGCGCGCCACGCTCCCGCGCCACGCGCTCCGCGACGGCCAGCGGCTCCGCGCCCAGCGGACCGGCGACGACCACACCCCCCTCCCGCACGACCGCAAGCTTCTCCTGCGCGATGTGGGTCTCGGTCGGGCCCAGCCAGCGCGTGTGCTCGAGGCTGACGTTGGTGAGGACCTGCACCGAGGAGCGGATCACGCTGGTCGCGTCGTAGCGGCCGCCGAGACCCGCCTCGACCGCCGCCACCTCGACGCGCGCGCCGGCAAGCTCCCGGTAGGCGGCCGCCGTCAGTGCCTCGAACTGCGTCACGCGGTCGCCGGCGTCCAGCGTGCGGTCGACGAGCGCGGCGGCCTCCCTCACGCGCGCGATCGCCGCCGCGAAGCGCTCGTCGGGGACGGGACGGCCGCCCACCTGGACGCGCTCGGCCCAGGACGTCAGGTGAGGAGACAGGTAGGCGCCGGTGCGCAGTCCGTGGCGCTCGAGCAGCGCGGCGATCATCCTGACCGTCGACGACTTGCCGTTCGAGCCCAGCACGTGGATCGCGCGGAAGCGCTCGTGCTGGGGAGTCGAGCACTGTCATCAACCTCCGCATGCGCTCCAGCCCGAAGCGCATTCCGAACATCTCGAGCGAGTCGAGGTAGCGCTCGGCGTCGCGCAGCGCGCTCGCGACCGGAACCGGCATCGCGCGCACCGGCGGCCCTTCGGCAGCAGGACCAGGGTCACTCATCGAGCTCGGCCAGCTCGGCCTCGAAGCGCTCGAGCTTCTGGCGCTCGGTCTGGACCAGCTGCGGGGGCGCCTTGTCGGTGAATCCCTTGTTCGCGAGCCTGCCGCGCGCGCGCTCGACCTCGGCGCGCAGGCGGTTGCGCTCGGCGTCGATCCGCGCGCGCGCCTCCGCGGGACCGACCGTGTCGCTGGGCAGCACCTCGAGGGTCGCGCCCTCGAGCCCGATCGAGCCGACAACCTCACCGTCGCGACCGTCCGTGGTGATGTCGAATCGCGCAAGGCGACCGATGGAGTCCAAGAAGTCTTCGTGGACTTCGCCCACGAGCCGCGCCGGAATCAGCGCCGACGGCGGGGCTCCGACCGAGTCGCGGTAGTTGCGCAGGCGCCGCACCGTCTCGATCACGGCCTCCACCTCGCGTTCGGCGTGCTCGTCCACCAGCCGCTCGTCAGGCTCCGGGAAGGGACCGACGGCCAGGTCGCGCGCCGCGCCCGGCATGAACGAGTTGATCTCCTCGGTCACGAACGGCAGCATCGGGTGGGCAAGCGCGAGCGTCTCGCCCAGCACGTACAGCGCCGTGGCGGAGAGCTCCTCCTCGTGCTCGTACAGGCGCGGTTTCACCATCTCCAGATACCAGTCGCAGAATTCGCCGTAGAAGAACGCGTACAGGTCGAGCGCCGCGTGCGAGAAGTCGTACCGGGCGACCTGCTCTCTCCAGCGGGCGATCGCGCGCTGGAGGCGCGACAGGATCCAGCGGTCCTCGGCCGTGCGGGGCCGCGGCGCGCGCTCCACGTCCGCGGCGTTCAGCAGCACCAGGCGCGACGCGTTCCACATCTTGTTCGCCAGCTGCTGGCCCTGCTGGACCTTCTCCGGCGAGTAGCGCACGTCCTGGGACGACGACATCGCGAGCAGCCCGAACCGCACCGCGTCGGCGCCGTGCGCCTCGATCTCGTCGAGCGGGTCGATGCCCGTGCCCAGCGATTTCGACATCCGGCGCCCGTCCGGCGCCTGGATGATCGACGTGATGTTGACGTCCGTGAACGGCACATCCCCCCGGAACTCGAGGCCCATCATCACCATGCGCGCCACCCACAGGAAGATGATGTCCCGCGCGGTGACGAGCGCATCCGTCGGATAAAAGGCACGGAGCGCGGGTGTGTCGCGCGGCCAGCCGAGCGTCGCGAACGGCCACAGGGCCGAGGAGAACCACGTGTCGAGCACGTCCTCCTCGCGCCGCAGCTCACCATCGCAGGCGCCGCAGCGCGGCGGTGCGGTGACGCTCACGAACGTCTCGTCGCACGCGTCGCAGTACCACACGGGCAGTCGGTGACCCCACCACAGCTGGCGGGAGATGCACCACGGCCTGATCTGCTCGAGCCAGTCGAGGTACACGCGCCCCCAGCGATCGGGATGGAACTTCACGCGGCCGTCGCGCACCGCCTCGATCGCCGGCCCGGCCAGCTCGTCCATGCGCATGAACCACTGCAACGAGATCAGCGGCTCGATGCGCTGACCCGACCGGTGCGAGAACGGCACGGTGTGCGTGTAGGGCTCGCGCTTGCGGATCAGCCCCTCGTGCTCCAGCGCCGTGACGACCGCGTCACGCGCCTCGTCCACGGTCAGCCCCGCGAACCGCCCCGCCGCCTCCGTCATGTGGCCGTCCTCGCCGATCGCCGTGACCTGCTCGAGGCCGTGCCGGCGCCCGATCTCGAAGTCGTTGGGATCGTGGCCCGGGGTGATCTTCAATGCCCCTGTGCCGAACTCCGGCTTCACGTAGTCGTCGGCGATGACCTGGAGCGGGCGGCCGACCAGGGGCAGGATCGCCTGCTTGCCGACGATGTCGCGGTAGCGCTGATCACCGGGGTGCACCGCGACCGCGGTGTCCGCGAGCATCGTCTCCGGCCGCACGGTGGCGACGGTCACCACTGCGCTGCCGTCCGCGAGCGGATAGTCGATGTAGAAGAGGGTGTCGGTGACCTCGCGGTCCTCCACCTCGAGGTCCGAGATCGCGGACCGCGTGCCCGGGTCCCAGTTCACCATGTAGCGGTCGCGATAGACGTAGCCCTTGTCGTACAGGTCCACGAACACCTTCATGACGGCCTCGACGTAGCCCTCGTCCAGCGTGAAGCGCTCATCCTGGTAGTCCGCCGAGGCGCCGATGCGCTTGAACTGCTCGACGATCGCGCGGCCGTAGCGCTCGCGCCACTTCCACACGCGCCGCTCGAACTCCTCGCGGCCCAACTCCGCCCGGCTCGTACCCTCCGCGAGCAGCGCCTTCTCGACCTGCGCCTGCGTGCCGATCCCGGCGTGATCGGTCCCGAAGATCCACTTGGTGCGCCGCCCGCTCATCCGGTTGAAGCGGATCAGGACATCTTGGATTGCCGCGTTCAGGGCGTGACCCATGTGCAGCACGCCGGTCACGTTCGGAGGCGGTATCGCGATCGAGTAGCTGTCGCTCGCGGTTCCCTGCGCATCGGCGTGGAAGTAGCCGGCTTGCAGCCACTTTTCCAGCACGCGCGGCTCGACCTCGGCGGGGTCGTAGCGGGTGCGGTCCTCGAGCGCGTCCAATCCTTCGCGGGGCACGTCCAGAGTCTATTCAGGCGTTCCGCGTGCCCGGCTGCGACAGATCTAAACGGTCGCGGCCGGAACCGGGAGGCCGGCGACGTCGGAGCGGCCGCGCAGCAATGCACCCATGGTCGTGACGTACACGTCGCGCAGGTCGTCGCCACCGAAGCACAGGCTCGTCACGAAATCGGCGGGCACGTCGACGCGGGAGTCGAGGGAGCCGTCCGCCGCGAACCGGGCGATGCCGCCGCCTTCGCCGAGCGCCACCCATACCCCACCGGTCTCGTCCACCGCCAGCCCGTCCGCGGACCCCGCCGGCGACCGCGCGAACGTACCGCCGTCACCCGCGCGCACCGTCCCATGGGCGTAGTCGCACACGTACATCTCGGCGCCGTCGGGCGAGAAGCCGATCCCGTTGGGCCAGTCGATCCCCTCCAGCACCGGCGTTGCGCCCTCGGCGTCGATCCTCCACACCTGACCGGGTTTGGGCTCCTCTCCCGCAAACGGCTTGAAGCGCAGCGCCCCCACGTACACGCGCCCCTGCGGGTCGACGCCGAGGTCGTTGAATCCGGTGACGCCCTCCACGTCGCCCAGCAACACGCGCTGCTCGGCGCCGTGCACGCGCAGCACGTCGCGCCCGCTGATCACCAATCCGCCGTCCGCATGCCGGCACAACCCGCCGATCCCGCGCCGCTTGGGCACCACGTCCTCGATGCCGCCCGCCGACCACCGGCGCACGCCGCCCTGGAGCACGTCGCTGAAGTAGACGCCCCCGTCCCCGTCCCAGCAGGGGGCCTCCAGCAGGCCGTACCCACCCGCCGCGAGCGTCTCGAACCGCACGCGGCTCAGAGCTGCATGGACTTCACCTGGAGGATATTCCTCCAGGGCATAGCGCCCCAGCTCGCGGCCGTGGCCCGACTGCTTGTAGCCGCCGAACGGCGCCAGCGGGTTGAACACCCCGCCGTTGATCTCGACCTGCCCGGTCCTGATGCGGCGCGCGACGCGCTTGGCGCGATCCTCGTCGGCCGACCACACGCCGCCGGCCAGCCCGTAGCTCGAGTCGTTCGCAATCCGGACCGCGTCCTCCTCGCCGTCGTAGGGGATGATCGACAGCACGGGACCGAAGATCTCCTCCTGCGCGATCGTCATGTCGCTGCGCACGTCCGAGAACACGGTCGGCCGCACGAAGTAGCCGCGGCCGAGACCGTCGGGCGCCTCCGCGCCGCCCGCGACGAGCTTTGCGCCCTCGTCCACTCCCTTGCGGATGTAGCCGCGCACGCGCTCCCGCTGGACGTCGGACACCAGCGGGCCGAGCTTCGTCTCCTCGCCGAACGGGTCGCCGACGGTGAAGGCGCCGGCCACGGCCGCCGCGATCTGCTCCGCTTCGGCGAGCCGCTCGCGCGGCACCAGCATGCGCGTCAGCGCGCTGCACGTCTGGCCGGAGTTGAGGAAGCACTTCGAGACGCCGTCCGTGACCGCGGTCTCGAGGTCCGCGTCGTCGAGGATCACGTTCGGCGACTTGCCGCCCAGCTCCAGGGCGACGGGCTTCACGCTCTGCGCGGCCAGCTCGCTGACGCGCCGCCCGGCGCGCGTGGACCCGGTGAACGACACCATGTCGACCCCCGGGTGGGAGGCGATCGCCTCGCCCACCACCGGGCCGGTCCCCGTGACGAGGTTGAACACTCCGGCGGGCGCGCCCGCCGCCGCGATGATCTCGGCGAGGATGAACGCGTTCAGGGGCGCAACCTCACTGGGCTTCAGCACGACCGTGCAGCCCACGGCCAGGGCCGGGGCGACCTTGGCCGCGATCTGGTGGAGCGGGTAGTTCCAGGGAGTGATCGCGCCCACCACGCCGATCGGCTCGCGGACCACCAGCGAGTTGCCGATCTCCTCCTGCCACACGATCTCCTCGACCAGGTCGGGGACGGAGGTGAACGTCATCGTCGGCAGGCCCGCCTGGATCGCCTTGGACAGCCCGATCGGCATGCCCAGCTCCTGGGCGATCGTCGCGGCGATCTCGTCGCTGCGCGCAGCCAGCCCGGCGGCGATCGCCCGGACCACGTTCGCGCGCTCCTCGAGCGGCGCCTGGGACCACGACTCGAAGGCCGCGCGCGCGGCCGCGACCGCGCGGTCGACGTCCTGTGGCGTGCCTTGCGGGATGCGGCCCATCACCTCTTCGGTGGCGGCGTTCACGACGTCGATCGTCTCCGACCCCGCCGGGTCGACCCACTCGCCTCCGATGAAGAGCTTGTCGCGTACCTGAAGTTCTGCGGCTACGGCCATGAGTGCTCCTTATCGGGTCGTGGTGACTGGTTCGCGGGCCGTCTGACCCGTCGCAGGCGAATGCTGGGAGGCGATCGCACCGGCCGTCCGCCGCGCGAGCGCCATGATCGAGATCATCGGATTCGTGCCCGAGGCCGTCGGGAACGCGCTGCCGTCGCCGATCCACACGCCCGGCGTGTCGTGCAGCTGTCCCCAGGGGTCGGCGACGCTCGTCTGCTGGTCCTTGCCCATCCGGCAGGTGCCCATCTGGTGGGCGCAGAACAGGCGAAAGCCGCCCGCCCGCAGCGGCACGCGCTGCCAGCGCGCGATGCACTCGTCGAGGTCGTCGCCCGCGCGCCAGCGCGGCGGCGCCGGCGGCCATCGGCTGGATCTCGCGCGCGCCCGCGGCCGCGTGCAGGCGCGCCTGCGCGTCGATCGCGCGGTGGGTGTTGCGGATGTCAAGCTCGTCGGTGAGGTCGTAGTAGACCACCGCCTGGCCGTTTGCGTCCACGTCCACGCGGCCGTGGCCGCGCTCGCGCAGCAGGCCGATGAAGGTGGCGCCGTAGCGCACCTGCTCCATCATCTCCTTGTGCCTGCGCGCGCCCGTGAAGGGGAGCGCCGAGCCGACCAGCGCGGGGGCGTACTGGGTCGCCTCGACGAGGAACCCGTAGCCGTCCTCGACCGCCGCGAACTCGTCCACGAGTCCCGGCCTGCGGCGCGCCCCACCACGCCTCCTGATCCTCACCGTAGATGCCGAACAGCGCCGTGCACGGGTGGATGCGCAGGTAGTTGCCGACGGCCGGGCCGCCGATCTGCGAGCGGCGCAGCAGCGCGGGCGACTCCAGCGACGCCGGCCGCGACCACGACCTGCGGCGCACGCACGGTCACCCGCGCGGAGCGGCCGGTCTCGGGATCGAGCCATGTCCCTTCCACGCCCGCCGCGCGGCCTTGCTCGACCAGCACGCGCTCGACGGTGCAGCGCACGACGATGTCGGCGCCCGCGTCGAACGCGTCCTGCAGGTAGGTGCGCTGCGTGCTGAGCTTCGAGCCCGACTGGTCGCCGAAGCCGATGTAGGCGACCGAGGCCGGGTCGTAGCAGCTCTCGTCCGTGTTGCGCAGGATCGTCCGGAAGGACCAGCCCAGCCCGTCCGCGCCCTCCTTCATGCGCTGGTGCGGGCCGTTCAGGTCCGAGCACCGGTCGTTCACCGAGATCCGCTCGAAGATCGCGTCCAGGTGGCCGTCGAAGTCGGGGCCGTCGACGCCCTCGAGGCCGTGCTCGCCCGCCCACTGCTCCCGCACCCACGGACGGGTGCGCAGGCAGTTGGTCCAGTTGATCACCGTGCCGCCGCCGAGCCCCACCCCCGCGTACACGGTCACGTTGAAGTCGGCGGTCGGCTGCGGGCCGCCGCGCCAGTACATGCGCTCGTATGCGGACAGCTCGAGCTGGTCGAAGTCGGACTCGTTGAAGTAGCCGGCGGCCTCCACCACGCAGACCTTCAGGCCGGCCTTGGCGAGCTCGCCCGCGATCACGCCGCCGCCCGCGCCCGACCCGACGATGCACACGTCCGCCTCCAGCGTGAGCTCGTCGCCGCTGGGCGCGACGGGCGCGATCGGCTTGGGCCGCGCGGGCGGCGCTGCGGTCGGTCCCGGATAGCCGAACACCGCCCAGTTGGGGTTCTGCCCGGTCGCCGGGTCGGGTGCGCCATAGGTGATGAAGAGCGTCAGCCCCACCAGCGTCGAGATGCCGGCGGCGGCTTCGGGCCCGACCAGCGCGACGTTGCGCAGGATCTGCTCGCGCGAGCGCTGCGAGACCTGCGTGAAGCCCTGCTGCCGCGAGGCCGTCGAGCAGCTCCATCATCCCCGCGAACTGCTCCTGCGGGAGCGTGCCGAAGACCTGCTCGATGCCCTGGTCCGCACCCATGTCCGTGGCGCTGCGCGCCCACAGCCCGGTCGGGTCGGGGTCGTGGGGAATGCTCGGCACGACCGTGTTGCACACCGCCTGCAGCACAGCGCGCCGGGCCTCGTTCAGCTCACTCATCCGCCTCTCCTATTCCTCTCACTCAGTTGCTCAGGTACTCCATCGCCTCGACCGGATCCGAGAACAGCATCAGCGCGTCATCGGTCACGACCAGCCGACCATAATGGGTGGACATCTCGTGCTGCATCGCATATGGGTCGACGTCGAAGCCGAGCTCCTCGCTGACCGCGTCGAAATCGATCACGAGGCGATCCTTCGCCCGCACGTCCCAGAACGACGGGTTCTCCACGATCTCGACCCCTTCGTGCCCGCGCAGCACGTTCGCGACGGCGTCACCCTCCTCGCTCTTCGCCATCACGATCCCGACGTAGTCGTACGTTTGCCCGCTCACGTGGCACCTCCGGTCGGCGCGGCCGCCTCGGACAGGCCGCAGTCGCCGAACAGCTGGTCCACGTCGACGCGCACGTTGGCGCGCGCGTCGTCGAACGAGATCCCGGCGGGCAGGTCGCCGAACACGGGGGCCAGCGCGAGCGCCGCCTGATCGGCGAGCGGCATCCACTCAGCGAGCCAGTCCGCCAGCACGTCGCGGTTCGCGGCACCGTGCTCGGGATCCTCCTGCACGAACTTCACGAGCTCGGTCGTCCAGCCCTGCACCCACTCCCACTCGAGCTGGGCCACGTGGCTGACGGCCTGGGTCACGATGTCGCCGTTGAAGCGCACGGAGCGCATGAAAAGCTCCCGCCGCACGAGCAGGCCCACGGCCGGCTCGAAGCACAGGTTCGCGGCGATCACCCGCTCGGCCCAGTCGGGCGTCGCGCGCAGCCGCTCCACGTAGCTGCGCGCCGGCTGCCAGGCGGCGTCGTTGAGGAAGCTCTCGCGCGCACGCTCGACCGGGAAGTCCCCGAAGTGCTCCTCCAGGTCCATGCCGTACAGCAGGCAGGCCTGGGCCTGGCGCTGCTTCATCGCCGCCTCCAGGGCCACGCAGTGCGTGACCGTGTCGGACAGCGTGTCACGCGCGGCGCTCGCCAGCGCGAGCCAGATGCCGTGCTCGATGAACGCCGGCACCTGCAGGTGCGTGCGCAGGAAGTCCACCCACTCGGGAGTGAAGTCGTCGAGCGCCCGCTCGCGCTTGGCCGTGCGGACCGCACCCTCGATCAGCTGCTCGTAGGCGGTGCCGGCCTGGTAGTACGGCCGCTCCCACATCTGGCCGGGATCGCGGAAGGCGTACCAGTCGCCCGCGCGCAGCCGCGTCGAGTCGTCCGACCACAGGCCGCGCCCATCCTCGAAGTGGAGCGGCCATCCCCGCCCGCTCTGGATGTGGCGGTGCACCGAGGGCTGCGAGTCGACGGTCACGTCCTCGTAGATCGACGCCCTGCGCTTCTTCGGGGTGTACCACTGGAACGAGCGCTCGGGCTCGTCGCCGCGGCGCAGGGCGCCGTCGCCGACGTGCTTCACGGGTGGTCCTGTGCCAGCGGACATCTCTCCTCCTTATCCGGCAGCCACCGCATCGGCTGACGTCGTGAATTTATCGTGGAAGATCCTGCCGGCCTCGTCGATGCCGTGGCGCTGCGTTGCCAGCTCGATCATCGCATCGATCATCGGGGGCGGCCCGCACATGTAGATCTCGGGGTCGTCCATGGCGCCCGACTCGAGCAGCTCGCCCGCCGCCTCGTGCACGAAGCCGTCGGTGTCGGAGAGCACGGGGCGGAAGTCGAAGTCGCGCAGCCCCGCGCCGAGCTCGCCGATCAGGTCGACGTAGAACAGGTCCTCCTCGGTGCGCGCGCCGTAGAAGAAGCGGACCATGCGCTCGCTGCCCTCGGCCGCCAGCGTCCGCAGCAGCGACAGGACCGGCGCCATGCCCGAGCCGCCCGCCACCATCAGCACCGGGCGCTTGCTGCTGCGCAGGTGGAAGGCGCCGTAGGGGCCGGTGAAGCGCAGCTCGTCGCCGGGCGCCAGCGTTCCTTCGAGCAGGCTCGAGAACCGGCCGCCCGGATAGTGCTTGACGATCAGCTCGATGCGCCCGTCGCCGGGCAAGTTCGCCATCGAGAAGGAGCGGCGGGCGCCGTCTGCCCCGGGCACCCACACGTCCACGTACTGGCCGGGGAGAAACGAGAAATCGGCCGGCTCGGCCACCTCCAGCTCCAGCCGCCGGATGTCGCGCGTGAGCGCCTCGACGGCCGTCACGGTGCCGCGCCCGTCGCGGATCTCGTGCGCGAGCTTGTAGTTGTCCGGGTCGAAGTGCAGCAGCTCGACGACCAGGTCCTCCTCGGGCATCGCGCGGCACAGCAGCGTGTAGCCGCTTGCCTCCTCGGACTCCGCCAGGGCGAAGGTGGAATAGGGCTTCAGCACCACCTCGCCCTCCAGCAGGTATGCCTTGCAGGCCGAGCACTGGCCCTCCCGGCAGCCATAGACGAGGTTGTAGCCGTGCCGGAACGCGGCGTCGAGGACGGACTCCTCCTCGTCGCAGTCGATCTCCTCGCCGATCGGCTCGAAGACGACCCGTGGACTCACGTCGGCGTGCTGGTCACCGGCTTGCCGTTCGCGGCCCCGTTCGACCAGGGCGCCGCGGCCTTCAGCCCGCCGTCGAGGTGGCCGTTCGGGGACACCAGCCCCGCCGAGGATCCGTTCGGCAGCCCCAGCTGCTCGGCGACGGTGATGTTGGGGCTCTGCACTTGGAAGTCCATGCTCTTCACGTCGTCGAGCGTCCACATGTTGTCGTTGCCGAGATGCGGCTGGGCGATCAGGGTCTTGCCGTCGGTGCGCACGAAGCCGAGCTCGCGCACCAGCTCCGACAGCTCCCACCCGTGGTAGCGGTCGAAGAAGTTGCGGTCGCCGACGTAGCGGCCCGGGTTGGACTCGTCGAGCCACATGCACTCCTTCGAGCAGTAGAACCGCGTGCGGTCGCCGACCGCGCGGTGGCACATGTCGTCGGGGAACACGCAGCCCATCAGGCACACCCAGCACGATGGCGCGGCCTGCTCGAGCGCCATGTGCAGCAGGTGCTTGAATTGCTGCGGGTCGTGCCGCGTCTGGCGGAAGGCCTCCCACGCCGGGCCGTACTCCGCATACCAGCCTGGGTACTTGGCCTCGAACCACTCGAAGTCACGCTCGTTCAGCGGCTCGGTGCGCCAGAAGTGCAGCATCCAGAACGCCGCCGCGCTGAGCATGTTCTTGTGGACCATTCCGCGCTCGAGCCGCGCCTTCGCGCGGTCGAACATCTCGGCCGGGAAGTTCAGGCCGAGCTTGCCGAGCTTCAGCACATAGGAGCGGTACCAGTCGTTCTCGATCCAGCGCTCCCACTTGTCGAGGTAGCTCTCGGGGTCGGAGCGGTCATCGGAGCTGTACTCCATGATCGCGGAGCCGAAGCCGTCGAGGTAGGCGTGGTTGATCCACCATGCCTGCGCGAGGTCGCGCTCGATCAGCGGCGCGTTGTCGTCCTCCTGGAGGACGGTCAGGAGCGTCGCGTAGCCGTTCGAGATGTGGCGCGCCTCGTCCGACTGCACCGAGAGGTACGTGGTCGGCAGCGCGAAGTCGCCGTTGCGCGCGCCCACGTCGGGCAGTGCCACGAACGCGATGTTGGTGAACGCCGTCTCCGCGACGACCATCAGCGTGAAGGCGCACTGCACCGGGTCGCCCACGATGAAATGCGACAACATGTTGAGCGCCTGCCGCGCGCCCGGGTCCTTGGAGAGCGTCGCCGGTCCGAGGTGCCACCCGGACGGGTCGGGCACGTGCTTCGCGTACCAGCGGGCGAGCGCCATCTGGAGGCCCGTGTGCCGGATCTCGTCGACGAACTGCACGTGATAGCCGTTGCGCAGCTCGTTGTTGGGAATCGCGTCGATCAGCATCGACATGCAGCGGCCGGCGCCGACCTCGGCGTAGGCGGTCGTGACGATGTACGGCTTGATGATCTCCATCCAGCGCCGGCCGGTCTTGCCCGTCATCCCGGCGCGGACCGCGGCGTCGTGCCCGCCGTACACGCGCTCGTCCTTCTCCAGTTCCATCGGCAGGTACTCCCGCATGATGTGCTTCATCGGGTCCTTCGCCTTGGTCGGGAACGTGTAGCGCGACGGGTACTTGTCCGCGGGCTGGAAGTAGTCGGGCTCCCAGCCGAGCTGCGAGATGCGCTCGTGCGTCTTGGTGATGCTGCGGCGGCGGGTCGTGGTGGCGCTCATGTGGGCTCTCCTCCCGGCAACTGGCCGGCAGTTGGTCGACGCTTGGCGGGCAGCCGGTGGTCGACGTCCGGCGGGCATTCTGGTTGCCCCTCGAGCGGCGACCATATAGGCTTACTGACATCGTGTCAATAAGCGCACCAGGAACTTCCTCGCGGCGCCGCCGCCGGTCGCCGGAGTCCGCCGAGCGCGAGATCCTCGACGCGGCGGAGTCGTTCCTGCGCGAGCGGCCCTTCTGGGACCTCACCGTCGACGAGGTGATGGCGCGCACGACCCTCTCCCGCCCCTCCTTCTACGTCTACTTCCGCGACCGCCACCACCTCGCCGTGCGCCTCGTGGAGGGGATCGGGGAGGCGCTGTTCGAGGTGGCGAACCGCTGGCTGGAGGGCGGGAACGACGACCCTCGCGTGGACGTCCGCGAGTCGCTGCGCGGCGTCGCGGAGGTGTGGGCGGAGCACGGGCTGGTGCTGCACGCGATCGCGGACGCGGCCGGCCACGACCCCGAGGTGGAGCGCGTGTACCACGGCCTGGTCCAGCGGTTCGTGGTCGCGACGGCGACGCGCGTCGAGGCCGACATCGCGGCTGGGCGCATCGCGCCGATGGATGCCGCCCCGACCGCCGCGGCGCTGGTCTGGATGAACGAGCGCTACCTGCAGATGACGCTCGGACGGCTGCCGACGACGCCGGTCGACACGGTCGTAGCGACGCTCGCGACGATCTGGATCCGCACGCTCTACACCCCCGCGACGTAGTTCACACACACGTAACGCATCTCCCGCCACCCTCTCCGGGTGCGACACTTTGTGGGTCGTATAGACACCCCAAACCGCGCACTCGCGGAGGTGGCGGTGTCGGAGGTGGCAGCCCGCCAGCACGGGGTGATCAGCCGGGCGCAATTGCTTGCGATCGGGCACACCTCGGACACGATCAAGCGCCGCCTTCACCTCGGCCACCTGCATCCGCTCCATCGCGGCGTCTATGCCGTGGGACACACCGCGCTGCTTCCCGGTGCTCGTGACATGGCGGCGGTGCTCGCGGTCTGTGACGGCGCATGGCTCAGCCACCGCGCGGCGGGTGCGCGGATCGGCCTGTGCCCGATCCCTTCCGGCCCGATCGACGTGACCGTGGTCCGCGGCGGCGGACGGCGACACCGCGGCATCGCCGTGCACGTCACGCGGTCCCTGCCGGAATCGGAACGGACGCTCGTGGACAACATCCCCTGCACGACGTGGGCCCGGGCCCTGGTCGACCTGGCAGGCATCGTGAGCGAGCGGCGGCTGCGCCGCGCGCTCGAACGGACCTTCGAGCTGCGGATCTTCGACCTCGACGTGGTACTCGCGGCGCTCGAGACCGGCGAAGGGCAAACGCGGCCTGCGCAGGCTCCGCCGTCTGCTTTCCGATTTGCCCGGCGAGCCCCCGACGGCGGCGAGCGAGCTCGAGCGCCTGATGCTCGACCTGATCCGCCGCGCCCGCCTGCCGTTTCCCGTCGTGAACGGCCACGTCGGCATGCTCCAGGTCGACTTCCACTGGCCCGCGCACAGGCTCGTCGTGGAAACGGACGGCCGCGCCACGCATGGCCACGCGATCGCCTTCCACCGTGATCGCGACCGCGACCTCTACCTACAGGAGCGGGGCTGGCGCGTGATCCGGATCACGTGGCGGCAGGTCCGCGACGAACCGCAGCGCATCGCCGCAGTGCTGCGCCGGCACCTGGGCTAACGGCACGGCTCCCCCAAGGGGATCGCCGCCGCGTGGCGCACGCCGCCGCTGTAGACCTCCAGCCGCGCACAGTGCGGCCAGCGCACGATGAAGCCCCCGTTGAACTGCGTGTGCGGCTGCTCGTCGCGACAGGCCACCAGGCGCACCGAGTCGTGTCCGTCGGACAGGCGAGGCGTGCGCGTCGCCGACCATCTTCCCCATACCTCGGGGTCGTAGATCAGCGCTACCTCGGAGCGCTCCCGCGGCGGCACCACGACCGTCACGCTCTCGCCGGGCTCGACCACGGCCAGCACCTTCACCGCCCAGAGCCGGCCAGGGCGGCGGCGGTCGTCGCCGGCCAGCAGCCGCGCGTACGCAAACGCGAGCGCCCCGGCCACCACGCTCTCCCGCTCCCAGCCCGGAGCAAGCTCGCCGTCGACGCGCTCGGAGCAGCCGCGCACGAACTCGGCATGCGGTACGGCCACCTCGTCGCCGCCCGCGCCGCACCCGGATGACACCAGCGCCCCGAGGACCGCGACCGCCAAGGCCGCCGTCCGTGAGGCCACGGTTTAAGCCGACTTCTCGCCGAGCTCGGTTTCGGCCGCGCGGGCCTGGGCTGCGGCGCGCTTGCGCGACTGCGCGGCCTTCGCGCCTTCGGTGACGAGCGTCGGCTTGAGGTTCTTCTCGACCGTCTCCTTGGTCACGACGCACTTCGTCACGTCGCCGCGCGAAGGCAGCTCGAACTGCACCTCGAGCAGGATCTCCTCGAGGATCGAGCGCAGCCCGCGCGCGCCGGTGTCCCGCTCGAGCGCCTTGTCGGCGATCGAGCCGAGCGCGTCGTCGGCGAAGTGCAACTCGATGCCGTCGAAGCTGAAGAAGCGCTGGAACTGCTTGACGAGCGCGTTGCGCGGCTCCTCGAGGATGCGGATCAGGTCATCGCGCGTGAGCTGGTGGATCGCCGAGATCACCGGCAGGCGGCCGACGAACTCGGGAATCAGCCCATAGTGCATCAGGTCCTCCGGCAGCACCTGCTCGAACACCTCGCCGGTGTCCTTGTTCTTGGCGGACTCGATCGCCGCGCCGAACCCGACCCCGCGGCTGCCGATGCGGCGCTCGATCACCCGGTCGAGGTCGGCGAACGCGCCGCCGCAGATGAACAGGATGTTGGTCGTGTCGATCGTCAGGAACTCCTGGTGTGGATGCTTGCGCCCGCCCTGCGGCGGCACCGACGCGAGCGTTCCCTCGAGGATCTTCAGCAGCGCCTGCTGCACGCCCTCGCCCGACACGTCGCGCGTGATCGAAGGGTTGTCGGCCTTGCGCGCGATCTTGTCGACCTCGTCGATGTAGATGATCCCGGTCTCCGCCTTCTTCACGTCGTAGTCGGCGGCCTGGATCAGCTTCAGCAGGATGTTCTCGACGTCCTCGCCGACGTACCCGGCCTCGGTCAGCGCCGTTGCGTCGGCGATCGCGAACGGCACGTTGAGGATGCGCGCGAGCGTCTGCGCGAGCAGCGTCTTGCCGCACCCGGTCGGCCCGAGCAGCAGGATGTTCGACTTCTGCAGCTCGACCTCGGGGTCTTCTTCGGAGCGGGCGATCTGGATGCGCTTGTAGTGGTTGTAGACCGCGACCGACAGCGTGCGCTTGGCCTTCTCCTGGCCCACCACGTACTCGTTCAGTACCGAGTAGATCTCCTTCGGCTTGGGCAGGCTGTCGCCGTCGAACGTCGGCGCGGTCGCGAGCTCCTCATCGATGATCTCGTTGCAGAGGTCGATGCACTCGTCGCAGATGTAGACGCCGGGGCCGGCGATCAGCTTCTTGACCTGCCGCTGCGACTTTCCGCAGAAGCTGCACAGAAGCTGTTCGTTCGAATCGGTCGGTCTGGTCACAGTCGTCTCTCCCCCCGCGCCCCCTCAGACGCCTTTACAGAGTAGGGGCTGCGGGGCGATAAGTCGCGCCCTAGTGCTCGCTGATGACCCTGTCGATGATGTTGTACTCCTGGGCCTCCTCGGCGCTCATGAAGTAGTCCCTGTCGGTGTCGTGCGAGACCTTCTCGAGCGGCTGCTTCGTGTGCTTCGCGATGATCTCGTCCAGCTTGCGCCGGATGTCGATGATCTCGCGGGCGTGGATCTCGATGTCGGCGGCCTGGCCCGAGAAGCCCCCCGACACCTGGTGGATCAGGATCTTCGCGTTGGGCAGCGCCATGCGCTTGCCGTCGGCCCCGCCCGCCAGCAGCAGCGCCCCCATGCTCATCGCGACGCCCACGCAGATCGTCTGGACGTCCGGCTTGATGAACTGCATCGTGTCGTAGATCGCGAGGCCCGCGTACACGCTTCCGCCGGGGGAGTTGACGTAGAGGCTGATGTCCTTGTCCGGGTCCTCGGACTCGAGGTGCAGCAGCTGGGCCACGATCAGGTTCGCGATGTCCTCCGTGACCGGCGTCCCGAGGAACACGATCCGCTCGTTCAGGAGGCGGGAATAGATGTCGAAGGCGCGCTCCCCGCGGGAGGTCTGCTCGACGACCATTGGAACCAGTGGGCTCATATTGCCTTTCCGGCGCCTAGCGCCTGGACGTTGAATGCCTTGTGTTCGAATACGTCCGAATCCCGCCGTCGCGCGGCGATTCTAGCAACGGGAATTCCGCGTCCTGGAGGGTTCTCCGAGCACCGGAGGCACCTCATGGACGAAGTTCCGAGCGGTCGCGTCACGCCCGATAGCTTCCCCGGGCGCACGCGCGATCCTGCCCGCGCAACGCGGGAGTCAGTCTTGGGGACCGGGAGGGTCACCGGCGCCGGGGGTCCAGAGTTGCTGGGACCCCTCCTCCTTGGCCTGCTTCTTGGGAGTCCACAGCGCGTCCCGCGCCTGCGCCGTACCGGGCTCGATCGGTCGCGCGCTGTCGGCGATCGCGTCGACCGCGCGCCGCAGGCGCAGCTCGCGCCGGACGGGAGCGTCGCGGCCGGCGTCCTTGAGCTGCGCGAGCAGCTTGTCGGGCGTGGTGCCCTCCCGCTCGGCCGTGGGCTGCAGCGCCTCCAGCAGGTCGTCGTCGGAGACCTCGATGCCCTCGGCCTCCGCGACCGCCTCCAGGACGCTCTCGCGTGACAGGGTGCGGCGCGCGTCTTCCTTCGCCTCCTCGACCATCTGCTCGCGGGTGCGCCCGGACGCGTTCAGGTACGACTCCGGCTCGACCCCCTGCGCGCGCAGCACGCGCTCGGTGCGCTCCCACATCTCTTCCGCGCGCGCGGTCACGAGATCCTCGGGCAGATCGATCTCGGCCTCCGCCACCGCCGCGTCGACGGCCTCCTGACGAAATTCGTCTTCGATCGCATGCTCCTGCGCGTGCTCGAGCTTGTGGTGGATGTCGGCACGCAACTCGGCGAGCGTGTCGAACTCGCTCGCCTCCGAGCTGAAATCGTCGTCGAGCTCGGGTAGCTGCTTCTGCTTCACGTCCTTGACCTGCACGTCGAACATCGCGCTGCGGCCCTGGAGCTCCTCGGAGTGGTAGCTGTCGGGGAACTGGACCTCGACGGTCCGCTCCTCGCCGGCGCGTGCGCCGATCACCTGCTCCTCGAAGCCCTCGACCAGTCTGTTTCCACCCAGCTCGAGCATGTAGTCGCGCGCCTCGCCGCCCTTGAACAGCTCCCCGTCGACGCGACCGGTGAAGTCGATCACGACGTGGTCGCCCTGCTGGGCGGCCCGGTCGACGCTCTCGAGGCGCGCGAAGGACTCGCGCAGCCGGTCGAGCTCGGCCTGGATCGCCTCGTCGGGCACCTCGGGGGAGCGCTTCCCGACCTCCAGCTCCCGGTAGTCGCCGAGCGTCGCCTTCGGCGTCACACCGACCTCGATCGTGAAGCTCAGCGGCTCGCCCGACACAGGCAGGTCGTCCAGGTCGAGCTTCGGGTCGCCCACCGTCGACAGGCCGGAGCGCACGATCGCCTCCTCGTACCACTCGGGCAGCGAGTCGCGCACCGCCTGCTCGAGCACGGCCTCGCGCCCGATCCGCTGGATCACCATCGGCGCCGGGACCTTGCCCTTGCGAAATCCCGGTATGCGCAGGTCGCGCCCGAGCTGCGTCGCCGTGCGTTGGACGCGCGACTCGATCTCCTCGCTCGGCACCTCGGCATCGAGGCGCACGCGCGAGTCGGGGAGCTCTGTGACCTTGGTGGAGACGGGCATGGCGGCAGCTCGGAGGCTAGCCGTTCTCGGCGGCCGCGGCGATTCGCTCGCCGATCGGACCGAGCAGCCCCGGCGTGCGGGAGGCAAGCATCGTGATCCTGCCGTGCCCCGGGTGGGTCTCGGGGATCGACGTCAGGACCTGGGTCTCCGCGAACCCGAGGAATCCGAGGATGCCCTCGAGCACCTCCGGCCCGGTCGGCCGCCACGCGAGCCCGTGCACACCCGACATCAGCATCTCCGTGTCCTCGAAGTCCGCGACCATCCCACCGTCAGGGCGGTCGTTGCACGTCGCGGTGTCGAGGAACAGCAGCTCGCGGGTCAGCTCCGCCGCGATGCGCAGGCCACCGATGGGCTCCGGCAGGTGGTAGAAGATCCCCTTGAACACGGTCATGTCGAACGGCTCGAGCGCCAGCCGCGGCAGGTCGTACAGGTCGAGCACCTCGAACTCGACGTCATCTGCACCGGTGCGGTGGTCGCGCAGGAAGCGCGCCTGCCGGATCCAGTGCTCGCGCACGTCGAAGCCGAAGCAGCGGCCCGCCCCGCACTCGCGCGACCAGAACAGGTAGCCCCCGCAGTTGCAGGCGCAGTCGAGCACGGCCCGGCCGTCGAGGCCGCCGGGGTAGACCTCGCTGAGCAGGTCCTTGAATCCGTTGCCGGGACTTTCGAAATGGGAGTTTCCCGGCTCGCAGCGCGCTTCCCCGCCCGCGTCCACCCACGCGCGCGTGCTCAGCCCCGGAGCGACCTCGACGTCGAGGTGCCAGGGGCCGAGCTCGACTATCTCCTCGGTGAGGCGGGCCTGGTCCAAAGTCAGTGCAGGGAGAAGACGGATCCGACCGAGCTGCGCCGCGCCGGTCCACGGCCCGAACGATAGCGTCGGGCCGGTTAGGCTGGTTCGATGAACGATCGTCGGCAACCGCTGCTGGGCCGCATCGCGGCGCGGTTCCTGACCGGGCGGGCGGGCCGCTTGACAGCCTTTGCGATCGACCTTGGCGTGGCAACCGGGCGCCATTGGGGCCGGCGACTGACCGGAAAGGAGACGCCCTGGTGAGCGACGGTGCGCGACGCGCCGCGTTCGTGACCGGCGGCTCGGGGTTCATCGGCGGGGCCCTCGTGCGGCGCCTGGCCGGCGACGGGTGGCGGGTGCGCGCGCTGGCGCGCTCCGACGCATCGGCCGCGAAGGTCGCCGCCGCGGGCGCCGAGCCGGTGCGCGGCGATCTCGACGACCAAGAGTCGATGCGCGTCGGCGCGCAGGGCACCGACGTCGCCTTCCACGCCGCGGCCCACCTGGGCGAGTGGGGCACCCGCGACGAGTTCGAGCGCGCGAACGTACAGGGCACGCGCAACGCCGTCGGCGCAAGCCGCGCCGCCGGCGTGCGGCGGTTCGTGCACGTCGGCACCGAGGCGGGCCTGATGGCCGGGCAGCCGCTCGTGAACGCGACGGAGGACGCGCCCCTGCGGCCGGACTCGAAGGCCCTCTACTCGGCGACCAAAGCGCAGGCCGAGCAGGTCGTGAGGGATGCGAACGGTGACGGTCTCGAGACCGTGGTGGTGCGGCCCCGGCTCGTGTGGGGGCCGGGCGACACGACGATCCTGCCGGGCCTCGTGAAGGCGGTCGAGGGCGGTCGCTTCGCCTGGATCGGCGGCGGGCGCCACCGCACGTCGACGACGCACGTCGACAACGTCGTGCACGGGCTGCTGCTGGGCGCCGAGCGGGGACGCGCCGGCGGCGCATACTTCGTGACGGACGGCGAGCCGGTCGTGTTTCGCGACTTCATCACGGAGTTGCTCGGCACGCAGGGCGTGACACCCGGCGACCGCAGCCTGCCGCCGGCACTTGCCCGCGCGATGGCGGCGGGCGCGGAGGGCGTGTGGCGCACGTTCCGGCTCCGCGGCAGCCCGCCGATCACGCGCCTCGCCTACTGGCTCTCCGCGCAGGAGTGCACGCTCGACATCTCCCGCGCGCGCGACGAGCTTGGCTACGAGCCCGTGCGCTCGGTCCCGGAAGGCATGCAACAGCTGCGCGAGCCCCTGCCGGCCTCCGGCGACGCGCACCCGGGCTGACCGAGTCCCGGTGTGGCCGACCAGGTTGCGGCGATGAAGGACGGTCAGCGGTCCTATCTCTCGATCTGCGCCATCTACCGCAACGAGGCGCCGTATCTGCCCGAGTGGATCGAGTTCCACCGCCTGCTCGGCGTGGAGCGGTTCTACCTGTTCAACAACCGCAGCACCGACGACCACCTCGCGGTACTCGCTCCGTTCATGGACGACGGCACGGTGATCTGGTCGGACTGGCCGATGTTCCCCGGGCAGCGGGAGGCATACGACCGCTGCCTGGCAGAGCACGGCCGCGAGTCACGGTGGATCGCGTTCATCGACCTGGACGAGTTCCTCTTCTCCCCCACCCGCCGGCTCCTGCCCGACGTGCTGAGGGAGTTCGAAGCGCACCCGGGCGTCGTGGTGAACATGATCTATTACGGGACCTCGGGCCACCAGACGCCGCCCGCTGGACTCGTGATCGAGAACTACACGCGCCGGCTCCGCCTGGAGCGACCCCGCAACAAAGCCGTCAAGAGCATCGTTGATCCGGACCGCACACAGCGCGTCGGCTACGTCTCCCACTACTTCATCTACGGCGACGGCCAGCGGGCGGTGGATGAGAACTTCCAGCCGATGCACGGGCACGCCAGCGACGAGGTGTCTGTCGAGCTGCTGCGCATCAACCACTACATCACCCGCTCCCAGCAGGAGCGCGACGTGAAGCTCACCCGGCTGGGGGCCGATACCGGCCTGCCCGTGCAGAACCTCGAGACCGTGGGCGAGCGCGACCGCCGGCTCAACGAGGAGGCCGACGAGATCCTCGTGCCGTCCGGTCGCGCCGTGCGCGCGGCGCTCGCCGCCCGCGCGGCGGGCAGCCCGCTGCCCCCGGGCGCGCTCGAGGCGGCGCTGGCAGCCGGCTAGCCGCGCGCGTCGCGGAAGCCCTGGCGCCAGCTCGCGTAGCGTGGCTGCCAACCGAGCTCAGCCTTCGCTTTGGCGTTGGACGATCCACGCAGTGCCGTCGCCATGCCCGCGACCTGACGCCCCGCCAGCAGGCGCGCGAGCCAGGCCGGCACGCGCCGGGGAGGCTTCGCGCCCACTGCCTCGGCGTAGACGGGCACCCAATCGCGCAGCGGCGCGGGGTCGTCGTCGACGACGTTGTAGATGCCCGGCGACCCGTGCTCCATCGCCGCCACGGTGGCGGCGGCCGCGTCGTCGACGTGGATGAACGAGAAGACACCGCTGCCGCCGCCCACCACGGGCAGCCGGCGCCTGCGCACCTCACCGGCGAAGTGGCCGTCGTCGGCGTACGCCGAGCCCGGGCCGTAGAAGAAGCCGTAGCGCAGCACCAGGCCCTCGATGCCGTCCGTGCGGGTGACCGTGTGCTCGAGCTCGCGCAAAGCCGCGACGCCGCGCGACCACGGCCAGGGCGCGTCGTCCCAGAGCTCGTCGTCCTCCACCTTCAGCCCCGCGCCGCTCGGGGGATACGCGAACGCGATGCTCTGCGCGACCATGCGCCGCGCGCCGGCCCCCAGCGCGGCGGCGACCAGGTTGCGGGTGCCCTCGGTGCGGATGCGGTCGTTGCCCGCGGTCTGCTGCTCGGCCTTGCGCGGATCGAGCTTGGGCGGAAGGTCGGTGAGCTCGTGCAGAACGACCTCGGGGGCCGCCGCCTGCAGCGCCGCGGCCAGGCCCTCCGCGTCGAACACGTCGCACACGAGTGGCGTGGCCCCGGCTGCGCGCAGACCGGCGGTGCGCTCTTCGCTGCGCGTGATCGCGGTTACCTCGTGTCCGGCCGAGACCAGCAGCGGCAGCAGACGGCGGCCGATCACGCCGCTCGCGCCGGCCAGGAACACTTTCATGCCGGCAGCCTCTCCGCCTCCCGCGGTCGCGGGTCACCGCTGTCGCGCGGGCGTGCCAGCCTGGCGGCCTCCTGCATCAGGTAAAGGGTGCCGGCCGTCAGCAGCAGCAGGCTCGCGAAGTTGGCGGGGCCCTGCCAGCCGGGGTCCGTGCCACCGATGTCGAACAGGTGGTTGACGGTGTGCAGGGCCGTCTGGGCAAGGGCCGCGAACAACACCGGCACGCGCCACGAGGGCCGTCCCGCCGCCACGATCAGCGCGATGCCGATCCCCGCCTGGAAGGTCGCGATGTCGCGCAGGAAGTGATGGTCGGCGGGGCCGAAGTCGGCGAGCGAGTCAACGAACGAGTCGGGCCCGATCGCCAGCCACACGCCGATCGCCAGTTGCGTCAATCCGAGCAACACGATCCCCTGGCGCATCTGGGTCTCGCTCAGCCGTGGTCCGGGCATTGCCACTCCTTCCGCCGTTTTCCGGACAATCGCAGATCACGGCGAGCGGCACATGACCGCTGCCATACTGGGAGGGCATGTCTCGGCCGCGGGCAGGCCTGTGTGACACCTGCCGCCATCAGCGGCTCGTCCACACGACGCGCGGGTCCAACTTCTCGCTGTGCGAGCGCTCGCGCACGGATCCGGACTACCCGCGCTATCCCGCTCTGCCGGTGGCCCAATGCCCCGGACACGAACGGCGCGACGCAGGGCACGAGGAGCGCCGGTGAGCCGCGGCACGCTGGTGGTCGCCGCGGCCGCGGTGAGCGGGGTTGCGGCGGCGGCCGTGCTGGTCGTCGCGGATGGGGCCGGGAACGGCGACCGGCAGGCCGGCTCCAGCGCCGCCGGCCGGTGGACAGCGCTGCGGCCGGCGCCGTTGAGCCGCACCGAGGTGGCGGCCGCGCGCGTGGGGCGGTTCGTGTATGTCGTGGGCGGCTTCGAGCGCCGGTCGGGCGCCACGACCGCGGCGGTCGAGCGCTACGACATCGCGCGCGACCGCTGGCGGCGCGTGCGGTCGATGCCGGTGGGGCTGAACCACCCGGCGGCCGTCGCCTGGCGAGGCAAGGTCTACGTGATCGGCGGCTACACGGGCCGCGGCGACCTGCGCGGCGAGGTGTCCTCCCTGTACCGCTACGACCCGCGCCGGGACCGCTGGTCGCGCCTGCCCGACGCGCCCACGAAGCGCGCCGCGCTCGCGGCCGGAGCGATCGGCGGCAAGCTCTACGCGGCCGGCGGCGCGAACACGGCGCGGGGAGCGCTCGCGACGCTCGAGATCTACGACTTCGCGCGCCGGCGCTGGTCCCGCGGGCCGCGCATGGCCAGAGCGCGCGAGCACCTCGCGGGAGCGGTCGCCGGCGGCGCGTTCTACGTGCTCGCCGGGCGCGTCACCGGGCAGGGGAACTTCAAGGTCGCGGAGCGCTACCTGCCGCGTTCCCGTCGCTGGGAGCGGCTGCCCGACATGCGCAGGCCGCGCGGCGGCATCGGGGCGACCGCGGTCGGCCCCCGCGTAATCGTCGCCGGCGGCGAGGAGGCCACGGGCACGATCGGGGAGGTCGAGGCGTATGACCCCGCGACCCGCCGCTGGAGCCGCCTGCCCGGAATGCGCACCCCGCGCCATGGGCTGGGCGTCGTGTCCCGCGGGCGCCGCGTCTACACGATCGAGGGCGGCCCCACGCCGGGCTTCGACTTCTCGAACGCGATCGAGGCCTTGGATGTGAACAGAGCCGACCGTCCGTAAGCGGACGGTCGGGTTTGCAGGAGGTCGGCGTTACCCGAGCTCGGCGATGTCGGCCTCGACGTCCTCCAGGCGCGCGCGCAGACCGCTCACGTCGGTCTTCTCCTTGAGCAGCCGCGCGGCCACGGCGAGGTCGTCCGAGCGGCCGACTGTGAGCGCCGCGGCGACCTTCCCGCCCTGCACGTAGAAGGCGGTGAACTTGCCCGCGTCGATGCCGCCCCGGATCCAGACCTCGTCCCACTCGGTGGCCGGCCCCACGTACTCCATGCTCGCCCAATCGGCGAGATCGGACCAGAAGTAGGGCACCACGTCGTAGGCCTGCTTGCGCCCGAGCATGTTGAGCGCCGCGAACTTGCCCTGGTTGAAGGCGACGTCCCAGTGCTCGATGCGGATGCGGCGGTCATGCACGACGCTGTCGTACTCCGCGATGTCGCCCGCCGCGAACACCCCGGGCGCGCTCGTCTCGAGGTAGCGGTCCACGAGCACTCCGCTGTCGGTCTCGAGCCCCGCGCGCTGCGCGAGCGCGATGTCGGGCGTGACACCCGCGCCGATCACCACGAAGTCGCATTCGATCTCGAGACCGGACTTCGTCACGACCCGCTCCACCCGGTCGCCCGTCCCGGCGAAGCGCTCCAGCTCCTGGCCGCCGTGCACTCGCACGCCGTGCGAGATCAGCGTGTCCTGGAAGAACCGGCCGACCTGCGCTCCGTAGAAGCGCTCGTGCGTGACCGCCTCGAGCATGATCAGCTCGCAGCGCTTGCCCAGCTTGGCAAGCGACGCGGCCAGCTCGGTACCGATGTAGCTGCCGCCGATCAGCGCGATCCGTTGTGCGTCGGCGAGCTCCTCGCGCAGCGCGTCCGAGTTCCGGATCGTGCGCAGGTAGTGGATCCCGTCGAGCTGCGCGCCCTCGACGCGCAGGATCCGGACGTTGGAGCCGGTCGCCAGCAGCGCCTGCTCGAATCGCACCTCGTCCTTGTTCGACAGCTTGGCCGTCCGCGCATCGGCGTCGAGCGACATCACGCTCGTGCGGACCGCGAGCTCGATCCGCTGCTCCGTCCACCAGTCGTCGGGCCGGAACAGGATGTCCTCACGCGACTCCTCGCCGCGCACGTACTGCTTGGAGAGCGGCGGGCGGTTGTACGGCGGATCTGGCTCGCGCCCTACCAGCAGGATCTCCCCGTCGGCCCCCTCCTCCCGCAGGTGGCGGGCGCAGTTCGCCGCAGCCATCCCCCCACCGACCAGCAGGAACTCGACCTGCCGTTCAGCCATCCTGGAGGAAGCGGTTGATCTCGGCCGCGATCGCCTCGCCGCGATCCTCCTGGAGGAAGTGCGCCGCGCCCTCGATCACGCGCTGCTCGCCGGCGCCCGGAATCAGGTCGACGAACCGCTGCCCGGCCTTCGGCGTAAAGATCGGGTCGGAGTCGGAGAAGCACACGAGGGTCGGCTTCTCCCAGGCCGCAAGCTGCTCCTGCACGGCGCGCATCTCGGCCGCCCCCGGCGCGTCGGGCGAGATCGGCACGATCAGCGGGAACATCGCGACACCCGCCTTCGACTCGGCGTTCGGCCACGGCGCCTCGTAAGCGCTCACGACCTCGTCCGGGACATCGGTGGCGGTCGCGCCCTTGATCACGAAGCCGACCGGCAGGTCGGGATTGCGCTCGGCGAAGTTGCGCCATGCCATGAACGCCTCGTTCACCCGGCCGGCGAACAGCCCGGTGTTCATGATCACCAGGCGCGCGACCCTGTCGGGGTTCTCGACCGCCCAGCGCAGCCCGATCGGCCCGCCCCAGTCCTGCACGACGGCCGTCGCGTCGCGCACGTCGAGTTGCTCCAGCAAGCGCGTCATGTGCTCGACGTGGCGGTCGTACGTGTACCAGTCGCGGTCGGTGGGCTTGTCGGAGCGCCCGAACCCCGGATAGTCGGGGCAGATCACGCGGTGCCCGCTCGCGACCAGCGGGTCCACCATCTTTCGGTAGAGGTACGACCACGTCGGCTCCCCGTGGAAGCACACGATCGGGGAGCCCTGGCCCTCGTCCAGGTAGTGCAGGCGCAGGCCGTCCACCTCCGCGTAATGCGGCTCGTAGGCGAAGCCGGGAAGCCCCGCGAAGCGCTCGTCCGGTGTCCTGAAGGCGTCCAAGACGACCGCTACCCTACTTCAGCCGTTCTGCCGCGCGAGCCGCGCCCCGAGGCCATGCCGTTAGGGTGGTCACGGGCTCGGGTACAAGCGGTCGAACCAGGCTCGTGACAGCATGACTTCTCCTTCATCTCCAGCAAGTTCCGGCGCCGGGCCGGCCTTGACGGTGTCTGTCACCGAGCAGGATGCTGCCGTGCGGGTGACGGTCGCAGGCGAACTCGACGTGTCGACCGTGCCTGCGTTCAACAAGGAGCTCTCGGAGCTGCGCAACAGCGCCGCCGCGACGCTGGTGCTGGACCTCAGCGGCACCACCTTCATGGACTCGACCGGGCTCTCGGCCGTGCTGGTCGCAGAGATGCACGCGCGCATGAGGGGACAGCGGTTCACCGTGGTCGCGGGGCCGCCGCACGTCCACGAGCTCTTCAAGCTGACGGGAGTCGACAACTTCCTCGAGGTCGTCGGCCCGGAGGACGGCAAGGCGTAGGCGACCGACGGGTCATGTGCGGCCGACGGGCCGTCGCTCCACACGCGCGAGCTCCTCGCGCAGCGCGGGCAGGTACATGTGAATCGTGCGGTCCTCGACCTCGTCGAGCACCTTCAGCAGCCGGGCCGCCCGCTTGTCGGACCAGTCCCGCGGCCGGCCGCTGTCGACGCGCACGCGCGCCAGCTTGCGCGCGAACTCCTGCTCGGACTTGGTCACGTAGTGGTTGACGCGCAGCCGCTCGAAGGACACCTCGTCCGTGACGCTGCAGGGTGACCCCGGGCGTCCCTCGATCGGGCGATGCCGCTCGTCCACCGCGACGGACGGCTCGCCGTTGAACATGAAGAAGTGTGCGAGGCAGAAGCTCCGCACGCGGCGCGGATCCACGACGCTCTTGATCGACCGGTTGTGGCTCGTGCGGTCCGTGCGCCGCACGTAGCTCTCCGTCACGAGGCCCTGCGGCTGCGCGGTGTGCCCCGACGCGCCGAACATGCACCAGTTCACCCCCACCCCGGGCCAGCGCTCGTATTCGGCGAGCACCTCGGGCAACGACCGCCCGCTCGGCGAGAACAGGAACTCGTCGAGGTCGATGAAGGCGATCCAGCGTGAGTCGTTTGCGTAATGCTGGATGCAGTGTTGGTAGGTCGCCGTCTGGGAGGCCTCACCGGCGACGACGTTGGGCGGCAGACATTCCGGCCACTCGTGCAGCACCACCGTCCCGTCCTCCACGTAGGGCGCGAGCGCCTCGCGGTGACCGTCGTCGTCGCTGCGGTTGTTGTAGAGGTAGAACCGCTCGACGCCGACGATCTTGTGGAATGCGACCCACTCGCGCAGGTATTGCCCCTCGTTGCGGTAGACCGCGCAAACCGACAGGTACAACGGCTGCTCGCTCACGCGGCGGGCTCTTCGAGCGGCGCCGGGACATCGTCCACCGGGGGCGGCAGGCGGGCCTCGATCAGCGCCCAGTCGTGCTCGAGCCGGGCCAGGCGCTCGGGCTTGGCCTGCTCCACCCAGTCGTAGTCCAAGGCCAGATAGCGCGCCTCGATCTCGTCGTACGAGTCCGACAGGACAGTCGAATCCGGGTCCAGCGCGGTGATGATGCCCATGCCCGCGGGGCGGATGTCGATCGCTGCGATGTTGAGGTCCGGCCGCTGCTCCCGGAGGCAGGGAATCAGCTTCCAGACGTCTCCGCTCCACGCGACCGTGGTCTGCTCGCGCTCAGCGTGCACGCGCTCTCTTGGATAGCAGTCGTGCACCATGATCACCGACCGCGCCGTGCAGTGGCGCTCGAGGTTCATGAAGTCGCGCAGCGCGAACTCGAACAGATGCATGCCGTCGATGAAGGCGAAGTCCACAGGCAGCCCGCCGAGCTCGGAGCGCAGGTCGTGGTCGCGAAAGAACTCGTCGCTCGTGACGCGGAAGAGCTTGGACGCCTCTTCGAGCGCCGGGTCCGCGACGACGGGGGCGGGATCGATGCCGACGCTCTTCGTGCCGGCGGGCACCCGCCCCAGCGAGCGACCCATGTGGACGCCGATCTCGACATACGTGCGCGGGCGCAGTCGGTCGTGCAGGCGCTCCAGCAGCGCGAAGTATCCGACCGCCGCGTTTACCGCGTTGGCGCGCGAGCCGTGCACCTCGAGCCGGTCTGCCCCGGCGGGCCCGATCCTCCAGTAGTGAGCCCGCACCCGGTCTCCGCTGGCTCCCGCGGGGGGATCGGGGTCCGTGATTCGGACGGGCACGATCATGCGGTCGCCGAACTGGAGGAAGTCCTGGGGCTCGATTTGCCATCCGTTCCAGCCGAGCTGCTCCAATCGTGCCAAAACCGCCTCACGCTCCAGCCGCCGGTGCAGCACCCTCCCCGGCTTCTCGAGGAGCTCGAGCGTGGGCGCGAGCACGCGCTCGAACGCGCGCACGCCCTCCCTGCTGAAACTGTCGTAGGCGTCCCGCAACAGCGCCGCATTCGCCTTGTCGTCGGTCAACGCCCCTCCAGATACACCATGTCGCCCGGCCGGCCTGCCGATCTCCTCACCCGGTCATTAACCGTACTAGACGCCCAATGGGCGAAAATGGAATTCGAGTGGCGCGTGTGGGCCATCGGTGCGGATCGGCGGTAGCGTTCCCGGTGGGCGCCAACTGCCGCCCCGTGTTGACATTGCGAGAAGGGAGTGTTCATGACACGTTTCCCGCTGCTGATCGTCATCTGCGCGCTGGCCGCCTTCGGGCTGGCCGCCTGCGGCGGCGACGACAACAAGGACACGACCACCGAGCCGGCCGCGACGCAGCCGGCCACGACCGAGACGACGACCACCGGCGAGGCCGGCGCCGGGAGGACGGTGCAGGTCGCAGCCGACCCCGGCGGAGCGCTCAGCTTCGAACAGAAGAGCCTGACCGCGCCGGCCGGCAAGGTGACCTTCGAGCTCACCAACGACTCCTCCACGCCGCACGACTTCGCGATCGAGCAGGACGGCGAGGAGATCGCCAAGACCGACGTGATCAGTGAGGCCAGTGCCACCACCGAGGCGACCGTCGCGGCGGGCAAGTACACGTTCTACTGCTCGGTGCCCGGCCACCGTCAGGCGGGCATGGAGGGCGCCCTCACCGTCAAGTAGCACCCGCGGAATGTGACCATCCGCACCCCCGACCGCCGCCGGTCACGGGTACGCTTGCGCGGAGGGACGAGGATTGCCAGCACGAGCGACGCTACCGCCGGGCCCGCGCCAACCGAGCGCGATCCAGACGGTCGCCTGGTGGGCGCGACCGATCTCGTTCCTCGAGCGCTGCCGCGCGCGCCACGGGAACCGCTACACGATCAGGCTGCTCGGCACCCCGCCGTTCGTGATGATCGCCGACCCCGACCAGGTGAAGGAGATCTTCACGGCGGACCCTGCGGTACTGCACCCGGGCGAGGGAGCGCGCATCCTCGAGCCAGTGGTGGGGCGCAACTCCGTGATCCTGCTCGACGAAGGCGAGCACCTCAGTCAGCGCAAGCTGATGCTGCCGGCCTTCCACGGCGAGCAGATGCAGCGGCTCGCAGCGACCATGCAGGAGGTGGCCGAGGAGGAAGCAGCATCGTGGCCCGTGGATCGCCCGGTCGTGCTGCACCCGCGCTTCCAGGCGCTCACCCTCGAGGTGATCCTGCGCGCCGTGTTCGGGCTCGACGCCGGGCCGCAGCTCGACGGCCTGCGCACGCGCCTCAACTCGCTGCTGGCCACCGGCAGCCGCCCGGCGACGATGATCCCGGCCCTCCAGCGCGGCCGCGCGTGGCAGCGGTTCGAGCGCACCCGCGCCGAGGCCGACGACCTGATCTTCGAGCTGATCGACAACCGCCGCGCCGATGGCGCCGGGCGCGACGACATCCTGTCGATGCTGCTCGAGGCGCGCCACGAGGATGGCTCGCCGATGTCACACCAGGAGCTGCGTGACGAGCTGATGACGCTGCTCGTGGCAGGCCACGAGACCACGGCCTCCGAGCTGGCGTGGGCGTTCGAGAGGCTGGCGCGATCGCCCGCGGTCGTCGCGCGGCTCCACGGTGAGATCGACTCCGAAAACGGAGACGCGTATGTGACCGCCACGATCCAGGAGACGCTGCGCCGCCGCCCGGTGCTGCCCAACGCCGCCCCGCGTCTGGTCAAGCAGCAGGTCGAGATCGGCGGCTGGACCTACCCGCCCGGGGTCTGCCTGGTGGCCAACGCCTACTCGATCCACCACGACCCGGCGATCTACCCGGACCCCTACGCCTTCCGCCCCGAGCGCTGGCTCGACCAGTCGCCCGGCACCTACACGTGGATCCCGTTCGGCGGCGGGCGCCGGCGCTGCCTGGGCGCGAGCTTCGCGCTCCAGGAGATGAAGGTGGTGCTGAGAGCGGTGCTGTCGCGCTTCGACGTCGCCCCCGCCCAAGGGGCCCTGGAGCTGGCCCGCCGCCGCTCGATCACGATCAGCCCGGGCCGCGGCGCCGAGACCGTGCTGCGCGAGCGCGTCCGCGCGCCGCGCGAGCCCCGGGTCGCAGCCGCGGCGTAAGCCCGGAACCCACAGAGCGAGCAATCACGTTTCCGTCCGGGTCAGGCGGGAACACCGACCGAAGCTCTGCTCAGCTCGACGATCGCTGCAGGAAGTGGCGATCCGGAAGGAGATTCATGAAACGACTGTCGATAGTCGGCGCAGTCCTGCTCCTGGTCGCCCTGGCGGCGTTCGCGCCGGCCGGCGCATCGGCGTGGGCGCCCGCCGGCCAAGCAACCGTCCACCCCGGCGTGCAGACCTACACCGACGGCGCGCAGTGCACGTCGAACTTCGTGTTCACGCAAGGGTCCGAGGTGTACCTCGGACAGGCGGCGCACTGCTCCGGCACCGGCGGCGCGACCGAGACGAATGGCTGCGACAGCGGCTCGCTGCCGGTCGGCACCCCGGTCGAGATCGACGGCGCCGGCAGGCCCGGGACGATGGTCTACAACTCGTGGCTCACGATGCAGGGGCGGGGAGAGACCGACCCGGACGCATGCGAGTACAACGACTTCGCGCTCGTGCGGGTGGACCCGGCCGACGTCCCGAACGTGAATCCCTCCGTGCCCGGTTTCGGCGGACCCACCGGTGTGGGCGAGGCCGCGAACGGGTCGACCGTCTACTCCTACGGCAACTCGTCGCTGCGCGGCGGCGTCACGCAGCTCAGCCCCAAGCAGGGCACGGTCGTGGCGACCGAGGGCAACGGCTGGAGCCGCACCGTCTACACCGCGTCGCCCGGCGTGCCGGGTGACTCCGGCAGCGGGTTCCTGAACTCCTCGGGAGCGGCGTTCGGCGTGCTCAGCACGCTCCAGATCCTGCCGACCGCCGGCTCCAACGGCGTCGGGGACCTCAGCAACGAACTGGACTACGCGCGCGCCCACAGCGCGTTCTCGAGCGTGCAGCTCGAGCCCGGCACCGAGCCGTTCACCCCGGACGTGGTCGGGGCGGCGCTGGGTCTCTAGGAAGACTGTGGCGGCGGGCTGTGGCGGCGGGCTGTGGCGGCGGGCTGTGGCGGCGGCGCGCAACTGACGCGCGCCGCCGCTCGCCCAACCGTGCGGGCCGCTGTCCTTAGCGGCCGACAGCCTGCTTGAGCTTCGCGCCGGCGCTGAAGCGCGGGACGCGGGATGCCTTGATCTGGATCGGCTGCCCCGTCTGGGGATTCCGGCCCTGGCGGGCGGCGCGATCAGCCACGTGGAACTTGCCGAACCCCGTGATGTTGATCTCCGTGCCTCTTGCGAGTTGCTCTTCGATGGTCCGCAGCGCGGCGTCCACGGCGCTCTCCGCCTCACGGCGACTGAGCTCCGACTTCTGGGCGACCTGCTCGACCAACTCGGCCTTGTTCATCAGCACTCCTCCTGGGTGGAAGTTGGCGCAGCGACGCTAGATGGGCCGTCGGACGGCAGTTCCGGCGGAAGCGGGACGCCGACGACTCGGATCGCCTGGCGAGCTAGCGTCCGAAGGTGCGCACGAACTCGCGCGCCCGCATGCTCACGGCGCCAACCGTTTCGCGCACTTCCGCCAGGCCGGCGCGCAGCGCGGCGTCGCCCACCTCGACGGGCATCATCGAGTCCTGCACCTCCGCGATCACGCCGTCGGCCGTGGTGACCGCCTCCACCGCGTTGTCGAGAAAGCCCTTCACCCCCTGCGACGGCAGGCCCGCGGACTGCGTGCCGAACGTGCGGCCCTGGAGGCCGTGGCGCTCGGCGAACCCGGCGTGGGTGCGGCGCGCCGCCGCGTAGGCGGCCTGGACCGGGCGGAACAGCTGCTCCTCGAGCCGGTCGGCGCTGCGCTCGTCGAGCTGCTCGTAGGCGGCGCCCAGCGACGCCAGCGCCGTGCCGAGCTCGTCCACGGCACGGCCGAGATCGTCCACCAGCTGCTGTCGCGCCTCTGCGGCGACGTATGCCATGGCCACCACGGTAGCGGGCCGGCGCGGCAGTGTCTCCGTCGCCGGTTTCGCCGCCGCCTTCCCGCTCACGCCCGGGTGGCCACCACCAGCAGGTACTCGTGCTCGAACCGGGCGCGGTCGGGCGTGCCGCGGTTCCACTCGTCGCAGAACTTGCTCAGCGCCTCCTCGAACTCCGCCTCGCGGCCCGTGTTGCGGGCGTTCGCCCGGGCGGCGATCGTGGGCCCGTAGTGGTCCTTGAAGTGCTCGCCGTAGTCCTGCGGGTGCTCGAAGGCCGTGATTTCGAGCACGTCGCGCTCCAGGCCACGGAACTCGACGCGGTCGCCGAACAGCTCGCGCACGTGGTCCTCGGCGCCCCACAGCGGCGGTGGCTGCGCGCCCGGCGGAGGGGGCGGGGCGAACGGCCCCATCGTCCGGAACAGCGCGCCGATCATGCCCTCGGGCGTCCAGTTCAGCATCCCGATCGTGCCGCCCGGCCGGCACACGCGCACGAGCTCGTCCGCGACATCCTGGTGGCGCGGCGCGAACATCGCGCCGATCGACGACATCACGACGTCGAAGGACCCGTCCTCGAACGGCAGGTTCTCGGCGTCGGCCTCGGCCCATTGCAGCGTCAGCCCCTCGGTCTCGGCGGTGCGCCGGCCGGCCTCGAGCAGCTCGGGCGTGAGGTCGCTTGCGGTCAGGTCCGCCCCGCGCTGCGCGGCCGGGATCGCGGCGTTCCCGGTGCCGGCGGCGACGTCGAGCACACGCATCCCCGGGCCGATGCCGCAGGCATCCACGAGCCGCGGCCCCAGCGGCAGCAGGAACGTCTCGACCATCACCGGGTAATCCCCCGACGCCCACATCTTGCGATGGCGCGCCTTGAGCTCGACGTCCGAAACGGTAGACGACATATACGCCCTCCCCTATTTGGTTGAACAGCGGGCCCGGTGCCGCCGGCAGGGCGGGCAGCCAGGCATCTCCGAGGGGTGAGCGACGGGACTCGAACCCGCGACCGCCTGGACCACAACCAGGAGCTCTACCAGCTGAGCTACGCCCACCACGAGGGCACTTGGCCCTCCCAGGAATCTAGCGCCTCGGCTCCTCGGCGGGCGGAGCCGGGGCGGCTGACCCCGCCTCGCGCAGCGCGTCCTCGCGATCGAGGTACATGCGCACTCCGATCACGCGGCCGCCGGCGATGCTCCATACCACCGCGGGCTCGTGGTCGAGCGCGACCCCGTCGCGCGCCGTCCTGGCCACGACCCGGATCAGCACCACGACGTCGTCGCCGGCGGCGATGAACTCTTCCGTGTCGATCCGGTAGCTCGCATATGGCTCGAGCCAGTCGCGCCAGCCCTCCGCAAAGCCCGCCAGGCCCCGGTAGCTGGGACGCGCGGCGCCCGGCACGCTCGACACGAACTCCACCAGGAAGTCCTCGGCAAAGCGCGAGAGGTCGGGCGCATATCCCGCCGGGGCGCCGGGCGCGAACATCTCGGCCAGGTCGACGCCGGCCGGCTGGAGCGACTTCACGAGTTCGAGGTTGTCGTCTGCCATCGCCTTGAACCGTAACGAGGGGTGTGCCCGGCCGACGATAATCGACACATGGTCGTCTTGATGGGCTTTGCCCTGCTCGCCGGCGCGGGAACCGCCGTCAGCCCGTGCGTGCTGCCCGTGCTGCCCGCGCTGCTGTCGGCGAGCGCCGCCGGCGGGCGCCGGCGTCCGGTCGGAATCGCGCTGGGCCTGATGCTGACGTTCACGGTCACGATCGCGGGACTCGCGTCGGTGATCGACGGCGTGGGTGTCGCCGACGGCACGGCGCGCTCCTTCGCGATCGTGGTGCTGATCGGATTCGGAGTGATGATGCTGTGGCCGCGGCTCGCGCAGCGCGTGGAGGCGCCGCTGTACCGGCTGGCCCGGTTCGGGCCGCGCACGCGCGGCGACGGGTTCTGGTCGGGGGTCGCGGTGGGCGGGGCGCTCGGCTTCCTGTACGCACCGTGCGCGGGGCCGATCCTGGCGGCGGTGGTCTCCGTCAGCGCGACGATGGGCAGCTCCCTGGAGATCCTGGGGATCGCGCTCGCCTACAGCGCGGGCTCGGCGGCGGTGCTGCTGGCGATCGCGCTGGGCGGGCGCCGCACGATCGACCGGATCAGGTCGGCCGGCCGCGGACCCGTGGTGCAGCGCGCGCTGGGGGCAGTGATGATCGTCACCGCGCTCGCCATGTCCGCGGACCTCGATGTGCGCTTCCAGACCGCGCTGGCCGACCGCTTCCCGGACTTCATCGTGAATCCCACGGAGGCGATCGAGGGATCCGACGCCGTTGCGAATCGGCTGGCTGACCTGCGCGGCGACCCGCGCTTTCACTCCGCGCCCGCCCAGGACCGGCGCGAGGCGACGAAGTCCGCGCTGCCGGTGCTGGGCGAAGCGCCCGAGTTCACGAACAACCAGCAGTGGTTCAACAGCGGCGGGCGCCCGCTCACGATCGCGGGCCTGCGCGGCCGCGTCGTGCTGATCGACTTCTGGACCTACACGTGCATCAACTGCATCCGCACCCTCCCCCACCTGCGCGCCTGGGACCGGCGCTATGCGCGCCGCGGGCTGACGATCGTGGGTGTGCACACGCCCGAGTTCGACTTCGAAAAGGACGCCGGCAACGTGCAGCGCGCGATCGCGCAGAACGACCTGGGCTACCCGGTCGCGCAGGACAACGAGTTCGGCACATGGGAGGCGTGGGGCAACCAGTACTGGCCCGCCAAGTACCTGATCGACGCACGCGGCCGCGTCCGGTACGCGCACTTCGGCGAAGGCATGTACGCGGAGACCGAGGCTGCGATCCGGTCCCTGCTGGCCGAGGCGGGCACGCAGCGGCTGGGCGCGCGCACGCGGGCCGCCGGTGAGACCCCGTCGCGCGACGTCTCCACCCCCGAGACCTACCTCGGGCACCTGCGGGCCGAGCGCTTCCTGCCGGATGGCCTCACGGCGGGCACGCGCACCTACCCCGGGGCCGGATCGCTGCCGGTCGACCATTTTGCGCTGCGGGGCCGGTGGACCGTCGCGGCGGAGTCCGCCACCGCCCGCAGCGGGGCCTCCCTGAGCGCGCGCTTCGGCGCGCGGCGCGTGTTCCTCGTGCTCGGCACGCGCGGCGGCGCGCCGCGCCGCGTGCGCGTGGAGCTTGACGGCCGGCCGATCCCCGCCTCGCTGGCCGGACCCGACGTGCACGCCGGCGTGCTGAGGGTGCGAGGCCAGCGGCTGTACCGGCTGGTCTCGCTGCCGCGGGTGCAGCGCCGGCTGCTGACGCTGCGCTTCGACGCCGGCGTGACCGGCTACGCGTTCACGTTCGGCTGATCAGGGGCGCATCTCGTAGGCGCCCGCGTGCCGCTCGACCGCGCTCCAAACGCGCGCGAAGCGATCGGCGTCGCCGGCCGGCTTGCGCACGTGATCGAGCGCCCACGACTGCTGGGCCGCGGTCGATGACGAGTGGCCGTGCAGCGTGACGGCGTAGCCCGAGAAGTCCCGCACCAGCACGTCGAAGATCGAGTCGACCGTGTCCGCGTCCACCCCCGTCAGCGCGGCCTGCTCGAGGATCAGCTGCCCGTACGGCACGAGCGTGAACAGCTCGCCCAGCGTGAGCAGGAAGCCCAGCTCGGTCTGCTGCTGCTCCGACGGGGGCGCGGTGCCCAGCAACGTCGCGAGCCCCTCGGCCTGCTCCATGAAGCGGGCCACGTTGGGCACGTCGGCGAACTGCGCGTACGCCGCCCGCCAGTCCTGGAACTGGACCTTCCCGAGGCCGCGGGCCGGCCCCTGGCGGAACAGGAAGTCGTCGTCGGCCGCGTCGCGGCGCCGCGGCACCGGGGGGTACTCGGCCGGGTTGAACAGGTAGTTGGCCATGAACTTCAGCACCAGGGCCATGTTCACGTGCACCGTGCCCTCGAGCTTGGGCAGGCCGCGAATGTCGCGCGCGGCCATCTCGAAGAACGTGTCCCGCTCGAATCCCTTGGCGGCGATCACGTCCCACAGGTCGTCGATCACCTTCTCGCCCTCGGTCGTCACCTTCATCTTCGTGATCGGGTTGAACAGCAGGTAGCGGCGGTCGTCCGGCCCCGCGCTGCGGAAGTAGTCGACCGCGCGATCGCCGAACAGCTTCATCGCCACGAGCCGCGTGTAGGCGTCGGTCAGCAGCTGGCGCACGTGCGGGAACTCCGTCACCTTGTGCCCGTAGAGGATGCGGCCGTCGGCATGCGTGATCGCCTCGTAGAAGGCGTGCTCGCAGATGCCGATCGACGCGAACCCTAGGTTGAACTTGCCGACGTTGACCGTGTTCAGCGCGGCGTGGAACGCCGCCTTGCCCGTGTGGAGGACGTCCTCCTCCCTGACCGGGTACTCCTCCAGCCGGAACTCGCTCACGAAGTTCTGCGAGTTGACGACGTTCTTGACCAGCCGGTAGCGCGGGTGCCCGCTGTCGGCCGCGAAGAAGACATAGCCGTCGGGGCCCTCGACGTCGGCGCGGCGGCCGAAGACGGACACCATGCCGGCGAGGTTCCCGTTGCCGATGTAGTACTTGCTGCCGCTCGCGGTGAACGCGCCCTCACCCGCCGGGGTGAGCACCATGTCGGTGGAATAGATGTCCGCGCCGTGCTCCTTTTCGGAGAGCCCGAACGCGAAGATCGCGCCATCCTCGAGCAACTCGGCTGCGCGCCGGCGCGCGCTCGCATTCTCGCTCTGCCAGATCGGTCCGAGGCCGAGGATCGTGACCTGCCACGTGTACCAGTACGCCAGCCCATAGAACCCCGTGATCTCGCTGAACGCGGAGATGCGTGCGGTGTCCCAGCGCTTGTCCGGGTCATCACCGGCCTCGGCCACGGGCGTCAGGAGCGTCGCGAAGATGCGCTCGCGCTTCACGAACTCCAGGAAGTCGGCGTACCACGTGCGCTCGTGATCCTGCTCCTTGAGCGCCACCTTGCCGCGCGACTCGAAGAACTCGATCGTCGCCAGCAGCGCGCGCCGGGTGGCCTCGTCGAACTCCTCGGCGCCGTAGGAACGGGGGTTGAGGAGGAGCCGGCCGGCCTGCTCGCCGCCCGCGCGCGGCACGACGGCCGACGGCCGTTGCTCGACGCTCGCCATGCCCGTGAGGTTAACGGCTAAGGTGCGCGGCCGTGACGGAGTTCGCCGCCTGGCAGATCGAGCTGCACGGCCACCGCGTGATCTACCGGATCGCCGGCAGCGGCCCGCCTGTGGTCCTGATCCACGGGATGGTCAACTCCTCGCGCCACTGGGAGCGGGTCGCGCTGCGCCTCGCCGACTCCTACACGGTGATCGCCCCGGACCTGATCGGCCACGGCGACTCGGCCACCCCGCGCGGCGACTACTCGCTGGGCGCCCACGCCGCCAGCATCCGGGACCTGCTGACCGCGATCGGAGTGGAGCGCGCGACGATCGTCGGCCACTCCCTGGGCGGCGGGGTCGCGATGCAGTTCTTCTACCAGTTCCCGCAGCGCACCGAGCGCCTCGCGCTCGTGTCGAGCGGGGGCCTCGGGCGCGACGTCAGCCCGCTGCTGCGCAGCGCCGCGCTGCCCGGCGCGTCGGCGATGGTCTCGCTCGCCGCCCACCCGCGCGTGCTGGCCGGCCTGGAGGGCGCCGCCGCGCGGCTGCAGCGGCGCGGCGCGCGCCAGGCCGTCTACCTGCGCGCGATCGCGCGGGCGCTCCAACCGCTGCAGAAGCCGCCCGCGCGCCGCGCCTTTCTCGAGACCCTGCGGGCGGTGATCGACGTGCGCGGCCAGCGCGTCAGCGCGCGTGACCGCCTGTACCTGCTGAACTCGATGCCGACGCTGATCGTGTGGGGCGAGCGCGACAACACGATTCCGCTCGCGCACGGGCGCGAGATGCACGAGGCCGTGCCCGGCAGCCGCTTCGAGACCCTGCCGCGCGCCGCCCACTTCCCCAACCTCGAGGACCCGGACGGACTGGCCGACGTGCTGCGCGACTTTCTCGAGACCACGCAGCCCGCGCACATCGACGACTCCGACTGGGGCGGCCTGATCGCGCGGCCCTCCCCGCGCCGGATGCTGGACGCCGCGTCGGTCCCGCGCCAGGGTTAGACGCCCGGCGCAGCGCAGCGCCGCTCAGAAACTCACCGCTTCCCGCAAGCGCCGGTAGCCGTGCGGATCATCGGGTCTCGGCGTGTCGAGCGCCACGCCGGAATTGTGCCCGAAGGCCGAGCCGGTTCGGCGGCGTCACATGAATTCGGGCGACGATCAAGGCCCGCGAGGCCGGCGTGCGTCAAGTCACGGGAAGCGGCGTTAAAGTCAGTGGCTGATGAACAGCGGCGCACCCCAGGTCCCCCACCCCATCCCCGACCGGCTGATCGACCTGATCGCCTACCGGTTTCGGCTGCTGAGCGAGCCGCTGAACCTCAAGCTGCTGGACCGTCTGCACGACGAGACGCCCACCGCGGACGAGCTGGCCGCGGCCACCGACACGGCGCGCACCGACGTCTCCCGGCAGCTCGGAGTACTCGTGCAGGCCGGCCTGGTGGGCCAGGTCGAGCACGGCGGGACCATCCGCTACGAGATCATCGACCGCAGCGTCTTCAACCTCTGCGAGGAGGTCTGCGGCGGCATGCGCGAGCAGCTGCGCGAGCTCGACCTCGAGCTCGAAGGCGGCCCGCCGGCCGCGTAGCTGCAGAACGTCGACGGGGCGGGCGCAAGCGGCGGCGTCAGAGCTGCTCGCCCAGGTACTCCGACTCGAGCACCAGGTCCTTGACCAGCGACTGGTACTCCAGATGCGTGTCGTGCGCCGTCGTGCGCCAGCTCTGGCCCTCCTGCGCCTCGAGATGGGCCTTGTACTCCGGCGCACCCGGGAATCGCACGTTGTCGGCCACGACGATCGACCCGGGATGCAGCCAGCGCTCCGCGAGGATGCGCCGCAGGTCGGGCAGGTAGGCGGCCTTGTCGTGGTCGACGAACACGAAATCCACCGCCGCCTCGCCGAAGCCGTGCTCGGTGCGCAGCCGCTCGATCGTCGCCCCGCCGTCGCCGAGCGTCCCCACCACGACCGTCAGCTCGTCGCCGATGCCGGCGTGGTTCCAGATGCGGCGCGCGATCGCGGCGTTGTCGGGACTGAACTCGACGGAGCACACCCGCGCGCCTGCCGGCATCACGCTGGCCATGCGCAGCGCGCTGTACCCGCAGTAGGTGCCGAGCTCCAGCACGAGGCGGGGCGACGCGCGCCGCAGGGCGCGGTCGAGGATCTCGCCCTTCTCGTCGCCCACGTTGATCATCACGCTGCGCGTCATGCAGAACTCGTCGATCGCCCGGATCGCGTCGCCGGCGTCGCCGGGCCGGGCGTGGGCGACCACGTAGTCGGCCAGTGCGGCCTCGCGTCCGTCGCCGACCTGCCAGTTGCGGGTCAGGTTGCGCCGCGCGGCGACCATGCGCAGCACCGACCAGCGCAGGAAGGGCGCCCGCCTGCCGCCGATCTCGAGGATGCTTCTCACGCGCTCGGGCTTGCGGGCGACCTCAGCCCTTGCCGTACTCGTCGTGCAGGTTCCACCACTGGTACGGCGGGGTCTGCGGGTAGCCCTCGGGCGAGTCCTCCCACTCCTCCTGGCGACCGAGCGCGGTGATGTCGAGGTAGCTCCACGTGCTGCCCATCGCCTCGTCGCCGCGGTTGTTCACGAAGTAGGTGTTGAACACCTGGTCGCCGTCGCGGATGAAGGCGTTGGTGCCGTGCCACTCATCGACGCCGAAGTCCGCGTCGAAGTCGTCGGTGATCGTGTACCACGGGATGTGCTCCCACCCCATGCGCGCCTTCCAGCGCGCGATGTCGGCCTGCGGGGCGCGCGACGCGAACGCGAGCGTGGTGTCGCGGGCATTGAGGTGCGCGAGATGGGCGACCTGGTCGGCGAGGAAGGAACAGCCGCCACAGCCGCGTTCGGGCCAGCCCTCGACACTCGGCTCGTAGAAGAAGCGGTACAGGATCAGCTGGCGGCGCCCGTCGAAGAGGTCAAGCAGGCCGGCCTTGCCGGCGGGCCCGTCGAACTCGTACTCCCTTTCGACGGCCACCCAGGGCATGCGGCGGCGCTCGGCGGCGAGTGCGTCACGGGCACGGGTGAACTCCTTCTCCTTGACGAGCATCTGCTCGCGCGCGGCGTCCCATTCCTGGCGCGAGACCACTTGTGGCGTGTTCATCGTCGCTGTGCCTCCTTTGGGAAATCGTGATCGATGATCATCCGGAAGATCTTTCGTGCGATCAGGTGGTGTCTACCGGTTCGGACTCCCGCGTGCGGCGCAACCCCATCGGACACGCAAGCCCCCGCGACAAGGCCACGATGGTGAGCTGGCCCGGGAAAGACCGCCCGTGGCCGCCTCTGCCCCGGACCTCCTTGACCTTGTTGATCTTCTAGATCACTTGACAAAGCTGGTCAACAAAGGCTACAACTCAGGGCATGGAACGGCTGGCCCTGCTCGCACTCGTCGGACTCGCCGCCCAGCTCGTGGACGGCGCGCTCGGCATGGCCTACGGGCTGACCTCGACCACCCTGCTGCTGACGGTCGGGGTGGCGCCCGCCAGCGCGTCGGCCACCGTCCACCTGGCCGAGCTCGCGACGACCGCCGCGTCGGGCGTCTCCCACTGGCGCTTCGGGAACGTGGACTGGCGGGTCGTGCGCCTGATGGCCCTGCCCGGTGCCGCCGGCGCCTTCGCCGGGGCGGTCTTCCTCGCCTCGCTGCCCGCGGAGCTGGCCGCACCCATGATCGCGGGCTTCCTCTTCGTGCTCGGGCTCTACGTGCTGGCGCGCTTCGCGCGCCCCGGTGACCGGTCCGCCCGCCCTCGCCGCCCGCTGCCGGCGGGCTTTCTCTCGCCGCTCGGGGCCTTCGCCGGCTTCATGGACGCCGCCGGCGGCGGGGGCTGGGGCCCGATCGGGACCCCCACACTGCTCTCTTCGGGACGCCTCGAGCCGCGCCGGGTGGTCGGCTCGATCGACACCGCCGAGTTCCTCGTGGCGCTCGGCGCGTCGGCCGGATTCCTGTTGTCGCTGTCCTTCTCGGCCGTCCACCTCGAGTGGGTCGGCGCGCTGGTCGCCGGAGGCCTCGTCGCGGCGCCGATCGCCGCGTGGCTGGTGCGCAACCTGCCGGCGCGCATCCTCGGCACCGCGGTGGGCTCGGTGATCCTCTTGACGAACGCCCGCACCCTCGGCGTCGCGGTGGGAGTTCCCGGCCGGGTGCTGGCAGCCGCGTACCTCGTGCTTGCCACGATCGCGCTCGCCGCTCTAGCATCGGCCCTCATGCAGCACCGCAAAGAGCGTTCGAGCATCCGGCGCCGCGAGCTCGCGGTCGAGCCGGGCTAGCTTGCGCGTCAGCGCCAAAGTGGACTACGCGGTCCGCGCGGCCGCGGAGCTGGCCGCCGCCGCGGGGCAGCCGGTGAAAGGAGAGCAGCTCGCGGAGTCACAGGCGATCCCGCTCCCTTTCCTGGAGCACATCCTGCTCGAGCTCAAACACGCGGGGATCGTCCGCACCCGGCGCGGCGTGCACGGCGGCTACTGGCTCGCGCGGCCGCCGCAGGACGTCCGGCTGGCCGACGTGATCAGGGCGGTCGAGGGCCCGCTGGCGCACGTGCAGGACGCGCCTCCCGAAGCCGTCGAGTACCGCGGCGCCGCCCGCTCCCTGCGCGACGTCTGGGTCGCGGTGCGCGCGAACCTGCGCGAGGTGCTCGAGACGGTCACGCTCGCCGATCTCGTGAGCGGCGAGACGCCGGAGGTGGTCGCGCGCCTGACGAGCCGTCCGGGCGCCTGGGACTCGCGGTGAGGCTGAAGGATGTACGCAACCGCACCTTATGGAGCGTTAGGGAGGCTGCGCCGACTGGAGGTTTCTCAGCTACGGGACGAAGAGGCCCTGGACCGCGAAAACGGTGTTCGGCGCGGTAGTGAAGAGGCCGTCTGGCCCGCCGTCGTTGACCTTTACCTGGCCAACCTCGATGACCTTGCGCTTTCCGTCCTTGATGGCTCCTGGAATCCCGGCATTAGCGGAGGTGTTGCTAGTGCAGCTAGCACCTTCGGCAGTGCTGGCCGATGCGGCACAGTTGAATGCGATGGGGTATGGAATGTCGACGACCGTCGCAGGATCCGTCCCTCCTCCGCCCGCCACGGCATTGAAACCATCCGTGATGCGCATGGTGAACATCCCCTGCACCTCGCCTGTGTAGTCGGCGCCGTCAATCGCATTGGCGCTCCCGCAAGTTGTCGTGCCGGGCCTGCAGCGAACGTCGGTGATCGAGCCCTGAAGCCGCAGGTCGCTGTCGTCAGGGGGCCCCGGGTATCCGACAATGACGCTCAGCCTGATGCTTCCCTGCGAGTTCGCGGCCGGCCCGTTGGCATCGGGTGTACCTACGGTGAGTGCGGTGGAGGCTTGCACCGGTGGGCTGCAGGACTGAGAGGCGAGCGGCGGTCCGTGTGAGCGATTCGGGGCGGTACACGCCTCGTAAGCCACCACGAGAGGAACCCTGAGAGGAGATGCGCCCTTGGGGCGCGGATAGCCGGCCACATCGACTTCGCTTGCATCGTAGGGATACAGACAACCCGGGTCGGCCGGGTAGTCGATTTTGCCGTCGCCGTCGTTGTCGAGGCCGTCGTTGCAGGCGACGGGTGGCGGATCAACTTCGCTTTCATCTGTGGGATACATGCAACCCGGATCGGCCGGGTAGTCGATGTTGCCGTCGCCGTCGTTGTCGAGGCCGTCGTTGCAGGCGACGGGTGGCGGATCGACTTCGCTTGCATCTACGAAATTCATGCAACCCGGATCGGCCGGGTAGTCGATTTTGCCGTCGCCGTCGTTGTCGAGGCCGTCGTTGCAGGCGGGCGAAGCGAGGACAGTCAAACGAGTCTGGCTGCCGCCATTCTGATTCATGGTGTAGATCTCGGCATTGCCGTCGCGCTCGCTGGTGAAGGCAATCTTTCCGTTTGCTCCGGCGAAGGTCGCCTGTGCTGGCACGCCCATCATCAGCAGAACGAGAGCAGCGAGGACGAGGGACCAGATCAGGCGCGGAATGAGTCGAGGCATGGCACTCTCCTCAGTGGGTCCCCGGAGCAAGAAGCGGAAGCTCCAATTTCACGAGGCTCGGCAGGACGCTCCGATCCTAACGCGATTGGGAAGCAATCGCGAGGGCCGGACGAGCAGGGACGGTCCGTACGGCCCGCGCGATCCGGCTCAGGGAGCAGCGTTCGGGAACTCGGAGTCGTCATGTACCCCCGGACGTACCCCTGGGTACTGGACGAACGGCATCTGCGGGTTACGCTTGCGGGAACGATGTCGAGGTTACGTCGATTTCCGTGGGTTGCGCTAGGAGCAGTCGTCGGGGCGGCGATCACTCTGGGGGTTGTCGCATTAACGGACGAGGACGATTCGCAGGCTTCGCAAACCGTCCTAGCCCCTAGCGTGAACGACCACGCCAAGGTAGCTGCGCGATGGGCCTCCGAGTACAAGCGCGCAGGCGAGACGTACGAGATGGGAGGCTGCGAAGGGGACGAAGCGTTTTTCGAGCCACGACACGCCTGCACCGTCTACTTCGGCTCGAACAGGCGTGCTGTAACTGTCTATGTCGAGAACACAATGGAGCCTCGCGTCATCGGAGTGCGGCCCGGCGATCACCATTTGTTGATTGGAGCGCACGCGTACGACGAATGCGTTAGGCGCGTAGGGAACGGACCGTCACGGAAGGGTTCTCCGGAGGGTTGCTCGCCTGGCTAAAGGCGGCGTCGAGCCTGTCGGCGATGTTCTCGTGCTCGGCCGGGAAGACGTGCCCGTACCGGTCCATCGTGATCGTTGTTGACTTGTGACCCAGGTGCTGCGAGATCGCCTTCGCGTGTGCGCCCTGCGCGATCAATAGCGGGACGCAGGTATGGCGGCTCGCGTTCACGAGGCGCGACGGCCTGGCGCTTAGAGCTATCTACCCCCAAACGTACCCCGGACTAGGGGAAAACAGGGGTATCTGGCGGTTTCGAACGGTCAGGTACGGCAGGCCGCAATCCCGCCTGGTAGCGGGCGTTCCCTGATGCCCCCGGCAGGATTCGAACCTGCGACCCGCTGCTTAGAAGGCAGCTGCTCTGTCCGACTGAGCTACGGGGGCCCGGCGACGAAGGCTACCGCCGGCTACGGGGCGAAAACCCCCGACGCGACGTGCCGCTCACCAGCCCGGCGTCGGCTCCCACAGCTCGATGCGGTTCGCTTCCGGGTCGCGGGCCCAGCCGAAGCGGCCGTACTCCGTCTCCTCGGTCTCGTCCTCGACCGCGACGCCGGCGGCGCGCAGCTGATCCAGCATCGCGTCGAGGTCCGAGACGCGGAAGTTGACCATCCACTGCGCGGGGCCGCCGAAGTAGTCGGTGTCCTCCCGGAACGGCGCCCACAGCGTGGCCGTGCTGCCGTGGTCGGGGCCGGCCCGGAACATCACGGACTTGTCGTCCCCCGGCTCGAGGCCCAGGTGCTCCACGTACCACGCCACCAGCGCATCGGGATCGCGCGAGCGGAAGAACACCCCGCCGATTCCCGTCACACGCTCCACGTCCTAGCCCGACCGGTCGGGGCCCGCGTGCTCGATCGCGATGCGGATCAGGACGCGCCGCTCGCGCTGCATGCGCGCCCGGTAGTCGTCCCAGTCCGGGTTCTCACCTGGAAAGCGCTCGTAGTAGTCGATCAGCAGGTCCATCGCCTCCGGCAGGGACACGACCTCGGCCGTCCCCTCGACGTACACCCACGCACCGAAGAACTTGTCCGTGAACGCGCACAGCTGAGCCCACGGGTCGCGCCGCAGGTTCTTGACCTTGATGGCGGTCTCGCGGCTGCTGATCACGACGCGCCCCCCAGCGTCGACCGCGGCGATCACCGGGCTCTGCTGGATGCGGTCGCCGGAGCGCCGGGTTGCGAGCACGCCGCGGTGGTGCTCACGCAGGAAGTCGCGGGCGGCATCGAGGTCCATGGAAGATCAGGGTAACGGCGGCCTAAACTTGCGCAACCGGGGCGTAGCTCAGCCTGGTAGAGCACTGCGTTTGGGACGCAGTGGCCGTCGGTTCGAATCCGGCCGCCCCGACTCAGCCCGCAAGCATTCTCCGCTGTGGGCCAAGCCGCTCAGCCCGTCGTCTTCGCCTCGCTGATCTCCAGCAGATGGCCGTCGGGGTCCCGGAAGAAGCAGCGAACCTCCGATTCGCTTTCCACCGGCGGCGTCAGGAACTCGGCGCCTCTCGCCCGGAGGGTCTCGTAGGCGGCGCGACAATCGGGCACCCGGATCGTGATCTCGTGGCTGACCACGTCCGGGTCGGGGGGAGGCGCAAACGTCACGTGCGGCTTGTCGGGCGTCGGTCCCCCACCTGTGACGAGCAGCAGCCACGTTCCCAGGAAGCGCAGCACTACCGACGTGCCGTACGCGCGGTGGACCTCGGCGCCCAGCACGCTCTCGTAGAAGCTGCGCGCGGTGCCCGGGTCGCTGACGGCGAGCACATGGGTCGCCTCCATGCCTTCGACCGGGAAGTCGGTCATCGCCGGCGCATCCTAGCCCCGGTCGTCACACCGAGGCCGAACAGCGTCGCGCGTGCGAGCGACTCGCGGTCCGGATAGCATCCCGCGCCGTGCGCGCCCTCCAGCTGACCGAGTTGTCCGGCCCCGACGGCCTCACGCTCACCGATGTGCCCGAGCCGGAGGCCTCCCACATGCTCACGCCGGGTGAGGGAGTCGTGGTCGACGTGCAGGCCGCGGCGGTGTCGTTCCCGGACGTGCTGCAGACCCGCGGCCTGTACCAGTTCAAGCCCGACCTGCCGTTCGTCCCGGGCGCCGAGGTGGGCGGCACGGTGCGCTCGGCCCCCGCCGGCTCGGGCCTGTCGCCCGGCGACCGGGTGGCCGCCTTCACGGCGCTGGGCGGCATGGCCGAGGTCGCGGTGGCACCCTCCTACATGACCTTCGCGCTGCCCGCGCAGCTCGACTTCGCCCAGGGCGCTGCGCTGATCCTCAACTACCACACCGCCTACTTCGCGCTGAAGCTGCGCGGGCGCCTGGCAGAGGGCGAGCGCGTGCTGGTGCACGGCGCGGCCGGCGGCGTCGGCACCGCGGGGCTCCAGGTGGCCAAGGGCCTCGGCGCCTCCACCGTGGTCGCGGTCGTGTCCAGCGACGAGAAGGAGCAGGTCGCGCGCGACGCCGGCGCCGACGAGGTGGTGCGCTCCGACGGTCCGTGGCGCGAGCAGACCGTGGAGCTGACCGGCGGCGGCGTCGACGTGGTGCTGGATCCCGTGGGCGGCGACCGCTTCACCGACAGCCTGCGCGCGCTGCGCGAGGACGGCCGCGTGGTGGTGGTCGGCTTCACCGGTGGCTCGATCCCGGAGGTGAAGGTGAACCGCCTGCTGCTGCGCAACACCGAGGTGGTGGGCGCGGGCTGGGGCGCATACGCGATGGCGCGGCCCGACCTCAACCGCGAGGTCGGCGCGGCGCTCGACCGGATGATCGAGGCCGGCACCGTGCGCCCCCTGGTCGGGCAGCGGTTCCCGCTCGCCCGTGGCGCCGCCGCGATGCGCGTGATCGACGAGCGCCGCGCGACCGGCAAGGTCGTGCTCGACGTCCCCGGCGACTGACCCGGGGCCATCCTGTAAGTTGCGCGGCCCGATGGCCGACGTCCAACCGCTGCGCGCGATCCACTACGACCTCGCCGCCGCAGGCCCGCTCGATCGCCTCGCCGCTCCCCCCTACGACGTGATCGACGCGGACCTGCGCCGCGCGCTGGCCGCGCGCAACGCGCACAACGTCGTGGAGATCGACCTGCCGGAGGGCGACGATCCCTACGCCCACGCGGCCGAGCTGTTCGAGCAGTGGCAGATGTCGGGAGTGCTGACCCGCGACCGCGAGCCCGCGCTGTGGGCGCTGACGCAGGCCTACCGCGCGCCGGACGGCACGCAGCGCGTGCGCCACGGCTTCTTCTGCCGCGTACGGGTCACCGACTATGGCCCGGGCGCGATCCGCCCCCACGAGCGCACGCATCCGGCCGCGAAGGAGGACCGCCTGCGCCTGATGCGGGCGACGCGTGCGAACCTCTCCCCGATCTTCTCCCTGTACGACGACCCCGCCGGCGCGGCCTGGGCGGCGCTGGAGCCGGCCACCGCCGCGGACCCGTGGGGCGGTGTGACCGACGACGACGGCACCGTGCACCGGCTGTGGCGGGTCACGGATCCCGATGCGATCGAGCGCGTGCAGGCGGCGCTGGCGGACACGGAGCTGCTGATCGCCGACGGCCACCACCGCTACGAGACCGCACGCACCTACGCGCGGGAGATCGGCGGCGAGGGCGACCACAACTACGTGCTGATGTGCCTCGTGTCGATGTCGGACCCCGGCCTCACCGTGTTTCCCACGCACCGCCTGGTCGGGCGACTCGCCGACGATCGGCGTGCCCGCCTCGAGCAGGAGCTCGAGCGCGACTTCGACGTGGACGAGGTGGCGCCCGACGACGTGGTCCCCGATGCGGCCAACGGCACACCCACCTACGGCTACCTCGACCAGGGCGGGCGCTCCCTGCGGCTGCGGCTGGGCTCGACCGCGACGGTCGACCGCGCGCTGGCCGGCCACTCCCCCAGCTACCGCAGCCTCGACACGGCGGTGCTGGAGAAGCTGGTGCTGGAGGACGCGCTGGGCCTCACCGAGGACGACATCTCCCATCAGCACGGGCTCGCCTACGCGCGCGACCTCGACCAGGCGCGCGCGCTGCTGGGCTCGGGTGACTACGAGGTGGCGTTCCTTCTGCGCCCCACGCCGATCGCGCAGGTGCAGGCGGTCGCGCAGGCCGGCGAGACGATGCCGCCGAAGTCGACGTACTTCTACCCGAAGCTGCTCAGCGGCCTGCTGTTCAACCCCCTGTAGCTCACACGAGCGAGTCGTGGCCGAACATCTCGCCCAGGCGCGCGGCGGCCTCGAAGTCACCGTGCACCTCGAGGTCTCCGTCCATCATCGCCTTCGCGGCGTGCACCTCCTGTGAGGCGATGCGCGCGAACATCGGCAGCGACGTGCGGAAGGTCACGACCGGGTCCCGGGCGATCCCCGGCTCCGTCACGGCCCGCGCGCCCTCCTCGATCCGCAGGATCCAGCGCTTGGGGCCGTTGCGGCCGGTCAGCTCGTACTGCACCTCACCGGAGAAGCCGTTCGCGCGCGCGGGTACGAACGCCCGCTCCATCGCCTTGAAGATCGTGCGCAGTCCGGGGCCCGAGCCCACGACACGTTCCAGCTGCTCGTCCGAACGACTGCCGCACGTAGGCGCCGAAGGCCGCTTCCCCCACCCGCTGGAGGCGATCGCCGACCACGTGCTTCGCGGTGCGCCGCCCGCCGTTTGCAAAGCCGTTCGACTGCGTGTGACGCGCCGCCGCGATCGCCTGCGCGGGCCGCGGCTCCCCGCGGGGCGTGATCACGTAGCCAGGGTCCGGCGTGCGCGCCGGTGCGCGGCGGCCCAGGGCGCGTTCGCAGGCCTCCGCCAGGCGCTCGCGCTTGGCGGCCTCGCGCTGCTCGCGCCCGTCGGTGAAGCGCGGCAGCACCTGCTTGCCGAACAGCTCCAGCGACTCGCAGATGTGCTCGTGCCTGTTCGGGCCGGCCTGCTGGACGAAGATCACCTGGTCCACGCCCGCGTGCCTGTAGCGCGCCACCAGGTCTGCCACCTGATCGGGCGTGCCGATCGCGCCGCGCAGCGAGCCCAAACCCTGCTGGAGGATCTTCACCCCGAGCGGGCCGTCGTCGGCGTCGATGATCTCGCGCGCGAAGCCGTACTCGGCGCGCTTGGCCTGGAACTCGTCCCACATGTTCGTGACGCCGGGGCGGTGGTCGCCGAACACGTAGTAGTGCGCGAGCGAGTAGCCGAAGAAGTGCGCACCGTCGATGCCGCGCTCGATCGCGGTCGCCTCGTCGGTGTGCAGCATCATCGGCAGCACGACGGCGAAGTTGGGGTTCACCGCGAAACCCGCGGGCACGCACCGGTCGGACTCGAGGATCGCGTAGTACTCGTCCACCCACTCCCGGGCCTGCTCGGGCTCGATGAACGCGAACGTGAGCGCGCCGATCCCGCGCTGTGCGGCCATCAGGATCGTCTCGCGGCGACTGCACGCGACCCACAGCGGCGGGTGGGGCTTCTGCTTGGGCTTCGGGACCACGGAACGCGGGGGCATCGAGATGAAGCGCCCGTCGTAGCCCCCGAAGGGCTGCTCCACGAACATCCGCGTGATCGCGTCCACGCCCTCCTCCCACTGCGCCCGCTTGGTGTCGCGGTCCACTCCGAACGCACCCAGCTCCGTCTGCGAGCTCGACTCGCCGGTGCCGAACTCCACGCGCCCGCCGGAGATCAGGTCGAGCGTGGCGATCCGCTCGGCGATCCGCGCCGGGTGGTTGAAGCCGGGCGGGATCTGCACGATGCCGTGGCCCAGGCGGATGTCGCGGGTGCGCTGGCTGGCGGCGGCGAGGAACACCTCGGGGGCGCTCGAGTGCGAGTACTCCTCGAGGAAGTGGTGCTCCACCTCCCACACGTAGTCGATGCCGACCTTGTCCGCCAGCTCCACCTGCGCGAGCGCGTCGGTCAGCAGCCGCTCCTCGGCGCCGGCGGCCCACGGCCGCGGCAACTGGTGCTCGTAGAAGATCCCGAATCTCATTGAGAGGCTCCTTTGACGTGCTTCGCAGGTTGGGGGACGTCGTGGTCGAAGTGGTCGAACTCGGGACGCAGGCTGCCGTCGGGGTTGCGCAGCGCCATCGACGCGATGCCCTCGGCGATCATGTGGCGGCCTTCCTCCAGCACCGCGCGCAGCTCGTCGTCGTCGAGCCGCAGGCGGTCGGGGCGCAGGTTGAGCGCGATCACGCCGCTCCACGCGCCCCACATGAACTTCGCCGCGCGGTACGGGTCGACCGGGCGCGCAGCGCCTGTCTTCACGCCCAGCTCGATGATCGCCGCGACGCGGCGCACCTGCGCCTCGGCGCGCTCGGCCAGCCGCTGCGCGGCGAACGGCAGCGTGTCCGCGGGCCGCGCGTCGATGTGCGGGAACATCAGGATGCGGAAGTAGCCGGGGTTCTCGAGATAGAAGCGCAGGTAGGCCCAGCCGGCCGCGAACAGCTGCTGGCCCAGCGACAGCGTAGGCCGGAAGGCCTCGTCCATGTAGCGCTCCTCGACTTCGAGCGCGCGCTCGATCAGCGCCAGGTAGAGCCCTTCCTTGCTCTTGAAGTGGACGTAGATGGAGCCCACCGACACGTCCGCGGCGGCGGCGATCTCCTCCACTGTCGTGTGGTGGAAGCCGTGCTCGATGAAGCGCCGCTCGGCCGCGTCCAGGATCGCGCCGACGGTGCGCGCCTTGCGGCGATCGGAGCGGGTGGCAAGCTCCTCGACGACCGGCCTGGATTCATCCGCGGCCATGGCTTTTGGAACGCTACTCATTTATGAATTACGTTGCAAGAAGGGCGGCCTCGCGTTGGTCCGCAGCGTCTCGCTGAAGACTTTGGGGGCCGATCGCAACCACAAGTCTTCAGCGACCCCGGGGAGCCCGCGGATCTGGAGCAAGGGGGCGCCGGGTACCCTCCCGAAGCGGTGAAGATCTACACGCGCAAGGGCGACGACGGGACCACTTCCCTCTGGTACGGGGGCCGGGTGGAGAAGAGCGACGTGCGCACCGAGGCCTACGGCGCGCTGGACGAGGCAACCTCCGCGCTGGGCGTGACGCGCGCGCTGGCGACGGATCCGCGCCTGGCGGCGGACGTGCTGCACCTCCAGACCGACCTGTTCGTGGCGGGCGCGGAGCTGGCGACCGCCCCGGAGGCCCGCGCGCGCCTGGAGGCGGGCGTCAGCCGGCTCGAGGAGGGCATGGTCGGCTGGCTCGAGCGGGCGATCGACCACTACATGGACCAGGTCGACCTGCCGCCGAAGTTCGTGATCCCCGGCGGGACCCAGCTGTCCGCCCAGCTCGACGTCGCGCGGGCGGTGCTGCGCCGCGCCGAGCGGCGCATCGTGGCGCTCGATCGCGCGCAGGACCTGGGCGACTCCGTCGTGTTGCGGTTCGTGAACCGCGCCTCGGACCTGCTGTTCGCGATGGCGCGCTTCGCGGACGTGCGGGAGCCGGAGCTGTTCGAGGGGCGGGGCAAGTCCTCGGCGGGAGCCACATGAAGGTCAGCGTCCAGCGCCGTAAGGGCTACGCCCACAGCCTCACCGCCGGAAAGCACACGCTGATCGCCGACGAGCCGCCCACGGCCGGCGGCACCGACACCGGCCCGCGCCCGACGGAGCTGCTTGCGCTGAGCCTCGCATCCTGCACGGCGATCACCGTCGAGATGTACGCCGAGCGCAAGCAATGGGATCTCGGCGACGTCGTGGTCGAGGTCGACTACGAGCTGGACCCGGCGGGCACGTCGCGCTTCGACGTGCTCGTCCAGATTCCCGGCCAGGTTACCGACGAGCAGCTGGAGCGCCTGCGCGTGATCGCCGGCAAGTGCCCCGTGCATCGCGTCCTGATGGGCGACGCGGAGATCCAGGACGACGTGCAGCGTGCCTGAGCCCGAGACGCGGCTGCTGATCGGCGGCGAGCAGGTCGCCGGCGAGGGCGAGCCGCTGGCGGTCGAGAACCCCTACACCGAGGAGACGATCGCCGCGGTCGGGGCGGCCTCTGCGGCCCAGGTCGACGCCGCGATCGCCGCCGCCCGCGAGGCGGCGGGCAAATGGGCCGACACGCCCGCGCTCGAGCGCGCCGAGCTGCTGCACGAGGCAGCCGCGCGGATGCGCGCCCGCACGGACGAGCTGGCCGCGACGATGACCCGCGAGGGCGGCAAGCCGCTGGTCGAGAACTCCGACGAGGTCGGCTGGACCGCGGCCGTGTTCGACTACTACGCGGAGATCGGCCGCAACCACGGCGGCCGCGTGATCCCGCCGATCGAGTCGACCCAGCTGGCACTGGTGGTGAAGGAGCCGATGGGCGTGATCGGCTGCATCGTCCCGTGGAACTACCCGTTGCTGCTGCTTGCGTGGAAGCTGGCGCCGGCGCTGGCGGCGGGCAACACGACCGTGTGCAAGCCGTCCGAGCTGACGCCGCTGTCGACGCTGATGCTGGCCCCCTGCTTCGAGCAACTGCCCGCGGGAGCCGTGAACCTGCTGGCCGGCGCGGGCGACGTGGGCGAGGCGATCGTGCGCGACGAGCGCGTGGACTGCGTGGCGTTCACCGGCTCGGTCGAGACGGGCAAGCGGGTCGCCGTCGCCTGTGCCGAGCGGGTCGCGCGCGTGAATCTCGAGATGGGCGGCAAGGATCCGTTCATCGTTTGCTCGGACGTGGCGCCCGAGATCGCGGTCGCCGCCAAGGGCGGCGCCTGGGCCGCGTACCTGAACGCGGGCCAGGTCTGCACGTCGGCGGAGCGCTTCTACGTGATGCGCGACGTGTACGACGACTACGTGAGCGAGTTCGTGGCCTACACGAACAGCCTCGTGATGGGCGACCCGCTCGATCCCCGCACCGACATCGGGCCGATGGTGTCGGCGCGTCAGCGCGACAAGGTGGCAACTCAGGTGGAGCAGGCGGTGAGCGCGGGCGCGTCGCTGCTCACCGGCGGGCGCGACACCGGCCGCGCGCGGGGCCACTTCTTCGCGCCCGCGGTCATCACCGGCGCGCCCCACGAGACGGCGCTGCTGCGCGAGGAGACATTCGGGCCGGTGGCGCCGATCGTCCCCGTGTCGAGCCTCGACGAGGCGATCGCGTTGGCCAACTCCACGCGCTACGGACTGGGCGCCAACGTGTACACCCGCGACATCGCCAACGTCGTGCGCTGCATGCGCGAGCTGAAGGCCGGCACGGTGTGGTTCAACGACCCGCTCACCGACAACGATGCGGGACCGTTCGGGGGCATGAAGCAGTCGGGCATCGGCCGCGAGCTGGGCGTGGAGGGGCTCGAGGCGTTCCAGGAGACCAAGCACGTGCACATCGAGACCGAGATCGCGCCCAAGGACTGGTGGTACCCCTACGCCGACGGCGACGACGCGCCGCCCGACAGCGCATAACAAGCCCCCCGTGCGCACATGAGCGCCACTGTGGCGCTCATGTGCGCACGGGGTGGGTGGCGGCGACGTCCTCGGAGGAGGTGAAGCCGGCGCCGGCGGCGCGCATCGCCGCCCGCGCCGCCTCCACGTCGCCCGGCTCGACCTCGATGCCGCGCACGGCATCCTCCACGACCGTCACGTCGAACCCGTGCTCGACCGCGTCGAGCACCGTGTGCTTCACGCAGTAGTCGGTCGCGAGGCCCGCGACGTAGACGTGGTCCACCCCGCGGGCGCGCAGGACGTCGGTGAGGTTCCCGCCGTGGAAGGCGGAGTATCCCTGCGTGCGCGGGTCCTGGGCCTTGTCGACCACCACGTCGACATTGGAGCGGTCGAGCGCCGGGTGCAGCTCCGCGCCGGGGGTGCCCTGCACGCAGTGCACGGGCCAGATGCCCGGCGGGTCGACCCCGTCCCACTCGTCCGGGTCGACTTCGACGCCGGCGAACGACCCGTGGTCGGGCGGGTGCCAGTCGCGTGTGGCGACGACGAACTCGAAATGGCCGGCGATCGCGTTGACCGGGCCCGCGATCTCGTCCCCGCGCTCCACCGGCAGCGCCCCGCCCGGAGTGAAGTCGTTTTGGAAGTCGACGATCAGGAGGGCATCCATGCCACGTATATTCGCACCGGGATGAAGGCGATCGACGACTACGCGGCCGGCCTCGGCGCGGTGCTGCTCGACCCGGCCGAGACCGTCAAGATGAGCGCGCCGGGAAACACCAAGGCGGCGGTGCTGGTCCCGCTCTACGTGCAGGACGGCGACCTCACCGCCGTCTTCACCAAACGCCCGGCCGACATGCGCCGCCACGCGGGCGAGATCTCGTTCCCGGGCGGGCGCCGCGACCCGGACGAGGCACTGCGCGACACCGCGCTGCGCGAAGCCGAGGAGGAGATCGGCCTCGCGCGCGACCTGGTCGACGTGGTCGGCGCGCTGTCTCCGACCGGCACGTTCGTGACCAGCTACGAGATCTATCCGTTCGTCGGGCTGACGGCTCCCGGCGGCACGTTGCGGCCCAACCCCGTCGAGGTGGACGAGATCGTGGAGCTGTCGCTGCACGACCTGCTCGGGGGTTACGAGAAGAAGCGGCTGATCCGCCGCGGCGTCCCGATCAAGACCGACACGTACACGGTCAGCGGGCACCTGATCTGGGGCGCAACCGCCCGCATCCTGGCCGAATTGCTGGAGCGGTTGAAGCCGCTCCTCTAACCGCCCGTCCAGCGCGGCACGCGGCTACACGTCCTTCTCGACGGGCACGGCGACCATGTTGCCCCACTCGGTCCACGAGCCGTCGTAGTTCTTCACGTTTCCCATGCCGAGCAGCTCGTGCAGCACGAACCAGGTGTGCGCTGAGCGCTCGCCGATCCGGCAGTAGGTGACGACGTCGTCGCCGTTCAGGACGCCCTTGCCGCCATACAGCGCCTTGAGGTCCTCGGCCGACTTGAACGTGCCGTTCTCGTTGACGGCCTGCGCCCACGGCACGCTGGCCGCGCCGGGGATGTGCCCGGAGCGCTGTGCGCCCTCCTGCTCGTAGCCGGCCATCGCGATCAGCTCTCCTGAGAACTCCTGGGGCGAGCGCACGTCCACGAGCTTCGTGTCGGTGCCCACCAGGCCGAGCATCTCGTCGCGCAGCGCGCGGATCGACTCGTCCCCCGCCGCGGCCTTGAAGGTCGTGGCGCCGAAGGCCGGCTTGTCGGTGCTGGTCGGCCGCCCCTCGTTGATCCACTTCTCGCGCGGGCCGTTCATCAGCTTCACGTTGTCGTGGCCGTAGTACTTGAGGTACCAGTAGGTGTATGCCGCGAACCAGTTGTTGCGGTCTCCGTAGAGCACGATCGTGTGGTCGTTGGAGATGCCGCGCGAGCCGAACAGCGCGCCGAAGTCCTGCGGCCCGAGGAAGTCCCGCTTGACCTGGTCCTGAAGGTCCTTCTGCCAGTCGAAGCCGATCGCGCCGGGAATGTGCGACTCGGCGTAGAGCGCGGGGTTCTCGTCCACCTCCGCGATCCGGATGGAGTCGTCGTCGAGATGGTCCTCGACCCATTGCGTGTCGACCAGAACGTCCTTCGCGTAGTCGGCCATGTCATCCCTCCTGCTGTGGATCCGGCGGAAGCGGGCGAAATTGTCCGTATTTCCTACCACATTTAGAGGTTTTGCCGAAAGGCGCACCCATCATGCTTGGGTCCGCCGCCGCAGGCCCGCTGGCTAGCGGTAGTTCTCGGGCAGGAACTCGGAGCGCGGCGCGGCGTACTCGCACTCCTTGCAATGCATGACCGGCTCGTCGGGAGCCTGGCCCGGCTGCTCGGGATCGTCCGGCAGGGGCTCTATGTAGGGAGACATGCAGTTTGGACAAAGCACGCGGTACGAGCTTAGCCGCGGCGCTCATGCGAGACGTCATCGCATCGTCTATACATTGGCACAGGGACACGGACAGTCGGGCGGGGGGCAGGTTTGCAGGTGCCGTTGAGAGCCGGGGGCGATTGAGGGCATCGCGGTGGCGCGCGCCGTGAGACATCCGGGCCTGTTCGACGCGACCGGCACTCAGCTCGCGGGCAGGCTGCTCGACATCGCGGGCTGCGAGACGTACGTCGTCGACGCCCCCGCGCAGAGCTCGTCCTCCCTGCCGCCCGTCGTGCTGCTGCACGGTTACGGCGACACGGCCGACGCATGGCGCCGCGTGGTCCCGCCGCTGGCGCGCCGGCGCCGGGTGATCGCCATCGACGTGCCGCCCTTCGGCCGCTCCGGCGACCCGCCCGAGTCGTACTCGGACGACCTGATCGGCTGCTACATGGAGTTCTTCCCGGCGCTCTTCGAGCAGCTCGAGATCGCCCGTGCGGCGTTCGTGGGCCATTCCCTGGGGGGCGCGATGGCGCTGACGGTTGCGCTCGAGGACCCGCAGCTGGTGGACCGCCTGGTGTTGATGGCGCCCGCCGGCCTGGGGGACAGCGCCCCGTGGTGGTGGCACGCGATCTCGGGACGGTGGCTCAACTGGCCCGCGCTGCTGCGCCTGCCGAACCCGATCGCAAGGCCCGCGGTGAAGGCCGCGCTGCGCGGCTTCCTCGAAGAGCGCCTGGTGCACGACACGCGCGCCATGGGCGAGGTCATCGACCACTTCGTGCACCTGCACGGCGGCCCGCGCGAGCTCAAGCACCTGATCGACACGGGGCGTTCGCTGATGGCCGGCTACACCGGGGAGCTGCTGGCGCGCAGCGCGGGCCTCGAGATGCCCGTCATGGTCCTGTGGGGCGCCGACGACCGGCTCACGCCCGCCGACCACGCCGCGGCCTTCGCGCAGGTGGTGCCGCATGCCGAGGTGAAGTTGCTCGACTACTGCGGCCACTATCCGCAGCTGGAGCTCCCGACGCGCGTCACTCGCCTGCTCGACGAGTTCCTGTCCGCGCGGCGCAAGACCGGGCGCGTGTCGCGCAACGGCGCCGGCCCTCGCACGAACGGCTCCGCCGGCTCGTAGTCAGTCCGAGCTCTCGGCCGCGCGGCGCGCCTCGTCGCGCACCACGCCCATCCGAAACTCGTCCTCGCTGATCTCCCTTTCGCCGCGCTTGCGCCGGTACTCGTTCTGAGCCGCGAGCATCTGCTCGACGTCCTGCAGCTCGAGCTCGACCTCGGTCTCGTACGACCGGGACGGCTGCCAGTCGAGCAGATCGGCGCCCGTGCCGGGATAGAACCGCGCGAGCAGCACGAGCAGGCCCACGATCACCAGGATCCCGACCAGCACGATGAGAGGGAAGGCGTCCATACGGCGACGGGGCCGAGTGTACCCCCCGCGCCCACCGGGTCGTGGAAACCGGGTCCTCTACAGTTCGCGGCGTGACCGAGGCGTACGTGATCGATGCGCTGCGGACCCCCATCGGTCGCTACGGCGGGACGCTCGCGAACGCGCGCGCCGACGACCTCGCGGCGCATGTGATCCGCGCGGCCGTGGACCGCTCCGGCCTCCCGGTCGCGGAGATCGACGAGGTCTACATGGGCTGCACCAACCAGGCGGGAGAGGACAACCGCAACGTCGCGCGCATGGGGCTGCTGCTGGCCGGGCTGCCCGTCGAGGTCCCGGGGGTGACCGTCAACCGCCTGTGCGCGTCGGGGCTCGAGGCGATCAACCAGGCCGCGCGCCAGATCAAACTAGGCGACGCCGACCTCGTGCTGGCGGGCGGGGTCGAGTCGATGACGCGGGCGCCGCTCGCGATGCCGAAGCCCGACCGCTCGTTCCCGCGTGGGGGCCCGCCCGTCTACGACACCACGATCGGATGGCGATTCGTCAACCCGCGCATGGAGGAGCTGTACGGCACCGACTCGATGGGCGAGACCGCCGAGAACGTCGCGGAGCGCTTCGGCGTGTCCCGCGCAGACCAGGACGAGTTCGCGCTCGAGAGCCACCGTCGCGCGCTGGCCGCGCAGGAGGCGGGGCTCTTCGACGCCGAGATCGTGCCCCTACCGGTGCCGCAGCCGAAGGGTGACCCGGTCACCGTCCACGCCGACGAGGGCCCGCGCCCGGACACCACGCTCGAGAAGCTCGCCCGCCTGCGCGCGATCTTCCGTGAGGGCGGCAGCGTCACAGCCGGCAACTCTTCCCAGATCAACGACGGGGCGGCCTGCCTGGTGCTGGCCAGCCCCGCGTGCGCCCGCGCGCTGGGTCGCGAGCCGCTGGCGCGGATCGTGTCGACCGGTGCGGCCGGCGTCGAGCCGCGCGTGATGGGCATCGGCCCGATCCCCGCCGCGCGCAGGGCGCTCGCGGCCGCCGGCCTGGGCGTGCGCGACATCGACCTCGTAGAGCTGAACGAGGCGTTCGCGTCGCAGGTGCTCGCGTGCGCGCGCGAGTTGGACCTGGACCTCGCGCGCCTGAACGTGAACGGCGGCGCGATCGCACTCGGGCATCCGCTCGGCGCCTCGGGCGCGCGCCTGCTCGGCACGCTGATCCACGAGCTGCGCCGCCGCGGGGCAAGGCGCGGGCTCGCGACGATGTGCATCGGGGTCGGCCAGGGCCTCGCCACCGTCGTGGAGAACACCGCCGCATGAACACCGGCGGCGGCAACGCCGCCCGGGTGCGGCGTGCGATCGAGCGCTGGAACGGCGGAGACCGGGCCGCGCCGCTGGATGACATTCATCCGGACGTCGAGATCCGCACCGGGATCGGCGACGCCTTCCAGGGGGAGCCGTTCCGCGGACACCAGGGCGCCCGCCAGTGGCTCGCGGCCCTCGACGAGAACTTCGAGACCTGGGAGATCGTGATGGGCGAGGTCCACGAGCGTGACAACCTGGTGGTCGTGCTGGGGTCGGTCCGGGCCCGCGGGCGGGGCAGCGGCGTCGAGCTCGACCAGCCGGTCGGCTGGGTGTACGAGTTCCGTGAGGACAAGATGTTCCGCCTGCACACCTACTACGACCACGCGCAGGCGGCCGCAGCCGGTGGAATAAGCTAGCCCGCTGATGGCCGAGACCTCCGCGCCCGCGATTCCCCTGCTCTGCTCCGTGGACGGGCAGATCGGCCCCGTGGCCGAGGCGACGGTCTCGATCACCGACGACGGGTTCCTGCGCGGCGACGGCGCATTCGAGATGCTGAAGCTCTACGAGGGTCGCCCGTTTGGCTTCACGGACCATTTCACGCGGCTCGACCGCTCCGCCGCCGGCATCTTCCTCGAGTACGACCGACCTGCGTTCGAGCGCGAGACGCACGCGCTGATCTCCGAGCAGGGCAAGCACGACGCCGCGCTGCGACTCGTGCTCACTCGCGGGGGCCGCCGCATCGCGATCATCGAGCCGCTGCCGGAGTTCCGCCACGGGCTCTCGCTGTCGGGTGTGCGCTATCAGCCGACGATCGTGCTCAACCAGCTGAAGACGCTCTCCTACGGCGGCAACATGCGCGCGACCCGGCTCGCGCAACGGGACGGCGCCGACGAGGCGCTGTTGATCGAGCCCGACGGCACCGTGCTCGAGGCGCCCACCTCCACCCTCTTCTGGGTCGACAGTGACGGCAATCTGCACACACCGGAGCTGGCGGCCGGCGTACTCGCCTCGATCACACGCGAGCGCATCATGCGGATCGTGCCCGTCGCCGAGGACGAGAGCTGCAACCTCAGCGACGTGCTGGGCGCCGCCGAGCTGTTCCTGGCGTCCTCGCTGCGCGAGGTGCAGGGCGTTTCGTCACTCGACGGGCTCGAGTTCAACTGCCCCGGCCCGGTGACGAAAAAGGTGGCGGACCTGCTCTCCGAGCACATCCAGGCAGAGCTCACCGGCGCCGTCAACCTCGAGGGCGGATGAACCTCGAGCTGAGCGACGAGCAGCGCCTGATCCAGGAGACGGCGCGCGAGTTCTGCGACCGCGAGATCATCCCTCGCGCCCGCGACAACGACCGGGCCGAGCGCTTCGATCTCGACCTCGTGCAGCGCATCGCCGGCATGGGCTACCTGGGCGCGCCCGTCGCCGAGGAGTACGGCGGACGCAGCCTGGACTACATCTCCTACGGTCTGATCGTGGAGGAGATCGGCCGCGGTGACTCCTCCGCGCGCACCGTGGTGTCCGTGCAGACCTCGCTGGTCGCCGGCTCCATCGAGCAATGGGGCACCGAGGAGCAGAAGCGCGAGATCCTGCCCAAGCTCTGTACGGGGCAGTGGCTCGGCTGCTTCGGCCTGACCGAGCCGGGCACGGGCTCCGACGCCGCCTCGGTCGCGACCCGCGCGACGAAGCGCAACGGTGGCTGGTCGATCTCCGGGTCCAAGATGTTCATCTCCCTCGGCAACCACGCGAAGGTCGCGATGATCTTCGCGCAGACCGACCCCGAGCGCAGGCACCGCGGCGTCGCATGCTTCCTGGTCCCGACGGACCGCCCCGGCTTCTCGTCACACGAGATCCACGGCAAGCTGGGGCTGCGCGCGTCGGACACGGCCGAGCTGACGCTGGACGGGGTCGAGGTGTCCGACGACGAGCTGCTGGGCGAGATCGGCGACGGGTTCAAGATCGCGATGTCCGCGCTCGACCGCGGCCGCTACAGCGTCGCCGCGGGCTGTGTCGGGATCTGTCAGGGCTGCGTGAACGAGTCGGTCAAGTACTCGAAGGAGCGCCGTCAGTTCGACCGCCCGATCGCGAGCTTCCAGCTCGTGCAGGAGCTGATCGCGGAGATGGTCGTCGACACCGACGCTGCGCGGATGCTGGTGTGGCGCGCCGGGCACCTGAAGGATCAGAAGCGGCCGAACACGCTGGAGACGTCGATCGCCAAGTACTACGCGACCGAGGCCGCCGTGCGCTGCGCGAACAACGCGATCCAGGTGCACGGTGGCTACGGCTACATCGACGAATACCCGGTGGAGCGCTACATGCGCGACGCGCGTGTCACGACGCTGTACGAGGGCACGTCGCAGATCCAGAAGCTGATCATCGGCAGACATGCGACGGGAATCAATGCGCTCATCCCCGAGTAGCTGATGGCGGTCGGAGGTCGGCAGCCCGCGGTCGGCAGCGACGTCGCGGTCGAGCGCTTCGAAGCCGTCGGCGTCGTGCGGATGAACCGGCCCGAGCGGCGCAACGCACTCTCGCCCGCCGTCATGGAACAGCTGGCCGCGGTGATCGGTGAGCTCGATGCCGACGAGACAGTTCGCTGCATCGTGATCGCGGGCACGGACGAGGTGTTCGCCGCAGGCGCCGACATCAAGGCGATGGCCGAGCGGAGCTTCCAGGAGGTGCTGGAAGCGTCGACCATGCCGTTCTGGCAGCGCGTGGCCGACTGCCGCACTCCGCTGATCGCGGCCGTCTCGGGCTTTGCCCTCGGTGGCGGGTGCGAGCTGGCCCTGCTGTGCGACATGATCGTCGCGTCGGAGACCGCCGAGTTCGGGCAGCCGGAGATCACGCTGGGGATCATCCCGGGAGGCGGCGGCACGCAGCGGCTGGCGCGCGTGATCGGCAAGCAGCGCACGATGGAGCTGGTCCTGTCGGGCAGGCGCATCGACGCGATGGAAGGGGCCCGCCTCGGCTTCGTGAACAAGGTCAGTTCCCGAAAGAGCTGGTTCGCCGACGCGCTCGAGCTGGCTGGAGTCGTCGCGCGCCGGCCGCCGCTGGCGGTGAAGCTCGCCAAGCAGGCCGTGCTGGCGGCCGACGAGATGACCCTCACCGCGGGACTCGCGCACGAGCGCCGTCTGTACGAGCTGGCGATGGCGACCGAGGACCGCGTCGAGGGCATGCAGGCGTTCCTCGAGAAGCGCCGGCCGGAGTTCCGCGGGAGGTGAGCACGGTGGAGGTGCGGCGCCTCGGGGTCGTGGGCGCCGGCACGATGGGCGCCGGCATCGCGCAGGTCGCGGCGCTGGCCGGATACGAGACGCACCTGCACGATCCGTTTGCCGAGGCGCTCGACCGAGGCCTCGGGACGATCCGCACGGGCCTCGAGAAGGGCGTGCAGCGCGGGCGCTGGACCGGTGGCGACGCGGAGCTCGCGCTACAGCGCGTCCACCGCGCCGAGGCCATCGCGGAGCTCGCCGGCTGCGGGCTGGTGATCGAGGCCGCGCCCGAGGACATGGAGCTGAAACGCTCCCTGTTCGCGCGGCTGTCGGAGGTGTGCGGAGCGCAGACGGTGCTCGCGACCAACACGTCCTCCCTGCCGGTGACCGCGCTGGCGACGGCGGCAGCAGATCCGCGGCGCGTGGTCGGGATGCACTTCTTCAACCCTCCCGCCCTGATGGAGCTACTCGAGGTCGTGGCCGGCACGGAGTCGGACGACGCGGCCGTGGACCTGGCCCGCGCGGTCGGGGAGCGCATGGGGAAGCGCGTGATCGTTGCGCGCGACGGCCCCGGGTTCCTGGCGAACCGCTGCGCCCGCCCGTTCGGCATGGAGGCGCTCAAGCTGCTCGCCGAGGACGTCGCAGATCACGCCACGATCGACCGCGTGGTGCGCATGGGCGCGGGCTTTCGCATGGGACCCTTCGAGCTGGCGGACCTGGTCGGGATCGACGTCGGATTTGAGGTGTCGAAGTCGTTTTGGGAGCAGAGCTTCCACGAGCCGCGCTGGCGCCCGAGCATGATCCAGGCGCGCATGGTGCAGGCCGGCCGTCTCGGCCGCAAGGCGGGCCGGGGCTACTACGACTACTCAGGCCAGGCGCACCGCCCGGACGATCCCGTGCCACCGGAGGCAAGCGACGCATCGGGCGTGATCGTGGTGGCCGGCGACGGGCGCATCGCCGAGGACCTGCGCGACGCGGCTGCCGCGGCCGGCTACGAGGTCCTCGACATCGAGCAGATCAACGGCGACGCACCCGACATCCTGGTCGACGCGGTCACGGGCCGCTCCCCGCTCGAGTCGGAGCCCACGATCGACGACCCCGAGACGCTCGTGCTCGCACTGTGCGTCGACGGCAGCCTGGCCGAGCTGGACACCCGCGGCGGGGCGGTCGGCTTTCATGCGCTGCCCCCGCTGGCCGACTCGCGGCTCGTGGAGCTGACCCGCTCCACGGAAACCCGCGAGCGCGACGCCGGGCGCGCCGAGGCCTTCTTCCGCTCGCTCGGCAAGCACGTCGAATGGGTCGGCGACGGGCCGGGCCTGATACTCGGGCGGATCGTCTGCCAACTGGTCAACGAGGCGGCCTTCGCGGTGTCGGAGGGAGCCGGCTCGCCCAAAGACGTCGACGTCGCCATGCGCGCGGGCTACAACTACCCGCGCGGCCCGCTGGAGTGGGCGGACCTGATCGACGTGGACCACATCCTCTCGACGCTCGACGCGCTGTACGAGGAGTTGAAGGAAGAGCGCTACCGGGCCGCGCCCCTGCTGCGCAGGATGGTCGCCGAAGGTGCGATCGGCGAGGCCACCGGCCGCGGGTTCTTCGAGTACGAAGAGTAAAGCCGCGGCGTCGTGCCGCGGCGTCAAGGCTTGCTGGTCTAAGCGGCGGTGCGGTGTCGCCAGCCCATCAGAAGCACTCCACGCCGGCACACTGCGCAACGTTCCCGTTCGTGACCGCCTTGTTGCCGCCGGCGTCCGTGACACCCGGCGCCGCCTCGATGCCGAAGTCGTTGTTGTACTCGGCGATGTTCTGCTCGATCGAGACCAGCGCGCTGTCGACGTCGATGCCGTCGTCGCCGTTGTGGTTCGTCGTGTTGCGGCTGATCGAGGTGCCGCCGGCATCCTGCGCAGCGACGAAGATGCCGTCGGAGCGGTTGTCGTAGACGGAGTTGCCCTCGATGCGCAGCGCGGCGCTGTCGATCACGCGGATCCCATCCGCGGCGCTGAGGGTCACGAGATTCCGCACGACCGCGTTGCGCGAGCCCGTCTCGGCGAGACGGATCGCAGCGCCCTCGCTGGCCGAGACCGAGTTGTGCTCGATGCGGTTGTCCGCTCCGCCGAACGTGAGCGCGATGCCGGTCACGTTCGCAGCCGCGGTGTTGCGCCGCACGACGTTCGAGTCGGCCCGGTCGAAGAGGGCGATCCCCGTCTCGTTCCTCGAGACCGTGTTGTCCTCGACGGTCGAGGCGCTCGTGCCGGCCAGCAGGATTCCCGCGCGGCGGTTGGAGAAGACCCGGTTGCCGTCGATCACGAGGCTCCTGGACCGCGATGCCTGGATGCCGGCCCCGAGGTGGCGGGAGACGCGGTTCGCATCGATCCTGCAGCCGCTCGCCGCCACGATGGAGATGCCGTGGCCGTACCCGTTCTCGGCGACCGTGCTGCGCTCGACGGTGCAGCGGGAGCCGCGCAGGACCACCCCTCCGGTGGCGTTGCGAATGACCGTGAGGCGGCGCAGCGTGGTGCCGCGCCCCCCGCTGCGCAGGCCCACCTTGAAGCCGCGCACCGTGCCGTTGCGGATGTGGACCCCGCTGCGGCCGCCGGCGCCGTAGCCGTTCACGATCCCGGTGCCGCGCCCGGTTCCGTCGATCGTGTGGCCGGCGAGGTCGACAGTGACGTCGTCCCGCGCGATCACGAGTCCCACGCCTTCGCAGTCGTGCAGGTCGGAGTCGAGCTTTACGTCCTGCGTGATGCGCTCGCCGCACTCGAGCTGCCGTGCGTGTGCGACTCCGGGAAGGAGCGCCAGGACCAGCGCGAGGGCGACCAAGGATGCCGCCAGCGCCGACAGGGGCTGTCGTTTTGCAAGTTCCACCGAGTTCGAATCCACTGCCGGAGACGCAGTGCACCCATCGTACGAACGTCCAGCCGAAGGTGCGCGAAAAGTTGCGCGCGGCTACCGGCCGATGACCGAGCGCACCACCGCGCGGCTGATCGTGAGCGGGTGATTTGCCAGTGTCGCCAACCGTCCTTTCAGCGTCAGCGGGTCGTGGGCGATCCCCAGCTGGCGCTGGATCGTGGCGACGTCGAAGTAGACGCGCTCGCCCACCAGGCGATCCTCTTCGAACAGGAACAGGGCCACCATGCGGCATGTGAACTCGCGACCGGTGGGCGGCAGGCCGCGCAGCGACCCGAGGTGCGTCCCCTTCAGGTCGAACTCGACGACCACCGCGTCATCGGCGTGGTGCAGCGCGACCAGCTCGTTGCGCTGGTCCGGAAACGCGGCCCGGGTCTCCTTGAAGTAGTCCGCCACCTCGCCCTCGCCGTCATGGACTTCGCCCGTCGCGATGATCTCGTAGCGGGGATGATGGAACGTCTTCATCGTCGTGTCGAAGTCATGGCGGTTCTCGGACTCCATGTGCTCCCGCACGGTCGCCTCGCGCTTGCGACGCACGGCCGCGCTGGGCCCGGCCCCCGAGTTCCGCCCGGCGTTCGAGGACGATCGCGTGCCGGCTGGAGCCGACCGTCTTGGTGCGCTCATGTCTCCTCCTTGGGGAGTTCGGCGTTCTGGCGCTGACGCTCGGTACGGGCGTCGTCCGCCTGTAGCAGGTACTGCGTGCAGCGGAACAGTGCGATCACGCGCTGATCGGCCTCGCGGGCGACCGTCGCGTCCCACAGCTGGGTGCGGCGGCCCCCGTGCACGAGCCGTGCCTCGCACCGCAGCGCCCCCTCGCGCGCCGTGGCGAGGAAGTTGGTCTTCAGCTCGATCGTCGTGAACCCCACTGCGCCTTCCGGCAGCGAAGCCAAACACCCCATGCCGCAGCTCGTGTCCGCAAGGGTGATCACCGTGCCTGCATGGAGGAAGTCGTTCGGCGCCAGGTGCTCTTCCTTCAGCTCCAGGCGTGTCTCGGTCGCGCCGTGCTCGATGCGCAGCAACTCGACCCCGAACAAGCCGGGCAGGCGGCCGTCCATCGCCGCCGACATGCGCTCGCGAAGAGCATCCACGGCGGGGACCTTACCTTCCGTCTAGCCTTGGTCCCGTGCAGGCCCGGCTGACAGACGAACAGGTGCGCGCCGCGGTGCAGGATGCCTTGGACGAGCTGCCTGACGAGTTCGCGGCGCAGCTCGGCGAGGTCGCCGTCGTGATCGAGGACCGGCACCCCGCGGGCCTGATGGGCATCTACGACCCGATCGGCGGCCTGCAGCGGATCGTGATCTTCAGGGACGCGAATCCGAACGTCGAGGAGGTCCGTCGCACCGTTCTGCACGAGGTGGGGCACGTCTTCGGCATGGACGAGGAGACTTTGGCCGACCTCGGGTACGGCTAGCGTGGTGTGATGGGGGGCCCGACACGCGATGGAGGCTTCATGAAACCCAGGCTTGACCACATCGGACTGGACGTGGACGACTACGAGCGCAGCCGGGCGTTCTACGAGCAGGCGCTCTCCCCCCTCGGGATGAGGGTCGTGATGGAGCCGATTCCCGGTGTCTGCGGCTTCGGCGACGAGTTTCCGTTCTTCTGGATCGCCAAGCGTGATCGCGGGCCTGACAGCGGGGTCCACGTGGCCTTCGCGGCCGCGGACCGCGAGACCGTGGACGCCTTCCACGCCGCGGCGCTCGCAGCCGGCGGCAAGGACAACGGCGGCCCCGGCACTCGCGAGATCTACCACCCGGACTACTACGGCGCCTTCGTGCTCGACCCCGACGGCAACAACATCGAAGCCGTCTGCCACACCCCCGCCTGAGCGCCCGCCGGCCGGCTCAGGAACCGGCCGACTCGGGCCGGCGGTACACGTCCTTGTCCCACGGCGGCGGGACCGCGAACCGATGCCGCGACGTTCCCTCGAGGCGTTCGAGGGGGATCAGGTCGATCTGCTCGGCGCGGGTGTTGCGACCGCCGCGGCCGCGCTCGACGATCTGGCCGGCGTGGCTGCCGCCGGCCACGCTCATCCACCCGGTCCAGGGCTGCCACCCGGCGCCGTAGCCGCCGTGCTCCGTGGCGCGCGCAGAGGCGCGGCCCGCCGGTGGGATCCGCACTTGGTATCCCTCCCAATCGTCCGGGTGATACCCCGGCCACCGGTCGCCGAACACGCGGCCGACGGCACCGGTGAAGCTCTCCGGGTAGTAGAACCAGTACTGGAGGTACAGCGGCCCGCCCCCGGCGCGCCGGTCGACCACGCGCGTAAAGGCCGTGACGGGTAGCCCGGCGCTGGAGCGGGCGACCTCGCGCGCCGCATCAGACCCGTCCGAGCAGCCGGTCTTGCGGCAGCGGCGGAAGTCGATCGGCAGCGCGGCGCTGCGCGGGTCATACGCCACGTTCGGGGCATAGCGGCGCATCTGCGCGGCGACATCGTCGCCGTACGCCAAGGACAGAGCGTCGCCCGCGTCGCACCCACCCTTTACGGCGCACACCAGCGAGTGCACGATGCCGTCGCCGAACTCCCAGGCGTCGGTCCGCGCCACCGCGAATGCCGCGGTCGCGAACAGCAGCGCCAGCATCAGACCCAATGCGCTCCACTCGACCGACGCCTGTCCGCGTTCCGACCTCTTCATGCCCGTAACGAGTGTAGGACAGGCGAAGTCACGCGTTACCGCGTGACCGTCAAGAAAGCGGCGCCGGCCCGTGGATGCTCACGGCGTGCGCTCCGCGAGCGGCTCACGCTCACCCGAATGCGCGCTGCGGCGCAGCTCGCCGTCCAACGCGAGCGTGTCCTCGAAGATCAGGTCCTCGACCACCCGCCCCCACGACAGGCGCAGCAGCTGCATCCCTTCGTTGCGATACTCGCGCCCGCCCGGGCGCGGAGCGCTGATCTCGAGGTGTGTGGCGATCACCGTGTTCCAGGGCCACCCGTTGACGACGACCTCCTGCGGCACGATCTGGATGCCCGGGAAGCGCCGCTGCATGTCCGCGAACCAGTCGCGCACCGCCGCCTGGCCCCACCGCTCGCCGCCGAGCGCGTGCTCCCCCGCGAACATGAAGCGCGACTGCGGGCGGAATTGCTTCACGATCTGCTCGTACTCGCCCTGGCTGAGGCGTGCGAACGTGCGCCTCACGATACGTCTGACGATCAGCTTGTACACCGTTACCCCTGCTCTGCCGGCTGTCGGGACGCCGCCGCGAACTACGCCGCGCCGTTGCGGGCGGCCCCGTTGGCGCTCGCCGGGCGCTGGATCGCACCGTAGTTGATCCCGCCGTAGGTGAAGCTCGGCATCACCGGCCACTGCCGGCGCCAGGCGGGCATCTCGGAGGAAGGGAACACGTTCAGCCAGCGCGGATCCCTGGGGTTGGGGTCGGCGATCGCCTTCTCCTTGACCATCGAGTCGTACTGGTCCACCGAGTCCTCGAGCGTGTTCGCGTTCATCACGACCTCGCGGTTGAAGAACTCCGCGTACTTGCGGATGCCGGGGATCTTCGACTGATGGGGATGCCAGGAGTCGGCGCTGACGCCGTTCTCGGAGGTGATCCAGACCCCGTCCTCGGTGTTCAGCGCGAGGCTGTGGTTGCCGTCCGTGTGTCCCGGAGTCCATACGATCGCCACGCCCTTGCCGAGCTCGACGTCGCCGTCGAGCAGCACGAGGTTGTCCTCGATCACGTCGTCCATCCCGCCCGGCACGTACCACGCCCACTGGGTCGGATGCGGCGCCTTGAAGGTGTCGACCTCCTTACGCTGGAACAGGAACTTCGCGTTGGGGAAGAAGGGCATGCGCGGCTGCGACTCGCCCAGTACGGGACGGGTCGTGCCCATGGTCAGCCGTAGGTCCTGGACGTGCAGGTGGTCGAAGCTCACGTAGTCGACGTCGGCCGGAGTGATGCCGCAGCGGGCGATGGCCTGCGCGACCGTGTTGTAGAAGTTCGCGAAGACCTTGTAGGAGAGGAACTCGCCGTAGCGCTTCAGCAGCTGGTCGTAGAACGGCGCCTCGGCCGCCCCCTCCGCGATCGTCGGTTCCCATGCGAGCGTCTTGAGGTTGCCCTCGAAGTCCTCGAACTGCACGATCACGAGGCGGTTCACGATGTTGATGTAGGGGTTCAGCGTCCGGGCCGCGCCGTGGAACGCGAACGACACCGGGTAGGCCGCAGACGCGAGGTCCACGGTCTGCACCGCCCGCACGCGGTTCTCGTCGGTCGCGAAGCGCGCGCGGAATCGGCGGGCCGCATCCCGGATCGCATCGGGCCGCTCCCCTCGCGGCCAAACGTCGTAGACGCCGTCGAATTCGCCAAAGGGCCGGATCCCGAGAGTCTCGGGAGACTCAACCGTCGCCATCAGATGGACCTCCTCGCCGCTCGCTGCCGGGGCAGATACTACGCCTCGGTCAGAAGTTCTCCCAGATGCATCGCCAGAAGGCGATGCCCCAGTGCCAGCCGCGGTACTTCGCGTTGAAGGCCGCGTCGCCCAGGTAATCGCGCTCCGCGGCGCAGAACTCGAACGAGGTGCGGTAGTCCACGCGTACAGGTGGCTGCGGCTCGCGCACCGGGATCCGCAGCTTCACCTTGTTGATCGTGATCGTCGCGGCGACCTCGGAGACCTTCAGGTACCCCGCGTCGTCCTGGGCCAGCTCGATGCGAATCCTGTGGCCGGGCTCGAAGCGCCAGCCGTTGCCGTGCAGCTCGAACGTCGCCGGTCCGTTGGCGTTCACGACTCGGTACGGACCACGGTCGACCAACACCTGCGTGCCGTTCGGCAACACGTCATAGAGCCGGGCATTCAGCTGCACGCCCTGTGCGGTCGAGGCCTGGTAGTCGACGGTCACCTTCGTGGCGCCGATCATCGTCGCCGTGGCCGTCAGGTCCGGGGTGTCGTAGACGGCGACGCCCGCGCCGGCCGGAGCAGTGGAAACCGGGCAGCGCGCCGCGTTGACGAACAGGTTCGTGATCGGGTCCGCCTGGCCCGCGTGTGGATTCGGCTCCGCGTTGTTCGTCGTCGTCTGCGTCCCCGTCAACTCGTAACGCAGCCGGTGGGGCGCGAGCTGGTCGAACGTGCCGGCGGTGAAGGTCGGCCCCGGCTCGTCCGCCGGGTACGCGGGCGACGCGTTCTGCGGGCAGATCTGCAGCGCCGCGGTCACGTCGCTCGTGGGCTTGGGCTCGCTCGGATTGCCCGGCGGCTTGGCGAAGTGGTCGATGAAGTCGTTCAGGCGGCTCGTCACGCCCGTGCGGTACAGGCCGGTGGGCGCCGCGTTCACGTCGCCGCCCGGGTAGTCGGCGAAGGTGCAGACGTGGTGGTCGGCACCGCACAGATCGCCCCACTCCTTGGCCTTGTTCTGCACGAAGTGCTGGTAGTCCCCGAAGTACTGCTTGATCGGGTACTTCGGGATCTGCCGCTGGATGCGGTTCGACATCCGCAGGCTCTCCACCGGCGTGAACAACGGGTCGGTGAGCGTGCCTGCGTTGAAGATCGGGATGCGGTAATCGGACCTGGACCGGTGGCGTCCCCACCAGTCCCACCAGCGGCCGCCGTCTCGCCCGATCCGTGAGAACCACTGGTTCTGGTAGTAGGCGGAGCGATCGTCGAGGAACTCCGGCAGGGTGTCGGCAATCGGGTTCTGGCACCCCGGTGCGGTCTCGAACGGCTCGGACGAGCCCAGGCAAACGAATGCCGCGTCGACGTCGGTCGTGAAGGTGGCCCCGAACTGGCCGGTGCCGTACAAGAGGTTGTCGATGCTCTGTTTGGGGATTCCGAACGGCGAGGTGGAGGTCGACCCGTTGAACGCGGGCAGCCTGTCCGCGTACTGGGAGTGATGCCCGTTCGGGATCAGCGAGTACACCAGGTCGGTCCAGCCATACCTGGGCGCGGTCGCCGCGAGCTTCATCGCCTTGCCCCCCGGACTGCGCCACTTCGGGTCCGTGAGCGCGAGCCAAGCGAATCCGCCGCCATAGGACCCGCCGGTGGGGATGATCTTCTGCGGATCGACGTTGAAGAACGGGTCGTCCGCGATCAAGCCGGTGAGGTACTGGAAGTCATTGATCTCGTAGCGGCGCGAGTCGAGCTGGGTCTCGCCGGTCGAACCCCCACCGCCGGACTGGTTGCGGAAGCCGCGCGAGGTGTAGTTGACCACCACGTACCCGCGCGCGGCGAACCACGCGTTGTTGTAGTGCCACCGCTCGCCGGAGCCGAAGTCGGGAGACTGCCACGCAAACTTGTCACCGGCGCAGCAACCGTGCATGAACGCGATCAGCGGGTAGCCGCCGGACGGGGCCGGGATCGTCGGCCGCGAGATGTCGACGTCGATCGTCACCATGCCTTCGGCGTCGGAGCCCGGCACGGTCGTCGCGTCGGAGGCCTGGGTGGGCAGGCCCTCGAAGCCGTCGTACTTCGCGGGCACGCGAACTCCCTTGATGCCGCCGACGTTCGCGGTGCGGCCGTTCACGGGCGTGTTCCCGTCGGTGCAAAACTCGTACGTGTAGCCCGCCTGCGCGGTGCGCGGCGAGCACGACGCCTTCAGCCCGGGCGGCACCTGTCCCGCAGCCGGTGACGCGCCTGCCGCGCATGCCAGCATGGCGACGATCACCCCCGGGACTGCAAGCCAGCGCCTCACTCCTGTGGCGACCCTAGCGCAGCGCTTCGAGCGCGGTCAACTGCGGTCATGGCGCGGACACCCGTGCCCACTGTCCCGCGGGATAACCTGCGGCGATGGCCGAGCCGCCGCCGGTATACGACCTCGCGGGCGTGATCCACTGCCACTCGACGCACTCCGACGGCACTGGCACAGTGGCGCAGATCGCGGCCGCGGCGCGCCGCGCCGGCCTGGACTACGTGCTGCTCACAGATCACGACACGCTGGCGGCCGCCGACCGCGGCGAGGAGGGTTGGTATGGATCGACGCTCCTGCTGGCCGGCTGCGAGGTGTCGCCGCGGCGCGAGAACCACTACCTCGCCTTCGGGCTGCGCGAACCGATCGACCACCGCGGCATGACCCCCGGACAGATCGTCGAGCGCGTGGCGGCCGGGGGCGGGTTCGGGTTCCTCGCGCACCCGTTCTCCAAAGGCTCCGAGCGGTTCAAGCGCGGCGGCGCGGGCATGCCGTGGCGCGACCTGGACGCGACCGGCTACACCGGCATCGAGCTGTGGAGCTTCGTGACCGACTCCGCCGAGCGGGTCAACAGCGTGCGCGAGCTGCTCTCCTTCATCGTCCGGCCCGGCCGGTTCCTCGACCACCCGCCGCAGCGCAATCTGGACGCCTGGGACCGGCTCTGCGCACGCCGCCGCTGTGTTGCGCTCGGCGGCGTGGATGCCCACCAGGTCGGGATCCGGGTGGCCGGCCACGTGCCGCTGCGCCTGATGGCCTACAGGCGGTCGTTCCGCCACCTGCGCACGCACCTGCTACTGCGCGCGCCGCTGGGCGGCGACCTCGAAGCCGACCGCGCTGCACTGTTCGGGGCGCTGCGCTCGGGGCACGCCTACGTCGCGGTCGACTCCCTTGCGCCGGCGCGCGGCTTCAGCTTCTGGGCGGAGGGAGCGAGCCTGCTCGCGATGGGCGACGAGTCGGCGGCGGGCGATTGGGTGCTGCGGGCGCGCACTCCCGCGGCGGCGCGGCTGCGGCTGCTGCGCGGCGGCGTGGAGGTGGCCGCCGTCCACGGCGACACCCTCGAGCACCGGGCCGCTGCGCCGGGCGTCTACCGACTCGAGGCCTACCGCGAGGCCCACGGACGCGCGCGCACGTGGATCCTGTCGAACCCGATCTACCTGCGGGCGCCCGGATGACGTGAGAGCGCGTGCGGCTACGCCGCCTGCTTGGCGCGCGCGTGCTTCAGATGCTCGACGTACTGGTGCGCGGCCAGCGCCGCGGTGGTCGCGTCGCCGACCGCGTTGGTGATCTGGCGGACGAACTGGGAGCGCACGTCCCCGGCGGCGAAGATGCCGGGCACGCCGGTGCGCATCGCCTGGTCGGTCACGATGTGGCCGGACTCGTCGAGCTCGATCTGGCTCGCGAGGTCCGCGTCGAAGATGCCGGAGTGCGGCGTGAAGCCGACGAACGGGAACACGGCGTTCACCGGGAGCCGCGACTGCTCGCCGGTCTCGACGTTGCGCATCGTCAGGTGCGAGACGCGCCCGTCGGTGCCGTGGATCTCGTCCACGACGGTGTTCATGACCTCGTCCACCTTGCCGGTGGCGCGCATCTGCTCGATCAGGATCGGCTGCGCGCGGTACGCGTCGCGCCGGTGGATGACCGACACCTTCTTGCCGTAGCGCGTGAGGAAGGTGCCCTCCTCGACGGCGGAGTCGCCCCCGCCGACGACCGCGATGTCCGCGCCCTCGAAGAACGCGCCGTCGCAGACCGCGCAGTAGGAGACGCCCTTGCCGGCCAGTTCGTCCTCGCCCGGCACCCCGAGCTTGCGGGCCTCGCCGCCGGCCGTGACGATCACCGCCGGCGCGCGAAACTCACGTCCGTCGGCGGTCCGCACCACGCGATCGTCGCCGTCGGCGGATACGGACGTCACCTCGGCACCGGTCTCGAAGGTGGCGCCGAACTTCTCGGCGTGCTTCTGGATCCGGTCGGCCAGGTCGGGGCCCATGATGTGCTCGAATCCCGGGTAGTCCTCCACCTCGGCGGTGTTCCACAGCTGCCCGCCGGGAATGCCGCGCTCCAGCACCAGGGTCGGGATGCGGGAGCGCCCGGCATACAGCGCGGCGCTCTGGCCGGCAGGGCCCGCGCCGACGATGATGATCTCGTACGCCTGCTGTTTCCCGTTCTCGTTAGCCAATGCTCCTCCGCGAACCTGTTCCTGAGAGCAGATACATCGTCACTTCACTTTGTAAAGCTTAGCGGCGGCCCCGCGGCCCCGACGGCCCGGCAAGCTTAACCGCCGCACCGGCCCGGGGTCCCGATCAGGCCGGCTCGGGTGATGCATCGGCTTGCGCCGGCGCCGGCGCGTCCTGCGCCCGCCAGCGGCCCACGGTCCGCCGCAGCTGCAGGTACGCCAGGATGCCGGGCGGGATCGGCAGCCAGAAGGCGATCACGCGGTAGGCGAGCACCGACACGAAGACCGTCGAGCTGGGTTCGCCGAATGCCAGGAACGCGGCGATCATCCCGGCGTCGACGGAGCCGACCCCTCCGGGGAAGAACGGCAGCAGGTTGGCCGTCATCCCCACGAAGAAGCCCTGCACCAGGACGGCCATCGGCACCGACTCGCCGAAGGCGTGGAAGCACGCCCACAGCACGGCGATGTTCGCCGCCCAGAAGCCGACCGCGCCCGTCAGCGCGAGCAGGCCGCTGGAGGGATGACGCAAAATCGTGAGCGCCTCGCGCGTGCCTGCGGCGATCGTCGCGGGAACGCTCGCGATCCGCCGCGCCATGCGCACCCGCCGGTGCCCCTGGGCCCAGCGCGCAACCATCCGGTCGAGGTCGAGCGGTATCAGCGAGAGCAGGAACAGGACGATCAGCGCGGCGCCGGCCACGCCCGCCGGCACGATCGTCATCGCCACGGGACTCGGGCCCGCGAACAGCCCGACGCGCAGGCAGATGCCGCAGATCACGACCGCCAGCAGGTACACGGTGTAGAGCAGCACGAGGAACGCAACCATCCGGCTCGCCGCCTGCCGCGCCTCCATGCCGGCGCGGCGCAGCGCCCAATAGGTGATGGCGATCCCCCCGGCGCCGCCGGCGGAGAACAGCCGCGTGGCGGCGAGGCCCGCGAGCGTGATCTGGTACGAGGTGCTCCAGTCGAGCCGCTCGCCCACCTGACGGGACACCGCACGCCCCCCGAGGATGCCGCGGAACAGCGCGATGTAGGCGGCGAAGGACATCAGGTTGAAACCGAGCGCGATCGTGATCCAGACCGGATCGGCGTCCTCGATGCGGCGCAGCGAGTCCTCGAGGCCTGTCAGCTCCGGCAGCACGAAGTAGAGCGCCACCAGGATCACCGCCACGACCAGCGCGTAAGTGATCAGCCGCCCCCGGTCGAGCAGCATCCGCGACTCGACCTCTGCGGTGACCGGCTCGTCGTAGTGGTGCCCGTCGGTCAGGCCGGCCGCGGGCGGCTCCACCTCGTGGGGGCGCGTTTCCGGTCCGCCGCGGGGGTTGTCCGGGCGAAACGCCCTCATCGGGCCCTTCGCTCCAGCGCGGCGAGCGTACGGGCCACCGCGGCGAGGGCGGGCGTCGCGCGCGGCGCGGCGACACGGATGCCCTCCGTGAGCGCGGCGCCCGCGGCCAGGTCCGCGACGTAGTGCTCTCCGAGGTAGACGAGCGCGAAGCCGAGCGTCGCGGCATAGGTCCAACCGACGGCGCCCGCCGCGGGGCTCGCCTCCGCCAGCACGTGCGCGGCCATCAGGGACGTGGCGAAATGGAGCGAGGGCATGGCCGCGAGCGGGTTTCCTCCCAAAAACCCGTACAGCGGTGACCACAATCGGCCCCAGAACTGTTGGCCCACGTCCGCCATGATCCTTCGCATACCCTCGATCCGTCCGTGCTCCGCAGCCCACCACGGCGGGGCGGTCGGCACCAGGAAGTACCCGACCAGCCCGATGTCGAACGCGGCGCAGATGAGCACCGCCGACCGCGAGAAGCGCGCAGGATGCCTCCAGAGTATGTACGCCGCGGCGGCGTGCGGCTGGAGAAACCAGGCCCAGTGCGCGTAGACCAGTGCGTGGTCGAGCGGCGTGGGCGCGTTCCCGCGCGCCAGCGCGCGCTGGAGCACCGGCGTCGGATCGCGCCCGAACAGCGCCCGGTCAACGGCGATCGGGTAATCGACGTGCGCGCGCCGCTCGAGCCGCGTGGGGTCCTCGTAGGGCACCTCATGGAGCGCGATGTAGGCCCACATCTGCAGTCCATACAGGGCAGCATCGCGCTTTCTCGAGCGCGGCACCGCGACCGCCAGGCCGAAGGGCGCGGCCACCGCGGCGACCGCGGCGACGGGGGCGGACACCCGCAGGCGGCGGCGAGCCAGCGGCAGCGCGATGCCGCCGCAGACGGCGGCCCACGACGCCACCCGCAGGAAGGAGGCCCTCACCGGGCGCGAGTATAGGTTTGGGCCCCGACCGGACCGCGGAGCTAGGCGGCAGCCGGGACCCGGTCGATCGGCCCGGGCATGAGCTGGTCGGCGGGTGGGATCTCGATCCCGACCACGGCCATCCGGCGCCGCAGTGCGCGGTAGGCGAACCCGTAGGTCTCCGACGAGTGGTAGTCGTAGCTCATGAAGTCGCTCGGGTCCTCGGTGCCCGGCGGCACGAATATCTGCGACGCCACCGGCACGAGCTCCGCGATCTTGTCCGTGATCAGCCGGCGATAGCGCGGTTCGCGCTCGCAGGCATCGGCCAGGAAGCGCACGCCGAACGCGATGTGCCGGTGCTCGTCCTGCTCCACCAGCGAGAAGCCCCGCCGGAACCCCGGGTAGATGTCGTGGTCCTCGAGGTACTTGAGGATCTGGTGCTGGCCGGTCATCGCCAGCACTCCCTCGATCACCACGTGGTAGGTGACGATGCCCTCCACGAACAGGTCCATGTCGTCGGGACGCTCCTGAAGGCGCCGGGAGACGCCGCGCAGGTGGTCGTCGAAGACCGTGCGCCATGCAGGAAGCATCAGCGCCTCCATCTCGGCCAGCCGGCCGCGGATGTCGTCGGCGCGGAGCGCCATCACCTCCGCCATGAAGCGGTCGAAGAACGCAGCGTGGCGCGCCTCGTCGGCGAGCTGCGTGGCGAGAAAGATCTCCGCCTCCCCGGTCGGAGCGGCGAGGATGAACGGCGCAAGGTCCGTTGCGACCCGCTGCTCGCCGATGTAGAAGCTCGCCAGCGACCACATCGTGTCGAGCTGGCTGACCGCGGGCGTTGCCAGCCAGTGCTGCTTGTCCACGCTGAAGTCGATCTCGTGCGCGCGCCAATTCTGGCGCTCCCACAACGCATAGAGATCCTCGTAACCCATCAGCTGACTGCGCTGGCGGCGGCCGCGATCCACGGCCGGGTCGCCCTGACCCGGGCCCACGCCGTTCGATCGTGATCCCCATGTGGCGCGGGCGCTCTGCACGCGCGACTGCTCTCGCTCGCGCGCGAGCTCGGGGTCGTCGCGCCCCTCCGAGCGCTCGATCCAGCGGCCGACGAGCGTCACGGGATACATCTTTCCCTCCACGCGCACGAGTCCCTGGCGCATCGCCTCGTGCGGCATCAGCTCGCCGCGCACGAGCTCCAGCCAGGTCTCGTGGCGCAGCCGCAGGATGGCGTCCGCGCCGGTTTGGGGGGCGCGCTGGTGGTCGTCACCGCGCCGTCGGCGACGTTCAGGCACCACTGCCCCCCGGGCCCGCAGGAGTCTCCCTCGATCACGTACTGGAGGGTGAAGCGGTGGCCGGCGGTCCATTCCGGGTCGAGGGCGTAGGGCAGCGCCCGGTACAGGAGGTCGGGGTCGGGGTCGATCCCGGCGCGCGTGACGTCGCGCATCGTCAGGTCGCCCCCCAGCTTGCGGAGCCTCAGCGCCCGGCGGCGCTTTCCGCGGATGCGCAGCTGCCCGGTCAGCATCAGCCGCAGCGGGCTCGCGCCCGCCGCCATGCGGGCGAAGACCTCGGGGCTCGTCTGGAGCGTGAAGTCCGGCCCACCGTTCGCCGCCGTGGCCCCCGCGGCGTGCTCCTCGATCACCTGCGCGTGCCCGTCGTCGATCGACACGTGGTACGCGCCGAGGCCGTCCAGCACGAGCCGGTAGTCGAGGTTTCCGCGCACGTTCGCGGCGGCCGCCGGAAGCGCGGTCATGACCATCCTGCCGGCGAGCTCGGGCTCGCGCTCCGCCATCCGCAGCAGGGATTGCCGCATGCCGTTTCCGTTACGCGCCATGACTCCTCCTCGTCATCCGACCGGCTCGAGAATGCGGGCGTCCACGGGCGCGGCCTGCACGAACGCCTCGGCGTCCTCCCGCGACCCGATCACGGTCCCCCAGTGCATCGGCACCGCCACCCCCGGATCGATCCGGCGGGCCGCCTCGGCGGCCTCGGAGGAGGTCATCACGTACGTCCCGCTGACGGGCAGCAGGGCCACGTCGACCCCCGCGGCTTGATCCATCTCGGGAATCACGTCGGTGTCGCCCGAATGGTAGATCCTGCGTCCGCCGTCACGGATCACGTAGCCGAGCCAGCCGGCGTCGCGAGCATGGAAGGGCCGGCCTTCGCTGTCGCGCTTGTTGGTGTTGTACGCGGCCACGGCGAGGACCTCCACGGTGCCGACCGGGACGATGTCGCCCGGCGTCACGGTGTGCGTGTTTCCGCGCAGCTGTTCGGTGACGGTGGCGGGACCGACGAACACCGCTCCCTGCCCCGCCACCCGCAGCACGTCGTCGCGAGAGAAATGGTCGAAGTGGTCGTGCGTGACGAGGATCGCGGCAGCCGGCGGGCCCTCCGGCGCGCGATAGGGATCGATGTAGAACCACCCCGCCGACGTCCTGATCCGAAAGCCGGCGTGCCCCAGCCATTCGATGTCGTCGAGGGGCGGCGCGATCCGGGCCATGCCGCACAAGGTAGCCCTCCACTAGGTTTCCGGCCCCGACCACAAGGAGCCCCCATGCCCCACGAGACCGTCGACATCAAGATCGCCAACGGCGTCGCGGAGATCACCCTCAACCGGCCCGAGCGCCTGAACGCCTGGACCGCGCAGTTCGGTGACGAGCTGCGCGAGGCGATTCTCATCGAGGCGGCCGCGCCCGAGGTGCGAGCCGTGCTGATCACCGGCGCCGGCCGCGGGTTCTCGTCGGGGGCCGACCTGAAGGAGATGCTGGAGCAGCGGGCCGAGGGCGGAGCGGTCCCCGACGTCGGCGAGATGCTCCGCACCCGCTACCACCCGATCATCAAGGGCATCAGGGAGCTGCCCAAGCCCGTCGTGGCCGCCGTCAACGGCCCGGCCGTGGGGATCGGCTGCTCGCTGGCGCTGGCCGCCGATCTCATCTGGGCGGCCGAGTCGGCGGTGTTCGGGCTCGCCTTCGTGAACATCGGCCTGGTGCCGGACGGCGGCTCGACGTTCCTCGTGCCGGTCGCGGCCGGCAAGGCGCGCGCGCTCGAGATGGCCCTGCTGGGAGACCCGATCCCGGCCGCGCAGGCCCTCGACTGGGGTCTGATCAACCGCGTCGTGGCCGACGGGGAGCTGATGCCCGCAGCACGCGACCTGACGGCGCGACTCGCCCAGGGCCCGACACGCTCCTACGCCCAGTCCAAGCGGGCACTCAACAACTCCCTGCTCAAGATCATGGACGAGCAGCTCGATCTGGAGGCCGACATCCAGAGCGAGATGGTGACCAGCGCGGACTTCATCGAGGGCGTCACGGCCTTCGTCGAGAAACGCGACCCGCGCTTCACGGGCCGCTGATGGGCCGGTTTTGCGCTGCTCGCGACCCCGTATCGGCGGGGCGAGGCGGCGCAGCGGCCGAGGGGGCGGAGCCCCCGTATAGAATCGCGCGCCGGATGCGAGGTCGAGCCAAGCCCCGGGCCGCCACTGTCGCGCTGGTCCTTGCCGGATTGACCGTGGTTGCGTTGTTCGCGCTGCCCGCGGCTGCCTGGGCGGACGTGCTCACGCCCGAGGACGGGCCCACGCCGAACGCGCAGAAGATCGACGACCTCTACAAGATCGTGCTCTACATCGGGCTGGTCGTGATCGGGGCGGTCTGGGCGGTCCTGATCTACTCGCTGTTCCGCTTTCGCGCCCGCCGCGGCCGCCAGGCGCCGCAGATCTCGGGAAACACACAGCTCGAGATCGGCTGGACGGCCGCGGCGGCGGTGATCGTGATCGTGATCACCAGCGTCACCTACATCTATCTCGACGACATCACGCAACCCGTGGCCTCCGGCCCCGAGGCGGTCGCGGAAGCCCGTGACCAGTTCGCCACCATCAACCAGCCGCCGCCGCCCGGCGGCAAGGCGCTCGAGGTGCAGGTGTCGGGGCAGCAGTACCTGTGGCGCTACCAGTACCCGAACCAAGCCGTCTCCTTTCAGGAAATGGTGGTCCCACGCGACACGACGGTGACGCTCACGGTGAAGGCGAACGACGTGATCCACTCGTGGTGGATCCCCGCGCTGGGCGGCAAGGTCGACGCGGTCCCGGGCTATCAGAACAAGACGTGGTTCAAGGCGTCCAAGACCGGCACCTTCGAAGGCCAGTGCGCGGAGCTGTGCGGCACGGGCCACTACGCGATGACCGCGAAGGTGACGGTCGTCGAGCCGCAGGACTACGAGGCGTGGGTCGAGCGCCAGAAGCGTGAGCGCGCGGAGGCGCAGCGACTCGCGCAGGAGCAGCGCAAGCAGATCGACGCGGAGCTGCGCCAGTGACGACCGCAGCCCCTGCCGCAAAGCCGGCCCCATCGCCCGAGATCATCGTCGGCGGCCTGCCCGAGCGCCGGTCGGGATGGATCGACTGGGTCACGACGACCGACCACAAGAAGATCGGGATCCTGTACCTGTTCACGACCGCGTTCTTCTTCCTGGTGGGCGGGGTCGAGGCGCTGCTGATGCGCATCCAGCTGGGCTCGCCGGATAACACGTTCCTCGACCCGACGACCTACAACCAGCTCTTCACGCTGCACGGCACGACCATGATCTTCATGGTGGTCGTCCCGATCGCCGCCGGGTTCGGGAACTATCTCGTGCCCCTCATGATCGGTGCGCGGGACATGGCGTTCCCGCGCCTCAACATGCTCTCGTGGTGGCTGCTGGTCGCGGGCGGCGTCGTGCTCTACGGCTCGATCTTCTGGGACGTCGCGGCGGCGGGATGGACCTCCTACGCGCCGCTCTCGAGCACCGACTTCCTGCCGGGCAGCGGAATCGACGCGTGGATCGTGAGCCTGCACCTGATCGGGATCTCGTCGGTGCTGGGCGCGATCAACTTCGTCACGACGATCCACAACATGCGCGCACCGGGGATGTCGCTGGGCCGCATGCCGCTGTTCGTGTGGACGATCCTGATCTACGCGTACCTGATCATCATCGCGCTCTCGTCGTTCGCCGCGACGCTCGCGATGCTGCTCGTGGATCGCCAGTTCAGCGGCACGTTCTTCGATCCGAACCAGGGCGGCGATCCGATCCTGTGGCAGCACCTCTTCTGGTTCATGGGCCACCCCGAGGTCTACATCATGGTGCTGCCGGCCTTCGGGATCGTGAGCGAGGTGATCCCCGTCTTCGCGCGCAAGCCGATCTTCGGCTACAAGGCGATGGCGACGGCGATCGCGGCGATCGCGTTCCTCAGCGTGATGGTGTGGGCGCACCACATGTTCGCGACGCCGTTGGCCACCGGTGTGCTCGGCTTCTTCATGATCACGTCGTTCGCGGTCGCGATCCCGACCGGCATCAAGATCTTCAACTGGCTCGGGACGCTCTGGCGCGGCAACATCGAGTTCACGGTGCCGCTGCTGTTCGCCGTGGGACTGGTCGCGCAATTCGCACTCGGCGGGATGACGGGCGTGATGCTGGCCGTGTTCCCCATCGACTGGCAGCTCACCGACACCTACTTCATCGTCGCCCACATGCACCACGTGCTGTTCGGCGGCGTCGCGTTCGGGATCATGGCCGGGCTCTACTACTGGTTCCCGAAGATGTCTGGGCGGATGATGTCGGAGGGGCTCGGGAAGCTCTCCTTCTGGCTGATGGTGATCGGCTTCAACGTCACGTTCCTGCCGCAGTACTCGGCCGGGCTGTCCGGCATGCCGCGGCGGGTCGCGGAGTACCACGGTGGCAGGCTGACCGAGTACAACGTGATCTCGACGATCGGCGGGTTCGTGCTCGCGCTCGGCGTGCTGGTGACGGTCTACAACGTGTTCGTGAGCGTCCGGAAGGGCCGGCCCGCCGGGCCCGATCCGTGGAAGGCGAACACGCTCGAGTGGTTCACCCCCTCGCCGCCCCCGGAGCACAACTTCGACGTGATCCCAACGGTGCGGAGCCTCGAGCCCATGAAGGACATTCGCCGCGCGGTGCAGGAGCGGGAGGCGGCGCTCTCCAACGGCCACGGAGACGGCGCTGGAGCGCAGGTTACCGAGCCACCGGGCAAGCAGCCGGGCCCGCTTTGAGCGCGTTCACCGACACGGAGGCGCGCCGGTTTCGCAACCTGGCGTATGTGACGGCGGCGCTCGTCTTCGCCCTGATCATCGTGGGCGGCGTCGTGCGGATCAGCGACTCGGGCCTGGGCTGCGGCGCAGCCGGGAGCGGCACCGAGGGCTGGCCGCTGTGCGGCGGCGGCCTGCTCCCCTCCGTGGACACCAACATGATCGTCGAGTACACGCACCGCGTGCTGGCCGGGATCGTCGCGATCCTGATCGCCTACCTGGCATGGACCGCGTACCGCCGGCGGCGCTCGGAGCGACTGCTGGTGCGCGTCAGCGTCGCGGCGTTCGTGCTGATCTTGTTCCAGGCGGCGCTCGGCGGGCTGACCGTCGAGCAGGGGCTCGAGGAGGAGCTGGTCGCGACGCATCTCGGCGTCGCGATGCTGCAGATCGGGCTCGTGCTGATGATGGCGAGGCTGGGCGCGCCCGACCCCTCTCCCCCCTCGCTGAAGCCCGGCGCCACGCGCGCGCTGCGCATCCTGACGCCGGTGGCGCTCGTCACGGTGCTGGCGACGATCGTGGCCGGCGGCTACATGTCGGCCAGCGAACTGCACGGCACCGGACAGGAGCACCGCTCGGTCGACGCGCACATGGCGTGCGGCGCCGAGTTCCCGTCCTGCGGCGGGAAGTTCCTCCCCTTCGGCCGCAGCCAGGCGCTCGACATCCACCTCACGCACCGCGCCCTGATGTACGTGGCGGTGACGATCCTCCTGGCGCTGTTCGCGGTGGTCATGCGCCAGCGGCGCCGCCTGGACCCCGACTCGGCAGCCGCGCTCACGCGACTCGGCCTCGGCATCGTCGGCGTGATGCTGGTGCAGGTGCTGCTGGGCGCCGTGAACGTCTGGGCCGGAGAGCACGCCTGGCTGATCGTCGCCCACCTGACGGGCGGTGCGCTGCTGTGGATCGCGGTCGTGCTGTTCGCGCTGCGGCTGACGAGCGTGCCCGAACCCTCGCCCGCGGGCGCCCGGCGGCGGGCCCCCGTGGAGGCGGCAACCGCATGAGCGCTCGTTCCGACCGGAGCAGCGCCTGATGGAAGCCGGCACCGGGGCACGTCCGGCCCACGCAACCTGGCTGTACGGCGCCCGCGAGCTGGTCGCCGACTACGTGGCCCTGACCAAGCCGCGGGTCATCTCCCTGCTGCTGGTGACCACTGCGGCGACCATGTTCGTCGCGGACCCCTCGCCGTCGCTGGGACTGCTGCTGGCGACGCTCGCCGGCGGTTACCTGGCGGCCGGTGGAGCCGGCGCGATCAATCACTACATCGAGCGCGACATCGACGCACGCATGTCGCGCACCTCGCGGCGCCCGCTGCCATCGGGCCGGATCGAGCCGCGGGCCGCACTGTGGTTCGGAATCGCGCTGGGCGCGCTCTCGTTCGCGTTGTTCGCGCTGGCCGTGAACCTGCCGGCGGCGCTGCTGGCGATGGCGGGGCTGCTCGGCTACGTGTTCGTGTACACGTTGTGGCTGAAGCCGCGCACGACCCAGAACATCGTGATCGGCGGCGCGGCGGGCGCCGTCCCGCCGCTGGTCGGCTGGGCGGCCGCCACCGGCGGCCTCGACCCGTCGGCGTTCTACCTGTTCGCGATCGTCTTCTACTGGACCCCCCCGCACTTCTGGGCGCTGGCACTGCTGATCAAGGACGAGTACGCGCGCACGGGGATTCCGATGCTGCCCGTGGTCGACGGCGAGGCTGAGACGCGCCGCCAGATCCTGCTGTACGGGTGGCTGCTGCTCGCGATCACGGCGCTACCGATCGCCGGCGGGCTCTTCGGCATGATCTACGCGGTCGCCGCGACGGTGCTCAACCTCGCCTTCCTGTGGCTTTGCATCCGCCTCTACCGCCGCTCCGACCGGCGTTCCGCGGCGCTCTTGTTCCACTACTCCCTCGCCTATCTTGCGCTGCTCTTCTGCGCGATGGCGATCGACCGCGTGCTGTAACCGGCGCGCCTCAGGTTAGGATCCCGCCGATGGACCGCAAGCTCGCCCGCAAGAACCTCGTCACCGGCCTGATCGCCGCATCGCTGTCGGTGATGATCTTCGGCGCCACGTTCCTGGTCGCGCACCTGTACCTGAACTGATGCCGTACCGCCCCCGCAAGAACGGCGACCAGGCCGAGCAGATACACCTGCCGGCGCCCAGCCTGCTGCCGCTGTTCGCCGCGATCGGGATCACGGTGGCCCTCGTGGGGCTGATCCTCTCCTGGGGATTCGTGATCGCGGGCGCCGCGATCACGCTGTTCACCACGTGGCGGTGGATCAAGGTCGCGCGGGCCGAGTACGAGCAGCTGCCGCGCGAGCGCTAGACCGTCCGTCCGCGCCTACCCCGCGACGCGGTTTTGCGCCCAGCAGCGCACGATGTCGCGCATGCTGAGGATGCCCTCGAGCTCCGCGCCGTTCACGACCAGCAGGTGGCGGAAGGAGCCGTCGAGCATCGCCTCCGCGGCCTGCTCGAGGCTCCAGTCGGGTGAGGCGCTGATCAGCTCCCCGGTGAGATGGTCGGCCACGACTTCGGTCGCGGGGTTCTCCCCCGCGGCGACGGACCGCAGGATGTCACGCTCGGTGATGATGCCCGGGCCGGGGCTCTCGGGGTCAACCACGATCGCCGCGCCGACGTTGCGCTCGGCCATCAGGCGGGCGGCATCGGCGAGGCTGTGCCCCGGCCCGACCGTCAACACCACGCTGGACATCCCATCCCGAACATGCATACGGCATTCCCCCTGTATTCGTGCCTATTGATGCAAGATTAGTAAACGCGGCCGCCGCCGTGAAGGCGCGACGAAAGCTCCTGCATAGGGCGGGCGGCCACGGCGCTACGAAGCGGCCTGGCCCGAGAACGGGACCGCGCCCGGCACCGGCTCCAGCACCGCCGTGCGACCTCGCGCCGCGTTGATCACGCTCCCGGCGACCGATTCCCACCCGAATCGGCCGGCAGCGGTGGCGGCCAGGCCGACCCGGCCCGAGACCCGCAGGCGCTCGTCGAGATCGAGCCACCCCGTCATCGCGGACGCGAGGTCCTCGACCGCATGCATGCCCCGCTCGAAGGACAGCAGCCGTCGCACCTGCGGCGGCAGCTTCTCGCCCAGGATCGCGGTCACCTCGGCCAGGCCGGAGTGCGCGGCGCAGATCGGGAGCGCTCCGCAGGCGGCCCCCTCGGCGGCGACCATCCCGAAGGCCTCGGGGAACATGCTCGGCACGATGATCTCCTCCGCGCTCGGCAGGACACGCGCGAGCTCGCCGTGGTCGAGCCGGCCCGTGAACACGATGCTCTCGCGCATCTTCTTGGCGGCCGCGAAGTAGCGCTCGTGGCGGCCGGCGATGCCCTCCAGGAACGTGCGCAGATAAGTGAGCTGGTCGCGCGGCCCGCCTTCGAGCGCGCGGCCTTGGCGGCAGATGTGCATCAGCAGGCGCTCGTCGGCGCGCTCCAGCCCGCGCAGGAGGACCTCGAGCCCCTCGCGATAGGTGCCGAAGCCGACGATCACGAGCTTTGCCCGGGGCTCGCGCGCGAGCACGCGCGGCCAGGCGGCGAGCAGCAGGTCGACTCCCTTCGAGACGATCAGCTTGCCCACATAGCAGACGATGGGCTCACGCCGCGGGTCCAGCGCGGCAAGCCCGTCCGGCGCGCCCAGGTCGATGCCGGTCACGTCATACCCGGCGCGCACCGCGGCCAGCTCCTCCGGCTCGGGGAGCTTGTCGCGGCGCGGATGACACAGCGCGCCGATCGCCTCACCCGCGGCAGGTCCGAAACCGGTGCGCTCCGCGGAGTCGAGCCAGCGCACGAGCGCGCCCAGCTCCTGGGCCGCGGACGGTTTGTCACGCGGGACGAACGTGTGCACGTCCACGCCGGGCGGTCCCAGGAACGTGCGCTCGCGCAACCCCTCGAGCGGCATCGCCGCCCAGAGGCTCTCCGCGGTGTGGCGCGAGCCGACCAGCACGGCCTTGGCGGGGACGAGCCCCTCGCTTGCGTACGGAGCAAACCGCTTGTAGTGGGGTTTCAGCGTGTACTCCAGCGCCGAGCCGTGGATCTTCACCGCGTAGGGCCGCGCGCCGAGGCCGCGCGCGAGGATCGCGGGGCCCATCAGCACGTGATTCGCAAACCCGGCCTCGACGTCGGCGATCCGCGCCACGTCGTGCACCGCATCCGCATTCGCCTGCACGTATCGCTCCAGCTCGGAGTCGTCGAGCCGGTCGAACGTGCGCACCTCGAAGCCCTCGTAGTCGTCGTACACGTACACCGGCAACAGGCCGTGCAGGTCGGGCCGGTAGACGGTCACCGTGCCCGCATAGGGGGGCCGGCGCACCTGATGCACCTCCAGTCGGCCCCCCTGCCAGCGGCCGATCGAGTCCACGAAGCCGAGTTGCTCGGGATTGGCCTCCTGCGACAACAGGTGCACGTCGTGCCCGAGCCGCGCGAGCGCCACGGCCAGCTCGGCGTTGTACACGTTCGACCCGGTGCCGCGCAGCAGATAGCCGTGGAAGATCAGGAGCCTCAAGGCGTCGCGAGTCTAGATAACCCGGCGGCAGCCGGTGAGCGGCGGGCGGCGGATAGGCTCGGTCCGCACACCACGACCTGGGAGCTGCGATGGCCAACGAAACAGTCCACATCGAGCGCAACGGCCGCGTGCTGGTGGCGCGCCTCGACAACCCTCCGCGCAACTTCATGACGCAAGCGATGGTGGGTGAGCTGGAGGCGCTGTGCCGCGACCTCGAAGGCGACCGCTCGGTGGGCGCCGTGGTCCTCACGGGCACTCCCCCCGACGTGTTCATCACCCACTTCGACGTGGAGGAGATCAGGCGCGGGACCCAGCGCGTCGGCGCCACCGTGTCGGCCGCCCAGGCCGGCGGGGGCCTGCGCGCGATCGGCGCCGTGCGGCGGATCCCCGGCGCGCGCGGGCTGATCGAGCGCTCCCCGGTGGGCGGGATGTCCGCGCTGCTGCAGATCCACGACGTCTTCCTGCGCATGAACAGGCTCGACAAGGTCTTCGTGGCGGCCATCAACGGCCTCGCGCTGGGCGGCGGCTGCGAGCTGGCGCTCGCTTGCGACATCCGGATCATGGCGCGCGGCGACCACCGGATCGGGCTCCCCGAGGTCACGCTGGGGATCATCCCGGGAGCGGGCGGCACCCAGCGCCTGGTGCGAGCGCTGGGACCGACCCGGGCGCTCGAGATGATGCTCGAGGGGCGGGTGCTGACGCCGGCGGAGGCGCTCGAGGCGGGCCTCGTGCACCGCACGGCGGAGCCGGCGCAGCTGCTCGAGGAGGCGATCGCCACCGCGGCGCGGCTCGCGCGGCGCTCCCCGGCGTCTGTGCGAGCACTCAAGGAGGCCGTCTACGAAGGGGCGTCCAGGCCGCTGCCGGAGGGCCTGCACGTTGAGCGCGCGGGGTTCATGGCGGCGGCGTCGACCCCCGCCGCACGGCGGGCGCTGGCAGCCTATGTCGAGCAGGTCGGGCGCCTCGACGACGGCGCGCCGTGGCAGACCGGCGACCTGATGGCGCGCTGGCAGGACGGCAGCGCCGTCGACATGGTCTCCGGCTGAGGCGCGGGCCGACCCGCGCCCCGTGGTCCCGGGCGCTTGCTATCTTGCCCGCGGTGAAGCGCCCTGAGCGATACAGGCTGCGCGCGCCGGCCTCCGGCCGTGAATCGGTCGTCTCCCTGGACGGGGACGTAGCCGTGCCCCGGGACAGCGACGCCGTCGGCTACTACGACCACGTGACCGGCGAGCGCATGGAGGTGGTCGGCAAACTCGTGCCGACCGCAAACAGCCCGTCCAATCTGCCCCGCTCCCCGGAGAACCTGCGGCTCTGCCCCCACTGCGAGGAGCTGGTCGGCCGGGATCTGAGCGACTGCCCCTACTGCGGCAGGCGCATGGCGCCGCTGCCGCGTCACCCTTAACTCTCGTGTCCCCCACCGCGCGCAGGTTCGCGTTGATCGCCATTGCAGCAGTCGCCACCGGAGTCGTGGCCGGCGTCGTGATCGCCGGCGGCGGGGATGAAGGAGGCGGCGGCGGGGCGCCCCAGTCCGTGCCGGAGCTGACGCCCCCGCCCGGTTCGTCGCTGGACGAGTCGAACACGCGCACCCGGGGCGATCGCACGACGACCGACGAGAGTCAGTCGCAGCAGGACCAGTCCGGCGGCGCGGACGACCCGGGTCAACCTGCGCCGTCGCAGCCGGACTCCGGTGGCGGCGCCTCCCCCCCGGCCGACACCGAGACGAACGACACACCGCCGCCGAGCGGGAGCCCGGCAGAGCGCTTCGAGCAGTTCTGTCAGGAGAACCCGAGCGCCTGCTGAGGCCCGGCCCGGCGGGGAACGCCCCCTAGGACGTGCCGGCGGGGGCGGCGGGGTCCGGCACGATCCGCGCCCAATAGAGCAGTCGCGCCGTCTGGTACGAGCACCTGTACTCCTTCACGGTGCTCGCCTGGAGCTGGGCGTCGTTGCGCTTGTAGTACTCGGCGAACTGCTTTGGCCGGCTGCTCGCGGGCGTGGCGCAGCGGCGCTTTGGACGACTGGCCAACCAGGAGTTCCCGGCGGCATCGAGGTTGACGGCGAAGGCCGGCAGCCACGTGACGGCCGTCAGCCCGACGTAGTCGCCCTGCTTGACGCGCAGCGGGGTCGATAGCCGGTACCGCGCGCGCCCGGCCCGCCCGAGGTCGCCGCGCAGGGGCTGGGTATCGCTCTGGCGGATCAGCCTGAAGCGCCCGCGCTTACCGCGGCGCAGGACCGCGACCCGCGCCGCGGGGTCGCCGCCGAACAGGCCGTTGAAAGTCCGGATCTGCGTGCTGCGGAGCTTCGGGAGCTTCAGCCACCAGGCCACGATCTGACCGGAGGCGGGCGACTTGAAGGGATGCTCGATCCCGAAGGCGCGCATCTGGATCCCGGTCACCCGGGCCACGACCTCGCACTGGTCCGGGGCGGGGCAACCGGACGCCGGGTATTCGGGCGTCTTGCCCAGCACGATCGACTGAGCGGCCGCATTGCGGCCGTGATCGGGGCCGGCGGCCAGCGCGGTCGCCGCGAATGCGCACGCCGCACCGATGGCCGGGAGGCCGCGGAGGAGCTTCACTGACATCAGCCGCCCTAACACGTATCGGAGCCGCAAGTTCCGCATGCCGGACAGTGTTTCGCGCTCGAGGCCGGCGGGCCTGCACGGCCCGGCCGCGGCGGAAGCGTTTGTCCCAGGTGGCCCCGCGATAGGGTTGGCGCCGATGCCGGGAGAGGACTTTCAGGAGTACGCCCGCGTGGCGCTGGCTCGTGCGGGCATCCAGGTGGACGCGGTCGACCTCGCCGTGATGAGCATCGCGGAGGCGGTCTACGGCCCCGAGCGGGACGCCCTGCTCGCCGCGGACCTCAGCCAGGTCCCGTACGAGCACGATTTCGACCCGTCCCGGGCGCCCACCGACGCGGGCACCACCGGATGAGCGTCGAGGGCAGCCATCCCCAGGAGCTTTCGCTGCGCGAGCAGGCGCGCGCGGTGGCGTCGGGGGAGCTCGACGCGACCGAGCTGCTGGAGGCCACCCTGAGCCGCATCGAGGAGCGCGACGGGCCGGTCAACTCGATCGTCGACACCTTCGCATCCGAGTCGGCGCGCATGCTGAGCGAGGCCCCCGAGGGACCGCTCCACGGCGTGCCGATCGCCGTCAAGGACATGTTCACGCTGCCGTGGCGCGCGCCCCGCGACGGCGCACCCCGCAACCTCCAGGGCTTCGGGCCCGGCGAGTCCGCCGTCTACCGGCGGTTGCGTGACGCGGGCGCCGTGATCGTGGCGGTCACCAACATGCACGAGTTCGGTGCGGGCTCCACCGGCCACCTGTCGGCCTACGGGCCGTGCGCGAACCCCTGGGACACCTCACGCTGCGCCGGCGGGTCCTCCGGCGGCTCCGGTGCGGCGGTCGCGGCGCGACTCGTCGCGGGCGCGGTGGGAACGGACGGCGGCGGGTCGATTCGCTACCCGGCCGCATACAACGGCATCACGGGCCTGAAGCACACCTGGGGGCTGGTGCCGCCCGACGGCTACACGCACGGCCACGCGTCGCTGGGCGCGCCCGGGCCGATGTGCCGCGACGTCGCCGACGCGCGCGTGCTGGGCGGGGCCCTGCTCGGGCGAACACTGCAGGCGGGGCGCGCGACGAGCCTGCGGATCGGCGTCGTGCGCACGTTCTGGGACGACGTCGATCCAGAGGTGCGCGAACACTGCGAGGCGGCGGTGGAGCGCCTGCGCGAGAGTGGCCTGACCGTCACCGAGGTGGAGCTGGAGGGCACCGAGCACGTGCGCATCGCGACGGTGCTGCGCCTCGGGCTCGAGGGTGATCCTTTTGCGAAGCCCGAGATCTGGCGGGAGGTCGAGCCCGATGTCTCGCCGGTCGGCCGCGCGCTCGCGAAATACCTGAGCCTGGCGCCCGCCACCGTGCTGGTGCGCACCGAGCTCGTGCGCGCCCAGCTGCGTCGCTCCCTGGCCAGAGCGTTCGAGCACGTAGACGTGTTGGCCTGGCCGATGGTCCCCGCGCCCGCGCCGCCGATCGAGGACCCGCGCGTGCAGCTCCCCTCCGGCGAGGTCCCGGCCGACTACGCCAACGTGCGCCAGGGTGGGATCGGCAACCTCACGGGCGTGCCCGCGCTGTCAGCTCCGTGCGGCTTCACGCGGCACAACCTGCCCGTCGCCCTGCACCTGGTCGCACACTGGCGCGAGGACGAACGCCTGCTGGACGTCGCGGAGCTGCTCGAGCAGGCCACCGAGCGCCGGTTCGTCGACGCAGTACCGCCGCTCGCCCAAAGCGCCGCGGCCGTCCCGTAGCCCCCGGGATTTCCGGCGCCGTCCCACAGCCACCGGGATTTCCGCCTAAGGAAATCCCGCCTTACTTGTAGCGGTACGTGATGCGGCCGCGTTCGAGGTCGTAGGGCGACAGCTCGATCTTCACGCGGTCACCCGGCAGGATGCGGATGTAGTGCCGGCGCATCTTCCCGGAGATGTGGCCCAGGACCAGGTGCTCGTTGTCGAGCTTCACGCGGAACATCGTATTCGGGAGGGCTTCCAGGATCTCGCCCTCCATCTCGATCTTTTCTTCCTTTCCCATGCGGCCCCAAAGGTTACTAGCGACGTCTCGGGATCAACCGCGAAGCGTGGCTGCGACCCGCTTCAGCTCCTCCGGGTCCGCCGGTTCCGGCAGCCACGGAAGCTGCAGCGGATCGTCCCGGTAGCGCGGGATCACGTGCACGTGGAAGTGGAAGATCGACTGCCATGCCGCCCTTCCGATGTTGTGGAGCACGTTGAAACCGTCGGGTTCCAGCGTGTCGCGCATGCGGAGCACGACCCGCCGCACCGCGCTCATCGCCGACAGCAGGTCCGCGTCGCTCAGCTCGAGCAGGTTCTCGGCATGGGTCCGTGTGATCACGACGGCATGGCCGCGGGTCGCCGGGTTGATGTCCAGGACGGTCAACGTGTGGTCGTCCGAGTCGATCACCTCGCCGGGGATCTCGCCTGCGATCACCTGGCAGAAGATGCAATGAGCCTGGGGGTCGGCCACGAGGCGAAAGCCTATAGGGCGCGCTCCGGCCGACCCGATCGACCCTGGACTATGCTGCGCGCGCTGATGCCGCTCGACGACGAGACGCGCGGTAGGCCGCTCGCCTACGCCGGACACGCGATCAACACCACGTGAGCGCTCCGGTCACCGAACGCATCCCGGCGCCACCGGTCGATCGCCTGCGATCGGAGCTGACCGAGCTGGCGTCGATCCACCGCCCGTCCGCATCCGCTGGGGAGCGCCGGGCGGCCGAGTGGGCAGTCGAACGGCTGGCTGCGCACGGCGCCCGGGCGGCGATCGAGACTGCGCGCGTGCACGGCGGCTACTGGGGCCCGCTCGCGCTGCTCAGCACCGGCGGTGTGGCGGGAGCGATGATCGGGGGACGCCACCGCGTCGCGGGCGGGGCGCTGGCGGCGCTGGCGGCGGCGGGAGTGTGGGATGACATCACCGGCGGCCGGCAGCACGCGCGCCGGCCATTGCCGCAGCGCGAGACCTTCAACGTGGTCGCCGAGATGGGCCCCGCGGACGCCGGGCGCACGGTCGTGGTCGTCGCCCATCACGACGCCGCCAAGTCGGGCGTGATCTTCCACCCCGCCATCCCCGCATTCGTGTGGCGTCACTTTCCCACGCTGATCGAGGACAACGACACGAGCCCCCCGCTGATGTGGCCGGTGTTCGCCGGGCCCGCGCTCGCGGCGCTCGGCTCGCTGACCGGCAACCGCGCGTTGCGCCGCGCCGGCGCGATCGTGTCGGCGGGTGCGGCCGCGGTGTTCGCGCAGATCGGCTCGACCCGCGTCGTGCCCGGGGCAAACGACAACGGCACCGGGGTGATCGCGCTGATCGAGTTGGCGCGCCGGCTCGCCGCCCAACCCACGTCGTCGGTGCGCGTGCTGCTCGTATCGACCGGTTCGGAGGAGTCGTTCATGGAGGGCATGCAGGCGTTCATGCGCCGCCATGCGCCGGCGTTGCCGCCCCGGGACACCTTCTTCCTCGCCGTCGACACGATCGGCTCGCCGCACCTGACCGCGATCAGGGGCGAGGGCATGCTCCACATGAACGAGTACCCGCGCGCCGGGCTCGACCTGGTCGACTCCGTGGCCGAGGAATTGGGCGTGTGGCTGTTCCCCAACCTGAGGCTGCGCAACGCGACCGACGGGCTGCACGCGCTGAAGCGCGGTTACCCGTGCGCCTGCCTGGGGTCGGTGACGGACTACAAGGCGCCCGCGAACTACCACTGGCGCACCGACACGCCCGAGCACGTCGACTACGCCACGTTCGCCGACGGCGTGCGCCTGTGCGAGGGAGTGGTGCGGCGGCTCGACGAACGCTGGCTCGGGTAACCCCAGCCGGGATTTAGCGGGATTTCCTTAGCCGGAAATCCCGGTGGACATAGCGGGATTTCCTTAGCCGGAAATCCCGGTGGCTAAGGGATTTTTGGGTGGGACTCGCGGCGCGCCAGGGCGAGCGCGTCCTCGCGGGTGCGCACGTCTCCTGCGAACGCCGCCTCCTCGATCGTCTCCAGCAGGCGCCCCACCTCGGGCCCCGGCTCGATGCGCAGCTCCGCGATCAGGTCGTCGCCCCGCACCGGGGCCCGGGGCCGCTCGTCCGTGCGCCACGCGAGCGCCTCCGGCGCGAGCTGCCGCGCCAGCTCGAGGTGATCGTCGAGCGCCTGCCGTCGCGTCTTCGGGCCCCGCGTGGCGAGCCGGTCCGCCACGGACAGCACGGTCACCTCGACCTCGACCGGCTCGCACGCGCGCAGGTAGCGGTAGACGTCGCGCCGCGACAGCGGCCGTTCGTGCACGAGGAAGCCGAGCCTCAGGTGGTGTTGCGCGATCGCGGCGAGGAAGTCCCCGAGCGCGGTGCTCGCGCGCATGCGCCGGCCGAAGTCGCGCGCGATGTCGGCGCCGACGCGGTCGTGCCCCCAGAACAGGACGCGGCCCTCGGCGGTCACCGCGCGGGTTGCGGGCTTCCCCGCATCGTGCAGCAGAGCGCCGAACCGCAGCGCCTCGCCGCGCGTCAGGTCGTCGGCCAGCGGCCTCGCCAGCTCCCGCGCGATGCCCGGCGCCGCCCCGCCCAGCATCCGGCCGGGGTCGCCGGTCACCTCGACGACACGGTCCAGCACGTCGAGGGTGTGACCCCATACGTCCGCATGGTGGTACGGGTTCTGCTCGACTCCCTTCAGTCCCTCGAGCTCGGGCAGCAGGCCGGCGACCAGCCCCACCGAGTCCATCAGGTCGATCCCCCGCCGCGGCTGCGGCGCCGTGATCAGGCGGCGCAGCTCGTAGAAGCAGCGCTCGGGGGCAACGGCATCGATGCGTGGCGACTCCGCGGCGGCCAGCGCGCTCGTCCTGCTCTCGACCTCGAACTCCAGCTCGCATGCGAAGCGCGCCATCCGCAGCGCGCGCAGCGGATCGTCCGCGAATGTGCGTGGACCGACCGCTCGCACCGTGCCGGCCTCCAGGTCGCTCCGGCCGCCATGCGGGTCGATCAGCCGGCCGGGGTCGGCTGTGGGCACCGCCATCGCGTTGATGGTGAAGTCGCGCAGCGCGAGGTCCTCCTCGATCGTCCCGCGCGCGGGAGTGATGTCCGACTGCCATGCGCGGTCGCGCGCGATCACCCGCCACGCGCCGAACCGCTCCGACAGGGGGAACACGAACGCGCCGACGCGATCGGCCAGCGCCCGCGCCACGGGCTCGGCCGCCCCGGTCACGACCAGGTCCGGCTCGTCCAGCGCGGTCTGATCGCGGAGCGCGTCACGCACCGTGCCGCCGACCAGCCAGGCCTCGACCGCGGGGAGCGCGCCGAGCACCGTGCGCACGGCCGGCGCGCGCTCCAGCCGCTCCGCGAGGGCGCTCACGACGACAGGTGAACGCGCGGGACGCGCGCCGAGATCCCACACGTGACCTCGTAGTTGATCGTGTCGAGCAGGCGCGCCAGGTCCTCTGCCGTGACGCGCTGGTCGCCGTCAGCCCCGATCAGAGTTGCGGGGTCCCCGATCGCGACCTCGGCATCGCCGATCTCGACCGTGATGTTGTCCATGCTGATCGTCCCCACGACCGGATGGCGGCGCCCACGGATCAGCACCTCCGCCGTGTTGCCGAGGCCGCGCCGGTAACCGTCGCCATAACCGATCGGCAGCACCGCCACGCGCGTCTGCGCGGTCGCGGACCACGTGCGGCCGTAGCCGGCCGACTCGCCCGGGGCCATCTCCTTCACCTGAGCCACATAAGAGCGCAACGCGAGCGCCGGCTCGAGATCCCGCAGCGCTGCGTCCTCGCCGAACGGATCCATGCCGTAGACGGCGATGCCGCAGCGCACCATGTCGAAGTGCGCCGCCGTGCCGCGCAGCGCTGCAGCGCTGTTGGAGGCGTGCACGATGCAGTCGGGGTGCGACTGCTTGAGCTCCCGGGCGAATGGGCGAAAGCGGCCGAGCTGCTCCTCGAAGAAGCCGGACTCGGGGTCGTCCGCGGTCGCGAAGTGCGTCATCACGCCGGCCAGCTCGAGCCGCGCAGCGGAATCCACCGCGTCCGCGACGGCGCGCGCCTGGCGCAGATCCTTGGTCCCCAGACGCCCCATCCCGCTGTCGAGCTTCACATGCACGCGCCCGGGCCGCTCCGGTGCACAAGCGGCCTCTACCGCGCGTACGAGGTCCTCGGTCCACGCCACGACGTCGGCCTCGGCCGCGAGTGCCACCGCGAGCTCCTCGCCGGTCAACGCGCCCATCACCAGCAGGCGACCCGTGACGCCGTCCGCCCGCAGGGCGGCGGCCTCGCTCGCGGTCGCGACTGCCAGCCACGTCGCACCCCCGGCCAGCGCCGCGCGCGCGCAGGCCGTCGCGCCGTGGCCATAGCCGTCGGCTTTCACGACCGCGCACAGCCGCGCCGAGCCGACCCGCTGCGCGAGCCTCGCGCAGTTGCGCTCGACCGCGCCCAGATCGATGTGCGCAAGCGCCCGCACGCGGGATCAGCGTACTAGGCAGGCCGTCCGGACCCGCCTCGCAAGGCGGTGGGCAGGGCCGCGATCACGTCTCCCGCCACCACCGCGTCGGTACCCCCCAGCCGGCGCGCCGCTTCACGACCCGCCTCGCGGTGAGTCTCCACAGCCGCGCAAGCGGCCCGGAAGGCGTCCAGGCCACGCGCAAGAAACGCCGCCCCGACTCCGCTCAGCACGTCGCCGGTGCCCGCGGTCGCGAGCGCCCCGGCACCGCCACGGCTGATCCCCACCGCCGCATCCCCGGGCGGGGCGATGATCGTGTCGTCGCCCTTCAGCACGACCACCGCGCCCGCGCGCTCCGCCGCCTCGCGCGCGCTCGCGAGCCGGCGGGCCGCGATCTCGCTCGAGGGGCGCCCGAGCAACCGCCCCAGCTCGCCTGCGTGCGGGGTCAGCACGGTGGGCGCGGTCCGCGCGGCCGCCCGCTCGATTCCCGTCTCGGCCAGCGCGTTGAGCCCGTCGGCGTCTACCAGCAGCGGTCGCTCGACGCGCTCGATCAGTTGCACGGCGAGCGCGAACGAGGCGGGCGCCCTGCCCATCCCCGGGCCCAGCACGACGGCGTCGGCGCGCTCGGCCGCTTCCAGGACGGCGTCCGCGGCTTCCGCGCCGAGCGCACCGCCGGCGTCCGGCAACGGCAGCGACATCACCTCGGTGAGCTTCACCTCGAACACGGAGTGAAGGGATGCCGGCACACCGGCCCGGACCCACCCCGCGCCGGAGCGCATCGCACCCTCGCAGGTCAGGCACACCGCTCCGGTGAGCCCGGCCGACCCGCCGATCACGAGCACGGAGCCGGAGGAGAACTTGGTCGACGCGGCCACCCGGGTGGGGAGCGCGCTCCGCACCCCAGGCCCGACCAAGCCGGCCGTGCGCGGCAGCGGTGCACCGTAGCGCTCGGGCGGGATGCCGATCTCCACCACCTCCACCCTGCCGGCCCGGCTCTTTCCGGGGTCGACCCACAGCCCGACCTTCGCGGCGTGAAAGCTGACGGTCACGTCGGCCCGTACGCACGCGCCGCCGATCTCGCCGGTGGATGCGTTCAGCCCGGAGGGAACATCGACGGCGATCACCGGCGCACCTGCGCCGTTCACCGCCTCGATCGCGGCGTCGAGCGGAGCGCGCGGCATCCCGTCGAACCCGGTGCCGAGCATCGCGTCGACGACCACGCCGGAGCCCGCGAGCGCGTCTGCCAGATCCGAGGCGCCGACCTGCCGCCACGCCGAGCTTCCGTCCGAGATCCGGTCGAAGCTGGCACGCGCGTCATCGCTGAGCTCATGCGGATCGAACAGCAGCAGCGCTTCCGCGGCGAGACCAGCTGCGGCCAGCAGGCGCGCGACCACCAGGCCGTCGCCCCCGTTGTTGCCCTTTCCACACACGATCCGGACCGGCCGGTCGGGCGCCCTGGCGGTCACGACGCGCGCGACCTCGGCGCCCGCCCGGTCCATCAGTTCGAGCGAGGGCACGCCCTCGTCGTGGATGGCCCACGCGTCGAGGGCGCGCATCTCGTCGGCCGTGAACAACGGCTCGAGCCAGGGAGGCAGCTCGCTCATGGCGGCGCGGAGCCTATCCGGCGCGGGCGCGCGGCCCGTTGATCCCGACTGCTCAGGCTGCGTCGCGCAGCGCGTCCACGTGACGCAGGCGCTGCAGCGCAGTGCTCTCCAGGCGGTTGGCCTGCTCCTTTGTGACCCCGAGCTCTTTGGCGATCGCCGCGACCGTCCTCTGCTGTCCATCCTCGAGGCCGTAGCGCAGCTCGATCACCCTGCGCTCCGGAGACGAGAGCTGGTCCAGCGCCGTGGCAAGCGACTCCCGGCGCTCCCCCTCGACGAGCTCCTCGCCGGGGTCGGCCTGGTCACTGGGCACCAGGTCGCCCAGCTCGGTCTCGCCGTCCTCGCCCACGGGTCGGTCGAGGCTGGTCACCGCCTGCGGTGCTTCGCGCAGCTCGAACACCTCGTCGAGCTCCATCTCGGCCGCCTGCGCGAGCTCCTCGTCCGTCGGGTCGCGCCCGAGCTTGTTCGTGAGCTCGCGTTCGGCCCGCGCGAGCTTACGCTGGCGCTGCTCGATGTGGACCGGCACCCGGATCGTCCGCGCGGTGTTCGAGAGCGCGCGCTGCATGGACTGCCGAATCCAGAGCGTGGCGTACGTCGAGAACTTGAATCCACGGCGCCAGTCGAACTTCTCGGCAGCACGGATCAGGCCGATGATGCCCTCCTGGATCAGGTCGCCCAGGGGCAGCCCCAGGTTCTGGTGCTTGCGGGCGATCGAGATCACCAGGCGCAGGTTGGACTGGATCATGCGCTCCTTGGCCGCGAGGTCCCCGCGCTCGATGCGCTTCGCAAGTTCGACTTCTTCGGCCGCCGTCAGCAGCGGGTAGCGACCCGCGTGCACGAAAAAGCGCTGGAGCGGCTCGACCGCGGCCTCGTCGGCAGCGGCATGCCCGGCCGCCGCGCGGCGCACCGACCGCTCGCCGCGGGCAGGCGCGGCCGGCCGCCGCGGCGCCGAGCGAGTCGTGGCGTCGCGGTGCTCGCCGCGTGCGCGGCCTCTGGCCTTGCTGGTATCGGTTCTTCCCATTCGTCCCTTTCTGTCCCGTGGCATGACCAGGCGCTGCATCGCGCATGTGTCCTCGCCCCGGGAGAAATTATTTGCGTCCTCAACTATAGCACACAAGTTGAGTGCGCAACTAAACCCGCGGAGCGCCTTCCGGCAGTCTGGCCAGCAGCTCGGCCAGGACCGCCAGCTCGCCCGGTGTAAAGCGCTCCTCGAACACCGACCGGATCGCCGCCGTATGCGCGGCGGCCGCCTGTTCGAGCTTCCTGCGGCCCGCCTTCGTGAGCACCGCGTATGTCACGCGACCATCAGTCGAGCAGGCCTTTTTCTTCACCAGGCCCTGCTGTTCGAGCCCGTCCAGCAGGCGGGTCACCCCAGAGGCCGTGAGCTGCAGCCCCTTCGCCAGGTCGACGCGGCGCATGTGGTGCCCGTCGGCGCGGGAGAGTAGCACCAGCGCCTCGTAGTCGTTGACAGTCAGCCCGTGTGCTGCCTGGAGCCGCGCCGCGACGGAACGGCGCACAGCGGCGTGGCCCCGATGCAGGCACACCCAGGGTTCGGCCGCGTACTCGGTCTGGATCATCGCTCGGATCGGCATGCTTGCGTCCTCAAGCATAGTGGACGCCTCGGCGCGTTCGGGCAGGGGCGGCGAGGCCGGCGCAGGCGCCGGTCGCCCGCGGGAGCCGCGCCCAACTTCGTAGGCTGCCGGGGTGGCCTTCGACGCAGAACTGGCGGAGCGCGTGCGCGGCCTGCTGGACGGTCAGCCCGACGTGGCCGAGCGAAAGATGTTCGGGGGCCTCGCGTTCCTGGTCGGGGGCAACATGTGCTGCGGCGTGATCGGCGAGGACCTGATCGTGCGCCTCGACCCCGACGCAGCACAGCAGCTGCTGGCCTCCGAGTCAGGCGTGCGCCCGATGGACTTCACGGGCCGCCCGATGCGCGGCTGGCTGTACGTCGCCCCCACGGCGGTCGCAGAGGACGCCGACCTGGAGCGATGGGTCGGCAGGGCCGAGGACTTCGCCTCGCGCCTGCCACCCAAATAACTAAGGCGGATCTCAGGGCTCCCGGATTTTCCGCCTAAGGCGAATCTCAGAGCTCCCGGATTTTCCGACTAAGGAAAATCCGGCCTTTGTCACTCCACGGTGACGGTCTTCGCCAGGTTCCGCGGCTGATCGACGTTCAATCCGCGCAGGCGCGCGATGTGGTACGCCAGCAGCTGCAGCGGGACGACCGCCAGGATCGGCTGGAGGATCCAGTCCGTGCGAGGAATGAAGACCGTCTGGTCAGCCGCCGCGGCGACATGGCCGGAGCCCTCGGTCGCGACGGCGATCACCTCGGCGCCGCGCGCCTTCACCTCCGCCACGTTCGAGAGCACCTTGTCCAGGACCGGGCTGTCGGTGGCAACGCACACGACCGGCGTCGAGCTGTCGAGCAGCGCGATCGGCCCGTGCTTCATCTCGCCCGCCGCGTAGGCCTCCGTCGGGATGTAGGAGATCTCCTTCAGCTTCAGCGCGCCCTCGAGCGCGATCGGCAGACCGATGTGCCGCCCCAGGTACAGGAAGAAGTCGCGCTCGGAGTGCGTGCGGGCGATCGCCCGGATCTGCTGCTCGCACTGCTGCACCAGCATCTCGATCCGGTGGGGAATCGCCTTCAGGTCGCGGATCAGGCCATGCAGCTCGGCGGGCTCCATCGTGTGGCGCAGCTCGGCCAGCTTCAGGCCGATCAGGTACATGGCGGCCACCTGCGCGACGAACGTCTTGGTGGCGGCCACGCCGATCTCGAGGCCGGCCCGTGTGTAGAGCACGCCGTCCGAATCGCGCGTCGCCTGGCTGCCGAGGATGTTCGTGACCGCGAGCACCGTTGCGCCGCGGCTGCGCGCGAGGCGCATCGCCGCCAGCGTGTCCGCCGTCTCACCCGACTGCGAGATGCCGATCACGAGGTCGTCGGGGCCGATCACGGGGTCGCGATAGCGGTACTCCGAGGCGATGTCCATCTCGACCGGCACCCGTGCCCACTTCTCGATCGCGTAGCGGCCGACGAGGCCCGCGTGGTAAGAGGTGCCACACGCGACGATCACGATCCGGCGAAACTGCGCGAGCTTGTCGTCGTCGATCCCGACGTCGCTGAGGTCGACGGTCTCGTCGTGGGCCAGCCGGTCCGCGATCGTCTCCGCGACGGCGTCGGACTGCTCGTTGATCTCCTTCAGCATGAACGTCGGGTACCCGGATTTCTCGGCGGCCTCCTCGTCCCAGGTGATCTCCTCGATCTCACGGGAGACCTGCTCACCGGCCGCGCTGCGGAACTCGGCGGCACCGCGACGCACGGTCACGATCTCGTCGTCGTTGACCAGCTGCACGCGGCGCGTCTCGCGCAGGAAAGCGGGGATCGCGGAGGCGACGAAGTGCTCGCCCTCGCCGACGCCGATCACGAGTGGGCAGTCCTTGCGCGCGCCTACGATCGTGTCGGGGTCGTCGGCCGACACGGCCACGAACGCATAGTGGCCGCGCAGCTCGAGGTAGGCGAGGCGTGTCGCCTCGGTCAGGTTGCCGGGACCGAGCGCGTCGACATGCTTCTCGATCAGGTGCGCGACTGCCTCGGCGTCCGTCTCGGACGAGAAGTGGTGTCCTTCGGCCTCGAGCTGCGCCCGTAGCTCTACGTAGTTCTCGATGATCCCGTTGAGGACGATGTGCACGCGGTCGGTGCAGTCGGGATGGGGATGCGCGTTGCGCTCGGAGGGCCTGCCGTGCGTCGCCCAGCGCGTGTGGCCGATACCGGTCGTCGCCTCGGAGATCTGGAGCGTGACCGCGGCGCTGCCGTTCGAGTCGTTCGCGTCGACCGCCTCGCGCAGGCGGCTGAGGTTGCCGACCGCACGCACCGACTCGATCCGGCCGTCCGTCACGAGCGAGAGGCCTGCGGAGTCGTAGCCCCGGTACTCGAGGCGCTCCAGTCCATGCATCAAGAGCTCGCGGCACGAGCGCTCGCCCACATATCCGACGATGCCGCACATAACGCACCTCCTTCCTTCCGGTGTCGGTTTGCTCCTCCAACTGAAAAAGAGCCGCCGTTGCGGCTCCTTAGCCCTCGACCGGAAGAGATTGCAACTGTACCACTGCAGACGTCTGACGGTCGCGGAAAATCCCGGTATTTGGACGTTGGTTCTACCCCTGATTCCACTTCCCATGCCAAAAACCTGCATCAGCGGTGCTCGGTGTGACAGGGGTTGAGCTGTAGCTCAGTCGCGCGTCCCGAGCTCGCGTCGCACCGTTTCGACGACGCGCGCCGAGACCGTTTCGCAGCGCTGCTGGGTGGGAGCCTCGACCATCACGCGCACGACCGGCTCCGTACCCGACGGCCGCACCAGGATCCGGCCCTCGCCCTCGAGCTCGTGCGACTCGGACTCGACCGTCTCCCAGACTGCCGAGGACGTGGCCAGCGCGTCCCGATCATCGACCCGGACGTTCACGAGCAGTTGCGGGAGCTTGCGCATCGCCAGCCCCGCCGTGAGCGGCCGATCGCCCAGTGCCCGCAGCAGCAGCAGGGCCGCCGCGATCCCGTCGCCGGACGGAGTCAGCCGCATGTCCACGATGTGGCCGGACTGTTCGCCGCCCAGCACCCAGTCGCGGCGCAACAGCTCCTCGACCACGTGCCTGTCTCCCACGTCGGTGGTCGCGACCTCGATGCCGGCCTCGTCCATCGCCGTGTGGAACCCGAAGTTCGTCATGACCGTGACGGCGACGCCGTCGCCCTGGAGCTCGCCGCGCAGCTTCAGGTCCCGGCCGATGGCGGCGATGATCTCGTCCCCGTCGACGATGCTGCCGTCCTGCGCGACCGCGAGCACGCGATCGCCGTCGCCATCGAACGCAAAGCCGAGGTCGTGGCCGCCCGCCCGGATGCGCTGGGCGATCAGCTCGGGATGGGTCGAGCCGCAGCCCGCATTGATGTTGACCCCGTCCGGCTCGCAGGCGAGTGCCTCGACGTCGGCGCCCAGACGCTCGAACAGGGCCGGCGCCGCCCGGTAGGTCGCGCCGTGCGCGCAGTCGAGCAGCACCCGGCGACCCGCGAGGGACAGCTCGAAGCGGCTCTCCAGCTCTCTGAGGTAGTCGTCCACGGCGCCCTTGAACGCCCGCACGCGACCGCAGGTGGCTGGATCCGCGCCCGGGGCACGTGCTCCGCCCACTTGCACGTTGGCCTCCACGGCGGCCTCGGCCTGGTCCGACAGCTTCTGCCCGTGCGCGTCGAAGAACTTGATTCCGTTGTCGTAATACGGGTTGTGCGAGGCGGAGATCACGGCGCCCATGTCGAACCCGTAGCGCCGGACCAAGATCGAGGCAGCCGGGGTCGGCAGCACTCCGGCGAGCAGCGCCTGCCCGCCCGCGGCTGCGATCCCGGCGCAGAGCGCGGCCTCCAGCATCTCTCCCGACACCCGCGTGTCCCGCACGACGAGCACCTGGGGCGACGGCGCGTCGCAGACCGCCGCGGCCGCACGCCCGAGCGTGAACGCCAGCTCGGCCGACAGGAACTCGCCCGCCAGCCCGCGGACACCGTCGGTGCCGAACAGCCTGGTACCCGGCGCCACCGCCATTGGCGCGGCTAGCGCTTGGAGAACTGCGGCCGCTTACGCGCCTTCTTGAGACCTGCCTTGCGGCGCTCCTTCTCGCGCGGGTCGCGCGTCAGGAGTTGTCGGCGCTTGAGCTCCGGGCGCAGGGCTGGGTCCGCATCGATCAGCGCCTTCGCGATCCCGTGGCGGACGGCGTCCGCCTGGCCGGAGATGCCGCCGCCGTGGATCCGCGCGCGCACGTCGATCCGATCGCCGTAGCCGGCGACATCGAGCGGCTGGCGCACGACCGCCTGGTGCGTGCGGCGGGGAAAATAGACCTCGAGCGCGCGGCCGTTGAGGTTGAACTGGCCGGATCCCGGCTGGATGATCACGCGCGCCACGGAGCTCTTGCGCTTGCCGGTCGCGTGGTACCGCGCTCCGGCGGCAAGCTCGTCGAGCGTGCGGGGCTGTTCCTCGGCGACCGGCTCGCTGCCGTTCGCCGTGACCGGCGCCGCGGGCTCGGCCGGCACCTCCGCTTCCGGCTCGGCCGGGGTCTCCGGCTCGGTCGGGGTCTCCGCAGCCGGATCGGGAGCTGCAGCCGGCTCGGGAGCTGCGGCCTGCTCTGGCGCTGCGGCGGGCTCTGGCGCTGCGGCGGGCTCGGGCTCGGGCTCGGGCGGAGCTGATTCCGCAGCCGGCGGCGTCTGCTCGACCTGGTCGGGCTGTTCGCTTTCGATCACACTTTCTCCATCTCGACGGGCTTGGGCTGCTGTGCCTCGTGCGGGTGCTCGGGCCCCGCATACACCTTCAGCTTGCGCAGCTGCTGGCGGGCCAGCCGATTGCGCGGCAGCATCCCCTTCACGGCGATGCGGATGACCTCCTCGGGGCGGCGCTGGAGCATCTGCTCCAGCGTGCGCGAGCGCAGACCCCCGGGATAGCCGGAATGGTGGCGATACATCTTCGCGGAGCGCTTGTCCCCGGTGACGTGCACTTTCTCGGCGTTCACGACGACCACGAAGTCGCCGGTGTCCACGTGCGGGGTGTATTCCGGCTTGCGCTTGCCGCGGAGCATGTCGGCGACCTGAGTCGCGAGCCGGCCGAGCGTCTTGCCGTTGGCGTCGACGAGCACCCAGTCGCGCTGGCGGGTCGAGGGTGTCGCCACGAAGGTCTTCACAGGCAGAACCAGAGCCGCCGCGGCCCGCGACGACCGGCGAATGATAGCCGCTTGGGCGCGGCGCTCAGGGCCGGGGCAGGAGACCCGGAGGCCGGAGGGAAGTCTCGCATGGCCGCCGAAACGCCTCCGTGGAGGTGGTCGAGGACCTTGTAACGCCTGTCTCAAGCTCGCAGAAGAGGTGCGGCGGGCACCGTCCGGATCCGGTGCCGTGTCTATACTGCCGCCCTTCAACCAGGCCAGCCGAGTTCCGTGCCCGGGCAGCAACGGGTCGGAAACGGGGGAACCGCTCGGGCGGAATGTTTCCGCCCACGGGGCGAATCGGCCGGGAACGCGTCGGAGGACGCGACCGAGACCGTAGCGCTGCTCTTTCAGCGCGAGCCCGTCAGCTAACTCCGTAGGCCGTCGAAAGAGAGGCTTGTTTGCGGTCGCCGTCGACAGAAACGGCTTTGCGCGGGACGCGGTCCCGCAGCCGAGCCGCACTCCAGCGGGACCTGCGCGCGGTGCGCGTGGGGCTCGCTTGCGCATGCGCCGTGCTCCTCGGGATCGGCGGCGCACCCGCCCGCGCGGACAGCGGCGGCGCCGGTGTCGCCCCCGCTCCCCCGCCGGCGGGCGCGCCGGCGGGGGGCACCGGCCCCGTGGTGCTCGACGTCCGCTGCGTCTCGAATCCCGAAGGCCCGTGCGTGGACAGCCACCGCGCCGCCTCCGGGGCGAGCATCCGCGTCAGCGGTCGCAACCTCGGCGCAGCGGCGTTGGTCGTGTTCTACGGCGAGCGCGGACCGCGGGACGACGTCAGCGCACCCGCGTCCTCCCTGAGCGCGCGGCGCGTGCTCACATCCGTTCCGGCGGGCGCCCGCAGCGGTCCCGTCACGGTGATCGACCTCGCCGGCAGGCGCTCCCGGCGATGGGCCGGGTTCATGGTCGAGGGGCTGCAACCGGCGCTCGGCACCTTCCGCCCGGCGGGCGCGCCGCAGCCGGTGCAGGCCGCGCTGTCTGAGCCGCGCAAGCTCTTCTACGGCGGCCCACAGCGCGCCGTTTTCACGTACCGCGCGCTCGGGCCGCAGCCGATGGACCTCCAGGTCAACCTCGTGCGCGTCACTGACGACAGCGTGATCCGCGCCTGGGAGCGCCCGGCGATCGCGCCGGGGGCGCTGCACCGCGTGCGCTGGACGGGTTCGGTGAGAGGGCGCGTGCCACGCAAGGGCAGGTACGCGTTCGTGCTCTCGACGCGCGGGGCAACGGCCGCCGGCGTGCGCTCGGCGAGTGAGCCGGCCGAGTCGGTGACCGTCTTCGACCACATGTTCCCGATCCGCGGCAGGCATGACTTCGGCAGCGGCGGCTCGGGCTTCGGGTCGGGCCGGTCGGGGCACTCGCACCAGGGCCAGGACGTGTTCGCCGCCTGCGGCACGCCGCTGGCCGCCGCTCGCGGCGGCAAGGTCAAGTTCGCCGGCTTCCATTCCGCCGCCGGCTACTACGTGGTGATCGACGGAAAGGGCACCGGCTCCGACTACGCATACATGCACCTGCGCGAGAAGGCCGGAGTGCAGGTCGGAGACCGCGTCTACACGGGCCAGGAGATCGGCGCGGTGGGCGAGTCCGGCAACGCGCGCGGCTGCCACCTGCATTTCGAGGAGTGGACCGCCCCCGGCTGGTACGACGGTGGGCACCCGGTGGACCCCCTGCCGGACCTGCGCCGCTGGGACCGGGCGAGCTAGCCGAGCCCGCCGCGGCAGGCGGACGCCCGTCCGCTGTCGGCTATTCCCACTCGATCGTGCTGGGCGGCTTCGACGAAATGTCCAGCGCCACGCGGTTCACGTGCGGGATCTCGTTGATGATGCGGCTCGACACCCGCTCGAGCAGGTCGTAGGGCAGCCGCGCCCAGTCGGCGGTCATCGCGTCGTCCGACGTCACCGCTCGGATCACGATCGGGTACGCGTAGGTGCGCTCGTCGCCCTGCACGCCGACCGAACGGACCGCGGGCAGCACGGTGAACGACTGCCAAAGCTCGCGGTAGAGGCCGGCCGCGCGGATCTCCTCCTGCAGGATCGCGTCGGCCTCCCGCAGGATGTCCAGGCGCTCGCGCGTGACCTCGCCGCCGATCACCCGGATCGCGAGGCCGGGACCGGGGAAGGGCTGGCGCCAGACCAGCCGGTCGGGGAGGCCGAGCTCCGCGCCCACGACCCGCACCTCGTCCTTGAACAGCCGGCGCAGCGGCTCGATCAGATCGAAGTCGAAGTGCTCGGGCAGGCCGCCGACGTTGTGGTGGGACTTGATCATCGCGGCGTCGCCGCTCGCACCCCCGCCGGACTCGATCACGTCCGAGTAGAGCGTGCCCTGCACGAGATACCCGACATCGTCGAGCTTCGCGGCCTCCTCCTCGAACACGCGGATGAACTCGTCGCCGATGATGCGCCGCTTTTGCTCCGGGTCGGTCACGCCGGCGAGCCGCGCCAGGAAACGGTCGCGCGCATCGACGTGCACCAGGGGCACGTCGAAGTGCTCCCCGAAGGTCCGCACGACCTGCTGGGCCTCGTCCTTGCGCAGCAGGCCGTGGTCGACCAGCACGCACACCAGCCGGTCGCCGAGCGCGCGGTGGACGATCAGCGCAGCGACGGAGGAGTCGACGCCCCCGGACAGGCCGCAGATCGCCCGGCCGGCGCCGACCTGCTCCCGGATCAGCGCGATCTGCTCATCGACGACGGAGGCCGGCGTCCACTGCTGCTCGCAGCCGCACAGGTCCCGCAGGAAGGTGCGCAGCACCTGCGTGCCGTGTGGCGTGTGCACCACCTCGGGGTGGAACTGGATGCCGTACAGACCGCGGTCAACCGACTCGAACGCCGCGACCGGCGACGCCGGCGACGATGCCAGCGCGGTGAACCCGGCGGGCGCAGCGAAGACCGTGTCGCGGTGGCTCATCCAGCAGCTCTGCTCGTCCGGAAGGCCCGCCAGCAGCCGGCCCTGCTCGCCCACGTGCAGGTCGGTGCGGCCGAACTCCGCCACCGCGGCCCCCTCGACCCGGCCCCCCAGCGCCAGCGCCATCGCCTGCATGCCGTAACAGATGCCGAGCACCGGGATCCCGAGCTCGAGCAGCTCGCGTCGCAGCGGCGGTGCGTCCTCGGAGTACACCGACGACGGGCCCCCGGACAGCACCAGGCCGCGCGGGCGGCGCGCCTGCAGCTCCGCCAAGGGCGCGTCGTGGGGCAGCAGCTCCGAGAAGACCCCGCACTCTCGGATGCGCCGTGCGATCAGCTGGGAGTACTGCCCCCCGAAGTCGAGGACCAGAACCTCCTCGGTGGCGGCCGGCCGTGCCGAGGCTTCGACGCCCTGGCCCGCTGTGCCGGCCACGGGGCTAGTCATCCAGCGTGGAAACCGCCGCCGACGCCTGGCTCTTGCCGTTCGACCCCATGCCGATGTGCTGCTCGCGCTGCAGCTGCTTGCCTTCGGTCTGGAGCGACGGCGCGATCATCACTTCCGCGCGGTGGAAGGACGGCACGTCCGCGTAGCCGCAAGTCGCCATCGAAGTGCGCAGCGCGCCGAACAGGTTGAAGCTCCCGTCGTTCTCCATCGCGGGACCGAGCAGGATCTCCTGGAGGGTCGCATTCTGCCGGGTCGCGACGCGGGCGCCGCGCGGCAGTGACGAGTGGAAGGTCGCCATCCCCCAGTGGAACCCACGGCCGGGCGCTTCCTTGGCCCTTGCAAGCGGAGAGCCGATCATGACCGCGTCCGCGCCACACGCGAATGCCTTGGAGATGTCACCGCCGTTGCGCATCCCGCCGTCGGCGATCACGTTCACATAGGTGCCGGTCTCGAGCATGTGCTGGGAGCGTGCCGCCTGCACATCCGCGATGGCCGTGGCCTGCGGCACGCCGATGCCGAGGACGCCCCGCGTCGTGCACGCCGCCCCCGGTCCGACGCCGACGAGGACTCCCACGGCGCCGGTCCGCATCAGGTGCAGACCCGTCGAGTAGCTGGCACAGCCACCCACGATGCATGGAACCGGCAACTCGGCGATGAACTCCTTGAGGTTGAGCGGCTCCACCGAGGAGGAGACGTGCTCGGCGGAGATCACAGTCCCCTGGACCACCAGGAGGTCCAGCCCGGCATCCAGCGCCACGTCGCAGAAGTCGCGGACGCGCTGAGGCGTGAGCGACCCGGACGCGACCACTCCCTCGGCCTTGATCTCGCGGATTCGCTGGGCGACGAGCTCGGCCTTCACGGGCTCGGCGTAGATCCGCTGCATCTCGCGGGTGGCCTGCTCGGGCGGCAGCTTGGAGATGCGCTCGAGCTGCTCGTCCGCGTCCTCGTATCGCGTCCAGATGCCCTCCAGGTTGAGGACACCGAGCCCGCCGGCCTTGCCCACGAGCCCCGCGATGCGGGGTGAGACGACGCCGTCCATCGCGGCCGCCAGCATCGGCAGCTCGAAGCGGTACGGCCCGAGGGTCCAGGAGATGTCTACGTCGTCGGGGTCGCGCGTGCGCCGGGACGGGACGATCGCGATGTCGTCGAAGCCGTAGCCCCGGCGGCCCTTCTTGCCCTTGCCGATCTCAATCTCCATCGCGCAATCCTAGGGATGCGGGATGACGAGGAAGTGCGCGGCTGTCGGCGGCGGGCGACAACGGACATCCGATGGTACCAGCGGTTTCTCGGAGTTCCCCGACCTTTTCCGGAAGGTGCGGGAACGCGCGTGGCGACGAAGCCGTCGCTGTATCTCAGGCGGTCGCGTCGACGCGCGGCTTTTCGAGCTCGGTCAGCACGACCTCTTGCTCGAGCCGCTCCGCGGCGCGCGGGTCGAGCACCCCGGCGCCGAGATGCAGGGTCGACTCGGCCCCGCACGCGACCGCGAACCTCAGCGCGTCCCGATGCGGCCGGCGCATGTAGCGGGCGGCGAGGTAGCCGGCCAGAAATGAATCCCCCGCCCCGATCGCCGAAGCCGGCTCCAGCGGGTCGATGCGCAGCTCGCACAGGGAGCGCTCGTGATCGCGCCCGACCAGCGCGTAGCACCCCTCGGCGTGGGTGATGATCGCCTCGCGCGGACCGCGCTCACAGAGCTCGTAGAGGGCGAAGACGTGGTCGGGGTCGTCGCGGAACTCGTGCCCCACGAGCTGCTCGGCCTCGCCTGAGTTCGGAGAGACCAGGTCGGGAACGGAGCGCAGCGCCTGCTCCATCGGCGCGCCCTCGGCATCGATCACCGTGATCACGTCGAGGCGCTTGAGCTGCGTGATCAAATCCGCGTAGATCTTGCCGTCGATGCCACGTGGCAGGGAGCCGGCGAACACGCAGATGTCCGCGCCCTTGGCGAGGTAGGTGAGCTTGTCGCAGAAGAGCGACACCTCGCTCTCCGTCACCGCCGGGCCGATCTCGTTGACCTCGGTCTGCACCCCGGATGTCGGATCGATCACGGCGGTCGAGGTGCGCGACTCCTCCCCGATGCGCACGAAGTCGCACAGGATCGCCTCGGCCGTGAGCTGCTCGATGATGCGAGTGCCGGTCGCGCCACCTGCGAAGCCTGTCGCGATCACCGGCTGCCCGAGTGTCTTGAGCGCGCGCGCGACGTTGACGCCCTTGCCGCCCGCCATCGTGCGCTGCTCGCTGGAACGGTGGCGCCGCCCGATCTGGAAGTTGGGCACGGCCAGCGTCTTGTCGATTGCCGCGTTGAGCGTGACTGTGATGATCATGCAAGCGCTCCCCTCCCGAAGCCCTATCTATACAAGCACGCGCGGCAAGACGATGCTCGCCGGGGCGCCGGGGACGCTCAATCCGCCTGTGCGTGATGGTGAATCGCAACGCTGCCGGCGCGCCGCCTGCGCAGCCCGAGCCAGATCGCGACCCCCGCGCCCACCATCGCGACCGGCAGCAGGAACCCCGGGAGCCGGCGCAGGAAGCCGGCCTCCGGCACCGCCTCTGCCGTCACGAGCGGGATCGATCGCAGCAGCCGGGCGTTGCGATACACGCGTACCGTGCCGACCCGTGCGCCTGCGGACAGCGGCCCGCGCAGGGTGCCCGGGGCCTCGACGACGGTGCGCACGCGCGCTCCCCTGCGCACCGTGACCGACAGGCGGCGCGCGGGCACCAGGGCCGCCTCGCGATCCCCGAAGTGCTTCACCTTGGCGTGCGCGACCGTCGCGCCGGGCCGCAGCACGGGCAAGCGGACGTACAGCGAGAAGCCGTAGCGCAGCAGTGCGAGCGTATCCGCGTCGCGGGCGGCCTCGGAGGGCTCGCCCAGCACGACGCTGATCAGACGCGCACCCTTGCGCGTGGCCGCTCCCACGAGCACGTAGCCGGCGCTCTGCGTGTGACCGGTCTTCACCCCGTCGATCGACGGCACGCGGCCCACCAGGCGGTTGCGGTTGACCACGATCCGCGTGCGCGCTCCCGTGGTGAGCCGGGCGCGAGCCATGTCCACGGTGCCGGCCAGGAAGTCGTTCGCCAGGACCCGGCGGGCGATCCGCGCGAGGTCCACTGCGGAGGAGTGGTTCCCGGGGTCGTCGAGCCCGATCGGGTTGGCGAAGTGGGTGCGGGAGAGTCCCATCGCGCGCGCCTGCGCGTTCATGCGCGCGACGAACGCGTCTACCGATCCGGACGCGCGCACCGCGAGCGTGCTGGCCGCGTCGTTGGCGGACTCCAGCAACAGGGCGCGGAGCAGGTCCGCGACCGACATCCGCTCGCCGGCCCGCAGATCGATCCGCGATTCGGCGGGCCCGGGCACGTAGCCCACCGCGCGCACGCGGCGCTCCAGCGGCAGCTGGTCGATCACGACGAGCGCGGTCATCAGCTTCGTGACCGAGGCGATCGGCCGCTGCTCGGTCGCCGCACGCCGGTAGAGCACCTCGCCGTCGCGAGCATCGATGATCGTCGCGGCGGGCGCGTCGATCTGGGGCGCGCCCTTCGCGCCCGCGGTGGCGACCGGCGATCCGAGCGCCAGGAGCGTCACGGCCACCGCCGTGCACGCGATTCGCGCCCGCTCGGGGCGCTGCGGCGGCGTCACTCCGTGCCGCCCCGCGAGCCCGTGTCACCCTGGGCGCCGGTGGCGCCCGTCGCGCCGGTGGCCCCGGCGGCGGTGGCGCGCAGCCGCACGCGCTGGCCGGTGACGAGCTCCTGCGGGTCGACCGACGGGTTCAGCAACCGCAGCTCGTCCAGCGACACGCCGGTCTTGCCCGCGATCAGCGCCAGGTTGTCCCCGGTACGCACCGTGTAGAAGCGTGGCCCGCCGTTTTCGCGCGCGCCGCTGCGCGCCTGGCGGCGCTGCCGGGCCGTGCGCGAGTCCTGCCCGCGCTGGGACGCGGCCGCCGGACGCTCCGTTGTGGAGGTGTCGCCGTCCCCGCCGAGCGACGCGATCACGACGATCAGGAAGGCGATCGCGAAAACAGCCAGTGCGGCGGGCGCGAGCAGCCTCATGGGACTTTGCTGGTGGGCGCTCATGCCCGGCCCGATGATACCGGCGCGTCCCCCGTTCCAACGTCCTGCGGCCGTCAGCGAACGGCGACGTGCGCCTCGTGGTTGCAGGACGATCGTCAGGAGCGGCCGGCTACCGACCAAGCGGCTGCGCGCAGCGCCTCCGCGGTTGGTCGCGCCGCGGCCGCGTGACCCGCGTCGAGCGCCGCACGCGCGATCGAGCGTGAGACGGTCACCAGCGCCGCGGCCGGCCTCCCGGCGAAGGCGGGGGCGAGGTCCTCGACCCGGCCCCCCTGCGCCCCCACTCCGGGGAGCAGCAGCACGGCGTGCGGCATCTGCCTGCGCAGTGCGGCCAGCAGCGCCGGCTCAGTGGCCGCCACGACCGCGCCCACATCGGAGAGTCCCTCCTCGCCGACCCCTTCCGCGCCCAGCTCGTGGACCAGGCCGGCGAGGCGATCACGTAACGGGGAGCCCCCGCCCGGCGCGACGTCCTGGATCTCGGCGGCACCGGGATTGGACGTACGCACCAGCACGAACACACCTGCCGCCGCGCTACGGGCCGCCGCCACCATTGGCTCCATTGCATCGCGCCCCAGCAGCGGGTTCGCCGTGATCGCGTCCGCGCCCAGCCCCGGGACGGCGCCCCAGGGAGTCGGGGTCGAGCCCAGCAGGGCCTGCGCGTAGGCGGCCGCGGTGTGGGGCACGTCGCCGCGCTTGCCGTCCGCGACCACCAGCATGCCCGCGGCCTGGGCGTGTGCGGCCACGTCCACGAGCGCGGCCCATCCGGGCGCCCCGAGCCGCTCGAAGCACGCCAGCTGCAGCTTCACGCCGACGCAGGCGGCGCCGGCCGAGTCGATCAGGGCCCGGCAGTGCGCGGCGGCCGCGGTCGCCGCGCGCTGCGCCGCAGAGTCCCCGGTGGCCGCCGCGCGGGCCTCCGGCAGCAGCTCCGCCGGATCCGGGTCGAGTCCCAGCAGCAGCTGGCTCTCCCGCGCACGGACGAGGTGCGCCAGGCGGTCGCCGAACTTCACCGGCCCGTGGCCGGCAATGGTCGTGCTGCGGTTGTGGACGCGGCGGCTAGCCGCCCTTGACGGACGTCTTCAGCGCGGAGCCCGCCGTGAAGCGCGGCACCTTCCCACCCTTGATGGTGATTCGCTCCCGCGTGCGCGGGTTGACTCCCTGGCGGTCGCCGCGCTCGGCGACGTGGAACTTGCCGAAGCCGGTGAAGTTGATCTCGCCTCCGGACTTGAGGGTGTCGGTGATCGTGCCCAGCACGGACTCGACCGCCTCCGTTGCGTCCCTCTTCGATAGACCGGTCCGGGTCGCGACCTGGTCGATGAACTCCTGCTTCGTCACGCTTCCCCCTTCTTCGGTGGGCAAATCGGGGCGCTACCCTAGCAGCGCTCACGGATTTGACGACTTAGGAGCCGCCCACCGTCATCTCGCGGACGAGCAGAGCGGGAGCCTGGACGCTACCCCCGAACGGCACCCAGCGGGCCGTCCGCGCGGCGCCTTGGACCCCTTGGAGCATCGACACGAGGTCGGAGGCGATCGTCATCTCGCGCGCCGGCTCGGCCAGCTCGCCACCCCGGATCAGACGACCCGTGGCGCCCACGGAGAAGCTCCCGGACACGGGGTTGACCCCGGAGTGCAGTCCCGCCACGCTCATCACGTAGAGGCCGTCGCCGGCCTGCCTCAGGAGGTCATCGGCGCCGGCATCGCCCGGCGCGACGCGCAGGTTCGACGGCGCCACCGCGGGCGGCGTCCTGTACGAGCCGCGCTCGCCGTTGCCGGTGGAGGCGCGTTTCGCCTTGTTGCCCGTGTAGACATCGAACAGGTAGGTGCGCAGCACCCCGTCCTCGATCAGCGGCGTGGTCTGCTGGGCCACGCCCTCGCCGTCGAACGGCGCCGTCGCAAGCCCCTCCGGGTGCAGGCCGTCGTCGACGAGCCGGAAGGCCGGGGACGCGATCTGCTCGCCCTCGCGCCCGGCGAACAGGGAGCGGCCACGCTGTACGGCGTCCGCCGACAGGGTGCGGCCGATGATCGACGCGAAGCTGGCGGCGACGTGCGGGTCCAGCACCACCGGGCAGCGGCGGCTCCCGGGCTGACGCGCGCCGTGCAGGGCCAGCGCGCGGTCGGCGGCCTCGCGGCCGACCTGCTCGGGATCGAGGTCGTCGGGCCCGCGGCCGACCGCGAATCCCATGCCGGTCATGCGATCGGCGCCTTCGCCTGCGAAGGCGTACGCGAATGCGTAGCACTGGGTCTCCTCGAAGGAGTCGCAGAAGCCGTTGGAGTTTGCGAGCGCGGCGCGCGCCTCGGTGTCGGAGTAGACGGTGTCCTCGACGTTGCTGACGAGCGCATCGCGGGCGCGCGCGGCGCGCTCCACCGCCAGGGCCAGCTCGATGCGGCGCTCCATCGTCCAGTCACCGAACCCGGGCGCGCTGAGGCCGTCGATCGGCGCCGCGCCCGAATTGCGTGGGATGCCCGCATGCTCGTCGGGCTCCGTCACGCCGGCCGCGGCGGTCGCCGCGCGGCCGAGGGCGCGCAGACCCTCCTCGCTGAGGTCGGAGCCGTAGGCATATCCACTGCGCCCGGCGCGGAACACGCGCACCCCCGCGCCGCGCGCACCGGCCTCGGTGAGGCTCTCGACGGCCCCGCCGTAGACACGCACCGTGCGCTCCACGGAGTCCTGGCACCACGCGTCGGCTTCGTCGCTGCCCGCGGCGAGCGCCGCGTCGACGGCCAGCCTGGCCGACGCCTCGAGGTCGCTGCTAGACATCGGTGCCTCCCACGGTCAACTCGGAGATCCGCACGGTCGGCTGACCGGTTCCGACCGGGACCTGCTGACCGTCCTTGCCGCAGAAGCCGCTCTTCATCGCCAGGTCGTTGCCGATCGCGTCGATCCTGGTCAGCACGTCGAGGCCGTTTCCGATCAGCGTGGCTCCCCGCACCGGCGCGGTCACCTCGCCCTGCTCGATCAGGTAGCCCTCCGAGAGCCCGAACACGAAGTCACCCGTCGCGGGCTCAACCTGGCCCCCCGCAAACGACACGGCGTAGAGGCCCTGCTCCACGTCCCCGATGATGTCCTGCGGGTCCGCGTCCAGCGGTGCGATGTAGGTGTTCGTCATGCGCGGGATCGGGAGATGGCGGAAGCTCTGGCGCCGTCCGTTGCCCGTCGAGCGGCGCCCGTCCTTGCTCGCACGCAACAGGTCGTACAGGTAGGTGCACAGCTCCCCGCCATCGAGCACCTGGGTCGCCTGGCAGGGCGTGCCCTCGTCGTCAATCGCGTCGGTACCCCACTCCCCCGGCATCGTGCCGTCGTCATAGGCACTGACGATCGAGGACGCGAGCCTGTCCCCCAGGCGTCCCTCGTACACCGAAGCGTGCTTCTGCACGGCATCCGACTCGAGACCGTGTCCGGTCGCCTCGTGGAACAGGACGCCGCCGAAGCCGTTGCCGACCACGACCGGCATGCGCCCCGCAGGCGCAGGCCGGGCGCCGAGCATCGTCAACGCGCGGCGGGCGGCCTGCTCGGCCACCCGCGCGGGGTCGCCCTCGAAGAGCTCGAAACCCGCATGGCCGGCGAGCGACTCGCTGCCGGCCTCGACACGATCGTCGCGGCGTGCCACCACCTGAGCGCCGAGCCGCACGCGCGTACGATCGTCGCCCGCCAGCAGGCCGTCGGAGTTCGCGACCTGGACCCGCCGCCGGCCTTCGACATACGAGGCCGCCACCTGCGTGACCGCCTGGCCGATGCCGCGCGCGCGCTCGTCACACTCCCGCAGCAGCGCCGCCTTGCGCTCGGGCGGCACGGAGTGCGGGTCGATCTGCACCTCCTGGCGCGGATGTGCGTGCGCCGCCGCGAGGGCCCGCGACTGCCCGCGTTTCCCGCGAACGGCGGACGCAACCTCGTCCGCGAGCCGCTCGAGGTCGGGTTCCGCCAAGCCGTCGACGTGTCCGAAATACGTGGCGTCGCCGGCCACGACGCGGATCGCGGCGCCGGTCTCCGAGCCTGTCTGCGCGCGCTCCACCCGGCGGTCATCGAGCGACAGCGTGAAGCCGTCGCGCCGCTCGACGTACAGATCCGCGAAGTCTCCTCCGCGGCGCAGCGCGCGCTCGACGAGCCGGCCGGCGACCTCCGCCGGAAGCAACTCGGGTGACTCAGCCGGCATGTCCTGGCTCCTTTCGCGTTTCTTCCAATGGGGGTTCCCCGATCAGCTCGCGGGCGAGAGTGAGGAGCCGCTCCGCCTCCGCGGTGCCCTGGTCGAGCAATCGCGCCTCGCGGTGGTCGAGACGCACGCGCACGCGTGGACGACGCACCTCCTTGCGGCGGCGCAATGCGGCGGCGACCTCGCCCGCGTACCCGCCCAGGCGTCCTCCCGGCGGCTTCATCGGGTCCCTGCCTCGCGGCGCGCCTCCGCCGCCGCCGCCCGCTCGAGGTCACGCAGCACGGCGTGCATGTCGTAGAAGATCAGGCCGGGGTTGACGTTGCGATTGGTGACACAGGCCATCACGAGATCGGCCTCGCCCAGCAGGAACATCGCGCCGCCGCCGGAGAGCACGTCGACCTCGACCGCCGCCTGCCGGTCGTGCCCGGCCCCGGCCGGCCCGCCGTTGTGCGACAGCGCGCGGGCGCTGTCGGCAAGCCGCCGCCCGACCGACTCGAGGTCCTCCGGAGGCAAATGGCCGGCCCTCGCGAGCAGCCGTCCGTCGCGGTCCAGCAGCAGTGCGCCCCGGATGTCGGCGGACAGCTCGAGCAGATAGCGCAGCGCGAGGTCGTGGGCGGACGTGGGCACCGCCCACACGATAAACCCGGCAGGCGGACCATTGGGCGCGACGCATGGCCGACGGCTGCCTGCGGCACAATGCACGGGTCCATGACCCTGTCCCGTGCGGCCTGGATCACCGTTACCGGCATCTGCGCGATCGCGTCCCTGCTGCTGCTCATCAACGGCTACGACGGCTACAGCGCCGTGCTCGCCTTCGTGGGCCTGTCGGCCGCCGTCAACCTTCTCCCCTGACCGACCGCGCCACGGCGCGCCTCGACGGCTCGACGTGCACGAGCAGGTCGACGGCCGGTATCTGCTCGCGCACCGCGGCCTGGATCTCGTGCGCGACGTCGTGCGCCCGCTCCAGCGACGTGCCCTGGGTGAACTGCAGATGCAGGTCGATGTAGCGTGCACTGCCCGCGCGGCGCCCGCGCAGCTTGTGGAACCCCTCGAGCTCCGAGCCTGGGTAGTCGGAGATCAGCTTGCGCACGATGTCCAGCTCGTCCTGCGGCAGCGCCTCGTCCATCAGCACGCGCGACGAGCGAGACAGGATCCGCACTCCCGTGTACACGATCGCGGAGGCGACCATCAGCGCGACGATCGCGTCGAGCTGCTCGAACCCGGTCACCTCGATCAGCACGAGGCCGAGCAGCACTGCCAGCGACGTGGCCGCGTCGGCGCGCAGGTGCGCAGCATCACCCTCGAGCGCGGGCGAGTCGTGTGCCCGTGCCCGCCGGTAGAGATAGGTGGACACCACGAGGTTCACGACGGCCGACACCGCGATCACCGCGATGCCGAATCCCAGGTTCTCGACGTCGCCGCCGAGCGCGAGCCGCCGCGATGCCTCGTACACGATCACGCCGGCTCCGACGAGGATCAACATGCCCTCGATCGCCGCGGCGAGGTTCTCGGCCTTGGCGTGCCCGTACTGGTGTTCCGCGTCGGCCGGCTCGTCGGCCTTGCGCAGCGACAGGTAGGCGACGATCGACGCGAGCAAATCGATGCTCGAGTGCACCGCCTCGGTGATGATCGCGATCGAACCCGTGACCGCTCCGGCGACCACCTTCAGCAAGATCAGGGTCGTGTTTGACACGATCGAGAGCCGGGCGGCCCCGAACTTGGTCGACCCCTTGACCGCATCCGGGGCGATCAGCGGCGTGTTCAGAACACCTCCACGACCGCCGCCCTCGCGGGCGCGTCGTGAGGGCCTGCCGGTCACAGCCCCGGTGGCAGCCAGTCCACCAGCTCGCGCATGGCGCGGCCGCGGTGGCTGATCTCGTCCTTCTCGGCCTGCGACAGCTCCGCCATCGTGCGCTCGGCGCCGTTCAGGTCCGCCGGGACGAACACCGGGTCGTAGCCGAAGCCGCCCGCGCCGCGCGGAGACTCGATCACGCGGCCCTCGCAGCGCCCGTGGAACACCGTGTTCGTGCCGTCCGGCTCCGCATAGGCGATCGAGCACACGAACGCCGCCTCGCGATTGTCCTGGTCGCGCATCTCGCGGAGCAGCTTCTGCAGGTTCTGCTCGTCGGTGGCGCCCTCGCCCGCAAACCGCGCCGAACGCACGCCGGGCGCACCGTCGAGCGCGTACACGACGATGCCCGAGTCGTCCGCCACGGCGGGGATGCCGGCCGCGGCGGCGGCGGCGTGCGCCTTGCTGACCGCGTTGTCCTCGAACGTCTTGCCGACCTCCTCCGGCAGTTCCGCCCAATACGGCAAGGGGATCAGCGAGTGGGCGGCCAGCAGGCCACCGAGCTCACGCAGCTTGTGCGGGTTGAGGGTTGCGACTACCAAGCGCAAGGCGATCCCATCGTAGGGAAGCAGGTGGCGCGACCGAGGCGCCGGAGTGCGCCGGCCGCGGGCTGCTCAGGCCGCCGCGACCGCGGCGCGCTGGGCGGCGTCGAGCTCCGAGATGCCCTTGGCCGCGAGCCCCAGCAGGTCATCGAGCGACGCGCGCGAGAACGGCACCTCCTCGGCGGTCGCCTGCACCTCGACCAACTCGCCCTCGCCGGTCATCACCACGTTCATGTCGACCTCCGCCCCGAAGTCCTCCTTGTAGTCGAGGTCGAGCAGCGGCGCACCTCGATACCAGCCCGCACGACACCGCCGCGACCGAGCCGTGCAACGGGACCCGCTCCAGCTTGCCGCGCTGCACCAGGCTTCGCAGCGCCAGGTCGAGCGCCACGAAGCCGCCGGTGATCGCGGCGCAGCGCGTGCCGCCGTCGGCCTCCAGCACGTCGCAGTCGACATACACGCTGCGGGGGCCGAAGGCGTCGAGGTCCGCAACTGCCCGCAACGCGCGACCGATCAGGCGCTGGATCTCGACCGTGCGGCCATCGGGCCGCCCCCGCGTGACGTCGCGCTGCCTGCGGCTGCCGGTGGACGCGGGGAGCATCCCGTACTCGGCCGTCAGCCATCCGCCCCCTGACGCCTCGCGCCAACCGGGCACCGACTCCACGATGGAGGCCGTGCAGATCACCCGCGTGCCGCCCACGGCGATCAGCGCCGACCCGTGCGCACTGCCCACGAAGCCGGGTTCGATGTGGACGGGGCGCAGCGCGTCGGGAGCGCGGTGGTCGGAGCGAGTCGTCGCCACGGACGCAATGCTATGGCCGACGGCCCTCAGTACTTCACTTTGCTGACGGCCTCGGTGATCTTCTTCAGGATCATCGCGCCAAGCTCCTGGCCCTCTGCGAACTGGGCGCTCTTGAGTGCGGCGATCACTCCGACCATGACGAGCGCCACCAAAGTGATCAGCGCGACGTACTCCACGGTGCCCTGACCACGCGTGCAAGAGCCGGCGCGATGCACCAGCCGAGCCTGCCGCGCGAGTAGGAGTTGCTGGTGAAGGAAAGGTACGAGCAAGACGACCTCCTGTCCGATCGAGTTGACGCGCGAAGCGTGTCGGGCAGAGCCGTACCGATCCAGTCGCAGGCGTCAAGAATCGTGGCCGCAGGGCTGCCGATTCGACGCCAAAAAAAAGATGGCCCGGCCGTCCAGTCGCCTCTATAGTCACGACAGGCGTTTACTCGCCTGCGGACTTCGGTCCGTGTGATTCGCGGGACAAGGAGGATCCATTGGCAGCCACGGAGCGGCTTGGCCGTTCTATCTTGGCCATTGCGGCTCGTCGCACGCCCAGTGCGACATGCGTTCGTGGCAACGCCATAGTCCGGCGAACCCGGATCGTCAAGAGCGGGTGCGTCGTCCTCAACAGATGGCCGATTCCTACCGAGGGCAACATGGCAGGGTCGGCCGGCAGGGGCTGGAGACCGTTCCACCGTCTCCAGGCCGATTGCGCGAAGAGCCATCGCTTCGCGCCACACCATGAGGCCGACGCCTCGGCGGCCGCCCTCGCGGCGGTCGTTACATACGAGGCTCCCGGGAGGCAGCGCTAGACGCTGGGGAGCCTTGCTAGCGGGGGGCAAGGGCGCCGTGCTTGCACGGCGCCCTTCTTTTTGCGCGCGAGCCGCTCAGCCGGCGAGCGTCGGCCACCACCGCTCGTAGTGGGACCGCGCGCGCTGCGCGAGCGCGCCCGCCTCGACGCCCGCCGGCGCGGCGCCGCTGCGCGCGGCTTCCATGGTCGCCGCGACCGAGGCGGCGAGTGCGCGCAGGTCGTACCCGCCCTCGAGCACGAATCCCAGCGGCGCTGACAGCTCGTGCGACAGCGCGCGCATGCCGGCCGACAGCGCGCCGTAGCTGCGCTCGGTCAGCTCGCAATTCGCGAGCGGGTCGTCGCGGTGGCCGTCGAAGCCCGCCGACACCAGCATCAGCTCCGGCCGGTACTCGCGCGCGATCGGCGCGACCACGTGCTCCAACAGCGACAGCCAATCGTCGTGGCCGGCGCCCGGTGCCACCGGCAGGTTCACCGTGTACCCCTCGCCCGCGCCCGCGCCGTTTTCGTGCAGCGATCCCGTGCCCGGATAGAGCGGCGACTGATGAAGGCTGACGTACAGCACGTCGGCGGTGTCGTAGAAGATGTCGTTCGTTCCGTTGCCGTGGTGCACGTCCCAATCGAGGATCAGCACACGGTCCACGCCGCGGCCCGCGAGCGCGCGGCGCGCACCGATCGCCACGTTGTTGAACAGGCAGAAGCCCATCGCGCGCGCCGTCTCGGCGTGGTGGCCGGGCGGTCGCAGCCCGCAGAAGGCCACCTCGGCTTCTCCGGAAAGCAGCGCCTCCACGGCGCGGACCGCACCGCCGGCCGCATGCAGCGCCGCATCGAACGAGCGCGCCGAGGCGACCGTGTCCATGTCGAGCATCCCCCCGCCCTGCCGGCTGATCGCGGCGATGCGATCCACATGCGCGCGCGGGTGCACGGCCTCGACCGCGCTGCGCTCCGCGCGCGGCGCCGGCTCGCGCTCGTAGCCCAGCCAGCCGCGGCCCTCCAGCTCGCGCTCGATCGCCGTGATGCGCGCGGGCTGCTCCGGATGGTCGCCCGTGTCGTGCTCCAGGGACGAAGGGTGATGTAGGTACAAGGCGCGACTCATGCATGCCGGGAAGCGGTGCGGGCTCCCGGGTGCGGATACCGTACTGGCCCGTGCCACCCCCGGCCCTGCCAGCGTCCGCCCCATGCGAGACCCGCCACATGCGAGCGCGCGCACCGCGTTGACCCGCCCTGCGGCCGTGGACGAGGCAGCCGACGTGGTGGTCGTGGGTGCCGGCGCCGCGGGGCTCTTCACGGCGCTGGTGGGAGCGGAGCAGGGCGCCCGCGTGGCGCTCGTGTCCCGCTCGCCGCTCGCCCAGTCGGCCAGCTACTGGGCCCAGGGCGGCCTCGCCGCCGCGATCGCGCCGGACGACGACGCCGACCTGCACGTCGCGGACACCCTCGCGGCGGGGCGCGGGACGTGCAGCGCGGATGCGGTCCGGATCCTCTGCGACGAGGCGCCGGGCCGCGTGCACGAACTGGAGCGGCTGGGCATCCCGTTCGATCGCGCGGGCGACGGTGCTCTCCAGCTGTCGCTCGAGGGCGGCCACAGTCGCAGGCGCGTCGTCCACGCGGGCGGCAGCGCCACCGGGCGCCATCTGACCGCGCGCCTCTCCGAGCTGGTGGCGGCGCACCCGCGCGTCGGCGTGCACGAGCGCACGTCGGCGCTAGCCTTGATCGTCGCGGACGGCCGCTGCATGGGCGTCGTGACCGAGACGACCACGATCTCGGCCCGGGCGACCGTGCTGGGCACCGGTGGAGCCGCGGCGCTCTGGAGCCGCACCACGAACCCGCGGGGCGCCGTCGGTGCCGGCCTGTTCCTGGCGCTCGAGGCAGGCGCGGCGCTGGCCGACCTCGAGTTCATGCAGTTCCACCCGACCGCGCTGCGCACGGAGGGAGCGCTCGACGGCTTTCTCGTGACCGAAGCCGTGCGCGGCGAGGGCGCGCTGATCGTGGACGACCGGGGCGAGCGCTTCGTCGACGAGCTCGCGCCGCGTGACGAGGTCGCGCGGGCCATCGATGCGCGCCTGCGCTCCGGGAGCGCGGTGTTCCTCGACATGCGCGCCGTCGACTCGGCCCGTTTTCCCAACATCACCGAGAAGCTGGCGCAGGGCGGGCTCGATCCGACCCGCGACTCGATCCCGGTCGCGCCCGCCGCCCACTACATGATCGGTGGCGTGGTCACCGACGACCGCGGACGCTCGACCCTCGCCGGACTCTACGCCGTGGGCGAGTGCGCATGCACGGGAGTGCACGGGGCGAACCGGCTGGCTTCGAACTCGCTCTCGGAATGCTTCGTGTTCGGCCGCCGGGCGGCCCATGCGGCGCTCGATGAGCCTCCGCCGGGCCAGGGCTCGAAGACACCCCCGCCCGCGGACCCCGGCCCCGCCCTCACGCAGGAAACCCGGGACGCACTCTGGCGCCACGCGGGACCGCTGCGCGACGCCGCCGGGCTCGCGCAGCTTGCCGGCGACCCCCACCCGCTGGCAAGGGCGATCGCCGCTTCCGCGCTCCAACGCCGGGAGACCCGGGGCTGTCATCTGCGCGCCGATTTCCCGGCCACGGACTCCACGCTCGACTCACACCATTGGGTCACCGGACGCGCCGGCCAGGGCTGGCAGCGCTGGGATTGACCGCGCGGGCGCCGGCGTGCGCTCGGCAATTCCGCTCCACACGCGGGATACCGCTGTCTTAATCCGGGCTTAACCGCTCGTAAAGGTTTCTTTCACACCAGCGGTCAAGACTGCGTGCAACCTGCGGTTCGAGGGAACCCGGAGGAGAGCCGAGACCTGACCACAGAACCAGCGAGGTAGCCAGCCCTATGTATCACTTCAGTCGCGCCATCTACCGCGACCTTTGCCCGTATGTGCTGGAGGAGAAGCATTCCTCGCAGCAGGAGAGCAATCGTGCGCTGGTGCTGCGCGAGTGCGAGTCGGCCATCGAACGACTGATGACCGACCAGCGTTACTTCTCCCGCCCGACCCGCACCCTGTTCAACGACGTGCGCTCGTACTTTTCGATCAACGACCTGCCGCGGGTCTACGCGACCATCGACCGCAACATCCAGCTCGCCCTGCGGCTGCTTGCGCAGATGCCCGACTACGGCTACGACTCCAGCGGGATCCCCCGCAGGTGCCACGCAATGACGCGCAAGGGCCAGCCCTGCCAGCGCCAGCCGCTGCCGGCCAGTGACTACTGCCCCTCCCACCAGCACCTGGTCGAGACTTTCGAAGATCTCGAGCTGACGGAGCTCGCGGCGTAGAAGAACCGGAATTTCCTTAGCCGGAAATTCCGGGAGCTCCGTACTTCGCGCGTCCGCGTTAGATTCGCGGCGCCGTGACCTTCCCTGCCGCCACCGCCGCGCACCGTTGGTCCCTGGGCGTGGACGTCGGCGGCACGTTCACCGACGCGGTGCTCGCCTCCTCCGCCGGAGTTCTGACCGCCAAGGTGCCGACCACCCCCGGCGACCAATCGGAGGGTGTGATGGCGGCCGTGCGGCTCGCGCTCGGGCGCGCCGGGATCGAGCCACGCGACGTGGCGAGCTTCGGGCACGGGATGACGGTCGCCACGAACGCGCTGCTGGAGCAGCGCGGGGCGCGCACCGCGCTGCTCGCGACAGAGGGTTTCACCGACGTGCTCGAGATCGCGCGACAGACGCGGCCGGAGCTATACCGCCCGTGCCGCGCCCGACCCGCGCCGCTGGTCCCGCCCGCGCTGCGCCTGCCGGTGGCGGAGCGATGCGATCCCGAAGGCGTCGTGCGCCAGCTCGACATGCCGGCGCTGGCGGATGTGATCGGCCGCCTGCGCGACGCGCGGGTCGAGTCAGTCGCGGTCTGCCTGCTGCACTCCTACGCCCATCCTGAGCACGAGCGCCGCGTCGCTCGTGCGGTCGAAGACGCGCTTCCGGGGGTGCACGTGTCGGCCTCGCATGAGCTGGTGAGCGTCTTCCGCGAATACGAGCGCACGTCCACAGCTGTGATCGACGCTTACCTCTCGCCGCTGCTGCGCGGGTACCTGCTGCGGCTCGCGGAGGAGGCTGCCGCGGCGGGACTGCCGGAGCCGGAGATCATGCGCTCCAGCGGCGGGCTGTCCACCGCGCTGGAGGCGGGCCGGCATGCCGCCTGGACGGTGCTGTCGGGGCCCGCCGCGGGCGCCGTCGGCGCCGCGCACGCCGGCGCGCTCTCGGGGCACGCCGACCTGTTGTCGTTCGACATGGGCGGCACGTCCTGCGACGTGGCCGTGATCGACGGCGGGGCCGTGCGTGAGGCGTCGGAACGGTCGATCTCCGGGCGGCCGATCCAGCTGCCGATGGTCGACGTCCACACCGTCGGGGCCGGCGGCGGGAGCATCGGCTGGGCCGACGCCGGCGGCGCGCTGCGGGTCGGTCCGCGATCCGCGGGCGCGGTGCCGGGGCCTGCGTGTTACGGCCGCGGGGGCGAGGAGCCCACCGTGACCGACGCGAACCTGCTGCTCGGCTACCTCGGCGCGGACGCGCCGCTCGCCGGCGGGGTCAGCCTGGACCGCGGCGCAGCCGCGCGGGCGGTGCGGCGGCTCGCGGACGAACTGGGCCTCGACGTCGAGCAGGCGGCGCACGGCATCGTGCGCGTCGCCGACGAGGAGATGCTGCGCGCGCTGCGCGTCGCGACGGTGGAGCGCGGGGTCGACCCGCGGCGGTATGCGCTGCTCGCATTCGGCGGTGCGGGACCGATGCACGCGGCGCGCCTGGCACGGGCGCTGGGGGTCAGGCGGGTCGTGTGCCCACGCGCGGCTGGGACGCTGTCGGCGCTCGGCCTGGCGACCGCGAGCCGCCGTCGCGACACGGCCCGCACGGTCCTGATGACCGAGCCCGACGTCAGCGCCGGGCGCGCCGCGGCGGTCGCCGCGGGGCTCGCTGAGGAGGCTCGCCGGGGACTGGGCGAGCCGGAAATCGTGGTGACCTGGGACGTGCGTTACGCGGGCCAGGCCTTCGAGCTGCCGGTCGTGGCTCCCGCCGATGCCGGCGTCGATCGGTTGCGCGCGCGCTTCGAGCGCGCGCACGCCGAGCGCTACGGATACGCCGACCCGGATGCGGCGCTCGAGATCGTCAACCTGCGCGTGACCGCGATCGCCCGGCGAAACGTAGTCGGCCAGGGTCCGACCGGCGTTCCCGCCTCGCCGCCGCGCACCACCCGCCGCGCGGACTTCGACGGCCGGCAGATGGACAGCCAGGTGCTCACCGGGCCACCCGGCGCGGACGAGCGCGTGCCCGGACCGGCCGTGCTCGAGCTGGACGGGGCGACGGTCGTCGTACCACCGGGGTGGGTGGCGACGTCGGACCGGCAGGGCGCGGTGCTGCTCGACCGGGACGACGGCGGATGAGCGCCCGCCTCGACGCCGTCACCCTGCAGGTGATGCTGGGCGGGCTGCGCGCGGTCTGCGAGGAGATGGGGGCAGTGCTCGTACGGGCGGCCCACTCGGCCAACATCAAGGAGCGGCGCGACGCATCGACGGCGCTGTTCGACGCAACCGGCCAGATGGTCATGCAGGCGGAGCACATCCCGGTGCACCTGGGCGCCATGCCCGACGCGGTCGCGGCCGTGCTCGAGGCCGAGCATGCACCCGGCGACACCTGGATCCTCAACGACCCCTACCGGGGCGGCACGCACCTGCCCGACATCACGCTCGTGTCGCCGCTGTTCCGCGGCGCGGCACACGTCGGGTTCGCGGCAACGCGGGCCCATCATGCCGACGTCGGGGGCGATGTTCCGGGGAGCATGCCGGCACGCTCGCGCAGGCTCGACGAGGAAGGGGTCGTGATCGCGCCCACCCTGTTGGCGCGTGGCTGGCAGATCGATGTCGGGCTGCTCGACTCGCTGGTCACACGGATGCGCGGCCCGGCCCAGCGCGCGGCGGATCTGCGTGCACAGCTCGCGGCCAACCGGCTCGCGGCACGGCGGCTCGAGGGCCTGGCGGACCGCCACGGTGACGAAGTGCTCGCACAGGCGATGGTGGAGGTGCTGCTCTACGCGGAGCGCCGCACGCGCGCATCGATCGCCGCGATGCCGGACGGACGGTATCGCGCGACGGACGCGCTGGAGGACGACGCCGACGGCGAATCACGGGACCTGATCATCGCCTGTGAGGTGCGCATTGCGGGCGACCGGATCGAGGTCGACTTCGCCGGGACCGACCCGCAGACCACCGGCAACCTCAACTGCCCGCTGTCGGTGACCAAGTCCGCGGTCTACTACGCGGTGCGGGTCCTGACCGATCCCGACATACCGCCGTCGGCCGGCGCATACCGCCCGGTGCACGTGACCGCGCCGCAGGGCACGGTCGTCAACGCGCTGCCGCCCGCCGCGGTCGCCGGCGGAAACGTCGAGACGTCCAGCCGCATCGCCGACGTGATGCTGGCCGCACTTGGTCACGCGGTGCCCGCGCCGGCCGCAGGACAGGGCACGATGAACAACCTGACGCTCGGCAACGAGCGGTTCACCTACTACGAGACGATGGGCGGTGGCCAGGGCGCCTGCCCCGACGCGGACGGGCCGTCCGCGGTGCACGTCGCGATGAGCAACACGCTGAACACGCCGATCGAAGCGCTCGAGGTCGAGTTCCCGCTGCGGGTCACCGAGTACGCGTTGCGGGCCGGCTCCGGGGGCGCAGGACGACACCGCGGCGGCGACGGAATCGTGCGCGAGGTCGAAGCGCGCGAGCCGATGACGTTCTCGCTGCTGACCGAGCGGCGGCGCATCGCACCGCGCGGCGCCGCCGGGGGAGCGCCGGGGCGGCCGGGTCGCAATGTGCTGGTGCGCGCCGGCGGAACCGCGGTTGGGCTGCCCTCGAAGGCCCAGGGCCTGCTGCGTGCGGGCGAGCGCCTGCGGGTGGAGACACCCGGGGGCGGCGGATACGGGAGTCCGGCGGACGGCTGAGCGGCGGTGCGATCCCGCCCGGGCACCGCTACCTGAGGGTGACTGATTCGCCGATCAACATTTGGAACTTTTGTGCCCAGCCCCTACAATGGGCCGCACGCGAGCGCTTTTTCCCGCTCGCGGAGCCAGTTTCGGGTGCTGCCATTCCAGGGGAATGACGCCCGTTGGGGCAGGGAATCCCGGCATCCCAGCCCACGCACCAAGATCACCAATGCCAGTTGCGTTTAAAGAATGGGCAGTTACCGTGCGTGCGCTCGCCGAGGGCGAGCAGCTGCTTACCCTTCGTAAGGGCGGGATCCGGGAAGAGGGCAAGCACTTCGAACTCGAGCACGACCGCTTCTTCCTCTACCCCACCTTCGATCACCAGCGTAACAATCTGGTCAGACAGTCCCATCACCCCGAGCTGCGTCGCGCGCTCGAGGAGGGTGTCTGGGCCGACGGGGAGCCGCCACCGAAGGCGCTGATCCAGGACGGGGGCATCGAGCAGCCGGACCGCGTGCGGATCAGGGCCTGGGCGGAGGTCCACGAGCACTACGAGGTGGCCGACCCCCGGATCGTCGACTCGCTCAGCCCGTTCCACATCTGGACGCCCGACTATGCGTTCAAGCGACTCCGCTGGAAGCCGCGCCACCCGCTGCACGTGCTGCTGCTGCGCGTCTACAGGATCCAGCGGCCGGTCACGGTCCGCGTCCGCCCGGAGTACGAGGGCTGCAAGTCCTGGGTCGAGATCGACCGCGACCTGCCCTTCGAGGGCACTCCCGTGATCGCCGACGAGGAGTTCGAGCGCGCGGCCGCGGGCATCGAGGCGGTCGTCCGCGAGACGAGCGGGCTCGTCGGCGCGGCGTCAGTGGCCTGAACGATCGCCTGAACGGGGCTCACCGCTCTCTCCACGACGCGGTGCGGGCCGCGTCGCGCGCGCTGGTGCTGGGCATCGGCGGTGGTGGAGACGTCGTCGGCGCGCTGGCAAGCGCCGATCTGTGCCGCCGACTCGGAACCGGCGTCGTGATGGGCGGCGTCAGCTGGGAGCGACTCCCGATCGACCCCCGGCCCGGGCCGCGCCCCGTCGCGGAGATCATGAACGCCGAGCAGCTCGCTCCGGGCGTGCTGCTGGCCGGCCCCGACACGTGCACGCAGGACGGCGTCCTGTTCGCCGAGTCGCGCATGGCCGCGCTGCTCGGCGAGCCGACCGTGCTGGTCGACCCGAACATCGGCCCCGCGCGGATCGCGGAGAGCCTGGAGCGGGCGGCGATCGCGCTCGGTTTGGATCTGTTCGTCTTCGTGGACGTCGGCGGGGATGTGCTGGGCGCCGGTTCGGAGCCGGGGCTCGCCAGCCCTCTGTGCGACGCGCTGATGCTCGCCGCAGGGGCGCTGCTGGAGCAGCGCGGGGCCGCGGTGCTGGGTGCGGTGTTCGGCCCCGGCTGCGACGGCGAGCTGACCCTGGAGGAACTGCTCGGCCGGCTGGCGCTGCTGGCCGCGTCGGGAGCTCTGCATGCCATCGAAGGGCTCACTCCGGCCGCCCTCGACGACGTGGCGCGCGCGGCAGCCGCGATACCGACCGAGGCCAGCGCGCAGGCCGTGCGCTGCGCGCGCGGCGAGCTGGGCTTGACGACGATCCGCGGTGGCCGCCGGACCGTCGAGCTGACTCCGTTCGGGGCCTCGATCGTCTACTTCGACCCCGCGGCCGCGCTGCACCGCGCCGCACCGCTGGCCCGCGCGGTGCAGGACGCGCACGATCTACAGGAGGCGCAGGAGCGCCTGCATGCCCTGGGCGTGCGGACGGAGCTCGACTACGAGCTCACCGCAGGCGACCGGTAGAGGTAGTGTGGGCCGGTGCCCTGGGTCGAGACGCCATCACTGTCGTTCACGGCCCGGCACGAGGCATCGCAGGCTGACGACGCGCTGGCCGTGCTGGAAGACCTCGAGCAGCACCGCACACGCCTCGAGGAGCTGCTTCCACGGGTCCCGGGCGGGGTCACCGTGATCCTCCACGACTCCCCCGCGCAGCTGCTGTTCGCGAGCCCGCTGCTGGCGGTCGCGCGGCGGGTCGCCGCGCGCGCCTCGCGCCGCTACATGGTCGGCTGGTACGGCGCGGGCGAGGTGCACACGCTGTCGGCGCCGGCGCTGCGGGAGATCTCCGCTGGGCCGGATTCCGAGCAGGCGCTGCTGCTCAGCCCGCGGCGTGCCTACACGGCGCTTGCGATCGGTACCAACAATCCGCTGCTGCCGCCGCCGGTAGGGGTGGGCCGGCTGTGGCGGCTGCTGCGCGTCGCGTGGCTCGTGGAGGGCGCGGCGCAGCACTTCAGCGGCCAGGTGCCGTTCCTGCGGCCCGCGATCGCAGCGCGCCTGCGCTCCGGCCGGCCGGAGTTCCCGCCCGGCCCGCGCGATGCCGGCCTGCTCGCCGGAACGTTGTTCGACCTGTTGCACCGTGAGCAGGGGGAGCGCGCATGCGTGCGGCTTGCCACCCACCCTGCGGCGAATCCGCGAAGCGCGCTCGAGGAGGCGTTCGGCCGCCCCCCATCCGAGATCGCATCGGTCTGGCGCGCCCATCTCGAGCGACTGGCCACGCCCGCGCCCGACGTGGCGCGCGTCACGTAGTCGGCGCACGGCCCGCTGACGACGGTCAGCCGGCCAGCCAGATCAGCAGGGCGGCGACGGCTGCCGCCAGCAGCAGCCAGGCCAGCACCGTTCCCGGCGCGGGCCCGTCCTCGCCCACCACCCGGGGTGCGTGCACCTCGATGTCGCTCTGCAGCAGTACGTCGCGGGCGGCCGCCAAGCCCGACTCGGGCACGAGTACGTCACGCGGGCCCGCCGCCAGCATGTCGGGCACGTCGAAGCCGGCCGACCGGCGCAGCGTGCTGGGGACTCCCTCCTCGAGCAGCAGCATCTGGATGAACTCGGCCTCGGGCTGTTGACGCCCGGTGGCGACCCGGCGCAGGTCACCGCGTGCGTACTGCGGCTTGATCTTGCGCGCCCGCGCCTGCTTCTCCGTGGCATCCTGCTCGGCGTCCAGCTCCCCCGCGTAGGTGAGCGGCATGCCGCACACGGCGCAGAACCGTTCCTCCAGCGGGTACCGGAGCGCGCAGCGTGGGCATGCGAGCGGCTCGGGCACGGCTACTCGACCGTGATCTGGACCTCTTGAACATCAGGTCCGGTGATCCGGTAGGCCTTCAGCTCAGGAGCGTCGCGATCGGCGAGCGACACGATCAGCCAGATCAGACCGGGCCAGTCCTGGCCGAAGTTCACGTCCGTCTGGGAGGGATAGGCCGGACTCTCGGTATGCGAGTGGTACATCGCGCCGAGGTCGTGTCCGGCGTCCTCGATCTCCGAGTAGATGCGGATCAGGTCCCGCGAGTCGATCTCGAAGCGCAGCGGGCTCTGGTGCTGGTTGCGCGCGCGGTAGACCCGCACGGCCCTGCCGTCGTCGGTCGAGACGATGCCGCAGCACTCGTTCGGCAGGTCCTGCCGAGCGTGCGCGACGATCTCGTCGACCAGGGAGCGCGCCATCCGCATGCGGGCGCTACCACCAAACGGTGGAATCGACCGCCTCGAGCTCGTCGATCGACTTCGTCCAAAGGCCGGCAGACATGTACTTGTTGCCGTCGTCGGCGACCAGGAACACGACGTTGCCCTCATCCAGCTCGTTCGCGATGCGGACGGCGACCGACGCGATCGCACCCGACGACACGCCCGCGAAGATCCCCTCTTCGAAGAACAGCTTGCGCGTCCAGATGATCCCGTCGCGGTTCGTGACGATGATCTTCCGGTCGAGCACCGAGAGGTCGATGATCGGCGGAATGAAGCCGTCGTCGAGTGACCGCAGGCCCTGCACGTCCTCGCCCTGGAGCGGCTCGGCCGCGACGATCTTGGTCCCTGGGTCGTGCTCTTTCAGCCGGCGGCCGTTGCCCATCAGCGTGCCACCGGTGCCGAGGCCCGCGACGAAGGCGGTGACCTCGCCCAGGTCCTTGATGATCTCCTCGGCCGTGCCGTAGTAGTGCGCGTCGGGATTCGCCTGGTTGCCGTACTGGTAGGGCATGTAGACGCCGGGGTCCCGCTCGGCCATCTCGAGCGCGAGCTCGACCGCGCCGTTGGACCCCTTGGAGCCCTCTGAGTACACGATGTCGGCGCCGTGCATGCGCAGCAGGTCGGTGCGCTCCGACGTGACGTTCTCGGGCATCACCGCGGTGAACGGGTAGCCCTTCAGGCGGCAGATCAACGCCAGCGAGATGCCGGTGTTGCCGGACGTGGGCTCGAGGATGCGCTGTCCCGGCGCGACCGCGCCCTCGGCCTCGGCGCGCTCGATCATCGACTTGGCGACCCGGTCCTTGACGGACCCTGTGGGGCTGTAGAACTCGAGCTTGGCGAAGAGGCGCACGCCGGGCTTCGGGCTGAGCCGCTTGAGCTCGACGATCGGGGTGTCGCCGATCGCACCGATCACATCGGGGCAGCAGTTCGGCGGCTCCCTCAGGGGCCTTGCCTCCAACATGGTCAAAAGCATAGAGGGGCCGGGTCCAGTGCTGCTGGGGCTGCGGAGCGCGCGTCCCGCCCCCAGGCGGGTTTTCCGGCTCAGCGGGTCCCGCTCCCAGCCGGGTTCTCCGGCTAAGGAAAACCCGCCCGATTCAGCCGGCTCCGCCGGCCATCGCGGGGAGGATCACAACGGTGTCTGCGGGGCCCACCCCGGTGTCGAGACCCTGCTGCACGCGCACGTCCTCGTCGTTCACGTAGACGTTCACGAAGCGGTTCAGTGCGCCGTCCTCGGCAAACAGCTGTCCCCGCGTCTCCGGATGCATGCCGGCCAGTGCCTTGAGGATCTCGCCGACGTTCGAGCCCTCGACCTCGACCTCGCTGAGGCCGCTCACGGCAGAGCGCAGCACGGGGGGTATCTTCACCGTTGCCATCGGACGCGGACCCTAACCCGCGGCCGCGCAGAGTGCTTCGTAGTCCTCGAACTCCGTGTTCTCGAGGTCGACGCCCGCGCCGCAGGTCGGGCAGCCCTCGACGTCGCGGCGCACCTTCAGCTGGGTGAACTCCGTGGACAGCGCCTCGAACAGCAGGAGCCGGCCGACGAGCGGCTCGCCGATGCCGACCACCAGTTTGATGACCTCGTTTGCCTGCAGCAGACCCATGATGCCGGGCAGCACGCCCAGCACGCCGTTGGCGCCGCACGACGGCGCCAGCTCGGCGGGCGGCGGCTGCGGGTACAGGCAGCGATAGCACGGGCCCTCGTAGGGCACGAAGGTGGTGAGCTGCCCATCGAAGCCGAGGATCGATGCGTGCACGACCGGCTTGCGCTCACGCACCGCCGCATCGTTCAGCAGGTAGCGCGTGGGAAAGTTGTCGGCTCCGTCGACGATCACGTCGTAGTCGCGGATCAGGTCCAGCACGTTGTCGCGGTCCAGGCGAATCGGGTGGGGCACGACGTCGACGTCGGGGTTCAGCGCCTCGATCGTCTGCTTGGCCGACTCCACCTTGGGGACTCCGATGCGCTCGTTGCTGTGGATCACCTGACGCTGCAGGTTGGAAAGGTCGACCTCGTCGTTGTCGACGATGCCGAGCGTGCCGACGCCGGCCGCGGCCAGGTACAGAGCAGCCGGAGAGCCGAGCCCGCCGGCGCCGATCAGCAGCACCTTGGACTCGAGCAGCTTCTGCTGTCCCTCGAGGCCCACCTCCGGGATCAGCAGGTGGCGTGAGTAGCGCTCACGCTGCTCCGAGGTGAGCGCGATCGGCCGGTCGAAGTCGTAGCCGCGGTCCTTCCAGAGCGTGAAGCCACCGGTCATCACCGCGACGTCCTCGTAGCCGAGCAGCTCCCGCATGGTGAGGGCGGCGAGCGCCGAGCGGTTCTGCGTCGAGCAGTAGGCGATCACCCGCCGGCTGCGGTCGGGCACCGCTGCCTCGATGCGCGTCTCGAGGTGGCCGCGGGGGACGTGTACGGCTCCGGGAATGTGACCCATCTCGTACTCCTGCTGCTCGCGGACGTCAAGGATCACAGGGGCCTGGTCCGCGTTGCCGTTGGAGTCGCGCAGCGCCAGCAGGTCGTTGACCTGCGACGGGTCGACCTCCTCGATCTGCGACCGCGCATCCTTGATCAGCTGCTGGCCTGAGCGTGTCTGCGTGTCTGACGTCACGAGCTTTCCTATCGATCGAAGCCGCTAAATACCTTAAATCCGACTGGCTTTAGGAAATATAGCAATGCCCGGACCCATAAAAAAGGGCGGCGGCGCCTTCCGGCGCCGCCGCCACAGCCCCCTTCATGTTGCCGATGCTCGACGGAGCCCGGAACCTGAAGATCTGTTGTCCTAGATGCCCAGGGCGCGCAGCCGGCGCACCCGCTCCTCGATCGGGGGGTGGGTCGAGAAGAGCGCGGCCATGCTGCCGCCGCTGAACGGCTTCACGATGAACAGCGGCTCCGCCGCCGCATTGACCTGCATCGGCATCGCCTTCGCTCCGGCCTCGAGGCGCTCCAGCGCGTCGGCCAGCGCGTTCGCGCTGCCGGCGATCCGGGCCCCCGTGGCGTCGGCCGAGAACTCTCGCTGGCGAGAGATCGCGAGCTGGATGATGGTCGCGGCGATCGGCGCCAGCAGCACCATCGCCAGCGCACCGACCAGGCCGAACGGGCTGTCATCGTCGCCGCCCATGAAGAGCAGCATGTAGCCCAGCCAGGTGATCGCGCCGCCGATTGCCGCCGCGACAGTGGTGATCAGCACGTCGCGGTTGCGGATGTGCGCCAGCTCGTGGGCGATCACGCCGCGCAGCTCGGTTTCACTGAGCAGCTGCGTGATGCCCTCCGTGACGGCCACCGCCGAGTGCTTCGGGCTGCGCCCGGTCGCAAAGGCGTTGGGCTGGCTGGCCGGGATCAGGTAGAGCCGCGGCATCGGGATGGCCGCGGAGTGCGCCAGCTCGCGCACCATCTGGTGCAGCCGGGGCGCCTCCTCCTCGGACAGCGGCCGCGCTTTGCTCATCCTGAGCGCGATCTTGTCCGAGAACCAGAACATCACCATGTTGATGGCCAGGCCGACGAACAGGAAGGTGAGAGCGGTCCCGGGACCGCCGACCAGATACCCGATGCCGACCAGCAGACCCGTGAGGGTCGCCAGCAGGATCGTGGTCCGCAGGCCTGCTTTCCAGTTTGCTTGCGTTGCTTGGTTCATATCTCCAACCACAGACTCAGGGCATCTGATGCCCGACGTGTCGGCTGCCGTGCCGAGTACAAGTATCGTCCACCGGGGGCCGATTCCCTGTGGGGTCAGCACCCGATATCTGCACAACGAGCACCCCAACCGGGTCAACTTCGGCTCTGGGAAGCCATGAAGCGCCCCTCTCTCCTCAGCCAGATCGTCGCCCTCAACCTGTTGATGGTGACGGCCGGCATCCTGGTCGCGATCCTTGCCGCCGGCTTCGACTTCTCGATCTCGCAGCAACGCTGGCAGTTCCTGGTGCTGGCGCTGGCGATGGTCCTCACATTCCTGCTCAACACGCTGCTGCTGCGGCGCCGGTTCGAGCCGCTGGAGCGGCTGCTGGCGATGATGGAGCGGGTCGACCTCTCCCGGCCCGGGCGGCGACTCGAGCTCGATCCCGGAACGGACGGGGCGTCGACCGAGATCCTGCGGCTCGCGGCCAGTTCAACCGCATGCTGGAGCGGCTGGAGAACGAGCGGCGCCGCTCCGGGGAGCTCGTGCTGCGGGCCCAGGAGGAGGAGCGCCGGCGCGTCGCCCGCGACCTCCACGACGAGGTCAACCAGTCGCTGACCGCGCTGCTGCTGCGCATCGAGGCCGCCACCCAGGACGCTCCTCCCGAGCTGCGCGGACAGCTGCACGAGACCAAGCAGCTGGCCGACCAGGCGATGGGAGAGCTGCTCGACCTCGCCCGACAGCTGCGCCCGACCGCGCTGGACGACCACGGTCTGGTCGCCGCGCTCACCACCCACGTGCGCGACCTCGACCGCCGCGGCCCCGCGCGGGTCGCCTTCTGGGCGGACCCTCGCATCGGCGAGCTGTCACCGGACGCACAGGTGGTCGTGTACCGCGTCGCACAGGAGGCGCTCGTGAACGCCGCGCGCCACTCCGGCGCGCCGCGCGTCGATGTCAACCTCGAGCCGTGCGACTCCAATGTACGCCTCGAGGTGTCGACAACGGCTCGGGATTCGCATTCGCCGAGGAGGGCAAGGGCCTCGGGCTGTCGGGCATGCGCGAGCGCGCGCTGCTCGTGGGCGGGACGCTCGACATCGACTCGCGGCCGGGCAAGGGCACTTCCGTGGTGCTCGAGGTGCCGGCCCAGCCGGCATCGCCTGCCCCGACCCGCGACGACCGCGCCGAGCGCCTCGCAGCCGGCCGCCACGGAGACCGCGGTTGAGGATCCTGATCGCAGACGACCACGGCATCGTGCGTTCGGGGGTGAAGCTCCTGCTCGACCGCCAGCCCGACATGGAGGTCGTCGCCGAGGCCGAGGACGGCGTCGACGCGCTCGAGCAGGCGGTGCGGCTGAAGCCCGACGTGGCCGTGCTCGACGTCTCGATGCCGCGCATGACGGGCCTGCAGGCCACGCACGAGATCAAGCAGCAGTCGCCCGCTACGCAGGTGCTGATCCTCTCCATGCACGACGACGAGCGCTACCTGTTCGAGGCGTTGCGCGCCGGTGCGTCGGGCTACGTGCTGAAGCGTGCGGCCGACAAGGACCTGGTGGACGCGGTGCGCGCGGCCAGCCGGGGCGAGCCGTTCCTCACCTCCACGGCGCAGCAGGCGCTGATCCGCGACTTCATCGACCGCGGCGACGCGGCGACCGACGAGCTCAGCCCGCGCGAGCAGGAGGTCGTGAAGCTGATCGCCGAGGCGCACACGAACAAGGAGATCGCGGAGATCCTCCATCTCTCCGAGAAGACGGTCGAATCGCATCGCGGGCGGGTGTTGCAGAAGCTCGGCATGCGCGACCGCGTGGAGCTGGTGCGCTACGCGATCCGCCGCGGCCTGGTCGAGCCCTAGTAGCTCCGGCAGCCCCCAGACGGGCGACTAGGCTGTGGCTGGATGTCCACCCGGGCGCGTCTAGTCCTCGTCGTCGTCGCATTGCTGGCGTTGGCCGCCACGGTGCTGGCGGCGATCGCAGCGAGCGCGGGCAACGACGACCAGCCCGCCGCGGTCGTGGAGGAGGTCAACGCCGCGGGCGTCGAGGGACCGCGCTCACCGTACGAGGGAGCGGTGCGCCCACCGGCGCCGCCGGGCGCCTTCGCACTGCGCAACCAGGACGGCGAACTGGTGCGGCTCGCGGACCTGCGCGGCACGATCGTCGTCCTGAGTCCCACTTACGCGACCTGCGAGGAGACCTGCCCCGTGGCCGCGCAGCAGATCCGCGGGGCGCTCGACGACCTCTCGGCCGCGGAGCGCAACCGCATCCGCGCCTTCGCGCTGAGCGTCGACCCCGCCAACGACACGCCCGACCGCGCGCAGAAGTTCCTGCTCGGGCGCCGCCTGCGCGGCTACCTCGACTACCTGCTCGGCACGCAGCGGGAGCTGCAGGCGGTTTGGCGCGAGTACGGGTTCGCCCCGCAGACGGACGAGCGCGAGCACAACTCCTACGTGGTGCTGCTCGACGGCGAGGGCCGCCAGCGGATCGGCTTCCCCGTCGACTTCCTCACGCCGGAGGCACTGGCACACGACCTGCGGCTGCTCGTGCGCGAAGCCGCGCGGCGGGGCTAACGCTTTTCCGGGTGGCGCAGGCCCGGCGCGGTATCTGACTGCACGACGATCATGCCGCGCTCCGCGGCGACGGTCACCACCAGGTCGGGCTTCAACTCGCGGACCAGCCCGTAGTCGAAGTACGAGTGGGCCCAGTACGACCTTCGGAACGCCTCGGCGATCAGCGGCGCCAGCCGGACCGCGTAGGCGTCCCCGAACACGAGGCAGGTGAGCCCGTTGTAGGCATCCGCACGGAATTCGGCGAGCCGCCCGTGCTTGCGCACGCGGTCGTCGTGCACGAGCCGCGCGCGGGGCTCGATCACGTCCACGTACACGTACGTGGACATCGCCGGCGGCTCGCGCGTGCGCCCCAGGTCGCCGGCACGCTGCTGGTGGGAGAATTGCACCTCGCGGCGGGCGAGCCGCTTCACCGGCAGGATCTCCGTGATGCGCGCCATCAGCGCGCGATAGCCGACGTAGGCCCCGAACTCCGACCAGCAGGAGCCGGTCCGCGGGTACACGTGCCCGTCGCGCTCGTCCATCAGCGCGGACAGCGGATAGAGCACCGGTGCCCAGGACCCGCGCTCCTGCAGGTGGTCGATCACCTGTTGCACGGGGCGCGTCCGCCCGGGCACGAGTCCCTCCGGGAGCGCGTCGGCATGGACCGCATGCGGGTCGGGCGCGATCGTGAAGACATAGGGGATGCCCTGGAGGTTGAGCCAGGCCGAGCGCCACTCGAGCAGGTCGTGCCACTGCTGGACCTGCGGGTCGGTGAGCAACTTCTCCCCTGTGTGCTGGGCCAGCGTGTCGTGCGCGTCGTCGGCTACGAACAGGCGCCCGTCGGTGCCCGTGGCGACCGCGTGGTCGATCGCCGGCAGGGGCAGATCGAGCTCCCGCTCGACCGCCGCGCCCGACACCCATTCCGTCTCCGTCGCGCGCACCTGGCGCCGCTCGTGCTGCACCTTTCCATGGTACGGACCGGGCCCCCCCCGCGTAAGGCGGCGACCCGATCTACTATCCTGACCTCCGTACTAGGAATTGCCGCTGCGCCCCAGGAGGCCGCTTCGATGATGTTCTCGACCAGGTCCGAGTATGGAGTCAGGGTGATGGTCCAGCTCGCCCGCCGCGCCGCGGATGGACCCGTGCCGCTCACCGAGATCGCGCAGGCGGAAGAGCTGCCCCTGCCCTACCTCGAGCAGCTGGTGTCGCGGCTGCGCAAGGCCGAGCTCGTCTCCTCGACCCGGGGGGCCCACGGCGGCTACGAGCTGTCCCGCGACCCCGCGGCGATCACGATGGCGGAGGTCGTGCACGCGCTCGAGGGCACGCTGGTGCCGATGCAGTGCGTGGGCGAGCCGGGGGCCAGCCGCGTGCTGTGCAACCACGAGCTGGACGGGTATGAGAACTGCGCGACGAAGTTGCTGTGGACCCGCGTTCAGGGCGGGATCGCCCGCGCGCTCGAGCAGACGACGCTGGCGGAGCTGGCGAGCTTTGCGGGCGGCGGAGTGCCGGGCAGGAGCGGCTCGCGCACGCGCCCCGGCGGCGTCGCGCGTGCGCGCGGGGCCCGCCGCACGCCGGCACGCGCCCAGACCTGACCGACCCCCACGACAGGAGAAACCGATTCCCGACATGGCCGACCTAGAGATCCAGAACCTGCACGTAACAGTCGAGGGCAAGGAGATCCTGCGCGGGGTCGACCTGAAGGTCGACCGCGGCGAGGTGCATGCCCTGATGGGGCCCAACGGATCGGGCAAGTCCACGCTTGCCAACACGATCATGGGGCACCCGAGCTACGAGATCAGCGCGGGCAAGATCCTCTTCCAGGGCGAGGACGTGACCGAGGCGGACCCGGACGAGCGGGCCCGCGCCGGACTGTTCATGGCCTTCCAGTACCCGTCCGCGATCCCCGGCGTCTCCGTCGTGAACTTCCTGCGCACCGCGATCAATGCCCATCGCAAGGCGCGCGGTGAGGACCCGATCAACCTGAAGGAGTTCCGCAAGACGCTCGAGCAGCACATGGAGGTGCTGGGCGTGGACCGCGAGTTCACCCGCCGTTACCTCAACGAGGGTTTCTCCGGCGGCGAGAAGAAGCGCTGCGAGATTCTCCAGATGGCGATCCTGAAGCCCTACGTGGCGGTGCTCGACGAGACGGACTCGGGTCTCGACATCGACGCGCTGCGAACCGTCGCGAACGCCGTCAACGCGATGCGCGGCCCGGACCTGGGAGCCCTGATCATCACCCACTACCAGCGCATCCTGAGCTACATCCAGCCCGACTTCATCCACATCATGCTGAACGGGCGCGTGGTCGAGGAGGGTGGCCCCGAGCTGGGCGCCGTGCTGGAGCAGAGGGGCTACGACTGGGTGCGCGAGAAGCACCCCGAAGAGGTGCCGGCCTAGCCATGGAGGTCACGACCGCCGCCCCCGCTCTCCCCCGCTCGGTCGACGAGATCCGCGCCGACTTCCCGATTCTCGCGCGCGAGTTCGGGGGCCGGCAGGTCGCCTACCTCGACAGCGCCGCCACGGCCCAGAAGCCGGAGTCGGTGATCCAGGCGATCAGCTCCTACTACCGCAACTCGAACGCCAACGTCCACCGCAGCATGCACGAGCTGGCCGCGGAGGCCGAGCGCCTGTACGAGGGCGGCCGCGCCAAGGTCGCGTCGCTCGTGGGCGCGCCGCCACGCGAGATCGTGTTCGTGCGCAACGCCACCGAGGCGATCAACCTCGTGCGCTACACCTGGGCGCGCGAGCACGTCGGCGCCGGCGACGTGGTGCTGATCTCGGAGATGGAGCACCACTCGAACGTGGTGCCGTGGCAGCTGCTGTGCCAGGAGCGGGACGCGCGGCTCGAGTACCTGCGGGTCGACGGGCAGGGACAGCTCGACCTGGCCGAGCTCGACGAGCGGCTGGCCGGCGGCCGGGTGCGGCTGGTGGCGGTCACGCACGTCTCCAACGTGCTCGGCACGATCAACCCGGTCGCGGAGATCACGGAGCGCGCGCACGCGGCCGGGGCACTCGTGCTGCTCGACGGTGCGCAGGCGGTGCCACAGATGCCTGTCGACGTGAGGGCGACCGGCGCAGACTTCTACGCGTTCACGGGCCACAAGATGATCGGCCCGACGGGCATCGGCGTGCTCTGGGCGCGCCGCGAGCTGCTCGAGGAGATGCCGCCGTTCCTCGGCGGCGGGTCGATGATCAAGGCGGTCGAGGACGACCACTCGACCTGGGCTGCCGTGCCCGCGAAGTTCGAGGCGGGGACTCCCGCGATCGCGGAGGGAGCCGGGCTGGGCGCGGCCGCCGACTACCTTGCGGCGCTCGGCATGGACGCGGTCCGCTCCCATGAGGTCGAGGTGACCCGGTACGCGCTGGAGCGGATCTCCGCGCTGGACGGCGTGACGGTCCACGGACCGGGCGACGCGGCGGAGCGCGGCAGCCTGGTGAGCTTCGCGGTCGACGGGATCCACCCGCACGACCTCGCCGAGCTGTGCAACCGCGAGGCCGTCTGCATCAGGGCCGGCCACCACTGCGCCCAACCGCTGATGCGGCGCCTGGGCGTCCCGGCCACGGCCCGGGCCTCGTTCTCGGTCTACAGCACGACCGCCGAGGTCGACCGGCTGATCGGCGCCCTCGAGAACGCGAAGCGGATCTTCGACGCCTGATGGACCAGCTCTACCGGGAATTCATCCTGGACCACTACAAGACTCCCCGCAACTTCGGGGAGCTCGAGCAGCGCGACGCCGAGTTCGAGGACCGCAATCCGCTCTGCGGCGACGAGATGGGTGTGCACATCAAGCTCGACGGCGACCGGATCGCGGACCTGCGCTTCCACGGCCAGGGCTGTGCGATCTCGCAGGCGACCGCGTCGATCATCTCGGACGAGCTGAAGGGCAAGACGGTCGCCGAGGTCGCGGGGCTCGACCGCACGTTCGTGGCCGAGGAGATCGGGATCGAGCTCTCCCCCACCCGCCTGAAGTGCGGCCTGCTGTCGCTGAAGGTCGTCCAGGGCGCGCTGCTGGGTACGGATGAGTGGCCCTCGGGTACGCCCGATGAGGACCCGGATGCCGCGGATGTCGCGCGCTTGCGGAACGAGATATGAGAGCACCCTCGGAGCTCCCGGGACCTCCGGTTAGGGAAATCCCGTTCTTTCTCTAAACTTGACCTGCTTACTCGGAAATGACTGAGACCACCACGACCACCATCGACGTCTGCCCCGCCGACGAGCTTCCGGCAGGCGCGGCGCGCATCGTGGAGGCCGACGGTCGCAAGATCGGCGTCTTCAACTGCGACGGGGCGCTGCACGCGATCGAGGACCGCTGCTCGCACGACGACGGCCCGCTCGCCGAGGGTCCGTTCGACGCCGGCTCCTGCACGGTCGAGTGCCCGCGCCACGGCTCCCTGTTCGACCTGCGCACCGGCAGGCCGCGTACCCTGCCCGCCTACCTTCCCGTCGAGACTTTCCCCGTCCACGTCGTGGACGGAACCATCAAGCTGGAGGTCCCCTAATGGCAACGCCCGAAATCGCTATCGCCGCGCCCGACAACCTCGAGGGGATCAAGGACTCCTACGAGTACGGCTTTCACGACTCCGAGACCGACTACGCCTTCAAGGCGAAGAAGGGGCTCAGCCGCGAGGTCGTCGAGGACATCTCAGCCCACAAGAATGAACCGCAGTGGATGCGCGACTTCCGCCTGAAGTCCCTGGAGCACTTCGAGAGCCGGCCGATGCCGAAGTGGGCCGGCGGGCACATGGACGGCATCGACTTCCAGAACATCCACTACTTCGTGCGCGCGTCCGAGAAGCAGGGACGCACCTGGGACGAAGTCCCCGACGACATCAAGAACACCTTCGACAAGCTGGGCATCCCCGAGGCCGAGCGGAAGTACCTGGCCGGAGTGGGCGCGCAGTACGAGTCCGAAGTCGTCTACCACCAGATCCGCGAGGACCTCGAAAAGCAGGGCGTGATCTTCAAGGACATGGATACGGGATTGCGCGAGCACGAGGACCTCGTGCGCGAGTACTTCTCCACCGTGATCCCCGCCAACGACAACAAGCTGGCGGCGCTGAACTCGGCCGTCTGGTCAGGCGGTTCCTTCGTCTATGTCCCACCCGGTGTCCATGTCGAGATGCCGCTGCAGGCCTACTTCCGCATCAACACCGAGAACATGGGCCAGTTCGAGCGCACGCTGATCATCGCCGACGAGGGCTCCTTCGTGCACTACATAGAGGGCTGCACCGCGCCGACCTACACGACCGACTCGCTGCACTCCGCGGTGGTCGAGATCATCTGCAAGCCCGGCTCCCGGGTGCGCTACACGACGATCCAGAACTGGTCGCACAACGTCTACAACCTCGTGACGAAGAGAGCGGTGGCGCACGAGGGTGCGACGATGGAGTGGATCGACGGCAACCTCGGCTCGAAGCTGACGATGAAGTACCCGTCGATCTACCTGATGGGCGAGCGCGCCCACGGGGAGATCCTGTCGATCGCCTTCGCGGGCCAGGGCCAGCATCAGGACGCCGGCGGCAAGTGCGTCCACATCGCGCCCAACACGACCTCGACGATCACCTCGAAGTCGATCTCGAAGGACGGCGGGCGGGCGAGCTACCGCGGGCTGCTCGAAGTCGCGCCGGGCGCCACCGGAGCGAAGTCGAAGGTGGTCTGCGATGCGCTGCTGCTCGACGAGGACTCGCGCTCGGACACGTACCCCACGATCCGCATCGGCGAGGACGACGTGGACGTCGGCCACGAGGCCACGGTCTCGAAGATCGGTGAGGAGCAGCTCTTCTATCTGATGAGCCGCGGCCTCTCCGAGGAAGAGGCGTCCGGCATGATCGTGGGCGGCTTCATCGAGCCCTTCACGCGCGAGCTGCCGATGGAGTACGCGGTCGAGATGAACCGGCTGATCGAGCTGCAGATGGAAGGCTCGATTGGCTAGCCCCTCGGCCACCGCGTAACCAAACCGAGCCCGACTGGACCACCGCCCTCCGTACGCAGGGGGAGGAGGCGTTCGGGTCCATTCCGATGCCCGTCCAGAAGGACAAGGGCTGGGAGTTCACCGATCTTTCGAAGTTCGACCCCGAGGGCTGGGAGCGCCCCGGCGGCGGTGATTTGGAGGCGCGCCCCGCGCGCGACCGCGGTGGTGCCCGCCGAGGGCGCCGGCGTGCTGCAGGTCGACGGCGCGGCGACGCGCCGCGGAGATGCTCCGGACGGCGTCGTCGTCTGCACGCTCGACGAGGCGGTCTGCGCCCACGCCGCGCTGGTCGAGCCCTATCTCGGATCCCTGGTGCGTGACCGCGACAAGTTCGCCGCCCAGAACACGGCGCGCTGGCGGGGCGGCCTGTTCGTCCACGTGCCGGCCGGCGTGGTGGTCGACGCGCCCGTCGTGGCGTCCGTGATCCAGGCCGGCGTGGGCGCGCTGCATTGGCGCTCGCTGATCGTGGTGGAGGCGGGCGCGCAGGTGACGGTCGCCGAGGAGTGGCTTTCGGCGGAGGCCGATCTCGACGGTTACTTCAACCCCGTCAGCGAGGTCGTCGTCGGCGAGGGTGCGTCGCTCGAATATCTGTGCGTGCAGGACCTCTCCGAGCGGGCGTGGATCCTGGGCAGCCAGCGCGCGCAGGTCGCGCGCGACGCTCGCTGCACTGGGTGGGGCTGGGGCTCGGCTCCGGCCAGGGCAAGCTGCGGATGGAGACGGACATCAACGGCTCCGGCGCGAGCGCCCGGGTGACGGGCGCCTATGCCGCGCACGGCAACCAGCACATCGACTACGACACGACGCAGGAGCACGCCGCCCCCCACACGACTTCCGACCTTGCATTCCGCGGAGTGCTGCGCGACCGCGCGACCGCGGTCTGGAGCGGCATGATCAAGGTCGACCCGGGCGCGCAGCGCACCGACGCGTTCCAGGAGAGCCGCAACCTCCTGCTCACCGACGGCGCGCACGCCGACGCGATCCCGGGGCTCGAGATCGAGGCCAACGACGTGCGCTGCACCCACGCCGCGACGGTGGCCCGGCTGGACGAGGGGCAGCTCTTCTACCTGCAGAGCCGGGGGCTCAACCGCGCCGAGGCACAGCGCCTGCTGGTGGGCGGGTTCCTCGAGGTGATCGCGGGGCGGCTGGAGGGCTCGCCGTTTCTGCACGACACCGTCTCGGCCGCACTCCAGCGCGAGCTGGCGGTCGTGCTTCAGTAGCGCGCGGTCCGGTGCGCGGCGCGATCCGCAAGCGAGCTACCGGGTCCCGCGCCAGGTGAGCCAGGCGAACAGGCCCTGCACCGGCAGCCGCGCCCACAACAGGGCGGGCGAGAGCTTCGGGAACCGCGCGGGCCGCAGGGCCATGTGGATGTTTGCGGGAAAGATCGCGACCAGCGTCGCGAGCAGCCACCACCGCGCCGCCGGACGGGTGCGGCCGGGCAGGACCGCGAGGCCGCCGACCAGCTCGGCGACGCCGGCCGCGGCGCTCACCTCGTCCTTCCACCGGTCCAGCGGTGGCGGGACGATCGCCGTATAGAACCGGGGGCTGCGGAAATGGTTCGCGCCGGCGAAGATCCAGAAGGCGGCGGTCGCGTAGCGCCAGGCATGGCTCATCCCGGGAAAGCTATCCCGCCTGAGACGATTAGGGGATGGAGCTCGATCCCGACGGCGGCACGGTGCGCATGGACTGGCACCACTACTCGCTGGACCAGGTGGACACCTGGGCCGACCGGATCGTGGAGGCCGCCTGGCGCCACGGATACGAGTACGTCGAGTTCGTGCACGGGGCGCCCGACATCGGGACCCGCGGGTCATACGGGCGGACCGACCGGCTCGCGGGGCGGGGCACGATCAAGGAGCTGCTGCGCCGGCGGCTGTTCGGCAACCGCTGGCATCGCTGGGCGCGGGAGCGCCGCGAGGGGCTGCACCTGGTCGAGGAAGGCCGGATGGTGATCGCGCTGCGTGAGAACCCGCGGCCCGGGAAGCAGGCGCAGTGGCCCCTGATCCCGCCGCCCGTACACGGGTAGGCCCGGCCCGCCCTCCTGGGGCGATCGGGGCGCGGCCGCTACCGTTTCGCACCCGTGCGGCCCACCACCGAGATCACCGTGCCCGACTTCCCCGCGGAGACGACCTGGATCAACGCGCCGTTCGTGCGGATCGGGACGCTGCTCGGGCGCAACGCGCCGCTGGTCTGGTTCTGGGACGCGGGCTCGCTGAACGCGATGCGCGCCCTGCCCTACGTGGTCGAGTGGCACCGCCGCTACGCGGCCCTGGGCCTGCGGGTGATCGGCGTGCACAGCCCGCAGTTCGACTTCGGCCACGACACGGCGACTGTCGAGCAGGCCGTCCAGCGCCTGGCGATCCCGTTTCCGGTCGCAAGCGACGCCGACTACGCGATCTGGCGCCAGTACGGCAACGAGGTGTGGCCCGCGCTTTACCTGTGGGACCGCCGCGGCGTACTCCGTCACTACCACTTCGGCGAGGGTCTCTACGACGACACGGAGGCCGCGATCGGTGAGGTGCTCCACGAAATCGACGACGAGGTGCGACTGCCCGACACGATGGCGCCGCTGCGGCCCACGGATGCGCCCGGGGCTCTCGTCAAGCCGCCCACTCCCCACACCTACCTGAACCCCGACCGCTCCGCGCGCGACATCGCCCCGGGAGAGGCCCTGCGGATCCGCTATGCGGCGGCGGGTGCCGCCGCGGTGCTCGACGGCGACGGCGAGGTGGAGGTGTTGCTCGACGATGATCGCGTCCGCACGCTGGTGCTCGACGGGCCCCGGGTGTACGACCTCGTCGACACCGGCGCGCACGAGGAGCACGAGCTGGCGCTCGTCTTCGAGGACGCCGGGCGCGCGTACGCATTCAGCTTCGTGCCCGGACCGGCCTGACGTCCGTCGCACAAATTACGCACGAAGTCCGCCCGATGATTGATCGGCGTTTCTGGGGGAAAGAAAGTGATATACCCCAGCCGAACCAGCGCGCGACCCCGCAGTTGGGGCCGGTCGCACTTTCGCGGACTTGAGGGAGGACCCGAAGTGTGCTTGGCAATCCCAGGGCAGATCGTAGAAATGGTGGACGAGGCGAATCGCCTCGCCAGGGTCGACGTGGCCGGGGTGCGCCGGAACGTGAACATCGGCCTGCTGGACTCCGACGGCGACGGGGTGGTGCCCGGTGACTGGGTGCTGATCCACGTCGGGTTCGCGATTTCGCAGGTCGACGAGGAAGAGGCGCTCGCCACGCGGCGCCTGCTCGAGCGCATGGGCGAGGAGTACGAGCAGGAGCTCGAGGAGCTGAAGGCGAGCGTGATCGAGTGAGCTGCGTGACCTGATGGCCGAGCACCCGCCCGCCCCCTGCGTCGACGACCACTGCATCACGTGCGGCGATGAGGGAGTTGCGATGCGGGTCGTGGCCGTGGATGCCGCGCGCGGCCTTGCGCTGTGCGAGGCGGACGAGGGGCCGCGCAGCACCGTGGAAGTGGGACTGGTCGACGCAGCGCCGGGTGACCGGCTGCTCGTGCACGCCGGCACCGCGCTCGTCCGGCTGGAGGCGATCGCGTGAGGTACGTCGACGAGTTCCGAGACGCGGACCTGGGGCGGGCCGTCGCCGGCGAGATCCTCGCCACGGTCGAGAGCGGCCGTCACTACAAGGTCATGGAGGTGTGCGGCGGCCACACCCACTCGATCTACAAGTACGGCGTCGACGACCTGCTGCCCGACAACGTCGAGCTCGTGCACGGGCCGGGCTGCCCTGTGTGCGTGATCCCGATGGGCCGCGTTGACGACGGCATCGCGGTGGCGCACCAGGAGGGCGTGATCTTCACCTGCTTCGGCGACATGATGCGGGTCCCCGGCTCCGAGGGCACGCTGATGGACGCGAAGGCCGAGGGCGCGGACGTGCGCATGGTGTACTCGCCGCTGGACGCCCTGCGGCTGGCCAAGCAGAACCCCGACCGTGAGGTCGTGTTCTTCGCGATCGGCTTCGAGACCACGGCGCCGTCGACCGCCCTCACCCTGAAGCGCGCCAGGGCCGAGGGCGTGCCGAACTTCTCGTGCGTGTGCAACCACGTCACGATCGTGCCGCCGCTGCGCGCCCTGCTCGAGTCGCCGGACCTGCGGCTGGACGGGTTCATCGGGCCGGGACACGTCTCGACGGTCGTCGGCGCGCGGCCCTTCCAGTTCATCCCCGCGGACTACGGCCGGCCGGTCGTGGTCGCCGGCTTCGAGCCGCTCGACATCCTCCAGGCGATCCAGATGATCCTCGTGCAGCTGCGCGAAGGGCGCTGCGAGGTCGAGAACCAGTACAAGCGCGTGGTGCCGTGGGAGGGCAACCTGAAGGCGCTGGAGGTGATGTCGGAGGTGTTCGAGCTGCGCCCCCACTTCGAGTGGCGCGGGCTGGGCTTCATCTCGCAGAGCGCCCTGCGGCTGTCCGACGCCTATGCGGACCTCGACGCCGAGCGGCGGTTCAGCACGCCCGGAGTGCGCGTCGCCGATCCGAAGGCCTGCCAGTGCGGCGAGGTGCTGAAAGGTGTGATCAAGCCGTGGGAGTGCAAGGTGTTCGGCACCGCGTGCACGCCCGAGCACGCGATCGGGACGTGCATGGTCTCCCCCGAGGGTGCGTGCGCCGCCTACTACAACTACGGCCGCTTCGCGCGGGATAGAGCGGTCGTATGAGCGCGCCTGAGCACACCGCCGTGACGGGCCGCGAGCAGCGAATCCTCGACATCATCGAGACCGCGCGCGGCAAGCGCCCGAAGTTCAAGGACGCCCAGATCACGATGGCGCACGGCGCCGGCGGCAAGGCGACGCAAACCCTGATCGAGGGGTTGTTCGTCCCGGCGCTGGGCGCGGACAGCCTGGAGCAGCTGGGCGACGCCGGTAACGTCACGATCGACGGGACGGGCCTGGCGCTCACCACCGACAGCTTCGTCGTGAAGCCGATCCGCTTTCCCGGCGGGTCGATCGGCGAGCTCGCGGTGAACGGAACTGTCAACGACCTCGCCGTCTCCGGTGCGCGGCCCGCGGCGCTGACCGTCTCCCTGATCCTCGAGGAGGGCCTGGCCGCGGACGCGCTGCGCGCGGAGGTGGCGGCAATCGCCGCCGCCGCCGAGGCGGCACAGGTCGAGATCGTCGCGGGCGACACGAAGGTGGTCGAGCGCGGCCACGCCGACCAGATGTACATCTGCACGACCGGGCTCGGCCGGCTCGACCCGCGCGCGAGCCTCTCGCCGCGCGGCCTGCGGCCCGGGGACCGGGTGATCGTGTCCGGCTCCGTGGGAGAGCACGGGACGGCGATCATGCTGGCACGCGGCGAGCTCGGCCTCGACGCCGACATCGAGTCGGACACCTGCTCGCTGTGGCCGGCCGTCGACGCGCTGCTCGACGCCGCGGGGCCCTCCCTGCGGTGCATGCGCGACGCAACCCGCGGCGGCGTCGCGTCGGTGCTGAACGAGCTGGCGCGCGCGTCGGGCGTCGCGATGATCGTGAACGAGGCCGCCGTGCCGATCGACCCGGCGGTGGCGGGCGCGTCCGAGCTGCTCGGCATCGACCCGCTGTACGTGGCCAACGAGGGCAAGTTCGTCGCGTTCGTCGCACCCGAGGCCGCGGACGCGGCGCTCGCCGCGCTGCACGGCGTGCACGGTTGTGAGCAGGCCGCCGTGATCGGCGAGGTGAAGACCGAGCCTCCCGGCATGGTCCTCGTCGAAACGGCGTTCGGGGGGCGGCGCGTGATGGACCAGCTGGTGGGCGACCCGCTGCCGAGGATCTGCTGAGGCGCCGGTGCACGAGCTCGCGATAGCCCAGTCGGTGGTGGCGGTCGCGGACCGGCACGCGCGGGGCCGGCGCGTGGCGAGCGTGCAGCTGAAGGTCGGGCACCTGCGTCAGGTGGTCCCGTCCGCGCTGACCTTCGCCTTCGAGCTGGTGGCGGAGGGAACCGCCCTGGACGGGGCGGAGCTGGAGATCGAGGTCGTCCCCGCCGCCGGCGCCTGCCGGGAGTGCGGCGCGGAGACGTTCCTCCCGGACTTTCCCCTCTGTTGCGCAAGCTGCGGGGGGTACGACATCGACGTGACGAGCGGCGAGGAGCTGTTGGTCGACTCCCTGGAGCTCGCGGAAACCCTGCAAACGAATTCGGTGAATGGAGGCGGCTATGGCTGAGGCAGTCCAAGGCGTCGAAGAGGTCCACATCCTCTGGATCTCGGAGGGGATGAGTTGCGACGGGGACTCGGTGAGCATCACCGCCGCCGGCCAGCCCGGCATCGAGGACGTGCTCCTGGGCGCGATCCCGGGATTGCCGAAGGTCAACCTGCACAACAAGGTGCTCTCGCCCACCCTGGGCGGCGAGGAGTTCCTGGCTCCGTTTCGCGCCGCGGCGGAGGGGAACCTGGACGCCCCGTATGTGCTCGTGATCGAGGGCTCCATTCCCAACGAGCAGATCAACGGCGAGGGCTACTGGACCTCGTTCGGCAACGACCTCGCGACCGGCGAGCCGCTGACCGTCAACTGGTGGATCGACAAGCTCGCCCCCGGCGCGTGGGGCGTGGTCGCGATCGGCACGTGCGCCACCTACGGCGGAATTCACGCGATGGCCGGCAACCCGACGGGGAGCATGGGCCTGGCCGACTACCTCGGGTGGGACTTCCGCTCCGCCGGCGGGCTGCCGATCGTGAACATCCCGGGCTGTCCGGTGCAGCCCGAGAACGCGATGGAGACGTTCACGTGGCTGCTGTACCAGGCGGCCGGCCTGGCGCCGGTGATCCCGCTGGACGAGCAGCTGCGCCCGCAGTGGCTGTTCGGCAAGACGGTGCACGAGGGCTGCGACCGCGCCGGCTACTACGAGCAGGGCGACTTCGCCAAGGACTACAACTCGCCCAAGTGCCTCGTGAAGGTCGGCTGCTGGGGGCCGGTCGTCAACTGCAACGTGCCGAAGCGCGGCTGGATGGCCGGGATCGGCGGGTGCCCGAACGTGGGTGGCATCTGCATCGGCTGCACGATGCCCGGCTTCCCTGACAAGTTCATGCCGTTCATGGACCAGCCCCCCGGCGGCGGGGTTTCGTCCACCGTGGTGGGCGCTTACGGCGCGATGATCCGCCGCCTGCGCGCCATCACCAACAAGACCGTCAACAAGGAACCGAAGTGGCGACACAACCGGCCGGAGCTGACGACCGGGTACGAGCCGCGCTGGCGGGCCTGACACCTGGATGACCTTGACGACTTCGATTGAGGAGAGGAACAGAGATGGCAGTTAGGGAGAAGGTCCAGCCGGAGGCCGGCAAGATCGTCGACATGTCGTGGGATCCGATCACGCGGATCGTCGGCAACCTCGGCATCTACACGAAGATCGACTTCGACAACAAAGAGGTGGTGTCGTGCAAGAGCACGTCATCGCTGTTTCGCGGCTACAGCGTGTTCATGAAGGGCAAGGACCCGCGCGACGCGCACTTCATCACGAGCCGCATCTGCGGGATCTGCGGGGACAACCACGCGGTCTGCTCGTGCTACGCGCAGCAGATGGCCTACGGCGTGAAGCCGCCGCCGCTGGGCGAGTGGATCGTGAACCTGGGCGAGGCGGCGGAGTACATCTTCGACCACATCATCTTCCAGGACAACCTGGTGTTCGTGGACTTCTGCGAGCAGATGGTGAAGGACACCAACCCAACCGTGATGGCGAAGGCCGAGAGCGCGGAGGCGCCGGGGGCAAACATCCACGGATACCGCACGATCGCCGACATCATGCGCTCCTACAACCCGTTCGTGGGCGAGACCTACAAGGAAGCGCTGCACATGAGCCGGATCGGGCGGGAGATGATCTGCCTGATGGAGGGCCGCCACGTCCACCCCTCCACCATCTACCCCGGCGGCGTGGGAACCGTGGCGACCCCGCAGCTGATCACCGACTACCTCAGCCGGCTGCTGCGCACGCTGGACTTCATCAAGAAGGCCGTCGCCATGAACGACGACGTGTTCGACTTCTTCTACGAGGCCCTGCCGGGCTACGAGGAAGTCGGGCGGCGCCGGATCCTGCTCGGCTGCTGGGGCGCGTTCAACAACCCCGACCACGTCGACTACGACTACAAGAACATGGACTTCTGGGGCAACGAGATGTTCGTCACCCCGGGGGTCGTCGTGGACGGGGAGCTGGTCACGACGAACCTCGTCGACATCAACCTCGGCATCCGGATCCTGCTGGGCAGCTCCTACTACGAGGACTGGACCAACGAGGAGACCTTCGTCGAGAAGGACCCGCTGGGGAACCCGGTGGACAAGCGCCACCCCTGGAACCAGACCACGATCCCGAAGCCGCAGAAGCGCGACCTCGACGGTGGCAACTACAGCTGGGTGATGAGCCCGCGCTGGTTCGACAAGCGCACCGGCGACTACCTGGCACTCGACACCGGCGGCGGCGCGCTCGCGCGCCTGTGGGTCACCGCGCTGGCGAACAAGGTCGACACGCCGTACGTGAAGGCCACGGGGCAGAGCGTGCAGATCAACCTCCCGAAGACGCCGAACTCGCCGGAGACGAACCTGGAATGGAAGGTGCCGAAGTGGTCCAACGCGATCGAGCGCGATCGCGCCCGGATCTACTTCGTCGCCTACGCGGCCGGCATGGCCTTCCACTTCCTCGACCGGGCGTTCACCGAGATCAAGTCGGGGAACACCAAGGTGTTCGAGGACTTCGACGTCCCGGACGAGGCGATCGGGTGCGGGTTCCACGAGGCTGTGCGCGGGGTGCTCTCGCACCACCTCGTGATCCGCGACGGGAAGATCGCCAACTACCACCCCTACCCCCCGACGCCGTGGAACGGCAACCCGACCGACTCCTACGGGACTCCCGGACCCTACGAGGACGCGGTCATGGGCCAGCCGATATTCGAGGAGAACAGCCAGGAGAACTTCCGCGGCATCGACATCATGCGGGCGGTGCGGAGCTTCGACCCGTGCCTGCCGTGCGGAGTCCACATGTACCTCGGCAAGGGCAAGACGCTCCGCAAGGTGCACTCGCCGATGTTCGGCGAGCACTCGTGACGATGGACGACGCGCAGACACGCGCCCGGGTCGAGCGGGTGGAGATGCTGCTCGAGCAGGTCGAGGCCCTACCCGACCCGGTTGCGCGCGAGACGGCGACCGAGCTGGTGGGGGCGCTGCTCGACCTGTACGGCGAGGGACTGGCGCGCCTCGCAGGGCAGGTCCCGAGCCGACCAGGCGCTGGTCGACGACGAGCTGGTCTCGCACCTGCTCCTGCTGCACGGGATCCACCCGGTGCCGCTCGAGACACGGGTGCGGGGAGCGCTCGCCGAGGTGCGCCCGTATCTCGCCTCACACGGCGGTGACGTGGAGCTGGTGTCCGTTGACGCGGGGGTCGTGCGACTGCGCATGGAGGGCAGCTGCAGCGGCTGCCCTTCGTCGACCATGACGCTGAAGCTCGCGATCGAGGACGCGATCCACAAGGCCGCGCCGGACGTCGAGGAGATCGAGGCCGAGGGCACCGCGGCGCCCGCGCAGGCGCCGGCGCTGATCCAGTTGGGGGCGCCGGATCAGCTGATCTCCCTCGCGGCCGCCCCGGCCCCGCCGAACGGGGCGGCCGGGAACGGCGAATGGGCGACGGTCGGGCAATTGCGTGAGCTCGACGCCGACAGCGCGCTGTTGAAGACCGTCGCCGGGGAGCCGGTGCTGTTCCTGCGCCTGATCGGCAACACCTACGCGTATCGTCCGAGCTGCCCCGCGTGCGGGCACTCGCTCGCGCACGCGCAACTGCGCGGCGCGGAGCTCACGTGCCCCGGGTGCGGGCACCGCTACGACGCGATCCGCGCCGGCCGCTGCATGGACGACCATCAGCTGCATCTCGAGCCCGTGCCACTCCTGGTAGACGAGGCCGGGCTCGTGAAGGTCGCGCTCACGGCAGCGCTCGCGTGACACGATGAGCGCCGGCGCGAACACCGTCGCCGGCTCGCGGCTCGGCCGGCTGGCGCGGCAAGCGGCGGGCGAGTCGCGCGCGACCCGGGAGCACTGCGACCTGTGCAGCGCGCCGATCCCCGCTGAGCATCGCCACCTGCTCGACCTCCAGAAGCGGGAGTTGCGGTGCGCGTGCCGACCGTGCAGCCTGCTGTTCGACCGTGAGGCGGCGGGCCGGGACCACTACCGGCTGGTGCCGGACCGGCGCCTGCGCCTGGTCGACTTCGAGCTCGGCGACGCGCTGTGGGAGGAGCTGCACATCCCCGTCGACATGGCGTTCTTCTACAACGACACCGCGGCAGGGCGGGTGGCCGCCTTCTATCCGAGTCCCATGGGCGCGACGGAGTCCCAGCTCGAGCTGCACGCCTGGACGGAGCTGGAGCAAAGGAATCCCGCGCTGGAGGAGCTGCAGCCCGACGTCGAGGCGCTGCTCGTGAACCGCGCGCGCGGCGCGCGCGAGCACTGGCTTGTACCGATCGACGAGTGCTACGGCCTGGTCGGGCTGATCAGGACGAACTGGAAGGGGCTCACCGGCGGCCGCCAGGTGTGGGACCAGCTCGGGCGCTTCTTCGCGGACCTCGACCGCCGTTCCAAGCAAGTCGAACAAGCGAAAGGACAGCTGACATGACGGACAACCTCAAGACCGGCAAGCCCGACGTCGCACCAGATGCGCCCGCGCACACCCCCGGCATCAGCCAGGGCAACTCGCGGGGAAACTACGAGAAGATGGCCGGGCACAAGGCCGACGGCACCTCGACCGCCGAGCGCTCGACCGGCATAAACGCGCAGGGGGCGCAGCCGATCGATCCGCGCATGCCGAACCTGTCGCCCGCGTAGCCGCACGTGTCCACGACCACGCCAAGGCCGGCAGCAGCGGCGCTCGACCAGGCGATCGACGTCGGCTTCGCAATCGAGGACTGCGGCCTGCTCACGCATGCGGCTGTGCCCACGCTGCGCTTCGGCCTGCGCATCCGGGCCGACGGGCCGCGGCCAATCCGCTCGATCATGCTCGACGTGCAGCTGCAGATCGCCGCGCGGCGCCGCTCTTACGGCCCTGGCGAGAAGGAAGGCCTACTCGAGCTGTTCGGCGAGCCTGCGCGCTGGGGGACCACCCTGCGGACCCTGCCGTGGGTCCGGATCAGCTACAACGTCCCGGGCTTCACCGGTGAGACGACGGTGGACCTGCACATCCCGGTCACCTATGACTTCGACGTGACGGCCGCCAAGTACCTGCAGGCCCTGGATGGAGGCGAGGTCCCGCTGGAGTTCCTGTTCAGCGGAACGGTGATGTACATGTCCGACGCAGGCCTGCTCCAGATGGCGCGCATCAGCTGGGAGCGCGACGCCGAGTACGGACTGCCCGTCAGCGTGTGGCGCGAGACGATGGACCACTACTTCCCGGGGACGGCTTGGCTGCGGCTGCCGCGTGAAACGTTCGAGCGCCTTTACGCGTACCGCGCGCGCAACTCGATGCCGAGTTGGGAGCACGCGCTGGACGCGCTGCTTGCCCCCCACGCCGAACGGCACGAGGCGCCGGAGTAGGGAATGGACGAGATCTCCAAGATCGCAGACGCCGTGCTGTACGAGGGATACGTCCTGTGGCCGTACTCGAAGTCGGCCACCAAGAACCAGCGCCGCTGGACGTTCGGCGGCGTTTACCCCGAGACCCATTCCGAGCACCATCCCGACGACGCGTCCGTGATGCAGACCGAGTGCCTGCTCGAGGGAACCGGCGACAGCAGCCCTGGATGTCCGCGTGCGATTCCTGCACGTCGTCGCGCGCGAGGTCGCACGCGCCGGCGAGCACGGCCTGGAGCGGGTCGAGGAGCTGACCGTCGGTGACGAGCACCACGTCTCCTGGGACGAGGCGACCGAGCGGGAAGTGACCCTCACCGGTTTCTCGCTCGCAGGCCTGGAGTCGGGCCACGACATCGCGGTCGATGTCCCGGCCGGCGAGACGCGGGAGGAGCTGCGCGACCCGGCGGGCCGGCCCGCCGGCGCGCTGCTGCGCAGCTGGAGGGCGCTGCGAGGCACCATCGGCATCGCCGCCGAGCCCCTGCGTCCCGGCCTTTGGCGCGTGAGCGCGCGCATCGTGAACACCAGCCCCTTCGCCGGCGACGACCGGCAGGAGGCGCTGCGCCAGACCTTCTGCTCAGCCCACACGATCCTCGAAACCGAGGGCGGCGGGTTCGTGTCGCTGACCGACCCGCCGGAGCCGCTGCGCGCAGAGGCGGCCGACTGCCGTAACGCCGGTACCTGGCCGGTGCTGGTCGGCGCGGACGGCGATCGTCATACCGTGCTCTCGTCGCCGATCATCCTGCCGGACTACCCGCAGGTGGCCCCGGAGAGCCCCGGCGACATGTTCGACGCGGCAGAGATCGATCAGCTGCTGCGGCTCAGCATCCTCAGCATGACCGAGCACGAGAAGCGGCAGATGCGCGCGTCCGACCCGCGGACGCGCGCGATCCTGGAGCGCACCGAATCGCTGTCGGAGTCGGAGCTGATGCGGCTGCACGGAGTCGTACGCGAGGTCGGGTTGACCCGTCGTGGGTGAGCACGGCGCGCGCAGCTACTGGGAGCAGCTGGAGCGCCCGGCCCAGCACTCGGTGACGATCGACGGCATCGACGTGCGCCGCCGCAGCCGGGTGCGCCTGCGGCCAAAGCGCAGGGCCGATGCCTTCGACCTGGTCCTGGACGGCAAGGCCGCAATCGTGGAGGAGGTCGTGCAGAGCATGGACGGGGCGGTGCAGCTCGCGGTCACGGTCGAGGACGATCCCGGGCGGGATCTGGGCGAGGATCGCCAGATGGGCCACCGTTTCTTCTTTGCCCCGGAGGAAGTCGAGCCGCTCGACGACGCCGAGCAGGAGCCCGCCAGGCTGCGCATTCTCGTGGCCGGCATCGGCAACGTGTTCATGGGCGACGACGGATTTGGCGTCGAGGTGGTCGCCCGGTTGGCGCGGAGCAAGCTGCCGGCCGGCGTGGACATCGCGGACTTCGGGATCCGCGGCATGGACCTCGCCTATGCACTTGCCGGCTACGACGTGGCGGTGTTCGTCGACGCGCTGCCGCGCGGCGGCGCGGCGGGGACGCTGTACCTGATCGAGCCGCAGCTGGAGGAGCAGGACGCGGTGCCGGACGCACACGGAATGGACCCGGTCACGGTGCTGGCGCTCGCGCGCGAGCTGGGCGATCCGCTGCCTCGCGTGCTCGTGGTGGGGTGCGAGCCCGCAGCGGTGCTTACGCTCGAGGACGACGTGGTCGCGGAGCTGAGCGCGCCGGTGCGCGCTGTGATCGACGACGCGGCGCGGATGGTGGAGCGGCTGTTGGATGATCTCGTTGCAGAGGACTCGGGAAAGGAGCAGGTGACATGAGGAAGCGCGGAGTCGTAGCGGCGGCGCTCGTTGCCGCCACCGGAGCGGCCGTGGCCACACAATGGCCGGAGATCCAGCGGTACCTGAAGATCAGAGGCATGTGATGGAAGCCCTCGGGTGGATCTTCCTCGGTGTGCTGGCCCTGTTGGTCCTGGTGGGAGCGGTCGTTTTCATCGCTTCGATCCCGGACATCAGGCGATACGGCAAAGTCAGGAAGATGTAGAGAGCCCGCCTCAGACGGGCTCACAGGACCCCGGGTGGCGGCGACGCCGCCCGGATGCTTTCGAGGAGGCGTTTGTGCACAAGACCAAGATCCGGATCGTCGAGGACGCGCTCGACGCGAACAACACGATCGCGCGCGCGAATCGCAGCGACTTCGACCGGGACAACGTCACGGTCGTGAACCTGATGAGCGCCCCAGGCGCCGGGAAGACGTCGCTGCTGGAGCGCACCGTGAGCGACCTCGACGGGCTGCGGGTCGGGGTGCTGGAGGGCGACGTGCAGGGCAGCATGGACGCCGACCGGCTCGCGAGCCTGCACGTTCCGGTCACGCAGATCAACACCGACCCGGGTTTCGGCGGCGAGTGCCATCTGGACGCCAACATGGTCCGCTCGGCGATTCCGTCACTGCCGCTCGACCGGATCGACCTGCTCGTGATCGAGAACGTGGGCAACCTCGTGTGCCCGGCGGAGTTTCGGGTGGGCGAGGACGTGCGGGTGATGGTCTCGTCGGTCACCGAGGGCGAGGACAAGCCGCTGAAGTACCCGCTCATGTTCCGCACGTGCGAGTTGATCCTGGTCAACAAGGTGGACCTGCTGCCCCACCTCGACTTCGACCTCGCGCACTTTTTGCACAATCTCGACAAGGTGAACCCGGGGGCCGACAAGCTGCTTGTCAGCGCCCGCACGGGCGAGGGAGTCCCGGAGTGGCGTGAATGGCTGACGCGCACGGCCCAGCGGGCCGCGGCGCCCGCGTGACGCAGGCGACCGCGCCGCAGCCACTCACTCCGCTCATCGAGGAGCTGGTCGCGCGGCGCACGCGCGCGAATGCGCGGTTTTTCGAGGAGCACGCCGGGCGCATCGCCCGCCTCTGCCACCTGATGGCCGAGCGCTTCGCGCGCGGCGGCCGGTTGATCGCGTTCGGAGACTCCCCCGCCGACCGCTCGGACGTGCGCCACGTGGCTGTCGAGTTCGTGCATCCGGTGATCGTCGGCAAGCGCGCGCTGCCGGCGATCGGGCTCTCGCGCGAGGGCGGTCCGCTGCCTGCCCAGATGGAGCTGATCGCGGAGCCCGGCGACATCGCGATCGCCTTCGGCGCGCACGAGCCGCAGACCGCGCAGGCGCTGGAGATCGCGCGGGGACGCGGGTGCCTGACGATCGCGTTCTCGCCCGCCGGGGCCGAATGGGAGCTGGAGCCGCCGGGCGGCGACCCGTTCGTGCGGCAGGAGCTGGTGGAAACCCTCTACCACGTGCTCTGGGAGCTGGTCCACGTGTTCTTCGACCACCGCGGGCTGCTTGCGGGGCGCACCGCGGAGGCCGTCCATGACGCCGGCGCGTCGAGCTTCCTGTATCCGTTCCTGGCGCAGAGCGAGTCCGACCTGGATGCGGTGATGCGCGACGTGCGCGCATCTGTGTCGATGAAGGCGCAGGAGGTCGCGGACCTGCGCCGCCAGACCCTTTCGGAGGCCGGCGAGCAGCTGTACGCGGCGGCCGCGGCGCTGCGCCGCGCCTTCGACGCCGGCGGGCGGCTGCTCGCGCTCGGCAACGGCGGCTCCGCAACCGACGCGATGGACGTCGTGGCGGACTTCCGCTCGCCGCCCCAGGGCTGGACGGCGCGCCCCGCCATCGACCTCACCGAGGACGCGGCGATCCTCACCGCCATCGCCAACGACATCGGCGTCGACGCGATCTTCCAGCGCCAGGTGATCGCCTACGGCCGCTCTGGCGACGCGCTGATCGCGCTCTCCACCAGCGGCGACTCGCGCAACGTGATCGAGGCACTGGCCGAGGCGCGGGGCCGGGCCATGCTCACGATCGCGCTGGTCGGCTATGACGGCGGGCGGATCGCAGCCGAGGGGATCGCCGACCACGTCGTCGTGACCCGCTCCCAGCACATCCCGCGCATCCAGGAGGCGCAGGCCAGCGCGTATCACGTGCTGCGCGAGCTGGTGGAGGCCGCCACGTGAGCGTCGCGCCCGCGGCCAGCCGGCGCCGCCTGCGCGTGCGGGTCCAGGGCCTCGTGCAGGGTGTGGGCTTCCGCCCCTACGTGTTCACACTTGCGAACGAGCTGGGACTGCACGGCTTCGTGCTGAACGACGAGCAGGGCGTGCTGATCGAGGTCGAGGGAGACCGTCACGCGCTTGACCTGTTCACCGCGCGGCTGCCGCGCGAGGCGCCTCCGCTGGCGCTGGTGGAGCGAGTCGAGGTCGGACCGGTCCCCGCACGCGCGGAGCCCGGGTTCGAGATCATCACGAGCCGACGTGCAGGTGAGCCCGGGGCGCTGGTCTCCCCGGACACCGCGACCTGCGCCGACTGCCTCGCGGAGTTGAACGACCCCGCTGACCGGCGCTTTCGCTACCCGTTCGTCAACTGCACGAACTGCGGGCCGCGCTTCACGATCGTGCGGGGCGTCCCGTACGACCGCCCGCTCACCACCATGGCCGGGTTCGAGATGTGCGCCCAGTGCCGGCGCGAGTACGACGATCCCCGCAACCGCCGCTTCCACGCGCAGCCCAATGCCTGCCCGGACTGCGGTCCCGCGGCCCGGCTGGTGGACCGCGTCGGACGACCGGTCGGGAGCGGCGGAGGCGCGCGCGACGCGGTCGAGGCCGCCGCGCGGGCACTGCTGGACGGATTGATCGTCGCCGTCAAGGGCGTCGGCGGGTTCCACCTCGCCTGCCGCGCCGACAGCGAGCGCGCCGTGGCCACCCTGCGGGCCCGCAAGCACCGCGAGGACAAGCCGTTCGCGCTGATGGCCCCCGACATCGAGGCCGCCCGGTCGCTGGTCGACCTGGACGACGATCAGCTGGCGCTCCTGACCGGCCGCGTGCGGCCGATCGTGATCGCCCGGCGGCGTCCGGGGGCGGCCGTGGCGAGCTCCGTCGCCCCGCTCACGGGGGAGCTGGGCGTGATGCTGCCCTACTCGCCCCTCCATCACCTGCTGCTGGCCGACAGCGGCACGCCCCTGGTGATGACGAGTGGGAACGTGTCCGACGAGCCGATCGCCTACCGGGACGACGACGCACGGGCCCGGCTGCCCGCGATCGCCGACCGCTTCCTGCTCCACGACCGCCCGATCGAGACGCGCACCGACGACTCGGTCCTGCGCGCGGCCACCGTCGCGGGCAGCCGCCGCACCCTGCTGCTGCGCCGCTCGCGCGGATACGTCCCGGACAGCCTCGCGCTGCCGGTCGAGTCGCCGCGGCACGTGCTCGCGTGCGGGGCGGAGCTCAAGAACACGTTCTGCGTTGCGAAGGGCGGGCGCGCGTGGGTCGGCCACCACGTCGGCGACCTCGCGAACTTCGAGACGCTCACCTCGTTTCAGGAGGGCATCGCCCACTTCGAGCGGCTGTTCGCGGTGGACCCGACCGTGATCGCGCACGACATGCACCCGGGCTACCTGTCGACTGCGTACGCACTCGATCGCGAAGCCGGCGAGCACGTCGGCGTGCAGCACCATCACGCGCACCTGGCCGCGTGCCTGGCCGAGCACGGGATCACGGAGCCGGCGGTCGGCGCGATCTTCGACGGCACGGGCTACGGGCCCGACGGCACCGTGTGGGGCGGCGAGCTCCTGTACGGCGATTTGCGCACGTGCGAGCGCGTGGGACACCTGCACCCGGTGCGCATGCCCGGCGGCGAGCAGGCCATCCGCGCGCCGTGGCGCATGGCATGTGCGTGGCTGGCGGAGGCGCTCGGCGGGTCCCCGCCCGTCCCCCCCGCGTTGGCGGCGTCTGTCGAGCCGCAGCGCTGGGAGACCGTTGCGGAGCTCGCGCGCGGCGGCCTTGCCTCCCCGTTGACCTCGAGCGCGGGCCGCCTGTTCGACGCCGTGGCGGCGCTCTGCGGCGTGCGCACGCGCGTCAACTACGAGGGCCAGGCGGCGGTGGAGTTGGAGGCACTTGCCGCGCGTGAGGAGCGCGTCGCCTACCCGCTCCCGTTCCGATCCCGCGTGCTCGACGCCCGCGAGACGGTCCGCGCGGTTGCGAACGACGTGGCCACGGGCGTCCCCGCGGACATCGTCGCCGCACGCTTCCACAACGCGCTCGCCCAGGCCACCGCGGTGGCCTGCGCGCAGGTCGCCGAAGAGCACGAGAGCACCACCGTGGTCCTCTCCGGCGGGGTGTTCCAGAACACCCTCCTGCTGGAGCGCACCTCCGTGGCGCTCGCGGCGCAGGGTCTGCGGGTGCTCGTGCCGCTGCGGCTGCCGCCCAACGACGGCGGCATCTCCTACGGCCAGGCCGCGGTGGCGGCGGCGACTGCTACCTGACCGCCGCCGGGGCGGCGAAGAACCCGGCTTCCGCTTCGCCCAGCGGGGTGGCGGGCCCGTCGCCGAACAGCCACTCGCGTGCGATCCGGTGCCAGTTCGCGGTCGCGCGCAGCTGACCCAGCACTGCCAGCGTGAGGCCCTCCATGCGGCGCGCGAACAGCGTGTCGGGTGGGACCGTCTGGCGGCGCATCACCTCCCAGAAGCGCGATTGGGGGCCGCCCACGTCGATCATCACCTGCCGCACGTAATCGCGGTCGATCGTGAACTCACGGTCGATCGCATACCACCCGGCCGCCGCCTCGAAGTGCTCCTGCACGCGTGCGGCCGTGACGATCTCGTCATCGGCGGGGAAGAACCCCATGCTCACGAGCGCCCTCCGCAGGCGCTCCGGATCCCCGCCGATGCCGGCGCGCATCACCTCGAGCTCCGATTCCACCTGCTCGCGCGACACCCGCTTCGACATCCCGAAGTCGATGAATGCCACCCGCCCGTCCTCCAGCAGCAGGAAGTTGCCGGGGTGCGGATCAGCCGAGAAACGGCGCGTCCGGTACAGGGAGCCGACGAAGAACCGGAACACGACCTCACCGAAGCGGTCGCGCTGCGCCGCGGGCAGCTGCTTCACCTCGTCGAACCCGATGCCGTCCATGAACTCCGTGACCAGCACGCGCTCCCCGGACAGCTCCGTGACGACGTCCGGGATCACGACGAACGGATGCCCGCGCCAGGTCCGCGCGAACGCGCGGTGCGTCTGGGCCTCGACCTCGTAGTCGAGCTCCTCGGTGAGTCGCTCCCTGATCTCCTGCGCCATCGCCTTCGGGTCCATTCCGGGGGCGAGCACCCGCGCGACTCGCAGCAGCATGCCGAGGTTCTGGATGTCCGCGCGCACCGCGCTGACGATCCCCGGGTATTGCACCTTGACGGCGACCCGGCGGCCGTCGCGCAGCCGCGCGCGGTAGACCTGACCGATCGACGCGGCGGCGAACGCCTCCTGCTCGAACTCCTCGAACACGTCCTCGAGCGGCTGCCCCAGATCGGATTCGATCACCTTGCGCATCTGCTCGAACGACACGCGCGGCGCCGAGTCGCGCAGCTTGGCGAGCTTCGCCTCGAGCCGCTCGTGGGCCTCCTTGGGCAACGCTCCGGTATCGACGAACGACGCGACCTGCCCCAGCTTCATCGCGGCGCCCTTCATCTGGCCCAGCACGTCCAGCACGCGCTCGGCCGCCTGTAGCTGGCGCCGGTCGGCGGCGGCGCGGCGGCGCTCCTCGGAGCGGGCCAGGTCGGCCGCGCGGCCCGCGTACGAGCGGGCGGCCTGGCCGCCGGCGAGACCGCCCAGGCGCGCGGTGCGCCGCAGCCGGCCGCTGGGTATCGAGTTACGGTCGCTGCGGGCCATCCACTGACGGTACCGGGCGAGCCACCCGGCCCGGATCACGGGCAACCTGACACTCCCGACCCGAAGCGCGTTACACTCGCCTCCAATGCAGGGGAAGTGGGGTCTTCGCGCAGTCGCGCTCCTGGCCGTGGGAGCGCTGTCACTGCACGAGTTGAGCTACTGGCTGATCGATAGCGCCTCCGGGGTGGGAGGTCACACCCACTCCTACATTCCGCTGGCCGCCGGGCTGGTCACCGTCCTGCTGCTGCTGGCCTGCGGCAGCTTTGCCCGTACGCTGCTGTGCGCCATGCGCGGGATCGAGGAAGAGGAGCATCCTCCTTCCTTCCGCGTGCTGTGGCCCGTGCTGAGCGCTGCTCTGATCGCCGTCTTCTCGCTTCAGGAGTGGGTGGAGAGCTGGGTCAGCCCGGGGCACCCCAGCGGCGTCGCACACCTCGCCAACCACGTCGGCCCCGGGGGCCTGGTGATAGCGACCGTGATCGCGGCCGTGATCGCCCTGCTGCTGCGCGGGGCACGGTCCGCGGTGGCGGCCCTGGCCCGCCGGCATCTCGCACACCGACCGCGCCATGCTCCCGTGCGCACAGCCTCCGCCCAGCAGCCGTTCTTCGTCTCGCGTCTCAACGTACTCGCCGGCAAGCTTGCCGGCCGGGCGCCGCCGCTCACCTCCTAGCCGACATGTGAAGCCGCACCGCCGGTGCGGCTGAAATTGCACGTCAAGAGGAGGTTGTGCACATGGGCCGTATCGGCCGGATCAGCACGCTGTCGTGCTGCCTGGGAATCATGCTTCTGGTCTTCGGCGTCTCTACGGCGCCGGGACATCAGACCAAGTCGAGCAAGGGCGTCTCGGTGACGATGCACGTCACGCCCGACGACGAGCCGGTCTCGGGGCAGACGTCCAGGATCATCGTTTCGAAGGTCAGGCCCAGAAAGGGCAGGTTCTCGTTCAGGAACTGCGCCTGCTACATGCGCATCTCCGACTCGGCGGGCAACGTCGTGCTCAACCGGAAAGCGAAACGCACCCAGAGATTCACCTTCCCGCGGGCGACCGCGTACGAGATCGTGTTCACCGGGCGCGTGAAGCGCGGCAGCAGCTACAAGCGCTTCCGCGTGAAGTTCGCAATCCGCGCGAGTTGAGCCCAAATCAAGGAGAGCGAGAAAATCATGCAGAAGAGCAGAATCAGCGTCAGACAACTGGGACTCGGCGTCGCGCTGGCGGCAACCGCGCTGCTCGCGGTGCCCACCCTCGCCGGTGGCCACGCCACGGTCAGCCCGTTCCAACCGCAGACCGCGCCCCTCACGGCCGCGCGGACGTCGTACGTCCTGCGCGTGCCCAACGAGAAGGGCGAGCAGAACACCTACAAGGTCACGCTGTTCGTGCCCACGCCACTCCAGGAGGTGATCAGCGTCAAGCAGCAAAGCGACTGGTCCACTCGCCTGAAGCGGCGGGACACCGGTAAGAAGAACGACGAGGGCGAGGCTGTCTACGCCATCACGTCGATCTCGTGGATCGCGAAGAAGGGCTCGGACATCAGGCCCGGGTTCTTCGGCGAGTTCTTCATCCGGTTCCAGAACCCGGTGCAGGCCGGCAAGCTCTGCTTCCCCGTGAATCAGTACTACCGGGTGAAGGGCTTCAACAGCCTGAGCAAGCGCAAGCAGCGCCGCGCGAAGCCGGAGCTGGTGGCCTGGACCGGCCCGTCCAACGCCGAGTTCCCGGCGTCGTGCGTCACCACCACGACGGCACCGCCGGCGTGACAGCAGCACGCCTCTCACAGGGGCACGGCCGGAGGCGCGCGCTACGGCGCGCGCTTCCCGGCCCCCTGGTCGCACTGGCGGTAGCGGCAGGCGCGGCGCCGGCATTCGGCCATGCCGTCGTGCAACCGTCGGCCTCGCGGCCGGCCGAACAGCAGGTCTACACGCTCACGGTCCCGAGTGAGCGCAGCGCGGACGTCGTGTCCGTGTCGCTGCGGGTACCGCCCGAGGTGGAGTCGCTGCTCGTGCGCGAGGCACCTGGTTGGAAGGTACGCATCCAGAAGGAGGGCGACCGCGTCGCGGTCGTGCGCTGGAGCGGGAACCGCATCCCGCCGAGCCAGTACGACTCCTTCGAGTTCATCGCGCGCAACCCGGTCAGGGAAGGCGTGCTGGAGTGGAAGGTGATCCAGGAGTACACAAACGCGACGGATCGCTGGATTGGGCCGCCCGACAGCGAAACGCCGGCGGCGCGCACGACGATCACCGAGTCGGCCACGCCCGTCGATGCGATCAACACGGAGTCGGGGGCGCCCGCGTCCGAAACCAACGGCGCGGGCAGCAACACGGCGCCGGCAACAACTGCGACCGGCACAAGCGACGAGGACAGCGACGCGGCGCCGCTGATCCTCTCGATCGCAGCGCTCGTGGCCGGACTCACGGCACTCGCGCTGACGCTGATCCGCCGACGCCGGCGCACCTGACATGAGACGCACGATCCCGCCTGGCGCCACACTGGCAATGGTGCTGGCGGCGCTATGCGCGCCGGGCGCGCTCGCGCACGGCGGCAACCCGGACTTCCGCTCGGAGTTCAAGGCGGTTCAGCCGGTCGTCGCCGGGCTGGAGGTGCAGGTGCTCAACTATGACGACCGCCTGCTGCTGATCAACAGAACGGGCAGGACCGTGCTCGTGCGAGGCTACGAACGGGAGCCGTATGCACGACTGCGCAGCGACGGCACCGTCGAGGTCAACAAGCGGTCGCCGTCCTACTACCTGAACGAGGAGCGCTACGGAGGAACACCCGTGCCGGAGGACGCGAGCCCGAAGGCCCAGCCGCGGTGGTCGGTGGTGAGCAAGACCGGGCGCTTCGAGACCCACGATCACCGTATCCACTGGATGTCGAAGGGCACCACTCCGCCGCAGGTGACCGACGCGGGCAAGCGGACGAAGGTGTTCGACTGGCGCGTCCCGATTGCCGTCGGCACACAGTCCGCGGCGGTGACCGGATCGCTGTTCTGGGAGCCCAGTTCGGGCGGTGGCGTCCCAGGGGCGGCAATCGCCGTCATTTCAGCGCTGGCGGTGCTGACCGTGGTCCTGTTCGTGAGCAGCCGGCGGCTTCGCGCGAGACGCAGCTAGCCGCGCGCGGTCAGCAGCTGGCGGATGTCCTTGGGGAGCATGAAGCGCACGTCCTCCTCGGTCACCTCCAGCTCGGAGACCGTCCTGCGCGCCGCGCTCGCGGAAGAAGGCGATCAGCCGCTGGACCAGCTCCTCGGGCGCGCTCGCCCCGGAGGTGATGCCGACCGTCTCCACTCCTTCGAGCCACTCTTCCTTGACCTCGTGCTCGTTGTCGATCAGGTGCGAGGCGGCGCCGTGCTGGCGCGCGACCTCGACCAGCCGGTTGGAGTTCGAGGAGTTGCGTGAGCCGATCACGAGCACCAGGTCGCAGCGCGGGGCCAGCTGCTTGACCGCGTCCTGGCGGTTCTGGGTCGCGTAACAGATGTCGTCGGTGCGCGGGCCGACCATGTTCGGGAAGCGCTCGCGCAGCTTGCGGATGATGCTCATCGTCTCGTCCACCGAGAGGGTCGTCTGGGTGATGAAGGCGACCTTGTCGGGGTCGTCGACCTCGAGCCGCTCGGCGTCCGCCTCGGTCTGGACCAGCACGATGTGCTCGGGCGCCTCGCCGGTCGTGCCCTCGACCTCCTCGTGGCCCGCGTGGCCGACCAGCACGATCGTGTAGCCGTCTGCGGCGAACTTGCGGGCCTCGACGTGCACCTTGGTCACCAGCGGGCAGGTCGCATCGATGGTGTTCAGGGAGCGTTGCGCCGCATTGGCGTGCACGGAGGGAGCGACGCCGTGGGCCGAGAACACGACGGTCTCGCCCTCGGGCACCTCGGTCTCCTGGTCGACGAAGATCGCGCCGCGCTGCTCGAGGCTCTCCACCACGTGCTTGTTGTGGACGATCTCCTTGCGCACGTAGACGGGTGGCCCGTACAGGTCGAGCGCCTTCTCGACCGTCTGCACGGCCCGGTCGACGCCCGCGCAGTATCCACGCGGCGCGGCAAGCAGGATCGTGCGAGGGCCGGCCATGGACTCCAGTTTAGAGGCGGCCTGGCCGCGGCCACTCGCCGCAGCCTTAGCGCCGCACCCGGATCACGAAGCGCGCGCGGCGCGTGGGCTCGAGGTTGCCGGCCAGATCCCGGGCACGCACAGCGAAGGTGTAGCGCTTGCCCCGCCGGCCGCGGAGGCGGTAACTGGTGTTCGTCGTGACGGCGATCAGCTTGTAGCGCGTGCCGCGGCGCGCATAGACGGAATATGACTCGATGCCGGCGGCGGCGACGCCGGGCGGAGCCAGGTCCCGGCCGCGCCATTTCAGGGTGAACCGCCGACGCACGCTGCGGCGGCGACCGCCGCGACGGCTGGTCCTGGGCGCGACCGTGTCGGCCGCGAACTGCACCGCCCGCTGCACGGCGGCACCGGCGTTCAGGATTCCCCAGCCGAGCTCGGTCGTCCACCCGCCCGCGGCCCGCGTCGCGGTCTGCTTCATGATGCGCACCACCGCGGCGCGACGTAGGCGCGGGTTCGCCGCGCGGACCAGGGCAACGGCTCCGGCCACCTGGGGAGCCGCCATCGACGTGCCGGACAGGTAGGCGAAACGGGCGTCGCCGTTGAAGGTCGTACGGCAGGTCGGACACGGCGGGCCGGGCGGGTTGGAGCCGCCCGTCTCGATCTGGGTCGGATTCGCCGGGAAGCTGGAGAAGATGCCGCCTTCACGCGTGCCGGTGTCTCCCATCGCCGCCAGCGAGATCTGCGAGCCCCGCCCCGCGAACGACGCCCGCCCGCCCGACGGCTCGGCCGCGGTCACGACCAAGCCCACGCCCTGCTTGATGTTGCGGCCGGTCCCGGTCGGCTGCAGATCCTTGGCCGGATGTCCCTGGTCGGGAATCGGCGAGTCGGCCGCGGCCGCGATCAGGACCACGTCCTTGCGCAGCGCGTAGCGCAACGCGCGGTACTCCCCGTTGCTGAGGCGCCCGCCCCCGAAGCTCATGTTGATCACCCCGGCGCCCAAGCGGGCAGCGTCGACCAGTGAGGCGATCACGCTGGAACTGGTGAGGTCGCTCTTTTCCAGGATCAGCTGACAATCGAGCCCGGCGCCCGCGATGCCGAACCCGTTGTCGGGCGCACCACACGCGAGGCCGCTCACGTGCGTCCCGTGCCCGACCTCGTCGCCGATGCCGGTCGAGGTTGCGTCGTGGTCGTGTGCGGACCTGATCTTGGGGCCGAGGTCGGGATGCCCGGCGTCGATGCCGGAGTCGATGATGCCCACCACGGCGCCGGTCCCGCGGCTCAGGTCCCAGGCCGCGGGAAACCCCTGCTGGCGCAGGTACCACTGGTACTCGCGGGCCAGCAACGGGTCGACCGCCGTCAGCGCCGGGTCGTTCGGCACCAAGCGCGCCGCGTGGCGTACCTCGCGCTCGACGGTGGCCACGCGCGGGTCCGCGGCCAGGCGCCGGCGCAGGCCGGCAAGCGTGGTGCGCGGCGGGATCCGCACGCTGATCACGCCCACCTGCGGCACGTCGGGGCGTGCGCGGCGCAGGCCATGGCGCGCGATCACCGCCGACGCCGCGGCCCGCACCGACCGCCGCGCGGAGGCGGACGCGCCCGGGGCGGCGCGCTCCAGGAGCACGAGCGCGCGGCCCGGGACACTGCCGCGGTCATCAGCGAGCGCGAACCCGGGGCTCAGCGCGACCAGCGCCGTCACGGCCAGCGAAAGGCGAAGGATCATTCCATTCCAGAGTACGGGCACGGACCACGTCCGGTATCGGTCCCACCTTCCCGGGACTGAACTGCCGGACAGTTTCCCCAGGGCGTCAGACGGCGTATTGTCCCGGTGGATGGAGAGGTGCAGGGGTTGCCTGGTGGGAATGGCCTAGACGGGCGCGAGCCGCGCGTGCTCGCGATCGACGCGGGCGGGACGATGACGGACACGTTCATCGTCGACCGCCGGGGCGACTTCGTCGTGGGCAAGGCTCAGACCACGCCCTCCGACGAGGCCGTCGGGTTCATGGCGTCCACCCGCGACGCGCTCGACTACTGGGACCTCGAGGCGGAAACCGCGCTGCCGAACGTGGTCTCCGGCATCTATTCGGGAACCGCGATGCTGAACCGCCTGCTGGAGCGCAAGGGCCGCCGGGTGGGACTGATCGTGACCGCCGGGATGGAGGACTCCCTGCGGCTCGAGCGCGGGATCCAGACCTACCTGGGCTACTCGTACTCGGACCGTCTGCACGTCGCCACGCACCACCACAACGAGCCGCTCGTGCCGCGCGAGCTGGTACACGGCGTGCGCGGCCGCGTCGACCTGTTCGGTGACGAGGCGATCCCCCTGTACGAGGACGAGGCCCGCGCCGCCGCGACGGAGCTGGCCGCGGCCGGCGTCGAGGGAATCGTCGTCAACCTGCTGTACAGCTACCGCAACGCATCGCACGAGCAGCGGATCGTCGAGATCATCGGCGAGGTTGCGCCGGACATGCCGGTGTTCGCGTCATCGGACCTGTACCCGATGCGCCGCGACTTTCCGCGGCTCAACTCCACCCTGATCGAGGCCTACGCGGCCGAGCCGTCGCGCGAGCAGCTCGAGAAGGTGCGCGACGCCACCAAGCAGGCCGGCGCCAACTTCGACCTGCGGATCATGGCCGCGCACGGCGGCACCATCTCGATCGACGCAAAGGAGCTGGCGCGCACCCTGATCTCGGGCCCGATCGGGGGAGTGATCGGCGCCCGCTACCTCGCGGACGAGGCGTCGTCCACCAACGGGTCGGGCGCCCTCTCGGCCCGCAACATCGTGTGCACCGACATCGGGGGCACGAGCTTCGACATCGCGCTGATCACCGACGGCGAGTTCAACATCCGCCAGATCCCCGACATCGGCCGCTTCCTGCTCAACCTGCCGCTCGTGCAGGTGGATTCGATCGGAGCCGGGACGGGCTCGTTCGTGCGAATCGACCCGCACTCCGGCCGGCCCGAGCTGGGACCGGACTCGGCGGGCGCTGCGATCGGCATGTCCTGGGTCCAGGGCGGCCTCGACACACCCTCCGTGACCGACCTGAACCTCGTGCTGGGGCGCGTCAACCCGGACTATTTCCTGGGCGGCTACGTGCAGCTCGACCATGAGCGCGCGCGGGCGGGAATCGCGGAGCAGATCGCCGCGCCGCTGGGCCTCGAGCGTCGAGCAGGCCGCCGCCGGGATCATCGAGCTGTTCGACGAGACCCTCAAGTACCAGGCCGTCGCGCAGGTGCTCGGCAAGGGCTATTCCCCGGTCGACTATGCGCTGCTCTGTTACGGCGGCGGCGGGCCGCTGCACGTGGCGGGCTACACCGCCGGTGTCCCGTACCGCGACGTGATGGTGCCCGCCTGGGCCGCGGGCTTCTCCGCCTTCGGCTGCGCGTGCGGCGACTTCGCCTACCGCTACGACCTCACACTCGACCTGCCGATCGAGCCGGGCGCGGACTCCGACCAGCGACTCGGCGTGGGCATGATGATCGACGGCGGCTGGCAGATGCTGCGCGAGCGCGTCGTCGAGGAGTTCGCCAAGTCGGGCGTGGCGGAGGCCGACATCACGTTCCGTCACTACGCGCGCATGCAGTACTACGGGCAGCTGAACGACCTCGAGATCCATTCGCCCCACCAGGAGATCACGGAGGCCGCACACGTCGACGCGCTGATCGCCGCGTTCGAGGACTCATACGGGAAGCTCTACGCGCGCTCGGCGCGCTCTCCCGAGCTGGGCTACCTCGTCACGAACGTGATCGTGACCGGCTCCGCCGAGGTCGAGAAGCCCGCGCTGCCGGATGAGCCCGAGGTCGGCGGGGAGCCGCCCACGAAGGGCAGCCGGGCGGTCTGGTGGAGCGACGGCTGGGTCGAGACCCCGCTCTACGAACAGGACCAGATCAAGGCCGGCCAGGTGGTGGCCGGACCCGCCGTGATCGAGTCGCCCGCAGACACGTTCGCGATCCCGCCGGGGCGCCGCGCACGGCTGGACGGGCACCGCATCTTTCATCTCGAGACAGTCGAAGGGGGCTGAGGCGCAATGGCAGTCGTCGATCGCACACGTGAGCTGGAGCCGCGCGAGGACGCGCCGATCGGGTGGGACGGTCAGACCGCGCTCGAGATGCTGCACGAGTCGGAGCGGCTGTTCGGCGAGACCGGCCGCTACTTCGGGATGGACGAACTGGCGCTGAAGTCCGACGAGCCGATCCGCTTCGAAAAGCTGTTCTCCCGCCTGCGCGGCGGCCTCGTGACCGCGCGCGAGACCGCGCTCAACATCTCCGCGTCACCGATCGTCAAGGAGATCGGGGAACTGTGCTTCGCGCTCTACACGCCGGAGGGCGACTCGGTCGCACTGTCCACCGGGATCATCGTGCACGTCCACACCATGTCGGACGCGATCAAGTACATGATCCGCCAGGGATACGAGGACAACCCCGGCATCGCGCCGGGCGACATCTTCACCAACAACGACGCGATGATCGGTGACGTGCACAACGCCGACGTGCAGACGATCGTCCCGATCTTCTGGGAGGGCGAGCTGATCGGCTGGGCGGGCGGCGTCACGCACGAGATCGACATCGGGGCCAAGACTCCCGGGTCCGTACCGGTGGGCCCGATCTCGCGCTTCGAGGACGGCATCGACCTGCCCGCGAAGAAGATCGGCTCCCGCGACGAGTTGTGGCGCGACCACGTGCTGGCCGGCCTCAAGGGCACGCGCACCCCGATGTACTGGACGCTCGACGAGAAGACGCGCCTGGCCGGCTGCCACATGATCCGCGAGGCGGTCGAGCGAGTGGTCCTCGAAGAGGGGATCGGCACCTACAAGCAGTTCATCCGTGAGGTGATCGAGGACGGCCGCCGCGCCTTCAAGAGCCGCCTGCGCCAGCTCACCGTGCCGGGCCGCTACCGCGCGCCGGCATTCACGGAGCTGATGTTCGGCAAGGAAGAACAGTTGCCGAGCTACGCGCGCAAGGACACGCTGATGCACGCTCCGGTGGAACTGCGGATCACCCGCGACGGAGTGATGGAGCTCGACTACGACGGTGCGTCCGCATGGGGCTACCACTCCGCGAACTGCACGCCCTCCTCGATGCAGGGTGCGCTCTGGGTGCAGCTCACCCAGACGCTGATCTGCAACGACAAGGTGAACGACGGCGCGTACCTCGGCCTGCGCGCGAACTTCCCGCCCGGCACGTGGTCGAACCACTCCAACCCGCAGGCGTCGACCGGCAACGCGTGGTTCTTCCTGATTCCCTCTTACACGGGCTTCATCAAGTCGTTGTCGCGCGCGCTGCAGGCTCGGGGCTTCGTGGAGGAGGTGCTGGCGCCCTACGCGCTCACGGCAAATGCGTTCCAGGGCGGCGGCATCGACCAGTACGGCCGCCAGTCGGCGACCACCAACTTCGGCCTCTCGTGCGTGGGCGGCGGGGCGAAGATGATCCTCGACGGACTCGACTACGCGGCGGCCATGTGGAACCCCGAGGGCGACATGGGCGACATGGAGATGTGGGAGCTGATCGAGCCGTTCCTGTACCTCAGCCAGCGCGTGAAGCCGAACACCGCGGGGCCGGGGCGCCATCGCGGCGGATCCGGGTACGAGTGCCTGCGGCTGGCATGGAAGACGCCCTTCTACGAGATGCAGAACATCGGCCACGGACGCGTGTTCATCCAGGCCGGGCTGTGGGGCGGCTACCCGGGGGCGACCGGCTACCGCCACAACGTGCGCGGCGCCGACCTGCTGGCGAAGGCGGAGCGGGGCGAGCCGTTCCCACTGCACGAGCCGGACCCCGCCGACTCGGCGCTGCTGCGCGATATTGCCGGCGAGCACCTGTTCGACATCGAGACCACGACGCTCCCGGAGGTGTACTCGCAGGGCGACCTCTACCTGTGCATGTTCCGCGGGGCGGCCGGGGTGGGCGACCCACTGGAGCGGCCGTACGGGTCCGTGATGGAGGACATCGAGGGCGACTTCCTGCTGCCGCGCTACGCGGAGCAGGTGTACGGAGTCGTCCCCGGCGACGCCAAGGCCACGAAGCGGCGCCGCACGGCGGCCCGGCGGGCGCGGGCCAAGCACGCCGTGCCGGTGCGCGAGTGGATGCGGAGCGAGCGGCAGCGCATCCTCGACCGCGACATGATCGGGCCCGCGCAGCGCATGTACGCCGAGTCGATGCAGCTGTCGGAGCGCTGGGCACGGGAGTTCCGTGAGTTCTGGGACCTGCCGGAGGACTTCGTGTTCGACGTGCCAACGCCGGAGGTGGAACTTGCCAAGGCGATCCAGGCGGGGGCAGAGTGACGCTCGACAAGGACACGCTGCGCGACCTGATCGACGAGAAGCTGCCGCGTGGGCAGGTGCGGGCGATCCAGTCGGGATTCAAGGATTCCGACCGCTTCGACAAGTACGTCGAGATCCTGCAGGAGCGAGTGTCGTGGGACGATCAGATCGTGCTGCCCTTCGGCGAGCACCTGTACATCACCAAGCCGTCCGGCGATCAGCCGCCGGACGGGTCTGGTGAGGACTCCGGCGGATACAGGATCAAGTGCGACTGTGGCTACGAGTTCTGCGACTACCGCTCCAACTGGAAGCTGGAGGCGCTGATCAACGTGCGCGAGTCCGTCGAGTCGCTGCGCGAGATCTATCCCGACAAGATGCACGGCGACCCGGAGTGGAACGCGCTGCGCGAGTACTTCTGCCCGGGGTGCAAGACGCTGCTCGAGGTCGAGGCGGTGCCCCCGGGCTACCCGGTGATCCATGACTTCCTGCCAGACCTCGAGGGCTTCTACGAGGACTGGCTGGGCCGCCCGCTGCCGTAGAGGCTAGGCCGCTTCGACCCGCGCGCGCACGTGTTTGTGGTGCGGCGTGCCGGCGAGCCAGTCGCGGTCCTCGGATGCCGTCAGCTCGTTCGGCGCGACGCCTGCGAGGGTCCTCGTCCCGTCCTCGCCTGGGTAGGTGGTGCCCATCCCGTTCGGCAGGGTCACGTAGCCGGGCTGCAGCGTGTCGGTGACCTCGACGGACGTCTCGACGCTGCCGCGCTTGGTGGTGAGGCGCGCGCGGCCGCCGTCGGCGATGCCGAGCCGCCGGGCGTCCTCCGGATGAAGCCGCAGCGCACCGTCGGCGTCGGTCTTGCGCCAGGCCGGGTCGCGATAGATCGTGTTCGCCGTGTGTGCGCGCCGCTCGCCGGCCGACAGTACGAATGGGAAGTCGGCGTCCCGGACGGCGGGTTCGTCGTGCAGCCCCGCCAGCTCCTCCAGCAGCTCGGGAATCGAGAGGTTCACCTTCCGGTCGGGATGCGCCACACGCCGCCAGGTCTCGTCGTAGTCGTCGACGGTGAAGACCACCCCGGACTCGCGCTCCATGATCGCATCGAACAGCGCCTCGCCCAGCTCCAGCCCCTCTCCGTCGAAGCCGGCCCGGCGCACCGAGTCGGGCATCAGCTGCGCGACGCCGTGGGCCTGGAGCCACAGAAACGAAGCGCTCGCGGCGCCGTCCGGCAGGGTGCGCCCCAGCGTCTCGTACACGATCACGGGCAGCAGCCGCCGCAGCTCCGCGCGCTGGGCGACCAAGCCGAACAACATCCCCCCGGGGATCCATCTACCACCACTTTCCCGGGGGCAAGGCCGAGCTGGCGGCCGAGACCGTCCGCTACGCGGGCGAGGTCGTCGCCACGCGTGTGGCGCGCACCGCCGGCGACGGTGATCCGGCCACAGCGCTGCGCGCCTATCTGGACGGATGGGCGAACACGCTCGAGAGCACGGATTTCCGTGCGGGGTGCCCGGTGGTCGCGGTCGCCGTCGAGGCGCACGCGGAGCCGGCGCTCACCGCAGCGGCGGCGGAGGCGTTCGAGCGCTGGGAAACGATGTTCGCGGCTTCGTTGCGAACTGCGGGACTGCGACCCGCCCGCGCCGCCCGCCTCGCCACGCTCACGGTCGCCGCGATCGAGGGCGCGGTCGTGCTCTGCCGTGCAGAACGCACGACCAGGCCGCTGACAGACGTGGGCAACGAGCTCGAGGCCACGATCACGGCCGCGGCCGCGGCCTGACCGCACTCAGCGCAGGGCGGCGGCCAGTTCCCGCCAAGGCCCCACGTCCCAGCACCCGCGGGCTGCGCCCGACGTGGACGGCAAGATCCACACGCGGCTGACACCAACCGTCACGTCCTGCTCCCCATAGCTGCCGGGTGTGCGCCTACCGAGCACCTCCCGGGCCGCGCGCTTGCCCACGAACGCCAGGACCCCAGGCCGATAACGCTCCACCTTCTCGACCACCGCGGCCCCGTCGAAGTCCGCTGCCACGAGCGTGCTGTCCGCGCCGAAGGCGTGCTTCGCGACGTCCGTCAGCCCGATCCCCCACCGCGCCAGCTCGCGGAACTCCAGCGGGGCGAGCACGCGGGGCGTGAGGCCGACTTCGTGGACCACCCACCAGAAGCGGTTGCCGGGGCCGGAGTAAGGAGCGCCCACGCGGGCCGCCACCGCTCCGGCCGCGGTGCCGCAGAAGACAACCCGCTGGCCGGGCGCCAGCAGGTCCGGCAGGACGTGGCCGGCCGCTACCGGCGGGCCTTGGAGAGGACGATCGTCTGCCCGTTGTGGCAGGCGTGCCCGCCGCCCGGGCACTCCGGGAGGAGTTCCGGCAGGTCCTTCTTCGCCCTCCTGCGGACGCGCTTCACCCGCTCGCACCCGGACAGCCTGTCACGGCGGTCCGCCTTCACGAAGTCCCGCCCGAAGCCGCAGTCGACCAGCTCCCGGACGCCGTTTGCGGCGTTGATCGAGTCGCGCCCCATGCCCCCGTCGTAGCGGTTGCGGCCGGGGCCGCCGACCAGCACATCGCCGCCCGTGCCACCGGACAGCAGATCGCTGCCGGAACCGCCGACGAGGTTGTCGTTGCCGGCTCCGCCGAACAGCGCGTCCTCGCCCTTCCCCCCGACCAGGCGGTCGTTGCCGTCGCCGCTGGCCTGAGCTGCCGGCGGGTCGCCCGCGTGTCGCAGCGCGGCCGTCGACGCGCTCCGCCACCAAGCGGCCTTGTCGGTCTCGGGCGGGCTCAGCGCTCCACACGCACCGCCGTAGCCGACGTCGGAGCCGGCTCCCAGCGAGATGTTGTCGTTGCCCGCACCCCCGCACACCTTGTCGTGGGTTGCCGTGCCGAAGATCCGGTCGGCGCGCAGGCTCCCCATCACAAGGCTGAAGTGGTTGGCGCCGGCGTGGGCGTGATCCGCAGCGCCGCCATCGTGGCCGGCCGCAGTATGGCCGTCGCCTGTATGGCCGTCCGCGCCGTGAGCCCCGGCGTCGGTCCCGTGTCCGCCACCGCCGTGACCTGCACTGTGATCGTTCAGGCCGAGGTCGGGCGGGATCACCGGAGGCGGCGGCAGCACCTGCAGCTCACGCCGGAACACCTGCATGAAGGTGGTGGGCGCCTGGCCCCGCGTGGTGCGCGGGCCGCCTTCGTTCGCAAGCGGAGCCATCCACGCGACGGCATCCGCGGATCCCGAGAGCGCCGGGCTGATGGAGTCGGAGGCGCTCGCCGCGCCGAAGGCCCCGCTCGCGCGGCTGACCAGGGTCGTCGTTCCGTAATAGGCGTGGCGCACGAACACGTTTGCGACGCCGTCGTTGTCGACCGCGGAGAGGTTGTCCGCCTGCGACGTGAACGCGACGGACAGCCCGTCCTCGGAGATTGCCGGCGCTGAGGACGAGTCGGAGCCGGCCGGCCCCTGCCCCTCCGTGCGGCTGATCAGGCTGGTGTTGTTGGCCTGCAGGTAGCGCAGGAAGACGTTGGTGGGAGCCGTGACCGCTCCGAGGTTGGTCGCGCTGGAGCGGAATGCGACGAAGCCGCCGTTCCCGGAGAGCACGGGCTGCGTGGCGTCGCCGTTGCCCGGCTCACTCACGGTGCCGAGCGCCGTCGTGCGGTTCACGTGCGCGAAGAACCGGAAGCGCGGCTCGCTCATGAACACATTCGTGTAGAGATCGCGGTCGTCCGCGTAGATGTTGTCCGCGTCCGAGGCGAAGGCGATCCGCAACCCGTTCTTCGAGATCGACGGATCGAACGAGTTACCGTTGGCGCCCGCACCGTTGCCGCCGTTGATCCGGCTGATCAGCGCGGTCGTGCCCTGGGCCATGCTGTTCTCGGCGGGAGCGACGGGGTCGAAGTCGATTTTGCGCGTGAAGACGTCCTTCACGGCGTCGTCGTCATCGGCGCTGAGGTTCGTCGCGAGCGAATCGAACGCCACCACCGGCACCGGCACCCGCACCACCTGCTCATCGATAACGATTTCGAGATAGGTGACGGCGACGGCCGGGTTGCCCGAGTCGCGGTCGCCGCCCGCGCCGTCGTTCTGGCTGACCAGCTCGGTGGTGCCGGTGAGCGTGTCGCGCAGGTACACGTTCGTGACCGCGTCGTTGTCGAGATCGCTGAGGTTGTCCGCCCGCGACTCGAACGCGACGAAGCGACCGTCGGCCGAGATCGACGGATTCGCCGACGCGCCGCCGGCTCCTACGCCCGCGCTGCTTTGGCTGACGAGCGTCGTGATCCCGGTGCCGGCGTCGCGCACGAAGATGTTCGACACCGCGTTGTCGTCGATGCTGCTGAGATTGTCGGCATCCGACTCGAACGCGATGCGCAGGCCGCTGGCGGCTACCGAGATGCCGGGACCGGAGTTGCCGTTACCGCGCTCCTGGGTGCCGGTCAGGCTGACCAGGGTGGTCTCGTCCACCGCGGCGCCCGCCACCATCGTGGGCAGCACCATGGCGCACAGCACGAGGGTCGCGACCGTCAGCCGCACGGGCCTATTCCTGTCCCCGGCGCTCGCTGTCGAGCGAGATCGCGCGGATCGAGTGCTCGTCTGGGAGCTTGTCCAGCACCTCATGGATGACCCGCTGCACGTCGTGCTCCTCGTGCCCGAAGTCGTCCAGCAGGCTCCTCAGTGCGGTATGCGTGATCTTCAGCTGTGCCGGGGTCAGCTCGAGGTGGTAGTGGAACTCCTCGATCTGCTCGCCCGAACGCTCCTGGGCACCGTCGGCCATATCGCTCTCCCTTGTCCCGTCCTAATCCCTCAGCGTGACGCTCCGGGTCACGCTGTTGCGGGTCCCCGAAGCGCTGCGCGCGGTGACGGTGACCCGGGCCCTGACCGTCCTGCCGCGGCGGATCGCCCGCTTCACCGAGCGCTTCGCCCCACTCGACAGCCGTAGGTAGGCCTGGTTGGTCAGGTGGATCGTGACCCTGCCCTTCCGGAAGGTCCTGAACCGGTGCCCCATCACCGAGCCGGTCACCTGCATGGTGCACTTCTTCTGGTGGATGGCGGCCAGCACGTAGACGCGGTCGACGTCCTGGCGGGACGGGATCTTCACCGTCATGCCCGGCTTGGACGCGAGCGCCGGCATGGCCATCGCCGCGAGGCACGTCAGTGCCGCGACCGCTCCGAGAACGGCTGAGTTCCTGTTACGTCGCATCTTCCCCCTCACTGCCTACGTGAAACAGGCTACGGCACCATCAGGCCCTGCGCCGCAAACAACGTGTTGGGCGTGGTGGAGACAACTCCGTCCGCGCCGCCGTCGTTGATGCGCATCTGGCCCAGTTGCCAGATCGAGCGCTTGCCCTCGGTGATCCCTCCGGCCGCACCGAGGACTGCGTCCGCCGTGGTGTTGACCGAACAGGTGGAGCCGATCGTCGTGTCAACGGTGGTCGCGCACGGAACCGTGACCCGGAAGCTCGTGTCCAGGGTGCCGGTCTCCGACGGCCCGTTGTTCTTGTCGGTCAGGCGCAGCGTCGTGTCGAGCTGCAGCTGCCCCGTGTAGTCGGGCAGGCCGGCCGTGTTGCGCCGCACATCGCTGATCGAGACCTGGAACCGCGCATCTGCCTCGTCGGCCGGCGTGGCGGCGTTGCCGACGATGGCGCTGACCTTCACGAAGCCCTCCGACTTGACGGGCGCGCCATTGGAGTCGGGGCTGCCCACCGTCAGCTGGCTCGAAGCAAGTGCCGGCGGGTTGCAGGACCCGTCCGGGTTCGTGCCGTTGGTCGGGAAGTCGGGCGGACCGTGCAGCCGGTTGGGACTGGTGCACGCGTTGTAGGCCGGCACCAGCGAAACGCGGATCGGCGTCGCGCCCTTGGGGCGCGGGTAACCCGGGGACGTCGGCACGTACCAGGCCATCATGATGCCCATCACGTCGGTCTGTGCCTGTGGATTGTCGTTCTGGTACTCGCTGTGGATCCTGAGCGTCTGCCCGGAGCTGAACGGGTAGCCGGTGGAGGGATATGCGCCGTCCGGCGGCCACGCCTCGGGTTGGTAGGTCGGAGCCACGGCGCCGGGCACCTCGCACTCGGTCATCGTGTCCAGGTGGCCGCGGTATCTGCCGCCGGCCCAGGGCGTGCCGAAGATCCCCTCGGAACGACAGATGGTCGCGCCGGTGAGCGACGCGGGCGGCGTGTTGTTGGGCGGGAGCGGGCCGAAGTAGTCGTTCGAGTTGCCGCCGACCAACTCGAGCGAAACGGCGATCCCGTGGCCCTTCTCGGGACAGTGGTTGGTGCACGGAGCCGCGTTGGTGATGTCGACGTCGTGCAGGTGGCCGGACATGCCGATCATGCGCCCGCTCACGTTCGAGACCCAATCGGCCGTCGCGTCGTTGTAGCCGACCGGCGTCGTGTACTCCGAGTCGCCGCAGGTGTCGATGTCGAGCCACAGCGGCTTGGTCTCGGCGCCGCCGCCGCTCGCCACGGTCCTGTATTGGAACACGACCTCGATCTGGAGGCTCTTCGTCGCGGTGGCGCTCTTGTTGATCACGTGCGAGATCAGCCGCCACGTCCCGGTGTTGTTCAGGTAGCCGAACGGTGAGGGGAGGTGCAGCTGGCTGCGCTCGTTGCCCGCCGCGAAGAAGCGCTCGCCGAGCTGGCCCTCGAGCCCGCCCGGGCAGACCGGGTCCGGCCGGCCGGGGTTGATCATCACGAAGTGGTGCAGCATGGCGTCGGTGTCGAGGTTCGCGACCGTCCCGTCAGGGTGGCTGGCGTCATTCACGTAGACCAGGCTCGGCACCATGTCGGTGATGTAGCAGTTGGTGCAGGGAGCGGCGATGTCGAAGCGCAGCGCGTTGTAGTAGGCGTTGCCGGGATTCAGCACGAAGTTCTGGGACGCGCTGTAGCCATACCGCATCCGCTTGATGATGTGGCCGGGCCGCGCCGGCATCGCCGTGCGCGGGTCGTTGAACGACGCGAGCGTGGTGGCCGAGTCGGCCATCGCGGGGGCGCTCCAGCCCACCACACCGGTCACGAAAACCAGCACGCCAAGCACGATCCCCAGCTTCCCCCTCATGAAACCCCCCTAGAACCCCGGTCGGATGTGTTCCGCGATACTAGCCGAGAATCGGACGTCCCGGTACGGTGCATGACCGGGGGCGCGGAGGCTGCGCCCGCGGGCCCCGGCGCAGGCTACCCTTTGGCGGCTGGAGCCCCTCGGGGACCGGGGCAGCGGAGGAGACCAGATTCGGGAGATCGGCCAGTTGCACGAAGTGATGCGACCTCGCACATTGCGCGGACTTGCCGCGCTCGCAGGCCTGCTCGTAACGAATCTCGCGGGTCCCGCGACCGCGGCGGGCGCGGATGCCCAGATCGTCTCGGAGCTGCGGGGGACCCGCCCCGCGGTGTCGGGCCTGGAGCTCGAGGTGTCCGGCGGCGACCGGTTCCTTTTGCTGCGCAATCAGACGGGCAAGCAGGTGGTCGTGATGGGTTATGAGGACGAGCCCTACCTGCGCTTCCTCCCCAACCAGGTCGTCGAGGAGAACACGCGGTCGCCTTCCAAGTACGCGAACGAAGACCGCTACGCGCTCACGCCGCTGCCGCCCCAAGCCAACTCCGACTCGCCACCGAACTGGCGGCCCGTGTCCCGCGACGGGTCCTACCGGTGGTTCGACCACCGCATCCACTCGATGGAGAAGGGGACGCCGCCGCAGGTCACCGACAAAGGCGTGCGCACCAAGATCTTCGACTGGCGCGTTCCGATGACGATCGGGGCCGCGCCGGTCAGCGCGCTCGGGACGCTCGAGTGGGTGCCCGCGGAATCGTCCGGCACCTCGACCGGCATGGTCGTCGGGGTAGCCGCAGCCGTGATGCTCGCGCTGGCCGCCCTCGGATTCCTGCTCGTGCGCCGGCGCCGCCCGCGCGCCGCGCGGGCGGGCGCTCCGGGTGAAGCACCACCGCGCAAGGCGGTGGACGAAGCATGGTGAGAGTCCAGGCCGCGCTCGCCGCGGCCGCGCTCGTCGCGATGATCGCGCCGTCGAGCGCCATGGCGCACGCCGTCCTGGAGAGCACAGAGCCACTGTCCGGCTCGACCTCGAAGCAGCCCGTCGAGCAGGTGGTGTTCAAGTTCAGCGAACCGGTGGAGGGCAGCTTCGGCGCGATTCGCGTCTTCGATCGGCGCGGCGCGCGCATCGACGAGGGCGAAGTGTTCCACCCCGGCGGCAGGGGGCCCGAGCTTGCAGTACGCCTCCAGCGCGCCGCGCCGAAGGGCAGCTACACCGCGACCTATCGAGTGATCTCCGCCGACAGCCATCCGGTCGCCGGCGGCCTGGTGTTCAGCTACGGGAAGGCATCGTCGACCGGCGCGTCGGTCTCACAGCTGCTCTCCCAGCAGGGTTCCGCCGGCCGCGTCACCGACATCGCCTTCGGTGCGGCCAAGGCGACCCAGTACGGCGCCATCGCCGTAGCGGTCGGCGCGGTCTTCTTTCTGCTCGTCATCTGGCTGCGTGCGCTCGGCGGCGTGGCGGGCGCGAGTGAGCCGTGGCGCCAGGCGTCGGAGCGATTCACCCAGCGGCTGCGCAGGGTGCTGCTGATCGTGATCGGGATCGCGATCCTCAGCAGCGCGCTCGGCATCGTGCTGCAAGGGGCGAAGGCGGCAGGCGTCTCGTTCTGGTCGGCGCTGGACCGCCAGATCGTGGAGGACGTGCTGGATACCCGCTTCGGCACCGTCTGGGGGATCCGCTCGCTCGTGTGGCTCGGATTCGGCGTGGTCCTGCTCGCCTCGCTGTCGCCGGCCCGCCGGCCGGTGCTGCGGCCCGCGTCCGTCGGCGCGACCGGGCTGGCGCAACCGCGGGTCAATCCGTTATGGCTGGCGCTGCTGGCGCTGCCGCTGGGCTTCCTCGTGATCTCCCCCGCACTGGCCGGGCACGCCAGCCTCGAGCGCCCGACCGCGGTCCTGATTCCGGCCAACGCCCTGCATGTGCTCGGCATGAGCATCTGGGTCGGAGGGCTTGCGACCCTGCTGTTCGTGCTGCCTGCCGCCACCCGCAGCCTGGACCCGGCGGACAGGACCCGCCTGCTGGCCGGCTCGCTCGCGCGATTCTCGCCGTGGGCGTTCGCGTGCGTGGTGGTGCTGCTGGCCACGGGGCTCGTGCAATCGTGGTTCGAGATCGGCTTCCTCGACGAGCCCGGTCGGCTCCTCGACACGCCGTTCGGGCGTGCCGCGCTGATCAAGTTCGCACTGCTCGCGGGCCCGCTGACGGCGCTCGGCGCCTACAACCAGCGCCGTCTCGTCCCGCGGCTGAAGCGGCTGGCCGCCGAGGGTCAGACCCCGGGGCGCGCAGGCTTCGCCCTGCGCCGCTCGATCCGCGCGGAAATCCTCTTGCTGGTCGGCGTGCTGGGCGCGACCGCCGCGCTGACGACGTATGCGCCCGCCGACTATGCGCCCACGGGGCCCGTCTCGAAGACGGCCACGCTGGGGCCGGCCGACGTGCAGCTGACCGTCGATCCCGCCCGCGTCGGCCCGAACGAGATGCACGTCTACCTGATCGACAAGCAGAACGGCACCCAGTACGACCGGGTCAAGGAGCTGAGCGTCGAACTGCTGTTGCCTGCCGAGCGGCTCGGCCCCCTGAAGCCCGACGTCCGCAAGGCGGGCCCCGGCCACTACGTGATGAACGGCGCGCTGTTCGGCGTGGCGGGCGAATGGGACGTGAAGATGAGTGCGCGTGTGTCGGAGTTCGACGCCTACTACGCCGCCATGAAGGTGAACATCAAGTGAGGGGGCGGATCGCCGCGGCGCTGGTCGCAGTCGCGACCATCTGCGCGTGCGGCGCTCCGCAGGCCGGCGCCGTGGACCCCGGCAGGTGGGTCGAGACTGGCTACGACCCCGTGCCGCTCGAGTATTTCCAGGGCCTCACCTCCGACCGGCATCGCCACCTCTTCTTCGACGGCCTGTTCGTCGGGCTGTATCGCACCGATCGGAATCTGAACGAGCAGGCGCGCAACAACAGCGCGATCCCGGTGGACGTCTTCGAGCGTGAGCGCTACAACCACATCGGCGACATCACCTGGGACGACCGCGAGCGCGGGCGGGTCCTGCTGCCGCTCGAGTGCTTCATCCCATTCATCGGCAACCCCTGCAGGACGGGGTCGATCGGCGTCGCCGACCCGCACACACTGGCATGGCGCTACTACGTGAAGCTCGACCCGGCCTTCATCGACAAGGCGATGTGGGCCGAGGCCTCGCCCGACGGGAAGCTGCTGTGGACGTCGAACGGCGGCCTGGGCGGTGGCAACGACCTGCTCGCCTACGACATGAAGCAGATCAAGGCAGCCAACGCGGCGCCCGCCGGCCCGCTGCTGAAGCCCGTGCGCGTGCTGTCCGGCGCCGTCCCGCCGAGCGGGATCACGGGCGCCACCTTCTACAAGGGCCGGTTGCTGCTCGCGGGTCAGCGCGGCGGGCCTTTCCGCGTCTGGTCCGTGGACCTGACGGACGGCTCCCGCCGCCTCGAGATCGAGAAGTCAGTGGTCGGTGAGTCCGAGGGACTCGACGTCGTGAGGCTCGCGGACGGCAAGCTGCACTGGTTGATCACGCCGCTGCTGGGAACCGGCGGCACCTACGGCAACACGAGCGCGCTCGTGCACTTCAACCCGGTCAGGCGACCGCCGGTCGCGTGCGGTGACGTGCTCACGAAGAGCGTCAAACTCGACGCCGACGTGATCTGCCCGGACGGCACGCCGGCCGCGGTCACGATCGCCGCCGACCACGTCACGCTCGACCTCAACGGCCACTCGATCGTGAACGGCCGTACCGACTTCGGCGATGGCGACAGTGTCGCGCTCGCGACCGACGGCCCGGTCGAGGACCTCGAGGTCCGCAACGGCACGATCCGCGCCGGCGACCGGGCGGTCGAGGTTCAGGCCTCGCACAGTGAGTTCACGAACCTCACGGTCGACGGGCACCTCCTTGCCTTCGCTGTCACCGGAGACGGAAACGAATTCGAGGACATCGTCGCGAAGAGCGGCCTTCACGCCCTCGACCTCGCGGGCAACGATCTCGAGTTCGATGGCGGCTCGGTCACTGTCCACGAGAACGAGACCGTCGGTGAGATTGCCGGCGACCGCAACGAGATCGAGCACATCAGCGTGAACGATTGCGGCTCATCCGGGTTGGGCGTATACGGCGACGAAGTCGAGGTGGTGCGCAACTTCCTGTTTCGGTGTCCGCTCTTCATAGCCGGCTTCGGCTCACGGATCGAGCACAACGAGGTCACCCGCTCGGCGGACTCCGGCATCGTGGTTCGCGACCCGCGGGCGGTCGTGATTCGCAACCGCACCTCGAGCAACGCGAACAGCGGCATCGCACTGCTCGAGCCGGGCGCGTACGTCGCCCGAAATGTCGCGAACGGCAACGCCGAGTACGGGATCAAGGCCCCGCCCGGCACGATCGACGGCGGCGGCAACCGGGCCAGCGGCAACGCCGAGCCGGCACAGTGCCTGAACGTGGTCTGCGGTCCCTAGCCGGCTAGTACCCGAGCGCGAACTTCGCGTCCTCGGACATCTTCTCCGGGGACCACGGTGGCGTGAAGATCATCTTCGGCAAGACCTTCTCGACGCCCGCGACCTCGCTCACGTACTCCTTCATCTGCTCGGTCACCTGGGGCCCGATCGGGCATCCCGGTGACGTGAGCGTGAACGTGATGTGGACGTCGTTGCCCTCCAGCTCGACGTCGTAGACGAGCCCGAGCGAGACGAAGTCGAGCCCCAGCTCGGGGTCGATCACGTTCTCGAGCGCCTCCCAGACGTCGTCGCGGTCGGGTGCGCCGCTTTGCGTTGCTTCGTCAGCCATGTCCGCGATTGTAGACAACGCCCCTCGGTACCCTGCCGGGGATGCCTTTCCTGATCCTGCTGTTCATCCTCGTGCCGATCGCGGAGATCTACGTGATCATCCAGGTCGGCCAGGCGATCGGGGCCCTGCCGACCGTGGGGCTGCTGATCGTGGACTCGATCGTGGGCGCGATGCTGCTGCGATCGCAGGGCCGGCGGGTCTGGGCCTCCTTCCGCGAGGCGCTGGCGGGCGGGCGCATGCCGCACCGCGAGATCCTGCACGGTGCGCTCGTGATGATGGGCGGAGCATTCCTGCTCACACCAGGCTTCATCTCGGATGTGGTGGGCCTCTCGCTGCTGCTCCCGCCCACCCGCACGGCGATCGCGGGCGCCATCACGCGCATGCTGGCCCGCCGCGGGCCGCTGCGCTGGGCCGGCGTGGTGGTGCAGCCAGGCTCTCCCCCGCCGCGGCCGCGCCCGCATGCAGAGCCGGTGGAGCCGCAGCCGCCCCGCAGCCTGGAGCCTCCCGGCCGGTGAGCGGCGAGCTGGCCGGACTCGACGTCTGGTCCCCGGAGCGAGAGTTGTTCGCGGCCATTCGGGGGCACGCCGCGCTCGTGTTCGCGCAGGGCACGGTGACGGCCGCGCGCGGGCCGGCTGTCGAGCTCGGCGACGCGCGCGCGCGAGTGGAAGCGGAGGGCGTGACCATCGACGTCACGCTGGCGCCACTGGCGCAGGGCGCGGCCGCCGGAGTCGACCGGTCCATGCAGCTGTGCGAGGTGGAGGGCACGATGGCCGTCGGTGGGCGGCCCAAGTCGTTGCACGGACTGGCCCTGCGAACCCGCTCCACGGCTGACCCCGTCGGCGCACGGCGGCGCCGGTTCGTGACCGCCGCCACCGCCGAGGGCTCACTCGTGAGCGTCGCCGCGATCCGCCCCGACAGTGCGTCGCCGCACGGCGACGAGCTGGTCGCGGCATGCGAGATCTCCGCGCAGGGCGGAACCGGCGCGCAGGTGTTCGAGGAGGTGCGGCTCTCCACGATCTACGGGGCGGACGGACTCCCGAAAAAGGCCGGAGCCGAGCTCTACCGGCCCGGCGACGAGCTTCCGGCACGCCTGTCGGGGGAGGCGATCTCGGGAGGCCCGATGCCGCTGAACGGCGCAACGCTCGCCATCACCTTCTTTCGCTGGACGCTGATGGGCCGGCCGGCCTGGGGCACGTACGAGCTGGAACCCGCTCCGTGATGGGCCCGGGATCCGACGGGATCCGTGCCGTGATCAGCGACTTCGGCGGAGTGCTGACCAGCAAGCTCGTGGAGGCCTTCGCGGCGTTCCAGGACGAGACGGGAATATCGATGGAGCAGCTCGGCCGGGGCATGCAGCGCGTCGCCGAGCGCGACGGCGAGTACCCGCTGTTCCGGCTCGAGCGCGGCGAGCTCACCGAGCGCCAGTTCCTCGAGGACCTGGCCTGGGGACTGGAGCTCGAGCTGGGCCATCGCCCGACGCTGCACCGGTTCCGGGAGATCTGGTTCGAGGCTCTCCAGGCCAACGAGCCGATGCTGGAACTGATGCGGGAGCTGAGCGAACGCGGCTACCGGATGGCGATTCTCACCAACAACGTGCGCGAGTGGGAGGAGCTGTGGCGCGCGAAGCTCCCGGTGGACGAGATCTTCGAGCTGGTGGTCGACTCCGCGTGGGTGGGGATGCGCAAGCCGCAGCCGGAGATCTACAGGCTCACGATCGAACGGCTGGATCAAGCGCTGCAGCCCTCGCAGTGCCTGTTCATCGACGACAACGAGCTGAACGTCGAGGCGGCACGCGAGCTCGGCCTGGCCGCGGTCCGGTTCGTTTCCAACGAGCAGGCCATCCCCGAGATCAGGGCGGCGCTCGGCGGGTAGCTCAGAACTCCCGAGTTTCGCGGCTAAGCGAAACTCGATCTAGTTCTGGCCGCCGATGCGGTCGTCGACGTAGATCTGCAGAGCCTTGGCGCAGAGGTGCTCGAGCCGCTCGTGCGAGAGCCACGGCAACACGATGTCAAGCGCCTCCTCCTCCCCGACGCCGGCCAGGAACGCCTCGTCCCCGCGGAAGCGCGCGGCCAGCTTCAGCACGTCGCGCCGGTGCTCGCCGAGGCCGTCGAAGACACCGACGAGGAACTCGGGGCTCGGCACGGGAGTGCCAACCTCGAGCGTCGCGTGCCAGGCCGCAAGCATCGAAAGATCCTCGTGGTCGAGATCGCTGACCGCCTTCGCGTAGTGCTGGGCGAGCTCGTGCTCGGGGATGTCGTCGACCCACGACTCGATCACCGCGGCCAGCAGGGCGCGCCGCGCCTCGCGGCCGATGGACTCCGCGATCACCCGAATCGCCTCGGCGGGCTCCATGAAACAAAGCGACATGCCGCAAACATAGGAAGGACGCCCGACGGAACGGGGCCCGCGCGCGCGACCCGGCTCCAGATAGCGGGTGGATGCCGCCCTAACGCACGCAGGGACCGGTGTCCACAGCCCCCCGGGAGACCTTGCGCAGCGCGGATCTCACGATTCCCGGCGGGATGCCGAACCCACCCTGGGTGCCCGCTGTCGTGGCCGCGAACAGGGTCGCGACGACTCCTCCGGTCGCGTCCACGACCGGTCCGCCCGAGTTGCCCGACCGGACCCGCCCGCGCAGCGACGTGATGCGCCGCCTGACCGGGCCGTTGCCGTAGGCGTCCCGGCTGATCACGGTGCGCGTCTCACCGAGCCGCCCGGGCTCTGCCCGATAGGGCCCGTTCTTCGGATACCCGAGGATCGCCACCTGCTCGCCGATGTCTCCCTGCAGACGCAGGTCGAGCACTGGGGCGTCGAGTCCCGGCACGCGCAGGACGGCGACGTCGTTGTCGGGATCGAAGACGACCGCCTGGGCATCGAGCTCGTCCCCCCCGTCGAGTTTCACGGTCGTGTCGTCCTCGCCGGCGACGACATGGGCGTTGGTGACCACCACCTGCGGCGCCGCCACCCATCCCGAGCCCTGCACGGCGAGGCCGCAGGCGACACCGAGGACGCGCACCACGCTGTCGGCCGCCGCGCGCACCTGGCCGTCGCGCAGGATGCGCCGGTTGGGCGGCGGGACATCCGCCTCGGGGCCGGTGATCTGCGGGAACGGGTCGACCCGGGCGAGCGCGTTCAGGATCGGGCCCGACGGCGGCAGCGCCTCGTTCAGCTTGCGCAGGATCGCCGACCGCTGGATGTCCTGCCGGTACTGCCGCGCACCGGGCGTCTGGAGCGCGACCGCGCCGATGATCCACACGAGCCCGAGCGCCAGCGTGGCGACCAGGGCGGCGCCGCCGACGCCGTCCACCACCTCGGCAAGCCGGAACGACAGACGGCGCCGGATCCCCACGCCCACAGCCTCGAACAGGATCGCCACGACGCCCCCGACCAGCAGCGCGGTCACCAGGCTGAAGAGCGGCGCATAGGGAGACTGGGATCCCTGCTCGAGCAGCAGCGGAGCAAGCCGGCTGCCGGCAAATGCGCCACACGCGAATCCCGCCAGGGACAGGGCGCTGATCACAAGGCCCTGGCCGTAGCCCCAGAGCGCCATCAGCGCGACGAACCCGATGATGATCCAGTCGACCGCGGTCATGCGGCTCCCCTTTTTTGCGCGTCGTGCGCGTGGCGCGTTATAGAGTGCACGGCATGGAGGGTTCCGGCGCACTCACGCGGCCGATCCGGCGTGACCCCGGCACGGTGCGAGTCACGCGGGCCGGCATCCTGATCGCGTCCTTGGGCGCGCTGCTGGTCGTGTTCGACCCCTTCGGGACCGCGATCGCCGGCCTCGTGCTGGCCGCCGTCGGCGCAGTGATCGCCGCACGCGGTGGCCTCGGCCGGAGCTGGTACTGGGCGGTCGCAACCGGCGCGGCGGTGGTCATTTTTTCGCGGCTGATCGCTGAGGGCAGTGAGACTCTGGGAGGCTGGCTGGCCGTGATCGGGGCGCTCTGCATACTCATCGGTGCGTCGCTCGGGTACCCCCTGGCGAGCGACCTGGAGGAATAGGCCGGCGTCAGACGTCCAGCGTGATCCGCGAGGGCTCATCCTGGCCCTCGACCGGGATCTCGAGCACCAGCGGCAGGTTGTCGGTCGCAGAATCCAGCTTCACCCTGAACAGGATCAGGGCGCCCGACGTCGGGCTGAACGACGCGGGCGAGTTCGGGGGCGGCGCCACGTCATCGGGCGGGATCGGGCTTCCGAAGTCCAGCCCAAAACCGCTCTGCGTCGTGTCGAGCGGCAGGTACTCGTTGTCCTGCGTGTCGATGACCTTCATGTCACGGGGCGACTGGTGCGGCGCGTCGCCGTCGTTCTCGATGCGCACGAACACGCCGAGGTAGGCCTCATCCGCGGGCAGCTCTGCCTGGCCCCGCAGGAAAGCGTCGTCCGGGCGCTCCTCCGGATTGAGCAGCCTGGTGAGCTGGACCTGGTAGTCCGCATCGCCGACGGCGATGAACTCCCCCTCGGCGCCTTCGAGCTTGTTCTCCTCCGCGCCACAGGCGGCAAGCGCGAGAGTGGTCATGAGCGCCGCCGCGACCAGTGCGGCGGGGAGCCACGGAAGCGTGCGCACCCGGTCCATCGAGCGCGGAAGTCTATCCAGCCGCCGGTCTGACCGCGTGGGTGGAAGCGGTTCCATCCTCGATGGCGCGCGCCATGCGGCCCAACCCGCGGCGTGCCTTGCGCCGCAGCCAGCCTCGCATCCCGAGCGCCTCCTTCAAGCGGTCCACCGGATTCCGGGGCCGCGTCTCGAACTCGTATTCGACCCGCGTCATGTGGTGGTCCGCCGGGATCAGCCGGTACTCGGCGCGCGTCGGGATCCGGCCGATGCGGCCGCTGCGCCCCTCGAGCACGATCCTGTGTGGCCGGTCCAGCTCTGTGATCGCCGCGTCTCCCCAGCGGCGGCCGAGTGGGAAGCTCATGCGGAAGCTCGCCGATGCGCCGACTCCCGTCGAGTCCAGCCGCCCGATCCGGAAGTCATCCAGGTAGTGATCGGAGAACTCCACGTGGTTGGCGAAGTTCGACAGGTAGTCGAAGATGCGCTCGCGCGGGGCATCGACGGTGCGTGAGACTTCAAAAGCGCGCATGCGGACGCGCATTTTGCGTCATTTGCCGGACGCGCGCGTCGCGGACCCGTCAGGCCTTGGCGAGCCGGCAGTTAGAATGGCCACAAGTTCTTGAGGGAGCTGCATTGGGCCCGCGCTCGAAGGGCCGGCACGGACGCATGCTGGCAGACAACCCGAGGAGGGCCGATGGACAGCTACACGACCGGAACGCTCGCAGGAGCAGGATCGTTCCGCTGTCAGGAGTGCGGCTTCCACGTCGCGCTCCAGATCCTCGACCACATCCCCGAGTGCCCGCATTGCGGCAAGGCCAATTTCGCACGCACGTCGATGTTCGACGTGGCCGAACCCGACACGAGCGACCTGCACGACGACGACGTGCGGTGGCTCGACGCGGTGCGGGACGGGGTCGGCGGCCCCGGCCAGTACCTGGCGTTCCGTGACGAGGAGCGCGTCTCGGTGATCCCGATCGTACGGGAGTGGACCCGGATCGGCCGCAGCCTCGCGGCGGACATCCGGCTCGACGACTCCACGGTATCGCGCCGGCACGCGCTCGTGTGCCGGCAATCCGGCCGCGTGCGCGTGCTCGACGATCGCTCGCTGAACGGCCTCTTCCTGAACGGTGAGCGCGTCGAGTGGCACGACCTGCGCGACGGCGACGAGCTGGTCGTCGGCCGCTACCGCCTGCACTTCGTGGACACCACGCACAGCGCGGTGTCCACCGGCACGCCCGCCACGCCCGCGGCAGCGTAACGCCGCCCCTGAAGCGACCGCGTCCCGACCAAACCCGTCAGTCTGCGCGCAGACTGACGGCTAGCTGTCCGACCGAGTGATTCTGCGAATCATTCGGTCGAAACGCTCGGGTCCGTCTGCTCGCGCTCCGGCACCGACATCAGGAAGTGCGCCTGCGCGTTCGCCGCGAGCGCGCGCACACGCTGCGCTTCCTCGTGCTGCTCGGAGCGCTCCAGCTCATGCGCGTAGTGCCCGAGCAACTCCTTCACGTCCGCCATGCCCTCCGGGTCGAGCGTCTGGAGGCTGACCAGCGCGCCCTTGCCGAGCCGCCGCTCGAGCGCCTCGCGGTCGAGCCCCCACTCGTCGTTCACGCGCATGTAGACGCGCCCGCCGGTCTGGCCCGCGCAGGCCCACGGACCGATGTCGCCGAGCACCACCGCGCGGCCCGACGTCATGTACTCGAACGCGAAGCCCTTGATGTTGGCGCGGTCGGCGATTCCGCCGACGTCGTCGCGGATCGGCCCGTCGGGCTCGCCCGCGATCACGACGTCCGCACCCGAGAGACGGATGCAGAACCGCGAGTCCGCGGAGCCCTGCACGAAGAACCGCCCACGCTGAGCGCCATATGCGAACGACTTGCCGACCGATCCGTTGACGCGCTCGCCCAGCCGGTTACGCCCCTTCATGACCGCGATCGTGCCGCCGAACATCGTCTTTCCGACGCCATCCTGAGCCCCGCCTTCGACGCGGATGTCGATGCCCCACACGTTGAACGCGCCAAGCCCGGAGCCGCCGATCGACCCGCCGTTGAAGTGCAGGTCCGCGACCGAGTCCATCGTCGAGGGGGGTGAGTCGTCGGGACGGTAGATGCGCGCCCGCGACAGCGCGCCCGCAAGCGCCGTACCGAGGACGCGGTCATTGGCATCCACGGCCCGCTCGTACTCGTGGGCGATGCGACCGCTGTGAGTGACCGACACCGTGCCCTCGGCCGCGCTCGCAGTGGGTCCGTGACCGCCACCGATGCTGACGGGGCCGCCGCAAACCTCTGTGGCCAGCGCGGCGATCTCGCGTGAAGCCTGCTTGACCGCCATGCGGATCGGCTGCGCAACGATCAGCCCGGCCGCCTCGCGCTGCTCCTCGGCGGAAGCCGGCATGTCGATGGGCTCGAGGTCGAGCATCTCCTCGAGCGGGCGGATCATCTCGGTCAGGTCGATCGCCTCCTTGGCGCGCGACTGCACGAGCAGATCGCTGCGCCCCACCAGGTCCTGGGCGCGCTCGTAGCCGAGCCCGGCGACGATCTGGCGCACTTCCTCGCCCATCCCTGCGAAGAAGCGGGCGCTGTTCTGGGCGGCCAGCTCGAACTCCTGCGGCGTGAACTTCTTGAGGCCCTTCTCCTCGGCCTCCGCCATGTTCTCGATCTGCGTCGCGATGCCCACGTGGCACGTGTCGAGCTGACAGCCGCGGCAGATCGTGCAGCCCAGGGAGACCATCGCGAGCGTCCCGAAGGCGACGCGATTCGCGCCCAGGCAGTGCAGCTTCACGATGTCCCAGCCGTGCCGGTAGCCGCCGTCGGCCCAGATCTCGACCCGGTTGCGGATGCCCGTCTCGAGCAGCGCGAGGTGCACCGCGCGGGTGCCGATGTCCGAGGGCAGCCCGACGTGGCGCAGCGCATGTTGGCGCGCGGCGCCCGTGCCTCCCTCGAAGCCCGACAGGGTGATGATGTCGGCCCCCGCCTTCGCGATGCCGACCCCGATCGTGCCGATGTTCGGCACCACCGGGACCTTCACCGAGACACGCACATCGGGGTTTGCGGTCTTCAGCTCGTCGATCAGCTCTGCGAGATCCTCGATCGAGTAGAGATCGTGGTTGTTCGACGGGGAGATCAGGTCGGTGCCGGGTGCCGCATTACGCGCAGCGGCGACCTTCTCGGAGACCTTCTTCGCCGGGAGGTGGCCTCCCTCCCCCGGCTTCGCCCCCTGCCCGATCTTGATCTCGACGAGGTAGGAGGAGTTGAGCATCTCGGAGGTCACGCCGAACCGGCCCGAGGCGACCTGCTGGCCGCGCCACAGCGGGTACTTGCCGTACATGTCGCGGATCTCACCGCCCTCGCCGTTCACGCACACGATGTTGACGCGCTTGGCCGCCTCCGGATACGCGCGGAAGGCCGTCTCGCCCTGTGATCCGAACGACATCGAGGAGATCACGATCGGGTACGAGTGCCGGCCCACGCCGGGGTCGACCCGGTCGGGCTCGATCGGAGCCCGGTCGGACTTCAGGTCGAGCACATGCCGCATCGAGATCGGATGCTCGCGCTCCAACTCGCGAACCTTGGCGGAGTACTCCTCGAAGGTCGCGCTGCCGTTCGCAGCCGCGATCGCCGACTTGTAGACCTTCGGGTAGAAGCGGAACGTCTTGGCGGGCTTGCCGTCCTCCTGCCCGGCGAGGATGCGCTGGCGCACGGCCGACTCGGCGTTCAGCTCCGCCAACCCGGTGCCCGCACCGGCGGAGCCGTAGTAGCCGGGCGTACCGAAGATCTCGACCAGCTCCGGCCGCAGGCCGATCGCCGAGAACAGCCGCGCGTAGCCGCGCAGCTCGTGGATCCCGAGCGTCGAGATCACCTTCTCCATCCCTTTGCGCAGGGCTGAGCACATGTTGGAGATGTCGCTGCGGTAATCGTCGACGCAGATGACCTCGATCATCACGTAGGGGCACACACCGTCGGCGCCCAGGCCGAGCGCCATGCAGACGTCGTGCACGTTGCGAATCGCGCCGGAGCGCAGCACGATCGACGTCCGCCGGCGCAGGTTCTCCTCGCCCGGCTCCACGCGGTACTCGCGCAGCGCGCGATCGACCGCGGCCAGCGCCAGGTGCGGGTCGATCCACGGGCGCTGCCCGTCGAACGCCGTGCGGTCGGAGAGCACGAGCAGCTCGCAGCCGTCGAGCACCTTCTTCGCCGCTTCGAACTTGAGTCGCTCGAGCGCACCCTCGACCGTCTCGGCCTCGAGGCACGAGATGTCGATCACCCCCGCGCGCCCGCGGAAGCCCTCCCACAGGTCCTCGAGCAGATAGGTCTTGTGGCCCCGGGCGACGCGCCGGTAGGTCTTGTCCGACAGTGGCGCCATGTCGTGGTGGCCGCCCAGCAGGACGGGGAACGCCGTCTCGATCGTGCGCGGGTCGTCCTGCGGGCGGTCGATCGACGGCCGCGCGCCGAACACCGCGCGGCAGGAGAAGTGCTCGATCTCGCGCTCGCGGTCGATCGCGGGGTTCGTGACGACCGCGACCGTCTCTTTGAAGTAGTCGGCGAGGTTCTGGCGCTCGTCCGACAGGGAGGCGAGCGGACCGTCGTAGCCCAGCGAGCCGATCGGCTCGGCCCCGCTGGAGGCCATCTGCTGGACCAGCTTGGTGTCGTCGCGCTGCCATCCCATCCCGGCCAGGATCCTGTCCTCCACCTTCACCGGCTCGGACGGCCCCGCGGAGTCGTAGCCGGGAATCTCCGGCCCCTCCAGCGGTCCGCCGGTGGGGATCGCCTGCTCGAACCCCGCGACGGCCTCGCCGCCCGTGCGCTCGAGCCAGCGTTTGTGCACGAGCTGCTGCAGCTCCTGGTGGTCGAACAGCCGCGCGGCCTTGTCGCGCTTGACACGCACCATCACCTTCTCCCCCGGCGACAGCGGCTTCGGCTCACCCGTCATGTCGGCGAGCGCCACGACGCCCGGCTCCGAGCTGAACACGTACGAGTCCTCCGCGTGGATCTCCCACAGCGGGCGCAGCCCGAGCGCGTCGACCGAGAACACGTACTCGTCGCCGTTGCGCGCGATCAGCGCGATCGGACCCTGCGCGAACGGGCCCATCGCCTGCCTCAGGTACATATAGAACCCGCGCAGCCCCTCGGGAAACTGGCGGATCTCGTGCACGATCGGCGGCACCGCCAGCTCCATCGCCTCAGGCAGCGAGAGCCCGCGCCGGTGGATCAGGGTCTCGATCAGGCGGTTCAGGTCCTGGGAGTCGGAGGAGTCGTCGCGAATCGGCACGCCCAGCATGCGGGACTCCGCCCGTAGCCGTGCGACCGTGTTGATCTCGCCGTTGTGGCCGAGCACGGAGAAGGGCTGCACGCGCATGAACGACGGCCACGTGTTGGTCGAGTAGCGGTTGTGGCCGAGCAGCGAGACGGTCTCGCAGCGCGGGTCACCGAGGTCCTCGAAGTAGCCCTGCAACACCAGCGGCGCGCCCATCACCTTGTACACGGCGCTCTCCGCCGAAAGGGAGGCGACATGCGCATCGAGCGTGCTCTCGATCTCGATCGCGACGTCGAACAAGACGCGATCGCGGCCGTCGGCGTCGGGGACGAGCACGCCGATCTGCCAGAAGTGCGGTTCCTCCTCGCGCGCGGTCGGCCCGAGCGCGGCGCTCGTGACCCGGTCCTCGCGCTCCGCCAGCACCCGCAGGCCGTTGCGGTGCAGGATCTGCCGGGCACGCTGCTTGACCTGCTCGTAGTCCGCGGCGCGCGCCACGAAGACATGCGCCACCGCGAATGCCGGGTCGAGCGCCAGGCGGGGCGCGTGCCCGCCGGCGCGGACCTCCTCCTGCCAGATCGCACGGGGGATGTCGATCATCGCCCCGCAGCCATCGCCTTCACCGTCCACGTTGCCCGCCCGGTGCAGCATCTTCTGGAGGGCGACGAAGCCCTTCTCGATCACGTCGTGGGTGGCGCGCCCGTCCTTGCGGACCGCCGCGTACAGGGCGCAGGCGTCCTTGTCCTCGACCGTTTCGGGACGCCGCAGCGGCCGGTAGGCCTGGGTCGACGAGTAGTGTCCGCGCCGCTGCTGCACCGGCACGGCCGCGTCCTGCTCGGACAGCTTCGAAGAATGAGCGCTCATCTATCCTCCCGGGTTCCACGCCTTCTCCGAGCGGGCGCGCGACGGGTTCGTGGGAGGCGGAATTATAGTCCGCAGCCCAGTCGCGGAACGACTCGCCGGAGCGGCGAGCCGGAGGAAGGCGTTCTTATCGGAATTTGCGGGAAAATCTCCGGCCGCACGGCTTGCCGCCGTGCGATCCGGGCCCGATCACAGGCAGGATGAAACGGTCGTGAGCCCGACCATCCTCCCCTCGCCATGTCCCGTCGTGACGGTGCTCTCCCAGAAGGGTGGTACCGGCAAGACGACCATGGTCAGGACGCTCACCGACGTGCTGCGGCGCGTCGGCCTGGACGTGCTCGCGGTCGACCTCGACCCGCAGGGGAACCTGTCGGACTACTTCGACGTGGATCCCGACGCCTCCCCGACGATCGGCGAGGTGCTCGCGGGGCGCGCCCGCGCCGTCGACGCGATCCACAAGAACATGATCCCCGCGAACCTCGGCCTGGCGGAGGCGGAGCTGGTGCTGAGTGGCAAGATGGGACGCGAGCTGACGCTCAAGCACGCGCTGCGGGAGTCGCGCCGCCAGCACGATCTGGTCGTGATCGACTGCCCGCCGGCGCTCGGGCTGCTGACCGTCAACGCGCTCGTCGCCGCAACCCACGCGCTCGTCAGCGCCGAGGGCGAGTACTTCTCACTGCAGGGCGTGGAGCAGGTGCTGGAGGTGATGGAGCTGGCGCGCGAGAACCTCAACGAGGGCCTCCAGTGGCTCGGCGTGGTGCTGAACATGGCCGACATGCGCATGGTCCACACGCGCGAGACGCTGGCGAACATGCGCGAGAGCTTCGGCGACAAGGTCTTCACCACAGTGATCCGGCGATCGGTGCGGTATCCCGAGTCCGCAGAGCGCGGCGTGTCGATCCTCGACTACCGCCCCGAGCTGGGCGGCGACTACATCCGCCTCGCGGACGAGCTGCTGGCGCGGCTCGACGACGAGGAGTCGCGCGAGCGGCTGCGGGCGCTGCGCGAGGAGATGGTGACCACGGCGCCGGTCTCGGCGCGCACCTCCGACGCGGCGTAGCCGATGGCCGGCAGCTACGAAATCCGCGACAAGGTCGTGCTGATCACCGGCGGCGCCCGCGGCATCGGCGCCGAGGCGGCGCAGCGGCTGGCGCAGCGGGGGGCGCGGGTGTCGCTCGTCGGGCTGGAGCCGGACCTGTTGCGACAGGTCGCCGAGGGCATCGGCGCCCAGGCGGCGTGGTTCGAGGCAGACGTCACCGACCGCGCGGCGCTCGACCGCGCAGTCGCCGAGACCGTCGAGCGCTTCGGCGGCATCGACGTCGTGATCGCCAACGCCGGGATCGCGCCGTTCGGCACGGTGGCGACGATCGACCCGGCCGCGTTCGAGCGCACGATCGAGGTGAATCTGATCGGAGTGTGGCGCACGGTGCGCGCAACGCTGCCGCACGTGATCGCGCGACAGGGCTACATCCTGCCGATCGCGTCGCTGGCCGCGGCGCTGCACCCGCCGATGCTCGCCCACTACGCCGCGACCAAGGCCGGCGTCGAGGCGTTCGCGGACAGCCTGCGCGCCGAGATCGCCCACACCGGCGCGCGCGTCGGCGTGGCCTACTTCAGCTTCATCGACACCGACATGGTGCGCGAGGGTCTCGACAGCCCGGCCGCCCAGCTGCTGCGCGACGCCACACCGGGCCCGTTTGGCGGCACCGCGCCACTGGCGGCGGCCGGCAGGGCGATCGAGCGCGGCGTGTCGCGCCGCGCCGACAAGGTCTATGCGCCCCGCTGGGTGCTTCCCATGACCTGGCTGCGGGGAGTGCTTCAGCCGCTCAGCCAGCGCGGCAACCGCGCCAAGATCGCGGAGGCGGTGCGGCTGACCGAGGCCGAGGTGGCCGGCGACGGCCCGGCCGCCGCGGCCGAAAGCTCCGCCGCCCGCCCTTAGTGTGCAGATGAGCGCGCTATGCGCGCTCATCTGCACACGCGGGGGGCGGGGGCGCCTTACAGCTCGGCGACGTCCGCGCCCAGCGCGACGAAGTTGAGCCGCCGGATGTCGGCCCAGCCATCGACCTCCGCGCGGAGCCGCTCCACGAGCGCGCCGGTCTGCTCGAAGAACACCCAGAACAGCACGCTCGGGCCGGCGCCGGAGATCGTGGCACCCAGCGCGCCCAGCTCGGCCGCGCGCTCGACCAGCTCCATCGACCGCGGGTAGAGCCGCCGCCGGTGTGGCTGGTGCAGGCGATCGTCGAGGCCGCGCGCGATCTCCGCGAGGTCGCCGCGGGCAAGCCCCAGTGCCAGCGTCGCCGCCCGCGCGACGTTGAAAGTCGCGTCCGCCAGCGGCACCTGGTCGGGGAGCGCTGCACGGGCCGCGCCCGTCGGCACCGCCTCGGCGGGCACCACCGCGACCGCCTCCAGCCCCGCCGGTGGCTCGATCACCGTGACCGATCCGTTCGCGCAGATCACAAAGCTCCCATACAGCGACGCGGCCACGTTGTCGGGATGCCCCTCGACCGCGGCCGCATGGCCCATCAGCTCGTCGCGCTCCAGCGCGAGCTCGTACATGTGGTCCGCCGCCACCAGCCCGGCGACGATCGCCGCGCCGCTCGATCCCAGGCCCGCCTCCAGCGGGATCTCCGAGCGCACCTTGAAGCTCAGGCCGTCGACGGGATGCAGCTGCGCGAACGCGCGCACGCACAGGTTGTCCGCGCCGGCGGGCAGCCCGGCGTCGCCGGGGTCCACGGCAAACGTGCCGGTCTCCTCGACCTCCAGCTCGAGGTGGACCGACACGGCGGCGGCCATCGCGTCGAAGCCGGGCCCGAGGTTCGCCGACGAGCCGGGCACGCGCACCCGGCGGCGGCGTCCCATCAGCCGAGCACCGCGCGCTCGACCGCGGCGTAGTCGGGGTCGCAGACCGTGACCTCGACCGCGGCCAGCGCCGTCTCCGGGTCCTTCAGCCCGTGGCCGGTCAGCACGCACACCAGCAGCGCCGCGTGCGCCGGCGGCGACTTCAGCACTCCCGCGATGCACGCGGCCGAGGCGGGCTCGCAGAACACGCCCTCACTCGACGCCAGCCAGCGCTGCGCGTCCAGGATCTCCGCGTCACGGACAGCGGAGATGCTCCCGCCGGAGTCGTCCAGCGCGGCCTCCGCCTCCTTCCAGCGGGCCGGGTTGCCGATGCGAATCGCGGACGCGACGGTCTCCGGGTGCTCGACGCGGTGGCCGAGCACGATCGGCGCGGCGCCCTCGGCCTGATACCCGTACAAATGTGGCCTGCCCTGCCCGTACTCGACGAAGCCCTGCCACCAGGCCGTGATGTTGCCCGCGTTCCCGACCGGGATCGCGAGCGCGTCGGGCGCGGCACCCAGCTCGTCACAAACCTCGAACGCCGCGGTCTTCTGGCCCTCGATCCGGTAGGGGTTGATGGAGTTGACGAGCTCCACCGGCTGGCGCTCGACGATCTGCTTCACCAGCTCCAGCGCCTGGTCGAAGTTGCCGCGCAGCGAGATCACGCGGGCGCCGTGCATCACCGCCTGGGCCAGCTTGCCGCGCGCGATCTTGCCCTCCGGCACGATCACCGCACCCCGCATGCCCGCGCGCGCCGCATAGGCCGCGGCGCTGGCGGCCGTGTTGCCCGTCGAGGCACAGATGATCGCCTCCGCCCCCTTGGCCTTGGCCCACGACACCGCGAGCGTCATGCCCCGGTCCTTGAAGCTGCCGGTCGGGTTCATGCCCTCGAACTTGAGGTGCGTCTCGACGCCGATGCGCTCAGACAGCCGCGGCGCGTGGATCAGCGGAGTGGAGCCCTCCATCAGCGACACGACAGGAGTGTCCGCTGCGACCGGCAGGCGGTCGCGGTAACGCTCGATCAGGGGGACTCGGCCCGCCGCCGTCATCTCACTCACGAATAGCCCCTCCTCATGAGACGAACTCCTCCTCGATCACCCGGATCGAGCGCGGCCGCGAGCGCAGGAACTCGAGCCCGGAGATGACATCCAGCGCGCTGCGGAAGCGGCCCTCCGCGACCCGGTGCATCACCATCACGAGGCGCGCGTTCTCGCCGATGCCCTTCTGCACGACGCTCTTCACGCTGACCTCGTGATCCCCGAGCACCTGGGCGACCTGCGCGAGCACCCCGGGGCGGTCCTCGACTTCGAGGTAGAGGTAGAACGCGGACTCCACCTCCTCCTCGGGCAGGAAGCGCGGCTGCTCGATCGGGTCCAGCGCCATGCCCGCCGAGCTCATCACCGAGACCACGTCGCCGAGCACGGCCGACGCAGTCTGCGGCCCCCCCGCGCCCGGTCCCGAGAGCGTCACCTCGGTGATCGCCTCCGACTCCAGCGTGACCGCGTTGAACGGGCCGACCACCGCGGCGAGCGGGTGCCCGCCATACAGGAAGGCGGGGAAGACGCGCACGCTGACGCCGCCGTCGCGGCGCTCGGCCACGCCCAGCAGCTTCAGCACCAGGCCGAACTCCTTGGCGTAGTCGAGGTCGTCCGAGGTGATCTGCTCGATGCCCTCGAAGGGAACGTCGGCGAGCGTCACCTCCGCGTGGAACGCGAGCCGTCCCAGGATCGCCATCTTGGCGGCCGCGTCCTTGCCGTTCACGTCCTCCGTGGGGTCCGCCTCCGCGTAGCCCAGATCCTGCGCGCGCCTCAGGACGTCCTCATAGGACGCACCCGTGCGTGCCATCTCGCTGAGGATGAAGTTCGTCGTTCCGTTCACGATGCCGTGCACCTTCTCGATGTGGGCGCCGGCAAACGACTCGCGCATCACGCGGATCACCGGGACCACGCCCGCGACCGCCGCCTCGTAGCGCAGCTGTGCCGCGCCGGCGCGCGCCGCGGCGAACAGCTCGTCGCCATGCTGTGAGAGCAGCTGCTTGTTGGCGGTCACCAGCGGCTTGCCCGCCTCCAGCGTGCGCAGCGCGTACTCGCGGGCGGGCTCGATGCCGCCGATCAGCTCGACGATCGCGTCGGAGGACCGCAGGATCTCGTCGAATGACCCGCGCGCGCGTGTCAGCACTCCGGCGAGCTCGGGTCGGCGGCCCGTCGCCGCGGCGATCGCACCGGCGCGCTCGGCGAGGAGTGAGTCGAACGCCGCACCGACCGTTCCGTGACCGAGCAGGCCGACGCGGAAAGGCGCGGCCGTCATACGTCGCGCGCCGTCAGGTCCTCGTAGGTCTCGCGCCGCACGACGACGCGCGCTTCGCCATTTCGGCAGAAGATCACCGGCGGTCGCGGCACCCCGTTGTAGTTGTTCGCCATCGCATACCCGTACGCGCCCGTCGCGGGCGTCACCAGCAGGTCCCCGACCTGCGGGTCCGGCAGTGCGACCTCCTTGATCAGGATGTCGCCGGACTCGCAGTGCATGCCGGCGATCGTCGCGAGCTGCGTGCCCATCGCGTCGGGCCGGTCCGCGAGCGCGGCGTCATAGCGCGCGTCATAGAGCATCGGGCGCAGGTTGTCCGACATCCCGCCGTCCACGGCCACGTATGTGCGCACTCCCGGGATCTCCTTGATGGTGCCGATGCGGTAAACGGTGATCCCGGCGTTTCCGACCAGCGAGCGGCCCGGCTCGATCAGCACGCGGGGCACCGGGTCGAACGCGGCCTGCACGCCCTTCACCTTGACGTCGACGTAGTCCTCGATCGAAGCGGGCTCCTGCTCGGCGGTGTAGGCGATGCCGAGCCCGCCGCCGACGTTCAGCAGGTGACACTCGAAGTCGACGAAGTCGGCGAGCAGCTCGATCGTGCGGGTGTACGGCTCCAGCTCGAAGATGTTGGAGCCGATGTGCGCATGCACGCCGACGAGCTTGAGCCGCCGCGCGGCGCGTACGCGCCGCACGGCCTCCGTGGCGCGCCCGTCAGACAGGCCGAAGCCGAACTTGGAGTCCAGCTGGCCCGTCTGCACATAGCTGTGGGTCGAGGGCTTGATGCCGGGAGTGACGCGGATCAGGACGTCCTGGGTCCGGGGCGCCAGGCGCTCTGCTCGCTCGATCTCCTCGAACGAGTCCAGCACGAGGTAGCCGATGCCCGCATCGAATGCCATCCGCAGCTCGGCCTCGGTCTTGTTGTTGCCGTGCATGAAGAGCCGCTTTGGACGGACGCCGGCTCGCAGCGCGAGATGCAGCTCGCCGCCGGAGGCGACGTCCACCGACAGACCCTCGTCCGCCACGACCTCGTAGGCCGCAGTGATGGGCAGCGCCTTGGAGGCATAGATCACCTCGAAGTCGTCGGTCCGCGACCGGAACGCCTCGAGGTACGCTCGCGCCCGGGCGCGGATGTCGTCCTCGTCGTAGATGTACGCGGGCGTGCCGTGGCGCTCGGCCAGCTCGACGACGTCACAGCCCCCCACCTCGAGGTGGCCGCGGTCGTTCACGCGCGCTCCGAGCGGGTACGCGTGGCTGAGAGCGGTAGCCGCCATACTGCCGCGCATTATGACCGCAGAGTTGAACATCCAGCCGCCGGACGAGACGGGCAGCCTCGCGGGCATCGCGTGGTGCCTGTGGCGCCCTGCCGGGACAGGACCGTGGCCCGCCGTGATGGTCATGCACGGTGCAGGCTCGCGCAAGGAGAATCACGCGGACTTCGCGCGCGCCGCCGTGAACCACGGCTTCGTGGCGCTGACGTTCGACAACCGCGGCCACGGGGAGACGGACGGCGACCTCGACCCCACGGTCGTGGACGACCTGCGCCTGCTCGCGGAGTGGCTCGCCGCGCGGCCCGAGGTGGACGAACGCAGGGTCGCGGCGCGTGGCTCCAGCATGGGCGGACTGATGGCAATCCATGCGGGAGCGGCCAGCCGGCGCGTCGCGGCCGTCGTCGCGATCTGCCCGGCCGCCGAGTGGATGCTGGCCGCCGACGTGCGACGAATCGCAGAGGGAAAGCCGGCGGCGGCGGGGAGCGCGCTGGCGGAGATGCGGATCGACGCCCCCTCACTCGCCGGCTGGCTGGAGACCAGTGACGTCGGCGAGGCCGTCCAGCGGATGGGCTCCAAGCCGCTGCTGCTGATCCACGCGCGCGGTGACGAAGTCGTCCCCTACACGCACTCGGAGCAGCTCTTCGAGCTGGCCTCCGAGCCCAAGCGCCTGGTCCTGCTCGAGGGCGGCGACCACCGCTCGGCCCAGCACGACGCAGAGCTGCAGGGCGAGTCGCTGCGCTGGCTCGCCCGAGTGATGTAGGCGAACCCGCGCCCCAGGCGGCTGCGTCGGTGCTATGTAGAGGACAGGGAGGATGCCCGGGAAAGGGCGACGACGATCGACGGGAGGCGTCGTCGTCGCCTGGCTGTGTGACGATCGATCAGGCCGGCTGGGGCGAGAGCCCGCCCTTGCGGTGGCGAACCACCACGATCCACGCGACGCCCACGCACATCAGCACGAGGCTCTCCACCTGCGGCGTCGTGAGGCCGGCGACCGTGTCCTCGTTGCGCCGTACGAACTCGACCAGAAAGCGCTCCAGCCCAGCCAGCACCAGGTAGAGCGCGAACAGCACGCCGGGCCTGAACCGGTCGCGCCATTGCCACAGCAGCCAGGCGACCAGTCCCATTGCGAGCGTCTCGTAGACGGGTGTCGGGTGGACCTGCTCGTTGGTCGGAACCGTCCCGTCGGGGTACGACATCGCCCACGGTAGGTCGGACGCGCGACCGTAGTCGCCGTCGCCCGACAGCTGGCATCCCACGCGTCCGATCGCATATCCGAGGGCGAGCGGCACCGCCGCCACGTCGAGCAACGCGAGCGACAGGAACCCACGCCACCACGCCCACGCGAACACTGCGAGCGCGCCCCCGATCGCTCCCCCGTACCACACCAGCCCGGATCCGGAGAAGACGTTGCCGAGCAAGTCGTCGTGGACGTCCGACCAGTTCTCGGCGAGGTAGTAGACACGCGCGCCCACGAGGCCGCCGAGCAGCGCCGAGAAGGTCATCTCGTACGCCCAGTCGGCAGGCTTCTCGAGCTCCAGGAAACGGCGCGCGATCACCGCGCCCGCGGCCAGGAAGCCGAGCGCGAACATCAGCCCGAACGTCTTCAGCTCGAGCGGGCCTAGCTGGATCTCGGGCTGCACGGGCGGCGATTATCGCGCTTGGGCGCGATACTGCACGCCAATGCCGGGCAACGACAACGCAATCTTGCAGGGGATTCGCAACCCCGATGCCGGCATGCTCGTCGATCTCGACCATGACTCACCGCACATGGTCGTGGTCTTCGGTGGGCTCCGGCGGGCGTTCGGAGCTCCCCCCTTCGAGCTGTTCCGGACCATCTCGCGGCTCGGGCTGAAGGCTGCTTTCGTGCGGGACTCCGCCCAGCGCACGTCTACTACGGGGCCGACAACCAACTCGACCGCGCTCACGCGGAGCGGATCGGTCACCTGACGCAGGTGCCGCTGCATCCCGTGCGCTCGGAGCAGCACAACATCGTGCGCGGCCTGCGAGACAGCGGATGGCTCGACCAGCTGCTGATGAGGCTGGCCGGCGGCGGAGCGCCACCCCCCGCCGGCGCCTAGAGGTAGCCCATCGGGTCCACCGGGGACCCGTTGATCCGGACCTCGAAGTGCAGGTGGTCGCCGAAGCAGTGACCGGTGCAACCGACCGACCCGATCACCTGGCCCTGCTTGACGCTCGCGCCCGCGCCGACCCCGATCGACGACTGGTGTGCGTAGCAGGTGGCGACGCCACCGCCGTGCTGGATGCACGTGTACTGCCCGTAGCCGCCCATCCACCCCGCCATCGCGACCGTGCCGCTGGCCGCGGCCCGAATCGGCGTGCCGGCCGGCACCGCGATGTCGACGCCCGCGTGCAGGCGCCCCCAGCGCATCCCGAAGGGCGACACGACCGGGCCGTTCACCGGCCAGATGTACCCCCCTCCGCCCTGGCGGATCGGGCCCGCGGGCGCGGGGCCCCCGGCCTGCAGCTGGTTCGTCACCTGGGCCGACGCGGCCTGCAACTCGCGCAGGTCACCCTCCAGCTCATGGCGATGCGCCTTCACGTTGCCGAGCTTGCCGAACTTGTAGCGCCGCGCCGATGCGAGATCGGCTTCGTTGGCCTGGATCGCCGCGCGTGCCTGCTCGAGCTCGCGCTGCTTTGCCTCGATCACCCGCACCGCCACCTCGGCCTGCGACTTCAGCACGACGAGCAGCAGCCGCTTCTGCGCGGACTTCTTCTTCAGGGCACGCACCTTGTCGACGATCACGGAGTCCTGCTCGCCGATCGCGCTCATGTAGTCGGCGCGCACGAGCAGATCGTTGAAGCCGTCGGACTCGAGGATCACCGACAGCATGTCCGGCTGGTCCGACTTGTAGATCTCGATCAGGCGCTGCGCCAGCACGATCTGCGAGCGGTGCAGCTCCCTGCGCAAGCGCACGAATCGCCGGTGCTCGACCTGGTAGCGCGCCTGCACACGGGCGAGCTGCGCGCGCCGCGCGTCGAGCGTGTTCTGGACGCGCGCCTCACGCCGGCGCAGCGACCCGATCTCTCGCGTGAGCGTGCGGATTCGCCGGGACAGCGCGCTGATGTCGCCGGTGAGCACGCCCTCCTGCGCCTGCGCATTCTCGATCGCGTCCTGCTTCTCGGTGATGTTCGCCTGGATCGCCTGGAGCGATGCGGAGCGCGACGCATCGGGAGCAAGGGCGATGAGCGCGAGGGCGCTCAACAACAGCCCAGCCGCGAGCGCGGCTGCCTGCCTTGGCGTACGAGCATCGGTTGTTCGTGCGAGGCCCCTGCTGGGGCCCGAAGGGCTTGGATCCACCATGTCTCTTTCCAACGCTTACGGGGTTAGCTGTCGGACTCGCGCCGGAAGAGCTGGCGCTACACCGTCGAAGAGGCTCGCGGCGATTAGCCCCGAGGGCGCCAACCGGCGCCCACTGCTGGCCTTTGGTTCCCCCGCTTCGCCCCGCTTGGCCGTCCTGGCCGCCACGGGGAGAACTCAGCGGCTCGAGAAGGTTCGTACCTCCCAGAACTGATTTGCCTGCAAAAGCGCGGGAACCTTAGCAGCAAGACGCGGGCCGGCGCGTTTTCCTGCCCTGCGCCGCGCCGCTGCACGAGAGATTGCGCCCAGTCCTAGACTGCTGCGCGTGGATCTGGGCCTGGGAGGAAAGGTGTGCGTCGTGACCGGCGCGAGCCGCGGCATCGGGCTGGCGACCTCGCTGGCGCTGTGTGAGGAGGGTGCTGCGGTGCTGCTCGTGGCGCGCTCGCCCGATGCGCTCGCGCAAGCGCTCGAGACATGCCGCGCTGCGGGCGGCCGCGCTGCGGGCGGCCGCGCCGCGGCCCTGCGCTGCGACGTGACCGACGCCGATGCCGGGGAGCGCATGCTCGGCGCGGCCCGCACAGACCTGGGCGAGCCCGACGTGCTCGTCAACAACGCGGGCACCGCGCGCTGGCGCGACCTCGACGACGTCCCCGACGAGGACTGGAGCGCCGCATGGGAGCTGAACGTGATGGCGTCGCACCGCGCGATGCGCGCGCTCGTGCCGGGGATGCGCGCGCGCCGCTGGGGCCGCGTGGTGAATGTCGCGAGCACGGCGGGCAAGCGCCCGTCCGCCAACATGCCCGAGTACTCCGTGGCCAAGGCCGCCCAGCTTTCACTCTCACGCCTGTGGGCGGATCGCTGCGCGCCGGACGGCGTGCTCGTCAACGCGGTGTGCCCCGGGCCGACCAAATCCGAATTGTGGGTCGGCGCGGGCGGGCTGGCCGACCAGTCGGCCGCCCTCTCGGGCCTGGCGGGCGCGCAGGAGGCGATGCTGAAGTCCGGCGCCGGGCGGCCGATCGGCCGCATGGCCGAACCCGGGGAGATCGCGGGCGCGATCGTGTTCCTGTGCTCGGAGCGCGCGTCCTATGTGGCCGGGGCGGCGTGGAGCGTCGACGGCGGCACCGTGCCGGTGATCATCTGACTCAGCCCGGGCCGGCCGGGTCAGTCCCGGCGCTCGACCTGGATCAGGCCGTCACCCGCAGTGTGCTCGACCATCTGCAGGGTCGCGTGCGTGATGCCGAAGCGCTCGCGCAGGAGCGCCTCCACACGCCGCAGCACGCGATCGCGATCACAGCCGGGACAGACCACGACGTGCGCGCTGAGCGCCGGGAACCCCGACGTGACGGTCCAGACGTGCAGGTCGTGGACCTCGACCACGTCACGCTCGGCCGCCATCGCGGTGCCGATCGCCGACACGTCCGTCCCCTGCGGCGCCGCCTCGAGCAGCACGTCGACCGGTTCCTTCAACAGCCGCCAGGAGCCCACGAGGATCAGCCCCGCGATCAGGAGGCTGGCGAGCGGGTCCGCCTCGTCCCAGCCCGCGGCCAGGATCAGGATCGCCGCCACCACGACGCCGATCGAGCTGAGCGCGTCCGCCGCGGAGTGCCGCAGCACGCCCTCGAGGTTGAGGTCGGCGCGATCCCCCGCGGCGAGCACCCAGGTGGCCGCGATGTTGCCGGCCAGGCCGGCCAGGCCGACCGCCAGCACCCCGCCGCCCGACACGTCGGGCGCGGACCCGAACCGCCCGACCGCCTCGACCACGATCAGCACCGCGATCACGACCAGCAGCACGCCGTTGGCAAGCGCGCCCAGCACCTCGCTGCGCTGCAGCCCGAAAGTGCGCGCGGGGGTCGGGGCGCGCGCCGCCAGGCGGGCGGCGGCCAGGCCGATCACGATCGCCCCGACGTCCGACAGCAGGTGCCCGGCGTCGGCCAACAGCGCCAGCGAGTCCGTCAGGATCCCGCCAACCACGGTGCCCACCAGCAGCACGACGTTGATCGCGAGCGCGATCGCCATCCGCGAGCGGTTGCCGGCCCGGCGCGCGTCGAGCCCGTGGGAGTGCGCGTGCGCCATCGCGCTCAGGCTAGATGTTGCTTACATCTCTTGCGCGCTAGGCAGGGACACGCTGCGCCTCGGCGCCGGCGGGCTGCTCCGACGGAGCGTTGCCCGGCGCCTGCGAGACGACACCGTTGCCGGACCCCTGGCCCTGGGCGGCGGCCGCCACCTCCTGCGCGAACTGCAGCCGCTCGGTGTACTCGGTCGTCTGCATGCGGGCGATGACCAGCCGCTGGATCTGCGCCGTGCCCTCGAAGATCTGGTAGATCTTGGCGTCGCGGAACCACTTCTCGAGCGGATAGTCCATCGACTGCGCGGCGGGCCCGACCAGGTCCATCAACTCCGTGGTGGCCCACATCGCCACGTCGCCGCCCTTGAGCTTGGACATGGAGCCCTGGCCGCCGGTCATCGGCACACCATGGCGGCCCATCCAGGCCGCGCGCCACACCAGCAGTCGCGCCGCCTCGATCTCGGTCGCAACGTCGGCCAGCACCTGCTGGATGCGCTGCTCCTGGAGCAGGGGACGCCCGTCCTCGGTGCGGCCGTGCAGGTACTCGAGAGTCCACTCGTAGGCGGCCTGCGCGATGCCCAGCGCAGAGGCGCCGACGGTCGGGCGCGTGATCTCGAACGTCGCCAGCGCGCCGGAGGCACCAGAGCTCTTGCCCGAGCGGGCCCGCTCGAGCTTGCGCTGCAACTTCTCCTCGCCGCCCAGCAGGTGGTCGCCGGGGACGCGGCAGTCCTCCAGCACGATCTCTGCGGTCTGTGAGGCACGGATGCCGAGCTTGGACTCCTTGTGGCCGAGCTTCAGGCCGGGGTTGTCGCCGGTCACGATGAACGACGCCTGGCCCCGGTGCCCGAGGTCCGGGTCGACGGTCGCGACCACGACCGTCACATCCGCGATGCCGCCGTTCGAGATGAAGGTCTTGGTGCCGTTCAGGATCCAGTCGTCGCCGTCGCGCTTGGCGGTCGTGCGCAGCGACTTCACGTCCGAGCCGGCAGCGGGCTCGGTGACGGCGTAGGCCCCGATCTTGGGGTCGTCCTTGTTGCCGATCACCTCGGGGATCCAGCGGCCGATCTGCTCGGGTGTGCCGGAGGAGGCGATCCCCGCCGCGCACAGCGTGGAGGCGGAGATGGCGAGTGCGATGCCCGCACAGCCCCAGTGGACCTCCTCGGCGTAGATGACGCCCTTCAGCCCTTCCGTGTCCGTCTGCAGCGTCTGGATCCACTCGAGGCCGGCGAGCTTCCACTCGTAGGCCTTCTGCATCACGTCGTAAGGCACGCTCTCGTCCCGATCGTGCTGCGCAGCGGCAGGCCGCACCACCTCGCGTGCGAACTGCCGGCAGTACTGCTGCCACTCGAGGCTGTCGTCGCTGAGTCGAAAGTCCATCCGCTCCGGCTCCAAGTCTTCGGCCGCCGCATGACGCTCGGGCTGCCATGCCGTGCGGCGGTTGACTGACGAGTCAACCAAGTCAAAGTGTACCCCCCTCGGGCCCCGTCAACCAGCTTTCGGGCCCGGGAGGTCCAGCCGCTATCGTGCGCCGCTCGATGGCGGAGCCCCGCACAGGCGCGCATCTGACCGGGACGGTGATCGTGATGGTCGCGCTTGCGCTGGCGATCGGCGCGTGCGGCGACGACGGCAATCCGGTCGAGGTCCAGCTCAAGGAGGACACCGCGAACCAGGCCGTGCTCGGCTTCCCCGCGCTCGCGACCAAGAACACGACGCGGGTCGGTGGTCGGGACGCGGTCGCCGACGCGGCCGGGACGGCCGCCGCGACCTATCCCGGGCAGACCCGCGGCACGCGCCCGCGGGCCGTGACGCTCGTCGACCGGGACGACTGGCGCGCGGCGATCGCGGCCGCCGCCCTGATGGGCCGGCCGCTGCGCGCCCCGATCCTGCTGACCGACGGCGGAGACCTGCCGCGCGCCACCGCGACCGCCCTGGACACGCTCAAACCGACCGGGGCGCCCGACGCGGGCGGCGCGCAGGCCATCGAGGTCGGGGACGCTCGGGCACCGGGAGAGCTGCGCTCGCGCCGCATTGCGGGCGGCGACCCGGTCAGGCTCGCAGCCACGATCGACGCGTTTCGCACCGATGTCGCGAAGCGCCCGTCCGCCAACGTCGTGATCGTCTCGGTGGACCAGCCGCAGTTCGCGATGCCCGCGGCTTCGTGGGCGGCCAAGTCCGGCGACTCGGTGCTCTTCACGGAACGCAACGCCCTGCCGCGCGCGACGCGGCAGGCGATCAACCGCCACGAGCAGCCGCGCATCTACGTGCTCGGGCCCGAGCACGTGATCTCGTCAGAAGTGGAGCGCTCGCTGCGGCGGCTCGGCCCGGTCAAGCGGATCCAGGGCAGCACACCCGTGACCAACGCGATCGCGTTCGCACGCTACTCCGACGCGACCTTCGGCTGGGGAGTCCGCGACCCCGGACACGGCCTCGTGTTCGCCAACTCCGGCCGCACGGGCGACGCGGCCGCGGCTGCGGCGCTCGGAGGGAGCGGCACCTATGGGCCGTTGCTGCTCGTCGACGACAAGGACAAGCTCCCAGGGCCGCTGGAGGACTACCTGCTCGACATCCAGCCCGGCTACCGGTTCGACCCGGTGCGGGGCGTCTACAACCACGCCTGGATCCTGGGAGACGAGTCCGCGATCAGCCTGGGCGTGCAGGCCAGGATCGACGAGCTGGCCGAGATCGTGCGCGTGCGCGACGAGGGACTGTAGGAGCGGCGGGCCGTACTCTTGCGGGCATGAGCGGCGCAGAGCGACCCGACCGACTCGCCCCGCAGCACCGCGTCACGGTCGACGACGTGCGCGAGCTGCTGGGGCCCGCGACTCCCCATTTTGCGCTCCAGATCCGCGATCGCGTGGCGCGCCTGATCGCGAGCCTGCCGCCCGCAGACCCCGCCCGCATTGAGGGGGAGCGCGCGATCGCGCGGCTCGAGCGCATCGCGCGCGAAGGTCAGGGCGACGGTCACGTGCAGGAGCACGAACAGCCGCTGCCGAGCCTCCGGCTCGGTCGCGACGCCGGGTGAGCGGCTCCCCCTGCGAGCGGGTGCGGCCGCTGCTGCGCCCCGATCACCGCGACGCGGTCCTGCACGACGGCTATCTGGAGGTACTGGGCCGGGACATCGAGCAGCCGGGTCTGGTCGGCAGCCTGATGCAGGCGGGTCCGGTGACCCGCGTCTACGAGCGCTGGTGGCGCCCCGCGCTGGGCCGGATGGCAAAGGGCATCGGCGGCCCGGGCATGGCGGACGAGAAGCGGATCGCCAGGCTCCTGATGGGCCTCGGCCCGGGTGACGGCGTGCTCGACGTCGCCTGCGGCCCCGGGAACTTCTCGCGGGACTTCGCCCACGCCGTAGGCGGTGGCGGTCTCGTGGTGGGAGTCGACGCCTCCCGCCCGATGCTGGAACGCGCGGTGCGCGAGACGCATGCCGCCGGTATCGACAACCTGTGCTTCGCGTTCGCGGACGCGGCCGCGCTGCCGTTTCGAGCGGCGTCCTTCGACGCCGCGTGCTGCTTCGCCGCCTTGAACCTGTTCCCCGACCCCTACCTGGCCCTCGACGAGATGCGCCGCGTGCTGGCCCCGGGCGGGCGCATCGCGCTGTTCACGTCGAGCCACGGGCGCACGGGAGCGTTGCGCGCGCTCGAGCGGGCAGTCGCCGCGCCCGCGGGGATCCGCATGTTCGAGCAGCAGGAACTCGTTGACGCGTTGCGCGCGCTCGGGTTCATTGACGTCCGCCAGCGCCTGGCCGGCCTCACCCAGTTCGTGGGAGGTCGGCTCCCCGGCTCGGACTGACCGAAGCTCGCGCCGCACTGGCGCGAGCGGGCGGGCCGATCGTTCTCAAGCGCCGCCGAGCCGATGCCGATGCGACTGTCGGGCGCCCCCAGGGCACTCGTCAGCTCGTGCTCTCACGGACTCACATGCGCAGGAGATCGAAGGGTCGGGCGCGCGACCTTCGCGCGACCCGCGCGGCCGGCCGTCGGGTTGGTACGGTGCTCGCGGCCACGATCGCCGTCGCCCTCAGTTGCCTGGCGTACGTGACGGATGCCTGGGGACCCCTGGAGGGTGACAGCCTCGACATGCGCTTCACACTGCGCGAGGCGGATCCCCCCGACGACGTAGTCGTGATCGCGATCGACGAGGTGACCTTCTCCAGGCTGGAGATCCAGTGGCCCTTCCCACGCTCGCTGCACGCCACCGCGATCGATCGGCTCCGTGCGGCCGGCGTCAGGCAGATCGCGTACGACGTCCAGTTCACGGAGCCCACGAAGCCGGCCGAAGATCTTGCCCTCTACCGTGCGATCAGGCGGGCGGGCAATGTGGTGCTCGCCACCACGGAGGTCGACCAGCGGGGCCGCACGAACGTGCTCGGTGGCGACGCCAACGTCGCGCGGGCGCGGGCCCGGGCCGCCGCGAGCAACGTCCCCGTCGACCGCGGGGGCGTGGTCCGCAAGATCGCCTACGAGGAGGCCGGGCTCGAGACCTTCGGCGTGGCCACCGCCGGCCAGGCGACGGGACACCCGCCGCCGCGGCATCTGTTCGACCACGGCGGCGCATGGATCGACTACCGCGGCCCCCCGGCAACGGTGCCGACCTTCTCCTTCGCCGACCTGGTCGAAGGCGACGTCCCCTTCGCGGCGCTACGCGACAAGGTGGTCGTGGTGGGCGCGTCGGCGTCGACCCTGCAGGACATCCACCCGACACCGATGTCAGACGAGAATCCGATGTCGGGACCGGAGATCCAGGCGAACGCGATCTGGACCGCCATGCACGGTGTCCCGCTGCGCAGCGTGCCGGACTGGATCGACCTGCTCATGATCCTGGCACTTGGGCTCGCACCCACGCTCGGAATCGCCTACATGCGGGCGCGGCTGCTCGTCGTGCTCGTTCCCTCGGTGGCGATCGGCTACGCGATCGTCGCGCAGGAGCTCTTCAACGCCGGGTGGGTCGTGGTCTTCACCTATCCGATCGCGGCACTGATGACCGGAACCGTGACCGCGGTCACCGCCGCATACCTTGCGGAGAGCAGCGAGCGCCGCCGCGTCGTGCATCGCAAGGACGAGCTCGAGCGAGAGGTGCGCAAGCGCACCACGGAGCTGCGCGAGACCCAGATGGAGGTCGTGTACCGGCTCGGACAGGCGGCGGAGTCGCGCGACCGCGAAACCGGTGAGCACATCGAGCGAATCGGCCGGCTCTGTTATCAACTCGCAGTCGACGCCGGCTGGAGCGTCGACGACGCCGAGCTCCTCCGGGACGCGAGCGCCCTGCACGACCTCGGCAAGATCGGGATCCCCGACGCGATCCTGCGCAAGCCGGGCGAGTTCACGGCCGAGGAGCGCGAGATCATGAGGAGCCACACGAAGATCGGCAGCGAGATTCTCGCGGGCTCAGGATCGCGTCTGATCCAGGTTGCCGAGGTGATCGCCCGCACGCACCACGAGCGGTGGGACGGCAGCGGCTACCCGGCGGGACTGCGCGGAGAGGAGATCCCGATGGCGGGAAGGATCTGCTCGATCTGCGACGTATTCGACGCGCTCATGTCGGAGCGCGCCTACAAGCCCGCATGGAGCCTCGACGCCGCGCTCGCCGAGATCCGTGCGCGCAGCGGCACGGCGTTCGACCCCCGGCTCGTGGAGAGATTCCTCGCGCTGGCGCCGCGGATGGAGCGCGAGCGAACCTCCCTGCGGGATCTTCGCCGGCGCCCGGCAAAGGCCCTCGCCACGGCACCGCGTCGCTAGGCGTGGCCCGTCCGCGCCTCAAGTCCGCATGCGCGCCGGCCGATAGCACCAGGGTGCTGAGCCTGCACCACCCCGGCCCCTCGCCGCGGGCCACCCTGGTCGCGATCGCGCTCTCGGTCGCCGCCGCCCTGGCCACGCCCGGCGCCGCGCTCGCCGCCTCCACGGATGCGCTGGTGGTCGACGAAGGGCGCGCCAGCGTCGTGCGGGTCGACACCTCGGGGGGCGGCCAGACACTGCTTTCCAAGGAGGGGCACCTGAAGAAGCCGTCCGGGATCGTCGCGCGCGCGGACGGCACGCTGTTCGTGAGTGACAGCCACGCGCTCGGCAAGGGAGCGATTGTGGCGATCGACGCGACGACCGGGACCCAGACCGTCGTGGCTCAGCTGGGGTACTTCTACAGGCCGACGGGCGTTGCAATCGCCGCCGACGGCGCGCTGCTGGTTTCCGACGAGGGCGGCAAGGTCGTGCGCGTCGAGCCGGCCACCGGCGCCCAGACGGTGATCGGCGCCGATGGCCTGCTGGTGGATCCCGTGGGCGTCGCGGTCGGGCCCGGCGGCGTCATCTATGTGGCCGATTCCAAGGTGGACAGCGTGAAGGGTGGGTTGATCAGGATCGACCCCACGACCGGGGTGCAGTCGCAGGTCGCCTCCGGAGCGCAGTTCGGCTCCGCCCTGCGCGGCATCGCGGTGAGTCCGGACGGCCGGGTACTCGTCACCACGAAAGAGTCCCTGTGGGCGCTCAGCCTCGCCAACGGCAGCATCGCCCCGGTGGCGGCGGGCAGCCCGCTCAAGGACCCGGCGGGTGTGTTCGCCGAGGCCGGCACGGCGCTCGTGGCAGACCCCGATGCGTTCGGCGGATCCGGTGGACTGATCAGTGTCGACACCGTCACCGGCGCCCAGGCCGGGGTGTCCGCGGGCGGCCTGTTCTACAACCCCGTCGGCGTCACTCGGGCGCCCCAGACCACCTCTCCCGGTCTGCCCGGGTTGCCGCAACCGCAGCTTGCCGCGCCCGACATCTACCGCGAGCTCAACGTCGCGCGCGTCTCGGGAGTCGTGAAGGTGGCCCGCCGCCACGGAAAGCGGCTGGGCCGGCTCAAGCCCCTGACCGATGCCACACAGGTGCCGGTCGGCTCCCTGATCGATGTGCGCCGGGGCCGCATCAGCCTCGCGTCGGCCACGCCTGCCGGCGGCATCCAGTCGGGGGTCTTCCACGGCGGCCGGTTCATCGGGCAGCAACGCAAAAATGCGAACGGACTGGTGGAGCTGAGGCTCGCCGGCCAGATGCCCCGCTGCCGCGCGGGCCGGGGCGTGCAGGCGAGCGCCAAGCGCCGCCCCCGCCGCCGCCTGTGGGGCAACGCGACGGGCCGCTACAAGACCCGTGGACGCCGCAGCGCGGCCACCGTGCGCGGCACCCGCTGGCTGGTCGAGGACAGGTGCGCCGGCACCCTCACGCGCGTCACCAGCGGCGTGGTCAAGGTGCGCGACATCGCCAAACACAAGACCGTCACCGTGCGCGCCGGCCAGCGCTACCTCGCGCGGGCCAAGCCCGCCAAGCGCGCGCGCTAGGTCGCGGCCGCGACCACGGTCGGCTCGGAGGCCCCGACGCCGGGGGAGTCGATCACCATCCGCGCGACCTGCTCGCGATGCCAGCGCGCGTCGCCGAACATCACAGCGTCGGCAGCGGCCCGCTTCAGGAAGAAGTGCAGGTCGTGCTCCCACGTGAACCCGATGCCGCCATGGACCTGCAGCGAGGCGTTCGTGACGCGGACGCCGGCGTCGGATGCATACGCCTTCGCCATCGACGCCGCGAGCGGGGCGGTCTCGGGCTCGTTGTCCGCCGCCCAGGCCGCGTAGTAGGCCGCCGACCGCGCCGCCTCCGTCTCCAGCAGCATCTGCGCGCAGCGGTGCGAGACGGCCTGGTAGGAGCCGATCGGCCGGCCGAACTGCTTGCGCTCCTTGGCGTATTCGACCGCCATCTCCATGGCGCGCTGGGCGACTCCCGTGAGCTCGGCCGCGACCGCCGTGAAAGCGCGCACCCGCGCGGGGGCCAGCGCACCGTCACCGCCGAACGCCGCGTCGGCTGAGACCTGCACACCATCGAGCTTGACGGCGTACTGCTTGCGGGTCGCATCGATGGTCTCGGTGGGAGCGATCGAAACGCCGTCGGCGTCGCGCGCGACGATGAACCGTCGGTCGCCCGTCGCGCCGACGATCAGGAAGTCGGCCCGGGCGGCGTCCATCACGAACAGCTTCTCGCCGCGCAGCACGTAGCCGCCGCTCGCTTCCTCGGGCTCCAGCGTGATGTCGTTCGGCGACCAGCCCGCCCCCGCGTCCCAGAGCGCCAGCGACGCCCGCTGCTCGCCGGTGGCGAGGGGCGCGAGGTAGCGCTCCTTCTGCTCCTCGGTGGCCGCGGTCTCGAGCGCGATCCCGGCCAGGATGCTGGAGAGGATCGGCCCCGGCGTGAGTGCGTAGCCGAGCTGCTCCATCAGCACCGCCAGCTCCACCGTGCCCAGCCCCTGTCCTCCGTACTGCTCCGAGATCATCAGACCCGGCCAGTTGAGATCGCTGATCTCGCGCCACAGGTCCTCGCTGAATGCGTCGTCGGACTCGGCGAGCTCCCTGATCCGCTCGGACTTCAACCGCGCCGCGAGGAACTCCCGCGCCGCGGCCTGCAGCATCTGTTGCTCGTCGGTTAGGTCGAAGTTCACGTCATCCCTCTCCAGACCCGGTAATGAGCGTGCTCATTGCCGGCCCTATCTGAGCTTCGGCAGGCCCAGGACCCGCTCGGCGACGATGTTCTTGAGGATGTCCGTGGTGCCGCCCTCGATGGAGTTTGCGCGGGTGCGCAGGTACTGGTACTGCCAGTCTCCGCCGAGCGAGTGGTGCGAGCCGTCGGCGAACTGCGAGTACGGGCCCTCGATCTCCATCACCAGCTCCATCAGGTGCTGATTGATCTCGGCCCAGTGCCACTTCCCGAGCGAACCCTCGGGACCCGGCACGCCGTTCTTCATGATCTTCGTGAGCCCCCGGAGGTTCGTCACGCGAAAGATCTCGGACTCGATGAACAGCTGGGAGAGGCGGTCGCGCACCACCGGGTCCTCGGAAATCGGGCCGCCGTTGCGCGACGTCGTGTTCACAAGCGCGATCGCCCTGCTCATCGCCAGCTCGAGTGCCGCCTGGGCGGCGAACGCGAGGCCGGCGCGCTCGTTCATCAAGGTCGTGATCGCGACGCTCCAGCCGTTGCCCACCCCACCCACGACGTTGTCGTCGGGGATGTAGGCCTCGTCCATGAAGATCTCGTTGAACTCGGCCTCGCCCGTGATCTGCACGAGCGGCTTGACCTCGACGCCGTCCTGCTCCATGTCCATCAGGAAGTAGGTGAGGCCCTGGTGCTTGGGCGCGTCCGGGTCGGTGCGCGCCACGAGCATGCACCACTTCGCCTCGTGGGCAAGGGTGGTCCAGACCTTCTGCCCCGACACGACCCAGCCGCCGTCGCGCTTCACGGCGCGGGTCTTCAAGGACGCCAGGTCGGAGCCTGCCTCCGGCTCGGAGAATCCCTGGCACCAGATCTCCTCGGCCGACAGGATCGGCTCGAGGTAGCGCTGCTTCTGCGCGTCCGTGCCGTGCGTGATCACGACGGGGCCGCCCATCACGAGACCGAGGACGTTCGCGATTCGGGGCGCCTTGGCGCGCACCATCTCCTCGTAGAAGATCGCCTGCTCGATCAGCGTGGCGCCACGGCCGCCGTACTGCTCCGGCCACGAGACGCCGGCCCAGCCGCCGTCGTGCAGCTTGCGCTGCCAGCGGCGCGCGAACTCGAACGCCTCGTTCTCGTCCTCGGGGGCCGCGCCCGGGTGATGCTCGGCCAGCCACGAGCGCACCTCGTCGCGGAAGGCCTCCTCGCTGGGACTCAGGGTCAGGTCCACCGGCGCCTCAGACGCGCTGGATCAGCGTGCCCGTGCCGAGGCCTCCACCACAGCACATCGTCACGAGGCCGATCTCCTTGTCCGTGCGCTCGAGCTCGTGCAGCAGCGTCGTGATCAGGCGTGCGCCGGTCGACCCGAGCGGGTGCCCGAGCGCGATCGCGCCACCGTTCACGTTGACGCGGTCCATGTCGGGCTCGAGCTCGCGCCGCCAGGCCGCGACGACGGACGCGAACGCCTCGTTGATCTCGATCAGGTCGATGTCGTCGATCTTCATCTTGTTGCGCTCCAGCAGCTTGTGGGTTGCCGGGATCGGGCCGGTCAGCATGATCACCGGGTCCACCCCGACCGTGGTCTGGTCGAGGATGCGGGCGCGCGGCTTGAGGCCGTATGCGTCAGCCTTCTCGCGCGTCATCAGCAGCACCGCGGCGGCGCCGTCGGAGATCTGGCTCGCGTTGCCGGCCGTCACCTTGCCGTCCTGCTTGAACGCCGGCTTCAGCTGGGACAGCTGCTCGAGGCTGGTGTCGGGGCGGATGCCCTGATCGGCCACGACGGTCTCCTCCGAACCGTTCATCTTCACGGTCATCGGGATCGTCTCGCGCTCGAAGCGGCCCTCCTCCGTGGCGCGCGCGGCGTTGCGGTGGGAACGCAGCCCCAGCTCGTCCAGCTCGGAGCGCGGGATCTCCCACTGGTCGGCGATCATCTCGGCCGAGATGCCCTGCGGGACGAGGTTGTAGCGGGCCATCAGCTCGTCCGGCCACGGGGAGCCGACCTGGTCCACGAAGTTGAAGGTGACGCCCATCGGGATGTGGCCCATGTGCTCGACGCCGCCGCCGATCACGACGTCGTGCACGCCGGACGCAACCAGGGCGGCGCCGAAGTTCACCGCCTGCTGCGCCGAGCCGCACTGGCGGTCGACGGTGGTTGCCGGGGTGGTGATCGGGAGGCCCGCCTGCAGCCAGGCGTTGCGGCCGACGTTGAAGCCCTGCTCCCCGAGCTGTTGGACGCAGCCGGTGATCACGTCCTCGACGTCCTGGGCCGGGATCCCGGAGCGCTCGATCACGGCCGAGAACGCCCTGCCGAGCAGTTCGTTCGGGTGGGTGTTCTTGTAGTAGCCCTTCTCGGGGTGGCCGCGCCCGATCGGTGTGCGTGCAGCCTCGACGATCACGACTTCCCGGCCAGTCCCGTTCTGCATCGGTGCGCCTCCGATTGTCGTGCCGGCCGCTTCCGACGTCCATTCGGGGAGCTTCGGCGCGGCGAAAGTTTTGGTGCCTCGTGCAGCGGCTATGTTACTTCATTGACTCATGAGTCAACCAGGGGCGGGCGACCGCGGCACGGCCTTCCAGACCTTTCCCGAGCGCGTGGCCATCGTGGGCTCGGGCACGATCGCATGCGGGCTTGCGGCCTGCGTGATGGGACACGGCGGCGACGTCGTGATGTGGGCCCGCAGCGATGACTCGGCACGGCGCGCGCGCAAGGCCCTGAGCCACAGGCACGGACAGCAGCTGACCGTCACGACTGACCGGGATGTGCTTGCCGACGCGACACTCGTGGTCGAGGCGGTCGCGGAGCAGCCGGCGCTGAAGCACGAGCTGCTCCCCTCCCTGCGCGCCCTGCTGGCGCCCCACGCGCTGCTCGCCACGACCACGTCCTCGCTCGGCATCGGCCGGCTTGCGGACGTGAGCGGTGACCCGGCGCGATTCTTCGGCCTGCACGTCTTCAACCCGGTGGCCAGGATGAAGCTCGTCGAGCTGTGCTTCCCCGCGACCGCGGACGGGCCGGTGCGGACTCGCGCGACGGCCTTTTGCGAGGCCATCGGCAAGACCCCCGTCGAGGTGCCCGACGAGCCGGGATTCGTGGTCAACCGGCTGCTCTTCCCGTACCTGTTCGACGCGGTCCGGCTGCTCGAGCGCACGGGAATGGAGCCGCAGCAGGTCGACGCCTGCATGAGGCTCGGCGCCTCGCACCCGATGGGCCCGCTCCAGCTGCTGGACCTGATCGGCATCGACGTCGCCGCGGCAATCGGCGAGGCGCTCTACGCGGACACGGGGGACGCCGCGCACCGGCCTCCCGGCCGCGTCAAGGAACTGGTCGGCGAAGGGCGCCTGGGCCGCAAGTCCGGCGCCGGCTTCTACGACTACTGAGGACGGCTCATGCGGCGCCGGATCTGCGTAGTCCGCAGGCGTCTCTAGCCGGCGGCCTTGCGGGCTCGCTTGGGCGCCCGCGTCCCGGGCTTGCGTGCCTTGCGCACGCGCGGGGCGGCCGGCTCCTTGCGGCGCCCGGACATGTCCCACACGACGTCCGCCTCGCTGATGCCCTGGCGCTGGGCCAGCTCGATCACCTGGGGCCACGGAAGCTGCGCCTCGGGGAGGTCGTCCCAGCGGGCAAGCTCCAAAGCCTCCAGGGCGCCCTCGAGGTCGGAACCGATCTCTCCCTGGATCCGGATCAGATCCTTCAGGGTCTCCAGCTGGCTATCGGTGAAGCGTGCGCACCACATGGGCCTGAGGCCACCCCCGGGGTCGGCATAGGATCAACGCCCGCCAAGCTAGAGAGGCCTGCGGACGGACTCGCGGAACCGCAGTGGCGGCGGTCAGGGCTCCCGCGGGGCCGCGCTGCGGCCCTGGGCCGCGGGCGCCGTCGGGTGGATCCGCACCGCCTCGACCCGGTTCTCCCGCACCGACTCGACGCGAATCAGGTACCCGTTGGCGCTGATCTGATCGCCGCGCTTTGGCAGGCGCCCGAGCTGGCCGAACACATATCCGCCCACCGAGGTGTAGGCGTCGGAGTCGACGGGCAGGCGGATGCCGGCGTCCTCGAGGTCGCCCAGCGAGACATGACCCCGCACGAACCAGTCGCCGTTCACGAGGCGGCGGATCGATGACAGCATCGGGTCGGTCTCGTCGACGATCTCCCCCACGATCTCCTCGATGATGTCCTCGATCGTGACGATCCCGGCCGTGCGGCCGAACTCGTCGACGATCACGGCCAGCGACGTCCGCTGGCGCTGCATGTCGGCCAGCAGGTCGTCGAGCGGCTTCGTCTCGGGCATGATCAGCGGCTCGCGCACGAGCGGCGCGAGCGGCGCCTCCGGTCCCTCGCCGATCAAGATCTGCGCCAAGCGGTTGGAGTGCACGACTCCGCGCACGCGATCCGCATTGTCGTCCTCGATCACCACCAGGCGTGTGTGACCGGACGTGATGCAGCGCCGCAGTCCGGTCTCGACGGTGTCTTCGCTGTTCACGGTTACCAGCGCCGGCGTCGGGGTCATCACCTGGCGCGCCTCCTGCTCGTGGAGGTGGAACACGCCCTCCAACATGCCCGCCTCGTTCGGGTCGAGCTCACCGTAGCGCTCGCCGCGCCCGATCAGCACCCGCAGCTCCTCGGCGGTGGCGGCCTCGCCGTCGCTCTCGACGTCGATTCGCAGGATCCGCTTGACGACGAAGTTCGACGCGTTGTTGAGCACCCAGATGACCGGGTGGAGACCGATCCGAAACCACTCCAGCGGACGGGCGCACAAGCGCGCGATCCGCTCGGCATGGGTGATGGCTGTCATCTTCGGCGCCTGCTCACCGACGATCACGTGTGCAGACGTGACGAACAGATAGGCGATCGCGACGGAGATCGCGACGGACGCGCCGTGGCCCAGGGCGCCACCGAGCGCCGGCTCGAGCAAGCTCGCGATCGCCGGCTCACCGAGGAAACCGAGCCCGATCGACGTGAACGTGATTCCGACCTGGGCGGCAGACAGGTACTCGCTCAGGTGGTCCATCTGATGGAGCGCGCGCTTTGCGCTGCCCGAGCCCTCGCCCGCCGCCTCCTCCATGCGCGTGCGCCGTGCGCGAACCAGCGCGAACTCCGCAGCGACGAAGAATCCGTTCAGCAGGATCAGCAGTAGCAGCAGGACTAGGAGGAGCGCAGTCAAATGCTCCTGACTAGCTCAGCACGCGCGCCTTGCGCGCCGCTCGTCCCGGCGAGTGCTCGCCCTTCGTGGCGGCGCTATGTCCGCCGGGACTTCGAGGAAGGTCGTCGCTCATCCGACGGGGTCAAAGCTAGCAAAGAAGGGGGCGGCTGCCCAATCATTTTCAGCGCCGCGCGGGGGGCCGGGGCCCCCGGCATGCCCGCTTTCATTGACGGATCAGTCCGCGGGCGGACGAGAAAGCCTCGTTCGCCACCTTGCCGCTCTGCTCCGCGATTCCCCGCAGGCCGCTCGTGCGCCGGCGGCGCGAGCGCAGGCCGAGCACGACCAGCGCGGCGCCCGCGGCCGTGCCGACCGCCACCGCGGCGACCGGCCGGACCCAGTTGCGCGGGTCCCGGATCGCGTCCAGCTCCCAGTCGCGGACCTCCCCGAGCGCTTCGAGCGCCGCGGCCTCGACGTTGGCGAGACGGCCCTCCAGCTGGCCCAGGAACCCGGCCGGGGGCTCCACGGGCTTCAGGGCCTGCTCCAGCAGCCGCATGATCTCGGGGCCGGGCCCGCCGCCCTCGCGCCGTGCCGGCTCGGCGTTGGTCATCAGCCCTGCTCGCCCGCTTCCAGCTTCAGGTCGTGCTCGAGCTGCTTGATCGCACGGTGGATCAGCACCTTCGTGGCGCCCTCGGTGCGTCCCATCGTGCGTGCGATCTCGCGGTTGTCCATTCCGAGCGCGAATCTCATGATGAGCGCTTCCCGGCGATCGTCGGGCAGTGACTGCACGCCCTTGAGCACGGCCACCGCCTCCTCGCGCCCGACCACGATGTCCTCCGTGTCGTGTGGCTGCCCGAGCGTCGCCTCGACGTCGTCGAGCGCCGACGTAGGCTTGCGCTTGCGATCGCGGTAGTAGTTGGCCGCGAGGTTGTGGGCGATGCGGATGAGCCACGGGCGCATGGGGCGGCCGTGGGCCTCCCGGCGGGCGCGATCGAAGTGCCGGTAGGCCTGGATGAACGTCTGCGTGGTGAGATCCTCGGCGTCGTGGTGGTTGCCGGTGCGGTAGTACGTGTAGTTGTAGACGTCGCGCAGGTGGTCCCGGTAGAACTGGGAGAAGTCGCGGTCCAGGGTCGCCTTGTCCACCGGCGACCCACTCTCTTGCGCCTTGGAGGCCATCTCTCAGAGCGTATCCGGGGTGGCATACGGCGCGGAGCTCAGGCGGCTCGTGACCCTGCGCGCGAGCGGCGCGCCAATTCGACCCACTGGTCCGGGCCGATGCGTCCCTCCGCGAGCGCCGCCAGCTGCTCGGTCGCCGTGGATCGGACGCCCGCCTCGCTCATCGCCCGCGCGAGCACGGGTACCGCATGCAGGGACTCCGGAACCTGGCCCAGGATCTGCGGGATCTCCCCGGGCTCGACTCCCTGCGCAAGCAGCTCGCCGGCGCGCCGGTTGCGGCTGTGTGCCGCGAGCACGGTGGCCACCAGGTCGCCGATGCCGGCCGTACCGGTGAAGCTCGCGGCCGCCGCGCCGCGCTTGTGGGCGAGCGCGTGGCACTCCTCGTAGACGCGTCCCGCGGCCGCCCCGGCCGCGTTCGGCCCATCCGCCATCGCCGCACCCGCGGCCAGGGCGGCCGCGTTCTTCGCGGCACCTGCGAGCTCGATGCCGACGAGGTCGCGGCTCGTGTCGCACGCAAGTCCCGCGCGCCGCAGGCTGCTCGCGATCAGCGCCGCGAACGTCGGGTCGGCAGATGCGACGGTCACGTGCGCGCCGCGGCGAACCGCTTCGCCGGCATGAGCCGGCCCGCCGAGGCATGCGGTCGGCCGTTCGCCGGTGCGCGCGGCGACCAGCTGGCTCGGCAGCGTGCCGTGCGGCGCAAGCAGGCCCTTCGAGAGCACCAGCACGCCGAGGCCGTCGGGGATGCGCGCCCGGATGGCGCCGAGCGCGTCGTCGAGCGAGCGGGAGGGAACCGCCATGCAGACCAGGCTCACGTCGTCGAAGCGGAGATCGTCGACCATCACGACCCGCACGTTGTCGGGCAGCTGGACTCCCGGCAGATACGCGGCATTCGTGCGGTTCAGGCCGAGGTCGCGAGCCTGCTCCGCGGTGCGGCAGCCGAGCTGCACCGTGGTGCCTGAGCGCGCCAGCAGCGTGGCCACCGCAGTGCCCCAGCTGCCGGCGCCGACCACGACAGCCTGGCGGATCGGCTGCAGGCCCCCGAGCCATTCCCACTGCAACGAGATGCACGACCACACGCGGTTGGAGATCTCCTGCGCGGCCGCCTGACGGGGCTCGCGATCGAGTGGGCGCGGGAAGCGCAGGGCGCGGCCGCAGCGGACGGTCACGCGGCGCGGGCGGATGCGCCAGCCCTTGCGGATGTCCTCCGTGCCGACGATCGCGACGGGCACGATGGGAGCGCCGGTCTCGAGCGCCAGCCGGCCGACGCCGCGCTTCGGCTCGCCCAGCGGACCGGGCCGCACGCGGGTGCCCTCCGGGAAGATGCCGACCGCACCGCCCTGCTCGAGGATCACCCGGGCCGTCTCCATCGCGGCCTCGTCGGATTCCCCGCGGCGGATGGGGAAGGCGCCGAGGGCCAGCAGGAGCCGGGCCTTCCAGCGCTTGTCGAACAACTCGAGCTTCGCGACGAAGCGCAGCGGACGCCCGAGGCAGCAGCCGATCAGGAATGGGTCCGCGAAGCTGCGGTGGTTGGACGCGAGCAGCACGGGGCCCTGCGCGGGGACGTGCTCCCGGCCGATGCGTCCGAGTCGGAAGTACAGGTGGAAGAACGGCTGGAGGATCGCGCGGACCACCCAATAGACGGGCATCACGGGGCCGCGTTCGCGGGCGATCTGGTGGGCGCGCTCGAGGTCCATCTCGACAGGGTGAATACCCCGCATCGGAATGCGGAGTTACAGGAGATTCGCCGCGTGCGGGCGCGCCCCTGCGCCGCGCTCCGCGACGAGCACACGCGGCGCGAAACTCGGCACGATCCAGCTACACCCGCGTCCTGACTCGTCAGGCCTCTCACCATAGCCTGGGAAAGCCCGATGAGAACCCTTCCCGCGCCCACACCCAGTCGCCACCCGGTGGACGTCGGCAGCCGGACCGAGGCCACGATCCTGGCCGAGCTCGTGAGACGCGGCTAACGGGTCCTGCTGCCATTCGGCCAGAACCAGCGCTACGACCTGGTGCTCGACATCGAAGGCTCGTTCCTCCGGGTCCAGTGCAAGACCGGCCGCCTGCGCAACGGCTGCATCGACTTCAACGTGCGCAGCATCCGGGTGAACACGAGGCAGACGTTGATACGCGACTACCGGGACCAGGTGGAGCTCTTCATGGTGCACTGTCCCGAGACCAAGGGGATCTACGCGATCCCGATCGATGAGACCACCCGGTCCCGCGGTACCCTTCGAATCGATCCCACCGCAAACGGCCAGGACAAGCGTGTGCGGTGGGCGCGGGACTACGAGCTGCCGGAGTAGCTCAGTTGGTAGAGCACGTCACTTGTAATGACGGGGCCAGGGGTTCGAGTCCCCTCTCCGGCTCTGCGCGTCAGGAGGGAGGCGACGGAAAACCGCGTTTCCGCTCAACCCCTGGGCCGAAGTAGCCGATCACACATAGGTCGAATGTCCAACTGGATGCCACGGAAGGCTCCACGTGGAGCTGCGCGCCTGCTCGGCGGCGAGGCCGGGTTCTCGCTGATCGAGCTGCTGGCAGTGATGTCGGGGTTCGTCGTGGTCATGCTGTCGCTGTTCGGCTTCTACAACGTCACGGACAAGGTCGCCAGGCGCGAGATCGCAGCCGGCCAAGCCGCCCGCGCGGTCCAGGTCGGCCTCCATCGCATGACCCGCGAGCTGCGCCAGGCCAGCACCATCTATGCGGCGAGCGCGAGCACGATGGACGTCAAGATCGCGATCGCGGGAGTGCCGACGCGCGTCGTCTACAAGTGCGACGTGCAGCCTTCGGGGGTCAGCTATCGCCAGTGCGTGCGGGCTGCCAGCACGACGCTCACGGCCGCGCCGAGTACCGGAAGCGCGCCTGTGATCGTGGACCGGGTCCTGAACGGGACCGCGGCGGCGCCGTCCAACCCGGGCGTCTTCAGCTTCACGCCGGACGCGATTAATCCGACGTTCGTCCAGGCCACCGTCGTCGTGCCCGCCAACGCTGGAGGCTCGACCGGCTACAGCCGAAACATCACCCTGGACGATGGCTTCTACCCCAGGAATCTCGGAACCCAGTGACGTCGCACGCGCTGAAAGCGCTCGCCACCGCGGGGCCGCCCCTGGCTGGACGGGCCCGCCGCCGGCTGCTCCACGAGCGCGGCTTCACGATGATCGAGCTGCTGGTGGCGATCATGATGCTGTCCGTCGGCCTCCTGGGAGCGGCGATGGCGCTCGACAGCTCCCGCAGGCTGACCGTCAGCTCGGAGAACAAGCAGGCCGCCGCGCACGTCGCGCAGCAGGACCTCGAACGGCTGCTCGCGGGAGGCTACGCATCGATCGCGACCAACGCGGCTCCCGCCGCGAGCACGAACCCGGGCGATCCCCGCTACTACGTCTACGCGAGTGGCGCCTCGGGCTGTCCCGCCTCCGCAAGCTCGTGCTACCAGTGGGACCAGAGTGCCCCCGCCTCATCGGCGACGGTCGCCCCGCTGGTGATCAACGCGAGCGGGACCACGGCCCCCGGCCCGATCTCGTGGAGCGCCGGGGGACTGACCGGGAGCCTCTACAGGTTCATCACCTCGATCGACGACCCGTGCACATCGTGCTCCAGCTCCGCGGACCAGGCGATCACCTCCGACTACAAGCGAATCACGGTGGCGGTGACGGTCACGGGCAGCGCCCGCAAGCCGCTGCTGTTCTCCGCCGTGGCAACGGACCCGAACGCGAGGAAGGGCTCGTGAGCGTGTCGCGCCGCCTGATCCGGGACGAGAGCGGCGTCGCGGTGGCGCTCGCGGTATCCGTGCTGGCGGTCGTTCTCCTGCTGGTCGCGGTCGTGCTCAGCGCGTCGATCCAGGCCAACAACACCGCGAGCCGGGACACCAGCGCGAAGCGCGCGCTCGGCGCGGCGGAGGCCGGCATGCAGATCGCGCGGTACCGCCTCAACAAGGTCGACCCCGCAGCCGGCATGTGCCTGACGGACCAGCCGGTCGCGACGGGCACGTCGGGTGCGGCGCCCGGCGAGTGCCCGCCGGCCACCGCAGGCGCGGGCAACGGCGCGACCTACTCCTACTACGTGACCCCCGTGCTCGACGCCGGGACCGCCTGCGGCGGAACGACCGCGCAGAGCGGAGGCGCGACGCCGATCCAGCGGTGCATCACCTCGATCGGGACGGTCGGCAACGTGGTGCGCCGCCTCGAGGCCCTGGTCGCGAGCGCGGCAGCGAGCACCCCGCTGTTTCCGAGATTGGGACTCTCGGGGCTGGGCTCGATCGACATCAACCAGAACGGCTTCGGAGACATCGTGGGCCGGGTCGCGACGAACGGCGAGTTCAAGCTCAAGTCCTGCAAGACCTCGGGCTCGGCCTCGAGCATCGATTTCGCGCCGGGGCCGAGCGGGACGATCTCGAACTCGTGCAGCGGCACCCCCAACGTCGCGCCGCCCAACCCGACGCCCTGGCCGACGCCCAGCTTCGACGGGCTGATCGGCAATCCGAACACCGCGCTGGCCGCGAACAACGACAACGCGGCGGTCTTCGGCAGCGCCGCCGGCTTCGACTACAACCCGGCGAGCGGCACGCGCAGCCTCGAGGACAGCGGGGACGCCACCCTCACGCTGACCGGCCAGAACCCGCGCGCGGGCTCGGGCGGCTACTGGATCTTCAACTTCTGCGAAGTGAAGTTCAGCAACAAGACAAGCATCGTGTTGTTGAACGGAGCAAAGGTCCAGTTGTTCATCGACTCATCCTCGCGCCCGGGCTCGAGCTGCTCCAGCGACAGCAAGTTCACGATCACCAATACCTCCTACTTGAACTACAACCCGGCGCTCAGCCCGCCCGCCGACCCGACCGCGCTGCAGATCATCTACTACGGTGCGGCCCAGATCAACGTCAGCAACCAGTCCGGCTTCGGGGCCGCACTCTTCGCCCCGAATGCGCCCGTCAAATTCACGAACAAGACGAACTGGTACGGAGCGATCTACGCCCAGAGCGTGACCGCCACCAACGGCCTCAACTTCGTCGAGGGGGACGTCTCGGGCATCAGCAGCAACCCCCCCGGCAGCGGTGGGTCCGGGTCGGCGTCGGGCTTCACCCGCAGCACCTGGGAGGAATGCCCGAGTGCCCCGACGAACGCGTCGGACCCCCAGTCGGGCTGCTGAGCGCGTAGCCGATCGGGCGCCGTACGCGCCCCCCGTTTGGCACACGACCGCCGAAATGCGGATAATGCCCGACCGCCGATGCTGTCGAAGCCCCTCCGAAGCCCCCTGGTCGCGGCCGTGATCGCCGGCGCGACCGCGCTGGCCGCCCCCGGCTGCGGCGGCCAGGACCCGCCTGACCTCGCCCGCGGCAAGGAGCTCTTCACGCAGAAGTGCGGCGCCTGTCACATCCTCCAGAACGCCGGCACAAAGGGCGTGCAGGGGCCGAACCTCGACCTGGCCTTCAAGCAGTCGATCGCGGACGGCCTCGGGCGCAGCACGATCGCGGCCGTGGTCGAGAACCAGATCGACCTGCCGCAGGGCAACCAGATGCCGGCCGACCTGTACAAGGGCGACGACGCGCGCGACGTGGGCGCCTACGTGGCGAGTGCGATCGGCAAGGCGGCCGAAGGCGGCGCCGGCGGTCCCTCCGGCACCGCCGCGGCGGACGCCAACAACGTGGTCTCGATCCCGGCGGACCCCAGCGGCCAGCTCGCCTATCAGGCCAAGGACGCCACCGCCAAGCCGGGCAAGATCACGCTGCGCTCCAAGAACGACGCCTCCGTGCCGCACAACATCGCGATCAAGGGCGACGGCGAGGGTCCCGTCGTGCAGGGCGGCGGGGTCTCCGAGGTGAGCGCGAACCTGAAGGCCGGGACGTACGAGTTCTACTGCTCGGTGCCGGGCCACGAGCAGGCCGGCATGAAGGGCAACCTGACCGTCAAGTAGCTGGCGCCGGACCCACGCCCTCGCGGTCGAGGTCGACCACCACGTGGGTGACGTCGATCGCGAAGGTCTGCCGCGCCCGTTCCACGACGTCACGCTCGAGCCAGTTCGAACGGCCCGGCGGGTGGGTGGAGATGATCACCTCGTCGGCGGGGAACCGCCGCAGCTCGTCCTCCATGGCCTGCACGGGGTCGTCGTCGCCGATGTCCCCGTCGGCGTCGAATCCCTCCCCGCGCAGTCCCGCCAGCAAGGTCTCGAGGCGCGCGCGGGCCGCCGCGCGGGCCGCGTCCTCCTCGTTGGTCCAGTGCTTGATCTTGCTGTTGAGGGCCGGGCACACGACCTTCAGGTGGGCCTCCCCGCCGTGCCCGCGGCGCGAGATCTCGGCGCGCAGGGCGCTGCCGGACAGCGTCTCGTTGGCGACCACCAGGATCCGATAGCGGCCGTCAGGGCGGTCCTCGAGGCGGCGGCCGAGGAGCATCTTCTCGCGCGGCTCGTCCCGCTTCAGCATGAACAGGCCGACGACGACGCCGATCGCAAGACCGCCGGCCACGGCCAGCGCCGCGCCGGTGCTCCAGATCACCGCGACCAGCGCGATCGGTGCGAGCAGGGCCGCGACGATCAGCGTGAACCGAAAAGCGTCTTCCTCGGATCGGAGCGGATTGATGATCGCGTCACCCCCTGATTCGGATGGGACTCGCTACAAAAGGTAGACAGTGCTCCACACGACGATCCACATCACGTCCACGAAGTGCCAGTAGATGCCCGCACACTCGACGCCCATGTGGGCTTCGGGACTGAAGTGGCCGCGAAACGCGCGCACGGTCATGATCGCCAGCAGCGTGAGCCCCACGAAGACGTGCGCACCGTGCAGCCCGGTGAGGCCGTAGAAGACGGACGCGAACGCGCCGTCGGAGATCGCGAAACCGGCCTTGACGTACTCGTTCACCTGCGTGAGCAGGAACATCGCCCCGAGCAGGAACGTCGTCACGAGCCCGACCTGCATGCCGAGACGGTTGCCACGTTTGATCGAGTGCAGCGCGTAGTGCACCGTGAAGCTCGATGACACCAGGATCGCCGTGTTCATGCTCGCCACCAGGACCGGGTACTCGAACGGGTCCGGCGGCCACGGCTCGTTCTGTACGACGCGAACGAAGAAGTAGGCCGTGAAGAACGACCCGAACAGCATCGCCTCGGAGATGATGAAGAGCAGGACGCCCAGCAGCTGCGAGTCGATGCGCGAGCTCTTGTGAGCCTCGGGCGGGCCGTGATGCTCGTGGGCGTGCGCGCCTGCGGCGACGGAGGCTGACTCCATCAGCCGGCCACCGCCTCGGCGGGCTGCGATCCCTGCTCGGCCGGGTCGGAAATCACGTGCTCGACCGGGCGGGCCGTCGCCTTGCGCAGCCTGTCGATCAGGTCACCGCGCAGCCAGCGCGACTCACCGGTCGGGAGCGTCGACACCACGATCTCGTCAGCCGGGTGGTGCCCGAGCGCGTTCATGACGCTGTTGAACGGGTCCGGCTCGGCCACGTATCCGGTCACCCGGAGGCCGGCGCGGCGCAGCGCGTCCAAAGTGTGGTCGAGGCGTTGCTGGGCGGTGTCGTCGTCGGGCCCCGTGGGGGGCAGGATCACCGTGAAGCGGTGCGGCGAAGATGTCGACCGTCGCTCGAGCGTCTCGATCAGGCTGCGCCCCCCGACTGTCTGGCTGGCGAGCACCAGCACGTTGCGCACGGGCTCCTCGCGCAGGTCCACCACGACGTGCTCGACGGGCAGGCCCGACCACTTCTCGATGCGCTCGACCAGATCGCGGCGCAGCAGTCCCGAGCGCGGATAGACGTAGGTGGAGATGATGATCTCGTCCCCGCCCCACTCGCGCAGCGCATCCTGGATCGCCAGATAGGGCTCGGGGTCCATCACCTCACCGCGCGCCTCGATGCCCATCTCGTGCAGGCGCTGCAGGATCAACTCCAGGCGCACACGGGCGGCGGAGCGCGCTGTGTCGTCATAGACCACGAAGCCGCGCCTCGGCGTGTTCTGCGGGCACACCACGGTGCAGCGGATCGGCCCGCGCGCGGCGCGGCGCTCGATCGCGTCGATCAGCTTCTGCCCGCCGACGGTCTCGTTCGCCACGACGAGCACGTGTGCCGGTTGCTGCGACGGTGTCGACTGCGCGGCCTCCACGTCACTCCCGATGCGCACCGTTGCCGTTGCCGTGCGACGCCGCCCGCCCGTTCCCGGCGCCGTCGGCCCCGACCGCGACCTCCTGGCGGTCGCCGCCCGCCAGGACCGCGTGCACCGAGCCGGGGACGCCGTACTCGTAGGGCCCGCCGACCACCTGGGGAATCTCGTCGAAGTTGAAGATCGGCGGCGGCGAGGACACCTGCCACTCGAGCGTGCGCGCCCGCCACGGGTTGCCGGGCGCGCGCGGCCCGCCGACCCAGCTCGCGACGAAGTTGTAGACGAACACCAGCATCGCGAGCCCGAGGAAGAAGGCGCCGATCGACGAGACCAGGTTCCATGCAGCGAACTTGTCGGCATAGTCCGCGACGCGCCGCGGCATGCCCTCGAGCCCGACCCAGTGCATCGGCCCGAACGTGACGTTGAAGGCGACGAACGTCATCCAGAAGTGGAGCTTGCCGAGCCGCTCGTCGTACATCCGCCCGGTCATCTTCGGATACCAGTAGTAGATGCCGGCAAAGATCGTGAAGATGCTGCCGCCGAACAGCACGTAGTGGAGGTGCGCGACCACGAAGTACGTGTCCGAGGTGTGGATGTCCACCGGGATGGCGGCGAGCATGATCCCGCTGATGCCTCCGAGCGTGAACATCGCGATGAAGCCGAGCGCGAACAGCATCGGCGTGGACAGCTCGACCACGCCTTTCCACAGCGTCGCGAGCCACGAGAAGATCTTGATCCCGGTCGGCACCGCGATCAGCATCGTGGTGATCATCATCGGTACGCGCAGCCAGCTCCACATGCCCGACACGAACATGTGGTGGGCCCAGACGGTGAAGCCCAGCACCAGGATCGCCATCAGCGACAGCGCCATCAGGCGATAGCCGAAGATCGGCTTGCGCGCCTTGGTGGAGATCACCTCCGAGACGATCCCGAATCCGGGCAGCATCATGATGTAGACGGCCGGGTGGGAGTAGAACCAGAAGATGTGCTGGTAGGAGATCACGTCCCCGCCCTGCGATGCGTCGAAGAAGTTCGCCTGTAGCGTGCGATCGAGCAGGATCAGGAACTGCGAGCCGGCGACGAACGGTGTCGCGATCACGACCAGCAGCGACGTGGTGAAGTTCGCCCAGACCAGCAGCGGCATGCGCCAGAACGTCATGCCGGGCGCGCGCATCGTGATGATCGTGACGATGAAGTTGAGCGCTGTCATGATCGAGGACGTGCCCGCGAACTGCACGCCGATCGTGAAGAACTGCTGGCCCAGCGGCGCGTTGTCCGATAACGGTGCGTAGGCAGTCCAGCCGGTGTTGAAGGCACCGCCGTCCGGCACGAGGAAGCTGGCGGTCATCATCACTCCGGCCACGGGCAGCAGCCAGTAGCTGAGCGCGTTCAGGCGCGGGAAAGCCATGTCGGGCGCGCCGATCATGAGCGGCAGCACGTAGTTCGCGAGGCCCGCGAAGATCGGGATGATGACCAGGAAGATCATCAGCGCGGCGTGCACCGAGAACAGGCCGTTGTAGGTGTTCGGATCGACGATCTGCTGCCCCGGCTGCGCAAGCTCCGCGCGGATCATCTCCGCCAGCGCGCCGCCGACGAGCATGAAGAACAGGGCCGTGACCACGTACTGGACACCGATCACCTTGTGGTCGGTATTGACCTTGAAGTAGTCCTTCCAGCTGCGGGCGCCGTGATCCGAGTGGTCGTCGGGCTTGGTCGGCGCGCCCACGATGTACCTGCCCCAGTAATCGAAGCCTCCGATCCCCACCAGGAACGCGAGCGGCGCGACGATCAGGATGACCGTGACGAGCGGGTCCTCCTCGAGCACGTATGTGCCGTACAGCGCCCGGATGCCGACCACCAGCCCGAAGGCGAACGCGGCACCGGCCACCGTCATCCAGGCGGCGCGGATCCAGCCCGGCTGCATCATGCGGCGCAGGAAACTCATCTCGCGCTGGGCGACCGCCATCCCGGCCATTCTAGGCCCGCCTCCGATCGCACCCGTTGCGCGGCCCGCGGGGCATCACGGCGCGACCTGCTGCTGCTGTGACTCGGCGCCGGCGGCCTGGCCGCCCTGCTGGGAGACCACCCCACCGGGCTGGGGGCCGGCGCCGCTGCGCTGACGCTGGGCCCAGCGATCGAACGCGGCCTGGTCCTCGACGATCACCGTGGCCCGCATCGTGGAGTGCCCCAATCCGCACAGCTCCGTGCACGCGAGCGTGTAGCGGCCCAGCCGGCTGGGAGTCACGCGCACGTCCGTCGTCAGGCCGGGAACCGCGTCCTTCTTCATCCGGAACTGCGGGACCCAGAATGAGTGGAGCACGTCCTTCGCGGTCAGCCTGAAGAAGTACGGGACGTCCTTCACGAGGTGCAGCTCACCCGACCGGAACTGCTCGCCGTCCGTGTACTCGAAGGTCCAGGCGAACTGCTCCGCGGTGACCTCGATCGTGCGCTGATTGGCCTTGGTCTCCTCGATGTCCGCCAGCACCAGGCCGCTGTAGACCGCGGCGCCGACCATCAGGATCGCCGGGATCGTGGTCCACACCACCTCGAGGCGAGTGTTGCCGTGCAGGGGCTCACCATCGCGCAGATCGTCCGGCGCGCGCTTGCGGAAGTGAACGACCGCGACGATCAGGATGCTGACCACGAGCGCGAACACGAACGCCGAGATGATCGCCAGCACGTCGTAGAGGGTGTCGATCGGGCCGGCCTGGGTGGAGGCCTGCTCGGGCTCCCACGGAACCTGCCAAACGATCACTCCCACGATGAGCGTGATCGCGGAGGTCCAGAGGCCGACCTGGACGTACGGGTTGCGAAGGTGCCTCATCCCGGGGGCGGACGATACTACGCCGCGAACCTGACCAAGAGCGGTGTCCGGGCCCTCATCGGACCGCCACTTTGATGTCCATGCCCGACTGCGCGTGACCCGGAACGGTGCAGTAGAAGCGGTACTGCGCGGGCTTCAGATCCGCCTCCAGCGCGGCCTCTTCACCCGGGCCGATCAGCGCGGTCTTCTCCTCTACGCCGTCGCCCTCGATCGCGAGATCGTGCTCGATCTTCCCCGCGTTGGCGACCCGGAAGCGATAGCTGCCGGGCTTCAGGGTGTTCCCCCCCTGGAGGTCGATCGAGAACTCCTTCTCGATCGCGCGCACCGTCGTTTCGGCGCCTGCTCCCTGGGCCTCGTCCCCGGCGGGCACTTCCGCGCGGCGCTCGGCGGCCAGCTTCGCCTTTTCCGCCGCCTCCTCGCGCGGGTGCTCCTTGTGCGTCGTGAGGAGCAGCACGACCGCCCCGGTCAGCACGAGGACAGCGGTCCCGAACATGATCCCCCGCGCGCCCGCCCGGCTGGACGGGAAGCCCTCCCGCGTGAGGCCGATCGCGGAAAGCACGACCGCCAGCAGGACCATGGCGATTCCGAGGACGTAATAGGCGGTCATTCGGGGGCGCGAGGGTATCAGTCGCCCTTGTCAGCGCGGCCGCTCCGCCGGTCCCCGGCGGCGACCCGTTCATACGCCTCCGGCACCTCCTTGCGGCGCCAGCCGGATACAACTCAGGGATGCGCCTCGGCCTGCTGCTCGAGCTGCCCACCCAGCGCGAGAACGTCGCGATCGCGTGCCGGGCCGAGGAGGCCGGCTTCGACTCCGCATGGGCGCCGGAGTTCCACAACCACTCGGGCGCGCTGGCGCTGGCGGCGGCGGCGGTCGCGACCGAGCGGATCGAGCTGGGTACCGCGATCGCTTGGGCGTTCGGCCGGTCGCCGCTGCTGACCGCCGTGACCGCGCTCGATCTCGACGAGATGTCCGGCGGCCGCTTCCTGCTCGGACTGGGAACCGGCACGCGGCGCATGCGCACCGACTGGCTGGGGGCTCCGGCCGAGCAGCCGGCCCCGCGGCTGCGCGAGACGATCGAGGCGGTCCGGGCCGTATGGGACGCAGCCGCGGCCGGCAGCGTCCGGTATGAGGGAGAGCTGATCAACCTGAACGTGCGGCCCTACGGCCGCGCCGGCCAGGTCCGCCCGCGGGTCCCCGTCTATGTCGCGGCGGTCAACGAGGGGATGACGCGAATGGCGGGCGCGATCGCGGACGGGGTCGTCGCGCACCCGATGGCCACGGTGCGCTACATCCAAGACGTGATGCGCCCGGCGATCGCCGCGGGCGCCGCGCGCGCGCGCCGTTCGCCCGCGGACGTCGCCGTCGCCGATTGGGTCCTGCTCGCGATCTCGGGTGACCGCGACCAGGCGCGGGCAGACGCGAAGCGCCAGATCGCGTTCCACGCGACCGTGCGCACGTACGACCGCATCCTGGACCTGCACGGGTTCACGGACGTCGCCGCCCGGATCAGGGATCTGTGGAAGAGCTTCGACCTGGCCGCGATGACGGCGCTCGTAACCGACGAGATGCTCGACGAGATGGCCGTCGCCGGTACCCCCGACGAATGCCGCGCCGCGCTCGAGACGCGTGCGCGCAGCGCTGACCGCCTGCTGCTCGGCGCACCCGTGGTGGCGACCGACCCCGACCGCATCCGCACCTATCACGAGGCGATCGTCGAAACGTTCGGCCGCTGATCGGCCCCGGTCCCGATCGACGCCCCCAGCGCCCGCGCTAGACTGCGGCTCAAGCGCGAAGGAGAGAGGTACTTGGAAGGCTGGACCATCTTCTACATGGTCGTGATCCTGAAGATCCCGATGATCGCGGCCCTGTGGCTCGTCTGGTGGGCGATCAAGCAGGAACCCTTTCCGGAGGAGGCGACGGGCGAGGATCGCGGGCCGCGCCGCAAGCTCCCGCCTCTGCCGCGCTGGCCGCGCCGCGGCCCGGTCGGCGGCGGAGCGGGATGCAAGACGGCTCCGTGCCCGCAGGCCGACGGCGGCACCCATGTCACGCGCCCGGCGCCGGTTTACGCCAGGCGCGCTGAGAACTAGTCGCCCCGGCCTAGAGCGGCACCGCCCGCGAGTCGAGGTGCATCCCGACCTTGCGCTTCACGCGCTGGAGCGCGTTGTCGACAGTCTTGGTGTCGCACTCCAGCCGCTCCGCCACCTCCTCGTAGGAGCGGCCGTCCAGGTACAGCGAGAGCACATGGCTCTCCAGCTCGCTGAGCACGCTGGTGATGCAGCCCACGAGGCTCCGGATCTCCTCCGCGGAGATCACCTGGTTCACCGGATCGTGGACGGTCGAGCCCGGGAGCACGTCCGCCATCGTCGGCTCGCCCTCCTCCCCGCCCGCGGCCGGCGTCTGGCTGAACGAGACGTAGGAGTTGAGCGGCGTGTGCTTGTTGCGCGTTGCCGTCTTGACTGCGGTGATGATCTGGCGGGTGATGCACAGCTCCGCAAAGTTGCGGAAGCTCGACTCGCGCTCGGGGCGGTAGTCGCGGATCGACTTGTACAGGCCGACCAGGCCCTCCTGAATCAGGTCGTCGGAGTCGCCCCCGATCAGGAAGTAGGACGAGGCCTTCAGGCGCACGAACCCGTGGTACCGGCGGACGAGCCTGTCTGTCGCGTGCGCAGCGCCCTGTTTGGCGAGCGCCACGAGGTACTCGTCGTCAGGCTGATAGGCACCCTGCTTGCGCCGGGCGGTCTGCGGCGCGGCACCTGAGACGCGCCGTGTGAGCTTTCGCGCCGTGGCGTGCCCGGCGGCTGTCCCTGCGGTCATACCAGCAACAGAGCCTCTCGTGCTGGCCCTGCGAGAGGGAGAAACGGCCACTGCAACCTCCTCACCTAGCGACCCCGTCCGGGATCGCGTGGATTCGGCCGTGGCGCGCTACCTCCCCTGGCGCCTCGACGTTGGAGACTCGAGCCAAGCTTCAGGCTTTCCTAAAGCTCAACCTCAAGTCCAACCTTAGATTTGCGCGGCAAGTGTACGGAGTTATGTGGACTTGTCAAGTGTCCCGGGCTGCGACTGCACGAGATCGCACAGCCTCGTACAGCAAAACCGCCGCCGCGGCGGACACATTCAGCGATTCCACCCTGCCGTGCAGGGGCAAGCCGATCACGTCGTCGCAGGCCGCGCGCACGCGCGGGCGCACCCCACGGCCCTCGGATCCGAGCACCAGCACCGCCGGTCCGGTCCAGTCGACATCGGTGTACAGCCGGGCCGCGGCCGCGTCCGCCCCGTACACCCAGGCGCCGGCGCGCTTGGCGTCCGCGAGGAAGTCGGCCAGGTTGCGGACGCGGGCGACGGGCAGATGCTCGACCGCGCCGGCGGATGCCCGGCAGACCGCCGGGGTGATCTCGACGGCGCGGCGCTCCGGGATCACTACCCCGGTCGCCCCGGCCCCCTCGGCGCTGCGGCAGATCGCGCCCAGGTTCTGCGGATCCTGGATCTGGTCGAGCGCGACCACGAGCGCCTGGTCGCCGCTCAACAGGTCACGCGCCTGCGAGTAGGGGTACGGATCGACCTCGGCCACGATCCCCTGGTGGGCGGACGAGCCACAGAGATCCTCGAGCGCCGCGGCGCCGGCCGTCTCGCAGGGAACGCCGGCGGCGCGAACGGTGGCGCCGAGGCGCTCGTCGGCAACCCATGCGCGGCGGACCTTCCGGCGGCCCCGCAGAGCCTCCAGCACGGCGTTGCGGCCGTACAGGGTCAACTTCCGGCGACGGGCACCAGCACGGGGCCCTCCGACGTGTCGCGCACCTCCCACCCACGCTTGAGCAGCTCGTCGCGGGCCGCGTCGGCGCGGCTGTAGTCCCGCGCCAGGCGCGCGTCCTCGCGCTCCTGCACCAGGCGCAGGGCGTCCTCGTCGATGCCCTCGCGCTCTTCCAGCATGCCCTCCAGCCCCAGCACCTCGAACATCCCGCCCAGCACGGACCACGTGCCGGGCAGCGCGCGGCCGGAATCGATCCGGCGGTTGCCCTCGCTGACGAGCTTGAACAGCGCCGCCAGCGCCTCCGGCGTGTTGAAGTCATCCCGCAGGGCTGCGAAGAACTCCTGCTCGAGCGCCGCGGCGTCGTGGTCCGGCTCACCTGCGACGAGGTCGCCGCTGCGCCGCACCAGGCGCGCGAAGTCCGCGAGCCGCCGTGTCGCCTGCCGCGCTTCCTCCATCCGCTCCGCCGAGAAGGCCAGCGGCTGCCGGTAGTGCCCGCCGAGCATGTAGACGATCAGCGCATCCCGGCCGTAGCTGTCGAGCGCGTCCGCCAGCGTCATGACGTTGCCGACCGACTTCGCCATCTTCTCCTCCCCGAAGCGGATCATCCCGTTGTGCATCCACAAGCGGGCCAGCGGTGCCCCCCGGCCCGCCTCGGTCTGCGCGATCTCGTTCTCGTGGTGTGGAAACATCAGGTCGGAGCCGCCGCCGTGGATGTCGAACTCGAGCCCGAGGATCTCCTCGGCCATCGCGGAGCACTCGATGTGCCAGCCGGGCCGGCCCCGGCCCCAGGGCGAGTCCCAGGCGGTGTCCTCGTCCGGCTTCTGCGCCTTCCACAGGGCGAAGTCCAGAGGGTCGCGCTTGCGCACCTGCTCGGCGTCCGGCTCGCCCTGATCGGCCGGGAGCAGATCCTCGAGGCGACGGTTGGAGAGCTTGCCGTACCCGTCGAAGCTGCGCACGCTGAAGTAGACGTCGCCCTGCGCCGCATAGGCGTGGCCGCGTTCGATCAGGGCCTCGATCAGATGGATGATCGGATCGATCGTCTGGCTGGCCAGCGGCTCGCGATCGGGGCGGCCGAGCTCGAGCCGGTCGGTATCGGCGCGATAGGCCGCGGTCATCTCGCGCGCCAGCCGGTCCGAGGTCACACCCGCCGTGCGGGCGGCGTCGTAGATCTTGTCGTTCACGTCGGTGATGTTCTCGACCAGGGTCACGTCGTATCCCTCGTGCTCCAAAAACCGCTTCAGGAGCGCGAAGACGATGTAGGGACGCGCGTTCCCCACATGGATGCGGCCGTACACGGTCGGCCCGCACGCGTAGATGCCGACCTTGCCCGGCTCCCGCGGTTCGAGGTCGCGCACTTCCCCGCGCAGCGAGTCGTGGATGCGTACCGCGCTCACCCGTCGCGCTCGATCTGTGCCACAGCCAACGCGGCGATCCCTTCGCCGCGGCCGACGAAGCCCATGCCCTCGCTCGTCGTGGCCTTCACGTTCACGCACGACGCGTCGATGCCCAGGGCGCCCGCCAGCCGCTCGGCCATCGCGCGCTTGAGCGGCGCGAGCCGCGGCTGCTCCGCGATCACGCTGACATCCACGTTCACGAGCCGCCAGCCGCCGAGCTTTCGCGCGATCTGCGCCAGCAGGTCGATGCTGTCGGCGTCCTGGTAGCGCGGATCGTCGTCCGGGAAGTGCTCGCCGATGTCACCGAGCCCGGCCGCGCCGAGCAACGCGTCCGCCACGGCATGGGTCACCACGTCCGCGTCCGAATGACCCTCGAGCCCGCGTTCCCCCGCAATCTCGACCCCTCCCAGCACGAGCCTGCGGCCGTCACCGAACCGGTGCACGTCGTAGCCGATCCCGGACCTCATCCGAGCGGGACCTCGCGGCGCTGGCGGCCCTCGAACACGCAAACGCGGTCGATTCCGCACTCGCGCATCAGTGCCACCGCCTGGTCGTAGCCGTAGCCGATCCACTCCGGTTCGTGCGCGTCGGAGGACAGCGACACGGGCTTGCCGGCAGCGGCGAAGGCCTCGAGCAGCTCGCGCTCCGGGTAGATCTCGCCGACGGGCTTGCGCAGCCCCGCCGTGGAGACCTCGATCGCCACGTCCGCGGCGGCGATCCGGTCCATCGCCAGCTCGTAGTACTCGCGCGCCGGCCGCGGCGGGCGCGGTCTGTCATTTCCCCAGACCTTCACGAGGTCGGGGTGCGCGAGCACGTCGAAGAGCCCGCTGGCGGCCGCCTCGCCGAGCGCATCGAAGTAGGCAGACCACACTTCGTCGGGGCTCGACGTGGCCCAGATGTCGTATCCGTCGTGGTCGACAGCGCGGTCTGCGATGAAGTGCACCGACCCGATTATGTAGTCCCAGGGGTACGCATCGGCGATTGCCGCAAGCTGCTCCTCGCGCCCGGGGATCCAGTCGAGCTCCAGGCCGACCTTGACCGGCATGGAGATCAGGAACTCGACGTACTCGTCCAGCGAGTCCTGGGCGCACTCCACCCAGAACGGGTGGCGCCACACCGCGAGGCTCTCGCGGAAGCGATAGACGTGCTCCGAGAAGCCAAGCTCCTCGATGCCCTGCCCCTGCGCGGCCTCGAGGTAGCGCCGCACGTTGTCCTCGGTGAAGTACCGCGCGGCTGGAGTGTCGCGCGCGTCGGGGCGCAGATGAGTGTGGTAGTCGGTCAGCATCAGCCGCGGCGCCGCTCCTCGAGCAGCCACTCCGCGACCCGCAGATCGTGCTGGGTCGTGACCTTGAAGTTCTGGCGCGGCGCCTCCACGATCCTGACGTCGCCTCCGATCCCCTCGACGAGCTGGGCGTCGTCGTAGGCGCGGTCGAGGTCGCCGCGATCGAGCGCCTCACGCAGGACGGAGGCGGTGAACACCTGCGGTGTCTGGATCGCCCACAGGTGACGGCGTTCGAGGGTCGCGATCACCCGGCCGCCCGCGTCGGCCTCCTTGATCGTGTCCACCGCGCGGGCCGCGGCCACCACTCCGTCGCAGTCCCACTGGCGGCGCTGCTCCACGCAGCGGTCGATCAACTCCGCAGTGACGAGCGGCCGGGCGGCGTCGTGGACCAGGATCTCGTCGGCGCCCTCGATCGCCGCGAGCGCGTTCCTGACCGAGTGGGAGCGACTCGTCCCGCCACGGGTGAGCGAGATCTCCACGGACGGGGCGGTGAGACGTGCGACCTTCTGCACGGCGTCCTCCCAGTCAGGCGGAAAGGCGATCACGACGCGGTCGATGGTGGCCGCGGCATCCAGTGCCTCGAGGCTCCACCCGATCAGCGCGCGGCCGGCGACCTCGGCTAATGCCTTGGGCGTGGCGGCGCCGAGGCGTCCCCCGGCGCCCGCCGCCGCTAGGAGGGCCGTGGCCACCGCTGCCCTCCTCGGATGTGATGCCCGGGCGTCAAAGCCCGCCAGTAGTACTAGCTCGCGGCCCCTGCGCGCTCCGTGTTGGTCTCCTCGAGCAGGTCGTCGAGGTAGTCCTCGGCGTCCTTCTCCTCCATGTCGAGCGCGTACATGAGCTCGGACGCGAGGATCTTCTTGGCTCGCGTGAACATCTGCTTCTCCCCCGTGGAGAGGCCTTTCTGGAAATCACGAATCGCGAGATTACGCACCACCTCGGCGAGCTCGAAGATGTCCCCCGTCTTCATCTTGTCGCGGTTGTGCTTGAAGCGCCGATTCCAGTTCTTCGGCATCTGGCTCATGTCGTCCCGCAAGACGCCCAGCACCCGCTCGACCTCGGCCTCGCCGATCACCCGGCGCAGGCCTGCCCGCCCCGCGCTGGCGCTCGGCACCATGACCGTCATGTCGTTGTGCAGGATCTTGATCGTGAGGTACTCGCGCATCTCGCCGATCATCGCCCGCTTCTCCTTCTTCAGGACCTTTCCGGCGCCGTGATGCGGATACACGACCTTGTCGCCAACCTTGTAGTTGACGATGATCGCGTCCACCTCTACCGCGCCGTTCTCCACTGGTGTTGCTTCGGGAATGGTGTCCTCCTTTGGTTCTGCCGGTTCTGCTTTGCCCTGCTTCTGCGTTGCCCTCTAGCTGGCGGTTCGCCCGTGCCGCTTCCCCGCCGTCCGTTTGCTTACGAGCGGACGGCTCATGTCTGGAGGTAGCGGTCGACAAGATTGATCTCCTGCAGGCGCCGGAGGCCCTCCCTGATCTCCTTCGCGCGCAGCTCACCGACGCCCTCGACCGCCTCCAGCTCGTCGGCTGTCGCGGCCAGCATCACGTCGAAGCTTCCGAACTCCCGCACAACGCTCTCCACGACCATCTCGGGGAGGCGAGGAATGCGGCCCAGGATGCGGTAGCCGCGCGGGGTGACGGGAAAGTCCAGGGTGTTCAGCTTGCGGTCGTAACCCATCAGCTCACCCAGGCGGCCGAAGTCCAGCAGGTCCTGGTTGGGAAGCCGCGGGAGCGACTCCATGACCGCCGCGAACGCCTCTTCCGACGGGTCCACGATGTAGTCCTTGACAAGCGCGGAGCGGTCGGCGGCGACGCCCGTGAGCATCTCCTCGAGCTGCATCTCGATCAGCCGCCCCTCGGTCCCCAGCTCGACGATGTAGCGTTCGATCTCGACCGCCATGCGGGTCACCATCTCGGAGCGCTGCAACACCGTGAGCGCATCGTGGAGCGTGACCCCGCCCTCGAACTCGAGGGCGGTCAGCCGCATGGACACCTGATCGAAGCGCGCCCGGTACTTGTCGAGGGTGGCCAGCGCCTGGTTGGCCTTCGCGAGGACGGCCGGGATCTCCTGGAGCACGTACTTGGCTCCGCCGGCGAACAGGGTGACGACCTCGCGGCGCTCCGAGATCGAGACCACCAGCGCGTCCGTCTGCTTCGAGACCCGCTCCGCGGTGCGGTGGCGCGTTCCCGTTTCGCGCGAGAGGATCGTCGGGTCAGGGGTGAGCTGCACGTTCGCCCACATCAGCTTGGTCGCGTTCTGGGTGAGCGTGATGGCCCCGTCCATCTTCGCGAGCTGGTAGAGGAAGGCGGGCGTGTACTCGATGTCGAGCTTGATGCCACCCGACAGCAGCGGAACCATGCCGTCCTCGTCGCCGATCACGATCAGCGCCCCGGTGCGAGCAAGCACGCAGTTGTCGATGCCCTCCCGCAGCGCCGTGCCCGGGGCGACCATCTCCAATGCTCTGAGGAGTCGGGGTTCTTGTCGAGAATGAAGCTCCTCGATTAACTCTTCCCCTACTCGCATGGACGTCGAATGATAGGAAAACTTCGCTGTTAGCGCGGTCTGGCTGGAAATCCGCCCGAAAAGCGTGGCGCCATGCGGAACGCGACTCCGCAGCATGTCACATTCAGCACTAAAGCCACGTGGTCGCCGGCCGGCCGGGAAGCAGGTTCGGCTCAGGCCGCGCGGCGATCTTCCGCGCCGCTCCCGAGCGCCGCTGCAAGCGCCTGCGCGAGGGTCGGCGCAGGCACCGCCAGGGCCCTCCGGGCGGGCGGCAGCTCGTCGTCCCCGCAGCGCGCGGGGAGCAAGATCCGCTCGAGGCCGAAGCGCGCCGCCTCCTCCAGCCGCCGGTCGGCATGGGCCACGTAGCGCAGCTCGCCGGTCAGCCCGATCTCGCCGAAGCACCCGGACTGCGACCCGCCGCCCGAGAGCGGCTCATTGCGTGCGGCGGACGTGATCGCGAGCGCCACGGCGAGGTCGGCCCCGGGCTCCTCGATGCGGACGCCACCGGCCACGTTCACGAAGACGTCCGCGGCTCCCAGCGACGGCCCACCGTGGCGCGCCAGCACAGCCAGGATCATGCTGAGCCGGTTGCGGTCGATGCCGTTCGCGACCCGCCGCGGGGGCGCGACGTCCGTGGGTGCGACCAGGGCCTGGACCTCGACCAGCAGCGGACGCGTGCCCTCCATCGCGCAGAGCACGCAGGAACCGGGCACCGGCTCCGCATCGCGCAGGAAGCGCTCGGAGGGATCGGCGACCTCGTCGAGGCCCCCCGCGCGCATCTCGAAGACCCCGATCTCGTTGGTCGACCCGAAGCGGTTCTTCAGCGCGCGCAGCGTCCGGAAGCTCCGCTCCCGCTCGCCCTCGAACTGCAGGACGCAATCGACGGCGTGCTCCAGCACGCGCGGGCCGGCGAGGGTGCCCTCCTTGGTCACGTGGCCCACCAGGATCATGGCGCAGCCGTGCGCGCGGGCGAAGCGCTCGAGCGCCGCGGCGACCTCCTGCACCTGTCCCACGCTGCCCGGAGCGCCGGTCAGCTCGGCCGACCAGAGCGTCTGCACGGAGTCGATCACGCAAGCTTGCGGGCGCTCCTGCTCGAGCGACGCGAGCACCACCTCGAGCGAGGTCTCGGCCAGCACCGGGACGCCCAGTGCATGGGGACCGAGCCGCTCGGCGCGCAGCTTCACCTGGGCTGCGGACTCCTCGCCGCTGACGTAGAGCGAGCGTGCGCCGGCGGCCTGGATGTTCGCCAGGGCGGCGCTCATCAGGGTGCTCTTGCCGATGCCGGGCGAGCCCCCGATCAGCACGACCGAGCCTGGTACGAGGCCGCCGCCGAGCACACGATCGAGCTCGTCGCTGCCCGTGCGCAGGCGGTCGGCCGCGCCGCTCTCGACGTCGGCGAGGACGACCGGCTTGCGCGGCTCGGCCGCGCGCCGGCGTCCCGATGCGCGCGGGTCCCGAGCGCGAACCCGCCGATCGGCCTGCCGATCGGCGGCCTTTTCTTCGACCAGGGTGTTCCACTCACCGCACCCCGGGCAGCGGCCCATCCACCGCAGGCTGGCCTGGCCGCAGGCGGTGCATGCGAAGCTGGCGACAGGCTTGGCCATGACCTTGTCACCATAAGGGCCGCGCCCGACGCTATTGCGCGGCGGCGCGGCCGCCCGTCGGGCCTGACAACCTGTCGGGGCAGACCCGGCCGGAAACCGCTCCGCCGCCGGCCCACGCGTGTTCAAGCCTGAGCACGCGGCCCGCTGCACAGCCTTCGATGCCAGATCCATCGCTGACACGCAGGAAGTTCATGCTGCGCTCCGCGCAATTGGGCGCCGGTGCGGCGGCGCTCGGGGGCCTGGGCGCAGTCCCGGCTCCCGCGTTCGGGTTCCACGCAGCCGAGCATCGCGCCCTCGTTCCGCCCGGCCTCCCGCGGCCCCCGCTGAAGGCAGCCGACTACTGGCGCTTCGCGGACTGGCTGGCACCGTACTTCGACGGCCTGTGGCTGGACGACAGGTCGCATTACGGCTCGGGCAACAGCACCGTCGGCCGCATCTACCACAACGCCCTGTTGCTCACGACCCACGCCGTGGCCGCGCTCGCGGGCCACGTCGGTCCGACGCGCAACGACGGCCGCGCCGCCGCGCTCGCGCGGCGGCTCTGCGAGTCGCCCCCGTGGAGCGAGCGCGATGCGTCGCCGGACGGGGACTCGCAGTTCCACAACCCCGGCTGGGTCGAGAGCCTCGGGACCCGCGACTCGGCGATGGACAAGTCGATCGATCCGAAGGTTGCGGAGGCCCTCGTCTACGCGTGGCGAGCACGCGACGTGCTGCGACTCCCGCAGGAGACGGTGGACATGATCGCGGACCGCGTCAGCCGCGCCGCCCGCGGGCCGTTCTTCCGCTTCCCGAACGTGCGCCTCAACCAGGTCAACTGGAACTGCGAGCTGTACGCCCATGCGGCGAGCATCACGGGCGACACGGAGCTGCTCGTCAACGACTACCGCGCCCAGGTGACGCGCTTCTGCGACGGCATCCCGCGCGCGCTCACGCCGGGCGGTTCGCCCAACCTCGGGCCGGGTTACAGGTTCCACTATCTGCCCCACCGGGCCCCGACTCATCCGTTCAACGTGGACAGCGCCGAATATGCGAGCGAGACCTGCCACTTCATCCTCTACCACGAGCAGGCCGTGCGCGCGGGCATGCCGCTGCTGCATCCCGATCACTACCGCCTGCTACGGGCCTGGGTCGAGCACATCGTGTGCGCCTACTGGACCCATGGCGGCTACCTGAACTGGGACACCGGCTACGGATTCAAGCGCTGGCACGCCGGCCGCACCTGGGCGCTCGCGCAGCAGGGACTGCTGGCGATCGCCGTGGCGCCGCGCTTTCACGCCCGGTCCGAGATCGGGTCATGGGCGAAGTACATGTTCGATCGCGGCCTCGGCCTGTACGAGCGGCTCTCGCGCGAGGCGCCCGACGCGAAGGGGATCGCTCCCTCCAACCTCTACGACGTGAACGTCGCCCCGCTCGGCCCGAGCATCCGCGAGCTGTTCGCCGCCCGCATGCAGGCGAACGCGGCGCGCGCGATCGCGCTGGGTCTGGGCGAGATGGGCGGCGAGGAGCCGCCTGCGCTGTACTCCTTCGATGCCGACATCGGGCGCCTGTCGATCACCACGCCGCGCTACTCGACCGCCGTGGTGCCGGTCAACCAGCGAGCCTTCCCCTACGGCGGCACGGAGCTGTGCCGGCTCTATGACGGCGACCAGCGGGTGGTGTCCAACGTGGGCGGCCGGCCGTGGGCGAGCTTCGGCGTGCTGGTGCGCAGTGGTGAGCAGGAGATCGCCACGTCCCAGCGGCCGCGGTCCGTGGCGCCGCCGATCCCGCCGATCACGCTGCTGTCCTCACCGCGGGGGCGGGTGGCGGCTGCACCGGCGTATCCGGCCCGGCCATACGCCGGGCCCTTCCAGAGCCTCGTCGCGAAAGGCCGCCGGGAATCGCGCGAGGTCGTGATCGACACCACGCACAAGTTCACGCCGAGCCATGTGGAGACGCGCTGGGCCGTGATGCGCCGCATCCGGGCGCGGTACACGGTTGACGTGATGTTTCCCTCGTGGGGCAAGACCGCGCGCGTGGAGGCGGTGATGCGCGGCGGCCGCCGGGTCACGCTGGCCGAGCCGCAGCGGAAACGGCGCCAGGTATCCCTGCGCGACGTCGCGTACTTCTACCTCGCCGGCGAAGAGACCGGGTACGTGGTCGTGCCCACCGGCGCGCGCCCGCGCGCCACGGCGCACATCCTGAGGCCGAAGGCGCAGTCCTCCGCGCCCCGGCCCGGGCCCACGCTCGCCGTGCAGCTGGCGCACCAGCGCAGGTTCCGGCGGGTGGGCCTCGCGGTGCGGATCGCACCGGCTGCGAACCGGCGCGAGGCGGCGCGTGTCGCGCGTCGCCTGCGCCGAGCGCGGCGCCGCCGCAAGCGTTCCTGAGCCGCGAGCAGTCCCCGGGCCGTTGGCTAGCATGCCGCGCGATGGGAGAGCGCACGAGCCATGCTCCGGGCACGTTCAGCTGGGTCGACCTGTCGACCCGCGACGGCGAGGGCGCCACGGCCTTCTACGAGGGGCTGCTGGGCTGGGACCACTCCGACAGCCCGATCGGCGACGGCTCCGTGTACCGCATGTTCCGGCTGCGCGGCAGGCCGGTGGCCGCGGCCGCCGAGCAGCGGGAGCAGGAGCGCTCGCACGGCATCCCGCCGCACTGGAACAACTACGTGACCGTGGCGTCCGCCGACGACACGGCGGGGCGGGTGAACGAACTCGGCGGAAACCTCATGACGGACCCGTTCGACGTGCTCGACTCGGGCCGGATGGCCGTCTGCTCGGATCCGACCGGCGCGACGCTGTGCATCTGGGAGCCGCGCGCCAGCATCGGCGCGGAGCTCGTCAACGATCCCGGGTGCCTCACGTGGAACGAGCTTGCGACCGCAGACGTCGACCGGGCGAAGAGCTTCTATGCCGATCTCTTCGGCTGGTCCTACGAAGATGTCGGTACCGACGAGACGCCCTACACGACGATTCGCAACGGCGCCAGGATGAATGGCGGCATCCGCGCGCTGGGCGACCAGGAGCGGCAGATGGGCGTCCCACCCAACTGGATGCCGTACTTCACGTCGGCTGACCTGAACCGCAGTGCGACGCAGATCGGCGAGCTGGGCGGCACCGTGATGGTCGGCCCGATGTCGATCCTGCAGGGCAGCAGGATTGCGGTTTCGCGCGACCCGCAGGGTGCCGTGTTCGCCCTGTTCGAGGGCGAGACCGAGGACTGATCCGGGGGCGCGGCCCGCGGAGCGCGCGGACCGGCTAGCTCTCGGTGGGCGGCGGCTCGGGCTGCTCGCCCGTGTCGCCCGACGCGTCGGCGTCGCCATCGGGCTCGTTGCCCTCGTCAGCTCCACCGACCGGCACCGGCTGCTCCTCCGGCGGCTTCTCGACCGGCGCGAGGATGGTGATCTTCAACTCCTCCTCGCCGTCGCCGCCGGCAGCCTTCTGGCGTGACTCCTCGTCGCGCTCCACGAGCACCGTCGAACCGGGGGTCAGCGGAGTCTTCAGCACCTCGTCGGCGAGCGGGTCCTCGATGTAGCGCTGGATCGCGCGACGCAGCGGCCGTGCGCCCATGGCCGGGTCCCAGCCCTTCTCGACCAGGAAGTCCTTGGCGTCCTCGGACATCTCGATCTGTAGCTCGCGCTCCGCCATCGACTTGCGCAGGTGGCGCATCAGCAGCTCGACGATCAGCTTGATCTCGTCCTTGGACAGCTTGTGGAAGACGATCACCTCGTCGAGGCGGTTGAGGAACTCGGGCCGGAAGACCTTCTTCAGTTCGCCGGTGATCCGGTTCTTCATGTCGTCGTAGGTCATCCCGGTCTCGTCGGAGACGGAGAAGCCCAGCGGCGTGTTCCGCGCGATGTCGGCGGCGCCGATGTTCGACGTCATGATCACGATCGCGTTGCGGAAGTCCACGGTGCGGCCCTGCGCGTCGGTCAGCCGACCGTCCTCCAGAATCTGGAGCAGGATGTTGAACACGTCCGGGTGTGCCTTCTCGATCTCGTCGAGCAGCAGCACGCAGTACGGCTTGCGCCGCACGGACTCGGTCAGCTGGCCACCCTCGTCGTAGCCGATGTAGCCGGGCGGGGAGCCGACCAGACGCGACACGGAGTGCTTCTCCATGTACTCGGACATGTCGATCCGCACCATCGCGTCCTCGTCGCCGAACAGGAACTCGGCGAGCGTGCGGGCCAGCTCGGTCTTGCCGACGCCGGAGGGGCCGAGGAAGATGAACGAGCCGGTCGGGCGCTTCGGGTCCTTGAGGCCCGCGCGCGAGCGGCGGATCGCCTTGGAGACCGCCTCGATCGACTTCTGCTGCCCGATCACGCGCTTGTGCAGCTCGTCCTCCATGCGCATCAGCTTCTTGGACTCGGCCTCGGTCAGCTTGAACACCGGAATGCCCGTCCACATCGAGACGATGTCGGCGATCTCGTCCTCGCCGATCTCGGGGCGCTCGCCGCCTTCACCCGACTGCCACTGGTCCTCGAGCTCGCGCTTCTTGTTCGTCAGGCGCCGCTCCTTGTCGCGCAGGCCGGCGGCCTTCTCGAACTCCTGCGCCTCGATCGAGCCCTCCTTGTCGCGCCGCGTCTGCTCGATCTCGTCCTCGAGGTCGCGGTACACGGGCGGCGCGGTCATCGCCTTGATGCGGGCCCGCGATGCGGCCTCGTCGATCAGGTCGATTGCCTTGTCGGGCAGGAAGCGATCGGAGATGTAGCGGTCGGCAAGCTCGGCCGAGGCGTGCAGCGCCTCGTCGGTGATCTTCACGCGGTGGTGCTGCTCGTAGCGCTCGCGCAACCCCTTCAGGATCTGCTCGGTTTCCTCCGTGGAGGGCTGGTCCACCTTGATCTGCTGGAAGCGCCGCTCGAGCGCGGAGTCGCGCTCCAGGTACTTGCGGTACTCGTCGAGCGTGGTCGCACCGATCGTCTGCAGCTCGCCACGCGCCAACGCCGGCTTCAGGATCGAGGCAGCGTCGATCGCGCCCTCGGCCGCGCCCGCACCGACGAGGTTGTGCAGCTCGTCGATGAAGAGGATGATGTCGCCGCGCTGGGTGATCTCCTTCATCACCTTCTTGAGGCGCTCCTCGAACTCACCGCGGTACTTGGAGCCCGCGACCAGAGCCGCCAGGTCGAGCGTGTAGATCTGCTTGTTCTTGAGCAGCTCGGGCACCTCGCCGTTGGAGATGCGCTGCGCGAGGCCCTCCACGACCGCCGTCTTGCCGACTCCGGGCTCGCCCACGAGCACGGGGTTGTTCTTCGTGCGGCGCGAGAGGATCTGCATCACGCGCTCGATCTCGGTCTGGCGACCGACGACCGGGTCGAGCTTGGACTCGGCGGCAAGCTTGGTCAGGTTGCGCCCGAACTGGTCGAGCAGCTTCGAGGACTTCTTGCCCTCGGGCCCGCCGGCGGCGCCCGCTCCCTGGCGGCGGCTGCCGGGTCCGGACAGCATCCGGATCACCTCGTTGCGGATCTTCTCCGAGTCGGCGTCGAAGTCGAGCAGGATGCGCGCCGCGACGCCCTCGTTCTCGCGGACCAATCCCAGCAGGATGTGCTCGGTGCCGATGTAGTTGTGGCCGAGGCTGAGCGCCTCGCGCAGCGCCAGCTCGAGCACCTTCTTGGCGCGCGGCGTGAACGGGATCTGACCGGAGGTGACCTCCTCGCCCGACCCGACGATCCGCACCACCTGGGCACGCACGCGTTCGACGGTGATGTCGAGCGACTCGAGGACGCGGGCCGCAAGGCCCTCCTCCTCGCGCAGCAATCCCAGCAGGATGTGCTCGGTGCCGATGTAGTTGTGCTTCAGCTGCCGCGCCTCTTCTTGCGCGAGGACGACGACCTGGCGAGCTCTCTCTGTAAATCTCTCGAACACGTCGGCTACCTGCTCGTTGAACCTTTCGTGGGCCCGATGGTCGCGGAGTGGTGCAGCGGCTTCCTTGCTCTCCCTTTCGGCAGATCCAGTCCGTTAGATCACCCGCGACGGAATTCATGCGCGGGTGTCTCATTGTAACAACGGGTCGAGACCGTTCTGGCAGGTCCGATCGCGCCTTGTGATGCCGTTTTCCGCGGCTTCCGGGTGGATTCCGACACCAGCCGAAAAGCCTTGCAAGTAGCGGCTATTGGCGCTCGCGCAGCGCCGGGAACAGCAGCACCTCGCGAATCGAGCGGCGCCCGCTGAGCATCATCAGCAGCCGGTCGACCCCCAAGCCCATGCCGCCGGCCGGTGGCATGCCCTGTTCGAGCGCGTACAGGTAGTCCTCGTCGAAGGGGTGCGCCTCGTCGTCGCCGGCGGCCTCCAGCCGTTGCTGCTGCTCGAACCGGTGGCGCTGCTCGTCGGGATCGTTCAGCTCGCTGAAGGCGTTCGCCACCTCCACTCCGCCGATGAAGCCTTCGAACCGCTCGACGAGGCCGGGCTCGGTCCGGTGCGCCTTCGCAAACGGCGACAGCTCGACCGGATAGTCGAGCACGAACGTGGGCTGCATCAACTTCGGCTCGACGTGCTTCGACAGCAGCTCGTCCACCAGCTTGCCCCAGCCGGGGGCGTCACCGGGTTCGAGACCCCGTTCACGCATGCGCGTCGCGAGCTCGTCGCGATCGCCGCTCGCCAGGGCGATGTCGATTTGCGTCTCTTCCAGAATCGCGTCGCGCAGCTTCACCCGTCGCCACGGCGGGCTCAGGTCGATGGCCTCGCCGTCGCGCTCGATGGTCAGGGTGCCGATGGTTTCGCCGGCGACGTACGCGACCAGCTCCTCGGTCATCGACGCCACGTCCCGGTAGTCCGCGTATGCCTCGTAGGTCTCCAGCATCGTGAACTCGGGGTTGTGCTTGTGCGAGATGCCCTCGTTGCGGAAGTCCTTGCCGATCTCGTAGACCTGCTCGAGGCCCCCGACGATCAGGCGCTTGAGGTAGAGCTCCGGCGAGATCCGCAGATAGAGCGTCCGGTCCAGCGCGTTGTGATGCGTCGTGAACGGGCGTGCCAGGGCGCCGCCGTAGAGCGGTTGCAGCACCGGGGTCTCGACCTCGAGGAAACCGCGCTGGTCGAGGAACCGGCGCATCGCCGTGACCATGCGGGTGCGCTGCACGAACAGCTCGCGGGCGTCCTCGTTGGCGATCAGGTCCAGCTCGCGGTGGCGGTAGCGCTGCTCGACGTCGGCCAGCCCGTGGTACTTGTCGGGCGGCGGGCGCAGGGACTTCGAGAGCAGGATCCAGTCGTCCACGCGCACGGACAGCTCGCCGCGGCGGGTCCGGAAGGGAGCGCCCTCGACCCCGACGACGTCCCCGAGGTCGAGTCCCACGAGGGACTCGTACGAGTCCCCGAGCACGTCCTTCCGAGCGTGCAGCTGGATCCTCCCCGAGCGGTCGGAGAGGTCCAGGAACGCTGCCTTGCCGTGGCCGCGGCGCGCCGTCAGGCGCCCGGCGAGCCGAACCTTGTCGGCGGTCTCCTCGCCGTCCTGCAAGCCCGCGTGGCGGTCCAGCACGGCGGCCGCCGTGCTCCGGTCCCGGAACTCATGCGGGAACGGATCGATGCCGGCCGCGCGCAGCGCGTCGAGCTTGCCGCGGCGCTCTTCGATCAGCCGCTCTTCGCCGCCCGCCTCGTGAGGCTCAGCGCCGGACACCTGATGTTCATCGGAGGACACGCCCCGGAGCGTACCCGCGCGTCAGGCGTGTGCGCCTGGACTTAAGCGGCTTCGATCTTGGTGATCTTGAGCTTGCGGCTGGGGCCGCGGGGAACTTGGACGGTGACCACCTCGCCACGCTTGTGGCCGACCAGCGCGCTGCCGACCGGTGACTCGTTCGAGAGCTTGCTCTCGGCCGGGTCGGCCTCCGCCGAGCCGACGATGTGGTACATGACCGACTTCTCGGACTTCTGGTCCTTGACCCAGACCTTGGTGCCGACCGAGACGGTGCCGGCGTCGATCGACTTCTGGTCGATCACCGTCGCGTTACGCAGCTTCTCCTCGAGCATGGCGATCCGCGCCTCGAGCATCGCCTGCTCGTTCTTCGCGTGGTCGTACTCGGCGTTCTCGCTGATGTCGCCGAACTCGCGCGCCTCCTTGATGCGCTCGGCGACCTCGCGCCGCCCGGTCGTGCGCAGATGCTCGATCTCTGCGGTGAGCTTCTTGTGACCCGCTGGTGTGAGGACGATGTCTCTTGGCATCAGGTAAGAAACTCCCGCATTCACGCTTGAAACCGGGGCAAGACGGCGCCCGGCGGACCGGCAAGTATAGCGAGGGGCCAACGGGTCCCCGGGAGGCGCCGGGGCCGCATCGATTCAGCGGTTTATCTCGTATACGAGCCGCAGGCCCTTGAGGGTCAGCAGGTCGTCCACCAGGTCGATGCTGTCCGTGAAGCCGACGATCACGCTCGCCATGCCGCCCGTGGCGATCGTGGTCAGCCCGCCGCCCAGCTCGGCCCGCAGCTTCCCGCAGATGCCGTCCACCTGAGCAGCGAATCCGTGGACGATCCCGGACTGGATCGCGCCCTCGGTGGACCGGCCGATCAGGGTGCGCGGCTCTGCGATGTCGACCTTCGTGAGGCGCGCGGCCCGCGAGGTGAGCGCCTCGATCGAGATCTCGATCCCGGGGCTGATGATGCCCCCCAGATACTCGCCCGCGGCCGATACCACGTCATAGTTGATCGCGGTCCCGAAATCGACGACCACACACGCATCACCACACAGGTTGTAGCCGGCCACCGCGTTCACGAGCCGGTCCGGCCCAAGCTCGTGAGGGTTGTCGAGCATGATCGGCATCCCCGTCTTGGTGCCCGGACCCACGATCAGCGCCTCTCGCTCCAGGTAGCGCTCGAACATGTGGCGATACTCGGAGACCAGCGGCGGCACCACCGAGGACACAGCCTCGCCGTGGATCTGGTCGAAACCGATCCCCCGCAGGGCCAGCAGGTTGTGGATCACGACCGCCAGCTCGTCCCCTGTCGACTGGCGATCGGTGGAGAAGCGCCAGTGCTCGACCAGCTCGGAGCCATCGAACGCACCGACGTGGGTCTGCGTGTTGCCGACGTCGATCGTGAGTAGCACGGCGCGATTATCTACGGGATGAGGTCGCCCACGCGCTCCACGCGCCCGCCGGCCGGCAGACGCTGCAGCGCGTCCGCCAGCGGCACGCCGCCCGGCAGCCGCAGCTCGGGGTCGAGCTCCAGCAGCGGAACGAGCACGAAGCGCCGCGTCGCGACCTCTGGATGTGGCAGGCGCAGCCGGTCGGACTCGAGCACCTCGTCACCCACCAACAGCACGTCGACGTCGATCGGCCGTGGACCATGCCGCGGTCCCGGGGTGCGGCCCAGCTCGCGCTCGACCTCCTTGCAGGCGTCCAGCAGCTCGAGCGGCCCCAGCGCGGTCTCGATGCGCACCACGGCGTTCAGGAAGTCGGGCTGCGCGGTGACCTCACCGACCGGCTCCGTCTCGTAGACCGACGAGCCGGCATCCAGACGCACCGCATCGCGCGCCGCCAGGCGCTCCACCGCGTCGCGCAGGTGCGCGAGCCGGTCGCCGACGTTCGAGCCCAGCCCGAGCCAGGCCGGCCTCGGTTTCGTCAGCGCGAGACCTCTACCGAGACCTCATCGACCGGCAACGGGATCGGCGGCTCGGGCTTGGTCGCCCGCACCACGATCCCGCTGGCGCCGAAACGCTCCTCGAGCATGTCCGCAACGGCCGTGCACACTCGCTCGAGCGTCCGGTAGGAGCGGTCGGTGGCGCGCAGCGCGACCGCCTGGCAGACGGCGGAGTAGTCGATCGTGTCCTCGAGGCGGTCCGTCACCGTCGCGTCGCAGTCCTCCACGTCGAAGGTGATGTCGAAGACGAGCCGCTGGCCGGTCTCCTGCTCGGCCTCGGTCGCCCCGTGGTGCGTGTACAGGGACAGGCCGGAGATCTCGAGCGTGACGAAGGAATCGGAGGAGCCGACACCCCGATCCTCCTCGTAGTCCCTGCCCTCTTCGAAGTTGTCCATCTGAAACCGCCCGGAAATCATCGAATTCGAGGCGCATCCGGCGCCCCGCTGCCGCTGCTGTCCACGGTAGCACTCGCCACGGCCAGGGCATCGCGCGCGGCGGCCACGTCGTGGACGCGGAACATGTGCGCGCCACGCTCGAACGCGATCACGTTGGCCGCCACCGTCCCCGCCACGCGGTCGGCCTCGCCGCGGCCGGTGAGCGTTCCGAGAAAGCTCTTGCGGGAGGCGCCGATCACCACCGGGCGCCCGAGCGCCACGATCTCGTCGAGGCGGCGCAGCAGCGCCAGGTTGTGCTCGAGCGTCTTGCCGAAGCCGATGCCGGGGTCGAGCCAGATGCGCTCCTCGGCGATGCCCTGGCTGACGGCGTAGACGAGACGCTCCTCGAGGAAGGCCTTGACCTCCGCGACCACGTCGTCGTATCTCGGATTCTGCTGCATCGTGCGAGGCGTCCCGAGCATGTGCATCAAGCACACATCGACGTCCGTTGTAGCCAGGAACTCCGCCATGACCGGATCACCACGCAGCGCAGTCACGTCGTTCACGAACGATGCGCCCGCTCGCAGAGCCAACTCTGCGACCAGTGGCTTTGATGTGTCGATCGAAACGGGGACGTTCTGCGCCCCCAGCGCCTCGACCACGGGCATCACCCGCCGCAGCTCCTCATCGGCACCCACCGGTTCCGCGCCCGGACGGGTGGACTCACCGCCGACGTCGAGCAGGTCGGCTCCCTCCGCGACCATCGAGCGAGCATGTGCCAGCGCCGCCTCGGGCGCCAGGAACTCGCCGCCGTCGGAGAACGAGTCCGGCGTCACGTTCAACACGCCCATCACCGCCGGGCGGGCGAAGGTCGTCAACGCTGCTGCTGTTGCTCGCGTTCGCGCAGCTCGATCCGGCGGATCTTGCCGGTGAGCGTCTTCGGCAGCTCGTCGACGAACTCGATCCGCCGCGGATACGCGTAGGCCGAATGGCGGTCGCGCACGAATCGCTTGATCTGCTCGGCCAGCTGGTCGGAGGGCTCGTGGCCCTCCGCCAGGATCACGAAGGCCTTCACCACGTTGCCGCGCCGCTCGTCGGGCGATGCGACCGCCGCCGCCTCGTGCACCGCCGGGTGCTCGATGCACGCCGACTCGACCTCGAAGGGGCCGATCCGGTAGCCGGCCGAGATGATCACGTCGTCGGCCCGCCCCGAGTACCAGTAATAGCCGTCGGTGTCCTGCTCGGCCGCGTCCTTCGTATGGAACCAGTCCCCCCGAAGGTCTCATGCGAGTCGTCCGGGCGATTCCAATAGCCCAGCGGATAGTGAGGGTTCGTGCGCGCCCGCAGGCAGATCTCCCCGCGCTCGCCGGGCGCCACGGGCTGCTCGTCCTGATCCAGGATCTCCACGTCCCAACCCGGCATCGGCCGGCCCATGGAGCCCTCGCGCACCTCCATGAACGGGTAGTTCGCGACCAGCGGATACGACTCGGTCAGACCGTAGAAGTCGAGCACGGTGGTGCCGTACTGCTCCCGGAACCAGCGGATCGCCTCCGGGTTCAGCGGTTCGCCCGCCGAGCACACGACACGGAAATCCTGCGGATGGCGGCGGCCGGCGTCGGAGACGGCCATCATCGCGCGCATCGCCGTGGGCGTCGTGAAGACGTTCGTGGGCCGGTGCTTGGACAGGACGGCGAGCTGCTGCTCCGGGTCGAAGCCGCCCTCGCGCTGGAACACGAGCTGCGTTGCGCCCAGCCGCCACGGCCCGATCAGCGGGGAGATCCCCGCAGCCCATGCCCATTCCCCCATGCCGTGGAACAGCTCACCGTCGCGCAGATCGTGGCAGTAGCCGAACTCCTCGTGGGCGAGCACGTAGCGATGCGCGTGCAGGATGCCCTTGGCGAGGCCCGTGGTGCCGGAGGAGTAGTAGAGCTGGGCGGGGTCGTCTGCCGCCGTGTCGACAGTCTCGAAGTTCGCGGATGCGCCGGCCAGCAGGTCGTCATCGAGCACGATCAGGTGCTCGACCAGATCGCGATCGATCCGGTCGGCGTTGTCGGCGTCCGTGACCAGCACCTTCGCCTGCGAGTCGGTGATCCGGTGACGGATTCCCTCGTCGCCGTACAGCACGGACATCGACAGCAGGATCGCCCCCGCCTTCCACGTGCCGAAGAACATCGCGGCGGTCTCAGGGGTCGGTGGCAGCAGCATCGCCACGCGGTCGCCGCGCTCGACACCGCGGTCGCGCAGCACGTTCGCGCTCTTGCCCGCCAGATCCTGCAGCTCTCCCCAGCCGACCGCGCGCTCGTTGCCGCGCCAGTCCTCCCAGATCATCGCGAGCTTGTCGCGCGGGTGCCTGTCGCATACGTCGGCGGCGATGTTGTAGCGCGCCGGGACATTCCACCGATGCTCGGCGCAGGCCTGCTCGTACGTGCGGGCGGCCGTGGTAGCCACGGCGCCGAGTATATGACCGAACTACAGAGCGCCTGAACTACAGAGCTCCCGGAATTCCCGGCTAAGGGAATTCCGGCTTTTTTCGCATCTCCGCCGTGCCGCCGGCGAGACCGGGACGCGGATGTGGCAGCGGCCGCGGCTCGGCGACCGGACGACGGGCGGGCTCCAAGGGCGGCGCGGCGGGCGGCTCGCTTTCGGGCTCCGGGGCTCCGAAGACCTCGTCTTCGGTCTTCCCGGCCAGCAGGGCCTCGAATTCGTCGCGTTCGATCGTCTCGTGCTCCAGCAGCAGCTTCGAAAGCCGGTCGAGGTCGTCGCGGCGATCACCCAGCACCTGCCGGGCGCGCTGGTGCGCGTCCTCGACGATCCGGCGGATCTCGTCGTCGATCTCGCGCGCGATCTCGTCGGAGTAGTCGGCCGTCGCGCTGAACTCCCGGCCCAGGAACGGCTGTGACTGGTCGTGGCCGAACACGCGGGGCCCGAGCTTCTCGGACATGCCGAAGCGCATCACCATCTGCTTCGCGGTCGCGGTCACCTTCTCCAGGTCGTTGGCGGCGCCGGTCGTGATCTCGGCGAACACGATCTCCTCGGCGGCGCGCCCGCCGAGCGTCATCGCGAGGGTGTCCTCGAGCTCCGCGCGGGTGGTGAGGAACTTGTCCTCCGTCGGGAGCGAGATCGTGTAGCCCAGTGCCTGGCCGCGCGAGATGATCGAGATCTTGTGCACCGGATCGGTGTGCTCGAGGAAGTGGGCGACCATCGCGTGCCCCATCTCGTGGAAGGCGGTCACCGCCCGCTCCTTGTCACCCATCACGCGGGTCTTCTTCTCAGGACCCGCGATCACGCGCATGATGCCCTCCTCCAGCTCGTGCTGGGTGATCTCGCGCTTGTTGTTGCGGGCTGCGAGCAGGGCGGCCTCGTTCACCAGGTTCGCGAGATCCGCTCCCGTGAAGCCCGGTGTCTGACCGGCGAGGTTGTCGAGGTCGATCTCCTTCGCGAGCGGCTTGCCGCGCGTGTGCACCTCCAGGATCCGGGACCGGCCCTTGCGGTCCGGCCGGTCGACCACGACCTGGCGGTCGAAGCGGCCGGGGCGCAGCAGCGCCGGGTCGAGGATGTCGGGCCGGTTGGTGGCCGCGATCAGGATGATGTTGTCCTTCATCTCGAAGCCGTCCATCTCGACCAGCAGCTGGTTCAGCGTCTGCTCGCGCTCGTCGTGGCCGCCGCCCAGACCCGCGCCGCGGTGCCGGCCGACCGCGTCGATCTCGTCCATGAAGATGATGCAGGGAGAGTTCTGCTTGGCCTGCTCGAACAGGTCGCGCACGCGGGATGCGCCCACGCCGACGAACATCTCGACGAAATCCGAGCCGGAGATCGAGAAGAAGGGCACTCCGGCCTCGCCGGCGACCGCGCGCGCGAGCAGCGTCTTGCCGGTGCCGGGCGGCCCGTAGAGCAGGACTCCCTTGGGGATGCGCGCGCCCAGTGCCTGGAACTTCTTGGGGTTCTCGAGGAACTCCTTGATCTCGTGCAGCTCTTCGACGGCCTCGTCGACTCCGGCCACGTCGCGGAAGGTGACCTTCGGTGAGTCGACCGACAATCGCTTGGCCCGCGACTTCCCGAAGCTCATGACGCGCGAGCCGCCTCCCTGCACGGAGTTCATCAGGAATATCCAGAACGCGAGCAGCAGGATGAACGGCAGGATGTAGGTCAGCAGCGAGAGCCAGTTGGACCCTCCCTTGCCCTTCACGGAGAGTGCGACCTCGTGCTTGCGCAGGTCGCGGACCAGCTGCTGCTCATAGTTGTCGGGGTAGCCGGTCGTGTACTTGGTCTTGCCGTCGATCGCGGTCACGTCGAGGGTGTTGTCGCGCGTCTTGATCGTGACGCTCTTGACCTGGCCGTTCTCGACCTGCGTGAGGAACTGCCCGAAGTTGGGCTTGGGCTTCTCGTCGCTCTGCCCGAGGAAGCGCTGAGCGAAGAACGCGAGCACCACCACGATGAGGATCGGGAAGGTCGCGTTTTTGAGGAATCTGCTCATGTTTTCCGCGAGAATGAAGGCATGCGCAACCGCTGACCGGCCGCGAACAAGCCTAGCAGGGGACTTATGCGGTATAGGGCGATTACGACGGCGCTCAAGCGCCGGATCATTCGGTCAATATCGGGCATTCTGCGGCCCTTCTTGACCTCCTGCCGGACCCGATGGAAAGGCGGGCTCAGGCGGCGTGCAGCTGCCCGTCACCCGCCCCGCCGTCGATCGCGGCGACGTAGGGCAGATTCCGGTGGCGCTGGTCCAGGTCGAGCCCGTAGCCGACCACGAACCGGTTGGGTATCTCGAACCCCACATACCGGATCGGAAGCTCGATCTTCCGGCGGGCCGGCTTCACGAGCAGGGCACAGACCTCGAGCGAGCGCGGATTCCGGCCCCGCAGGTTGCGCAGCAGGTAGTTGAGCGTGAGGCCCGAGTCCACGATGTCCTCCACGATCAGCACGTCCTTGCCCTCGATCGAGGAGTCGAGGTCCTTCAGGATCCGCACCACCCCCGAGGAGTCCGTCAGCGACCCGTAGCTCGACACCGCCATGAAGTCCAGCTCGCAGGGCACGTGCACCGCGCGCATCAGGTCCGCGAGAAAGAACACCGCGCCCTTCAGGACGCCCATCATGAAGAGGTCGCGACCGGCGTAGTCGCGCGAGACGTCCGCGCCGAGCTCGGCGACTCGGCGTTGGAGCTGGTCCGCCTCGACGACCACCTCCCCCGGACGGGGCTGGGATGCCATGCCGGCCAGTCTAGTGGTGGGGCTGGCCGCGTTTGCTAGTCGGGGGCCGACACCGCGCGTGCCCGCAGGCGGATGGTCGCCGCGGTCTGCTGATCCTGCTTGAAGAGGTCGGACACGGCGACTCCCGCCACCCATGCGATCTCGTCACCGGAGACGACCACCGGCAGGGAGTGGCGCAGGGATCGGGGGACCTTGCGGTCGCCGAACACGTCCTGGAGGGACTTCGAGCCGCCGAGGCCCAACGGCTGCATCCGATCGCCGGCGCGCCAGGACCGGACGATCAGCGCCGGCGCGAGGCGGCCCGCGTCGAGCACCGGCTCGTCCAGGGAGCCGCGCTCGGCGGCCGGCGGCGGCCCCTCCACGCACTCCAGCTCCCATGCTCCGAACCGGCAGCTTCCGGGGACCGGCAACGTGACCGCTGCGGGCGCCGGGGCGTCCGGATCGCGCAGGAACCGCACGACCCCGTACTCGGCGACGGCGCGCACGCCCCCGCCGAGGTCCACGACGCCACTCCCGCCCCGTTGCGCGAGCCGCTCGATCTCGCCCAGCCGCGCGATTCCCAGCGACACGGGGCCGGCCGCCGCGGTCTCCGCCAGCCGCCGCAGCACCAGCCGGCGCAGCGCCGGGGGCTCGGCGGCCAAGCGCCCGGCCTCGACCGTGGGCGGCTGCCCGCCCGCCCCGGCGCGTGCGAGCGCCTCGTCCACGGCGCGCTCGAGGATCTCGTGCTCGTCCCTCAGCTGCGCGGCCGTCGCCAGCACATTGGACTCGGCCGCCGGGTGGATCTCGCGCAGCGCCGGGAGGATGTCGAGCCGCAGCCGGTTACGCGCGATGGAGCGGTCCTGGTTCGTCTCGTCCTCGCGCCACGAGAGCCCCGCCTCCCGGCAGTACGCGCGCGTATCCGCGCCGGTCACCTCGAGCAGGGGCCGCACGATCCGGTCCCGCCGCGGCGCCATGCCGAGCAGTGCCCGCCGGCCGGGCGACGCCACGAGCCGGTAGAGCACGGTCTCCGCCTGGTCGGACCCGGTGTGCGCGGTGGCCACGAGATCGAGCGCCGCCCGCTGCCTGACCGCCTCGGCGGCCGCGTAACGCGCGTCGCGCGCACGCGCTTCGAGGTTCCCGGCACGCGCGAGCTGCACCCGCTCGACGTGCACCCGCACGCCGAGCCGCTCGCACAGCGCTCGGCAGAAGTGCTCGTCGTCCTCACCGGCGGCGCGCAGCCCGTGGTTCACGTGCAGGGCCTCGACGCGGTCGGTCCCGAGCTCGTGCGCCAGCGAGTGCAGCAGGCACACGGAGTCCGCCCCTCCCGACAGCAGGACCAGCACGCGGGCCCCGGACGAGAGCGCTCCGGTGCTGCGCAGCGCACCCGTCACGCGTTCGATTGCGTTGGTAGACATATCTCGTATCTAAGGGCGGTGGCGATTCGGGCGACTGGAATGAAAGCCGATCGTGCCACCAATGCCCAACGTCCCCCTGACAGGCAGCCGGCCTCGCCATGCGCACCCTGCGCTGATCGCCGTGTCGCTGCTCCTGGCCCTCGCCACGCTCGCCGTGTTCGGCGTCGAGCGCAGCATCGCCGTGGACGATCAAGCGGAGGCGGTGCCGGGCGAGCTGATCGTGGGTTTTTCGCCCTCCGCCACCGATTGGCAGGAGCAGCGCGCCGTGCAGAAGGCCCGCGGCGAGGTTGGCGAGCGCATCCAGTCGGTGGACGCGGCCGTCGTGACAGTCGACCCCGCCACGGCCCAGGACGCCACCGCGCGGCTGGAGCGCAACCCGGCGGTCGAGTTCGTCGAACCGAACTACGTCCTGCGGGCGAACCGGATCCCGAACGACCGGAGCTTCGGCGAGCAGTGGGGCCTGCGCAACCTCGGGCACTTCGACGGCCGGGTGGGCGCCGACATCTCCGCGACGGCAGCCTGGGATGTCACGACCGGCAGCGCCGTGATCGTCGCAGTGGTCGATACGGGCGTCTCCTACAAGCACCCCGACCTGGCCGGCAACGCCTGGAAGAACCCCGGTGAGCCGCTGAACGGTGCCGACGACGACGGATCGGGCTTCAACGACGACATATATGGAGCGGACTTCTTCGGAAACGACAACAACCCCGACGACGACGGCGGCCACGGGACCCACGTGGCCGGCATCATCGGGGCTCAGGGCAACAACGCGCTCGGCATCGCGGGCGTGGACTGGGACGCGAGCATCATGGCGCTGAAGTTCCTCGACGAAAACGGAGAGGGAAACACGGCCGACGCGGCCAACGCGATCGACTACGCGGTCGATCACGGGGCGCGCGTCGTGAATGCGAGCTGGGGCGGGCCTTCCTTCAGCCAGGCGCTCTATGGATCGATCAAGCGCGCGGGCGACCGCGGCACGCTGGTCGTCGCGGCCGCCGGCAACGACGGCGTCAACGCCGACGTGCGGCCCGACTACCCCGCGGCGTTCGACCTGCCGAACGTCGTGTCGGTGGCGGCCACCGACCGGTCCGACCGGCTGCTCGACTTCTCCAACTACGGCGCCAAGTCCGTCGATCTCGGAGCACCCGGCGACGATGTCTATTCGACGGTCCCGACGCTTGCCGACCCGACCGGATACGCGGCCTTCAGCGGGACGTCGATGGCTGCCCCCTTCGTGGCCGGCGCCGCGGCGCTCTACCTGTCGAAGTACCCACAGGCGACGGTGGACCAGATCAAGGGAGCGCTGCTATCGAGCGCAGACCCGCTCCCCACGCTCGCGGGCAAGACCGTCAGTGGCGGCCGGCTCGACGTCGCGCGCGCGCTCGGGGCGTCCTCGCCGCCGACAGGGCCTTCGCGCGACCGGACTCCGCCGTCCGCCTTCTCCTTGATCCGCCCACGCTACCGCCTCGCCACGAGGAAGCGGGCTCTCGGCTTCAAGTGGCAGCGCTCACGCGATACCAGCGGAATCCGCATGTACCGCCTGTACCTCAACGGCAGGGTGGTCAGAACCGTGAAGGACAAGGACGGTCCCGGCGGGAAGGACCCGCGCCCGCGCACCAGGTCTCGCCTGCGCGGCGGCAAGCACCGCTGGTACGTGCGAGCCTGGGACTACTCCGGCAACAGGCGCACCAGCCGTGCGTTCAAGGGCTCGAAGTCGCGCAAGAGCAGCGTGCTCTACGTCGAGCAGCGCGGCCCGCGTGGCAAGCCCCAGCGCGTCGCGGTGCGCAAGCGCGCGCAGGCCCAGGCCAAGGCCAAGGCGAAAGCCGAGGCCAAGGCGAAGGCCGAGGCCGGGTAGCCGCGGACCGCTAAGCCGGCGGCTGGGCCAGATAGAGCGACGTCGGTACGAGGAAGCCCTTCAGCTGGACCTCGCCGATCGGCTCGAATTCGAGGTCGGTGCGATCGGCGGCCGCGTCCACGACCGTGTCGGTGACCAGCACCTCCCCCGCGTGGGCGCGCGCCACGACGCGCGAGGCGAGGTTCACGTTGCCGCCGAAGTAGTCGCCGTCCCGGTAGACCGTGCGGCCGTAGTGGATGCCGATGCGCGGACTCGATCGCCGCTCGAAGCCCTCCTGGAAGCCGATCGCCCAGTCCGTCAGGGCGACGGGGTCCGGGCCCACGATCATCACGCCGTCGCCGATGTTCTTGACCACGCGCGCGCTGCCCGGCAGTGACTCCTCCACGGAGCCGACGAAGCTCTCGACGAGGTCGAGCGCCTCCTGCTCTCCCTCCTCCTCGGTGAAGCGCACGAAGCCCACCAGATCCGCGAACACGATCGCCACTCGCAGCTGGCCGAGCCCCTCGCGCTCGTCGTCGAGCAGGTCCGACCACATGTTCGCGATCACGTCCTGCTCGACCGAGTGCCGCAGGAAGGTGCGGTGCAGGTAGACCATCAATGGCGTCGTCTGCGGGAGCAGCTCCGCGATCAGCTCGCCCATCTCCTCGGCCATCTGCGTCGACGGCACACCGCCCTTGATCAGCGGCTCGTGCACGTAGATGCGGAACAGGCGGGCCTCCGCATCAGCGACCTGGCGCAGAGCCTGCCCGTACACGTGCAGGACCTGGAGGAATGCGACCAGGGGGAAGCCGGCGTCGAGCACCGCCGCCATGTAGCGCAGCGCCTCGAGGTCCTCCTCGCCCAGGTGGTCGAGCATCCACGACGGGGAGCCGATCGACCGCCACAGGCGTTCGATCAGCGCCTCTTCGAGGCCCGTCTCCTGCGCTGCCCGCGCGAGGTCGTAGCGGGCATCGCGGTCGGGGAACAATTCCTCGACGTAGCCGAACGCGAGTCGCCCGTCCGCGCCCGCCTCCTTGATCTCGTCGAGGGCGTGACCCTGCTCGCGGAGCCGCGCCACGATCCGCGCATGCGCAGCCGCCGCTCGGGTCCAGCGTCCGCGGTAGTCGGGGATCACGCCCTCGTCGCCCCAGCGCCTCAGCGTGGCCGCGGACACGCCCGCCTGGCGGGCGGCCGCGGCGAGGGTGATCTCGTCGGGCTCAGGCACGGCGCCAAGCTACTAGACCGGCCGCCGGGCGCGGGGGGCGTTCCTGTTACCGGCGCAGCATGTGAGTCAACGCACGAGCCGCACGGTGACCCGCACGTCGTTCAGCGGAGTGTCGCTGTGGTCGAGCCGCAGGTAGCTGCGCGCGACGTCGAGGCGCCTGCAGAACGGGCAGCGCACGACCGCTCCGATCCGGATCGGAGCCGTCGTCACGATCGGGACGTCGCATGACGGGCAGGCCAGCGCGCCCTGGCCGATCGCCTGGACCTGCTCGCGCGTGTCCTTGCGCGGGACGTAGATCTCGGTCGCGCGCCCGCGATGCAGCTCGTCTCGCTCGCCGGGTTCGCGCAGGATGCTCATCACGAGAAGTCTAGGGCCTGTTCCGATCTGGGCCGGACCGTGGCAGCGGGTCGACCAGCACACCGGGGTTGAGGATCGCGCCGGGGTCGACCGCGGCCTTGGCCGCGCGCAGCGCGTCGGCGAAGCGATCGGGGCGTTGGCGGTCGTACCAGGGCCTGTGGTCGCGCCCGACCGCGTGGTGGTGGGTGATCGTGCCGCCGCCCGCGCTGACCGCCTCGGACGCGGCCGCCTTGATCTGGTCCCACTGCTCGAGCTCCGCGCCGCGGCGGGCGGGCGCGAGCACCGTGTAGTAGGGCGCCGGGCCGTCGGGATAGACATGGGTGAAACGGCACATCACGTGGCCGGCGCCGCAGATCTCGCGCACGGCCCCCGTGGCAGCCTCCATCACGGACGTGTGGAACTGCGCGAACCGATCCCAGGTGACGGCCGTCTCGAACGTGTCGCTGATCACGCCGCAGGCGATGAAGGTGTCGCGCAGGTAGGGAGCGCGCAGGAACGTGTCGCGCCACGCGCCGACCGAGTCCTGGCCGGTCCCGCCCGCGACCCGGTCGGCGCTCGTGCGGCGATCGTCGATCACCGCGCCACCGTGGTCGGTCGCCAGCTCGAGCGCGCGGTCCATCCAGGGGTCGACCGGATGGTCTGCGGACTCGAACCCCAGGACGAGCAGCGCGCCGTCGGACGCGGCGCCTGTGATCGCGGCCTCACGCGGGTCGAGCAGCCGGCAGTTGGCCGGGTGCAGGCCGCTCTGTGAGAGGGCGCGCACCGCCTCGGCGCCGGCCGCGAAGTCGCCGTACGTGACCCCGGCCGAGGCCTTGTGCACCGGGCGGTCCTGCACCCGGACCCAGGCCTCGGTGATCACGCCGAGGATGCCCTCCGAGCCGAGCATCAGACGATCGGGACTGGGGCCCGCGCCCGAGCCAGGGAGGCGCCGCGACTCGATCTCGCCCGCCGGCGTCACGGCCGAGATGGACTCCACGAAGTCGTCGATGTGCGTATGGAGAGTCGCGAAATGCCCCCCGGCGCGGGTCGCGATCCACCCCCCGAGTGTGGAGAACTGGAACGACTGCGGAAAATGGCGCAGCGTGAGGCCGTGCTCGCGCAGCTGATCCTCGAGCACCGGGCCGGTTGCGCCGGCCTGTATCAGCGCCGCGCGCGAGATCCGGTCGACCTCGACCACGCGATCGAGCCGCGTCAGGTCGAGCGTCACCGCGCCCGCGTAGCCGTCGCCGATCCGCGCCTCCACCCCACCGACCACGCTGGTGCCCCCGCCGTAGGGGATCACGGCCGCGCCCCGCTCTCCACACCACTCCAGGACGTCGCGCACCTCGCTCGCGTCACGCGGCATGGCGACCGCGTCGGGCACGTGGTCGAAGCGCCCCCGGAACGCGCGCACGATGTCCCGGTAGGCCTTGCCGTACGCATGGGAGGCGCGATCGTGGGCAGTGTCCGTACAGATCTCCGCCAACGCCCCCGGCGGCGTCAGGCGTGCCGGCGGAAGGTCGACCTGGTCGAGCGGAACCGGCTGCTCGACCTCCCCGTCGCCGAAGCCGAGATGCGAGCGGATTCCCGCGGCGGCGCTCCGCAGCTCGCCCGCCGAGGGCTGCTCGTCCTCGTAGCCCCAGCCCCAGTGGCTGCGCCTGCGCACTGCAGGCCGTGGGCTGCGGGCTACCAATGCACTCCGCGCATCAGGTGCGCGAACGCCACGCCCTCTGCGGACACCTCCGCATCCTTCTTCTTCTCGCCCTTTGCCGCAGCGCTCTCCGGGAACAGCTTGTAGGCCGTGTTGAGGATCACGTCGACCGACTTCGGCGCAAGTGCGTAGAGCACCTCACCGAACGTGCCAAGCCGCGTCGCGACCTTCTTCGGCTTCTGGATCATGGCCTGCACGATCAGCTCCGCGGCCTCGTCCGGAGAAGCTGTCGGGAACGCGTCGTAGATCCCCGTCGGCGCGATCATCGGCGTGCGCACGAGCGGCATGTAGACAGTCGTGATGAAGACCTTGTCGTCCACGATCTCCGAAGCGATCGAGCGCGAGAACGCGTCCAGGGCGCTCTTGCTCGCCACATAAGCCGAGAACCGCGGCGTATTGGTCTGCGCCCCGATCGAGGAGATGTTGATGATGTGGCCCGACTTGCGCTGCCGCATGTTCGGCAGCAGGCCCATGATCAGCTTCAGCGCGCCGAAGTAGTTCAGCTGCATGGTGCGCTGGTAGTCGTGGAAACGGTCGTAGGAGTTTGCGATCGAGCGGCGGATCGAGCGGCCCGCGTTGTTGACGAGCACGTCCACCCGGCCGTGGGTCGAGAGCACTTCCGCGACGAGCCGGTCGCAATCCTCGATGTCGGAGAGGTCGGCGGGGTGCACCGTCGCGATACCGCCCGCCTCCTCGATCTCACCCTTGATCTCGTTCAGCTTGTCCTCCGAGCGGGCGACCAGCGCGACGATCCCGCCGGCTTCCCCGACCTTCATCGCGAGCGCCTGGCCGATCCCGCTCGAGGCGCCGGTGATCAGGATGACCTTGCCGTCGATCGCACCGCGCAGGCTGCGGTCCTTGAAGAGGTCCGGGTCGAGATTGCGCTCCCAGTAGTCCCACAGCCGGTCCGCATACGCCTCCAGCGCGGGGACCTGGATCCCCGTTCCCGCCAGGGCCCGCTGCGCGTCGCGGGAGTCGTAGTCGCTCGGGTAGTCGATGTAGGTCAGGACTTCGCGCGGGATTCCGAAGTCGCCGAGCAGCTGGTCGGTGATCCGCCGCACGGGCGGCAGCTGCGCGATCATCGAGCGCGCGCCCTTGGGCATGACGTTCATCATCTGGCGGTCGATGCGCATCGTCGCCTCGGGCGCGTGCGCCGCGTGCGCGAACGTGTTGACGAGCTGACCGGCCGATTTCGGCTTGGGGTCGGTCAGGTGGAAGGCCTGGCCGTCGAGCCCGGGCTGGTGGGCGATGTGGTCCATCGCGCTGGCGACGAAGTCCACGGGGACGACGTTGATCTTGCCTCCCTCGAGGCCCACGACCGGCATCCACCTCGGGATCAGGTCGCGCAGCTTCTGGATCACCTTGAAGAAGTAGTAAGGGCCGTCGATCTTGTCCATCTCGCCGGTCTGGGAGTGCCCGACGACGATCGCGGGCCGGTATACCCGCCACGGCACGGCAGCCTCGTCGCGGACGAGCTTCTCGGACTCGAACTTCGTGCGCGAGTAGGGATCGGCGAGCTTCTGCCCCTCGTCGAACATGTCCTCGCGGAACAGCCCCCGGTAGCGGCCCGACACGGCGATCGAGCTGGTGTGGTGGAAGACGCCGGCACCCAGGTCGTTCGCGAGCTCCGTCGCGTGGCGAGTTCCGTCTACGTTGGCGCGCCGGTTGCTCTCCTCGTCGGCGGACATGTCGTAGATCGCAGCCAGGTGAAAGAAGTGCTCCACTCCCCGCAGCCGCTCGCGATCGACGTCGGAGACCCCCAGCCCTGGCGCCGTCAGGTCGCCGATCACCGGCACGATGCGCTCCGCCCCGGCATCCCACGACGACAGCAGCTCCTCGAGCCGCGCCCGCGAGCCGTCGCGCACGAGCACATGGATCGTGCCCTCGCGCTTCAGCAGTTCGCTCACAAGATGGCGTCCGATGAAGCCGGTCGCTCCCGTGACGAAATACCTCATGCTTCTCTCCTCATCCCGTTTGTTGACCCGCGCGATCGCGCTGGGCGAAACATATAGGTGTCTAGAGAAATGCGGAGCCGCGCGCAACCAGGTTCTCGAGGACCTTCGCCTGGATCGTTTCGCGCACTCGCTCGGACAGCTCGAACACGAGCCCCCGGTCCTCCGCGGCCTCCGGGCCGTACTGCGACAGGTCGATGGGCGCGCAAAACTCGATTCGCCATTTCGAGGGAAGCGGGATCACACCGGCCCCGCCGAGCCATGGGAAGGTCGGGGTGAGCGGGAAGTACGGCGCACCGGTGAGCCGCGCCAGCAGCCGCGACTCGCCCAGCTTGGGGTAGATCTCCTCCGAACCCACCACGGCCACCGGCACGATCGGGGCGCCGGTGCGCAACGCCAGCTCGACGAAGCCGCCGCGGCCGAAGCGCTGCAACCGGTAGCGCTCCGAGTAGGGCTTGCCGGCGCCCTTCGCGCCTTCGGGGAAGACCATCACGAGGTGGCCCTGCTCGAGCAGGCGCATGGCGTTGTAGGGCGACGCGACCACGCCGCCGATGCGGCGCATGAACGCGCTCACCCACGGCAGCCGGAATGCCCAGTCGAGCACCATGAAGCGCGGGTGCCGGGGGAGCGGATGGTCCTTGAGGATCGCGACGCTCATCATCGCCGCGTCCCAGGGGAGCACTCCTGCGTGGTTCGCGACGAGCAGAGCGCGGTCGTGCGCCGGGACGTTTTCGACGCCGACGGCCGCGACTCGCCACCAGCGCCGGTACATCAGCTCGAACAGCGGATACACGATCTCGACCAGCTCCTCGTCGAAGCCCCACTCGTCCTGCGTGTACTCACCGCGCATCCTGCGCGCGGCGCGGCGCGCGATGTCGCGGGCCGTGCCGGGCAGCGTGCCGGCCGCCCGCTCCACGGCCGCGGGCAAATCGCTGCCCTGCCGGGTCGCGTCTCTCAGCAGGGCGATGAAATCCCGCGCCGCGCGCGCAGCCTCGGCGTCGGGACGCGAGGGCGCCGAGCGCGGGGTCTCCGGTACGCGGTCATGAGCGGCATCCGCCTCCATTTCGAGGCGCAGCCGGCGGGCCCGCTCGCGCTGCACCGCGTGGCGGTCGGGCGTCATGCGCTCGCCGGGAAGTGAGCGGACGGCTCGCCGTTTCCGCGACCGGCCCCGCGTGCGTCCCGCATGTCCGGGAGCCGGCGACGGCCGCGCAGCTCCGCCACGAAGTCGTCGACGGCGTCGGGGGTCGAGCGAGGCCGGAAGCCGACCTCGTCGACGAGGCGCCGTGAGTCGACCGTGAGGCCGTTGCGCAGCCACAGCACCGCTTCGGGAGGAAGGCGCGCGAGCCCGAATCGCGCTCCCGCGCCGAGCGCGGCGCCGAACAGCGGCGCCGGCACGGGCACACCCACGCGCCCGGCGAGCCGCAACAGCTTGCTGAGCGAGATGCTGCCTTCGCCGGCGACGTTCACCGGCCCCCGCACCGGCCGCCGCACGGACGCCTCCAGCGCGGACACGGCATCCTCGGCGTGCACGAACTGGAGCAGGGGGTCGTAGCCGAGCTGGGTGGGTATGACCGGCTGCTGCAGATAGCGGGTGAGCGGAGAGTCGATCGCGGTCCCCAGGGTGGGCTGGTAGCGCAACATCATCACCGCCACCTGCGGGTAGCGGCGGGCGAAGTTGTCGAAGTAGTTCTCGAGCTCTCCGACGTCGCGCTGGAACCGGGTCCGCAAGGGAAACCGGCGCGCCATGTCCTCCGTGAAGAATTCGGGCGCGTTCGGTTCGGCTCCATATATAGCGGTGGATCCGCGCACCACGATCGTGCGCACGGTGCCCGCCTTCTCGCAGGCGGCGAGCAGCTGGAGCGAGCCGATCACGTTGATGTCGTGGAGCTGCGCCGGCGCCTTGCCCGGCTCGGGGACGAGCAGCACGTCGCAGTGGACCACGGTGTCGACCTCCGTCTCCGGCAGGAGCTTCGCCAGCAACGGGTTGCGAACATCGGCCCGGATGAACTCCGTTCGCCCGAGATCACCCCCCGGTGGTCGCACGTCGAGCCCCGCGATGTACTCGAACTCGGGGTCGCGTTCGAGCCGGCGTGCCAATTCCGTCCCCCAGAAGCCCGCGACCCCGGTGATCAGGACACGTCGGCCCATGGCTCGCTGGACCGCTAGCCGCTGCGCGCGGAGCCCGAGCGCCTGCGGCTACGGGCCGTGCGCTTCGCCGACCCCTGCGTTCGCGTGCGACGCGAATTCGCGCTCGTCGACGTCTTCTTGGCGCCGGACGACTTGCGCGCCGGCTTCCTCGCGCCCGACTTCATCGTTGCGGACCGCTTCACAGCAGTCGCCGACTTCCGCTTCGTGCCCGCGCGCTTCTTCGCCGGCGAGGTGCGCCCCGGCCGCCGGATGCCGGTCGCGGACTCGAGCCGCGACTCCAGGCTCTCGACCTGGCTGGCGAGTCGCTCGATCGCGGCGCGCAGGTCCATCATCTCGTCACCCGTCATCTGGCGCAGGTCGTGCAGCGCGTCGCGCACCCGGTCGCTCACCCCGGCCGCCGCCCCGCGCGTGCGCTCCGCACGGGTGACGACCTCGTCGACCACCTCCTGCGCACGATCACGCGTGAGTCCGGCCGATCCGACGGTCGTCTGCACCGTGCGCTCGACCGCGCGTCGCACAGCGTCGACGCCCGCGTGCTTGGAGGTGGGCTTGCGCGTCGTCGCCTTGCGCGCGGTGGACTTCCGTGTCGCAGACTTCCGCGCGGTGGACTTCCGTGTCGCAGACTTCCGCGCGGGCGGCTTCCGTGTCGCAGACTTCCGCGCGGTGGACTTCCGTGCAGTGGGCTTCCGCGCGGTGGACTTCGTTGTGCGGGAACGGCGAGCTGTTGGCATCCCGCGACCTAGCCTTTCGGAACGACGGCCGGCGGCTCTCCGGGCATGCCTTCCGTGACAGCGCTACGACGCAAGGTCGCGACGTCGCGACCGAGTTGCTCGAGCCGCGCCTCGATCCGATCGAGCTGGTCCGACAGCTTCGCGCCGGGAGCGCGTGTCTCGTCGCTGAGCGTCTCCATGCGCACGCCGATCTTGTCCACCGCGTCCTCCACTTCCTCGAGTCGTTGCGAGATGCTCCGCAGCCGCCGGCCCAGCTTCTCGAGCTCGGACGCCGACGGAAGATTGAGCGCGTCCATCGCCGACTGCTGCGCCTGCGCGACCTTCTCGCGCGCGGAGAACGCACGCGACAGCGCCGAGTTGATGACGGGGTTCTCGATCAGGTCGTCGGCGAATCGTCCAATGGCGTCCTCGGCCCCACCGGCGATCCGCTTCCGCAGACCCGCCTGCTCGGGATCGTCGCTCGGGTGGTTTGCGCTCGTCATATATCCGGACTCCCTTGTGCGCGTGGGGGCATTGGTGTTGCGCGGGCGCGCGCAGCCGGCGCATCGGCAAACTAGCGCATCCGAACCGGCGAGCGTGGGCCGGGCGCCGGTACCGGTCGACCACGCCCGGACAACGACCCCGCGGAGCGTGGGAAAGCCTCTAGTCCGGCTTGAGGGTAAGCTCACTCGAGGCTGCCGGGAACCCCCATCTCATCCATTCAAGTCACGCTCGCACGAGGACGATGAATGGTTCCATGCGGCGTACCGGTGCAACAACCACACCGGTGCGCGTTTTTTCGTCAAGTACCGCGTGAGCAGGCCGATCCAACTATCATGACCCCGTGGGAGGCATCGAGATCGAGGCAGGGGGCTGCCGCCGGTGAACTCGGCCTGCATGCAGGGCGCGGTTCAACGTTGCAAGCCGACGGCGCGGTAGGTAGCGTGGGCATCTCGTGCAGTAGGGTCCCGGCGCTGGAGTCCGGCCCGGGAATCGAGGGAGCGCCTGCGGTGGCAGGCGAGGTCTACTAGGGATGACGCGGAAGATCCTCTTCGGTGTGCTGACGGCGGCGGTATTCGTGGCCGGCTTCGGCCTGGCCACGTTCCCGGCCCTTGCCGAACTGCGCACCATCACCATCACACTCGTCGGCGGCCAGGAGGTCGTGACCACGGTCGACGTACCGCCCGGCACTCCCCCGCAGGCGATCCAGCTCCCGGAGCTCAGCGCTCCGATCCAGAAGGTCGAAGACGGTGGCCCGTCCGCCCCCGCGCAGCCGGCTCCCGACAATGGTGGAGACGACACCGCCGACAAGCCCCAGACCGACACCGAGAAGTCGCCCGGCGAGTTCCTCGGTGAGGGGGAGTCGGCGAAGCCCAAGACGCGCAAGCGGACGAAGCCCGGCGACATCCGCCGCCCCGACGGATCACCGACTCGCGACAACCCGACACTTACGCTCGGCCTCCCCGGTCCCGCTCCGGTCGGCGTTCCGAACTTCGTCATCAGCAAGTTCCGCATCCCGCCCTTCCTGCTTCCGATCTACCAGGCCGCCGGGACGCAGTACGGCATCCGCTGGGAAGTGCTCGCAGCGATCAACGAGATCGAGACCGACTACGGGCGCAACCTGAACGTGTCGTCGGCAGGCGCACTCGGGTGGATGCAGTTCATCCCCTCTTCGTGGCGCATGTACGGCACCGACGCGAACAAGGACGGCGAGAAGGATCCGTACAACCCCGTCGACGCGATCTTCGCCGCGGCGCGCTACCTGAAGGCCGCCGGCGCCGACCAGGACCTGCGGCGCGCGATCTTCGCGTACAACCACGCCGACTGGTACGTCGACTCGGTGATGGTGCGCGCACGTGTGATCTCCGGCCTTCCCGCCGACCTGGTCGGCTCCCTCACCGGTCTGACTCAGGGTCACTTCCCGGTGCACGCCCGCGCACGCTACGCCGACGACCTCGCGGAGCGCGAGCTGCGGCGACTCGGCAAAAAGGTCCGACGCGACCACAACGCGGCCAAGATCATCAACTCGAACGACCGCCGCCGTTCCATCAACATCTACGCGCGTAGCGGCGCCCCGGTGATCGCCACCAACGACGGCGTCATCAAGAAGATCGGCGTCAGCAGGAGGCTCGGCCGCTTCATCATCCTTCAGGACGTCTACGGCAACCGCTACACCTACGCGCACCTCGGCAAGGTCTCGCGGCGCTACCCGGTGCCGAAGCGCTTCCAGGACATCCGCGCCAAGGACGAGTTTCGTGCCGCCCGCGCGTCACGGCAGGAGGACCTGCCCGCGCCGGACGCGCCCGCCAGTGCGGGGAGCCAGCGCAACCAGACCGCATCCGCGGCGGCAGCTTCGGACGCGCCCGCCACGGCAACGGGCGTCGCGGACCAGGATGCACTCGACAAGGAGCGCCTGTTCGCGGACCCGGCCCGGCCCGGCAATCGCGACACCGCCGAGCAGACCGGACAGCTCGTCGACGAGGCCGGCTTCGAGGTGTTCAAGGTCTACTTCTCGAGGGTCCTGAGGCTGAAGCGGTCCGACGTCAACCTGCGAACCCTCAAGGAAGGGTCGAAGGTCATCGGCGGCACTGTGCTGGGCCGCATCGGCAAGGTCGAGGAGGGACCCGGGTCGAAGCTGGGCCCCCACGTCAACTTTGCGATCCGCCCGGCCGGTCGCGGCGCACCCCGGATCGACCCGAAGCCGATCCTCGACGGATGGAAGCTGCTCGAGGCCACCGCGATCTATCGCGCGGTGGGCAAGAACGCGCTCGTGAACCAGGCGGGCATCGGCCAGGTGCTGCTGATGTCCAAGGAGGCGCTGACCCGCCGGGTCCTGGCGAACTCCGACATCGACATCTACCCCTGCGGGCGCCTCGACATCCGCACCGGTCAGGTCGACCGCCGCGTCCTCGCAACGCTCGAGTTCCTGGCGGCGTCCGGGCTGCGCCCGACGGTCACGTCGCTCAAATGCGGACACGGCTACTACACGGCGGGGGGCAACGTCTCCAATCACAGCTCCGGCAACGCCGTCGACATCGCGAAGATCAACGACACCCCGATACTCGGCCACCAGGGCCGCGGGTCGGTCACCGAGACCACGCTCCGCAAGATCCTGACGCTACAGGGCGTGATGCAGCCCACCGAGCTGATCTCGCTGATGGACCTGGACGGACCAAGCTTCGCCATGGGCGATCACGCGGATCACATCCACGTCGGCTGGCGCCCACTGCTGGGCTCCAACGCGAAGCTCGGCCGCGCGGCACGTCGCATCCTGTCCGCCAACCAGTGGGACAAGTTCGTCGACCGCATCGCCGACATCCGCAATCCGGTGGTCCGGACCAAGCCGTCGAAGTACTCCATCAAGGTCAAACGCAAGCGCGCTGCGGGCAAGCAACGCTCGAGCCACGCCCACGTGGGCGAGTAGCCCGGGCCCACGGCGCCCCCCCGCCAGCTCTTCCGGTTCTGCCAGCTCGACTTCCCGTTCGCGCTGGGACCGTCGGACGGCCGTTACCTGGAACGTGATCCCGACGGCGCTGACCGCGCCGTGATCGTGTTCGCCACGCTGCACGCCGAGCGCCCATCACGCACGCGCGGCCGGCGTCCGGTCAGGCTTCCTGCCGGCGCGGTCGAGCCGGAGCCGGTCCCGATCACCCGTGTGACGGTAATCGCGGCAGAGCCGTTCGACGCTGACGGCGCGGCGCACGACTGGCTGGAGCGCTGCCGCGGCCGCGACGACCAGGGCGACGTGGAGATCGCCGCCGCGCTGACCCAGGTGAACCGCGCGGTGGCGGCGTATCGCGTGTCCGCCGCGGACCCCCATGCACACGATGTGTCACGCCACCAGGCGGTGCGCGTGCGCCTCGGTTACGGCAGCGGCCCGGCGCTCGTGGACGGTGCGTGGGACGACGCGATCGTGGTGCCCCCCGAACATGGGCGCCCGCGGGTCCGGCGCAAGATGCTCGCGCCCGAGCAGGAGCTGGCGGGCATCCTCACCGGCAGGCGTGCGGAGATCAGGGCCAGCGAGGAATTGCTGCTGCGCGCGCGGCTCGACCTCGACGGCGAACGGTACGTGGCGGCAGCGCTGCAGACGCGCGTCGCGGCCGAGGCGTTGCGGGCCGAGCTCGCTCGCGACGGCGTCCCGGACACCGGCGCGGCGAAGCGCTTCGAGCACGCCACCAGCCTCTCGCGGTCCGCGATGGACGGCGAGCTCGACGATCAGCAACGCGCCGAGCTGGAGGACCTCGTCACCGAGCTGGAGCGGGTCCTGCGGCGCCGGCGCTACGCGGAGAGCGACTGATCACAGCAGGCGCAGCAGCGCCTGCAGCTCCTCCACGACGTCCCCATCGAGGCGCACCTCCGCCTCGGCGTCGTACGGCGTCGGGCCCTTGGTCACGATCGCCAGCGTGCCGCCCGCTCCGCGCGTGACGCCCGGGAGCCCGGCCACGGGATGGACCTCGAGGGAGGAACCGACGCACAGGAGCAGATCGGCGCGGCCGCACAGCGCATGGGCCTCGAGCATCGCTGCTTCGGGGAGCACCTCCCCGAACAGCACGACGTCCGGCTTCACCGGCCCACCGCAGCTGCAGCGCGCAATCCCGTCGGCATCGAACATCGACTCGACCACAGCGAGCGGGTAACTCGCCTTGCACGTCCAGCAGGACCCGGTCTCGATCGTGCCGTGCACCTCGACCACCTTGCGCGAGCCGGCCTTGCGGTGCAGCGTGTCGATGTTCTGGGTGATCACGGCATCCAGCATCCCGCGGTGCTCCAGTTCGGCAAGCACGCCGTGGGCCGGATTGGGCTGCTTGTCGGCGAGCGTCCCGAAGCGGGGACGGTAGTAGGACCAGAACCGCCGGGGGTCGTGCAGGAACACGTCGAGGTGCGCAACCTCCATCGGGTCGACGTTCTCCCACAGCCCGGTCCCGGGCGAGCGGAAGTCCGGAATGCCCGACGGGACGGAGATGCCGGCGCCGGTCAGTGCGACCACGTGGTCGCACTCCCGGATCAGCTCGGCCAAGCGCTCCAGGCTCATCGACTCGGCGGACGGCCGGTGGCTATTTCCCCTTGAACTTCGCCTTGCGCTTCTGAATGAACGCGCCGATGCCTTCCCGCGCGTCCTCTGAGGCGAACGCTGTCGCGAAGCCCTGCTTTTCGGCCGCGATGCCATCGTCGAGGTCGCCCTTGTGCGAGACCGTCTTGACCTGCTCGATCGCGACCGGCGGCTGTCCCGCCAGCTTGCCGGCCCAGTTGAGGGCGGTGTCGAGCAGCTCGTGATCCGGCACCACCGCGTGGACGAGCCCGAGGCGGTAGGCCTCCTCCGCCAGGATCGCCTCACCGGTGAGGTTCATCTCGAGCGCCTTGGCCTCACCCACCAGACGCGGCAGGCGCTGCGTGCCGCCGAAGCCGGGGATGATTCCGAGGTTGATCTCCGGCTGGCCGAAGGTCGCCGACTCGGCCGCGAGCCTGAAGTCGCAGGCCATCGACAGCTCGCATCCGCCACCGAAGGCGATGCTGTTGACGGCGGCGATCGTGGTCGTGCTCGACTGCTCCATCTCACGCAGCATCGCGTGGCCTGAGTCGAGCAGGCCTGCTCCGGCGGAGGCATCCATCTTCGTGAACTCCTTGATGTCGGCGCCGGCCGAGAACGTGAAGATGTTCGAGGACGCGATCACCACGGAGCGAATCTGGGCGCTCGCGTGACAGTGCCTCCAGACCTCGCCGAACTCCGTGATCACCTGCGGGCTGAGTGGGTTCGCGGGCGGCCGGTTCAGCCAGATCACCGCGATCGGCCCGCGTGTCTCGAGCAGCACCGTCTCCTTCTGCTCGAAGTCGGCGTCGGGCTGCGGGTAGGGAAAGAAGCCCTGTCCCGCCTGCTTGCCGAGCCGCCCTTGCGCGACCAGCCGGCGCAGGATCAGCGGCACGGCGAAGCGGTCGCCCCATTCGGCCTCGGCGCGCTCGAGCGCCGTGAGCATCTCGTCCAGCCCGCGCTCGTCCGCGCGCGCGAAGGGCCCGGGCAGGATCCCGGCGCCGGTCATCATGCCGGTCTCGATCTCGCGCAGGCTGGACACACCCTCCTCGAGCACCAGACACGCCTCGACGAAGGCCTTCAGCGTGAAGCGCTCGACGACGGAGCCGGTTGCGGTTGCTTGCTCCATGTCTAGCTCCCGTTCTTTGAGTGGTCGTAGAAGCCCTTGCCGGTCTTCTGGCCGAAGTTGCCCGCCGCCACGAGGCTCTGCATCTCGGGCGACACGTAGAACCGATCCCCATAGGACTCGTGCAGATGCTCAGCGACGTGCAGCACCGTGTCGAGCCCGAGCAGGTCGCTCAGGAAGAACGGGCCCATCGGCGTGACACGCGAGTCCGCGATCTCCTTGTCGATTTCCTGCGCCGATACTCCCGACTCGTCCTTGTGGCGCCAGATCTCGCTTGCCGCGGAGTTCAGGATGCGGTTCACGACGAACCCGGGCACCTCGCCGCAGCGGATCGGCATCTTGCGGATCTGCTGGACGAAGTTGATCGTCGTCTGGACCGTCTCGTCGGAGGTCTCCTCCCCCTCGACCACCTCGATCAGCCGCATCACGGAGGCCGGATAGAAGTAGTGGAACCCGATCACCTTGTCGGGACGCAGCGTCGCGTCGCCCATCTCGGTGATCGAGAGCGACGATGTGTTGCTGGAGAGGATCGCGTGACCGGGAGTCGCGGCGTCGAGCTCGGCGAACACCTGCCGCTTGATCTCGATCCGCTCCGGCACCGCCTCGACCACGAAGTCCACGTCGCCGAATCCGTCATAGGTCGTCGTCCCGGCGATCAGCCCGACGGTGTGCTCGAGCTGGCGCTTCGCCTGGTCGGCGGTGATCTTCTCCTTCTTGACCAGGCCCTGCAGCTGGGCCTCCGTCACCTGGCGTGCCTTCTCGAGACCCTGATCCACGTACTTCTGGTCTACGTCCTTGAGGACTACCGGCAGATCGGCGGCGGCCAGGGTCTGGGCGATCTCGCCACCCATCGTGCCGGCGCCGACAACGGCGGTCTTGAATACGAACATGGGTGCACAACCTCCGCGCTGTAGGGGCGGCGGAAGCCTATCTAGTCGCCGCCGCCTCCGTAGATCTCTTGCTTGATCAGCGTGATGCTGCGCACGATCTGATCGAGGAAGGGCTCCAGCGCTGCGCGCAGGCGCGCGTACTCCGCACGGCCACTGTCGGTGAGCGTGTACATCCGGCGGCTGCGCTTCTCGGGGTGTTCCCAGCGGCCATCGATGAACCCGCCCCCCTCCAGCTCCCTCAGCAGGGGATACATGGTGTTCGGGTTGAGGCTGACCGTGCCCGAGGTGATCGCCTCGATCTGCTCGATCAGCTGGTTACCGTAGGAAGCGCCGCTGTCGGAGCGGGCGATCAGGTGGAAGACCAGCAAGGTGAAGACGTCGCGCCGGCGCAACTCCCCGCCGAACACGTCCGACGGCCGCCCTCTGCGCACCCGTCCGGCGGCGTCCGCGGCACGCGCGGCCTCGCCCGCGGCGGCACGGGCGGCTGCGGCCTGGCCCGTGGCCCGGCCCGGGTCTTGTTCGGGCAGCGTCGCGATGGTGCTCGAGCCATTCTAAGCTCGCGGCCCGACCGTCACAGGCAACCAGCGCCGCTCAGGCGCCGGCCCGGTTCCCTAGCCGGCCGCGGTCGCCATCGCCGGAGTGTCGACCCGGCGCGGCATCAGCACCTCGCGCGCGATCACCAGGCGCTGGATCTGGGACGTGCCCTCGTACAGCTGCATGATCTTCGCGTCGCGCATCAACTTCTCGACGGGGTACTCCTTGATGAACCCGTAGCCGCCGTAGACCTGCACCGCGTCGGTCGCGATCTCCATCGCGGAGTCGGCGGAGAAGCGCTTTGCGTGCGACGCGGCCAGCGTGTTGCGCTTGCCCTGGTCGAGCAGCGCGGCTGACTGCCACACGAGCAGCCGCCCGGCCTCGACCTTCGTCGCCATGTCGGCGATCATGAACTGGATCGCCTGGTGCATCGCGATCGGCACGCCGAACTGGACGCGCTCCTTGGAGTAGTCGCGCGCGAACTCGAACGCGGCGCGGCCGATGCCGACGGCCATCGCCGCCACGCCTGGGCGGGTGCGGTCGAGCGTCATCATCGCGAGCTTGAAGCCGTGGTTCTCCTCGCCCAGCAGGTTTTCCTCGGGGATCTCGACGTCCTCGAACACGATCTGCGCGGTGTCGGAGGCGCGCTGGCCCAGCTTGTCCTCCTTCTTGGCGACCGACACGCCGGGCGCGTCCCGCGGGACGACGAAGGCGGAGATGCCCTTGTGGCCCTTGTCCGGGTCGGTCTTGGCGTAGACCGTGTACCAGCTGGCGTGCGAGCCGTTGGTGATGAAGACCTTGGACCCGTTGATGACGTACTTGTCGCCCTGCTTGACCGCACGAGTCCGCATCGACCCGACGTCGGAGCCGGCCTCCGGCTCGGTCAGACAGAACGAGGCGAGCTTGGGCTCCTCGATCAGCATTCCGAGGAACTGCTTCTTGATCTCCTCGGAGCCGCCGATGATCACGGGGGCGGAAGCGAGGCCGTTGCACATCAGCGACGTGCCGATCCCCGAGCAGCCCCAGCCGAACTCCTCCTCGATCAGGCACCCGTCGAGGACGTGCAGGCCGGGTCCGCCATATTCCTGCGGGACCTCGGCGTTCATCAGCCCCACCTCGTGGGCCTTCTCGATGATCTCCTGCGGCCAGACGGCGTCCCGGTCGTAGTCCCACGCCACCGGGCGGATCTCCTTCTCCGCGAAGTTGTGCGCCAGCTCGCGCAGGTCTTTCTGCTCGTCGGTAAGCGTGAAGTCAACCACGTGACGGTCTCCTTGTCGGAAGGCTGTGAGAGAGGTCGCCCGCGGTTGCTTTCGAAACGATTGACACCGGACGACTGATTGGCGAGTCAACATCGTACCGGACCGCCCCGCCGAGCCGCATGGCGCTGCGACACTTCGAGGGTGGACTTCGGGACCGTGATCTGGATCATCGTGCTCGTGGTGGCCCCGATTGCGGCGATTCTCTTCGCCGGCGCGTTCGGGATCCTGGAGCAGCTCGGGCGCGGTGGGCTGGCACTCGACGAGCGCGCCCCACGCCCTGCGCCGCTCCCCAACAGCCCCTCGGCGATCGCGGAGCGGGAGGCCGACATCCGGCAGCTGGTCCAGGCCCGGAGCGACCGCAGCATGGCGCGTGGTGAGGCCGGCCTCGACGTCGAGGCCGAAGTGGACCGCCTGATGGCACTCGATCCGGCGGCGCAACCGGAGGCCGACCAACAGGACGCGGCGCTCAGGGAAGAGGTCCGCCAGCTCGTGGTCGCCCGCAACGAGCGGCGCGCGCTGCGCGGCGAGTCCCTGCTCGACGTCGAGGCGGAGGTGGACCGTCAGCTCCGGGATCTGTCCTGATCGCTCCGCCCGGGGCGCTTTGGGTATATAACGCGCCTATGGCCGCCGACAGCCAACCCCTCGAGGAGATCGTCACGCGTCCCGGGGTGTACTTCAACCCGCAGACCGAGGTCTTGATCGTGGTGGACGACTCCGCCGAGCTGGATGGCGAGATCTTCAACATGGAGGACTACGAGGGCTCCGACTGGGTGACCATCTCGGACGAGGTTCCGATCGACGAGGACCGCCGGGACGAGCTGCTGCTCGCTTTCCAGACCCACTACCACCCGGGCGATGCGCGCAGTGTGACCCTGACGGCCAACGAGCTGGACGACGCGGGGGACGACGAGCCCGACGACCAGGAGGTCGGCCGGGAGGACTAGCGGGCGTCGATCCCTCGGAGCTCCCGGAGTTCGCGGTGAAGCGAATTCCGCTTGTTCGATTCCGCCTGTGCCCTAGGCGAACGCGAAGGTGAGACCGACCACCAGGTAAACGGCCAGCAGCTGGAGGCCCTCGAACCAGTTCGACTCGCCGTCCGCGGTGACGCGGTCCGCGATCAGCACCGCCAGCACCACCGCAGCGATCTCGAACCCGTTGAAGACCAGCGGCATGGGCGCAGGGCCGACGACGAACGACAACAGCACCAGTACCGGCGCCACGAACAGGGCGATCTGCACGCTCGACCCGACCGCGATGTTGACCGCGAGGTCCATCTTGTCCTTGGCGGCGACCAGCACGGCCACCCAGTGCTCGGCGGCGTTGCCCACGATCGCCACGACGATCGCGCCGATGAAGAACTCGCTCAGGCCGATCGAGTCCGCGGCCTCCGAGATGGAGCCCACCAGCACCTCGCTCATCACCCCGACGAGCACCCCCGCGACGGCCAGCGCCATCACGCTGCGGCGGACGCTCCAGCCCGCCGCGTGCTGTTCGTAGGGCGGGTTGAACAGGGCGCGATGGGTCTTGAGTGAGAAGATCAGGCCCCCGATGTAGGAGGCGATCAACACGATCGCGACCGCTAGGCTGAGGTGCTCGACGGTCGAGTCGTACTCGACGAGGTCCTCGTTCACCGCAGGCAGCCGGCCGCCCACCACCAGCTCGTAGACCGCCGGCATCACCAGCGTGACGAGCGCCAGCAGCAGCATCACGGACTGGGCGCTGGCGGCCGTGGCATTGAAGGTCTGCCGCTGCCGCCCCAGACCGCCGATGAACATGGACGCCCCCAGCACCAGCAGAATGTTCCCCATGATCGACCCGATGATCGATGCCTTCACGACCTCCTGCAGCCCTTCGATGAGGGCGAAGAACGCGATCACCAGCTCCGGGAAGTTGCCGAACGTGACGTTCAGCAGGCCGCCGATCCCGGGGCCCGACCGCGCCGCCAGCTCCTCGGTGGCCTTCCCCATCAGCGCGGCCGTGGGAATGATTCCCAGCGCCGCCGCGGCGAAGATCACACTGGCGCCGGCGTGACCCAGCTCGAGCGCGATCGCCGCCGGGATCAGGGGTACGAGCAGGTACGGCCAGCCCTCGGCGGTGAGGAGCCACCGGCCGAAGGACTGGCGTGCGCGTGGGCTGCCGGTCGACATCGGGCCGAAAGTTTGCCGCATCCGGCGGCGCCCGGCGCGCGGGAGCAGCCGCGATGAGCGACCTCGCGGCCGTCGGCGTGCTGATCGTGGCGCTGGTGGTGTTCCTGCTGCTGGACCTGAAGCTCTTCGCCCGCGGGCGCGAGCCGAGCTTTCGCGAAGGCCTGGTCTGGTCGATCGGGTGGCTGGCGCTGAGCCTGGCCGCGGCACTGGTCGTGACACCCTTGAGGGGGCAGGACGACGCCGTCCTCTACACGACGGTCTACCTGATCGAGCGCTCCCTGTCGCTCGACAACCTGTTCGTCTTCCTGTTGCTCTTCCGCTACTTCGCGGTCCCCGTGCCGCAGCGCTCACGGCTCGTGTTCTGGGGGATCGTCGCCGCGCTCGCCCTGCGCGGGCTCGCGATCCTCGGCGGTGTCGCGCTGATCGAGACCTTCCACTTCGTGATCTACCTGCTGGGCGCGGCGCTGCTGCTGCTCGCGTACCGCATCTTCCGCGGGGTCGCGGAGAACGTGGACCCGTCGCGCAACCTGCTCGTGCGAATGGTCCGCCGCTTCTATCCCGTGACGGACGGCTATCACGAGGGCCGGTGGTTCGTGCGGCTCGGCGAGACCCGCTTCGTGACCCCGCTGTTCCTGTGCCTGACGGCGATCGTGTTCGCCGACATCGCGTTCGCGATCGACTCGATCCCGGCCGCCTTCGCGATCACCCGCGACCCGCTGCTGATCTGGATGGGCAACGTGTTCGCGCTGCTTGGCCTGCGCGCCCTGTTCGTGTTGGTAGAGGGGTTGATCCGGCGCTTCCGGTACCTGGACGAGACGATCGCGATCGTGCTGGCGGTGGTGGCGGTCAAGCTCCTGATCGAGGACATCTACAAGTTCCCGCCGCTGGCCAGCCTCAGCCTGGTGCTGGCCCTGATGGCCGGCGGGATCGTCGCGTCGGTGGCCGCGGACCGCCGTGAGGCGCGCGCCCGCGCGCTGCTTGAAGGAGAAGCGGCGCCGCAGGCTAGACTGACCCCGCATGAGGACCCGCAGCTTCGGCACGACTGACCTGCGCTGCTCCGAGATCGGCTTCGGCACTTGGGCGCTCGGCTCCAACTGGTGGGGCGACGTCAGCCAGGACGACGGCGTCGCGCTGATCCATCGCGCGCTCGACCTCGGCATCACGTTCTTCGACACGGGAGACGTGTACGGCCAGGGCGCGAACGAGGAGATCGTCGCCCGCGCGCTGTCCGGAGTGCCCCGGGAGTCGGTGCAGCTCTCGACGAAGTTCGGCTACGCGCTCGACGAGGGTCGCCAGCAGCACGCGCAGGGCGAACGCCCTCAGGACTGGTCCCCGGAGCATGCGCGCAAGGCCCTCGAGGCGAGCCTGCGCCGGCTCGGCACGGACCACGTCGACCTCTACCAGCTGCACAACCCGCGCATGGACGCGATCGAGCGGGACGACCTCTTCGCGGAGCTGGAGCGCCTCAAGGAAGTGGGCAAGATCCGCCACTACGGCGTCGCGCTGGGGCCCGCGATCGGCTGGCGCGACGAGGGTATCCGGGCGCTCGCCGAACACCGGATCGCGTCGGTCCAGACGGTCTACAACGTGCTGGAGCAGGAGCCGGGCCGCGAGTTCCTGGCCGCCGCCGAGGCAAGAGGCGCAGCCGTGCTGGCGCGGGTTCCGACCTCGAGCGGCCTGCTGGAGGACAAGTACACGCTCGAGACCACCTTCCCGAAGCACGACCATCGCAGCCACCGCCCGCGCGAGTGGCTCGTGGAGGGCCTGCAGAAGGTCGAGCGCCTGCGCTTCCTCTGTGAGGAGCACGGGATCACGATGGCCCAGGCCGCGCTGCGGTTCGTGCTCGCACAGCCCGCGATCGCCTGCGTGCTGCCGACCGTCTCGAACACGCAGGACCTGGAAGAGTGGGCCGCCGCATCCGACGTCGCGGACCTCACGGCCGACGACCTCGCGCGGATCTCAGAGCTCTACGAGCGTAACTTCGACGTCGAGCCCGTCAGCGTTCGAGCCTAGGGTAGGACCGCCTGGCACCGCTCGAGTGCCGCCGTGTCCGTGGCCCGCTCCACGCAACTCAGATAGGCCTGCTTCGAGGGCTTGGCCGCGGACTGCTCCCGGCCGCCACCGCGCGTGTCCGGAGTGCGCTGCGTGGCGCTGGGCTCCTTGGACGCGCTGCGCTGCTTGGACGCGCCGCCCTGCTGCTGCGCGCTCTTCGGAGGATTCGGCTTGGCCGAGCCGGGCTTCGCGGGGCTGGTCTTGGCAGGCGGTTTGCCGGTCGCGCCACCGCCCGGGCCGGCGCCCCCGCGCGTCACCAGGAATAGGCCGGCCACGGCGAGTATGCCGACGCCGATGAGCAGGAAGACCCGCTGCTGTTCGGACGAGATATTCAAATTCATGGTCCTCACAACTCGTCGGCACGCGGCGACAGACCTTTAACGGCGCGGCAGGCAGCGATCGCGGGCTTGCGTCAAAGGGCCGGCGCGGCCCGTCGTTCACTCGCCGAGGATTGCGGCGCACTGCTCGATGTCCGCAGGCTTCTTCGCCTTGCTGAGACAGTCGAGATAGCGCTGAGAGCGCTTGCTGTCGAGGCCCGACTGGCCGCCGCCCGACCCGAGGTCGGTGCCGGCGCCCCCGCCGGACGAGGAGCCGCCGCCGGAGGAGCCGCCGCCGGACGAGGAGGAGCCGCTGGAGGAGCCGCCGGATGAGGAGCCGCCGGACGAGGAGCCGCCGGACGACCCTCCGAGGGCGCCGGCCAGCCCGAGGGCGCTCTGCAGCTCGGACAGCGGGCGGGCGTCTTTGGGCACCTTGATCTGCTGGTCCTCGTTGATGTCCGCGATCTCGAGCGCCAGCTTGACCTTCCCGCGCTCGACGCCCTGGGTGTCCTGCTGCTGCTCCTTGGGGATGTCGAAGCCGAACTCGACCTCGATCCGGCGCAGGATCTTGTCCTCGGCCCCGGTCCACATGTCGAACCGCACGTCCTGGATCGCCTGCTCGATCGCGTCCTGCTGGCGCTCGGTCAGGTTACGGGGAATCTGCTGGTTCTGGACGCCGAGGCTGGAGGCGCGGCCGAGCAGGTCGTCGAGGTCGTTGACGAAGGCCGCCACGTCCACGTCCGCAGTCACGTGAATGGTCTTGGCGCCGCCGACGTCCTCGGTCCCGTCGTTCTTGGGGTCCTTGATCCACTCCTGCGGACTGATGCCGAGCTGTGCGAAGGTGATGCTGTTGTTCTGTTTGTCGCGGCGCGCGTCTCGTTCGATCTGGCGCTTGAGCCGCTGGAACTGGTCGTCGGGCACGCGGTAGTCGGTGCCCTGATAGCTGATGAACGCCGCCGTGCCCGTCGTCAGCGCACCCGCCGTGAATGTCTGACCGCCGCCGCTCACGTCGAGGTCGAGGTCCACCTCGGGCAGGGCCTGGTCGCCGCGGGTCTGGAACGGGCCCGCCAGCTTGATCGAGACCGGCCCGTCGATCTGAGAGGCGGCGCCGCTGCCCTCCAGCTCGGCCGAGACGTTCATGTTCAGCTTGCCGCTGCTGACCTCCTTCTTGCTGCTGAAGGTCTCGCTGATGACCTTGCCGGCGTCCTCGTCGCTGCCGCCGCCGTCACCGCCGCAGGCCACCAGGCCCAGCGTCGCGGCGAGGATCGCGGCGAGCACGACTTGCGTCAGGGAGCGTCTGATGCGGGGAAGCAAGGGGATCGTTCTTTCGACAGCGTGGCGGTTCGCGCCTGCGCGTGCATCACACCGTGCAACCAGCGCCGGGTCGACAACCGCGCGTCAACATACTGAAAGTGCTCGCACGATGCGCCAATCGACTCGTGGGTGCGGCGCTCGTCGTGTGCACGGCGGCGCTGCTGATGGCTGCGTCCGCGCAGGCCGCCGCCGACCCGGTCCGCAAGACCATCACCCGCGCCGCAGCGCGCGGCAGCATCGACGCCGGCCAGCGCTCCGCCTACCTCGCCACCTACTCCGCGGCGCTCAGAACCCGCAGGGCGCTCTCGGGCGTGCGCCGCGCGGAGCTGAGCTACGTGATCGACACGGTGCGCCGCCTCGCGAAGCGGCGGCGGCTGACCGCGCGCCTGGCGCCGATGCTGCTGATCCTGCAGCGCAACCGGGACTGGTGGGCGCAGGCCGGCCCGCCGGGGTCCGGCGCCCGCGTGCAGCTCGGGGGCAGCCGCGTGATCTTCGAGTACTTTCCCGGCAAGGGACTGCAGTTCCATCCCCTGGCGAACTTCGGACGCCTCAACGGCTACTGGATGGCGAGGCGCGACGGCGACCTGCGCTCGATGGCGGACGACCTCGTCGACCTCGCCGTGAAACGGAACGGCTTCCTCACCTGGGAGTACTACTTCGCGTTCGGGGGAGGCTCGCCGCCGTGGATCTCGGGCATGGCGCAGGGAACCGCGATGCAGGCGCTGGCGCGCGCCGCCAACCGCCTGAACGATCCGAGCCTGCTGGCGGTCGCGGCCCGCGCGCGGGGCGCCTTCGAGACCCGCACGCCGAAGGGCGTGCGGGTGCGCCAGGCCGCCGGCGACTGGTACGCGCTGTACAGCTTCGACCCGCGTCTGTACGTGCTGAACGGGCACCTGCAGGCGGTCAACGGCCTGCGCACATACAGCGAGTACGCTCCCGCGGACGCCGCGGCGGCCGCGCGTTTCCAGGCCGGCGATGCCGCCGCGAAAGCCGAGATCGCACGCTTCGACACGGGCGCGTGGTCGTTGTACTCGCGGCCGTCATGGCGACCCGGACCGGAAGCGAGCCTCAACTACCACACACTCAACCGCGACTTCGCCCGCAACCTCTGCAAGGGCACAGGCGACCGGGCCTACTGCGACGCGGCCGACCACTTCAGCCGCTACCTCGTGGAGGCCCCCACCCTCGATCCGCAGCGCGCCGTGCCGGCCCCCGCGGTCGCCGGCCGCGGAGTGAAGTTCCGCTTCAAGCTGTCCAAGGTCGGCCGCGTGGGAGTGATCGTCCGCTACGGCGGCAAGACCTACCTCTCCACCAGCGGGTCGTTCGGGCGCGGGCAGCGCTACATCCGCTGGGTGCCGCCGCCCGTCCGCGATCAGCGCACCTACGGCTACACGCTGTACGCACGCGACCTGGCGGGCAACCGATCTTCCGCGGCCGGCGAGATCAGGGTGAAGCCGGCGCCCAAGCGGCGGGCCCGCCGTTAGGGCCGGCCCGGACGCGGGCATAGGCGTAGAATCGCCGACCTCATGACGCCACGCACGATCCTCTATACGGGCAAGGGGGGAGTCGGCAAGACAAGCGTGGCCGCGGCGACCGCCCTCCAGGTCGCGCGCAGCGGCCTTCGCACCGTGATCCTGTCGACCGATCCCGCGCACAGCCTCTCGGACTCGCTCGAGACGCAGCTGGGCTCCGCCCCGACTCCCGTCGCCGCGAACCTCTGGGGGCAGGAGGTGCAGGCCGAGGCCGAGCTCGAGCGGCACTGGAACGCCGTACAGCGGTGGCTCGGCGGCGTGCTGTCTGACCGCGGCGTCGACCGGATCCTGGCCGAGGAGCTGACCGTCCCGCCGGGCATGGACGAGATCTTCTCGTTGCTCCAACTCAAACGCCACCACGAGTCGGGCGAGTTCGACGTGATCGTGGTCGACTGCGCGCCCACGGGCGAGACGCTGCGGCTGCTGTCGTTCCCGGAGGTCGCGCGCTGGTGGCTCGAAAAGGTGTTTCCGTGGGAGAAGCGCCTGATGACAGCCGCGCGCCCGCTCGCACGCACGATCCTCGACCTGCCGCTGCCGGGCAACGACGTGCTTTCCGAGGTGCAGCTGCTCGTCACGAACCTGATCGACATGAGCGAGATCCTGCGCGACCGCACGCGCTCCTCGATCCGGCTCGTGATGAACCCCGATCGGATGGTGATCAAGGAAGCGCAGCGCACCTTCACCTACCTCAACCTTTACGGCTACCTGACCGACGCCGTGGTCGTCAACCGGGTGTTCCCGGAGGACGTGGAGGGCGGCTACTTCGCAGCCTGGCGCGAGGTGCAACAGGAACAGATGGAGTTCGTCGAGCAGGCATTCGACCCCGTTCCGGTGCTGCGCGCGCCGTACTTCGACCAGGAGGTGCTGGGCGCCGAGATGCTCCACCGCCTGTGCGCCGCCGTGTTCGAGGACCGCGCACCGCAGGCGGTCCTGTACCACGACCTCAGCCAGGAACTCGTGATGGACGGGTCCAGCGCCGAGCTGCGCCTGTCCGTTCCGTTCGTCGAGAAGGCCGAGATCGACTTGAAGAAGATCGGGCTCGAGCTGATCGTGCGCGTGGGCGGCCACAAACGCAACATCATGCTGCCGTCGGCGCTGGCGTCGTTCCGGCCCCGCGAGGCAAAGCTCGAGGGCGGAGCCCTGCGCGTGCGCTTCGAGCGCCAGGAGCCCGTCGCGGACGATCACCCCGCGGTGGCGGTTTGATGCCCACCCCGGACGATCCCTTTGCGGGCCTGGGCGACGCCCCGCACGACCCTTTCTCCTCGTGGGAGGACCGCCCGCCGCCCGCCGGGCCGCCGCCCGGCACCGGGCACACCGAGCACCAGTGCGTCGCCTTCTGCCCGATCTGCCGTGCCGCGGACGTCCTGCGCGTGGCCGCCCCGCCCGAGTTCCAGGAGCACTGGCATGCGCTGCAGCGTGAGGGCCTGCTGGCCGCGCGCACGCTGATCGACCACTACATCCGCCACCTGGAGTCGCAGCGCGCAAGCGCAGCCCCCGTCGAGGACATCCCGATTGAGTGACGCGGATCGGCCGGGGGAGCGGCGGGGCAGCGGCTTTCGCGCGACCGTCTCCCACGGCGCCCGCACCCTGCCCTCCGACCAGCGGCTGGCGGGTCTCGCGGCACTCGGGGTCGTCGGCAGCATGTTCGTGCCGTGGTGGCGCGACCCGCTCACCGGCCTGTCCTATTGGGCCGTGAACCGGTTCACGTTCATCGAGCTGGCGCTCGTGCTGGTGGCCGGCTCGGTCCTGCTGGTGCTGTACGGCCGGGCCGAAGGACGCGGCTTCCACCTGCCGCTCGCGGACGGGACACTGGCGGCGGGTGCCGGCATCTGGTGCTGTGTGCTGGTGCTGGTGCGCATCGCGGATCCCCCCACGCGCGTGATCGGCGACCGCACGCTGGACTACGACCTGCGCTGGGGCTTCCTGGTGGCGCTCGCTTCCGGGGTGCTGCTCGCCGCCGCCGGGATCCGCGGGCGGCGGCGGTTCCACCACGGCCAGAGCGAGGCGCTCGCCGCCGACGTCGACGCGGAGACCGCGCACGCCTGGGGCGAGCCGCCGGGGCCCGGATGAGGGCACTGGTCACGGGGGCGACCGGGAAGGTCGGCCACGGCGTGGCGCGCGCGCTCGTGCAGCGCGGCGACGAGGTCAGGGCGCTGGTGCGCGATCCCGGGCAGGCGGTCCGCGTGCTGCCCGCCGGCGTCGAGCCGGTGCGCGGTGACGTCACCGACGCGCCGTCGGTCGCGACGGCGGTCGCGGGGTGCGAGGTCGTGTTCAACGCGATGGGCCTGCCCGAGCAGTGGCTTGCGGACGAGAGTCAGTTCGACCGCGTGAACGCCGAGGGCACGCGCACGGTCGCGCAGGCCGCAAGCGCAGCGGGCGTGCGGCGCCTCGTGCACACGAGCACCGAGGACGTGTTTCACGCGGAGCCCGGCGATCGCTTCGACGAGTCGCAGGTCGCGGGGTACGCGAAGGGCACGGCGTACGAGCGCTCCAAGCAGCGCGCCGAGCAGCTCGCGCTTGCGCAGCGCGACGGCCTGGAGGTGGTGATCGTCAACCCGGCCGGCGTGTACGGGCCGGGACCGAGCGCGAGCGTGTCGTTCGACCAGGGCCTGTTCGAGCCGCTGGTGCGTCGCAGGCTGCCGGCGCTCCCACCCGGTGGGCTCGGGCTGGTCTACGTCGACGGCCTCGCGCAGGGACACCTGCTGGCGGCCGACAAGGGTCGCGACGGGGAGCGCTACATCCTGTGTGACGCACATGTCTCGCTGCGCGAGCTCGCGGAGGCGGTCGTGCGCGAGGCGGGTCGCGGCTGGGTGCCGCCAACGCTGCCGCTGCCGCTGGCGCGCGGAATGGCCGCCGGCGGCGAAGCGCTCTCGCGCGTGATCCGCCGCCCGCCGCTGCTCTCGCGCGGGCAGCTGTACTTCTTCACCTGGAACGCCCACCCCGTCGCCGCCAAGGCGGAGCTGGAGCTGGGCTGGCAGCGCACCCCGCTCGCAGAGGGCGTGCGGCGCACGCTGGACTCGCTGGGCCTGCGCTCCTAGAACGCTCGAACGTTCGTCCGGTGGACGTTCGAAGCCGTCCCGGACGGGCAATCCTCCATGAGTCGCAGGCGCCGCCGCGACGTCCATCAGCCCGAGCGGAGGTCGAGCATGAAACGGCGCATTTGCGTATTCGTTGCAGCGGCGGCACTGGCCCCGTGCGCGCTTCCGGGGCAGGCTCCCGCCGAGGTTCCGCACACGGTGCAGCCCGGCGAGACGCTGTGGTCGATCGCGGCGTCCAGCAACTTCACGACGCGGGCGCTGGCCGCGGCCAACGGGCTGCCGGAGGACGCCCAGGTCGTCGCGGGCACGACGCTGCTGATCCCCTCGGAGGCGGAGGCCGCCGCCGCCATGGGCGCCGCCCCCGTGACGCCGGCGCCGGCTGCACCCGCGCAGCAGGCGCCCGCCACGGGCGCGCCGCGCGTGCTGGGCGCATACACCGTCGCGCCGGGAGACACACTCTCGGGGATCGCCGCGACCGCCGCGATCTCCGTCGGCGAGCTGGCATGGATGAACGGGCTCGATCCGGCCGGGCCACTGCTCGTGGGCACTGCGCTGAAGCTGCCGACCGGCGCGCCGCAGGCGCAGGCCGCGCCCGCCACCACCGGTCCGCCGCCGATGGTCGCGGACGCCGCGCCACACCCGGTGGCGGCCACGCTCACGGCTGGGCAGATCGGAGAGGTGGCATCGGCCCACGGGATCCAACCCGCGCTCGCCGCCGCGGTGGCGTGGCAGGAGAGCGGGTTCCAAAACGGCGTGGTGTCGCCGGCGAATGCGCGCGGGGTGATGCAGATCCTGCCGGGCACGTGGACCTGGATCCAGCAGCAGCTCGCCGGCCGGCCGCTCGATCCCGACTCCGCCGTCGACAACGTCCACGCCGGCGTCATGTACCTGCGCCGGCTGATCGCCGACGCCGGCGGCGACGAGGCCGGCGCGCTGGCCTCGTACTACCAGGGCGCCGCGTCGGTGCGCCGGCTGGGCCTGCTCCCCGATACCCAGCACTACGTCGCGAACGTGATGGCGCTGAAGGCACGCTTCGGCGGCCAGTAGGCCGGAGCCACGGGCGATGCGGTCGGCAGGGGTACTCGTCGTGGCGTTCCTGGCGGCGACCGCCGGCCCCGCACACGCCGCCGGCAGCGCGGACGTCGCGGCGCTCCAGGTGGCGCTGCGTGCGGTCGGCCTCTACCAGCAGACCGTCGACGGCTCGGCCGGGCCGGGCACGCGCGCGGCGGTGCGCCGCTTCCAGTCCGGCGCCGGCCTGACGGTCGACGGGGTGGCGGGCGCCGCGACCCGAGCAGCGCTCGGACGGCGCGGCAGGCCGGACTACGGGAGCCGCACGCTGCGCCGCGGCGACTCCGGCTGGGACGTGGCCGCGCTGCAGTTCCGGCTGGCGTGGCGCGGCTTTCCATCGGGCACCTTCGACGGCGGCTTCGGCAGCCACCTGGAGGCGGCGGTGCGCCGCTTCCAGGCGTATTCGGGGCTGGCGGCGGACGGCACCGCGGGCCCGCGCACGCTGGGGCTGCTGCGCGGCGCCGTCCAGCGCTCCCCGATCTGGCTGAAGGACCCGGTGCGCGCCGGTGTCGGGGACGGCTTCGGGCCGCGCGGCAACCGGTTCCACACGGGGGTGGACTACCCGGCCGCCACCGGCACTGCGGTGACCGCGGCCGGGCGGGGGCGGGTGGTGTTCGCGGGCTGGGACAGCGGCGGCTACGGGAACACGGTCGTGATCGAGCATCCGCTCGGAATGCGGTCCCTGTATGCGCACCTCTCGCGCATCGGGGTGGGCCGGGGCACTTGGGTCGTGGCGGGCGCGATCGTCGGCCGCGTCGGAGCGACGGGCGTGGCGACCGGCCCGCATCTGCACTTCGAGCTGCGCCTGCGCGGCGCGGCGATCGACCCGCGGACGGCGCTGCGGCGCTAGCCCCGCGCGGCCGGGTCCCCGTCGCCGCCGGCCGGTGGGCGCCCGGGCCTCCGCGCCGCCGGATCCCTGAACCATGGCAATGAGGGACCGCCATGCGGACCCAACTCGCCATCGTTCGCCGGGACCGCGCCCGGCGCGCGCTAGTTCGAGATGCTCAGCGCGATCGGCAGGATCAGCGTCGCGCAGAACACGATTGCGATCCCGAACGCGACCATCACCCGCGACCCGTAGAGGTGCCCGAGCACGCCGATCCCGAAGCCGGCGCCGAACAGGATGATGAAGGGCCACGGCGAGGTCTCGAATGCGGGCGTGGACTGCGCGAGCACCGCGCTCGTCACGAAATCGGCGGCGAGAACCACGCAAGCATCATCCCAGCCCGTCCCGGGGCGCCTCTTCAGCTGGGACCCGGCGCACGCTCGACGGCCTGGGCCTGTAGCTACGGGACGAAGATCCCCGGCGCCAGGAACGGGTTGCCGGCGCCGTCGCGGACGGCGATCGCGCCGAGCTGCCAGATCGCGCGCTTCAGCTCCTTGACCGCGCCGGGCACGAGCGCCTCGATCGTGGTGTCGAAGGCGCAGGTGGAGCCGACCGTCGTGTCGGGCGTGGGCGTGCAGGGAATCTGGTGCAAGTGCGTGAACTGCTGCGCGGTCGCCGCGCCGGGGCCGCCGGGGTGGGGGGTGTTGTTCTTGTCGGTGATCTGGACCGCCAGGCGCAGCTCGAGCTCGCCGGTGTAGTCGGAGAGGTCCGAGCGCAGGCGCACGTCGGTGATGTTGGCGCGCAGGCGCACGTCGGCCTCGTCGGCGGGCGTTTGCGGGACGCCGAACAGCGTGTTGACGCGCACGTAGCCGGTGCTCTTGGCCGGCTTTGAGTTGGCGTCGGGAGTGCCGACGGTCAGCTCACCGGGCTCGGCGGTGGGCGGGTTGCAGGAGCCGAAGGCAAGCGGCGGGCCGTGGATGCGGTTGGGGGACGTGCAGGGCTCATGGGCGGGCACGAGTGAGACCTGGATCGGGCTTGCGCCCTTGGGGCGCGGGTAGGCGTTGATGGGGAGGGGCTGCCAGTCGGACGTGAAGCCGGTCGTCACGAACGATATGGCTGTTCCGTCCGTGTCCATGACGTAGATGCCGAAGCCCTGCGACCCATTGCCGGTGAAGGCGATCCTGGCGGCGTCCGGGGACCACACCGCACCACCGGTCCCCTCGGTCCCATTGATGAGAGCCCTGCTGGAGCCATCCGGGTCCATCGTCCACAGGCTCCACACCTCCTCAGCCAGATCGAGGCTCGAGGCGATCAGCCGTGAAGCGTTCGGCGACCAGTCAGGCGATGAGTCAGACGACCCTTCGGGCGTCAGACTCTGCTCGTCGCTGCCATCCGGACGAATCGTACGGATGTCCGGGTTCTCGCAAAAATCGGGATCGGAACAGTGGTCGTATGCGATCAGCTGCCCGTCGGGTGACCACACAGGAACCATTGCATCCGCGCCAAGGGCCACCTCTCCCGTGCCGTTGGAATTGATCGTGTGCAGCTTCGACGTACACAAATCCCTGCCCGAGATCCTGATGCAGTGCCTCCGCGTGAAGACGATCTTCGAGCCGTCGGGCGACCACGCGGGACCCTGCGCGATTCCGGTCGACGAGCTATGTGGAGCAACTTCGACTTTCGCGGACCCATCGGCGTTCATGACCCAGATCGCGCCTCCGACGTTGGGCACGAACCGGGCGTAGGCGATCTTCGAGCCGTCGGGCGACCACGATGGATTTTCCTGGCTTCCCGTCTGCGAGCCGGTCAGATTCGTTTCGCCGGTCCCATCGGGGTTGATCACGAAGACGTCGAAATCCGGAGGTACGTGCCTGAGAAACGCGAGCTTGCCGTTCTGGCCCGGGAACGTGGCTTCAGCGGCCGGCGGCGCGAGCAGTGCCGCGGTCAGCATCAGCAGCGCAAACCGCCTCCAGATCACAGGACGAAGCGCCGCGGACGGCACAGCATCTCGCTTGCCCATGCGCCGAGCTTAGTGCGGCCTCCGTCCGCTATCAAGGCCTGCTCGGTTCACTCCGATCCCGTGGCGGCGAGAACCACGCAAGTATCATCCCAGCCATGTCCCAGGCGCCTCAGGCGGCGCCCCCGGCCTCGCTCGAGGAAGTGCGCGACGGTCTCGCCGGCGCGGGTTACCTCGCCTCGGAGGCCGCGGCGCTCGTCTCCTACCTGGCCTACCAGCTGGGCAAGCCCGTGCTCGTCGAGGGGCCCGCGGGGGTCGGCAAGACGGAGCTTGCAAAGGCGCTGTCGCGCTGGACCGCGCGCCGGCTCGTGCGCCTCCAGTGCTACGAGGGGCTCGACGAGGCCAAGGCGCTCTACGAGTGGAACTACCGCAAGCAGCTGCTGCGCATCCAGACCGAGGCCGCGGGCACGGCTTGGCAGGACGTGCAGGAGGACATCTTCTCCGAGGCCTTCCTGATGGCGCGGCCGCTGCTCACCGCGATCTCGACCCCCGAGCCGGTCGTGTTGCTGATCGACGAGATCGACAAGACCGACCAGGAGTTCGAGGCGATGCTGCTCGAGGTCCTGTCGGACTTCCAGATCTCCATCCCGGAGCTGGGCGTCGTCGAGGCGACCACCCAGCCGCTGGTGCTGCTCACGTCCAACAACACGCGCGAGCTGACCGAGGCCCTGAAACGCCGCTGTCTATATCTATGGCTCGACTACCCGGAGGCCGATCGCGAGCTCGAGATCGTGCACATGCACGTGCCCGAGCTGCCGGAGACGATCACCCGCCGGCTGATCGAGATCATCCACATGGTGCGCAAGCTCGACCTCAAGAAGCCGCCCTCGATCGCGGAGTCCATCGACTGGGCGCGCGCGATGCTGCTGCTGGGCGCGACCGACATCGACCGCTCGGTGTTCGAGCGCACCATGAGCATCATCGTGAAGCACCGCACGGACCTCGACGTGGTGGCCGAGCGCGTGGGAGTGAAGCTCGACAGTGGAATCCTCGGCCAGGCCGAACGCGGGTAACCGCGGCGCGATCTACGGCGGGCTGCCCGGCGGTGTTCCTCCCGGGCTCGCTCCCCAGCTCGTCAGCTTCTGCGAGGAGCTGCGCGCAGAAGGGGTGAAGATCGGCACGGCCGAGCTGCTCGACGCGTTCGGCGCGCTGGGTCAGGTGAGCTGGACCGACCGCCAGGACTTTCGCGAGGCGCTGGCCGCGACCCTCGCCAAGTCGCAGGAGGACCGCCGCGTGTTCGAGCTGGTCTTCAACCGCTTCTTCTTCCGGGCGGTGGAGGCCCAGGCCGTGGAGAAAGGCCTGAAGGAGACGCGCTTCGAGGGAGGCGAGCGGATCGACCTCGACGACCTGCGCCGCCAGATCGAGGCCGCGATCCGCGCAGGCCACGACGGGGAGATGAGCGACCTCGCGCGGCTCGCCGTCGCCGCGTTCGGCGGCCAGGGCGAGACCTCCGGCGTGATCGGCGTCGACGTGCAGCGCATCCGCCGCACGCTCGAGCTGCGCCAGCAGGGCCGTGACGGCGAGCAGGACGGCGAGGGGCTCGACCGGGACAACCTGCGCCGCTTCGAGGCGATGCTGCGGCGCGAGCTCGAGCGGGCCTTGATCCACCGCACCGAGAGCCTGCCCCCCTCCAAGCCGCTGGCTGAGTTCGATCGTGCGCTGCCCGGCGGCCCGCTCCAGGACCTGGCGCAGGTGCATCGCGTCGTCGCGCAGATGAAGCGCCGCCTCGCGACGTCGGGCCATGAGGCCCGCGGCCGGCGCCGCAGCCGCGCGGTCGACGTGCGCCGCACGATGCGCGCGTCGCTGGAGACGGGTGGCGTGCCGCTGCGACTGCGCTACCGGCCCAAGCGGCCGCGGCGACCCGAGATCTACGTCCTGTGCGACGTGTCGACCTCGGTGACGAGCGCCAGCGTGTTCTTCCTGTCCGTGCTGCACGCGCTCCACGACTCATTCCGCAAGCTGCGCAGCTTCGCGTTCGTCGAGCGGATCGACGAGGTGACGGACATCTTCGAGCGCGAGCGCACCTTCCGCGCCGTGTCGCAGCGCATCGCCCGCGAGGCGGGCGTGGCGGACGTCTCAGGCTACACCGACTACGGGCGCGTGTGGCGCGAGTTCCTCGAACGCGCCGGCGATGACCTCGACCCGCGCTCGACCGTGATCGTGCTCGGGGATGCGCGCACCAACGGACGCGAGCCGCACGCCCCGCTGTTCGGCCACGTCGCCGAGCGGGCCGGGCGGACGTTCTGGCTGAACCCCGAGCCCCGCCTCTACTGGAACTACGGCGACTCGGTGATGGCGGCCTACGAGCCCTACTGCGACGGCGTGTTCGAGTGCTGGACGACGAAGCAGCTCGAGCAGTTCGTGAACGTGATCGCGGGGCGGCCCGAGCTGCCCTCCTGACGCCGCGCCGGAGCCGCTCGATGTAGACTCGGCCGAGTTACTCAGGGGGGCTCGCGGGCAAAGCGGGCTGAGATAGCGCCTGAGGGATCTCCCCCCTACCGGCGCTGACCCTTCGAACCTGTGGGGTAATACCCGCGAAGGGAGCACACGACCGATGCCTCTGCAGGCTCCCGAGAGGGAGTTACGATCGACCAGCAGCCCTTTTGGGGCGCCGGCGGCTGTGAAGCTGGGAGCCGTGTCGAAGACGTTCGAGCGCCGCGGCGGCGGGGTCCACGCGCTGCAGGACGTGTCCTTCGCCGTGGCGACCGGCGAGACGCTCGGCATCGTGGGCCCGTCCGGGTGCGGGAAGTCCACTCTGCTGGAGGTGATCTGCGGCCTCGAGCCTCCCTCCGGCGGAGATGTCGAGGTGCAGGGACCGTGCGCGCTCATGCCGCAGCGTGACCTGCTGCTCCCATGGCGGTCCGCGCTCGACAACGCGGCGCTCGCCCCACAGCTGCGGGGCGCGTCCCGGGCGAAAGCTCGGCGCCAGGCACTCGGCCTGTTCGAGCGCTTCGAGCTCACGGACTTCGCGCACGCGCGGCCGGACGAGTTGTCGGGTGGGATGCGCCAGCGCGTCGCCTTCGCGCGCACCCTGCTCGCGGACCGGCCCGTGCTGGCGCTCGACGAGCCGTTCGCGTCGCTTGACTCCATCACCCGCGCGGAGCTGCAGGAGTGGCTGCTCGCCGCGCTCGCCGCAGAGCCGCGCACCACGCTGCTCGTCACGCACGACATCGAGGAGGCCCTGTACGTGTGCGACCGAGTGCTGGTGATGTCGCGGCGGCCGGGCACGATCGCGGAGCAGCTCAGCGCGGCGGACCTCGACCGGTCCGCGCCGCGTACCCAGGTCGTCACGTCCTCCGCCTTCACACGCCTGCGGCAGCGCGCGCTGGAGGCGCTGGCATGAGGCGCCTGACCCGCGAGTGGGGGCCGCCCGCCCTGCTGCTGGCAGTGCTGATCGCGGGCTGGGAGCTGGCCGCGCGGCTGGGCTGGGTGGAGGACTACCTGCTGCCGGCGCCGAGCGAGGTGGCCCGCGCGCTGGTGGACGACCGCGGCGTGCTGCTCCCGGACGCCTGGGTCACCGCCCAGGAGGTGCTGCTCGGCTTCGCAATCGCGCTCGCGGTGGGCGTGGCGGTGGCGGTGGCGCTCCACCTCTCCCCTATGCTGCGCCGCGCGCTGTATCCCCTCGTGGTCGCCTCGCAGGCCGTGCCGATCATCGTGATCGCTCCGATCCTGGTGATCTGGTTCGGCTTCGGAATGGGTCCCAAGCTGATCGTGATAGCCCTCATCTGCTTCTTCCCGGTCGTCGTCAACACCCTCGACGGCCTGCGCGCGGTCGACCGCGACCAGACCCGCATGCTGCGTACGCTGGGCGCGGGCCGCTGGGACACGTTCCGGCGGCTGGAGCTGCCCGCCGCGCTGCCCTATGTGTTCTCCGGCGCCAAGATCGCGGTCGCCGTGGCCGTGATCGGAGCGGTGTTCGGTGAGCTGGTCGGATCCGATGCGCGGGCTCGGGCACGCGATCCAGGTCGGGATGGCACAACTCCTGACGGCGCGCGTGTTCGCGGCCGTATTGATCCTCTCCGCGATGGCGATCGCGCTGTTCGCGCTCGTGTCGGCGGTCGAGCGGCGCGCGGTGCCGTGGGCGCACACCAACCGGAGCCGCCCGTGAGCCGCCTGCTCGCCGGATGCGCGGTGCTCGCCGCCGTGCTCGTGCTGTCGGCCTGCGGCGAGAAGTCGGAGTCCGTGGATGCCGGTGTGCCGGCCCGCGAACTCGACCTGACGCTCGACTGGTTCCCGAACCCCGACCACGTGGCGATCTACGAGGCGCAGAACCAGGGTTACCTGCGCGACGTGGGGCTCGACGTCCGCCCGCGCGTGCCCTCCGACCCGTCGGCCCCGATCAGGCAGGTGGCGGCGGGCCGCACCGACCTCGCGATCTCCTACGAGCCCGAGGTGCTGCTCGCACGTGAGCGGGGTCTTCCGGTGGTGGCCGTGGCCGCACTGGTGCAGCGGCCCCTGACTTCGCTGATGGCCACCGGGAAGTCGGGCGTGCGGTCCGTGCGCGATCTGCGCGGAAAGCGCGTCGGCACGGCCGGCATCCCCTACCAGGCGGCGTACCTGAAGACGATCCTGCGCCGTGCGAACGTGCCGCAGGCGTCGGTCAAGGTCACCAACGTGGGCGCGAGCCTGCTCGCCGCGATGCTGTCCGGCCGGGTCGATGCGACCCTGGGTGCGTTCTCGAACGTGGAGGGCGTCGAGCTGCGCGAGCGCCAGCAGCGACCGTGGATCGTGCCCGTCAGCGAGCTCGGCGTCCCGGCCTACGACGAGCTGGTGCTGGTCGCCAACTCGGACAAGCTCGACCAGCAGCGCGATGACATCCGGCTGTTCATTGCGGCCGTCTCGCGCGGCGCGCGCGCCGCGCGCAGGAATCCCGCGACCGCGACCCGGAACCTGATCGACAACAACCCCGACCTGCGGGCGCGCACGACCCGTGAGAGCGTGCGCGTCACGATCCCGGCCCTGTTCCCGGAGAAGTCCGACCGGCCCTTCGGCTTCATGGATCCGGTGCAGTGGCGCAACTACGGCGGCTGGATGGTCGACAACGCGCTCCTGGACGAGCTGCCGGACATCGACTCCGCGCTGACCAACGACCTGCTGCCGGGCGCCGGGCTTTAGAACCCGGTCTCAGCGCCCGAGCAGGTGCACGTCCACGAGGAACGAGCGGGTGCCGACCACGGTCCGGCGCAGCTCCCGGCGGCGGCGCCCGCCCACCTTGCCCCGGCGCCGGCGGGTCAGCGTCCGCACGATGCCGGCCACCACGGCGCCGGCTGTCAGGCCCCCCGCGGCAAGCGCCAGCGGGCCGCGCGGAAGAGGCAGCGCGAGCACGAGCTTCCGCGGCTGCTCGAGGGCCCGCGCCGGGCGCGCGACCGGGACCGGTGCATGACGAAGCCCCCCGTTGGGGCTGGGATCGGCGACCATGAGGGCCGGAGTGTAGTGAGCGTGGAAGATGTTCCCGGCAGGCCTATTCGGCCAGGCCGCCGACCGTGTCCCAGGCCTGCGCCGCCGCGCTCGCCTGGGGCCCGAGCTGCTTTTCGAAGACGCGGTAGCGCCGCACGATCTTGCCGCCCATTCCCTCCATCGCGCGGTTCATGGCGTCGTTGGTCTCGAGGATCCAGCCCATCTCTCCCCACCAGATCTTCTTGTGCGCGGGGTCGGCCTGTTTGAGGTGCTCGACGTAGAGGGCGGCGGCGATGCCCAGGTCTTGATAGGCGGGCCTCACGCCAAGGGCGAGCACGCGGCATGCGTCGATCTTGCGGCGATGCCACAGGAACTTCGCCCAGCCGAACGGCAGCAGGCGCCCGTTCATGTGCTGTAGGCACCTGTTGACGTCCGGCAGGGTGAGCGCGGCGCCCAGGACCTCGCCGTCTCGCTCGGCGATCCAGGTCCAGCGCTCGTCCAGGACCGGGCGCAGGTTCTTCGTGTACCAGCGGGCCTCGGTCTCGTCCAGCGGCACGAAGGCCCAGTTGTGGGCCCAGGCCTCGTTGTAGACCTCGAGGAAGTGCGCGACCTCGGACTCGAGGTCCTTGCGCCGCATGTTGCGGACCGTCACCCCGTGCTCGCCGGTCACCTGCTTCGCGGTGGCGTGGATCAGCGGATGAAACCCGCCCTTGTCCTCGACCTTGTCGAGCCGCAGCTCCCACATGTACAGGTCCATCGCCTTCTTCAGCCCCCACCCTTCCAGCAGCGCGAGGTAGTAAGGGTGGTGCCAGCCCTCGAGGATCAGCGGCTTGCGCTCGTGTCCGGCGATCAGCAGGCCGCACTCGTCGTTGGTGGTGAAGTCCATCGGGCCGACCATGCGGTCCCGGCCGCGGTCGCGCAGCCAATCCCGCGCCGCGTCGAGCAGCGCGCCGGCCGCCTGGGGATCGTTCTCGCACTCGAAGAAGCCGAACATCCCCCAGTCGTTTCCCTGGAACTCGTTGAAGTGGTGGTCCACGTGGGCGCTGATCCGGCCGACCGGCTGCCCGTCGCGCAGCGCCAGGAAGAACTCGGCCTCCGCGTGGCCGAAAAAGGGGTTCTTGTCCCGGTCAAGGAAGGCCCGGCGCTCCGCCACGAGCGGAGGGATCCAGCGCGGCTCGTTACGATAGAGCCGCATCGGGAGCTTGATGAAGCGCGTCAGATCGCGCCGCGATGCGACCGGCTTGATCTCGACCGACACGCGCGGCAACCTAGCGGATATGGCCCAGACGCCGACGATCCCAGACCTGTTCGAGAAAGCCCGCGACCACGATCGCCGCGAGCTGATCGACTTCGCGCGCCGCCACGACCTGCTTCCCTATTTCCGGCAGGTCGAGTCCGAAGCCGGGCCCGTCGTGCGCATGGAGGGCCGGGAGCGCCTGATGCTCGGCTCCAACAACTACCTGGGACTGACCGGGGACGCGCGCGTGAAGGCGGCCGCTCGCGAGGCGCTGGATCGCTACGGGACGGCGCTCACCGGCTCGCGCCTGATGAACGGGACGATTCCTCTCCACAGCGACCTCGAAGAGGAGATCGCCGCCTGGATGGGCACCGAGGCCGCGCTGGTCTTCACCACCGGATACCAGGCCAACCTCGGCTGCCTGTCGGGCATCCTCGGCGCGACCGACACGGTGATCGCGGACTCCGGTGATCACGCCTCGATCCTGGACGGATGCAAGCTCTCGGGGGCCCGCCTGCGGCCGTTCCGGCACCAGCGCCTCGACAAGCTCGAGCGGATGCTGGAGCGCGCCGGGGCCGATGGGGGCGGCGTCCTGGTCGCGGTCGACGGCGTCTACTCGATGGAGGGGGACATCTGCGACGTGAGCTCGGTCGCGGACCTGTGCCGCTCGTACGGGGCGCGCCTGATGGTGGACGAGGCCCACGGCGTCGGCGTGCTCGGGGCCCGCGGAACCGGCGCCTGCGAGCTGCACGGTGCCGAGCACCGCGTCGACCTGCGGATGGGCACCTTTTCCAAGTCGCTGGCCAGCTGCGGCGGCTACATCGCGGGGCCCGCGGAGGTGATCGACTACCTGCGGATCGCGTCGCGGCCGTTCCTGTTCACGGCCGCGGCCGTGCCGGCGGCGCTGGCCGCGGCGCTCGAGGCTGTGCGCATCTGCCGCTCGCAGGAAGGGCCGGCGCTGTTTCGCCGGGTCCTCGACAACGCCGAGTACCTCCACCGCGGTCTGGACGGGCTCGGGTATCGAGTCGTGGAGCCCAGCGTGCTGGGCGACGGCACCCGGGTGATCACGCCGATCGTCCCGGTCGTGATCGGCGACGACGTGCCGACCGCGACCCTCTGGAAGGCGCTCTGGGACGCCGGCATGTACGTGAACGTGGCGCTCTACCCGGCCGTGCCCCCGGGCGGCTCCCTGATCCGTACGAGCGTGATGGCCACCCACGAACGCGCGCACCTGGACCGGGCGCTGGAGATCTTCGCGTCGGTGCGGGACCAGGTGCCCGACCAGTAGGCGCCGGAGCGCTCGCGCGGGATGTCGCGATCCTTGCTTTCGCCGGCCCGCTGAGCGCCTTCCTCACAAGGCTGCTCGAGACTTCACCCCGGTTTCCGCGACGCAGCGTCGGCTCCCCGAATTAGTTGGTTTTCCAGGCAAACCTCACATCGCAGAACTTTGTCCAGAAATGGACAAACAGATCCGGCGACAAAAAGCCCGCTCCTAGCGAACGGACCGGTTACGGAATTGTTGACCGGCGTCCGGCATCCGTTACCTTTCCCCCTCGACCGGAACGCAGCCTCCGAGCGGGCCCAGTCTCCAGCAAGGGACGGGTGGCAGCGGAGAAGATTCTCGTCCTCTCGATGCGTCGAGCGAGGGGGAGGCTGCGAGCCGAGTGGATGATCCCGATCCCTGATTTTTCTGCCCACACCTGGGAGGTGCAATGGACGCTGCCGTAACGTCTGGCCCACAACACATGCTGGCGCTCGAGCGAGCCAACCGCGTACGGCTTGCAAGAGCTGCGCTGAAGCGCAAGATCGCGGCAGGTCGAGCAGACGCCGCAGAGGTCGTCCTTTCCTGTCCGTGGGAGGTCGAGAGCATGACCGTCAGCGAGCTGTTGATGAGCCAGAAGCGGTGGGGGCGCACGAGGTGCCGGAAGTTTCTGCAGTCGATCAGCCTGCTCGAGAGCAAGACGGTCGGCAGCCTCACGGAGCGCCAGCGGGTGACGCTGGCCGCGCTCCTGACCACGAAGGCTCAGACTTCGCGCGCTGCCCAGCGGGCCGCGTAGCCGGGAAGGACCGAGGAAGAGACGGCGCTCGCGACCATCACGTGTTCGAGCGCCGTCGTCGCGTTTGCGGGCAGCTGCGCCCGGCCCGCTCCATCAGCGGAATCCCAACCCGCCCGACCTGCGCTTGAACAGCTCGCGGAAAGCGTAGAACGCGACACCGAAGACGAGCACGCCGATCAGCAGGTTCAGCCCGAACAGGCTCGAGGGGAGCAGGAAGTAGCCGAGCGCGAGCGCCACCACCGCGACCGCGCCGGCCAGCACCGTCGAGTGTGACTTGAAGCCGGCCAGGTGCTCGCGGACCGCCAGTTCCAGGCCGGCCAGCGACGCAAGCGTGAGGCCGCACGCGATCAGCACGGCGCCGCGGCTCTCACCGACGAAGAAGCCCACCAGGAGCAGGCCGAGGCCGATCAGGATGACCAGCTCGACCAGTGGGAACCGGCCCCAAGGCGCGGGCGGCCGCTCGCGGGGCGCGCGGCGCGCGGGGCGCGGGGCGGCAGGCTGCGGCGCGCGGCCCTCGCCCCGGCGGCCCGGAGCCGTGTAGTTCGCGCTCCGGCGCTTGCGGCGGCTGGCCATCAAATAAGCCGGGATCGCCTCAGCCGGAAACTCCGTGAGCTCCAAAGGGACGCAGGCGGGCCCGCGTCCCTGAAGTCATGGACAGCCCGAGGAGATCTTGACCCGCCACCAGCCCATCAGCATGCCCAGCAGGCCGAGTCGCGGGCGAGTGTGCCAGTGCTTGCAGCCAGGCTCCCCGATGTCGTCGTTGGAGATCCGCACCCACTTGAACCGCCGTGGGGCCGCGATCATCTGCTCGATGCGCTCCCGGTTGCGGGCCTCCACGTAGCCGCGGTCGCGCAGCGTGCGGCGAGTTTCGTCGAGGTGCGCGGCCAGGTCGTCGCGCAGCGCCTCCAGCTCGCCCAGGCTCAGGACCCGCGGGCCACCCGGGGCCCGCACCCCCCACTCGAGGCCCTGGCGCGGGTGTGCGGCGGTGAACAGCGCGGACAGCTCGCGCTCGAGGCGGGCGATCTGGTTCCGCAGCGAGCGGCGGGCGGCCACCTCGTCGACATCCCGGCGCAGCAGCGAGGGCGTGTGCCGCGCATCGTCTGGGATTTGGCTCTGCAACAGCTCAGGCACGAGTTCCTCTCTCCCGCAGGGTGGGCCAAGTCTACCAACGGGTCTGGCGCCCAGCCAGGGCTCAGGGCCGTTCGGAGCTCGTGAGGATGTCGCTGCAAATCCACAGGGCTTCCTCGACGTTGATGTCGGGGACACCGGGAACCTGGATCGCGCACAGGATCATCCGGCGCGTGTCGGGTGACACGCCGCGCTCGGGCGCGGTGTCGCCGAATACGAGTGCCACGGCGTGGCGCTCGTCCGCGAGCACGATCGTACCGTCGGGCAGCTCGAGACCATCGCCGCCGAGCTGTTCCTGCGGCTGGGAGACGCGCAGCCCCAGATCCCCCTGGAGGCGGGCGGCGTCGAACGCCCGCACGGATACGCCGGTCTCGACGATCGCCACCGTGAGGCCGTCGTCGAGGGTGTTGCGGCTCTTGAAGCGACCCGCCCGCATCCGCTCCAGCATCGCGGCTTCCGCGGGCGGGCGGAACTCCTCGGGATCGATGCCGATCTGGCGGAAGAAGATGCGGTAGGCCGACGCGATCGGCTCCCGGCGCTGGGCCAGCGCCCGGGCGCCGTGGGTGATGTCGGACAGGTGCTTGAGGCGCTCTTTCACCCCGGCCGGGCTGCGCCGGGACTGTGCCTCCACCTCGGCCAGCGTGACTCCGAGCCCGCTGAACTCCGCCTTCAGGGCGGGCTCCACCCAGCCGCTGCGCAGCGGCGTCTCAGCTTGCACGAGTTCCCTTGATGCGCACCCCGCCCTGCCGCTTCCGCGATGTCTGCTCGAGCCGTCGGACCCGGTCGGTCAGCTGCTCCTCGCTCAGCTCTCCGAGCGCCTTGCCGGCGAGCACGCCGCCAGGATATGCGAAGAACGTGGTGGGCCCGACCCCCACCGAGTAGAGCAAGCCCACGGCTCCGTCACGATCGACCGCCATCGGGAAGCCCCATCCGCGCCTCTCTACGACCTTGCGCGCCTCTTCCTTGGAGTCGCGCACGTCGAGTCCGACGAAGTTGATGTCCGGGAAGCGCCCGCGGATGCGCTCGACGGCGTCCAGCATGGGCTCGCAGTGCCCCCCGCAGCGACTGAACCAGGCGACCAGCACGAGCGGGGCGTCGAAGTAGTCGCAGATCCGGATCGCGTCGCGCTCACGGAGACTGCAGGCCTTCTCGGCATCGACGTTCGCGTCCCCGTCGAGCCCGCCCGTGGCCGACGGGGCCGCGAACTTCGGAAGCTGCCTCCCCTCCTCCAGCCCGATCGGGCCCGGGCTGTCGTTCGTGAGGGCGTTGATGCCGGCAAACACGATCAGGCCCAGGAACAGGATCCCGACGGCGATCGAGTACGGGCGCGCCGCGCCACGGGCCCGCTCGGCGTCGGCCTCGCGCTGCTCGGTGTCCTGGAAGGGATCGCGATCGTTGGCCATCACTTGCGTGATGGTACGACTCGCCGCACGGCGCCCACGGTCTTGCGCAGCAGGGCCGGGGTGCCGCGCAGCGCGCGTGCAGAGGCGCGCGCGGCGACGCCCAGTGCGCTACCCGTCGACCGCGCGACGGCCGCGAGCTCGGCAGGGGTGCGAGGGACCCGCAGCGGACCCCGTCCCTCCGCCCACACGAGGGCGGCGGGCAGCACGATCATCACGCCCAGCAGGGAGACGGTGAGGTTCACGACCGTGACCGCGCCGAAGTCCCGCAGCATCGGGAAACCGCTGACCAGCAGCGCCGCAAAGCCGGCGATCACGGTCACGCCGGATGCGAGCACCGCCGCCCCGGTGCGCTCGTAGGTCCGGGACAGCGCCGCCGCCGGCTCGAGTCCCGCCGCGCGCTCGGCGCGGTAGCGCGCCGAGAGCAGCACCGCGAACTCCGTCGAGATCGCGATCACGAGGGCCCCCAGGGTTGCGGACATCGGGTTCAGCGGGATTTGCAGGATGAACAGGAACAGCGACGCCCATCCCGTTGCGAGCGCAATCGGGATCAGCGGCACGGCGGCTGCCTGGAGTCGCCGGTAGGCGACGAGCAGCACCCCGAAAACGGCCGCGAGCCCCGCGAGCGAGAGCCACCAGCGGCTCGACTCGAGGTCCGCATGCGCGTCGGCGGCGAGCACGGGCAGCCCCGCGAGCTCGGCATCAACGCCCCGCGGCGGGTCGAGCGCGGACCGCATGTCGTCGACGAGGTGCTTCTGCTGCTCGAGCGGCATCGTGCGGATGCCGAACGCGATGTTCGCGGTGCGGCGGTCCGCGGTGATCACGTTCTGGGAGAAGTAGCGAGGCAGCGCATCGATCACCTGCTTCACCTGGCGGGCGCTCTGGCGCCCGGATCCGAACAGGTTCGTGAGCGACAGGGCCGGGCACAGCTCCGCCGCCGCACAGGGCCGCCGCTCGCTGAAGCCGTGCCGGCGCAGGACTGCTGACTGGTATCGAGTCATCCAGCGCACGACGTCGGGGTCGAGCAACCGCTCTGATCGCACGAGCACATTCACGTCCCCCGACGTCCCCGCCTCACGCTGGAGGGTCTTCAGATCCCGCACCTCCCGCTGAGAATCCGGGACCAGCCGCGTGATGTCTGAAACCACCTCGACCTGAGTTCCCGCGACCCAGCCGACGACGGCGAGCAGCAAGGCGATGCGCAGAACGCGGCCGGGTCGCCTCACGGCAACGCCGAAAGCACCACGCCCCCAGCGCTTCACAAGAGGGGGAACGAGCTGCGCCTCGGAGATCAACCCCCGCGTACCGTCCCGAACGAATTTCAAGAACGAGCCGATCCATCGGGCGGGTGGCGCGGTGCGTGCCCTTCCGGTGAGCCCGCCGAACCCGGAGGGTATGCGCCGCGACAGGACCCGCCCGCCGCGCCGTATGCGGAGCGTCGAAAACCTGGCGGGTAATGGCGCGAGCCGGCGCCGCATCCAAGCCGGCTGGGTCCCACCCAGCACCCCGAATCCGGCGGTCAACGACACCACGAACGCAATCACGATGCCGACCACGAGCAGCAGGCCGAACCCCCGCACCATCGGCACCGGCGAAAGCAGCAGCACCAGGAACCCGGCCGCGGTCGCGGCCCCCGCCGTGGCGATCACCGGACCGCCCTGCCGCCCGGCCCGCGCGGCCGACCCCTCCTCCCGGAAGCGTGACTGGAACTGGATCGCGTAGTCCACCCCGAGGCCGACGAGCACCGGCAGGACCGCGATCGACGCGATCGTCAGCGGCGCCCCCACGAGCGACATCGCTCCGAACGTGAGTGCGGTCGCCGCGAGCGCCAGTCCCAGCGGCAACAGCCTGTGGCGCGTGCGGAACACCAGCATCAGCGTGAGCGCCATCACCACCACCACGACCACGAGCAGCACGCCCAGCTCGTCGGCGATGCTCCCCGCGACGCCCTCCACGACCACCGGCGTCCCCGACACCACATAAGTGCCGAACTGCAGGTCGAACGGCTTGCTGGCCACCGCCCGCCGGACCATCGCGATCGCGTGCTCGCGCTGGGCCTCGCTCATCCCCGGCCGCAGGCGCGCCTGGATCAGGGCGGCATCGGGGCCCGGGAAGAGGTACGCGAAGCGCGGCTTCGGCGTCTCGGCGCCGAGGCTTGGCTCGAACACCAGCCGCAGCACGAAGTCGGGGCTGTTGAGCGCGGGCGCGCTGCTCAACCCGTAGCGGACCGCCAGCTCGAGCGCGCGCTGCGCGTACTTTGCGTCGACCACCTGCCGCGCCGCATCGGCGAGCCGCTTCTGGTCGGCGGGGGCCAGCCCGCGTGCGGCCGCCACCCGGCGCGCGGCGCGCGCCGCGCGGTCGGCCTCGGCCTGCTGGCGCGAGCGGTCGAAGTTGATCCGGTCGAGCACCTGGCCCGCGGCCTCGTTGATGAACGTCCCGGGCCCGTACACGACCTGCACCGGCCGCTGCTCGGCGAATTCGCGACAGACGGGGGCCGGCGCCCGCGCGTCGCGCGGCTGGTTTCCCGAGATGCACCCTTCGAGGCTCAGCATCCGCCCCACGTCCTGCGTCAGCAGCATCCCGGTGAGCGGCCCGCGCACGAGGATCACGATCGGCTCGTCGCCGAATTTGCGGTGCAGGTCGTCGGTCGCCCTGGCGGCCGCTCCCTGACGGTCCACGAATGAGGACGGGGACGCACTGGGGTCGAGCCGCAGTGCCAGCAGCGCGGCGAGCAGGGAGGCGGCGATCACCAGCCCTACGACAAGCGGCGCTCGTCGCGCCGAGAACGAGGTCAGGCGGCCCAGCAACGCGCCGACGTCTAGGTTGGACCAGCTCCTCATCCGCTCTGAACCAGATTACGTCAGAACAGCGCCGCGGGAGGCAGCGAAGCTGCCGCGGGGGCAGAGCCCCCGTACATCACTCCATGCCCAGCGGGCCGGCCGAGTCGCCTGCCAGGAACTGCCGCACGAACTGGTTCTCCGACTGGAACAGGTCCTCGCGCAGCCCTGCCTCGACGATCTTGCCGCGCCACAGGATCGCCATGTACTCCGGCGTGCGGCGCGCGGATGCGATGTCGTGGGTGATCACGACGTACGTGCCGCCGTTCTCGGAGTGGACCTCCTTGATGAGGTCGCACAGGAGCGCGGTGCGGACGGGGTCGAGGCCCGAGTCGGGCTCGTCGAACAGCACGATCTCGGGATCGAGCACGAGCGCACGGGCAAAGCCGGCGCGCTTGCGCATGCCGCCCGACAGCTCGTTCGGCATCTTCTCCTCGGCGCCGCCGAGGCCCACCTCGCGGAGGCGACGCGAGACGATCTCGCGAATCTCGTCCTCGCCCTTCTCGGTGTGCTGGCGCAGCGGGAATGCGACGTTGTCGTAGAGGTTCATGGAGCCGAACAGCGCCCCGTCCTGGAACAGCACGCCGAACTTCTTGCGCATGTCGAACAGCTCGTCGTCGGTCATGTCGGGCACCGAGCGGCCGTTGACCAGGACGTCGCCCTCGTCGGGATAGAGCAGCCCCACCATGTGCTTGATGCAGACCGACTTGCCCGTGCCGGAGGGGCCCAGGATCATCGTGATCATCCCGTTCGGGATGCCGAGGTTGAGGCCGTCCAGCACCGTGTTGCGCCCGAACCGCTTGACGACATCGATGAACTCGACGGTGTCCTCCCGGCCGTGGCCGCGGATGGTGCCGTGGTACTCGAACTTCTGGGACGGGTCGTCGCCCTCGCGCACGCCCTCCCTGAGGTTGACCTCTTCGCCGGGCTGTCCGCCCACTCGCCGTGCTGGATCCTCGGCCACTACCTACACCTCTCTCTTGATTACACGCGGCAGGCCAATGCTAGCCGCCGCTCAGCCTCCGATTGGAGCACGCGGATTCGCGCCCCAGAAGATCTGCGAGCCCATCATCCCGATCAGGTGCACGAGCACCATGTTGAGGATCATCGACTTGGCGGTCGCCTGGCCCACGCCCACGGGCCCGCCCGAGGCGGTGTAGCCGTAGTAGCAGCCGACGGCCACGATCGCGGTCGCCATCGCCATCCCCTTGATCACGGAAAACAGCAGGTCGGGGGGGTTTTGGAACATCCAGAAGATCAGGAAGTAGCCGCCCGAGGAGACCTCCCCGATCTGCTCCACGACCGCCAGGTAGGAGGCAAAGAAGCCGACCCCCACGGCCGCCACGTAGATGAACGGCAGCACCATCCAGGCGGCCAGCAGGCGGGTCGCGGCCAGGAACGTGATCGGGCGCACGCCCATCACCTCGAGCGCGTCGATCTCCTCGTTGATGCGCATCGCGCCCAGCTCGGCCACGATCCCGGTGCCGACCTTCGCCGACATGATGTAGCCGAACATGTAGGGCACCATCTCGCGCAGGTCGCACCAGGCGCTGAACACGCCCGCGTAGGCGGGCGCGCCCACCGAGCGGTTGAAGTAGGCGCCCTCGATCCCGCACTGCAGGCCCAAGATGAAGACCATCCCCCAGATCACCAGCGCCGAGCCCAAGATCAAGATCCCGGCCTGGCGCAGCGCCTCGCCGAAGAAGTGGAACACGCGCCCGTTGAAGATGTCGCCGAAGGACTGCCCGCAAAAGCGGATGATGTCGCCCAGGCTCGCGACCCAGTCGCGGGGCACGGCCAGCCAGCCGATGCCGGTCGAGGTGGAGCGCGTGGCGGGCTTGGCGGCCATCAGCGGATCACGAGGATTTCGGGGTGGGTGGCCAACAGCGTCTGGGTGAACACGTAGTTGAAGGCCCAGATCCCCGAGAAGGCGATCACCACGGCCTCGTTCACGGCTCTACCCACGCCGGCCGCACCACCGCTTGCGGTCATGCCCTTGTAGCAGCACACGATCGCGATGATCGCGCCGAAGATCGTGGTCTTCACGAGACTGCCCCACAGGTCGGTGACCGAGGCGTTGGCGAAGAACGTGGCCCAAAAGCCGGCCAGGTTCTGGTGGTAGACGATCTCGGCCATGACGCCGCCGAAGATGCCGAAGATCAGCGCGTATACGTCGAGCAGCCCGGTCACCAGCATCAGCGCCAAAAAGCGCGGCACCACGAGGTTCTTGACGGGGTCCACGCCCAGCACCTGCAGCGCGTCGAGCTCCTCTCTGATCTTGCGCGCGCCGAGGTCGGCGGTGACCGCGGTGCCGGCCACGCCGGCCACGATCATCGAGCACACCCAGGGCGCGAACTCGCGGATCGAGGCCAAAACGAAGAAGCCCCCGAGCCGGTCCAGCGCGCCGAACAGGGTCAGGAAGTTGGCGGCCTGCAGGCCGGGCGCGCCGTAGCCGAAGGCGATCGTGGAGATCAGCAGCGGGAACCAGCAAAGCCGCAGCGCGAACAGGAACTGCGACATGAACTCGCCGCCGTAGGGGTAGGGCGGGCGGATCGCGGAGACGATCGTCTTGCCGGTCAGGATCATCATGTCGCCGACCTGCTCGAACAGGTTCTTGGCGGGCAGGAAGGCCCTGTCGGCGACGTTACGAACCACGCGCGCTCTCCGCTGAGATCAGTTGCTTCTCCTCCTCGTGCAACGGTCGCCCAACGCGAAACCGCCGCTCAGGCGGCAAAGCATAAGCCATGGCCAGCGGCCGTGCATTGGTATGTTTCGCTCGCTTTGGAGAGCCGTGTCACATTCCGTGCAGGGGTGCTCGCAGGGACGCTGATCGGACTGACCCTTGTCCTGGGCGCGTGCGGGGGCGGGGACCCGCAGGACCAAAACGAGCCCGAGGGCACCTACAAGGTCGACGTCCTCTCGGCCTCCTTCCCCGGCAGGCAACGCCTGGCCGAGGAGGCCACGCTGCGAATCACGGTCGAGAACAAGGACGACCGGACGATCCCGATCCTGGGCGTGACCGTGGACGGCTTCTACCAGCGCAGAAGCGATGCGAGCCTTGCGGACCCCGAGCGCCCGGTCTGGATCGTGAACGAGGCGCCCTTCGACTCCACGTCGGCGCTCGTGAACACGTGGACCACCGGGCCGCTGCGGCCTGGCGGCAAGCGCACGCTGGTATGGCGGGTGAGCGCCCTGCGGGCCGGCACGTACAACCCCCGCTACCGCGTCAACGCCGGCATCGACGGCAAGGCGAGGGCCGAGTCCTTCGACGGCGGCCCGGCCACGGGCAGCTTTACCGTGCGCATCTCGCGCGTGCCGCGCTCGCTCGAAGCGCCCAGCTGAGCGTCCCTCGGGTGGCCGTCGCCGGCCGCTAGTAGGCCGGCCTGACGGCGGCTTCGGCCGGACGCACGGCGAAGCCCTCGAGCAGTTCCGCGACCGAGCCCGCAGGCGCCGCGTCCTGCATGGCACGCACGCGGCCGTCGAGCGTCGGGCGTTCCCGGCGGTAGAAGATGCCGATCCCCATCGGGTCACGCAGCGCGGCGGCGAACGCGCCGGCCCGGTCTGATGAGTCGTGCTCGGCGGGCAGGTTGTACACGCCCGCCTTCCACTCCTGCGTCGTGTTGTTGAACGCGGTGCACGGGCTGAACGCGTCGATGAAGCTGAAGCCGGGGTGCCGGATTCCCTCCACGATCAGCTCGGTCAGCTCCTTCGAGCGGAAGCTCGCGCCCTGAGCGACATAGGAGCAGTCTGCCGCGATCGCTGTCGCGAGCACGTTCATCGGCTCCTCGAGATTGCCGAACGGCGTCGACGGAGATTTTTGGTCATGCAGAGACGTCGGCGAGACCTGGCCCTTCGTGAGGCCGTAGGTCTGGTTGTTCATGATGATGTAGGTGACGTCGACGTTGCGCCGCGCCGCGTGCGGGAAGTGGCCGCCGCCGATCGCGAAACCGTCGCCGTCGCCGCCAACCGCGATCACGTCGAGGTCCGGGTTGGCGAGCTTCACACCCATGGCCGTCGGCAGGGCACGCCCGTGCACGCCGTGAAAGCCGTAGGTCGCGACGAACCCGGGGAAGCGGCTCGAGCAGCCGATGCCCGACACGATCACGGTGTTGTCCGGGTCGAGGTCCAACTCGGCGAACGCGCGATATGCGGCCGCCAGCACGCCGAAGTCGCCGCACCCCGGGCACCAGATCGGCTTCAGGCCGGACTTGTACGAGTTTGCCTTGACCTTCGCCTCGTCAGCCAACTCTGGCCTCCCCCGTCATGCCGGGCAACCACACGCCGCTGTCGTCGGCGGGCAGGATGCCCTCGGTTACATAGTCTGCGATCTGCGCCGCCGTGAAGGGCAGGCCCGTCGCCTTCGGCACCGACTCGCACCGGACCCCTGCGTCGGCGCGCGCCAGGCGCGCGAACTGGCCGGTCACGTTCAGCTCGGGAACGATCACGCGCTCCATCCCCGTGGCCCACCGGCGGATGCGCTCGGTCGGCAGCGGGGCCAGCACGCGCGGGTAGCACGTCGACACCTTCAGCCCGCGGTCGATGCAGATCTCGGCGGCCTCGAGCGCCGCTCCCTCCGTCGAGCCCCACCCGAGGATCCCGACATCGGCCTGCGCGGGGCCGGTGATCGTGACTCTGCCCTCGCGCTCGGCGAGTGGCTGCAGCTTGCGGAAGCGCTTGGACATCATCGCCGTGTGCAGCTCCGGCTCGTAGTGCGGGTTGCCGGCTTCGTCGTGCTCGATCCCCGTCGACACGTAGGCGCCCGGGCCGCCCGGAACGGCCATCGGTGACACGCCGTCGGAGCGGATCTCGTAGCGCTTGTAGGAGCCCTCGGCGTCGGCCCGGCCGTTGGGGCTCACGCGCTCCGCAGCCGCGTAGGACTCCAGGTCGGGCCGCATCACCGTCTCGAGCCGGTGTGACAGGGACTGGTCCGACAGCACGATCACCGGGACCTGGTACTGCTCGGCGGCATAGAAGGCCTCGATGATCACCTCGAAGCAGTCCTCGACCGACGTGGGCGCCATCACCACGCGCGGCGACTCCCCGTGTCCGCCGAACAGCGCATGGTTCAGGTCCGACTGCTCGGTCTTGGTCGGCATCCCCGTCGAGGGGCCCGAGCGCTGGGCGTCGACGATCACCGCCGGGATCTCGGCCATGCCGGCCAGCCCGACGAGCTCCGCCATCAGCGAGAGCCCGGGCCCCGACGTCGCGGTCATCGCCTTGCGGCCTGCGAAGGAAGCGCCCAGCACGGACGCCAGCGCGGCGATCTCGTCCTCGGTCTGGATCGCGACGCCGCCGAAGCGCGGCATGCGCGCCGCCAGCCACTCCAGGATGTCGGAAGCGGGAGTGATGGGATACCCCGCGTAGTAGCCCAGGCCCGCCTGCAGCGCCCCGAGGCAGATCGCCTGGTTGCCCGATACCAGCAGCCGGTCCGCGTGCAGGGACCGGGCGGGGCCCAGCTGGTGCCCGCCCGCGGGAAGCTTGTCGCGGGCGTGCTCGAAGCCGGCCCGCAGTGACTTGATGTTCGACTCCCCGACATCGCCCTTGTGCGCGTAGCGCTTGAGGATCATCTCCTCGATGCGGGCGGTATCGATACCGAGCAGCCCGCAGACGAGTCCGACCGACACCATGTTCTTACCGCGCCGGTTGCCGCCCGCCTCCTGTGCGATCGCGGCCAGCGCCACCTCCGACGAGCGCGACTCGTAGGGCGGGGACACCTTCACCGACTCCGCATCGCAGACGATGTGGCCGTCGGCCGCGAGCTCGTGGTGGTGAAGGTCGAACGCCTCCTGGTTGAAGCAGACCAGCAGGTCCACGGCATCGCCCTGCGTCCGGACCTGCTCGGTGCCCACCCGCACCTGGTACATGCAGGGCCCGCCCCTGATCTCGGCCGGGTACGTGCGGAAGGTCAGCGCCCAGTATCCGGTGCGCGCCGCTCCGGTGGTGAGGATGTCCCCGCTCGAGATGACGCCTTCGCCGGACTCGCCGGCGAGACGCACCGTTATGTCGTCCCGGATCAAATTGTCGTGCGCTGCCGGGGGGCCGCCCCCGGGCCAGGCCACGCTGCGAAGCCGTGACCGTTCCTCCTGCCGGGCGATTATAGGCGCCGGGCTGGCGGCCGGCTCGAGAATCGACACTCCGTCAGGCGCGCGCCTCCACGATCCGCAACGCCTTCAGCCCCAGGCCCAGCCGCTCGCGATCCTCGGTCGCCGCCGGATCCAGTCCCGTCAGCTCCTTCACCCGCTCCAGGCGGTAGGCGACCGTGTGGCGGTGCGCGTAGATCGCGCGCGCGGTGGCGTTCATGTTGCAGTCGTTGCCCAGGTAGGACTCGAGCGTCGGCAGGAGGTCGCCGCGATACTGCTCGTCGTGGCCGACGAGCGGTGCGATCGTGTCCTCGTAGAAGCGGCGCACCTCGTCGGGATCCGCCGCGAGCGCCCGGAACAACAGCCGGTACACGCCCGAGACCTCTGCGCCCGCCAGCCCGCGCGTGGCGGGCGAGTCATCCAGGAGCGCCTCGAGCACCATCTCCGCCTCCGCCACGGCACGGCCCATCTCGCGCGGGTCGCCGTAGTGCGAGGACGTGCCGGTGACGCCGTACGGGCGCAGCCGTTCCGCCAGCCCGGCGACGGCGCGCGGCTCGCCCCGTCGCGACGGGAGCAGCGCGTAGAGCCGGCCGCCCACCAGCTCGGCGAGCGCCTGCGGGAACTCCGACGCGATCACCGCGAGCGCCTCACGCGGGCGCCCTGACCCAACCTCGGTCAGCCCGACCATCAGGCCACAGGACACGTCGCAACCTTCGGCCGCGGCAAGGCGCGCAGCCGCGTCGGCATCGACGGCGCCGGCCGCCAGCTGAGCCAGCAGCCCGCCCCGCGATTGCACCACCTCGCGCTCGCGCGCCTCCTCGAGTGCCAGCGCGGTGGCGCTGGAGGTCGCCGCCAGGTGCAGGAACTCGCTGGCCTCCGCCTCCACCTCGGTCGTGCCGGCCAGCATGCCCACGGCACCGACGAGGCGATCGCCGAACGAGATCGGGACGACCAGATCGACCTCCTGCGGGATCGACGCGCGTCGCGCGGCGACCCGCGCCTCCGTCAACTGTCGTAACGCCGCCAGCTCCCGATCGTGCCCTCCGGGCCACACGACGGCGACATCGAGCTCCGGGACGACGATGCCGATCGGCCGCTGAACCTCCTCGGCGGCGAGCTCCGCCATGCGGTCGAACCCGTCGCCGGTGAGCGCCGCGTCCACCATCAGCTGGTGGACGCGGCGCATCCGCTCGACGATGGTCTCTACAGAATGGAGAGGTACCGGTCCAGCTCCCATTCGCTCACCTGCACCCTGTAGTCGTCCCATTCGGCGCGCTTCAGGTCGACGTAGCGCGTGAACACGTGCTCGCCGAGCGCCTTCAGCACCAGCTCCGAGTTCGCCATCTCCTCGATCGCCTCGCCGAGCGTCTCCGGCAGCTGCTGGATGCCCAGCTTCTTGCTCTCCTCGGGCGTCAGGTCGTAGAGGTTGGTCTCCATCGGGTCGGGCAGCTCGTAGCCCTTCTCGATGCCCTCGAGCCCCGCGTGCAGCATCCCCGCGAACGTCAGGTACGGGTTGCATGCGGGGTCGGGACAGCGCAGCTCGCAGCGCGTGGCCTGCTCCTTGCCGGGGTGGTACATGGGAACGCGGATCAGCGCCGACCGGTTGCGCCGCGACCACGCGATGTAGACCGGCGCCTCGTAACCGGGCACGAGCCGCTTGTAGGAGTTCACCCACTGCGCGAACAGCGGCGAGATCTCACGGGCGTGCTTGAGCTGGCCGGCGATGAACGACTTCGCGGTGGCACTCAGGTGGAACTCGTCGTCCGGGTCGAAGAACGCGTTGCGGCCCCCGCTGAACAGCGACTGGTGTACGTGCATTCCCGAGCCGTTCTCGCCGAACAGCGGCTTCGGCATGAACGTCGCGTACACGCCGTACTTCATCGCGATCTCCTTGACGGTGATGCGGTAGGTCATCGCGTTGTCGGCCATCTCCATCCCGCTCGCGAAACGCATGTCGATCTCGTGCTGCGAGGGTCCGACCTCGTGGTGCGTGTACTCGACGTGGATGCCGAGCCGCTCGAGCGCCAGCACCGTCTCGCGCCGCAGGTCGGAGGCCGCGTCGAGCGTGGTGAGGTCGAAGTAGCCGCCCTTGTCCAGCACCTGCGGCGGGCCGCCGTTCAGCTCGGAATCACGGAAGTAGAAGAACTCCAGCTCCGGTCCGAGGTTGAAGGTGTCGAAGCCCATCGACTTCGCCCGCTCGAGCGCGCGCCGCATCACGTGGCGCGGGTCGCCCTCGTAGGGCTCGCCACCCGGCACCTGGACGTCGCAGAACATGCGCGCGACCGCCTTTTCCTGCGGCCGCCAGGGCAGCACGGCAAACGTGTTCGGGTCGGGCATCGCGATCATGTCCGACTCCTCGATGCGGTTGAAGCCGGTGATCGACGAGCCGTCGAAGCCCATTCCCTGCTCGAGCGCGTCCTCGAGCTCGGCCTTGCCCACGGCGAAGCTCTTCAGCTGGCCGAGGATGTCCGTGAACCAGAACCGGATGAACTGGATGTCGTGCTCCTCCACCAGCGCCAGGATGTCCTGCTTGGACGCCCCGGTACTCGTCGTGCTGTCGGTCGTGGCCATCTAGATCCTTTCCTTTGTCTCCTGGCTTTGGGGGCGCACCCTGCCGGCGCGCCCCCGAGTCCTTCCGAATGTGGACTGCTCTTGGTGTTGCCCTACACGCCGGCCGGAATCTCGTCGGCCTCGTGTGCCTGCAGGACCAGCTCGCCATGCTCGCCGGTGCGGATGCGGATCGCGTCCTCGACCGGCAGGATGAACATCTTGCCGTCGCCCACCTCGCCTGATACGGGCGTGCTTCAGGATCGCCTCCGTGACGAGCCCCACATCGCCGTCCGCGACCACGATCTCCAGCTTCATCTTGGGGCGCAGATGGATCGGTCAGCTCCGAGCCCCGGTAGTGCTCGGTGATGCCCTTCTGGCGGCCCGAGCCCCGGTACTGGCCCACCGAGAGGGACGGGAATCCCTTCTCGAGCAGCTCCATCCGGATCGGCTCGAACGCCTCATGGCGTATGAATGCCTCGATTTTCTTCATGTGGCCGCGTACCTCCTAGGTCTCGCTGGCCGCGGGTCGTGGAGCAGTGGCGCTCATCGCCGTGAGTGCAGGTGCGGGCGCCGCACCCGGCGTGTACCGCGCCTGCCTCCGGCTCCGGGATGAACAGCTCCGGATAGCCGTACATGCCGTGCTCGACGATGTCGAGGCCGGCCTCTTCCTGCTCGGCCGAGACACGCAGCCCGATCGTGGCCTTGATCAGGCCGAACACGACGTAGGAGATCGTGAACACGCAGGCGAACGCGACCACCACGCCCAGCGCCTGGTCACCGAGCTGCTCCAGCCCGCCGCCGTAGACCAGGCCGGGGTTCCCCGACGCCGTTCAGCTCGGCCAGCCGGTCGGAGGTGAACAGGCCGCAGGAGAGCGTGCCCCAGATGCCGGCCAGCCCGTGCGCGGACAGCGCACCGACCGGGTCGTCGAGCACCTTCTCGATCGCCAGCACGCCGACCACCACGATCACGCCGGCGACGGCGCCGATGATCGGGCGCGGCCCAGAACTCGACGTAGCCCGACGGGGCGGTGATGCCCGACCAGACCGGCGATCGCGCCGTTGCCGGCCATGCCGATGTCGACCGTCTTCTGGATCGCGTAGATCGTCGCAACAGCCGCGATCACGCCGGCGGCCGCGGCCAGGTTGGTCACCAGGGCGACCTCGGCGAAGCGATTCCCCAGCGCGCCCAGCGTGGAGCCCGGGTTGAACCCGAACCAGCCGAGCCACAGGATCAGCACGCCGAGGCCGACGAGCGGCATCGAGTGTCCCGGGATCGGCCGCGGCTTGCCGTCGGGCCCGTACTTGCCGATCCGCGGTCCGAGATGCAGCAGCGCCGCGAGCGCCCCGGTCGCTCCGATCAGGTGGACGACCGTGGACCCGGCGAAGTCCTGCATCCCGATGTTGACCTGCAGCCAACCTCCGCCGAAGATCCAGTGGCTGATGATCGGATAGATCACCGCGCTGAAGACGATCGCGTAGATCACGTACGCGCCGAACTTGATGCGCTCCAGGGTCGTGCCCCAGACGATCGCCAGCGAGACCGCGCAGAACACGAACTGGAAGAACAGCAACGCGGCCGGGCTGATCCCGGCGACGTCCAGCAGCGGTATTTGCGCCGCCGCCTCTGCGGGAGTGGCCGAGACGTCCAGGAAGAACCCTTCATTTCCGGCAAACCAGCCGGCGCCGCCGAAGGCGAGGGCGAATCCGACCGCCCAGTAGGCGATCGACGCGATCGAGAAGTTCACGAGGATCTTCGCAATCCCCGCGCCGGCGTTCTTGGCCCGGGAGAATCCGATCTCGAGCAGGGCGAAGCCCGCCTGCATGAACATCACGAGCACCGCGGCCACGATCACCCAGGTGGTGTTCAGGCTGGACACGGTGTCCTCGAGGGTCGGGCCCTCCTGTGCAAGCGCCACCGCCGGCAGTGCGAGCAGCACAGCCGCCCCGGACAATGCCGCCTTCAAGTACCTGGTCCGCTTCAAGAGCGTTCCTCCTTACCCGCCCGGGCTCGTGGACCCAGGGGTCGCAGTTACGGAACGCTTGCCATTCTGGGCCGCCCGTGCTCGCGGGTCTTTAGCCACAGGTACGAGATTTCCGGCGACAATTTCTCCCATCGGTCGAGACGCATTTTCCGCATTGGAGTGTGGTTTCGCCCGAGTTTCCAGGCAGACATGGGGACCGGTGAGGCAGCTGGGCGTCCGAGCGCCTGGACCGCGTGTCGAAGCGGGAGCGCTGAATTACCGACCGTCGACATGAGGACTTCGCGGCGTCCGGGCTCCAATATTGCGGGCATGACGCGCTTGTCGTCACTCGATGGTTCGTTCTTGCGGCTCGAGACCCCGAACGCACACATGCACGTCGCCTGGAGCGGCCTCTTCGAGCCGCCCGCCGGACGACCTCGCCCGACGGCCGAGGCGCTCCGGGCGAAGGTCGCCACGCGGCTCGCGCGCGTACCGCGCTTTCGCCAGCGACTCGCGTTTCCCCCGCTGCGGCTCTCAGAGCCCTCATGGGTGGACGACCCCGGCTTCGATGTCGCCCACCAGGTGACCGCGCTCGCAGGGGGAGACGTGCCGGTCGCGCTGGAGCAGTTCCGGCGGCTGACCGACGCGACACTGTCCGAGCCGCTGGATCGCACGCGGCCGCTGTGGCACCTCTACCTCGTCCCGCGCCTCGCAGACGGACGCGCAGGGGTGATCTTCAAGATGCACCACGCACTCGTGGACGGGAAGTCCGCGGTCGAACTGGCGCTATTGCTGTTCGACCTTTCACCCGACGCCGAGCCGGAGCCCGAGGATGAGTGGTGTCCGGCCCCTCCTCCAAACGCCGCGCGCCTCGCGCTTGACGCGTTCGCCAGCAATGCTGTCGAGTCGTTGCGCGCGGCGCGCGGCCTGACCCGCATGGCGGGGAGACCCGGGGAGGGCGGACTCGCCGGAACGCTGAAGCGCGCCGCGCTTGCATTCGAGCAGGACCTGCTGCGCGCGGCGCCTTCCTCCTACCTGAACGGCCCGATCGGGCCCGCGCGCGTGCTCGTGCGCCACCGCGCGCGCATGCCGGACATCGTGCGCGCCAAGCAGCGCGCCGGCGTCACGGTCAACGACGTGTGCCTCGCAGCCGTGGCCGGCGCGCTCCGCGAGCTGGCGCTGTTGCGCCGCGAGCGCCCGCACCCGCTGAAGGCGATGGTGCCGGTCAGCGTGCGCGCCGACGACCAGCGCCAGGACCTGGGCAACCGCATCTCCTTCGCGTTCGTCGAGCTGCCGGTCGAGGTGCGCTCGCGGGCAGGGCGGCTGGAGCGGGTGCACGCCGCGACCGCCGCGTTCAAGACGTCCGGCCGGCCGGCCGGCACCGGCGCGATGCTCGGCGCCCTGGGCCTGCTGCCGGATCCGCTCAAGAACCGCGCTGCGCAGCTCGCATCGAGCCCGCGCGTCTTCAACCTCACGGTGTCGAACATCCCGGGGCCGCGGTTCCCCGTCTACATGCTCGGCGCCCGGCTGAGCGAGGCGTATCCGGTCGTGCCCCTGGCCGAGCAGCACGCGCTCTCGATCGGGATGTTCAGCTACATGGATGACCTGTTCTTCGGGCTGTATGCCGACCCCGAGGCACTTCCCGAGGTGGGCGAGCTGCCGGAGTACCTGAACCGCGAGATCGCCGCGCTAGCTGGACCCAGCCGCCCGCGCCGCGCCAACCGCAGCGGCAGGCGAGTCGCGAAACGGCTCGCCGTGGCCCACGAGTAGCCAGTTCACCATCTCGTCGCCGAGGCCGTAGACGCCCGGGACGATCTCCACCGGCCCCTTCACCGGAGGAACCCTACGACTATCGCGAGCTCGGGACCAGCTCCTCGCGCAGCTGCTTTGCCGCCGCGACCATGTTCTTGAGCGACGGCTCGACCTCCTCGTAGCGGCGGGTCTTGAGGCCGCAGTCGGGGTCGACCCACAGCTGCTCGGGCGCGAGCACCTGCGCGGCCAGCCGCAGCAGCTCGACCATCTCCTCGGTCGACGGGATCCGGGGTGAGTGGATGTCGTACAGGCCGGGCCCGATCTCGTTCTCGTAGCCGGTCCGCTTCCAGTCCTCCAAAAGCTCCATCTTGGAACGGGCCGCCTCGATCAGCAGCACGTCGGCGTCCATCTGCTGGATCTGGCGCATGATGTCCCCGAACTCGGAGTAGCACATGTGCGTCTGGATCTGGGTCTCGTCGCGTACCGAGGACACGGACAGGCGGAAGCTGTACACCGCCCAGTCGAGGTACTCCTCCCAGCGGTCCGAGCGCAGGGGCAGGCCCTCGCGGATCGCCGGCTCGTCGACCTGGATGATGTCGACGCCCGCGGCCTCGAGATCCGAGGTCTCGTCACGAATCGCGAGCGCGAGTTGCTTGCACGTCTCCGAGCGCGGCTGGTCGTCGCGCACGAACGACCACATCAGCATCGTCACCGGGCCTGTGAGCATGCCCTTCACCTGCTTGTCCGTGAGCGACTGCGCGTAGTTGATCCAGTCGACCGTCATCGCGTTGGGGCGGGACACGTCCCCGAAGATGATCGGCGGCCGCACGTAGCGCGAGCCGTAGCTCTGCACCCAGGCGTTGTCGGTGAACACGTAGCCGTCCATCTGCTCGGCGAAGTACTGGACCATGTCGTTGCGCTCGGGCTCGCCGTGCACGAGCACGTCCAGCCCGATGTCCTCCTGCAGCTTGATGACGCGCTCGATCTCGCCCTTCATCAGCTCCATGTACTTGGCCTCGTCGATCTCGCCCTTGCGCAGCCGCGCCCGCGCGGTGCGGATCTCGGCGGTCTGCGGGAACGAACCGATCGTCGTGGTGGGAAACAGCGGCAGGCCGAGGCGCTCGTGTTGAGCGTCGCGGCGCGTGGAAAACGGGCTCTCGCGGCTGGCATCCGCGTCGGTCACCCGCGCGAGGCGCTCGCGCACCTGCGGGTTGCGCGTGCGCGGCGAGCTGCGCCGGTCCTCGAGCGCCTTGGCGTTCGCGTCCAGCTCAGCGGAAATCGCGTCGCGGCCCTCGTTCAGCGCGCGTGTCAACACGGCCACCTCATCGAGCTTCTGCACGGCGAACGACATCCAGCTCAGCACCTCGGGGTCGAGGCGCGACTCGTTGCGCTTGTCGACGGGCGAGTGCTGCAGCGAGGAAGACGTCGACACCACGACGTCGGCGCCCGCGTGCGTGCGCAGCTCGTCGATCAGGTCGAGGCTGGCGGCCAGGTCGTTGATCCACACGTTGCGGCCGTTCACGACGCCGGCGAACAGTGTCTTGTGCTCCGGCCAGCCGTGCTGGGCGACCAGGTCGCGGTTCTGCGGCCCGTACACGAAGTCGAGCGACACGCCGGCGACGGGCAGGCCGGTCAGCACCGGGTAGGCCTCGCCCACGTGATCGAAGTACGTGGCGATCACGATCCTGGGCGCGCCGTCGACGGCGGCCAGCTTCGTGTAGGCGCGCTCGAGCGCCTCGAGCTCGGCCGCGCTGCGGTCCTCGACCAGCACCGGCTCGTCGAACTGCACCCACTCCGCGCCGGCCTTGCCGAGCTGTGCGAGCACCTCGGCGTACACCTCGACGAGGTCGTCGAGCAACTCGAGGCGGTCGAACTCGCCGCCGGCGCATTTGCCCTGGAGCAGGAACGTGAGCGGTCCGACCAGCACGGGTTTGGTCTGGATGCCCAGCGCCTTCGCCTCTTCGTAGTGCTCGATCGGCTTGCGGGAGCTGAAGCGGAACTTCATGCCGCGCTCGAGCTCGGGAACGATGTAGTGGTAGTTGGTGTCGAACCACTTCGTCATCTCCATCGCGGTCACGTCCACGCCGCCGGTCTGACGGCCGCGGGCCATCGCGAAGTACGTGTCGAGGTCGATGTCGCTGTTGCCGTCCCAGCCGTAACGCGCGGGCACGGCGCCGACCATCGCGACGGTGTCCAGCACCTGGTCGTAGAGCGAGAAGTCGTTCGAGGGGATCAGATCGATCCCGGCGTCGCGCTGCAGCTGCCAGTTCGCGGCGCGCAGCTGCTTGGCCGTCGCCAGCAGGTCCTCCGTCGAGCGGTCTCCCGACCAGTAGGACTCGGTCGCGGACTTGAGCTCACGCTGGGGGCCGATGCGCGGGAACCCCAGCACGTTGGAAAGTGCCTGTGGCAAGAGAACCTCCTGTAAGAGGGAGTTGGGCCGAATTACGGGCACGCCGAGGGGCGCACGTACAGGAACCGCGCAGTATAACGCGATACCTCGATTTCGCTACCGGAATCGGCCCTTTTCGGGTCCCCGTGGACGATCGGCGCACACCGGGATGCCGCGCGTCAAGCTTATGCCCGAGGCACTCGATAGATCACCCATGCTCGAAGGCACCCCCATCCGCAGCGGCTTCTTTGCACGCGTCGGAGCCGCACTCGCGACTCTGGCCCGGTATGCGGGCGGCTGCACGCTCGTCCACCACCCGCTCCCCGAGGTCAGGGAAGTCGGGGACGAGTGGCGGCTGCTCAACCCCTGATCTGAGATTTCGGGTAGCGTCGCGCGGGCATGGCCCGGGCACCCCAACCGATCACCGGTCGCTGCCTCTGTGGTGAGGTGACCTACAGCGCCGCGGCCGAGCCTGTGGCCCAGGGCGTCTGCCACTGCACCGACTGCCAGCGCCAGACCGGCAACCCGTTCTCGGTGATCGTGGGCGTGCCCCGCGACAGGCGCAGACCCCTGGCTGTGCCCCGGGGCCGCTAGCGCGTATCCGGCAGCGGAGCGCCGCGCGGCGACAGCTCCACCGGCGTGGCGGCCAGTGCGCGCATCCGCACGTCGCGCCACGACACGCCCTCGCGGATCAGCGCGGGCAGCCCGAACAGCAACGCGGTCACGACCTCCACCGCCTGCAGGATCAGCCCGTACCCGAGCGCGGACGCAGCGGGCACGCCGTATGCGCCCGTCAGCACGGTGATCACCGCGAGTTGGAAGACACCGACGTTCGACGGCGTGGCGGGCAGCACGGCGGTCACGTTCACCGCGAACAGCACCGCGGCGGCCGCGCCGATGCCCGCGCGGTCATCGAGGTTCATGGCCACCAGCAGCGCGAATGCGCCCAGCAGCTGCAGGCCCCATGCCGCCAGCTGCGCGCTGGTCGCCCATGCCGCGCGGCGGGGCTGGCGGAAGACCTGTAGGCCCTTGCGCAGCCGCACGAGCGCCGCGGCCGCCTCGCGCATCAGTCGCGCGATCGCGCCCTGCCCGCCGCCGAAGCCGAACCGGCGCCCGGCCTCCATCAGCGACGGCAGCACGAGCACCGCGAGCGCGAGGCGCCACCGGCAGCAGGCTGACCAGCACCACCACGCCCTCGTGGCCCGCGCAGGATGTCGTTGCTGCCCACGACGATGATCGCCAGCAGCAGCAGCGCCAGCAGGTTCAGCAACGTCTGGGACACCAGCGTGCCCGGCCACGACCGGCAGCGACTCGCGCATCCGGCCCGATGCGCCGCGCCACGATCAGCGCACGGGACGGCTCACCGAGCCGCGCCGGGAGCGTGGCCGACATCAGCACGCCGATCGAGGTGGCGCTCAGGATCGTGCGTCTTTTCACCGGGCGGTCGGGCAGCGCCGCGCGCACGATGTGGAACCACGACACCGCACGCAGGACCATCGAGGTCGAGAACAGACCGAGCGCGATCAGCACCCAGGCCGGGCTCGAGCTGCAGCAGCGTCGTGGCGACGTTGTCGAACCCCACCCGCCGCAGCGCGAGGAATGCGAGCAGCACGCCCGCGATCGCTGACAGCGCGAGCGCGGCGCGCCGCAGCGCCGGCGAGGCGCGGGCGCCCGCGGCGCGTCGGAGCCGGTGCCGGCTCGATCGACGGCAGCCGCCGGGCGCGCGGGCTCGGCGCGAGGTCGCCCTGCACCAGCCCGGCCTTGGCGCGGGCGGTCTGCGCGACGCCGGCCGGCGCAGGCGCGGCGATCGCGCGCCGGTATACGGCGGCAACCCGGCTCGCGACCTGCGGCCAGGCGAAGTCCTCGCGCGCGCTCGCGGGCCGCGAGCGCCCATCTGCACGCGGCGCGCCGGGTCCAGCCACAGCGAGCGCAGCGCCTCGGCGAGCTCGAGCGGGTCGCCCGGGCCTACCAGCAGCCCGTCGCGGCCATGGGTACGACCTGGCGGTAGCCCGCGATCTCTGACGCGACGACCGGGGTACCGGCCGCAAACGCCTCCGTCAGCACCATGCCGAAGCTCTCGCCGCCCAGCGACGGCGCGCACAGCACGTCGGCTTCGTGCAGCCGCCGCCACAGCTCGCCGTCGTCCACGCGGCCAAGGACCTCGATGCCGTCCATGCCGCCCGCGACCTGGGCGAGCAGCGGCTCGACGCCGTCGGCCTCCGCGCCGATCACCTGCGAGCCGCACGGGGATGTGCTGGCGCAGGCCCGCGAACGCCGACAGCAGCACGGGCAGGCCCTTGCGCTCCTCCTCGCGCCCGACGAACACGATCTGCAGCGCATCGGAGGCCGGCTTCGGCCCGGGCGGCGCGGCATCGCGTGTCGACACCGTTCGGGATCACCTCGTATGTGCCGCCGAAAAAGCGCTCGCCGGTCCAGCGCGCCGCCTCGGAGACGGCGATCCGGGCGTGCAGGCGGTTGAAGACGCGCCGCGCGCCGATCGCGCGCGCGATCGTGTTCGGGATCCAGCCCGACGAGTACGCGTGGAAGGTGCCGACCACCGGCGCGCCCGCGTCGAACGTGCACGCGTCCCAGCCCACCATCGGCGCGATCGGCTCGTGCACGTGGATCACGTCGAAGCTCGCCCGCGCGCAACTCGCCGCGCAGGCGCATGACGCTCGCCGGGCGTGACGGCCAGCCGCGACATGCGCGCCGTTCATCGGCAGCGCGCGGTGCGGCCCAGCGGCACGACGTAGTCGGGCAGCGGAGCAGGGTCGGGCGCGCGCCGGTGCAGGGCACGCGTGAGCCGGTCATCGGGGTCGACCGGGCTGAGCACCCGTACGTGGTGGCCTTCGGCGATGAACTCACGCGCCAGGGAGTCGATGTGGCGCGTCACGCCTCCGGGAAAAGTCCACGAATAAGGCGAGACCAGAGCGATCCGCATCCGGGCGATGCTATCAACGGCGGTCGGCGGCACTGGGGCTCGCTCCTCTGTCGCAGGGGTCCGTGCGACCCGGGACGGGCACTGCGGCGAGGTACACCGCCGTAAACAGCAGGTAACTGCTGCCGATCAGCAGGATGATCGGTCCTGAGTCGTTGGTCAGCGCCCCCACCAGCACGGCCGCCAGCAGCCCGTAGACGGCGGCCCGCACCCCCGGGGCGCCCTCGGTGGCCGCCAGCAGCGCGCGCCGCTTCCAGAACCCGCGCGCCAGCGCGATCAAGGCGAACGCGACCAGGAACGGAATCGCCCCACGCCCCAGCGACCGGTAGCTGAGCCGCACGCGGCGCTCCGCGATGTCGGCGATCTCGTCCAGGCCCCCGGCCTCGAGCACCGAGCGGCTGAAGTGGGCGTCTCCGCCGGTGGCGAGGTCGAGCAGCGCGAGCGCGGCCAGCCCCGCGACCGGCGCGACGAGCAGGATCGCGACGCGGGTGCGCCACGCGATGTCGCCCGCGGCCACCAGCGCCGCGACGGTCGCCCCGGCGATCACCGTCGGCACCGCGCCCACGTCGGCGCCCAGCCGGCCCCAGGCCATCGTGAACGCCAGCAGCCCACCGCCGACCGCGAACCCCCGACACGCGCGCGCCGGGGAAGCGGTCGCGAGCGCGCCGCCGAGCCCCAGCAGGCCAACCGCCGCGAGCGCGATCTCGAGCTCGTTTCCCGCGCCGAAGAAGCGCGAGCCCAGCACCGGGTTCGGGCCCAGCAGCGAGCGCTGCACGAGCCCGGAGCCGAGCGCGAGGTCGGCGACGTGCAGCACGACCGCGACCGCGGCGGGCACACGAGCGCCCGGGCCATGGACGGCAGCGATCGGTCGCCAGGGCCAGCGCCGCGCACCCGACCGCGACGATCACGCCCTCGACCGGCGCGCTCGGAGCGAGCGCCGCGGTCACCAGCAGCACGCTCGGCAGCCACAGGGCGCCCAGCAGGCAGCGCGCGGCCGGCCAGCCGCGGTGTCGCCGCGGGCGACGCCGGCGAGCGCCGGCCAGCAGCGACGGCCCCGATCAGGCCCAGCCAGATCACGCCCAGCGCCGCGGGCCGAGATCGGTGAGCCGGTTGCGCAGCTCCGACAGCTCCGCGGGACGTGGCATCGCCGCGCGCCTCGATCGGCTTGCCCGACATGTCGTCCGGCGACCTCGATGCCCAGTCGCGCGAGCACTGCGGGCGCGACGTCCGTGGAGCTGACGAGCGCCCTCCGTGCGCGTCGAGTCCGAGTACAGCGTGGTGCCTCCCTCCAGACCCGCCGCGCCGATCGCCACGAGCCGCCGCGTGATGTGGCTTGGGCCCTGGATCACGAGCACCAGGTCCCGGCGCGCCGCGCGCGTCGAGGACGCGCGCGCAGCTGTCCGACACCCGGCGGCCCGGGAGCCAGCTTCGCGACACCACGTCCGTCTCGCGCCACAGCGTCGAGCGCGGCCGCGCCGACGCCCGCGGGCTGCGCGAGCGCCACGCGCTCGACTCGGCCGTCGCGGTCGGCGGCCACCGCCGCCTCGCGGTTGCGCGCCGTCGCTGGCCCGGCGTAGCCGACGTGCCCGCCCGCGTCGCGCACGCGTCGCTCGCGAGCAGGCCGGGCACCACCTCGGCGGGCGCGCTCGCGGCGCGGTCGGCGATCAACTTCCACGACGAGATGCGGCCGTCCGCGCTGCAGGCGCATGTCGGTCGGCACGTCCTGCGTCGTACAGCGACGTCGTCGTGCGCGCGCCCGCGCTCATGTCGAGAAAGGTCTGCTCGGGCGTGTAAGAGCCCTGGATCGCCGACATGAAGCCGAACGCGTCGAGGCCCGGCGCCTGCGCGAGCCGCTCCAGCGCGGGCGGGTCGGCCAGCGGCTGCGGGCCGGGCCAGAAGACGATCGCGGCGCGCGGCCGCTCCTGGGCCGAGCGCAGGGGCACCGCGACCGCCGCCAGCGCCGAAACGGCGATCAGCGCCGCGTATATTGATGTCCGGGCGATGAACCGCAATGTCGTCAAGTTCACGTTCCTGAAGGTCGACCCTGCCTGGCGTCGCCTCCCCGCCGCCGAGCGGGAGGCGCACAAGCAGGAGTTCGTCGGCGGCGTGCGACAACTTCGCCGCGGACCGCTTCCTGCGCGCATACTCGCTGGTCGGCACGCGCGGGGACGCCGACCTGATGCTGTGGACCGCCGCGCCGGGCCTCGCAGACATCCACGAGTTCCACGTCGTGCTCGGCCAGAGCGGGCTGATGGCCTGGGCCGGAACGCCGTACTCCTACCTCGCGATGACCAAGGAGTCGGAGTACTCCGAGGAGGACCGCCTCGAGGTGCGGGCCGGCAAGCACAAGTACCTGTTCGTGTATCCCTTCGAGAAGAAGCGCGAGTGGTACCGGCTGCCGGCCGAGGAGCGGATGCGGATCATGCGCGAGCACATCGCGATCGGGCGGCGCTACCCGCAGATCAGCATCAACACGACCTACTCGTTCGGGCTCGACGACCAGGAGTTCGTGGTCTCCTTCGAATGCGACGAGCCCGGCGACTTCCTCGACCTCGTGCACGAGCTGCGACCGAGCGAGTCGAGCGCGTACACCCTGCGCGACACGCCGATCTTCACCTGCATCGCGAGCACCGTCCGGCACGCCCTCGACGCGCTCGACGGCGACGCGCCGCCGGCCGCGGCGCCGCACCGACGGCAACGGGCGCGCGACGGCCAGAGCCCTCGATCCTTCCTGACCGCCATGGACTCCGATCAAGCACTGCGCGTCGCGATGGTCGGCGCAGGACCGGCCGGCTTCTACGCGGCCGGGCACCTGCTGGCCCGCGACCCGGCGATCCGCGTGGACCTGTTCGACCGCCTGCCGACGCCGTTCGGGCTCGTGCGCGCCGGGGTCGCGCCCGACCATCCCGAAGATCAAGTCGGTCGTGCGGGTGTACGAGAAGACCGCGGCGCAGGAGGGCTTTCGTTTCTTCGGTGGAGTGGAGCTGGGGCGTGACCTGCACCGCTCCGATCTGCTCGAGCGCTACCACGCGGTGATCTACGCGATCGGCGCGGCGACGGACCGGCGGCTCGGCATCCCCGGTGAGGACCTGCACGGGTCAGAGGCCGCCACCACCTTCGTGGGCTGGTACAACGGCCATCCCGACCATCCCGACCGCGAGTTCGACCTGGGCGACTGCGAGCGCGTGGTGGTGGTGGGAAACGGAAACGTGGCGATCGACTGCGCGCGGATGCTGGCGCTGAGCGCCGACGAGCTGCGCAAGACCGATACCGCCGACCACGCGATCGACCTGCTCGCCTCGGACGCGGTCAAGGAGATCGTGATCCTCGGCCGCCGGGGGCCCGTGCAGGCCGCGTTCACCAACCCCGAGCTGCTGGAGCTGGGCGAGCTGGAGCAGGCGGACGTGATCGTCGACCCGGCGGACCTCGAGCTGGACGAGGCGTCGCAGGCCTGGCTCGACTCCGAGCAGTGCGACAAGACGACCCGCGAGAACGTGCGGATCCTGCGCGAGTACGCGGCGCGCGAGCCGGCCGGCAAGCCGAAGCGGATCGTGTTGCGGTTCCTGACCTCACCGGTCGAGCTACAGGGCGACAACCGGGTCGAGCACATCGTCGTGGAGCGCAACCGCCTCGAGCCCCGCGACGACGGGTCGCTGGCCGCGCGGCCCACCGGCGAGCGCGAGACGCTGAGTTGCTCCCTGGTGCTGCGCTCGATCGGCTACAAGGGCATCGCGATTCCGGAGGTCCCCTTCGACGAGCGCCGCGGCACGATCCCCAATGTCGCGGGGCGAGTCATCGACGGGGAGCACCACGTGACCGGCGAGTACGTGACGGGCTGGATCCGCCGCGGCCCCAGCGGCGTGATCGGCACGAACAAGAAGGACGGACAGGAGGCTGCCAGCAGCCTGCTCGAGGACGCCGCCGCCGGCCTTTTGAACACGCCGGTGAACGACGGCGACATCGCCGATCTGCTGGCTGAACGCGGCGTCGAGCCCATCAGCTGGGAAGGATGGGAGCGGATCGACACGCACGAGCAGGACCTCGGCGGCGACACCCGCCCGCGGGTGAAACTAACCCGTTACGAGTTGCTGCACGGCGCCGCGCGCGAGGAATAGAACCGTCATTTCCTTAGCCGGAAATGACGGGAGCTCCGCGGGGTCGGGCAACAGAATCCAGTTCAGAACAGCTGAGGAACTAAGCAGTTCTGAACGACTGGCCGCAGCCACAGGCCGCGACGACCTTCGGGTTGTTCACCGAGAAGCCGGCGCCCTGCAGGCCCTCGACGTAGTCGACCTCGGAGCCGTCGACGAAGGGGAGGCTCTCGGAGTCGATCAGCAGCCGGATGCCGCCGTGCTCGTAGATCTCGTCACCCTCGCGCTGCTCGTCGAATGCGAGCGCGTACTGGAAGCCCGAACAACCGCCGCCCCGGACGGCGACGCGCAGCCCCGCCTCGGGACTGTCGGCCTGGCCGTTCATGAGCTCCTTGACCTTGGTTGTGGCGATGTCGGTGAGTGTGACCAAGTGATACCTCCGCTTTACTTTCGGTGCCCTCCCGCCCTCACTTGAGACCTACTTGAGACCCGCTCGAGGCCAGCGACAGCCGGGATACAGCCATTGTAGCGGTGCTCCGGCGGGGCGCCAAAACATGCTAGAAGAGTCCGGTGCAGCAGGTTGCCATCGTCGCGGACACGACCGCCTATCTGACGCCGGAACTCGTCCAGAGCAACGGGATTCAGCTCGTCAGCCTCTACGTCAACTGGGAGGACTCGAGCGAACGGGAGGCGGATATGCCCAACTTCGACTCCTTCTACGACCGTCTGCGCACCACTGATCGACTGCCGACTACGTCCCAGCCTTCGATCGGGGATTTCCTCGACGTGTACGAGCCGCTGGTGGACCAGGGCCTCGAAGTCGTCTCGATCCACATCTCGGGCGGTATCTCGGGAACGATCGAGAGCGCCCGGCAGGCGAAGGAGCAGCTTGCCACCGCCAAGGGAGTCGACCGGGTGACCGTGGTCGACTCGGAGAGCGCGGCCGGCGGGATGGGACTGGTGGCGCTGGCCGGCGCGCGCGCTGCGCTCGCGGGCGGATCCACTGGCGAGGTCGTCGACCGGATCCGCGCGACGCGTGAGGTGCTCAAGATGTGGTTCGTGGTGGACACGCTCGAGTACCTGCGCCGCGGGGGCCGGATCGGGGCTGCGTCTGCGTGGCTCGGGTCCGCGCTGAGGATCAAGCCGATACTCACGCTCGAGCAGGAGATCACTCCGATCGAGCGCGTGCGGACCGGCGCCAAGGCACTGAAGCGCATGGTCGAGTACGCGCAGCAGCTGCACGTCGACGGCGCCGACGCGTGGGTCGTGCAGCACATCCAGGCGCCCGACGAGGCCGCTCGCCTGATCGGCGAGGTGCAGGAGATCATGGGCCGTCCGCCGCTGTTCGTCTCGGAGGTCGGGCCGGTGCTCGGCACACATGTCGGGCCGGGCCTGCTGGGCGTCGGCGGCGTGCCGCCGGCCTTGGTGGAATGAGAAGAACCGGTTTTCGCTTAGCCGCGAAAACCGGGAGCTCCGGGGGTCCTAGCCGCGAAAACCGGGAGCTCCGGGGGTCCTAGGCCGCGAAAACCGGGAGCTCCTGCGGGGGTCCTAGCGCCTCCGGCGGAATGCGGCGAGACCGCCGCCCACGACGAAGCCCAGCACGGCGGCGCCGGCAATCGCGGCGCTGCGATGCTCGTTGATCTGGCGCCGCCAGTCGGTGAGTACCTTGACCTTCGTGCGCAGCTCCTCGACCGAGGTCGCGAGCTCGCGCCGGGTGCGCTGGATGGAGAGCTGGATCTCTTCAGGGGATCGAGTCGCCATCGCTACTTCCTGTCGGCCGCGACGGCCGAGGTCTCCAGCTCCGGGTGCTCGATGGCCTCCTTCGTGCGCTTCGCCTCCTCGATGGCCCGGTCGGGCGTCGGCGGCGCACCGGCCCGGAAGCTGCGGGCCGCGATCAGCCCCGCGAGGCCTCCCAGCACGAAGAGCAGCGCGGTCGTGATCAGGAAGCCGAGCCACAGCGACTCGGTCAGGTCGTTGAGCCCCCACGCCAGCGCGTGGAACGCGAAGATCAGGCCCAGGAACACGAAGAAGCCGGCGGCCGCCCCCACCGCCGCGCCGCGCGCGAGCTTCCTGGCCTTCAGCTCGATCTCGGCCTTGGCGAGCTCGATCTCCTCGCGCACCAAGGTCGAGGCGGTTTCGGAGATGCGGTTGACGACCTCCCCGAGAGAGCGGTCGACGTCCTGCGCGCCGTTCGGGTTGTCAGGCGGCAAGGCGCCTCAAGATCCTGGCCAGGAGGAAGCCGCCCGCGAAGGCCGCGCCCAACAGCATCTCGGGGCGATCCGCCATGGGCACCTCGGGGGCGGTGGCGCCGAACCCGTTCACGGAAGCGGCGTGGTCGTCCCCCTGGCTGGCCTCGTAGTTGCTCATCCCGCCTTCTTCACCGTCAATCCGGGGGCTCCTCGTCGAAGACTCGCCGCCAGATCGACGTGGCCACGCGGTTCGCGGCAATCGCGGCGAGGGCGCCGACGCCGGCCATCAGCCCGCTCCACATGAGGCGCTTCGCGAGGTCGTTGTCGCCTCCCACGCGGCGAAGTAATAGCAGAGCCCAGGGTCGATCATTCGTCCATTTTCGTGTGCCGGCCGCCGACGCGGGGCAAACGAACACTCAGAGGAAACGGCCTGATGCGGGCACGGAGGCCCGCACGGGTCGGCCCGCGCACGGGCTGCGAAGCCCGGCGGGAGGCGATTGCAGAGGCGAGCAGCGAGGTAACCCAGTTGAGCATGCGTCAGTCATACCGACGTCCGCGCAACCAAGCCGTGATCTGCGCAGCGCTCGTGCTGGCCGCCTGGCCCGCCCCGGCCACGGCCGACCACACGATCGTGGCAACCGACTTCAGGCTGACGGCGTCCGACGTTTCCGCGGGGGCGAGCCCGGATGCCTCGAGCTGGACCACCCTCACATATCCCGGCGTCCCGAACACAGACGACGTCAAGCACACCATCGGCCACTTCGCCGCCGGGATGGTGGCCAACCCCGAAGCCGTCCCGAAGTGCCCGCGGACCGCCTACCTCGCCGACAACTGCCCGCCCGAGACCCTGATCGGGTCGAGCGAGGCAGACGTACACGTGCTGCCGCCGGGCGGACCGGTGCTGACCGAGCCCGGGCGCATCTACAACCTCGAGCAGCAGGGAACCGAGGCGGGACGCCTCGGGATCATCGTCGACGCCAGCTCCAAGGCGTTCCTGGAGGCTGCGTTCTACGTGCGCAGCAAGGGCGACTACGGGCTGGACGGGCATCTCGACGATTTGCCGCGCACCCTTTTGGGGGCGGGCGACATCCAGATCCGCCGCCTGAAGTTCACGTTGTTCGGGACTGTGCAGGGACGGAAGTTCACCCGCGGCCCCACGTCGTGCGCACTGAAGGTCTCCACCGGCGAGGGCGAGGCGTACGATCACCCCGGCTTCGTGTCCGGACCCGTCGACTCCTACACCCCGACCGGGTGCGACAAGCTCCCATTCCGGCCCACGTTCGCGATGTCGGTCGGGTCGCGCGGCACCACCGGTGAACGCGACAAGCCGCCGCTACGCGTAACGGTCACGCAGGGACCCGGCGAGGCCGGCATCCTCGGGAACGGGGTCACGCTGCCGTTCGAGATCGGCCCGAACCTGCCCGCCTTCACCACGGTCTGCACGCTGGCGCAAAGCGCGGCCGGCGCCTGTCCCGCGGCCTCGCGGATGGGCACGGCGACGGCCACCTCGTCATTTGTCGACCGGCCGTTGACGGGGAACGTCTATGCGGTTGAGCAGGCCGGCGTCCCGTACCTGCCGGGGCTGGTCGCCGATCTCCGCGGACGGGTCGACGCACAGATCAGGATTGCGACCCGGATCATCGGCGGCAAGTACATCCGCTCGATCGTCACCGATGTGCCTGACCTGCCGGTGAGCAGCTTCTCGATGTCGCTGATCGGCGGTGACAAGGGTCCACTCGAGTCCAAGTTCGACCTCTGCTTCAGGCGGGCCGGCAAGTTCCGCCTGATGCGGCCGGCGGTGACCTTCGACGCGCACAGCGGCAAGCGCACGGCGGCGCGGCCGCGGCTCGGGGTCGAGGGCTGCCCGCCCGCGGCTTCCGCGTCCCTGCGCAACGTCGGCCGGCGCAGCGAAACCCTGAAGCTCACGGTGCAGCGACACCCCGACGCAGACAACATCAAACGGCTGAGCGTCAGGCTGCCACGCGGCGCCGCGCTCGTGTCGCGGCGCATGAAGCGCAAGGCCGTCTCGGTGCGCGGGTCCGGCGCCCGCACCGCCAGGGCGCGCGCGGTCGGCCCGCGCACCCTGCGGGTGTCCCGGCTGTCCCACCGTGGGTCGCGCAAGGTGACGATCACCCTGCGGCGCGGAGCGATCCGGCTGACCGGAAGCGCACGCGCGCTGGCCCGCAAGGGCAGGCGGCCCCGGCTGCGCATCAAGATCAGCGCCCGGGACACCGCCGGCGGCCACTTCGTGGCGCGCGCCGCGACGCCGGCTAGGCGCTGACGCCGGACCGCACGGCGAGCCCGTCGCAGATGGTCTCGACGAGCACCTGCTTGGCCTGCTCGAACTCCCCATCGCTCCTCGGGAGCGCGTCGAAGATCCAGGCGGTCAGCAGCTGCTCGATCGCGCCGTAGAAGCAGAGCGTCGCGAAGTCGGGCGGGATGTCGGAGCGGAACGTGCCGTCGGCCTGTCCGTGAGCGACGATCCTGCTGATGCCGTCGTAGGCTTGGCGGATCTCGTCGAAGTGCGCGCGCCCGAACGTGTTCGCAGCACGGGTCACCTCCACGATGATCACCTTCATCAGGTCCGGGTCGTTGCGGTAAGACTCGATGATGAAGTCGGCGATCGAGCGCAGGCGGTCACGCACCGGCGCCTGGCTGCGGTCCGCTTCCGAGATTGCCTCGAGCAGGAGGCTCCAGCGCTCGGTGAAGAGAGTGTCGAGCACCTGATCCTTCGACCTGAAGTAGTGGTAGACGAGGCCGTATGCGACGTTCGCCTCGCGCGCGATGTCCGAAACGCGGCAGCGGTGAAAGCCCTCGCGCGCAAACACCGTGATCGCGGCGTCGAGGATCACCCGCCGCTTGTCGGCGGCGCCGTCACGGCGGCTGCTCACGTGTGCGCTCCGTGCAGCACCGGCGACACGTAGGCGTGCGGCCGGCGGTGGGCCAGGGACGGCAGCTTCTCACGCACCTCCCGCTGGGCGTCGAGGTCGAGCTCGGCGGCAACGAAGCACACCTCATCGGGCGCCTGCGCCAGTACCACACCCCACGGGTCCACGATCATCGAGTGTCCATAGCTTTCGTGATCGGGCGGATGGCTCCCGATCTGCCCGGCCGCGATCACGAACACCTGGTTCTCGATCGCACGCGCCCGCACGAGGACTTCCCAGTGAGCGCGGCCGGTCGGCACGGTGAATGCGGCGGGCAGCGTGACCACGCGGGCACCGGCAACGGCCATGATGCGAAACAACTCGGGGAAGCGCAGGTCGTAGCAGACGGCCATGCCCAGCTCCACTCCGTCGACATCGGCGACCACGGCCACGTCGCCGGGCGCCTCCGTGTCCGATTCGCGATAGACGGTGCCGCCCACCTCGACGTCGAACAGGTGGATCTTGCGGTAGACCGCGTGCACGCCGCCGTCCGGGCCGATCAGCACGGACGTGTTGCGCAGCTTGGCGTCCCCCTCGACACGCTCGACGATGCTGCCGGCCGCGAGCCACACCCCGAGCTCGCGGCAAAGTGCGCCGGCCCACTCGGTGGTCGGGCCGGGCACCGGCTCGGCGCCGGCGCGCAGGTCGTCCGGGGCCCCCAGCACGTTGAACTTCTCGGGCAGCACGATCAACCGGGCGCCGTCAGCCGCGGCATCGCGCATCAGCGCACCCGCGATCGAGAGATTGCGGTCCTTGTTCGGATCGGAGTTGAGTTGTATCGACGCCGCGCGCATTGACTCACGAGTCAACTACCGGTCCGATTATAGGTCGAGCGCATGGCGGACGATGCGCGCGTGGCGTCAGAGCTTGCGCCAGTAGACGATCGCGTCCTCGCCGCGAATCGCCTCGGGTACCCGGCCGACCGCTTCGAACCCCAGCCGCTCGTACAAGAGGCGGGCCGGGTTGGACTCGAACACGAGGTTGAACATGATCGCGTCGAATCCGTGCCGGCGGGCTTCGTCGAGCGAGTGCTCCACCAACGCCTCCCCGACGCCGCGGCGGCGGCGCTCCGGCACCACCATGTAGCCGGCGTTCGCGATGTGGCCGGCCGTGCCTGCGTAGTTGGGCAGCAGGTGGTAGGAGCCGGCGAGGTCGCCGTCCAGCGCGGCCACGTACACGCCGGTCTTGCCGTCGATCCAGGCCTCCCGGAAGGTCGCCTCGTCGACGGGCGGCTCCTGCGGGAATGCTCCGCCCTGCGCGACCACCCGCGCGTACAGTGCGAACAGGCCGTCGTGATCGCCGGCATCCGCGGCGCGGATCGTGATGTCACTCAAGACCGCTGCGCCGCCCGCCGGGCCTGCAGCTCGGACACGAGCAGCTTGGCGCGCAGGGCCGCCACGAGGTCGCGCATCGGCTCGACGGCGCGCTCGAGCAGGTCCGCCGCCTCCTCCGTGTCCATCTCGCCGGCGACTCGCTCCATCATCACGTCGACCTCCTCGCGCACGAGCCGCTCGAGGTGGCGCTTGTAGATCATCGTGTCGTGCACGGTGAAGCCAAGCGCCTCGGAGTAGCCCGACGCGCGCATGCGGCTGACCGCTTCGATGATCTGCACGTCGTCGGGCCCGTAGCGTTTCGACCCGTTGCGCACGCCCGGGGTCAGGACCCCGAGCTGCTCGAGACGCTCGAGCGCCTCGGCCGGCAGCCCGTAGCGCTTGAGCACGTCGCGCCCGCTCAGCCCGCGGGTGTCCTGCACGGTGAGCGCACGCTCGAGCACGCGGTCCTCGAGGTCGATCAGCGCGCGCAGCCGGTCCGCCCCACCTGCTGCGCCATCCCGCTGGAGCACCTCCTTGATCACCTTCAGCGGGAGGAAGCGCTCCTCCTGGAGCTGCTTGATCAGCTGCACCCGCTCGACGAACTCGCGTGGGTACCAGGCCATGTTTCGCGACGTCTTGACCGGCTCGGGCAGCAGGCCCTCGCGCAGGTAGTGCTTGATCGTGCCGGCCGAGACGCCCGCCGCCTGGGCCAGCTCGCCCATCCGCATCAGGTCGTTCTCTTTCACACCACGCCCGCCTCGCGCAGCGGCGCCGGGTCGATGCCGATCTCGCGCAGGACGTCGTCGGTGTCGGCGCCGAGCGCCGGCGCCGCGCCGCCGGTGTCGGCCGGTGTGCGCGACAGCTTGATCGGGGCGCCGACCTGCTTGACCGCGCCGATCCCCGGCTGGTCCAGCTCGACGACCATTCCGCGCGCGCGTACGAGTTCCGAGTCGAGCGCCTCGTCGAGATCGAGGATCGGCTCGAGACAGCAGTCGTGCTCGGCGGCGAATGCCGTCCACTGGTCGCGCGTGCGTTCGCGAAACACGGCTGCGACCTCCGACCCCGCCACCGAGTCCGGATGCTCGAACTGCTTCTCGATCAGATCGGGGCGACCGACGCCGTTGCACCAGTTCTGCCAGAACTTCGGCTCGAGTGCCCCCAGGGACACCCACCGCCCGTCCTTGGTCTCATAGGGGACGTAGCACGCGATGCCGCCGGTCAGCTCCGGCTCTCCGCGGCGCGGGACCTGCTGCTCGGCGAAGTAGCGTGCCGCGACCATCGCCAGCCAGGACAGAGCGCCGTCGGTCATCGAGATGTCGACCATCTGGCCCTCGCCCGAGCGCGCGCGCTCGATCACCGCGGCGAGGATGCCGACCGCCGCCATCAACCCGCCGCCGCCGAGGTCGGCGATCTGGCCGGCCGACTGGATGGGCGGCCCACCGCGCCGCCCCGTCAGGCCGAGCAACCCGTTCAGCGCCAGGTAGTTGGTGTCGTGCCCGGAGCGCGCGGTCAGGGGGCCGTCCTGGCCATAGCCGGAGATCGGGCAGTAGATCAGGCGTGGGTTGCGCTCACGCAGCGTGTCGAAGCCGACGCCCAACCGGTCCATCACGCCGGGGCGGAAGCTCTCCACCAGCACGTCGTAATCGTCGGCCAGCCGCAACAGCACGTCGCGCCCGCGCTCGTCCTTGAGGTTCAGGCGCAGCGAGCGCTTGTTGCGATTCAGCGCGAGGAAGTAGGCGGAGGCCACGCCCGCGCGCCGCTCCGCCTCGCCGCCGTAGTAAGGGGGCATCCAGCGGATGTAGTCGCCGCCCGCAGTGTCCTCGACCTTGAGCACCTCGGCACCCATGTCGGCGAGCAGCAGCGTGCAGAATCCGCCGGGCAGCAGCCGGCTGAGGTCGAGCACGCGCAGTCCGTCGAGGGCCCCGGGCACCGCCGACATCAGCCCGTGGCCGCCGTGGCCGCCGCCCGCGGCGGCCACACCATTTTCTGCGTGCCGAGCATTTCCCGCGCCTCTGCGACGGTCGCCGGTCGCCGGCCCACGTCTTCGACCATCTGCCGCGCCTTCGCGATCAGGTCGCCGTTGGAGCGCGCCATGTCGCCGTTGGGCAGGTAGAAGTTGTCCTCGAGTCCGACGCGGAAATTCCCGCCCAGCGTGAGCGCCGCGGCGCCCAGCATCCACTGGGCGCGCGAGATGCCGATCACGCCCCACTCGTTGGGGCCCTGCGCCCCGCCGGGGATCTGCTCCGACATGTGCGCGAGGTTGCGCGCATTCGGGCGGATACCGCCGGTCACACCCATCACGCACGAAATCTGAAGCGGCTCGCGCAGCAGCCCCATGTCGAGCAGCGGATCGAGGTTCGCGATGTGACCCGAGTCGAAGCACTCGTGCTCGGGCTTGATGCCGAGTGCGTTCATCTCGTTCAGGAACGTCATGATCGTGTCGAACGAGTTCTCGAACACGGTGTGGAAGACGAACTGCTTGCGCCGCTTCGAGTACTTCGCGTAGTTCATCGAGCCCATGTTGAGCGCGCCCACCTCGGGCCGCAGCGCACGCAGGTACTCGAGGCGCTTTTCGATCGGCACGCCGACCGCGCCGGTCGAGTAGTTGATGATCACGTCGTCCACCTCGCCGAGGATCGCGTCCGTGATGTTGCGGAAGTCGTCTACCTCGTAGCTGGGAACACCGTCCGGCGTGCGCGCATGGATGTGGATCATGGCGCCGCCTTCGTCCACGATCCGGCGCGCCTCGGCCGCGTACTCCTCGGGCGTGTACGGGATCGCCGGGCACTGCTCGCGGTTGGCGACCGCGCCCGAGATCGAGCAAGTGATGATCACCGGGTCCTCGAAGCGGCTCATCGCATTACCTCCTGCTTGTAGGGGAGCTCTCACCCACCGACCAGGCTCCCGGTCGTCATGCGGCCCCTGATCATCTGGTCGCCGCGAAGCTCGATGTGCTGCTCGAAGGGAGTCACGATCAGCCGGTCCGAGTCCGAGTGCTTCATGCGCAGCCGGCCCCTCAGGTGGTAGCGCCCGGCCTCCACCTCGCGGACCGCGTCGGCCTCGGGCCACATGTAGTCCCAACCCTCGAGGATGCGCGCCATCAACTGCCGCAGGCGCTCGCGACCCTCGTAGACGCCCTCCTCGGGCGAGCCCGTTCCGATGTTGTGCTCCCATACGACGTCCGGATGCACGCTCGCCACGAAATCGTCGATGTGCTTGCGCGCGATCGCGTCGTTCATCGCATGCACCGGATATCCGGGGACGGCCGCATAGGCCTCCTCGCGCTGCAGGTAGACGTCCCCGCGCCGCAGGCGGCCGCCCGCGAACGTCCACACGATCGCGATGTCCTGCCCCAGCCGCAGCTCGCTCTGGCGGCCCTGCCCCACGATGCGGTACGTCAGGACGACCTGGTCGGGGGGCGCGTCCACGTAGTGCTCGTCCTCGGTATGCCAGTCCTCGAACACCCCGTCGAGATCGCCGATGTAGCGCTCCACGCTGCCCGGCCCGCGGTACACGCCGCCGCCTGCGAACGCCGCCCGGATCGCGGAGCGAAACTCGAACGTCTCCACGTCCAGCAGCTGGTTCAGCGCCGGCACGTCGCGGCGCCGGAACGCCTCCATCACGTCGCTCACCGCCTGCACGCGTGGCGAGGTCACACCGGCATCACGCCATGCTTGCGCCATGGCCTCTCGACGCGCTTCGTGGCAGCCATCTCGAGGCCGCGGATGATGCGCGGGCGCGTCTCGCGCGGGTCGATGATGTCGTCCACCATGTCGTTGCCCGCGGCGATGTAGGGATCGATGATCGCCTTGAAGTTGGCGACCAGCTGCTGCCGCTCGGCGTCCGGGTCCGCCGCCGCCTCGATCTGCTTGCGGAAGATGATGTTGACGGCGCCCTCCGCGCCCATCACGCTGATCTCCGCGCCCGGCCACGCGACGATCAGGTCCGGCTCGTAGGCGCGGCCGTTCATCACGTAGTAGCCGGCGCCGTACGCCTTGCGGATCACGACGGTGACCTTGGGCACGGTCGCGCGCGAGATCGAGTACAGCATCTTTGCGCCGTGGCGGATGATGCCCGCCTGCTCGACCTTCGAGCCGACCATGAACCCCGGCACGTCCTGAAGGAAGACGAGCGGGATGTTGAACGCGTCGCAGAGGTTCACGAAGCGCGCGGCCTTGTCGGCGGAGTCGTTCTCGAGGATGCCCGCAAGCTGCTTTGGCTGGCTGGCGACGATGCCGACCGGACGCCCGCCAAAGCGCGCGAAGCACGTGATGATCGTCTTCGCCCACTTGGGCTTGATGTCGAAGTACTCGCCGTCGTCGACGATCCGCTTGATCACCTCGTACATGTCATAGGGGTGGCGTGGCGACTCCGGGACGACGTCGAGCAATTCCTCGTCCATCCGATCGACGGGATCGGCCGTTTCGCGCACCGGCGGCTGCTGCTCGCAGTTGGACGGGAAGTACGACAGGTAGGTCTTGATCGCCTCGATGCACTCACGATCGTCGGCTACCTCCAGGTCACCGACACCTGACTTGCGGCAATGGACCTTGGCTCCGCCCAGTTCCTCCATCTCGATGTCCTCGCCGGTCACTGCCTTCACGAGGTGCGGCCCGGCGAGCGCCATCGCGCCCTGGCCGACCACCATCGGGACGAAGTCCGAGAGCCCCGGGATGTAGGCGGTGCCCGCCGCGCAGGGCCCGAGCATCCCGGCCACCAGCGGGACCACCCCGGACATGATCACCTCCTCGCGGAACAGGTGGCCGGAGCCGGCGAACAGTGAGCCGACCGCCTCCTGGATGCGGGCACCGGCGGAGTCGAGCAGCCAGATGAAGGGCATGCGCTTCTGCAGTGCCATCTCGCGCATGCGGGCAACCTTGATCTCCCCCGTCATCCCCATCGAGCCGGCCATCACCGTGAAGTCGTAGGCGACGACCGCGCAGGCCCGGCCGTCGACGTCGCCCCAGCCGGTGATCACCCCGTCGGCGGGCGCGTCGCGACCTTCCATCGAGCGCTGGGAGAAGTGCGGTCGCCCGTGCATGCCGATCTCCACGAACGTGCCGGCATCGACCAGCAGATCGATGCGCTCGCGGGCCGTGAGCTTGCCCTTCGCGTGCTGAGCTTCGATCTTCTCGACTCCACCGCCGAGCTTGATCTTCGCCCGGCGATCGTGCAGATCGTCGACCAGCGGCTTCAGACCGCTGGTCTCGCCGTGCTCGGTGGGCTGCGCCGAGGGCACTTCGCCGGGATGCGGTTCCGCCGGGTCGCGGGACAGCTCGTCCACCACCTCGATCTGGTGCTCGAGCTGCGGGTCCACCTTGGGCTCCGTGGCCATCTCTACCGACCTTTCCACTGGGGTTCACGTTTTTCGAAGAAGGCCTGCACTCCCTCCACGATGTCCTCCGTCGACATCGCGAGGCCGAGCTGCGCGCGCAGGTAGTCGAGCGCGTCGACGAACGCCATGTCCTGCTGGCGGAACATCGCATCCTTGCCGAGGCGCATGATCAGCGGTGATTTGGAGGCGAGCTTCTGCGCCCAATCGGCCACCGCGGCGTCGAACTCCGCCGCGGGCACGACGCGGTTCACGATCCCGATTCGCTCCGCCTCGCGCGCGTCGATGCGCTCGCCGAGCAGCAGCAGCTCCGTCGTCTTCTTGCGCGGCACGTTGCGGTAGATCAGCGCCATGATCATGAAGGGGAACGCGCCCACGTTGATCTCCGGCGTTCCGAACGTCGCCCCCTCCTTCGCGACTATCAGGTCGCATGCGAGTGCGATGCCGAGCGCACCCGCCAATACGTGCCCGTTCGCCGCACAGACGGTCGGCTTGCCGAGCTCGCCGATCAGGCGAAACAGCTGCGGGAACCGGGCCGTGCCGAGGTGGCGGTGGATCAGCGGCACGTCGGCCGCGAAGCCCGCGAGGTTCGCGCCCGAGGAGAAAGTCGTCTCGTGCGAGGAGGTGAGCACCACCACGCGCACCTCCGCGTCGTCGCGCGCCGCCTCGAACGCCGCGATCAGCTCCGTCAGCAGCTCGTTCGAGAGGGCGTTGCGGTTGTCCGGCTGGTTCAGCGTGATCGTGGCGACGTGGTCGTCGACCGCGTAGCGCAGCGTCTGGAAGTCGGGCAGAACGTCTCCTCCTCGTCGTTGCGGTAAGTAGGAAGTCCTACTGTTTACTTTTTCCCGGGCCTCTTGTAGCTTTCCTGCAAGCGTCTGTCAAGCGCACCGAGCCCGGAGGTTTTCACAGATGGCGACTGCCGCGACCGAGATCAAGCCCGACTTCAGCGCACCGAAGCGCCACTTCTGCATCAGCGACGAGCACGAGCAGCTGCGCGAGACGATCCAGACGTTCTGCCGGAAGGAGCTGGCGCCCCACTCCGACGAGTGGGAGGAGAGCGGCTTCCCCGACTCGGTGTTCAAGCGGATGGGCGAGCTGGGCTTCCTGGGCGTGTACTTCCCCGAGGAGTACGGCGGCCAGGGCGGCGACTACTTCATGTCGCTGATGCGCGGCGAGGCGATGGCACACTCCAACAACGGTGGGCTTGCGATGGGCGTCGCGGTCCACACCGACATGGCGACGCCGCCGATCCTCAAGTTCGGCTCGGAGTACCTCAAGCAGACCTACCTCGTGCCCTCGATCAAGGGCGAGATGATCTCCTCGCTTGGCATCACCGAGCCCGGCGCCGGTTCCGACGTCGCGGGAATCCGGACGCGGGCGGTGCGCGACGGCGACGAGTACGTGATCAACGGCTCCAAGACGTTCATCACGAACGGCGTGCGGGCCGACTTCATCGTGCTGGTCACGAAGACGGACTCGGACGCGGGCTACGACGGATTCTCGTTGTTCGTGGTGCCGAAGGACACCCCCGGGTTTCACGTGTCGCGCAAGCTCGAGAAGCTCGGGATGCACTCCTCCGACACCGCGGAGCTGACCTTCGAGGACGTACGAGTGCCGGTCGAGCACCTGGTCGGCGAGGAAGGCAAGGGCTTCTACCACATCATGTGGGAGCTGCAGGGTGAGCGCCTGATCGGCGCCGCGGGATCGGTTGCGGGCGCGCAGCGCGTGTTCGACACGACCCTCGAGTACGCCCGCGAGCGCAACGCGTTCGGCCGGCCGATCGGCCGCTTCCAGGCGATCCGCCATAAGTTCGCGGAGATGGCGACCAAGATCGAGGCCGCGCGCCAGATGGTCTACACGACCGCGTGGCGCGTGCAGAACGGGGAGTACCCGGTGCGCGAGATCTCGATGGCGAAGCTGTACGCGTCGCGGATCGGGTTCGAGGTCTGCGACGAGTGCGTGCAGATCCACGGCGGCTACGGCTACATGAAGGAGTACGGCGTCGAGCGGGCCTGGCGCGACATGCGGCTGAACCGGATCGGGGCGGGGACGGACGAGATCATGCTCGAGGTGATCGGCCGCTCGTACGGACTTTGACCAAGCGCTCTGCGGCCGGGTCCTACGCCCGACCAGCGTTCCGTTGTTCACTCCCATGACCATCGCCGAGATTGCCCCGGACGATCCGCGCCTCCCCCACGCTTTCGAGGTGATGCGGGAGTTGCGGACGCATCTGTCGCTCGATGAGTTCTCGCGGCTGTACCGCGAGGCGCACCCGCAGGGCTATCGCGTGGCCGCCGTGCTGGACGACGGCGACGACGTGCGGGCCGTGACCGGGTACCGGGTCACGACCAACCTGATCTCGGGGCGGCACCTGTACGTCGACGACCTGGTGACGGCCGAGCGGTGGCGGTCGCGCGGCTACGGGCAGCGGCTGAACGACTACCTCGTGCAGAAGGCCCGCGACGAGGGGTGTGGGTCGGTCCAGCTGGACTCGGGAGTGCACCGCGGCGACGCCCACCGCTTCTACTTCCGCGAGCAGTACCGGGTGACGAGCTTCCACTTCGGGCGCTATTTGAGCGAGCCGCCGGCGACGCCCGAGCCACCGCGGGACCCGCGATGAGCGAGTTCACCCCGCTCGAGCGCGTGCGCGCCTACTACCGCGACCTCAACACCGGCGACGTCGACAAGGTCGCGCGCCACTTCCAGCCCGATGCGAACCACTTCTACACGCGCCTCGGGCCGCACCGCAGCGCACGCGAAATCGGGGAGATCACCGAGCAGGGCGTGAAGCACCTGGACGCGAGCTGGCACCTCGAGCACGGCATCGAGTCCGGCGACCAGGTCGTGATCGAGTGGACCATGCTGTGGCGCGATCCGCGCCACGACATGGAACAGCGCATCGACCGCGGGACCGAGTGGTTCGTGGTGCGCGACGGCCTGATCGCCGAGGTGCGCGCATACCACCACTCCGACGCCAAGAACCGGCGCGGCGACCTGCTGGGATTCGACCACTCCGGCCGCGGGCACGCCACGCTCGAGCAGTGGGACGCCGTGCGTGAGCGCGACGGCGCCGGCCCCGGGGCGCAGGATCGGGTGCGCCCGTGAGCGCGCTGGTCCCGCCCTTCACCGAGGAGCACGAGGCGCTGCGCGAGTCGCTGCGCACGTTCGTCGAGCGGGAGATCCGCCCGCACGCGCCCGAGTGGGAGGAGGCGCGCGAGTTCCCGCTCTCCCTGTTCAAGCGGATGGGCGATCTGGGCTTCCTCGGAATCTCGTATCCCGAGGAGTACGGCGGCCAGGGCGGCGACACGGTGCACGGCGCGGTATTCGCAGAGGAGATGGCGCGCTGCGGGTCCGGCGGGGTGGCGGCCGGGATCGGAGGTCACACGGGGATCGCGATGCCGCCCATCCTGAAGTTCGGCACGGAGGAGCAGAAGCAGCGCTGGATCGTGCCGGGGCTGAAGGGCGACAAGGTCGGCGCGCTGGCGATCACCGAGCCGGGCGCCGGGTCGGACGTCGCCGGACTGAAGACCTTTGCGCGGCGCGAAAACGGCGAATACGTCGTGAACGGCTCGAAGACATTCATCACCAACGGCGTGCGGGCGGACTTCTACGTGACCGCGGTGAAGACGACGCAGGAGGGCGGCCACCACGGCCTCTCGTTCCTGGTGATCGAGAAGGGGATGCCGGGCTTCGAGGTCACGAGCAAGCTCGAGAAGCTGGGCTGGCACGCGTCGGACACGGGCGAGCTGGCGTTCTCTGACGTGCGCGTGCCCGCGGAGAACCTGCTCGGCGAGGAGCACAAGGGCTTCTACCTGATCATGTCCAACTTCCAGTGGGAGCGGCTCGCGATGGCGCTGGGCGCCGTCGGCGGGATGCAGGCGACGTTCGAACGGACCCTGGAGTACGCCCTGGAGCGCGAGGCGTTCGGCCGCTCGATCGGCCACTTCCAGGCGATCCGCCACAAGCTCGCCGAGATGGCGGTGAAGATCCAGGCATGCCGCGACCTGACCTACCAGGGACTGCGACTGTTCGTGTCAGGCCAGGACGCGCTGAAGGAGGTCTCGATGGCGAAGCTGCTGGCGTGCCGCGCGGCGGTCGAGGTCGCCGACGAGGCGGTGCAGATCCACGGCGGCTACGGGTACATGCGCGAGTACGACGTGGAGCGCGCGCTGCGGGATGCGCGCCTGGGCCCGATCGGCGGCGGCACCGACGAGATCATGAAGGAGATCATCGGGAAGCAGCTGGGGCTGTAGGGCCGCCGGCGTCCAACCACGCCTTCACCGGGACGCGCACGTCGAGCACCGAAAAGTCGCCGGCATCCCGGATCTGTTCGGCCGCCTGCGCCATGGCGTGTACGGCGACCCACGCGAGTTGGCTCCCGACGCTGATGCGCCGGCCGCCGGCGGCAGCGATCTCGCGCACCGACATCCCAGGGAGCGCAAGCACGTTGACCGGCTTCGAAACAGCGTCGCAGACGGCGTGGATCTCATCGCGGGTGCGCAGCCTGGGCGCGTACAGCACATCCGCGCCGGCGCGCTCGTAGGCCTGCAGACGGGCGATCGTGTCATCGAGGTCCGGATTGCCGCGCAGGTGGTTCTCGGCGCGGGCGGTGAGGGTGAACGGGAAGCCTGCTCGCGCGGCTGCCTCGGCGGCCGCGGCCACCCGCTCGGTGGCGTGCGCGGCGTCGTAGATCCTGCCTTCCGGGTCGTAGTCCTCGATCGATCCCCCGACCGCGCCCGCCTCCGCGGCGCGCGTCACCGCCCGCGCCGCATCCTCCGGATCCGGCCCGTATCCGTTCTCCATGTCGACCGAGATGGGGAGGTGCGTCGCCCGCGCGAGCGCGCCGGTGTGGTCGATCACCTCGTCGACGGTGACATCGCCGTCGAGGCGGCCGAGCGTGAACGCGAAGCCGCCGCTGGTGGTCGCGAGCGCCTTGAAGCCCAGCGCGGCCAGCACCTTCGCAGAGCCGGCGTCCCACGGATTCGGGATCACGAATGGCTCGCCTCGATGCAGGGCGCGAAACTCTTCGGCCTTCTGTTGCTGGGACCGCTCGGGCATGTCTCCTCCAGTCGTGGACCAGGCCGCTTACTCCCCTAACGCTACGCGGCACGCGTTCCGTGAGACCTCACCGCACCGCAACCTCATCCGCGAGCGCGAATGGAGGCATCAGTTCGATGCGATCGCCGCTCCAGAACCTGCCGGGGTCATACCAGCTGGCCGGCCGGCCGCCGGGGAGCAGGCCCATGTGCTGGTAGGTGGTGGCGACCAGCTCCGCGCAGTAGATCGTCTCCAGCGACGACGCGCGGCGCACGCGGCCATTCAGCCAGCGCCGCGCAAGGCCGAGGCTCGTGGGGAACGGGCGGCCGTCGTAGCGGGCGATCACCTCCATCAGCCGGTCCTCGTGGTGACGCTCGACAGTGCCTCCCGCGAGCTGACGGATCCACGCTCTCTGCCCGTAGCGCTCGTTCCAGGTCGTCACGGCGGCGCGCAGGGGATGGAGCTGCACCCCGCGCTGGCGCTCCCCGGTCCACACGTCGGGCAGGGAACGGCCGAGCTCGGCGTGCCACAGCAGCGGTGGCAGGTCATCGAGCGCGACGGCCATGCCGACATGGTTGACCGGGCTGTTCGTGACGGCCCGGATCGCGCGGTCGGCCACGGACCTGCCGCGAAATAGCCAGATGTCGCCGGTCGCAGCCGTGGCGACCGCCTCGTCCAGGTCCAGCGCAGCATCGTTCACGGGCCATAACCTACGCACTCCGATGCACGTCCCCTGGAAGATCGTCGGACTCGCCGGACTCGCGGGGGTGGCGGCGACCGGCGTGGTCGTCGCCCGCAAGCGCCGGGCCCAGCGCACGTATTCCGCCGACGAGCTGCGGGAGCGCCTGCACCAGCGGCTGGCCGAGGTGTCGCCGAACGGCGACAGCGAGGTCACGGCCTCCCGTAACGCTTGAGCGCTATGGGAGACTGATGCCCGGCGACGCCGTGGCGCATCCCCAAGTCGAGAACCCGGTTGCAACGCCCTCGGCCGAGGACGCCGAGTTGCTTGAGCGCCTGCGCGCCGGCGACGAGCTTGCCTTCGAGTCGCTCGTCGGCAGCTACCACGCCACCATGCTCTCGGTGGCGCGCGGTTACGTGAAAACCCGCGCGGTAGCCGAGGAGGTCGTACAGGACGCGTGGATCGGGGTGCTGAACGGCCTCGACCGCTTCGAGGGCCGCTCCTCGCTGAAGACCTGGATCCTCAGGATCCTCGTGAACACGGCGATGACCCGGGGTGGGCGCGAGGCCCGCATCGTGCCGTTCTCCTCCCTGGCACCGGCGGGCGCGGAGGCGGCCGTCGACCCTGACCGGTTCCGCGGCGCGGACGGCGCATTCCCCGGCCACTGGAACGGGTATCCGACCGACTGGACCACGCTTCCCGAGGAGGCGCTGGCGGGGCGCGAGACCCTTGGGGTGATCAAGGCCGCGATCGAGGAGCTCCCGGCTGCGCAGCGCCAGGTGATCACCCTGCGCGACATCCAGGGCTGGAGCAGCGACGAGGTGTGCGAAGCGCTCGCGGTGTCCGAAGGCAACCAGCGCGTGCTGCTGCACCGCGCACGATCGCGCGTGCGCGCCGCGCTCGAGAGGCAGCTCGATGGCTGAGCACTCCCACGAGCACATCAGCTGTCAGGAGGTCGTGGAGCTCGTGACCGACTACCTGGAGACCGCGCTGCCGCCGGACGAGGCCGCGCTCTTCGAGCAGCACCTGAACTTCTGCGAGGGATGCGTGTGGTACGTCGACCAGATGCGAGCGACGATCGCGACGGTCGGCCGGATCACCGAGGAGGACGTGCCGCCCGAGACCCGTGAGCAGCTGGTCACGGCCTTCAGGGAATGGAGGCGGGCATGATCGCCTACAAGTTCCTGCGCACCGACGGGACGAGCGTCTTCACCGGGTTCAGCTGGCCCTTGCCGGGCGGCGCCCCCGGCGCATGGGTCGATGCGCGCGTCGATCCGTGCCGCAGCGGCATCCACGCATGCCGCGCGTCCGACCTGCCGCTGTGGGTGGGCCGCGTGCTGTACGAGGTCGAGCTGGAGGGCAGCGTCGTCGAACAGCCCACCAAGCTCGTTGCTCCCCGCGGGCGGCTCGTGCGGCGGGTCGAGGCATGGGACGACGAACTGCGTGACGCCTACACGCGCATGTGCGCCGACCGCGCGCACGAACTGGCGCGGGGGCAGTCGCCGCCGCTCGCGGACTGGGACGCGATGATCGAGCCATCGATCCCCGAGGGCCCCGCTCTGATCGGGTTCATCGCGGCACGGATCGCGGAGGAGATCTCAGGCGTCGACGCTTACCACGCCGAGCGCCGGGGGCAGACCGAGTGGCTGGTCAAGCGGCTGGGCCTCGGACGGCGCCGCGGCATTCGCAGCCGGTTCAGGCGCTGACGCCGGCACCCCTCGTCGCCGAGCACGGCGTCGAGCGTGTCCGCCTCGCGCGCGGACTTGTCGGGCCGATGGCGCAACACCCGCGCGAAGCGCAGCGCGACGCCGCCGGGGTAGCGCCGGCTGGTCTGCACGCCGTCGAAGGCGATCTCCACCACCAGCTCGGGGCGGACCCGCACCACGTGGCCGTCGCTTTCGGTCTCGAGCGCGAGCAGCCGCTCGGTCTGCCAGGCGAGCATCGCGTCGGTGAGCCCCTTGAACGTCTTGCCGAGCATCACGAAGCCCTCGCCCGCCGCATCGCGCGCGCCCAGGTGCAGGTTGCTGAGCCGGCCGCGGCGGCGGCCGTGGCCCCACTCCGCGGCGAGCACGACGAGGTCGAGCGTGTGCACCGGCTTCACCTTCAGCCACCCGCTTCCCCGGCTGCCGGCGGCGTAGGGCTGATCGAGCGCCTTCAGCATCACGCCCTCGTGGCCGCGGGCGATCGCGTTCTCGAGAAAGTCTGTGGCTGCCGCGGCGTCGGAGACCACCGCACGCGGCGTGCGCAGCGCGTCGGGCACCAGCTCCGCGAGCCGGGCGGCTCGCTCGGCTGCAGGCCGGTCCAGCAGGTCCTCGCCGTCGGCGTGCAGCAGGTCGAACACGAACAGGCTCAGCGATACGCCGCGCCGGCCTTGTTCGCGCGCGAAGCGCGCGCTCGTCACCTGGAACGGCTGCGGGCGCCCGTCGGGGCGCAATGCGATCGCCTCGCCGTCCAGCACGGCGGAGCGCACGGGTAACCCGCGCGTCGCTGCCACGATCTCCGGCACGCGCGCCGTGACATCGTCGAGCGTGCGCGTGAACACGTGCACCTCGTCGCCGCTGCGGTGAATCTGGACCCGTGCTCCGTCGAGCTTCCACTCGACGGCGGCCTCTCCGAGCCGCTGCATCGCGTCCCCCACATCCTTGGCCGGACGGGCGAGCATCGGCCTTACCGGCACCCCGACCTGCAAGCGGAACCTCGCGAGCGCCGGGGGACCGTCCGCCAACACCGCCTCCGCGACGCCCGCGAGGTCGCCGCGCAGCATGAGCGCCCGCTGCACTGCAGCCGGCTGCGCATCGGCGGCGCGCGCAAGCGCCTGGACCATCACTCCCTCCAGGGCACCCTGACGCAGCTCGCCGCCGACCAGCTGCGCGAGAAACCGCGCTTCGCGCTCGGTCGCCCGCGAGAACAGCTCACCGAGCAGCGCGCGCCGGTCTGCCTGGGACCCAGGTCCGCGCAGCCCACCGATCCGCGCGAATGCCGCATCCACTTCGGCCACGCTCAGGCTCGGCTCCGCCGCCGGCGCCGGCAGCTCGCGCAACGCGGCCCACCCCACGCCGATCTGGCGCTGCCGCAGCTCGCCCGACAGGAACGCGACCCCGGCCGCGACCTCCTCCGGCGCCAGCCGCCGCAGGACCTCGGCGATCCGTTCCACCTTCGCCAGCCGCGAGCGCGTCGCGCCGACAGCCTCCGAGGCATCGACCAGGTCGGCCAGCCGCCCGCCGGCAGGCGGTTTGCGATTCCGGGAGATGGGGCGCATCGTAGCCCCGCCCGCAGGGCGAGCCGGCGCTATCCGGCTACGTCGGCGAACACCTGGACGTAGTAGCGCCCGTAACGGCCGCCTCCCGACGCGTAGCCCGCTCCGATGTGCGTGAACCGGTGGCGCAGGATGTTGGCGCGGTGGTGGGGGTTCCTCATCCAGCCGCGACAGGTGGCTCGCGTGGAGTCGAAGCCGACTGCGAGGTTCTCGCCGACGATCACGTACCGGCGCTTGGCGAAGCGCTTCACGCGGTCCGCGGGCCCTTTGCCCGACGGGTCCTCGTGGTCGAAGAAGTCCTTCTTCAGCATGCGCCGGGCGTGCAGGCGGGCGGCGGCGTCGAGCGCGGGATCGTGCTTGAGCCGCCGCAGGCCGCGCTCACCGCGTTCGCGGTTGGCGCAGGCACGGATCGACTGCTCGACCGATGACGACCTCCGCACCTCGGAGGCGCCGGCCACCCATGCGACAGAGCCGAACACGACCAGCGACAGCAGCACGGCGCTCGCGCGCCGTCCGCGCATACCCATGTGAGAGGGGATCGGGCAGCGGGGACCGCGACCACAGCCAGGGGACGGCGGGTTGGACGATCGTCTGGGGATCGGAGCCATTCCGACGTGCGACTTCGGCAAGGAAATGCCCGCTCCTGCGAGCATTTCCGGCCTGAATCCCCGGATCCGGCGCCGATCGTTTGAAACGCGCCGCGCATCCCATCCGGCGCGGTGGGGCGTGCGACGGTGGGGGGAACGGCTGCAAGGCTGCTGTTACGGCACGAACACTCCCTGGACAGCGAGCACGGCGTTGTCGTCGGTGCTCTCGATGTGGCCGTCCTCACCGCCGTCCCAGACCGAGATCTGGCCCAGGCCCCAGATCGCGCGGTGGCCTTCGACGACCCAGTCGGAGTCCGGCGGTGGGTATCCCTGCGGGATCAGCGCATTGGCAGTTGTCGTTGCCGAGCACGTCGAGCCGATGCTCGTGTCAGCCGTCTCCCCGCAGGGCAGCAGCATCGTGAGCTCGAAGTCCTGCGCCGTCGCCGTCTCGGAGTCGAAGGCCCCGCTGAACCTGTCTGTCAGCCGGATCGGCACGTGCAACTCGAGGCCGCCAGGCCCGTCAGCGAGGTCGGAAGCCCGCCGGACGTCCGTCAGGTGCACCGCGATCGCAACGTCGGCCTCGTCGCCCGAACCAGGTTGCCCGGGGATCACGCGGAGCCGGACGTTTCCGGATGCTCGCGGCGACTGCCCGGGAGGCGCAGCGCCGAACGTCATGAAGCCGCCGCGCTGATCCGGTGATGCGCACGAGCCAAACGCCAGCGGCGGCCCATGGGCGCGATTCGGCGACTCGCACGGCTCGAAGGCGGGAACCAGCGGCACATGTACCGGCGATGCGCTCTTCGGGCGCACATACCCCGGCTGCCGGACCGGCTGCCACGCGGGCTCGCTTTCGAGCACGGTCGGCGTGTTCGTGAGGTTGGACTGTCCGCTCCCGTCGGAGTTCATGACCCACAGGTCGGTGCTCTCGAGATGGCCGACAAACAGGATCTTGGTTCCGTCAGGGGACCAGACCGGGTCGGCTCCGAAATTCGAGAGCTGCGTCTCGGCCGACCCGTCGGCGTTCATCACATAGATTCCGCGACCGTCGGTCCGGAAGCTCTCGAACACGATCTTGGTGCCGTCCGGCGACCAGTCGGGCGAGAGGTCCCTCGAGGACTCCGTCAGGCGCACACCGCTGTTCGGGATCGTGGCGTCGAAGGTGCTTACCCACCGCTCGGTGGTCGTCCCTGTTTCGCGGAAGTCGCTATAGGCGATGCGGCCGTTGGGAGACCAGCTGCCCGAGAGCGCGTTGACGGCCAACCGGATGTGGTCGCCGCCGTCCACGGCGTCGATCCGCCAGAGGTCGGCATACATCTCCTCGGGGTTGTGGCCGCCCGTGATCCTGTTGTCGATGATCAGGCGCTTCGAGTCCGGCGACCAGAACGGCCTGTACTGCGGCACCAGGCCGCCGTTGTCGAGGATCTCGATGTCGGTTCCGTCGGCGGCGGCGGTGCACGTATTGGCGCCACCCTCGCATGTGTACGCGATGCGGCTGCCATCGGGCGACCACGCCGAGAAGCGGCCACCCGGGATCAGAGGGGTCTCGTTGGACCCGTCCGGGTTGACCGTGTGGATGGTCGGCATGTCGTCCGAGGCGTAGCGGTCGAACGAGATCTTCCCGTTCTGCCCCAGATACGTCGCGTGCGCAGCCGGGAGTGCGCACAGGACCACCGTCCCCGCCAGTGCGACCGCGATGGTCGCTCCTACTTTGGTGCGCAAGCGAACCTCCCTCCGGAAGACGCGACAAAGTTAGCACTCAGCTCGAGGGCTGTGGGGTGCTACCTGGTGATCTCGAGCCTGCGACTGCCCGCCCCGAGCGTGACGGCGACGTTGCCCTTGCCGTCCACGACGCGGACGGACAGAACGTAGCGTCCCTTCCGCAGCCGGCCCTTCAGGTCGGCCTTCCACCTCCAGCTGCCGGCGCCGGCGCCGGCGCTCTTCAGGCTCGCCTTGATCCAGCGCGGCCGCGCGCAGCCGGTTGCCTTGCGCGTGAGGCGGCCTGCCCTGGCCATCCACCAACGGCACCCGCCGCGGTGCTTGCGGGCGCGCAGCGCGAGCTTGACGCTGCGGATCCCGCTCGAGTCGCTCGCCCTGCCCCGCAGCCGGCGGGCGTTGAAGCGCGCCAGCGTGACGCGCGGTGCGAGAGTGTCCGCGGGCTCCGGGCCAAAGCCGCCCACCGGACCGCGCGGGAGCGGTGTCACGTCGCGGTAGCGGGCAACCAGCGCGAGGTCGGCCGCCGGGATCGTGACGTCGTGCGCGAGCGGGCCGCCGTCCGACCATCCGGCGAACTCGTAGGTGCGCCCATCGGCCACGAACCGCTGGGCGGCCGAGACCGTGGTGTGGAACCCGATCGCCGCGCGCGCGGCATGCGGTGCGGCGAACAGCGAATAGCCCGCATAGCCGATCGGCGCCCCGGCCGGAGCGCTGGCGATCGAGAGGCCCACGGTCTGGGGGTGGATCACGACCGTCTTGGAGGCGGTCGCCCCGTCGGAGTCGGTCGCCGTGAGCGTCACGCGGTAGAAGGAGTCGGCGTCGTGGTCGGTGGTCGGCGTGAACGATCCCGTCTTTCCGGTCAGGCCCTGGAAGGGGTGCACGTGGTCGCCGTGCACGAGCACGACGTTCCACGACAGCCGCGCGTCCGCGAGCGTGCCGTCATCGGGATCCTTCGCCGAGCCCGAGAGCTGCACGGGCGCGCCGTTGCGGTACCCCGCGCCGTCGAGCGGAGCAACCAGGGTCACGACCGGCGGCGAGTTGTTCACGGAGATGCGCACCGTGGCGGTCGCGCTGGCGTTCTTGGAGTCGGTCACCTTCAAGCGCGCATCGAAGTTCCCGCCCCGCTGATAGGTGTGCACGGGATCCTTCGAGGTGCTCTTCGAGGTCCCGTCCCCGAAGTCCCACTCGTACTTGAGGGTGTCGCCGTCGGGATCGATCGAGCCGCTGCCCTTGAAAGTGACCTTCAGCGGTCCGGCTCCGAAGGTCGGCGTGGCTGTGGCGATCGCGATCGGCGTGCTGTTGGCGGGCGAGTAGGCGACGCGCACGACCGAGCCCGAGCCCTTGCCGCCGTCGCCGAAGTTCACGTAGTACAGCTCGCCGTTCCACAGCTCGATGTCGACGCCGAACCAGCCGGTCACGAAGTCCTTGGTGCCCGTGGGCTTCCCGGACCCATCCAGCTCGAGCCGCTTGATGAAGCCCTGCACGTAGTCGCCGAAGATGATGTCGCCGTCGAACTCGTCGGGATACGGGCCGCCCGTGTACGTGGGTCCGCCGATGATCGAGGACCCCGAGCCGTGCGCGTACAGGTGGTCGGGGAACGTGACCCCCGCCGACGTGCCCTCCTTGGTGTAGAAGTCCTTGCAGACGGGCTGGCTGGAGTAACCGCCGGGCTTTCCCTTGCCCTCGTAGCAGGGCCAGCCGTAGTTGCGCCCGGCTTGCGCGAGGTTGATCTCCTCCCACGACCCCCACCCCACGTCGCCCACCGCGGGCAGTCCGTTCGGGCGGATCGTGAACCGGAACGGGTTTCGGAATCCCTTCGCCCACACCTTGGCGCACACCTGAGTGAGGTCCGTGACCGAGGGGCAGAAGGGATGGCCCGGCAGGCCACGGCCGTTGCGGTCGATGTGGATCAGCTTGCCGCCGAAGCTCTGCTCGTCGTGCGTGCGCACGGCCCGCGGGTCCACGCCACCGTAGTTTGCCCCGTCGCCCGAGCCGACCCACAGCGTGCCGTCGGCAGCGGAGCGGACCGTCCCGATCGAATGGGAGCCGCCGTCGGAGGGGATGCAGTCGACGTTGTTCGCGGGGTCCGGGCACGGCTGCGTGGGATACGTGCCGAGCAGCACCGTCTCCGCCGACGCGCTGTTGTCCGTGTTGACCGTGACCCGGGTGAGCCGGGACGACTTGGGCTGGTCGGCGGCGCTCGCACGCGCGTCGTATGTGTAGAGCAGGTAGAGGTACCTGTTCGAGCCGAAGCTCGAATCGACCGCGATGCCCAGCAGGCCGCGGTCACCGTTGGTGTTCACGTGATCGGAGATGTCGATCACCGGCTTCGAGACGAGCGCCCCAGCGGTCGTCACGACCCGCACCTTCCCGCCCTTCTCCGCGACGAACATGCGCCCGTCCGGCGCCCAGGCGACGGCTGTCGGCGCCGTCAGCCCAGAGACGACCGTGCGCTCCTCAAAACCTGTGGGCAGCGTGGCAGCCGTGGCCGAGGAGATGCCTGTGAGAAGGGCGATACCTGCGATAGCCAAGGCTGCGGCGGCCCTCCGTGGCCAATTCCGCATCGCACTCTCAGGCTAACTCTCCCCTCGCCTTCTGGCGAGCGAAATTTCCCCGACGCCGGAGCGCTAGCGGCGGCGCTTGCGGCGCCGGCCGTACATCAGCACCATCAGTCGCTCGAACACCTTCGCCGTGCCGGCCTTGTTCGGGAACATCGTGGGCTCGCGCTTCGCCCCGAACCGCGTGATCAGGATCGTCTGCGTGCTGCAGTACTTGCGGATGCCGGGGGCGCCGTGGCGCGCGCCCAGCCCCGACTCGTTCGCGCCGCCGAATGGGGCCTCCAACGCGAGGTAGTTCATCAGCGCGTCGTTCACGCAGGCGTTCCCGGCCTCGAGCCGGCGTGCGACCGCCTCGCCTCTGGCGACGTCCTTGGAGAAGACGCTCGAGTTCAGGCCGTAGCGGCTGTCGTTGGCGAGTCGCACCGCTTCGTCGGCGTCGCGCACCTTCATGATCGGCAGCGTCGGGCCGAACGTCTCCTCGGTCATGATCTTCATCGTGTGGTCGACGCCGGTCAGCACCGTCGGCTCGAAGAACTGGCCCGGGCCGGCGGAGGCGCTGCCCCCGACCGGTACCTCCGCACCCTTGTCGATCGCATCCTGGACGTGGCTGCGCACGATGTCGACCTGCGGCGGGTTGGTCATCGCGCCCACGTCCACGCTGCCCGCTCCGCCGGGCGCGCCCTGGCGCAGCGCACGCGTCTTTGCGACGACCTTCTGCACGAACGCGTCATAGACGGGCTCCTCCACGTACACGCGCTCGATCGAGATGCAGATCTGACCGCTGTTGCGGAAGGCCCACTCGACCGCCGTGTTGGCGGCGCGATCGACATCCGCGTCGCGCAGCACGATCATCGGGTCCTTGCCGCCCAGCTCGAGTGAAGCCGGGATCAACCGCTCGGCGGCCTGCACCGCGACCTTCCGGCCGGTCGCCGTGGAGCCGGTGAAATGGATCATGTCCACGTGGTCGACCAGCGCGGAGCCCGTGGGTCCCGCGCCGGTCACCACGGAGAACACGTCGGCGGGCGCGCCGCACTCGAGCGCCGCCTCGCCCATCAGGAGATTCGTGAGCGGCGTGATCTCGCTCGGCTTCAGCACGACCGCGTTGCCGGCCATCAGCGCCGGGATGCAATCGCCGAAGCTGTTCGTCAGGGGGTAGTTCCACGGTCCGATCACGCCGACCACACCGCGGGGCCGGTAGCGCACCACGACCTTCTTGCCGAGCAGCAGTGGGGAGTGCGTCTTGATCTTCTCGTCCGCCAGGTACTTGCGTGCGTTCTTCGCCCAGAAGCCCAGGGCGTCGCAGACGTAGAACATCTCGGCGAGCAACGCATCCTCGCGCGTCTTGCCGTTCTCCTTCACGAGCACGTCCAGCACGCGCTCGCGGTTCTCGACCAGCCAGTGCCGCAGGGCGTACATCACATCGCCTCGGCCGTCGAACCCCAGCGCCTCCCAGCCCGGCTGGGCGTGGCGCGCCCGCTCCACCGCGGCCTCGACCTGAGCGGGGGTCATGTCGTCGACCCGGCCGATCACCTCGCCCGTGGCCGGGTTCTGCACGACGATGCGACCGGCCTGCTCCGGCGGCGCTCCGTTCGAGCGAACGGTGGTGTCGGACTGCTCTAGCGCTGACATCGGGCGACCTCCTGGCCGGATTGGATGCGCCCAGTCTACGGCCTGCGGCCGAGCCGGGAGCAGCAATGCTGCCCGCACGCCCACGCGGATAAGCTGCGCCCATTCAGGCGGACAGGCACGCGAGCTATTCGAAGGAGACGCATGGGACTACTGGACGGAAAGACCGCGATCATCACCGGTTCCGCCCGCGGCATCGGCCGCGCCACGGCAGAGCTGTTCGCGGCCGAGGGCGCGCAGGTGACCATCAACGACATCGACGGCGACGTCGCCGAGCAGGCGGCGGGCGAAATCCAGGGAGAGACCGTCTCCGTGGCCGGCGACCTGACCAAGCCGGGGGCCTGCGACGAGGTCGTGCAGAAGACGATCGACGCTTACGGAAAGGTCGACATCCTCGTGAACAACGCCGGCTATACCTGGGACGGCGCCGCCCACAAGATGAGTGACGAGCAGTTCCAGGCCATGCTCGACATCCACACCGTAGTGCCGTTCCGCATGGTGCGCGCCGTCGCGCCGCACATGCGCGAGCCCGCCAAGGCCGAGCGCGACGCGGGCCAGGAAGTGTTTCGCAAGATCATCAACATCACGTCGATCTCGGGCACGATGGGGAACGCCGGGCAGGTCAACTACTCGTCCGGCAAAGCAGGGGTGACCGGCCTCACCAAGACGCTCGCGAAGGAGTGGGGCCAGTTCAAGATCAACGTCAACGCGGTCGCGTTCGGATTCGTCGAGACGCGGCTCACGCAGGCCAAGGAGAAGGGCGAGACGATCGAGGCGGGCGCAGGCGGTCCCGAGGTCGCGATCGGCATCCCCGAGCAGATGCGCAGCATGGCCGCGATGATCATCCCGCTGCAGCGGCCTGCGCAGCCCGAGGAGGCAGCTGCGCCGGTGCTGTTCCTCGCATCGCCGATGTCGAACTACATCCACGGCCAGGTGATCAACGTGACCGGCGGCCAGTTCGGTGGGATGTACGGGTAGTGCGGGTCGCCGACCGTCTCGCGCGGCTGGGTCTGGAGCTGCCGGCGCCCCCGGCCGCCCCTCCCGGGGTCGTCCTGCCGTTCAAGTGGGTGCGCGTCAGCGGCGACTACGCGTACATCTCGGGCCACGGGCCGCTGGACGGCGGGGATGTGCTCGTGCGGGGGAAGGTCGGGGCGGACGTGTCCCCCGAGCGCGGTTACGAGGCCGCGCGCCTGACCGCCTTGTCGATGTGCGCCTCGCTCGCACAGGAGCTCGGCGATCTGGACCGCGTGACCGGCTGGGTGAAGGCACTCGGCCTCGTGAACTGCGCGCCCGGCTTCAGCGGCACGCCGGGTGTGATCAACGGGTTCAGCGAGCTCGTGATGGAGCTGTGGGAGGACGCTGGGCGCCACGCGCGCTCGGCGATCGGAGCGGCGGAGCTGCCGTTCGAGATGTCAGTCGAAGTCGAGGCAATCGTGGAGGTGTCATGACTGTTGGGAAGCACATGGGCACCGAGCCCGACCTGTTCGCGCGCTACATGGACGACATCGAGGTGGGCGACTCGTTCACCACGAAGGGCAGGACGATCACCGAGGCGGACATCGTCAACTTCGCTGCGCTCACGTGGGACACGTATCCGCTGCACGTCGACGCCGAGTGGGCGTCGAAGACGATCTTTGGCGAGCGGATCGCACACGGCATGCTCGTGCTCTCCTACGCGGCGGGCCTGATCCCGATGCAGCCCGGCCCGATCGTCGCGTTCTACGGGATGGAGAAGGTGCGCTTCTTCGCACCGACCAAGATCGGCGACACGATCCGCGTGCACGTCGAGCTGAGGGAGAAGGAGGAGCGCGACGACGCGATGGGACTGGCCACGTTCCACCAGGCGGTCCTCAACCAGCGCGACGAGACGGTCTGCAAGTCGATCACGAAGGTCTTGCTGAAACGAAGGGCGGACGCCTAGCGTGGCGTTGGCCGAGCCCAGCCGGCTGACCAAGCCGCTGCCCGGGGGTCAGGCGGGCGCGACCGTCGTCCTGCACCCGATGGTGTGCGCGTACATGGACTCGCCCCCGGAGTTCATGGCCATGACCAAGGGCAGGGCGGGAGTGGTGAGGCAAACGCTCTTCGACCGGAAGAACGTGATCAAGCTGCCGATCGTCGCGTTCCTGGTCGAGCATCCGGGCGCCGGGCCGATGATCATCGACACGGGCTTCCATCCTTCGGTCGCGACGGACCCGAAGCAGAATTTGGGGCGGCTGCCCGCCCAGCTGTACACCATTCACATGACCCCCGAGCAGGCCCTCTCCGCGCAGCTGCGCGAGCAGAAGGCCATCGAGCCCAGCGACGTGCGGGTGGCGATCATGACGCACCTGCACATGGACCACGCCTCCGCGATCTCCCAGTTCACGTCCGCGACGTATGTGCTGGGGGCGGGCGAGTGGCGCGCGTTCCACGGGTCGCGCCCGATGCTGAACGGCTATGTGCGGCACCACGTCGAGCACGCGGTCGAGTACAAGGAGGTGCCCTACGACAGCCCGGTGATCGACTCTTACTCCACGTTCGGGCGCTCCTACGACCTGTTCGGGGACGGCTCCGTGCGACTCGTCGCGACTCCCGGGCACACGCACGGCCACCAGTCCGTGATCCTGCGGCTGCAGGACCGCGAGGCGCTCGTCACCGGCGATGCCGTCTACTTCACGCGTACGATCGACGACGAGCGGCGCGGATGGGTGATGGCCGACGAGCACAAGTGGCACCGCTCGGTCGGCGAGATCCGCCTCTACCGGCGCGAGAACCCGGACGCGCTGATCATCCCGGGCCACGATCCCGAGGCGTGGGCGCAGCTGCAGCCCCGCTACGAGTGATGATCGTCCCGGCGAACGACGCGTAAACCGGCGAGCAGGCGCACGAGGCTCTCGCCGACCTCGCGGCGCGCCGCCTGCGCGTCGTCGGCGTGGGCGATCAGCAGGCCGGCCTCGGCCATCGCCCCGAGCAGCATGTGGGAGAGCGGCTCCAGTGGCTGGTCTTCGATCAGTCCGGCGTCCACCATCGACTGCAGTCCGCCGCGCACGAGCGCGAGGCCGTAGCGCGCCTCGATCTCACGCCACGCGGTGAGGCCCAGCACCGAGGGCGCGTCGGTGAGGATCACCCGCTGCACGGCCGGGTCGAGGCAGCCGTCGAGAAAGGCGCCCACCGCGACGAGCTGCTGCTCCCAGGGATCGGGCTCGGCCATGGCAGCGCCGGCCACCTGCTCCATCAGTTGCTGCTCGAGGCGCTCGACCACCGCGGTGAACAGGTCCTGCTTGTCGCGGAAGTGGTGGTACAGGGCGCCGCGGGTGACTCCCGCCAGCCGCACGATCTCCTCGGTCGAGACGCCGGCATAGCCCCGCTCGCTGAACAGGCCGCGCGCGGCCTCGATCAGGGCGTTGCGCGTGGCCTCGGACTGCTCGGCTTTGCGGTTCTTGACATTCATACTGTATGTATGTTAGATACAGGCTGTACGTATGGCAACCGGAGATTTCAGCGTACCCACACGCTTGGTTGACACCGAACGAATCGAAGGAGAGTCGAGATGGCGATTTCCGAAGCGCTTGGACAGGAAAAAGAGGTAGAGCTGCGGCAGGGCACCGTGCGCTACCGCGAGCGCGGAACGGGGGAGCCGATCGTGTTCGTGCACGGCGCTCTGGTGAACGCTGATCTCTGGCGGAAGGTGGTGCCTGAGCTGGCGAAGGACTTCCGCTGCATCGCGCCGGATCTGCCGCTCGGGTCGCATACACCCGCGATGAACCCCGACGCCGACCTGTCCCCGATCGGGAACGCCCGCTTGATCGCGGACTTCCTGGAAGCGCTCGACCTGGAGAACGTCACGCTCGTCGGCAATGACACCGGTGGGGCACTGTGCCAGCTCGTCGTCACCCGCCACCCGGAGCGCATCGGCCGCCTGGTGCTCACGAACTGCGATGCCTACGACAACTTTCCGCCGCGCATGTTCGCGTTCCTCTTCCACGGCGCGAAGCTGCCGGGCTTCCTGTGGGCGCTCGCGCAGCCGATGCGCGTAGCCCCGGCGAGGAGGCTCCCCATTGCGTTCGGATGGCTGTCGAAGCGCGGCGTCCCGGACGAGATCAGCGCCGGCTGGATCCGCCCGATCCTGAACGACGCGGGCGTCCGCCGCGACGCGACCAAGCTGCTCAAGGGCGTCCGCAAACGCGACCTGCTGGATGCGGCGGCGCGCTTCAAGGATTTCGACAAGCCGGTGCTGATGGCGTGGGGCACCGAGAAGGACTTCTTCAAGGTGACCGACGCCGAGCGGCTGGCACGCGACTTCCCGCAGGGGCGGCTGGAGAAGATCGACGACAGCTACACGTACGTGTCGGAGGACCAGCCCGAGCGCCTCGCGAAGCTGATCGCCGAGCTCGCGCGGGAGCCGGCCGCGGCGACGACCTAGCGCTTGTCGCGCTGGCCCTCGGCGATCGCGTCGGCCAGCGGGTCGGACCCCAAGCGGCGGTTGACGCCGGCGATCATCGCGGGGGCGAACCCGAACATCCGCGCCCCGAACGCGAGCGACCTGGGCGCGACGTCGAGCTCGGCGCGGCCCTTGTCGATGCCGGCGATCACGGCGCGGGCCACGTCCTCGGGCCGGCGGCTGCCGACGCCCCTGGGCAGTTCCACCCCGCTGTCGGCGAACATGCCGGCTTCGCGGATGAAGCCGGGGAACACGGTGGTCACCCCCACACCCGTGCCGCGCAGCTCCTCGTGGAGCGCGAATCCGAAACCGCGCAGGCCGAACTTGGTCGCGTTGTAGACGGAGGCGCCGGCGCTCGCGAACTTGCCCGACAGCGACGAGACGAACACCAGATGGCCGGCGCCGCGCTCGAGCATGGGCGGGACCAGCGACCGCGCGAGCTGCATGGGCGCCCGCAGGTTCACGTCCAGCGCGCGGTCGATCTGCTCCGGGGTGAAGCTGTCGAGCCGGCCCGACGCAGGCAGCGCCGCGTTCGCGACCAGCACGTCGATCCGGCGTCCGTCCACCAGGGCGGCGACCTGTGCCGGATCGGAGAGGTCCGCGACCAGCGGCTCGACGCCGTCGAGCGCACCCGCGAGCCCGTCGAGCACGTCGCGCCGGCGCCCGCTCGCGATCACCTGCGCACCGCGCTCGCTCAACGCGCGCACGATCGCCTGGCCGATTCCCCCGCTCGCGCCGGTCACCAGCGCTGTGCTCCCTGTCAGTTGAATCGACATCGCTCCCTCATCTCCTCAGGTCGGCGAAGAAGTAGACCAGACTCCGATCGAGCACGTCGGGCCGCTCCCATTGGAGGAAATGGCCGGCGCGCGGCACCACGAACGGGCCGATGCACTCGGTGAAGGCAACTTCGCAGCGCTCGACGAAGTCCCGCTGCAGGACGTGGTCCTCCGGCCCGTACAACACCAGGGTCGGCACGGGGTTGGGCTCGAACAGGCGCGGCGGCTCGCTCGCGGCGCGCGTGCCCAGCGCCGTCTCGTAGATCCCGAAGCTCGCGCGCAGCTTGCCGGCGTCCGCGAAGGGCTCGGTCATGAAGTCGACGTCGGCGGGAGTGAAACCGCCCGGCGCGGCCCAGAAACGCGAGCCGTAGAACTGCGCGATGTAGCGCCTGCGCCGGTCCGGCGTGTCGAGCTCGGCGGCGAGGCCGTCGGCATCGCGGCCCTGGCGCCGGAAGTAGTCGGACGCCATCCGCACGTCGCGGGGGATCCCCGGCGGGATCCCCGCTCCCTCGTACAGCGCGGGCAGCACCGGCGGCACGGTGTTGAACAAACACTGGCGCACGACGAAGCCCGGAAAGCGCAGCCCGAGGTCCTGGATCACCACGCCCCCGACGTCGCCCCCCGCGGCCGCGCAGCGCTCGTGTCCCAGCACGTCGGTCAGCAGCGCATGCATGTCGCGCGCGTGCGTCGCCGGATCGTAGAACCCGTCCGGCGCCACCCCTGAATCGCCGTAGCCGCGCAGATCCGGCGCAATCACCTCGAATCCCGCCTCGGCCAAGGGCACGATGTTGCGCCACCAGATGCGCTTCGTCTCGGGCCAGCCGTGGAGCAGCAGGAGTGGGAAGCCGCCCACGCCGGCCCGCACGTATGCGAGGTCCACCCCGTCCCGGACGGTCGCACGCTCAACGGCAAAGTCCCGGTTCCCGTTAGCGTTCCCCATCTTCGCCGCACATCCTATGGAGGTGACCCAGTTGGACTACGAAGCCGTTCGTGCAGGGATGGAAGCCGCGATCCCGTACAACCGCTACCTGGGCCTGTCGGTGTCGGAGGTGGGCGACGGCACCGGTGTGGTCGTCCTGCCCGACGACGACCATCTGCACAACCACGTCGGTTCCCAACACGCCGGCGCGCTGTTCTCGGCGGGCGAGGCGGCGTCGGGGGCCGCATTCGTGGGCGCGTTCGCGGAGCACATGGGCAACATCACGCCCCTGGCTCGCACGGCCGACATCTCCTACCTGAAGCTGGCGAAAGGCCCGATCACCGCGACGGGCACCCTCCAGGAAACCAGGGACGAGTTGCTGTCACGGCTGGAGGCGGACGGCAAGGTCGAGTTCGCGGTGCAGGTGGGCTTGACCGACGCGCGGGGGGCCAGGGTGGCGGAGATGACAGTCCACTGGCACGTGCGCCGGAACGACTGAGCGGGATCAGCCGGGGACGGGAGCGCCTTCGCGGCGCTCGCGGCGGATGCTCTCGAGCACCCCGCTGCGGCCCTCCTGGGTGAGCGCCTGGTACATCGTGCGCACGCGGTCGAAGACCAGCTCGGCGACTTCCTGCGAGCGCTCGCGCGCAGGATGCTCGAGGCGCTCGAACCTCACCGGGGAGCCGAACTGCACCGTCACCTTCGGCAGCACGCCCTGCTTGGCCTCGCGCGCGTGCTCGGAGCCGTGGATCGCGATCGGCACCACCGGCACGCCGGATTCGAGCGCCAACCTGCCGAGGCCCGGCTTGGGCTGACCCATCTCCTTCGTGCGCTGGCGCCCACCCTCCGCGTACATCAGCACCGTGCCGCCGCGGTCGAAGATCGAGTTGGCGGTGATGAATGCCTCCTCGTCGCGATGGCCCCGGCGGACGGGGAACGTGCCGCCGTGGTTGATGATGAAGTCGAGCAACGGAGGCCTGAAGAGCTGGGACTTGGCCATGAACTGCACCTCGCGCCGCAGCAGCACCGCCACGAAGAAGTGGTCGAGATAGCTGAAGTGGTTCGGCGCGAGCAGCACCGGCCCGCGCGCGGGGACGTTCGCGACGTCGATCGCCCGGTAGCGGTAGAGGGACAGGATCGGCGGCGTGAGGACGACCCGCGCCAGGCGGTAGATCCAGTCCGGCCGGCGCGTGCGGACGCGGTCGTGGTACTTCGTGAAGTACTCGGCCGGGCGGGGATCGATGTAGACCTGGGGCTTCACGGACGAGGGTTGCTACACCCGCGCCGGGGGCGCGTTACAGCATCGTGCGCGCCCTATTCGGCGGCCCACCGCTTCGACCGCTCGAGCGCCCGCCGCCAGTCCGCCAGCAGAGCCGCGCGCTGGTCGGGACCCATGCGGGGCTCGTAGCGGGCCGCCTCACGCCACAGAGACTGGACGTCTGCGACGGTCCAAGTGCCGGTGCCGACCCCGGCCAGGTAGGCCGCGCCCAGCGCCGTCGTCTCGGACACCTCCGGGACCACCACCGGACAGCCGAGCATGTCCGCCTGGAACTGCATCAGCCAGCCGTTGCTGACGGCGCCGCCGTCCGCGCGCAGCTCGTGCAGCGGCTTCCCGGAGGCGGCGACCATCGCCTCCACGGCGTCGACGGTCTGGTAGGCGATGGACTCCAGCGCCGCCCGTGCCAGCTGGGCGCGCCCGCTGCCGCGCGTGAGGCCCACGATCGTGCCGCGCGCGTAGGGATCCCAGTGCGGCGAGCCGAGGCCCGTGAGCGCCGGCACGAAGTACACCCCGTCGTTCGAGTCCAGCGATGCGGCGAGCGGCTCGGTCTCGGCGGCCGTGCGGATGATGCCGAGGCCGTCACGCAGCCACTGCACGGCCGCGCCGGTCACGAACACGCTGGCCTCGACTGCGTAGTCCACGCGCCCGCCGATTCCCCATGCGATCGTGTTGAGCAGCCCAGCGCGCACGGGCGGCGGCTGCGGCCCGGCGTTCTGCAACACGAAGCTGCCCGTTCCGTAGGTGTTCTTGCCGAGCCCGGGCTGCAGACAGGCCTGCCCGAACAACGCAGCCTGCTGGTCCCCGGCCATCCCGGAGACCGGCACGCGCGCGCCGTGAAAGGCGTCCGGGTCCGTCTCGCCGAGCACCTCGGCGGAAGGCACCGCCTCCGGCAGGGCCGCCACCGGCACGCCGAGCGCGTCGCACAGCTCGTCGCTCCATTCGAGCGCGGTGATGTCGAACAGCATCGTCCGCGAGGCGTTCGAGTAGTCCGTGACGGTGCGGCCCGTGAGGTTGTATGCAAGCCACGCGTCGATCGTCCCGAAGCGCACGCCGCCCTGCGTGGCCCGCTCGCGCAGCCCCTCGACGTGCTGGAGCATCCACTCGATCTTGGTGCCGGAGAAGTACGGATCGATCACGAGGCCAGTGCGCTGCCGCACGACTTCCTCGAGACCCTGCGCGCGCAGCGCATCGCAGCGCGCCGCCGTGCGGCGGTCCTGCCACACGATCGCATTGTGCAGCGGCCGGCCGGTGCGCTCGTCCCACGCGACGACCGTCTCGCGCTGGTTCGTGATGCCCACAGCGCTCAGCGCCCCGGCGGCGACGTCCGCGGACACGAGCGCCTCGTGCGCGACCACGCGCGTCACGTCCCAGATCTCGGAGGCATCGTGCTCCACCCAGCCCGGCTGGGGGAAATGCTGCGTGAACTCGCGATAGGCGCGCCCGCGCAGCCGCCCTTCCTCGTCGAACAGCAGGCAGGTGGTTCCGGTCGTCCCCTGGTCGATGGCAAGAATCATGGGCGAGCACGGCAACCTATCGCCGCGACAGGTACACGCGCACGAAGCTCGCGAGCTGGCGTCCACGGTGAAGAAAGCCGGCTGCGTTGCGGCCGGTGGCCCGATGGTCCAGGTCGAGCTCGACCTCCTCCAGCCGCAGGCCGGCGCGCGTGGCGTCCACCGTCATGCCGATCTCGACGCCGAAGCCCTCGGCGAACGGGAGCAGCCGGGCGGCGGTGGTGCCGCGCATCGCGCGTTGTCCCGAGATCGGCGCGCGCAGCTCGAGGCCCACGAGCCGCCGGATCGCGCGGCGGGCAAATCCGACCGCGAGGCCGAGACCGCCGCCCTGCTTGCGCGCGAACGCCGCGACCGCGAGGTCGCAGCGCCCGGACTCGACTGCGTCGGCGAGCGGGCCGAGCCGGCCGGCCGAGTCGCCCAGGTCGCCGTCGCAGAAGACGAAGATCCGCTCCCGCGCATCGGGCCCCGCCAGCACCCTGCGGGCTGCGAGCGTCATGGAAAGCCCCTTGCCGCCGTGTGCACCGGCCCGCAGCAGCTCCGCGCCCGCAGCCGCCGCGAGCTGAGGCGTCTGATCCGACGACCCGCCGTCCACCACGATCACGCGCGCGCCGGGGAACGCGGCGGCGACGGACCGCACCGTTTGCGCGATTCGCTCTGCCTCGTTGCGCGCCGTGACGATCACGACAACGGCCGATCGCCGGCGCTCCGGCGAGCGGGTCTCCGGTGAATCAGGGGGCACGGCGGGCTATTCTGCCGCCAATCTGGCCCGCGGGCGTCTTCGCCCATGAACTGGAGGTGCAGCTTGGCGGACGTCGAGGCTCACATCACCGGCACGGTTTGGAAGATCGAGGTGGCGGTCGGCGACTCCGTCGACGAGGGCGACACGGTCGTGATCCTGGAGTCGATGAAGATGGAGATGCCGGTCGAGGCGGAGGACGCGGGCACCGTCAAGGAGATTTCCGTGGAGGAAGGCCAGGCCGTGAGTGAAGGCGACACGCTCGTTGTGCTGGAGTAGCGGGACCTGATCCTCTTGCCATGCCCGATTCTTCTGCTTGCAGAAGATCGGAACCCGATATTCCAGGAATGACCGACACCGACTTCGCCTCCGGCAAGCTCCTGCTCGATCGGCCCGCCGAGGCTGTCGCGCGGTTGACGATCGCCAACCCCGGCAGGCGCAATGCGCTCGATCACGAGATCCTCGACGCCATCGCGGTGGCGATGGAAGAGCTCGACGACGGGATCGAGACGCGCTGCGTGGTGATCACCGGCTCGGAGGGCATGTTCTCGGCCGGCTACGACATCGCCGACATCCCCGACGACGTGTTCGCCGAGCAGGCCGAGGCACTCGTCGCGCACCCGTTCAGCCGCGCGATCGAGGCGGTGGAGCGATTTCCCTTCCCCACCCTCGCCGCGATCAACGGTCATGCCCTCGGCGGGGGCCTCGAGCTGGCCGTCACCTGCGACCTGCGGGTGGCGGGCGCCGGGTTCAAGCTCGGCATGCCGCCCGGCAAGCTGGGGCTGATCTACAGCCACACCGGCATCCAGAAGTTCCTCGACACGGTCGGCCCGGCGCGCACGCGGGAGCTGTTCCTCACGGGCCGCAACGTCTCGGCGGAGCGGGCGGAGCAGATCGGGCTGGTCCACGAGACCGTGCCGCGCGAGGGGCTCGAGCAGCACGCGGTCGAGCTGGCGGCCGAGATCGCCGGCAACGCGCCGCTGTCCATGAAAGGAAACAAGCGCATCATCAGGGACCTATTGACGTTTCCGCGGCTTTCCGAGAACCTTGAGCGCGAGGTCGTCGCGTTGCGGATGTCCTCCTTCCTCTCGGAAGACTTCCGCGAAGGCGTGAAAGCCTTCGGCGAGAAGAGAAAACCCCGCTGGCAGGGTCGCTAGGCGTCAGCCCGGCTCGTCTCAGACCGAAAGGAACTCCATGGAGAGCTCGTCGGCGATCGTCGTCGCCAAGGATCTGCACAAGTACTTCGGCCAGGGTGAGACGGCCGTGCACGCGCTCGACGACGTCAGCGTCGGCTTCATGCGCGGCCAGTACAGCTCCATCATGGGCCCCTCCGGGTCCGGGAAGTCCACCCTGATGCACTGTCTCGCCGGCCTCGACCGGCCGACGTCGGGCTCCGTGACCATCGACGGGGCCGAGATCACGGCACTCGACGACAAGCGCCTCACCGACCTGCGGCGCGAGAAGATCGGCTTCATCTTCCAGGCCTTCAACCTGCTGCCGGTGCTGACCGCGGAGGAGAACATCGTGCTGCCCCTGACGATCGCCGGGATCGGCATCGACCGCGAGTGGGTCGACCGGCTGATCGAGACGATCGGCTTGTCGGACCGGCGGGCACACCGCCCGTCCGAGCTGTCGGGCGGTCAGCAGCAGCGCGTTGCGATCGCGCGCGCCCTCGTGGCACGGCCGGCCGTGGTGTTCGCGGACGAGCCGACCGGCAACCTCGACTCGAAGTCGGGCACCGAGGTGCTGAGGCTCCTGCGCGGCGCCGTCGACGAGTTCGGCCAGACCGTGGTGATGGTCACCCACGACGCCGACGCGGCTGCCACCGGCGATCGGCTGATCGTCCTGCGCGACGGCCGGGTCTGCCACGACGGGCCATCCGGCTCGAGCCAGCAGGTCCATGAGCTGATGCGCACGACCGGCTCCGAGGTCCCGACCGGCGCCTGATGGCTTCGCTCACGCTGCGCGGGCTGTTCGCGCGCAAGGTCCGCGCGATCCTGACCGGTCTCGCCGTCCTGATGGGCGTCGCGATGATCTCCGGCACCTACGTGTTCACGGACACGATCAACAGCACGTTCGACAAGGTCTTCGAGGACGCCAACCAGGGCGTCGACGTCGTGATCAGCGGCCGCTCCGAGTTCGACACCGAGCAGGCCGGCCCGGTCAGCAAGGAGATCCCGGAGTCGCTGGTGGACCGCGTGCGGGAGGTCCCCGGCGTGCTGGTCGCCGCCGGCAGCGTCGAGGACTTCGCGTCGATCTTCAAGGAGAACGGCGCCCAGGTGGAGACGCTGGGCGCGCCGCCGCTGCTCTTCTCGCGGCCGCCGGAGCGGTTCGATCCCCTGGACTACGTGCAGGGGGAGCCACCCGCGAACCCGCAGGAAGTGGCGATCGACGAGGGCACCTCCGACAAGGAACAGCTGATGATCGGGGACCGCGTGTCGCTGGTCGGACGCAGCGGCCGGCGGAACTTCAGGATCTCGGGGCTCGCCAAGTTCGGCGAGGTCTCCTCCCTCGGTGGCGCCACCGTATCCGTGGTGACGCTGCCGGTGGCCCAGGACCTCGCCGACCAGCGCGGCACCGTCGACTCGATCCAGGCCGCAGCCGAACCGGGGGTCGCGCCCGAGGAGCTGGCGGTTCGTCTCGAGCGGTCGCTGCCGGACACCGTCGAGGTCAAGACAGGCACGCAGGACGCCACGGATCAGGCCGAATCGATCCAGAGCAGCCTCAGCTTCCTGAACACGCTGCTGCTCGTCTTCGCCGGCATCGCGGTGTTCGTCGGCGCGTTCATCATCTTCAACACGTTCTCGATCACCGTCGCACAGCGTACGAAGGAGTTCGCGCTGCTGCGCACCCTGGGCGCCTCGCGGGGGCAGGTGCTGCGCTCAGTGATGTTCGAGGGGCTGATCGTGGGCCTGGTCGCCTCGGTCCTGGGCCTGTTCGTGGGCATCGTCACGGCCCAGGGCATCAATGCGCTGTTCAAGGCCTTCGGGGCCGACCTGCCACAGGAGGGGCTGGTGCTGGAGACCCGCACCGTGATCGTGGCGCTGCTGGTCGGCACGATCGTGACGATGATCTCGAGCCTCGCGCCCGCCCGGCGCGCGACCCGCGTACCGCCGCTGGCCGCGCTGCGCGAGGAGACAGCGGCGCCGCTGCCGCCCACCCGCAGGCGCAAGGTCCTTTCATGGGCGCTGCTGCTGGCGGGCCTGGCCCTGATCCTGCTGACGCTGTTCGGCGGTGCTTCGCTGGCCCTGCTCGGCCTGGGGGCGATGCTGCTGTTCGTCGCGATCGCGCTGCTGAGCCCAGGGCTCGTTCCCCCGATCGCGAGTGCCGTGGGCTACCCGATGGAACGGGTGCGGGGGGTCGCCGGGCGCCTGGCCCGCGAGAACGCGCTGCGCAACCCCGGCCGCACCGCCGTGACGGCGGCCGCCCTGATGATCGGGCTGGCGCTGGTCACGTTCGTGTCGATCCTGGCGGCGGGAGTGAAGTCATCGGTCGACGACACGATCAGCAACGACATGAAGGCGCAGTTCGTCGTGCAGAACAAGGACGGGTTCTCGCCGATCAGCCCCGACACCGGCGCGGCGGTGGCGCAGGTACCGGGCGTGGAGGCGGTTTCCCCCCTGAACACGTCCCAGGCGAAGGTGCGCGGCGTGAGCGGCAAGCCGTTCGGGAGCGGCATCGACCCTGCCACGTTCGACAAAGTCTGGAACCTCCGCATCGACAAGGGCCCGCCGGACGTCCTGTCGACGCTTCGACCGCGGGGCATCGTGCTCGAGCACAACTGGGCCGACAGCAACAGCTTCGACCTCGGCGACGTGCTGAAGGTGACCACTCCCGTCGGCGACAAGCTCGACCTGCGGGTGTACGGGACGTTCGAGGACAAGGGTGGCCTGGTCGGCGACTTCGTCGTGCGAAACGACGTGATCAGGCGGTCCTTCGGCGTGCGCGACGACTTCCTGGAGTTCGTGGCCGTCCGGCCCGGCGCCGATGCGCAGGTGGTGCAGGCGCGCGCCGACCGGGTCCTCGAACAGCGGTTCCCGATCGCCGAGGCGCTCAGCCGGCAGGAGTTCAAGGACAGCATCACGGGCCAGGTGGACCAGTTCCTGTTCCTGATCTACGCGCTGCTGTCCCTGTCGGTGATCGTGTCCCTGTTCGGGATCGTGAACACGCTCGTCCTCTCGATCCACGAGCGCACGCGCGAGATCGGCATGATGCGCGCGATCGGCGCGCCCCGCAGCCTGGTACGGCGGATCGTGCGCTACGAGTCGGTGATCACGGCGCTGATCGGGGCCACGCTCGGGTTGGTCGTCGGCTTCGTCCTGGGAGTGGTCACGACGGTGGCGCTGAAGGACGAGGGCTTCATCCTCTCGATTCCCGTCACGACGCTGATCGTGTTCGCGATCCTGGCGGTGCTCGCGGGCGTGCTGGCCGCGATCCCGCCGGCTCGCCGCGCTTCGAGGCTGGACGTGCTGGAGGCGCTCGCGTACGAGTGAGCCGTCCGGGGGCGGGCCTACGCTTGCGCCCCGAATGGCCTCCCTCATCACCTTTGACGAGGCGCTCGAGCTCGGGGAGCTGACCGAGCACGCCGACATCGAGCGGCTCGTGGACGTCGCGTGGATGGTGCGCCAGGACGGCTTCGGCGAGTCCACCGACATGTGCTCGCTCGTGAATGCCAAGAGCGGCGGCTGCGCGGAGGACTGCGGCTTCTGCGCACAGTCCAAGTACGCGGACGCCGAGACTCCGATGCACGCGATGATGGAGCCCGAGCAGATGCTCGAGCACGCCCGCGCCGCGGAGGCGGCCGGCGCGCACCGGTTCTGCATGGTCACTCAGGGCCAGGGCCTCTCCAAGCGCGACTTCGCGAAGGTCGTCGAGGGCGCGAAGCTCGTCGCGCAGCACACCAACCTGAAGCGGTGCGCATCGATCGGCCACATGTCGGCCGAGCGCGCAAAGCAGCTCAAGGAGGCGGGGATACAGCGCGTGCACCACAACGTCGAGACCGCGCGCAGCTACTACGACGAGGTCTCCACGACCGTGCGATACGAGGGACGGGTGCGCACGATCCAGGCAGTGCGCGACGCGGGCCTCGAGACATGCGTGGGCGGCATCCTGAACCTCGGCGAGACGCGGCGCCAGCGAGTCGAGATGGCCTTCGAGCTGGCGCAGCTGGATCCCACCAGCGTGCCGATCAACCTGCTCAACCCGCGCGCCGGGACGAAGTTCGGCGAGCGCGACCTGATCGATCCCTGGGATGCGGTCAAGTTCATCGCGATCTTCCGGCTGATCCTGCCGGAGGCGCTGTTCCGCCTCTGCGGAGGGCGCGTCGAGAACCTCGGCGAGCTGCAGCCGCTGGCCGTGAAGGCCGGGCTCAACGGTGTGATGATGGGCAACTTCCTGACGACCCTCGGCTCCGAGCCCGAGGACGACCGCGCCATGTTCGAGGACCTCGGGCTGAACGTCGCACGCCAGCACGACAACGGCGCGAACCCCCGGCCCGACAACCGCTCGGACTGGCTTGCCGGCGACACCCCCGCGACTCCGATGGAGGAGCTGGTGGCCAGTCAGGCCGACGCCAACTTCTGGGACCCCTCCACCCAGCTGCGGATGCGCAGGAAGAGCAAGCCGCCGGCCTACCCCGAGGGCCCGGCGGAGCGCGAGGCCGCCTGACGGACCCCGCTGGAGCCGAGGCGTGAGCGAGATACACGAACGCCTCCAGGAGTTGCGCGGACTGGGCCTTTACCGGCGCATGCGAATGGTGTCCGGACCACAGGGACCGCGGGTGTTGCTGGACGGCAAGGAGGTGCTGCTCCTGTGCTCCAACAACTACCTCGGCCTGGCCGACCACCCGCGTGTGCGCACGGCGGCCGCCGAGGCGGCCATGCGGTACGGGGCCGGCGCCGGCGGCTCGCGGCTCGTGTCGGGCAACATGACGCTCCACCGCCGGCTCGAAGAGCGGCTCGCGGCGTTCAAGGGGACCGAGCGCTGCGTCCTGTTCGGCTCCGGCTACCTCGCCAACATGGGCGTGATCCAGGCGCTCGCAAAGGACGGCGACGTCGTCTTCTCCGACGCGCTCAACCACGCGAGCGTGATCGACGGGTGTCGGCTCGCGCGCGCCGAGACCTTCGTCTACCGCCATCTCGACACGGAGCACCTCGAGTGGGGGCTGCGCGCGGCCGGCGGGCGCGGCAGCCTGATCGTGACCGACGGCGTGTTCTCGATGGATGGCGACGTCGCACCCCTTGAGCGCATCGTCGAGCTCGCGCGTCGCTACGACGCGCGGGTGATGGTGGACGAGGCACACGCCACCGGCGTGCTCGGTGCGGGCGGCCGAGGAAGCGTCGCGGCCGCCGGGCTCCAGGGCGAGATCGACGTGGTCGTCGGCACGCTGGGCAAGGCCCTCGGCTCCTATGGCGCGTACGTGTGCTGCGACACCGCGATGAAGCGGTACCTCGTGAACACCGCGCGCACGCTGATCTTCTCCACCGGGCCGGCGCCGCCGGTCGTCGCCGCCGCGATCGCGGCGCTCGAGATCCTCGTGGAGCAGCCACGGCGCGTCGAGCGCCTCGGCCGCAACGCACGCACGCTGCGTACAGCGCTCGCCGCCCACGGCCTGCACCCGCCCGCCGGCGAGACGCCGATCGTCCCGATCGTGGTCGGTGCCGCCGCGACCGCGATGGCGCTCTGCGAGCGCCTGCTGCGCGCGGGCGTGTTCGCACAGGCGATCCGGCCGCCGACGGTGCCCGACGGGACGTCGCGACTGCGGCTCGCCGCGATGGCCAGCCACAACACCGCCGAGCTGCGCCGGGCCGCGGGCGCGCTGGCCGTCGCGTTCGACAACGTCGACGTCGGTGCCGCGCCCGAGCCCGAGCCACGGGCACGGGTGTTCGACTATGCCGCCTAGCACCGGTCACCCTCCGCGTGGCCTGTTCGTGACCGGCACCGATACCGAGGTCGGCAAGACCGTGGTCGCGTCGGCGATCGCCGCGACGCTCGCGGCGCAGGGCGAGCGCGTGTCGGTGTTCAAGCCCGCGATCACGGGCCTGGACGAGCTCGACGGCATGGGCGCCGACCACGACCGCCTGCGGGCCGCCGCGCGCTCGTCGCAGCCGCCGGCGGAGATCGCTCCCTACTGCTTTGGCCCGGCCGTGTCCCCGCACCTGGCCGCCGCCGCCGCCGGAGCGCACGTGGATCCGGAGCGGCTGCTGGCGGCGGCCCGCCGCGCGGCGGATGCGGGCGACCTGCTCGTGGCGGAGGGGGTCGGCGGCCTGCTGGTGCCGCTGTCGGGCGGCTATCTCGTGCGTGACCTCGCCGCCGACCTGGGCATGCCCGTCGTGATCGCGGCGCGACCCGGGCTGGGAACCATCAGCCACACGCTGATGACGATCGAGTGTGCGCGGTCGGCGGACCTCGAGATCGCCGGCGTGGTGCTCACACCGTGGCCGGCACAGCCCGGCGAGCTGGAGCGCTCCAACCGCGAGACGATCGCCGGTCTCGGCCACGTCGAGGTCGAGACCCTGCCGGCACTGGCATTGCGCGCGATCGGCCCGCAGCGCCATCTGCCGCTGGAGCGGTGGCTGCAGCCGCCGGCCAACGCGCTGCGCGCCGCGGCCTGATCGTCATTCGCCGTCGGCGGCGTACTCGACGATCGACTTGTCTATCAGCCACTCGACGGGCGCCTTGTCGTCGGTGTAGACGGTGCCGCCCGCGAGCCTCGGGGTGAGGCGCGCCGCGGCCCGCAGCGCGACCGGCCGCAGATCCGCGGGCAGCGGGGCTCGCCGCAGCCGCGCCGCCGAGGCCGGCGAGTCGCCCCCGACGATCATCGTGTTGGTGTCCTCGCTGGGGTCGCGCACGACCGTCTCGAACACGTCGGCCATCGTCGCCCCCAACACGCGGTCGAGCTCCTGCTGGCCCTCCGGGTGCCCGACGTTGACGATCACGACGCCGCCGGGCCGCAGCCGGTCCCGCGCCAGCTCGAAGAACTCGCGCGTCGCGAGGTAGAACGGGATGTACGGCTGGCGGTAGACGTCGACCATGATCGCGTCGTAGCGAGCGCCCGTCCGGCGCAGGTACGGCCGCGCGTCCTCGTGATGCACGCTCATGCGCGCATTGCGCAGGTCGAACCACCGACGTCCGAGCCGCGTCAGCTCCGAGTCGATCTCGACGGCGTCGACCTTCGTGTCGGGGAAGTAGCGGCCCAGCGCGCGCGCCGTCGTGCCGGCTGCGTTCCCGAGGATCGCGACCGAGCGCGGCGCATCGCGACCGGTCGTGAACGGCAGCACCAGGAACTCGTCCCAGTAGTCGCCCGTGAGGTAGGTCCGCGGGCGGTAGACCGAGTGCACCGCCTGGCCCTCGTTCAGCTCGAGCCTGCGCTCGCCGTCCGGCTCCTCTACCACGCGCGCGTACTGGTAACGAGAGTCCACCTCCTCGAGCACGATGCCGTCGCCGGCCGCCTTGATCGTGCCGACCGGCAGCGCCAGCAACGCGATGATCGTGGCCGGCACGGCGATCGCCACGCGGCGCCTCACCCCGGCGAGCGCCACCACCGCGCACAGCAGGCCGAACAGCAGGAAGGTACGGCGCGTGCCCAGCAGCGGGACGAGCAGCAGTGCCGAGCCCCAGGTGCCCACCAGGCTCCCGATCGTCGACACCGCATACATCCGGCCCGCGACCGTGCCGCTCTCCTCCACCCGCTCGACGGACAGCCTGATCGCGTATGGAGACGCGGCCCCGAGCAGCATCACCGGCGGCGCCACCAGCACGGACACCGCCAGCAGCGATCCGATGAAGGCGCCCGCGGAGACCTGGTCGAGCGCGTCGACCGAGACGTCCAGGAACGGATCGGCGATGAAGGGGATCAGCGCCACCCCCAGTCCGGCGACCAGCACGAGCGTGCAGAGCCCCTGCTTGTGCGGGTGGCGGTCGGCGAACCGGCCTCCGGCCCAGTACCCGGCGGCCAGCGACACCAGCACGACGCCGATCGTATTCGCCCATACGATCGTGGAGGCGCCGAAGAACGGGGCCATCAACCGCGCGGCGGCGATCTCGGCGCCCAGCGACGCGGCCCCCACCACGAACACGAGCAGGCCCAGTGGCGGAAATTCCGGGGAAGAACGCGCTTCATCGAGGGCGGTCGGAAAACGGAGTTCCGACCTCGGGCGAGGCTACCATCGCGCGGATGCCCGGCCGCCGTGTCCCCCATCTCTGGCATCCGTTCACGCAGATGCGGGGCTTCGAGGACGAACCCGCGCCGTCGATCGAGTCGGCCGAGGGAGTGTGGCTCGTCGACACCGACGGGCGCCGCTACATCGACGGCGTGTCGTCGCTGTGGTGCAACGTCCACGGTCACGGGCACCCGCACATCGACGCCGCCGTCCGCGATCAGCTCGATCGGGTCGCGCACACGACGATGCTCGGCCTTTCCCATCCGGGCGCCGAGGAACTGGCGCGGCGCCTGGTCGCGATCGCCCCCGGCGCGCGCGCCGGCCGGGCCGGGCCGCTGAGCCGCGTGTTCTACTCCGACAGCGGGTCGACCGCGGTCGAGGTGGCGCTCAAGATGGCGTTCCAGTACTGGCGGCAGGCGCCGGAACCTCAGCCTGCGCGCACGAAGTTCGTGTGCCTCGAGAGCTCATACCACGGCGACACGGTCGGATCGGTCTCCGTGGGCGGCATCGACCTGTTCCACTCGCTGTACCGGCCGCTGCTGTTCGACACGCACCGCGTGCCGGGCGGCGACGTGGCGGCGCTCGACCAACTGCTGGCCAAGCACGGCAGCGAGGTCGCGGCGGTTGTGGTCGAGCCGCTCGTGCAGGGCGCGGCCGGAATGCTGTTGCAGCCGTCGGGCTACCTGCGCGCGGTGCGCGGCCTGTGCGATGCGCACGGACTGTTCTTGGTCTGCGACGAGGTCGCGACCGGATTCGGCCGCACGGGTCGCATGTTCGCGTGCGAGCACGAGGGCGTCGTGCCGGACTTCCTGTGCGTCGCGAAGGGCCTCACCGGTGGGTACATGCCGCTCGCGGCGACCCTCGCGACCGAGCGGGTGTACCAGGGGTTCCTGGGCGACCACGAGGAGTTCAGGACGTTCTTCCACGGCCACACCTACACCGGCAACCCGCTCGCCTGTGCGGCCGCGATCGCGACCCTCGAGCTGTTCGAGCAGGAGCGTACGCTGGAGCGCGTGCAGGCGCGCATCGCGCTGCTGGACCAGCTGCTGACCGAGCTGGTCGCGCCGCTCCCGCGGGTGCGGGAGGTCCGCCGCCTGGGCTTCATGTGCGGGATCGAGCTGATGGGGCACGAGCCGGCCGAGCGCATCGGGCATCGCGTCACGCTCGAGGCCCGCGCCCGCGGCGCGATCGTCCGCCCGCTGGGCGACGTGGTCGTGCTGATGCCGCCGCTGTCGATCGAGGCGGATGTGCTGGAGGAGCTCGTGGAGGTCGTCGCCGACTCGATCGAGGCGGCTACCGAGAGCGTTCCGCAACTGCGAGCGGCGTAGCTACTCCTCGTAGGGCACGAAGTCCTTCTTACGCGCGCCGCAGACCGGGCAGAACCAGTCGTCCGGGATGGTTTCGAACGGTGTGCCGGGCTCGATGCCCCCGTCCAGGTCGCCCTCGACCGGGTCGTAGATGAAACCGCACGACTCGCAGATCCATTTCTGGGATGTACTGGTGGCCGCCACGCGCGCGCGTTAGTTTGGCACAGGTTTGACACACGCGCCCTCGCTGCTGTAGACAGCGGCGGACGTGACCGACCACCCCATCGAGGAGCTCAACCCGGGCGCGCCGACGCAGCCGCGGCCCGCCGCGGCCGTGATCCTGCTGCGGCGCGGCGGCCGCCACGAGTCCGCAGGCCTGCAGGTGCTGATGGGCAAGCGCACGTCCGCGGCGCGGTTCATGGCCGATGTGTGGGTGTTCCCCGGCGGCGCGGTCGACGGCGAGGGCACCGACGACGAGGCACACCGCCTGACGGCCGTGCGCGAGCTGAAGGAAGAGGCGGGCGTGGCCCTCCCGGAACCTGCCGAGCTCGTTCCGTTCGCCCGCTGGATCACGCCGGTGGAGGTGAAGGTCCGCTACGACACGTGGTTCTATCTCGCACTCGCCCCGGCCCATTCCGCACCGGAGCCAGACGGAGAGGAGATCGTGGAGACGGCCTGGCTGGAGCCCGCCGAGGCGCTCGCGCGACACGCCCGCGGTGAGCTGCTGCTGGTGTTCCCCACCATCCACAAGCTGCAGGTCCTGTCGCACTACGGGACGGCCGAGGAGGCGCTGACCGCCGCCCGCGCGGCCAACGTCGAGCCGGTCCTGCCCCGCGTGGACACCAGCGGTGACGAGCCCCGCATCCTGCTGCCTGGCGATTGGGGCTACTGAACCGCCGGCAGGCGGTCCAGCGTGAAGCGGAAGCCAAGCTCGGCTTCGCAGGAGAAGCTGTCGAGCTGCACCTCTCCCGCACTCGCGTCGACGACCACCTCGCGGCCCTCGAACGACGGGGCGATGCCATCCTCGACGAACACGCGCACGCCGTGCAGATTGGCGACTTCCAGCTCATTGGGGCCCGCCAGATAGCCGGCGAACAGGAACGGCGCGGTCGAGTCGCAGCACCCATTGCCGATCACGAGCGACAGGTCGTCGCCGCGCTGGGCGCGCACCCGCCCGATCACCTCGGTTGCTGCATCCGTGAGCACTACCCGGATGTCGGAGTTCCCTCCCACCTGTGCAACTTATACTCGCCTCGATGACCGCCTCGCTACCCGAGGACGTGCAACGCGTGTTCGAGCGGTTCGTGACCACCGAGCTGACCACGGTGGACACGACCGGGCAGCCGATCACCTGGCCGGTCACGCCCTATTACCACGCCGGGGCGGGCGCGATCGACGTCACCACGGGGATCGGCTACCCGAAGAAGGCCGACGACGCCGGCCGCAATCCACATGTCGCGCTGCTGTTCTCGGACCCGACCGGCTCGCGGCTGGAGCACCCCTGCGCCGTGCTCGTGCAGGGCACCGCGCACGTCGACGACCAGCACCTCGAATCCAACGCCGAGCGCTACTTCCGCGAGAGCGCCGAAAAGCTGCCGGCCACCCAGAGCATGCACCCACCGCGATTCATGCGCGGCCTCTTCGGCTGGTACTACACGCGGATCTACATCTATGTCCGCCCGGAGCGCGTCTTCGTGTGGCCCGGGGGTGACTTCTCCCAGGAGCCGACGCTGTACGGGGCCCGCGTGGACGAGGTTCGCGCCCGGCATTCAGTGGAGCCCGAGATCCCCCTCCCGCCGCCGGAAGGCGGGTCGCCTGCCTGGGACGACCGCATGGACGAGCTGGGTCGCCGCCACAGAACGGCGGTGCTGTCGGTCGTCGGACCCGACGGTTTCCCGCTGTCGAGCCGCGTCGAGATCCAGCCCGACCGCGCCGCCGGGCGCGTCCGGCTGGGCGAGCTGCCGGAATGGATGCCCGCGGTACCGACCCGCGTCTGCCTGACCGCGCACGAGCACCATCCGGACTTCAAGTGGCAGGCCAACTTCCAGGTCCGCGGAGACCTGGTCCGCGAGCGCGGCGCCTGGTCGCTGGTCCCTCACAGGTTCGTGGGCGGCTTCGAGATCCCCAAGTCGCAGCTCCAGGCCTATCGCGAGAACTTCGCGAAGATCAGGCGCTACCGCAAGAAGGCGAAGGTCGAGTTGGCCCGCCGGCAAGCACGGGCCTAGATCACGGCACGAACAGGCCCTGGCGCGCGAATACGGAGTTGTCCGCCGTGGACGTGTCGCCGTCGGGTCCGCCGTCGAGCACCTGCACCTGCGACATGCGCCAGGTCGCGCGCTTGCCCTCCACCACCATTCCGGGAGTGATCGCGTCCGCCGACGTGATCGCCGAGCAGTCGGCCCCGGGCGGGCCCGGATCCTGGGCGCAGGCCAGGTCGAACTCGAACGGGATGTCCGTCACGGTCGCGGGCTGGTCGCCGGAGATGCCGTTCGCGCGGTCGGTGATCCGCAGCGTGACAGCGGCTCTGAGCTCACCCGTGTAGTCCGACAGGTCGCCCACCTCGCGCACGTCGCTGATGCTCACCTTGAGTCCCACGTCGGCCTCGTCGGCGGGCGTGTCGGGATTCCCGACGATGACGCCGAAACGCGCGAAGCCGGCGGCGGACGCAGGCTGCCCGTTGGCGTCGGGCGTGCCCACGGTGAGCGCGCTCGACTCGGCGGCCGGTGGGTTGCACGACGGACTCGCCAGCGGCGGACCGTGTGTGCGGTTGGGCGCCGTACAGGCCCGGTATGCGGGCACCAGCGGAACCCTGATCGGCGTAGCTCCCTTCGGCCGCGGGTAGCAGCCGGTGACGGTGTAGGGGTCCGTGAGGTTGCGCACCGCTCCGCTGTGTCCTGTGACCGTAGCGGTGGCGTCCCGCGTGCCGCACGTCCCTGGATTGATGAACAGGTCCCGCGTGATCGCCATCTCGAACTTCGTGAACGGGATCTGCGGCAGGTTCAGGAAGTCCGCGTTGACGCGCAGCACGATCCCGTCCTCCGTGTTGGCGGTGTCGATGAAGGATCCGCCGCGCGCGGTCGCCTTCACCCCGCGCGGGCCGCGCAGGATCAGGCCGAACGCGAACACGTCGGTGGGCCCGGGCGGCACCCTGTAGACATCGCCGGTGAAATCCGGTGGCAACACCGGGACGCTCACCACCGCGTCGCCGATGTCCGCACCAACCGGACAGCTGTCGGCCTCCAGCGCCGCGTTCGAGCAGATCGTCGTGCCGAAGGCGGTCAAGATGTCGAGCGACACGCCCGGCGGGAACCGCGTCTGGACGTCCGACACGTGCGACTGAGCGAGCGGGTCGTCATCCGCGGGCAGGGTGATGGTCACGGTCGGGCGCGTCTTGGTGTTGATCTTCGTGTCCTGCATGGTGAAGTCGAACGACGGGTCGAGCGGCACCGCCTCGCAGTTGGTCGGCGTGTAGCTGGCCTCCGCGGTCGACTCCTGGTCGAGGTAGGAGACCGCCTTCACCGCGGTGGTGGCCGGCTGGCAGCTGGTCGGATTGGTCATGAAGAAGCCGCCGGCCGCGGTGGCATTGAGCGTCAGCGTCAGCGACTGGAGCGTGATGTCGACCGGCCCGAGCAGGGAAAGCGTGACGGTCCGCGGGAGGTCCATCACCAGGTTGCGCAGCCCGAAGTCGCCGTCGTCCGTCTTGAAGGTCTTGATGTGACCGACGGAGAACAGCTTGTCGATCAACGGCACCGGTGGACGCAGCACGATGCCGAGCGTGGCGGCGTCGTCGGGATCGGGTTCGAGCACGTAGATCGTGCCGGGCACGGGCGGCAGGCTGATCAGCGACGCGGAGGCAACCGCCTCCACCGTGCCGACCTCACTCCCAGCGGGGCAGGTGTCCGCCTGGAACTGGGGCATGGTGCACTTGGGGCTGGTGGCCTCGGGGTTCCCGATCAGGCCGGGCGGCAGGTCGAGCTGCAGGTCGCGCAGATCTTCGTCGTCCGTGCCCGTGCGGGTCACCTGGACCGTGAAGTCGGGGTGCCCGGCCGCCTGAGTGGTCGCGGGCGTGGTCGAGACTCCCACCTCGAACGCCGCCACATCGGACGCTGTCGAGGCGCACAGCATCGCTGCTACAACGATCACACTTCGCACCGCACGAGTCATCCGGATCCTCCCCGAGGCCGACCTGACAGGGTGTCAGCCGACAGTACCATCGGCGGCGAGGCATGGCAAGGCCCCCCTGGGGACTATTCGGACAGCAGCACGCTGGAGAGCTTCTGCTCCCCCGGCGTGTTCAGGTCCCAGTGCACGTGCTTGACCTCGGTGTACTGGTCGAGGCCGTAGGTCCCCAGCTCCCGCCCGATGCCGGACTGCTTGTAACCGCCGAAGGGGGCGATGCAGTTGATCAGGTGGTAGTCGTTGATCCACACCGTGCCGGCCCGCAGCCGTTTCGCGGTCTCCAGGCAGCGGTCCGGGTCGGACGACCAGACACCGGCCGCGAGGCCGTAGATCGAGTCGTTCGCGATCCTGATCGCGTCGTCCTCGTCGGTGAACTTGATCACGCCCAGCACCGGGCCGAAGATCTCCTCCTGCGCGATGGTCATCGAGTTGTCCACCTCGGTGAAGATCGTCGGCTCGTACCAGTAGCCGCGCGCGTAGGCGTCGCCCTCCGGGCGCTTGCCGCCGAGCACGAGCTTCGCTCCTTCCTCCTTGCCGATCCGCACGTAGCCTTCGACCGTGTCGCGCTGCTGGGCCGAGACCAGCGGGCCGAGGTCGGAGTCGTGGTCCATCGTGTCGCCGACCTTGATCTGCCGCGCGCGCTCGACGAGGCGCTCCACGAACTCGTCGTGGATGGACGCGGGCACGAGCAGGCGCGTCCCCGACTCGCAGATCTGGCCCTGGTGGAAGAACGTGGCCCACAGCGCGCCGTCGACGGCCTGCTCCATGTCAGCGTCGTCGTAGACGATGTTCGGGGACTTGCCACCCAGTTCGAGCGTCGTCTTCTTGATCGTGCTCGAGGCGAGCTGCATGATGCGCCGCCCCACGACGGTCGACCCGGTGAACGCCACCTTGTCGACGTCGGGATGCGACGCAAGCTCTTCGCCGACCGTCGATCCGCTGCCCGTGATGATGTTCACGACGCCCTTGGGCAGCTCGGTGTCATCGAGTATCTCCGCCAGCTTCAGCGCAGTCAGCGGGGTGTTGGAAGCCGGCTTCAACACACACGTGTTGCCCATCGCGAGCGCCGGCGCCAGCTTCCAGACCGCCATCACGAGCGGAAAGTTCCACGGGATGATGCCGGCGCACACGCCCACGGGATCGCGCAGCACGAAGTTGTAGGAGTGCGTGGGATAGGTGACCGGCTCCAGCGCCTCCTGCATGGGCCGCGTCGCCTGGCGCGCGAAGTAGTCCCAGTGCTGCACGCAGTAGCCGATCACGACCGTGCTCGTGGCGCGGATCGTCATGCCGGCCTGCATCGTCTCGAGGGTCGCCAGCTCGTCCTCCGCGGCCGCCACGCGCTCCACCACGGACAGCATGATGCGCTTGCGCTCCTCGGGGTCGATGCCGCTCCAGACGCCGGAGTCGAAGGCCGCCCGCGCCGCCGCAATCGCATTCTGGGCGTCCTCGCGTCCGCCACCGGGGACCGTCGCGAACACCTCTTCGGTGGCGGGGTTGATCACGTCGAAGGTGTCGCCGGAGACCGCATCCACCCACTCGCCGCCGATGTAGTTCTTGTAGTGGGTGACCTCGGCGCGCGTGCGTGCGTCGACAGCCACGTCAGGCCGCCTTCAGCAGGTCGTCGCGGTTGTCCTGCGCGAGCATGGCGTGGTAGCGCGGAAAGACGGGCTTGACCAGCGGCACCAGCTTCAGGATCTTGGCCACCGGGCCCTTCGCCCGCATCTGGCCCTTGGCGAGCGCCATCGTGACGTTCACCTTGCCGAGCCAGAACCGGTGCGCGGTGTCGGCGTCCATCGACATCACGATCTCGGGCTGCATCTCCGTGGGGCCGAAGTCGACCTGCCCTTCCTCGCCCTCCTTCATCTTCACCGTGATCTGTGAGTCGGGGTTGGAGTAGCGGTACTGGACGATCGTGTCCGCCCGGCGGAACTTGGGCGACAGCTCCTCGTCGGTCGTGAGGTCCTGGAACAGCTTCCCGATGTACCGGTACACCTCTTGGTCGTCTTTGAAGACCGCCACTTCTCCTCCTCGACTCGCTCTCTGAATCAACGCCGGAAGCGTATCGCGGCCCCTAGTTGCGACTGAGCAGCATCGCGATCCCCTGGCCCCCACCGATGCACAGCGTCACGAGCCCGAGGTCCTGATCGCGCCGTTCCATCTCGTAGAGGATCTTCGCGGTGATCACCGCGCCCGTGGCCGCGATCGGATGCCCGAGGGCGATCGCGCCGCCGTTGGGGTTCACCTTCTCGCGATCGAGGTCGAGGTCCTTGATCACGGCCAGTGACTGAGCGGCGAACGCCTCGTTCAGCTCGATCACCTCGACATCGTCGAGCGACCGGCCGGCGCGCTGCATCGCCTTGCGCACCGCGGGGACAGGGCCGATTCCCATGATCCGTGGGTCCACGCCGCAATACGAGTAGGACAGGATGCGCGCGCGCACGGGCGCGTTGAGCTCCTCCGCCTTCTGCGCGGACATCAGCACGACCGCGGCGCCGGCATCGTTCATGCCGGACGCGTTGCCGGCGGTGACGGTCCCATCCGGCTTGAACACGGGCTTCAGCTTGCCGAGCCCCTCCATCGTCGCGTCGGGCCGCACGTGCTCGTCCTTGACGAACTCGCTGGTTCCCTTCTTCGACTCGAGCTCGATCGGGACGATCTCGTCGTCGAACAGGCCCTGCTCCTGCGCGCGGGCGGCGCGCTGGTGCGACTCGACCGAGAACTCGTCCTGCTGCTCGCGGCTGATGTCGTGCGACTCGGCCAGGTTCTCGGCCGTGACTCCCATGTGGATCTTGTCGAACGGATCGGTGAGGCCGCCCACAACCGGATCGACGACCCCCGTGTCGCCCATGCGCGCGCCCCAGCGGGCATCCGGCATCCAGTACGGGCCGCGGCTCATCGACTCGGCGCCGCCGGCGACGGCCACGTCCGCCTCACCGGTCGCGATGGTCTGGGCTGCGGACACGATCGCCTGGACGCCCGTGCCGCACAACCGGTTCACGGTGAATGCCGGCACCTCCTTGGGAATCGCCGCCTTGATCGCGACCACGCGGGCCATGTACATGTCCTCGGGAGCCGAGTGGATCACGTTTCCGAACACGACCTGATCCACCTGCGCTGGATCGATCGCCGCCCGCTCGAGCGCGGCCTGCACGGCCTTCGCACCCAAGTCCGTGGGCGACACACCCTTCAGGCTTCCTCCGTAACGACCTACGGCGGTGCGGGCGGCGGCGGTGATCACGACTTCGTTCAAGGGCTCCTCCTGACAGGGGCCTCGCGGGGCCGGGCGGGAAAGGGATTTGAAGCGTAGTGCGGAACCGGCGGGTATGGCATGTCGAACCTTTACCTTTTCGGCCTCATGAGCCGCCTCGCAGGGGTTTCCTGGTTGTGCTCGCTGCTCGTCTGCGTCGCCGCGACCCCCGCGGGCGCGGCCGATCGGCCCAAGCCCGGCGCCGTCTACCGTGACGGGCCCTCGGGCCGCTATCTGCTGGCCGGCGGGTGGCATCACCGCGCGGACCCGGCCGACGCGGGGATCGCAGAGCGTCTGCAGGTCCAGCAGAGCCTTTCCGGCTGGACGCCGACCACCGTGCCCGACGCCGCGAACGCCGGCGACTTCTCGAACGCCAGCTACATCGGCAGCGTTCACTGGTACCGCAAGGACTTCCGGCTGCCCCGCGCGTCGGAGTCCTCGAAGTGGGTGCTGCGCTTCGAGTCCGTCAACTATCGCGCGCGGGTGTGGCTGAACGGCAAGCCGCTGGGCACCCACGTAGGCGCGTACCTGCCGTTCGAGCTGCGCGCCAAGAGCGTGCGCCGGCGCGGGACCAACCGGCTCGTGGTGCGGGTCGACAGCCGCCGCCAGAAGTTCGACATCCCGCCGCTGTCCCAGCGCGCATCGGGCGCGTTCGAGGGCGGCTGGTGGAACTACAACGGCATCCTCCGCGAGGTCTACCTGCGGCGCGTGGACCAGTTCGACTTCGCGCAGGTCGCCTACCTGCCGAGCCTGCGATGCCGCACGTGCGCCGCCACGATCCGGGTGCAGGTGACGGTCAGGAACGTCAACACCAAGGGCGCCACCGCCCGCATCCACGGGAGGTTCGGCGACCGGCGCCTCCGCTTCCGCGCGCACCGCGTGCCGGGACGCGGGGAGCGCCGTTTCCGGGCACGCGTGCGGATCCGCGACCCGCGGCTGTGGAGCCCTGCGCGGCCCTACCTGTACACGGGCCGCCTGGAGCTGCGCACCTCGACGGGGAGAGTCGTGCAGCAGCACACGGTCCACACCGGCGTGCGCAGCCTCAGGGTCAGCCGCCTGGGGCGCATCCAGCTGAACTTCCGCGACGTGAACCTGCGCGGGGCCAGCATGCACGAGGACTCGCTCAGCCGCGGCGCGGCGCTCACGCCGGGGCAGCTGCGCGAGAACATCGGCCACCTGCGCGACCTGCGCGCCACGATCACGCGCTCGCATTACCCCTTCCACCCCTACACCCTCGAGCTTGCCGACCGCTACGGCATCCTCGTGTGGTCGGAGATACCCGTCTTCCGGATGGCGAGCAGACTGTTCGCGATCGCCGAGGTGCGGCACAAGGCCCTGCGCATGCTTCGCAGCGAGATCCAGCGCGACGTCAACCACCCCTCGGTGGCCGTGTGGAGCATCGGCAACGAGAACGCCTCGCGGCCCGGCACGGGGCTGCGCAAGTACATCCGCAAGGCCGAGCGCACAGTCGCGAGCCTCGACCCCACGCGGCTCGTCGGCCTCGCCACGTCCGGCTTCCCGACCGTCGAGAAACAGCGGATCTACCTCGAGCTGGACGTGCTCGGGATCAACGACTACTTCGGCTGGTACAACGGGCCGCGTGGCACGATCGCCGATCGCGCGCAGCTCAGCGGCTACCTGAACCGGCTGCACTCCGACTACCCGAACCAGGCGCTCGTGATCACCGAGTTCGGCGCGGAGGCGAACCGCTCGGGCCCGGTCACGGAGAAGGGGACCTTCGAGTTCCAATCCGACTTCCTGCAGTACCACCTGGGCGTGTTCGCCTCCAAGCCGTTCGTCAGCGGGGCGCTGATCTGGAACCTGCGGGACTTCCGCGTGAAGCCAGGCTGGGCGGGCGGAAACCCGTTCCCCGCACCCGCCGGTGAACGAGAAGGGCCTGATCGACGATTTCGGGCGCAAGAAGCCTGCCTACAGCGTTGTGCGGGGCGTGTACCTGCGGACCGGGCCCTTCAGGTAGGGCCGGGCCGCCGCCGGCCGGCGGCCTGCGGCTGCTCCCCGGCGGCGGCCCAGCGCTTCGCCCAGCCGTCCAGCGGCGCGAGCGCCTTGTGCAGCTCCCGGCCGCCGCGCGTGAGCGCGTAGCCGCCCTCCCCCACCTCCACCAGCCCAGCCTCACGCAGCTCGGCGAGGCGCTGGGTCAGCACGCTGGTCGACATCCGGTCGCAGCGCTCACGCAGCTCCCGGAAGGTCAGCGGCCGCCCCTCGCGCAGCTCCCACAGGACGCGCAGCGCCCAGCGCCGCCCGAGCAGGTCGAGCGCCGCCATGATGGGCCTGCCAGTTGTGGAGCCCCGGACGGGGGTGCCCGGCCTGGGTGCGGTCATGTGCTGCCTCTATTTCCGAATCACGTGGTACCCTCGGTACTTCGATAATCGAAGCATAAGGGAGACCGCCGATGACGATGCAGACCAACCCCCGAGTCGAGCCCCTGGAGGCGCCCTACGAGCCGGAGGTCGCCGAGACGCTGCGGCGCATGATGCCGCCGGGCGTCGAGCCGCTGAAGCTCTTTCGCACCGTCGCCCACAACCCCGCGATCTTGGAGCGCTTCCGCTCCACCGGCGCCTACATCCTCAACTTCGGGAAGGTGGAGCCGCGCGACCGCGAGGTGGTGATCCATCGCACCACGGCTCGCAACGGCTGTGAGTACGAGTGGGGCGTGCACGCGGTTGCTTACGGGCGCCCCCTGGGGTTCACCGACGAGCAACTACGGGCCACCGTCCACGGCGCCGCGGACGACCCGGCATGGTCCGAGCGGGAAGCGCTGCTCGTGCGCCTCGTGGACGAACTGCACGACACGGGCACCGCTTCCGCCGAGTTGTGGGACAAGCTCGCGGCGGAGTGGGATCCGCCCCAGCTGGTCGAGCTGGTCGCCACTGTCGGCTTCTACCACTTCGTCTCCTTCACCGCCAACGCGCTCGGCGTCGAGCGCGAGGAGTACGCGGAGCGGTTCCCCGCCTGAGCGACCGCGGCCGCTAGGCCCCGAAGCCTGCGGCGACCTTGTCCCAGTTCACGACGTTCCACCAGGCGTCGATGTAGTCCGGGCGCTTGTTCTGGTACTTCAGGTAGTAGGCGTGCTCCCACACGTCCACGCCCAGCAACGGCGTCTTACCGTCGGAGATCGGGTTGTCCTGATTGGCAGTCGACACGACCGCCAGTCCGCTTCCGTCCTTGACCAGCCATGCCCAGCCGGACCCGAACCGGTTGACGCCCGCGGTCTTGAGCTCATCCTGGAAGCTCGCGAACGATCCGAACGCGGAGTCGATCGCACTCGCGAGGTCACCCGACGGCTGACCGCCCCCATCCGGGCTCATCCACTCCCAGAACAGCGAGTGGTTGTAGTGGCCGCCGCCGTTGTTGCGGACCGGAGTGGCCTTGTCGCCGAGCTTCCCGAGGTTCGCGAGCACCTCTTCGATCGGCTTGTCCGCCCACTCCGTGCCTTCCAGCGCCGCGTTCGCCTTGTCGACGTAGGCCTGGTGATGCTTGTCGTGGTGCAGGCGCATCGTCTGCTCGTCGATGTGCGGTTCGAGCGCGGCGTAGTCGTAGGGAAGGGCGGGGACGCTGTAGGCCATCTGCGGGCTCCTTTTCCTGTCTGTGGGGAAGCCGGATCCTAGCGATCGCAGCGCGGGCGACCGCGTCCCGCCGTCCGGCGTCGATCGCGCGTAGGCTCTTGTGCGATGGCCGGCCGGCGAACGCTCTCCCGCGATGCGCTCGAGCGCCTCCTGGTGCGCGGCCTCGGAGCGCTCCCCTCCCCGGCACAGCGATTTCTCGCGGGTCCGCGCGCGGTACGCATCGACGGTCAGGAGCTGGAGCCGGAGGTGCAGCTCACCCTGCGCCTGTTGAAACTCTCAGGCCGGTCCGCGTTCGAGCAGTTACCGGTCCCCGACGCGCGCGCGGAGCTGCGCCGCGAGGCAGCGCTCTACTCGGGGGCCCCGATACCGATCGACCGTGTGGAGGAGGTGGAGGCGTCGGGCGCCGCCGGGCCGTTGCCCGCGCGGCTGTACTCGCCGGCGGGTCTGCCCACCCGCGCGCCGCTGCTCGTCTATCTGCACGGCGGCGGCTGGGTCGTGGGAGACCTCGACACACACGACCAGCCGTGCCGCTTCCTCGCACAACGGGCAGGCGTGCGCGTGTTGTCGGTGGACTACCGGCTGGCACCGGAGCATCCGTTCCCGGCGGCGGTCGAGGACGCCGTCGCCGCGGTCCGGCACGCGATCACCGCGCCGCAGCGCTTCGGGGCCGATCCCGCGCGGGTCGCGGTCGGTGGCGACAGCGCCGGCGGCAATCTGGCCGCCGCAGCGGCGCGCCTGCTCGCGATCGACGGTGGTGCGGTACCTGCCTTCCAGCTGCTGATCTATCCCGTCACCGACCTCACCCGCAAGCGCGAGTCCTACCGGCTGTTCAGGGACGGCTTCTTCCTCACGGAGCGCCAGATGGATTGGTACCGCGGCCACTACCTCGCCGACGAGTCGCACGCGAGCGATCCGCGCGCGTCACCGATTCTCGCCGCCGGGCTTTCCGGGCTGCCGCCGGCGCATGTGGCGACGGCCGGCTTCGACGTCCTGCGCGACGAGGGCGAGGACTACGCGGGGCTGCTGCGGGACGCCGGGGTGCAGGTGACCGCCGCGCGCGAGCCCGGGCTGATCCATGGCTTCACCCACGGCGCGGAAACCGGGCGCGCGGCGCGGCGCGCGATGCTACGCATCGCGGATGCGCTGCGCGCCGGACTGGCCCCGCGGCCCCCGGGGGCCGCGGCTGCGCGGGCCGGCGTGTGACCAACTGCTATCGGGGCGCCCGGATTCGAACCGGGGACCTCACCGACCCGAACGGTGCGCGCTACCAGGCTGCGCTACGCCCCGAGGTCCTGCGCGCTGAATCGTAGAGGCTAACCCGCCACGGCCTTGTAATAGCGCACGGCAAGGCCCGTCATCAGCGTCTCGAAGCACTGCTCCAGCGTGAGCCCGTTCGAATCTGCGAACGCCACGATCCCCTGCTCCTCGATCGACTCGCTTTGCGAGATCACCTCGTCGACGAGCTCGGGGTGCTGGTCCGAGAAGTACGCCCCCATCGAGTAGAGGCTCGTGTCCATGAGGGACTCGAGAAAGGTGTCGTTGCCGGGCTCCTCCATCGGAGCGCAGGCTACCTATTGACCGTCCGCGAAGGAGCTACAGCCCGAGGCCGGAGGTCAGCTTCTGCGGGGCGCGCGGCAGCTGCACCGGGGGCAGGCTGGGCACCGGCAGGTGCGTCTGCGGCGGCGCCACGGACGGACCGGTTCGGCCCGCCTCGCCAGGTTTCACGGAGCCGCCGCCGGGCAGCTTGACCTCCTGCGGCAGCTTGACCTGCGGGAGCGTCTTCGTGACCTCCTTGACCGCGCCGGGAGCGTTCTGAACAGTGTTCGGGAGGTTCCCGACCGTCTCGCCCAGGCCCTTGGTCACTCCCTTGATGTCGCCGTTGACGAGCTGTTTTGCCGTCTTGCCCGGGGATCCGCCCGCCACGCCGCCCACTTCGGGAAGGGTCGCGCGCCCAGCACCTACGCCGGGCTCGGGCGTGCGCAGCGGTCCTCCCCCGCCTCCCGGGGCGTCGTATGCACCGCCGGCGCCTGCAGCAGGCGCGAAGCGGCCGCGCGCCAGGCCGGCGGCGCTCTGTCCGTCGCCTGCGCCACCAGCCGGCCCGCGGACCACGTCCTGACCCGCGCCGGCCGGCTCATCGCCCGCCTCGCCGGCGCCGCCGATCGCCGGGATCCTGTCTGCGAGGGGCAGCCGGCCACCGGAGGCCTTGTGCGCCACTCCCGCACCGCCCGCGGCGACGACCGCGGCGACGATCACGACGGTGGCCTTGGCTGCGAGCGTCGCGCCCTGGTCCACCCCGGCCTGCGCGGCAGGCCCGAGTCCGCCCGCTGCGTCGCCCAGCCGGCGGCGCAGGACGAGCGGCAGCGGCAGGAACGAGGCAACCCGGCGGGCGGCCCGGCGCACCGGGCCTTCCTCGAGTCCCAGCACCAGGGAGTCGAGCCCCAGCGAGATCGCATGGCGCCGGCAGGGCTTGCACAGGTGGAGATGACTGGAGAGGCGGCGCCGCTCGCGGGCCCGCACGCTGTCGTCGGCAACCCCCTCCATGGCCGCGCGCATCCGCGCGCAGCGCGCACCGGTGTCGATCTCGTCGAAACCGTCGCGCAAACGCCGGCGCGCGCGGAACAGCAGGCTCTCGACAGCGCCCCGGGTGAGCCCCATGCGGTCGCCGATGCGCTCGTAGGAGAGGCCCTCGAACTCGCGCATGACCAGGATCTCGTGCTGCGTCGGCGGCAGGTCGTCGAAGGCCATGCGCAGCGACGTCAGCTGGCCGCGCCGCGCGACCGCGGCATCCGTCCCGGTCGCGGCCTGTGACAGCCGGCTCTCCTCGCCGGGGCCGAAGTCGTCGGAGTCGATCGAGACTTCGCGCGCGCGCCGGGCCCGGCGCATGTGGTCGATGCAGGCGTTCTTCGCGATCTCGTGGATCCAGGGACGGAAGGCGATGTCCTGCTCGGTGTGGCGCAGCGAGCGCAGAGCGGAGATGAACGCCTCCTGCACGATGTCCTCCGCGCGCCCGTGGTCCGCGACCATCCCCCGCACGTAGCCGACCACGCGGTCCCGGTAGCGCCTGAACAGGGCCTCGAAGGCTGCGTCGCTGCCCGCGCGAGCGGCCGCCACGAGTTGCGCGTCGGGTGCCTCTGTGGCTGTCGCTGCCAGCAACGGTTTCACCGCGGCTCCCTGACCTCCTGATTGCGATGGAGCATGGGCGGGGCCTCCCCGCGCCACCCATGCATATACCCAGGAAAAAAGGTTAGTACTCGTGGCCCCGGATCTCATCAGAACCTTCGTCCATGCGGCGCTTGACACGTCCGTCATTAGCGGTATAAGGATGTGTCATCCTGGAGGCTGGGTCAGCCGGGTGGCCCGGCGGTCCTGGCTCGCAGCTACGAGAGGGGAAAGAATTGGCAAATCACCTGACGCCCACCGAGCTGGCACGCGAAGCAGGCATGGATCGCCGCGAGGTCATCTCGAAGTGCATGGAGATGGGGGTCCCGATCTTCCAGGGCAAGATCGACAAGACCCTGTTCCTGGCTTCGATGAGGGAGATCCAGGGCCAGTCTCAAGGTCAGGTGGCGCAGGCCTAGCGCGCACCTCCCGCGGGGCGCACCGGTGGGCTGCACAGCCCGCACGGTCGCCTGCTCCCATCTTCCCTCGCCGTCCGCCGGCGATCCTGGCATCCCACTGCGTGCGCGCCCACGACAGTACAATCGCCTCCAGTTTCCGGAGAGTCGAGGGACTCTCGGACCCGAGGTGAGGAGGAACGAAATGGAGGCTCAGACGGCCACGACCCCGAGCGCCGCGGCGACCGGGTCGAAGACACTCGCGGACCTGCTGCCCCTGGCCGTAGCGAAGCACGCCGACAAGGTCGCCCAGAGGTACAAGGACCAGTCCACCGGCGAGTGGGTCGACGTCTCCTATCCCGAGCTGGGTCAGATCGCGAAGGAGGTCTCACTCGGACTCCAGCAGCTCGGCATCGACCGGGGCGACAAGGTCGGCATCCTCGCCAACACCAGGCCGGAATGGACCTACGCCGACTTCGGGATCCTCGCCGCCGGCGGCACGGTCGTGCCGATCTACCAGACCAACTCGCCCGAGGAGTGCCACTACGTGCTCTCACACTCCGAGTCGATCGCGGTGATCCTGGAGGACCAGGGACAGCTCGACAAGATCCGCAAGGTCAAAGGCGACCTCCCGAATCTCCGACATGTGATCTCCATGGAGCAGCTCGACGGCGACGACGTGGTCAGCCTGGACGACCTGCGTGAGCAGGGGCGGAGCCGCACCGACGAGGACTACAACCAGCGCGTCTCCTCGGTGGTCGGCTCGGACGTCGCCACCTACATCTACACCTCCGGCACCACTGGGCCGCCGAAGGGCTGCGTGATCGACCACCAGAACTGGCGCGACATGCTCGACATGGTCCAGACCCAGAACGTCCTGATGGAAAACGAGGTCGCCTACCTCTTCCTGCCGCTCGCGCACGCCTTCGCGCGCCTGATCCAGCTCGGCTCGCTCGACGTCGGCGCCACCATCGTCTACTGGGAGCGCGATGCGCAGAAGATCATTCCGAACCTGATGGAGGTGAAGCCCACCTACTTCCCGTCGGTGCCGCGCATGTTCGAGAAGATCTACTCGATGGCGATCTCGAATGCGCCCGACAAGGCGCAGCTCGAGCAGGCCGTGCAGCTGGGGATGAAGGTGCGCCAGATGCAGGCCCGCGGCGAGAGCGTTCCGCCGGAGTTGCAGGAGGCCTTCGACAAGGCCGACGCAGCCATGTTCCAAAACGTCCGCAACATCTTCGGCGGCCAGATCAAGCAGGCCGTCACCGGCGCCGCGCCGATCGCGCAGGAGATCCTCGAATTCTTCTATGCATGCGGAGTTCTGGTGCTGGAGGGCTGGGGCATGACCGAGACCTCCACCGCGGCCACGTGCAACACCCAGGAGGCCTTCCGGTTCGGCTCGGTGGGCAAGCCGTTCCCCGGCGTCGAGGTGAAGATCGCGGACGACGGCGAGATCCTCGCGCGCGGCCCGAACATCTTCCGCGGCTACTACAAGAACCCGGAGGCAACCAGCGAGACGATCGTCGACGGCTGGCTGCACACGGGCGACATCGGGCGGATCGACGAGGACGGGTTCCTCTACATCACCGGCCGCAAGAAGGACATCATCATCACCGCGGGTGGGAAGAACATCACCCCCGCCAACCTCGAGAACGGCCTCAAGCAGAACCAGTACATCTCACAGGCAGTCGTGCACGGCGACCGCCGGCCGTTCCTGTCGGCGCTGATCACCCTCGACCCCGAGGAGATCGTGCCATGGGCGCAGAAGCAGGGCATCGAGGACACCGACATGGCGGCGCTGGCCCAGAACGAGCAGGTGCGCGCCTTGGTTCAGGAGGCCGTCGACAAGGTCAACGAGAAGGTGGCGCGCGTGGAGGAAGTGAAGAAGTTCACGATCCTCCCGCACGACCTGACGCAGGAGACCGGGGAGCTCACGCCCACGTTGAAGGTGAAGCGCAACGTGGTGAACGAGAAGTTCGCGGGCGAGCTGGACGCGATGTATGTGAAGTAGACGAGATTTCCTTAGCCGGAAATCTCGGTGGCTACGGGACGGCTCGGGACTTACAGCGCTAGCTGCCGCTCTGTCGCAGCAGCGCGCCGGTGGTCTGCTCGAGGATCCGCCGCCACGCGGTCGTGCGCTCGCGCTGCTCGTCGGCCTGGCGCAGGATCTTCGTGACGCGGCGGGCCGAGATCTCGATGCCGTGCTTCTCGCAGATCTCCTTGTAGTGGCGGTAGTCCTGCGCGAGCCGCAGCGTCACGGACTCGAAACCGTGACGCGCGATCTCGATGCGGGACGAGTAGTTCATGATGCTCGTCCCGAACATCAGCTCGTCGTTGGGGTCAGGCTCGATCAGGATGATGTCGACGCCCGGGTAGCGCTCCCGCCAGTGCTTGACGTGCTCGTGCAGCCGCGCGTGGGCGAGCAGCTTGAACGCCTGGTAGCCGACCTGCGGGTAGCCCATGTCGGACACGCGCCGCACGCGGCTGCCGAAGATCGTCGGGATCCGCTTCTGGAAGTCGTTCACGTACGGGACGAGCGGATTGATCACCACGATGAACTTCGCGCCCCGCTCCACGGCGACGTCGACGTTGGTGGTCGACCGGATGCCGCCGTCGATCAGCTGGCGCCCGCGCACCTCGACCGGGCGGTAGACCATCGGCAGCGCGGTCGACGCCGAGACCGCCTTGGAAATCGGCACGTCGTCCCAACCCGGCGAGCCGAACACGATGCGCTCGCACGTGTCGAGGTCCGTCGCGATCAGGTACAGCTCCGCCTCCAGCAGCCGGAAGTCGTCGGTGCGATCGCTCTCCAGAAATGCCTCGCGGATGTACTGCTCGATGCCGCTGCCGGTGTAGATGCCGGAGGGCAGCGCCTCCGCGAGCCCGGTGAACACGTCCATCAGGGAGACCTCGCGCCAGCGGCCGGCGAGGCTGCGGGCGAGGCCGGCGATCCGCAGTGGCATCAGCAACGCCCGCGTCGCGAAATCCGCGTAGTTCGGGCGCAGCAGGGCGCTCAGGTCCACGTCCTGGAACGGCGTCGGCACCTGGCGGTTGACTACCCGCGACATCTCCTCGGGTGTCAGGCCGGCCGCGAGCAGGCCCGCGACGAACGACCCGGCGCTCGTGCCGACGTAGATGTCGAACTCGTTGACGGTGCGGTTGACGCTCAGCAGATCGAGCGCACGGAGCGCCCCGATCTCGTAGACGCCGCCGGTGAATCCGCCGCCGCCGAGCACGAGCGCCGTCTTGGAACGGCCGCCGCGCCGGCGCTGACCCTTCTGAGCACCCGATCGCTTGGGGCCCGGTGTTCCCGGCGCTGGAGACTCGAGCTCGACTACGTCACCCATGGCGTATCGGACTTATAGCAGGGAAATCTTGGCCGTCCACGCAGTGTGTCCGCGCGCCGGCGCGGGAACGGCGGCTCCGTCCAACCGTCCGGTCAGTAAGTGGAACCTCGCGCGAGGCCGGCGATAGGCTGTCGGGGAACGAAGCTACCCGTCGCGCAGGAGGCATCAGTGACCACGCTCAGCTCTCGCATCGAACTCACCGACTTCTTCGCCGAGACGGCTGATCCGGCACTGCTCGAGTCGGCCGACCGCGGCCAGACCGAACTGCTCGACTATCGCTCGCTGTACGAGTTGTGGGAACGTCAGCAGTGGCTGACGCAGGAGCTCGACTTCTCGGTGGACCGGGAACAGTGGCGCGGGTTTCCGGACGACGAGCGCTTCCAGCGCATGTACGGGCTGTCCTCGTTCTTCATCGGCGAGCAGAGGGTGACGGAGGAGCTGGGGCCGATGATGCGCGCCGCGCCCACGCAGGACATGCAGGTGTTCCTCGCAACCCAGATCGCGGACGAGGCGCGCCACGTGCGCTTCTTCGACCGCTTCTACGCCGAGGTCGGCGTCCTCGAGTCGGACAGCCTCGCCGCGCGCCTGCAGGAGACCGAGCAGCACCTCAACCCGGCGTTCAACGTGCTGTTCGACGAGATGCTCGGCTCGCGTGTGCGCACGCTGGCCGAGAACCCCACGAACATGGTGGCCCTGGTCGAGGCGATCACGCTGTACCACATGGTGATCGAGGGCATGCTCGCGCTCACGGGCCAGCATTTCATCATCGACTTCAACGAGCGCGAGGGCACGCTGCCCGGATTCGTGCGGGGCTTCAACTTGGTGGCGCGCGACGAGCACCGCCACGTCGCGTTCGGCGCCCGGTTCCTGCGCGACGCGGTGGCCGAGGATCCGCGTCACGCGCAGGTGATCCAGCGCACGCTGGCCGAGGCGCTGGAGATCGCCGATGCGGTCCTGACGCCGCCCTGGGCGAAAGACGAGCCCGAGGACTACGAGTTCTTCGGTGTGAGCATCGACGATACGCGTGCGTTCGCGGCGCAGGCGCTCACCCGCCGCCTGAAGGTGATCGGCCTGGTGCCGGCCGAGGCGTAAAGCCCTCCGCCGCCGGCGGACCGCCGGCGGCCGACGAAAGGTGGCGCCAGACGTGGGTTCCACCTACGATCGCTATGCGTCTTCAGCGATGAGGGCGCTCCCTCAAATCAGCGGGCGCAGCGTCGGAGCGCCTCACTCGACCGCTTCGCCGCCGTCAGCAAGGAAGCCGACACCCGTCTGGCAGGCATCGGCCTGCTCGTGCGCGGGCGCCACGCACTGTACGTGGGCGCTCTCGCAGCGCTGCTCGCCAGCCGCGGCGCCCGTGTCTGGGAGGCACACGAGGGCGCTTCCCTGCGGGTCCCACGCGACGCGGACCTGGTGATCCTGGAGTCGCCGCTGCCCGCCGAAATGCGCACGCTGGCCGATCGGGGAATCGCCGTGATCGTGCTCGCGGAGCGCGCCGCGCCGGCCGATGCGCTGGCCGCTGCCCAGCTGGGAGCGCGCGCCCTGCTTCCGAAGAACTGCACCCTTGCAGACCTGACGATTGCTATAAGGGGCGCGATCGCCGGTGGCCGGGCGCAGCAGCGCCCCTCGCTCACGCCCCGGCAGCGCGAGGTGCTGGAACTGATCGTCGAAGGTCTGGACAACGCTGAGATCGCATCCCGGCTCGGGATCACCGAGCGCACGGTCCGCGCCCACGTCTCGAGCGTGCTCGAGCGCACCGGGGTGGCCAACCGCACGCAGGCCGCCGTCGCGGCGATCCAGCGGGGATGGGTGGCAACCCTGCTGCTGACCGTCGCGATCCTGGGGTGGCTGAGCGCGCCCGCGGCCGCCGCCCCACAGACACCTGCGGGCCTGCGTGCCGCGCTCGCGCGCGAGATGCGCTACGCGGGCGGCGCCTCGGGGGCGTGGGTGTACGACGGCGGCTCCGGCGGCTCCGTTTTCAAGTGGCGAGCCGCGCAGCGACGGGTCCCGGCGTCGGTGCAGAAGCTCGTGACCACCACCACCGCACTGGACCGGCTCGGTCCCGAGGCGCGCTTCGAGACAGCCGTGCTGGCCGACGGCGAAGTGGTGGACGGGACCCTGGACGGGAATCTGTACCTGCATGGATCCGGCGACCCGGCGTTCGGCACGCGGGCGCTCAGCCGGCTCGCGGGACTGGTCGCCGACGCCGGTCTGGAGCAGGTCAGGGGCCGCGTCTTCGGAGACGAGAGCTTCTTCGACCGTCGCCGCGGCGGCCCCGCCAGCGGTTTCGGGATCTCGCCGTACGTGGGGCCGCTCTCCGCGCTGGGGTTCAATCGCGGCTCGCTGATGCCGTTCGGGCACGGATGGCAGCCCAATCCCGCCGCGTTCGCGGCCGAGCGCTTCCGCGTGTCGCTGCGGCGCGAGCACGTGGCGATCGCGAGGGGGGCTCGCGTGGCCGGTGCACCGCGAGAGGCGACCGCGGTCGCGGCCGTGGAGTCGCCGCCGCTCGCAAGCCTCGTGCGCCACACGAACCATGTATCGGACAACTATTACGCCGAGATGCTGCTGAAGGGCGTCGGCGCGCGGTCCGGAAAGGCGGGCTCGACGTCGGGGGGCGCGCGTGTGGCACGCTCTTACGCGCGTGCAGCAGGCTTTCGCACGAAGGTCGCGGACGGCTCCGGGCTCTCGCGGGGAAATCTGGTCGCGCCGCGTGACGTGGGGCGCCTGCTGCTCAACGCCCGCGGGCAGCCGTGGTTCGAGGGGTTCTACCGGTCATTGCCGCTGGCGGGGGTGAGCGGCACGCTCCACGACCGCATGCGGGGCACCCGGGCCGCGGGCCGCTGCCGCGCCAAGACCGGAACCCTCTCGGGGGTCACCGCGCTGGCCGGGTACTGCCGGGCCCCGGACGGCGACCCGATCACGTTCGCGCTCCTCATGAACCGGGTCGATGTATGGCGAGGCCGGCGCGCCCAGGACCGGATCGCCGCGCTGCTGGCCTCGTACGCCGGACCCAGCGAGGACTAGCCGGAGCCGAGCAGCCGCTCGAGCTCGGGCTCGTCGATCACGGGCCGGCCCAGCGCCCGGGCCTTGTCGGCCTTCGAGCCCGGGTCCGCTCCGGCCACCACGTAGTCGGTCTTGCCGGACACCGAGCCCGTGACCTTGCCACCGGCCGCGGTGATCCGCTCGGTCGCCTCGTCGCGGGACATGCCCGGCAGCGTCCCTGTGAGCACGAATGTCCGGCCTTGGAGCGGGCGCCGGGCATCACCGGCGGCGGTCTCCTGCTGCATGTTCAGGCCGGCGGCGCGCAGCTCCTCGATCAGCCGCTCGTTGCGAGGCTCATCGAGCGTCTCGCGGATCAGTCCCGCGAGCACGGGGCCGATCCCGTCCACCTCCACGATCTCCTCCTGTGAGGCGTCCATCAGCCGCGCGACGGAACCGAAGTGCGACGCGAGCGCGCGTGCGTTGACGGCGCCGATCCCCGGTATGCCCAGCGCATACAGCACGCGGTGGAACGGCTGGCGCTTGGATTCGGCGATCGCGGCAACGAGGTTCTCGGCCGACTTGCGCTGGAAGCCCTCGAGCTGCTCCAGCTGCTCGACCGCGAGCCCGTAGATGTCGGGGAGCGCGCGCACCAGCTTTTCCTCGTAGAACCGCAGCACCAGCTTCTCCCCGAATCCCTCGATGTCCATCGCGCCGCGTGACACGAAGTGCTTGAGCGCCTGCACGATCTGACCGGGACAGTCGCTGCGGTTCGGGCAGCGCGTCCAGACCTCACCCTCGGGCTTCACCGTGGGCGTTCCGCACTCGGGGCACTTCTTGGGCGGCTTGTAGCGCCGCTCCTTGCCCGTGCGCCGTTGCGTGATCGGGGAGACGACCTGCGGGATCACGTCGCCCGCGCGCATCACGACCACCTGGTCGCCCTCGCGAATGTCCTTGCGCGCGATGTCCTCCTCGTTGTGCAGAGTCGCCTTGCCGACGGTCACGCCGCTGATCTGAACCGGCTCGAGCCGCGCCCAGGGAACGATGTTGCCCGTCCGCCCCACGTTCACCTCGATGCTCTGCAGCTTGGTGACAGCGGTCGTGGGGGCGAACTTGAACGCGATCGCCCAGCGGGGCTCGCGGCCGACGACCCCCAATGCCTCCTGCACGTCGTAGGCGTCGATCTTCACCACGACGCCGTCGATCTCGTAGTCGAGCGCCTCGCGCCGTTCCTCCCAGCCGCGGCAGGTCTCCAGCACGGAGTCGATGTCGCGGTGCAGCGCGACGTCCTCGTTCACCTTGAAGCCCTGTTCGCGCAGCCATGCGATCGACTCGGAGTGCCGCTTGCGGTCCAGGCCCTCCGAGGCGCCGATGCCGTAACACCAGATCGACAGCGGTCGCGCGCGCGTCACCTCCGGGTTCAGCTGGCGCAGAGAGCCGGCGGCCGAGTTGCGCGGATTGGCGTACGTCTTGTGGCCCGCGGCCGCCTGTTCCTCGTTCAGGCGGGCGAAGCCGGCGAGCGGGAGGTAGACCTCCCCGCGCACCTCGACGAGCGGCGGGGCCCCGGGGCCGACCTTCAGCGGAATGTCGGGAATCGTCCTCAGGTTCTGCGTCACGTCTTCGCCGATCTCGCCGTCACCGCGCGTGGCGCCGCGCACGAGCACGCCGTGCTCGTAGACGAGGGAAATCGCGAGGCCGTCGACCTTCGGCTCGGTCACGTACTCGAGCGTGACGTCGGCCAGGTCCTGCTTGGCCAGCAGGTTCCGGATGCGCTGCTCCCATGCGCGCAACTCGGGCTCGTCGCGCGCGTTTGCCAGGGACAGCATCGGCAGCAGGTGGCGCACCTGGCCGAAGCGCTCGAGCGGTCTGCCGCCGACCCGCTGAGTCGGGGAGTCCGGCGTGCGCAGCTCCGGACGGGCCTCTTCGATTGCGACCAGCTCCCGCAGCAGGTCGTCGTACTCGGTATCCGAGATCTCCGGGTCGTCCTCGAGGTAGTAGCGGCGGTTGTGGTGCTCGATCTCGGCGCGCAGCTGGGCTGCACGCCGGGCCGGATCGCGCGTGCTCCGCTTGGCCTTCGCCATCAGCCGGCCGGTGTGCCCGCGAGCAGGCCCGACAGGTCCCAGCCCTCCAGCTGCTCCATGCTCCCGAGGTCGGTCAGGTCGAAGTGCAGGGGCGTGACCGAGATCGTGTCCCCGTCGATCGCCGCGAAGTCCGTGCCGTCCTCTGCGTGGTAGGAGGGATCGTCGCCGTAGATCCGATAGCGCTTGCGCCGGCCCCCGTCGGAGTCCTCGCCGGTCAGCTCGAGCCGGTCACGATAGATGCGCTTGCCCAGGCGGGTGACGCGCGCGCCCGCCAGCTCGTCCAGGGCGACGGCCGGGCAGTTGACATTCAGCAGCGTGCCGGTCGCGAGCGGCCGCTCGGGCAGCGCCGCCACCAGCCGCGCCGTGAACGTGGCAGCGGCGCTGAAGTCGAACTCGCGCCCCAGCCGGAAGTCCATCTCGCGCTTCTTCGACTGCTGGGACACCGCGATCGCCGGCAGGCCCAGGATCACTCCCTCCAGCGCGGCCGCAACGGTCCCCGAATACGTGATGTCGTCCCCGAGGTTCGCGCCGTGGTTGATGCCGGACACGATCAGCTCGGGTCGCTCGCCGATCAGGCCCAGCGACGCGAACCGCACGCAGTCCACCGGGGTGCCGTCGGTAGCAAAGCCGCTGGTGCCGTCCTCGAACTGGATCTCCTCGACCCACAGGGGCTGCCGGGTCGTGATGCTGCGGGCGCTGGCCGAGCGATTCGAGTCCGGCGCGATCACCGACAGCTTCACGCCGGGAACCTCCAGCAGCGCGCGGCGCAGCGCGTGCAGGCCGGTGGCCTGGATGCCGTCGTCGTTGGTCAGGAACACCCTCATCGGACGAAGGCAATGTTAGTGAGGCGGTCCCGGCCTCAGTAGCGCACGTGTTCCAGGGAGAGACCGTGCGCCCCCGCCGTCGGCCCGGCCAGCGAGCGCTGGGCGCCGCGCAACAGGGACGCGAACCGGTTGTGGTGCCGCGCCCCTCCGGCGACCTCCAGCATCGTCCCGACCAGCACGCGGACCATGTGCCGCATGAAGCTGTCCGCCTCGATCCAGAACTCGAGCAGGTCTCCGTCGCGACGCCACTCGGCCAGCAACACGTCCCGCTCGAACCGCACGTGCTCTGTCTGCGTGGGCGTGAAGGCAGTGAAGTCGCGCGTGCCCAACAGCAGCGCCGCACACGCATCGAGCGCGTTGGCATCGAGCGGATAGGACCACCACAGGGCACGGTCCCGCAACAACGGGCTGGGAGCCGGTCGGGCCAGTACGCGATAGCAATACGTCCGCGAGCGGGCGTCGCGCCGCGCGTCGAAGCGTGCGGGCACCTCGTCGATTTCCACGACCGCGACGTCGTCGGGCAGGACGCCGTTCAGGGACCGCAGCAGCGGCCCGCGCTCCGTCCCCGGTTCGGCGGAGAAGCTGACCACCTGCCCCCGAGCGTGCACTCCGGAGTCGGTCCGCCCGGCCACGGAGACCGGGGGCGCGGCCCCGAGCACGGTGCCGAGCGCCTCGCAGAGCACGCCCTCGACCGTGCGCAGGCCCGGCTGCGCAGCCCAGCCTCGGAAGCCGCCGCCGTGATACTCGAGCGTGAGCCTGAGGACGGTCACGAGCGGGCGGCGGGCGCGGCCTACACCTAGACGAGCTCCAGGTAAACCATCTCGGTCGAGTCGCTGCGGCGCGGCCCGAGCTTGAGGATCCGCGTATAGCCACCGGGCCGCTCGGCATACCGCGGCGCGATCTCCTCGAACAGCTTGTGCACCACGAACTTGTCCTGGTTCAGCTCGGCCAGCGCCTGGCGCCGGGCATGCAGATCGCCGCGCTTGGCGAGGGTGATCAGCTTCTCCACCTCGGGCTTGATCACCTTCGCCTTCGCCTCGGACGTCTGCACGCGCTCGTGCTGGAGGACCTGAGCGCAGAGGTTGCGGATCAGCGCCTTCCGATGACCGGCGTCGCGGGAGAGCTTGTTTCTCTTCTTCTGGTGCCTCATCTTGGCCGCGGAGTCTAGCCGGGTCTAGTCGTCGCGAAGCCCGAGGCCCCGCACGCGCAGGGTCTCCTTGACCTCCTCGATGCTCTTCCGACCGAAGTTCGGGATCGCGCTGAGCTCGTTCTCGGACTTCAGCACGAGGTCGCCGATCGTCTGGATGCCGGCCCGCTTCAGGCAGTTGTACGAGCGCACTCCGAGCTCCAGCTCCTCGATCAGGATGTCGTCCATCCCGTCCGCCGCAGGCGCGGCCGACAGGCCGCCGATGATCTCGCCGCCACCGTCCCCCGGCGGCAGGCGCAGGCCCTCGATGCGGCTCGGGTCGGTGAAGATCGAGAGGCTCTGGATCAGGACCTCGGCCGCCTCGCGCAGCGCAGCCTGCGGGTCCACGGAGCCATCCGTCTCGATGTCCAGCGTGAGCTTGTCGAAGTCGGTGCGCTGTCCGACACGGGCAGCCTCGACGTTGTAGTTGACGCGCCGCACCGGCGAGAAGATCGAGTCGATCGGGATCACTCCGATCGGCTGCTCGTCGGACTTGTTGCCCTCGGCCGGCCGGTAACCGCGCCCGCGTCCGATCGTCAGGTAGATCTCGAGCTTCGCCTTCTTCTCGAGCGTCGCGATGTGGGTATCCGGGTTCAGGATCTCGACACCGGACGGGAGGTCGATGTCGCGCGCGGTGATCTCTCCCGGGCCGGTCGCAATCAGCGGCGCCTCGACCTCGCCGGTGTCGGTGTGCATGCGGCACACGACATCCTTGAGGTTGAGCACGATGTCTGTGACGTCCTCCTTGACGCCCTTGATCGTCGAGAACTCGTGCGCCACGCCCTCGATGCGCACGGACGTGACGGCTGCGCCCACCAGCGACGACAGCAGCACGCGGCGCAGGGAGTTGCCGAACGTGTAGCCGAAGCCGCGGTCCAGCGGCTCGACCGTGAAACTGCCCTTGTTGTCTTCGATCTGCTCGGCAGTGATCTTGGGGATCTGAAAGTCCAACATGTGATGTTCCTCCGAACTGGAAGGTGTGGCGTAATAGCGGTGTCTGAAAACCGGCGCCCTGGCCAAAACCCGTTCGCGGCCCTGGCCGCGAACGGCTGCTACTTCGAGTAAAGCTCGACGATGAGCTGCTCTTGAACGGGTGCGCTGATCTCGTCCCGTTCGGGGAGCCGCAGCACGTTCGCCGTGAGCGAGTCGTAGTCGGCCTGTAGCCAGGCCGGCACCGTCGCGGTGCCTTCCGTGGCCTCACGAATCAGCGGGATCGCGCTCGAGTTCTCCCGGACCGAGAGGACCTCTCCCGCCTTGAGCTGATACGAGGGCACGTTCACGCGCCGCCCGTTGACCAGGAAGTGGCCATGGGTGACGAGCTGGCGGGCCTGACGCCTCGAAGCCGCGAAGCCGAGCCGCACGAGCACGTTGTCGAGCCGGCGCTCGAGCAGGCGCAGCAGGTTCTCGCCGGTCACTCCCGATTGCCTGCTGGCCTTGTCGTAGTAGTTGCGGAACTGCTTCTCGAGCACCTGGTAGTAGCGCCGCGCCTTCTGCTTCTCGCGCAGCTGATGGCGGTACTCGGAAGCACGCACCCGGCCGCGGCCGTGATCCCCGGGGGGATACGGCCGGCGCTCGACCGCGCACTTGTCCGTCAGGCAGCGCTCGCCCTTGAGGAACAGCTTCTGCCCCTCACGGCGGCACTGCTTGCACTGTGGACCGATGTCTCTTGCCATGTCTCTCGAAAGCCTTTGACTGAACCTGTTGTCCGTCTTACACCCGGCGGCGCTTGCGCGGCCGGCATCCGTTGTGCGCCTGGGGCGTCACGTCCTTGACGCCGGTCACCTCGAGCCCTGCCGCCTGCAGCGAGCGGATCGCGGTCTCACGACCGGACCCGGGGCCCTTCACGTGGCACTCGACCTTCTGCAGGCCGTGCTCCATGCCCTTCTTGGCAGCAGCCTCCGCCGTCACCTGGGCCGCGAAGGGGGTCGATTTGCGCGAGCCCTTGAAGCCAGCACCGCCGGCAGACTCCCACGCGATCACGTTGCCCTCGCGGTCGGTGAGGGTGACGATCGTATTGTTGAACGACGTCTTGATGTGGGCCTGGCCCACCGGGATGTTCTTGCGCACACGGCGCCTGCCGCGCGATCCCTTGCGTGCCTGCGGCACGGTTAGACGCTCCTCTTCGGGCTCACTTCGACACCTTCTTCTTCTGTGCGACCTGTCCGCGCCGCGGGCCCTTCCGGCCCCGCGCGTTGGTCTTCGTGCGCTGGCCCCTCACAGGCAGGCCCCGGCGGTGACGCAGGCCGCGGTAGGTCCCGGTCTCGGTCAGCCGCTTGATGTCCTGCGAGCGTTCGCGCCGCAGGTCACCCTCGACCACGAGATCGTTGTCGATCGCCTCACGCAGCTTGATGATCTCGTCGTCGGTCAGGTCCTTGACGTAGGTGTCGCGCGCGATCCCCGTCTTCTCCAGCATCTCGTTCGAGCGCGAGCGGCCGACCCCGAAGATGGAGGTGAGGCCGATCTCTATGCGCTTGTTCAGGGGGATGTTGACCCCCGCGATCCTCGCCATCCCGACCTAACCTTGCCGCTGCTTGTGGCGCGGGTTCTGGCAGATGATCAGCACCACACCGCGACGCCGGATCACCTTGCATTTTTCGCACATGGGCTTTACCGAGGCTCGTACCTTCACGACCGTCCGATTCTCAAGAGATAGCCCTGCCGGCCCCAGGAGTTGGGCCGGAGAGCCCTACATCGCGGCGCGACGAAACGCCGAGCGCGACCCGCAGATGCTAGCAGAGGGCCGGCGGCTTCAGGCAGCGGCCCGGTCCTCCTTCAGGTGCCACGGCGTCAGGATCCGAGGGCCGTCGGCCGTGACGGCGATCGTGTGCTCGAAATGGGCCGTGAGAGAGCCGTCTTCGGAGTAGATCGCCCAGTTGTCGTCGCCCATCCGCACGGCGTGGCCGCCTGCGCAGACCATCGGCTCGACGCAGAAGACCATGCCCTCCTCGAGCAACATGCCCCGGCCCGCCTCGCCGAAATTCGGGACCTGCGGGTCCTCGTGCATCTGGCGGCCGATCCCGTGGCCCACCAGCGACCGGATCACGGAGAGGCCGTCACGCTCGACTCGCTCCTGCACGGCGTGCGACACGTCGCCCAAACGGTTCCCGGGCACGGCCTGCTCGGTCGCAGCCTCGAGTGATTCGCGGGTCGCCTTCAGGAGCCGTGCGGCGATCGGGCTGACCGGGCGCAGCGCCACCGTCACGGCGGCGTCGGCGACCCAGCCCTCGTATTCGACGCCCACGTCGATCGAGAGCACATCCCCGGAGGCGAGGGCGTAGTCGCCCGGGATGCCGTGCACGACCATCGAGTTCGGCGACGTGCAGATCGAGGCCGGGAAGCCGCGGTAGCCCTTGAAGGCGGGCTCGCCTCCGCGTGCGCGGATGAACTTGTCGCCCGCGCGGTCGAGATCGGCGGTCGTCACGCCAGGGCGGCACATGCCGCGCAGCATCGCGAGACAGCCGGCGACGATCTCGCCCGCCTCGGCCATCACCTCGATCTCCTCTGATGTCTTCTGGATGATCATCCTGCCTCGAACCCGCCCGTCCGCTTACGGACGGGCGGCCCATTTCTCATACCTGTTCCTCGAACCTCAGGCTCGCCAAGGTCGCCCGGATCTGGTCGCTCACCTTGCCGGGGTCGCGCGAGGCGTCGATGCGACGCAGCATCCCCTTGCCGTCGTAGTACTCGATCAGGGGCTCCGTCTTCTCCCTGTACTGCCTGAGTCGCTGTTGGATCACCTCGGGCTTGTCGTCCTCGCGCTGCACCAGGCGGCTCCCGTCCATGTCGCAGCGCTCCGGATGCTTGGGCGGGTCGAACTTCATGTGGAAGTTGTGCTGGCCCTTGATGCACATCCGGCGGCCCGAGAGCCGCTCGATGACCGTGCCCTCGTCCACCTCCATCAGCAGCGCGGCCGTGAGCGCGCGACCCCGCTTGTCGAGCTCGGACTCGAGCGCCTCGGCCTGGCCTTCCGTGCGAGGAAAACCGTCGAGGATGAACCCGTTGGTCGTGTCCTGGTCCTCGAGGTAATCCAGGATCATCGCGATGATCAGGTCGTCGGGCACGAGGTCGCCACGATCCATGTACTGCTCGGCCTTCAGGCCCAGGTCCGTGCGATCGCTGACGGCCGTCCGCAGCAGGTTGCCCGTCGCGATATAGGGGAGGCCGAAGTCCTCCACGAGACGCTCTGCCTGGGTCCCCTTCCCGGCACCGGGTGGACCCAGCAGTATCAAGTTCAGCTCGGGCACGGCCGGGCTATTTCAAGAAGCCCTCGTAGTTGCGCATCATGAGCTGCGCCTCCAGCTGCTTCACCGTGTCCAGCGCGACGCCGATCGCGATCAGCAGCGAGGTGCCGCCGAAGTAGAAATTCGCGCCGGTCTGATTGAACAACAGCGTGGGGAAGGCTGCCACGGCGGCGAGGAAGATCGCGCCGGGGAAGGTGAGGCGGGCAAGGATGCGATCCAGGTACTCGGCCGTCGGGCGGCCGGGACGTACACCGGGGATGAAGCCCCCGTACTTCTTGAGGTTGTCGGCTTGGTCCACCGGGTTGAACGTGACGGCGGTGTAGAAGTACGTGAAAACGAAGATGAAGAAGCACTCCCCGACCACGAACGCCCACCCGTTGGGGCTGAAGAACGCTGAGATGTCCTGTGCCCAGCTCGCCTGGGTGAGCTCGCCGATCGTCGGCGGGAAGGCCATGATCGATGCGGCGAAGATCACGGGGATCACCCCCGCCATGTTGACCCGCAGCGGCAGGTAGGTCGAGCCGCCGCTGGTCATGCGGCGCCCCACGACACGTTTCGCATACTGGACGGGGATCCGGCGCTGGCCCTCCTGGATGAACACGATGCCGACGATCACTCCGAGCGCGATGAACGGCATCATCACCACGAAGACCTGATCCGGGTTGGTCCACCAGGCCTGAATGCCGGGGAGCAGCCCCGCGATGATCGAGGCGAAGATCAGCAGCGAGATCCCGTTGCCGATGCCGCGCTGGGTGATCAGCTCGCCCATCCACATCAGCAGCGTGCAGCCGGCGGTGAGCGTGACCATGATCATGAAGAGCTTGCCGAAGGTGAGCTGCCCGACGATGCTCTCGCCCGACTGATTGCCGATCGTCCGGAAGAGGAACACGAAACCGAGCGACTGCGCCGACGCCAGGCCCACGGTCAGGTAGCGGGTGTACTGCGTGATCTTCTGCTGGCCCACCTCGCCCTCTTTCTGGAGCTTCTCGAGCGAGGGCACCGCGACCGTCAGCAGCTGGAGGATGATCGAGGCCGTGATGTAGGGCATGATGCCCAGGGAGAAGATCGCGAAGTTCTGCAGGCCACCACCGGAGAACAGGTTCAGGAAGCCGAGGATGTTGGAGCCGTTGAAGCTATCGCCCACGTTCTTGACCGCGTCGACGTTGACGCCCGGCACGGGCACCACGGCACCCAGCCGGTAGAGCGCCAGGATCGCGGCGGTGAACAGGATCTTCTTGCGGATCTCGGGGACGCTGAACGAGTTCGCGATCGTGGCGATCATGAGCGGCTGCGCCTCCACGGCTGCTTCGTCTCGACGATCGCGCAGGTCCCGCCCGCCGCCTCGATCGCCTCGCGGGCCTTGGCGCTGAACGAGTGCGCCGAAACCACCAGATTCTTACGCTCCAGCGCGCCGCGCGCGAGCACCTTCACGGGCGTGTCCTTGCGCGTTGCGAGGCCCCGGCCACGCAACGTCTCCGGGGTTACTTCGGCGCCGTCGTCGAAACGGTTCAGATCGGCCAGGTTGACGGGCTGGTTGTAGGTGCGGAAGGGCTCGAACGGCATCGACTTCTTCATGTGGGGCCCACGCAGCTTCCGCATGCGCATGTGCAGCGGGATCTGGCCGCCCTCGTACCCGGCCTTGCGCTTGTTGCCCGAGCGAGAGCCCGCGCCCTTCTGGCCGCGGCCGGCAGTCCGGCCGTAGCCGGAGCCCTCGCCCCTGCCGACACGCTTGCGCGCCTTGCGCGCGCCGCGCGGCGGCCGCAGGGTGTGCAGGCCGATGCTCGCGTCGTCAGGCATTGGCCTCTTGGACGTCGACCAGATGCGCCACGCGCCGCAGCATGCCGCGCAGGGCCGGGCCATCGGGGCGCTCGGTGCTGGTGCCGATGCCGCGCAGGCCCAGCGTACGCAGGGTCTCGCGCTGCGGCCGGTTTGCTCCAGCGGAGCTCCGGCGTTGCCTGATCACCAACCGGGAGGCCATGGCGTCCTACTCCGCGGCGGCAGCCGCGGGCGTCTCCGCCGGCTGCGCGGCGACGGCCTCTCCTTCGCCGCCCGCCTCACCGGCTGCGCTCACCGTCCGTGTCGTGTCCGTCGCGCGGTCGCCCGAGGTCAGGCCGAGCACCTCGGCCACGGTCTTGCCGCGCAGCGCGGCGACGTCCTCGGGGCGCCTCAGCGAGCGGAGGCCCTCGACCGTGGCCTTCACCAAGTTGATCGGGTTCTGCGTGCCGAGGCTCTTCGACAGCACGTCCTTGATGCCGGCGAGCTCGAGCACCGCGCGCACCGGACCCCCGGCGATCACACCGGTGCCTGCGGACGCGGGCTTCAGCAGCACCTGGCCGGAGCCGTATCGCCCGACGGTCTGATGCGTGATCGTGTGGCCGTGCTTGGGCACACGGAAAAGGCTCTTCTTCCCGCGTTCGACCGCCTTTTGGATCGCGAGGGGGACCTCGTTCGCCTTCCCGTAGCCGACACCCACGATCTGATCCTCGTCGCCGACCACGACCAGCGCGGTGAAGGAGAAGCGCCGGCCGCCCTTGACCACCTTGGCGACGCGGTTGATCGCCACGACGCGCTCTTGCAGGTCGAGGCCCTGGGGGTTTATGCGCTCGTCTCTGGCCATTGGGTGAGGGTACTAAAGGGGTGGTCCTAGAACTTCAGGCCGCCCTCCCGGGCGCCTTCGGCAAGGGCTCGCACGCGACCGTGGTACTTGTAGCCCCCCCGGTCGAACACACAGGCTTCGACACCGGCCTCCGCGGCCCTCTTGCCGAGCAGCTCGCCGGCCCGTTTTGCCTGCTCCATCGCCTTCAGGTCCCGCAGCTCGGGCTCGAACCAGCGCACCGAGGCGACCGTGTGGCCGCGCTGGTCGTCGACCAGCTGGGCGACCAGGCCGCGGTTGGACCGGAACACCGACAGCCGCGGGCGCGCGGCGGTGCCATGTGCCCTGGAGCGGATCCGGCGACGCCGCCGGTCGCGGCGGGCGCGCTTCTCGATGACGGCCGCGGTCATGCGCGCTTGCCCACCTTGCGCGCGACGTATTCGCCCACGTAGCGCACACCCTTGCCCTTGTACGGCTCGGGCGGCCGGAACTTGCGGATCCGCGCAGCGATCTCGCCCACGGCCTGCTTGTCGATGCCGCGCACGATCACCTGCGTCGGCGCGGGGACCTCGAACTCGATCCCGGCGGGCGCGTCCAGGCGCACGGGGTGCGAGAAGCCGAGCGCCAGCTCCAGCGTCCTGCCCTTCAGTTGCGCGCGATACCCCACGCCCTGGATCTCCAGTCGCTTCTCGAAGCCGTTGGTGACTCCCTCCACCATGTTGCTCACCAAGCTGCGCGTGAGGCCGTGGAGCGCGCGGTGCTCGCCGCGGTCCGTGGGGCGTTTCACCAAGAGGTTCCCGTTCTCGCGCTCGAATGAGAGGTCGGGCGAGACGGCCTGCTCGAGCTGGCCCTTCGGGCCCTTGACGCGGACCAGGCCGGTGTCGATCTGGACGTCGACGCCGTCGGGGATCTGGATTGGAAGCCGGCCGATTCTGCTCATGCGGGATGCGCCTCCATCACCAGATGTGCGCGAGGACCTCGCCACCGACGCGCTGGTCACGCGCCTGGTAGGCGGTCATCACGCCCTTGGAGGTCGTCAGGATCGCGGTCCCCATGCCGCCCTGCACCCGCGGAAGCTGATCGGCGTTGGCGTACTGGCGCCGGCCCGGCTTCGAGATACGGCGCAGGCCGCTGATCACCGGCTCGCGATCCTCGGTGTAGCGCAGCGTGATGCGCAGGGCATCGAACTCAGCGGTCGTCTTGTGATTGTTCGACCCGGGCGGGCGGTCGGTCCTCTCGACCGCGAAACCAACGATGTAGCCCTCCTGCTGCAGCACTCGTGCAAGCTCCTGGTTCATGCGCGACGCCGGGACCACGACATCGTCGTGGTCGGCGTGGATGCCGTTCCGTATGCGGGTGAGGAAATCTGCGACTGAGTCGGTCAAAGCTCTGCGCCTGCCTTTGCTACCAGGACGACTTCGTCATGCCGGGGATCATGCCCTGGTGCGCGATCTCCCGCAGGCAGATCCGGCACAGGCCGAACTTCCGGTAGTACGCCCGGGAGCGGCCGCACCGGCGACAGCGATTGTAGTTACGTGTCTTGTACTTGCTTCCGCGCTGCTGGCGGACCTTCTGTGACGTCTTGGCCATGATCTCCTAATCGTCCTCCGCGCGGGGGGCTGCGTCTCCCGCGGCTCCCGCAGAGTCTCCCCCCGCGGCGTCGTTGTCCGAATCGCCTTCCGCTTGCTCCGTTTCGCCGCGCTCGGCCTTGAGCTCGGCGGCCGCCTGCTGTTCGGCCTCGCGCTTCGCCTCGGCCTCCAACTGCTGCTGCCGCATCTCCGCCGCGGTCGGACCGCGATCCTCGCTGCGAAACGGCATGCCCAGCAGGCGCAGCAGCTCGCGAGCCTCGTCGTCGGTCTCGGCCGAGGTGGTGATCGTGACGTTCAGGCCCCGCACCTGGTCGATCGCGTCGTAGTCGATCTCGGGAAAGATGATCTGCTCGCGCAGCCCCAGCGTGTAGTTGCCGCGGCCGTCGAACGACTTCGGGTTGAGGCCACGGAAGTCCCGGATCCGCGGGATCGCGATCGACTGGAGCCGGTCGAGCATCTCCCACATCCGGTCGCGCCGCAGGGTGGCGACCACGCCCACGGGCATGCCTTCACGCAGCTTGAACCCGGCGATCGACTTCTTGGCCCGCCGGATCGCCGGCTTCTGCCCCACGATCGTCGCGAGTTGCTCGGCGGCGGCGTCCAGCATCTTGCTGTCCTGTTTCGCCTCGCCGACACCCATGTTGACGGTGATCTTCAACACGCTGGGCGCCTGCATCACGCTCGCATAGCCGAACCGCTCCATCAGCTGGGGCTTGATCTCGCTCTCGTAGCGCTCCTTCAGTCGCGCTGCCATCAGTTGCTCTCCGTCAGCTTCTGGCCCGACAGGACGGCAATGCGCTCCCGCGCGCCCTCGTCGGTGCGCTCGATGCGCACCCGCGTCGGCTTGTTTTCGCGGGGGTCGACCACCATCACGTTGGAGATGTGGATCGGACCCTCCTTCTCGATCACGCCCCCGACCTTGCCGCCGCGCTGCGTGTCCTTCAGCGAGCGGGGCCGCTGGTGGCGCTTGACGATGTTGAGCCCCTCCACGAAGACCCTGTCCCGCTTCGGGTCGACGCGCAGTACGCGGCCCTGCTTGCCGGAGTCCTTGCCGGACATCACCTGCACGGTGTCACCGCGCCTCAACTTTGCGGCCATGGTCAGAGCACCTCCGGAGCGAGCGAGACGATCTTCATGAAGTTGCGCTCGCGCAGCTCGCGAGCCACCGGCCCGAAGATGCGCGTGCCGCGCGGGTTGTTGGCGGCGTCGATGATCACGGCCGCGTTTTCGTCGAAGGCTATGTAGGTCCCGTCCTTGCGGCCGAGCTGCCGGCGCGTGCGCACCACGACCGCCTGCACGACCTCGCCCTTTTTGATCGCGCCCTGCGGAGTGGCGCTCTTGACGGTCCCCACGATCACGTCACCGACACCCGCGTAGCGCCGCCGCGAGCCGCCCCTCACGCGGATGCACAGCAGCTCTTTGGCGCCGGTGTTGTCGGCCACCTTCAGCCTCGTCTCTGCCTGGATCACGCGTGGTTCACCACCTCTACCTCGCCTTTTCCAGAACCTCGGCCAGACGCCAGCGCTTCGTACGTGACAGCGGGCGCGATTCGACGACCCGCACGACGTCGCCCTCGTTGGCCTCGTTGCTCTCGTCGTGAGCGTGCAGCGTGCCGGTCTCGCGCATCACCTTTCCGTACACCCTGTGACGCGCCACGCGATCGATGCGCACGGTGATCGTCTTGTCCGCCTTGCTCGACACGACGACGCCCTGGCGCGTCTTACGCGCCCCGGGTGCGATGGCAGTCTCCTGCCGTGGAGAACCCGCAACCGCGCTCCCAGAATCGGGGCTCTGCGCAGCGCGCCCTTTCTGCTTCTGCTTTGCGCGCCAGCGGCTGCGCGCCTTCGCCTTGCTGGCCCGCTGCTCGGCGCGCTCCCGCAGGCGATCCTCGAGCGTGCGCTGCGGTCCAGCCGGCCCATCCGCGCGAGAACGGGCCAACCGCCGCCGCTCTCGCGGCGACAGCTGCTCCACCGGCTCGGCGTCGGCCGCGCCGGCGGCAGGTTGAGATTCGGCCGCGGGCTCAGCCGCGGCAGGCTCAGCCGCGGCAGGCTCGGCGGCAGGCTGCTCCGACGCCGGGGCAGCGTCGGCGGCCGGCTCCGCGGCCTGCTCCTCCGCGGCCGCCGCTGCCTGCTCGTCCTGCTCCGCCGGAGCCTGCTGGTCCTGCTTGTCTTCCGCCATCAAGTCGCTTATGCCTTTCGCAGCTCGTGTTCGATGTCCAGTTTGCGCTCGCCCGCGATCGTCAGCGCGCGGGCCAGCGAGCGCTTCGCCTCACCGAGGCGGGCGGTGTTCTCGAGCTCGCCGGTCGCGTTGCGAAAGCGCAGGTTGAAGGCCTCCTCGCGAAACTCGCGCACGGCCTCGACCAGCTGCTCGTCGTTGAGGTTTCTGATCTGCTTGGTCTTCATCGCCTATTGGTCCTCGCGCATCACGAACTTGGTGTGCACGGGCAGCTTGTGGCCGGCCAGGCGCATCGCCTCGCGCGCAAGATCCTCGGGCACGCCCGCGAGCTCGAACATCACGCGGCCGGGCTTCACGACCGCGACCCAGAACTCGGGGGAGCCCTTGCCCGAGCCCATCCTCGTCTCCGCAGGCTTCTGCGTGACTGGCTTGTCCGGGAAGATGTTGATCCAGACCTTTCCCCCGCGCTTGATCTTGCGGGTCATCGCGATGCGAGCCGCCTCGATCTGCCGGTTCGTGATCCACGCGGCGTCCAGCGACTTCAGTCCGTACTCGCCGAACTGCACCGTGGTGCCACCCTTGGCGAAGCCGGCTCTGCGGCCGCGATGCTGCTTGCGGTGCTTGACGCGTTTGGGGCTGAGCACCTATCGACCCCTCCGGCCGCCGCCGCGCCTGGAATCGCCGCCGCCGTCCTCGCGCTGCTGTCCGTCTGCGCCGCGCCCGCGTGCACCGCGCCCGCGCTGCGGCAGCGGCGAGTCGGCGCCGTCCGTGGTCAGGTAGCCCTCGGGCATCACCTCGCCCTTGTTGATCCAGCACTTGACGCCGATCCGCCCGTGCGTCGTCTTCGCCTCGTACAGCCCGTAATCGATGTCCGCGCGCAGGGTGTGGAGCGGGACCCGGCCGTCCGAGTAGCCCTCGGTGCGGGCCATCTCCGCGCCTCCGAGCCGCCCCGACACCTGCACCCGCACGCCGGTGGCGCCCGAGCGCATCGCCGATGTCAGCGCGCGCTTCATCGCCCGCCGGAATGCCACGCGATTCTGGAGCTGCTCGGCGATCGACTGGGCCACGAGCTTGGCGTCCAGCTCAGGCCGCTTGACCTCGAGGATGTTGACGCGCACCTGCTTCGCGGTCAGCTTGTGGAGGTCGCGGCGCAGCGCGTCGACCTCGCTGCCCGACTTGCCGATCACGATGCCGGGCCGCGCCGTGTGGATGTCCACGGTGACCTCGTTCTTGTCCTTGCGGATGCGGATGTCGGACAGGCCGGCGTGCCCCAGCTTGCCCTCGATGTGCTCGCGGATCTTGACGTCCTCGAGCAGGTAGTCCGCGAATTCGCGCTCGTTGAACCAGTTCGACTTCCAGTCGTGGATGTAGCCGACCCTGAAACCTTCTGGATGAACTTTTTGCCCCACTAGGTCACTCCCTCGTCGACAGCCCTACGGTCAGATGGCTGGTGCGCTTCCGAATCCGCGTTGCACGTCCCTGCGCGCGTGGACGGAAACGCCGCAGTGTCGGGCCCTCGTCAGCGTAGATCTCCTTCACGTACAAATCGTCGCCCACCAGCTCGTGGTTGTTCTCCGCGTTGGCGATGGCGGAGTTGAGCAACCGCTCCACGTCCCGCGCGACACCACGTGGGCTGTGGCGCAGCAGAGCGCGCGCCTCGGCGACCGGCCGACCCCGCACATGGTCCATCACGAGGCGGGCTTTTCGCGCGGAGGAGCGCACGTACTTGGCCTGTGCGCGCACCAGCGGGCGCGTCGGCGCCGCGCGCCTGGGTGAGGTGCGCGCGGGCTGTGCCGGCTCCCCCTCGGCGGGCTTCGGCTCGGCGGGCGCCTTGGTCTCGGAAGCTGGCTTCTGCGCCGCCGGGCGCCGGCGCGCAGCGGGCTTGGTCTCGGCCTTGGCCTTGGCCGCCGCCGGCTTGCGCGCGCGCGGCTTGGCCGCAGCCTTCGTCTCCTGCTTCGGGGTGGCCTTGGCCGGCTTCTTCTCCGCCGGCTTCTTCTCCGCCGGCTTCTTCGCGGCGGGCTTGCGCTTTGCCGGCTTGTCGTCCTTGCCCGAGCCTGCTCGAGCGCCGCTCTTCTGCTCGTCCGCCATCGCTACCTGACCCTGGCCGTCTTGTCGGAGCCGGCGTGGCCGCGGAAGACCCGCGTCGGGGCGAACTCGCCCAGCTTGTGACCGACCATCGACTCGCTGATGAACACGGGCACGTGCTTGCGGCCGTCGTGGACCGCAATCGTGTGGCCCACCATCTCGGGGAAGATCGTGGAAGCACGCGACCAGGTCTTCACCATGCGCTTGTCGCCGCTCTCGTTCATGCGCGCGATGCGCTGCATCAGACGTTCCTCGGCCCACGGGCCCTTCTTCGTCGACCTACCCATCGCTATCGCCTCTTCCCGCGCTTGCGACCGCGGACGATGTACTTGTCGGACTGCTTGCCCTTCTTGCGCGTGCGGTAGCCGAGCGTCGGCACGCCCCACGGCGTCACGGGATGGCGGCCGGCGGTGGTCTTTCCCTCTCCGCCGCCGTGCGGGTGATCGACCGGGTTCATCGCCGTGCCACGCGTCTGCGGGCGGATGCCCTTGTGGCGGCTGCGGCCCGCCTTGCCGATGGTCACGTTCTCATGGTCCGCGTTGCCGATCGTTCCGATCGTGGCGCGGCACTCCGCCGGGACCATGCGCATCTCGCCCGAGGGGAGGCGCAGGGTCGCGGTCCGGCCTTCCTTCGCGACGAGCTGGATCGACGCGCCGGCCGAGCGGCCCAGTTGCCCGCCCCGCCCCGGGGTCATCTCGACGTTGTGCACCACGGTTCCGGTCGGGATCCGGCCCAGCGGCAGCGAGTTGCCGACTCCGATCTCGGCGCCCTCGCCGGACGTCACCTCCATGCCGACCGTCAGGCGCTGCGGAGCGAGGATGTAGCGCTTCTCCCCGTCGCGGTAATGGAGCAATGCGATGTGGGCCGTGCGGTTGGGGTCGTACTCGATCGCGGCGACCTTTGCCGGTACGCCGTCCTTGCGCCGCTTGAAGTCGATGCGGCGATACCGGCGCTTGGCACCCCCGCCGCGGTGGCGACTCGTCACGCGGCCGTGCGTGTTGCGCCCGCCGCTCTTGGACTTGCCCTCGACGAGAGACTTCTCGGGCGAGGAGCGGGTCAGCTCCTCGCGGTCCAGCCAGGTGGCGAAGCGCCGGCCCGGGCTGGTTGGCTTGTGCTTGCGGACCGCCATGCGCTATTCGGCCGAAGCCGCCCCCTCGAACAACTCGATCCGATCGCCCGGGGCGAGTTCGACGACGGCCTTCTTCCACTCGCGCGTGCGGCCGGAGGTCCAACCGCGGCGCTTTGGCTTGGACTTCATCTTCATCGTGCGGACGTCGGTCACGCGCACGCCGAAGACCACTTCCACCGCCGACCTGATCTGGGTCTTGTGGGCGTCGGGGTGAACCCTGAACGTGTACTTGTTCTCGGCGATCAGCGCATAGCTCTTTTCGGAGATCACCGGGCTGCGCAACACGTTCCGGGGGTCCATCTCTAAGCTGCCTGCTGCTGCGCCGGGATCCGGGGCTTGGGGTCGGCTGCGACGATCGCGAGGTCGTCGATCGCCGCCTCGGAGAGCACGAGGTTGCGTGCGCCGATCACATCGGCCACGCCCGCCTGGCGCGCTTCGAGCACCACGACCCGCGCGATGTTGCGAAACGACTTCGCGCACGCAAGCTCCGCGCTCCCCAGCAGCATGAGCACCTTGCGCGGCCCGTCGAGCGAGTCGAGCGCCTGCGCCGCGGTCTTCGTCGACGGCTCGGAGTAGGAGGAGGCGTCGACCACCGAGATGCTGCCCCGCCGTGCGTGCACGCTGAGCGCGGCCCGCAGCGCGCGCCTGCGCGTGCGCCGGTTCACCTTGACGGTGTAGTTGCGCGGGGTGGGACCGAACGCGACTCCGCCGCCCGTCCAGTGCGGAGGGCGAATCGAGCCGGCTCGCGCACGGCCGGTGCCCTTCTGGCGCCAGGGCTTCGCGCCACCGCCGCTGACCTCGCCGCGCCGCAGGGTGGACGCCGTCCCACGGCGGCGCGCGAGTTGCTCCGCGCGGGCCGCCTCGTAGACGACGCCGTTGTGGAAAGGCTCGGAGAAGATCTCGGCGGGCAGCTTCACGGTGCCCTGCCCGCCCAGCCGCGGCGCGCTGGGAGCGGCCTCAGGCATCGCGCACCTCCACCAGCGCCCCCTCGGCCCCCGGAACCGAGCCGCGGAGCAGCAGCAGGTTGCGGTCCGCGTCGACGTCGATGACCTCGAGTCCCCGCTGGGTCACGCGCGCGTTGCCCATCTGGCCGGGAAGGCGGGTGCCCTTCATGACGTGCGAAGGCGTCGCGCTGGCCCCGATCGAGCCCGGCGCCCGGACGTTGTGGGAGCCGTGGCTGACCGGCCCGCGCGAGAAGCCGTGGCGGCGGATCGTGCCCTGGAAGCCCTTGCCCTTCGAACGTGAGCTGACCTTCACGCGCTGGCCCTTCTCGAAGACGTCGGCCACGCTCAGGGTCTGACCGAGCTCGTAGGCGCGGTCGTCGCCGTCGGCGACGCGGAACTCGGCGAGGTGCCGCAGCGGCCCGGCGCCGGCGCGCTTCAGATGGCCGCGCTCGGGCTTGGTCAGCCGCGCCTCCTTGGTCTCCCCGAACGCCAGCTGCACCGCTCGGTATCCGTCGCGCTCGGGATCACGCACGGCGGTCACCGCGCACGGGCCCGCCTCGATGACCGTCACGGAAACACGCTCACCTTCCTCCGTGAACAGCTGGGTCATGCCGAGCTTCTTTCCGAGGATCCCGGACATCACAGGCGGATCTCGATGTCGACGCCGGCGGGGAGGTGGTCCAGGCGCTGAAGCGAGTCGACGGTCTTCGGCGAGGGCTGATGTATGTCGATCAGCCGCTTGTGCGTGCGGATCTCGAAGTGCTCGCGCGAGTCCTTGTCCTTGAACGGGCTGCGGATCACGACGTAGACGTTCTTCTCGGTGGGCAGCGGCACGGGCCCCGCGACGGTCGCGCCGGTGCGCTCGGCCGTCTCGACGATCTCCGCCGCAGCGCGGTCGATGGCGTCGTGGTCGTACGCCTTGAGCCTGATCCTGATCTTGTTTTGCGCTATCGCTGCCATTCGTCTTTCTTGTGTGTGGTCGCACGTGGGGCGAAGCCCCCGTCAGGGCCTCGCCCCGGTCGTATCCCAAACTTGACGAGAGCCGGCTCCGTGCCGGCTCTCGGAACTACTCCAGAATTGCTGTGACGACTCCCGAGCCGACCGTCCGGCCGCCCTCGCGAATGGCGAAGCGCAGCGTCTCGTCCATCGCGATCGGCTGGATCAGCTCGATCTCCATCTGGGTGTTGTCACCGGGCATCACCATCTCGGTCCCCTCGGGGAGCTGGCAGACACCCGTCACGTCGGTCGTGCGGAAGTAGAACTGCGGCCGGTAACCGTTGAAGAACGGGGTGTGCCGGCCTCCCTCCTCCTTGGTCAGGCAGTAGACCTCCGCCTTGAACTTGGTGTGGGGGGTGATCGAGCCGGGCTTCGCGAGCACCTGGCCGCGCTGGATGTCCTCGCGCTTCACGCCTCGCAGCAGGGTGCCGACGTTGTCGCCCGCCTGGCCGTAGTCGAGCAGCTTGCGGAACATCTCGACCCCGGTGACGACCGTCTTGGTCGTCTCGGGCTGGATGCCCACGAGCTCGACCTCATCGCTGACGTTGACCTTGCCCTGCTCGATGCGGCCGGTCGCGACGGTGCCGCGGCCCGTGATGGTGAACACGTCCTCGACCGGCATCAGGAACGGCTTGTCGAGGTCCCGCTGCGGCTCGGGGATGTAGTCGTCGAGCGCGGCGGTCAGCTCCATGATCGTGTTCTTCGCCTCTTCGTCGCCCTCCAGCGCCTTCAGGGCGGAGCCCTTGATCACGGGCACGTCGTCGCCGGGGAAGTCGTAGTTGGACAGCAGCTCCCGCACCTCTACCTCGACCAGCTCGAGCAGCTCCGGATCGTCCACCATGTCCACCTTGTTCAGGAAGACCACGATGTAGGGAACGTTCACCTGACGGGCGAGCAGAACGTGCTCGCGGGTCTGTGGCATCGGGCCGTCAGCAGCGGAGACCACGAGGATCGCGCCGTCCATCTGCGCGGCGCCCGTGATCATGTTCTTGATGTAGTCGTGGTGCCCGGGGCAGTCCACGTGCGCGTAGTGGCGCTTGTCCGTCGAATACTCGACGTGCGCCGTCGCGATCGTGATGCCGCGCTCCCGCTCCTCGGGAGCCTTGTCGATCTCATCGAACTTGGTTTCCTCGGCCATGCCCTTCTCGGCCAGCACCTTCGTGAGGGCGGCGGTGAGCGTCGTCTTGCCGTGGTCGATATGACCGATCGTCCCCACGTTCACGTGAGGCTTGTCGCGCTCGAACTTCTGCTTCGACACTTTCTTAGCTCCTTGGTCTCGATAGACGGGCTGGGCTCACGGCAAGGACCGGCGAGTGGCCGCTGGGGCGGCACGCGGGCCAACCGCGAAAATATAGCTGGATTGAGGCGCAAGGCCTGCGCGGACGGCCGAAAGACCGACTTACCACCGCAAACCCGACCGGCCGCCGACGGCCGGTCGGCCCTTATTTACGAGGCTGCGCCCACCAGGGCGCCGCTACGGTGCTCGCTGATCTCCTCGGACAGGGCCGAGGGAACCTCGCTGTAGCGATCGAACTGCATAGTGTAGGTCGCTCGTCCCTGAGTGGCCGAACGCAGATCCGTCGCGTAGCCGAACATCTCGGCAAGCGGGACGAACGCCCTGATCACCTGGGCGTTGCCACGCGGCTCCATGCCCTCGATCCGCCCGCGGCGGCGGTTGAGGTCGCCGATCACGTCGCCCATGAACTCCTCGGGCGTGACGACCTCGACGGCCATCACCGGCTCGAGCAGGACCGGCTTCGCGCGGCGGGCCGCCTCGCGCAGCGCCATCGACCCGGCGATCTTGAATGCCATCTCCGAGGAGTCGACGTCGTGGAAGGACCCGTCCGTCAACGTGACGCGCACGTCGACCATCGGGTAGCCGGCCTTGACGCCCGTCTCGAGCGCCTCCTCGACACCCTGCTCAACCGCCGGGATGAACTCCGAGGGGATCGACCCGCCCTTGATCTTGTTGACGAAGTCGAAGCCCTCCCCGGGAGCCGGCTCGAGGTTGATCACGGCGTGGCCGTACTGTCCGCGGCCACCGGTCTGACGCACGAATCGGCCCTGGATCTTCTCCACCGCCTCACGCACGGTCTCGCGGTAGGCGACCTGGGGCCGCCCGACGTTGGCGTCCACCTTGAACTCGCGCATCATTCGATCGACGATCACCTCGAGGTGCAGCTCTCCCATGCCGGAGATCAGCGTCTCACCGGTCTCCTCGTCGGAGCGCACCTGGAAGGTCGGGTCCTCCTCCGCGAGCCGCGCCAGGGCGGTGCCGAGCTTCTCCTGGTCGGCCTTGGTCTTGGGCTCGATCGACACGGCGATCACCGGTTCCGGGAACTCGATCGTCTCGAGCTTGATCGGCGCGGAGGGATCGCACAACGTGTCGCCGGTGGAGGTCTGCTTGAGGCCGACGCCCGCGACGATGTCGCCGGCAAAGATGTCCTCGCGCTCGGCGCGGTGGTTGGCATGCATCTCGAGGATGCGCCCGACGCGCTCCTGGCGGCCGGTGCTGGCGTTCATGACCTTCGACCCCGTGCCGAGCTTGCCCGAGTACACGCGGAAGTAGGTGAGCTTTCCCACGTACGGGTCCGCCATCACCTTGAAGGCGAGCGCGGCAAACGGGGCATCGTCGTCAGCCGGGCGCTCGGCCGCGCGGCCCTCGGGCTCGGCCTTGACGGGTTCGATGCCGGTCACGGGCGGCACGTCCAGGGGCGAGGGCAGGTAATCGATCACGGCGTCGAGCAGGGGCTGCACGCCCTTGTTCTTGAAGCTCGACCCGCACAGGACCGGAGTCACCTTGATGTCGAGCGTCGCCTGGCGCAGCGCAGCCTTGATCCGCTCCGTGGAGATGTCCTCCTCTGCGAGATACGCCTCCATCAGCTCGTCGTCGTAGTCGGCGCAGGCCTCGATCAGGTGTGTGCGCGCCTCGTGCGCCTCGTCCACCATGTCGGCCGGGATCTCCTGCTCCTCCCAGTCGGTGCCGAGCTCGTCGTTCCAGACGAGCGCCTTCCCCCTGACGAGGTCGATCACGCCCTTGAATCCGGACTCGGAGCCGATCGGGAGCTGGATCGGAAGGGGATGCGCCCCGAGTCGCTCCCTCATCGTCTGCACGGCCGCGCCGAAGTCCGAGCCGGTGCGGTCCATCTTGTTGATGTAGGCGATCCGCGGGACCCGGTACTTGTCGGCCTGCCGCCAGACCGTCTCGGACTGCGGCTCTACACCGGCGACCGAGTCGAAGAGGGCGACCGCGCCGTCGAGCACACGCAGCGAGCGCTCCACCTCGACGGTGAAGTCCACGTGGCCCGGCGTATCGATGATGTTGATGCGGTGGTCTTGCCACTCGCATGCCGTCGCGGCCGAGGTGATCGTGATGCCGCGCTCCTGCTCCTGCTCCATCCAGTCCATGACGGCAGCGCCCTCGTGGACCTCGCCCATCTTGTGGGTGCGACCCGTGTAGTACAGGATGCGCTCGGTCGTGGTCGTCTTCCCGGCATCGATGTGAGCCATGATGCCGATGTTGCGTAGCCTGTCGAGTGCGATGGTTCGGGGCATGAGTTCCTAATGGATCGGCTGGTACCAAGCAAAAAAAGAGCCCTCGCGGGCCGGGAATGCAACGTGGCCTGCGAGCGGTGGGCTATCGGCGGTCGGACTCCATTTTCGGGGAGTCCCGGGCAATTCCCTCCCAGCCGCTCCCCTGAGGCGCTCGAGGCAAGTTCTGATGCGCCCGTGGACGTCGGCCAAGGATAGCAGGGGGCGATGCCGGAATTCGAGGGTCAGAGCGGCCCGGAGCATCCCCCGCGGCGCGCTCGCGGAGGCGTCCTGCGAGCGGTCGAGGCGGCGCTCGAACACGCGGCGGCGGCGCCCGTGCGCTTCGTGCGCCGGCGCTCGCTCGCGGTCGCCACCGTGCTCGCCGTGGTGGGTGGCCTGCTGCTGCTGTACTCCGAGACGCTCGACCTCTACCGGATCGTCACGCCGGGCGGTGCGACGTCGAATGCCGCCGGCTCGATTCGCTCCGGGGCGGACCAGCATTCCTGGGCGCTCGGGGTGATCGGGACCGTGATCGCAGCCACGGCGCTGTTGGCGGGATGGACGCGCCAGCGCCTGCCCGCCTGGGCGGCAGTGGTGCTCGCCGCGATCGCCCTGCTGATCGTGCTGATCGGCGACATCCCCGACGTCACCTCGTCGGGGCTGACGACGGAGATCGAGGCGGGAGAGGCGGAGCCGCAGCCCGGCTTCTGGGTGGAGCTTGGGGGCGCAGTGGTCGCCCTCGCCGGGGCAGCCGGCCTCGCGTGGCAGCTGTCGCGCGCGGACGCGCGCCGCCGCACGAGGCCGTGAAAGAGCCGGGCACTCCGTTTCTCGAGGCGCTCGACGAGGCTCCCCTCACGCGCCGTTTCTACGTGCTCGCGGGTGCCGTGATGGTAGGCGCGGTGCTGGACTTGTTCGACTTCTTCCTGATCGCATTCGTGGTGCCCGATCTTGCCGACGAGTGGGACCTGACGTTCGGGCAGGCTGCAGCGATGCTGCTGGCCGCGGGGTTGGGCGCGATCGGCGGGAGCATCGTCTGGGGGCGCGCCGGGGACCGCCTCGGCCGCCGCGTGCCGCTGATGGCCGGGATCGTGATGTTCTCCCTCGCCACCGGAGCGCTGGCGCTCGCGCCCGCGGGAGGTTGGTGGTACATCACGGCCCTGCGCCTGGCGGTGGGAGCCGGCGTCGCCGGCGTCGCCGTGATCGCCGTACCGCTGGTGCTCGAGTTCACGCCCACCCGGCTGCGGACCAGGGTGGTGGGGTTCGTCACGACCGCGATGGTGCCCGTCGGCATCATGGTCGCCGCCGTGGTCGCGGCGGTGCTGCCCTGGCGGGTCGCGTTCGCGATCGGCCTGCTGCCGGTGCTACTCGTCTTCTTCATCGCCTCGTACGTGCCGGAGTCCCCCCGCTGGCTCGCGAGCCAGGGGCGGCTGCGGGAGGCACGGCGCGTGGTCGCATGGCTCACGCAACGACCGGAGGACGAGCTGACCCTCGCGGTGCCGCCCCAGCCGGCGGACGCGGGCACGAGCTACTCGGATCTGTGGAGATATCGCCAGAGCGTCCTGGTCACGGTGATGGCATGGCTGGGAGCTTCGATCGCCGTCTCCGGGCTGGTGCTGTGGGGGCCGACGTTCCTCGAGCGGATCCTGGACGTGAGCGCCGACGATGCCGCCCTGCTGTTCCTGCTGGTCGCGCTCGGCTCGCTTGCCGGCCGGCTCTTCTTCTCGTTCATGCCGCACCGCTTGGGCAGGCGGGCGTGCGGCTTGCTGATGGGCTTCGGCGCCGTGCCGCCCCTCGTGCTCGCGGCGTTCAGCAGCGACACGGAGGTCGCCGGCGCGCCGCTCTTCCTGCTCGCCCTGATCCCCGCGGCCTTCTTCCTGGACGGCGGCTTCGCCAACCTCGCTCCGTACACGCCGGAGGTCTTTCCCACCAGCCTGCGCACGCACGGGATGGGCCTGGCCTGGGCGGTGAGCGGCGTGGGTCGCATCATCGGCCCGCTGGTGATCGCGCTGGTGGCCGGCACCGGCGACCTGATCGATCCGGAGGCGACGCTCGGTGCGCTGACCCCATCGTTCCTGTTCCTCGCGGTGTCGGCGCTACTCGTCGGCGTCGCGTTCGCGATCGTGAAGCTCGAACCACACGGCCGCGACCTGGAAACGCTCGCCGCGGACCTGGCCGAAGAAGCAGGCGGCCCAGCCCCCGCCGCTGTGGAGCAAGCCTAGCCGCGAGCGCCGGCTGCAGTCACTGAGCCGGGTGGGTGGGGACCCTCACCGGAGGCTAAAGACGGTTTTCGGGCCTCCGGGGAGGGTTCCCGGCCGCCCGGCCCACGCAGCACTACCAGCGATAGTGCGCGAAGGCCTTGTTGGCCTGCGCCATGCGGTAGATGTCGTCCTTGCGCTTGTAGGCGTCGCCCTGCTGCTCACCCGCGTCGGCGAGCTCGTTCGCGAGCCGCTGCGCCATCGTCTTCTCGCGCCGCCTGCGCGCGAACTCCACGAGCCAGCGCACGGCAAGTGTGCGCGCCCGGCGTGCAGGCACCTCTACCGGCACCTGATAGGTCGCCCCACCAACGCGCCGCGAGCGCACCTCGAGCACGGGGGTGAGTGTCTTGATCGACTGTTCCAGCGCCTCGACCGGTTCCTTGCCGGTGCGCTTGGCGAGCATGTCGAGCGCCTCGTAGGTGATCTTCTCGGCGGTCGACTTCTTGCCACCGATCATCACCTTGTTGATGACCTGCTGGACCAGCCGGCTGTTGTACACCTTGTCCGGCTCGAGCGGGCGGGGCGAGATGTCGCCTCGACGGGGCAAGCCTGGCTACGCGGCCTTCACGCCGTACTGCGAGCGGGCCTTCTTGCGGTCCGACACGCCGGCCGCGTCGAGCGTCCCGCGCACGACCTTGTAGCGCACGCCCGGCAGGTCCTTGACGCGACCGCCCCGGACGAGCACGACCGAGTGCTCCTGCAGGTTGTGCCCCTCTCCGGGGATGTAGGCGGTGACCTCCATCCCGTTCGTGAGCCTCACTCGCGCGACCTTGCGCAGGGCCGAGTTCGGCTTCTTGGGCGTCGTCGTGTACACGCGGGTGCACACGCCGCGCCGCTGCGGTGCGGCCAGCCGGCGCTTGCCGCCGTGGCTGGACTTCAAGCCGGGCGTCGACACCTTCTTGCGGGGGCGCTTGCGGCCCCTGCGTACAAGCTGATTGATGCTGGGCATGCGGCCGCCTAGGGTAGCAGCAGAGCGGCTTTTGCCAGGGTCGGCTAGGCCGTGCGCGAGGCGGCGCGCATCGGCGCGGGCATCAGCGCGGTCGCGACCAGGACCATCGCGAAGGCCATGCCGCGCGCGACGATCTCGAACGCGTCACCGCCCATCGGGTCGCCGAACACGATGATTCCGCCGAGAATCGCGCTGAGGTTCGCGGACACCGAGGTCAGAGCGATCACCGAGACGCCCTCACCCACCTGCAGTCCGCGTGCCGAGGCGTAGAAGGCGGCGATCGAGGCCGCCACGGCCACGACCGTCCACGGGCTCAGGATCGACAGGAACTCGCCGGGGACGGTGCCGGTGAGCGCCTTGATCGAGATGTCGGAGACGCCGAACAGGATGCCGGCCGCGGCGCCCAGAATCAGGCCGCGGTGATGCTGGTGCGGCTGGACACGGTGGGAGACGAGCAGCAGCACACCCAGGAATACCATCGCTCCCTCGAAGGCGATCATCCCGGAGATCGAATAGCTGGCGCTGGAGCCGTGCGACCCGGTCTCCACGGTCAGCCCCAGGAACGCGAGGCCGATCGCGGTCAGCGCGACACCCATCCACTCGCGCTTACCGAGCTCGAAGCCGAACCAGCGATCCGCGAGCACCGCGAGGAACACGAGCCCGCCGGAGATCACTGCCTGCACCAGCGAGATCGGAGCCATCGCGAGCGCGGCGACGTGCAGCACCCACGCGCCCAGGGCAACCGAGAACCCGACCGTCCACCACTTCGATGAGAACAGGCCCGTGGCGCTGCGCAGCGGGTGGCGGATATCGACGGCGGGCGCCTCGGTGGCGCCCTTTTGCTTCCACAGGAACGCAAGGTTCGTGGCGAAGGCGCACCCGAGTGCGAGCAGAAGTCCGAGTTGTACTGTCATCTAGTGGGAGGCGGGGACCACAGTGGACGGGGAAACGCGCGGGGCCGTCTGGCGGATTGTTCTAGCTCTCGGCCACGTACCCTTTGCGCTTGACGAGTTGGGCTGAAACTCAACAAGCGTCCAGATCGGGCAACGAGTACCCCTAACACCGGACCTTTACACAGGTTGCGCGTACGACTACCACGCATTGTGACGATGGCTACAACGCTCTCCCGAAAACCCCTGCTCTACCTGGACGTGGATGGCGTGATCAGCCTCTTCGGCTTCAGCCAACCCTACGGCCTTTCGTCCGGCGATGCTCCGTTTTCCGATGGGCCGCCCGGTCGGCTGGCCTCCATCAACGGAGTCATGCACTACATATCCGCCGCCTGCGGTGGATATCTGCGGCGGCTCGCCGAACGCTACGAGCTGATCTGGGCGACCGGATGGGAGGAGGCTGCGAACGACCACCTTCCACACCTGCTGGGGCTGCCGGGGCAACTGCCCTACCTGACCTTCGACGGCCGGGTGGCGGCCGGCGCCGCGCATTGGAAGATCGACGCGATCGCCGCGCACGCCGGCGAGCGCAGCCCGCTGGCGTGGATCGACGACAACGTCGACGAGACGTGTCGCGCGTGGGCCGCGCAACGACCGGCGCCCACGCTGATCATCGAGACGGTCAGGCACGAAGGAATGAACGACGGACACGTCGAGTTGCTCCTTGATTGGGCAGCAGGACTTGGGGACCGGCGGGCCTAGACACACCGGTCTCTGCGCGAACCCGCTCGCCGGATGTCCGGCGAGCGGCAATATCTACGACTCGTCGGCTCCTTCGCTCGCGGCGGGGGCGCGGCCGTCGCCGCCCTCGGCGAGGTCGAAATCGGCTCCGAAGTTGTCGCCGAACTCACCCGACAACTCGGCCCCGAGGCCCTCCAGGCCCTCGGTCTCGAGCCCCAGCTCGGCCGCGAGCTGGTCCTCGTCGAGCAACCCGATCTCGTCCGCCGTCGGGCGCTGTACGGGTTGGGCGGGCTCGATCTCCAGCATGCGGTAGTGCTTCAGGCCGGTTGCCGCCGGGATCAGCTTCCCGATGATGACGTTCTCCTTGAGGCCCAGCAGACGGTCGATCTTGCCCTCGAGCGCCGCGTCCGTGAGCACCTTGGTGGTCTCCTGGAACGAAGCGGCGGACAGGAACGAGTCCGTCGCGAGCGAGGCCTTGGTGATCCCGAGGATCACCTGCTCCCCGACCCCGGTCTCGCCACCCGCCTTCTTGATCGCCTCGTTGCGGCGCTTCAGCTGATGCCGGTCGGCGAGTGCGCCGGGTAGGTAGTCCGTGTCGCCCTTGCGGTCGATCCGCACGCGCTTCAGCATCTGGCGCGCGATCAGCTCGATGTGCTTGTCGTTGATGTCCACGCCCTGCGACTTGTAGACCTGCTGCACCTCGTTGACGAGGTACTGCTCGATCGCATCGCGGCCGCGGACCTCGAGCAGCTCAGCCGGGTACAGCGAGCCCTCGTTGAGCTGATGTCCCGCCTCGATCTTCTCACCGTGCCGGACCAGCAGCGGGGTGCGCCGGGGGAGCGTGTAGGTGTGCTCCTCGCCCTTGTCGTCGAGCACGATCACCTTGCGGGACTTCTCGTCGTCCTCGATCGCGACCTTGCCGGACTCGCGGGCCATCTCGGCAACTCCCTTCGGCTTGCGTGCCTCGAACAGCTCCACCACGCGCGGGAGTCCGTGCGTGATGTCGGCGCCGGCCACGCCACCGGTGTGGAACGTGCGCATGGTGAGCTGCGTACCGGGTTCTCCGATCGACTGGGCCGCCACGATCCCGACCGCGTCGCCCAGGTCGCAGAGTTTGCCGGTTGCCAGCGCGATGCCGTAGCACGTGCGGCAAACGCCCGCCTCGGCCTCGCACTTCAGGACCGACCGCACGGGAACGACGACCCCTTCCTCGTCGGCGAAGGTCTCCGCGATCTCGCGCAGCGAGTCGCGGTCGATGATCTGGTTCTTCTTCAGCAGCTCGCGGCCGCGCTTGGTCGCGAACTTCACAGCGGCCGCGCGGCCGATCAGGTTGTCGTTGACTCGGCCGTCGTCCTTCTTCAACGCCATTTCGATGTGTTGACGCGTCTTGCAGTCGTCCAGGCGCACGATCACGTCCTGGGCCACGTCGACGAGACGGCGGGTCAGGTAACCGGAGTCCGCGGTGCGCAGCGCCGTGTCCGCGAGGCCCTTGCGCGCCCCGTGGGTCGAGATGAAGTACTCCAGCACCGTCAGGCCCTCCATGAAGCTCGCCTTGATCGGCCGCTCGATGATCTCGCCCTTTGGATTGGCCATCAGCCCCCGCATGCCGGCCAGCTGCCGGATCTGCGTGAACGAGCCCCGCGCCCCGGAGTTGGCCATCATGTAGATCGGGTTGAGCCGGTCGAGGTTCGTCTCCACCGCCTTCGCCACCTGATCGGACGCCGCGGTCCACTTGTCCACGACCTTCTCGCGGCGCTCCTCGTTGGTGATCAGGCCCATCTCGTACTGGGACTGCACCTCGGCCACGTCCTTCTCGGTCCGCTCGAGGATCGCCTCCTTCTCGGGCGGAGCCTCGACGTCGTTCTTCGAGATCGTGATCCCCGCCTTGCTGGCGTAGTGGAACCCCAGCTCCTTGAATGCGTCGAGCACGAGTGCGACCCGGGACGCGCCATGGCGCACCACCAGGTTCGACACGAGCGTCCCGATCTCACGCTTGGTGAGGGTCTGGTTGATGAACAGGTGGTCCTCGCCCTCGGCCGGGTCGTTGACCGTGTCCGCGAGCGCCCGCTCGATGCGGTCGTTGAACAGGATCCGCCCGACCGTCGTCGTCACGTGGTGCCCTGACGGCGGGCGCCACACGGCGATGTCCTGGAGGCGGTACTGCTTGTCCTCGTAGGAGAGTTCAGCCTCCTGCGCCGTGCGGAACACGGGCGGGTGGCGGTCGAGCTTCGACAGGTCCATCTCGGCCAGCTCGTCGGCCGTGGGGCCGTACGTCAGGTAGTAGACGCCGAGCACCATGTCCTGCGACGGTGTGGCCAGCGGTCCGCCGTGCGCCGGAGACAGGATGTTGTTCGAGGACAGCATCAGGATGCGCGCCTCCGCCTGCGCCTCCGCGCTGAGCGGGACGTGCACGGCCATCTGGTCGCCGTCGAAGTCGGCGTTGAACGCGTGGCAGACGAGCGGGTGGATCTGGATCGCCTTGCCCTCGACCAGCACCGGCTCGAACGCCTGGATACCCAGCCTGTGCAGGGTGGGTGCGCGGTTGAGCAGCACCGGGTGCTCGTGGATGACCTCCTCGAGCACGTCCCACACCTCCGGGATCATCGACTCGACCATCTTCTTGGCGGCCTTGATGTTCTGCACCGCCTTGCGCTCGACCAGCCGCGCCATGATGAACGGCTTGAACAGCTCGAGCGCCATCAGCTTTGGCAGCCCGCACTGGTGGAGCTTCAGCGAGGGCCCGGCCACGATCACCGAGCGGCCCGAGTAGTCCACGCGCTTACCCAGCAGGTTCTGGCGGAACCGGCCCTGCTTGCCCTTCAGCATGTCCGACAGCGACTTCAGCGCGCGGTTGCCGGGGCCCGTCACCGGCCGCCCGCGGCGGCCGTTGTCGAACAGCGCGTCGACGGCTTCCTGGAGCATGCGCTTCTCGTTGTTGACGATGATCTCGGGCGCGCCCAGGTCGAGCAGCCGCTTGAGGCGGTTGTTGCGGTTGATCACGCGCCGGTAGAGGTCGTTCAGGTCCGACGTCGCGAAGCGGCCGCCGTCGAGCTGGACCATCGGGCGCAACTCCGGCGGAATCACCGGGACGGCCTCGAGGATCATCCAGTCGGGGCGGTTCTTCGAGTTGCGGAAGGCGGACACGACCTTCAGCCGCTTGATGGCCTTGTTCTGCTTCTGGCCCTTGGAGCTCTTGATCGTGAGCTCGAGCTCGTTGGCCTCGTTGTCGAGGTCGACCTGCTCGAGCAGGTCGCGCAGGTGCTCGGCGCCCATGCCGCCGCGGAAGTACTCGCCCCAGCCGAACGGCGACCCGAAGCGGTCCTTCAGCTCGCGGAACAGGGCCTCGTCCGCGATCACCTCCTTGACGCTCATGTCCTGGAACTTCTCCCAGGCCAGGCGCATGCGCTCGGCCGCGTCCTCGATGTAGGACTCGGTGTCGGCGATGTCCTGGTCGAACGCCTTGCGGACGTCCTTCTCGAGCTTCTCGCGATCGGCGTCGCTGAGCTTCTTGACGTTGATCTCGAGCGAGTCCGCCCACAGGTGGTCCTCGTCGTTGAAGCCCGTCTGCTTGCCGCTCTTCAGGTGCTCGAGCCGGCGGTCCAGCGACTCGCGCAGCTCCTGCGTGCGGTCCTGCTTCTCACCCTCGTAGGAGTCGAGGACCTTGTCGACCTCCTTCTCCAACTTGCCGAGGTCGGCGGCGCGCGCCTCGTCGTCGATCCAGGTCACCATGGAGGCTGCGAAGTAGAGGACCTTCTCGAGCTCCTTCGGCGCGATGTCCAAGAGGTAGCCGATCCGGCTGGGGACGCCCTTGAAGAACCAGATGTGGGAGACCGGTGCCGCGAGATCGATGTGGCCCATGCGCTCACGGCGAACCTTCGAGCGCGTCACCTCCACGCCGCAGCGCTCGCACACGATGCCCTTGTAGCGGACACGCTTGTACTTGCCGCAATAGCACTCCCAGTCCTTGGTGGGACCGAAGATGCGCTCGCAGAAAAGCCCGTCCTTCTCGGGCTTCAGCGTCCTGTAGTTGATGGTCTCCGGCTTGGTGACCTCACCAGAGCTCCAGCTGCGGATCTGCTTGGAAGAGGCGAGGCTGATCTCGATCGCGTCAAAATTGTTTATGTCAATCAAAGTGGTCCTTTGTGTTAGTCGTGTCTTCGCCTCGGTTCAGCCGTCCGCCGCCGGCCGACTCACGGCCTGCGGCTGACGGCCGACGCACTCAGTCCTCTTCCACCGGCTTCGGATCGGCCTCCGCAGCCGCCTCGGCCTCGACCTTCTCCACCGCGAGGTCGTCCTCGCTGACCTCGGTGTCCTCGGCCTCGTCGGCCGGAGTCCCGGGTGGCTGCTTCCCGTCCTTGTCGGTCGCGCGCACTCCCGACAGATCGATGCCGAGCTCCTCGGCGGCCCGCAGCAGGTCGTCCTCTTCCTCGCGGATCTCGATGTCGGTGCCCTCTTCGGACACGACATTCACATCCAGCGACAGGCTCTGCATCTCCTTCAGCAGGACCTTGAACGACTCCGGGATCGACGGCTCGGGGATGTTCTCGCCCTTCACGATCGCCTCGTAGGCCTTCACCCGCCCGACGGTGTCGTCGGACTTCACGGTGAGCATCTCCTGGAGCGTGTACGCGGCGCCGTAGGCCTCGAGCGCCCACACTTCCATCTCGCCGAAGCGCTGGCCGCCGAACTGCGCCTTGCCGCCCAGCGGCTGCTGGGTGACGAGCGAGTAGGGACCGGTGGAGCGTGCGTGGATCTTGTCGTCCACGAGGTGGAGCAGCTTCAGGATGTACATCTGCCCAACGGTCACCTGCGACTCGTAGGGCTCGCCGGAGCGGCCGTCGTAGAGCGTCACCTTGCCCGAGCAGCGGTTGCCTTCCCGCTGTCTCATGTCGATGTCGAACTGGATCTTCGAGCCGGCCTCTTCCTGCCAGCGCACGAGCGCCTCGTCGACCTGGTCGACCGTCGCGCCGTCGAACACCGGGGTGGCCACGTACACCTTTCCGCCGTTGTCCTTGGACTGCTTGTAGGCCTCCGAGCCGTCGTCGTACCAGCCGTTCGCCGCGACCCACCCGAGGTGGGTCTCGAGGATCTGGCCGACATTCATGCGGCTCGGCACGCCGAGCGGGTTGAGGATCACGTCCACGGGCGCGCCGTCCTCGAGGAACGGCATGTCCTCCTCGGGCACGATCTTCGAGATCACACCCTTGTTCCCGTGCCGGCCCGCAAGCTTGTCGCCTTCCGCGATCTTGCGCTTGCTCGCCACGTAGACGCGCACCAGATCGTTGACGCCCGGCGGCAGGTCATCGCCTCCGTCGCGCGAGAAGATCTTCACGTCGATCACGACGCCGCCCTCACCGTGGGGGACCTTCAGGGAGGTGTCCCTGACCTCGCGTGCCTTCTCCTTGAAGATGGCGCGGATCAGCTTCTCCTCGGCCGTCAGCTCGGTCTCACCCTTCGGGGTCACCTTGCCGACCAGGAGATCGCCGGACGCCACCTCGGCCCCCACCCGCACCACACCACGCTCATCGAGATTGCGCAGCGACTCCTCCGAACGGTTCGGGATGTCTCGTGTGATCTCCTCGTCGCCCAGCTTCGTCGTGCGCGCGTCGATCTCGTACTCCTCGATGTGGATCGAGGTGAGCACGTCGTCCTTGACGAGCCGCTCCGAGATCACGATCGCGTCCTCGAAGTTGTAGCCCTGCCATGACATGAACGCGACCGTCACGTTCTTTCCGAGGGCCAGCTCGCCCGCATTCGTGGAGGAGCCGTCCGCGAGCACGTCGCCCTCCTTCACCTTGTCGCCGACGTCCACCAGTGGGCGCTGGTCGATCAGCGTGCCCTGGTTGGAGCGCATGAACTTGTGGAGCTCGTGGTCGCTCCTACCAACCGTGATCCGCTCCGCGTCCACGAACGTGACCTCGCCGGTCTCCTTGGCGATCACCACATCGCCCGTGTCGATCGCAGCGCGACCCTCCATCCCGGTCCCGATCAACGGGGCCTCCGGGCGAAGCAGCGGCACGGCCTGGCGCTGCATGTTGGAGCCCATCAGCGCGCGATTCGCATCGTCGTGCTCCAGGAAGGGGATCAGCGCCGTTGCCACCGACCAGATCTGCGTCGGCGAGACGTCCATCAGGTCGACCTGCTTCGGCGCGGCGGTGACCACGTCCCCGTCACGCGACCGGCACAGGATCTGCCCCTTCAGCTTGTGCGTCTTGGGATCGACCTCGGCGTTTGCCTGCGCGATCACGCTCTCCTCCTCCTGCGTGGCGTCGAGCCACACGACCTTGTCCGAGACGACCCCGTTCTCGACGACCTGGTAGGGCGTCTGGACGAAGCCGTGCTCAGATACGGTCGCGTAGGAGGACAGCGAGCCGATCAGCCCGATGTTCGGGCCTTCCGGAGTCTCGATCGGACACATGCGGCCGTAGTGGGTCGGGTGCACGTCGCGCACCTCGATCGGCGCCCGCTCACGCGTCAGGCCGCCCGCGCCCAGCGCCGAGAGGCGCCGGCGGTGGGTCAGGCCCGCGAGCGAGTTGGTCTGGTCCATGAACTGCGAGAGCTGCGAGGACCCGAAGAACTCCTTGAGCGCCGCCACGACCGGGCGGATGTTGATGATCGTCTGGGGCGTGATCGTGTCGGCGTCCTCGGTGGTGAGGCGCTCCCGTACGACCCGCTCCATGCGGTAGAGGCCGATCCGGAACGCCTCCTGGATCAGTTCGCCGACGGTCCGCAGGCGACGGTTGCCGAAATGCTCGTACTCGTCGAGGTGGTCCATGATCGCGACCCACGAGGCGTCCTGCGCCTCGGCGGCGTAGTCCTTGATCGCCTCCGGCTCCTCGGAGAGCGCAGGCTCGCCGCGCCGCCCCTGCAGCTTGCGCGGCACGGTCACCAGCTCGCGGACCAGCGCGATGATGTCCTCACGTGTGAGGACACGCGTGTCGAGGTCGACGTCGACGCCGAGTCGCGAGTTGAGCTTGTAGCGGCCCACGCGCGTGAGGTCGTAGCGCTTGGGATCGAAGAACAGCTGGTTCAGGAGGTTCTTGGCGGCGTCAAGCGAGGGCGGCTCGCCAGGGCGCTGCTTCTTGAACAGCTCGATCAGCGCACCTTCCTCGGACTTGATCGCCTCGGGGTCGGCGTCGAGCGTGTTCCGGATGTAGATCGAGTTGTCGAAGAGCGACAGGATCTCCTCGTCGGTCTCGAGCCGCTTGCCGTCCTTCTCGAGGCCGATGGCGCGCAGCAGCACGGTGACGGGCAGCTTGCGCTTGCGGTCCACCCGCACGTACACGCGGCCCTTCTTGTCGATCTCGAGCTCGAGCCACGAGCCGCGAGCCGGCATCAGGTTCGCGATCAGGACCTGCTTCTCGCGGTCCTTGGGCTCCATCACGTAGGCGCCCGGCGAGCGCACCAGCTGCGTGACGACCACGCGCTCCGTGCCGTTGATGATGAACGTGCCCCAGTCCGTCATCCACGGGAAGTCGCCCATGAACACGGTCTGCTCGCGGATCTCGCCCGTGTCGCGGTTCTGGAAAGCGACCTTCATGTTCAGAGGCCGCGAATAGATCATGTCCTTCTCACGGCACTCGGCGATCGAGGCCGGGGGATCGTCGAACCACAGCTCACCGAACACGATCGCGAGGTTGCCCGTGTAGTCGGTGATCGGCGAGATGTCGTCGATCGTTTCGCGCAAACCGCCCTTCTGTGCGTCCGTCAGCCACTCGAAGGACCTGCGCTGTATGTCGATCAGATTTGGAAGCTCTAGTGCATTTTCAAGGGATGCGAAACTTCTACGCTGGCGTGCAACGTCCAGACGTGCCAACTGGCGGCTCCTCTAGGGTCGGCTCAAACGGGGAATGGCGTTTGGGCGAAGGGGCAGGCAAAACTACGCGCGACCGCACATAGTACCAAAGGCATATCCCGGTCCGAAATGCCTGGAAATGAGACGGTCACGGCTTGAATGGCCCGGGGCTCCCGGATTTCGCGGCTCCGCGAAATCCGGCTTCGTTTCATTTGATCTCGACCTGGCCCCCCGCTTCCTCCAGCTCGCCCTTGAGCTTCTCGGCCTCGTCCTTGTCGAGCCCCTCCTTCACCGGCTTGGGCGCCTCGTCGACCAGCGCCTTTGCCTCCTTGAGGCCCAGCCCGGTTGCGGCCCGGACGACCTTGATCACCTGGATCTTCTTGTCTCCAGGGGACATCAGGACGACGTCGAAGGCAGTCTGTTCCTCGACCGCGCCACCCGCGCCATCCGCGCCTCCGGCCCCCGCCGCGGGCGCCGCAGCCGCGACCGCGGTCGCAGAGACGCCGAATTCCTCTTCGAGGGCCTTGATCCGCTCGGCAAGTTCCATCACCGAGATCGCCTTGAGCTCGTCGATCCACTCCTGAGTACTGGTAGCCACTGCTATTGCGCCTCCTTCTCGGAATCTGAATCTGGATCTGAAACTGGTTCCTCCGAGGGATCCGCGCGCTCCTCGGCCGTCGACTCCGCTTCCGCCGCGGACTCCTCGGCCGCAGGCTCGGCCTCCGGCTCGGGCTCGGGCCTGGGCAACGGGCGGCGCCTGTGCCGGAACGGCCTCCGCCTTCTGGGCGCGAACCTGCTCGAGTGCCACGGCCAGGCCGCCCAGCAGCGCGCCGAGACCGCGCACGAGGCCGGTGAGCGGCGCCGCGACGACTCCCGCGAACTGTGCGACTAGCACGTCACGCGCCGGGAGGCGCGCGAGCTGGCGGATCTCTTCCGGCCCCAGCCGGCGACCGGCCATCAAACCGCCCTTGAACTCGAGCACGTCGGCCTGGCGCGAGAAAGTGTCCAGCGCCTTGGCGGCCAGCGCCGCATCGCCGCGCACGAACGTGAGGGCGGTCGGGCCCTCGGCGACCAGCTCCTTGATCTCGGCCACGCCGGCCTTGTCCGCGGCCAGCAGCGTCAAGGTGTTCTTCACGACACGGAAGTGCGCGTCGTGCTCGCGCAGGTTCGCGCGCAGCGCCGCCGCCTGGGGCACGCTCAGCCCGCGGTAATCGACCGCGTAGACGGCCTCGGCCTCACCCAGCTGGGCCGCGATCTCGTCGATTGCCTGTGCTTTTTGTTCTCTTCTCATCTGGAAAGCCCCGTGAAAAAGCCCGCACGCAGGCGGGCAGGAACACGGACGGACTCTCCGCTTCCTCCGCCTGGGCCGGGCTCACGCCACGTGGGCAGCCGACCGTCTTGGGCGAGCAAGCTCTCGCTGTGGGGCGTGCGATGGTACTACGCGGGCGCTTCCTCCAACAGGTCGCGGGTGCGGGCAGGATCCACGTGGACGCCCGGGCTCATCGTCGTGGTGAGCGTCACGGAGCGAATGTAGCGCCCCTTCGCCGCAGCCGGCTTCGCGCGCACGATCTCTTCGATCAGCGCCGCGTAGTTCTCCAGCAGCCGGCGCTCGTCGAAGTCGGCACGGCCGATCACCAGGTGGATGATCCCGGAGCGGTCCGTGCGGTACTCGACGCGCCCCGCCTTGGCCTGCTCGACGGCTCGGCCCACGTCCTCGGTGACCGTCCCGACCTTGGGGTTCGGCATCTTGCCCTGCGGGCCCAGCACGCGGCCCAGCTTGCCCACCACGGGCATCATGTCCGGCGTCGCGATCGCCACGTCGAAGTCGGTCCAGCCGCCCTGTACCCGCTCGGCCAGGTCCTCCGCGCCGACTGCGTCCGCACCCGCGGCCTCCGCTTCACGTGCCTTGTCGCCCTGGGCGAAGACCGCCACCGAGATGTCCCGGCCCAGCCCGTGGGGCAGCGTCATGGTGCCGCGCACCTGCTGGTCTGCGTGACGCACGTTGACTCCGAGGCGGATGTGGGCCTCGACGGCCTCGGAAAACTTGACCGATTGCATCGCCTTCACAAGCGACACGGCTTCGGAGGGCTCGTAGTGCTGCGTGCGGTCGATGCGTTCCAGCAGTTCCTTGTAGCGCTTGCCGTGCTTGCTCATCTCTGGACGTCGACCCCCATCGAGCGCGCGGTGCCCTCGATGATCTTCATCGCCTGGTCGGTGTCGTGGGCGTTCAGGTCGGGAAGCTTGGTCTCGGCGATCTTCCGGACCTGGTCGCGAGTGATCGTGCCGACCTTCTCGCGGTGCGGCTCGCCGGAGCCCTTCTCGATGCCGATCGCCTGCTTGATCAGCACCGCGGCGGGCGGCGTCTTGGTGATGAACGTGAACGAACGGTCCTCGAAAACCGTGATCTCGACGGGGATGATCGTCCCGGCATCGCCCTGGGTCTGCGCGTTGAAGGCTTTGCAGAACTCCATGATGTTGACCCCGTGCTGCCCGAGCGCAGGGCCCACGGGCGGCGCCGGGTTGGCCGCGGCGGCCGGGATCTGCAGCTTGATCATCGTCAGGACTTTTCTAGCCATGAGCCTTCTCCGGCGCAGTTCATCAGATCTTCTTCACCTGGTCGTACCCGACCTCCACCGGAGTCTCCCTGCCGAAGATGGAGACCAGGACCTTGAGCTTCGCGGCATCCTCGTTGATCTCGGCGATCTCCCCTGAGAAATCAGACAGCGGACCGGAGATCACCTTCACGGATTCGCCGATCGAGAACTGCGCCCGGGTGCGCGGGCGCTCGGCCGTTTCACGATGCATGAGCCGGTCGACCTCCGGCTTGCTCAGCGGCAGCGGCTTGTCGCGCGAGCCGACGAACCCGGTGACACCCGGGGTGTTCTTGACCAGCATCCACGTGTCGTCGTTCATCTCCATGTTGACGAGCACGTAGCCAGGCATGGTGCGACGCTCGGTCTGAACCTTCTGGCCGTTCTTCATCTCCGAGACCTGCTCGGTCGGAACGATCACCTGGCGGATGTTCGACTGCTGGTCCATCGTGGTCACCCTGTGCTCGATGTTGTGCTTGACCTTGTTCTCGTGGCCGGAATATGTGTTTATGACGTACCAGCGAAACATTTCGACTCAGATCTCAGAGGATTGACTGGACGAGCTCACCGAAGACGAAGTCCCAGAACGCGAGGAACGCTCCGGCGAGGAAACAGAACACCACCACGACGCCCGTGGCCTGAGTCACCTGGTTTCGGTCCGGCCACTGTACGCGACGCAGCTCGGCCCATACGTGAACGAGGAAGCTGACCACTCGTCCGCGCCGGCGTGGCGCCTTCTGCTTCTCGGCTGCCGGCTTCCGCTCGCGGCGCGGTTCGGTGCGTGGCTTCTTGCGTGCGCCAGGGACCGGCGGTTCGGGCTCCCCCGCCTGCTCCACCGGCTCGGCGGGGGGGGCTCCGCGACGAGCGCCTCCCCGCGCGCGATCTCCTCCAGCTCGTCCCCGGCCTCGAGCGCCTCGGCCGTCTGGATCACTGCTTCCTCGGCGGGATTCATCGGCTGCGGCTGCGCGGTCGCGTCACGGCGCGTTGCCTGCTGCTGCTGCTGCTGTTGTTGCTCCCGGCGCTGCTTCGCCTTGCGCTTCTGCCGTGTCCTCGCCATCCGGATGCCCCTTCCAGGGGACTAGCGCGTTTCCTTGTGGGGAGTGTGGTGGCCGCACCAACGGCAGAACTTGCGCATCTCGATCCGGTCCGGGTCGTTACGCCGGTTCTTGTCGGTCTGGTAGTTGCGGCGCTTGCACTCCTCGCAAGCGAGGGTTACCGCGATTCGAACTTCTCCGCGTGCCATATCTCAAGAGGGGGGCCGGCTCGGCCGGGTAGACGAAAAAAGACCGCGCGCCGCCGCGCGGTGCCTGAAGGATAGCGCCTCGCGGCACGCGGAAACCCGCGCCCCCCAAACCGCCCGGCCGGCATCCGGTCGGATACCGGCCGGTGTGCTCGGACGCTGATCCCTAGGGGATGAAAATGCCTGTACGCATGAACTCCGTCTCGTCACCGTCGCCGCAGGTGGGCGGGCAGCTCGCGAGGCCCGTGCCGTTCGGACCCGCGTCCTTCACGATGATCTGACCCAGCTGCCACATGGTGCGCTTGGACTCGGTGACCGCGCCCGGGAGGATCGCATCGGCGGTCGTCAGCGTGTTGCAGGTCGAGCCTTTCGTCGTGTCTGCCGTCGCGACGCACTGGACGGCGAACTGGAACGGTAAGACCTGGGTGGTGCCCGGTTCCGGCTGCTCGGCAGCGTTCTGGTTGTCGGTGATCTGGAGGTCCATCTCAAGCAGCACCCGCCCGGTGTAGTCCGTCAGCAACGGATTGTTCCGCACGTCGCTGATCGCCACGTTGAACGAAATGTCGGCCTCGTCCGCCTCGGTCGCGGTGTTGCCGAGGATGGAAACGATCTTCAGGGAGCCGACGCTGTTTGACGGCGCCCCATTGGCGTCCACGGTGCCGACGGTGAGTGTGCTCGAGGAGCGAATCGGCGGATTGCAGGACGCATACGTGAGGGGCGGGCCGTGGACGCGGTTGCTCGCCGTGCACTGGTTGAAGGCCGGCACCAGCGCAACGCGCGTGGGCGACGCGGACTTGGGCCGGGGGGTGCCCACCACGTCGCGGCGGCGGGAAGACTGGACGCGGAGGTTCACACCGTCCGAGCGCGTCCACGCGATCACGCCGTTGGCATCGACGTTCGGCCCGGCGTCGGCCTGCGGATTGAACCCGTCCTGGCCGCTCGGTGACAGGGTCGTCTCGTTGGCGAAGACGCCGCCCGTGCCGGCCGTGCGTGTCGTTGCCTGGACGCGCAGCTTCGCGCCGTCGAACCGCTGCCACGTGAGCAGCGCCTTGCCGGAGTTGTCGAAGTCGATCGCCGGCTTGGTCGCGTCGAAGCCCGCGTCGGAGATGGTGGCGGAAGCCGTGAAAGCGCCGCCGAAGGGGCGGTAGGCGGCCTGGATGCGGATGTTCGTGCCGTCGGTCCGCGACCATGCGACCAGAGCGTTGCCGGAGTTGTCGATCGCGACGTCCGGGTTCGAGGCGCTTTGACCTGGATCGGAGATCGTCGACGCGGCCGTCCAGTCGCCGTTCGCCGTGCGGGTCGAGTACTGGATGCGGAAGTTGGTGCCATCCGAACGGGTCCAGACCGCGATCACGTTCCCGGACGGGTCAACCGCAACGTCGGGTTCGAATCCATCCTGGCCGGGGTCCGAGATGTTGATCGCCGACAGGAACGCCGGGGTGGCCTGCGCCGGGGAGGCAAAAGCCAGCAGCGCGATGGCCGAAACGGCAAATAGCCAGCGTGAAGCCGCCCGCAAGATGGTCACTATGAATCCCTCCCGATTAGGTCCCCTGCACCAACTCGCGGATACTAACACGGATAACCGGCCCCGGGCTCGGCTAATTTCTGAGGATCCGGCCGACCCCAGGCGCTCAAAGAACGCTCGCGAAGAAGTCCTCCATGTCCAGGCGAAACACGTATTTGCTGGGTGCTGCGGCGATCGCCGTGGGCGTCGTGCTGATCATCATCGCCCTCTCCGTGTCCGGCAACGAGAGCACCGACGGTGCGCAGGCACCCTCGGATGCGCCCGGCGCGGCCCCGGACCGGACGCCGGCGGGTGGGCGGTCCGACCGGCGCTCGGATGATGACGCCGCGGGCTCCGGCGGTTTGTCGGGGAAGCTCGACCGCGGCAGCAAGGTGACCGCGCCCGGCTTCGCCCTGGAGGTCGTCAGGACGGGCTCGCCTCCCCCGCAGAGCGAGACGCTCGCGCAGGCCGTCGCCGGTGGCACCCTGGCATTGACGGCGCTGCGCGGCACACCCGTCGTGCTGCAGATGTGGTCCTCCCGGTGCGGGCCCTGCCGTGCGGACGCGCGCCTGGTCCAGACGACCTGGCAGCGGTGGGGCCGACGCGGCGTCGCGTTCGTGGGGGTGAGTGTCGAGGAGCCGGCCGCGGACGCGGCGCGGTTTGCCCGCGAATACGATCTGAGCTACCCGATCATCCGCGACGGATCCGGCCGGATCGCGGATGCCTACGGAGTCAGCAGCCTGCCGGAGACATTCTTCATCGCGAGCACCGGCGACATCGTCGGACACGTGGCCGGAAGCCCGTCGGTCCGGCAGATGGAGCTGGGTGCGGCGGCCGCCCGTGCGGGGCGCGCCTTCGGCAGCGAGCAGGGCGGGAGCCGCGAGCCACGGAGTTGAGGGCCGCGCCCGCCGCTTCACCTGGCAGCTGCCGGGAGCGGGCGATGCCCGCTCCCGGCGTGCCGGGTTCGCCCCCGGGCCCCCCGCTACGGGATGAAGATGCCCTGAACCGCGAACAGCGTGTTGGGGCTGGTCCCCACGAGCCCGTCCGGGCCGCCGTCGGAGATCTGGATCTGTCCGATCTCGACGACCGCGCGCTTACCGTCCTTGACAGCGCCGGGCACCGTGGCGTTGGCCGACGTGTTGGCCGTGCAGGTGCTACCGATCGCGGCGTTCGCCGTGGACGCGCAGGTCGCGTTCACCGGGAACGGGATGTCGACCACGGTCGCGGGATCGGTGCCGCCGCCGGCGGCGATGCCGTTGTAGTGATCGGTGATCCGGATCGTCGCATTGCCCTGCAGCTCCCCTGTGTAGTCAGCCCCATCGGCCGTGTTCGGGTTGCCGCAAGCGGTCGTCCCCCCCTTGCAGCGCACGTCGGTGCCGGTCGAGGTGAGTGCGACGTCGGAGTCGTCGGGCGGTCCCGGGACACCTACCAGCACCGCGATCTTGACGAACCCTTCGGAGTTCGCCGGAGCGCCGTTGGCGTCCGGACTGCCGACGGTGATCGCCGTAGACGACTGAACCGGCGGGTTGCAGGATGGGAATGCCAGCGGCGGCCCGTGCGTCCGGTTCGGTGTCGAACACGCGTTGTAGGCTGGAACCAGCGAGACCCGGATCGGGGTTGCGCCCTTCGGGCGCGGGTGCGCCGCGGTGGCCAATTCCGCGACCACCAACGTCAGAAGAGCTCCTACTGCAAGCGTAAGCGGCAGAACCGTACGCGCTTTGAGCGCCATTAGCGCCTCCTCCCTTGACAGCATTTCCGAGAGCCCAGCCGCCGCCATAGCGAACGGCGGTGGGGTGAATGGCCCTTTAATACCCGCCCTGAGCCGATCCTGAACGTAGAGTCAGGAAACCCGCCGCGGGCGCTTCGGAGGGGGACGCTGCACCCTGCTCATGGAGGCCACGCGGCCCGCCGATACCTCGCATCGTGAGATCCCCTTCCGACGTTGCCGGCACGTCTGGATCGCCCCAGAGGGCAGCGACCCAACCGCAGTCGACGCGCTCGCCACGGACCGTCCAACGGCTGCGCGCGGGCGCGGCGATCGCCAGCGGGCTCGCCATCGCCTGCGGCCTCTGGCTGGTGCTGCGCGACACCGGGGGCGCCGCACCTGCGCCGGCCGCGTCCGCGGCCGCCACTGCACAAGAGCTGCGCGCGCTGCCGTCGCGGACAGGTCACGCCGTGTATTGGGCCGGCCCCCGGGCGGGCCGGACGTACGAGCTCACGCGGCCCGACGACGGCAGCATCTACATCCGCTACCTCCCGGCCGGAGTGCCGGTCGGCTCTCCCCGGCCGGACTTCCTGACGGTCGGAACGTACCCGCGGCCGGGCGCCCTGCGGCTGCTGCGGCGGCTGGCGCGGCGTGCCGGCGCCGTCTCCTTCCCCGTCACCGGCGGCGGCCTCGCGGTGTATTGGAGCCGGCGGCCGAACAGTGTCTACCTCGCCTTCCCCGGCGGCGAGGCGCAGATCGAGGTCTACGACCGCTCGGCCCGCAGTGCCCGCCGGATTGCGCGCAGCGGGCAAGTGCAACCAACCCGATAGCGGAGCCGACGACGGCGCGCCCTGATAGAAGGCGCGGGCTCGATGATCGATTTTCTCGTCTGCTGGTTCCTGTTCGGACTCGCCCTGACGGCGGTGTCCCTGGGCTGCGGCCTGCTGCTCGAGCAGGCGGCCGGTATCCGGCTGCCCGGGGCCTTGCTGGCGCCGGCCGGCTTTGCGGTCGTGCTCGTGGCCGGTCATGTCGCGACCACCTGGGACTCCACGGCAGAGCTTGCACTGCCGGCCGTGCTGGTGCTCGCGATCGCGGGCCTCGCGCTGTCCCTGCCGTTGCGCAGGCGCCGGCCGGACTGGTGGGCGGTCGGGGCCGCCTGCGCGATCTACGGCATGTTCGCGGCCCCCGTGGCGCTCTCCGGAGACACGACCTTCGCGGGATACATCAAGCTCGACGACACCGCCACATGGCTGGCGATGACGGACCGGCTGATGGAGCACGGCCGCAACCTGGGCGGGCTCGCCCCGTCCTCCTACGAGGCCACGCTCGACGTCAACATCAGCATCGGCTACCCGGTGGGCGCCTTCCCTCCGCTCGGCATCGGCGCGAAGCTCGTGGGCCAGGACCCTGCCTGGGTCTTCCAGCCTTATCAGGCGCTGCTGGCCGCCTACATGGGCCTTGCGTTGTATGTGTTGGCCGGACGGGTGGTCGGGTCGCGCCGGTTGCGAGCGCTTGCGGCGGTGGTGGCGAGCCAGTCGGCCCTCCTGTTCGCGTACTCGCTCTGGGGCGGAGTCAAGGAGCTCGCCGCGGCCTGGGCGATCGCCCTGCTGGCCGCACTCGTGATCCCGCTCCTGCATCAGCGCGTCAGCGCGTATGCGGTGCTGCCGATCGCCTTTGCAAGCTCGGCGCTGCTGGCGGTGCTGAGCTTCGGCGGAATCGTGTGGCTGGCGCCGGTCCTGATCCCCGCCGCGCTGCTGCTCGCGTGGCTGCGTGGCACCGGCGTCGCGCTCGCGGCGGCGGCGGCGCTGGTGGTGGTCACGGCGCTCCTGTCGATCCCCACATTGCTGCAGGCGAAGACGTTCTTCGAACCGGCGAAGGGCACGTTCAGCAGCGACGCGGAGCTGGGCAACCTGGTCGAGCCGCTCAGCCGCCTGCAGCTCGCGGGCATCTGGCCGGCCGGCGATTTCCGGTTCGAGCCGCACGACCTCGTCCCCGCGTATCTGCTGATCGGACTGCTGCTCGTGGCGGCCACCGTGGGCGTGGCGGAGGCATGGCGCCGGCACGCGTGGGCGCTGCTCCTGTATCTGGTGGCGGCGGTCGGCGGAGCCCTCGCGATCGGCGCGGTCGGGTCGCCGTGGGTGGGGGCCAAGGCGCTCGCCAGCGGCTCCCCCGCAATTGTGCTGGCGGGCGCCGTCGGCGCGGCGGCGCTGGTCACGCGCGGCAGTCGCGTCGGGGGAATCGGGCTGGGCCTGTTGATCGCCGTGGGCGTGGTGTGGTCGAACGTGCTGGCCTACCACGAGGTCAACCTGGCGCCGCGCGACCGGCACGGCGAGCTCGAGCAGATCGGTCACGCGATTGCGGGCGAAGGGCCCACCCTGATGACCGAGTACGAGCCATACGGGGTCCGGCACTTTCTCAGGGAGGGCGACCCCGAGGGTGCCTCCGAGCTGCGCCGCCGACCGGTGATGCTGCGCAGCGGACGCCAGCTCGAGAAGCTGGAGACGGCGGACGTCGACGAGCTCGCGCTCGACGCACTGCTCGTCTACCGGACGCTGGTGCTGCGCCGCTCTCCGGTGGCAAGCAGGCCGCCCTCCATCTACACGAAGGTGCGGGGCGGTCGCTACTACGACGTCTGGCAGCGCCCGCCCGGGAGCGAGCGGCGGGTGCTCGAGCACCTGCCGCTCGGCTACGGGGCACTGGCATCGGCGCCGGCCGCCTGCGAGGGCGTGCTCCAGCTCGCCGGCCTGGCGCGCGCGCAGGCCGGCCGCGTGGCCTATGCGCGGCGAGCGGTCGCCGCGCGGGTGCCCCTCACTGCGCGCGCCGGATCGGACTGGCGGCGGGACCCTGCGGAGCCGGGAGCGGTGATCCCCGCCGGCGCGGGCGACGGCACCGCGATGCTGCGGGTGCCGGCCGCCGCGACCTACGACGCTTACGTCAAGGGATCGTTCCGCGGCCGACTGCGGCTCAGCGTCGACGGCCGCCGGATTGCGTCGGAGCGCCATCGGCTGAGCCACTCCGGCCAGTACGAGCCGCTCGGCTCGGTGGCGTTGGCGCGTGGCAGGCACGAGGTGGGATTCGACTACGCCGCGGGCCTGCTGCACCCGGGCAGCGGCGGTCCCGCGCCGAGCCTGGGCCCGCTGTTCTTCGTACGGCGCTCCGCGGGCACCGTGCAAGCGCTGCGCCCAGCACGCGCCCGCGCGTTGTGCGACCGCTCGCTCGATTGGGTCGAGGCCGTCGTTCCGTAGCGGCGGAAACCACGAGGGCCGGGACAAGTCCCGGCCCCCGCTGCTCTGCTTCTTGACCCGCCAGCGCTGTAGTAGGGGAGGATCGCGTGGGCGGATCGCCTTCGGGTCTAGGGAATGAAGATCCCCTGAACCGCGAAGAGTGTGTTCGGCGCGGTGCCGACGATGCCGTCGGGACCACCGTCGTTGATCAGGATCTGCCCGACCTCGACGATCGCGCGCTTCCCGTCCTTGACCGCGCCGGGAACCGCTGCATTGGCGGACGTGCTCGCGGTACAGGTCGAGCCGATCGAGGTGCTTGCCGTGCTCGTGCAGATGGCTGCGATCGGGTACGGAATGTCAACGACCGTAGCGCCGTCGGTCCCACCGCCGGCGGCAATCGCGTTGAAGTGGTCCGATATCCGGATCGTGGCATTGCCCTGCATCTCGCCCGTGTAGTCGGCACCGTCCGCGGCGTTTCCGGCGCCGCATGCGGTCGTGCCGGCCTTGCACCGCACATCCGTGGCATTGGACGTGATCGCGACGTCGGAGTCATCGGGCGGACCCGGGACACCCACGATCACGGAGAGCTTCACGTACCCCTCGGCGTTCGCCGCGGCACCGTTGGCCGTGATCTCGCCGACCGTGACGGCCGTCGAGGTCTGGACCGGCGGGTTACAGGACGGGAACGCCAGAGGCGGTCCGTGCGACCGGTTCGGTGTCGTACAGGAGGTGAACGCCGGCACCAGCGACACACGAATTGGTGTCGCGCCCTTGGGCCGCGGGTGGACGCCTTGCGCAACCGCTGCCATGATCATCATCGCGGTCGCGGACAGCGCAACCACGAGCATCACGGTAAACCGTCTCTTCCCCATTGATTCTCCCCTCTGCGACGCTCCCCGCGACGCAATTCGCGACAGTGGCAGGACCCTAACAGGACCCCCTAAACCTGTAAAGGGAGTCTAGAAACCTGTAACAGACTTACCCATCAGCGAAACGAGGAGAGGCAATCAGCAGCACAACCACGGCCGCGGGAAGGAGCCTCGGAGCGCGGAACCGACTGGTCGGGATGAGCCTGCTCTTCTATCCCCGCGGGGGGTCGTCGCAGGTGGTGCGCTACCTGGTGCCCGCGATCCAGGCGTCGGGGTGGCCGGTGGCGCTGGTCGCGGGGTCGCTCGGCGAGCCGGGCGATCGCACGCACGCGCAGAGCTTCTTCAAGCACGAAAAGCTGACGCCCGTCGACTACGGGCCGGCGCTGCGCGCGCACGCGGAGGGCAGAGACCCGTTGGCCGGCCCGGTGCCGCTGCACCCCTCGTTCGAGGACCGCGTGAGCGCGCCGGACCCCGTGCTTGCCGCCGTGCCGCCGGCGGCGGGCGACCACGTCACCGCGGCCTGGGAAAGGATCCTTTCGCAGGCGTGGCCTCAGCCTCCCGACGTCATCCACCTCCATCACCTGACGCCCATGCAGGAGGCGGTCGCTCGCCGCTTCCCGGGGGTCCCGATCGTGACTCACCTGCACGGGACCGAGATGCTGTTCCTCGATCACATCGACCGCCTGCGGGCGCTGGCCGGCCTGCTCGGCACCGACCTCGCGGGCATGGCGGACGCGGGCGCGCCGCGGATGTCGTCGCTGGACGACCTGGACGCCGAGGAGCGGCGCATGTTGCACGAGACCCGCTGGGACCAGTGGCGCTTCGGTGACCACTGGGCGCGGCGGCTGCGCCACGCCGCGCGCATGTCGAGCCGCGTCGTGGCGATCTCGCCAACCCTCAGAGACGAGGCACGGAGCCTGCTCGACGTCCCGCCCGAAGCGGTCGAGTCGATCCCCAACGGAGTCGACATCGAGCGCTTCGACCGGCAGGAGCCCGACCCGTCGGAGCGGCTGCGGCGCTGGCGGCGCTGGCTCGTGGAGGACCCCCAGGGCTGGGACGAGTCGGGCCGCCCCGGCACCATTCGCTACGACGAAGGCGACCTCCGCTGGTTCCGGGCGGCAGGTGCCGACGGCCATGCGCCTGTGCTGTTGTTCGTCGGGCGGTTCACCGAGGTGAAGCGCGTGCCGCTGCTGGTGCGCGCGTACGCGCGCGCCCGCGAGCGGTTCACCACTCCGGCGCCGCTCGTCATCTGGGGAGGCTTCCCCGGCGAGTGGGAGGGCGAGCATCCGTTCCACGTCGCGCGCGATGTCGGCTCGGACGGGATCTTCTTCGTCGGGTGGCGCGGCCACACGGAGTTGCCGGCGGGACTCAGCTGCGCCGATGTGATGGTCGCGCCCTCCGCCCGCGAGGGCTTCGGGCAGATGCTGATCGAGGCGATGTCGTGCGGTGTGCCCGTGATCGCGACGCGCAGCGGCGGCCCGCTGTCGTTCGTGAACACCGACCCCGCACGGCCCAACGGATGGCTGATTCCGCCCGACGACCTGGGTGCGCTCACGGCGGCGCTGGTCGAGGCCGTGAACGACGCGCATGCCCGCCGGATCCGCGCAGAGAACGGCTACCGGCAGATCCGCGCGTCGCACTCGTGGGACACGTCGGCCCAGGCGTTCGCGGCCCTGTACGCAGAGCTGATCGCGCGCCGCACGCCGCCGATTGCCGACGCTTAGCAGGGTTCACGCGATGTTCACGCCATGTTCCCGAGATTTTTTCGGCGAAAGCCCAGCTATTTCCGTACTTTGGAGTGATGGCGGCGATCAGGAGGCACTCGTTGCCCGGCCGGCCGCGCCGGGGCCTGTCGGCACCTGCCAGCTTCCGCGCAGAGCTGTCGGACGGCCGGAGCACGGCCGTGCATTTGGCCGCCTACGATCTGCGTGAGATCGAGGTGCGCGTGGTCGCGCTGCCGCGCGCGGAGTCGCTGGCATCGTGGTGCGCCCGCTCCGCCGTCGGGGAGGCGCTCGTGGGCGGGTTCTTCTGGCGTGACAGCGCGCGGCCCCTGGGCGAGCTGCGCCTTGCCGGGATCCGGTGGGACTCGATCCCGTTCACGGCGCCGTGGGACGCAGTGCGTGCCTGCGTGCACCTCGAGGCCGGCGCCCTCAACCTCGCGCGCCGGCCGGATCTGCCGCTCGATCCGCGCGGTGACCTGCTGCAGGCGGGCCCGCTGCTGGTGGAACAGGGACACCCCGTGGTCGTGGACGGCATCGACCCCGAGGGATTCTCCGCAGGGTCGGCGCAGTTCGACTCGGACATCACCGTCGGCCGCCACCCCCGCGCCGCGCTGGGCGTCGCCGACGGCATCGCGCTGTCCGTCACGTGCGACGGTCGCAACGAAGCCGACGCCGGTCTCACGCTGGGCGAGCTGGGCGAGCTGATGGCTGCGCTGGGGGCGCAGCAGGCGATCAATCTCGACGGCGGTGGGTCGGCAACCCAGATCTGCGGCGCCAGGATCGTCAACATCCCGCGCGAGCTCGACGGGCGTGAGATCCCCGGCGGCCGGCCGATCTGCACAGCCCTGACCTTCACGCCGCGCCGGGCGCGCGGGCCACGTGGGCAGCGCCCGGAACTGCTCGCGCGCTCTTAGCACAACGCTGCGGTCCGGGGCCTGACACTTTTCCTGCCCCGCTTTGATTCCGGCACATCGGAGGAGTAGTGTCTCGGATGGTCTCAGCTGGTCCATGGGCAGATGCCCACCTTCAACCGAGGGCGGCACAGATGGAGGTCAGCTTCGAGGGCACGACCGCGTTTGCGGCGGAGGGGTTCGAGGGCTCCGGGAGTTCCGGGAGCAGCGCTGACGGGCGCGCGCGGCACACGGGCGGCACGGACGCGCTCCAGCAGTTCCTGACCGAGATCGGCCGCTACCGGCTGCTCACACCCCACGAGGAGATCGGTCTCGCCAAGCGGATCGAGCGTGGGGATCGCGCCGCCAAGGAGCGCCTGATCAACTCGAATCTGCGCCTCGTGGTGTCGATCGCGAAGAAGCACCGGGGACGCGACCTCGCGATGCTCGACCTCATCCAGGAGGGCATCATCGGCCTGATCCGCGCCGCGGAGAAGTTCGACTGGCGCAGGGGATGCAGGTTCTCGACGTATGCGAGCTGGTGGGTGCGCGAGGCGATCGAGCGTGGTGTCGCGAACCGGGCGCGGATGATCCGCATGCCCGTGTACATGCTCGAGCGCGACCGGATGGTGACGCGCGTCGAGCGCGCGCTGACCGCGGAGCTGGGCCGCTGTCCCACGGAGGACGAGATCGCCGCGGCCGCCAAGATTCCCGTCCGGCAGGTGTACGAGGTGCGCGGCTACGCCCGCGCGGTGACGAGCCTCGACAAGCCGGTCGGCGAGGGCAACCTCACATCCTTCGGGGAGTTGATCGAAAGCGACGCCTCCGAGCCCATGGAGGAGGTGGAGAGCACGATGCGCGGTGAGGCCGTGCGCGGCGCTCTCGCCAAGATCCCGTGCGCCGAACGGGAGGTCCTGAGCATGCGCTACGGGATCGGGTTCGACGCGCGCACGCTCGACGAGGTCGCCGGCTGCCTCGGGATCTCGCGCGATCGCGTGCGCCGCCTGGAGGCGCGTGGACTCGCGCTGCTGGGGCGGCGACCCGAGGTGGCGGCCCTCCACTAAATAGAAGCGCCCGGCAAATGCGCCGGGCGCTTCAGGGCTCACGATACATACGACTCGCCCGTGCCCATAGGGAGGCCTAGCCCTTGATCAGGGAGGCCTGGCCAATGCTACTCCTCCGGACTCTCGTCGGGGAGACCGATTGCGGCCATTGCACGTGTGCGGTCAACGTAGATGCGCAGGCGCGTGATCTTGCCTTTGCCGATGGTCCAGAGGTGCGCTGCGCGGGCCTCCTTCGCGCTGCCTCCCTGGGCGGAGCGGGCGCGGATCACTACCGGGACGACCACGGAGTCGTCGTGCTCGAGGAATTCCATCGCCTCGACGAGGAAGAAATCGGAGATCGCCCACACCGCGTCGTACAGGCGCCGTACCTCCTCGTGCCCGCGATAGCTGTCCAGCAGCACCACGAACCGGCCGCCGAGCAGGTGCACCATCAGCGAGGCGTACTCCAGGCCCTCGGGCGCCGAGACCTCGATGTCCCGATCGAAGCAGTCCAGCATCCCCGGCATGTCGCGCCTGTTGAACGACTCATATAGCCGGTCGAGTAACTCCCGGTGCTGCTCCGGCATCGTTCTCCCCAGTATGGCCCGAACACGGGCTCAGGTGGCGGAAAGAAAGTCGGACACGATGCGATTGAAGAGGGCGGGCCGCTCGATCATCGGCACGTGCCCGGTGTCCGGCAGGAGCACCCGGCGCGCTCCTCGGATGTCCTGCTCGTAGGCGGCCGCGACCTGTGGCGGGACCACCCGGTCCCGCTCCCCCCAGACGAGCAGGGTCGCAGCAGTGACTTCGGCCAGGCGGGTCCCGACGTCGTTGGGGCTGGCAGCGCGTCGCACTGCGGACGACGCCGGCCGCGCGACTCCCGCGGCGATCGCCCGCAGGATCCGCGGCGAAATCCGCTCCGGATGGGTCATCAGGCGCCCGAGCAGCACCCTGCGCACGGCCCCGCTGTGCAGTATCCAGCCCGAGCGGCGCACCACCCCCGCGCCGGCGGATTGCAGGATTCCCGGCATTCTCACCTCCGCGGCCGGCCCGGCACGCACGCCCGGCCGCGCGGCCGCGACCAGCACCAGCCGGGCCACTCGATCCGGCCGCCGCGCGGCAGCCTCGGCCGCGATCAAGCCCCCCATCGAGCTGCCGACGAGGCTCGCCGTCCGCTCCACTCCCAGTAGTTGCAGGAAAGACCGCACGAAGTCTGCGTAGCGCCGGATGCTGACCGCCCCGCGCGGCAACTCGGAACGCCCGAAGCCCGGCAGGTCGACGGCGATCGCCGTGTGCCGGCGCGCGAAGTGCGGGATGTTCTCCAGCCAGTTCTGCCACGAGCCCGCGAGGCCGTGGAGGAAGAGCAGCGGCGGCCCTTCCCCGATCCGCACGTAGTTCACGCGCGCGCCGTCGACCGTGACCGACGCGCGGTGTGCCGCCCAGTCGACGTCCAGCCACTCGGAGTGCTCCGGCGAACCATAGGACTGGTCGTCGAAGGTGCTCGCCAAGCTAGATGATGTTGGCGTCGCGGGCCGCCGCGACGGTCTCCGCGAGCGTCTCGTGGCCGTCGTGCCGCACGCGCCAGCGCAGCTCACGCCGCGCCTTGGCGCTGTCCATCAGGACGGGCTTGCGCAAGGCGTCCACCCAGCCGGCCTCGGCAGGCGCCAGCGGGACACGCGAGATCACCTCCCCGATCGCGTCGAGCGCCAGCGTCGGGACGGGCACGGACTGCCAGCCAAGCGCCCGCGCGACGTCGCGCACCCTGATCGGGTCGTCCGCCGCGAGGTTGTATGTCCCTGGCGCCCCACGGCCCAGGACCGCCGCCCGGACGGCGCTCGCGACGTCGTCGTGATGCACGAGCTGGAACTGCACCCCGCTGTCCGGCAGCACCGGGCTGACGATCGGCAGCGACTCGAGCAGGCGCCACGCGTGACGCACCGCGCGGCCGAAGACCTTCTGGCCCGTGAAGCCCTCCACGAACGTCGGCGCGTCGGAGCCGGCGACGATGCAGGGGCGAAACACGTAGACGTCGGTGCGCGCACCGGCAGTGGTCTCTCGGAGCACGCGCTCGAGCTCCGCCTTCTGCGCGGAATAGTAGAAGTCGGGCGCTCCCAGTGGAGGCGTCTCCTCGGTGAGGACCTCGGGGTTGTCGCGATGGAAGCCGTATGCCGCGACCGACGACGTGTAGACCAGGCGCGACACCTGCGCCGCGACTGCGGCCTCGAACACATTGCGCGAGCCCTTCAGATTGACGTCGCGCGTCTCGTCGTGACTCCCGAATATCAGGAACGCGAGGTGCACGACAACGTCCGCGCCGGCCACCAGCTCGTCCACGGCGGAACGGTCGAGCACGTCGCCCTGGCGGTACTCGGTGCGCTTCCAGCCGTGTGCGGCGGGGTCGAACGGGCGGCGTGCCATGCCGATGATCCGGCCGACCTCCTTGGACCGCTCGAGCGCCCGCACGAGCGAGCGTCCGATGTCGCCGGTCGGCCCCGTGACCGCGACCGTGAGCGACTTTGAGGGGTCCGAGGCCATCGGCGGGAGCGTATTGGCAAACTGCGCTTGGTGCGAGTCCTGACAGTGGTCCACCAGCGCGATGCCGGCCCGGGGGTGTTTGCCGACACGCTGCGCGCGCGCGCAGCGACGCTCGATACGTGGTTCCGGGCGGAGACCGATTCGCCACCCGCCGATCCGGCCGGGTATGACGCCGTGATGGTCTTCGGCGGGGCGATGCACGCGGACCACGAGCACCGCCATCCATGGCTGCGCGACGTGAAGGCGGAGCTGCGCGGCCTGCTCGATCGCGGAGTTCCCGTGCTGGGGGTATGCCTGGGCGCGCAGCTCCTGGCGGAGGCGGCGGGCGCGCCGCCGTTCCGGGCGCGCGAGCCCGAGATCGGCTGGCACGAGGTGGAGGTGACCCCGGAGGGCGCCGCCGACCCGCTGCTGGCACCGCTCGCGCCGCGCTTCACGGCGTTCCAGTGGCACAGCTTCGAGTTCGCGCTGCCACCGGGAGCGACGCCGCTGGCGCGCAGCCCGGTCTGCCTGCAGGCCTTCCGGGCCGGCAGCGGCGTGGGCATCCAGTTCCACGCCGAGGTCAGCGCGCGCGACGCCGAGGCGTGGATCGACGACTACCGCTCCGACGACGACGCGGTGCGCATCGGCGTCGACCCGCACGCGCTGCGACGCCAGACGCGCGCCGCGATCGGCGGCTGGAACCGGGTGGGCCGCGCCCTGTGCGACCGCTTCCTGGAGGCGGCCGCTACTCCGGCGTGACGTAGGCGCCCGAGAGCCCGCCGTCCACGAGGAACGTGGAGGCGGTCACGTACGACGATTCGTCGCTGGCGAGGAACACCGCGGCCTGGGCGATCTCGCGTGCCTCCGCGAAGCGGCCCATCGGCAGGTGCACGAGGCGGCGCGCGGCCTGCTCGGAGTCCTTCGCGAACAGCTCCTGCAGCAGCGGCGTGTTCACCGGCCCGGGGCACAGGGCGTTCACGCGCACTCCGCGACGCGCGAACTCCACGCCCAGCTCACGGGACATCGAAAGGACCGCGCCTTTCGACGCCGTGTAGGAGATCTGCGACACGGCGGCGCCCATCACCGCGACGAAGGAGGCCGTGTTGATCACGGACCCGCCGCCGCCCTCGAGCAGGTGCGGGATCCCGTGCTTGCAGCACAGGAAGACGCTGCGTGCGTTCACGTCCTGCACGCGCTGCCAGGCCTCGACGGACGTGTCGAGCACGGAGGAGTCGTCGGTCGGGTTGATGCCGGCGTTGTTCCACAGCACATCGATGCGGCCGAAGTGCGACTTCGCCTGCGTGTACACATCCCGCACCTGCTGCTCGTCGGTGACGTCGGCTTGGATTGCGAGCTCGCCCTCCGCTCCGTCGGCGAGATCGACCCCGACCACCTTTGCCCCCTCCTGTGCGAACAGGCGCGCGCCCTCGGCACCGATCCCGCTCGCCGTCCCGGTGATCACGCAGACCCTCCCGTCCAAGCGGCCCATCAACCCTCCTCGGTCGCGTAGAAGACGTTCTTCACGTCCGTGTAGTGCTCCAGCGCGTCGGGTCCCAGCTCGCGGCCCACGCCGGACTGCTTGAAGCCCCCGAACGGCGTAGTGACACGCACGGAGCTGTTCGAGTTGATCGACAGCACGCCGGTGTCGAGCGCGCGCGCGACGCGCAGGGCGCGCGCCCCGTCTTGCGTCCAGATCGACCCCGAGAGGCCGTAGATCGTGTCGTTGGCGATGTCGATCGCCTCGCGTTCTCCCGTGAAGGGGATCACGCATGCGACGGGACCGAAGATCTCCTCCGACGCCGCCCTGTCCGCGTTGGACATGGGAGCGAGCACCGTCGGCGGGAACCAGTATCCGGGTCCGTCGGGCGCCGAGCCGCGGATCGCCACGGGCGCGTCGTCGGGCACGTACGAGGCGACCTGCTCGCGCTGATCGGCGGAGATCAACGGCCCCATCTGGGTCGCATCGTCGAGTGGGTCGCCAACCCTGATGTCGCGCACCTCCCGGTCGAGCGCCGCGAGGAAGTCGTCCATCGCCGCGCGCTCGACCAGGATGCGCGAGCGCGCGCAGCAGTCCTGGCCGGCGTTGCCGAACACCGCGACCGGGGCAGCGGCGGCCGCCTGCTCGAGGTCCGCGTCCGCAAAGATCACGTTCGCCGACTTCCCGCCCAGCTCGAGCGTCACGCGCTTGATCGTGCCTGCGGCACCCTGGGCGATTCCGCGGCCCACGTCGGTCGATCCGGTGAACGCGATCTTCGCCACGTCGGGATGCTCGACGAGGCGCCGGCCGACCACGCTGCCGGGCCCCGCGACCACGTTCAGCACTCCCTCCGGAAGTCCCGCCTCGAGTCCGATCCGCTCCAGCTCCAGCGCGGTCAAGGGCGTCAGCTCGGCAGGCTTCAGCACGATCGTGTTGCCGGCCGCAAGCGCGGGCGCCACCTTCCAGGAGGCGATCACGAGCGGGAAGTTCCACGGCACGATCAGCCCCACCACTCCGAGCGGCTCCCGGAACGTCATGTCGATCCCGCCCGCCACCGGGATCGTCTGGCCGAGCAGCCGCTCCGGCGCGCCGGCGTAGTAGCGGTAGGTGTCGACCACCATCCCCATCTCGCCCCGGGCGTCCCCGATCGGCTTGCCCGCGTTGCGCGCCTCGAGGGTGGCCAGGTCGTCGACGCGCTCGCCCAAAGCGTCCGCGAGCCGATGGAGCAGCGCGGCGCGGTCCGCAGGAGACACCGCCCGCCAGCCGGGAAACGCCTGCTTGGCGCGCGCGACCGCGGCGTCGACCTCGTCGGCGCCCGCGCGCGGCACCTCCGCCATCACCTGCTCGGTGGCGGGCTCGACGACGGCGATCGAGGCCATCTAGCCCCGCTCGAACATGCGGCGGCGCTCGTAGTCGGTGACCACCTCGTCGAACAGCCGTTGCTCGGTCTGCCCGTAGTTGAGGTAGTGCCGCCAGACGCCCTCGCCGAAGGCCTTGCGGGCGAACTCGCTGGCCTCCCACAGGTCGACCGCTTCGCGCAGCGTCGACGGGAATGGCTCCGCCTCGGCCTCGGCGTACGCATTGCCCTTCAGCTCCGGCCCGGGATCAGTGCCCTGCTCGATGCCGTCGAGGCCGGCGGCCAGGAGCGCCGCGTAGCCGAGGTACGGGTTGACGTCGGCGCCCGGAATGCGGCACTCAGCCCGCCGGGACGCCCCGTGCCCGACGATGCGAAAACCGCAGGTGCGGTTGTCGCGTCCCCACGAGATCGAGGTCGGCGCCCAGCTCTCGGTCGCGTAGCGCTTGTAGGAGTTGACCGAGGGCGCGACCAGCAGTGCCAGCTCGCGGACGTGGGCGCGCATGCCGCCGAGGTAGTGACGGAACGTGTCCGTCTCGGTGTGGCCCTCGACGAAGACGCTGTTGGCGGTCTTGGCGTCGACCAGGCTGGAGTGGATGTGGCAGGAGCTGCCGATGTCGCGCTCCGAGGGCTTTGCCATGAAGGTCGCCGAGATCCCGTTCAGGAACGCGATCTCCTTGACGCCGTTCTTGTAGACCGTGTGCCGGTCCGCGGAGGTGACCGCGTCCGCATAGCGAGTGTTGACCTCGTGCTGCCCGTACCACGCCTCGCCCTTCGAGAACTCGACCGGGATGCCGGCGCCGTGCATCCCGCGGCGGATCGGACCGAGGTAGGCCTCATCCATCGTGGTGGCGAGGATGTGGTAGTCGAGGATGTAGGGAATCGTCGGGGTGAGCCCGCTGTAGCCCTTCTCGTGCGCCTCGGCATAGCTGTCCTTGTAGAGGTAGAACTCGAGCTCGGACGCGAACATCGGCGTGAAGCCCATCCCGTGCGCGCGCTCGTACTGCGCGATCAGGACCTGACGCGGCGAAGCCACGACGGGCGACCCGTCGTGATTCGCGACGTCGCACAGCACGAGTGCCGTGCGGTCGAGCCACGGGATGCGGCGCAGCGTCGCCATGTCCGGGACGATCGCAAAGTCCCCGTAGCCGCCCTCCCAGTTGGCCATCTCGTAGCCGGGAATGGGATCCATCTCCATGTCCAGCGCGAGCAGGTAGTTGCAGCCCTCGACGCCGTGCTCCACCACGTCGTCGAGGAAGTACTCGGCCTGGATGCGCTTCCCGAACAGCCGGCCCTGCATGTCCGTGAACGCCGTGACGACGGTGTCGATCGTGCCGTCCTTGGCCTCCTTGCGCAGCGTCGTCCACGGACAGCATGCCCGCAGTCCCGCCGGGACCACCGGGGCGGGGCGTTGTTTCGTTCCCGGTCAGTCTCGTGTCACCTCATCCTCCTCGAGCGTCCGCACCGGACCCTGGTACTTGTCCTTCGCGTCCACGAGGTACCAGAGTCCGAAGAACAGCGGGATCACGATCGCGAGCGGCGTGTAGTTGACGACGGTCGAGTCGAAGTCGGCGTTCCACGGCAGGCCGGTGGGCGTGTACGGGAGGTTGAGGCTGTACACCACGAGGATCACGAAGAGGATCGCCAGCACGTTGACCACCCGGTACCGGGAGCCCAGGTTCCACGGCCCCGGCTCGAACGAATCACCCGCGCGCAGCCTCAGGTAGATCGGGAAGATGTACGCCAGGTACAGGCCGACGGTACAGATTCCGGTGATCGCGAAGAACGCGAACGGGATGTCCTTCGAGCCCCACAGCGCCGGGATGGTGATCAGCAGGGCGAAGAACGACACTGCGATCACGGCGTAGGTCGGAACCCGGTCGCGGTTGACGCGGCGGAACAACGCCCAGCCGGGCATCGCGCGGTCGCGCGAGAAGGCGTACCAGGTGCGCGAGGCGCTGGTCAGCCCGGCCGCCACGCAGAACACCTGGCCGATCGTGGCGATCAGGATCACCATCTTCGCGGCCCACGGATCGAGGGCGCTGGTGAAGATGGAGCCGACGAACCCGCCGGCCTCGTTGACGGCGTCGACGTCGGTGGCCGCGAACAGGAACGCCAGTATCACGAGCCAGCCGATCAGTGCCGAGAAGAACACCGAGCGCCATACCCCCTGGGCGGCCGCCTTGGCGGCGTCGCGGGTCTCCTCGGCCGTGTGCGCGGACGCGTCGTAGCCGGTCTGCGTGTACATCGCGAGCAGGAAGCCCACCGGCAGGACCAGGAACCAGAAGCCAAAGCTGCTGGTGGAGCCGTCGAACGCGCCGTTGTTGTTGATGCGCTCGCCGAACACGAAGCCGGCGTCCTGGTGGCTGTCCGGCACGAACACCAGCAGCCCGATGATCACCGCCACTCCGAGCACGTGCCATCCGACCGAGATGTTGTTGAGCAGCGCCAGGACCTGGTCGCCGAAGATGTTCAGGACCGTGACGAACGCAAGGATGATCAGGAAGAGCAGGAACGTCTCAGGCAGCACGTGCACCGAGTCGCCGAAGTTGATGCCGAGCACGTCGACCGAGTAGAGGCCCAGCAGAGTGAAAAGGAAGAACGCCGCTCCGTAGGCCACCGAGGCGACGATGCCCACCAGCCCCACGATGTTGAACCAGCCGGTCATCCAGCTCCAGCCCTTGCCGCCGAGGCTGTGCGCCCACCAGTACGGGCCTCCCGCAGTCGGGAACTTCGATGTCAGCTCGGCCATCGAGAACGCCACCATCAGCACGAAGAAGCAGAGCACGGGCCACCCGATCGACGCCGCGATCGGGCCGCCGTTCTGCCACGCGAACGCAAACGTCGTGAACGTCCCGGCCAGGACCGAGATGATCGTGAAGGAGATCGCGAAGTTGGTGAAGCCGCTCCAGGCCCGGGTCAGCTCCTGCTTGTAGCCGAGCTCAGCGAGCTTGCGCTCGTCATCGGTGACGACCGGTGCGGTTGCCGGATCTACCCCATCAGCCACTGTGGTACCTCCTCCTCGCCCCCGAGCCTGCGAATGGTGTGCTGGCCCGACCTATAGTGCGCCGACAATAATCCCGCGAAAGCCGGGTGTCAACAGCGCTGGGAGGCGCCGTTCAGATGAGGCCGGCCAGGATGTGCTCGGTGCCCCGGATGTGCTCGCGCATCAGGTGCCCGGCGCGGCGCCCGTCGCCCCGCCGGAACAGCGCGATCAGGCGCTGGTGCTGAGCGTTCGAGTGCGTCAGGACCTGGTCCGGATGCGGGATCAGCGCGATCAGGTCGCTGACCTGGCCCTGCACCTCGGTCATCGCCCGCACGAGCCGCGGCGAGCCTGCAGCCTCCGCCACGCCGATGTGGAACCGGATGTCGCCGCGGCGGTACTCCGCGAAGTCCTCCGCCCCCGTCATGGCCGCGACGAGGTCGTCCAGGCGGTCGAGCTGCTCGATGCCCGCGCGCTCGGCCGCGAGAATCGCGGCGCCCACCTCGATGGCGACGCGCAGGTCGAGCACCGCGCGGGCCTCGTCGCCGAGCGGTCCCTCGGGCCGTTCCCCCAGCGGCGGGCGCGTCGGCCACGAACGTGCCTCCCCTGCGTCCCCGCGCGGAGACCAGGTGGCCCGTCTGCACCAGCGTGGTGAGGGCCAGCCGCAGCGTCGAGCGCGAGATCCCCAGCTGGTTCGCGAGACTGCGCTCGGACGGCAGCCGGGTGCCCGGCACCAGCAGTCCCAGGCGAATCGCCGTGCCCAGCCGCTCCACGGTCTCCTCGAACATCGTCGGGAGGTGCACTGGCTCGAACACGCCCTTCAGTGCGGCGTCGCGCTCCACGTGCAAAAGGTATCGCGCCCGAGCCAATCTGGGCAACGGTTCACGGCCCCGAACGCCGACGGGGCGGGCGGCCTCTCGGCCGCCCGCCCCGTCTTTCGCTCTTCCTCCAGGCCGCTATGCGGCCGCGAGGTCGCGCGTTACGGCAGTGTGTTCGAGCAGAACGTGGTCGGCACGTTCTGGTCCATGATCACTGCGCCCGTGTCGTCTCTCGAATCCACGGTTGCGGTGCCGCCTGCCGAGTCAACGTCGACCTTCCCGTACGAGTTCTTGTTCAGGTGTCGACAGTCGATCCCAGCCTGGTTGAGGATCTGGTTGAACGCGAACAGCCCGATCGGGCCGACCAGCGCCAACGTCTCCTCCTGGAGGGTGTTTGTCCCGATCGGACCGGTGACGAACTCCTCGCCGATCGGGTCGGGGTCGCTGAACTTGTCGATGAACAGCTGGTTCTGGATCGTCGCGTGGTGATCCGTCGCCAGGGACACGACGTTCTCGATGCCGTTGTCCCGGATGTAGTTCAGGATCTCACTGCGCTCCGCTCCGTAGCCCTCCCAGCGGTCGTACGGGAGCGCGAACCACTGCTGCATCGCGACCTCGCTGAGAATGATCTTCCACTTCGCGTTGGACTTCAGGAGCGCCTTCTTGAACTTCTTCTTCTGGACCGGGCCCAGCATGGTGCGGGCCGGGTCGTTGATCGCAGCCACGCAGCCCGCAGGCGGCGACGGCGTCAGGAACAGGCTGAACGGGAACGTGGTCCGCACAGCCGGCGGCAGCGTCGGTCCCAGGTCGCCCCCGCAGGGGGTGAACTGGACGTCGGCGCTACGGCAGGCACGCTCGTCGAGGATGAAGATCTCGACGTCGCTGCCCCACTTGACCTCGCGGTACAGCGGGTCGCCCGCACACGAGGAGTCGTGCGGCAGGCCCTTCTCACGGACCGGCATGTACTCCAGGAATGCCTGTCGCCCGGCGGCGTAGCGTGCCGGGTCCACGGTCTGGCCGTCGAAGTCGTTGACGACCTCGTGGTCGTCCATCAGCGCAAACGTGGACGTGGACTTCAGGAGGCTCGCCACGTTCGGATACGAGCGCACCTCTTTGTGCTTCGCCTCGTAATCGCTCAACGTCACGGCCGGAGGGCCGTGCGGGGAGTCGCCGTAGATCGTGTCGCCGTCGAACGAGAAGAAGTCTGCGTTCTCCGCTTCGGCAGCCGCAAGCACTTCCGCGTTGCCTTCCTGGGGCACGCCCGCAACCTTCGTCCCGTCGAAGTCCCCCGTGTAGGTGAACTGCAGGTCCGCCGGCTGGTTCTTATAGGGCGCCATCCGGAATGCTCCGACATCGCTCTCGTTGCCGGTGCTGTCCTTCTGGATGAACTTGTAGTAGTACTGCGTGTTCTTCTTGAGGCCGGTCACGTCGATCTTGACCGTGAAGTCCCGGTCGGCTGTCGCGTTTGCGGACTTCTTCTTCTTCAAGCTCGTGAGCGCGGGGTCGTCGTACACCCGGACCTCGACCTTCGCCGGCCCGCTCACACGGGTCCACACGATGGCCGCCTTGTCGGTGACATCACCGCTCGCCACGCCATGCGTGAACGTGACAGGCGGATCCGCCGCCTGCGCTGGTGCTGCGAGTGCGCACATTGCGAGCGCAAACGCTGCTGCAATCCACAACCTTCTCACTTTAGGCCTCCCAAAGTAGAACCCCAGTCCCACGCTCCCGACGCGGTCCCAAAGGGCTAGCCGCCTGTGCGGCCATACGGTAGGGTGCGACCCTAACACAGACGCTGCTTGCTTGATAGGGGTTTCTGGATCGGAGTTTCAGCCAAGGAAACGGCAGGCTGGCGCACAGCTTTGGGGGGAAGATGAAGGCCAGGAACGCAGGGGGGGTTGTCGCGCTTGCGGCGATTTTGGGGATCTTGCTCGTGTGCAGTTCCGCGGGTGCGCACCACAGTCTCACCGAGGTGGTCTCGACCGGCCCGGCGGGAGGCAACGGTGCGCTGTCGTCGACCTTCCGAGGCACGTCCGCGGACGGATCGCGGGTCGTGTTCCAGACCAGCGAGGCCCTCGTGACCGCGGATACCGACACCCGCACCGACGTGTACGAGCGGTCCGCCGGCACCACGACCCTCCTGTCCACCGGGCCGACCGGCGGTAACGGCGCGTTCACGGCCACATACGCAGGTCAGTCGCAGGACGGCTCGCGGGTGATCTTCCGCACGAGTGAGAAGCTTGTCGCATCCGACACGGACTCAGTGGTCGACCTGTACGAGCGCGCCGCGGGGGTCACGACGCTCGTCTCGACCGGTCCAGCCGGGGGCAACGGCTTGTTCACCGCGGTCTTCGACGGCATCTCGCTGGACGGCTCGCGCGTGATCTTCGAGACGGACGAGTCGCTCGTGAGCGGCGACAGCGACGAATACACCGACGTCTACCAGCGCTCGGGCGGCACCACCACGCTGCTGTCGACCGGCCCCGCGGGCGGCAACGACGAGCTCGACGCGGCCTTCGACGGCATGTCGCAGGACGCGACGCGGGTCTTCTTCAGCACCGACGAGGCCCTGACCAGCTCGGACACCGACGTCGAGCAGGACGTATACCAGCGCTTCGGAAGCACCACCACCCACCTATCGATCGGGCCCGACGGCGGCAACGGCGACATTGACAACAGCTACATGGCGTTCTTCGCAGGCGCATCGGCCGACGGGTCGCTTGTATGGCTGACCACCGACGAGGTGCTGATCTCGAGCACCGACACCGATGCCGTGGACGACATCTACGAGCGCACGGGCGCGAGCCTGACGCAGGTGTCCGTCGGGCCGGGCGGCGGCAACGGAGCGATCTCCCCCTTCTTCGACGGCGCGTCCGCCGACGGCTCGCGGGTGTTCTTCGACACGACCGAGTCGCTCGTCACCGCCGACACGGACACGGCGTACGACGTGTACGAGCGCGCGGGCGGCACGACGACGCTGATCTCGACCGGCCCTGACGGCGGCAACGGCCCCATCTACTCGTCATTTGGAGGCGCGTCGGCGGACGGCACGAAGGTGTTCTTCCAGACCCCCGATTCGCTGTTGGCATCCGACACGGACGGCCAGCAGGACGTATACCAGCGCTCGGGCGGCACGACGACTTTGATCTCGACGGGCCCCCAGGGCGGGAACGGGGCGTTCCCGGCGAACTACAACGGGGCGTCGAAAGACGGGTCGCGCGTGTTCTTCGACACCGGCGAGAACCTCACGACCTCCACGAGCGGCTTCTACCCCGACGTCTACGAGCGGGCGGGCACGCTGACGACCGTCCTGTCGGTCGGCTACACCGGGGGCAGCGGCGACTTCTTCGCCTTCTTCGAGGGTGCCTCGGACGACGGCACGAAGGTGTTCTTCCACACGTCGGAGACGCTGCTGTCCAGCGACACGGACGAGCAGCAGGACGTCTACTCGTCGTCCATCCCGGCCGGCTTTCCGCGGCCCAAGGGAGCCACGCCGCTGCGCGTCGGACTGGTGCCGGCCTACAACGAGTGCACGGCGCCGAACCGTACCCACGGCCCGGCGCTCGCCCACCCCTCGTGCAACCCCCCCACGCAGCTGTCGGGGTTCCTCACGATCGGCTCTCCGGACGCGAACGGGGTCGCGGCCAACTCGCAAGGCAGCATCAAGTACAAGACGATCAACGGGAACCCGGCCACTCCGGCCGACGAGGCAGACCTCTCGATCGCCGTGTCGCTCACCGACGTGCGACGCAAGTCGGATATCGCCGACTACACCGGAGAGATTCAGGTGCGCACGCTGATCCGCATCACCGACAAGCTGAACGGTGGTCCCACGCTCACGGAATCGGCGACCGTCTCGGACGTGGTCTTCCCGGTCACGGTCCCATGCGCGACCACTCCCTCCACGTCGATCGGGTCCGCATGCACGCTGGCGACGACGGCTGACGCCGTGATGCCGGGCGCGATCACCGAGGTGAAGCGCACGATCTGGGAGTTCCAGAACGTAGAGGTGATGGACGGCGGGTCGGACGGCCAAGCCTCCACCGCCGGGAACACCCTCTTCGCCAAGCCGGGCATCTTCATTCCATGATGTGGAGCTCCCTGCGGCCTGGCCGCACGGGTGCGCAGTAGACCCGCGCCGACTTCAGATCACGCCGATCGTTCGGGATTTTTACCCCGCCTGGCGAGGGAGAAGTCCCGAACGATCGGACCTCGGCGCCAGATCAGGGCACGAAGACGCCCTGGCGCGCGAACGGCGTGTTCGGGGACGTCGACGCAACGCCGTCGGACCCCCCGTCGTTGATCTGGACCTGGCCGAGCTGCCATATCGCCCGCCGGCCCTCGCGCACGGTCCCCGGGGAAACCGCGTCCGCGGTCGTCGTCAGGGAGCAAGTGGACCCGATGGTGGCGGCCGCGGTGGAGGCGCACGGCACGGCGAACGCCAGCGGTGCGTCCGACGACGTCGCAGCGTCAGCGAGCGTGGGCCCGTTGAACTGGTCTGTGATCCGCAGCGGCCAGACGGCCTGTAGCTCGCCGGTGTAGTCGGTCAGGTCGCCCGCGCGGCGCACGTCCGTGATGCTGACCGTGACGCTCACGTCGGCCTCGTCGGCCGACGTCGCCGGGTTGCCCACGATCGTGCCGACGCGCGCGAAGCCCGCCGCGTTGACGGGCTGCCCGTTCGTGTCCGGCGTCCCCACCGTGAGGAAGCTCGAGCTGCGCTGGGGCGGGCTGCAGGACGAAAACGACAGCGGGGGACCGTGCGTGCGGTTGCCCGTGCCGCACTGCTGGTAGGCCGGCACGAGTGCAACGCGCACCGGCGAAGCTCCCTTCGGGCGCGGATAGCCGATCTGCGGGTCGGTCCACCGGACGCGTAGGACATTGGCGCCGGGTTCGATCGGCGAGGACGGGTTCTGGTCCTTGTAGAGGTCGGTGAAGTACAGCCCGTCAGGACCCGCCGCCAGTCCGTTGGCGGTTGCCTTCCCGTTGCCCGTGTACTCGATCAGGTTCTGCGGGGAAGTGCCGTTGAAGTTGCCCGTCATGGGATCGAACTCGACGATCCGCTTGCCGCGGGTCTGTGGCCCGGTCGCATAGGTGGGCCCCGACTCGGTCACATAGGCGTGGGTCATCTTCCCGACCGGGAAGCCGCTGCCGAACTGGGTCTCGGGCTGGACGAACGCGATGTTGACCGGCGCGTTTGCCGGCTCCCAGTTCCACAGCGCGAAGTTGCGCATCGTGGCGTCGTCCCCGTTCCAGCCGAAGTTGCGCCCCGCGGGCACCTTCGCGAACCGGTCGATGTTCTGGCCATTCTCGACCTCGTAGTGGGAGCCGTCGATCGCGCGCCAGGCGCCGCCGAAGGGATTGCGTACCCCGTATGCGAACACGAAGTCGCGCGCGTTGATCCCGTCGGCGGCGTTGTAGAACGGGTTGTCGGTGGGCGCGGTGCCGTTGAGGTTCATGCGCAGGATCTTGCCTCGGTAGGAGTTCAGGTTCAGCGCCGTGGTGAAGTCGAAGCCGTCACCGTTGTGGACGTAGAGCTTCGCGTCCGGGCCGATGGTCACGTTCGAGATCTGGTGGGAGTGCTCGGTCGGTTCGCCGAACATGTCCTTCACGACGGTCTGGGTCGCCGCGGTCAGCCCGCCGTCGGTGCTGTGGAACCGCATCACCTTGGGATAGTGCGGCTTGGGATTCGCGGTGGACGCGGTGTCCTCGTAGACCATCGAGGCGAACAGGTCTCCCGTCACCGGCTCGAGGGCGAGGCCGGTCAGGCCCTGCTCCCCCGAACCGGGAAAGTTCCCGGTCGGATTGAAGTTGAGCAGGCCGGTGGCGTAGTCGCTGACCGCGCCGGAGCGGGTGACCACCTTGATCTTGCCGTACAGCTCGTTCACGTACATGAACGGATCGCCCGGGTTGGGGCCGGGGTTGGGCACCATCGCGATGTTCATCGGGAGCTGGAGCCCGGTGGCGACGACGTCGACCGCGTACCCCGCCTGGCTCACACCCCACGGGATCGGGGACGGCACGCCCGGCGGGCCCTGGGGACTGGTCGAGAACGGTCGCTCGCGCCACGCGCTGTACTCGTTGTTGCTGTCCTTGAAGCGCACGCGCAGCTTGTAGTTGGTCTCGAACTTCAGCTCGGCCCGCCCCGCGTGCGCGTTCACGAACGTCCCGTCGCCGAGATGGATGTGGACCCGTGAGACGCCCGTCGCGCAGGGCGCGGTCCAGGCCGTCTCGGGCGGAGTGATGGTCTCGATCTGCCAGTCCGTGCACTGGTGGCTGTGGCCATCCGGGTCCGAGAAGACCGGCGCCTCCATGTGCACATCGGCGGGGTTCAGGACCATGTTGTCGGTCCCGGGCTCGGTGATGGTGGGCGTGTTGGGAGGCGTGGCAGTCGCCACGCCGCAAGGCGCCAAGCACGACACTGCGATGACTGCGGCCACGAACCGCCGCACGGTTCCCCTTCCCATCACTCGCACCCCCCGGCGGTGCGCACCCATTGAGGCACACTATAAGGAGGCCCGGGGGCTGGCAACCGCACTTCATTCAGGTGCGGGGACCGATGCCGCCTTCGGTCCTCCGTTAGCGTGCGCGGATGGAGAGCGACCGCGGCGGCGACGCAGTGGACGTCGCGATCGTCGGCGGCGGGCTCAGCGGGCTGAGCGCCGCGCGCCGGCTGCGCGCACGCGGTCGCACCGTGGCAGTCCTGGAAGCGCGCAACCGCGTGGGCGGCAAGATGTGGACCGGCGAGGTCGGCGGCCACCACGTCGACCTCGGAGCGCATTGGATCGGGCCGACCCAGGACCGGGTGGCGGCGCTTGCACGCGAGCTCGGGGTGCGCACGGCGCCCCAGCCCCTCGACGGGCGCGCGGTGCTGGTGTCGCGCGGGCGACGGCGCACCTTCCGCGGCTCCATCCCGCCGCTGTCGCCGCTCTCGATCGCCGAGCTCGGAATCGCGCAGCTGCGACTCGACCGGCTGCGCAGGAAGGTCTCGCTCGACCATCCCTGGGTGCACGCCGCGGTCACGGACTGGGATGCGCAGACCGTCGACGCGTTCGCGCGCCGCTACCTGCGCACCCGCGATGCGCGAATGTTCCTGAGCCTCGCCACGGAGCTGGTGTTCGGGGCCGAGATCGAGGAGCTCTCGCTCCTGTACTTCCTCTTCTACCTGGCCTCCGGGGGCGGGCTGACCGCGCTGACCGAGTTCGAGGGGGGCGCGCAGCAGGACCATTTCGTGGGCGGCAGCCAGCAGCTGTGCGACCGGCTGGCCGAGCAGCTCGGGAATGCCGTGCGCCTGCGCAGGCCGGTCGCGGCCGTCGAGCAGAGCGGGGACGGCGTGCTGCTGCGCACCATGGCCGGTGAGGAGGTGCGCGCCGGCCACGCGATCGTGGCGGTCTCGCCGGCGCTCTACGGGCGGTGGCACTGGGCGCGGCCGCTGCCGGCCGACCGCGACCAGCTCGCCCAGCGCATGCCGATGGGCGCCTATATGAAGGTGGCGCTCGCGTACGAGCGCGCCTGGTGGCGCGACGGGAACCTCTCGGGCATCGCCTACTCGGACACGGGGCCGGTGCAGATGGTCGTCGACTCCGGGAGCCGGCGACCGGGCGGGGCGTGCTCGCCTGCTTCATCACCGGGCGCGCGGTCGAGCGCTACGGGCGGATGGAGCTGGGCGCGCGCCAGGCCGCCGTGCGCGAGTCACTGACCCGCATGTTCGGCCCGCCCGCGGCGCATTGGACGGGGTACGCGGAGTGCGACTGGACCACCGAGCCCTACAGCCGCGGCGGGCCCGTGGGCCTGATGGGCCCGGGAACTCTGGGGCGCCACGGACACGCGCTGCGGCGGCCCGAGGGCTTGGTGCACTGGGCGGGCACCGACACCGCGACCGTCTGGAACGGCTACATGGACGGCGCGATCCAGGCGGGTGAGCGCGCGGCAGACGAGGTGCTGGGGCGCTGAGGAAACTCTCAGCAAGTTCACAGCTTCGGCGGCGACAATCAACCCGTGGCCACCGCAGCGGTCGAACCCGCGCATCGCGTGCTCGTCGTCGATGACGAGCCCAACATCGCCGACGTGATCTCCATGGCTCTGCGCTACCAGGGGTTCGCCGTCGAGACGGCGGGCGACGGCCGCAGCGCCCTGAAGGCCATCTCGGCGTTCAGGCCCGACCTGATCGTGCTCGACGTCATGCTGCCGGACATGGAGGGCTTCGAGGTCGCGCGCCGGCTCGGCGCGCAGCGCACCCATGTCCCGATCATCTTCCTGACCGCGCGCGACGCGACCGAGGACAAGGTGCGCGGGCTCACGATGGGCGGGGACGACTACGTGACCAAGCCCTTCAGCTTGGAAGAGCTGGTGGCGCGGATCCGCACGATCCTCCGTCGCGCCGGTCTGAGCGAACCCGACTCCGCCCGCCTGGTGTTCGAGGATCTCGAGCTGGACGAGGAGACTCGCGAGGTGTCGCGCGGCGGTCACCCGATCGAGCTGAGCGCGACCGAGTACCGCCTGCTGCACTACATGATGCTGAACCCGCGACGGGTGCTGACTCGGGGCCAGATCCTCGACCACGTCTGGGATTACGACTTCGGAGGGGACGCGCGCGTGCTCGAGACCTACGTCAGCTACCTGCGGAAGAAGCTGAAGCCGCACGGGTCTCAGCTGATTCACACCGTGCGCGGGGTCGGCTACGCGCTGCGCGCGGCCAGGACCTGAACGTGTCGCTGCGCGCCCGGCTGGTGATCGGGATGCTCGCGCTCACGGCGCTCGGCCTCCTGGTGGCCGGAGCGGTCACCTACGCGGAACAGAAGTCGTTCTTGCTGGACCGCGTCGATCAGCAGGCCCGCGCGGCGCTGGTGAGCGTTTCGGGCCAGTTGGACCAGCGCGGGGTGAACGTGCCCGGGTACGGCGGCGACCACCGGTTCGATCGCGACCTGGGCCCAGGTGATCGCGGCTACCCGCCCGGCGCGGACGAGGGTCGCGGCGGAGACCCGAATGCCGCCGTCAACCTGCCCCCCGGCACCTACGGCCAGCGTCGCGATGCGAACGGCAGGGTGCTCGGCAGCGTGGTCCTCTCATATGGGGAGGTGTCCCCCGCGGCGCCCGACATCCCCGCCGACCTCAGTCCGGGGAAGGTCATCACCGTCGGCTCCAAGAGCGGCGGCAACCTCAAGTACCGGGCGGTCGCCGAGGCGACCGCGGACCAGCCGGGCACCACGATCGTGGCCGTGCCGATGGCGGAGGTGGACCGCACACTCGACCGGCTGCTGCGGGTCGAGGCCCTGGTGATCGGTGGGGTGCTGCTCGCGCTCGCGCTGCTGGGCTGGGTGATCGTGCGGCTCGGGCTGCGCCCGCTGAACCGCATCGGGCAGACGGCGGGCGCGATCGCGGCCGGGGACCTGTCGCGCCGAGTCAGCCCAGCCACGCCGAGCACGGAGGTCGGCCGGCTGGGGATCGCGCTGAACGCGATGCTGGAGCGGCTGGAGCAGGCCTTTGCGGAGCGGGAGGAAAGCGAGCACCGGCTGCGTCGCTTCCTGGCCGATGCCTCGCACGAGCTTCGCACACCGCTTTCGTCGATCCGCGGATATGCGGAGCTGTTCCGGATCGGCGCTGCGCGCGAGTCCGGAGACGTCGAACGGGCGATGCGCCGCATCGAGAGCGAGTCCGCCCGGATGGGCGTGGTCGTGGAGGACCTCCTGACGCTCGCGCGGCTCGACGAGATCCACGACGTGGTGCGCGAGCCCGTAGACCTCGCGCATCTTGCGCGCGACGCGGCCGACGACGCACGCGCGATGGATCCCGCGCGATCGGTTGCGGTTCACAGCAACGGCAGCGCGCTCGTGATCGGTGATCCGCATCAGCTGCGGCAGGTCGTCGGCAACCTGATGCGCAATGCCGTCGTACACACGCCGGCGGGCACGTCGATCGAGGTTGGGGTCGCTGCGCGGAGCGGGCAGGTGGTGCTGGAGGTCCGAGACCATGGCCCGGGATTGCCCGACACCGACCCCAGCGCCCTGTTCGAGCGGTTCTGGCGCGCCGAGAAGGTCGTGCGCGGGGACGCGCGGGGGCAGGGCTGGGCCTCGCGATCGTGGCCGGCCTGGTTGCCGCCCACGACGGAACGGTCACCGCCCAGAACGCTGATGGAGGCGGGGCCCGCTTCGTGGTCGCGCTGCCGTCTCGACCCGTTAGGGCAGGCGGCCGGTCCAGCGCACCGACGCGGTAGCCGCGCCGAGCAGCAGGAGCGAGCTGACGATCGCGAACCCGGCGGTGATCTCCTTCGGTCGCTTCCTCGTGCCGAGCTGGGAACCGAGCGTCTTGTAGATCGCCGAGAGCTGCTCCTCGTCCTCGGCCCTGAACGCGCGGCCGCCGGACGCCTCGGCGATGCGCGCCAGGGTCTCGGGGTCGGGCGCGGCGGCGAGCGGCGGCCCGAACCCTGGATTCGGGACCGTCGCCGTGCGGGTTCCCAGGCTGACGGTGTAGATCGGGATCCGCAGTCGGCGTGCGGTCGCCGCCACTGCTGCGGGATCCCGGCCGACCGTCGTCTTGCCGTCGGACAGCAGCACGATCGCCGTGGGCGCGCGCCTACCGTTTCGCCGGTCCTGCGTGAGCGTGTCGACCGCAGCCTGGAGGGCCTCGCCGGTGGCCGTGGCGCCATCGGCCGTCTGCGTCGAGATCACGTCGCGCACGGCTTCGCGGTCGGTGCTCGGCGCGTGCACCGCGTCGGGCTCGTCCGAGAATGCGACCACTCCCACCCGCACCCGCGCCGGGACCTGGGCGAGGAAGGTGCGCGCCGCCCCCTGCGCCGCGGTCAGGCGGTCCGGCTCCACATCGGTGGCAAGCATCGATCGCGAATGGTCGGTGACGAGCATGATCGAGGCGCGCTCGATCGGCACGGCAACCGTGCGCTGCGGCTTCGCGAGCGCCATCGCGAGGGCGGCGATCGCGGCGATGGCCAGCGCGGCGGGCAGGTGCCTGCGCCAGGCCGGCACGGCCGCGACCGCAAGCTTCACCGCGGGCAGTGCCGTGAACCGCACCGCGTGCCGCTTCCTGCGGCGCGCGGCCGCGATGTGCGCAAGCACGGCAACCGGGGCGAGCAGCAGGAAGAGCAGGAACACCGGGTTCGCAAAGCTCATCTCAGCCTCCTCCCCAGCTCCTTGAGCCAGTCGTCTTCGGTGGAGAGCACCACGTGCTCGACCCGCAGCCGGCGCAGCTCACGCGCCACGTCGGCCCGCCCGTCGGCCTCGATCCGCGCGAACGCCTCGCGCAGCCGCCGGTCGGACGTGTCGACCTCGACGTGTTCCCCGGTCTCCGGGTCTACGAGCGCGAGCTGCCCCACGGCGGGAATCGCGGCCTCGCGCGGGTCGCGCGGCTCGACGACCATCAGCGAGTGCCGCGCACGCAGCGCTCCCAGCGCCGAGGCCCAGCCGTGCTGATCTCGCAGATCGGAGATCAGGACCACCAGGCCGGGCTGGCCGGCGATCTTGCGCAGGTGCACGAGCGCATCCCGCAGCGCCGTCGGCTCGTGCGCACCATCGGCGGCGACTCCGCCGTCGAGCGCGGCGCGGACCGCGGTCAGGCCGCGCTTCGACGCACGCGGCGGCAGCAGCTGCCGCCCGCCCGCGCCGAATGTCATCAGCGCCGCGCGTCCGGCCCGCCGCACCGCCAGCCGCGCCACCACCTGCGCCACGCCCTCCGCGACATCGGACTTCAGCCGCCGGGCGGTGCCGAACGCCATCGAGGGCGACAGGTCGAGCACGATCCAGGTCGTCAGCGTGCGTTCGGGCATGTGGACGCGGACGTGCGGCTCGCCCGTGCGCGCGGTTGCCGCGGGATCGATGTGGCGCACGTCGTCACCCGGCACGTACGGACGCAGCTGGGCCAGCTCGGTGCCCGAGCCGACACCGGCGGCGCGGCGGTCCCCGGGCAGGATGCCGGCGGTGCGCCGCGCGACCACGAGATCGAGCGCCTCGACCACCTGCGCGGCGATCGAGCCCGGCCCCTGGCGCGCCGCCGGGACGGCACGCGACGCATCCGTCACGCCGCGCTCCGCAGGCTCACGTGGTCAGCGGCCGGCTCATCGACCGCGCCGACCACACGCTCGATCAGGTCGTCCGCGGTCACGCTCTCCGACAACGCGTCGTATGAGAGCACGATCCGGTGGCGCAGCACGTCGGCGGCGAGGTCGCGCACGTCCGCCGTCGACACGTGACCGCGGCCGCGCAACAGCGCCAGGACGCGCGCAGCCTGCACCAGGCCGATCGGGCCGCGCGGGCTCGCGCCGTACTCGATCAGCCGCTCGATCTCGGGCAGCCCGTACTGCGTGGGGCGGCGAGTCGCGTCCGCCAGCGCCACCGCATAGCCGATCACCTCGCGGTCCACGAACACGGAGCGCGCGACGGCCGCGTACTGCTCGATCTTCCCCAGCGCAAGGCACTCGCGCACGTCGGCGGGGTCGGCCAGCGAGCGGCCGACCACGGCGGCCTCCTCCCCGAGGCTCGGGTAGTCGACCAGGATCTTCATCAGGAAGCGGTCCACCTGCGCCTCGGGCAGGGGATAGGTGCCCTCCGCCTCGATCGGGTTCTGAGTCGCCATCACGAGGAACGGCGTGGGGACGGGGAACGTCTGGCCCCCGATCGTCACCTGCTGCTCCTGCATCACCTCGAGCAGCGCCGACTGCACCTTGGCGGGGGCGCGATTGATCTCGTCGGCGAGCAGGAAGTTCCCGAACACGGGCCCGAGCTCGACGTCGAACGTGCCGGAGTTCGGGCGGTAGATCCGTGTCCCGACGAGATCCGCCGGGACCAGGTCGGGGGTGAACTGCACGCGGCGAAAGGTCCCGCCGAGCACGTCGGCGAGTGTCTTGACCGTGAGCGTCTTGGCAAGGCCCGGCACGCCTTCGAGCAGCACGTGACCGCCGGCCAGCAGCGCGACGACGAGCCGCTCGAGCATCCCGTCCTGTCCAACTATCACGCGCTTCACCTCGTGCAGCGCGTCCTCCAGGCCGTTGCGGGCCTCCTCGCGGAGGGCAGACGCTTCGTCATAGGGCAGTTGCATTTCGTTCTCCTTTTCGAGTTGTCTAGATCAGCCGGCCGAACCACCGCAGTGACATCGCGACGCCGGCGAGCATCAGGAACAGCGCTCCACCCGTCACCGCAGACGTGACCTCGCGCTTCCTGTTCTCCCGCCCGAGCTGCGAACCGAGTGACTCGTAGATGTCCTTCAGCTCTGTCGTGCTCTCGGCGGTGTAGGCCTTGCCGCCGGATGCGCTTGCGACCTGTGCCAGTGACTCGGGGTCAGGAGGAACGTTGCGGGTGGCCGTGCCGCCGGCGGCCCTGGGGACCGTGATCGTGCCCGAGTCGGTGCCGAGCACGACCGTGTAGACGGGAACATCGAGGCTCGCCGCCGCGCGGGCGGCGGCGATCGGGTCCTGGCCGCTGGTCGACTTGCCGTCCGAGAGCAGCAGGATCGCGGCCGGCGGCCGGCCACGCCGGGCGCTGGCGCGACGCAAGCTCGAGGTCGCGGCGGCGATCGCCTCGCCCGTGGCCGTGCCGCCGCTCGGGCGCAGGCCGTCGATCGCCGCGTTCACGGCCTCGCGGTCCCGCGTCGGGCTCTGCAGCACCCGCGGCGTGTTGTTGAAGGCCACCAACCCGACGTTTACGCGATCGGGGACAGCGTCGACGAAGCGCCGCGCCGCGCGCTGGGCCGCGACCAGCCGGCTGGGCCGGATGTCCGTGGCGGTCATCGACCCCGAGACATCGGTCACCAGCATCACCGCCGCACGCTCGACGGGAACCGCCACCGTGCGCTGCGGCTTCGCCGCCGCAACCACGAGCAGCGTCAGCGCGAGGGCGACCGCCACCATCGGCGCATGGCGTCGCCAGCCCGGGCGCCGCGGGAGGACCGAGGACTGCATCGCCGGAGCCGCGAATGCGGCGGCGGCCGAGCGGCGGCGGCGCTGCTCGGCGACGTAGAGGACCAGCAGCGCGGGGAGCCCCAGCAGCGCGAGCAGGACGAGCGGGGCAGCGAAGCTCATGGAGTGGAAGCAGGACGCGTGCCGAGCGTCACGCGCACGGAGACAGTGGATTGGCTGCGCCGGATCTCGACGGCCACCGCCTCGCCCGGCTTGTGGTCCGAGATCGCGTGCGCGACATCCGAAGGCTCCTTGACCTCCTTGCCGTCGACGCGGGTGATCACGTCGCCGCTGCGGATCCCCGCACGATCGGCAGGGCCACCCGGCACCACACTCTGGACTTCGGCGCCACCCGGGCTCGCGGCGGCTGAGGTCTGCACTCCCAGGTAGGCGCGCTTGACCTCTTCACCGCGGATCAGTGCGGGAATCACTTCCCGCACCGCGTTGGAGGGCACGGCGAAGCCGATCCCGACGTTCCCCTGTGCCCCACCGGTCTCGATCTGCGAGTTCACGCCGATCACGCGTCCCGCGTCGTCGAGCAGTGGACCACCGGAGTTCCCCGGGTTGATCGGTGCATCCGTCTGGATCACGGAGTCGATCGAGAAGCCGTTGGGGGCCTGGATCTCGCGCCCGACTCCCGAGACGATGCCTTCCGTCGCCGTGCGATCGAGGCCGAACGGGTTGCCGATCGCGATCGCGACGTCCCCGACCTGGACATCGCGCGAGTCCGCGAGCCGCAGCGGCGTCACGCCCTGCGGCAGTTTCCCGGGATCGATCTCGAGCAGAGCGAGGTCGCTCGACGGGTCTGTGCCGCGTACCTGCGCCTCGATCGATTCGCCGTCAGACCCGAAGCGCACCTCGACGCGATCGTTGTCGCCGACCACGTGAGCATTCGTGACGATCTGGCCCGCGCTCTCGATCAGGAAGCCGGTGCCGGTACTGTTGCCCGCCCTGATCGAGACGACCGCCGGACTGGCGCTCGCGTAGATCGCGCCCGCGCGGGTCTGACCTTGGCGGGGCGTGAGGGCCTTGGCCGGGGACGCCGGGAGCGCGCCCTTGTCGCCGCCGCCATCGGCGAGCATCACGCCGCCGAAGGCGCCCGCTCCGATCAGCGCGATCCCCGCCCCCACCGCGGCGAAGGCTGGGACCCCGCGCAGGCGCCGTCGCGGCGGCCTGCGTGGGGGTGACGAACTGCGCGCGGGCACCGCGGGGTGCTCGTCTGTGGCGGGGTGCGCCGGCCGCCCGCTGCCCTTCGCAGCGCGGCGGGCGTCTTCGGATTGGTCGCGCCAGTCGCCGGTCCAGATGCGATCGGGCCCTGGGTTCATCGGCCGTGCGCCTTTGACGTTCTACGCATTGCGCCATCGAAGCACCGCTGCCTGAGTGATCGGCGTCAATTCCCTGAGAGGAAGCTGAGACGTCGCTCTGGGGCAACTCTCAGCCTTCTCGAAGCCGCCCCTCAGCGTGCACCACGAGCATCGCCGTGACACGTCCCAACGAATCCGAAGGAGGGCACCACGTGCTCCGAAAAACCAAGCAGTTCATGATGGCCCTCGTCGCCGTCGGCGCAATCGCGGTAGGTAGCGCGGTGATCGCCAACGCCGCTTCGAGCGGCGAGGCGACGGCCGGCGGCGCAGTCGTGGCCGAGGGCGGCGCCACCGGGCAGCAGGGCGGCCCCCGCCCAGGCGGTCCGGGGCCGGGCGAGACGCCGCTCACGGGCGAGATCGCCGACAAGGTGACCGCGGCCGCGAAGGAGAAGGTTCCCGGCGGCACGGTCCTGCGTGTCGAGACCGATGCGGGCCCGGCGGCCTATGAGGCGCACGTCCGGAAGTCCGACGGCACCGAGGTCGTGGTGCTCGTCAACAAGGACTTCGAGGTCACCGCCGTGCAGGCGGCGGGCCCCGGCGGACGCGGCGGCCGTCCCTGCGACCGCGACCATGACGGCGACCGCGGCTCAGACGACTCGGGTTCCGATTCGAGCGGGAACCAGGGCACGAGCTACGGCGACCCCTACTCGTCGAGCCAGACCTAGCGCGCTCGGCGCTCCGATCCGAAGCACGAGGCCCGGTGATGGCACCGGGCTTCGTCGCTGCTGCCGCGGGATCCGCCCATCGCTAGACTCGGCCGATGCCGACCAGGATCGTGTTCGTCGAGCAGGGCCTCGAGGTCGAGGTGGCCGAAGACCCCGAATTCGTGCAAGGCAAGATCGAGCTCCAGGCACGCAGCGGACGCCTCCTGCAGCTGGAGCGCTCGGCGCCGGCGGGGAAGGCAATCTGGATCAATCCCTCCGCTGTCGCCTACCTCGAAGACATGCAGCCCTGAGGCGGCGGCGCTCAGCAGCCTCTTGAGAGCTCGGCGACGATGTCCGCCGCCGGCTTCACCTCGGTCACGGCTCCCGCCGACCGCCCCGCGTAGAACGGCATTGCCTCGATCGAACCGGTCGACCAGCGGGTCGGCGGCTGTGGCGCGAACCGCCCGACCGGGATCTCCGCCCCGGCGAGACTGACCACGCCGACCTGCCCGCCGGGGTGCGCCTCGGCAGCCTCGATCGAGCTGCGCAGCACGCGATGAGGACCCGGCTGCGGCAAACCTTCGTTGAAGGCGGAGCTGACCACCGAATCATCCGCCGCGGCGTCGATCACCGCCTGGATCCAGGCCGGGTGGGCGTCAGACTCCTGCGAAGCGATGAAGCGCGTGCCGACGCGCACGCCGTCGGCGCCGGCCGCGAGCGCAGCCTCGACGCCGGGCGCGGTCGCGATGCCGCCGGCCGCGATCACGGGCACCGAGACGACGTTCAGCACGTCGTCGAGCAGCGGCATCAGAGCAGGGCCCTCGATGCGCTTGCGCCCGCCGGACTCCAGTCCCTTCGCGATCACCACATCCGCACCGGCCGTCTCGGCCGCGCGCGCCTCCTCGGCCGACTCCACCTGCCAGCCACACACCGCGCCGGCGCCGTGGACGCGGGCGACGAGCGCCGCGTCGGGCTCGGACAGGAAGAAGTCGACGTACGGCGCGCGCGCGAGCGCGACGTCGAGCGACTCCTGGTCCATCAGCGGCACGATGAAGTTCACGCCGAACGCCTTGGTCTGCGTCGCAAGCTCGTCCAGCACGGGCGCGAGCGCCTGCGGCGGCAACGTGAGGCCCGGGTACATGGCGTGCCCGCCGGCGCCCGCCACCGCGAGCGGCAGGTGCGCCGTCGCCGAGACGCTGCCCATCGGCGCGAGTTGAATCGGTAGCTCGCTGTGCAGCAGATCGGTGAGGCGTGCGCTCATCTCGTCATGAAGGCCTCAGGTGTCACGAGGCTCGGCCGGGGACGCGTCGAGCTCCGCGACCAGCTCGTCGAGCTTCAGCTCGCGCAGCCTACCCGAGACCGCGTCCAGCTCGCTCTTGCAGAACTCGATCAGCTGCTTGGCCTCGACACACAGCTCCAGCGTCTCGCGCAGCTCGGCCTCGCCGGAGTCGAGCCGCGCGATGATCGTCTCGAGCCGGGCGACGGCGACTTCGTAGCTCTCAGGCTTAGCGCTCATCCCGTTCCATGTCGTCGACGCGCGCGGGCACGGAATCGTCGGCGAAGCGGATCACCATGCGCTTGCGCTCACGTGCCGCGACGGCCGAGGCGAGCGGATCGCCGTCGTCGTCGCTGATCAGCGCGTAGCCGCGGTCGAGAGTCCGGTCTGGGTCGTGGGCTCGCTCCGCGAGCGCGAGCGCGTCCACCCGCTGCGACTCCTTGTCGAGCGCTGCGGCCAACCTCGTTGCGAGGGCTCGCCCGCGGCGCGCGAGCTGACCGCGCGCGGCGCGGTCCACGCCTGCGACGGCCTCGCGCTTGCGGCTCAGCACCAACGCGTGACGCGCAGCGAGCGATGCGCGGACCGCAAGCCCACGGCTCGCCGATGCGCGCACCTCGCGCAGCAGCTGGTGCAGGCGTTTGTGCTCGAGCCGGATGCTGCGCTCCGGCGCGCGCGCGAGCTCCGCCAGGCGGCGCCCGCGCGACGCGATCGCCGTCAGGTGCGATCGCGCGGCGAGGCGCGCCGATGCGCGCAGGCGGGAGCGCGCATCGTTGATGTCGACCGGGACGAGCGCGTCCGCAGCGTGAGTCGGGGTCGAGCAGCAGACAGCCGAGACGTCATCGATCAGCGTGCGGTCCGACTCGTGGCCGACGGCGCTGACCACGGGCAGGCGAAGCAGTGCCACGGTCCGGCAGAGCGTCTCGTCGCAGAACGCCCACAGGTCGGTGAGGCTGCCGCCACCTCGGCAGACCACGGCCACGTCGACCTCCGGGACCGCGGCCAGGTTGCGCAGCGACGTCGCAATCGCCTGCGCAGCGCGCCGGTCCTGAACCGGCGCGTCGGCCCAGACGATCGTGCCCCGCCAGCCCCGCCGCTCGAGTCCCGCGAGCAGGTCGGCACAGGCGGCGCTGTTGCGAGCGGTGACGACGCCGATGGTGCGCGGGATCGCGGGACGCGGCAGCGCCTTCTGCGGAGTGAACAGCCCGTCCGCCTCGAGCTGCTTGCGCAGGGCCGCGAGCCGCGCGAGCAGGTCCCCCTCCCCCGCCAGTCGCAGATACGTGACCCGGAAGCTGAAGCCGGGCGAGGCCGTGGCCGTGCCCGGGTAGAAATCGGGCCCGCCGGCGACGATCACCTCGGCGCCGTCGCGCAGAGCGCCGTCTCGCAGGCCGAGCTTCGCCAGGTCCGAGGTCCAGATCGAGCACGGGACGGCACCATCTGTGTCGCGCAGCTCGAAGTAGGCGTTCGCGCGCGCCTGCCTGAAGCCGCTGACCTCCCCGATCAGCAGGACGCGTGGGCGTTCGCGCAGGAAGTCGCGAAAGCCCTCGGCCCACCGCCCGACGGCAAACGGGCCGGGGAAGCCGGGGTCCGCGGGCAGCAGGGTCGGGGTGTCGGGAGACGGATCGCCGGCCACGTATGAAGGCTACTTCGCTGCCGGGCGGCGACACGGCGAGCCGTCGACCTGCAGCAACTCCACGCCGCTACGCGGCGGGCAGGATGTTGTTGTTCAGCTTGAAGAAGTTCTCCGGGTCGTAGGTGGCCTTGACCTTTCCGAGCCGGCGCAGGTTCCGGCCCAGCGCGCTGTCGACGCCCGCGGTCAGGTCCTCGTCGGCGAGGCCGGTGAAGTTCAGATAGACGCCGCCGTTCCCGAACTTTCCGATCTCCTCCCAGGCCGACCGCACCCAGGCCACGTTGGCCGGGCCGTCGGCCGGATCGGTCCACATCCCGTCGATCGAGACCATGAACGGCGACGACCGCTCCGAGAAGGCCGTGTCCTCCGGTCCGACGTTTGCGATCGCGCCACCCATGTGGAAGGTGTTCACGAGCGTCAACGGGGCCGGCCGGTCCTGCGCCTTGGCCGCGATCACGTCGATCGCCTCGTCCGGCAGCTCGTCCAGGTATTGCGACTTCCAGTAGGCCTGGAGCGTGTCGCGGGGGAAGAACGGGTCGAACGAGGCCTGCACCGCCGTGAACGGCATCGGCTGTGACATGTCCATCAGCACCGTGCCCAGCTCGCGCAGGGGCTGGAGGACGCGCATGCCTTCGTCGGCATCGCCGGCGTAGACGCCGCCGATGATCGCGACGGGACGGTCGTGGACCGCCTCGGGCATCTCCGGATCCGCCGGGAACGTGATCGTCACGCACACCGAGGTGACCTCATCCGGCGCTTTCGTGACGTACTCACGCCAGCCGCGCAGCACGTCGGCGACCTCCTCGATCGGGTAGAGGGTGCCGGCGAACGCGACGATCGGCCCGAGCGGGTGCAGCTTGAACTTGAACGAGGTGACGATCCCGAAGTTGCCGCCGCCGCCGCGGATCGCCCAGAACAGGTCAGGGTTCGTGTCGGCCGATGCGGTGCGCACCTGACCGTCCGCGCAGACGACCTGCGCCTCCAGCAGGTTGTCGCAGGAAAGGCCGTGCTTGCGCCGGACCCAACCGTAGCCGCCGCCCAGCGTGAGGCCCGCCACACCGGTGTCGGAAACGACGCCGCCCGGCGTCGCCAGGCCGAACGCCTGCGTCTCCCGGTCGACATCCCCCCACAGGGCGCCGCCTTGCGCGTGCGCCGTGCGCTGCTCGGGATCGACCTGCACGCCGTCCATCAGCGAGAGGTCGATCAGCATGCCGCCGTCGATCGCCGACAGTCCGGCGATCGAATGGCCACCGCCCCGCACGGCTACCGCCATCCCGTGCTCGCGCGCGAAGTTCACCGCGTCGACCACGTCGGCGGTGCCGGAGCAGCGGACGGTCAGATCCGGCCCCCCTCGGTGCATCGCGTTGAAGACCTCGCGTACTTCGGACTGCGCGGGATCCGAGCCTGTCAGCGTGGGACCGCGGAGTTGGGCCCGAAGCTCCTCGAGGTCGCCGTTGGAGATGCTGGGGCGGGCGCCCGTGAGAGTTGCCGCATCAGTAGCCATCTTGCCTTACCCCCTACTAGTGAACAGTCGATCAGCAATGTACTCCCGAGACGAGGGCGGGTCAAATGCGGCCGCAATAGCATCCGCGCGTGCCACTTTCCAGCGGCAGTCATGCGGTCGGGCCGGACAACGCCTCGCTGCAGATCAAGACCTACCGCGACGGCATGGCCGCGAAGGTGGGCCACGACCTGGTGCTCGATGTCAAGCGCTGGAGACGCGACCGTCGACATCCCGGGCGACGCGGCGAGCGCGGCGATCGAGTTGAGCGCGGACTCGCGCTCGCTGGAGGTCCGCGCGGGCTTGGGGGGAGTCAAGCCGCTCACCGACAGGGATCGCAGCGAGATCATCGAGAACATCAACGACAAGGTCCTGCTGGAGCAGCCGATCGCGTTCCGCTCCAGCGCCGGGCGGCCCGATCAGGAGCGTCGTCACCTCGCGGTCGAGGGCGAACTCACGATGGTCGGGACCACCCGCCCGGTCAGCTTTGACCTGAACGCCGCGCCCGACGGCCGCGTGACGGGCACGATCCGCCTCGTCCAGAGCGATTGGGGGATCAGGCCCTATCGCGCGCTGATGGGTGCCTTGAAGGTCCGGGACGAGGTCGAGATCGTGATCGACGCGCGCCTGCCCGTGGAGTGACCGACCGCGAGGCGCCACGCAGGCGGCGCGCCACGATCAGCCGCCTCGGGCCGAGTTCGTCGGCACCGGATCGGGCTTGCTTGGCGGGGCGTCGTCCCAGCCGCTGAGGCGCGCGCACCGCTCCCACAGCAGCGCGCGCTCCCGCGGGCCCTCCTTGGTCCAGGGCACGCGGTGGGTGGGCCGGCGGCGGCGGTCGTGCCAGAAGCCACCGCTGGACAGGCCGGGCTGCGCGGCTGCGCCGAGCCAGACGATCGTGTCGGCGCCTTCGGCCGGCGAGCGCAGGACGGGCTTGGTGATCCGGTAGAAGCGCGGCAGCGAGGTCTCGACGCCGGGTGTGTCGACCCAGCCGGGGTGCATCGAGTGGACCACCACGCCGGTGCCGCGCAGTCGCTGCGCCCAGAGCTCGGTGAGGATCACTTGTGCGCGCTTCGTCCGCGCGTACACGCGCGCGCCGTCGTAGTCGATCCGCTCGGACTCGAGGTCCTCGACGTCGATCTTCTGGGAGTACATCCCGCCGGAGGAAACGTTGATGATCCGCGCGGGTGCGCTTGCCTCGAGCATCGGGGTCAGGAGGTTGGTCAGCAGGAACGGGCCCAGCACGTTCGTGGCGAACGTCATCTCGATCCCGTCGACCGACTTCGTGCGCTCGTTCAGCAGAACACCTGCGTTGTTCACCAGCACGCTCAGATGCGACTCGCGGGAGCTGAAGTCGCGTGCGAACTCCCGCACGGAGGCCAGCGAGCTGAGATCGCACAGACCCACCGCGACGTCATCGTTGCCGGTGCGGCGGGCGACCTCGGCGCGCGCGCGTTCAGCCCGCTCCGGGTTGCGCGCCAGCATGCGGACGCTCGCACCGAGCCGGGCGTAGCTCTCGGCGGCAGCGAGCCCCAGCCCCGTGGTCGCGCCCGTGACGAGCACGGTCTTGCCGCCCATCGACACCTCGAGGTCCCGGGAATCCCAGCCACGTCGGCGGGCCGCGTAGCCCAGGCGGGTGTAGCCGGGGGCGACCGTGCGGTCGAGCAGCGTGTCGATGAGCGAGCCGAGCATCTGCTGGAGTCCGAAATGCGACCTGCGAATGGATCATCCCATGAACTCCTGCCCACTACCCTTGGAAGACCATGCCTGCCGCCGCGTACGCCGGAAAGGAGTGTGTCTGCCAGTTCGATCGCGGGATCTGCGACCAGACCTGCGTCAAGGACATGCTGGACACGCCGTTCTACATCGCGTGCCTGAGGCTCAGGGGACGGCGGTGCCTGGTCGTGGGCGGCGGCGCGATGGGCCTGGAGAAGGCCGAGGGCCTGCTCGCCTGTGGCGCGAACGTGACCGTCGTATCGCCAGCCGCCGGGCCCGACCTGGAGGCGCTTGCGAACGAGGGCTCGATCACCTGGGAACGCCGTCCCTACGCCGGCCCGGGCGACCTCGAGGGGACGTTCATCGTGATCGCGTGCACCGACAGCACCGAGACGAACATCCGCATCTACGAGGACGCCGAGCGCCGCGCGATGCTCGTCAACGTCGTCGACGTGCCGCCGCTTTGCAACTTCATCCTCCCGGCCATCGTCCGCACCGGCCCGCTCGCGATCGCGATCTCGACGGCCGGCGCCTCACCCGCGTTGGCGAAGCGCATGAAGCGCGAGATCGGCGAGCTGTTCGGCGAGCATTATGCGCAGCTCGCGATCATGCTCAACGACGCGCGCGGCTGGGCCAAGGGCACGCTGCCGACCTATCAGGACCGCAAGGCGTTCTTCGAGGAGATCGTCAACGGCGAGCCCGATCCGATCGACCTGCTGCGTGCCGGCGACGCCGCCGCCGTCCGCGACCTGATCGAAGCCGCCAAGAGCGTTCACGGGCGGGCCTGAGCCCGGCGCGGCCGCTCGCCGGGATCGCCCATCCTGAAACCGTCCAGCGCAACCGGGCTGTGATGCCGGTTGCGCCAGAGGCGTGGATCGCCTATGCGATCAGGTGGTTCTCTCGCCGGCTCGCGAGGCTGGGCGGCACATGGATCGCCGCCGCGGCGCAGTGACGCGCGGCGCTGCCTAGAGCGGCTTGACGTTGACGGCCTTGGGACCCTTGTCCCCGGCCTCGGCGTCATAGGAGACCTTGGCGCCCTCGGTCAACGACTTGAAGCCGGCTCCGTCGATGGCGCTGTGATGCACGAACAGGTCCTTGCTCTGGTCGTCGGGCGTAATGAAGCCGAAGCCCTTGTCGTCGTTGAACCATTTCACTGATCCGGTTGGCATGTGGTTCCTCCACCGTTGTGTGCTGTGGCCCACGTGGAAGCGGCTGCCTCCAACTACTGCGCCAACCTGCACTGTCTACCGAGCGGTTGGGCCCGGCCATCGCGAGAAGGCTAACAAGGTAGCCGGAGCGCCGCAGGACGGGTGGCATCCACGATCTCCGCCTCACGATAGCCGCCTCGGCGACACCGCCGTTCCGTGACGGTAGCCGCATCAATGGCCGCGGCCGCGAATCGGCAGACGACGTCGCTCACCCGGACCCGTGCCTCGGGGCTCGCATTGAGCCGGGACAGCTCGCTGTCGGGGTCGAAACGCGTGAGCCGCCGATGCCACTCCTCGAGCGTCTGCCTGATGAGCGCCAGAGCATGTGACGCACCCGGCTGCCCCGAGAGCCGCGTTGGCCGGTCGCCATGAAGTAGCGTTGGCAAACGCAGACGCAGACGCAAACGCGAGCCGAGGGAGAGCAGATGTCCCACAAGGGCAAGACGCAGATCACGTTCATATTCACCGTCGGCCCCGAGCATGTCGAGGAGAGTGATCGGATCTTCGCCAGCCACGCGGAATGGATGGAGCAAACGCACCACCGCGAGGGGGAGCTGGCGCTACTGCTCTACAACGTCGTCAAGGGCCCCGAGCTGTCGAACCCTGTCGACCCGTCGTCCGAGCCCACTGGCAACACCTGCTTCGTGCTGAGCGAGGTCTACGAGAACCCGGCCGGTCTCGCGGACCACTGGAATGGCGCCCCCAACTGGAAGGATTTCAACGCGTTCCTCGAGTGGACGGGCAACGTCAAGATCACGGTGCTGCACGGCTCGCCCGTCGTCCACTCGCTCTGGTAGTCGGACCGCGCCGACCGTGCGGCGGCGCCGGTTGCCGCAGCGGCCGGCAGTGTCAGGGAGCTGCGGCCGCGATCACCAGGCGGCACATCAGGTCGGCCGCGGCTCGGTCATCGAGTCCCTGCTCGCGGGCCAGCGAACGCCAGGTGGGAAAGGCCAGCGCGTGGCCGATGGCCGCTTGCACGCGCCGGCGCGCCCGGCCCCGCTCGGGCCGGCCGCCCATGATCGCGTCGCGGGCAGCCGTGAGATAGTCGCGGTAGCCCTTCATCATCCGGGCGACGATCGGCATCGTCGCCGCGTCGCGGGTGATCTTGTCCATCATCGGCTCGGTGTGGCGGTAGTAGGCGTATTGCTCCTCGAGCGCGCGGCGCAGCCGCCCGTCGGGGTCGCCGATCGCCGCCCAGCGACCGATATCGGGCAGCGGGTTGGCCGCCAGCCAATGCGACGAGCATGCAGTGAACAGCGCGAGCTCGTCGGGGAAGTGGCGATAGACGGTCGAACGCCGCACACCGGCGTTCTGCGCCACCGCGCTGATCGACGTGCGTGAGGGGCCCAGTGTCTGATGCAGCTCAACGGCACTCTCCGTGATCCGCAGGCGGGTGCGCTGCTCGAGCTCCGCCCGCTTCCTCATCCGGTATGGGCGCTTTTGGTCAGTCATGCCTGTCCGCTGAAGTTTGACACAGCTACCCCGGAGGTGTTATTTTCCCGCGACAGTGATGTCCGCCAAATCCGAACTCACAGAGGAGAGACCATGAAGACAGCGGCGGCGAAGGTCGTGGGCCCCGGCGACGGCAAGGCCGGGTTCCTGGGAAGCATCGGGGTGCGATTCATGATCGACGGCGCAGAGGCCGGCGGCGGGTTCTCGCTGGTGGAGCACCCGATGTCCGCGCGCGCGCTGGCTGCCCCGCTGCACCGGCACGCACGCGAGGACGAGTACAGCTACGTATTGGAGGGTCGTGTCGGCGCGCTGCTGGGCGACGAGGTGCTGGTCGGCAGCCCGGGCGACCTGATCTTCAAGCCGCGCAACCAGTGGCACACGTTCTGGAACGCCGGCGACGAACCGGCGCGAATCCTCGAGATCATCTCGCCTGCCGGCTTCGAGCGCTTCTTCGACGAGCTCGTCGACCTCGGCGGCGTGACGGCGGCGACGCCCGAGGTCCTGGCTGACCTCTGTGCGCGCTACGCCCTCGAGATGGACCCCAGCAGCGTCCCCGGGCTGATCGAGCGCTTCGGCCTGGTGTTCCCCGGCGAGCCGATCTGACGGATCCGCAGACGGACATCCGTGAACCAACGCGCCACCCGGGCCGTACACCCTTGCGTGGAGCGCGTGTGGGACTACCCTCGCCCGCCGGCCGTCGTGCCGTGCGAGCGCCGCGTCCGGGTGGAGCTCGGCGGCGAGGTGCTGGCGGACTCGACCGATGCGCTGCGGGTGCTCGAAACGAGCCACCCCCCGAGCATCTACGTGCCCGCGGGTGACGTGCGCGGCGATCTCTTGGCGGCGAGTGACGAGCGATCGACGTGGTGCGAGTTCAAGGGCGCGGCGCGCTACCTCGACGCGACCGTCGACGGCCGGCATGCCCGCGCGATCGCCTGGACCTACCCCAACCCCGCTCCCGGCTACGAGGCGCTGCGCGACCACATCGCCTTCCACCCCGGCCGCGTCGATGCCGCCTGGATGGGCGACGAGCGCGTGCAAGCGCAGGAGAGCGACTTCTACGGCGGGTGGATCACAACCGACCTCGTCGGTCCCTTCAAGGGACCGCCGGGCACGCTTGGCTGGTGAGGCGCCCACTGGTTTCGGCCACCGAGGCCACGGCTAGAGTGGGATAGATGACGACCTTCGAGACGGTGCGCGTTGCGGCGGTGCAGGCCACCCCCGTGATCCTCGACGCCCCGGCCTCCATCGACAAGGCGGCACGGCTGCTGAACGAGGCCGCCGACCAGGGCGCACGGCTTGCCGTTCTGCCCGAGACATTCGTACCGCTGTATCCCTCCAACGCCTGGGCGCGCGGTGCGTCTGCGTTCGGCGGCTGGGACGAGCTATGGGAGCGGCTGTGGGCCAACTCCGTCGACGTCCCGGGCGAGCTGCTCGACCGGCTGCTCGCTGTCTGTGCGAGCCGCAACCTGTACTGCGCGATCGGCGTCAACGAACGCGACGGTGAGCGGCCGGGCACCCTCTACAACACGCTGGCCTACCTCGGGCCCAACGGACTGATCGGCAAGCACCGCAAGCTGATGCCGACCCACCACGAGCGCCTCTTCCACGGGATCGGCGCGGGCGACGACCTGGCCGTGGCCGACACCCCGGTAGGCCGGCTCGGCGGCTTGATCTGCTGGGAGAACCGCATGCCGCTGGCGCGCTATGCGATGTACAAGGGCGGCCCGCAGATCTGGGTGGCCCCGACGGCCGACGACAGCGACGGCTGGCAGGCCTCGATGCGCCACATCGCGATCGAGAGCGGCGCGTTCGTGGTGTCGGTCCCCCAGTACATCCCCGCCGCCGCGTTCCCGGACGACTTTCCCGTTCCGCTGCCCGAGGGCCGGGAGGTGTTCGGCAACGGCGGCGCGGTGATCATCGATCCCACCGGTGCCGTGCTGGCGGGACCGCTGTACGGCGAGGAGGGGATCCTCGTCGCCGACTGCGAGCTACGCCTGGGCCTGCAGAGCAAGCGCCTGTTCGACGCCGCCGGCCACTACAGCCGCGAGGACGTGCTCACGGGAGCAGTTCCCACGGTCGTCGTGAGCCGCGACGCCGAAGAGCGCTGAGCCAGGCGAAAAACGCGCTCATCGTGGGTGCTCGTCGGGCCGGCGCGCGACCACCAGCCCGGCATGCCAGCCGGGCGCCCGTCCTCCCGCCGGCGGCTGAACGGACTCGGTTTCCAGGCCGCTGCGCGCGAGCACCCACGCGATCACCGAGTTCGAGTTCCACATCTCCCCGGTCGCGAGCTGATCGCGACCCCACACCGGGGTCGGGACCTGGGCGACGACGTCGAGCACACACCGCGCCCGATGCTCGTCGCTGCTCAGGAGCCGCGGGCTGTCCACCGCCTCGGCGATGTCGGGAATTTGCCCGTCGCGCCACCGGCGGATCTCGTAGCGGAAGATCCGAAAGCGGCCTGCCCGGCGGCTACCCACCGCGCCCTCGGCGACGACGCCGCGCTGCTCGCCGTTGCGGTCCGGGACCGGCGCCTGCTCGATCACATACGTCCCCTCGGGGACGTGGACCTGGAGCGCCGCGTGGTAGAGGTCGCGCGGCGGCCGCCGCGCGACCCTCGCCGCCAGCGCCTCGTAGACGCGACCGTTGAGGCGCACGAAGTGCCCGCCCGCACCGAGTGGCAGCCAGTACAGGTCGACCGCGGCCATTCAGCTATCGCGAGCGTCGGCGGATGCGCCGGTTCCCGGCATCACGCCGACTGCTTCCAGCACCCCGCGCAACACGTCTCCCACGGCCCGTGGGAATCCCTTTGGTTCCGGCGCCCACGTCGGGACGACTGTAGCCGCGATTCGCTTGCGGAGGCGCGGACCCTACCGATGATGCGCGGCTCTCCTCGGACTGGCGCCGACGATCGGGTACCAGTGGTCGCACGCGGAACACTTGCGCGCGATGCTGCGAGTCTCGGGATTCTCGCGCGGAGCGTCAAAGAACGAACCGCACTCCGGGCAGCGGAAGATGGAGGCGATCGCGCGCTCACCGATCAGTGTCCGCACGCGCCGGGTCAACACTTCGTCCACAACTCTCCTCTCCATCCCGGTTTCGGGACCGGGGGCCTGCGCCGCCGTTCAGCTAGACAGCCAAGTGCTTTCTGAGCACGATACGAAGCGGCCCACCGGCTGTCATCCTCCTCCGGGACGAAGTTCGCCTCCGCCCACAGGCGGACTTTCGCGCGCTCCCAACGGCGCGTCAGGACATTGGTGCGCGGCACGACGGCGGCTTGCGTTGACCCGCTACCACGATCACCCCCCGTCCCGGCCGCGAGCCATGCGGTCCGCGCTCGCCTACGATGGCGACCGCACGCCGCCGTGATCGTCCAGTTCCCCACCCCCCCGGTGAGCCCCGCGCGCCAGATCAGCTGGCGGGTGGTGATCGGGCTCGCGCTGATCTTCGTCGGTGCCGCGACCGCATACGCGGATCGGCACGGATACCGGGACTCCGACGGAACCGGGATCAGCGTGCTGGACGCCTTCTATTACTCGACCGTGAGCGTCACGACCACGGGCTACGGGGACATCACGCCCGTGTCGGACAGCGCGCGCCTGCTGACGACGCTCGTGATCACACCGACCCGCGTGCTGTTCCTTATCCTGCTCGTGAGCACGACGGTCGAGTTGCTTGCCGCGCGCACGCGCGCGGGGTACAGGGAGCGGCGCTGGAGGAGAGGCTTGAAGGACCACGTGATCGTCTGCGGATTCGGTACGAAGGGCAAGAGCGCCGTCGCGGCGATGGTGGGGTCGCGGGTGGAGCGCGACCGGATGGTCGTGATCGACCAGACCGAATCCCATGCCGCCGATGCCACGGCACAGGGCCTCGTGGCGGTGAAAGGCAACGCGACCAGCGCGACGGTGCTCGAGCAGGCCGGTATCCGCACCGCTGCCTCGGTGATCGTCGCGGTCGACCGCGACGACACCGCCGTGCTGATCACCCTGACCGCGCGCCAGCTCAACCCGGGCGTCTACCTGGTCGCGGCCGTGCGTGAGCTCGAGAACGTAAGCCTGCTCGAACAGGGCGGAGCCAACCTCGTGGTGACCTCGTCGGGCGCCGCGGGGCGGCTACTTGGCCTCAGCACCCAGGCGCCGCGGGCGGTCGGCGTGCTCGAGGACCTGCTGTCCGCCGGGCATGGGCTCGACGTCGCCGAGCGCACGATCACCGCGGACGAGGTCGGCCCCCTGTCCGCGGTGCGCGCGCGGGTGCCGGTGCTCGGCGTGGTACGAGACGAGACGATGCTGCTGTTCGACGACGCCGGGTGTCAGAACCTCCGCGAGGGAGACCGGCTCGTGTACGTGAAGAGCAACCCGACCTGAGCGTCTCGGGGTCGCCGTCGCGGGGACGGATCGGTCGGCCGTCTCCGCGAAAGGAGGCACTCCACGCTCGGCTGACTCCCGATCCATCGATATCGAGGAGGAGACGGCGCGATTGGGTGGGATTGCGCCAGCGGCGGGCCGCGCACGGTCATTCCGGCGGTAATGCCTGCCATGCCCCCGGATTCGTAATCACTTTGTAAGGTCGGCATGTGAGCATCGCCGCCATGAAGACGGTTTCACTGTTGCTGTCGATCGGGCTTCTCGCCCTCGCCGGCTGCGGGGGCGACGGTGACGGCTCGGACTCGAACCCGAGCAGCGGCGCCACTGATACGGAGGCCGATACGACGACCGCCGTGAACGAGAGGAACGGTGGCAGCGAGAAGAGCCCAAAGGGCACCGCCGTGGCTCTCGGCGATTCCGAGTTCGGCCAGATCCTGTTCGACTCGAAGCGGCAGGCGATCTACATCTTCGAGCGCGACGAAAAGAGCAAGAGCAACTGCTATGGAGACTGCGCCGAGGCCTGGCCGCCTGTCTTCACCGAGGGCGAGCCGCGGGCCGGCAAGGGCGTCGACCGCTCGCTGCTCGGGACCACGAAGCGGCGCGACGGAAAGCTTCAGATCACATACGCGGACAAGCCGCTCTACTACTACGCGCATGAGGGACCGGGCGAGGTGAAGTGCCACAACGTCAACCTCAATGGCGGCTTCTGGTGGGTGCTCGGCCCCGACGGAGAACGGCTTCAGTGAGGCGCGCCGCGGCCATCCTGACCGCGGCCGGAGCGCTGATCCTGCTCGTACCGCCACCCGCGATGGCCGCAGGCACAGCGATCACAGCCCGCAATTCCGAGTACGGCAGGATGCTGTTCGGGCCGAAGCGGCAGGCAGTCTACGTCTTCCAGCGCGACCGGCAGAACCGCTCCCGCTGCTACGACGAGTGCGCGCGTGAATGGCCGCCCGTGTACACGAAGGGCAAGCCTCGGGCGCGCCGCGGGGTGAAGACGTCGCTGCTCGGCACGACCACCCGCCGAAACGGCGGGCTCCAGGTCACGTATGCCGGCAAGCCGCTCTACTACTACGCGCACGAGGGACCGGGCGACGTCGAGTGTCACAACGTGAACCTCAACGGAGGGTTCTGGTGGGTGGTCGGGCCGAACGGCAAGCGTCGCTCTTAGGGAGTGCCTGACCGCCTTGGGAGATCGATAGCCGCCCCTCGAAGTCGCGCTTCGCGTTGCATCCCCTCGATCTGCGACGCGTACTCAGCTCGCTGTTCCCGAGGAGCGTGTATGCAAGCCCCGCTACGCCATGCCTGCCCCTGCCCCTGATGTCATCAGCAATTACTTCGAGGCCGACGCTCGGCGCGACATCGACAAGATTCGTCGCCTGGCGGGAGGGCGTGGTGTTCGGCACCGACCGAACGGGCGAGGACGAGCACCTCGCCACTGGCCGCCTTGATGGCAACTTCTTCGGTGGAACCGTCGAGCTCAAGTGGCGCTTCACCGTCGCTGGCGATCGCATCAGACACCTGCAGATCGCGCCCTGAGCGTAAAGTGACGACGTCCCCCACTTTCTTAGACGGCTTCGCCTCGCTCACGTTTCCGCTCACGTCGTGGCCCAGCGGAGGACGTTCCAGCGACCGAAAGCACTAGCGCCTGCATAGTTTCCACGCTTCTGGAACTCGGCGAACCGCACCGCCAGTCGCTGCGATCCGGTCGATCGAGCCCCGCGCTGGTTGGTTGATCCGAGCCCGTGGAGGCCCCGCACCACTCGTTTGGCTCCACGAAAGCAAGCCCGGAGTCGGACTCGAACCGACGACCCCTTCCTTACCATGGAAGTGCTCTACCAACTGAGCTATCCGGGCAGGCCGGCTCTCACTGTACCGCGCGCGGCGCGGGGCCCCGCCTCACGCGGACGGGACCCCACCGCGCATCACACGACTACTTCGAGAGGGTGCAGAACAGGTTGCCGAGCGCTCCGCCCCCGGGCGTGGCCGTGATCACGAGGTTGACCTTGTTCAGGTCCACCACGAGTCCCAGCAGGTCCAGGTGCAGCGGACCGAGCACGAGGTTCAGCACCGGGCACGCCGGCACTGTGGCCGCGGCCGAGGCCGAGCGCGGCGACAGCGGCACCGTGAACGCAAGCGGCTGGATCGGCTTGCGGGCAAGGCGGGCGTTGAGCCGCTTCACGGCCGCCCGGGCCGACGTCTTCACCCGCGCGTTGGCGAGCTTGCAGAACAGCGATCCGAGCACGCCGCCGTTGCGCTTGCCGGTGACCCGCAGGTCGACTTTGCTGAGATCGACGTTGAGGCCCAGCAGCGTCAGCTTCAACTGGTCCAGGGTGAGCGTCAGGATCCGGCACGACCCGCCGCGCTTGGCGGTCAGCGTGACCGGCAGGCGCAGCTGCGTCTTGCGGCCCGCGTTGTCGACGAACTGCGCCGTCGCGGTTCCCTTGGCGACCGTCCGCTTGTCCTTGTTCTTGGCCTGGAACTTCTTGACGGCGATCCGCACCGTGAGGTCGCCCTGCTTGGGCTCCGCCGCATGGACGGTCGCGGGCAGCGCGAACGCCACCAACCCCGCGATCACCACCGGCAACGAGCGTCTGAGCATCTGTGTGTCTCCTCTCGTGACGAGAGCCGGGCCGCCTGCCCGGCTCGAATACCCGACACGGATGCCCGCCACGCGCCGATCGGAAACCGGCGCGCCGCCTGTCGTGTTAGTACCGCGACGCCGGGACCCGCGCGCGGCCGGGGTATGGCTCAGCTCAGGGGACGAAGATGCCCTGGCGCATGAACACTGCGTTGGGGCCCGTGGACGCGAGGCCGTCGGCGCCGCCGTCGCGCACCTCGACCTGGCCGAGCTGCCAGATCGCGCGCTTGCCCTCCACCACCGCGCCGGGCACGACCGCGTTGAAGGTCGTCGACACCGAGCAGGTCGCGCCGATCGTGGCGCTCGCGGTGGCCGCGCAGGGCGCGACGATCGGGAACACCGCGTCCTGCATCGTCTCCGACGCGGACGGCCCGCCGTGGCGGTCGGTGATCCGCACGCCCGGGTTGATCTGGAGCTGTCCGGTGTAGTCGGAGAGGTTGCTCTGGTTGCGCACGTCCGTCAGTGACATCGTCACGCGCACGTCTGCCTCGCTCTCCGGTGTGCCCGGATCGCCGACCGTGACGCCGAACCGCACGGCTCCGATCGAGTTGGAGAACTCGCCGTTGGCGTCGGGCGTGCCGACGGTCAGATCACTCGAAGCCTGCTGCGGCGGATTGCAAGAGCCGAATGCCAGCGGCGGTCCGTGCTGTCGGTTGGCGCCGGCGCACTGCGCATAGGCCGGCACCAGCGAGACGTAGAACGGTGTCGCGCCCTTCGGCCGCGGATAGCCTGCCGCCACGTAATCCGCGGACAGCTGGTAACCGGGCGGGACCACCTTCGGCGCCGCGCTCAGCACGACTCCGCCCGGCTCCTCGAGCACGGGCAGGCGCAGCTCCAGGTTCGAGACCGTGACGGTCGCCTGGCCGTTCGAGTTGCGCCCGTAGGGCTGGTCCGCCGGCAGCAGCTCCAGCTTCGCGATGTGGTCTGCGTCGAAGCGCCACCCGTTGGGATGCAGCTGGAACACCTGGCGGGTCGCCGCGGAGCCGGAGTTGATCTCCGGGCGGTAGAGACCGCGCGCCACGAGCGTCTCGTTGCCCTCGGGTGCGACATCGAGCAGCCGGGCGGCGAGCTGTGACGTCGGACCCGGGGAGTTGATGTCCGCCACGATCGTCGGCGAGCCCATCAGGGTGTAGCCGTCCCCGGTCGCGGCGGGCAGGCGGTAGGTGGCCGTGCCGGCCTGATCGTCACCCGGAGCGGTCGCGCACGCCCCGCCGCCGGTGATCGGGTCGAACGCCGCGCCGGCCTGGTCGCTGATCGACGGCGCGATCACCTGGGCCGCAGCGGCGGTGTGGCGCACCTCCCCGCGGGGCAGGTCCGCCCACGTCGGAGCGCGGAACGGCTGATCGGTGTTCGGGTCGTCGAAGGAGCCGGTCGCGCCACCCGAAGGGTTGCCGCAGGTCTGGGTGAGGGTCTGGACTCCCTGGAACGGAGCCGCTCCCGTGCCCTTCACGTAGTGGTCGAACCACGCGTGCAGCTGGCGGCTGCGGAAGGTTGCGTCCGGGCCCTTGTTCTGGCCGCGCGGGTGGCCGTGGTCGGAGAAGATCAGCGAGATCGGCGTGCCGGGATGGGTGGCGCGCGTGCGGTTGTAGAAGCGGATCGCCTCGTCCGGCGGGAACAGGTCGTCGGTCCAGCCGTTGGAGATCAGCAGCGGTGCGGGCGCCGTCGAATCGTCGATGTAGTACGAGGAGTGATGCTTGGTGAGCTCGTCGGCGATGTCCTGCGACGCAGGGTTCTGGTCATAGGGCTCACCGGCATTGATGCTCGCGAACCAGTTGATCAGATCTGCGTCGGGATCGGTGCCCGCGGGCGCATAGTTGCTCGCGGCCTGGCCCGTCGTATAGAGGCCGGTGACGAAGGACTGCTTCATCACCCCGATGCGGCCACGCGCCAGATACGGGGAGTCGACGACGTAGTCGAGCGTGTGCCCGTTGGGCTGCAGCGAGTAGACGAGGTCGGTCCAGGGAATGTCAGGCTGCGCCGCGGCGATCCGCATGGGCTTGCCGGTGTCGCTGACCCAGGGAACCAGTGTGCCGTCGCCGGCCGGAATCATCTTGCGGTCCTTGAGGGCTCCCAGCGCCATCGACATGCCGCCGCCGTAGGACCCGCCGGTCGCGCCGATCGCCTGCGGGTCGATCAGGCCCTCACCGGCCGTCGCACCCGTGGCCGCGCGGTCGGCGAGCGCCTCGAAGACCTCCTGCGCGTCGCGCACCTCGACGCGCGTGTCCATCAAGTGGTTGTAGCCGTTGGCGCACACCGGCTGAGTGCGCTTGGAATCGAAGGCGCCGCACGAGTTGCCCCACCCGCGAGCGCTCATCGAGAACACGGCGTAGCCGTCGTTGATCCAGCCGCCCGAGGTGACCGCCAGCTTGCTCCCGCCCCACCCGTGGAACAGGCCGACCACGGGGAAGTCTCCGTCCGGCCCGCTCGCGGGCGCGGGCGGGAAGCCGACGTTGACGTCGATCGGCGCGCCGTCGAAGGTCGTGAAGATGCCCGCGCAATGGCGCTGTCCCGCATTGGCGCCGGTCTGCACGGTGCAGGTGATGTTGCCGCCCGCGCCGTTGGGGATGTTCGGGATCGCCGCACCGGCCGTGCCGGGCAGCGCGAGCGCGCCCAGCGGCAAGGCCAGGATGGCAGCCCTCAACAGCATGCGGATGCAACCCATCTCGCTCCCCTCGAAATGCGTCCCTCCCCTCGTCCGGGGACGCGTTGGGTCCGAAGATACCCGCTTGCCTAGGCCGGCGCGGCGGCGGGCGTCCGGTCGGTGACCAGGTTCCGCTGGAGGAACGCCACCTGGTCTGCGACCACCTGCTCGAACCCGGCTCCCCGGTAGACGTCGAAATGCCCGAGGTCGTATCCGCGCACCTCGGCCCCGGCGCGCTGCGCGAGGTCGCGGGCCACGCGCGGGGGGGTGAGGTCGTCCCGATCGGCGATGCAGACCAGCCAGGGGCACGGCAGCCGGGCGCCGAGCCGGAACGGGCGGTACCGGCCGACGCGCAGCATCACCCGCGGCGTGCACTCGTTACGCCAGCGCGAGCCCTCGCCGATGATCGCGCCGTAGCCGGCGTCCGACGCGGGCGACTGCAGCACCGCGTCCGAGCCGGGCGGCCCGACGACGGGCACGTAGTGCGGCGGGCGGCCGACCAGCGCCCGGGCCTGGTCCCGGAGCGCATGCAGCGTGATCTTCAGGTTGAGCGCAAGCGAGAAGGAGGCGATCTGCCGCAGGCCGTCGGCAAACGGCCCCTGCGAGATCACGGCCCGCACCTGACCGTCGCGCACGCCCGCGGGAACGACGTGGCCACCGGAGAACGACGAGCCCCACAACGCGATGCGGGTCTCGTCGACCTCGTCCCGCGTGCGGGCGCATGCGATCGCCGCGGTCCAGTCGTCGAGCTGGCGGCCGATGTCCAGCAGCTGGCGCGGTTCGCCCTCGCTGTCACCGAAGTGCCGGTAGTCGAAGGCGAGCGCCGCAAAGCCGGCCTCGACGAAGCGCTCGGCGAAGCTTGGGATCGCGTCCGCCCGTGTTCCCCCGAACCCGTGCGCCATCACCACGCACGGCACGGCGCCGTCTGCGGAGTCGGGCACGAACAGCCATGCGGCGCAGCGCTCGCCGCCCGAGCTGAAGGTCACGTCCAGGCGAGCCATTGCTCGATCCTAACCGGGTCGGCGCTGCAGCCAGTCGGCGGGATCCGGCTCGTCGGTCCCGAGGCCCGCCGAAGCGCGGTCCGCGGCCTTGGCGGCGTCGCTGGTGGGGGCGTCCGGATCGGGCCGGACCTCGATCACCTGCCCGATGTTGGTCATGTCGAAGACCTTCTTGGGGTGCCCGCGCGGAGCTATCAGGGAAAAGCCGAACCCCTTCTTCTGCGACCTCAGCTGATGCTCCAGCAGCACCCGCAACCCGGCGGAGTCGACGAACTCGAGCGCCCGCAGGTCCACCACCACCGACTGCGCGCCCTCGTCGGGGAACCCGGCCAGGGTCGCGTCCAGGACACTGCCGCAATCCACGTCGAGTGCCCCGGACACGCGTACGACGATCGTGTCCTCGAGGCGCTCCACGTCGACTTGACACGGATCACGGAACTGCTCACCAAACTCGCCCACGCTCATGGGCCGGGATACTAGTCGCCGGCTAGGGCAGGATCTGGAGCTGCGCCGGTGCCGCCGCGGTCGGCGGCTCGTCGCTGAGCAACTCGGGCCCGTCGTTGCGCACCGAGTTGACGAGCGGGCTGGCGGGTCGCATCGACAGGCGCGACGAGGGCAGTGGTTTCAGCAACTCGGACACGGCGTGGCCGTCGAGCCGCGCGTCGAGCCACGCCTCCCAGCCCGGTGGGTCAGCCAGCACGACCGGCATGCGGTCGTGGATCGGCCGCGCGAGGTCGTTGGCCCCGCAGGTGACGATCGTGCAGGTGCCGGCCGTCCAGAGCCCGGCGAAGCAGAACGGCTCGCCCCCGGCAAGCGAGAAGCGCACGGGCCGGCGCGGCTGCTTCGGGTCCTCGGGCTTCTGCCACTCGTACCAGCCGTCGGCCAGGACCAGGCAGCGGTGCCGCGCCTGCTCGACCAGGTCCCGGTAGGCGGGTCGCTCGCGCACCGTCTCGGCGCGGGCGTTGATCATCGGGTGACGCGGCTTGTCCTGCTGTGCCCAGTGCGGAATCAGGCCCCAGCGCAACAGCTCCAGCCGGCGGCCGCGGCGGTCCTCGACCGCCGCCAGCACCTCATCGGTGGGAGCGACGTTGAACCGCTCGTAGCCGCGGTCGTGCCCGAGCTGCTCGACGCCGAGCAGGTCCGCCATCCGGCGCGAGAGGTCGTCGGACTTGCCGCGCGTGTTGCTGTAACGCCCGCACATGCGCGACAGGCTACGGATCCGGGCTGCCGGACGGCGCGGACTTCGCGGCCAGCTGCCCGCAGGCCGCGGCGATGTCCTGCCCGCGGGTGTGGCGCACCGGCGCCTCCAGCCCACGGTGCTCGAGCGCGTCCCGAAATGCCTCGATCGCCTTTGACGAAGACGCGCGGTACGACGAGTCCGTGGGATTGAACGGGATCAGGTTGACCTTGAACGCGAGCGGGTCCAGCAGCGCGGCGAGCGCGCGCGCCTGTTCGACGCTGTCGTTGACGCCGGCCAGCATCACGTACTCGACGAATACGCGGCGGCGTTTGCGCTCGTAGTGCCGGCGGCAGGCGGCGAGCACTTCGCCCAGCGGATAGCGCTCGTTGACGGGCATGATCCGCGTGCGCAGGTCATCGTCGGGCGCATGGAGCGACAGCGCCAGGCGCACCGGCGCGGGCTCGTGCGTGAGGCGGTCGATCCCCGGGATCCACCCCACAGTCGAGATCGCGGTGCGGCGATGGGTGATCCCGATGTCCGGCAGCCGCCCGCAGGCCGCGAGCACGGCGTCGAGGTTCATCAGCGGCTCGCCCATCCCCATGAAGATCGCATTGCTGGTCTGCGTGGTGCGGCGGAAGTGCAGCGCCTGGTCGAGGATCTCGGCGGCGGACAGATTGCGGCCGAAGCGCATCGCGCCCGTCGCGCAGAACGTGCAGGTCAGCGGGCAGCCCGATTGGGAGCTGAGGCACACCGACCGGCGCCCGTCGCTGTACTGCATCAACACCGCCTCGACCGGCAGCCCGTCGTGGGTGTGGAAAAGCGCCTTGACGGTGCCGTCGCGCGAGCGCGCCTCGCGCGTGAGGGTCAGCGACGAGAACGGCACGCGCTCCGCCAGCGCCGTGCGCAGCGCCATCGGCAGATTCGTCATCTCGGCGTAACCGCGCGCGCCGCGCGCGGCCCATTGCCATACCTGGCGGGCGCGGAACGCGGGCTCGCCGCGCTCCGTCAGTGTCAGTTCGAGCAGTGCGGGATCGATCGATCGAGGTTAGCGAGGTGCAACTTCGCCGAGTATCGGCTGCTCCGGCGAAGCCCTGGGAGGCCGGCTGCCGGCAGTCGCTAGATTTGACCGGCTGCGAACCGCTCTCTTGCTCCACCCCTCGCATCCATGACTCCCTCCCGCCGCTCGATCTTCACCCTCGCCGCCGGCCGGCGCTCCAAGTGGGCCGTGTTTCTCGTATGGATTGTCGGGATCTTCATCGCCGCGGGCCCCGCCAACCTGCCCGGCAAGTTCACGGACGCCGAGAACAACGAGTCGACCTCGTTCCTGCCCGGCGATGCGGAGTCCACCAAGGCGCTGACGGCGACCGAGGACCTCCAGAGCGGCGAGCTGGCGCCGGCCGTGATCGTCTACCGGCGCGAGTCCGGCCTCACCGGTGCCGACCTCCGGAAGATCGAGGCCGACGCCGCGCGCCTGACCGAAGAGCGCTTCCCGGGGGTGGTCCCGGACGGGGCCAGTGCGGCCGCCGGCGGCCAGAGGAACGAACAGGCAGGCGGCGCTGCGCGCGGAGTGCCGAGCGGATGCGCGGGCCCCACGACGCCGATTCCCGGCCAGCCGGCCGGCTACGCGCCCTTCGTGGGCCCGATCTGCTCACAGGACGGCAAGGCGGCGATCGTGACCGCCTACCTCGAGGGCAACGGTCAGGGGGACACGATCCTCGACCCGATCGATGCGTGGCGCGACGCCGTCTCGGACCCGGGCGGGGGGCTCGAGGTGAAGATCACGGGCGGCGCGGGCTACGCGGCCGACGCGATCAAGGTCTTCGAGAGCATCAACGGCACACTGCTGCTGGCGGCGCTGACGTTGGTGATCGTGCTGCTGATCCTGATCTACCGCTCGCCGATCTTCCTGTTCATCCCACTGGCGGCCGTCATGTTCGCGGAGATCCTGTCGCGCTCGATCGGCTACGGCATCTCGGAGCTGGGAGTCACGATCAACGGGCAGTCGAGCTCGATCATGTCGGTCCTCGTGCTGGGCGCGGGCACGGACTACGCGCTGCTGGTCGTGGCGCGCTACCGCGAGGAGCTGCACCACACCGCGGACCGCCACGAGGCGATGCGCGCCGCGATGAGCTCAGCCGGGCCGGCGGTGTTCGCCTCGGCCGCGACCGTGATCGCGGCCCTGTTCTGCCTGACGCTCGCCAAGGTGAACGGCACCGCCGGGCTGGGGCCGATCGCCGCGATGGGCGTGGCCTGCGCGTGCCTCTCGATGCTGACCCTGCTGCCGGCGCTGTTGACGATCTTCGGCCGCCGCGCCTTCTGGCCGTTCGTGCCCCACACCCCGGACTGGGTCGCGGCCCAACAGGACCCGCGCCGCGCGCTCGGGCGCAGATGCGTGGAGGGCTCACGCCTGGGCGCCCTGGTGCCCGTGATCGGCGCGTCCCTGCTGGTGGCGCTGCTGCTGCCGCTCGTGCTGCTCAACGCGCTGCTGCGCAAGGTGACCCGCGGAGCCATCCCGTCTGTGATCGTCGGCCCGCTCGACCGCGCGATCTTCCAGCCCTATGAGCTGCGCCGCGTACGGCGCGAGCGCGTCGCGGACGCAACCCACGGGTTCTGGAAAGGCGTCGGCGACGTCGTTTCGGCGCATCGGGTGCGCGTCGCGCTGGGAGCGGTCGCCGCACTGCTCGTGATGAGCGCCGGCCTCGTCTTCTTCTCCACCGACCTGACCACGAACGACAGCTATCGCACGAAGGTGGAGGCGGTCGAAGGCCAGGACCTGCTGAGCGAGAGCTTCCCGGCCGGGGCCAGCGCGCCCACGGACATCGTCGTGCCGCAGGCGCGCGAGGTCCCCGCGGTGACGCGCGCCGTGGAGGGGGTTGCCGGAGTCGAGTCCGTGTCCGCGCCGGTGGCCCAGGGCGAGCGCGGCGTGCTCGTCCAGGCGACGCTCGACCCGCAGCCCTACTCGACCGACGCGTTCGACCTCGTGGAACCGATCCGCGACGCGGCGCGGGGCGCCGCGGCGGGCACCCTCGTGGGCGGCGCGACTGCCGTCGAGTTCGACGTGCGCGACGCGGCGGCGTGGGACTCGACCGTGATCCCGCCGATCGTGCTCGTGGTCGTGTTCCTGATACTGATGCTGCTGCTGCGCGCGGTGATCGCCCCGCTGCTGCTGATCGGGACGGTGATCGTCAGCTACGTGGCCGCCCTCGGCGTCGGCTACTTCGCCTTCGACGTGGTGTTCGACTTCCCCGGCTCGGATCCATCGCTGCCGCTGTTCGCATTCGTGTTCCTGGTCGCGCTGGGCGTCGACTACAACATCTTCCTGATGGCGCGCGCGCGTGAGGAGGCGCAAAAGCACGGCACGCGCACCGGGATGCTGCGCGCGCTGGCGGTCACCGGCGGCGTGATCACGAGCGCCGGCATCGTGCTCGCGGGCACGTTCTCGGTGCTCGCCGCGCTGCCGCTCGTGTTCCTCACCGAGATCGGCTTCGTGGTGGCGTTCGGCGTGCTGCTCGACACGTTCCTCGTGCGCAGCGTGCTGGTGCCGGCACTCGTGCTCGAGATCGGGCCGAAGGTCTGGTGGCCCTCGGCGCTGGGCAAGGGCGACGACCACCCGGGCCCGGAGGCCGACGGGCGCGGTGACCGCGACGCGGCGCGGGACGCGATCGACGCGGCCCGCGAGGCCCGCGTCTAGCCGCACCGGACGCTGGCCTAGCGGGCCTGGAGCGCGTCCATGCCGACGGCCAGCGCCAGCGCCACCCGCCGGTCGAGCTTGCGATCCGCGTCGCCGGAGATATCGAGGCGGTAGCGGTCGCGCACCCCGAGGATGCGCTCCAGGCCGCCGATCCGGTCGTCTCCGATGAAGTAGTCGAAGTGGTACGGGATCGGGAGCCAGTCCGCAAAGCCGCCGATGTACGGGACGAAGCCCACGAGCCGCCGAAACAGGGCGACGAACAGGCTGCGCTCCCGCGCCCAGGCGATCTCCTCGCCGGTCGCGTCGTAGATCTGCCACGTGGAGCGCAGCAGCGACTTGCCGAACACCTTGCGGAGCTTTCCGACCTGCTGCCCACTCGGGTCCGTCACGTCGTAGGTGGCCCGCGGGTCCCACACCTGCTGAGCCTTGATCCGAAACACCTCGGTGGTCTTCGAGTCGTCGGTGAACGCCCGCAGATCCTCCTTGAGCTTCATCCGCCTCTGCTGGACGAAGCTCACCGGCTCGCCGGCCGACTTGCCGTCGGGGCCGAGCGTCGAGACCTCGTATTGATTGACCATTGGCCTGAACCGCTGGCTGAGGAAGAAGCGATCGTGAAAGTTGGGGTCGGCCGGGGGCACACACGAACCCTAGCCGGGCCGGCGGCAAGGCGAGGGAGAGTCGCGAGCGATCTGAAGTAGGGGTTTCACGCGCGGCGAGAAACGGGTAGGTGGCTAGCGGCCTTCGCACCGCTGCGCGGAGGAATGCGTCGAAGGGGGAGGACGATGGCATCAGGCGAACGGATGCGGCGAGCGGCTGCCCTCATGGGCCTGCTCGGAGCGCTGGCATTGCCCGCAGGCGCGCACGCGTCGATCCCGAACATCCCCAACGGCGCGGGCGGAAACATCACCTGCACCGTGCAGACCGGCGCCAATGCGGGACAGCGCCATTGCGCGGGCATCTTCACCACCTTCGACGGCGCGCCCATCGACGTCAACGTCGGCTTCCCGCCCGCGCCCGCGAGCGGACCGGACGGCGACTTCCCGATCGTCGGCATGTTCCACGGCTGGGGTGGCTCGAAGCTCGCGGTCACCTCCGGTGGCTGGATCAACGACGGATATGCCGTCTTCTCGATGAGCGACCGCGGCTGGGGCAACTCGTGCGGCGGCCTCGACCCCAAGCGCCTCCAGCCCGTGTGCGCAGACGGCTACAACCACCTGATGGACACGCGCTTCGAAGTGCGCGACGCGCAAGAGATCTTCGAGGCGCTCGCCGACCGCGCGGCCTCGGGCGCCACCGGCGGCGAGGGCCTGATCGACCCGCAGGCGATCGGCGTGACCGGCAGCTCGTACGGCGGCGGCCTCTCGGGGGCGCTCGGGGTGCTCAAGGACCGCAAGATGATCCCCGACGACGACGGCACGCTGATCCCGTGGGTCAGCGACGGCGGCAAGCCGATGCGGATCGCGGCCTCGCAGCCCGACATCCCGTGGACCGACCTGGCCTACTCGCTGCTCCCGAACGGACACACGCTCGACTACGTGACCGACGCCCGCTACCTGCAGCGCGGGCGAATCGGCGTGATGAAGCAGTCGTGGGTGGCACTGCTCTACGGGTCCGGCCAGGCGCTCAGCAACTACGCGCCGGCCGGCACGGACCCGGACGCCGACCTGATCACCTGGTACGGGGCGATCAATGCCGGTGAGCCCTACGACGAGAACCCGCTTTCGCAGGACATCGCCGACGAGGTCACCAAGCACCACTCCTCGTACTACATCGACGACTCGACGGCGCCCGCGCCGATGCTGTTCAGCAACGGTTTCACCGACGACCTGTTCCCGCCCGACGAGGCGATTCGCTTCTACAACCGCACGCGCGCCCACCATCCCGGAACGCCGGTCTCGCTGATGTTCACCGACCACGGCCACGCGCGCGGTCAGAACAAGGGCCCTGACGGCACGTTCCGCAGCGCTCAGCTGCACAACTGGTTCGACTACTACGTGAAGGGCACGGGCCCCGAGCCGTTCCAGGGAGTGCAGACGCTCACCCAGACCTGCGGCGGACCGTCCGGCGGCGCCACCGGCCCGTTCGACGATCCCAACACCGACCTTCCCTTCCGCGCTGCGCGGTGGGCCGACCTCGCTCCCGGCGAGGTCCGCTTCTCCGGCCCCGACGCGAAGGTGATCGCCCCTGACGCGAGCGACCAGGCGGGCGCGACCTTCGACCCCAACGGCGGCGGCGGTGCGTGCGCGACCGCCAGCGGCGCCGATCAGGTCGGTACCGCCAGCTACCGCCTCGACCCCGCGCCGGCGGACGGCTACACGCTGATGGGCTCGCCCACGATCCTCGCGGACATCAACTCCCCCGGCCCGACATCGCAGATCGCGGCGCGCCTGTTGGACATCAATCCCGCCACCGGCAACGAGACGCTCGTCGCGCGCGGCCTCTACCGGCCTGAGATCAACTCCGGCACTGCGACGTCGCGGCAGGTCTTCCAGCTCCACCCCAACGGATGGAAGTTCGCGCAGGGCCACGTCGCGAAGCTCGAGTTGCTGCCCGACGACCAGCCCTACGGGCGCAACTCCAACGGCCAGGCTGCGGTGACGGTCTCGAACCTCGAGCTGCGCCTGCCGGTGCTCGAGGCACCGGGCGCACCCGGCGGGGTCGTGGGCGATCCCGCGCCCAAGGTCGTGCCCGAGGGCTACCAGCTGGCCTCCGACTACCAGCCCCGGGGCTACCCGCGGCCGAAGGGCGCATCGCCCGTTTATGCCTCGCTCGTGCCGGCCTACGCGCCCTGCGCCGGCCCCAACCGCCAGCATGGGCCGCCGCTGTCGTTCGGATCGTGCAACCCACCCCGGCTCGCCTCCGCCGAGCTCACGATCGGGACGCCCGACTCGAACGGCCAACCGGCAAGCTCGATCGGCTCGGTCAAGTACGGCGTCGTGCCCGGAGTCGACGCCGACGTGCGGGTCACGTTCTCGATCACCGACGTGCGCAACTCGAGCGACCTCTCCGACTACACCGGCGAGCTGCAGGTCAGCTCGGAGCTGCGGATCACCGACCGCAACAACGGGCCATCGGGAGCCGACTCGGCCACGACCGAGGACATGCCGCTGCAGATGACGGCGGCCTGCGCGCCCACGTCCAGCGCCGCGGTCGGCGCGACCTGTGCGCTTTCGTCCACCGTCAACGCCGTCATTCCCGGCGCTGTCGTGCAGGGCAAGCGCGCGATCTGGGCGATGGGCGCGGTCGAGGTGTTCGACGGCGGCGAGGACGGCGTTGCCGCGACAGGACCCAACACCCTGTTCGCGCGCCAGGGGATATTCGTGCCCTAGTTCATCGCTGGTGGCGTCAACGGGCCCTCTGAGAGACTAGGCGGGCGCGTCCGGCGAAACACGAACCAAGTCGTGCGCGTTGGCCAATCCCCGATGCTGCGGCTAATCACGATCCCGATCAGCCACTACTGCGAGAAGGCGCGGTGGGCGCTCGAGCGCGTGTCGATGCGCTATCGCGAGGAACGTCATGTCCAGGGCATTCACCGGTTCGCGGCGCGCCGCGCCGGTGGCGGGGCCACGGTTCCGGTGCTCGTGACACCCGACGGAGTGCTGAGCGAATCGGAGGAAATCCTCGCCTGGGTCGATCAGCGCACTCCCCCCGAGCACCGGCTGTTTCCGGCGCAGCCGCAAGCGCGCGCCGAGGTCGAGCGCCTGTGCCGGCGCTTCGACGACGAGCTTGGGCCGAAGGGGCGCCGGCTGATGTACGTCCAAATGCTCGCGCAGCGCAAGCTGATGCTGAGCTTCAACAACGAGGGTGTGCCCAAGTGGGAGGACCGCGCGATCCGCTACGGATGGCCGATCGCCGGGCGCGTCGTGCGCCGCGCGCTTGACATCCGCCCCGGAATCGAGGCCGAGGATGAGGCGGTCGTGTGGCGAGAGCTCGACTTCGTGGCGCAGCTACTCGCCGACGGCCGCCCTTTCCTGTGCGGCGAGCGCTTCGGCGCGGCGGACCTGACCTTTGCCGCGCTGTCGGCCGCGGTCGTCGTGCCACCCGTCTACGGCGTCCCGCTCCCGCAGCCGGATGTGCTGCCCCCGGATACGGCCGCGTTCGTCGAGCGCGTGCGCGCGCACCCCGCCGGGCGCTACGCGCTTGCGCTCTTCGCGGAGCGGCGGCGTGAGTCCGTATGAGCGCGGTGATCGAAACCGACCACCTCGCCAAGCGGTACGGCGGGGCACGCGGGATCGAGGACGTATCGATGCGCGTCGAGGCCGGCGAGGTGTTCGGGTTCCTCGGCCCCAACGGGGCCGGCAAGACCACGACCATCCGGATACTGCTCGACCTGCTCCACCCGACCAGCGGCGCCGCCCGCGTGTTCGGCCTCGACTCGCGGCGCGACAGCCTCGCGATCCGGGCACGCGTCGGGAACCTGCCGGGCGACTTCTCCTATGACCCGCACCTGACCGGCCGCGAGCTGCTCCGATTTCTCGCCGAGGTCCGGGGCGTGCGCGGCCTGGGCCGGGCGTCATCGCTTGCGGAGCGCTTCGGGGCGGACCTGGAGCGCCCGCTGGGCCATCTCTCACGGGGCAACCGCCAGAAGGTCGGGCTGATCCAGGCGCTCTTCCACGACCCCGAGCTGCTGATCCTGGACGAGCCGACCAGCGGCCTCGACCCGCTCGTGCAGCAGGAGTTCTTGGACGTCGTCCGCGAGGAGCGCCGGCGCGGCGTGAGCGTGTTCCTGTCCTCGCACGAGCTCGACGAGGTCCAGCGCGCCTGCGACCGGGTGGGCATCATCCGGGCCGGCCGGCTGGCGGCGGTCGAGAGCGTGGCCGACCTCACCCGCCGGGCCTACAGGCACGTGACCGTTGAGTTCACCACCCCGGTCGAGCCCGCCGAGTTCGGGCGGCTCCCGGGTGTGCGGGACCTGACGGCCGAGGCGAGCAAGATCACATTCAAGGTCGAGGGAGACCTCGATGCGGTCGTGAAGGCGGTCGCGCGCCACACCGTTCACGACATCGAGGTGACGGAGCCCACGCTCGAGGAGGTCTTCCTCACCTACTACGGCAGGAACGGCGCGCGATGAGCGAGATCGCCGTCCCAGCCGAGCCGATCCAGCGGGCGCGGCTCGCGGCCCCGTCCAGCCTGCGCTCGCTGCGCGCCGTCGTGCGCCGCGGACTGCTCGATCACCGGCGCGCGCCGCTGACGTGGGGCCTGCCGCTGGGTGCGCTGTGCGCGCTGATCGTCGCGATGTACCCCTCGATTGCGGACTCCCTCAAGACGCTCACCCAGAGCTATCCGCAGGGCCTGAAGGAGGCGTTCAACATCAAGGACCTGGATACGGTCGAGGCGTACCTCGACGCAGAGATGTTCAGCCTGATCGTGCCGCTCGCAGTGGGCTTCTTCGCGATCCGCTCGATCAGCCATGCCCTGTCGGTCCCCGAGGAGCGCGTCTACCTGGACACCACGCTCGCCGCCCCGATTTCCCGCCGCGTGCTGGTCGCAGGCTCGTTCATCGTCGCGGCGCTCGCCTCCGTCGCCGTGCTGCTCGTGGTCTTCGCGCTGACGATGATCGCCGACATCCCGGTGGGTACCGGGCTCTCATCGCTGAAGACGGCCGCGGGAGTGGCGAACGTCTGGGCGCTCGCCGTCTTCTTCGCCGGCGTCGCCGTGCTGGACGCCGGCTTCCTGCACCGCTCCGCCGCGGTGACGGCGACCGCCGCCGGCACGCTCGTGGGCATGTACGTGATCGACCTCGTCGGCAAGATCGCCGAGCCGCTCGAGCCGTTCCGCGCGCTGACCGCGTTCAAGTACTACGGGTCGGGCCTGACCGACGGAATGGATCCCCTCGCGTTCGCCGGACTCACCACGTGCGGAGCGTTGCTGGCGTTCGCGGGCATGGTGCTCTTCGAGCGGCGCGACGTGCTGGCGTAACGGTGCCGGACTTCACCGCTCTCCAAGCATGCGATCCGTCGTCAGCCGACCAACCAGATCGCGCCGTCACGCACATCGACGGGGAACGTCTTCAGCGATCGAGCGCCGGTCGTGGCCTTGACGGCGCCCGCCAGGGGCTTGAACGCCCCCTGCGGACCCCGCACCATCTCGCCGCTGCCGACGTCGTAACGCGCGGCGTGCTTTGGGCACTCCAGGCATCCATCGTCGGTCACGCGCCCCTTCCCCAGCGACGCAAACAGGTGGCGGCAGCGATTGGACACCGCGAATGGCTTTCCGCCGCTGATGCCAACCGCCAGGGCGCCGTGTGGCGTCCCTTCCACGACCGTGACCTGGGCGGGGCCGAGATCGTCAACGGCCACGAGGCGGGTGGCGGGCTGCTCGGAGGTAGGCACTCGCGGACTATCTCACACGCGCGTGCCTGAGTGAAGCCGAGCCTCGATCGCGGACGCGAGGGCGGTGCTACATCTAGGCGATCAGCCGGCCCATGATCCGGGGGTGGCCGTCGACCTCCACGTCGATCAGCGAGTCAGCGCGCGAGAAGCCTGCGATCCGGGCAAGCCGCTCGAGACCTCTGTGCGCGAACCCCCAGTAGACGAACTCATCGCGCGCGTAGACCTCACCGGGCTCCGAGACGCGGATCGCGGGCCCGTCTCGATGTTCCGGGCCGACGCCGTAGGCCTCGACCAGCACGCTGCCGCCGCTCGCTGTCCGCGCGCGCAGCACACGTAGCAGCCCGAGTGGATTCTCGACTCGGTGGAGGATGCCGAAGCAGTACACGAGGTCGAAGCGCTCGTCGAGCCGGTCGAGCTCGAACGCGTCCATCCGCCGATACTCGACGGCCGAGCCGAGCAGGCGATGGATGGCGCGGAAGCCCTCGCCGCCCTCCAGCTCGACGTCCCACCGGGAGGCGACCCACAGCCGGTACTGCTCGTTGTCCGCCGCCACGACCCTGTCGGCCCCCCGGCGCTCGGCGAGGAAGGCGTAGAAGCCGTCGAAGGTGCCGACGTCGAGCACGCTCATTCCGGTGAAGTCGGTGGGAAGCGTGGAGATGCGGTAGCGGTGGTCGCGCGCGGCGCCCGGCGTGTAGATGCCCTCAGCGCCGTTGAGCGCGAAGGTGTGGAACCAGAACGGCACCTTCTCGATCGTGGCGCGCGCGAGGGCCGGCTCGATCTCGATCGGCAGCAGGTCGGCCACCTGCCGCTCAGCCTTCGTGACGACGAACCGGTCTCCGGCGTTGCCCTCCGCCACCCCCGTCATTTCGCAGCCGCGCCGACGTAGTTGGGGCTAGGTCAGCTTGACGTTGACCGCTTTGGGACCCTTGTCCCCGGCCTCCGTGTCAAAGGAGACCTTGGCACCCTCGGTCAACGATTTGAAGCCGTCTCCGGCGATGGCGCTGTGGTGTACGAACAGGTCCTTGCTTTGGTCATCTGGGGTGATGAACCCAAAGCCCTTGTCGTCGTTGAACCATTTCACGGTTCCGGTTGGCATCTGGTACCTCCACGAATTGTGTGCTGGGCCACGCGAAGGATGCTCCTGCCTCGGGCAACTACTGCGCCAACCTGCACTGCTTACACCGGGTCGTAGCGCCCGGTGATCTCCGGAAGGCTAACAAGACTGGCCAGGGCGAGAGTGTTGGCCTGTTCGCTCATGCAAGCAGCGGGCGGGTTTCGTCCCCCAAAAGCGACGCCCGGATCATCGAGCTGATGCGGCTGGCGGCGTAAGCGGTGCCAACAGACACCGGCCCGTCGTCTTTAGTGAGCCCGCGCCGCCACGCTACCCGGTACGAGCGCGCCGGCCGGCAGCACGAAGCGCAGCGGTGTCGGCGGTGGTGCCTCGCCGCCGTCCATCAGCCGTGAACCGTGCAGGCCGCCCTTGGGAGCAGCGGGAGTCGTCTCGGGTTCTCCGCCGTGGGCCATGACCCAGGCCATGATCGCCGCGAAGTTAGGTCCCTCAGCGAGGATCGCGGCGCGCTCGATGACGTGGCTGCCAGAACCGTCCGGACGGGCCAGCCGCGTGACCAAAGCGCAGATCGCGTTGTCGTCCATCTCTCCACCCTAGCCGCTCTGGGAGGAGAGGTCCCGTCGCCAGCCAGTTTCCCCGACACAAACGCCTGGTCTTCTGAAGCTGATGGGGGAGGCAGGACTTGAACCTGCGTAGGCTGAGCCGGCGGTTTTACAGACCGCTCCCTTTGACCACTCGGGCACTCCCCCGGGGAGTTGCACCCAGATTTTAGAGGCGCCGGCCGCGGCGTCTACTGCAGGTTGCGCAGCCGTTGCGCCTCGGGCAGCCGCTGGAGCTTGCGCAGCGTGTTGTTCTCGATCTGGCGGATGCGCTCGCGGGTCACGCCGAAGGCCTGGCCGACCTCCTCCAGCGTGTAGGGGCGCTCGCCCGTCAGGCCGTAGCGCATCTCGATCACCTGGCGCTCACGCTCGGGCAGCGCATTGAGGGCGCGCCACACGTCCTCGCGCTGCATGATCACGGTCGCCGACTCGAACGGCGACTCGGCGGTCTCGTCCTCGACGAAGTCGCCCAAAGCCGAGTCCTCTTCTTCGCCGATCGGCTTCTCGAGTGACACCGGGAGCTGTGAGATCCGCAGCACGTCGCGCACCTCGCGGGAGGTACAGCGCAGCTCGCGGGCGATCTCCTCCGCGGTCGGCTCGCGTCCGAGCTTCTGCACGAGCTGGCGCTCCACGTGGACCACGTTGTTGAGCTTCTCGACCATGTGCACGGGGATCCGGATCGTGCGGGCCTTGTCCGCGATCGCGCGCGTGACCGCCTGGCGGATCCACCAGGTCGCGTACGTGGAGAACTTGTAGCCGCGGCGGTAGTCGAACTTCTCGACGGCGCGGATCAGCCCCAGCGAGCCCTCCTGGATCAGATCCAGGAACGTCAGGCCGCGGCCGAGGTAGCCCTTCGCGATCGACACCACCAGGCGCAGGTTGGCCTTCACCATCTGCTCCTTCGCGCGCATGTCGCCGCGCTCGATGCGCTTGGCGAGGGTCACCTCCTGCTCGGCGGTGAGCAGCTCCACCTTGCCGATGGAGCGCAGGTAGAGGCGCAGGGAATCGAGGCTGGGCTCGACCGTGAGGTCGATCTCGGGGCGCCGGACGACCGGCGCCTCGGCCTCGACCTCCACCACCTCGACCGGCTTGGCCTCAGACGTCTGGATCGTGACGGACTCGATCTCGCCCGCGATCACCTCCACGCCGGCCTCCGCGAGGTGGCCGTGCAGCTCACGCAGCTGGTCGTCCGAGAGCTCGAACTCCTCGAGGCGCGTGGCAACCTCATCGTGGGTCAGGTAACCACGCTCCTGACCCTCCATGATCAATTCGCGTAGCTCCTCGCCTTCCAGTGCTGCGTCGGCGAGAAGCGCTTCCTCTCGTGCTGCCAGCTTTCAGCCTCGCTGTCGCTGCGATCCGTGCCCCGTCCCCCGATCGGGCCTCAGCACGTATCCTCCACTTTTGTCCCTCCCAGGCCACGACTTGCGCCGCGACCGGCCTTGTCTCCCCAGTACAAAGACCGAACAGATCCCCAGCCGCAGATGAGTATAGCTCTGTATCGATAATCCCGCCGTCCCATCGAGCCGGCCTCGAAAATGTCACTTATGCAGCCAGAACCCGATGTGCAGGCGCGCCGCCCGACGACCGGCGTGAGCCTTTCGCGGGTCGGGGTGACCGGTGTCGAGAAGATCATCCGGATCCGCGCGAACGGCACCGAGCAGCTGTACCACGCAGCGCTCGAGTGCTACGTGGACCTGAACCCGCTCCAGTCCGGCGTGCACATGTCCCGGTTCGAGGAGATCGTGAACGAGGCGGTCGACGCGGTGGTGATCGGGGAGGCTTTGATGGCCGAGGGCCTCGCGGCGCATATCGCCGAACGCGTGCGCGAGCGCCAGCAGGGGCTGCGCGCCGAGGTGACGATCCGGGCGCGCTATCCCGAGTACAAGCAGACGCCGGTGTCGGGGCTCACCACCCAGGAGCTGTACACGCTGATCGGGACCGCGGTCGCGTCGGAGCGCGGTGTGCGCCGGCTCGTCGGCGTCGAGGCCCAGGGCATGACCGCCTGCCCGTGTGCGCAGGAGCTGGTCGCGGGAGCCTCGCGTGAGCGGCTCGCCGAGCAGGGCTTCACCGACGACGAGATCGAGCGTATCCTCGCTGCGGTACCCGTCGCCACACACAACCAGCGCGGCATCGGCAGCCTCTACGTGGGCTGCCCCGAGGGCTGTCATACCGAGGTCCGGGCGGAGAGCCTGCTACGCATCGTCGAAGAGTCCATGAGCTCGGAGATCTTCGAGCTGATGAAGCGCTCCGACGAGCGCGCGGTCGTCGAGAAGGCGCACCGCCGGCCGCGCTTCGTCGAGGACTGCGTGCGCGAGATGTTGCGCGGCCTGCTCGAGACGCTGCCCGGCCTCGAGGACCACGCCTTCGTGCTCGCGCGCCAGGAGAACCTCGAGACGATCCACCAGCACAACGTGGTTGCGGAGCGCTACGGCCTGCTGGACGAGATTCGCCGCGAGCTCGAGAGCGGGCGCCACTCGCCGCATCATCTGACGATGCGCGAGTGGCTAGAGAGTCCTGCGTCGGGTAGCTGAAGCAGCCTCGCGGCGGGCGCGTTCGGTGTGGCGCCGCACGCCGAAGATGTAGTCGGCCCCCGAGACCAACGTCACCGCCACGGCGCTGTACAGGAGCGCATCCGCAGCGGCCGACCCGTCGAACGCGATCACTGCGAAGATCGCCGCCACTTGGAGCACCGTCTTGGCCTTTCCGAGCCAGGATGCAGGGATCACGATGCCTCGCTCGACCGCGACCATCCGCAGCATCGTGACGGCCAGTTCGCGCGCGATGATCACCATCGCAATCCAAGCCGGAATCCGGCCGAGGGAGACCAGCGAGATCAACGGCGCGATGATCAGCAGCTTGTCGGCGAGCGGGTCCATCAGCTTGCCGAAGTTCGTGATGCTGCCGCGCCAGCGCGCGATGTAGCCGTCGAGACCGTCGGTGAACGCCGCCACCGCGAACACCACCGCGGCGATCGCGTCTGCGTTTCGCGTCTCTCCCAACAGGGCGACCACGACCACCGGCACCAGCAGGATGCGCAGCAAGGTCAGGATGTTCGGGAAAGTCAGCGGCAGCACGCTGCTTCCAGGGTACTGTCAGGCCACGTCGCGCATGGCCTCGACCTCGCGCCGGCGGGCGAGGCGTTCGAGCGCGCGATGCTCGAGCTCGCGGACCTCCGCGCGTGACACGCCGAGGCTGCGGACCACCTGCTCGACGGACTGCGGCCGGTCGTCGGCGAGGCCGTAGCGGCGGCGCAGGATCTCGCGCTCGGCCGCGGGCAGCTCGGAGACGGCGCGGCGCACGACCCGCTCGCGCACCTGGCGATCGACCTCTTCGACGGGTTCCTCGTCGCCGCTGGGGAAGAACTCGCCCAGCGCGGTGCCCTCCTCCTCGCCGACCGTGCGATCGAGGCTCGTGACCGCGCGCGCGGCCTCGCGCACCTCGCGCACCTGGTGCACCGGCAGCTCGACCTCGCACGCAAGCTCTTCGTCGGTCGGCTCGCGGCCGTAGCGCGCAGCCAGCACCGGGACGGAGCGCCGGATCTTGCGCTCACGTTGGAGAACGTGCACGGGAATCCGGATGGTGCGGGCCTTGTAGGCGATGCCGCGCTCGATCGACTGGCGGATCCACGGGGTCGCATAGGTGGAGAACTTCAACCCGCGGCGCCAGTCGAACTTCTCGACGGCGCGGATCAGGCCCAGGATGCCCTCTTGGATCAGGTCCGTGAGAGGAACGTCCTGGCCGCGGTAGTGCTTCGCGATCGAGACCACCAGGCGCAGGTTCGCGTTGACCATGCGCTCCTTGGCGCCGAAGTCGCCCCGCTCGATGCGTCGGGTCAGGTCGATCTCCTCTTCGGCGGTGAGCAGGCGGTGCCGGCCGACCTCCCGGAGGAACGGCTGGAGCGAGTCCGGCTCGCGCAGGGGCGATGGGGCCATAGAGGTTTGTATTGCCTCTGCTGCTCATGCGAAACAGGAGCCTGGCCAGGCTGACTACGATGCCGGCGATGCCCGCCCTCTCGCCGCCCCTGATGCCGCAGCTGGCGCTCTCGCGCGCCGCCCTGCCCGAGGGCGTGGACTGGTCCTACGAGCCCAAGTGGGACGGCTTCCGGGCAATCGCCTTCGTGGACGGCGGCGAGAGCTTCCTGCAGTCGCGCAACGGCAAGCCGCTGGGCCGGTATTTCCCGGAGCTCGAGTTCCCGCCCGGCGAGTACGTCCTGGACGGGGAGCTGGTGGTTTTCGGCGAGGATGGCAGGCAGGAGTTCGAGGTGCTCCAGCAGCGCATCCACCCGGCCGAGTCGCGGATCCGCCGGCTGGCGGAGGAGACCCCGGCGCGGTTCGTGGCCTTCGACGCGCTCGCCGCCGACGGCGAGTCGCTGCTGGATGAGCCCTTCGCGCGCCGGCGGCGACGGCTCGAGCAGCTCGTGCGCAAGCCACTCGACCTGACGCCGTGGACGACCGACCGCGCCGAGGCCGAGCCGTGGCTGCAGGGCGCGGAGGGCGTGATCGCAAAGCAGCTGGACGCGCCCTACCGGCCGGGAGAGCGCACCGGGATGGTGAAGGTGAAGCGCGTGCGGACGATCGACGCCGTGATCGTCGGCTGGCGTCCCGGCAAGGAAGAGGGCACGCTGGGATCGTTGATCCTGGGCTTGTATGGAGAGGACGGCGAGCTGCACGTCGTGGGCCACAGCTCGGGGTTCCGCGCAAAGCAGAAGCGCGAGCTGCCCGGGTTGCTCGCGCCCTACGAGACCGGCGAGCGTGGCAGCGGCGATCCGAGCCGGTGGGACGCCGGCCGCGAGCTGGAGTGGCGCAGCGTGCGTCCCGAGCTGGTTGCCGAGGTCACGTTCGACCACGTCAGCGGGCGGCGGATCCGCCACGGCGCGAAGTTCAAGCATTGGCGCGAGGACAAGGACCCGCGCGAGTGCACGATCGATCAGCTCGAGCTGTAGCGCCGGCGGCCGCTCAGTCGAACAGGCCGACCTGGCGCAGGATCGAGACGGAGTCGGAGTACACGTCCTTGCGCTTCACGCGTCCGTCCTCGAAGGGGATCACGTCCATTCCGTCCCACTTGACCTGGCGGCCGGTGGGCGCGGCGACTACGTCGCCGCGGCGCATGGTGCTCGTGTGGGTCGCCGTCGCGGTCCACTCCTGCACGACGAGACCCTCACGCACGTAGAGGCGGCGGGCCTCGAAGCGGATGTCGGGCCAGGTCTCGAAGATGGATTCCAGGTGGCCGCGCACGTCCTCGCCCGCGGCGCTCTCCCCGGCCGTGTGGTTGTGGAACACCATGTCCGGCGCGTGCATGCCCATGATCGCCTCGACGTCGTGGTCGTTCCAGGCGTCGTTGTAGCGCTCGATCGCCTGCTGGAGCGCCGCCGGTGAGTCGTTCTGGCTGATGGGGGCCTGCCCAGCCATGACCGGATCATATGACCGGGGACCCGATGCGGTTAGAGTCAGCCCGAGGGGCTATGGCGCGGGTTACTGGAGGAGAACGCATCGCCGGCCTCGTGTCCGGCGAACTGGACACGAGGCTCATCGACGAAGTCGACGTGGCCGTCATCGCCGTCGACCCAGGCGGCGTGGTCCTGCGCTGGAACCCGCACGCCGAGCAGATCTACGGCTGGCCCGCGACAGAGGCCGTGGGCCACACCCTCCAGGAGTTGGCGATCGCCCCGCGGGACGCGCGCTTTGCCCAGCGGGTGATGCGCGAGGTTGCGAGCGGGCAGACCTGGACGGGCGACTTCCCCATCCGCCGCCGGGACGGGTCGGAGCGCACCGTGCACGCCCGGATCGTCCCGTTCTACGACGAAGAGGGCGAGCTGGTCGCGATGGTGGGCTTCTCGAGCGACGTGACCGACGAGCGCCGCAAAGAGGAGGAGCGCCGGCGCAACGAGCAGGAGCTCGAATACCTGGCCCGCGCGAGCGCGATCCTCGACTCCACCCTCGACCTGCCCGCCACCCTGCAGCAGCTGGCCGAGCTGGCCGTGCCGTTCATCGGCGACGGCTGCATGGTCGACGTGCGCCGCGAGGACGGCACGATCGAGCGGTTCGCGACCGCGGCGGTGGACGAGGAGCTGCGCCAGGCATTCGAGCGCCTGCGCAGGCACCCGATCGATCCCGCGGGCGACCATCCGATCGCGCGCGCCATTCGGCTGGGGCAATCCCAGCTGCCGGAGCAGATCGTCGAGGAGGATCGCACCGGGTGGGCGACTTCTCCGGAGCACCTCGAGGACCTGAGGCGCTTTCCCGGACGACTGGGGATGGTCGCGCCGATCAAGGCCGGCGACAGGCTGCTCGGGACGCTCTCGATCGCGCTGGGCCCGCGCAGAAAGGACTTCGGGCCACAGGTCGTGGCGCTCGTCAAGGAGCTGGCGCGGCGCGCTTCGACCGCGATCGAGAACGCGCGGCTGTACTCCGAGCGCACGTACATCGCGGAGACGCTGCAGCAGAGCCTGCTTCCGGCGACCCTCCCGAGCGTCGACGGGTTCGACATCGCGGCCATCTACCGGCCCGCGGCGGGGGGCACGGAGGTGGGCGGCGACTTCTACGACGTGTTCGAGACCTGCGGCGGCGGTTGGGGGGTCGCGATCGCGGACGTCTGCGGCAAGGGCGTCGAGGCCGCAACCGTGACCGCGCTGGCGCGGTACACCCTGCGCGCCGCTGCCCTGCACCACGCGGCGCCGGCGGAGATGCTCGAGACCGTCAACGACGCGCTGCTCAACAACTTCCGCGGCAGCCAGTTCTGCACCGTCGCGCTCGGGGTGGTCGAGGCCAACGGGTCCTCGGCGCGCCTCGGGCTGACGCTCGGAGGGCACCCCATGCCGTTCATCCTGCGGGCCGACGGGCGGGTCGATGCGGTGGGAGCGCCGGGCTCCCTGCTCGGCGTCATGCGCGACCCCACCTTGAGCGAGGTGGAGATCATTCTGGGTGGCGGCGACACGCTGCTGCTCTACACGGACGGCGCGACCGAGACGAGAACGAAGCGCGGGCGCCTGGGCGCCGAGGGCCTCGGGCGGATTCTCTCGCGTTGTGCCGGCCTCAACGCGATGGAGGTCGTAACGCGCGTCGCAAACGAGATCGCATTGCGCCGCCACGATGGAGACGAGGGCGACGACATGGCGCTGCTCGCGATGCGCTTCGCGAACGGCGGCTAGATCTGCGTGACGATGATCGGCGTGCCGGTGGGCTTGGCGCTGCCGCCCGCCGGCTCGAGCGTGACCATTACCTGATCGGCGCCCGCGAGCCCTTCCGGGATCGCGGCCGCGCCGCTCCCGTCCCGGTGCACCTGGAAGAGCGTCGACGGTCGTACCTGGCTGCCACGCGCGATCCACACCTCGTAGATGCCGTCGCGGTGCTGCGGCAGTCCGGAGACCTGCAGCGTTCCATGGTCGCCGGTGCGTTCGACGACCGCGGTCGTACCCGGCGGCGCCTGACCCTTGAGGGTGACCGTTGCGTCCCCCTCACCCGCTGCGCCCAGCACGTATCCGCTCCCCGCCACCATGACGACCAGGACCCCCGCGATCGCCAGCACCGGGCGCGGGACAGCCAGCAGGTCTCGCCAGGACCAACGTCGGGATGGACGCTTCGGTACCGGCCGGTCGACCTCGGCCTCCGCGCGGACGGTCGCCATCAGGTGCTCGCGCAACGAGGGCGGCGGCTCGACCTGCTCGACCGCGGCGGGCAGCATCTCGACCGAGCTGCGCAACCATCGCGCCCGCTTCTGGCAGCGCGGACAATCTTCCAGATGGCGTTCGAAGCGCTGCGCCTCTTCGGGCGCGAGCGCGTCGAGCATGTAGGCCGCGAGCTCGTCCTCGTAGTGCACGTGATGGTCTGAGTCGTTCACAGGCCCTCCGCGAGGTTTGCTCGCATCTTGTCCATCGCCAGTCGCATTCGCCCCTTGACCGTGCCGAGCGGCATGCCCAGCACCTGCGCGATCTCGACATGTGTCAGCCCCCCGAAGTAGGCGAGCTGCACGACCCGCACCTGATCCGCCGGCAGCTCGCTGAGCGCGCTGCGCACCTCCGAGGCGGTCTCGTGGCGCAACGCCTCCGCATCGGTGCGCTCGAAGCGCGACTCCTGCTCGGGCACGGTGTCCAGCTCGAGGCTCACGGCCGGCGCCCGGCCGGCGTCGCGGCGCAGCGCGTCGATCGCGCGGTTGCGCACCACTCCCAGCAGCCAGGTGCGCACGCTGCCCCGCGCCCGGTCGAAGCGCGCGCCGCTGCGCCACACCGACAGGAACGCCTCCTGGGCGACATCCTCGGCGAGCCCGCGATCGCCCACGATTCGGTAGGCAAGCGAGTAAGCCGCGCCCCCGTGGCGGTCAAAGACGATCTCGAAGGCGCTCGCGTCCTTGCGCTGCACGAGCGGCATGAGGTCCTCGTCGCCGAGGCGCTGAAGTGATTCGATCTCCAAGTAAGGGTCCTCGCCGGGCATTTTGCGGGCGACCTCCATGACTACGCGGAAGACTTCCGGCTGGATCAGCCTAACCGGGGTGATGATCCGCCGGCGCCAGGCTGACGTAAAGGGCACGTGAAGACGGGTGAGCCGGCAGGGTTCGCTCGTCACAAGCGACAAAGGTTCAAGGAGGACTATATGAAGAGGCTTTCGATCGTCGCTGCGTTGCTGGCGATCGTGGTCGCTGTGCCCCTCAGTATTGGCTCCAGCCACAGGGAGGCACCGCTCACCTCGATCGACCCGACCGCCGACGACACCGACGTCTACGCCTTTACGGCGAAGGGCGCCGAAGACTCACTGACGGTTGTCTCGAACTGGGTACCGTTCGAGGATCCCGCGGGAGGCCCGAACTTCTACAGGTTCGACCAGAAGGCCCGCTACTACATCAACGTCGACAACACCGGGGACGGCAAGCCGGATGTCCGCTACCGGTTCACGTTCAGGGACAAGTACGAGAACGGCGGAAGCTCGTTCCTGTATGCGTTGCCCGGCGTGTCGTCGATCGACGACCCCAAGCTCCTGCAGAAGCAGTTCTACGACGTGGAACGGCTGAGCTATGGGTCTGCGCGCAGCGCTTCGGCTTCAAAGAACAGGAAGCAATCGCGCAAGAACTCACGGAAGGCCAAGTCGCGCAAGCACAAGAGCAACCGCCGACACCGCTCGAAGCGCGTGCTGCGCAGCGTGCGCACGATCGCGCGCAACGTGCCGGTCGCGCCCAACAACGTCGGGCCGAAGACGATCCCGGACTACAACAAGGTCGCGAACCAGGCGATCACCGGGCTGCCAGGTGGCGGCAAGGTGTTCGCAGGCCAGCGTGACGACCCGTTCTTCGTGGATCTCGGCATGACGTTCGACGGCGTCAACCTCGAGGGCCGCGCCTCCCAGGGGAAGGCCGTGGACGATCTCGCCGGATACGGCGTGCACTCCATCGTCCTCCAGGTGCCTGAGGAGCAGGTCACCCGGGACGGCGACGAAGTGGACTCGATGAAGGACAAGAACGCCGTCGTGGGCGTGTGGGCGTCGACCGAGCGCAAGAGCGTCTCGGTGCTGAGCGCGCGCAGCAGCCGCGACGACGACGACGACGACGACGACCGCGGGAGCAGCGGTGACTACGTACAGGTCTCGCGCCTGGCGAACCCGCTCGTGAACGAGGTCGTGATCCCGGTCGGCAAGAAGGACATGTTCAACCGCACCACTCCGGACCGCGACGCCGAGCTGTACGGGCAGTTCGTGGTCAAGCCGGAGCTGGCGGCGATCCTGAACCTGCTGTTCGGTGTCGGTGCCCCGGAGACCAACCGGGTGGACATCGTGCAGGCCGTGCTCCAGGGTATTCCCGGCCTCAACCAGCAGGCCTCGGACCCGAGGAAGGCGAAGCCGGTCGACACGCTGAAGCTCAACCTCGGCGTTCCGCCGGCGGCCGACCCGAAGGCCCTCGGGGTGCTCGCGGGTGACCTCGCCGGTTACCCGAACGGCCGCAGGTTGACCGATGACGTGGTCGACATCGCACTACAGGTCGTGGCCGGCGAGCTCGCCGACCCGATGGTGCTGGGCGCGGACGCCTGCAAGGCGCCCGCGAAGTGCCCGAACCCGACCGACCTCGGGGACTCCGTGCCCGCGAACGACAAGACGTTCTCGAGCACGTTCCCGTACGTGGTCGCAGCCGATTCGGGGCTCAACTCCCGGATCAAGAAGGACTACCCGCTGCCGTAACGGCGGTCGCCGGATGGGGGCCTCCACGCTGGGGCCCCCACTCGGCACTTCACCACCAAACTTCCAAACCGCTCAAACACGCCATGAACTTCACCGTCACCAGATCTCTTCTGATCAAGCTGCTCGCGCCGCTGATCGCGTTCGGGGCCACGTTCCTCGCGATCAAGCTGATCGACTCGCCGTCCGGGAGCGGCGCCGCGGGGGCCGGTGCCGGTGTAGGCGCCGGCGGCCTTGCCGATGCGCGCAGCACCACCGATCAGCGCATCCGCTCCCTGCAGGCCGCCGTGCGCCGCGACGGCTCGCGCGCGGCGACCCACGCGGCCCTCGGCGACGCCTACCTCCAGAAGGCGCGCGAGACCGCCGACCCGAGCCTCTACACGCGCGCCGACGCAGCGCTGCGCGCGGCACTGCGGCGCGACCCCCGCGAGGCCGGCGCGCTCACGGCGATGGGCTCGCTGGCGAACTCCCGCCACGACTTCCGCGCCGGGCTGCGCTTTGGCGAGCGCGCTCGGGCGGCGGCGCCGGGGGTGGTCAAGCCCTACGGGGTGATCATCGACTCGCTCGTCGAGCTGGGCCGCTACGACGCGGCGGAGCGCACGCTGCAGCGGATGGTCGACCTCAAGCCCAACCTGGACTCGTACGCACGTGTGTCGTACCTGCGCGAGCTGCACGGCGACCTGCCTGGCGCGGTCCGGGCGATGCGCCTGGCCGCCTCGGCGGGAGGAGCCACGAGCGAGGGCTTTTTCTACGTGCAGGCGCTGGTCGGCGGGCTCGAGCTGGCGCGCGGGCGCCCCGCCGCGGCGGAGCGCGCGTACCGGTTGGTGCTGTCGCGCGCGCCCGGCTACCTCCCCGCCCAGGCCGGGCTCGCCCGCATCGACGCGACCCGTGGCGACCTGGAGGCCGCGCTGCGCCGTTACCGCGCGATCGCCGCGCGCTCTCCCGGGGCCGACTACCTCGTCGCGCTCGCGGACGTGGAGCTCGTCACGGGTCGCCGGGCCGCGGCGCGCGAGCGCCTCCGGCTGGTGGACGCCGAGCACCGGCTCGAGCTGCGCCAAGGGGGGAAAGTCGACGCCGGGATGGTCGTGATCGAGGCCGATCACCTGGACCGTGCGCGGGCCGTGTCGCTCGGGCGCCGCCTGTGGGCTGCCGCTCCCAGCGTGAGTAGCGCGGACGCACTCGGCTGGGCGCTTACCCGCACGGGCCGACCAGGTGAAGGACTGCAGTTCGCGCACCGCGCGTTGAAACTCGGCTCCCGTGACGCCCGTTTTCTGTACCACGCGGGGATCGCCGCGCGTGACGCCGGCCGCGACGAGCAGGCGCGCCGCTACCTCCGGCGGGCGCTGACGGGCAGTGCCCTGTCGGCGCTGGACCTGCGATCTGCGCGTGCGGCGTGGACGCGTTTGCAGCGAGCAGCCTCTTGACGGTCCGTCGAGGCGATCCCCCGGATCGCCTGGACCGCTCCGTTTGGGTGCCCGGACCTGTTGCGCTGCATCGCGGCCGACGGTAATCTGGTCCAGCCCCCGCGGAGGGCTGGATTGCCGGTACCACGAACCGCATCCGACCGCTGGGGTCACTGGGAGGTGCAGGGATTCTTAGGGGCCATGTCCGGTACTGACTACCGGGTAGTTCGCGTGATCTGGGCGGTCTGCCTGGCCGCCCTCGTCGCCACGCTGTCACACTCGGCTGACGCGCACGCGCTGCCTCCGCCCTATTCGCCATTCGTGTTCAACCAGGCCGTTGCGCAACAGGTCGGACCCGAGGTGTTCGTATACGACTGGTCGACGCAGAACTGCGAGGACAACGACATCACCGACGAACCCGCGCGTGCGTTCAAAGACGACACCGGGAAGATCCAGCTGATGAACACGCACCACGTGAACTACCGCTGGATCGCGAACACCACGCTCGACAGCCCCTACACGCACCCCTGCACCAAGACGATGTCCTCGAGCAACAACTGCACGGCGTCGAACTTCAACATGAAGGAATGGCTTGCGTCGCCGTGGACGCCGGACGGCAAGACGATCTACGCGCTCGTCCACATGGAGTACCAGGCGGGGTCATGCGTGAGCGAATGCCCTTCCAGCTACGCGTGCTGGTACAACGCGATCACGAGTGCGGTGTCCACGAACTCGGGCGCCACCTTCACCCAGCCCACCGCCCCCGCCCAGCTCGTCGCGGCGATCCCATACCAGTTTTCGATGGACGGGCCCAACGGGTATTTCACGCCGTCCAATGTCGTGCGCTCGGGCGACGGCTACTTCTACGCCATGTTCCGCGCGGAGCCCAAGGGCCTCCAACAGTTCGGCGCGTGCCTGATGCGCACACGCGACGTCAGCGATCCCGCGTCGTGGCGCGCCTGGAACGGCTCCGCCTTCGCGGCCCAGTTCGTGAACCCCTACATCGTGACCACGAACCCGGGAGCGCACGTGTGCGCGCCGGTTGACTTCACGAGCATCGGAACGATCACCGAAAGCCTCACGTACAACACCTACTTCCGGAAGTGGATGCTGCTCGGCAACTCCGTGGGCGACCCCGCGCACGGCAAGCCGCCGGGCGTCTACTACTCGCTGTCCAGCGACCTTCTCGATTGGACGAATGCCACCCTGCTCATGGAGGCCGAGGTCAGGTGGTCCACCGACTGCGTTCCGCCGGACCCGATCAAGGATCCGTCCATCCTCGACCCGGCCAGCACCTCCCGCAACTTCGAGACCGTCGGCCAGACGGCTCAGCTCTTCTACACCTGGTACCACATGAGCGGCTGCAACGGGACGCTCGACCGGGACCTGATCCGGATCCCGATCCAGTTCACCAACCAGCAGCCCGGCGGCCCGTCGGCCGCGATCACGTCGTCGACGCGCGACCCCTCGGTCGGGGAGCCGGTCACCTTCGACGCGTCCCGGTCCACGGACGCGAACGGCGCGGTCACGAAGTACGAGTGGGACCTCGACGGCGACGGGAAGTTCGAGCGCGACACGGGCACCGACCCCACGACCCGGCACGGGTTCGAGACCGCGCGGCAGGTCACGGTCACGGTCCGCGTGACCGACGACGACGGGAAGTTCACCGACGACACACAGATCGTGCGGGTCCGCCGGTGACGCGCCGCGCGCTGATCGTGGCGCTCGCCGCGCTCGCCGGCGCGAGCATCCTGCCGGGCACGGCGGCCGCCGCATTCCTGGGCACCAACGGCAAGCTGGCGTTCGGCAGCGCGCGCAACGGCTTTCCCGCCGACAACGACCTCTACACCATGACCTCGAGCGGCTCGACCCAGACCCGCATCACGAGCCTCGACCAGGACGAGCTCAATCCGTCGTGGTCGCCGGACGGCACCAAGCTCCTGTTCGAGCGCACGGCGGGGCTGCGCCCGGATGTGTACGTCGCCAACGCCGACGGCTCCAACCGCGTCCAGCTGACGACGAACGCCGCCAGCGACCTGCGGCCGGCGTGGTCTCAGAGCGGCGCCCAGATCGTGTTCGCCAGCGATCGCAACAACACGGTCGGCGTCTTCGACCTGTTCGTGATGAACGCGGACGGCACCAACCAGGTCAACATCACGAACACCCCGACGATCAACGAGGGCTACCCGGCCTGGTCGCCGGACGGGTCCCTGATCGCATTCTCCCGCGACGGCGACATCTACACGGCGACCCCCGCGGGCACGAACCTCGCGCGGCTGACGACGGCCATCTCGGACGAGATCGAGCCGGACTGGTCCCCGAGCGGCGGTCAGATCGTCTACCACGCAGGCATCACCGCGAACGACGAGATCTGGAAGATGAACGCCAACGGAACCTCTCAGGTCAACCTCACCAACAACGGGACCCTGGTCGACGAGAACCCGGTGTGGTCACCCGCGGGCGACAAGATCGCCTTCGTGCGCGACGCGCTCAAGAACGCGGAGATCTACACCATGAACGCCGACGGCACGAGCGCCACGCGGATCACCAACAACACGCTGATGGACACCGCGCCCTCCTGGCAGCCGATTCCGCTCGCGGCGGGCACGATCACCGTCCAGCTCAACGCCGTACCGGACGATCCGCAGGACTTCAGCTTCACGGCCGGCGGCGGCCTCAGCCCGGCGAGCTTCCAGCTCGACGACGACACCAACGGCACGCTTTCCAACCAGAGGGTCTTCACGGGGGTCACGCCGCGTGGGGGCTACTCGCTGGCGCCGACCGCGGTGCCGGGCTGGGACGTGACCGGGAGCACCTGCAGCGACGGCAGCCCGGTCTCGAACATCAACGTGGGCGCCGCGGAGAACGTGACCTGCACGTTCACGATCCAGAAGCACACGAAGATCGTCCTCGCGCTGGACACCGTGCCCAACGACGCGCAAAACTTCAGCTTCACGGCGGGTGGCGGCCTCAGCCCCACGAGCTTCCAACTCGACGACGACTCCGACCCGGCGCTGCCCAACACCATGACCTTCGCGAACCTGGCGCCGGGCTCGGGCTACTCGCTCGCCCAGGGGACGCTTCCCGCCGGGGGCTGGATCCAGGCGAGCGCCACGTGTAACGACGGCAGTCCGCTGAGCGCCATCAACGTGTCCCTCGGCGAGACGGTCACCTGCACGGTCACCAACTACCAACCGGCACACATCGTCGTCGTCAACGATGCGTCCCCCAACGACTCGCAGGACTTCAGCTTCACGGCGGGTGGCGGCCTCAGCCCGACGAGCTTCCAGCTCGACGACGACTCCGACGGCGCCCTCGAGCGAAGCCGCATATTCGATGTCGCACCGGGCAGCGGCTATTCGCTATCCGCGAGCGTGCCCGGTGGCTGGCTACAGGGGTGGGTCTGGTGTAGCGACGGCAGCCCGGTCTCGAACATCAACGTGAGCCCTCACGAGACGGTCATATGCACGTTCAACCAGCTCAAGCACGGTCAGCTCACGATCGTTGCCGACGCGCAGCCCAACGACGCGCAGGACTTCAGCTTCACGGCGGGCGGCGGCCTCAGCCCCACCAGCTTCGCGCTCGATGACGACTCGAACGGCACGCTGTCCAACACACGCACCTTCTCGAACGTCCCGCCCGGGACGGGCTACTCGGTATCGCAGGCGGTCCCCGCGGGCTGGGACGAGTCGAGCGCCATCTGCAGCGACGGCAGCCTCCCGTCGAACATCCAGATCGCGCCCGGCGAATCGGTCACCTGCACGATCACGAACAAGAAGCGGGGGCAGTTGGTAGTGGTGCAGGACACCGTGCCCAACGACGCGCAGGACTTCAGCTTCACGGCGGGTGGCGGGCTCAGCCCCACCAGCTTCGCGCTCGATGACGACTCGAACGGCACTCTGTCCAACACGGCCACGTTCACCAACGTCGCTGCGCGCAGCGGCTACTCCATCTCGCAGTCGGTGCCGGCGGGATGGAACGCGGATGCGACCTGTAACGACGGGAGCCCGATCTCGAACATCGACATCGGACCGGCCGAGACGGTCACATGCACGTTCGTCAACCAGAAACAGGCATCGCTGACGATCGTCAAGGACGCGCAGCCCAACGACGCGCAGAACTTCGCCTTCACCGCGGGCGGCGGCCTCACGCCGGGGAGCTTCCAGCTCGATGACGACTCCGACGCCGCGCTGTCGGACAGGCGCACATTCGACGGCCTGTCACCGCAGTCCGGCTACTCCGTGTCGGAGAGCGCGACCCCCGGTTGGGACCTGACCTCGGCAACCTGCGACGACGGCAGCCCGATCTCGAACATCTCGCTGTCCATCGGCGAGCACGTGACCTGCACGTTCTCCAACCGCAAGCGGGGCAGGATCGTGGTGGTCAAGGACACACAGCCCGACGACCCCCAGGACTTCAGCTTCACTGCGGGTGGCGGGCTGTCGCCGACGGGCTTCGCGCTCGATGACGATGCGGACCCGGCGCTGCCGAACTCGCATTCCTTCGATGACCTGGTGCCGGCCGCCGGCTACTCCTTGTCGGAGGCGGCAGTGGTCGGGTTCGTCCAGTACAGCGCCACGTGCTCGAACGGCAGCCCCGTCTCGAACGTGAACGTCGCCGCGGGAGAAACCGTCACGTGCACGTTCGTCAACCAGCGGGGCTATGCCCGCCCCAAGAGCGCCGGGCCGCTGAAGGTATCGCTGGTGCCGGCATTCAACGGGTGCACGGCACCCAACCGGATGCACGGGCCGAGCCTCGAGTACGCGTCGTGCAACCCGCCCTCGATGTCCTCGCCGCACCTCACGATCGGCACACCGGACGTGAACGGGCAGGGCGCGAACATGACCGGCTCCATTGCGTTCAGGATCCTGATCGGCAACCCGGCTACCCCGCAGGACGAGGCGGATGTGACGATCACGGCGAACGTCACCGACGTGCGCCTCCGCTCCAACCTGAGCGACTATCTGGGTGAGCTCCAGGGAAGCGTCGTGCTGCGGATCACGGACCGTCTCAACGGGACCGGCCTGAGTGACTCGGCGACCGTGTCGGACACGCCGTTCAACTTCACGATCCCATGCACAGGAACCCCGTCGACGACCATCGGTGCGACCTGTGCCGTGGACACATCGGCGGATGCGGTGCTGCCCGGCGCGGTGACCGAGACCAAGCGCGCGATCTGGCAGATGGGCGACGTGCGCGTCTCGGACGGCGGGCCCGACGCCCAGGCATCGACCCAGGACAACTCGCCCTTCCTGCGACAGGGAATCGCGGTTCCCTGATAGGTCCTCCGGCGGGGACCGCACCGGCGAACCCGATTGTGCGGCCACCGGTACCCTGGGCGGCCATGGCCGGCTACTCGGGCACCGCGCTTCCAAAGAAGCTCGGCATCAAGGACGGGGCGCGGCTGGCGCTCGTGGCAGCTCCGGACGAGTTCCTGGAGTCCACACTGGCGCCGCTCCCCGACCGGGTGCAGCTGCGCGCACGGGCGCAAGGGCCGCTGGACGTGATCGTCCTGTTCACGACTTCCCGCTCCGACCTCGAGCGGCGCTTCGGAAAGCTCGCGTCCGCCCTCGACCCGGCCGGGTCGCTGTGGATCGCGTGGCCCAAGCGATCCTCCGGCGTCGAGACCGACCTGACCGAGGACACCCTGCGCGAGGTCGGACTGCCGCAGGGCCTGGTCGACACCAAGGTATGCGCGATCGATGACACGTGGTCGGGGCTGCGCTTCGTGATCCGGAAGGAGAACCGCTGACATGCCCGATCCCGTGTTCCTGATCACCGGCGCGTCGAGCGGCATCGGCGCGGCTACTGCCCGCCACGCCGCCGAGGCGGGTTACAGGCTGGTGCTCGCGGCGCGCTCGGAGGACAAGCTGGAGGCGCTGGCGCGGGAGCTGGACGCCCTGCCCGTGCGTTGCGACGTGACCTCGTGGGACGACCAGCAACAGATGGCCGCGACCGCGCTCGAGCGGTTCGGCCGGCTCGACGTCGTGTTCGCCAACGCCGGGTTCGGCGCGCCGCGCGGCTTCCTGGAGTCCACCCCCGAGCACTGGGAGGCGATGGTGCTCACCAACGTGTACGGGGCGGCGCTCACGATCCGGGCGACGCTGCCGCATGTGCGCGAGACGCGCGGGCACGTGCTCCTGACCGGCTCTGTCGCGGGGCGGCGGGCGCTTCCCGGCTCGCTGTACTCCTGCACGAAGTGGGCGGTCACGGCGATGGGCGAGGCGCTGCGCCAGGAGGTCGACGGAACCGGCGTTCGCGTGAGCCTGATCGAGCCCGGCATGGTGGACACGCCGTTTTTCGACAACCGGCCCCGGGGCGCGCTCGAAGCCGACGACATCGCACGGGCGGTGATGTTCGTCGTGCAGCAGCCCCCGCACGTGGACGTGAACGAAGTGCTGGTGCGCCCGACGGGTCAGAGCAACTAGCCGGCCGTCGGCGGTCGGCGGACCACAGAACTCAAGCGGGCGCCGATCCCGCCGATCCTCTCCACATGCTCTGGAGGAGCTCGTGATCCACGGCGGGCAGGAAGCCCTGCGCACCGCCCGCAGCCTGGTCGCCCGCGGGTGGGGCTACGACTCGATCGTCGCGCTGCTGAAGCGGGAGGCGGGCCTCGCCGAGCGCCAGGCGCGCGCGCTCACTGCGCGCGCGTTCAAGCCCGCTCCGAAGCCCGGCCTGTCGCTCGGCGACGAGCTCGAGGCGATCAGCCGCGTGCTCGGCCCGAGCCGCCGGGGCTGAGCGCCACCGGCGCCTTGGTCAGCGGCGCGTGCCGTATGGGTCGCGCGGGCATGCGGTCGCGCAGCCAGCGGTAGAGGTCGTCGGTGCTGGTGTCCGAGTGGACCTCGATCCGGCCGAGTCGCGAGCGAGTGCTCTGCGGCGTCGTGTATACCGGCGGGCGCGTCATGAAGACGGCCTGGAAGTGCCGCGCCAGGAAGCTCTGCATGAAGGGTGCGATGCGCCTGTCGTTGGTATCGCCGTCGTGCCCGTAATTGCCGAACGGCACCGCAAAGCTCATCGGCGAGAAGCCCGGCAGCCGCTCGGTCATCGTGCGCTTCGCCCACAGGATGTCCTGTCGCACGCGGTCCTTGAACTGCGTGAAGCTCTCGAGACCCTCGCCCTCCGTGTACCTGCGGTACGCGTAGGCGGGTCCCTCATGCCCCGCGGCGTCGTAGCGGATGTTCACGTGCCCGAGGCCCGCGTGCTCCTGCACGTCCCACCGGCCGCTCTTCATCATGCGCCCCAGCTCACGCCAGTCCAGGTAGAAGGGACTGTCCTCCTCCACGTAGCCGGCGATCACGAACACGGTCGCGCGCATGCCCGTCTCGGCCAGGATCTTGTCGGCACCGCGGTAGGAGTCGAGGCGCCCATCGTCGAAGGTGATCAGGATGGGTCGCCTCGGCAGGTTGTCGCTGATCCCTCCGAGGAAGCGCACGTACTGCGCAATCGTGATCGGCTCGAAGCCCACGTGGCGCAGCATCTGCATTTGCTCGGAGAACCGGCGGCTCGTCACGGAGTAGTGATCGGGCTTGTCGTTGACGCCGTGGTACGCGAGCACCGGCACGGCGTCGCGCGCAACAGGCAGCGGCCGCCAGCGCTGTTTCTGGGCCCTGCTCGGCGAGATGTCAGGCGCGGCCAGCGGCGCGCGGTCGGGCTCAGGCGCAACCTCGCTGCGCAGGCGCGGCACCGCGAAGTACAGCGGCACCAGCGACAGCGGCAGCAAGATGAACGCGACCGCACCGCGGAATGCCTCCGCGGGGGTCGTCACGGCGCTCCTTCCACCGCTGCGCCACGCGTGCCCCAGGTCGAGTTCCGCGAGGTCAGGATCGCCCAGTAGGTCTGCCACAACAGGAACGTCAGGTAGAAGAACACGAAGATCACGCCGAATACCCACAGGGTGTCGTAGCGCCCGTGCTTCAACCCGTAGTACAGGCCGTAAACGAGCGCCATCGCGTAGATCCCGATCAGGTAGATGAACGGTGCCCCGGCGCCCGCGACGAGCGGCTGCCAGGCGACGGCGCGCACCGCCACGATCGGGGCGACCAGCGGCAGGACGATCCCCAGATAGGCCCAGAGGCTCGCGAGCGGGCTCTTGCGCCAGATGAACCGGCCGACGATCAGCGACTCGCGCGTCCAGGAACGCTTCCAGCGCAGCTGCTGGCGCAGGAACAGGCGGAAGTGCGCCGGTACGATCGTGCGGGAGCGGGCCAGCTCGTCGTAGTGCACCTTCCAGTCGCGCAAGACGAAATTGGTCAGCGAGCGGTCGTCGCCGTAGGTGGCGGGTTGCCCCAGGAAGCGCTGGTGCTCCCAGCGCTCCAGCACGGGGCCGATCGCCTCGCGCCGGTAGGCGGAGAAGCAGCCCGAACAGCACGTGACCGCGCCGAAGATCGACTCGGCGGCCTTGCAGACGCGAAACGCCACGAAGTAGCGCACCGCCTGCATGCGCGTGATCAGGGTCTCCCGCGCGTTCTCCACCTCGGCGTGGCCGGCGATCGCCCCGACGCGCGGATCGGCGAAGCCGCGCACGATCTGGCGCAGTGCGTCACGCTCGAGCGAGCTGTCGGAGTCCACGAACGCCACGACCGCTGCGCGGGTGGCGCGGATGCCGGCCGACATCGCCGCCCGCTTGCCCCGGTTCCGGGGAAAGTCGATCACGCGCACGCCCGAGTTCGGATCGGCCACCGATCTGATCTCGCGCAGAGTGCCGTCGGTCGAGCCGTCGTTCACGACGACGATCTCGAGCTGCTCGCGGGGATAGTCGACCGCGAGCAGCGAGCGGATCGAGGCCGCGACCGCGTGCTCCTCGTTGAAGGCCGGCATCACGATGGCGACGGTCGGCACCAGCTGCTGCTCCGGCTCGGGTGCGGGCCGGTAGAACAGGCTGAACAGGAAGCGGCTGAGGATGAACAGGCACACGACGACGCTGTACACGCCGAACCACGGATCGGCCACCACCACCTCGATGAAGATCGACTTGTAGGCGACCACCGCGACCACGATCAGGGCCAGGTAGAGCGCACACACGAGCCGTAGCGCGTGATTGATCCACGGGGTCGGCGCATGTGTCGACAGCCGCCCCGTGCTCGCGGAGGCTGCCACTAGATGAGAGACCTCCGCGCGCCCAGCGGCGTTCGATAGGTGCAGTCGAGCACGTGCGGGAACTCGGCCAGCCAGCCGTAGTCGCAGCCGTCGTGCAGCGTGATCAGCACTGCCAGGTCGTAGTCGCACGGCCGCGGGTGCGCGACCGAGAGGACCGCCAGCCCGTCGCCCGCCTCGATCGATCGCACCAGTGGGTCGTGGTAGGCGACCGTGACCCCGTCGCCGGAGAGGCGCCGCATGACCCGCACCGCCGGCGACTCGCGCGTGTCGCGCACCCCGGCCTTGTAGGAGGCGCCGACCACGAGGACGCGTCCCTCGGCCGGCGTCAATCCCTCACCCTCCAACAACTCGACGACGCGCTCCGCCACGACGTGGGGCCGTGATTCGATCGCCTTCATCGCGCGGCGCGTGAGCGGCGCATCGGCGCGTACGTCGCGCAGCCCCCGCAGCAGGTAGTGGGGGTCGCACGGGATGCAGTGGCCACCGACGCCGGCGCCCGGCCAGAAGGTGAGGATGCCGTACGGCTTGGTGGCCGCGGCGCGGGTGACCTCGGTCGGGTCGAGCCCAAACGCACGGCTTGCTCCGGCCATCTCGTTCGCCCATGCGATGTTGACGGCCCGGAAGGTGTTCTCGTAGAGCTTGGTCATCTCGGCCGCCTCGCACGACGACACGAGATGGACGCCGGCCGACACGGTGCCGACCACCGCGGCGGCTTCGCGCGCACAACGCTGGCTGACCCCGCCGACCACGCGAGGCACGTCGCGCTGGTCCCAGTGTCCGTTCCCCGGGTCGATGCGCTCGGGAGAGAACGCGACGAACACCTCGAGCCCGGCCCGCAGCCCGCGCTCGGCGAGCGGCTGGGCCAGCAGTTCCCGCGTGCTCCCCACGTACGTAGTGCTGGTGAGCACGATCACCTGATCGCGGCGCGCGTGCGCGACGACGGTCGCGCAGGCAGTGCGCAGGAGCCGCAGATCCGGCTCCATCCGGTGATCGACCGGCGTCGGGACGCAGATCAGGATCGCATCCGCGGTCTCCAGGGCGCTGGGGTTGGACGTGAGCACGAGCTCGCCGAGCTCGAGGGCCGACTGCAGACGCTCCCGCTCACCGGCCGCGAGGTCCACGGTCCCCTCGCGGATGTCGTGCAGCCGCCGCTCACTCACGTCAACCCCAGTCACCTTCGCTCCCCCGTGCGCGAAACCGATTCCGGTCGGCAGTCCGACGTAGCCCAGTCCCAGCACCGCGATCGAACGCGTCGTGGCGGGCGCGGGGACGGCATGCGCCGCGTCGGAGACGTCCGGGCGCGCAGCAACGACCATCTCGGGCTGTGCGCCGAGCGCAAGGGCATCACGATTTGTCACGAGATCCGCTTTCCCATGGCCGCTATGTGGTCAACGGCTGGACGGCCATAGGCTCACTCGTACGGGTGTCCGCGGCGCAGACGGAAGCGTCCACCCGCACGTGTCAGGCGGCGGCGCGGTCGTTACGGCCAGGCGGTGCCGGGAGCGATCTGGGGGTCGTCCCAGATGCGCTGGTCCTCGCGGCCGAGCCGCCAGAAGCCGAGGCCGAGGCCGCGCACGCGGGCCACCCGGATGCGGCGCGACACCGTGGTTGCGTCGCCGTACCACACCTCGTGCGGCACGCCGCCCTCGACATAGTTGAACTTCCACGTGTACGCAGCGGCGTCCAGCTGCGGCGTCACGCCGTGGCGCTGGGCGACCTCCATCGCCTCGCCATACTCGCGCGGCGTGGAGGGATTGGAAGGCCCACCGCTCCACGGCCAGTCGTGCGCGTACAGTGGCAGGCCGAGCACGAAGCGCTCCTGGTTGGGCATCGTGGCGGCATAGTTGGCGACCTTCAAAACGTTCGCCAGCTCGTCCGAGGGGCCGGGGCCGGACGTCGTCCAGTGCCAGCCCCAGGCCATCACGAACACGGTGTCGGCGACCCGGCCGAGGTTCGGATAGTCATAGAAGGCGGACCTGCCTGTCTGCGCGCTGGAGAACTTCGCGGACACCTCCACGGCCAATCGCTTGCCGAGCGCGTGCAGGCGACGCGCCAGCTCGGCGACGAAGCTCGTGAGCACGTCGCGATCCCCCTCGAAACCGGCCTCGAAGTCGATGTTGATCCCGTCGTACCCGTACCGCTGCACGAGGCCGACGAGGTTCGTGAGGGTCGCTTCGCGCACGGCCGGGTCGCGCAGAATCATGTTGAGCGTCGGTCCGTGCTGGCAGTTGAAGCGCGGCATCACGGCGATCCGCCGGAGCTGCGCCCAGCGTGTGACCAGGGGGTCGTCCTTTCCGATGATCCCGGCGTCCGAGCGCCGGCAATCGAAGTACGTCGGGTACACGGTGCCGATCTGCCGGTAGTGCCGCTGGAGGTCGATGAAGCTCTCGTCCGTGGTGGCGAGCAGGAACGCGTGCAGGCTGCCGAGCGTGGGAGGCGGCATCGCGGTGGTGGTCTGGGCAATGCTCGATGGGCCCGCATAGCCCCACCGGTCGACGGCCGCGACCGCGAACCGGTAGCCGGTGGCGGGTGCCAGGTTGCCGATCGTCGCGCTCAGCGCGCGCACCTGCCCGACCGGCACGCCGTTGCGCAGGATGCGGTAACCGGCGATCGGCGAGCTGCGCTCGTGGGCGTTGCCCCACCCCAGCTCGACGCTGCTGTCCGAGACGCGGCCGATCCGCAGCCGGCCGGGCGCGCTGGGCGCAGAATGGCTCACCCGAACGCGCACCGTGCGACTGGGCAAGCCCGTCGTCCCCCGCGTGTCGGCGGCCACGACCCGGAACAGGTGCGTGCCCGGCGTGACCCGGACGGGGATCGCGCGGCGCCGCGGCTTCACCTGGCGGTACACGCTCCCGTCGCGGTAGACGCGGTAGCCGGCGAGCCGGCCGTCCCCCCTTCTGACCCTCGACCAGCTGATCGTGGCGCGGAGCTTGCGCACCCGCTGCACCACGAGATGGCGCACCCGAGCGGGCGGGTACCAGCGCAGCGCCTCGGTCAGCTCGCCGGCGCAGTCGGAGACGCTGCCGGCGGCGCTCACCGGCCGCACCGTGAACACGTACCGCCGCCCGGGGATCACGGAGACGCGCATCGAACGGCCGAACGTCTGCCCTACGACGGCGCCGTTGCGCGACACGCGGAAGCGCCGGTTGATGCCACGCCGCGCCTGCCAGGACAGGCGCCCATGGCGCTTGCCGGCCTGGCGCTTGAACTTCAGCGCGGTGGGAGTCTTCTGCGCGCAGACCTCCGCGGCCGCGGCGACGGGCACTGGGCGCGGCGCGATCGTCAGCACGGCCGCGCAGGCAGCGAGCAGCGTGCACGTGCGCGAGCGCCGCGCCGCGGTCACCGGCGCTCGCTCGGGCCCGCGGACGTCCGAATCCTGTCCGTTGCGGCCTTCGGGGCGACCTTGCCCGGCGGACCCTTGGGCGGAGCTGCCTTGGGCGGTGCTGCCTTCGGCGGTGCAACCTTGGGCGGCGCTGGCTTGGGCGGTGCAACCTTGCCCGGCGCAATCTTTGGCGGTGCTGCCTTGGGGCCCCGTTCGTTGGCCGGGGGCTTGGGCGCGGCGGGCTTGGACGCCGGCGGTGACGCGGGCTTGGGCGGGGCCGGCTGCTTGCCGTGCGGGTCACCGGTCGCCGGAGTCGCCGCGCCCGGCGGTGCAATCCAACTCACAGATCCGCCGGGTGGCGTGGACCGCGGCCCGCCGGAGGGGCCCCCGGCGGGCACGCCGGTCCCGTCGCTCGCCGCCGGCTGGCGCGTGTCGTGGCCCGCTGTCGCCTCGGAGGCCGGCTCGAGCGTTGCGGCCGGATCCGGGGCGGGCGGCAGACCCTCCACGGGTAGGCCCGGGATCCCGGGCCCGGAATCGAGCCCTGGCGGCGAAGCCGGCGGCGCCATCGCGCGACCGGGCTCGCCCTCGGGCCGCACACGCACGATCACCGCATTCCCGGTATGGACGGGCGGCTGTGCCGCCGGCGCGATCGCACGGGAGCCACCGGCCGAAGTCAGGGGCGACGGCGAGGCGACGGCATGCTGGACAAGCGCGGGCCTCGCTTGCCGGGAGCTGCCGTCGGTGGCCGCAAGACCGCCCCCGAGCACTGCGACGACCGCGAGGGTGGCGGCGCCGATGGCATCGATTCCGCTCCCGGACGACGCCGGCACGGATACGGCGCTCGCCACGTGATGACACTCGAGCGGCAGCGGCTGACACAGCCTGCTCTTCAGGAATCCGAGTGGCACCATCCCCGCAGCGCTGTTTCGCAGTGTGGTCCGCGCCCTGAAGATCAGCTGGCGCACGCCCGAGCCGGAGTGGCCCAGCTGCGCGGAGATCTCCTCGTAGCTGCGGCCCTCGAGCTCGCGCAGCGCAAGCGCCTGGCGCTGGGCGTCGGGCAGGTCGCGCATCCGGGCGACGAGCTGCCGCACCTCTTCGCGTTGCTCGAACAGGATCGGCGGCTGTGCCACACCGTCGTACTCGAGATCGAGCTGCTCGTGATCGGGGGAGTTCTTGCGCAGCACGTCGATCGCGCAGTTGTGCGCGATCCGGTAAAGCCAGGCACGCAGCGCGATCTCCCGCCGCGTTCCATCGCGAAGTGCGAGGAAGGCCTGCAGGAAGGTCTGCTGAACCGCGTCCTCGGCGCGACTCGCACCGACGAAGCGCGCGCAGTACGCGCGCAGCAGACGCTCGTAGCGCCGCGTGATCTCCGCCCAGGCGTGCTCCGACCCCGAACGCGCAAGCGCCACCAGGCGGTCATCGCTCTGATGCAGGAGCGCCTCCTGCGAGAGCTTCCGGGAATGGGGTCGTCGGGTATCCGCGATCGCCGGCGTATCGGTGTACAAGGCTTCCGTGCTTTCCCTGACCGCCGCGCGCGAGGAGCGGGACGCAGCGATCTCCAAGGCCTGTTATCTGTGAAGTCAACGGGGTCCTGGCGCGAAGATCCACCGACCCGGACGCATGTCCGAGTTTCGTGCGCCTGTCCAGACGTGACGTGTGCGTGTCCAGACTGCCTCGGTCTGCGCCCGTCGGGCGCCCTCGGTATATAGAGACGGACGTGTGGATCCGCAATACGAGCCGACGACCCGTCGACGAGGTCCGCGAGTGCGTTCTGTTCGCGGTTCAGGGCATCGACATGCGCCGCGTCTGCGTGAACGTCAAGAACGGCGCCCTCGGGGGCGCCGCCTACAACGGCGTGCCCGAGATCAGCAACGCTCCGCGTGCGGCCCGCTACCTGGTCACGCTGAGGCTCGGGCGCGGCCGGGAGCGCTGGCCCCTCGGCCCGATCAACTACCACTTCAAGGCGCCGTCGGAGGCGGGACCGCGGAACCGCTTCCCCTTCTTCGTGTGTCAGGACTGGCGCGAATGGCTGGTGAAGCTGGCCGCGCACGAAGCGCAGCACATCGCACAGTTCCGGGCCGGAGCGATCTGCAGCGAGATCCGCTGCGAGCAGTTCGCGATCGAACGGCTGGAGCAGTGGCGCGCCGTGCGCAGACGCGCGCAGCAACCCTTCGAGCAGCTCGCCCTGCCACTCGCCACGGGCTAGCGCCGACGAACCCGGTACGGCGAAAGGCCGGGAGAAGTGCGGCTCCCGGCCTTTCTGCCTGCGGCACCCCGGTTGGGGCGCCAGACCTCTGCCCGGTTAGGGAATGAAGATTCCCTGGACCGCGAAGAGTGTGTTCGGGATGGTGCCGGTCAGGCCGTCGGGGCCCGCATCGTTGATCAGGACCTGCCCGACCTCGATGACGGCACGCTTGCCGTCCTTGACTGCACCCGGAACCGCTGCGTTCGCAGAGGTGCTCGCAGAACACGTGGAGCCCACGGAAGTGCTGGCCGTCGAGGCACACGTGAGTGCGATCGGGTACGGAATGTCAACGACTGTCGCCGGGTCCGGCCCACCGCCCGCGGCAACCGCGTTCCAGTGGTCCGTGATCCGGATCGTGGCGTTGCCCTGCATCTCGCCTGTGTAGTCGGCACCGGCTGCGGCGTTTGCAGGCCCGCAGGGGCTTGTGCCGGCCTGGCACCGCACGTCCTTGATGTTCCCCGTGATCAACACGTCGGAGTCATCGGGCGGACCCGGGACACCAACGAGCACGGCGAGCTTCACGAAGCCCTCCATGTTCGCGGCGGCACCGTTGGCCGTGATCTCGCCGACCGTGAGGGCCGTCGAGGTCTGCGTCGGCGGGTTACAGGACGGGAACGCCAAAGGCGGCCCGTGCGACCGGTTCGGCGCAGTACAGGCATTGAACGCGGGCACCAGCGACACACGGATTGGTGTCGCACCCTTGGGGCGCACGTGGCCGGCGCTGGCCATCGAGGCCATCACCATGATTCCCACGGCTCCAAGCGCAAGTGCCAGCGGCACTACCGTCCTCTTCCTGAATGACATAGATAACGCCTCCCTCCCCTACGGAATAGGGGAAATCCTTGCGAGCATCCCTGCTCCGGTTGACCGAATGAGCATCCCTGCTCGGGTTTGACCGATTTCTCGGTTCGCCCCCAGGTTGACGCTGGTCACGCTATCAGAGCCGATAGGCCGATGTCTCAGTTGAGCGCCGGGGAAATCCCACACAGTGTTTGTCCGCTTTGTACAGGCGAGCATGGCCCGGCCGCGATCCCGGCTGCGGGTGACGTTTCGGCCGCTGTTTCCGCGGGCACCCTAAGTGGGTCACGCCAAGGTTCAACCACACTGGACGAGGAATGCTCACATCCCGGTGCGTGGCCGCCGGATCGTGGGTGGATCCACGGATGGGTCACCATCGATCGCCGAAACTGAATCGCCTCCTGGCACGGAGCTTCCGGGCTGACCGGCGCGCCCCCGGCGCCGCCCGCCGCGCGCTCACGGCTCTCAACGGAGAGCTCGACCAGGACCTCGCCGCGGACATCCGCCTGCTGGTGTCGGAGCTGGTCACCAACAGCCTGCGGCACACGCGCTCCGCGGACATCGCGGTCGAGGTGTGGCGATCGGACGAAATCGTCCACGTGGACGTCTGCGACCATGGCGCGGGCTTCCAGGTCACCGGCGCCCCGCAGCCCGGCGACGCGTCGGGATGGGGCCTCTTCATGGTGGACCGCCTGGCGGACCGCTGGGGTGTCCAGACGGACGGCGACACCCACGTGTGGTTCGAGCTGATGCGCTCCCGCCCGGGGGGCAGACGCCGCTTCTTCGAAGCCGCCTCCCCGACGTAGACGCGGCTAGGCGACCAAGGCGGGCGGTTCCAGCGTCACCAGGGCCGAGTTGGGGCGGTCCCGGATCTCGAGCAGCTCGTCGACGTTCTCGAACAGGAGGTCGACGAGGCGCGGGTCGAAGTGCTGGGCCCGCTCCTTCCGCATGGTCTGCATGGTCTCCTCGAGCGAGAACGCCTTGCGGTAGGGCCGGTCGCTGGTGAGCGCGTCGAACACGTCCGCGACGGCTGCCACCTGGCCTTCCATCGGAATGCCGCTGCCCGCCAGTCCGCGCGGATACCCGGTGCCGTCCCACTTCTCGTGATGGGTGAGCGCGATCGACGCCCCCAGCTCGAGCAGCGCGCTGCCAGACCCGGCAAGGATCTGGTAGCCGATCCAGGTGTGACGCTCCATCGCGGTGCGCTCCTCGGCCGTGAGCGCACCCGGGCGCAGCAGCAGGCGGTCGGGAAGCGCGACCTTGCCGACGTCGTGCATCGGGCACGCGATCCTGATTGACTCGAGGTCGAGGCCCAGCTTCCCGGCGAGCAGCCCCGCATACGCGCTCATCCGCTCGGTGTGGCCGCCGGTTTCCTCGTCGCGGTATTCCACGGCGCGCGACAGGCGGCGCACCGTCTCCTCACGGGACAGCTTCAACCGCGCTGCCGAGCGCTCCAGTGCGACCGTCCGCGCGCGCACGATCTGCTCCAGGGTCTCCCGCTGAGCCCGGTTCTCGAGTTCGAGCTTGCGGCGCTGCAGCGCATTCCGGACCGCGATCAACATCTGGTCGGGCGTGAACGGCTTGATCACGTAGCTGTAGGTGCCAAGCTCGATCGCCCGGTCCGCCATCTCCGGCTTGTCCAGGCTCATGACCGTCACGGTCGCTGTGCGCGGCGACTCCGTCAGGACGTGCTCGACCAGGCCCAGTCCGACCTCGTCGGGCAGGTCGATGTCGGCAACCAGCAGCTCGAATTCCTCCGCCGCGCACAATGCGCGCGCCGCCAGCGCGTCCGGTGCCACCTCGCAGCGGTAGCCGGCCCGCTCCAGCAGGTTCAGCAGCATCGTCTGCGAGCTGGGCTCGTGGTCGACCAGCAAAGCGCGCTCGCCGTCTCCATGGAGGGGGGTCATCACTTCTCCTTCGACCGTGCCAGGACGCGACTCGATTGACAATTGGTTCGTGCTTGGGACACGACCGTCCCAGGCCGGCAGGGTTCGTATCGGCGCCGCGGTCGTCCCCCTTAAGCCCGGCAGCCCCCGTGTCGGCTGATGTCAGGCCGCGGCGCGTTGCACCGCGGACCGTAGGCGGCGGGCCTGTGGCCGAGGTGCATGGAGCTCCGAGTCGAGCAGCTCGTAGACGGCCGGGTTGACGCCCATCCCGCAGTGGGTCGAGCGGACCTCGAGGTGCACCGCATGGGGGTCCAGGCACACGGGCCAGTCGACGATGCCGTCGCACTTGGAGTAGATCGACGCGAACCGCACCCCCGCCGGCACGGGAGCCGCGAGGTCCGTCGTGAACTGGGCGCAGCATTCTCCCCTGTGACACCGGTGGCTCGCGAGCCCGGGCACGCCGAGCGTGCCCAGCCCTACGAGCGCGGCTCCCTGGATCCACACGAGCGGGTGGACGGCCAGAGGCGACCGATGCGGAGAGCCGAGCGTGACGAGCGAGTGCACCAGGTCCGGGCGCCGCACCGCGAGCACGCGCGCGAAGAGACCTCCGCGGCTCTGGCCGATCACCACCGCGGGTTCGCCCTCCCGGTCGACGAACTGCTCGAGGCGCTGCTCCAGCCGCCTCGTGGCCGCCGCCGCGCAATCGACGTTCAGGCGGATGCCCGAGGCGTGCGTCCGGTGCCCGCAGCCGCGCAGCCACGACGCCAGCAGGCCCAGCTGAGCGTCCCCGGTGAGAAAGCCGGGAACCAGCAACACCGGGCGCGAGTGTGGCGCCGGGGGCGGCGCGCGGAACACGTCGTGGCGAACCAGCGACGCGAGCTCGAGGCCGAACAGGCCCTCACGCCAGATCGGAGGCAGCGGTATCGAGCCCAGCCTCATGCGGCGCACATCATGTCCGGCGCCTCGGACCGAGTCGCCTTTTCCCTGCTCAGCTCAGCTGAGAGCTTCGGTCGCCGCCCGGCGCCGCAGGCGCTCGAGCGTCTGGCGCTGCTCCTTCGCCCGCGCCATCAGGCGGGCCAGATCCACGCCCCCCAGCCGCGGGTCCTGGCCATAGCTGTCCTCCAACACGACCCATAGCGCCCGCTTGCCGGCCACTCCCAGCGACAGGCCCTCCAGCTCGACCAGGCGACTGAGCGGCGAGTATCCGAGCAGCTGGCCGTTCAGCTTCAGCCGTCCCACCTTCTCGGCCGCCCAGCCTCCGGCCCGCTTGAGGCGATCCTCCTCGACGCCCAGGCGAGCCATGATGTCGCGCAGCGAAGCAGCGTCCTGCTCGATCTGTTGCGCGATGTCCTCCAGCGGCGGGCCGTAGTCGGTGTCCTTGTTGCTGCGGGCCAGGCGCCGCGCCAGCTCGACTCCGCCGGAAGACCCGCCGAGGTGGTCGTTGAGATAAGTCGCGAGGCGCGTATGCACGTCCGCGTCTCGCAGTGCGGGGAGTTTCACGATTGATCCTTTCCGAGTTGTGGCAGTTCCTGCCGGAGAGTGAGGACGCCGGCGAACAGGTCGCCATCGCGCCCGACCCGGTCCAGCACGTCGGAGTGCTCGAAGGTCAGGCGCTTGACGCTGCGGCGCTTCAGCGCGTCGGCGACCTCGTCCCACGTCACGGGGGTGGAGACGGTCGGTCGCTCCCTGGCCCGCAACGAATACACGTTGGCGGTGGTCTTGTGCTCGTCGTTCTGGCTCCAGTCGATGAACACCTTCCCGCGCCGCAGCGACTTCGTCATGCGCGACACGACCTGCTTGGGATGCTGCTTCTCCATCAGCTCCGCGACAGCACGCGCGAACGGCTTGGTCTCATCGTAGGTCACCGGGACGTTCAGCGGGACGTACACCTGGAGGCCCTTCGAGCCCGACGTCTTCGCAAAGGACTCGAGGCCGAGCTGCTCGAACAGCTCGCGCAGCTGCAGGCCGACGCGACAACAGGCGAGGATGGTCGCGGGCGGTCCGGGGTCGAGATCGAACACCATCATCGCCGGGCGCTGCACGTCCGGCGCCAGGGCCAGCGACGTGTGGAGCTCGATGTCGGCCAGGTTCCCGAGCCACACGAGCGTCGGCAGGTCTGCCGCCACGCAGAAGTCGATGTTGCGCTTGTTGTGCCTGCTCCAGATCGCCTCCGTGCGCACCCAGTCGGGCCGGTGCGACGGACACTGCTTCTCGTAGAAGAACTTACCCTCGACGCCGTCCGGGTAGCGTTTCAGCGTGAGTGGGCGGTCGTGCAGGTGCGGCAGCAGCACCGGCGCGATCCGCGCGTAGTAGTCGATCAGGTCGCGCTTCGTGAAGCCGGTCTGCGGATACATGACCTTGTCGAGGTTGGTGAGGCGCAGGCGCCGGCCCTCGACGGTCACCTCGACAGCATTGCGGCCCAGGTCCTTCCCCGGCGCGAGTGCGGCGCTCGTGTCCGCGCTGTCCGGGGCCCGTGCGCGATCCATCTGGACCCGCTCGGGAGCGGCCTCTGCCAAGCCCTTGTACGAAGGGTGGCGCAGCATCCCGTCGTTGGTCCACTCGGTGAACTCGACCTCCGCCACCAGTTGCGGCTCGACGTGGCGCGCGCCGCGCGTGACGCGGCCGCCCTCGAAGGGAGTGCGCGCCCGGTCGAGCGACCCGAGCAGCCGCTCCAGGCGAGTCCGCTGCTTGGCGTCGAACCCGGTGCCCACCCGGCCCGCGTAGCGAAGCTTCCCTTGATCGTCGAAGTACCCCACGAGCAGCGCGCCGAGGCGCTCGGGGCGCTCCTTCTCGGGGAGCCAGCCGCCGACCACGAGGCGTACGCGGCGCTTGTTCTTGACCTTGATCCAGTGGGGGCTGCGGCGTCCCGGCGAGTAGGTGCTGTCCAGCCGCTTCGCGACGACGCCCTCCAGCCCATTCTTCGCCGTCGCCTCGACCAGCGCCTCCCCCTCCCCGCGGTGATACCCGGGAGTCTGCCAATGCGAGCCTTCGAGGCCCAGCGACTCCAGCAGGGCGCGCCGCTCCTCATAGGGACGACCCATCACCGAGCGCCCTTCCAGATAGAGCACGTCGAACAGCACGTAGCGCACCGGAACCAGTTTGGCGCGCCGCTTGATGTCCGCGTCCCGCGTCAGGTGCATGCGTTGCTGGAGCAGCCCGAAGCTGGGGCGTCCCTGCTCGTCGAACGCGACGATCTCGCCGTCCAGGATCGCGTCGCGGGACCCGAGCTGGCGACCGAGCCGGCGCAGCTCCGGGTACTGCGCGGTGATGTCGTTCAGGTTGCGGCTCTCGATCCGGAAGCGGCCCGGTTCGTAGTAGGACAACGCCCTGATGCCGTCCCATTTGATCTCGAAGCCGAAGTGCTGCGCGGTCGCCGGAAGCGGCCCGAGCCTGGCCAGCATCGGGACCAGATGTGCGGGCATCGGTTCCCGCTCAGAGTCCGCCGCCGGGTCCATGCGGTGGATCATCCAGTCCTTCGTGGAGCCGGCCTCGAACAGCGCGTACCTTCCGGTCAGGCGGTTGCCGTGGAACGTGACGATCACCTTCTGCGGCTCCCACTTCTCCAGCTCGTACGTGCCGCTGTCCCAAAGCTTCACGGTGCCGGCGCCGTAGCCCTCGGGGATCACGCCTTCGAAGTCGATGTAGTCGAGCGGGTGGTCCTCGACGTGCACGGCCTTGCGGTTCTCCCGCGGGCTCATCGGGATCCCGTTCGGGATCGCCCACGAAGCCAGCACGCCATCGCGCTCCAGGCGCAGGTCCCAGTGCAGGCGAGTCGCGTCGTGCTCCTGGACGACGAAGCGCCCGTCTCCCCCGGTCGCCTCCCGGCGGTCGCCGCCGGTGGGCTCAGGCGTGCGCCGGAAGTCGCGCTTGGCACGGTAGGGGGCGAGCTTGGGCGGCGCCTTGGCCTTGGTCGGGGCCCGCGGCTTGGCGCTGCGCTTCGATTGGGGCTTGGCGGCCATGGCTGCAGTATGGCCGCGCGTGGCGGGTCGCACACAGGCTCCGGTGGTTGGCCGCCTCGAGCCCGTGAGATTGCGCGGCTGACAGGAGCCGCCGCCAGGTCTACTGTTGCAGCATGACGGTCTCGAGCCGGCGTGCGCGCATCCTCGCGGCGGCGATCCTCGCCTTCCTGTTCACGATCGCCCTGCGGTCGCGGGCCGGGTCCAGCGCAGACGCGGTGCTCACGCTGAACACGATCCCCGTCGTGATGATCGCGTTCGAGTTCGGATGGCGCGGCGGCGCGATCGCCGCGGCGATCTCGCTGGCCTGGGTGGTCGCCTGGCATGCGATCGACCTGAGCCCGCTCGGCTACTTCTCCCGCGGCATGACGTACTTCGCAGCAGGCATCATCGTGGGGTCGTTCGCCGACCGGCTGCGGGCGGCGCAGTCCGCGGTGGTGCGGTCGGAGCGGCGCGTCGCGCAACTCGCCCACGAACAGCAGGAGCAGTTCCAGGCCGCGGCGATCGAACGAGAGCGGCTGGCGCGTGAGTTGCACGACGTGATCGCGCACAGCGTGAGCGTCATGACTGTGCAGTCGACGGCCGCCCGGCGCGTGATCCAGGAGGACCCCCCGCGCGCAGCGACGGCCCTCGAGGCGATCGAGCGCACCGGGCGCGAGGCCATGAGCGAGATGCGGCGCATGTTGGGCGTGCTGAGGCCGCCGGCCGACGGAGAGCTGCTGACCCCCCAGCCGGGCCTCGAGGACCTCGCGGCGCTGGTTCAGCAGATGGAGGCCGCCGGTCTGCTCGTGAAGGTCCGGGTGGAGGGAGAGCCGCCGCCGCGCGTGCCGGTGGCCGTCGCGCTCTCCGCCTACAGAATCGTGCAGGAGGCGTTGACCAACACCCTCAAGCATGCGGGACCGGGGACGGCCGACGTGGTCCTGCGCTACTCGCCCGGCAGCATCGAGGTCGAGTGCCTCGACGCGGGCGGCGCTGGGACCGCCGGGGCCGCGAACGGCGGTCACGGGCTGGTCGGCATGCGCGAGCGGGCCACGCTGCTCGGCGGCGCGGTGACAGCGGGCCCCGAGCCTGCCGGCGGGTTCCGGGTCCATGCGAGGCTGCCGCTGTGATCCGGGTGCTGATCGCCGACGACCAGCAGCTGGTGCGATCGGGCTTTCGCATGATGCTCGAGGCGGAAGGCGACATCGAGGTCGTCGCTGAGGCGGCCGACGGCCAGGAGGCGGTCGACCTCACGCAGGAGCTGCGCCCGGAGGTTGCGCTGCTCGACCTGCGGATGCCGCGCATGGACGGCATCCAAGCGACGGAGCTGATCGCAAACAGCGCGCCCGGGAGCACCCGCGTGCTGGTCGTGACGACCTTCGACGCCGACGAATACGTGTACGCGGCGCTCAGGGCCGGCGCCAGCGGGTTTCTGCTGAAGGACGCACCGCCGGAGGAGCTTGCCGTGGCCGTGCGGGTGATCGCCGCGGGCGAGGCTCTGCTCGCGCCGTCTGTGACGCGCCGCCTGATCGAGGAGTTCGCGCGCCTGCAGCCGCGCCAGGAACAGCGAGACATCGAAGCGCTCACCGAACGCGAGATGGAGGTGCTGAGGCTGGTGGCACGGGGGCTGTCGAACTCGGAGATCGCGCGAGAGCTGGTGATCGGTGAGACGACCGTCAAGACGCACGTCGGCAACGTGTTGATGAAGCTCGGCCTGCGCGACCGCGCGCAGGCCGTGGTGGTCGCCTACGAGTCGGGTGTCGTGCGCCCCGGCGCGGCGCCCCCAGGCTCTCTTCCTGCCTGAGCACCTCCTACTCGAGTAGGAGAGGGCCGCCCCGCCTCCTCCCGCGGGAGTACGCCAAAGATCACACCGTGGCGGGACGACCGCGGAGCGCCGTGCGGCTAACTTCGATGTGGGAGACCCGCATCGACCACCTCGGGGCTCCCACCTCCATGCAAGCGCGGATCGACACCCACCCCCGCTACCTCAAGAACCGGCTCGAGCCCGCTGCTCGAGCCGGTTTCGAGGCCTGGCGGGCTCCCCGCGGGACGTCGGCCGTCAAGCTCCTCCTGGTTGCCCCCCACCTCCTTTGGGTCAACCCGACCGTGGCCGCCCTCCTCCGGCCGCGGCGGAGCTCGCCGCCGAGCTGCACGCTGCGCGTCCGGGAGCGCGCACCCGTCACGAAAGGCTCGGCGGCGCTGCATGAGGCCCATCAGAGCGACACCCGCTCCCGATCGCCGGCGGCCTGAACGCCGGGACAACTTCGGAGGCGCCGATCGAGCGCTGACGGGGCGGCGGGCCGCAGCCGCGCGAATCTGTGGCCCGCCGAGCTTCTTCCGCGCGGCCCGGACGTGACTCACACAACGGCCCGCTGCTGCCGATAGCGCTACGGATGGAAACCGGGCGAGCCAAGTCGCACCTGCTTGCCATCATCGCGACCCAGAACGAGATCGTTGCGGCGGGTCTCGACCCCCAGGCCGTGAAGCAGCGGATCGCAGACCGGGCGCGCGAGCTGACCGACGCAGACGCGAGCGTGATCGAGCTGGTGGAGGGCGAGGAGATGGCCTACCGGGTCGCGGCCGGGACGGCCGTCCCGTTCGTCGGCCTGCGCGTTCCGTTGGACGGGAGCCTGTCCGGGGAGTGTGCGCGCTCCGGGGAGATACTGCTATGTGCCGACTCGGAGTCCGACGCGCGCGTGAACGTCGAGGTGTGCCGGCATGTCGGCGCGCGGTCCCTGGCCTGCGTGCCGCTCCGTCACCGCGATGCGGTCGTGGGCGTTCTGAAGGTGTATGCGGGGGAGGCGCACCGCTTCGACCAGAGTGACGTCGACACCCTCGACCTTCTGAGCGGGCTGGCCGCAGCGCACATGTCGCACGCGACGCGCTTCGCGGCGACGGAGTACGAGAGCCGCCACGACGTCCTCACCGGCCTCCCGAACCGGCGTGCCTATGAAGCAAGGCTGGGTATCGAGGTGGCCAAGTCGATGCGCTACGACCGCCCGTTCTCGCTTTGCCTGATGGACCTCGACGGGTTCAAGGCGGTGAACGACACCTTCGGCCACCGGGCCGGCGACGAGGTGCTCAAGCGCGTGGCTTCGATCATGGAGACAGCGCGCGGCACCGACGAGGTGTTTCGCATCGGCGGCGACGAGTTTGCGTGGCTGATGCCGGAGACGATCGCCGGTGAAGCCGACCAGGCCGCGGCACGCATCGCCCGCAGCATCGCCGACGCGGGCCTGGGCGATGGGCGCATCACGGCGAGCTACGGCATCGCGGACGCCGCGCATGCCGGCGCCGCGGCACTGCACGACGCCGCCGATGCGGCGCTCTACCGCGCAAAGAGGGCGAACACGCAGCTGCGCGCGAAAACGCTGCCTTAGCGCCGCCTCGGCAGCGCCGAGCGCACGCGGTCGCCGCGGTCCACGAAGGCGCGGTCCCGCCCCCTCCCGCCGTAGACGCGGTCCACTCCACGCCGGTTCTGCCAGGCGATCAGAGTGTCGTTTCCCGGGCCCCCATACAGCCTGTTGTGACCGCCGCCGCCCACGATCAGGTCGTTGCCGCTGTGACCGCGCAGCCAGTCCGTTTCGAAGTTGCCACGCAGGGCGTCGTTCCCCCTGCCACCGTACAAGCGGTCCCGGCCGCGCCCTCCCAGCAGGTCGTCGTCGCCGTCGTTGCCCCTGATTCGGTCATTCCCATCGCCGCCGCTGATCACGTCGTCACCCCCACCGCCGGAGATCCGGTCGTTGCCCGCGAGCCCGCAGATCACGTCCGCATCGGGAGTTCCGGCGATCACGTCGTCGGCGGGCGTCCCCACGATCGTGCAGCTCGCCGCCGGCTGGCCCTTCGCGACCACTACCTGCGGAGGCTCGACCTCCGGCAGGGAGGGGCTCGGCGGCGGAGCATCGGGCGGGCGGACAGGGGGAAGTCCGTGACAGGTATCGGTACCGGAGTCGGTGAAGCTCTTGCCCTTTTCGGGTACGAACCGCCAGTCGTACGAGTTCGGGTGGAGGGTGAGCAGCAGCACGCCGTAGGTGCTCGCATTGCGCACCTGGCTGTTGGGCTTCGTGGTGCTGAGGCCCGTGAAGAAGGCTCCACCCGTGCCGACGACGAACTGCCGGATCCCACGCGCGTTGTCGAGCTTGCCCGCCGGGTTCTGCGGGGCGAAGCGCTCGTAGTCGTGCGCATGGCCGCCCAGCACGACGTCGGCGTCGGCGTCGTAGAGGTCCTGGAAGATGTCCTGCATGAAGGTCGCGTTGCCCTGGTGGCCGGAGTTGAACCGAGGGTGGTGCCAGAACGCGAGCGTGCACGAGGCGGGGTGCGCTGCGAGGTCGGCGCGCAGCCACCGCTCCTGGGGTGAGCCCTTGGCGCATGCCACGGGAACGCAGTGGTCACCGGAGTTCAGCGCGATCAGGTGCCAGGTCCCGACGTCGAAGCTGTAGTAGCCCTTGTCACGGTCGCCGGCCCGGCCGGTCGAGTACGACGTGCCGTTGAAATAGTCGAAGTAGCCCTGCGCGCCGGCGGTCTTGTACTCGTGGTTGCCCGCGGACGGGAAGGTGATCGGCTTCAGGCGCCCCCACGAGGGGTGGTAGGACCTGTTGAAGCTGGAGAGGGTGCCGTTCTGGTACTGCAGGTCACCGAGGGTGACCACGGCGCTGATCGCGCCACCGACGAGCAGGTCCGAGGTGGCGCGCTGGTGGCACCTGGCCGTGGAGCCGCTGCCGGTCGGAGTCGTGCTGGAGCAGGCGATGTCACCCGCGGCGGCGATCACCGGGTCGGCGGCCGAGGCCGGGGCCGGCGCGAGGGCCCACAGCGACGCGATCGCGACCGCTGCCATGCATCCGCGCCTGGGCTTCCGCTGCCCGCCTACCATCCTGGTTTGGTTCCTTCCGTGCCCTTGCGAGTCCGCATTCGTGCGGACCCTCCGCCCAGCATATCCCCATGACGCCGGCCAGATGAGCACACCGCAAAGCCAGCCGCTCCGGGCGCGGCCCGTGACGGGTCCCGCGCCGGTCGTGATGCCGCGCGAGTTCGACCCGCGCGTGCTGGCGCGCCGCGCGCTGCAGGTCGTGGCGATCCTCGCGGCGCTGGTGCTGGTCGTGGCGCTCGCCCCCGGCCTCGGCGAGGTGCGCGCCAGGCTGGAGAACGCCGTGCCGGGCTGGATCGCGGTGGCGGTCGCGCTCGAACTGCTGTCGGGCATGTCCTACGTGCTGATGTTCCGGCCCATCTTCTGCCGCCACATGCATTGGCGCACCAGCTGGGAGATCGCGTGGTCGACGCTTGCGATGGGCTCGATCGTGCCCGCGAGTGGAGCCGCGGGACTCGCACTCGGCGGCTGGATCCTGCACCAGGGCGGCATGCCCGCCGACCGGATCGCGCGCCGGTCGGTGGCGTTCTTCCTGATCAAGAGCTCGGTGAACTTCGCCGCCGTCGCGGTGATCGGCACCCTGATGGCGCTGGGCCTGTTCGGCCCGGACAGGTCGTTGCTGCTGACAGCCCTGCCGGCGGCGGCCGCGGTGCTCGTGATGGGCCTAGTGCTGCTGATCCCCCGGCTGCCCGTCGGCGCGGGCCCCGCCGCAGCTGCGGGAGGGGTCGGCCGGTTCCTCGCCCACGCCCGCAGGGCGCTGATCGGGGGAACCGGCGAGGCCCTGCAGATCCTGCGCTCCGCGAACTGGCACGTGATCGCCGGCTCGATCGGCTACTGGGCCTTCGACAACGCTGTCCTGTGGGCGACGTTCAAGGCCTTCGGATACTCGCCGGACATCGCCGTGCTGCTGATGGGATACCTGATCGGGCAGCTCGGCGGCCTGTTGCCGATCCCCGGCGGGATCGGTGGGATCGACGGCGGACTGCTCGGCTGCCTGATCCTGTTCGGGACGCCGGCCGCAGTCACCGCGGCCGCGGTGCTCGCCTACCGCGTGATCCTGTTCTGGCTTCCACTGATCGTGGGCGGGCTGGCTTTCGCGCTGCTGCGTCGCGGGCTCAACGACCCGGATCGACCGGACCTGTGCGTGGTGCCGGCGGCGGGCTAGCGGTGCTGCCGTGGATACCGGACATCGCTTTCCTCTTTCTCGGCGGACCCGGTACGCTCCCAGGCAGGAGGGACTCCAGGTGGCCGACCCCCAACAATTGTCTCCGGGCAGCATCGCCGCGGCTATATCGAACGCCACGGTGAAGCTGCTCAGCGAGTACACGGGCCGCGGCCCGACGAAGGCTAAGACGACGATCAGCCGTGACCTGATCGCAGTCGTGCTGCAGGACACGATGACTAAGGCCGAGCGGACGCTTGCCGCGCAGGGCGACGCCACCGTCGTGCTCGACATGCGCCATCGATTCCAAGGGGCGATGCGGGACGAGCTCGTCGCGGCCGTCGAGCAGTTCAGCGAGCGCAAGGTGATCGCCTTCATGAGCGACAACCACATCGATCCCGACATGGCGGTCGAGATCTTCGTGCTGGAGCCGCAGCCCGACGACGTCGAGGCCGCGGGCCGAGCCGGCTAGATCCGACGTCCCCCGCAGGCGCCCTGTCGCCGCTCCTGCTGACCCATCCGATGCGCGTCGCCGTGCTTGCCGGTGAGCTGGTCGCGAACCGGCGCACGCCGGAGTTGGGGGCGGCGTGAGCCTGATCGTCGCCGGGCAGCTCGCCCAGGCCGGCACCGTGCAGACCGGGTGGCTGGCGGTCGAGGGGGAGAGAATCGCGGCGGTTGGCAGTGGGAAGCCGCCACGCGAGCCGGACGAGCTGCACCACGGGATCGTCGCGCCGGGCCTGCGCGACCTCCAGGTGAACGGGGCCGGGGGCCACGAGGTGACGGGCGGCAGCGCGGCCATGGACGCGATCGATGCGATCCAGCTCGCCCACGGAGTCACGAGCTATCTGCCGACGATCGTGTCGACCGACGACGCACGCGCCGAGAGAGCGGTGGCGGCGCTGGCCGAGCGCGTCGCGGATCCCGGCTCCCCCGTGTGCGGGATCCATCTCGAGGGCCCGTTCCTAAGCCCGGATCACGCCGGGATGCACCCCGTGGATCTGCTCCGCTCGCCCGCGGACGGCGTGCCCGCGTACTTCTCGTCGCCCGCCGTGAGGCTTGTCACGCTCGCGCCCGAGCTGAGGGGAGCGCTTGACCTGATCGTGGCGCTGCGCGCGCGGGGCGTGGCGGTGGCGCTGGGCCACTCCGGCGCATCCGCCGACGTCGCCCGGCGCGCGCTCGACGCCGGTGCGCGCTTCGTCACCCATGTGTTCAACGCGATGGCGCCGCTGAATCACAGGGCGCCCGGGCTCGTCGGAGTGGCGCTCACCGATTCCCGTCCGCTGGTCGGCGTCGTGGCCGACGGGCTGCATGTCGATCCGCTCGTGCTCGAGCTCGTCCGCCGCACCGCCGGACCACGCGTTGTGCTGACCAGCGACGCGACGCCGGCGGCGGGCGCGCCTCCCGGCCGATACGTGATGGCCGGCGTCGAGATCGACAGCACCGGTGAGGGCGGTGTGCGAACTGCCGGAGGCGCACTGGCGGGCAGCGCGTTGACGCTCGACTCCGCGGTTGCCAATTGGGCGTCGATCACGCAGGCCTCCCTCGGCGACGCGCTCACCGCTGCGGGCGAGGCGCCCGCGAAAGTGCTCGGACTCGCCGCCGGCCTGCGCCCCGGGTGCGTTGCCGACATCGTCCTGGTGGACGACACCGGCACCGTGCAGCGCGTGATGCGCCACGGCCGCTGGCTGAGTCGATCGGCAAGCGGCTGATCCGCGGCTAGGCCGGCGCGACGGCTACGAGTCTGTGTTCGGCCGAGTCGGCTCGAGCGTCGACTGGACTCCCTCGCGGTACACCCGCAGGGCTGCACGAGTGCTCTGCTCATATGCCGCATCGGCCTGCTGCGTCGCCCGCAGAAAGGACGCGGCGTAGTCCATGCGACTGCCGTCGCCGTTGTTGAATGCCCGGAGCGCGTCCTGCATCGTGTCCTGCCGCGCGACCGCCGCTTCCCTCAACTCACGCGCCAGCGCAAGGATCCCGTCGGCGCCGTCAGCTTGCGTCGTCATCGCGTGGCGAGCGGGGAAATCGCTTGGACGGCTTCTTCGTGGTCGCACCCGCGCCGGACTTGGCACCCTTCGCCGGGCCGTCTGTCCGCGCCTGCCTGCGCTCCGCGACGGCGGCGCGCAACCGGTCGACTGCGCGTTCGCGCTCATCGTCATCGCCGGAAACCAGACGTCTGCTTGCCATGGACTTCCCCTTCCCGCCCCTCTGGGTAGTGCCACGCGCGGAAGGAAAGAGAGACAGACCTCGCGGCGAGTCGAAACCAGCCCCGTCAACGCTACCACTAGTCGGGCCCGCCACGGCGGACCGGAAGCCAGTTTTGGGGCGGGCGAGATCGACGGCCCCATCGCACGTTCGTCCAGAGATCGTTGATCCGAGTGGCGCGCATACGGCACGCGCGACAACAATCTTGGAGTCGGCGTCGCGCCCCTTCCCCCCAAGGCGACCGCCCACCCCGTGAAAACCGAAGCCAACCTCAAGCATTACCTCCCGCATGCGGTGGCAGCGACCTTCCTCGTCGTGGTCCTGCCCCTCCTGCTCCAGTCTGCCTTGAGCATGGCGGGGCTCGTGCGCTCTCCCTTCGTCGCGATCGCGTTCGCCGTGATCTTGTCGGGCTTCCTCGCCACGGCCGGAGCAGCGTGGTGGTCCAGGCGCCTGGGCTCCCGCGACGTGGTGTTCGCGGAGTTGCTGGTCTGGGGTCTGGTGCGGCGCTTGCGCACCGAGCGCCGGCTGGCTCGTGCCTCCGGCATGCTCGGAATCGGCTCGGACGCGGCGATCACGTCTGCCACCGGTAGGCGCGGCGTGCGGGTCCTCGAGCAGCTCTCCTCCGCACTCGAGGCTCGCGATGCCTGCACCCACGGCCACAGTCGTCGGATCGCGCGCCTCTCCCACATGATCGCGACCGAGATGGGACTGGACTCCGGCGAAGTCGCGAAGATCCGCACCGCGGCGGCGATCCACGACATCGGGAAGCTCAACGTGCCCAGGGCGATCCTCAACAAGCCGAGCAGGCTCACGGACGAGGAGTTCGAGATCATGCGGCGCCACCCCGCGGATGGAGCCGCGATGGCCGCCGGAATCGACGACCCGGATGTCGTTGCGATGATCATGCATCACCACGAGCGACTGGACGGGAGCGGCTACCCCGATCGGCTCGCCGGGGAGCAGATCCCGCTCGGAGCGCGCATCATCGCGGTCGCCGACACGTTCGACTCGATCACCTCGACCCGGCCCTACCGCGCCGCGGTCGAGCACACCAGGGCGATCGAGGTGCTCGAGCAGGAGGCCGGCTCGCGGCTCGACGCCCGAGCGGTGAGCGCGTTCATGAGCTATTACTCGGGGCGCAAGGGCATCGAGTTGTGGGCGTTCGCGAGCCAGGTGCCCCAGCATGTCGGCGGCTGGCTCGGAGGAATGTTCCGGGGTGTGGGCGCGCCCGTCTCCCAGGTCGCGGCGACTGTTGCCGCGACGGCCATGGTGGGCGGGGCAGCGCTCGGGCCGAAAGTGGATCGGGATGCGCCGGCCAGGGCGCACGCCGACACCGCACCGATGGTCGCCCCATACGAAGCCACCGGAAGCCGTGCAGAGAATGTGCGGCCGAGCGCCCGCGCCGGACGCCATCGGCCGCGCGCGCACCGGCGGTCCTCCGCCGGCGCGGACACGATTCCAGGCGCCACGCCGCAGACGGGCGCCACTCCGGAAACCTCGGACCCAACCACGGGAACCACGACGACGGCTCCCTCCGGCTCGGAGGGCATTCGCACCCCGCACGTCGCCACCCCGGTCGGTCGCGATGCCGGCACCATAGGGAATCGCGCACCGGCAGCCGCGGTGCCTGCTCTCACGGACCTGCCGTCGAACTCCGATGACCGCGACGCCGGCCCGAGCCTGCCGTCGCTACCTTCCGTGAGCGTCGGCACCGGCGGCGGTCACACGTCGGTGACGATCGGCAATACGACGGTGTCGATCGGCACCAACTAGCGCGACCCTCCCTCGCAGGCGTCACCCGGTGGCCGGATCGCAAGCACCGATCCAAGCTGCGCGTCCGCCCGTAACAATGATCGAGCCATGAATCGATCACCCACCGACGCAGATGCCGGCGCCCTCAACTCGTTGCGGCGCCTGAACGTCGGCGTCGGGCTTGCCCACCTCGTGCAGGCAGTCGCGATCCTGGCGTTGGCCGGAGCCGCCTCGCTGCCGGTCGATGTGAGCTACCTGGTCGGGCCTCCCGGCAGCGGCGACTACGGCGGTCCCGCCAACCTCTTCGACTTCCGGATCGACCTCGCGGTCGCGCTGTTCCTGGCCTTGGCCGCGGTGGACCACCTCACGGTCGCCAGCCCACTTGCGCGCAAGTGGTACGAGCGCAACGTCAAGCAGGGCATCAACCCCGCGCGCTGGTGGGAGTACTCGATCAGCGCGTCGCTGATGGTCGTGCTGATCGCGATGCTCGCGGGGATCACCGAAGCCACGGCGCTGATCGCCCTGTTCGGCGTGAACGCCGCCATGATCCTGTTCGGCCTCGTGATGGAGCAGACCAATCTCGACCGGCCGACCGTCGACTGGCGCCCGTTCATCTACGGCTGCATCGCGGGCGCCGTGCCCTGGATCGCGATCGGCGTGCAGCTTGCCGTCTCCCAGATCGAGGGTGACGGCGTGCCCGCCTTCGTGTTCGCGATCTTCGTCACGCTGTTCCTGCTGTTCAACACCTTCGCGATCAACATGTGGCTCCAGTACCGCGCGCGCGGGCGATGGGCCGATCCGCTGTTCGCGGAGCGCGTCTACCTCGTTCTGAGCCTCGTCGCCAAGAGCGCGCTCGCCTGGCAGGTCTACGCCGGCGCGCTTGCGGGCGGTTAGCGCCCGACCGTCCCGAGGACGTCGGCGTGGCCCTGGCGGTTATAGGCTGCGGACCTCATGGGTCGACCTGATCGCACAGATCCCGCGGCCGGCAGCGTCCCGGACTCCGTCAGCGCGATGACGGAGGAACTGAGGGCGCAGATCGAGCGCCAGGTGCAGGATGTCGCGGTGGCGGCACAAGCGCGGGCAGCCGAGATCGAAGAGGCAGCGCAACGGCGCGCGGATGAGACCGAGCGACGCGCCCAGGAGCGCGCGGGCGGGGTGCTTCGCCAGGCCCACGACCAGGCCTCGAGGCTCTTGCGCGCGATCGATGCGCTCGAGGGCGACATGGGCGAGATCGTGGCCTCGCTGCGCAGCGAGGCGCACGCGCTCAGCAGCGAGCTGGAGGCGGCTCTGCCCGGCCTGGAAGCGGGGGATCGTCGCGACGCCGAGGCACCCGCGCCGCGGCCGGCGGCTTGGGAGGCCGAGCTGCTGGGCGAACACCCCAGCGGCTTTCGCGGGCGACTGCGGCGCCAGCACAAGACTCCGCAGGAATAGCCGGCGGGGCCGGGCTGGCGCGTAGCCTTTATCGGCGATGCCTGTCTTGCAGCGGCCCGCGGGGGTCGAGATCCACTGGGAGGAGCGTGGCGACGGTCCGCTCGTGCTCTTGCTGCACCATTGCTTTTCCCATCCGGCTGTCTATGAAGGTCTGTGGGATGAGCTGGCACGTGATCATCGGGTGGTCACATACGACCCCCGCGGCACGGGACAGTCGACCCGCAGGGGACCCTACGACGTGCGCGTGGATGTCGAGGATCTCGAGGCCTTGACCGGCGAGCTGGGCGGCGATGCGGTGGCCGTCGGACTCGGCGACGGCCGCGACCGCGCGGCACGCCTGGCATGGTCGCGACCGGACCTGATCTACGCCGTGGTCGGATGCGACGCCACTCCGATGGGGCGCTCGGTCCAAGATGTCGAGGCTCCCGGCTCCTCGCCGGCGGTCCTCGAGACGGTCGTGGGACTTGCGGGCAGCAATCACCGGCTTGCGATCCGGGGGGTCCTCGAATTCACGAACCCCGGACTGACGGACGACGAGCTTCGTCGACGTCTCGATGCCGAGGTCGCCTACTCCTCGCAGGAGGCGACGCACGCGCGGTCACACTGGTTTCTCCGGAAGGACGGCGTCGAGACGGCCAGGGCGATTCGTGACCGGCTGTGGATCGCCTATTGGGAGAGCGACTGGACCCCTGGCGAGGTGGCCGGGAAGATCCACGAGTTGCTGCCCGAGGCGCGCGTGCATCCGATCGGCGCGGGCCCGATCAGCCGTCCTGATCTGACGGCCGAGGTGGTGCGAATGGTGACTGCCTCGGCGGATCGCGCCTGAAGCCGCCCGCCTGCGGGCGAATCACCTAGATCGCGCAGGTACCGGACAGCGCCGCGCGCACGCGAACGGCGCCATGGAGCCGCTCGCCGGCGGCGGGCACCGTGTCGCACACCTCCATGACGGACGGCACTTCGATGCCGAAGACGTCGCCGCCGTCTGTCCTGTAGGCGATCCCACGCCGGCCCAGCAGGTCCTCGGCTTCATCGAGCGGCCGGCCCACGACATCCGGCATTGACGGCCGCGGCGGCTGGCCCGCCTCCGCGGTGGCCGCGCCTTCGCGCCCCACCACCAACCCCGGCAGCAGGAACCCGGCCAGCAGGCCGACAGCCACAGCCGCGCCCACGAACAACCCGCCCTTGATGGGACCAGACATTGGCGCGGGATCGTACTTCGCGCGGGCTCACGCGGTCGCAGTCACCGCGGACGCAAGCAATGCGTCCGCGGACCACCGCATGATCTGCACGGCGTCCGCCCGCGACACGCCGGCGACGTCCGTCAGCCAGACCAGCGGCTCGATCCCGACCACGCACCTGATCGCGAGGACCAGGCGGCGCAGTTCCGGGTCCGGCATCGTCCCGCGCAGCGGTGCCAGCGCCTCCTCGATCCAGTCCACGGCCCTGCCGGTCCGGAACGGCAGCGCGTGCCGCTCCGCGCCCTCGGGCTCGAGCGAGAGTCGTAGCTGCGCGCGCAACGCGGGCTCGTGCTCGACTATCGCTCGCGCAAGCTGGGCCACGACGGCACCGAGCCGCGCTGCCGGATCGGCGGGCGGGGGGTCGGGCAGGAGCGAGGTCTCGCCCAACTGGGGGAACGTGGCGACCAGCAGCGCACGTTGGTTCGGGAAGTAGCGGTAGGCCGTCGTGCGCGAGACCTGGGCATGATCGGCCGCCTGTTCGACGGTTGGGGTCGCACCTTCAGCGACCAGTTCGCGCGCGGCCCCGACAAGCGCCTCGCGCGTGCGCGCTTTTTGGCGAGTACGGCCGGTACGCTCGTATGGGATTGACATGCCCATCATGGTACTGTAGTGTCACGGTACTCGGATCCCATGAAGCGGTCGGCGGTCCTCGCCGGCGCAGCGAAAGGAGCACCAGATGGCAAAGGCAGTTCCGATCATCCGGCAGCAGGGCGAGGGCGAGCAGCTGTGGTTTGCAGGTGGAGGCGTCTGGACCATGAAAGCGAGCGCCGCCGAGACCGCGGAGGCGCTCATGCTGAGCGAGGTCCGAATGGAGGGTGGGAAGGTCACGCCGCTTCATCTGCATCCCACAGAAGACGAGGGCTTCTACGTGCTCGAGGGCGAGGTGCTCGTCCACCTCGAAGGCGAGGAGCATCGCCTCGGTCAGGGCGGAGTGTTCATCGCCCCACGCGGCCTGCCCCATGCGTTCATGGTGACCTCGGCGACAGCGCGCCTGCTGGCCTGGCAGACACCCGGCACGGGAGAGGACTTCTACCGCGCGGTGACCGAGCCGGTCCGCTCGGCCGAGGACATCTCACGACCGCCCGACTGGCAGCGCCTGCAGACAGCCGCGAAGCGCTCCCCGTCGATCGAGATCATCGGACCGGCGCCGTTCAACTCCGCGCAGACCGAGGCCGCGGCGCCTGCTTAGCGCGGACCGCTCAGCGCCGGGCGATCGACACGCGGGCCTCCATCTCACGGCACGAAGATGCCCTGCCGCGCAAATGGCGTGTTACCCGCGCGCGTCGAGGCCAAGCCGTCTGCTCCCCCGTCGAAGACCTCTACCTGGCCGATCTGCCAGATCGAGCGCATCCCCTCCTTGATCGCACCCGGCACGAGCGCGTCGGCGGTGGTGGTGGTCGCACAGGTGGACCCGACGGTGCCGTCGCTCGTCGCGCCGCAGGGGACGGTGAACGCGTAGCTGAAATCCTCGACCGTTCCGGGCCCGGAGCCGTTGTCGCGGTCGGTGATCCTGACCGCCGCGCTTGCCTCCAGCTCGCCGGTGTAGTCGCCCAGGTCCGCCATGTCTCGGACGTCGGTGAGGGTGAAGGTCAGCGCGACGTCGGCTTCGTCGTCGGATGTCGCCGGATTGCCCGGACGCACGGCGAACCGCGCGGAGCCGATCGCGTTCGCCACGCGGCCGTTGGCATCCGGCGTTCCGATGGTGAGGTGGCCGGACTCCTGCGCCGGCGGGTTGCACGACGGGCTGTCGAGCGGCGGGCCGTGCGTGCGGTCGGGGCTCGTGCACTGCTGGTAGGCCGGCACCAGCGAGACATGCGCCGGAGTGGCGCCCTTGGGCCGCGGGTAGCCGGCGCTCGCCGGCGGCTCACCTAGGTCGATCCCCCGCAGCGTGAGCCCCAGCGGCTGCTGCATCTCGGCCAGCCTCTGCGGCCCGTTGGCCTGGCCCGGGGCCTCGTAGTAGATCGAGCGCTGGTAGAAGAGGTTCGAGAACTGGCCCCCACCCCACATGTTTCGGCCGGCCTCATCCGTGTTGTTGATCGCCGAGTTGAGCTGCGGGCCACTCGCTCCGTAGAGCTCGTCGTCATCACCGGTGCACGGAGTCTGGTTGGGCACGTTCCCGTCGCGGTAGTTGAGGTGGTAGCTCGGGTCGGGGTTGTTGGTCAGCAGCCGCTGCGGCATCGACAGCGCGCCCTGGGGGCCGTCCACCGACTCGTAGCCGTCCGCCTGGGCGGAGCCGGCGCCGGTCACCGCGTCGGGCTGGCCGTCGATCGGCACCCCGCCCGGCGGGGTGCCGGAAACCACGCCGCCCGGCGTCATCACGCCGTTCTCGTACGTGAGCCCGATGCCGGCTTCGCTGTAGTCGAAGAAGTCGTGCACGCCCGGGATCGGGTGGACCCGCAGGTAGGTGTTGATGACCTCGAGGCCGCCGTAGAAGATGTGCTGGCGCTGGACGTGCGGCCCGGAGTTGGCGCCGACGAAGTCGCGGATCGCGCGCACGGGCCCATCGGTGTTGGCGACGAACGCCCCTTCGCCGGCCCGGAACGTGGCCTGCGTGCGCACGCACGACGCGTCCACGGAGTCGAACTGGTCGTCGTGGCGATCGAGGATGTCGACGCCGGTCGCACCGCCGCGCGTGATGCGCAGCTCGTTGTCGTACCAGCGATCGGTGAACCCACGCCGGTAGTTGTCGGTCTCGACGAAGGACGTCTCGGGACGCGGCCCGCGGTTCATCCCGGCGCCCGGCGCGGTTCCGGTCGGGTTGTAGGCGCCGGTCTTGTAGGGGCCGTTGGTGAGATTGAACTCGTAGTCGACGTAATCCTTGCCGGCCCCCGGGTCCAGCCCGCTCGTGTCCTCGAACAGGTAGGCATACGCCATCCCGCCGTCGAGCGGGTCCGTGATCTCGACCTCGACCGCGGAGGCCGGGTCCACGCCGGGGGGCGCGGAGGATGTCGTCCGCGGCCCGCCGGCGTCGAACGCCATCAGCGCGACCTCGTCGTTGGCGTCGAGCGTCGGGTCCGAGTCGGCCCCGACGAAGGTGTCGGAGTCGGTGAACTCCGGATGCAGCGCGCCGCCGTTGGGCGGGTTGTTGTAACAGGGGTCCGAGCAGCTCGGCCGGGTGGTCGTGTAGGGCTTGTTCAGGTCGATCACCTGGCGCTCGTCGACCTGCACCGGGATCTGCTCCCAGCCCTCGTCCCAGCGGAAGGCGACGAGGTCGCCCGGTGCGATGCCCAGCAGCCGGTCGGGCATCGCCACGTTGATCGATCCCGTGGCGGAGCCCGTGGAGCTCGGAAGGCTCTGCTGGATGACCGCCGGCTCCTCGCGCCTGGTGAGCGTGGACCCGGGCGGGACCAGTTTCGTCACGAACGCATCGAAGCTGCCGTTGAAGCTGGCGTCGGCCGCTCCCGACGTGGTCGGGAACCCTGAGGAGTTGGTCTGCCCCGCAACGTAGACCTTCCCGGTCGCGCCATCGGCGGCGACAGCGTAGCCGCGGTCATCGCTCGAGCCGCCGAGGTAGGTCGAGAAGTCCAGCGAGTCGCCCGCTGTGCGCAGCTTCGCCACGAACGCGTCGAACGCGCCGCCGTTGTAGGTGGCGTCGGTCGCGAACGCCGTCGGGAAGTTCGTCGCCTCCGTGTAGCCGGTGACATATGCCCGTCCCGATCCGTCGACGGCGATCCCCTCGCCGAGATCGTCGCCCGACCCGCCCAGGAAGGTCGAGTAGGAGAGCGCACTGCCCGAGTCGTTCAGCTTCGTGACGAACGCGTCGGAGCCACCGACGCTGTTGTCGTAGCTGGTGTCGTACGCCCCCGCCGTCGTGGGATAGGCCGCGGAGAAGGTGTGGCCCGTGACATAGGTGCTGCCCGCCCCGTCGACGGTGATGCCGCGCGCTTCGTCGTAGGCCGCTCCCCCCAGGTACGTCGAGTACGAGAGCGCCGAGCCGGACGCGTTCAGCTTGGTGACGAAGACGTCCCAGCCGCTGTTGTAGCTGGTGTCGAACGCCCCCGGCGTGGTCGGATAGTCCGACGAGGTGCCGTAGCCGGCGAGGTAGGCGTTGCCCGCACCGTCCACCGCAAGCGCCGTGGACGAGTCGAACGACGTGCCGCCCACCAAGGTCGAGTAGACGAGCGCCGAGCCGGCGGGGTTGAGCTTCGTGACGAACGCGTCGACGCTGCCGTTCTGGGTCGTGTCGAACGCTCCCGCAGTGGTCGGGAAGTTCGTGGAGTCGGCGTCGCCGGCGACATACGCGGCACCCGTGCTGTCGACCGCGATCCCGCTGCCGAGGTCGAAGAAGCCGCTGGAGTTGAAGCCGCCCAGGTAGGTGGAGTAGGCCAGCGCCGAGCCGTCGGGCGAGAGCTTGGTGACGAACGCGTTGGCGGCGCCGCTGGCCGCGTTGTAGGTGGTGTCGAAAGCCCCCGTCGTCGTGGGAAAGTCGCTGGAGCCCGTGGAGCCGGTGATGTAGGCGCTGCCGGCGCCGTCGATCGCGATCGCGAGGCCCGAGTCGCCGGCGGTCGCGCCGCCGATGAAGGTCGAGTACTCGAGCGCCGAGCCGGCGGCGTTCAGCTTGGTGACAAAGGCGTCCCCGCTGCCGCTGGGCCCGTTCGAAGACGTGTCGAACGCACCCGCCGTGGTCGGGAAGCCGGCGTTCGCGCGGCCGGTGACGTACGCGTTGCCCGCGCTGTCGACGGCGACGCCGTCGGCCCGATCGGCGCCGGCGCCCCCGAGGAACGTGGAGTACTCGATCCCCGGATCGATCACGAGCGGGTGACGGGAGTCGTAGGAGCCACCGAGCGCGAAGCCGTAGGCGTTGCCCGACTTCACGGCATAGCGACTGCCGACCGGGACGCGCTTGCCGCCGATGCGCTGGTAGCTACGGGGGGGCGCGTCGCGCAGCGTGCCGAGCGGTGTCCCGATCAGCAGGCCTCCGCCCTTGCCGACCGCGATGCCGTCCGCTCCCCCGTAGGCGAGCGCGATCCTGCTCAGGTCGGCGCCGGCCCGGGCGTGCAACTCGTACTTGAGCGCTCCTCCCCGGCCGCGGAACACGAGGTCGACTCCCGGCCACACGTCGCGGTAGGCGACTTCGCGGTAGCTCGGGAGGTTGCGATGGTGCTCGGCGCCGACCAGGTAGTTGATCTTGCCCGGCGCCCGCTCGCCTGCCACGAGGCGGGTGTCAGGGCTCGCACCGAGCGGAGTGAGGTAAAGCGCCACTCCCTGCTTGCCCTTCGAGAAGGAGAGCACCGCCCGCTTCCGCGTGAAGTAGAACGCGTGGCCTGCGCCCGGGGAGTAGTAGCGCACGCTCTTGCGGGTCTGCCCCCTGTTGGGGACGAACGCGAGCGGCAGCTTGCCCTGCGCGCGGGCGGCTCTGTGCGTCGTGGTGGAAGGAGCGCTCGCCGACGTCGAGAGCGCCGGGAGCGCGGTCGAAACAGGCGACGCGCCGCCGCCGACCGACACCCAGGTCACGGCCACCGTGAGCAGCGCGATGAGCGCCAGACCAACCTGCAGCCCCCTGTGCGAGGGCCCGAGCGATGCGCCGTGCGACATACCTTCCTCCCCAGTTAGGTACGCAAGCGGTGAGTCGGGCGGCAACCTAACAGATCCAGTCGCCCGCGAGAGGCCAACCGCCGATCTCCTGGTCGATCACATCGAAGCCGTACGCGGCGAAAAGTGCGGACATGTCCTTCGCGCCGTCGGGGTAGCCCGTGAACGACATCGTGTTGCTCATCCCGCGGCTCGGTTGAGAAGCTCAGCTCACCGCCTTCTTCAAGAGCGCGCCGATCTTCGCCTCGTCGGCGGCGGTCAGCTCCGTGAGCGCAAAGGCGACCGGCCACATGGCGCCTTTGTCGAGGTTCGCCTCGGCGCTGAAGCCGAACGTCGCGTATCTCGATTTGAACTTCTGCGCGCTTTGGAAGTAGCAGACGACCTTGCCATCCTTGGCGTACGCGGGCATCCCGTACCAGGTCTTCGGCGAGAGGGCCGGGGCGCTGGCTTTGACGAGGGCGTGGAGCCGCTTGGCCATGGCGCGATCTGATCCCTTCATCTCGGCGATCTTCGCGAGCACGGCGCCTTCCCCGTCCGTCTTGGCCGTGCGCGGCCCGCGGCGCGCTCCCGCCTTCAGCTCCTGGGCGCGCTCCCTCATCGCAGCTCGTTCGTCGTCCGTGAATCCCTTCGACTTCTCGGCCATTACGAAACACCTCCTCGGCGCGCGTCGCTCACGGCGCGCCCCAGGGCGCTCGCGAGTCGCGCGACGTCGCCCTCCTCGGTCGCCCAGCTCGAGATCGAGACGCGCACGGCGAAACGGCCCCGCCACCGGGTGCCGCCGACCCAGGCTTCGCCGCCGCGTTGCACGGCCTCGATCATCGCCTGCGTAGTTTCGTCGTCATCGTCGAACCGGATCAGCACCTGGTTCAGCACCACGTCGTTGAGCACCTCGGCACCATCGATCGCTGCCATCGACTCGGCCAGCAGGCGCGCGTGCGCGCAGCAACGCTCGACCATCGCGGCCACGCCGCGTCGACCGAGTGACCGCAGCGCCGCGTAGACCGGTATCGCGCGGGCGCGGCGCGACATCTCGGGCACGAGATCGCCCGGCTCGCGTTCGCCGGCGCTCGGCAGGTAGCTGGCGCTCGTCCCGAGCGCTGCGCGGGCGCTCGCCGGATCGCTGATGATCGCCAGGCCGCTGTCATAGGGCACGTTCAGCCACTTGTGGCAATCGACAGCCAAGGAGTCCGCCTCCGCGGCGCCGTCGACCAGCCCCCGCAGCGCCGGAGAGGCCGCGGCCCAGAGCCCGAACGCGCCGTCGACGTGCAACCACGCGCGCGCGCGCTTTGCGAGCGGCGCGATCTCGGCCAACGGATCGCAGGCGCCGGTGTTCACGTTGCCCGCCTGCGCGCAGACGATGGCCGGACCGCGCTCGTCCTCCAGTGCGGCCTCGAGCGCAGCGGCCCGCATCGCTCCCTGGCCGTCCACCGCGACGCGCTCCGCGGCGGCGTCGCCGAACCCGGCAATTCGCAACGCGAGCAGCAGCGAGGGGTGCACCTCATCGCCGACCAGCACGCGGATGCGCGGGGCCCCGTGCAGTCCGAGCGCCTCCACATCCCAGCCCTCCCGCTCGAGCAGGCGGTGCCGCGCGGCCAGCAGACCGACCAGGTTCCCTGCGGTGGCGCCGGTCACAAAGCCGACCGCGCCGCCGGGCGGCAGTCCCAACAGATCCAGCACCCAGCGCTCGGCGACCGCCTCGACGGCGGCGCCGGCGGGCGAGGACACCGCGCTGTAGGCCGTCTGGTCCCAGGCCGAGACGAGCCAGTCGGCGGCGAGCGCCGCCGGCAGCGCGCCGCCGACCACGAAGCCGAAGTAGCGCGGTCCGGCGCTCGCGACCGTCGCGGGGCCGACGGTGCTCGCCAGCTGCTCGATCACCTCCAGCGGATCGACGCCCTCTTCGGGGAGGTCGCCGTCGAGCGCCGCTGCGGTAGTTGCGAGGTCCGTGAGGGCGGCCACGCCACGCTCGGGCAGCCCGGTGAGGTAGAGCTCGGCGAGTTCAGCTGCCCGTCGCAGGGGCAGGTCGCCCACTGGAAGTCCCCCTTCGTTGCGCAAAAACGGGTGAACCCTAACGGTAGGAGCCGCGGTTCGCGGCCGACGCCTAGGGGACGTAAACCCCTTGCACCGCGAACAGCGTGTTGTCGCCGGCGGTGTCCGCATCGCCGTCCGCTCCGCCGTCGAACACCCGGATCTGCGACAGATCCCAGACCGCGCGCTTGCCTTCACGCGCAAGGTTCGCGCCCGTTACCGCATCGACGGTCGTCGTGGCGTTGCATTCGCCTCCCTCGGACCCACCCGTCGCCGCGCAGGTTACGTTGAAGGCGAACGTGCTGTCGACCACCGTCCCGGGGATGTTCGCTGCCGGGCCATTGTTGCGATCGGTGATCCGCAGCCCGAACACCACGCGCAGCTCACCCGTGTAGTCGGTCAGGTCGGACTTGTTGCGCACGTCCGTCAGGGAGGCCGTGAGCTGGACGTCGGCCTGATCGCCGTTGTCCAAGTCGATCGGGGTCTCTCCGATCGCCTTCAGCCCGACTCTCCCGCTCGAGGCGACCGGCTTGCCGTTCGCGTCGAAGGTTCCCACCGTCAGGTGGTCGGAGGATTGCACGGGTGGATCGCACGAGGGCGCCACCAGCGGTGGACCGTGCGAGCGATTGGCTGATGACTCCGAGCACTCCCTGGAAGCGGGCACCAGCGAGACGTTGATCGGAGACGCGCCCTTCGGGCGCGCGTAGCCGTCGAGCACGGAAGTGTCGTTCACGAACGGCACGTAGTCGCGACACGGCTGGCCGCGCAGCCCCGGACAGGGCGGAAGCTGATCCGGCACGTCGACGCCGGGCACCTGCGGCAGCACGAGGCGGGACGGCATCCCGTTGCCGTAGCCGATCTCGATTTCCGCCGTGCCGGCGGGCTCGGTCTCGCTGAACGCCCAGATTGGCTGGTCCCCGTTGGGCGCCGAGACCCTGACGCGGATGCGCGAGCCCGCGCGATAGGCGTGCCCCTCGTAGTAGAGCGGGACGGTGACCGGCACGAACTTGTCGGGGGGCATCGGCGCGACGTCGGCCTCGCGCAGGCTCAGGACCGGCTCGAGCTCGGTGCTCTTGGCCTCGTCGAGCGCGCGCTCGTTGGCGCGCACCCAGCCGTTCTGCACGAAGGTCTCCTTGCCGTCCGGCCGGACCTCGCTGATCGTTACCTGAAGGTCGACGTTGGGCGCCGAGGACCGCACCCAGAGGTCCACCCGCCCGGCGCCGACCACGGTCGTGTCCGCGCTCAGCAGGTCGGTCACGTAGGCGACGGCGTGCCGCGCCGGGTCCTGCGACCACTGGTAGTTCGGCGTCGCGGTCCACAGCCCGCCGCTGCCCGATCCGGTGTTGCCGGTGAAGTCGTTCAGTGGCCGCGCGTGCGCGTCCCAGGTGAACCCGTCGGCGCGGACCCCGCCCGCGGGAGTGTCGGCCAGCACGCCACCGGGTGCCAGGTACCAGGAGCGAGCGGTGGTCCCAGGCACCGGCAGAGCGTCGAACGAGTGCTCGAATGCCGGATAGGGCCAGCCGGGATTGTCCTGATTGCCGGCGCCGTTGTCGAACAGCACGCGGATCGGAGGCTGGGCCTCGAACGCCGACTTGGCGAGGTCGTAGGTCGGCATTGCCTGGATCGGGTCCGGCGGCAACGTCATGGCCGGCGGCGCCCCTCCCGGCCCGTTGATGCCGAAGACCGCCTGGAAGGCCGCCGGCGCGGTGAGCTGGATGAAGGCTGTCTGGCTGGGCGGCGGAGCCTGCTCGCCGACGTAGATGTTGAAGAAGTCGTAGAGGCGGTTGTAGATCTCGGGACTGAGCGAGTCCACGTGCGTGCCGTTCGTGTAGGTGAACCACTTCTTGTCGGTGCCGGTCATGCGCTTCGCGAGCGTCGGGCAGTGACCGCCGGTCTGCTCATCGGTCCATTGACAGGCCATGAACACCGGGACGTCGATCTCGTCGACGAACGTGAGTGGGGAGAGCGGGTCGGCGACCTCGGGCACGTAGTGGTCGTTGTCGCGGATCTTCGCCTCGAGATCGGCGGCCTCGGGGTGCAGCACCTGGTTGTCACCGCACGTCGTATCGCCGTTTGCGACGCGCTCGACGGCCCAAGATTGGGCTCCGTTGTTGGGATTCGCGGGATCGGCCGGGCGCGCCTCGCGCATCCGCTCCTGCGCCCACGCGTAGGCGAATCCCGTGTTCAGAGTGCCGCCCGGATAGAGCGTCGTCTGCACCTGGTCGATCACGGACAGCGGCGCGATCGCGGCCAGGCTCGGCGGGCGGGTCTGCGCCGTGAAGAGCTGACTGATGCCGCCGTAGGAGATGCCGAGCATCCCCACCTGGTTGTGGGCGACCCACGGCTGCCGCGAGACCGTCTCGACCACGTCGTAGCCATCGAGGTTCTGCAGCGGCTCGAAGAAGTCGAACGCGCCCCCGGAGCAACCGGTTCCGCGCATGTTGACGTCGACGACCGTGAACCCCATCAGGTTGGCGAGCGCGGCGATCCCGCTCTGCGGGCCCTCCGGCCGCGCGTAGCCGTACCCGGAGTACTCGATCAGGGTCGGGGCCGGCACGCTGTCGCCGGCCGGGTTGGGCGGCAGGTCGAAGCCCAGGGCCTGCGAGGCGTCGGTCGGCGGATGGACCGAGTAGGCCAGCTTGGTGCCGTCGCGGGTGGTCATGTAGCCGTACCCGTCGGAGGGGATGCTCTGGTTGTAGACGTCCGTCGAGGGCGGCGCCGACTGCGTCGTCAGCACCGTCAGCGGGTCGGACGTCTCGCTCGTCGAGTCGAGCCGGACGCGGTAGCCGCTGCCCGGTGCGACGTTGCGGAACAGCGCCCCACCGAGGGAGTTGGCGCTCCTGGTCTCGACCACGTCGTCGCCGGAGTCGAGCAGCGAGATCCCCGCTCCCGCCGGCAGGTCGGTGACGTACACCTGCTCGGCGCTGCCGCGCGCGTTGAAGGTCGCGGCGCTGGCGGCGCCGGCGAAGACGAGCGCGAGGGCAATCCCCGCTGTGAGGAACGAAATCCCGCGTGAAACCCGACGCGCTGCTGCTGACACCCTGACCCCCCCTGTGACCGACCAGGCTTGGATTGCGCGCCCCGGCGAGCCGACGCGACTCGCCGGGATATACCCGGCACGCGTCGATTGGAAACGACCGTTTACTACGGTGGGGGGAACCGCTGCGCGGCGAGCTCGAGGAACTCGGGCGTCAGCTCACCCACGCGGCGGCGCGCAATATGCGCGGGCGATGTCGGAGGAGATAGCCTGCAACGACGTGTCGAGCCAGAGGGAGGAGCCATGCACGCAGTAATGGTCAATGTGAGCGTTCAGGACGGCCCCGTGGCAACAAAGTACTTGCGGGAGACCATCGTTCCCGGCGTGTCGCAAGCACCCGGCTTCGTCGCCGGCTATTGGGTGAGGCCCGAGGGCGGGGATGAAGGGAGTTCGGTCATCGTTTTCGAATCCGAGGACGCGGCTCGCGCGGGAGCAGAACACATCCGCGAGAGCGCTGGTTCGAACCCAGGTGTGACGCTCAACGACGTCACGGTCGGCGAGGTAGTCGCGAACGCATGAGGACCGAGACCGCGCGCGTCTGAGCGCTTCAGGCAGCAGGTGAGCAAACAATGGGGGCTCAAGAAGGTGACAGCCAAACCTTCAAAGCAGGTCACGGCGCTTCTCGAGGCAACCCTGAGCAGTACACAGGCCCGCCTTCGCCCGCTGGGTCTCGCTCTCGGCTTGGTGGCCGTCCTGGTGCTTCTCACGTCGTGCGGCGATTCTGATTCCGGCGGCTCCGCCACATCGACGACGGGTTCGAGCACGACTTCGACCGAGAAGTCGACTGGCAGCGCCGGGCTCGACACCGACCTGTTCTTCGACGGCGCTCTGGCCGAGAAACCCACCACCGAGGACTGCCCCCTCAGCGATGGCGCCGAATCGACCTGTTACAGCCTCACGGTCGCGGGCTATCCGACGGACCACGAGGTCGGTCCGTTCTGCCCGGACACGATCACCGACGGCGCGGACAAGGGCGGCATCTGGTTCGACGGCAACGCCGTGTACGACCTGGACGGCGCATTCATCAAGGGCCTCGCCGAGACCTACGACGACGACGGCTGGCGCATGTATGACGAAGAAGGCAACGTGCTGGTCACCGACACCAAGGCGGCCTTCGAGGGCGCGGCACGGCCGGACGTGGCTGCCGAGTACCAGAATCACTGCGTTGAAGGGCGGCTGGCGTGGTTGGAGAACGGTGAACCAATAGAGACCACGGTGCTGATCCCGACTACTCCCGTAGCCGCGGACGCATCGGCGGCCCCTCGCGGCAACCAAGGCGTGACGCTCGATGGTGTCGTGATCGCCCCGTCCGCCCCGGTCGATGCGATCCTCGGCGCCTACACGATCGCCGCCTTCGACGACTGCGGAGGCCACTTCAACCCGAACGAGGGCTACCACCTCCACGGCGCGGTCGGCTGTTCGGAGAACGGTGAAGCCTCCGAGGGCGACACGCCGATGTTCGGCTACGCACTCGACGGCTACCCGGTGCACAGCCCGTTCTCGGAATCAGAGCTGGCGGAAGTCGACCTCGACGAATGCAACGGTCACACGACCGAGGACGACGGCTATCACTACCACGCCAACAGTGCCAAGGAGAACCAGGTCATCGCCTGCCTGAAGGGCCAAACCGCAGCGACCGACGACGCCGTTGGTCCCGGCGGAGGCGGCGCGCCGCCCGGCTGAGCCGGGCGTGTCACCGTCACCTGGACAGCGTTCCCGATCCCGATGAACGAGAGCTCATGTCGAAGCGAACTCGACCCCGACTGCTGCTGACCGCCTTGCATAGAAGCGTCACGCACGTGCTGGGTTCGCTATCGCAATGCGCGAGATGCAGCATCCCCGGCGCGGCGGCTTCAGGAAGCGTTCCCCCGGTTCCGGCGGCACGCAGCCGCCGTCGCGGCCGGTCGGCGGATGGCTCAGGAGCTCGCCGAGGTGAAACGCAGAATCTCGGAGGCCACCAGCTCCGGGTCGTCGAACATTGCGGTGTGGCCGCAGCCGGTCAGCTCGCGCAACTCCGCGCGCGGCAGCTCGGCGAGGAATCGCTCGGCATGCTCTCGCGAAAAAAGTCGATCGCCGGACGGATGGAGGATGAGTACGGGACAGCTCACCTGCTCCAACCCATCGATCCGAGCGCTCGGGTTCGCGGCCATGTTCGCGGCGAGGTGTGCAGCGACGTCGCAGTGCGCGAACTGGGCCAGCAGGCGCTCCGCCTCGACAGGCGGGATCCGGGCCGGGTCGACGCAGTTGTCGGCTAGCAGCAGGCGTCTTCCCCGACGGGTGCGAACAAGCCGACGCGCGAGCGGCAACAGCATCCGGATCGTGCGGTGGTCGCGGCGAGACTTCTTCGAGAAGGCGTGCCATTCGTCGCGCGTGAACATCCCGGCGGGGGCAACCCCGACGACGCTTCGCGCCCGCCCGCGCTTGGCGAGCTCGAGCGCCAGCCATCCGCCGAGTGAGTTGCCGGCGATGTCGGGGCGCTCGAATCCCGCGGCGTCCAGCTCCGCTTCGACGGCGTCCGCCCAGGTCTCGACCGTGGGCGCAGCCCCGGCGTCGAGCGGCGGCGACCCGAGGTGGTCGGGGAGCGTCGGCGCGAGCAGCTCGCGTTCAGCAGCGAGTCGGTCGAGCACGGGCGACCAGCTGTGCCAACTCTCCCAGATCCCGTGAAGCAAAAGGAGCGGCTCGCCGCTCCCGGCGCGGTAACGGTCAACTTGCACGCGCGGAGTATTCCATGGCGGCGCCGTCGCGCTCGACCACGTAGCTGCCGTGTGGCTGCGAACTTCTCGAGCGAGCCGATCGCCGCACCGCTACGACAGGCCAGCGGCTTGGAGGGCTTGCGCCCGATCCGCGTAGCCCATCCAACGCACAAGACTGCTTCCATTGAACGTCAAGAGGTCTGCACCTCGAGCATCGACCTCAATGCCGCTGCCCTTGCCCCGCGCGGTCAAGTGGCTCACGACGACCACGCAATCCCCGCCGAGATCGATGATTTCCTCAGGCTCCAAGCGGATCTGCTCCCAGGCCTCCATCACCGACTCGAAGTAAGCACGGACCGCGTCTTTGCCTGTCACTGTGTCGCTGTCAATCGTGGCGAAGTCTCGCCACACGATATCCGGGGCGCACAGATCGAGGAGGGTGTCGAAGTCTCCTCGGTTAAAGACTTCATACCCGAGCCGTGCGAGCTCCACGTTCTTCTGCGACATCACCCTGCTCACCCTTACATATCCAGGAGCGCCTTGGGGGTTGGTGCATTGGCATCTCATCGCTGAGCTTCCACTCGCGAAACGCAGCTTGGATCTGCCCGCTGCTTGCGCCGCGCGGTAGCGGCCCACGTCGGTGTGGCTTCCACGCCATCAGCAGGAGCGTCGCGCCAGGAGCGGCCGCCGCGGCCGCCTCGCGAGCTTCGGCGTTGCGCTGCTCGTCGGTGAGCTCGTCGTGAAAGCAGCCGAAGTCGAGTAGGAGCGGCTCGGTGCACTTTGCCGAGCTCGATGCCGGCGAGGAGCGGCTCGCCGGCTTGGCGCAGCAATGGTGGCGGCTCCACGCCAAGCCGAACATCGCGCCATCGACGCTCAAGAGAGCAGCAACTGGCCACCCTTCCTCACCTCCGGCCGTTAGGCGTGCCCGGCGCGCAGCTGCTCGGCCACGACCAGCACGGCCAGGAGCCCAGTCAGGAGCGCCGAGACGAGCAGCCCGCTGGCGCCGGCGGCGAGCGGCACGGCCGCGAGCAGCGTGGCCACAGCGGCAACTCGCGGCCAGGTCGGGGTGTGGCCGACCCTGGCGGCGACGGCCATCAGTCCCGCGAGAAAGAGGGCCGGCCCCCCGAGGGCGACGAGCGCTCCCGCGTCCGCGAGGTGGTCCGACGGATGCGCGATCACGAGCTCGTCGGCGACCGCGACGAGCACTATCCCGGCGACGACCGGGAGGTGCAGGTAGGTATAGATGTCGCGTCCGATCTGGCCCCGCTCCTCAGGCGTGGCCATGCGGATCCGCTTCAAGACCGTGCCGGCGACCTCCCCGAAGTACAGCCACCAGAGCGCAGTCGACGAGAGGAAGGCGAGCAGCAGCGCGGCGACGACCTCGATGCTCAAACCGGTGTCCGAGGCGGTCGCGCCCGCCAGCACGATGCTCTCCCCCAGCGCGATGATCACGAACAGCTGGAAGCGCTCACCGAAGTGGGCGCCCTCGATATGCCACTGGCTCATCGGTGTGCTGCCGACGCGTGGCAGCCAGTAGGCGGCCAGCGGCGCCGCCAGGTCGAGGCCCAGCGCTCCCAGCCAAAGCGCCCAGCGAAGCCCGTCGTCATCGACGACTCCGCCCGCCAGCCAAAGCGGGGCGGACAGCAGGCTCCAGGTGAGGACCTGGCGGAAGTTCTGGTTGAAGCGACCGACCGGCGTGACAGCGACAACGAACGCGTTCCGCCCGATCTGCATGCCCAAGTAGGCGCCCGCGAACAGAAGCGCGTACTCGCCGAACCCCCCTGGGATGGCGACAGCCATCAGCAGGCTTCCCAGCATCACGAAGACCAGCACGAGCCGGACCGGCACCGTGTCCGGATCGAACCAGTTGGTCATCCACGTTGTGTAGTTCCACGCCCAGTAGAGCGCGACGAGCATGAACGCGGTCTCGGCGGCGGTCGCCCAGCTGATGTCGTCGAGCAGGTGGTGCGACAGCTGGGTGACCGCAAAGACATAGACGAGATCGAAGAACAGCTCGAAGAAGGTCGCGCGCTGCTCTCCCTCCCGACTGGTTCGGATGATCGGGAGCTCCGGGACGATCGGGCTTCCACTCGCCATGCCGCGAGCATAAGGAGCCTTCAAGGACGAGACATCCTTGTGGCAGCGGCACGGTGTTCAGTACAGAGCGAGGATGCGGTTGACCTTGGAACTTTGTGATTGGGACCCGGTGCTGGCCACCACGGCGGAGGGAACCCCACCGCCAATCAGTTGAGCGGTCCGTGGGTCAGCTTCTGCAGCGCTCCGTTTCGGCGAGGTTGCGTCTCTTGTGTTGCCCAATCCGTTGCCCACCGGCGCGCCTGGCAGGACGGCAAGGCTGTAATTCGGCTCTGCATCGAGAAGCCGACGCCCGGATTCGAACCGGGGACCCCTTCATTACGAGTGAAGTGCTCTGGCCAGCTGAGCTACGTCGGCAGTGGCGCCAGAATAGCGGCTGGCGCCGCAGTCCCAAGCGCCGCAGCGGGGGCGCTACGACCGGCGGTTTGCAGGCCCGCCGGCATGGGAAACCTTCTGCCAACGATGAACGGCGAGCGGTACCGAAACTACCTCATCGTGCTCGAGGCGCTCGACTCGGGCGTGTTCAGCAGCGACGAGCGTGAGCTGCTCGCCGACGCCGCCGAGGGACTGCTCCTCGCGCGCGGCCCGCGCAGCGATGAGACCGACGAGCTCGAGGCCCAGGTGGTCGCGATCCTCGACGAGCTGGTGGCCGGCGCGCGGCTGCGTCGCGCCAATGCCCTCGAGCTACGCGCGCGGATCGTGGCCTGTGGTCCCGCTCGGCGTCGCAGATCAGCACGGGTCGCGCGCGCGTGATCTCTTGCTGGAACGGATATTTTGGGGGTGCCGTGATCCGCCATCGCCGCGCCAGCGAACCCCAGGCATGAAAGCATTGGTCACCGGAGCGACCGGCTTCATCGGCCGGCGCCTCGCCGAGCGTCTCGTCGCCGGCGGGCACGATGTTCGCTGCATGGTCCGCGATCGCCGTCGCGCGGAGCATCTCCAAGAACTCGGCTGCGAAGTGCGCGAGGGCAACGTGCTTCAGCCGTGGAGCATGCACGGAGTCGGCACGGGCATCGATGTGGCCTACTACCTGGTGCACTCGATGGGCCGCGGGCGCGAGGGCGACTACCGCTCCAAGGACCGCGAGGGCGCCAGCGCGTTCGCCCGGATGGCGCGCCGCGAGGGCATCGACCGCGTCGTGTACCTCGGCGGGCTGGGCGAGAACCCGCGCTCCGAGCACCTGCGCAGCCGCCACGAGACGGCCGAGACCCTGGCGATCGATGGACCCCCGCTCACTTACCTGCGCGCCGCGATGGTCGTGGGCGCGGGCAGCGAGTCCTACCGCACGCTGCGCTACCTGGTGGAGCGCCTGCCCGCGATGATCGCGCCCTCCTGGCTGTCGACCAAGACGCAGCCCATCGCGATCGACGACGTCCTCTCTTATATGGAGCAGGCGCCTGCGGTGCCGGAGTCCGCCGCGCGCGAGGTCCAGATCGGCGGCCCGGACATGCTCTCCTACGGCGACATGCTCGACCGCATGGCGGATGTGCTGGGGCGCCGCCACCGGCCCAAGGTGCCGGTGCCGTTCATCACGCCCCGCCTTTCCTCGCTGTGGATCGGCCTCGTGACTCCCGTGGACGCGGGCGTCGCGCGACCGCTGATCGAGGGCCTCTCGACTCCCACCGTGGTCACCGATCCCTCCGGTGCCGCGCTGTTCGACGTCGATCCGATGCCGCTCGACGAGGCGCTGCGCCGCGCCCACGCCGAAGAGCAGGCAGTCGCGGGCACCTCGTAAGGCCTCTCTTACGAACGACTGTTAGAAGTTCGGCCGATGGGTCCCCGGCTCACACGTCGCAGCCTGATGGCGGCCTCCGCCGCGGCGGGCGCGTACGTGCTGCTCGGCTGTGGGAGCGACGACAAGTCCTCGTCACCGGCATCCACGGCCGCCACCGGCACCGCGACGACCGAGAGCGCGGACTGCGTGCTCACACCCGAGCAGACCGAAGGCCCCTACTACGTCGACAACGACCTGATCCGCAGCGACATCAGGGAAGGCAAGGACGGCGTGCCGCTGGAGTTGCGGCTGAAGGTCCTGAACGCATCCTCGTGCGCGCCGATCGCGGGCGCGACCGTCGAGGTGTGGCACTGCGACGCGCTCGGGAACTACTCCGGTGTGAACGGCCAGGCGGGAGACTTCCTGCGCGGGGGCGTGCGCACCGGCAAGGACGGCCAGGCCACCTTCCGCACGATCTACCCGGGCTGGTACCAGGGACGTACGACCCACATCCACGTGAAGGTGCACGTCGGCACGCAGGAGGTGCACACCGGCCAGCTCTACTTCCAGGACTCGGCCAACGAGCGCGTGTACACGTCCTCGCCGTACGACTCGCACGGCACACCCGATACGACCAACGCCTCAGACGGCATCTACCAGCAGGGCGGCGCGGAGTCGACGGTCGCGCTGCGCCGCTCCGGCGACGGCTACGTCGGGCGACTGTCGCTCGGCGTGCGCGCCTGAGACCTCAGGCGAGCTTGCGCCCGAGCACGTAGCCCAGGGCCTTCGCCCGCGAGACCGGCTGCTCCGACGAGCGCCGCAGTCATCGTCAGGCGAGCCGGCGCAACCGGTCGAAGAGCGCCTCCAGCGCGAGGTCCTCGAGCACGTTGCGCTCGAGCCGGCGCCGCGTCTCGTCCACCAGCGCGACGGAGTCGATCAGCCGCGCGACGTCACGGCCCTGCGCATCCGCGCGCAGCAGGTCGAGGCGATCCGCGTGCAGCACCTGGTCCTCGCAGCCGGTCGCGACCGCGATCAGGTCCCGCAGCCAGGCCGCGATCAACTCGAGGCCCAGGTCGAGCGCGGCGGTGTGTGCGCGGCGACGCGCGCGGCGCGCCTGCGTCTCGTACTCACGGGAGAAGCCGGCGCTACCGCGCTTCGGCTCGCTCTCCAATCTCTCCGCAAGCTCTTCCTTGACGGCGGCCTCCGCCGCCGCGCCGCGCTCCACCGCGCGCTCCAGCAGCGGCCGCCACGGACCCGCGATCACCCACTCGCCGTCGTCGAGATCCTGCCCAGTCGCGCGCACTGCCTGCTCGGCCTCGGCGCGCAACGGCGCCTCGGGGCCGGCGAGCGCACGGGCGCGGGCGGCGTCGCCTCCCGCCAGGCGCGCGCAGGCCAGCGCGGTCGGAGCGGGTACGCCCTCGGCCTGCAGCGCCTCCGCCACCCGGGCGGGCGGGATCGCGCCGAAGCGGATGGGCCGGCAGCGAGAGGGGATCGTCTCCAGCAGGCGGCCCGGCGCCGAGCTGACCAGCAGGTAGTGCGCGAAGGAAGCCGGCTCCTCGAGCGTCTTCAGCAGCGAGTTCTGCGACTCCTCGTTCATCCGATCCGCATCCACGATCACGAACACGCGCCGCCTCGCCTCGAACGGGCGCAGCACCGCCTGGCGCACGATGTTGGTGCGCACGTCGTCGACGAGGATCTCGTGCGCGCCCCGCGGCTCCACCCATGTGACGTCGGGGTGGACGCCTGACAGCGCGCGGCGCTCGGCGTCGGCCGGGTCGTCAGCGCCGGCCGCGATCAGGGCCGCGGCGAACGCCCTGGCCGCGGTGCGCTTGCCGCTGCCGGCCGGCCCGTGGAGCAGGTATGCGTGCGATAGCGACTGCTTGTCGCGCAACCCGGCCTCGAACGCGATCCGGGCGCGCGGCTGGTGCTCGAGTCCCGCGATCACGCCCGCACCTGGAGTCGTGCCAGCACGTCGCCATGCACCTCGGCCGCTGGGCGCGCAGCGTCGATGCGCACATAGCGGTCGGCGTGACGGGCGGCGAGCTCCTCATACGCCTGCGCCACCGCACCCTGGAGCTCCTCCCCTTCACGCTCGAAGCGGTCCAGCTCGCCGCTGCGCGCAGCCGCCGTCGTGGGCTCCACCTCGAGCAGGAACGTCACATCCGGTTCCAGGTTGCCGGTGAGCCACCGGTTGAGCTCCTCCACGTGGTCGATGCCGAGTCCGCGGGCCCCTCCCTGATAGGCCACAGTGGAATCGCCGTAGCGGTCCGAGATCACCGTCCGGCCCGCCGCGAGCGCGGGCCGGATGATCCGCTCGACCAGATCGGCCCGTGCCGCGCCGAACAGCAGCGTCTCGGCGATCGGCGTGAGCTGGGTGTCGCCCTTCACCAGCTCGCGGATGCGCTCCGCCGCGGGGGTGCCGCCCGGCTCGCGCACGAGCACGGCGTCGCCGCCCAGCGCCTGCGCCAGCATGCCCGCCTGCGTGCTCTTTCCGGAGCGGTCGATGCCTTCGAACGTGATGAACACGGCGTCCAGCTTACATCCGGTTTTTGGCTCCTCGCGGACCGGGGTAAGGGCTCTGCGACCCGAAACGACGAAGGAGTGAATTATGGGTGACGGAAAGCTCGACGAAGCCAAGGGACGCGTGAAGGAAGCCGCCGGTGACCTCACCGACGACGACAGCATGAAGAACGAGGGCAAGATCGACCGGGCGAGTGGCTCGGTCAAGGACAAGCTCGACGACGCCGCCGACAAGGCGAAGGACGCCGTCCGCCGCGACTAGCGCGACGCGCTGGGTCAGGTGCCCGCCGGCGCCTTGCGCCGGCGGGTGCCGGCCCCGTTCTTGCCCGCGGGCACCTTGGGCTTTTTCTTTTCCTTGGCGGGCGTGGCATCGGCCTCCGCCTCGGCCTCGGCGGCCTCGGCCTCCTTCGCGGCCTTCGCAGCTTCACGCTCGGCCCGCGCGGCGCGCATCTCCGCCATCGACGGACATTCCTCGTTGAGGCACAGGTTCCAGGGCCGGCGGCCGCCCATCACCTTCACCCGCGGCGTCTTGCCGCAGATCGAGCACTCCTCCTCGAGGCGGATCAGGTCCCCGCGCTGGGGCAGGCCGTAGGTCTGGTCGCAGTCGGGGTAACCCTCGCAGCCGACGAAGCGCTTACCGGACTTCTTGGCGCGGATGATCCGCAGCCGGTTGATCTCGCCCGCCTCGTTCTTGCGCCCGGCTTCCCGGCACTGCGGGCACGGCCCCAGGATCCGGTCCTGGTCCATGCCCTTCCAGATGATCTCGGCCAGCTCGCGCTTGTGCTCGTCCATCAGGTCGTATGACTCACGCAGCATCTTGCGCGAGATCTCCAGCACCTCGTCCTTGGTGACCTGGCCCGAGGCGATCCGGTCCATGTCGGCCTCCAGCTCAGCGGTCATGTCGGGAGTCGCGACCCGCTCGGCAAAGCGCTGGAAGGCGCTCACCATGGCCACGCCGGTCTCGCGCGGCTCGATCGGGTTGCCCTGCACGTAACCGCGGTCGTAGAGCTTCTGGATGATGTCGTGGCGCGTCGCCTTGGTCCCGAGGCCCCGCTCCTCCATCATCTCGATCAGCTTGCCTTGGCCGATGCGCGTGGGCGGCTGCGTCTCCTTCGCGTCGACCCACGGGTTGGGGCGCGGCCCGCCGTCGGTTTCGGCAGGCTCGGCCCCCGGCGGCAGGGCGACCGCGGCGCGGTCGGCGAGCGCCAGCTGCTGGCCCTCCTCGACCTTCGGGATCTCCTCGTCCTTGGAGCGGCCGTACGGATAGACCGCGAGGAAGCCGGGCTCGACCAGCACGTTTCCGCGCACGAAGTAAGTCTCGGTGCCTGCCTCGATGTCGGCGCGCGTGGACTCGGACACCGACGGGTCGGCAAACGTCGCGAGGAAGCGCCGCACCACCAGCTCGTAGATCTTGCGATGGCCGTCGTCGGGCAGCACGCTCGGGTCCAGTGCCTGGGTCGGGTAGATCGGTGGGTGGTCCGTCGTCTCCTTCTTGCCGCGCGTGGGACTCAACTCGGCGCGCGCGGCGAGCGGCGCCGCCTCCTTGAAGGCGGGCACCTGGGAGATCGACTGCAGCAGCTCGCGCACCGGCAGCGACTTCGGGTAAACGGTGTTGTCGGTACGCGGGTAGGAGATGAACCCGTCCATGTAGAGGTCCTCGGCGATGCGCATCGCGCGCGCCGGCGAGACGCCCACCGACGACGCGGCGCTCGTGAACGCCGTCGTGTTGAACGGCGTCGGCGGCTTACGCGTGTTGCGCTTCGACTCGACCGACTTGACGACACCCGGCGAGCGCGTGTTCGCGAGCGCGGCCGTCGCCTCGGCCTCCTCCCAGAACTTGTCCACCTTGTGGTGCGCGGTGAACACGCCGTCGGGGTGCTCGAACGCAGCCCACACTTCCCAGAAGGGCTTGGGCACGTGCGCACGCCGCTCGAGCTCGCGCTCCACGACGATCGCAAGGGTGGGGCTCTGCACACGGCCGACCGACAGGAACTGCGAGCCCAGGCGCCCGGTCGCCAGCGACACGAATCGCGTCAGCGTCGCGCCCCAGATCAGGTCGATGTCCTGGCGCGCCTCGCCGGCGCGGGCCAGCGGCTCCGACAGCTCGACCAGGTTGGAGAACGCCTCTTCGATCTCCTCCTTGGTGAGGGCGGAGTAGCGCGCGCGCTTGACGCCGGTGGCGAGGCTCACGTGCTCGGTGAGCTTCGGGTTCGCGTCGAGGATCTCCTCGAGCGCCTCCAGGCCGATCAGCTCGCCCTCACGGTCGTAGTCGGTCGCGATCACGACCGCGTCGGCGTCCTTTGCCTGCTTGCGCAGCGCCTTGTGAACGCTCTTCTGGACCGGTTCCTTGATCAGCGCGGCGTCGATCAGCTCACGCGGCTCGACCTTGCGCCACTCGGAGTACCCTTCGGGGAAAGCGGGGTTCATCAGGTGGCCCTTGAGGCCGATCACCCGCTGGCCGCCGTCCTCGTCCTCCCAGCCGTAGTGTGGGATGCCATAGCTTTTGTCCTGCTTGGCCTTGCCCCCGGACAGGATTTGAGCGATCTTCTTGGCGCTGTTGTCTTTTTCTGTGACGATCAGTTGCATTGCAACCCTTGATAAATGGCTTTCAGGAGCCGAAATGTCTGGCGAGGGTAGCAGCAGTGTTTGTCGGCAACCCGCACCCGTATATGAGCATTACAAGCCAGATTGGCACCGAAAACGGCTCTATTAGAGGCATGAGGAGGAGAACAGCTTGAAGGTCCTAGTTACGGGAGGCGCGGGCTTCATCGGCTCGAATCTGGTCGATGCGCTGCTGGACCGGGGCGACCAGGTGATCGCGCTGGACAACCTCACGACCGGGCGCCAGGCGAATCTCGAGCCCGCGCTGTCGCGCGGCGGGAAGCTGGTCGTCGAGGACATCCGGGAGGCGGATCTGGTGGCCTCCCTGCTGGAGCAGGAGAAGCCCGAGATCGTCTTCCACCTCGCCGCGCAGATCGACGTGCGTGTCTCGACCGCGCGGCCCGCGTTCGATGCAGAGATCAACGTGATGGGCACGATCAACATGCTGGAGGCCGCGCGCAAGGCCGGCACGCGGCGCTTCGTGTATGCGTCCACCGGTGGCGCCATCTACGGCGAGACCGACGTGCTGCCCACGCCCGAGGACTCGGTGATCAACCCCGAGGCGCCCTACGGGCAGGCCAAGTTCGCGGGCGAGGGCTACCTCGGCCTGTGGAGCCGCATGCACGACCTCTCCACCGTCAGCCTGCGGTTCGGCAACGTCTACGGCCCGCGCCAGGACCCGCTCGGGGAGGCCGGCGTGATCGCGATCTTCTGCGGCAAGCTCGAGCATGGCGGCCAGCCGACCGTGTTCGGCGACGGCCGCCAGACGCGCGACTACGTGTTCGTCGAGGACGTCGTGCGCGCGTGCATGCTCGCCGGCGACAGCGAGGCGAGCGGCCCGCACAACGTGGGCCGCGGCCGTGAGGTGTCGGTGCTGGACCTGGTCGAGGCGCTGCGCGACCTGGGATCGGAGCTGGGGATGCTGAGCGGCGGCCGTACGTTCGAGCCGCAGTTCGCGCCCGCCCGGCTGGGCGAGGTGCAGCGCTCCATGCTCGACCCCGCGCGCTCGGCCAAGGACCTCGGGTTCACGGCCGGCGTCGAGCTGATGGACGGGCTGCGCCGCACGCTGCGGTTCGTGGCGCAGGAACAGGCCGCCGCTTAACGGCGGGTGGCGCCGGCCCTCGGCCGCGCCTCTCCGTTTGCGCGGCTTTCGCCGCCGCCGCCCTGGCGCGTGAATGCGTCCAGCGGCTCGATCTGCCACGGATCGTCCGGGCCGGGCGCCGCGCGCAGCCAGCGCCGCGCGTCACGCTGGCCCATGCGGATCAGCTCCTCGATGAACTCGCGGTCGAAGAAGAGGTAGCTGAGCAGCTCACCGTGGGTGGGGCTCTCGCCGCCGAGCAGCCGGTTGAGGAGCGGGAAGTCCAGTGAGCGCAGGCCCTTCCAGCCCCCGTAGCGATCCTTGAACACCTCTCGCGCCAGCCGCCCGACCGCGCCGCGCTTCTCCGGCGCGATGAAGATGTAGGGGATCATGCGGTATGGCTTCTTACCGCGCGCCGCGCGGTAGCGCTCGGTTGCGGCATCGGTCGTGCGGCGCCCGCTTGCGTCGCGGCGGCGATGTGCCCGGTTGCCGTTCTGGTCGGCGAAGAACATGTTGATGTTGCCGAGGATGCGCATGTCCTCGACCACCGGGTCGACCAGCATGCCCTGCAGGACGTGCAGCGCTCCGTCTCCGAAGTCGGGCGGCTGCATGTCGTGGCGGCCGGGCCGGCTCGACGGCTCCGCGACCGAATCGGTCGCGACCACGACCAGCCGTTCCGCGCCCAGATCGAGCGCGGGCTTGATCGGCGTGTTCAGCCGCGTGCCCCCGTCGACGTACCAACCGCGCGCGTCGCGCGGTTCGTCCACACGCACCGGTGGGAACAGGATCGGGATCGCTGCCGAGGCACGCACGTGATGCTCGTCGAGTTGCGTCGGCACGTAGTCGATGGCGTGCGAGCGATGCGTGACCCGTTCGTGGTGGCCTTCGACGAACACCACGGTGCGGCCGGTGCGCGCCGCCGTCGCGACGGTGCCCACCACGCCCACCACGTCCGACTCGACGTTGCGGTGCAGCGCCTCCCAATTGATCCAGCGGTCGAGATTGCGCTCGAAGGGCTTGGGGTCGAGCAGGCTGGGAAGCCGCACGCCGGGCAGGGACATGATCTCGCCCAGGTAGCGGATGGCCGTCAACGGCGCCTGGCGCATCAGGATCGGCCGGATGATCGTGCCCTTCTCGACCTGGCGCCAGCGCTCGATGCCGCCGATGGCCTCCTGATCGGCGGGCAGGTGCGCGGCCGCGGCCTGATAGGTCGCGTTCACGGCCCCCACCGAGGTCCCTATATAGATAGTGGGCCGCTCGCCCCGCGCGTCGAGGGCAGGCCCGAGCACGGACATGACGCCCGCCTCGTACGCCCCGCGCGCGCCTCCGCCGGAGAGCACGAGCCCGATCCGTTCCTTTTTCGCCACCTCATCAACCATTTTCGGGAAGTTGGGCGCTGACCCTTCCGGGGGTATATGTTTCTTGACCCAGTTTCCGTTAGCGAGGGAGAGGCATGGCTACAAAGACGAAGGCCGCGAGAACCACGGCCGTGAAGGCCGGGAAGGCCGCCCAGGACGCCCGCACGAACCCCTACGTGCAGCGGATCGTCGAGGACCCGGAGTTGCGTGAGAACGTGCGGGAGGCGGTCGAGCATGCGCGCAAGGCATACAAGCGCCTGTCGAACGGCAAGGGCCCGGCAAAAGCCCTGATGGAGGACAAGAAGCTTCAGAAAGAGCTGCGCGCGGCGTCCGAGAACCTGAAGGGCGCGGGCGAGACGCTGCGCGGCAAGCGCAAGAAGCGCGGTGGGCGCAGGCTGCTCTTCCTGCTGGTGATCGGCGCTGTCGCGTTCATCGCCCTCAACGAAGGAGCGCGCAAAGCGCTGATGGACAAGGTCTTCGGAGCCGAAGAGGAGTTCGAGTACACATCGACGACTTCTCCTGCCTAGTCTGCACTCGTTAGGGACGTGAAGGCGCCCCCTTGGTGGGGCGCCTTCGCTCGTCAGCCGCTAGGCTGCGCGACCGATGGCGCACTCGGTCGAAGTCCTGCTCCCCGCCCAGCGCTACGTGTTCGCGCTCGAGCACGGCCGCGCCGTACCGCAGCCGGCGGCGACGTCCGAGGAGGGATTTCACTCCTATAAGAAGCTCCAGCGCGACGGCAAGGTGGCCGGGATGATCGCGATCCCGAACTGCTGCCTGATCCGCGCCGGCTCCGACTACGTGGTCGACCCCGGAGTGATGATGCAGGGCGCGCCGGTGACCGCGTCGCTGCGTGAGCGCGGCATCGAGCCGCACGAGACCAAGGTGATCCTCACGCACAACCACTTCGACCACGTGCAGGCGCTGGTCGAGTTCGCGCAGCGCGAGACCTACGTGCACGAGATCGAGATGCAGGCGCCCTACACGGCGATCGAGCAGGGCAAGCTCGACATGGTGCGCCCGATCGAGCTGACCGGCGAGGAGGGAGAGATCGAGCCGGGCGTGCGCTGGATCCTCACGCCGGGCCACGCCGACGGCCTGATCTCGCTGTTGATCGACACCGACGACGGCCTGGTGGTGATCGCCTCCGACTGCGTGGGGCCGCTCCCGGAGTACTTCGAGAGCATGGACCTGCCGCCCGACTTCGGCCCCGAGCGCGACGAGCTGCTGCGCCAGTGGCAGCGGATCCGGGACCTCGACCCGCACATCGTGATCCCGGGGCACAATCCCCCCGTGACCCTGACGTAATACCGGGATTCCTTAGCCGGAAATCCCGGGAGCGCCGCGGCCCGGGTGACTAGGAGGCGGCGCAGCGGGTATCCGCGGTGCGAAAGCGACCTACGGAGGTAGCGATGCCCGCGAAGAAGGAACAGGTGCCGAGCACGGTCGAGCGCTCGCCCAAGAAGGTGCAGCGCACCTACGCGAAGGCCCTCGACAGCGCCCACGAGCAGTACGACAGCGAGGAGCGCGCCCATCGCACCGCATGGGACGCGGTCAAGCACGTCGCGGAGAAGAAGGGCGACCACTGGGAGCTGAAGGACGAGCCGGGCCCGTCCGACGCGCAGGCGGCCAAGCGCGGCCCCGCGGCGCGGCGCGGGGGCAAGACGTACGGCGGCGTGGACGCGTTCAAGTCCAAGGAGGACCTCTACGAGGACGCGCGCGAGGCCGGCATCGAAGGGCGCTCGAGGATGACGAAGCAGGAGCTGGCCGAGGCGCTGGCGCGCCACTCGCAGCGCGCGACCGCCAAAGCGCGGTCGTAGCTACGCCGCAACTCCGCGCGCGCCCGGGCCGGGCTGCGTGTCGACGTCGCGCACGGTCAGCTCGGCGTCGCACCTCGCACATGTGAGCCGCTCGGTCACCTCACCGCCGCAGTCGCGATGGAAGACGCGGCGCGGCGGGCCGCGCTCGGCCTCGTAGCGGTCGCCCCACTGCATCAGCGCCATCAGCACCGGCCACAGGTCGCGGCCCTTCTCGGTGAGCCGGTACTCGAACCGCGCGGGGCGCTCCTGGTAGCGGCGGCGCTCCAGGATGCCCTCGTCGCACAGCCACTCGAGGCGCGCGGTCAGCACGCCGCGCGAGATGCCGAGCCGCCGGCAGAAGTCGTCGAAGCGGCGCACCCCGAGGAAGGCGTCGCGGATGATCAGCATCGTCCAGCGCTCGCCGAGCACCTCCAGCGCGCCGGCCACGGAGCAGATCTGTCCCTCGTAGGTTCTGTGAAGCACCTCACAGAGTGTAGTCAAAATCAGTCCTATCATCGAACTGACCTGAAAGCAGAGCTGCGGAAAGGAGGGTCGATGACCCCGGAATCCATCCCAGGCAAGCTGGTACCCGAAGGACTCGAGGATCTGTTCGGGCCGCTGGCGGATCTCCCCGACATCGACGGTCCCATGCACCACGGCCCCGTATACCGGCACCACGAGCTGCTGCTGACCGACCTCTCCGAAGCCGCCTGATGGCCGCGGCGGCGCCGGCGGCCGTGACGCCCGCCCCCGCCGGCGCGCATCGCTGGCGGGTGTGGGCCGTCGTCTCGATCGGGGTGTTCATGGCGAGCCTCGACCTGTTCATCGTCAACATCGCCTTCCCCGACATCGAACGGGACTTCGCGGGCGCGAGCCTTGCCGATCTCTCATGGATCCTGAACGCGTACGCGATCGTGTTCGCCGCGCTGCTCGTGCCCGCGGGCCGCATCTCCGACCGCGCGGGGCGCAAGCGCGGATTCCTCTTCGGCCTCCTGATTTTCAGCGCCGCATCGGCGCTGTGTGCGGCGGCGCCCTCGGTCGAGTTGCTCGTCGCCGCACGCGTGCTGCAGGCGGCGGGCGCCGCGTTCATGGTGCCGACCTCGCTGGGGCTGCTGCTGCCGGAGTTCCCGCCGGCGCAGCGCGCCACCGCCGTGGGCGCATGGGCGGCCGTGGGCGGCGTGGCCGCCGCCGCGGGACCCCCGGTCGGCGGCCTGCTGGTCGAGGCGAGCTGGCGCTGGGTGTTCCTGGTGAACCTGCCCATCGGCCTGATCACGCTGGTCGTCGCGGCCCGCATGCTGCGCGAGCACCGCGAGCCGGCCGGCACGGCCCGTCCGGACATGCTGGGCGCAGCGCTGCTGATGGCCGCGATCGGCGCGCTCGCGCTGGGCATCGTGAAGGGCCCGGACTGGGGCTGGGACAGCCCCCGCGCGCTGGGGTCGTTCGCGACCGCCGCGGCGCTGACGCCGCTGTTCTTCCTGCGCTCCGCGCGCCACCGCGCGCCCGTCGTGGAGCTGCCGATGCTGCGCGTGCGTTCGTTCGCCGTCGCGAACGTCGGCGCCGTTCTGTTCTTCGCATCCTTCTCGGCGATGCTGCTGGGCGGCGTGCTGTTCCTGACGGGTGTGTGGAGGTACTCGGTGCTGGATGCCGGCCTCGCGCTCGCGCCCGGCCCGCTGATGGCGGCGATCTTCTCGTTCCCGTCGGGCAAGCTCAGCGACCGTTTCGGGCAGCGCGTGGTGGGCGTTCCCGGCGCACTGATCTTCGCGCTCGGCGGCGTGTGGTGGATCTGGCAGGTCGGCGCGGAGCCCAGCTTCGCCGCGGAGCTGCTCCCCGGCATGATCCTGACCGGCATCGGCGTGGGACTCACGATCCCGACGTTGTCGAGCGCCGCCGTCGCCTCACTGCCGCCCCACCGCTTCGCGACGGGCACGGCCGTCTTCGGGATGTCGCGCCAGATCGGCACTGTGCTGGGGGTCTCGATCCTGATCGCGATACTCGGAACGCCGGCGTCCGGCGACGCGCTGGCGCGCTTCGACGCCGGCTGGGTGTTCATGGTGCTGACCGGAATGGCCGGGGCGATCGCGATCGCGTCGCTCGGTCCTGTCCGGGTCGCGGGCGCCGAGCAGCCGGCCGCAAGCGGCCCGCTGCCGGCCGAACGCACCCGCACCACCGTCTGGCACGACCCGATCACCGCACCGCTCGGGGAAGAGGAAGTGCCACAAAGTACTTGACAAGTGCTTGTGCGATACCGCATAATCCACGCATAGCACGCGGGCGGAGCGGTCGAGAGGCCACCGCCCGCGGGCTTTTTTTATGGGCGCGGGAACCGACCGCTACTTCGCCCCGCCTCGCTAGTTTCGTCTCGTAGATGCGCTTCGCCTTGCGCACATTCGTGCTGCTCGCATGCCTGTTCGGCGCTGCCGCCCCGGCGGCGTCAGCGCGCCTTGCGGTCGTCACGACCGGCAAGCCGCACGCGGCGATCGTCGACCTCGGCCGCAAGCAGGTGGTCGCGCGGCCCGGCGTCGGGCTGCCCAGCCGCGCGGTGGCGCTGACCATCGACGGCCTGCGCGCATATGTGGTGTCGAGTGATCGGTCGAGCGGGCGCCTGACCGCGCTCGACCTGCAAAGCCGGGTCGCCGTCGGCCAGATCAGCGTGCCGGCCGGGGCGCGGGGCGTGGCGGTCTCCGACGACGGCGCGCGCGCCTACGTCACGTCCGGCAACCGGGCGGGCCGGCTGTCGATCGTAGACCTGACGACCGGTGCCGTCGCAGGCCACATCGCGACTCCACGGCGGCCGGCGGCGATCGCGCTGTCGCCCGACGGCGCGCGCGCATACGTGGTGACCCGGTCGCGCACGCTCACCGTGGTCGACCTGGTCACGCTGCGCGTGGTCAAGTCGGTGCGCGTGGGGCGCGGCGCCCTCGGGCTGGCCGTGCACCCGAGCGGCGCGGCGGTGTTCGTCACCAGTGTGGCAGCGCGTTCCGTGTCGGTGGTCGACACATCACCCCTGCGGGTGCTGCGCACCGTGAGGCTGCGCCGCCCGGTCGCGGGCATCGCGATCACGCGCAGAGGCGATCGCCTGGTGGTCGGTCCGGGCCGGCGCTCGCGCAAGGCGCTGGTCCTCAGGACGCGGGGTCGGGTCGCCGCGCGGCGGGTCTCCGCCGGCCGCGGTCCCTCGTTCGTGGCCTTCTCCCCCACCGGTGCGCGAATCTACGTCGCCAACGCCGGCTCCGGGACGATCACGTTCGCGTCCGGTTACAGCTACCGCCGCCTGTCGGGGCGCGTGCGGGTCGGCCGCCGCATCAACGGGATGGCCTCCCAGTCCGGGTACTCGCTGATCATCGGCACCCCCGGCCCGGACACGCTCAAGGGCGACCGCGGCTCCGACCTGATCCGCGGTCTCGGGTCCGCCGACAACCTCAACGGGTTTCGCGGCAACGACGTGATCGACGCGGGCGAGGGCGACGACACGGCCAGCGGCGGGATCGGCAACGACCAGGTCGTAGGCGGCCCCGGTGACGACAAGCTGTTCGGGAGCTTCGGACGGGACCGCCTGAAGGGCGACGACGGCAACGACGCGCTGTACGGCGGCAACTCCAACGACGTCCTCGAGGGTGGGACGGGCAACGACTTCATCGACCCGGGTGACGCCGACGACCGCGCCTACGGCGGCGACGGCGACGACCGGATCGTGGAGAGCGGCCTGGGGCGCGACATCCTCGACGGCGGCGCCGGGAACGACCTCGTGAAGGGCAACCGCGCGGGAGACAAGCTCTACGGCGGCGACGGCGACGACCAACTCGACGGCGGCGGGGGCGTCGACCGGATGGACGGCGGTGAGGGCAACGACGCCATGCAGGGTGGGCGGGCCGGCGACCGCCTGCTGGGACGCGCCGGGGACGACCTGCTCCAGGGCCAGCAGCACCGCGACAAGATCTTCGGCTACGGGGGTAACGACACGCTCGAGGGCGGTTCCGGCGACGACCGCCTGTCGGGCTCGGACGGCGACGACTCGATCAAGGGCGGTACGGGCTCGGACATCGTCTACGGCGGCGCCGGCGACGACACGATCCACGTGGCCGACGGCGACGACGACGCCGTCAACTGCGGTCCGGGCAACGACACCGTCTATGTCGAGGAGGACGCGCCCACCCGCGACGGCCTGGTGGACTGCGAGCAGGTGGACCAGGTGCCCGCCGAGCTGACCGACTCGAACGAGGTCGAGGAGTCGATCATCATCGGCACCAACGGAAACGACACGATCACCGGCACTCCGGGGGCCGACCTGATCCTGGGCAGCTACGGCGACGACCGGATCTTCGGTGTGGACGGCAACGACCACCTCGAGGGCGACCCCGGCAACGACTTCCTGGACGGCGGCAACGGCGACGACCGCCTCCAGGGCCGCAAGGGCTCCGACCACCTGGTGGGCGGCGAGGGCAACGACCACCTCGAGGGCAACTTCGAGAACGACGTGCTCGAAGGCGGCAACGGGAACGATTACCTCGAGGACAACATCGGCCAGAACACCTTCAACGGCGGCCCCGGCAACGACTACATCCAGGCCGCCAACAACGGCCTGCGCGACACGATCGACTGCGGCCCGGGCACCGACCGGGCGGACGTCGACGCCCTGGACGTGACGGTCGGCTGCGAGGACGTGAGGCGCTAGCTCCCAGGCGTTAAGGTGCTCCCGCAAGCAATCCGGGAGGTAACCGATGGACGTACGCGCAGACGTCGAGATCGCGCGGCCCGCGAGCGAGGTGTTCGACTACCTCGCGAACGGCGAGAACATGCCGCGCTGGATGAAGCAGTTCACCGAGGTCCAGAAGGTCTCGGAGGGACCGGTCGGCCCCGGCACCGAGTTCCGCTACCACGACAAGCGCGGAACGGACTCCACCTTCTCCTGGTCCGTGTACCAGCGACCGGGACGACTCGCGTGGCACGGCCCGGCGGTGAAGGCGCTGCCCGGCGGCTCGGTCGAGCCCGACGGCTATTACGACATCCACGAGCACGACGGGCACACGCACGTCTCGATGCACATGCAGCCGCAGCTGCACGGCACCGCGAAGCTGCTCGGCCCGGTGATGTCCCGCGGGATCCGCAAGTCGAGTGACGAGTACGTGTCACTGCTGAAGGCCGACCTCGAGCAATGAGGATGCTCGGCCGGCTCGCGCGGCGCTTCGGCTACCGCGGCTGGCAGCAGTTCACCCAGCTGCACGTGCGCGCCTACCGCGTCAGCGGCGGTCGCCTCGGCAAGACGTACAAGGGCGCGCCGGTGCTGTTGCTCGACCACGTCGGGCGCAAGAGCGGCCGGCACATGACGAGCCCGCTGATCTACGGCTCCGACGGTGCCGACCTGATCCTCGTCGCGTCGTTCGGCGGCGCGCCGCGCGATCCGTTCTGGTGGCCGAACCTGAAGGCGAGTCCCGAGACCACGGTGAACGTGTACGGCGAGGTGCGCAAGGTGCGTGCGCGCCAGGCGAGCGCGGAGGAGAAGGCGCGCATCTGGCCCAAGATGGTCGAGATCTACGCCCCATACGCGGACTACCAGCGCAAGACCGAGCGCGACATCCCGGTCGTGATCCTCGAGCCCGCCTGACCCGGCGCGATCGCTCCCTCTCCGCCGGCCCGCGCGGCCGCCGTGGTCGATTTGCTACCTCCTGGGTACAAAATCGACCACGGCGCCGGAGTTCCACCCGGCGCGGCGCCCTAGACCACGCCCTCGGCGCGCAGCCACTCCTCGGTGCGTCGCATGCCCTCGTCGAGGTCGACCGCGGGCTCGTAGCCGAGCAGCGCGCGGGCCTTGTCGATGGAGTAGCCGCCGCGGCGCGCGAGGTAGCGGATGCCGTCGGGCGTGACCTCGCCGGTGCCGCCGATGCGCCCCAGCGTGGCGGCCAGCGCCACCACCACCGGCGTCGGCGCGACGGGCACGCGCTGCTTGCCGGCCATCCGCGCGTAGCGGCCGAAGAAGTCGCGCGTCTCGACGGCGACCCCGCCCGTGAGCGTGAAGGGCTGCCCCGCCGCGGCCGGATGCCCGGCCGCCAGCATCACGCCCTCCACCAGGTCGTCGACGTACACCGGACTGAGGTGCCCCCGGCCCATCGCCGGGAGGACGATGCGGCCGCGCTTGATCTCCTGCACCGGCATCACGGTCCAGAAGTTCGACTGCGGCCCGTAGACGTCGCCCGGGCGGATGATCGTGCAGGCCACCTCGCCCCCGGCGTGCGCCTGCAGGACCGCCTGCTCGGCCGCGACCTTCGTGTCCACGTAGGACACGCCGTTGGGCCGCAGCGGGTAGCGCTCGTCGACGCCGTCGGGGTAGTCGAACCCGAAGGTCACGATCGAGGAGAAGTGCACGAAGCGCTGCGCGCCGCCGCGCGCCGCCGCGTCGAGCGCGTGACGCGTGCCGAGCACGTTCACCCGCCAGAACTCGTCTGCCCGCCTGCGCCCCATGCCGAGCAGCGCGGCGGTGTGGATCACCAGCTCGGCGCCGGCCGCCGCGTCCTGCCAGGCTCCCGGCTTCGCGAGATCGCCCGCGACCACCGCGGCCGGCGCGTCCGCGCGCACGTCCATCCCCGACACCTGCGCTCCCGCCGCGCGGTAGCGCTGCGCGAGCCGGCGGCCGATCAGACCGGAGGCGCCCGTGATGAACACGCTGCGCGGGATCGCTGCCACGGCGGCGAAGATACCGGATAAGAGTTCGCTAAAAGTGCCCGTGGAGCCGCACCGGGACCGGGTGCGCGGCTTACGATGGAGTGATGCAGGTCCTGGTCGTGGACGACGAGCGCGCGGTGCGCAATGCGCTGCGACGCGCTTTCACGCTGGCCGGCTACGACGTCACGGAGGCCGAGGGCGGCGAGCCCGCGGTGTCATTGCTCGCGCGGTCTTCGCCCGACGTCGTGGTGCTCGACGTGCTGATGCCGGACGTCGACGGGCTCGAGGTATGCCGCCGCATGCGCGCCGCGGGGGACCGCACGCCCGTGCTGATGCTGACCGCGCGCGAGACGGTGGCGGACCGGGTCGCCGGTCTCGACGCGGGCGCGGACGACTACGTCGTGAAGCCTTTCGACCTGGACGAGCTGCTCGCGCGCATCCGCGCGCTGCTGCGCCGCTCCACCAACGGCGCCGGGTCGGTTGTGACGTTCGGTGACCTCGCGCTCGACCACGGGACCCGCGAGGCGTCCCGCGGCGGCCGGCGGATCGAGCTGACTCTCACCGAGTACAACCTGCTGGAGCTGTTCATGCGCAATCCGCGGCAGGTACTGAGCCGCGGGCAGATCTACGAGCGCGTGTGGGACTACGACTTCGGACCACTGTCCAACTCGCTCAGCGTGTACATCGGATACCTGCGGCGCAAGCTCGAGGCGAACGGTGAGCCGCGCGTGATCCAGACCGTGCGCGGCATGGGCTACGTGCTGCGCGAGCCGGCCCGATGACCCTGCGCACCCGTCTGGCGCTGGCCGCCGGGCTGGCGGTCGCGCTGGCGGTCGCGGCGGCCGCGGTCGTCGTCTACTTCGCGGTGCGCAGCGAATTGCGCGGCGAGATCGACGACTCGCTGCGAGAGCGCGCGACGCTCGCCACGGACCGGCTGCGGGCCGCACCGCAGTTCGAGCGGCGCGGTGGGCGCCTACGCGAGCGCGGAGGGCCCCTGCTCGGCGCGCGGCCTGCGCCACCCGGCGAGCGCCTCCCGCTGCCGCCCGATGTGCAGCCTCCCGCGTTCGGCGGGGCAGCCGGGGTGATCCAGCTCGTGCGCGCGGACGGGACCCTGTCGAGCCCCGACCGCGCCAGCTCCGAGATTCCCGTCGACGAACGCGTACGGAGCGTGGCGCGCGGTACCAGCGGGACCTACCTGACCGACAAGGACGTCGAGGGCAGTCACCTCCGTGTGCTGGTCCAGCAGGCGCCTGACCCCGGCGTGGCGCTACAGGTCGCGCGGCCGCTGGACGAGGTGGACGGAGTGCTGCGGCGGCTGCTGCGCATCCTCGCCGCCGTGGTGGCCGGCGGCGCGGGCCTCGGGATCGCGCTGGGCGCCGTGGTCGCGCGGTCGGCGCTCGCCCCGGTGCGCCGCTTCACCGACCGCACGGAGGCGCTGACCCACGACCCCGACCCCTCCCACCGCCTCGACGCCCACGGCCGCGACGAGCTGGCCCGCCTGGCGCATAGCTTCAACACGACCCTCGACGCGCTGGAGCGCTCGATCGAGCAGCAGCGCAGCCTCGTCGCCGACGCGTCGCACGAGTTGCGCACGCCGCTCGCGAGCGTGCGCACGAACGTGCAGGTGCTGGCCCGCGCGGCCGACATGCCGAGCGGCGAGCGGGCGGCGCTCCTGCAGGAGACCGAGGACCAGCTGGCCGAGCTGTCCGCGCTGGTCGCCGACGTCGTCGACCTCGCCCGCGGCGCAGAGCGCGACGAGCCCCGCGAGGACGTGCGCCTCGACGAGCTGGTCCGCCACGTCGTCGAGCGCATGCCCGCCCGCAACGACGTGCGCTTCGAGACGGACCTGCATCCCACCACGGTCCACGGCATGCCGGCAGCGATCTCGCGGGCGGCCACCAACCTGCTCGACAACGCGGTCAAGTGGAGCCCACCCGGGGGCGTGGTGGCGGTGCGCGTCGCCGACGGCGAGCTGCGCGTGATGGACTCCGGCCCCGGCTTCGACCCCGTCGACCTGCCCTACATCTTCAACCGCTTCTATCGGGCGGACTCCGCGCGCGGAATGCCCGGATCCGGCCTCGGCCTCGCGATCGTCAAGCAGATCGCCGACAGCCACGGCGGGAAGGCCCGCGCGGACAACGCGCGCGGCGGCGGAGCGATGCTGACGGTCACGTTCGGCGATCCGGCGAACGGCGCCGTCCCACCGGCGTAGTCAGCGCTTCAGCAGGTCCAAGATCACGCCGTCGCGCAGCGCGCCCTTGCCGATCTGCAGGGGGCTGCCGAGCAGCTCGGAGATCTTCTCCAGCACGATCATCCCGGCGGGCAGCATGCGCACGCGGCGCGGGTCGAGCTCGAAGCGCTTTGCGACCGTGTCGATCGGGTCGCCCGTGAGCACGCGGATCGCCCGCTCCAAGGTCTCGTAGTCAAGCACCGCGCCCACGAGTGTCCGCAGCGAGGTCGCGCTGCCGCCGACGGCCACGGCCTGCTGCGGCGTGCCGAACGCGACGTCGGCGAAGCGCTCGTCCACGTGCGCGCGCAGGGCGCGGATCTCGGCGGCCGCGGGCGGATCGCCGGAGAGGAACCGCTCGGTCAGCGATCCGGAGCCGAGCTTGAACGAGCAGACGTCGTGCACCCCGGCCCCGAGGCTGCCGAGCACGATCTCGGTGGAGCCGCCGCCGACGTCGACCACGGCGATCTCCCCGTCGGCCACGTGCCCGAGCGTGCGCGTCGCCCCGACGAACGCGAGGCGGCCCTCCTCCTGCTCGGTCAGGACCTCGACGGGTATGCCGCAGGCGCGCGTGATCTGGTCGATCACGTGCTCGCGGTTCGCGGCCTCGCGCATCGCCGCGGTGGCCACGATGCGGATCGCATCGGCATCGAGCTCCTCCGCGAGCCGCACCTGCGTCGCCACGGCATCCGCGACCTCGGCGACCTTCTCCGGCACGATCGAGCCGTCGGGCCCGCGCGCCTGGCCGAGCCGGGTGAAGGCCTTCTGGTCCATCACTCCGCGCAGCTGACCGTCATCGGGCTCGGCGACCAGCACGCGCGTGGTGTTCGACCCGATGTCGATTGCCGCGCACCGCATTCGGGCGGCCATCCTGCCAGAGGAACCAGACGGTCCCCGGCCAGAAAACGAGGGGGCGGGCGCCCATCCGCCCGCCCCTCGTCGCGGAGCTCGCCGCTCCCTCCTAGGGGGTGAGGCAGCGCATCGACGCGTACGGGCATGAGCCCGTTGGCGCCTGGAACCCCGTCACTTCCGACATCGGGACGATCGGCAGCGTCAGCCGCGTCGGAGTGTCCTGCCCGAGATGCAGGGTGTTCTGCCCGGGCAGAGTCTTCGGGATGTAGGTGTAGTCGTTGTCATCCAGCGGCGGAGCGTGGATCTTCGCGACCAGCTCGTGCCCCGGCAGGAAGACGTGCCCGACCGGGAAGACCTCGATCAGGTACTCGGTGATCTCGCCGGGCGTCACGTTCTGCCGCTCCTCGTGGGGTCGCCACGGCCGGTAGATGTGGCCGTCGGATGCCTTCTGGGACTCGTCCTCGTCGATCTGGCGGTGGCTCGCCCGGAGCATGCCGCGGTTGAGGTAGAGGAGCGACCCGTCGGGGCCGCGGTCGATCAGCTGCACGAATACCTCGGTGTCAGGGACCGACGACGACATGTACAGAGTCGCCGTGATCGGACCCGCGATCGCCACCGGGTGCTGGAACTCGAACGACGACAGCTCGACCTCGTCCGGGCCAGTCGGGCTGGAGACCTCGCCGCCGGTGTTCACGCCGGCCTGGTAGGAGTACGACTGGCGGTGCGAGCCGTTGATCCAGGTCGAGGTGCCGGGCTCGGTCACTTCCTGCTGCCACAGCAGCCTGTTCCCGTCGGTCGCGTACAGGTCCGTCCACTGCGTCTGGCCCAGCGGGAATCCGTCCGACTCGACCTCACCGACGGCCTTGCCGCCGCCCTGGTAGCCCAGGATCACGCGGGAGGTCTCGGTCGGGGTGGTCTTGGGGCCGAACGTGCCGGCCAGGCTGACGTTCCCCGTCTTGATGCCGAGGTCGGCGGACCCCTTGTCGAGCATCCAGTAGTCCATCCATGCGATGCGGTCCTTCAACAGGTCCGCGTTGGTGTTCGTGCCGTGCACGCCGTTGACCAGCACGAGCCGCTTCGAGATCGTGTCGGAGAGGTGGTCGAACACGTTGGTGGGGCCGCGCGGGCCAGTCTGCTCGTCCTGGTAGGCGGACGTGATGTGGACCGGCACGTCGATGCGGTCGACGTAGTTGACCAGCGAGCGCGAGTGGTACCAGTTGCCGTCGGTGTCGTCGAGGCCGTGGATCAGCGGGTCCTCGAGGATCGCCCGCCGGCGCTCGGCCTGGTTGGCCGCGCACTTCGCGCTCGTGTCCTCGAGCGGGTAGAGGCCGCCGACCGTGCCGCCGCCGACGTCGTATGCGACCCGGATCGCGCCGGTCCACAGCAGCGGGAAGCCGTAGTTGGTGACGCCGCCCGGGTACACGATGTCGCGGTACAGGTCACCGATCAGCCCCGATGCGCTGACCGCCCGCAGGTGCGCGGGGCGCGTGGAGGCCACGAACAGCCCGGTGATGCCGCTGTAGGAGTGGCCGAAGATCACGACGTTGCCGTCGGACCAGGGCTGCTTGGCGATCCACTTGTCGATCACCTCCTTGCCGTCGAGCGCGGAGCGCCAGCTGAACAGGTCGAATTCGCCCGAGGAGCAACCGCTGCCGCGCACGCTGGCGAGCACCGTCACGTAGCGGTCATCGACATGGGAGGCGTGTGCCGCGCGCGTGCCCGTCTGGAGCGGGAACGGAAGGCCGGTCTGATCGGCGAGGTGACCGAGCGGGGTCTTGCCCTCGTCGGAGCCGCTCTCGTATCCCGACATCTCGAAGAACGTCGGGCACCTGTTGACGAGACAGTGCGGCGGCACCTTCACGTTGATGGCGATGCTGGCGCCGTCCGACATCTTCACGTAGTGGGTGGGCGCGGCCCCGGCCGGCGCGGCCCCCACAGCTGCCACCGCAGCGATCGCCGAGACGATCGCTGCCCGCCCGGCGATGCTGGCAAGACTCTTCACCTGATCCCCCTATGAGTTGTGAACCGACGCTCTTCCGATGCGCTGCTGCGCGGCTGTGTACCCGGACACGGGCGTCTGGTAAACGTCTGTTCATCGCCGTCGGGGATACTCGCGGGCATGGAGGCGTTCGTGACCGCGGGAGCGGGCTTTTTGCTGGCGGTCCTGTGGTTCGACCTGATGTTCGACGTGCAGGCACTGCGAGGGCGCGGGACCGCGCTGCCGGAGGAGGCGCTCGCCTCGATCGCCGGCTACTACCGGCGCGTCACCCGCCAGGCGCGGCGGATGAACAAGCTCGTGGCCACGGTGATGGCCGGCACGCTGGCCGCGATCGTGGTGCAGATCGCGCGCGGCGACGACCCGGCGTGGGTCGGGTGGGCCTCGCTCGGGCTGGTGGTGCCGGCCGTCGCGCTGGCGGCAACGCATACGTTCCCGGCCGGCGCGCGGCTGGGAGCGCGACGTGACCCGCCCGACGTACAGGGTGCGATCGCCCGCTCGATCCTGCGCGACCACCTGCTGTGCCTGCCGGCGATCGCCGCGGTGCTCGCGATCCAGCTCGCGTTCGCCTAGGAGGGGCCCCCGGCCCGGGCATCGCGTAGCCCCTCCTCGCGATCCGTGTAGGTCTGCCAGCGGCGGATCTTGCCGTCCGCGATCTCGATCACCCAGGTCGCGGGGGTGTCCAGCTCGACCCCGCTCGTCCGTCCCCGCGCGCGCCAGTGGCCGAACACCACGACGCGCTCGCCGACGTCCTCGAACTCCTCTGCGTGCACCTCGAAGGTCTCCCAATTGACGTCGATCTCCTGATCCCACCACTCGCGCACGCCCGCGTGACCGCGGTAGGCCTTGCCCTCCATCCGCGCTCCGAACGGGACCAGCTCCACGTCGGGATGCACGTGCCGGAGGAACTCCTCGCGACGACCGTCGCTGAAGACTTCCCAGGCGGCGCGCACGACCTCGAAATCCTCGCGGGACACGCTCCCAGTATCCCCCCGGCGACGGCTCGATGCGGAGCGCACAGACCGGTAGGATGCGCCAATGCCTCGCGCCCCGGCCAACGGCATCGAGATCGAGTACGAGACCTTCGGCGACCAGACCAAGCCGGCGCTGCTGCTGGTCATGGGGCTCGGGGTACAGCTGCTGGGCTGGGACGAGCGCTTCTGCAACATGCTCGTGGACCGCGGCTTCTTCGTGATCCGCTTCGACAACCGCGACGTCGGGCTGTCCACGCACACGGAGGGCCCGGTGCCGAACCCGCTGGAGCTGATGGGCGGCAACTTCTCCAGCGCCGGCTACACGCTCGACGACATGGCCGACGACAGCGCCGGCCTGCTCGACCACCTCGGCATCGCCGCGGCGCATGTGGTCGGGGTCTCGATGGGCGGCATGATCGGCCAGGTGCTGGCCGCCAAGCACCCCGACCGGGTGCTGTCGCTGACGTCGATCATGTCGACCACCGGCAACCCCGAGGTGGGCCAGCCGACGCAGGAGGCGATGGTCGCGATGATCACGCCGATGCCCGGTGACCGCGCCGGCTACATCGACGCCACGGTGCGCACCTTCGGGGTGGTCGGCTCGCCGGAGTATCCGGCCGATGAGGCGTGGCTGCGCGAGCTGATCGGGCGCTCCTATGACCGCGCGCACGACCCGACCGGCTTTTTCCGCCAGCTCGCGGGGATCTTCGCGTCCGGCGACCGCACCGAGGCGCTGCGCGGCATCAAGGCGCCCACGCTGGTGATCCACGGCGAGGACGACCCGCTCGTGACGAAGTCCGGCGGCGAGGCCACGGCCGCCGCGATCGCGGGTGCGAAGCTCGTGACGATCTCCGGCATGGGACACGACATGCCGCCCGCACTGTGGCCGCAGTTCATCGACGAGATCGTCGCGAACACCGAGCGGGCCGCCGTCGGCGGTCCCGCGACTGGCCGGCTGATCGCCCATCTCGACATGGACGCGTTCTACGTCTCCGTCGAGCTGCGGCGGCGGCCCGAGTTGCGCGGCCGGCCGGTGGTGGTCGCGACCGGCACCGACCCGACGGCGCGCGGCGTCGTGATGGCGGCGTCCTACGAGGCGCGCAAGTTCGGCGTGCACTCGGCGCTGCCGCTCGCGACCGCGCACCGGCGCTGCCCGCAGATGGTGCTGCTGCCGCGCGACATGGAGCACTACCTGGAGTGGTCGCGCCGCGTGATGGCGATCGTGCGGGAGGAGGTGGCGCGCGTCGAGGTCGTCGGTCTCGACGAGGCCTACCTCGACCTCGGCGACTCCGAGTTCCCCAAGAGCGAGTGCCGCCGCGTGAAGCACCGCATCAAGGAGGACACCGGGCTCGTGTGCTCGATCGGGCTGGCGCCGAACAAGCTGCTCGCGAAGATCGCGTCCGATCTCGACAAGCCGGACGGGTTCTGCGTGCTGACGCCGGAGACGATGCTGGATGCGGTGGGCGCGCGGCCGGCGTCGCTGCTCCCCGGCGTGGGGCCGAAGACGTTCGAGCGGCTGCGCCGGGCGGGGATCAGGACCGTTGCCGATCTGGCCGGCGCCCAGGACGAGGCGCTCGGCCGCGCGCGCGTGGGCGCGGAGTTGCGCGACCGCGCGCGCGGGATCGACAACCGGCGCGTGGAGACCACGCGGCAGCGCAAGTCGGAGAGCTGCGAGACCACGTTCGCCGAGGACGTCTCCGACCGGGAGGTGATGCTCGCGACGCTCGATCGCCTGGCCGCGCGGCTGTGCGAGGGCCTTCAGCGCGGCGGCTACCGCGGCCGCACCGTGACGCTCAAGATCCGGCTGCGCCCGTTCCGCACGTACACGCGCTCGCGCACGCTGGAGTCGCCCACCCGCGAGGTCGAGGTGGTGCGCGGCGTGGCGCACGAGCTGCTCGGCCGGGTCGAGATCGACACCCCGGTGCGGCTGCTGGGCGTCGGGATCTCCGGGCTTGAGCGGGCGGCCGCCGATGACACCCGCCTGTTCGCCGAGGCGTAGAGTGGGTACGGGTCGCCGCGCATGTCCAACATTCCCTACAGAGCGGGCAAGTGGTTCTCACGCCGCAGGGCGGTACGGGGCGTGCCGTTGCTGTGGGCCTTCGCGGTGGCGGAGGCGCTGACCACGACCCGCCGTCACTTCGCCGGCGTGGACCCACGCGCGCGGCGCCGCGCGGTCGAGCTGGTGCGCAGGTCCAAGGGCCGCCCCTCCAACCTCACCGCGGCCGAGAAGCAGGAGCTGCGCCGGCTGGTGGGCGAGATGGACCTGTGGCGGCTCAGCAAGGACATCGCCGCGGTCGCCTCGCCGGTCGGGATGCCCGGCCGCAAGCAGCAGCGCTAGCCTGCCGCCATGGGCCGGGTTGCGTTCGTCAGCGGCGGGGCCCGCGGGATCGGCCGCGGGATCGCGGAGGCGCTCGCGCGCGCCGGTCACACCGTCGCGATCGGCGACATCCGCGCGACGGAGCCGGCCGCCGACGGCGGGATCGCGGTGCTCTGCGACGTGGCCGACTCGGGCTCGGTGACCGCCGCCGTGCGGGAGGTGGAAAACCAGCTCGGACCAATCGAGATCCTGGTCAACAATGCCGGCTGGGACGAGATGCGCCCGTTCGTGGAGACCGATGAGCCCTTCTGGGACCGGGTGATCGAGATCAACTTCAAAGGCGGGCTGCGACTCACCCGCGCGGTGCTGCCGGGGATGATCGAGCGCGGCTACGGGCGGATCGTGAACATCGGCTCCGATGCGGGCCGGGTGGGCTCCTCGCTCGAGTCGGTGTACTCGGGCGCCAAGGGTGGGGTGATCGCGTTCACGAAGACGATCGCGCGCGAGGCCGCGCGGCGGGGCGTGACCGCGAACACCGTCTGCCCCGGCCCCACGGACACCGAGATGCTGCGCGAGGTGACCGGCGGCGACGAGGGCGCGAAGGTGATCGAGGCGATGACGCGCGCGGTGCCGATGAAGCGGCTCGGCACGCCCGCCGACGTCGCGGCGGCGGTCGCATTCCTGTGCTCCGAGGACGCGGGTTACATCACCGGGCAGACTTTGAGCGTGAGCGGCGGGCTCACGATGGCATGAGCGACGAGGATCTGCTCCGGGGCGCGATCGATGCCTGGAACGCGGGCGGCGTGGATGCGTTCCTCGGGCACGTCACGCCGGACGTCGAGTGGCACGCACCGCCGGGCTTTCCGGAGGGAGAGCTGTGGCGCGGTCGCGACGCCGTCGGGGCCGCGCTGCGCGAGCAGTTCGGAGCGGTCTTCACCTCCGGGCGCGTGGAGCTGCTGGAGGTGACCCGCGGCCCGCACGGCTGGCTGCTCGCCGGGCGCCACGCCGTGGAGGGCCAGGCGAGCGGCATGGACCTCGCCTGGTCGATGTTTCTGGTGTTCGAGCTGGAAGGTGAGCTGATCGGCCGCATCTGGGCGTTCCTGGAGCGCGAGCCGGCGGCGCGCCAGGCGGGGATATGAACTCGCCGCGAATCGTCTTGCCGACGAGGCCGAGCGCCAGCACACCTCCAACTAGAAAGGAACCCGCATGGACGAGCTGACCGACGTCCTCTACGAGGTGGAGGACGGCCTCGCCACGATCACGATCAACCGACCCGACCGCATGAACGCGTTCCGGGCGCGCACGATCGACGAGCTGAACCACTGCATGAAGCGCGCGTGGGCGAGCGCCGACGTGGGCGTGGTGTGCATCACCGGCGCCGGCGAGCGCGCGTTCTGCACCGGGGGCGACCAGAAGCAACGCGCCGAGACCGGCGACTACGGGCCGTCCGCGTCGGGTCTGTTCGAGGTGGAGTACCTGCACCGCCTGATCCGCGAGATTCCCAAGCCGGTCGTCGCGGCCGTGAACGGCTACGCGATCGGCGGCGGCCACGTGCTGCACGTGCTGTGCGACCTGTCGATCGCGGCCGACCACGCGACGTTCGGCCAGACCGGGCCGCGGGTGGGCTCGTTCGACGCCGGCTTCGGCACCGCCTACCTGGCCCGCGTCGTGGGCGAGAAGCGGGCGCGCGAGATCTGGTTCCTGTGCCGCCGGTACAGCGCGGAGACCGCGCACCAGTGGGGACTCGTGAACGCGGTCGTCCCGCGCGACGCGCTCCGCGCCGAGGTGCGCCGCTGGGCCGACGAGATGCTCGCGCTGTCCCCCACCGCGCTGCGCTTCCTCAAGCAGTCGTTCAACGTCGACACGGAGCATCTGGCAGGGGTGGGCCAGCTCGCGTTCAGCGGGCTCGGGCTGTTCGTCGGCTCGGAGGAGGCCCAGGAGGGCATCAACGCCTTCACCGAGAAGCGCCCGCCTGACTTCGCGCGGTTCAGGGAGGGCGTGTCGGTCTAACCCGTGAGCCGGCTGATGATCGCGCCCGCGATCGGCAGCGCGATCCCGCCCAGCGGCAGCCCCGCGACCGTGCCGCTGCCGCGCACCAGCTGTGCGCGGCCGCCGTCGCTCTTCAGCACGGCGTCGAGGTGGATCGGGATCTCGGCCTCCGCGGGCCGGCCGCCGAGGGTCTCGATCAGCGAGCGCAGGCCCGGGGGCAACGTCCCCAGCGCGAAGTTCGCCAGCTGGCCTGCGGAGGTGCTCCCGCGGAAGATGAAGTCGTAGCGCTTCTCTCCCTCTCCCTTCGTCATCAGCACGCGGTCAGCCGTGAACGGCCCGACGGCCGAGCGCGTCATCTCGAACCTCAGCTCGTCGAACCCGTCGAGCTGTTTGAAAGAGCCTCCGCGCAGATCACGGGCCGGGATCCTGATGCCGCGCGCTTCGACGTCGAGCTGGTCACCGTCGTCGAACAGCAGCCGGATCGCGGGGACCGCGCGGATCGTGACCTGCGCGCTGCCGCCGTTTCGCGTGAGGCGGTCACGCACCTTCTTCTCGGCGTGGTTGGGCAGCAATACCTGCGTGATCCCGAAGATCACCCCGACCACGATCGCTGCCCCGATGACCCACCGCATCTCGGGGGACAGCTTCACATAACGCCCGTGCTTACGCGGCGGAGGACGCCGGTTCGTCGACCCAGGTGGGTCGCGGCCACGTCGCGGCCGGCCCCGCCGGCCGGTTGATCCGATCGGGATCGCCGGGAGGCAGGTCGGCGAGGGCGCGCCGCAGGGCGGGGCGACGCAACTGCTCCGCCACCGTATGGGTCGCCAGCTCGAGCACCTCGTGGCGGTGCTCCCCGCTCATCAGGTTGCCGCCCATGATCTGCAGGTCCTCGGCGGTCGGCTGGATCAGCACGACCTCGGTCCCGGCCTCCTCGAGCCTCTGCTTCTCGCCGCCGACCCGGCGGCCGGAGGCGGAGCGCATGAACGCGTGCAGCCGCTCGACCGGGTGTCTGCGCGGGATCGAGTGCAGCGACGAGGTGGGGTTCATGCAGATCACGAGATCGAGGCCCTTGTGGCGCAGCACGTCCAGGTTGGACGGCGAGTGCATGCCGCCGTCGACGTATCGGCGCCCGTCGATCGTGACCGGGTAGTAGAAGCCCGGGATCGCGCAGGAGGCGGCGACCGCGTCGGCCAGGTCCACGTCGGGATGGGGGGAACGCTCGCTGCCGAACGCCACGCGGCGGCCGCTGGAGTAGTCGCACGCCATCGCCCACAGGCCCGGATGCGCGGACCAGCCGTGCGGGACCACGCGGCGGATCGTGTGCTTGAGCGGATCGGTCGAGATGAAGCCGCGCGGCAGCCACCCGCTGAGGATTGCGCCCGGTGTGTGCCCGCGCGGGTTGGAGAGGCTCTTGAGCGCCAGCTTCCAGGAGCCGGGGCCGATCGGCGGAGGCGCTTTCTCGAGGTGGAAGACGGCGCCGCCGGAGCGGTCCGCCTCGGCGGCCGGCCGGCCGTTGATGTCGAGCACGCCGTCGAAGGTCTCGCCGCCGGAGTGCGCGACCATGAACCAGGGCGGTACGCCGGATGCGCACAGGGAGCCGACCATCGAGCCGGCGGAGGTGCCGACGATGTAGTCCGCGGTGGCTGGGTCCCAGCCGGTTTCCCGCGCAAGCGCGTGCAGGCCGCCGGTGAGCCAGGCTCCGCCGATCACCCCGCCTGCGCCAAGCACGAGCCCGATCCGCGGGCGCGCGCCTTCCTGACGCTGCTGCATACCTACACCCTACGGCCACGGGCGGGCTGTGCGCGACCGTAGTCCCACGACGCCTGCTTCCGTAAGCGCTACGGAGCGGCGCTACGTGTAGCGGGCCTCGTCCGCGTAGCGCTGCTCCAGGCCGACCAGCGCGCCGAACTCGTCGAACGCGAGCATGCGGTCGTACATGGCAGCGGTGGTCTCCGAGTTCTTCAGCTCCGTGAGGACCTCGGTGACCGCCTGCGCGGCGGCATACAGCGCCGCGAGCGGGCACACGATCAGCTGGAAGCCGAGCTCCTTCAGCTGCGTGCGGGTGAGGTGCGGCGTGACGCCGCGCTCGATCATGTTCGCGACCAGCGGCGCCGGCAGCGCTGCCGCGATCTGCGCGAGCTCCGCGGTGGACTGCGGCGCTTCCACGAACAGCGCGTCGGCGCCCGCCTCCTTGTAGGCGAGGCAGCGCTCGATCGCCGCGTCGAGCCCGAGCGGCTGGCGCGCATCGGTGCGCGCGACGATGAACATGTCGCGCTCCCCCCGCGCGTCGGCGGCGGCGCGGATCTTGGCCGCGTGCTCGGCGGTGGGGATCACCTGCTTGCCCTGGAAGTGACCGCACTTCTTGGGCCACACCTGGTCCTCCAGGAAGACGCCGGCCGCCCCCGCATCCTGGAAGTCGCGGATCGTGCGCATCACGTTGACGGCGTTGCCGTAGCCCGTGTCCGCATCGACGATCACGGGCGCGTTCGACACGCGCGTGACGGCGCGGGCCGCGTCCGCCATCTCCGACTCGGTGAGGAAGCCGAAATCGGGCTCGCCGAGGCGCGCGGCGCTGACGGAGTAGCCGGAGATGAACGTGATGTCGAAGCCCACGCGCGCGGCGATCCGCGCCGTGAGCGCGTCGTAGACGCCGGGCATCAGAACGGTGTCCCGCGCGACGAGGTCACGGATGCGCTGGGCGGGAGTCTCCATCCGCCCTAGCCTAAGTGTTCCGGCTCCAGGCGCTGCGCTTCCGCGAGCGTCGCGGAGTCCAGCTCGGCGGCCTCGTGCTCAGGCAGCTCCTCGCGCAGTGCGCTCGCAACGTCCTCCCACGTCGCGCCGGGCGCCTCGTCGCCGACCGCGCCCGCGGTGGCCGGGTCCCAGTCGAGGCCGAGCGCCGCGTAGACCGGGACCAGCACGTCGCGCACACGCTCGCCCTCGCCGACCACGATCACGCCGCCGATGTGCCATGCGCCCTTGATCAGGCGCTGGCCGATCCCGGCCAGCTTGACGCGACCACCCGCGTTCACGCTGTAGTCGCCGGGGCAGTACTCGCGCGGCACCTCGCCGACGCGTGCGTCGACGCCAAGCGCGCGCAGCGCGCGCTCCACGATGCCGGCCGCGACGCGGAAGCGCTCGTGCGTGCCGGACCAGGTGTCCTGCGCGCGCCCGGCCCAGGCGAACGCGATCGTGTGCTCGTGGAACACCGCGGCGCGGCCCCCCGCGAGCCGCTTGATCGCCTCGAAGCCCGCGGCCCGCGCGGCGTGGGCGGCGTCCGGATAGCCGCGGCTCGCGAGGTCGAGCCGCCCGAACGCGACCATTGCGCCGGGCCGGCCGATCCGGAAGGTCTCCGGCAGCTCCCCGCGCGCGACGCGCTCGAGCACCGCGCGCGAGACGGCGGTGTCGAAGGCGGGGCGGTCGGTGAATGCGGTGCGCAGCAGGTCGATCCACCCATCCTGCCCGATCGGCCGCCGGCACCCCCCGCTACCGTTGCGGCATGAGCAAGACACTGGTCGTCGCCGAGAAGCCGTCCGTCGGGCAGGACATCGCCTCCACCCTGCCGGGCTCGTTTCACTCCAGCAAGGACAAGACCCATCTGACCGGGGACAGCCATGTGATCACCTGGGCGATCGGGCACCTGGTGGGCCTCGCCGAGCCCGACTCATACGACCCGCGGTTCAAGAAGTGGCGCTTCGCGGACCTGCCGATCGTCCCGGACGAGTTCCGGCTCGTCCCCAACGACGACAAGGCCAAGAAGCAGCTGAGCGCGATCCACAAGCTGCTCGGGGACGCCGACATCGCCGAGGTCGTGAACGCCTGCGACGCCGGGCGCGAGGGGGAGCTGATCTTCGCGTACGTGTACGCGACGGCCCGCACCAAGAAGCCAGTGCGGCGGTTGTGGCTGAACTCGATGACCAAGAAGGCGATCGCCGACGCGTTCGAGCACCTGCGCGCGGGCGAGGAGATGCAGCCGCTCGAGGCGGCGGCGCGCTCGCGCTCGGAGGCGGACTGGCTGGTCGGCATGAACGCGACGCGCGCGGCCACGATCCGGCTGCGGGCGGCGTTCGACGGCGTGGTCTCGCTGGGACGGGTGCAGACGCCGACGCTCGCGCTCGTCGCGCGGCGCGAGGAGGAGATCCGCGCGTTCAAGCCCGAGCCCTACTGGCTCGTGGAGGCCGACTTCGCGGCGGACGCCGAGCGCCTCTACGGGGGCCGCTACCTCGGCGGCAAGCGGATCGACGAGCAGCTCGCGGCGACCGTCGTGGAGGAGTGCACCGGCCGGCGTGGCGAGATCACGAAGCTGGAGCGCAAGGAGGAGCGCGAGCGCTCGCAGCTCCTCTACGACCTCACTTCGCTCCAGCGGGAGGCCAACACGAAGTTCGGCTTCTCCGCGAAGCGCACGCTCGGCGCCGCGCAGAAGCTCTACGAGCAGCACAAGGCGATCACCTATCCGCGCACGAACTCGCGCTGGCTGTCGAGCGACATGATTCCCGAGATCCGCCCCACCGCCGAGCTGGTCGGGCACAACGGCGAGTACGCGCAGGGTGCGGCGTACGTGACCGCGCTGGCCGAGCTGCCGCTCGGGCGGGTGGTCAACAACGCGAAGGTCTCCGACCACCACGCGATCATCCCCACCAAGTCCGTGCACGACCTGTCGAAGATGCGCCCCGACGAGCGCAAGGTCTACGACCTGGTCGCGCGGCGCTTCCTGGCGATCTTCCATCCCGACGCGGTCTTCGAGCGCACGCGCGTCGAGACCACGGTCGCCGCGCACGTGTTCCGCACGAGCGGGCGCGTGCTGATGGAGGCGGGCTGGCGCGCGGTCTACGGCCAGGAGGCCGACACGCCGGGCGGTGCAGGCGAAGACGACTCCGGTGGCGACCAGATGCTGCCCAAGCTCGCGCTGGGCGAGGCGGTCGACGTGCGCCGCGTCGAGTCGCTGCGCAAGGAGACGCAGCCGCCGCGGCGGTTCACCGAGGCCTCGCTGCTGGGCGCGATGGAGACGGCGGGCAAGGACATCGAGGACCTGGAGCTGCGCGAGGCGATGAAGGACTCCGGGATCGGCACCCCGGCGACCCGCGCCGCGATCATCGAGCGGCTGATCGCCGTCGCCTACATCGAGCGCGAGGGCCGGGCGCTGCATGCCACCGAGAAGGGCGTGCAGGTGATCCGGCTGCTCGGCGAGCACGAGCTGACCTCGCCCGAGCTGACGGGTGAGTGGGAGCGCCGGCTGGAGCTGATCGCGCGCGGCGAGGAGAGCCGGCCGTCGTTCATGAACGACATCGTGCGCTTCACCGGGCGCACGGTGGAGCGGCTCGACGCCCTCAAGGAGGTGAAGATCGAGCGCGCCAACCTGGGGCCGTGCCCGGTCTGCGGCCGCGACGTGAACGAGAACCGCAAGGGCTACTCGTGCTGGTCGAAGGAGGACCCCGGCTGCGGCTTCGCGATCTGGAAGAAGAAGGCCGGCAAGATGCTCCCGGTGTCGGTCGCGAAGGAGCTGATGGAGAGCTTGAAGCAGTCGATCGAGCGCGGCGAGCAGCCGCCGAGCGGTCGCACCGCCAAGCAGGTGACCGGCTTCAAGGGGCGCTCCGGCCGCACCTTCCGCGCGAAGCTGAAGCTCGTGCCCGCCGACGAGGGCAAGTGGCGCGCGGACTTCGACGAGGAGTGGGCCACGGGGGAGCCGAGCGAGAAAGACGACTCGGCCGCGGCTGCGTAGCGCATCGACCTGACGTAGACGCCTGCGGTGCCTAGTCCCGCCCGAAGAACTCCAGCGCGCGGTCGTTGACCAATTCGGGCCGCTCCTCCGCGATGAAGTGGCCGGTGTCGGGGATGAACTCGATCGTGAAGTCGTCCGCGAACTCGCTGGTCGGCCGGCTGAAGAAGGCCTTCGGGATCGCGAAGTCGTCGGTGCCGAACAGCAGCTTCGTGGGAACGGTCAGCCGGGTCCGCTGGTAACGGCCGGCGGCCGCGCGGCCCATCTCCCTAAGCAGGAAGGTTCTATAGAGCTGCACGCTGGCCTCGGCGCGCGCCGGCTCCTGGAGGGGCCGGGTGAACGCCTCGATGTCGGCGGCGCTCCACGCCTGCGGGTTCGGCGAGGAGCCCTGGATCACGCGCTGCACGAAGCGCGGGTGGTCGCGCAGCAACCGGCGGCCGAGCGGGCTGGCGATCACGACCTGGTACCAGAAGCGCCACAGCGAAAGGAACTGCCGCGGGCTCGGCTGGGACCACAGGTGCGCGATGTTGAGCGCGAGGTAGCGGTCGAAGCGCTCCGGCGCGCGCACGCACAGGATGAAACCGATCCACCCGCCCCAGTCGTGGGCGAGCAGCTTCACGCGCTCCAGGCCCAGCGCGTCCATCAGGTTGAGCACGTCCGTGGCCATGTTCTCCTTGTCGTAGCCACCGGGCGGCGCGGCGGTCTGGCCGAAGCCGCGCAGGTCGGGCGCGATCACGCGGTAGCCCGCGTCCGCGAGCGCCGGGATCTGATGGCGCCACTGGAACCAGTGCTGCGGCCAGCCATGCAGGAGGAGCACGGGGTCGCCGGCGGGCGGGCCCGCCTCGACGACGTGCATCCGCAGCCCCGCGGCGTCGACGTCGCGGTCGGTGATGCCGTCGATGCCGGGACCGACTATCGTCATCCTGCGGCGCACCCTAGCCCAGGAGGACGGCGAGATGGACGAGCGAGCCGGGAGGATCAGCGCACTGCTGCACGAGGCCGCGGAGACCCATCACACCGTGTACCGGATCACAGACGGCGACGACCCGGACTGGGCCACCTGGTATGCGGACTGGCTGATGAACCGCTCCGAGTTGCCGGACCTGCTCGACGTGCGGCCCGTCCGCAGCGAGCTCACCTACATGCTGGTACGCCTCGACAAGCAGTTCACGATGGAGGCGCCGGACGAGAAGTTCGAGGACTACTACGCGCGCGGCCTGCTGGAGCACTTCCGGCAGGCCGCGTGACGCCACTCGGGCCGTTGACCGCCGCCATCGATCGCGATGTGCGGATCGCGCTGTTTGCGCTGTTCGCCGAATTGGGCCGGGCACCCACCACGGACGAGGTGGCCGCGCGCGCGGCGCTCGCGCCGGACGAGGTGCACGCCTCTTACGAGCGCCTGCACGAAGGGCACGTGATCGTGCTCGACCCCGCCGGCCGCGAGGTCTGGATGGCCAACCCGTTCTCCGCCGTCGCAACCCCGTATCGCGTGCGGGCCGGGGAGCAGTCCTGGTTTGCGAACTGCATCTGGGACGGCCTCGGGATCTGTGCGCTGCTGGACCGCGACGGGACGGTCGAGACCGAGTGCGCCGACTGCGGCGCGGCGCTCGCGGTGACGGTGCGCGACGGCGAGGTCCACGGCGCCGGGGTGGCCCACTTCCTCGTGCCGGCGGCGCACTTCTGGGACGACATCGGTTTCACCTGAAGCACGATGCTGCTCTTCCGGTCGGAGGAGCACGTGCAGCGCTGGCTCGATCAGCGCGGATTACCAGCGGGGCGCGGTGATGAGCCTGGCGCAGGTCTGGGGCCTGGCGCGCGCCTGGTATGCCGACAAGCTCTCCCCCACCTGGCAGCGCCACACGCCGGCGGAGGCGCAGGCCGAGTTCGCATCGCTGGGGTTGACCGGAGACTTCTGGAGGCTGGGATCGGGATAGGCTGGCCCTGAAGCTGGCAATCCGAAAGGAGCGTAATGAGCAACATCGATCGGGTACGCGACATGCACGCGAAGTTCAGCGCGGGTGACTTCGACTCCGCCGTCGCGTACGCTGCCGAGCAGTTCACCCTCACCGACCACGGCCGCGGCCAGACGCTCGAGGGCCGCGAGGGCTTCCGCGTCTGGCTCGACGCCTTCGCCGCGATGTCCTCCGACATGTCGATCGCCGACGCGCAGTACGTGGAAGGCGGCGATCACGTGACCGCGATGTTCCGTGCGGTCGGCAAGCAGGATGGGCCGATGGACCCCTTCCCCGCCACCGGGCGCCCGTACTCGCTGGACGTCTGCGAGGTCTGGCGCTTCGGGCCCGACGGGCTGGCGGTCGAGGGCCACAACTACTCCGACGGGCTGGGCCTGCTGGTCCAGCTTGGCCACGTGGCGGCGCCCGCCGGCTAGGCGAAGCGGCCACGCCGGGTCGGGCACATGACAAGCGTATGATCGGGGCATGGCCGACCTGTACCGTCGCCATTGCCGGATCGAGGCTCCGATCGAGGACGTCTGGTCGATCGTCAGCGATCCGCATACCCATCCCGAGTGGTGGCCCGAGCTCCAGGGCGTCGAGGTCCCGGACGAGGCCGGCGAGAACGGCGAGTACAAGCGCGTCACCAAGCGCTTCGGGTTCCTCGACGCGGTCGACACCGTCTGGGTGGCCGAGCCGATGGAGCACATGCACGAGGTCAACTTCCGCTGCACGGTGACCGGGACCTACATGCGCTTCGCGCTGACCCCCGCCCAGGACGACACCTTCGTCGAGCTGGAGTCGGGAGTGCTGCCGGTCGGGCTGAAGGGACGCTTCGCGAGGATCATGAGCCCGCTGTTCTTCCAGCGCTGGCTGGGAGACCTGCTCGACGCGCTGCCGCGGGCGGTGGCGCGCAGGAAGCAGCCGACCGGCTCCTGATCACCTACTAGGAGTACGAGAACGTCGAAGGGAGCGCTTGACAGATGGCCGCCGTGACCGACTGGACCTTCGAGGGGACCTGGCCCTACGAGCCGCGCTGGTTCGACTCGCCCGACGGGCGCATGCACTACGTGGACGAAGGCCCGCGCGACGGGCGCCCGGTCGTGATGGTGCACGGCAACCCGACCTGGGGCTATCTGTACCGCAACTTCATCGGGCCGCTGGTGCAGGCCGGCCACCGCGCGATCGTGCCCGACCACCTGGGGTTCGGGCGCTCGGAGAAGCCGCGCGACCCGGAGCTGTACCGCGTGCCGCGCCACGCGCGGCGGCTCGACGCGCTGCTGGAGTCGCTCGACCTGCGCGGCACGGTCGTCGTGCCCCACGACTGGGGCGGGCCGATCGGCATGTACTGGACGACGCAGCACCCGGAGCGCGTGGACGGTCTGTTCATCCTCAACACGTTCGCGCACGGCTTCCGGCGCGAGGCGCTGCCGCCCGGCAAGGACAAGATCCCGCTGCCCCTGCCGCTGCGCCTGTTCCGCACCCCGGTCGTGGGCGAGGTGATGGTGAAGGGGCTCGACATGTTCAAGCGCGGGTTCCTGTTCGGACAGGGCGTGACGCACAAGGACCGGCTCACCCCGGTGATCAAGCGCGCATATCGCGCCGTGCACCAGGGCTGGTCGGAGCGCACGCCGATCCTCGTGTTCCCGCGGGAGATCCCCGTCACCGGCGAGGGGCCGGTGGTCGCCATGAACGCCGAGATCGAGGAGGGGATGAAGCGCGACTTCCGCTCCAAGCCGGTGCACGTCACCTGGGCGATGAAGGACGTCGCCTTCCTGCCCTCCTACCTCGACACGCTGTGGCTGGACACGTTCCCGGACGCGTCGGTGACGAAGCTCGACGACGCCGGCCACTACCTCCAGGAGGACGCGCACGAGCGGATCGTGCCGGAGTTGGTGGAGTTCGTCGGGCGCGTCGGACGATAGGCTCAGGCGATGCGCATCCGCATCTCGGTCGAGGACGCGTTCGCCAAGTACGAGGCCGGCGAGGTGACGATGGTCGACCAGCTCACGACCAACCAGGACCTGCGCGCAACGCGCAAGGTCGCGGGCGCGATCCGGATTCCCGGCGCCGAGCTGCCCGACCGGCTGGCGGAGCTGCCGCGCGAGCGCGGCGTGATCTCCTACTGCACCTGACCGCACGACGAGGTGAGCGCCCGTGCGGCGCTCTTCCTGCGAAAGCACGGCTACGAGGCGTGGGCGCTCGAGGGCGGGATGGACGCATGGATCGACGCCGGCCATCCGACGGAGGCGCGATGAGCGCGGCGCGCGAGTGGGGGCGGGCCTGATGCCCGGCGACTGGGGAAGCCTCGACTGCCCGGTGTGCGGCCGCACGCACCCGCCACCCGAAGGGGCGACGACCGAGTGCGACGCGGTGGTCGCGGACCTGATCTGCCCGGGCTGCCGGCACGGCTGGGAGGTGCAGGTGGAGCTGTGGCGCTTCTACGGGATCGAGGCCGCGCTGCCCTCGCGCGCGGAGGATCGCTAGGGGCGCGACCCTCCGCCGGTGTCGATGTGCGGCGCGTGTTCGCCGCGCAGCGCTTCGTCAACGTGGCGGCGGTCCATGTACTCCCAGACCTCGACCGACCGCCCGTCAGCGATGCGGACGATGTGGAAGAGCGGCACGTCGAGCTGGACTCCGCTGGCCGGCCCGATCGTGCGCAGGGAGAGCTCCACCAGCACGAACTCGCCCTCCCGCATCCACGCAGCCCCCGTCACGGTCATCTTCGCCGGCCCGGTCGCCTCGAGCCGCGTCTTCAGGTGTGAGGCAACTGCCTGGGCGCCGCGCCGCCGCGTGCGATCCGGGAAATCCGGCGGGTCGTGCCACACGATCTCCGGGTGCCACACCGCGCGGGCCATGCCCCGTGGCCCTTCCCTGTTCCAGACCTCGTAGTTGCGGCGCACCGCGTCCAGAAGCGGGGGTGGAAGTGGGGTCAGATGCGTGTCCATGAGGGTCTGCTGGCAGCTCGGTTCGGGACCATTCGACCGGGCCCGCGGCGCGCGGTACAACATCGGCATACCCGATCAAAGGAGTGCTATGGCTCGCAAGATTGCGGACTGCCGGCGCTGGCCGAGCGACTCCAACTGCTCCTGCGCGAGCAGATCCGCGACTTCCTCGAGGACGAGGCCACCTACAAGGCCGGTACGCGCGTGAAGGAGCCGATGCCCGGCTAGACGCGCGTGGACCGCCGCCCGGTAGGGTCCGCGGCGTGACCGATCGAGACTTCGACGTCGTCGTGTTCGGCGCGACGGGGCTCACCGGCCGCCAGGTCGCCGCCTACCTGGCCGAGCAGAGCGCGACGAACGGGGGCACGGGGCGCTGGGCCGCGGCGGCGCGCGATCCGGTCAAGCTCGAGCGCGTGCTGGCCGAGGTCGGAGTCACCGCTGCAGCGACGATCGTCGCGGACGTCGGCGATCCCGCGTCGCTGGCGGCGATGGCGGCGCGCACGCGCGTGGTACTGAACCTGGCCGGCCCCTACACGCTCTACGGGCAACCGGTGATCGAGGCGTGCGTGGCGAGCGGCGCGCACTACATGGACCTGAGCGGGGAGATCCCGTTCGTGCGTCAGATGATCGACGCCTACGACGCGCGCGCCACCGCAGCGGGCGTGAAGATCGTGCAGATCGCGGGGTTCGAGGCCCTGCCGCCGGACATCGCGGTGCTGCTCGCCGCCGAGTCGGCGCGGGGGCGCTTCGGCGAGGACCTCGCGGAGGCCGACCTCGAGGTCACGCTCGACGGGCCGCCGGGGATACCGCGGCCCTCCGACATGGTCTCCGGAGGAACGCTGCAAAGCCTGGCCGCGGCGGCCGCCGACGAGGACGCGTCGTCCGTCACCGACCCGGCGGCGCTGATCGCCGACCCGGAGCGCGCCGGCGAGGTGCGCCGCCGCAGCCCGATCTCCGTCGCGCCGCGCCGCAACGCGAGCGGCGCCGTGATCGCTCCGATGGCGCCCGCGGCGTTCATCAACCCGGCCGTGATCCAGCGCACCGCGGCGCTCACGGCCACGCCGCCGTTCCGCTACCGCGAGGGGATTCCGCTGGGCGGCCCGGCCCTGACGCTGCCGCTGCGGTTCGCCGGCGCCGCGGTGCTGTCCGGCACGCAGGCCGCGGTCGCCGCCGCGGCCCGGGCGCGGCCCGCGGTGCGCCGGCGCGTGGGCAGCGCGCTCAGCAAGATCCTCCCCGGCTCGGGGTTCGGACCGTCGGGCGAGCGCCTCGAGGCGTGGCACTGGCACATGACGGTCACGGCCCGCACCACCGGCGGGCACGAGGTGCAGGTCGACGTCGACGCCGACGGTCACCCGGGCTACCTCACGACCGCGCGGATGCTGGGCGAGGCCGGGCTGATGCTGGCCGAACCGGGGCTCACGCCGGAGCGCGCCGGATGCCTGACGCCGGCAACGGCGATCGGAACCGCGTCGCTGGCGCGCTTCGAGCGCGCACGGCTGCGCTTCAGCGTCGCGGCCTGAGCAGCGCGCGCGGCGCTCGGCACGCGCCGCCGGCCTCGGCTCCACCGCCGTGGTCGATTTGCTACCCACCCGGTAGCAAAGTGACCGCAGCGCCGAGGTTGCGCGGGCGGGTGCGTGGGCGCGGGGGTGCGGTCTAGGCGGGTGCGGGGGCGTTGCGCCACTCGCGCAGCAGCAGTCGCGCCATCGCCTTGCCGCGCTTTGCGGCGTCGGTGTCGCCCTCGGCGGCCGAGACGATCGAGCCCTTCATCAGGATGTGGATCGAACGCGCCAGCGCATCGGTGTCGCGCAGGCCCGCCTGATCGGCCAGACCGCTGACGACGGATCGGATGTTCACGAGGTAGCCGACGCACGCCTGGCCGGCGGAGTGCTGATCGCCCATCTCGAGCAGCACGTTGATGAACGCGCAGGCCTCGAAGTCGTCGCGCTGGAACCACTCGCCGAACACGTCGAAGATGGCCAGCAGCTGCTCCTCGGGAGTGTCGCCGCGGCGCTTGGCCTCGGTCGCGAGCCAATCGTAGGTCCAGCGCTGCTCGCGTCGCTCGAGGAAGGCGAGCACCAGGTCGTCCTTCGAGTGGAAGTGGCGGTAGAGCGTGGCCTTCGCCACGCCGGCGCTGGAGATCACCTCGTCCACTCCGACGTCGCGGATGCCGCGGCGGGAGAACAGGTCATAGGCGGTGTCGAGGATGCGCTCGCGCGCCTCCGGCTGGGCTCGACTTCCGGTCGGCATGGCCTGTGTCACCTTTCCAGTGTAGCCCGTTGACAGACGGGTCTGTCTATGCTAGAACGACCGGTCTGTACGGGCTATGTCCGGGTCACCAACAGCACAGCGTCGTCCGCGTCCTGCCGGCCCCCGGGCCGCCGCAGACCGACGCCTGCTGACCCGCTACCGAGAGCACGGCGACTTGGCCGCACGGGACGAGTTGACGCGGCGCCTGATGCCGCTGGCGCGGCAGCTGGCAGCCCGCTACGAGCGCCGCAGCGAGCCGTTCGACGATCTCCTGCAGGTCGCCAGCATCGGCCTGGTGAAGGCGATCGACCGCTTCGACCTGGAGCGCGGCACCGCCCTGTCGACGTTTGCCGTGCCCACGATCCTCGGCGAGCTGCGCCGCCACTTCCGCGACGCGACGTGGTCGATACACGTCGGGCGCTCGCTGAAGGAGCGGATCCTGCTGGTCGAGCGTACCTCGGTCGAGCTCGGTGTCCCGGCTGGGCCGATCGCCCTCCGTGGCCGAGCTCGCCGACGCGGTCGGGCTTTCCGACGAGGAGGTGCTCGAGGTGCTCGAGGTCTCCAGCGCGGTTCGGCCCGCGTCGCTCGATCAGCAACTCGAAATGGACGACGGCATGGGAACCACGCTGGGCGAGACGCTCAGCTCCGAGGACGACGGCTTCGAGCTGGTCGAGGACCGCTGGGCGGTCGACGCCGCGCTGCGCACGCTCGACGACAACGCGCGGCGCATCCTGCGGCTGCGCTTCGCCGAGGACATGAAGCAGACCGAGATCGCGGCCGAGCTGGGGATCTCCCAGATGCAGGTGTCGCGCCTGCTGCGACGCGCGCTGGCGCAACTGCGCGAGACCGCGACGGGGACGCAAATCGCCGCTTAGCGACTCGGGCCGTGCGCAGCGTTCAGGCTGCGGCTGCGCGCTCGACGAACTCCCGCAGCTTGTCCTTGCCCCCCGCCGGCAGTGACTCGCCGTCGCACAGCAGCAGGGCATCGAAGTCGTACTCAAGCAGGCGCGCGGCCGAGCGATGCAGCTCCGCCATGTCGTCGATCACCTTCTCCGGATAGGTGGAGAGCTCCCCCGCCGGGACGCCGATCACGACGTCGCCCACGATCAACGCGTTGCCGGCGGGCACGTGGAACGCGATCTCGCCCGGAGACTTGCCCGGCACGTGGATCAGCTGGACATCGCCGGGGAGCCGCTCGTCGCCGCGCACCGTGACGTCCGCCCCGGCCTCGAGCTTGTCGGCGTCGGCCTCGTGCACGTGGACGGTGGCACCGTAGCGCTCACGGAACGTCGCCGCGCCGCGGCTGTGGTTGCGGTTCGTGACGTAGACGCCGGCGAACGGCGCGAGCGGGTCGATCGCGCCCCAGCCCTCGCCGGCCGGCTCCGGTGGGTCGATTACGACCGTGCCCTGATCGGTGGCGATCGCGAAGCCGTTGAAGGCGTAGCCGCGGTCGGGCATGGGCACGCTCCACGTCTGGATGCCGGGGACGATCTCCCTCATCGCCACTGACCCTACCGATCCCGACCGGCGGGGTCATCGCCGTTGCCGGGGGGCACGGCTGCGGCGAGCAGCACGTGCAGCTCGGTGAGCAGCGCCGCGGGTTGCTCGAACACGTCGCCGTAGGTGTAGCGCCGGAACTCGTCGCCGCGGGCGCGCGCCTCCCGCTCGCGGCGGCGGTCCTGCTCCCACGCGTGGCGCGAGTGGTGGTAGCGGTAGCCGTCGAGCTCGACGGTCAGCCGCCGCGCCGCCCAGCGGCAGTCGACCCGCCGCCGCCCTGCGATGCGGTTGGTCTGTGGGAGCGGGAGGCCGTGCTCCTCCAGTAGGTGGAGGAAGCGCCGCTCCAGCTTGCTGAGGGTGACTCGCGTGTCGCCGCGCAGGATCGCCCTGAGCTTTACCGCGCCTGGAGAGTTCGGGCGCCGCGCCAGCACGGCCTCGACCTGCGCGGGCGTGGTGTGGTGGCGCACGCCGGCCTCGTGGCACGCGCGCGCGAGGTCCTGCTCGTCGAGCGCGGCGGCCAGGTCTGTGAGGGTGCGCGCGACGGAGGTGACGGGGATGCCGCGCCAGACGGTGCAGTCGCGCTGGGTGGCGCTGCGGCGCACCGTCACGCGCGCGACGAGATGCTTCCCCGGCGACGTCACCTCGGGGCCGGGCGGCGGGCCCTTCAGGATCCCGAGCAGCCAGGCCGCGGCCGGGCCGCTCAGCACCGCTTCCTTGCCACATGCCAGCACCGCGGCCATGTAGCGCGCCTCGATGCTCGGCGCGCGGTGCCCGACCCGGTACACGCCGCGGTGGACGGGCAGCAGTGCGCCCTTTCCGAGCCGCCGCTGGATCTCCCTGGCCGTGATCCCCGCGTGCAGCAACTGCGCGCGGGTCACGACCCCGTGCGCGCGACTTGCCAGCCGCGCCAGCACCGCCTCCACCGCTGTGGTCGATTTGCTACCCACTGGGTAGCAAAGTCACCACGGCGCCGAGACTATGCGCGGTGAGGCGCGGCGGGCGCCGCTACTGCTCGAGCCCGGCGGCCGCGAAGGCCTCGGCCTCGGTGGGGTAGCCGCCGCAGTGCACGATCTTGTCCCCGCGGAAGGTGAAGACCTGCCACATGCGGTTCTCGACCGAGGCGCCGGTCTGCTTGCCGCGGCCCCACTGGCGCATGCGCACCACCACGTGGTCGCCCGCGCCGATCACCTCGTCGGCCGCCAGCCCGAAGTCGTCGAAGGCGCCGACCCACTGGCCGAAGAACTCCCGGACCCCGTCGGGGCCGTGGTAGGTCGCCGACTCCGGGAACGCACCGACGTAGTCCCACACCACGTCGTCGGCGAGCAGCGCGAACAGCGGCTCCGGGTCGTCCGGCGCCGCGGCCGCAGCTTGCCGGATCAGCTCGGCGTTGCGGTCGGACATCGCAGGGAAGTATTGCGCGCGGCACTGCTTCCTGCGGGTCTCTACGGACGCACGCCGCGGGCGTTCCCCTGATGCCGCGCGGGTCGCGGTGGTCAAGTCTTACCCGCGACCTAGAGAAAGGGACCGGGATGAGCGTCGAGATTCCAGACACGAAGCAGGCCGAACGCACGCAGGCGACCAACGGCGCGGGAGTGCGGGACTCGCTCCTCGCGGCCGTGGACGGCCGCATCGACGAGCGCTTCGACGGTGAGACCACCCGCAGCTCGGTGGCGATCCTGCTGGCCGCCTTCGCCGCCCTGATGGCGGCGGTCGCCGCGATCACGGTCGTGTTCGTGGCCGGCGACGACGGTGGCCCGGCGCCCGCGCAGCCGGCGGCAGGCGTTGCCGCTGCGGCCCCGGCCGCCGCCACGCCCGCGGCCGACATCAGCGCCGCGGCCGGGAAGGGGATCGACTTCGAGGCCTACCGGCGCCCCGACCCGGCGCTGCCCGCTCCTCCCGCCGGAGCGGTCAAGCGCTTCGAGCTCGACGTGTACGAGCACGTGACCAAGGTGTCGAAGACGCTGGCGCCCACGCGCGTGTGGTCCTTCGCGGTGAACGGCAAGACCTACCGCGGCACCGGCGTGTCGGGGCCGCTGGTCGTGACCCAGGGCGACAAGGTCGAGATGACGCTCGTGAACGGCGGCTCCAAGGCGATGGACGTGAAGCTGCCGCACTCGGTCGACTTCCACTCCTCGGAGGTCGCGCCCAACGTCGCGTTCAAGACGATCGCCCCCGGCGAGCGCCACACCTTCAAGTTCACCGCGAAGCACCCCGGCGTGTTCATGTACCACTGCGCCACGGCTCCGGTGCTGATGCACGCCGGCGCCGGGATGATGGGCATGATGGTCGTCAAGCCGCGCAACCTCGCGCCGGTCGACCGCGAGCTGTGGGTGACCCAGCAGGAGTTCTACCTGGGCCAGCCCGGCAAGGACGCGGACCTGGCGAAGATGCAGGCCAAGCAGCCCGACGTGATCGCCTTCAACGGCTACGCGGACCAGTACAAGGACAAGCCGATCGCGGTCAAGCGCGGCGAGCGGATCAGGATGTACGTGATGAACGCGGGGCCGAGCGAGTGGTCGGCGTTCCACGTGATCGGGACCGTGTTCGACCGCACGGTGATCGAGGGAGTCGTCGGGCACGACGCGCAGACCGCGAACCTCGCGCCGTCGCAGGGCGGCTGGGTCGAGTTCACGCTCGACAAGCAGGGCACCTACCCCTTCGTGACGCACGCCTTCGGCGACATGGTGAAGGGCGCGACCGGAGTGCTCGCGACCGAAGGCGCCCCCGCCCCGGCGGCCGGCGCAGACGGTCACGCGCAGAGCAAGCACTAGCCGACGTTTACCGGCCGCGCGACGCCCGGACGGCCGCGCGGCGTGTCTCCGCGACGGCCGTGCCGTCCACGTAGACGATGCTGTCGCCGTCCACGCGCGAGTCGCGGTAGATGCCGTTTCGCAGGTGCGCGCACGGATACGAGCGGCACTGCGGCAGGCGCTCGATGCCCGGGCCGTCCTTCAGCGTCCAGGTGTGGATGCGGACCTCGCGGCCGACGCGGGTGACGCGGCGCTCGAGGCCGTCGAGCGCCGGCTCCATGGGCCGCCCGTTGATCCACGTGGCGATGTAGCCCGTGTCGCGGTCGGTGGACCAGCGCACGTGCTGGAGGATGCGGATCCAGCGGCCGCGGCGGACCGGCACCTGCCACAGCGACTTCATCTCCGCGTTGCCGCAGTCGTTCTCGGCCGAGTTGCGGTGCTCGAGCACGACCCCGATCCCGGGCAGGTTGCGGGTCACGATCCCGTTGGCCGGCGTCCCGCACTCGCCGGTCTGCTTGAGCTGCTGCACGAGGCCGCCGTCGTAGTCGAGCCCGCACTCGGTGCCGCAGAACGCGAACACCTGCGGGTGGAGCATGATCTGCTGCGCGATCCACGACTCGGTGCCGTTGTGGAACAGCACGCGCGAGCCGCCCACGCGGTCGATGCGATCCCAGGCGGTGTTGGCCATGCCCAGCTCGCAGCGCTCGCCGAAGCTGTCGTCGCCCTCCTGAAGGCGGATGCGATACGCGCGCCGGCCCTGCGCGACCGGGTGCCTGACCTGCGAGACGCGCGTGAAGTGCTCGCAGGAGAGGCCGGCCCACTCCGCCGGCCAGCCGCCGCGCTTGCGGGCGTCGGCGCGGAAGGTCACGCGGCCGGAGCCGCTCTGCGACGCGACCCGCTTGCCCGCCGCAGTGGCGGACGACTCGGCCTCGCTGATGGCCCGGGAGGCTGGCAGGGCTACGGCCAAGACGACTGCCAGCAATGCGAGGCGCCGGAGGATGTCCAGCGGCACGGGGCGCACCCTAGCGGGGTGGGCGGTTGCGTGAGGCGGAGCGCGGGGTGGCGGGGCGCAGCGCGCGGCGGCGCCTGCGATGCGGGCGAGGTGTAGCGTTTGTCACGAGATGTCGGAGGGGCCCGTCCTCGTCATCGGAGCAACCGGCCGCACCGGCCGCATGGTCGTCGAGCGCCTGGTCGAGCACGGCGTGCCCGGTGCGCGCCCTGGTCCGCGACGCGGCCAAGGGCCAGGAGGTGTGCCCGGACGTGCCGCAGTTCGTCGGCGACGTGCGCCACGCCGAGACCCTGAGCGAGGCGATCGCCGGCGCGAGCGCGGTGATCATCGCGACCTGCAGCACCGCGGAGCGCGGCAACGACGCGGAGACGGTGGACTACGTCGGCACGGGTCACGTCCTCGAGCAGGCGACTGCGGCGGGCGTCGACCTGGTGCTGTTCGTGTCGACCATTCACGCCACGCGCCCGGAGCACTACCAGGACGTGGAGCCGACCAGCCTCGGGTGGAAGGCGCGGGCGGAGGAGCTGGTCCGCGCCTCCGGCGTGCCCTACTGCATCGTGCGCCCCGGCTGGCTCACCGACGCCGCCGGCGGCGAGCCGCTGGCCGTGTCACAGGGCGATGTGGCCGAGGGCCGCATCTCACGCGCGGACCTCGCGAAGGTGTGCGCGCAGGTGCTGGCGGTGCCGGACGCCGCGCGGGAAGACGTTCGAGGTCGTGGCGCGGGCGGATGGGGAGACGGTCAGCGTCGCGGCGGCCGTGGCGGCGCTGTCGGACGATGGAGGCGCGGCGGGGCGGTAACCGCGACCCGCGCTGGAGCCGGCTCGGCTTACTTGCGGCCGAGCGCACGCGCGCGCCGCGCGGTCGCCCGGGGGCTGAAGTACCAGAGGTGGTCGGCGCCGGCCCACGCCAGGAAGAGCACGCCGCCAAACGTGCCCGTGGCGGTCAGCAGCACGCCCGCGGCCGCTGCGGCGGCGACTCCTTCGCTGCCCAGGATGAGCACCGCCGCGGCAGCGCCGACGCTCGGTCCGACCGGTAGCTGGGCGAGCGTCACGACCGCGATCAGCACCGCGATCGCGTCGAAGAACGAGGCATCGACGCCGACCGCGTGGAGCAGCATCCAGTTGCGGAAGATCTGCGCGAACACGGCGACGAGCACGAAGCCCACGACCCGGCTGCCGGCGCGCAGGCGGCGGAGCACGGTGAGGCCCATCCACAGCTGGCGCCCCGTGCGCAGCGCGAGATGCCGCAGCCCCGCGCTGATGGTGATGATCACCGCGAGGCAGACGAGCGGCAGCCACCACGCAAGGCCGAGCGGGCCCACGAGCGTGAAGGACGTCAGTGCAGCCAGCGTCGCCTCGATCGCGAGGATCGGGAACTCCGCGGCGATCAGCGTCGGCACCTGGGGGCTGACCGCCGCGGAGGAGCGCCGCAGCGCGGTGATCCGGGCCGCGACGCCGAGCTGGTTGTTGAGGATGCTGCCGAGCACGCCCACGCCCGACGCCCGGTAGAGCACGCGGCGGGCGACGGTGCCGCCGGCCGCCTCGATCGTCAGATGCCACGCCTCGCTGCGCGAGACCAGCGCCACGATCTGCAGCAGCACGGTCACCGCCAAGACCCAGGCCGATGCGTCGGAGAGCGCGGTCCTGAACTCGTCGCGGCGCCCGGAGAGCACGTAGGCGAGGATCGCCGCCGTGGCCACCGAGCCGACCACGGTGATCAGCGTGCGGTGGCGGCGGCCGTAGCCGCGGATGCGAGCGATCAGGTCAAACTGCCCGGCCACGAGCTACACTCCGCGATCAGTAAGGGCCAGACACACGTCTGGTCTCAGCAGTGCAGGTTGGCGTTGTTGCTGTTCACAGAGCATCCTCCGCGTAGGCCAGCACATGACCGTGGAGGCAAAATATGCCAACCGGAACAGTCAAGTGGTTCAACGCCGACAAGGGCTTCGGCTTCATCACGCCCGAGGACGGCAGCAAGGACCTGTTCGTCCATCACACCGCCATCGGTGGCGAGGGCTACAAGTCCCTGGATGAAGGCCAGAAGGTCTCGTACGAGACGCAGCCGAGCGACAAGGGCCCGAAGGCGGCCAACGTCACTCTGGTCTAGGCGTTACTTCGCAGCCTTGATCGAAAGCCCGCTTCGGCGGGCTTTCGTTGTTTTGGGCAGCCAATGAGCCGCTGGTCGACGCGGGCGTCAAGGACGAGCTCAGAGGGTCACGGCGGCCTGCCACGATGGGACACCCGTGGCCACCACCACATCAGACAAGTTCGACGCAACCGCCCTGGAGCGCCTGCGCACGCTCACCGGGGACCCGGCGGCGGAGTTCCGCCCCGACCAGCTCGAGGCGATCCCTGACGTCGTCGACGACCGCGCCCGGGTGCTCTGCGTCCAGCGCACCGGATGGGGCAAGTCGGCGGTGTACTTCGTCGCCACGGCGCTGCTGCGCGAGGCCGGCGCCGGTCCGACGCTGATCATCAGCCCGCTGCTGGCGCTGATGCGCAACCAGATCGCCGCGGCGCAGCGGCTCGGGCTGCGCGCGCACACGATCAACAGCACCAACCGCGACGAGTGGGACGCGGTCGGCGAGCTGCTCGCCGACGGCACGATCGACCTGCTGCTGATCAGCCCGGAGCGGCTCAACAACCCGCGCTTCCGTGACGACATGCTGCCCCTGTTCGCCGACCTCGGTCGGGCTGCTGGTGATCGACGAGGCGCACTGCATATCCGACTGGGGGCACGACTTCCGTCCCGACTACCGGCGCGTGAAGGACATGCTCGACGCGCTCGGCCCCGACGTCGCCGTGCTCGGGACCACCGCGACCGCCAACGACCGCGTGGTGGGCGACGTGATGGAGCAACTGGCCACCCGGGACGACAAGCCGCTGCGCTCCTACCGCGGCCCGCTCGCGCGCACGAGCCTGCGCCTCGAGGCGCTCGAGCTGCCGCGCCCGGCGGAGCGGCTCGCGTGGCTGGTCGAGCACCTCCCCTCCCTGCCGGGCTCCGGCATCGTCTACACGCTGACCAAGCGCGACGCCGAGCAGGTCGCGACATTCCTGACCGCCAACGGGATCGATGCGCTCGCCTACAGCGGCGACCAGGAGACCGACGAGCGGATCGCCACCGAGGAGCGCCTGCTGCGCAACGAGATCAAGGCGTGGTCGCGACGAGCGCGCTCGGCATGGGCTACGACAAGGCCGACCTGACGTTCGTGGTGCACTTCCAGGCGCCCGGCTCGGTGGTCTCCTACTACCAGCAGGTCGGGCCGCGCCGGGCGCGGCGTCGATCACGCCGACGTGATCCTGCTGCGCGGCGGCGAGGACCGCCGCATCCAGGACTTCTTCATCGAGCAGGCGTTCCCGGCGCAGGAGCGCGTGCGCGCCGTGCTCGACGAGCTGGAGATCGCCGGTGCGGGAGGCCGCACGACCCGCGAGCTGATGAGCGTGGTCAACCTCGGCATGGGCCGCATCGAGGCGATGCTGAAGATCCTCGACGTGGAGGGCGCGGTCCGGCGCGACGGCACGCCGCTGGCTGGCCGTGCCGAGCGCGACTGGCGCTACGACGCCGAGCGCTACGCGCAGGTCACCGCGCTGCGCCGCGCCGAGCAGAAGGCGATGGCCGCGTACGGCACCGACGGCCGCTGCCTGATGCGCGTCCTGCAGGAGGAGCTCGACGACCCCGACCCGCGAGACTGCGGGCGCTGCTCGGTGTGCACGGCGCCGCGCTTCGCCGCAGCCGCCGGCAGCCGCGCTCGTCGAGCTGGCGCAGCGCCATCTGCGCTCGCGGCCGATCGAGCTCGAGGTGCGCAAGATGGCGCCGGACGCCGACGGGACGATGCGCAAGATCCCCGAGGACGCGCGGACCGAGCCGGGCTGGGCGCTCGCGCGCGTGGGCGACGGCGGCTGGTGGCCGGCCATCGAGCGCGGGCTGCGTGCCGGCCGGCTCGACGACGAGATCGTGGTTGCGCTCGCCGACATCCTGCGCGGCGCGGGCACGCCGGTCGCGTGGGTGACGAGCGTTCCGTCCGCGCGCCTGGGCGACGTCTGCGCCGGCTTGGCGGAGCGGCTCGCCGGCGAGCTCGGCGTCGAGCACCTCGCCCTGATCGCGCGCACCGAGGCCCGCCCACCCCAGCGGGAGATGGCCAACGCCGTGCAGCAGGCCGCCAACGTGCGCGGGGCCTTCACGATCACCGCGCGCCCCACCGCCCGGGACCGGCGTCCTGCTCGACGACCAGCGCATCTCCGGCTGGACGCTCGCGATGGTCGGCGGCCAGCTGCGGCGAGCCGGCGCGCGAGGCCGTCGTGCCGGTCGCGCTTGCGACGCTGTCGTAGAGCCCCAGCCGCGAGCCAACTACCGTCCCTGCTGGTTCCGCGCCACCTCCACCAGCCGGCACAGCGCGTTGACCAGCCGCATCTGCTCCGCATACCGGCAGCGGATGTGCAGCAGCTCCGGGCTGCAACCAGCACCGCCAGGCACCGCGCCCGCGAGATCGCGACGTTGAGGCGGTTGCGGCTGAACAGGAACTCGAGGTTGCGCGGGAGCTCGGCGCCGCTCGACGTCGCCATCGAGAAGAACACGACGGCGGCCTCCTGGCCCTGGAACTTGTCGACGGTGCCGACGCGCACGCCGTCGGGCAGGCGCTCGCGCAGGCAGCGCACCTGGGCGTTGTAGGGCGTGACGACCATGATGTCGTCGTGCGCGCAGCGGGCGCGTCGTCGCCGTCGGCGTCGCGTGTAGCGCGCCGCCGACGCAGGTCGCCGATCCGCGTCGGCGATCGCGTCCGCCTCCTCCGGCGACTGGCGGGTGTTGCCCTCGTGCTCGACCGGGATCGTAGCGGACGCCCGTCCCGGTCAGGCTCGCCGGCGCGTCGATCGTCTGCCGCGCGCAGTCCTCGATCGACTCGAGCCGGCCCTCGTAGACCGCCTCCGAGATGAACGCGCAGACGTCGGGGTGCATGCGGCGCGTCTGGTCGATGAACAGGCCGCGGTCGGCGCGGGATCGTGCGTCTCGTCGCCGAGCAGATGCTCGAGCACCGACGCGCCCGGCCCCGGGCGGATGGATCGCCTGCGAGACCTGGGCGAGCTGCAGCGGGTCGCCGAGCAGGACGAGGTTGCGCGCGGCGGTGCCGATCGCGAGCGCGTCGGCCAGCGAGACCTGCCCGGCCTCGTCGACGAACAGGTAGTCGAGCGTGCCGTCCATCTCCTCGCGCGCGAACAGCCAGGCGGTGCCGGCGACCAGCTGCACGTCGCCGGTCGGCGAAGTCGCTCGTTGTCGTCGGAGTTCTCGATCGACGGCTCGTCGAGCTCGCGACTCGAACACCGAGTCCTCGCTCGCGATGACTTCTTCAGCCCGCGTGAACTCGAGCCGCTCTCTCGGCGAAGCGCTCGACCTCGCCGAGCAGGTTGTGGATCGCCTCGTGGCTGCTGGAGGCCACGCCGACCCGCGCGCCGCGCGCGAGCAGGTCGACGATCAGGTGCGCGCCGTGCGTAGGTCTTGCCCGAGCCGGGCGGGCCCTGGATGAACAGGTAGCTGTCGTCGAGGCCGGCGGCGACCTCCTTCGCCTGCTCGAGGTCGAACGCGCCGGCCTGGAGCGGCTCGCCGGCGCGACGCGCGCTCGTGCGCGGCAGCTCGCGCCGGAGGATGTCGCGCAAGCGCGCGGTAGCGGCCATCGGCGTCGAGGCCGCGCTCGACGACGTCGGCGCCGAGCGCCGCAGCGCCTTCGCGCTGCTCCTTGGTGTCGTACGGCCCGCCGGGGATCAGCGCGCGCGGCAGCGGCTCGTCGGCCCGCGCCTTGCGCCGCGCACGATCTCAGACGTCCCGTCGCGTCGTCGATCGACTCGACGGTCGACGCCCTTCCCTGCCGGTCGCGGGTCGACGCAGCCGCCCGGGCCGATCTTGTGCTCCTGCGGCGGGAAACTCGAGCGTGTAGATCAGCGAGCGCTTGGTCGCGGCTGTCGGGCTCGACGCCGGCGTCGGCGCAGGCCGCCGAGCGCCTCGGCGTCCTCGTCGGTCAGCTCGCTCGAGCGTCAGCGTCGAGGCGGTCGAAGTACGCCCACCACGCCGGCTTGGCCTCGCGGCGGTGGTAGTCGAGCAGCTGCGCGAGCAGCCAGCGCGCGCGCTCGCTCGCCGGTCGCGCTCGGCGAGGTCGTCCGGCACGCCGGCCAGCAGAGCGCGTCGCGCAGCGCGTCGAGCTCGTCCGCCTCGGCGCGCCTCCTCGGTGCGCTCGCGCGCCTCGGGCGGTGCCTTGCCAGGCGATCTCGGCCCCGAAGCGCTCGATCGCCTCGTCGCGCCGCTCGAGCAGCCAGTCGCGCAGCAGCAGCGTCGAGACGGCAGTCGTCCTCGTTGTAGCGCTCGATCGCCTCGAGCATGCTGCTGGTCGCCCGTCTCGAGGAACTCGCTCGAACGCGACGATCGACTCGCCGCCGTCGGTGACCCGGCCGTGTCGCGCTCGCTCCATGTAGAACGCCTCGACCTTCTTGATCGAGTAGCTCGGCTGCGAGATCCGCAGCCCCTGGCGCACGACCTTGTAGAGGTCGACGAGCACCTCCTGGCGCAGCAGGTGGTCGACCTCGTCCTCGCGCGTCGCGTGCAGGCCCATCAGCCGCTTGAGCGCGGTCGGCTCGTAGGGGGCGTAGTGGTAGACGTGCATGTCGGGGTAGCGCTCGAGGCGCTCGCAGCACGAAGTCGATGAAGTCCTCGAACGCCGCTTCTCCTCGGCGCGGTTCGTGCGCCCAGAACGCCGTGAACCGCGGCTCGCGCCTCGTCGACCGAGATGACGCCGAACAGGTACTCGAGGCCGTCCTCGAAGAACGGGTCGCCCTCCATGTCGAAGAAGAGGTCGCCCTCGGACGGGCGGCGGCAGGCGCGCGAAGCCCCTGCGCCTCCTCGGGCGCGAGCAGCTCGTAGCTGGGCGTCGCCGGTGCGGCGCTGGTCGAGCCTGGAGCGTGCCTGATGGCGGAGCGTCTCGAACGTGGCCTGCGGCGATCCGCTTCGGCCGTCGGTGTCGGGTCGGCGCGGCGCGAGCTCGCGCGACGGTCGTGATGCCGGCCTCGTTCAGGCGCAGCGTCTGGCGCTGGCGCATGCTGCGCGACGAGGCCGAGGTGGTCGTCGGCGTCGCGCCGCGCGTCGCAGCGCTCGGCCCAGCGGCAGAGCTCGCAGTGGTCGACGGGGTCGGGGTAGGTGCTCGTCGAGGCCGGCGGCGAGCTCGCGCGACGAAGCGCTGCTTGACGCGGCGGTAGTAGGCGGCGAACTCGGCGAGCGCGGAAGCTCTGCGCTCGCTGCGTGCCGAGGACGACGTGGATCGCGCTCGGGGTCGCGGCCCTGCAGCCGCGCGAGCAGCTCGGAGTAGAAGCAGAGCTGGAGCAGGAAGTAGGGCTTGACGCGGCGGGCGAGCTTCGTGTCGGCGACCTCGTAGCTCCAGTCGCCGAGGTCGGACGGGCGTCTCGACGCGGTGGAGGAAGTCGGCGTAGCCGCGCCAGCGCTCGCCGTCGAAGAGGACGCCCTGGTAGATGACCTCGGCGCCGGCGCGCATGGCGTCGAGGGTGGCTTGGCGCCGCGGCGTCGCCGCGGCAGTCCGGCGTCGCTCGGGATCTCGACGACCTCGTGGCCGGCGTCCTTGAGCGACTGGAGATAGGCCGCCTCGTGCTCGTCGCCCTTGCGAGCGACGAGATCGGCGCGGGCCGTCCGGCCGTTCGGCGCGCGAGCTCGCCGCTGACAACCTCCAGGTCGAAGCTCGGGTCAGATGCGGGCACTCGAGGTAGTTGTGGAGGTCCGAGGGGGAGAGGACGAGATTGTGATGGCCTTGCCGCACGGTGATTGATCCTAGGCCTCAACCACCCGTCCCAGCGAAGACGCGGATCTTTCGAGCCAACCCCCAGACGTTTTGGGGGATAGGCGGTAAGGGCGGTTGAACCGAACACCGCCTGTGGGGGCTAGCGCCTAGGAGGCGGGAGCGGCGGTTGCGGTTCAGCCATGCGTGCGGGCAGCCTCTCGAACCCGCCATGACTTGTCTTCACTGGCAATCGCAGCCAGCCTTGAGAAGTACTGGACGCTCGTACCTCGCGCCACGAGGGCATTAGCTGCCTCCGCGACACCTGCCCGTACCATGCGACGGCGCGTCTCAAGCAATTCATGAAGTCGGCGCTCCAGTATCTGTTCGCTTCCTGGCGTCAGACCCCGCTCGATAATGCCCCCAGTCCTCTGCGGATAACGCCTTGTCCGGGTCGTAAAGGGATGTCAATATCACTTGGTTGAGCCTCTGGACGACATGTGCCGCTCAAGGCCCAGCGCAGCAGCGTTCACCGCAAGCTGTCTAGCCTGTGGGTCCTGACTGCGGCTCAGCGTGGCGAGCCGTAGTTCCTCGTCGCCGGTGAGGTTGCCTGCGAGCACTAGGAGACGCGCCGCATCGAGCACGTCGGCTCAAGCGGCCACCATAAATTCACCGCGTGTGACAAGCTCGGTTTGTCGAAGCGCTGCAAAGCGCTTTGAATCAAGAGGATCGTCAGCTGCTAGCCGCGCAAGGCCGAGCAGTGCTTCAAGGCGCAGATGACTCGCGAGCCGTGAATCTAGGGCGACCGTCCACAGCGCTTCGATTCCCGCCTTTGAGCCTCCAAGCCGTGCGATGCCCGGAGGCCAGCAGCTGTGCGACGCTTCGCGCACCGATACCGAAGCGTCCCTTAAGCGCCTCTTCCCGCGCCCGAAGCAACTGTTCTGCGAGGACGGCTACCGCATGTTCCAGATCGGCGCCACGGACCCGGTTTGGAAAGTGCTCTGCGACGTCGACAACGATGGTGGGACTCTTCTCCGTAAGGTCAACCTGTGGCAACGACGTATCCGCGCGCGCATGCGCCTGAACACCCGTCAATACGAGCGGTAGCCGATTAGTCAACTGCTCTGGGGACAGCTGCTGCAGGAGCTCGATCAGTCTCTGGGTGACCGACGGTGCGAGCCGGCTGAGTGCGCCCAGTGGCAGGTCATTTGCAACGGAAAGCTGCGCTTGCTCCCCTAAGGACGAGTAATGCGCCGCCCAGATTTCGCCGCCACGCCCTGAAAGAGCCACCCAGAGCCGGCGGATATCTATGTCGACCGCGGTCTCGGCGCCCGACGGCACAAGCCGTGACAGGAGCGGGCCAACAAGGTCGTCTGACACACAGTCCCAAAGGGCGTAAGCGACTTGGGCAAGCTGTCGCGTTGACGTTTTCCGGCCGACCGACGCGGCTTGCAAGCACATTGACAAGCCAATCAACTGAGTTTGTGGTCCAAGTGGGGCTCCACGAGATCAATGATGGGCATTAGGTCTCGGCCGCCGCCAGAGATCCAAAAGAAAATGCCCTGCGCGGCTTGGCTTGCATCGGCCGGATCCGATGCCAGCAGCTGCGCGCCCAAGAGCTTCCGAATGTCGCGCCGTTGCCAGAGTGCACCGGCCAAGTCGCCTGCACCTCCGCAGCGACGGTTTCGTCGACCGGCCGACGGCCAAAACGCATTACAGAGGACCACGGATCACGAGCGCGATCCGTAAGTAACTCCGCCGAACATATCGGAGGCACCTTTAGCTTCTGATCGCTAATCCACCGTCGCTCGACTAGTCGACTTTCCGGCAAAGGTGTCGAAACGAACACCCACGGAGACATGACGCCGGTAATGTTTGCGCGCTCAACACTGAGAGCATGCCTTCAGTGTGTTCGGGGTCGGCTTGCGCGGATTGCGCCCTCAAGAAGCTCGATGAACAAGTCTGCGTCATTCTTGTCAAAGGCGAGTGTCGCCAGCTTTGCCAATAGATGAGCGCGGATAGTGCGAGACACCGATAGCTCGTCAATCGTTGCTGCTGCCTCGCTGATCTCATTCGTGCCCTCGATGGCTGAGGACCACCCGAGGAGACTCAATCGCAGCACCGTTTCCCATGCTCCACCGTGTATCTCCATGAAGTGCTGCTGCGCTGTCTCCAGGTCTTCCGGAACGCTCCGCAATTAGACCCGCCGCTGCTCGGCGGAGTACGCCAGACCCCGGTGTAAGCGTGTGCGGCTCCCATGGAGGTGGTCCGAGTGCACTGATAAACGCCTCGCCTTCCCCGCCACCTAAACGACGGAGATTGGGCATGTCCCAGAGAAGCGCAGCCTGAATCGCTGCTGCATCAGTCTCGATTGGATTAGAGGACATCAGTCCTGTCCTTCGCACGGCTGCGCTCGAATGCCGCTAGCGCATATCCGGTCAAGACCTTTACCACGGCCTGCCATGCGTCATCCGAGTCAAAGTCGCCGGTGCTGTCGTACAGAACGCGCTCGTCATCGCCAAGGCGATCCAGAAATTCATCGAGGGGGGCCGGATCCTCAGACGCGGTCTCACCTTGCGACAACGCAAAACGCAACACGGTGAGCCAGACTGGCTGGCCGGGCAGAGCCAACACGGCTTCAATCTCCTCGCGTGTTCCGTCACCCAATCTCGTCTTGAAGAGAACGAGCGTGGCGTGCGACTCGACCGCTCGCTCAACAAACATGTCGTTGACAGTCCTTCCGGGCGCAACCTGAGCCGAGGCGCGTTCCCACATGACCGGATAGAGCTGTGCTTGTGAGCGGTCGGCAAGCGGGGGATTAATCGATTCGTAAATTAGGTCCCGGACTCGGCGCCGCATCCTTGCGACATCCCCAGCAGATGAAATGAACACGTAATAGAAGTGTGCCGTTCGCGGTTCCCGAACAAACTTGACGCCGGGGAAGCCGAGCGTGGGGGCCTCAACCGTCGCAGGAGTGTCATGCTGCTCCGCCTCGTTCTGACGAGCACCTTCTTCACCAGGACTGCTGCTCGACGGCGGTTGATCAACCATTGCCGGAGCTGGTTGGCCGTTGAAGAAAGCCAGCTCGTCCGCCTACCGGGCGATTGCATAGCGGCTCGACAACCAGCCACCACATCACGAACCGTTAGCACTCGACGCCCCCCTCGTCTACTGTCTCGGGTTCGACTACGGCGGCCGCGGTCTTGGCGCCGCGGCGGAGTGCTGCGCATACGGTTTAGCTCACCCTCTAGCCACTCGTGATGCGAGTTTAGGCCGAGGTGTAGCTGCACGGTCACGTCGGCCCATGTCGGTATCTCCGGTCGAACATAGCGCGTCGCGTCGGTCGCCAGTTCCGCAGCTCGACCACCGGCCTCCGTCCAGCACTGCCTCGGACCCATCGGGTGAAACAGTTCTGTGGCAGTCAAAATGACTACCTGTGCCATGAACGGAAGCGCGCTTATCTTGTTGACGGCAGGGCGGGCGAGATTCACGAGCCCTTCCTGCTCCTCTGCTGTGAGTCTTCCGCCTCAGCGGAAAGGTCGCGGAGTGTCGCAAAGACAAGCGTCGCGTTTGGAAACCGCTGTCGAAGTCCTTCGGCGCGTTCGAAATCGCGCTCAGTGAATCGGTTGTAGCTCTTAGCCTCGCCAAGTAGCAGAGTGGCGCCACCTTCTCTGATCCTCACGAATGCCCGCGAAGTCAACCTCCAGCCCACCACCAAGCTGTGTCCCCGTCGTCCAGGTGATCCGCCGCCACGCCCACCGTCGGCGGCGAGAACCTAAGCGCGAGGCCACCGTGAAAACCACCCCGGCATGACCTCGACGCTGTAGGACCTGTCGGGCGATAGGACCAGCTCGTCGCCCGGTCGGGTTCATCATGTGGAAAACGGTACGTACCGACACCGCTCATACCGCAGGTGGTCGGCAATGTCGTTGAGTTCTACCCAGTTTGGAAAGGCGCAATGCGAGCACGAAAGCGTGAGCCCCGACCGAATGAATCGCGTTCGACCAGTGCGCCGAGAGTTCTCTGTTGCCTTTGAGCATCGTCGGGAAGATCCTTGCCAAGCGCCGCTCGGACCATGTTCTGAGGGAGAAAGCGAACTTCTCGGACGGCGACGCTCTTGGCTCACTTGCCTCCTCGAGCGCAACGTTGGTAGTTGCTGCACGATTAAACAAGTGGAGGAGGTGTGGGGATTAGGACCCCGATCCGAATCAAACCGCCGGCTTGTCTGATCAGGCGTCGGCGACGACACCCGGATCCGACTCCTGAGGTTCATGTCCAGCCTGCCGAAAAACGGCGTCCATCACTTGGCGTCCCGATGGCGGGCGGAAGTTCAGGCGGTTCGTGCCAACCCCCTGGCACTGCCCAGCCCTCCCGCGTTGCACGGAGAAAGAGGACAGACCATGAATTCAACAACTGAGTGATGTCGTCTAGCTCGGCAGGGATCGACGGGGCAATCGACCCGTCGATCTGGCAGAGTCCAACTGCGATAATCCAGTCAGGTGTCATCCACCGAGTAGATCCGCCTAGTAAACTCGCCGGCCGGCGGTGAAAATAAGGTCACTTCAAAGCGGTCGTTGTGGGCTGTGAGCTCTGTATCTTCAGCCACGGCTTCAACTTCGGCAAATGTCATCTCCGACCGGAATTTGACATGCGCTTGGGTAATGAAGGTGCCGTATTTCGGTAGTTTGCTCACGAAGGGCCGCGAGCAAACTCGTCAGCCTGGTCGGTGCTGACACTGTGCGCTGGAATCACCTCCACCTCGATCACAGCTTTCCCGATTGGTCGCTCCTTATATGCATTGCACGTCAATCAACGATTCGATCCGTCCAGATCAGAGGTACTGGTACCGGAGCATGGCCGCTCGCCCGCAGCGCCCAAAAATCCAAGATGTCCGACGGGTTGCTCGAATCGAGTAGCAGGACTGTAGTGTGCGCAAATGCCGGCCCCATGCGCGCAAGCCCCGACGCTCCGGCCGCGTAGTGGGGACATAAACGGCTGAGGAGATGTGCCGCGGAAACCATCGAATAGCACGTCTGGCTCGATCCTCACCTCCTCGGGTCTGAAAATACGCACGGTAGGGGTTCAAGGCGCGAAAGTCTCGCCGCGGACGAAAATCCGCCGAAACATGCGGATACAAAAAAGCCGCATTGTCGGCGTTGTGCTTCGCGGGAGGACCGCTCGCGGAATACCCGTGGCTTTGGGAAGCGGAACTCGTCGCGCCATAACTGTCGATATACGCGGCTGCGGGGAGGCCCGCGGATGGAATCGTCGCTGCTGGGATGATTGCTCAAACGTGATGCTGCGAAATGTCTCTCTCTGAGGCGTTGCCCCTTCGCGAGCATCGACAACGTAGTCACACTGGAGCGCATCGAAGGTAACCGCTTCAATCTCACGCGCGCTCGGCTGAGGGCTCAAACCTTGGTGCCACCAGCTTGGTCGTGTGCGAAAAGCGGGGATGAGCGGTTGAAACACACCACCCCACTGACCGGTAGCCGCCTCAATGGCTCTGGTGAGGTCCGTTCTCAGAGCGGGGGTCGACTAAGACCCGATGCGTAGCGACCGGTTCCTACTCCAGTCCATACGCAGGCCACCGTCCATCAGGCACCCTACATCTGGCTGGCGACATCGACATAGCGATGGAGCTGAGGGCGGGTGGTCTTGACTTTCCGCTGATAGCACACTCGACTGCACTGAGACTTTGCCCTGTGGGCGCCGAACGGTTTCACGGACGCGAAGCTCTGTAGCTCCGGCAATGCGTGAAGGCGAAACCGCTCGTACAGCGTGTCGTCATAGCGCGCAACCACTTCGTCCGGATCCGCCACGAGCCCAGCCGGAACGTCATCGAGCCGGTTCGTCGCCTTCCCGATGTGCGTAATGCTCAGCGCGTTCACCGCCCAAGCCCGAGCAATCCCCATGGTCGTTCGCCCGCAGGGCTTCCATCTGGTCCGAGGCTCTTCGCCTCCGGATGTGTCGCGAACTCTTCGAGGATGTCGTGGTAGGTCCTGACCGTGACGACGGCAGGTAGCACGCGCCCGCCCGACGGCTCTGTAGCGATCCGATACCGTCAACCGCTGTAGCGGTTGAACCCATCCTGTTCAAGCCACCTGGCGGGATCGCTCAAGGGTAGCGACAAGACGATGCGTTCCTCATCCGCCGGTCTCTCGATCGGAGGACGAACGCGATATTGAGGAAGTTGTGGGGCTTGATTTGCTCGGCGAATGGCTTGCCGCTGAGCTGCTTGAAGAGGCGCTGCGTGTGCGCGTGGAGACGCCGTGGCGGCGAGAGTTGCTGGCCGGTCAAGCCAGTCCGGGCTCCGCCGCAGGCATCCCGAGGCTGGAACGCAATAGCCAAAGCCATGCTTCGGCGATCCAGTCGCGATCGTCCCTCTTAGGATCGATGGGGTTAAGCAGGGTGTCCAAGCCCGTGCTCAGACTGGCCCTGACCCGCTTTCGTGGACACTTTGATCTGACCCGGTTTTCGTGGACTCGGTCGCTTGGGGTCTGTGGGCCGGGATCGCACTGACGTGGAGATGACCGCAGAGGCCGCGGTCGCGGTTACCACAATGGAGGACGATTTCGTCGCGCTGCTGGCGCTCGATGCCGAGCTTCGCGGCCTCTTCGGCTCGCACCAGCTTGACTGTTCAAACTCGGGGACCTGCGACGACTACGACCGCGTGATGTCCGGACCGCACTGGCTGCTCGCGTATGAAGGATCTGACCGCAAGTGGCTGATGTCGCCAACGAAGCGCATCAGCAAGGACCCGTTCTTCAGGATCCTCAAACAGCGCCGCATCCGGTTTTACACACGGATCCCAGCCGCAGTCCGTTCACCGGCCCCGCGGGCCCGTTGCCAGGCGGACTTGTGCCCGACGAGTACCGTCTAGCCGCAGCGGCTCCCGCCGTCTCTTGAGCAACGCTCGCCCGCGATCATCCTTGACCGGCCCGCCTAATCGACACTCCCCGACGGGGAACGTCCGTCGGCCGTGCAACGCGGCCGCCTTGCAGTTGGATCACGTCATGCCCATCGTCCGACAGGAAACCACCTTCGAGGCAGGTCGGCCTCCGTGCCGATTAGCTCGAAGCGCGTGGCGCGGCGGCCCAGAAGTCTTCTGCCATCGGCTGGCAACGGAGGATGGTGCTGTCGGACTGGAAAGTCTTTCTTGACCGACGTGGCAAAGTGTCCGACACCCTGAGGTCAACAGCGGCCTCGGCGAACCCGGACAGCCAAGTTAACCTCGTTGACCGGTGAGTCACTGAAGGAAACACGCTGATGGTGGGCAGGAGGCTGCTGGGCCTCCAAGCACGTCTGGCAAGCGTAGCGGCCAGAAGTGACGCCCCTGGGGCCGCCTACGGCTTCCTGCTGGTTGGAAAGCCCGCCCTATCATATACGTGGATGCTCCACGGCGGCGATTCCGGGCACGGCTGATGAAAGACTTCTCGGCATGGAGGCTCGAAAGCACCAGCGGCGCGGCGCGGAGCGGGACGCGGAGCTCCGACAGATCAGTCGCGCGAGCGGGTTCGCGATCTCGCCGAGGTCTACACGCACGAGCGCGAGGTCAAGGCGATGCTCGACCTGGTTGCGGACATGTTCCCGAGCGACGAGGAGCCGGGCAACACCGACCGGACCTTCCTCGAGCCGGCTTGCGGGCATGGCAACTTCCTCGTCGAGATCCTGCACGCGGAAGCTCGACTATGTGACGCCCCGGCGTTACGGGCGCGGCGAGCGCTTCGAGCACCGGGTGCTGCGCTGCCTCGCCTCGATCTACGGCGATCGACATCAGCGACGACAACGTCGAGGAGGCGCGCGAGCGGATGCGGACGGTGATCGCGGAGCATCTCGCATGCCACCTGGGCGCCGGATGCTCCGACGGCCGGCTTCGACGATGCCGTCGAGCGATCCTCGACACCAACGTCATCCGCGCGGACACGCTCGCCGATGCCGCCGAGATCGAGCTGGTCGAGTACCAGCCTGGCAGCGCCGGGACCTTCATCCGGACTGGTCGCGCCCGCTCGACCCAGCCGCGAGCGAGCCGAACCTGTTTCGCTCGACGTGCGCTGCGACGAGGCTCCGGTCCACTACTCCGAGCTCGCGCGCCAGACCCAGAGCCCGTCCGGGCCGACCCGTCGACCGAGAGGCCGCTTGATGCCGTCAAGGACCGACAGCACGTTCCCGACATCCTCGAATGCCTCGCCCAGCTCTCGAGCGACGAGGTGCCGACCCCGCCGAAGCTCGCCAACGCGATGCTCGACCTTCTGCCCGAGGAGGTCTGGCGAGATCCGGACCTGCGCTGGCTCGACCCGTGCTCAAAGTCGGGCGTGTTCCTGCGCGAGATCGTCAACCGCCTGCTGTTCGACGGGCTCGTCGACTGGGAGCCAGATTTCGAGAAGCGCCGCGAGCACATCTTCCGCAACATGATCTTCGGCTGCGGGATCACCGAGATGACCGGGATCATCTCTCGCCGCACCGTCTACTGCTCGCGCCACGCGGCCGGCGAGCACTCGGTGATCCGCTTCGACGACGACGACGGGAACATCCCGTTCATCCGAGCCCAACACGACTTCAGCAACGGCGCTGCCAGATCTGCGGTGCCCGGAGGACCTAGAGCGCGGGAGCGCCGCGAGAACTACGCCTACGCGTTCATCCACGGCGCGTATCCGACCGAGGAGATGGGAGACATGAAGTTCGACGTGATCGTTGGCAACCCGCCGTACCAGATCGATAGCGTATGGCAACACGCGGACAAAGCCGATCTATCCAGCTCTTCGTCGAGCAGGCAATCGCGATGAACCCGCGGTACGTGCTGATGATCACACCGTCGCGCTGGTTCGCGGGCGGCCTTGGGCTTGAGGATTTCCGCGCGCGGATGCTCAGCGACCGACGGCTGGCGCGTCATCGTCGACTACCGCTCGAAACTGACTGCTTCCCAGGGGTCAAGATCCGACGGCGGCGTCTCCTACTTCCTCTGGGACCGTGAGCACGACGGTGATTGCGAGCTATCGAGCCTGTCCCGGCAGCGTCGGATCCGAGCGCCACCCGGGACCTTCGCGATACCTGGACGAGTTCGACCGTCCGGGACAACGAGGGCGGTGAGCGATCATCGAGAAGGTGCGTGCACGGCGCGATGCCGACGTTCGACGGCACGGTAGTCGTCACCAGAAACCATTCGGCCTTCGACCAACGTTCGAACTACGTCGAACAGATGATTCGCGAGCGCGATCCCGCTATGTATGGCGTCGAAGACCGAGATGGGTTCAGCGCAGCCCCGATCGACAAGAACGATGAGTGGATCGATGCTGGAAGGTCTTCCTCCAGCGGCGGCACGGCGACGGCAACGAAGCGTGGCCAGCTCCGATTTGTGACTTGGCAAGCCCGTTCGTGCCGACCGGGTCGGCATGCACCCAGAGCTACCTCGTCATTGTCCGATTGACCCGCGAGGACGACCGCACGAACTACGCCCACTATCTTCGACGCGTTTCGTTCGCTTCCTCGTCTCGCTGCGGAAGAACACTCAACACGTGACGCCGGAGCTGTTCAGCCTTCGTTCCGACCTCGATATGGACCGCGGACATGGACCGGACGAGTCGACCTCTGCACGAGTCGCTATCGGGCCTTAGACCGACGAGGAGATCACGTTCGATCGAGTCCGCAGCACTGCCAGGGGATACCAACGCCCGAGGCGCGCCGACGGTCGAGCGAGCGTGAGCAACCGCATCTATGCGTACACGGTCGTCGGCAAGGACGCCGAGCCGTGGGAGCGGATCATTGGCCAGACCCGTGTCAGCTGGCGCCGGCCTGATCAAGGTTGGGCAGACGACGAAGCGCAGCGCGCGCGAGCGGATCAAGCAGCAGCTCGGCACCGCATACCCGAACCTGGACGGTGTCGAGATTCTCCTCGATGAGCCCGCCGTCCGCGACGACGGCACTGAGTTCACCGACCACGAGGTCCATGCCGCCCTTGTCAAGGCGGGGATCCGCCGTCCCGAGGGCGAGTGGTTCGAGGCGACGCTGGACGAGGTCAAGGCTGCGATCAACACGGTCCGCTCGGGCGTCGAGTTCGACGCGACGCGCACCGATTCGTTCGCGATGCGCCCCGAGCAGGCGCGAGGCGGTCGAGCTCACGGCCGCCTATTTCCGCGCCCATGCCGGCGATGAGCGGCCGCCGAAGTTCCTGTGGAACGCGAAGATGCGCTTCGGCAAGACGTTCGCGACCTACCAGCTCGCCAGGGAGATGGGCTGGAATCGCGTGCTCGTCCTCACCTATAAGCCGGCGGTCCAGACCGCCTGGCGCGATGACCTGCTCGGCCACGTCGATTTCGCCGGCTGGCACTTCGTCGACCGCGACACGCCGATCGCCGAGGCGGACGAGCTCCTGAGTGGCAAGGACCCTGTGGTCCGCTTCGCGTCCTTTCAAGACCTGAACGGCAAGTCCCCTGACGGCCAGATCAAGGCCCACAACGAGTCGATCCATCTGACCGAGTGGGACTGCATCGTCCTCGACGAGTATCACTTCGGCGCCTGGCGCGACTCGGCCCGCGACCTCTACGACCCGACCGATAAGGAGCTCGCCGAGGAGGAAGAGCCGGATGAGGCGGTGACCGAGGAAGACCTCGGACTCGACGCGGCCAGCTACCTCTACCTGTCGGGCACGCCGTTCCGCGCGATCACGAACGGCGAGTTCACCGAGGACGCGACCTTCGACTGGACCTACGTCGACGAGCAAGCCGCGAAGGACGCATGGAACGAGCCACCGGGCTCGAACCCGTACACCGAGCTGCCGCGGATGGAGATGTATGCGTACGAGATCGCGCCCGGAGCGGCCGGTTGGGCCGAGGATGGCGAGTTCAGCGGCTTCTCGCTGACCGAGTACTTCAAGGCCAAGCGAGTCGGCGAGGGCGACGGGCCCCGGTCCGGGGGACTGCGTGTTCGAGGACGAGGCGCGCGTCTCCGAGTTCCTGGAGATGCTGCGCGGCAAGCTTTCCGACCAGATCAAGGTGCAGATCGTCGCTGGCCAGAAGCCGCCGTTCCCCTACGAGCACCCGGTGTTCACCGAGGCGATCAAGCACTCCGTCTGGTACATGCCCGATGTCGCCTCCTGCTTCGCGATGCGCGACATGCTCGATCAGCATCCCTACTTCTCGGGGTTTGAGGTCGTCGTCGCCGCGGGCAGCAAGGCGGGCCAGGGCGCGGAGGCAAAACCGCCGGTCGAGGCCGCAATCGCCAAGGCGACGAAGGAGAACGGATCGGGATCGATCACCCTCTCCTGCGGCAAGCTGATGACGGGCGTCACCGTCCGTGAGTGGGGCGCGATCCTGATGCTGCGCTCGCTGAAGTCGCCGGAGTCCTACTTCCAGTCCGCATTCCGGGTGCAGTCGCCTGGGCGTATCGGGACGCCGAGGGCGGCCTCGAGGTGCGGAAGCCCACCTGCTACGTATTCGAGTTCGACCCCAACCGGGCGCTTCACCTGCTCGCCGAGTACGGGATCCGACTCGCATCCGAGAGCGCGGAGACCCCGGAGCAGGCGATCGGCAAGCTGCTCAACTACCTGCCGATCTTCGGCTTCTCGGGGGCTCGATGACCCAGCTCGACGCATCCGCCGTGCTCGATTGGGCGACGGCCGGCATCGGCGCGACCGCACTCGCCAAGCAATGGAACTCGCCACTTCTCGTCGAAGTCAACGAGCGCACCCTGTCGGCTGTTCTCGAGCACCCGGACCTGCTGGAGACGCTCGAGCAGATCGAGGACTTCCGCGCACTGGTGAACAACGCCGAGCACGTCGTGACCTCGACGAAGATGCTGAAGAAGGCGAAGCGTGAGCAGGGCGGGAAGCTCGACCCGGAGCAGAAGCAGGCGCAAACGGAGACCGCCAGGCGGCGCAAGGAGATCCGCGAGAAGCTGCAGAAGTTCCTCGCGCGGATCCCGGTGTTCATGTACGGGACCGACTTCCGCGAGGAAGCGCTCAAGCACGTGATCGAGTCACTGGACCCGGCGCTGTTCGAGCGCGTGACGGGCCTGACGATCGAGGACTTCAAGCTGCTCAGCGACCTCGGCCTGTTCCACGCTCGCAACATGGACGCCGCGATCTACCAGTTCAGGCAGTTCGAGCGGGCCAGCCTTCGCGCTATGCGGACGACCATCGCGGCGATGAAATCGCCGCCCGCGTGGGCCTTGGGAGCGCAGCATGACGCCCTCGGTCCGGGCAGGGCACGAACCTAGGCACCTCAGCCATCCTCCCCTGGGTGAGGCTGAACCATGTGCGACGGCGTCTCCCGTCTCATACAAGTAGGTCACGGGTCCGAATCCCGCCCCGCTACAAGACAGTTCCATAACTGCAGGTCTCCCGCTGCTGGGCTCGTGGATCACCCCGCCGCCAACCCGAACGGACTCCCCTCCGAGTCCCTGCAGATCGCCCACCGCTCGCCCGGGTGGATCACCGATCCGCCCAGCGCCTCGACCCGCTCCAGCGCCTGCGCCATGTCAGCCACGCCGAAGTAGGGCAGCGACACGGTGTCGCCCGGCCCGGGCCCGCGCGCGTGCACTCCGATCGGCGCGCCCGCCGCGCGCGACTGCCAGCCGCTCCCCTCCCCCTCGACGCGCGGCTCCAGCTCGACGTCCAGCAACCCGCCCCAGAACCGCAGCGCGCGCTCGGTGTCGTCGGCGGGAAACTCGACCAGCGCCGGCGGCCGCGCGGCCTCGACGCTCTGCGCTCACACCCGTCCCGCCGGCTCGCCCCGCTGCAGCATCTCCCGCCAGCGCTCGGGCGCGACGTCGGCGGCCTCCGTCGAGTCGATGAACTCCGTCAGCACCTCGATGAAGCGCTGCGGGTCGTCGACGTGCGGGAAGTGGCCCGCCTTCTCGAAGATCTCCAAGCGGCTCGACGGCACCCGCGCGTGCACGGCATGCGCGTGCGCGACCGGGATGATCTTGTCGCGCTCGCCCCAGATGATCAGGAACGGCATCTCCTCGGCCAGGTAGAGCCGGTCGTTCGCGTTCACCCGCTGGCCGGTGGGGTCGACGATCGTGCGCAGCGTGTGCACGAAGGCCGCGCGCGCGTCGGGCTCGGCCAGCGACGCGTGGCCGCGCGCCATCTCCTCGATGTCGGTGTGGAAGTGCAGGCCCAGGCGGTCGAACAGCCGGCCCACCCCGCGGCCCGACGCCCGACACCCGCTCGTTCGCGAGCAGCGGCAGCACGAACTCCGCCCCCGGCAAGGTCGCCATGCGCAGCAGCAGGTTGACCTCCGACCCGAGGCCGCCGCTGTCGATCAGCACCAGCCGCTCGCAGCGCTCGGGGAACTGGTACGCAAGCTGCATCGCGACGCCGCCGCCCAGCGAGTGCCCGACGAACGTCGCGCGCTCGTGCCCGAGCGCGATCAGCAGGTCGCGCACCCCGCTCGCGTACGCGCCCAGCGAGTAGTCGCCGCGCGGCTTGGCCGAGCCGCCGTGCCCGAGCAGGTCCGGAGCGATCACCGTGAAGCGCCTCGCGAGCGCCGGCATCACCCGCTCCCACGTCTGCGAGGTCGAGGTGATGCCGTGCACGAGCACGAGCACCGGGCCGCTGCCGGCTGAGCGGTACGCGGCGCAGTGGCCGTGGAGCTGGATCTCCTTCAGGTCCAGATCAGCAGACATCGTGCCCCCGAGGATACGGCTCGTCACACGGTCGCGTCCGCGCTGCGCCCGGCTACGGCTTCACGAAGTGATGGACGGGGAACTCGGTGATGGTGGGCTGGGGGCCGGCGGAGGGGTCCATCCCGGAGACCTTCTTCACCGCCGGGAAGAGCCGCTCCTCGCGGAAGCGGTCGTAGTGCTCGCGCGACTCCCAGACGCCCGTGACGGTCCACTTGCCGTCGACGTCGCCCGCCCAGTGGAAGAGCAGGCCCGGGGCCGGATTGCCCTCGAGGTCCATCGCGGCGCTGACGCCGTCGTACATGCTCGTGCCCGCGTCGCCGGGAAAGTCGGTCGCTCGGATCGCTACTGCCATCGGTCCTCCTTTGGTGTTGGTCGACTGCAAGCCACGAGATTCAGCGCACCAGCCGCGTCGCCTCGGCGGTCGCCACCGCGCTCGCGTGCCCGGGCTTGGGTGCGCCGCCCAGCGCATAGAGCGAGCGCCCGACCGCGGCCACCGCGATCCCGTGGCGGGGGGAGCGCATCGCCGGCGCGCGTGACCAGGCGCGGCGCGCGACGTCATAGGACTCGACCGTGCCGAGCGCGCGCGTGGTGGTCTCGCCGCCGACCGCGAACAGCCGCCCGTCCACCAGCGCCGCGCCCAGCCCACCGCGCGCGGTGGGCATCTCGGGCAGCCGCTGCCAGGCGTCGGCGGCGGGGTCGTAGCGCTCCAGCGCGGCGGAGTTCTTGTCGGGCGAGAGGTTGCGCCCGCCGACCGCGTAGAGGTACTTCCCGTCCGCGGCCGCCGCGAGGTGCTCGCGCGGCGTGGGGATGCCCGCGCCCTGGCTCCACTTGGTTCCGTCGAAGACCTCGGTGGTGTCGACCAGGCGCCCGCCGTCCTGGCCGCCGGCGACCACGATCCGGTCGCCCACCACGGCGGCCGCGCCCGCCGCGCGGGGGCGGCGCAGCGAGGGCAGCTGTACCCACTTGCCGCCGCGCAGCGCGAACACGCGGTCGGACACCTGCGCGCTTTGGTCGGAGCCCTGCGGGATCCAGCCGCCGATCACGACGATCTCGCCCTTGTAGGTGACGACCATCTCGTGGTGCAGGCGCACCGGCAGCGCGGGCGCTGACTTCCAGCCACCGATCACCGGGTCATAGCCCTCGACGCGGTGCGAGGCGGTGGAGCCGGCGCCGAGGCCGCCCACCACCCAGATCGTGCCGTCGAGCACCGTGCCCGCCATGTTCTGGCGGGCGCTGGGCATCGCGGCCAGGCGCCGCCAGGTGGAGGCGCCGGTGCTGCGCGCCCGCACCAGCCGCGTCGCCTCCGCGGTCGCCACCGCGCTCGCGTGCCCGGGCTTGGGTGCGCCGCCCAGCGCATAGAGCGAGCGCCCGACCGCGGCCACCGCGATCCCGTGGCGGGGGGAGCGCATCGCCGGCGCGCGTGACCAGGCGCGGCGCGCGACGTCATAGGACTCGACCGTGCCGAGCGCGCGCGTGGTGGTCTCGCCGCCGACCGCGAACAGCCGCCCGTCCACCAGCGCGGCGCCCAGCCCACCGCGCGCGGTGGGCATCTCGGGCAGCCGCTGCCAGGTGTCGGCGGCGGGGTCGTAGCGCTCCAGCGCGGCGGAGTTCTTGTCGGGCGAGAGGTTGCGCCCGCCGACCGCGTAGAGGTACTTCCCGTCCGCGGCCGCCGCGAGGTGCTCGCGCGGCGTGGGGATGCCCGCGCCCTGGCTCCACTTGGTTCCGTCGAAGACCTCGGTGGTGTCGACCAGGCGCCCGCCGTCCTGGCCGCCGGCGACCACGATCCGGTCGCCCACCACGGCGGCCGCGCCCGCCGCGCGGGGGCGGCGCAGCGCGGGCAGCTGTACCCACTTGCCGCCGCGCAGCGCGAACACGCGGTCGGACACCTGCGCGCTTTGGTCGGAGCCCTGCGGGATCCAGCCGCCGATCACGACGATCTCGCCCTTGTAGGTGACGACCATCTCGTGGTGCAGGCGCACCGGCAGCGCGGGCGCTGACTTCCAGCCACCGATCACCGGGTCATAGCCCTCGACGCGGTGCGAGGCGGTGGAGCCGGCGCCGAGGCCGCCCACCACCCAGATCGTGCCGTCGAGCACCGTGCCCGCCATGTTCTGGCGGGCGCTGGGCATCGCGGCCAGGCGCCGCCAGGTGGAGGCGGTCTGCACGCCCGCGGCCGCCGCCGACGCGGGCGCGGCGCGATCGCTGCGCCCCGAGTCCTCGTCGCCCTGGGACACGACCACCACGAGCGCGAGGACCAGGATCACCAAGCTGGCGAGGCCGGTCAGCACCCGCCGCCCGGGGCGCCCCGGCCACGGAAACGACCCGCGCGCGGACGGACCCGCGCCCGCCGGCGGGGCCGCGCTCGCCTCCTCCCGCGCCGGCGCCCCCTGCCCCGCCGCGGCCTGCGCCGCGCGACCGAGCTCGCCCGCCGACGCGTAGCGCTCCGCCGGCTCCTTGGCCATCGCGCGCCGCACGACAGCGTCGAACGCGGCCGGTACATCCGGGGCGGCCTCGCGCACCGACGGCGCGGCCGTGTACATGTGGGCCCACAGCGCGGCCAGTTCGTTCTCGCGCCTGTACGGGGGCTGGCCGGTGAGCGCCTCGAACAGCACGCAACCAAGCGAGTAGACGTCGGTCTGGGGCCCACACGCCGCGCCTTCGATCTGCTCCGGCGCCGTGTAGTCGACCGTGCCCACCCACTGCCCCGTCTTCGTCAGGCCGCTGATCGAGCTGGCGTGCTTGGTCAGCCCGAAGTCGGTCAGGTAGACGTGGTCCTGTTCGGTGACCAGGATGTTGGCCGGCTTCACGTCGCGATGGATCAGGTCTCGCTCGTGCGCGGCATCGAGCGCGCCCGCGACCTGGGAGACGAGCCGCGCGGCGCGCGCCGGCTCGAGCGGGCCGCGGTCGATCAGCCCCCGCAGGTTCGTGCCCTCCACCCAGCGCATCGCGATGAACAGGACTCCGTCCTCGTCGCCCGCCTCGTACACGGGGATCACGTTCGGGTGGTCGATCGAGGCGGCGATCGTCCACTCGCGCCGGAAGCGCTCCCGGAATGCAGGGTCTTGAGCCAGCGCCGGAGTCACCAGCTTGAGCGCCACCATGCGCGTCAGCCGATGCTGGGTCGCGCGATACACGACGCCCATCCCGCCGCGGGCGGCCACCTCTTCGATCCGGTAGCCCGCGAACTCAGAGCCGGTTACCAACTCTGCTGTGATTTGCTGGCCTGCCAAACGCGATCCCCGCGCCTCACTAAAGCAAATAGGTACTCAGGGCGCAATGCCCCCTTCGGCAGCGAGCGCGCGCAGCGCACTCTCCTTGTCTCCGAAGATCCTCAGCCGGAACGGCGCCGCGCCGCGCATCGTCCAGACGTGCGCGATGTTCCCCACGACCTCGGCGCCACTGCCCTTGCCGCGCACCCGCTGGCGCAACGAGACGACGATCTGGTCACCGGCGTCGATGAACTCCTGGGGCTCGAGGCGCAGCGCGTCGAACGCCTCCATATAGGAGTCGAACAGCTGCTTGAGCCCCTCCTTGCCATAGCGAGTGGTCTCCCGGTCGGGGGAGCTTTCGCGGTCACGCAGCTGGAACTCAGGGGCCAGGCGCTCCAGGAAGGCCTCGACGCCCCCCTCGTTGAATGCCGCGTAGGCGTCGCGCAGCGTTTCGGCGTCCTGCTCGAACATCTTCGACACGCTACAGCTAACCTCGCCCCTCGAGAATGCGCATCGTCACCTTCCGCGACAGCCCCCATTCCACGCGCGTCGGGATCCTCGAGAACGAGCAGGTCCACGGGCTCGCCGCCGAGACCATGATCGAGTGGCTGAACGGCGAGGGCCACGTGCGCACCGGCACGATCCACCCGCTGAAGGACGTGCACCTGCTCGCGCCCGTGCCGACACCGCCCTCCCTGCGCGACTTCTTCTCCTATGAGGAGCACGTCGCGAAGGGCTTCGAGCTGCGCGGCGCCGACATCCCGGAGGCCTGGTACGAGCAGCCGGTCTTCTACTTCTCCAACCCCGCGAGCATCCGCGGGCCCGGCGACGGCATCGAGCGCCCGACCGGCTGCAAGCTGCTCGACTTCGAGCTAGAGATCGCCGCCGTGATCGGGCTCGACAACGAGATCGCCGGCTTCACGCTGCTCAACGACTGGTCCGCGCGCGACCTGCAGATCAAGGAGATGACCGTCGGGCTCGGGCCGGCGAAGGGCAAGGACTTCGCGACCAGCCTCGGCCCGATGCTCGTCACCCCCGACGAGCTGCCCTACACCGACGGGCGCCTGCACCTGGAGGCCACGGTCGTCCTGAACGGCGAGGAGCTGACGCGCAGCGACGCATCCAAGCAGCACTTCACCTGGCCGCAGATCGTCGCGCACGCGGCGCGTGACACGCAGCTGCGGCCCGGCGACGTGCTGGGCTCCGGCACGCTGGGCGGGGGCTGCCTGCTGGAGCTGGGCCCGCTGGAGGGTGACCGCTGGCTCGAGCCCGGCGACCTCGTCGCGCTCGACGCGCCGGGGCTCGGAACGCTCGCGAACCCGGTCGTCTAGAGCGCGCCGCTAGAGCCCGTACAGCTCGCCGAACTTCTCGTGCAGGTAGCGCACGTAGGGCGCGACGTCGACCGGACCTCCGACGGCCCGCGCGAGCGTCTCCGCCGGCGTCAGCTTGCGGCCGTGGCGGTGCACCCGCTCGCGCAGCCACTCCCCCAGCGCGGCGAAGTCGCCCGCCTCCACGCGCGCGTCGAGGTCGGGCAGCGCCGCCCGCAGCGCCGCGCGGACCTGGGCCGCGATCACGTTCCCCAGCGAGTAGGTCGGGAAGTAGCCGAACAGGCCCTCGGCCCAGTGCACGTCCTGGAGCACGCCGTCGGCGTCGCGCGGCACGTCGAGGCCGAGGTACTCGTGCATGCGCGCATTCCATGCCGCGGGCAGGTCCCGGACCGCCAGCCGCTCCTGCAAGATTTCTTGCTCCAGCTCGAAACGCAAGATTATGTGCAGGTCGTAGGTGACCTCGTCCGCCTGCACGCGGATCAGCGAGCGCCGCACGGCGTTGACCGCGCGGTAGGCGCCCTCGGCGTCCACTCCGGCGAACTGCTGCGGGAAGGCCGCGCGCACCGCGGGGAAGAAGCGCCGCCAGAAGGGGCGGCTGCGCCCGATCGCGTTCTCCCACAGCCGGCTCTGGGACTCGTGCAGCCCGAGCGACACCGGCCGGCACAGCGGTGTGCGCGCCAGCGCGGGGCTGATCCCGCTCTCGTACATCCCGTGCCCGGCCTCGTGCAGCAGCGCGAACAGGGCGGTGCCCAGGTGGCGCTCGTCGTAGCTGGTGGTGAGGCGCACGTCGGCGGTGGAGAAGGCGGTCGCGAACGGATGGGCGGTGGGGTCGAGGCGCCAGCCGCCCGCCGGCAGCGGCAGCGCGCGCCCGATGTCCAGCAGCAGGCGCTCCTGCTGCGCGACGGGGAAGTGGCGGTGCAGGCAGGCGTCGTCGACGGCGTCCGCGCGCGCGCCGATCGCAGCCACGAGCGGCACCAGCGCCTCCTTCAGCGCGCCCAGCAGCGCCGTGGCCTCGGCGGTCGTCATGCCCGGCTCGAAGTCGTCGAGCAGCGGGTCGTAGGGGTGCGCGGCGTCGAAGCACTGCGCATAGCGCAGCTTCAGCTCGACGTTGCGCTCCAGGTAGGGAGCGAAGGCGCCGAAGTCCGAGCGCGCGCGCGCCTCCTGCCACGCGTGCTCGCCGAGCGACTTGGCGCGCGCGATCGCGGCCTTCAGGTCCGCGGGCACGCGCAGCGCCTTCTCGCGGTCGCGCCGCGCGACGCGCACCAGCGCGGCCTCGTCGGAGTCCGGCGCGCGGCTCTCCGCGAACGTGCGCGCCGCCTCCAGCAGCCGCCCGGTCTCGTCGGACACCAGCAGCTCGTGGTGCAGGCGCTCGAGCGTCGCGAGCTGCTCGGCGCGCATCGCCGCCCCGGCCGCGGGCATCATCGTGCGCGAGTCCCAGGCCAGCACCGCCCGCGCCCGGTCGAGGTCGTGCAGCTCGGCGAGGCGCTCGCGCAGCTCCGTGTAGGCGACCGGCGGCGGCGCCACGGCGGCGTGCGCCACTAGGCGACCGCCTGCGGCGCGCCCGTCTCGTCCAGCTCGCCGCGCAGCGCGGCGACCTTGCGCCGGTAGGCCTGCTCGTCGCCGCCCATCAGGTAGGCGCCCCAGCGCGCGCCGTTGTGCACGTGCGGCACCTCGTCCGCGAGCAGGTAGTCGAACACCAGCGCCACCTGCTGCTGGCCGCGCTCCATCAGCACCTTGCGCCGGTGCGAGTGGCGCCACATCGCCTTCTGCTCGCTGGTCGAGTTGAACAGCGCCAGCCGGCCGAGCAGGTCGTGCGCGTAGACCGAGCGGAAGTAGGAGAAGCCGACCGGGTAGTCGCCCCAGCGGCAGCCCAGCTCGGTCTTCATGAGGATCTCGTGCACGCGCGCGTGGCGCAGCTCGTCCCAGGTCTGGCGTGCCATGTCGACGTGGAAGTCCCACGGCATGTCCGGATACTCGTGCGAGTTGCGCGCCATCAGCTCGGCCGCGCACAGCTCCGCGTCCATCAGCCCGTGGAAGAAGTGCCGCTGCTCCTCGGGCTCGACGGGGACGTGGTTCTCGGCTCCGTTCACGTACAGGTCGCGCACGAGGAACGGGTCGCCCTCCGCCGTCACCTCGACGAACTCGTCGCGGGCCGGCTCGGCCAGCGGCGGCAGCACCTGCAGCGCGCGCGTCTCGCGCAGGCGGATCGGGCAGCGCGCCGATGTCCGGGCCGCCCGGGGCGCCGCGGCCCGCCGAGGTGGCGCTCCTGGCGCTGCGCGAGCTGGCGCAGGATCAGCAGCGAGGGCTCGTCCTTGACGGGATCGAGCGCCTCCAGGTGAATGCGCACCGCGCGCAGCAGCGCCGCCTTCAGCGAGTCGCGGTCGCCCGCGAGCAGCCGCCGCCAGCTCGTCTCCCGGCGCGCCCGGGTAGTCGCTCGGATGGCGCAGCTCGTACAGGCGCCGCCGCACCTTCGACAGCGCGCGGGCATCGTCGTGGAGCTGCTCGCCGAGCGCGTACTTGCGCTCGAACGACGGCTCCAGCGCCAGCCGGCCGCTGCCGCAGGTGCACCAGCTCGCGCAGCACGTGGAAGTAGTTGGAGAAGCGGATCGCGTTCTCGTCCACGTCGTAGCCGAGCTTCATCTCCTGCTCAGGCATGGGCCGGCTCCTGCTCCGTGGACTCCTCGGCCAGCAGCCGCTGCTTGTGGCGCCCGACCACGCTCGGCAGCAGCCCGCCGCCGGCCGACACGTTCACGACCGCCTGGTCGGAGATGCGCGTGATCATCCCCGCGTAGTGCCCGCCGATCCCGAACGGGTTGATGTTGAAGCGCTTGAGCCGCATCTGCACGTGCCCGTCCTCGACCGTCGGGAACATCTCCTCCGGCACCGGCACGTACTCCTGCACGATGTAGTCGCCGGAGTCGGCGTGCTCCTCGATGATCGCGTCCCACTGCGCCTGCTCGGTCTCGATGCCGAGCGCGACGCCGTGGCCGCCGTACTCGGAGGCCGGCTTCAGCACCAGCCGCTCGCGGTTGTCGGACACGAACGGCAGCAGGTCGACCACCCAGTCGCCGCGTCGCGCATGCCCGGGCCGCACGACCCGGGTCCAGGGGATCGTCTCGCGGATCACCTCCGCCTCGGCGGGCTCGACCAGGTGCGCGAAGCGCGGATCGTCGAGCAGCGCGAACAGCTTCTTGTTGTTCGCCACGCGCGCGCGGAACGGGTTCACGATGCACGCGGCGCCGTCGCGGGCGGCCGCCGCCAGCGTCGCCGTCGCGCGCCTCCTCGCTGAGCAGCGCGCCGGTACACGAGCTGCACCGGCACTCCGTCCGCGCGCAGCACGGAGCCGTCGTAGGTGACCTCCGTCGGTGGTTGCGTGCATGGCCTCGAGCCCCGCCTCGCCCGCCGCCGCACACGTGATCCGGAACTCCGGGACGGAGGGGCTGCCGGGCCGGTCGACCAGCGCCAGCCGCGGGCGCGCTCGGCAGCTTCGACCGCCCGGAGCGCAACTCCGCGTACGCGTCCAGCAGCGTGCGACCAGGACCGGCAGCATCGGCGCGTAGGCCGTGTCGAACTCGGCTTCCACGCGCGGCAGCCGGATCGCCTGGCGCAGCCCCTCGTAGAGCACGTCGGTGTAGCCGATGCCCGCCGGGGAGTCTGCGTTGAACTCGAGGAACTTGCAGCTCGTACGCCGGCCAGGAAGGCGTCCAGCCGGCAGATCCGCAGCGGGCGCGGGTAGCCGGGGTCGATGCCGACCAGCTCCTCCTCCCACGCGGGCACGTCCAGCTCCTCGCGCAGGCGCGCGTCGTGCGGGTAGGCGTCGCAGAAGCGATCGAGCGTGCGCGACAGCGACTCGACCGCGTGGCGCACCCGCCGCACCTGCCCGGGCGAGACGAAGTGCGGCATCAGCACGAACGGGATCGTGTGCCCGTCGAACACGACGTCGTGCGCGGCGAGCCAGGACTCGATGCGGGCCTCCAGGTCGGTGCAGCGCTCACCGAGCTTCGACAGCTCCACCAGGTGCTGGAGCTTCAGGTTGTTGACGTGGTCGATCACGGCGGGGCGTTCCCGTTCACGGAGAAGGGCCGCTCGAACAGCGTCGAGAGCACGACCTGCGTCTGGGTGCGCAGCACGCCCGGCGTCTCGCGGATGCGCTCCAGCGCCTCCTCGAGGTGCACGGTGTCCTCGGTGCGCACGTGCAGGATCGCGCTCGCCTCCCCGGCGACCGTGTAGGCGCCGGCCACCTCCGGATGTACGGCCACCGCCCCCCGCACCTCGCCCGCCGACATGTGCCCCTCGCAGAACAGCTCCACGAATGCCTGGCGTGCCCCAGCCGAACCGGCCCGCGTCGACGGAGGCCGCGTACCCGCGGATCACCCCGTCCGCCTCGAGCCGGTCGACGCGCCGCTTGATGGCCGGCGCCGAGAGGGAGACGTGCGCGCCGATGTCCTGGAACGAGCGCCGGGCGTTCTGCCGCAGCAGAGCAACGATTTGTTGGTCGATCGGATCCAAAGCAGGCCTCTCTCCCGTCAGTACGCAACAAATTACCCGTTTAGGGCTTCCAATAACAGCATAAAATGAATAAAGAGGCAGACGGCTCAAGCTTGCAGCCAGCGAGGAGCGGCAGAGGGATGGCCAAGACCACGATTTCGCCCACCGAGATCCCCTCCCCGGAGCGGGAGGCGATGCCCCTGCTGGGCATCGACCACGTCGAGATGTACGTCGGCAACGCCCACGCGGCGCGCTACTTCTTCACGCATGCGCTGGGCTTCCGCGAGACCGCCCGCGCCGGCCTCCAGACCGGCGTGCGCGACCGGGTCTCGTTCGTGCTCGAGCAGGGCCGCATCAGGCTCGTCGTGACGGGCGCGCTGCACCAGGGCTCCGAGATCGCGCGCCACCACGCCGAGCACGGCGACGGCGTGAAGGTGGTCGCGCTGTCGGTCCCCGACGCCGAGCACGCCTACCGCGAGGCGATCCGCCACGGCGCACGCGGCATCCGCGAGCCGTGGGAGCAGACCGACGAGCACGGCGCGGTGCGCTGCGCGACGATCGCGACCTACGGCGAGACGCTGCACACGTTCGTGGACCGCAGCGCCTACGACGGCCCGTTCCTCCCGGGCTACCGGGCAACGGCCGCGAACGGGGCGGGCGGCCCGCGGCTGCTGGCCGGCATCGACCACGTGGTCGGCAACGTCGAGCTGGGCCGCATGGAGGAGTGGGTCTCCTACTACGAGCGGGTGCTCGGCTTCACGGAGATGATCCACTTCTCCGACGAGGACATCGGGACCGAGTACTCGGCGTTGATGTCGAAGGTCGTGGCGGGCGGCAACGGGCGCATCAAGTTCCCGATCAACGAGCCCGCGGAGGGCAAGCGCAAGTCGCAGATCGAGGAGTTCCTCGAGTACTACGGCGGCGCCGGCGTGCAGCACCTGGCGCTGTCCACCACCGACATCGTGCACGCGGTGCGCGAGCTGACCGACCGCGGCGTCGAGTTCCTGCGCACCCCCGAGACGTACTACGAGGAGCTGCCCGCGCGCGTGGGCGAGATCGCCGAGGACCTCGCCGACCTGCGCGAGCTGGGCATCCTCGCCGACCGCGACGACGAGGGCTACCTGCTGCAGATCTTCACGAAGCCGATCGGCGACCGCCCGACCATGTTCCTGGAGCTGATCGAGCGCCACGGCGCGCGCGGCTTCGGGGCCGGCAACTTCAAGGCGCTGTTCGAGGCGATCGAGCGCGAGCAGGCGCTGCGCGGAAATCTCTGACGCGGGAGGCGCGATGCGTTACCACCGACTTGGACAGGTCCCCGACAAGCGCCACACGCAGGCCCGCCAGAACGGGCGGCTGCTGGTGGAGGAGGTGCTCGGCTTCGAGGGCTTCTCGGGCAACGAGTCGATCCTCTACCACCACAACTCGCCCTGCCGGATCAGCGACGCGGGCAGCTTCGAGCGGCTCGAGCGCGAGGAGTGGGTCCCGGACGCGCACGTGCACCAGCACCTGGTGACGGGCGGCATGGCGCCCGTCGGCGACCCGCTCACCGGCCGCCGCGTGCTGATGTGGAACGACGACCTCGAGATGGGCATCTGCCGGCCCGCGCAGGAGTCCGCGGCCTTCTATCGCAACGGCGAGGGCGACGAGCTGATCTTCGTGCACGAGGGCGGCGGGACGCTCGAGACGGTGTTCGGCCGGCTGCCGTTTCGCGCGCACGACTACATCGTGATCCCGCGCGGCACCACCTACCGCTTCGCGCTCGACGACACGCCGCAGCTGTGGCTGACGTTCCACACTCCCGGCGAGCTCGAGACCCCGTCGCGCTACCGCAACCGCTACGGCCAGCTGCTCGAGGGCGCGCCCTACTCGCAGCGCGACTTCCACCCGCCGCAGGAGCTCGAGACCCACACCGAGGGCGGCGAGTTCGAGCTGCTGCTGCGCGTGCGCGGCGGCCTCCAGCGCTACACGCTGGACTACCACCCGTTCGACGTCGTGGGCTGGGACGGCTACGTGTACCCCTACACGTTCAACGTGCACGACTTCGAGCCGCGCACCGGCCGGATCCACCTGCCCCCGCCCGTGCACCAGACGTTCCAGGGCCCCAACTTCGTGATCTGCTCGTTCTGCCCGCGCGAGCTGGACTACGACCCCCAGGCGATCCCGATCCCCTACCACCACTCGAACCTCCAGTCCGAGGAGGTCATCTACTACGTGTCCGGCGACTTCGGCAGCCGCAAGGGCGTCGAGGTCGGCTCGATCACGGTCCACCCCTCCGGCCTGCCGCACGGCCCGCAGCCGGGCCTGGTCGAGAAGTCGCTGGGCAAGCGCCGCACCGAGGAGCTGGCCGTGATGTGGGACACGTTCCGGCCGCTGAAGCTGACGACCCTGGCGCGGGAGCTGGACGACCCGCGCTACGCGTACTCGTGGCACGAGCAGGCGCCCTCCCCCGTGGCCGCGAGCACGACGGGCTAGCGCCCGTACCTCCCGGGGCGCGAGGGCGGCCGCCGGGGCGGCCGCCCGCAGCCCTGCCGCGCGTGCCGGCGGCTGGTGAGCGCCGTTTCATCAGCGCCCCCGGCGGGTATCCCGATCCCGTGGCGTCGTCGTAGGGACCGGCGCCCGTCCCGCGACATCCGCACTCTCAGAGGGGGACCACGTGAGGCGCACCGCGCTCCTGCTGCTCGTTACCACGGCCCTGCTGGCGCCGGCCACCACCGCGCTCGCCGGCCACGGGCTGAAGCTCGACCACTCGTATCCGTCGTTCTCGACCGGCGCGCCGGACCCGACCTTCCGGGCCGGCGGCGACGGCGCCAGCTGGGAGCTGCTGGCCACGTTCGCCACCGGCAACCCCCACACCGACGTCGACTTCTTCACGCGCGACGGCGAGACCTACATGTCCGCGGGCACGCTCGGCGCGGGCCCCAACGGCGGCGGCCAGACGATCCTGCGGCTCACCGACCGCGGCGAGGTGCGGCCCACCTTCGTCGCCGGCCACCCCTCGGCGGCCTGTCCGAGCAATCCCAACTCGGCGCTCGGGCTCCAGCACGACGTCGAGGCGACGCCCAAGGGCGAGGCGCTGCTGAACGCCGCGAGCCCGGCCGCCGTGCGGACGGACACCCAGCTGCTGCTCGACGCCAGCGACGCCGACGGCCGCTGCCACGACAACGGGACCTTCGGCCTCTCGGCCGTGCCGCAGGGCGGGCTCGAGATCGTGGACGTGACCGTTCCCTCCCGGCCGTCGAGATCGGCCTCACCAGCCACATCGGCGAGGCGCACACGGTCAACGTCGACCCCAAGCGCCCGCACATCGCCTACGCGGTCACCTCCGACGCGATCGGCGTCGACTCCAGCGGCAAGCGCCTGAACGAGGTGCCGGGGGGCGCAGACCGCCTCGACCTCGACGGCTTCGAGGTGGTCGACCTGTCGTCGTGCATGAACTTCCCCTCCGGTACGACGGTTGCCGAGCGGCGCGCGCGCTGCCGGCCCGAGGTCTACCGCTACCGCTACCCGCGCGCCGAGATCGCGCTGGGCCACACGCTCAAGAGCAGCATCTACGGTTGCCACGAGCTCGAGGTCTACCCGGGCGACCGCCTCACGTGCGCGAGCGGCGGCGCGGCGATCCTGTTCGACATGAAGAACGCGTTCGACGACAACGGGACCCCCTCCGACCACTCCGACGACAAGCCGCGCGGCACTCCGCTGCCGTGCCGGGTGCGCCCCAGCTCGTCCGAGGCGCCGTTCGGCACGGGCGCGATGATCACCGACTGCGTGAACGGCGAGCGCGAAGGCGCGGCCGTCGGGCTCGACGTCCCGAGCTGGCTCGCGGACGGGGGCCCCTCGCTGGAAGGCGTGCGCTACGTCGGCTCGGCCCACCACATGGGCCGCGGTGCGGGCGGATCGGCCACTCCCACCTACGGGTCCGACGAGGACGTCGACTTCGACCACGAACTGGAGTACACGGCCTCGCGGCGGTACCTGCTGGCGACCGACGAGCGCGGCGGCGGCGTGCTGCCGCCGGGCGCGACCTGCGCGCCGGGCGCCGACATCAAGGCCGGCAACGGCGGCATCCACGCCTACCGCGTGGGGATGCTGCGCACCAACGGGCCGGGCACTCCGGCGGACTCCCACAGGTCCTACGCGATCACCCCCGACGGCAAGCGGGCGATCTACCGCGCCCCGATCCGCACCGGCCCGCAGGCCTCGCTCTGCACGGCGCACGTGTTCCACCAGATCCCGGGCCAGAACCGGATCTTCATGGGCTGGTACTCGCAGGGCACCCAGGTCGTGGACTTCGTCGAGCACCCCAACAACCGCATCGAGTTCCGCGAAGCAGCGTGGTTCCTGCCGACCCACGCGAACACGTGGGTCTCGGCCGTGTTCAAGTACGCCGAGAACCCGGACGGCACCTTCACCTACTGGGGCGCGACCGGCGACTTCAACCTGGGCGTCGGGCGCAGCGCGATCGACGTGTGGAAGGTGACGCTGCCGGCGCCGCCGCTGCCGCGGCCCTAGGCGGACTGCAGCGGCGTTACGGTGCGGGCGTGGACCGCGCCGCGCTGGCAGGATGGATCACCGCGTACGAGCGCGCCTGGCGCACGCCCGGGACAGCGGTGCTGGCCGAGCTGTTCACGCCCGCTGCCACCTACAGCCCGGGCCCGTTCGAACCGGCCGCCCGCGGTCTGGAAGCGATCGCGGCGCTCTGGGAGGCCGAGCGCGCGGGGCCCGATGAGCCCTTCCGCATGGCCAGCGAGATAGTCGCGGTGGACGGGGGACGTGGGCGTGGCGCGGGTCGCGGTCGCCTACGACGGGCCCCCACCGCGCCACTACCGCGATCTGTGGGTCGTGCGCCTGGACGGCTCCGGACGCTGCACGCACTTCGAGGAGTGGCCCTTCTGGCCGGAGGCGGGAACCCATGCGCCCGGCGCTTGAATTTCTTACGGCAGCTCCCGGGAATGCGTCGGCAGCATTGCTAGACTCGCGCGCGATAGGCCGGACACGAGTTCGGCAAAGGAAGTGCAGGTTGGCGCAGTCGTATGCCCTTAGTGAGCAGCCTCCGCGTAGCCAGCACATGTACATGGAGGCAGTTAATGCCAACCGGAACCGTCAAGTGGTTCAACGCCGACAAGGGCTTTGGTTTCATCACGCCCGAGGACGGCGGTAAGGACCTGTTCGTACATCACACCGGCATCGACGAGGAGGGCTACCGCTCCCTCGACGAGGGCATGAAGGTGTCGTACGAGACGACGTCGAGCGACAAGGGTCCCAAGGCCGTCAGCGTCAAGCGCGCCTAGCGCACCGAGGACCCGGTCGAAGGCCCGCCTCATCGGGGCGGGCCTTCGCACCTTTAGAGCTCATGCAACTCAGGCGCTCGAAACCACAACTGCCCGAAGACCGCGCGGCGTCCCTCGAAGCGCGCGTGACGCATCTCGAGGCGATGATCGAAGGCCTGCAGGATGCGGTCCACCGCGAGGCGATGCGCACCAACAGCCGGCTCGAAGAGATGGAGAAGCACATCGAGCCCGCCGAGCTGCGGCGCCGACTCAGCCAGGACGCGCGCGAGCGCGGGCTCTAACTTCCCCCTTCATGCCGATCCTGGCCGACCACGTCGAGCGCTACCTGCGCGACGTGCGCCCCACCCGCAGCGCCGTGATGGCGGAGATGGAGCACTTCGCCGAGACCGATCACGTCCCGATCGTGCACTGGGAGACCGGCCGCCTGCTTGCCACGCTCGTGCGCGCCACCGACCCGGGGCTCGTGCTCGAGGTCGGCACCGCGATCGGCTACTCGACTTTGCACATGGCCCAGGAGCTGGGCCGCGGCCGGATCGTGACGATCGAGCGCGACCCCGAGCGGGTGCGCCAGGCAACGGCATACCTGCAACGCGCCGGCGTCGCGGACCGCGTCGAGATCATCGAGGAAGACGCGACGCAGGCGCTGGAGCGCCTGCCCGGCCCCTTCGACCTGATCTTCCTCGACGCGACCAAGACCGAGTACGCGCGCTACCTGGAGATGGCGGAGCCCAAGGCGGCCGCGCGGGCGGTGCTGGTCGTCGACAACATGCTGATGTCGGGCGACGTCGCGCTGACCGACGACTCCGAGGCGTTCTGGTCGCCCGAGAACCTCGCCAGCGCGCGGGCGTTCAATCAGCAGCTGCTGCGCTCCGAGCGGTGGCTCGGGGCCGTGCTGCCGATCGGCGACGGCGTCGTGCTCGCGGCGCGCCGCTAGCCACCAGCGCGGCGACCGCGCCGACGAGCCGTCCGCTGGAGGAGCCGGCCGCCGCATAGCCGGCGCTTGCCCGCGCGCGGTGGCTAAGCTGCAGCGCATGTGTCGCAACATCCGTACCCTCCACAACTTCGATCCGGCAGCGTCGGACGAAGAGATACGCGCAGCCGCGCTCCAGTACGTGCGCAAGGTCAGCGGCACGACGAAGCCCTCGCAGGCAAACGCCGAGGTCTTCGATCGTGCCGTTGACCAGATCGCGCACGTGACCACGCACCTGCTCGACGCGCTGGTCACGACGGCCCCGCCGAAGGACCGCGAGGTCGAGGCGGCCAAGGCGCGCGCGCGGGCCGCCAAGCGCTTCGCGGCCTGAGCGGGCCCGGCAACTACCCGCTCGCTGAAGAGTTTGGTGGCCGCCGGGGCCCCAAACTCTTCAGCGAACCGCGGCGGCGGACTTCTGGCAGGATGCGCGCGTGGCCGACCTCGTCCTCTACGAGTCGCATGACCGCGTCGCGACGCTGACGCTCAACCGGCCGCAGCGGCTGAACACGATCGTGCCGGCGCTGATCGACGCGTTCGACGCCGCGCTGGGCCGCGCGCTCGAGGACGGCGAGGTCCGGGCGATCCGGCTGCGCGGCGCGGGCCGCGCCTTCTGCGCCGGCTACGACATCGACTGGGGCGCCGAGGTGATGGGGCAGCAGCCCGACCCATGGGACCCGCTCCTCGACTACCAGGTGATGTCGCGCTACGTGGACTCCTACATGTCGCTGTGGCGCTCGCCCAAGCCGGTGATCGCGCAGGTGCACGGCTTCTGCGTCGGCGGCGGCACCGACTTCGCGCTGTGCTCCGACCTGATCGTGTGCGCCGAGGACTGCCGCATCGGCTACCCGCCCGCGCGGGTGTGGGGCTCGCCCACGACCGCGATGTGGATGTACCGGATCGGGCTGGAGCGCGCGAAGCGGCTGCTGCTGACCGGCGACCCGGTCGACGGCCCGACCGCCGTCGCCTGGGGGCTCGCGTCGCAGACCGTGCCGGAGCCCGCGCTCGACGAGACCGCGCTCGCGCTCGCGCGGCGCGTCGCACAGGTTCCCGCCAACCAACTCCACATGATGAAGCTGCTCGTCAACCAGGCCTACGAGCAGATGGGCCTGCACACCACGCAGCTGATCGGGACGCTGCTGGACGGCTCCGCGCGCCACACGCCCGAAGGTGCGGAGTTCACGCGCCGGGCGATGGAGGACCTGGGCCGCACGATCGCCGAGCGCGACGCGCCGTTCGGCGACTACGGGCAGGAGCAGCGCTAGGCGCGCGGCGATGGTGCAGAGAGTCGAGCAGGCCCGCGAGGTTCTGGAGGCGCTCGGGGCGCGCGACCCGGCGCGCCTGATCGAGCTGTCCGATCCCGACGTCGAGTGGTACTCGTTCTTCGCGATGAGCGAGAGCGGCGCGTATCGCGGCCACGAAGGCACGCGACGCTACATGAGCGACCTGGAAGACGCCTGGGAGGTGAGCCGCGCCGAGGTTGACGGTGCGCTCGCCGTCGGCGATGTTGCGGTGCTCGTCGGGCGAATTCACTACCGCGGCAAGGGCAGCGGCGTCGAGAGCGCTTCGCCCGCTGGTTGGATGCTCAGGTTCCGCAAGGGAAAGCTGCTGTGCTTTCGTGCATTCCGCGAGCCCGCGCAGGCGCTCGCAGCCCTCGGTCTGCCCGCTTCGCCTGACCTCCCGGCGGCTGCATCCACCAGGCCCTCAGCCCGACGGCCCTGAGCGCCCCACCGCGAGGCCGACAACCCGGCCCCCGTGAGGCGCACCAGCTCGCCCGGGGTGACCGGGCCGAACACGGCGCGCGGCGTACCGGCGGCAAAAAGGCAGAGGCCCGGCAATCCATGCCGAGCCTCCTGACCTAATACCTCGGTTCGCGGGAAACGAACCTAAAGCGTGCTGCTCTCCTTGACGTGCTGGATCACACAGCGATGGACGGGCCGGCGGTTGCCCTCGCCGCGTCCATACTTGTCGCGGAAGGCGACGGGGTCGGCCGCGCGCTCGGACCGGCACTGCTCCTTGGCGGCCTGCAACTCGGCCTGCAGCTCACGCAGCTTTTCCTTCACGCACGTGCGGAAGGCATCGCGGTCCGCGCTGTTGCGCTCGGTCGGGCGCGCAGCCTGCGACGCCTCGCGCTCGGCCCTGCACTCGCCGATCGCCTTGTGCAGCAGCCGCTTCATGACCTGACGCTGCTCCGGGCCGCGGGGGCCCTCGCTGCGCTCGGCCTGGGCCGCGGCCGGCATTGCCAGCAGGGCCACCACTACGACGATCATCCACTTCACTCTCATTGCCTTACCTCCAAGGGGTGGGGGGTTGTGCGGGTATCAACGCCGCTCCGGCGAGGAGGTTGGCCGCTTGGCGCGGCTGGACGTTCGTTCTATGGAACGAACAGGCCCTGCACGGCGAACAGCGAGTTGCCGGACGTCGTCGCCGCCGCGTCGTCGGGGCCGCCGTCGAAGACCTGCACCTGGCCGAGCTGCCAGATCGCGCGCGTGCTCTCCACGACGCCGCCGGGAGTCAGCGCGTCGGAGCTGGTGGACACGCTGCAATCGGCGCCGACCGCCGCCGCGCCGGTCGCGGTGCACGGCACCGCGAAGCTCACCGCGAAGTCCTGCACGGTGGCCGAGTCCGTGGCGGAGGCGCCGTTCCGCTTGTCGGTCAGGCGCAGCCCCAGCCGCGCCTCCAGCTCGCCCGTGTAGTCGACGAGCGACGGGCGCCGGCGCACGTCGCTCGCCTGCACCGTGAACGCCACGTCGGCCTCGTCGGCTCCAGTCCCCGGGTCTCCCACGATCGTCTTCAGCCGCACGAAGCCGCTGAAGTCCGGGGACTGGCCGTTCGCGTCGGCGGTGCCGACGGTCAGGCGACCCGACGCCTGGGCCGGCGGGTTGCACGACGGGTGCGCGAGCGCCGGGCCGTGCGTGCGGTTCGCGGCGCCCACGGAGCAGGCTGCATAGGCCGGCACGAGCGCCGTGCGCAACGGGGTCGCGCCCTTGGGTCGCGCGTATCCAGGGTCGTTCAGCCCGGCCGAGATGTCCACGAAGAACCCGCCGCTGCCCGCGAACGACTTCACGCGCACCGTGTAGGTGCCGGTCACGCCCGGCAGGTAGCCGAGCTCCTCCTGGCGCGTGGTGTACTCCGACTGCGCCACCTGCGTACCGCTCGGGTTCAGCAGATACAGGTCGAAGTCCGGCGAGCCGGCCGAGCCGCCCGTGATCTGCGGGATGATCAGCGTCGCCGCGATCGGGAAGCGCGTGTCGCGCACCGTGATCGGGTAGTCGATCACCGCGTTCGCGCCGGCCAGCGTGCCCTCGCGGAAGGTGTGCACGGGGCCCGGGGGCGGCGCCGCGAGCGGCGCGCCGGACGACTTGAGCGCCGCATAGGCGTCGAGCCTGCCGGCGCCGTACTCGGGGTCGGCTCCGGTCGTCGCGGGCGCGTTGTTGGGCCCGCGGCCCCAGTCCTCGGCCGTCTGCATGATCTTGTCCTTGACGGCCTGGGGAGACAGCGCGGGGCTCTGTTCGAGCATCAGCAGCGCCACGCCCGCGACGAACGGGGTCGCCATGCTCGTGCCGCTGGAGGTCGTATAGCCGGACAGCGTGCCGTTGTCCGCGGAGGTGATCTGGTAGCCGGGCGCCGAGATGTCGGGCTTCACGCGGCCGTCGGCGGTCTTGCCGCGGCTTGAGTTGTAGGCCTGGAAGAAGCCGAGCGGCCCCAGGTCGGCCATCGAGCCCACCGTGAGCGCCTTGGGCGCCGCTCCCGGCGAGCCCACGGTGCACTGGCCCGGGCCCTCGTTGCCCACCGCGGTGGCCATCACCAGGCCGGCGTCGCGCGCCGCCTCCAGCGCCATCGAGTCCGCGTCGGTTCCGTCCGAGCACCCCGGCGTGCCGAGCGACAGGTTGACGGCCTCGATCCCGTAGGTCGCCTTGTTCGCCACGACCCACTGGAGCGCGCTGATCAGCCCCGCCGAGGTGCCGTTCCCGTTGGAGTCGAGGATCTTGACGCCCACCAGCGCGGCGCCCGGGGCCACGCCGCGGTACCGCAGGTCGGAGCGCGCGTCGCCCTCGCCGGCGAGGATCGCCGCCACGTGGGTGCCGTGGCCGTGGTCGTCGTACGGGGAGCTGATGTTGCTGACGAAGTCCTTGAAGCCGATCACCTTGCCCTCGTCGAGGTCGCGGTGCCCGGCGTCGATGCCGGTGTCGATCACGGCCGCCACCAGGTCGGCGGAGGAGTACGTGTTCACATTGCCGTCGGCGTTGCCGTCGATTGCCGGAGCGTTGTCACGCGCGGCGGTCACGCCGAACGACGCCTGCGCCGTGTCGTTCAGCGCCCGGACCGGCGCGTTGCGCTCGACGCGCTCGACCAGCGGATGGCGGGCCAGCGCGCGCAGGCGACGCTTCGTGACGCGGCCCGAGACCGCGTCGATCAGCGAGAACCGCAGCGACACGTCGAGGCCGGAGGCCGCGCGCAACCGGGCCACGCGCTGCGGGAGCGCGCGGTCCCGCATCACGACGATCACGTTCGCGCGGTCGGAGTCCGACAGCGGTGCGACCCGCGCCTCGAGATCGTCGGACAGCTTGTCCCGGTCGCGGTCCACGGCGTGCGCCGACCCCGTCCACCCCAGGACCGCGATCAAGCAGATCACCGCCGACGCCCCTCGCCTGTTCCTCACCGCACCCCTTCCCAGCCTCCTCGATCGAGACTAGCTGGAAACCCGGAGCCTGTAGTCGATCCATTGCTCCCGGGTCGCCCCAACCCGCTCGTAGAGCCGCTGCGCAACCGCGTTGCCGGGCGCCGTCTGCCATGCGAGCTGGCCGGCGCCGCGCTCGCCCGCGAAGCGGCGGCACTCGGCGATCAGGGCCGCGCCGAGGCCCCGGCCGCGCGCCGCCGGCGCCACGAACAGGTCGTTCATCACCGCCAGCCGGCCCGCGTCGAGCGTCTCCCAGGTCATGTAGACGGTCGCAAAGCCCAGGGCCTCGCCGTCCTCGCCGCGGGCGATCAACTGCACGCCCTCGTGGGGCTCGGCGATCAGCATGCGGGCGATCCCGAGCAGGCGCGCGTCGTCCGGCGGAACCTCGTAGAACTCGGCGTACGCCCGCATCAGCGGGAGCAGGTCGGCGACGTCGTCCGCGCGGACGACGTCGATCTTCACGCGTCCAGCTTCGGCGTCCGCCATTCGGAGTGCAGCCGCTTCAGCAGGTCGTCGCCCAGGGCCGCGGCCGGTACCCGCGTCTGCTCGAGCGTGTCGCGGTCACGCAGCGTGACCGTGTCGTCCTCCATGGTCTGGCCGTCGATCGTGATGCCCCACGGTGTGCCGATCTCGTCCTGGCGGCGGTAGCGCTTGCCGATCGACCCGCCCTCGTCGAACTCCGCCGGCATCACCTTCCGCAGCTCCTCGTAGATCGCGCGCGCCTTCTCGGGCATGCCCTCGCGCGACACGAGTGGGAGCACGGCGACCTTCACCGGCGCGAGCCGCGGGTGCAGGCGCAGCAGCGTGCGCTTGCGGCCCGCGACCTCCTCCTCGTCGTAGGCGTCGACCATGAACGCGAGGGTGCCGCGGTCGGCGCCCGCGGAGGGCTCGATCACGTACGGCACGTAGCGCTCCTGCGTGCCCTGGTCGAAGTACGAGAGGTCCTCGCCGGAGAACTCGGCGTGGCGGCGCAAATCGAAGTCGGTGCGGTTCGCGATGCCCTCGAGCTCGGACCAGCCCATCGGGAACAGGTACTCGATGTCGCTCGTGCCGGCCGAGTAGTGCGACAGCTCGTCCGCGCCGTGCTCGCGCAGCTGCAGGTGATCGGAGCGGATGCCGAGCCCCGTGTACCAGCTCATGCGGGCATCCATCCAGTGCTGGTGCCACTGCTGCGCCTCGGCGGGGGGCACGAAAAACTCGATCTCCATCTGCTCGAACTCGCGGGTGCGGAAGATGAAGTTGCCGGGAGTGATCTCGTTGCGAAACGCCTTGCCGATCTGGGCGATGCCGAACGGGGGCCTGCGCCGAGAGAACTGGAGGACGTTCTTGAAGTTCACGAAGATCCCCTGCGCGGTCTCGGGGCGCAGGAAGATCTGCGCCGCATCCTCACGCACCGGGCCCATGAAGGTCTCGAACATGAGGTTGAACTGGCGGGCGGCGCCCAGCTCGCCGCCGCACTCGGGACAGCGCAGCGCGCCGCCGGCGGCCGCATGGTCTTCTGCGATGTGGTCCGCGCGCCAGCGCTTCTTGCACTTACCGAGGCACTGCACGAGCGGGTCGGTGAAGCCTTCGACGTGGCCGGATGCCTCCCACGTGCGCGGGTGCATCAGGATCGCGGCGTCGAGGGCGACCATGTCGTCGCGCTCCTGGATGTTGGCCCGCCACCACTCGGCCTTCACGTTGTTCTTCAGCAGGACCCCGTAATGCCCGTAGTCATAGGTGGAGGCGAGGCCCCCGTAGATCTCCGAGGACTGGAAGATGAAGCCCCGGCGCTTGCACAGGGCGACGATCTTCTCCATGGTCACGGGCTCCACGTAGGGGTTGTCGGCGCCCTGGCCGTTGCCCCCTGCCGCCGTTGCGGGCGTGGGCGCAGGATTGCGAGGATTTTGGGAGGTTTTCGCCATTCCGATGGGGTAAACGGAGTCCGGAAAGTCCTACAAGGCTAGCCGTACGGGTCGAATATGGGCCGACCGGGTAGATAAGCTGGCGCCGCCAGCGTTATTAGAAGTAACTTGGGCCAGGGACACACACAAGACGAGTCGAATCCGTCGCGCCTCAGGGACGTGCCGGTGCTGCCCTTCCGGGCGGGGCGCCACCTGACGGCCTGGATCGTCTGGCACACCGCCAAGGTGTCGCTGCTCTCCGACCATGCGGCTCCCCAGCCGCCGGAGCAGCACAGCGGCGCGCGCGGTCGAGTGGCCTAGGCGTCCGCGACGAGAATTCACCACGGAGCGGGCCCCGCCGGCGCGCACGCCGCGCGCACCTCCCAGACCGCCGGGATGCCCTCCATATAATCGATTGACCAGTCGACCGGGGACCTGCTTCTTGCCTATCTACGAGTACCGCTGCCGCAACGGCCACAACTTCGAGGTGCTGCAGAGCATGACCCACGACCCCGTCACGAGCTGTGAGGTCTGCGGGGCGCCGGTCGAGCGCGTCTTCCACCCGGTCGCCGTGCACTTCAAGGGCTCGGGCTTCTATTCGACCGACTACGGCCGCAACCGGGGCGGCGGAGGCGGGTCGGACTCCGGCTCCAAGGATGAGTCCAAGACCGAGACCGGCGACTCGAAGTCCTCCGACTCGAAGTCTTCCGAGTCCAAGTCATCGGACTCGAAGTCTGCGAGTGGCGACGCCTCGAAGTCCGACTGAGCGGATGGACGTGAGAGCGGCTTAGACGGGGTCGGGCTCGGCGTCGGGCTCGGCGTCGCCCGGGTCCTCGTCGACGGTGTCGTCGTCTTCGGTGGCGTCGCCGTCATCGCCGGACTCCTCGTCGGAGACGTACTCCGCGACACACTGCTCGAACGCCTCCGCACCGTCGCCGTACTCCTCCGCGAAGCCCTCGGGGTCCTCTTCCCGGTAGGCCTGGCACTCGTCGACCGCCTCCTTGAACGATTCGGGCGATGCGGCCGGCTCGGCCGTGAGCTTGTCACGCAGGCACCGCTTGAGGGCGCGGCCGCGCTTGCGGCCCTCCGCCCTGCAGGACTTCCTGGCGCGCCGCTTGGCCGCCTTGCTTGCCTGCTTCTGGGCGGCGATGCAGCGCTTCATCGCGCGCTTGCCGCTCTTGCCTCCGTAGGAATCGCGGAAGACGGCGCCCCCGACCTCGGCGCGCAGCACCTTGCAGTGCTTGGCAGCGGCCTTGTGGCCGGCGCCGCCCTTCGCGGATGCGACGGCGGGGACGGTCAGTGCGAACAGCAGTGCGACGACCAGCGAAAGTCTTTTCATGCTGTCGCTCTTCGGTCCGCCGGCCCGCTCCCTGAAGCGCAGAGCGGGCCGGCGGACGTCTGTCGGAGGAACCTCGCTCAGGCGGGGCTGCCCGCGGCGGGCGGCATCTCCGGCTGGGCGCTGGGACCGCGGCCGGGAGGACCACCGGGGCCCGGGCCGCGCTTGTCGCGCATCATCATGGCCCGCAACTGGCTCGCCTGGGCCTCTGTGATCTGCTTGTCCGCGAGCGCCTTGTCGATGATCGGCTTCGCGATGCCGGCGCGCTTGGCCGCGAGCGCCTCGAATGCGTCATGCAGGACGTCGCGCACGTCGGCGTCGCGGAGGTCGATCCGCGGTGGTGCGCCGCGCGGCTTCCCGCCTGCCAGCTTGCCGGTCGCGTCACGCAGCCGGTCGGCCTGGGCGGCGGTGATCTTGCCGTCCTGCTCGGCCTTGTCGATCACGGGCCCGACGATGTCAGCCGCCTGCTTGGCGATCGCGGAGTGGATGTCGTCGAGCACCGCGCGCACGTCCGCGTCGGCGATCCTGGGTGGGCCGCCGCGGTGCGGTCCGTGGTGTCCGCGGCCGCGGCCGGGACCGGGGGGACCGCGCTTCACCATCTCCTTGATGCGGTCGGCCTGCGCGGCGGTGATCTTGTTGTCGGAGACCGCCTCGTCGATGATCGGCTGCGCGATGCCGGGAGCCTGCTCCGCGGCGGCGGCGAAGGCGTCGTGCACCACTTCCCGCACGTCGGCGTCGCGGCCGAGGCCGCGAATGTCCGGGCGCTTTCCATCGGCGATGTCCTGCGCGGCCTGGCGCAGCTTGTCGGCCTGCGCGGCGGTGATCTGCTTGTCATCGGCGGCCTTGTCGATCACCGGGCCGGCGATCGCGGGGGCCTGCTTGGCGACCGCCTCGCGGATGTCCTTCAACACCGCACGCACGTCCGCGTCGGCGACGTCCCCGCGGAAGCGGTGGCGCTCACGGTCGCGCGACCCGTTGCGCTCGCCGTCGGCGGTGAACGCCGCCGAACTGCGTGGCGTGGCGGACGACGACGACTTGTCCCCGCCGCCACCGGCGGCGACCGACAGGCCCGCCACGGTGAGCGCCGCGACAACCGCGCTGGTCAGGATCAGCTTCACTTTGCTTCGCATCGAGGCTCCTAGCTTTCGAGGTGTGCGGGAACCATCCAAACGGGCCACCCTTAAGAGCCGGTGAGATGAAAGTAAGAATTGCCTGGGACGGGTCCCGCGCTATCCGTCGAGGAGGCGCTGCACCTCGGCCTGCTTCTCGGCGTCGGAGACCTGCAGCGGGTTTGCCCCGGGGTCGATCGGGCGCAGGATGCGCGGCTTCAGGTCACCGCTGGTCTCCATGTTCCAGTAGAGCGTCATCAGCTGCGTGCCGCCCATGTCGGAGATGATCGCCTTCGGCGCCCGCCATGCGGCCCACGGCCAGCGCGGGAACGTGAACGGGCTGATCAGCTTGCCCTTCACCGCTTCCAGGAACTGCTGCTGGCGACGGGCCCGCGTGAGGTCGGACTCCTCCGGCGCGCACTCGTTCTTGCGGATTCGCACCACGTCCAGCGCCTGCTCGCCATTGAGGTGGTTCTTCCCTTTCTTGAACCGGTGGGTGCGTCCCTCGAACCGCGAGCGGATGCAGGTCTCGAACGTCATGTCCACGCCGCCGAGCGCGTCCACGAACTTGGGAAAGCCCTTGAAGTCGACCTCGACCAGGTGGTTGATCTCGATGCCGAGGAACTGCTTGAGCGTCTCGATCATCAGCGGCGGTCCGCCGATCGCATACGCCGCGTTGATCTTGCTCGGCCCCACGCCCGGGATGTTCGCGAGCGTGTCGCGCGGGATCGACAGGCGCGCGGCCTTGCCGCCGCCGTAGCGCATCAGCATGATCGTGTCGGCGCGGCCGCGCCGCTCGCCGGGCCGCCGGTCGGAGCCGAGCACCAGGATGTTGTTGGGGCTCGTGAGCAGATTGCCCGAGCCGTCCAGCGCGGAGCGCGTCGCGTCCGACACCTTGTCGCTCTGCTGACCGGCGCTGATCATGAACAGCGCAACGCTGAGCGCGATCCAGAAGACGATGAACAGGAGCACGCCCACCGCCGCGCGCTTCGGGTTGATGCGCCTGTACCAGGGATCGCCGGGCGGCTCGTAAGGAGGCGGGAACGCGGGAGGCGCAGGGGGCACTTCGCCGGCGGCGCCGGCGGGCCGGGGCGCGGCCGCGGGGCCCTGCTCCGGGCCTCGCTTGACCAGCTCGTTGATGCGATTGCCGGGCTCGTGGCGCTCGAAGCGGCCGGCGTCGCGTCTCCCGAACAGACGGTTCAGGAACCCCGGGCGGGACCGGTAGACGCGGTATTCGGGCTTGTCGGAGGGCATGGCGAGGTGGGACGCAGGCGCCCGTCACGGGGGGATTCGGGCGCCGCAGGCCGGTCCCTGCCGGGGTCCGGAGGCATATATTGACGCAGTGGCTTCCTCCCCCCCACGCATGAGCCGCAAGGTGATCGGCATCGACCTCGGCGGCACCAAGCTGCTGGGCGGCGTCGTCGACGAGCAGCTCGAGGTGCACGACCGGGTGCACCGGCTGGTGGAGGGCCTCTCCGAGCCGGCGCTGGTCGAGGCGATCGTCGAGTCCGCGACGGAGCTGCTGGAGCACCACCCGGACGTGCGCGCGATCGGCTTCGGCATTCCCTGCCTGATCGACCAGCACGACGGGCATGCGGTGATGTGCGTGAACCTGCCGCTGACGGACATCCCCTTCCGGGACGTGATGTCGGAGCGGTTGGGCCTGCCGGTGTACATCGACAACGATGCGAACGTGGCGACGCTCGTGGAGGCGCGGTTCGGCGCGGCACGCGGCGCAAGCGACGTCGTGGGACTCACGATCGGCACCGGCATCGGCGGCGGACTGATCCTCAACGGCCAGCTTTACCGGGGACACGCGGGCTCCGGAGCCGAGCTGGGGCACATGGTGATCGACGAGCACGGCCCCCGCTGCCAGGGCGCGTGCCCCAACCACGGTTGCCTGGAGTCCGTCGCCTCAGGGAACGCGATCGGGCGCGAGGGAAAGATCGCAGCCGAGGAGGACTCCGACTCCGACCTCGCGCGCGCCGCGGCCGCGGGCCAGGAGATCACCGGGGAGCTGGTCACGCAGCTGGCGCTCGGCGGCGACGAGGTCTCACGCATGGTGCTCGGCCACATCGGCCGCCAGCTGGGCATCGGGTTCTCGAACTTCGTGAACATCTTCAACCCCGAGGTGATCGTGGTCGGCGGCGGCGCGATGGCGGCCGGCGACCTGCTGCTCGACCCGGCGCGCGAGGAGATGCGGGCGCGGGCGCTGCGCCCCAACCGCGAGCAGGTGCGCGTCGTGCCGGCCCGCTTCGGCCCCGAGGCGGGAATGCTGGGCGCCGCGGTGCTGGCGCTCGACGAGCTGGAGTAGGAAGGTGGCGGGGCGGCTCGTCGTCTGCCCGACTCCGATCGGCAACCTCGAGGACGTCACGCTGCGCGTGCTGCGCGTGTTGAGCGAGGCGGACGTGGTCGCCTGCGAGGACACGCGCCGGACGCGCAAGCTGCTCGACCGCCACGGGATCGAGGCGCGCACGATCAGCTTCCACGAGCACAACGAGCGCAGCCGCGCGCGCGAACTGGCGAAGCGGGTAGCGGCCGGCGAAACGGTCGCGCTCGTCAGCGACGCGGGCACGCCGGGCGTGTCGGACCCCGGGTTCGTGCTGGTGCGCGAGTGCGTGGCCCGCGGATTGGCGGTGGAGGTGCTGCCCGGCCCCTCGGCCGTCGTCACCGCGCTGGTCGCCGCGGGACTGCCGGCCGAGCGGTGGCGCTTCGCGGGCTTCCTGCCGCGCAAGCAGGGAGAGCTGCGGGCGCTGCTCGAACGCGGCTCCGAGACGCTCGTCGCGTTCGAGTCGCCGGGGCGCGTCGCGCGGACGCTCGCGCTGCTCGCCGACGTCGACCCCGAGCGCGCGGTCGCGGTCTGCCGGGAGCTGACCAAGCTGCACGAGGAGGTGGTGCGCGGCACCGCGCGCGAGCTGGCGGAGCGGTTTGCCGCGGGCGCGCGCGGGGAGATCGTGCTGGTGATCGGCGCGCCCGCGGGTCGCGCGGCGGACGGCGCCCCCGCGCGCGCGGCGGTCGCGGCGCTGGTCGAGGCAGGCGCGCGGCGCCGGGCCGCGGCGAAGGTCGTGTCCGGGCTGACCGGAGTTCCCGCGAACGAGCTCTACCGCGGCTAGGATCGGTCCGCCCTCCATGGACCGCGACGACTACCGGCACGTCAGCCACGCCATCTGGGAACGGATGGCGGCATCCTGGGAGCGCGAGCAAGATTGGATCTGGAGCGTCTCGCGCACGGTCAGCGAGGGGATGATCGGGATGCTCGACCCGCAGCCGGGTCAGACCATCCTGGAGCTGGCGGCCGGCGCCGGCGAGTCCGGCTTCGCGGCGGCTGCCCGCATCGGGGACCAGGGCAGGCTGATCAGCACCGATTTCGCGGCCGAGATGGTGGGTGCGGCGCGGCGCCGGGCGGAGCAGCTCGGGCTCACGAACGTCGAGTTTCGCGAGATGGACGCCGAGCGCATGGCCTTGGACGACGACTCGGTCGACGGCGTCCTGTGCCGCTGGGGCTACATGCTGATGGCCGATCCTGCCGCGGCGCTGGCGGAGACCCGGCGGGTGCTGCGCGCCGGAGGGCGCGTATGCCTGTCCGTGTGGGCCGAGCCGGCGCGCAACCAGTGGGCCGTGATCGCGAGCAGGGCGCTCGTTGCGCACGGCCACCTGACGCCACCCGAGCCGGGTGCCCCCGGCCTCTTCGCGATGGCGGACCCGGCCCGGATCGAGGCGCTCGTGACCGGCGCCGGGTTCGGCCCGCCGCAGATCGAGGAGGCGCCGATCGCGTGGCGGTTTCGCGACTTCGACGGTTACTGGAGCTTCCTCGCCGACTTCGCCGGCGCGATCGCCCTGGTACTGGCGCGCCTCGGTGACGAAGAGACGGCGCAGGTGCGCGCCGCGATCATGCGCGACGCGGAGCCGTTTCGTGAGAACGGCGCATACACCTTTCCCGGAGTCGCGCTGAACGCGGTGGCGAGCTAACTCCCCCGCTTCGTTGATTCTTTGCGGCCGAGCGCACGCGGCTCACACCGGAGCGTCATAGAAGCGTCAAACCGGGGTTGCGCGATCCGCAGGGCGCGCTAGCGTCGCCGGCCATGATGCGCAGGTCGATGATCGTCGTGGCGAGCGCCCTGGCCGGGGTGCTCGGCCCCGCGGCGCCCGCGTGGGGCGAGGACGGCTGGCGCTGGCCCGTGCGGGGCGCCGTGCTCACGATGTACTCGAACGACAACGCGCGCCCCTACGCGGGCGGCATGCACCGCGGGATCGACGTCGCGGCCGACACCGGTGTGGCGGTGGTCGCGGCGCGCGCAGGGACCGTCACGTACGCAGGTGCACTCGGCGCGTCGGGCAATGTCGTCGCGGTGCGCGACGGACGCTACGCGACGAGCTACCTGCATCTCGGCGCCGTGGCGGTGTCGCGTGGCGAGCGGGTGGCGCTCGGCGCGCGGCTGGGTGAGGTGGGCACGACGGGCCGGCGCTCGCCGGCGGCGCCGCATCTGCACTTCGGCGTGCGGCTGGCCGGCGCGGAGCACCACTATGTGGATCCGTTGTCGGTGTTGCCGGGGCTCGGGCGGGGTGCGCGCCCGCCGGTCCCTGCGCCCACTTCTGCCGGTAGGCCCGTACGGGTGCAGGAGCGACTCGTCCCGGTCCCGGCCGGCCCGGTTCCCCGATCGGTTCCCACTGCGGTGCGCCACCCCGCCTCGGCGCCGTCACCACCACCGCGCCCGCAGGTCTCGCCCGATCGCGGGCCTGCACTGGTGCTCGGCGGCCTCGCGCTGCTCGCGCTGGCGCTGTTTGGCAGCGTGCCGGCGCGCGCGAGTGCTCTACGAGAGCGCTTCGCGCAGCTTGTCGAGCATCGCCTGCTCGCCCGCGCTCACACGTTCGGCCCGGAAGCCCATGAACCCGCCCTCCTTGGCCGCATCCGCCGTGCGCTGTGCCGCGGTCAACAGCCACTCGCGAAAGGCGGCGGCCTCATCAGGCGTCGCCTTCTGGGCCACGATCGCGGCGGTCGCGCGCAGATCGTCGAGGATCTCCTGGCCGGCAAGCGCGCCCCTGGGCTTGAAGTCCCCGAGCGGGCTGTGCCGGGCGCCCACCTGCTCGAGGAAGCCCTGCGCGACTTCGCGAATCAGCTCCGGCCCGGCGGCTGACTGCCCCGTTTCCTGGACCGTCTTGATCGCGGCCATCGACTCCTTCACCGCCTCGATCGGTCCGCCGGGGTCCGCCAGCGTGATCGCCATCCCGGCCACGATCGGCGCGCGCTCGAGCCGCGCCCATTCCTCCGCGGTGAAATCGGCCTTGGTCGTCATGGGCCAAGCTTACGCGGATCGGCCGCCCGCGCTGCCCACCAGCGCCTCGGCCTCGATCTCGACCTTCCAGCGCGGGTCGAGGAAGGCGCTGACCGCCACCATCGTCGCCGCCGGGCGGGCCTCCCCGAAGACCTCGGCGTGCGCCGCGCCGACGGCGTCACCGTCGGCGGGGTCGGTGATGAACATCCGGGTGCGGACCACGTCGCCCGCCGTTGCGCCCAGCTCCTGAAGCGCCGTGACGATGATCTCGAAGCAGCGCCGGGCCTGCGCGCCGGCATCCGGGTCGCACGACCCGTCGGGCCAGATCGGCGCCGTGCCCGACACCAGCACGCGGTCGTCCACGCGCACCGCGCGGCTGATGCCGATCCTGGGCTCGTACGGCGAGCCGGACGAGACGTGCTGGCGGGCACCCATCGGACGGCGCATCCTAGTGGCCCGCACGCCTTCTCACGAGGCGCCCGGCACGCGCGTTCTATATTCAGTCTCCCCGTGAGCTTCTATGTGACGACGCCCATCTACTACGTGAACGCGCAGCCCCACCTGGGCCACGCGTACACGACGATCGCCGCGGACGTGCTCGCCCGCCACATGCGCCAGCGCGGCACGGACACCTTCTTCCTGACCGGGACGGACGAGCACGGCGAGCCGGTCGCCGACGTGGCGGAGCGCGAGGGCATTCCACCGCGCGCGCTGGCCGATCGCAACGTCGCGCACTTCAAGCAGATGGGCGAGCAGGTGAACGCCTCCAACGACTTCTTCATCCGCACCTCCGATCCGGAGCACGGCGCCGCGGTCCAGCGGTTCATGCAGGACCTGTACGACCGCGGCTACATCTATCCGGGCACGTACGAGGGCTGGTACTGCCCGCGGGGCGACGGCTTCATGAGCGAGCAGGAGATCGTCGACGGCAACAAGTGCCCGATCCACGGGATCGAGTTGACGTGGGAGCAGGAGGACAACTACTTCTTCCGCCTGTCGGCGTTCCAGGAGCGGCTGGAGCAGCTCTACGCCGAGCGTCCCGACTTCGTGCTGCCGAAGGAGCGCTTCAACGAGGCGGTCAGCTTCATCCGCGGGGGTCTCGAGGACGTGGCGTGCACGCGGGCCCGCCTGCGCTGGGGTGTGCCCGCGCCGTGGGACCCGGAGCAGGTCTTCTACGTCTGGTTCGACGCGCTGCTCAACTACTACACGGCGCTCACGTACGCGCGGGCGGGCGAGGACCTGACCGAGCGCTACTGGCCCGCTGACTTCCACCTGATCGGCAAGGACATCCTCAAGTTCCACGCGGTGATCTGGCCGGCGATGCTGATGGCCGCGGAGGTGGAGGTCCCACGCCACCTGTTCATCCACGGGTTCCTGCTGATGCAGGGCGAGAAGATGTCGAAGTCGCTCGGCAACGTGCTCGACCCGTTCAAGGTGGTCGACGTGTTCGGAACCGACGCGCTGCGCTACTACTGCATGCGCGAGGTCAGCTTCGGCCAGGACGGGTCGGTGTCGACCGAGGGATTCGAGGCCCGCTACAACAGCGAGCTCGCGAACGAGTACGGCAACCTCGCAAACCGCACGCTGGCGATGATCGGCCGCTACCGCGCCGGGGTGGTGCCGCCGGCGCAGCCGCCGGCCGCGCTGGCCGGCGATCTCGCGGGGCTCTCCGACGCGGTGTGCGACCGCTTCGAGCGGGCGGAGCTGACCGCCGCGCTCGAGCAGATCTGGTCGCGGGGCGTGCGGCGCCTGAACCGCTATGTCGAGGAACAGGCGCCCTGGACGCTCGCCAAGGAGGGCGAGAACGAGCGGCTCGACGAGGTTTTGTACGGGCTGGCCGAGGGCATCCGGGTAGTCACCGTGCTGCTGCACCCATACATGCCCGACACCACCACCCGGCTGCTCGAGACCCTCGGTCATGCCGATCTGTCGCTCGCGCGCGCGACGTTCGGCGCCGTGCCCGGCGGCGCGACCGTCGGCGCGCTCCCGCCGCTGTTCCCGAAGATCGAGCCCGGCGCGCAGGCCGCATAGCGCCTTGACTCCGCGCCAGCTCGCGATGCTGGGGGCGGTCTCGGCGATCTGGGGCGCCTCCTACCTGCTGATCAAGATCGCGCTTGACGGATTCGAGCCGATGATGATCGTGTTCGCGCGGGTGCTGGGCGCGGCGCTGCTGCTGTACCTGGTGATCCAGATGCGCGGCGGCGCAGAGCGCGCCGCCCTGGGCCACCTGCGCCGGCGGCCGCTGCGCACGCTGGGACTGGGCGCGCTCGCGGTCGCGATTCCCTTCTCGCTGATCAGCCTCGGGGAGACGCAGATCTCGTCGGGCCTCACGGGAGTGCTGATCTCGCCGGGGCCGCTGTTCATCGCCGCGCTCGCACCCCTGATCGACCCGACGGAGAAGGTCGATCGCCGCGGCTGGTTCGGAGTGGGGATCGGCTTCGCCGGAGTCAGCCTCCTGATCGGAGTCGACACGATTCACAGCTTCGGCGAGTTCATGGGCGCGTTGGCGATGGTGGGCGCCGCGCTCGCCTACGGGCTCGGCGCGATGTACATCCGGCTCACCTTCCGCGGCGTCCCGCCGCTCGTGGTCAGCTTCGGCGCATGTGCGGTGGCCGCCCTGCTGACGCTGCCGCCCGCGCTCGCGACGCTCGGCGCCAACGGCCCCGACGCAGGCGAGATCGCCGCCGTCGTGGCGCTCGGCATCGTCGGAACGGCGATCGCGTTCGTCCTGTACTTCGGCCTGATCGCCGAGGCGGGCGCGGGCAAGGCGGCGCTCTGTGGGTACCTGATCCCGCCGCTGGCGCTGGCATACGGCGCCGTCCTGCTCGACGAGGAGATCACGCCCGCGGCGATCGGCGGCCTGCTGCTGATCCTGATCGGCGTGGCGCTCGCGAGTGGCGAGCGCCAGGGTGAACGGGTGTCCCGGGAGCAGGCCGTCGAAACGGTCGCGGTGCCGCGCGCCTAGACTTCGGCCCGCGATGGTCGACACCCACTTCCATCTCGATCATCTGGACGCGCCGCCCGCGCACGTGGTCAGCCGCGCGCGCAAGGCGGGCGTCGACCGGATGCTCGCGATCGGCATGACCGGGGAGTCGTGCCGGCATGCGCTCGCCGCGGCCGAGGCACACGAGGAGATCTTCGTGTCGGTCGGTCGCCATCCGCACGAGTCCGCGGGCTTCGACGACGCTGGGCTCGCCGAGTTGCGCGAGCTGTCCACGCACGCGAAGGCACGAGCCGTCGGCGAGGCGGGCCTCGACTACAAGCGCGACTACGCGCCGCGCGACGACCAGCGCCGGTCGTTCATCGCGCAGATCGAGCTGGCGAAGTCGCTCGCGCGGCCACTCGTCGTGCACACGCGCGAGGCCACCGACGACACGATCGCGCTGCTCGACTCACACGCCGCGGGAGTCGACGTGATCATCCACTGCTTCTCCCTCTCCGACCGCGTGCAGGAGTGCGCCGAGCGCCGCTGGTACTGCTCGTTCGCGGGCAACGTGACCTATCCGAAGGCCACCGCCCTCCAGCGCGCCGCAGCGGAGGTACCCGACGAGCTGCTGCTGGCAGAGACCGATGCGCCATTTCTCTCGCCGCAGGAGCGCCGCAGCAAGCCCAACGAGCCCGCATACGTGACCGCGACGGCACGCTACCTCGCACGGCTGCGCGGCGTCTCGGTGGAGGAGATGGAGACCCTCCTGGTGCGCAACGCGGCGCGTCTGTTCGGCTGGTGAGCGAGGTCCGCGCCAGCCTCGACCGCATGTCGCGGCACGGCATCCAACCGAATCGCGAGCTGGGCCAGAACTTCCTCGTCGACGACAACGTGCTGGGGGTGATCGGGCGCACGGCAGAGCTGGATCCCGCCGACGTGGTCCTCGAGATCGGGGGCGGGCTGGGCGTGCTGAGCACCTACCTGTTGCCGCAGGTGCGCCACCTGCATGTCGTCGAGTCGGACGCGAGGCTCGAGCCCGTGCTGCACGAGGCGCTCTCCCACGGTGGCAGCTGGACTCTCTACATGGCCGACGTCATGAAGCTGCGGCTGGGAGGACTCGACCCCCTGCCCAACAAGGTCGTGTCCAACCTTCCCTACGGGGTGGCGACGTCCGCCGTGCTGCGCACGATCGAGGAGCTGCCCGGGGTGACCGACTGGACGGTGATGGTGCAGCGCGAGATCGCCGGCCGGCTGGCAGCGCAGCCGGGCAGCAAGGAGTATGGGATCCCGTCGGTGCTGGCCCAGCACGCGTGCGACGTCAAGTTCGTGCGCCCGATCTCCCGCAACGTGTTCCGGCCTGCGCCGAACGTCGACTCCGCGCTGGTGCGGCTGCACCGCACCGGCCCGGCCGCGACCGACCAGCTCGCCGCCCTGGTGCGCGCGGCGTTCGCGCACCGGCGCAAGGCGCTGCCGCGCTCGCTCGAGGAGGCCGGCGGGCCGGCCGGGGTGCGCGCGGCTGCGATCGAGTCGCTCGAGCAGATGGGCCACAAGCCGGACGCGCGCGCCGAGACTCTCAGTCCCGCCGACTTCGTCCAGCTCGCGCGCGATCTGGAGCGCTTCGGTTGAGGTTCGTGACGCGTGCTCCCGCGAAGCTCAACCTCTGTCTCTACGTAGGGCCGCTGCGCCCCGACGGCCTGCACGAGCTGCGCTCGGTGTTCGCGCCGATCACGCTGGCCGACGCGGTCGTGCTGGAGCACACCGGCGCCGGCGGCGACGAGGTGGTCTGCCCCGGCATCGAGGGCCCCAACCTGGCGGGGGCCGCGCTGCACGCATTTCGCGAGCGCTTCGGGTGGGACGGCCCGCCGGTGCGCGTCACGATCGAGAAGCACATCCCCGTGGCCGCCGGCCTGGGCGGCGGGTCGGCCGACGCCGCGGCGGTGCTGCGGCTGGCAGCCGCGGCGTCCGACACGCGGCCGCCCGCCGCGGACCTTGCCGACCTCGCGATGTCGCTGGGCGCCGACGTGCCGTCACAGCTGGCCCCGCGGCCGGCGCTGGTGAGCGGTGCGGGCGAGCGCGTCGCACCGGTCCCGGGCCGCTCCCTGGCCGGTGTGCTGCTGGCCGGGCGCGGCGCGCTCAGCACACCGCGCGTCTATGCGCGCGCCGACGAGCTGGGCGCGCCGCGCGCGTCGCTCGAAGACGTCGACACGGATGCGCTTCACAACGACCTCCAGCCCGTCGCGCTGGAGCTGGAGCCGGAGGCCGGCCGCGCGCTTGCGCTGCTGAGGGAGGCGGGCGCCGACGCGGCGCTCGTGACGGGCTCGGGCCCGGCGGTGTTCGGCCTGTTCGCCGATCCCGAGCCGGTCGCCCGCGACCTGGCAGAGCGCTGGCGCGGCCTCACGGCCGCATTCGAGTCGGCGCCCGCCGGCTATGCGGATGTGCGCTCCGGCTCCTGAACCGCGACCGCCTGCGGCACCGCGCAGTAGCGGCCCTCGGTGAACCCGGCCGGCGTGATGTCGAGCGCGCTGTTGAAGCGAGCGCGAAAGTTCTCGATCGCGATCGCGGTGGTCAGCTCGACGATCTGCTCGTCGGTGAACTGCTCCCGCAGGCGCGCGAACAGGTCGTCGGCGATCGACACCGGCGTATTGCACATCTGCTCCGCGTACTCGAGCACCAGTTGCTCGCGGGCCGAGAACTCCGGGCTGTCGCGGTAGGCGTGCAGCGCGCGCAGCTGATCCTCGGTGACGCCCGCCTCCAGCGAGACGTGCGAGCCGATGTCGAGGCAGAACTCGCAGCCGATCATGCACGCCGCCTTCGTCCCGGCGAGCGCGAGCAGCCTCGGGTCCGTCGCCTTGCTGCGCTCGTGGAAGAACTCGAACATGCCGTACCCCTTGAAGTTCGGCTTGCTGTGGGCCATCACGCCGGCGATCTCGGTGTCGCGGCCATAGCTGCGCCGGGTGTACCAGTTCGCCACGCGCGTGGTCATGTTGCGCTTTTCTGCGATGCGTGCCATCAGTGCTCCTTTCGTACGAATTTTTCCCACGTGTCGACCCAGGCTTCGACGAAGTCGGCTTCGGCGACCTCGCCCGGCACGGCGCCGAACATCTCTTGCTCGATCACGTAGCCGACCAGCGCACCGAGCCCCACGGCGGCATAGGCGCGCGCGTCGCTGTCCGTGATCCGCGCCGCGGCGAACATCCGCCCGAACATCTCCGCCGCCTGTTGGTGCCCGGGCGCGATGATGCGCTCGTGCACCTCCGCGACCACCCCCGGGAAGCGGTCGCCGTCCTTCTGCACCACCTTCATCACGAGCTGCTCGGCGCGCAGCTCCGCCAGCGCAAAGCGCGCCGCCAGGGTGAGCTCGGCGCGCAGGTCGCCGAGCGCCGTCACGTCGAGGCGCGCGCGAATGCGCTCCATCTCGCGCACGTGGCGGTCGATCGCGGCGGACAGCACCTGCTCCTTGCTGCGGAAGTGGCGGTACAGGCCGCCCGCGCGGGGAGCCAGCCCCGCCGCCTGTTCGATGTCGCCGACCGTCGTGCCGCTGAAGCCGTTGACGGCGAACAGCCGGATCGCCTCGGTCACGATCCGCTCGCGGGTGCCCTCGTCCGATCGTGGCCGTGTAATCGTTCGATTACCCACTGTCAGCACATGTTTACCAGACAGGTGCGGATTCGGCAAGCGGGACGCCTGCAAGACTGCCCGTCCCGATGATCGAACGACTCATCGAGGACATCGCGAACGGGCTGGGCGGGTGGGCCTACCTGCTGGTCGCCTTCATGGCCATGGCCGAGACCGCGGCGTTCATCGGCTTCGTCGCCCCTGGGGAGTTCACCATCATCCTGGGCGGAGTGCTGGCGGGCCAGGGCACCCTCTCGATCCAGCTGCTGATCGGGATCGCGTGGGTGTCGTGCGTGATCGGCGACGGCATCGGCTTCTACCTGGGGCACCGGCTGGGGCGCGATTTCGTCCTCAAGCACGGTCCCAAGGTGCGCCTCAAGCGAGAGACGTTCGCGAAGGTCGAGGACTTCTTTCGAAAACACGGCGGCAAGACGATCCTGATCGGGCGCTGGCTGGGCCTGATCCGCCCGCTGATGCCGTTCACCGCCGGCGCATCGGGAATGAGCTACCGGCGCTTCCTGCCCTACGACGTGCTGGGCGCGGGCCTGTGGGCGACGACCTGGTGCCTGCTGGGCTACATCTTCTGGCAGAGCTTCCAGTCGCTGGCCTCGAACGCGGGACGCGGGACGCTCGCGTTCGCGGTGCTGCTCGCGCTCTTCGTCGGCGGCTACCAGGCAATCAAGCGCCTGCGCCACCCCGAGCAGCGCCGGGCGCTGGCGGGTTGGCTCGCGCGCCAGGCAGAGCGGCCCGCCCTGCGGCCGCTGGCGTGGCTGGTGCGCGGCTGCGGAACGCTGCTGGGGCCCGTTTGGCGGTACCTGCTGCGACCGCTGTGGTTGCTGGTCGCGCCGCCACTGCGGTTTCTCGGCCAGCGGCTGACGCCCGGTGAGCTGGGCATCGAGCTGACCACGCTCGCGACCGTGGCCGCGGTCGGCATCTACGTCGTGGTGCTCCAGGCCAACCTGCTCGAGACCGACGCGCTGCTGCCCGGCGACAGCACGGCGCTCGATGTCGCGCGCGACATCGAGTCGGGCTTCCTCACCACGATCGGCTACATCCTGCGCGTGGTCGGGTCGCTGTGGATGGTCGGAGCCTGCACGATCGCGACCTGCGCCTTCCTGCTGGCGCGCCGGCGATCGCCCGAGGCGATCGCACTTGCGGCCGGGCTCGCGACCACCGAGATATCCATGCAGATCATCAAGCGCGCGGTCGAACGTCCGCGTCCCGCGGACGCCATCTACGACGCGTCATCCTTCGCGTATCCCTCCGGCCACGCCGCGGCTTCGATCACCTTCCTGGCGATCGGCATCGTGCTGTCGCGGCGGCTGCCGACCCGGATCGCGCTCGTGATCATCGGCGGCGCGCTGGCCGTCGCGATCGGGCTCTCGCGCGTGTACATGCGCGTCCACTACCTGACCGACGTGACCGGCGGCTGGGCGCTGGGGCTGGCCGCGTTCTCCCTCTGCGGAGCCGTCGCCCTGGTCGTGGACTATCTGCGGCACAATTACCGGCGCTCGCCGGAGGCGACCTCCGCGCCCGAGGCGGCCTCGCGCTGATGGACAGCCTGACGGTCACCTACATCATCCTCGCCGTCACCGGAGTGGTCGGCTTCGGCTGCTTTGCAGTGCTGATCTTCGTCCCCGCGTGGACGGCCTACGGGCGCACCTGGGAGCGGCTCGCGGCCGCATTCCTGAGCATCTTCGTGCTCGCCGCCTTTGCCGGCCTGGGGCTCGCGATCGGCCTGGTGCTGCTCTATTACTGGGACCAAATTCTGGACTTATTCGGGATCCAGGCGATGATGCGCCCCCTCCTGTAAGTCGCGGCCCTCCTAAACTTGCAGCGCAGAGATGGCGGAGGCACGCACGAAAAACGCTGCAAATCGGCCGACCGCGGGCACCACGACGGGTGCCGCGACGGCACTCGACGCGCTCGCCGAGTCGGTTGAGTCCGGTGCCGGCCTGCCCGAGACCGCGCGCTGCGCGGCGGCCGCGCTGGCGGCCACGGTCGCCCTGATCGACTCGCGCGGCGCCGTGCTCGCGGTCGCGGCCGCTTCCCCCGCCGAGGAGCGCGAGCTGCTCTCAAAGCACAACGGCGTCACCACGATCGACCTGCGCGTGTCCGAGGCGGTCGTCGGGCAGCTGCGCTTCCGCGTGCGGGATGACCTGCCGGAGCCCGCCGTGCTGCGGCTGGTGACGACGCTGCTGGCGCTCGAGGTGGAGCGCACGCGCGCGCCGGAGCGCGCCGGCGAGGCGGCGGTCGGGAGCTTCGTGAACGCGGTGCTCGACGGCGACATCGAGGACCGCCGGGACCTCGTCGCGCGCGGTAAGGAGTTGGGCGTGGACCTCGAAAATGGCGGCAGCGTGCTGGCCGTGCACATCCACCCGCTGGTGCCCGCCGAGGGCGACTGGCAGGCGCGCGCCCTGACGATCGTGGGACGGGGGACCCGCGGCGCGGCGCCAGGGGCGCTGAGCGCACTGCGCGGTGAGCAGATCGCGGTGATCGTCCCGGGTGAGGAGCCGCTGGGCCGGCGCGCGGCGCAGGCCGCGCTGCGCGCGGTGGACGACGGCATGCAGGGCTTCGCGGTGGTCGTGGGGCGCAGCCGCATGGCGGTGGACCCGATGGACATGCACCGCGCCGCCGCGGAGGCGCTGCTGGCGGCGAACGTCGCATCCCCGGAGCACCGCGACCCGGACGGCCGGCTGCTGTCGTTCGAGGACACGGGCGCCTATCGCCTGCTGCTGCCCGCGATGAGCGACGACCCCGCCGAGCTGGAGCGCTTCTACCTGGACACGATCGCGCCGCTGGTCGCCTACGACGAGCAGTACGGCACGGAGCTGGTGAACACGCTGGAGGCGTTCCTCGCCAACGACGGCTCGATGGCGGCCACCCACAAGCAGCTGTTCACGCATCGCCACACGATCCGCTACCGGCTGGAGCGCATCAAGGAGCTGACCGGCCTGGACGTCAACTCCACCGACGGGCGCGAGCGGCTCGGCCTCGGGCTGAAGGCGATGCGCGTACTCGGCGTGCGGGCGCCGAGCGCGCCGGTGTTCGAGCCCGGCGCGGAGCGCGGCCGGGTGCCCAAGCCGGCCACGGACGTGAACGCGCGGCGCACCTGACGCGCGCGGGCCGGCGCCCGTGGCGCTGCGGTCGATTTGCTACCCACTGGGTAGTCAATCGACCGCGATGGCCGCGCAGCGGCTTCCCGCGGGTCTAATCTGCACCTGTCCCTGCGGAGTCGTCTAATGGCAGGACGCCGGGTTTTGGTCCCGGAGGTCGAGGTTCGATCCCTCGCTCCGCAGCCTGATCGCAGCTCGTGGCAAGAGGGACGATGGGAGGGTCCCGCCTCCCGCGGCGTGCCGGTACACTCGCGGCGACGTGGACGAGGTCGAGCAGTTTCGCGCCACGATGCTCACCCGGCATGCCGAGGCGGAGGAGGCGTTGGTGACAGACGCCGACGCCGGCCCGCGGATGATGCTGTGGTCCCGGCGAGACCCGGTCACCCTGTTCGGTGCGCGCGGCATGAGTGAGTCCGGGTGGGACAAGCTCGCCGAGATCTTCCAGTGGGTGGCGTCGCGCTTCTCCGACGTGAGCGGCTTCCGCTACGAGGTCGAGGTCGTCGAGGTCAACGGCGACATGGCATACGTGTTGGGATACGAGCGTTTCAATGGTTCCATCGGGGGCCGTCCGGTCGAGCCCGTGGTCGTGCGCGTGACCCACATCTACCGACGGGAGAATGGCGAGTGGAAGATCGCGCATCGCCATGCCGACAACCCGGGACCCGATTCCCGCTGGGGCGCCTGGAGCCGGACTGAGCAATGATGCGCCCCATCGTCTCTGAGCATGGTGCAGGCCAGTTGGTGCCGAACCCGATTGGCGAGGCGATCGAGTTCAAGGCCCGGGCCGCCCAGACCGATGGCGCGCTGACGGCGTTCGAGAGCGCGCCGCCTCCCGGCAAGGGCCCGCCGCTCCATGTCCACACCGACGTGACCGAGGTGATCTGCTTCCTCGAAGGCAGCTTCCGGCTGAAGATCGACGGCGTCCTGCAAGGCGCGCCGGCGGGCTCATTCGCGCTGATCCCGCAGGGCGTTCCGCACGCATGGCAGAACGTCGGTGACGAGCCGGGCCGGCTGCTCGTGATGTTCGTCCCGGCGGCGCCCGGCATGGAGCAGTTCTTCGAGCGCTTCGGAGCCACGGCGGCGAGCGGCGGCGAAGCGTCGGTTGCCGAGGCGTTCGCGGAGCTCGCGGAAGCCGCGGGCATGCAGGTGGTCGGGCCTCCGCTGGCCCAGTCGGATCCGGCCTAGCCGCACCCTGCGCAGCAGAGACGCCGGACCGGGGCCTCTCCGAGTGCCAATCGCTCCGCACCCTCGGCGCCACCGCGTAAGATCGCGCGGCCATGTGGCGCCGATCAGACGACCCGCCCGGATGAAAGACGTCCGCATCACCCACATCGGCGGGCCGACGGTCCTGATCGAGGTCGGGGGCTGGCGGCTGCTGACCGATCCGACCTTCGACCCGGCGGGCGGGAAATACTCCTTCGGCTGGGGCACGGGATCGCGCAAGCTGGCCGGACCGGCGATCGCCGCCGCCGACCTCGCGCCGATCGACGCGGTGCTGCTCAGCCACGATCATCACGACGACAACCTGGACGCCGCCGGACGCGCGCTGCTCCCGTCGGCGGGTGTCGTCGTCACCACCGCCGCGGGCGCGAAGCGACTGGGTGGTGACGCACGCGGGCTCGAGCCATGGGCGACCACGCGGCTCGAGGCGCCCGCGCGGCCGTCGATCGAGATCACCGCGACGCCGTGCCGCCACGGCCCGCCGCTGAGCCGCCCGATCGTCGGTGACGTGATCGGCTTCGCGCTGCGCTGGGACGCGCAGGAGCACGGCGTGCTGTGGATCTCGGGCGACACGGTGCTCTACGGCGGAGTGCGCCAGGTCGCCGAGCGCCTGCAGATCGACACTGCGCTACTGCACCTCGGGGGCGTGCGCTTCCCGGTGTCGGGGCCGGCGCGCTACACGATGACCGCCAAGGAGGCGGTGGAGCTGTGCCGCATCTCCGACGCGCGCACCGTGATCCCGATCCACTACGAGGGGTGGAAGCACTTCCGGCAGGGGCAAGCGGCGATCGAGCGGGAGTTCGAGCGTGCGCCCGACGACGTCCGCCGGCGCATCCGCTGGCTGCCGATCGGCGTCCCGGTCGAGCTCGCTGCGTGATCGAACTCTGGGGCACCGAGCTCGGCCCGCTGTTCGATGCCCTGCGGCCGCGCGTAATCGTCGAGGTGGGCATGTTCCAGGGCGAGACGACGCGGAAGCTGCTCGACTTCGCGGCCGGGAGCGAGGGCGTCGTCCACGGCATCGATCCCGCCGATCCACCGGAGTTCGACCTGGCGGCATTCCGGCAGCGCTACGGCGCGCGGTTCGTGTTCCACCAGCAGGCCAGCCTCGACGTCCTGCCGCAGATCCGGGACCCCGACGTGGTGCTCCTGGACGGAGACCACAACTGGTACACGGTCTACAACGAGCTGCGCACGATCGCGCAGGTGGCGGGTGAGGAGGCACGCCCGCTGCCGCTGATCCTGATGCACGACATCGACTGGCCGTGGGGCCGGCGCGACATGTACTACGAGCCCGATCGCATCCCCGCGGAGCACCGCCTGCCGGTCACGACGGGCGGCATGCGGGTCGAAACCACCGAGCTCGGCGAGCGCGGATTCGCATGGCGGGTGCAGAAGGCGGCGGTGTCGGGCACGCCGCGCAACGGAGTGCGCACCGCGATCGAGGACTTCCTCGCCGAGCGCGCCACCAAACCGCGGTTCACGAGCCTGCCGGGGTTCTTCGGGGTGGGCGTGCTCGCCGATCAGGCGCTGCTCACCGATCCGGCCTTCCGGGAGGGACTGGAGGCACTCGAGTCGCCGGAGTTCCTGCGGGCTCGTTGCGAGCGCCTGGAGCAAAGCCGCCTCGCGACCATGGTGGAGGCGGCCGAAGACCGTCAGCGGCGCGGCACTCGCTGACCCATGCGGCGTCGCGGAAGGCGAAGGGCCGCCCACGAGGGACGGCCCTTCTGCAGGTGCGATTTCAAGCAAGAGGCGGTTTGATGCAGCCGGGTGGGACGTTGTCCCGGCCCCGCGTCTCACCGGCGCTAGGTGTGGATTCCGCCAGGCGGCTCACACCCTGTCCACGCCGCGCCGCCGCTCACGCGACGGCAGGAACGGACGGCCGCCTAGCGGCCCCGCACCTCCAGCGTCCCGGTAAGCATGTGATTCGTAGGACCACCTCCTTTCTCTGGTCCAACCATTGAAGCATGCTGCGCAACCGCGGTCGCGAGGCGCGGCCTCTCACGCGCGGTTCACGACGCCGATCACGCGCCCCTCGGGGTCGGTGAATCGCCCGCGTGCCGCCGAGGCTCTCGGCCTTGGCGAGGGCGGCCTCGACGTCGGGCACCTCGACGTAGAACGTCACGTGGCCGCCGTAGCCGTCCGGCCCCTGGCCGACGCCACCCCCGATTCCGACGCCGTCGGAGTTGACGTTCGTCTCGCGCCGACCGTGAGAGCGGCCCTGGAACACAGGCGCGCCCGCCAGGTGGCGGGCGCGCGTGTGCCTGGGAGGCGGGGAGCTGCTAGTACGTGAACTTGGACGTCGCGAAGCCCAGCTCCATGCCCTCGTGGAACACGGTCGACTCGAACAGCGTGTTGAGGACCAGTGCCGTGACTGCGCTGATCACGACATGTCCCTGCACCGTGACGGTGCCCTGGCCGTCATCGGCGAACGTGAAGCCCCTGACTTCCGCGAGTTCGTTGGGCAGCAGGTTGTTTGCGGTGTTGAGCAGCCGGCATCCGGCCACCGGCAGGCATGCAAGCGTCACGTTGGTCGCATCGATCGTCTGGCCGATGCTGGCTTTCTCGATGCGCAGGCCGCCTTGGTGCGGGACCGTCGCGGTCTGGAGCACCGCGTCGGCGACGCCGGTGCCGGCAGGAAAGATCGCGGCCGGCTGGGAGCCGTACTCCAGCCGTGTCGGCGCGATCGGTGTGATGAAGATTCCGTCGCCCAGCAGCTTCACGAAATTCGAGATCGAGACCTCGAGGCGGGTCTCGCCACCCGTCACGACGCGCGTGTCCGCCCGCGCGGGCTGGGCCACCACCGCGAGCGCGATCAATCCGATGCACAGGACCCCGAATCCCCGAAGCCTGGCGGTACCCGACGCAAGAGCCATGGGTTCCTCCCCCCAAAGATTTCTTAACACCCTGTCAATGCGCAGCTACCCGCGGTCACGAATCCTAAACATCAATTCATTTAGGGCTCTGGGGAGAGGGTTCGCCCGGGCGCCGGACCGCCGCCCCGGATGGTGCCCGATTGCAGGACTTTCTTCCGCGGTCAGGTGACCGGCGAGAGGATGGCGCCGCTGCGCCGCTCGACCGACACGGCGTAGGCGCGGTGGCGGAAGCGCAGGATCGGGTCCTCGGTCAGCTCGATGCCGTCGACCACGCGGGTCGGGTCGAACACGAGCACGTCGCCGCCGCGCTCGCGCTTGGTCTCGGCGCCGGTCAGCTCGAGGCGCCCCACCTGCACGGTTTCGCGTTCCGCCGGCCACGCCTCGGTCGGGTCGTCCACCGGGTCACCGAGCTCCGCCAGCGTGACCACCAGCCGGAACGCGCCGGGGCCGGTGCCCAGCCGCGCCTGGATCTCCTCCTGCAGGTAGTCGGCGCCGCGCTCCTTGGCCTGCTCGCGCGACAGGTTCGCGACCCCCTCCTCGGGCTCCCACCGAAAGCGAATGAAGCGGCCTTCGCCTGCGGCGTTCACGAAGCGGAACGCGTGGATGCCGTGGTACTCGCAGCGCGCGTAGCTCTCGGGCGGCGGTGCGGTGACAGCGGCCTGGATCGCCGGGCCGGCCTCGGGGTGCTCGCCCAGCCACTTGCCGATCCGCTGCATGTCGGGCTGTCCGGTCTCGGGATCGGGCTTGCGCGCGCGCGTGAACGCGAAGAAGTCCTCGGGCGTGCGCGCGAAGAACACCGGGAGCGAGAGCGCCACCATGTCGGTTCTGGACCCGTCCGCGAGGTAGAGCTTGACCGCCATGCCGCGGGCCTCGGCCGCGTAGTCTGGGATGTCGGGAGCTCCGCCGCCGTTGGAGAACCGCACGGTCGCACGCACCGGCTCCCCGTTCATGTGCGGTGCGCGGGTGAGTGCGGCTGCTGTCGGCGCCGCCGTGAAGGTGCCCGCGCACAGCGTTCCCTTCGCGTGCGCGGCGCGATGACCGGGGTGCACGCCGGACACGTCGTTGATGGAGTCGACGACCTCTGCGGGGGATGGGTCGGGCATCGAGGGAGACCCTAACGCGGACCACCCCGCCGCATCAATCACCGAGCCGCGATACTCCCCCGGCATGATCACCGCCCGCGTGGATCCGCACGTGCACCTGCTGCCGGCCGAGCGCACCGCCGCGCTGATGCGCTGGCTGCACCGGGGTCTGCCCGGAGTGGGCATCGAGGCCGAGATCACCGCGGAGGACGCGCTCGCGGATCTGCACGCGGCCGGCGCCCACGTGATGGTGAACCTGCTCTTCCCGCTGCGAGGGGGCGAAGCGGACCTGCTGCACCGCTTCGGCGCCGAGCTGTCCGCCCTGGACCGCAGCGTGATCGCGGTCGGCGGGGTGCACGTGGACGACGCCGACCCCGCGGGCGTGGTGCGCACCGCGATCGAGGACCACGGCATGCGGGGCCTCAAGCTCCATCCGATGGTGCAGCGCTTCTCACCGGGGCATCCGGCCCTCGAGCCGGCGATCGCCGCGCTCGCGGAGTACGGGCTGCCGCTGTACGTGCACACCGGGTTCGACGAGTGGTACGGATGGGGTTACGACCTGGGGGAGTTGGAGCAGATCGCGGATCGCCATCCGTCCATACCCCTGGTGTTGTGCCATTGCGCGTTCCCGCGAATCGAGTGGGCGACGGAGATGGCGCGCCGCCACCCGCAGGTCTGGCTGGACACGACCAACGTCTTTGGCGCCATCGCGCTGGCACGATCGGACGCGGAGCGCGCACGCCTCGAGCGCCGGCTCGAGGCCGCCTTCGAAGTGGCGCCGGAGCGCATCTTCTTCGGCACCGACTACCCCGCCGCGATGGGCACCTTGGAGCAGCTGCACGCCCAGGTTGCGCAGTCGGCCGTCGGCGGTGGGCGGTTGTCCGTCCTGGCCGGGAACGCGGAGCGGTTCGTGCGCGAGTCCTTCGTGCTGAGGGCCACGGCCTGACCTCGCGCGCGCGCGGCGCGCGCTGCATCGGTTCGTTAATCTCGCCGCCGCGATGTCAGGCGCTGAGAGCTTCCAAGTGCCCGCCGACGCCTACGACCGTCATGTCGGGCGCTACAGCACGCCCCTGGCCGCGGCGCTGATCGCGTTTGCCCGGATCGAGCCGGGGATGCGGGCCCTCGACGTGGGCTGCGGGCCCGGCGCGCTGACCGCCGTCCTCGCACAGCGGCTGGGGGCGGCGAGCGTGAGTGCCGCCGACCCGTCGGAGCCGTTCGCCGAGGCCTGCCGCTCGCGCTTGCCGGGAGTCGAGGTCGTGGTCGCGAGCGCCGAGGCCCTGCCGTTCGCCGACGACGCGTTCGACGCCGCGCTCTCGCAGCTGGTGGTGAACTTCATGGCCGACGCCGAGGCGGGTGTGCGCGAGATGGCGCGCGTGACCCGCACGGGCGGTGTCGTCGCCTCCTGCGTCTGGGACTACGCCGGCGAGATGACGCTCCTGCGCGCGTTCTGGGACGCCGCCCTCGAGGTCGATCCCGAACGGGCCGCGGCGGCCGATGAGGGAGCCATCATGCGCTTCGGCGGCGAGGGCGAGCTGACCGATCTGTGGCGCGACGCCGGACTTGGCGCCGTGCGCGGCGGCCCGCTGGTGGTGCGCGCCGCCTACGCAGGCTTCGAGGATCTGTGGTCGCCGCTGCTGGCGGGCGTCGGTCCCTCCGGCGCCTTCTGCAAGGCCCTCGACGAGCAAGGCCGAGCCGCGCTCCACGACGCCTGCCGCATCCGTCTCGGGGTCGGCGAGGGACCGTTCGAGCTGACGGCCCGCGCGTGGGCGGCAGCCGGAATCGTCGGTTAGGCGCTCTAGGTCTGCGCGAGGTAGGGGTCGGGGGTGCCCAGCTGCGTGATCGCGGGCGGTGCGTAGGCGTTACCCGGCGTGCCGCCCAGCGCGAGCAGGCGCACACCCTGGTCGCCCGGCGTGATCTTGCGCTTCGAGCCGGCGCCGACACGGATGATCGTGTCGGGGTCGATCCGCACGCGCTCGCCGTCGACGCTCACCTCGGCCGACCCGCGCAGCACCACGTAGACCTCTTCCACGCCGCCTTCGGAGTGGTCGTGCTCCGGGTAGTCGCCGAATCCCGCGGGCATGTCGATCACCTGCATGCCGAACGACTCGACGCCCAGCTCGGCGCGGGCGCGCTTGAAGCCGCCCTGCATGATCGCCTCCATGTCATCGATCTTCCTGGCCGTGTAATCAGCCATCGTCTGGCTCCTCTCTCTCAGGTCGTCTTGCGATGCCTATGACGTGCGGCTCGATCGCCTTCATGCCGATCACCGGCTTGAACTTGAAGCGATCGCACCGCTCGATCTCGAACCCCGCCGCCTCGATCGCGGCCGGAGTGTCGCGGTTGGGATGGCAGCCGCCGGCAAAGCGCGGCCACAGTCGGTTGATCCGGTCCTGGCTGCGCGCGTGGCCCGGGTCTTTTGCGCGCACGTGCTCGTAGAAGCGCAGCTGACCGCCGGGGCGGATCACCCGGTGCAGCTCCGCGAGCGCAGCCGCGGGCTCCGCGACCGAGCACAGCACGAGCGACGCCACACCGGCGTCGAACGACCCATGCTCGGCGGGCAGCGAGTCCGCGAGGCCGTCGACGACGCGCACCGGCACGGGCGCCGTGGCCGCCGCCTGCTCGGCCTTCGCGCGCAGGTAGGGCTCGGGCTCGACGGCCAGCACCTCGGTGACGGCGGATGGATAGTGCGGGAAGTTGAGCCCGTTGCCGGCACCCACCTCGACGACCCGCCCGGACAAGCCCGCGAGCAGCCGGTGGCGATGCTCCTGCTGCTCGGCCGGCGCGTTTGAGGCGCCCCACGCGAACAGCCGCGCGAAGATCGGGTGATGAACGCTCGCCTCGCTCGCCATGCGCCGGTCCACCCTAACCGGACCCGCTTTGCCGGTGTGTGACGGCGGACCAGACGGCCGGCCGCGCGTCAGCCGCCCGCCGCGAGCACGGAGTCCGGATACAGCGCGTGCACCCATACCGTGGTCAGGGCCCGCACGTGCGCCTCGGGCGCGCGCCCCTGGCCCCCGATGAAGACGTTGTTGCAGCGCTCGACCATCCAGATCAGGGCCTCCGCGACAGCATCCGGATCGATGTCGCGCAACAGCCCGGCGTCGCGGTCGCGCCGCAGCTGGTCCGCCGTGGCGCGCACGAAGCGCTCCATCAGCGCGTTGTAGAAGGCGGCGAACTCGGGGTCATAGGTGGTCACCTCGACCGCGGTGCGCAGCACCGCGGAGTAGCGCACATAGACGCCCACGATGCCCTCGAGCGCGAGCCGCACCAGTTCCTCCGGCCGCCCCTCGCCGTGCCACCAGCGGTCGGCCTCGGCCGCGGTCGCCTCGGCCAGCTCCGCCGCGGCCGACATCAGCGCCTGGCTCTTACCGGGGAAGTAGAAGTAGAACGCCGTCCGCGACAGACCGGCGGCGCGCGCCAGCTCGTCGACCGTCAGGTCCTTGAACGTCCTGCCCTCCTCGAGCAGGCGCACGAGGGCGGCGCGCACGTCCGCCTCCACCTCCCGGCGGCTGCGGCGGCGCCCGCCCGGACGTTGTGACTCGACATTCACCACGTCAGCTGCGATACCCCGTTTTCCCGCTGGAAAGACAGACGTCGAGGTCCCAACTGGAGCGCCGGCCAGCTAGAGGCGCGGCAGCGCCGCGCTGGTCGACTTGGGCGCGCAGGTCCGGTAGCTGCGTGTGCCGGTGAGCGTGCGGCCCGCGGCGGTGCGGGCCCTGATCCGGACCTCGTAGGTCCCCGTCGAGAACCCGCGCAGGTCGACCGGTGCGGTCAGCCGGCCGGCGCGCCTGCGGACCGGGACCGGCCTTCCGTTGACGGTCACGGAGGCCGACCGAAGCCGTGCGCCGCGCGGCTCGCGCAGGCGGATCCGGAAGTTCCGCTGGCTGAGGCAGCCCCTCGGCTTCCCCAGCTGCCCTGCGGGCGCGCCCGCCGGCGCAGAGCCCTCCTGCGACGGGCCGGGCACAGCGGCCCGCACCGCCACGGTGCCCTGCATGTTGCTGTGGTTGCTGCAGTAGTACCTGAAGTTGCCGACGGTCGTGAACGTGTGGGCGAACGTGCCGCCGGGCGGCGCGTCGAGGGCGGGGATGCCGGGATGCGAGTCGTAGACCTCCGCCTCGCCGGGATAGGACACGACGTCATGGTTCTTGTCGAACCCGACCCAGCGCCAGGTGACCGTGTCGCCCTGGTCGATCGTGATGTCGGCGGGGTTCAGGGAGAACAGGTTGATGTCGACCGCCGTGTTGACGCCATGCGCCGGAGCCGCCAGGGCGAGGCAGCCGCTGGCCAGCAACGCACATCCGATCGCCTTGATCCAAGCTCGCCCTCTCACCGCACCTCCGCCCCGGAGTCTCCCACGTTCCGGCCTTTCGGTGGGCGGCTTCTCTACAGAGGCGGCAGGCCGCTGCTTGACAGCTTCGGCGCGCAGGTCCGGTACCGGCGGGTGCCGCGCAGGGTCTTCCCGTCAGCGGCCGTGGCGATGATCTGGACCTCGTAGACGCCGCCCGCAAAGCCCCGCAGGTCCACCCGGGCGGTGAAGCGCCCGCGCGCGCGGCTCGCCGTCACCGGCTTGCCGTTCACGGTCACCTTGACCGCGGTGATCCGTGCGCTGCGGCGCGGCTGCCTGATCCGGATCGGGAAGTTCCGCTTGCTCACGCAGATCGTCCTGGCGGGCGCGAGCGCAGCTACCGGCGCACTCGGGGTGACGGGCGGCGGCCCGGCGTTGACGACCACGCTGGCGGTCATCCGCGGGTGCCGCCGGCACCAGTAGTTGTACGTCCCCGCCGCCGCGAACGCGTGGCTGAACGTCCCGCCCGGCGGCGGCGCGGTGATCAGCCCCGGCTCGGCGATGTCCGGGTGGGACTCGAACAGCGCGGGCGGTATGGGGGCGGCCAGGTCCGCCGGCGGGACGCCCTCGTAGACGTCGTGGTTGAGCTCGGGACCCACCCAGTTCCACGTGACGGTGTCGCCCTGGTCGATCGTGACCACGTTTGGCGTGTACCTGAAGCCGCCGACGTCGACGGATGCGTCGGCCGCGAGCGCCGGGGCGACCAGCACGAGGCAGGCCAACAGCGCAAGGACCGTCGTCTCGCCCACAGGCCTGACCAGTGCTGCGCCTCTCATCCCGTACCCCTCCCGGCGGTAAGTCTTGCACTTTCCGGGATACAGCGCGACTTTTCGCGGCACCGGCGGCACGCGCACCGTGAGCGCGGCCTCTACGATGCGAGTTCTGGTGAATACCCCTGCTGTGCTGATCATGGCCGCGGGGCGGGGTACGCGCATGCACTCGAAGCTGCCGAAGGTGCTGCACCCGCTGTGCGGCCGGCCGATGTTGCTGTGGACCGTGCATGCCGCCCGCGCGGCGGGCGCGCCCCGGATCGTCGCCGTGCTCGGTGAGGAAGCGGACCAGGTGCGGGCGGCGCTGCCGCCCGACGTCGACATCGCGATCCAGGACCCGCCGGCCGGCACGGGCGACGCGGTCGCCCAGGCGCGCGCCGCGCTGGCCGGCGCCGAGCACGTGATCGTGCTGTCGGGCGACCATCCGCTGCTCGAGGGCTCGTTCATCTCCGCGCTGGCCGAGCGCCACGTCTCCTCTGGGGCCGCGGCCACGGTCACCACCCGCGAGCTGGACGATCCCGGCCAGTACGGGCGGGTCGTGCGCGGATCGGACGGGAGCGTGGAGCGCATCGTCGAGACCAAGCACCCCGGCGACGCGACGGCCGCGGAGATCGCGATCCGGGAGATCAACGCCGGCACCTACGCGTTTGCCGTGGAGCCGCTGTTCGAGGCGCTCGCGGGCGTGCGCGCGGACAACTCCCAGGGCGAGTATTACCTGGGGGACGTGCTGCCCCTGCTGCGCAGCGCCGGCCACGGCGTCGTCGCCCACCTGACCACCGACGAGGCCGTGGGCCTCGGCGTCAACTCGCGCGCCGACCTGGCGGTGGTCGAGGCGGCCGCGCGCGCGCGCCTGCTCGAGCAGCACATGCTGGCGGGCGTCACGATCGTCGATCCGGGCTCCACGGTGATCGACGTCGACGTGGCGATCGGCGAGGACACGACGATCGAGCCCTTCAGCGTGCTGCGCGGCGCGACGCGGGTCGCCCCCGGCTGCACGATCGGGCCCTCGACGACCCTGATCGACGCCCGGCTGGGCGAGTCGGCGCGGGTGGTCCACTCGTACTTGCACGACTGCGAGGTCGGGCCCGGCTGCGTGGTCGGCCCCTTCACGCACCTGCGTCCCGGAACGCGCCTCGCCGCCGGGGCGAAGGCGGGCGCCTTCGTCGAGATCAAGAACTCGCAGATCGGTCCCGGCGTGAAGGTCCCGCACCTCTCGTACATCGGCGACGCCGATCTGGACGAGGGCACCAACATCGGGGCCGGCACGATCACCGCGAACTACGATGGCGCCACCAAGCACCGCACCAAGGTGGGCAAGAACGTGCGCACGGGCGTACACACCTCGCTGGTCGCGCCGGTGAGCGTCGGCGACGGCGCTTACACTGGCGCCGGTTCCGTAATTACGGAGGACATTCCCTCAGACGCGCTTGGCATCGCGCGTGCCCGCCAGGAGAATGTCGAGGGCTACGCCGGGCGGGCGGCGGCGGCCGACAAGAAGGAGCAGCCCAAGGTGAAGGCGGACAAGGGGTCGAAGAGTTGAGTGGCGGCGTCCCGCTGGAGCTGCTCGAAGTGGAGCCTCAGCTCGGCTCCGCGCAGGAGCCGACCCACACGAGCGTCCCCACGCCCTACGACAAGCGGCTGATGGTGTTCGCGGGCCGCGCCAGCCAGGAGCTGGGGCACAAGATCGCGGGCAAGCTCGGGCTCGCACTCGGCGGGGTGGAGCTCAAGACCTTCTCCAACGGCGAGGTCTACTGCCGCTACCAGGAGTCGATCCGCGGGGCGGACGTGTTCATCGTGCAATCGACGCACGCTCCGGTGAACCGCAACCTGATGGAGCTGTTGCTGATGATCGACGCGGCGAAGGGCGCCTCGGCCCACCGGATCATCGCCGTCACGCCGTGGTACGGCTACTCCCGCCAGGACAAGAAGTCGATGCCGCGCGAGCCGATCTCGGCGCGCCTGGTGGCGCGCATGCTCGAGACTGCGGGCGCGGACCGGATGCTCACGATGCACCTGCATGCCGGCCAGGTGCAGGGGTTCTTCCAGGTGCCGGTGGATCACCTGATCGCGCGCCCGATGCTCACGCAGTACTTCCTCGACAAGCTCGTGCCCGAGGAGTACGTGACCGTCTCGCCGGACGCCGGCCGCGCAAAGCTCGCGGAGAAGTTCGGCGGCGAGCTGGGCGTGCGGCCCGCGTTCATCACCAAGTCGCGGCCCGAGCACAACATCGCGGAGGCCGGCTACGTGGTCGGCGACGTGGAGGGCAAGGCGGCGATCATCGTCGACGACATGATCGACACCGCCGGCACGCTGGTCGAGGCCGCGCGCGTGCTGCGTGAAGCCGGAGCCGCGCGCGTGTACGCGACCGCCACCCACGGACTCTTCTCCGGGCCGGCGTTCGAGCGCCTGTCGGGGCCGGAGATCGAGGAGATCGTGGTCACCGACACGATCCCCCTTGCTCGCGAAGCGCCGGACAAGATCAAGGTGCTGAGCGTGGCTGACATCCTGGCGCGCTCGATCCGCTCGATCTTCACCGACGGCTCGGTGTCGGAGCTGTTCGCGGGCGAGAACCAGCTGTTCTGATCGCGGTGCCGCGCTAGCGGACGAAGTCCTCGGGCGTGGCAACCTGCAGGCGCCGGCGCTCGTAGCGCTCGCACGCGCCGCTCGTCGCGAGCCACTTGACGATCACGGTGTCGCGGTCCGCCGCGCGCATCGCGACCAGCAATCGCTCGAGCTTCTCGGCGATCACGTCGGCGCAGCCGATCACCGGCCGCACGCCGTCAGCCAGGGTGTGGTCGGGCCGCTGCTCGCGCCAGTCCCAGAATCGCTCCAGCGAGTCGCTCGCATCGTTTGCGGCGGCCGACAGGGCGTCCTCGTCCACCGGCTCGTGATGCTCACCACGGATCGTCCCCACCAGCCGGATGGCCGCCACGTCGAGTGCGTCCGCGAGCCGCAGTCCCTCCTCCATCGACCTGCATATCGGCCGCTGTGCGCCGGACGTGAGAAGGGCCCCGTCGGGGCAGGCGGATGTCGGCCCGGGCAGCAGCGGGCCGACGAGGGCTGTCGGCCCGCTCCGGGGAAAGGTGGCCGAGCCGCGGTCCGGGCGGGTTACCGGGGTGTGAAGGAGTGGTGAAACCCGGCGGCGGCGGCTAGGGGGACGCGCTGCGCCGCGCCCAGAAATCGTGCTCGAGCCGGCCCAGCTCGGTCTGCGGCGGGTCGCCGAACCACCACTCGCGCGCGATCCGGTGCCAGTTGCGGCGCGCCCGCAGCTGGCCCAGCACGGCCAGCACGCCGACCTCCATGCGGCGGCCCATCAGCTCGTTCGCCGGCACGTTCTCGCGGCGCATCAGGGCATAGAAGTCCGAGCGCGGATCCGAGATCGCGGCGATCACGCTCATCACGTACTGGGGGGTGATCTCCAGCTCCGCATCCTGGAAATACCACCCCCCGACCGCGTCGACGTGGGCCATCAGCCGCTCCGCGTCGATGCGCTGCGGGTTGCGCAGGAAGCCCAGCTCGTGAAGTTTCTCGCGGAGCCGCTCCGGGTCCTGGTCCAGGCGCGCCTTGACGACCTCTTCCTCCAAGCGGATCTGCTCGGGATCGAGGCGCTTCGTCATGCCGAAGTCGAGGAAGGCGACGTTCCCGTCCTCGAGCAGCACGTAGTTCCCCGGGTGCGCGTCGGCGTTGAAGTGGTTCAGCTGGTAGATCGAGCCGAGGTAGAAGCGGAACACGATCTCGGCGAAGCGGTCACGCTGCTCCTGCCCGCGCTGCTTCACCTCCTCGAAGCTCGCGCCCGTCACGAGCTCCGTGACGAGCACCTTGTCGCGCGACAGGCGGGTCACGACGTCCGGCACCCGGATGAACGGATGGCCGCGATACGCCCGCGCGAAGCTGCGCTGGTTCTGGGCCTCGTGCTCGTAGTCCAGCTCCTCGAGCACGCGCTCGCGCAGCTCGGCGGCCACCGCCTTTGCGTCGAGGCCGGGGGCGAGCGCCTTCGCGAGGCGCAGGATCATGCCCGCGTTGGACAGGTCCGCGCGGATCGCGGCGTCGATGCCCGGATACTGGATCTTGACCGCCACCTCGCGGCCGTCGTGCAGCCTGCCGCGGTGCACCTGGCCGATCGACGCGGCTGCGAACGCCCGGGGCTCGATGTGCTCGAACAGCTCCTCGTAGGGCTCGTCACAGGCCTCGTCGAGCACCTTGCGGATCTTCTCCCACGGCATCGGCGGCGCCGAGTTTCGCAGCGCGCCGAGCTTCTCCTGATACAGCTCGCGGTACTCGTCGGGCAGGTAATCGGTGTCGATGAACGACGCCAGCTGGCCCATCTTCATGGCTGCGCCCTTGAGGGTTCCCAGGGTCTCCACGAGCCGCTCCGCCGAGCCCAGCGCGACGTCGTCCATGCGATCCTTGCGCGAGTCCTTGGAGCGCACCAGCCCGCTTGCCTTCGCGCCCGCGAAGCGCGCTCCCTCGACGCCGGCACGCATGCCGAGGCGCGCCGAGCGGCCCAGGCGTGACTTGGGGACCTGGCTGTCGTGATGGTCGTCGGCCACGGCGACAGCTTCGCACCCACCGCTAAACTGCGGCGCGCATGGCACAAGGCGACCGCACAGTCCTGACTCTGGAGCCCCGCGACGGAGCGCGGCTCGCGCGCGAACCGCAGGTTGCGACGCTCGGGGTCCGTTCCCGGCGTGATCTACGGACAGGCCAGCGACTGCGTGTCGTTCAAGGTCGACGCCCGGCGGCTGCGGGTGGTGCTGGCCGAGGGCCATGCCTTGTTCGACGTCGAGGTGGGCGGCGGCGAGCGCGAGCCGGTGATCGTCAAGGACCAGCAGCGCGACCCCGTGCGTGGTCACGTGCTGCACATCGACTTCCTCAAGGTCCGGCTCGACGAGAAGATCCAGACCACCGTGCCGCTCGAGCTCGAGGGCGTGGAGGACGCGCCCGGCGTGAAGGAGGGCGGCGTGCTCGAGCACGTCACCCGCGAGCTGAACGTGGAGGCGCTGCCAACCGCCGTGCCCGACAGGATCGTCGCCGACGTTTCCGGCCTGGGAGTCGCGGAGACGATGATGCTCTCGAGCGTCAGCCCGCCGCCCGGCGTAGAGCTGCTCGATGACCTCGCGGAGACCGTGGTCGCGACCGTCACGGCCCCGAGCCGCGCCGAGGAGCCGGAGGCGGAGATCGAGGAGGAGGCCGCGCTGGTCGGCGAGGGCGAGGCTCCGGAGGGCGAGGAGGCCCCCGCGGAGGGCGCCGCGGAGGGCTCCTCCGAGGGCGGCGGCGAAGGCTAGGCGCTTTCTGCGCCTGTTCAGCGGCCGCAGGCCGAGCGCGCCCGTCGACTTCCTGCTGGTCGGCCTGGGCAATCCGGGGTCCCGCTACTCGGGCACCCGCCACAACATCGGGTTCGAGGTCGTCGATCTGCTGGCCCAGCGCTGGGAGCTGCCGCGCGCGCGCAAGCAGTTCGGCGGGCTGATCACCGACGGGCGCATCGGGCCGGGGATGCCGCGCGTCGCCGTGCTGCTGCCGCAGACGTACATGAACGAGTCGGGACGTGCGGTGGGGCCCGCCCGCGGGCAGCACCGGCTCGACCTCGAGCGGCTCGTCGTGGTGCACGACGAGATCGACCTGCCCTTCGGCGAGGTCCGCGCCCGGAAGGGCGGCGGCGTCGCGGGGCACAACGGGCTCAAGAGCGTCAAGCAGGGCGTGGGCGGCAACGACTTCTGGCGCGTGCGGACCGGCGTCGGGAGGCCGGACTCCACGGACCCGGAGATCGTGTCGGCGCACGTGCTGTCGCGCTTCGCGGAGTCGCCGGCCGCGGTGCGCGACGCTGATCGAGCGCGCCGCCGACGAGACCGAGCGGCTGCTGGAGCGCGAGTACGAGGAGCTCGCCGAGCACTCGTCCTCGTGACCTCGTCGCGGGCCGGCCTCGGGCGGTTCGCGACCGTGCTCGCGCTGCCGGGGGTGCGGCCGGTCCTGATCGCCGCGTTCGTGGGCCGGCTGCCGATCGGGATGATGTCGCTCAGCATCGTCCTGCTCGTCAGCCGGGAGACCGGCTCGTACGCGACGGCGGGCGCCGTCGCGGCGACCCAGGCGCTGGCCGGCGGGGTGGCGTCGCCGCTGCTGGGCCGGCTGATCGACCGGATCGGGCAGACGCGGGTGCTGGTGGCCTGCGGAGTGGCGTTCCCGCTGTCCGTTGGGGGGCTGATCGCGGTGGCCTCGACCGTGACCGAGCTGCTGCCGCTGGTCGCCTGCGCGATCCCGTTCGGGGCGACCTACCCGCCGCTGTTCGCGGCGACCCGGGCGCTGCTGACCCGCATGGCCGGCAGCGCGGACCTGGCTGCGACCGCCTTCGCCTTCGAGGCAATCGTGCAGGAGGCCTTCTTCATCGCGGGGCCGCTGCTGGTCGCGCTGCTCGTGGCGATCGCATCGCCCCAGGCGGCATTGGCGTGCGTTGCCGTGGTGACCTCGGCGGGTACGCTCGCTTTCGCGGCCACGGGGGCATCGCGTGCCGCGCGCGGGGAGGCCGGCCCGGACCGAGCGCTCGGCGCGCTCGCCTCACCCGGGGTCCGCACCCTGCTGGTGGTGAGCGCGGCGTTCGGACTCGCGTTCGGGACGCTGGAGGTGACGATGCCGGCGTTCGCGGACGAACGGGGTTCCGCCGCGATCGGCGGGGTGCTGCTCGCGGGACTGGCCGGCGGGAGCATGCTGGGGGGCGTGTGGTACGGGTCGCGCTCGTTATCCGCCCCCCTCTCCACGCAGATGATCCGCTTCTGCGCCGTGTTCGCGGCGGCGCTGATCCCGCTCGCGTTTGCCGCCTCGATCCCCCTGATGCTCGTGCTGATGGCGCTCGCCGGATTCTTCGTCGCCCCCTGGGCGGCAACCAGCGCGGCGCTCGTGGGGCGCCTCGCCCCGGCCGGCGCGGTGACCGAGGCCTACACCTGGGAGATGACCGCCGTGGTGGCGGGCTTTGCGCTCGGCGGGGTGCTCAGCGGCGTGCTGGTCGAGAGCGCGGGCGTGCGCGAGGCGCTGATCGCCGCGGCGGGCGCGGCGCTCGCGTCGGCGGCGATCGCGTGGGCGCGGCGCGAGACGCTGCGGGGGTAGGGCGCGGCGGTCGATTCGCAACCCGGAATTCGGCCCTTGCCGAATTCCGGCCTTACTGCTGGAGCAGGTACGCGCTGGCCAGGGCGAAGCACGCCGCGGTCGCCGTGACCATCGCGGCCGAGGCGGGCGGGAGCGTCCCGCGGATGCCGGCCAGGGCTCCCGCGCCCACGTCGGCGACGTCGCATGCCATCCCGGCGGCGACCCATGCGTCCTTCTGCTTGCGCGGGCTGCGGATCACGCCGGCCCCGAGCGCCACGTCGCGCGCGCCGAACAGGCGCCCGATGTAGGAGGCCTGCGGGTTGTTGTCGGGGTCGAGCCCGAACAGGCGGCCCGAGAGGTTGGGAGCGACGTACGCGGCGGCGCCGACGGCGACCCGCCCCGCGGCGATCGCGGTGGCGGCCTTCTCCTTGTCCTTCTTGCTCATCGAAAGCTCCTCCTCAGAGTCCAGGCGGGTGGGTGTAGGAGCGAGCGTATAACCCCCCGTGCGCAGATGAGCGCCCATGTGGCGCTCATCTGCGCACGGGAGGGCTTGCGTTGAGCACGCGGGGGCGCTTCTATGCTTGGGGTCGCCGGATGCTGAGAGCGCTTCTTCATCGAGCCACCGAGCACGAAGACGTCGAGCGCCTCGCGCGCGCTGCGGCGCGCGCGCCGCAGCGCGCCTTCGCGTCGTCGGCGCTGCGGCCGTTCCTGATCGCGGCGCTGCTGGACACCGTTGACCTGGGCGGACGGCCGGCGCTGGTGATCGCGGGCGACGACCGCATGGCGCGCGACCTCGCGCTCGACCTGCGCGCCTACCGGGCACCCGCGCCGGTCCGCTTCTATCCCGCGCGCGGGGTCCGCTACGAGTCGCACCTGGCGCCGCCCCCGCACCTGGTCGGCCTGCGGATCGCCGCGCTCGACTCACTGCTCGAGCCCGGGGACGCCGACCCGCCGATCGTGGTGGCGAGCGCCGTCGCGCTGATGGAGCGGATCCCGGACCCGGAGCTGCGGCCACACGGCTTCCGCCTCGAGGTCGGTGAAGCGCTCGACCTGGACGAGACGCTCGCGCGCCTGGTCGCCTGCGGCTACGAGCGCGAGCAGCAGGTCTTCGAGCGCGGGCAGTTCGCGCTGCGGGGCGGAATCCTCGACGTCTACCCGGCCACCGAGGAGCGCGCGGTGCGGGTCGAGCTGTTCGGCGACGAGGTCGAGTCGCTGCGCTGGTTCTCGACCTTCACCCAGCGCTCGCTGGCCGACGCGCAACGCGTCGAGATCGCCCCGCCGCCGAGCTCGAGCCCGAGTACCGCGAGCTTGCCGAGTTGGCGGCCGAGGAGGAGTCCGAGCAGCGCCCCGACATCGCCGAGGTGCTGCCCGTGGAGCGCTTTCGCTCCTTCCTCGACCTCGTGCCCGACGACGCGGCCGTGATGGTCGCGGCGGAGGAGGAGCTGCGGCCCGCGCTCGCCGACCACTGGCAGGACGTCACCACCAGCCTCCACTCCGACGACGCGCACGACCTGTACCTGCCGCCCGCCGAGGTCGGCAAGGTGATCGAGGCGCGCGCGAACGTGTCGCTGTCCGCGGTGTCCGCCGACCAGCCGCACCAGTTCCGGGCACAGGCCGCGGACACCGCGGCGCGCACGATCGCCGAGGCCGAGCCCGAGCTGGAGCAGCTCGTGCGCTCGGGCTACGCCGTCGCCGTCGCCTGGGACCGGCGCGGTGAGGCCGAACGCGCCGCGTACAACCTGGCGCGGCTGCGCCCGCAGTTCGTCGACGGTCACGAACGCGCCGGCGACGGTCTCTGGTTTGCGCAGGCGCGGCTGCGCGAGGGCTTCATCGCTCCCCAGCTGAAGGTGGCGGTGATCCCGGACCACCGGTTGCTGCGCCGCCGCCGCGCCGAGCGCCCGGAGGGGACGCGCGGCAAGGCGTTCCAGGCGTTCACCGAGCTGCGCACCGGCGACATCGTGGTGCACGCCGACCACGGCATCGGCCGCTTCACGGGCTTCGACACCAAGACCGTCGCGCAGGTCACGCGCGACTACCTCGAGGTCGAGTACCGCGACGGCGACCGGGTCTTCGTTCCCACGGACCAGCTCGATCGTCTTTCACGCTACGTCGGCGCGGACGGCGCGTCGCCTGCGCTCTCCAAGCTCGGCTCGAAGACCTGGGACAACATGAAGGCGCGGGCCAAGCGCGCCGCGGCCGAGATGGCGGGCGACCTGATCAACCTCTACGCGGAGCGCAAGCGCCGCGCGGGCCACGCGTACGAGCAGGACTCCGAGTGGCAGCTCGAGTTCGAGCGCGCCTTTCCCTACCGCGAGACCGACGACCAGCTCGAGGCGATCGAGCAGACCAAGGCCGACATGGAGTCCGCGCAGCCGATGGACCGCCTGATCTGCGGTGACGTCGGCTACGGCAAGACCGAGGTCGCGCTGCGTGCGGCGTTCAAGGCAGCCGGGGACGGCAAGCAGACACTCGTGCTGGCTCCTACCACGATCCTCGCCCAGCAGCACTTCGGAACGTTCTCGGAGCGGCTCGCGGACTTCCCCTTCCGCATCGAGCTGCTCTCGCGCTTCCGCTCCGCGGCCCAGCAGCGCGCCGTGATCGGCGACTTCCGCGAGGGCAAGATCGACATCCTGGTGGGCACACACCGCCTGCTCTCGCGTGACGTGCAGCCCAAGGAGCTGGGCCTCGTGATCGTCGATGAGGAGCAGCGCTTCGGGGTCAAGCAGAAGGAGCTGCTGCGGCAGCTGCGCCTGACCGTCGACGTGCTCGCGCTCTCGGCGACGCCGATCCCGCGCACGCTGCAGATGTCCCTCGCCGGACTGCGCGACATCTCCGTGATCGAGACGCCGCCCGAGGGCCGCCGCCCGATCCACACCTATGTGGGCGACTACGACGACGACCTGGTGCGCGGTGCGATCGAGCGCGAACTGGCGCGCGGCGGGCAGGTCTTCTACCTGCACGACCGCGTCGAGACGATCGAGCAGGCGGCGGAGGGCGTGCGCGCGCTGATGCCCGCCGCCAAGATCACGGTCGCGCACGGGCAGATGGACTCCGACGACCTCGAGGCGGCCATGATGGGATTCCTGCGAGGCGACACGCAGGTCCTGGTCTCCACCACGATCATCGAGTCGGGGCTCGACATCCCCCAGGCGAACACGCTGATCGTGGAGCGCGCCGACCGGCTCGGCCTCGCCCAGCTCTACCAGATCCGCGGGCGCGTCGGGCGCTCCGCGGAACGCGCTTACGCGTACCTGCTGTACCCGTCGGCGGAGGCGCTCAGCGCCGATGCGGCCGCGCGGCTCGCGACCCTGTCCGACTACACCGAGCTGGGCTCCGGGTTCAAGATCGCGATGCGCGACCTCGAGATCCGCGGCGCCGGGAACCTGCTCGGGGCGGAGCAGTCGGGCCACGTCGCGGCCGTCGGCTTCGAGCTCTACATGCAGATGCTCGAAGACGCCGTGAATGCCGGCCGGCCGGCCGACGGCGAGCCGGCGGACACGGGATGGGAGCCGGTGCGGCTCGACGTGCTGGTCGACGCGTACGTGCCGGCGCAGTACATCCCGTACGAGGTCGCCAAGATCGACGTGCACCGCCGCATCGCCGCGGCGCGCGAGCCCGCCGACCTGGGCGCGATCGAGGAGGAGCTCGAGGACCGCTTCGGCCCAGTGCCCGAGCCGGTCTCCAACCTCCTGCGGCTGCAGGAGGCGCGCATCAAGCTCGGTCGCGCCGGAGCCCGCACCGTCGAGTTCCGGCAGGGACGCCTGACGGTTTCCCCGATCGAGCTCGACTCGACCCAGGCCCGGGCGCTGCGCGCGGAGGTCGAGGGCGCGGTGTACGAGTCGCTGAAGCGCACCCTGCGCGTGCGCATGAGCGAGGACGGCGCCGGCGATCGCTTCGCCGCCGTGGTGCGGGTCGCCGACGCGCTGCTGCGCGTGAAGCAGCAGCTGGCGGCCGCGGCCTGACCCTCCTTCGGATCGGGGGAACCTGCGAACGCAGCCCACACCGTCGCTATAGTTCTCGCGCGCCCGGCACTTCCCCCGGGCCGCTTCACTGAATGGCTCGCCCCACTCGATCACCAGCCAAGGGCTCCACGCCCCCGCCCGGTCGCACGATCGGCCTCATCCTGCTCGCTTGCGTGGTCGCGATCGCGCTCGCCGCGGTCCTCTCCGCCACGGGCGGGGTCGCCGACGACGACGTCGCCGACATCGAGGATGCGGGCACGATCTCGAAGCAGGACTTCGACCGCTGGCTCGCGGTCGTGGCGTCCCAGCCACAGCCGGGGCAGAAGAAGCCCGCGCCGCCCAAGCCCGGCAGCCGCCAGTACGACGCCGTGAAGCAGCAGGTGATGCAGTTCCTCGTGTCGGCCAAGTGGATCGAGGGCGAGGCGAAGGAACGCGGCGTCAGCGCGACACCCGCCGAGGTCGACCGCCAGTTCAAAGAGACGAAGAAGCAGTCCTTCCCCAACGAGAAGGCCTACCAGCGCTTCCTCAAGACGTCGGGGCAGACCGAGCAGGACCTCAAGTTCAGGGTCCGGCTCGACGTGGTGTCCAACAAGATCCGCCAGCAGGTGATCGAGTCCAGCCAGAACATCTCGGACAGCGAGATCGAGAAGTACTACGACGACAACGCGCAGCAGTTCACGCAGCCCGAGCGGCGTGACCTGGAGCTCGTGCTGACCGAAAAGCAAGACCAGGCGCTCGCGGCCAAGCGGCGCTTGGAGGGCGGCGAGAAGTGGGCCGCGGTCGCCAAGGACGTCTCCGTCGACGGGGCTTCCAAGGATCAGGGCGGCAAGCTGCTGGGCATCACGAAAGGCCAGCAGGACCCGAAGCTGGAGGCCGCCGTGTTCGCCGCGGTCGAGAAGAAGATCGTGGGCCCGGTCAAGACCAACGCCGGCTACTACCTGCTCCGGGTCACGAAGGTCACGAAGGCCTCCAAGCAGAGCCTGCAGCAGTCCAAGCAGGGCATCCAGCAACTGCTCGTGTCGCAGAAGCAGCAGAAGGATCTGGACCAGTTCTCCAGCACCTTCCGCAACGACTGGCGCGCGCGCACCGACTGCGCGACCGACTACACGATCGCGGACTGCCGCAACGGCCGTGATCCCGTCGCGACGCCCACCCCTCCGGTGCCGCCCGGACAGAAGCGGCCGATCCCCGGTTCGACCGGCGCCAGCCCGCCCGCGCTCGACGGCAGCGGCAACACCCTCGCCGGCGGGAGCGGCAACGGCACGGTGATCGGGAACGAGCAGCCCGCCGCCGGACAGCAGCCAGGCCTCCCCGGCGGGGCCGGTGGCGCCCAGGTGGCTCCGCTGGCGCTCGGGGGCGCCCCCCAGAAGGACGCGGCCGGGGCCCTACCCGGCGGCGTACCGCCCGGGGTCGGCACCGCGCCCGGCGGCGCCGGCGGTCAGCCGGTACCCCAGCAGGGCGGCGGCCAAGCCGCGCCCCCATCCGGCAACCCGTAGGACCGGCGTGCCGGGAGCCGGGGACGAGCGGCTGCGCAACGCGCTGCTCGAGCTCGACGCGATCACCCGCCGCCTGCGGCGCGAGTGCCCGTGGGATCGTGAGCAGGACGAGCGCAGCATCGTCCCGCACACCGTCGAGGAGGCCTATGAGCTTGCCGACGCGGCACACTCCGGCGACGACGCAAAGCTGCTCGACGAGTTGGGGGACGTGCTCTTCCAGGTCTACTTCCTCTCGCTCCTGCTCGAGGAGCGCGGCGCCGGTGACCTCGCGGCAGTCGCCACCGGTGCGCGGGACAAGCTCGTGCGCCGCCACCCCCACATCTTCAAGGCGCAGGACCTGTCCCGGCTCCCGACGGATGCGGCGACCGCGGCCGACGTCAAGGAGAACTGGGATGCGATCAAGCAGCGCGAGCCCGGCGCGCGGGCGATCGCCGAAACGCTGCCGGCTCTGACCTACGCGCGCAAGCGGCTGCGCAGCGCTCCCCGAGCGGCCGATCCGGCGACCGCGCTGGCGCGGGTCGCGCGGGCGCGCGCGCAGGAGCCGGACGGCGCCCATCACGGGTCCGACGAGCTGTACGAGGCGGTCGGCGATCTGCTGCTGGCGGTCGTCGACGTCGCGGCCGCCGCCCACGTCGATCCCGAGATCGCGCTGCGACAAAAGGCGGCCGCGCTGTGAGCGCGATCCGGCGGCTGCAGGCGCGCCAGATCCTCGACTCGCGGGGCAACCCGACCGTGGAGGTGGACGTGTGGCTCGAGTCCGGCGCAAGCGGGCGCGCGGCCGTGCCTTCGGGTGCGTCGACCGGAGAGTTCGAGGCGGTGGAGCTGAGGGACGGCGGCAGCGACTGGCAGGGCAAGGGCGTGGCCCATGCCGTGGGGAACGTGAACGCGGAGATCGCACGCGCCGTGATCGGACTCGAGGCGTCCGGTCAGGCCGCGGTCGACGGTGTGCTGATCGAGCTGGACGGCACGCCGAACAAGGCGCGGCTGGGCGCGAATGCGATCCTCGGCGTGTCGCTCGCGGTGGCGAAGGCAGCTGCGTTCGAGCAGGGCATGCCGCTCTACCGCTACCTCGGCGGCGAGCGGGCGCACGTGCTCCCGGTGCCGATGATGAACGTCCTGAACGGGGGCGCGCACGCGGACAACCGCATCGACTTCCAGGAGTTCATGATCGTGCCCGCCGGCGCCGGGAGCTTCGCGGAGGCGCTGCGCATCGGCGCCGAGACCTTTCACTCGCTGAAGGCCTGGCTGCACGAGCGCGGGCTGTCCACCGCGGGGGGCGACGAGGGCGGCTTCGCACCTGACCTGGGTTCCAACGAGGAGGCCCTCGAGGTGCTCGTGTCAGGCATCGAGGCGGCGGGCTACCGCCCCGGTGAGGACCTCCTGATCGCACTCGACCCGGCGACCAGCGAGCTGTACGACGACGAGGGATACCGGCTCGCGCACGAGGGCCGCACGCTCACCAGCGATGAGCTGGCCGGCTACTGGGAGGATCTCGCGGCGCGCTATCCGATCGTCTCGATCGAGGACGGCATGGACGAGCAGGACTGGGACGGGTGGAAGCTGCTGACCGACCGCATCGGCGACGGGGTGCAGCTCGTCGGGGACGATCTGTTCGTGACCAACCCCGCCCGCCTGCGGCGCGGCATCGAGGCCGGGGTCGCGAACGCGATCCTGGTGAAGGTGAACCAGATCGGCACCCTCACGGAGACGCTCGAGGCCGTGCGCGTCGCGCGCGACGCGGGTTACGCCGCGGTCATGTCCCACCGCTCCGGCGAGACCGAGGACGTGACGATCGCCGACCTCGCGGTCGCGACCGGCTGCGGCCAGATCAAGACCGGGGCACCCGCGCGCTCGGACCGGGTCGCGAAGTACAACCAGCTGCTGCGGATCGAGGAAGAGCTGGGGACCGACGCCGAGTACCCGGGCCGCCTGGCGTTTCCGCTGTACCGCGGCTGAAGCCTGCGCGGGCCCTAAGCAAATAGCGGTTTACTTGCGCCGCCCCGAGGGTAATCCTCCGTCCGTAGTGGGGAAGGTCGCGTGGGGCGGGTCGGCTACCCGCCGCACGACGTAGGGGCGGCCCCGTCTTGGTCCGGGTCATGTCCCGTGTGCTGCCAAGACGTCTTCTGGAGGATTTGCCGATGCCCGGTTCCTGCCTGCCGTCAATCGCACGTACGTCCCGGGCCGGGAGCCCGATCGCACGCTCGCTGATCGCGCTCTCGCTGGCCGTCGCCGGCCTTTGGATGCTCGCCCCGGGGGCGGGCGCCCAGAGCCTGCTCGCGACGACCGTGAACGCCGGCTCCGCCGCCCAGCGCGAGTGCTTCGACCAACCCCGCGCCGGAGCGCCGGGGGTGGTCTCGCGCCAGGTTGCGGCTCCCATGAGCGGCGTCGTGGCGGCAGCGCTGAACGCGGCCGGCGGCGACTGGGACCTCGCGGTGTTCGACTCCAGCGGCCGCACGGTCGCGGGCTCCGCCGGATTCAACTCGGTCGAGGTCGCATCGGGGTTCGTGGGCCGCGCCGGGACGCTGACCGTGCAGGCATGCCGGCTGTCCGGCTCCGCCGGGAGCGCGGCGCTCGACGTCTCCTTCGTGGCCGTGCCGGCCGGGAGCATCGGCGGGCGCGCCCAGCTCGTGCGCGTCAGGACGCCGACGCCGTTCCACAAGGACCTGCTGAGCCTGCTCGACCTGGACGTCACCGAGCACGGGCGGTCCGGCTATGTCGACGTCGTGCTCTACGGGAACGACGACGCCGACACGCTGCGCAACGCCGGGTTGGAGTACGACGTCGAGATCCCCGATCTGGCGGAGCGGGACCGCCAGAATGCGCGCCAGGACCTCGCGTTCGCGGCCGCCACCAGCACTTCGGCGCTACCCAGCGGCATCGACACCTATCGCCACCTGTGGGAGTACGAGTATGCGCTGAAGGAGCTGGCCCGTCACTACCCGAGCCTCGTGCGGCCGATCACGCTCCCGTTCAAGACCAACGAGGGCCGCGAGGTACAGGGTGTGGAGATCACACAGGACGCGCGGAACTGGCGCGACGGCAAGCCCGTCTACCTCCAGATGGGAGTCCACCACGCGCGTGAATGGCCGTCGGGCGAGCACGCGATGGAGTTCGGCTTCGACCTGGCCATGAACTACGGCAAGGACCCGCGCACGACCAGTCTCGTGGACCGCGTGCGCACGGTGGTCGTGCCGATCGTGAACCCGGACGGCTTCAACCTCTCGCGGGAGGCGCCCGTCGACCTGCGGGACGTGACCGGCGTGGGATCCGACAACGACGCGTATGCCGTGATGTCGCTGGCGGAGCCCTTCTTCGCCTACAAGCGCCGCAACTGCCGCCCGGTCGACGGCCAGGCCGCGCCGCCGCCGATCTGCGGGCTGGGGCCGTTCCGCTACACCGGCGTCGACCCGAATCGCAACTACGGAGGCTTCTGGGGAGGCGCGGGCGCGAGCTCGCTGCCCGCCTACGACACCTACCGGGGCGCATCCCCGTTCTCGGAGCCGGAGACGCAGAACATCCGCGATCTGATCTCCAAGCGGCAGGTCACGACGCTGATCACGAACCATACGTTCAGCAACCTGGTGCTGCGGCCGCCCGGGCTGCGCGCGCAGGGCCCGCCGCCCGACGAGGGCATCTACAACGACCTCGGCCGGCGCATGTCCGACCAGAACGGCTACACCAACCAGCCTTCGTACGCGCTGTACGACACGACCGGCACGACCGAGGACTGGAGCTACTACGCGACCGGGGGCCTGGGCTACACGTTCGAGATCGGCGGCAACGAGTTCCACCCGCCGTTCGAGGAGTACATCGACGAGTACCTGGGCGCCGGCGCTCATGCGGGCAAGGGCAACCGCGAGGCGTTCCTGATCGCGATGGAGAACGCCGCAGACGCGTCCAAGCACTCGCTGATCACCGGCGCGGGACCGCCCGGGGCGCAGCTGCGCCTGCGCAAGGCGTTCGTGACCGAGACCTCGCACGTCCGCACGATGTCGAACGGGCTGCTGGGCATCGACGAGGTCGAGGCCGATCCCGCCAACCAGGGCGCCAAGATCCGGTTCCTCGACGTGCTCGACACCTGGGCGAAGATCCCGCCGTCCGGGACCTTCGAGTGGCACGTGAACCCATCCACGCGGCCGATCCTGGCCGAGCAGCGGATCCCCGGCGTGGCCGAGAGCCCGTCCCGCACCCAGACGTGGGAGCACAGCGAGACGACGCTCCCCGGCGACCACGTCGACAAGGAGTTCTCGATCACGGACTCCGACAACGCGCGCTTGCTGAAGGTCAGCCTCGACTGGGCGACCCCGGACGACTACGACCTCGAGATCTACCTCAAACAGCCCGACGGCACGCTCAAGACGATGCCCGGATCGGGCGGGCCGCCCGGCGCCAAGGAAGCAGCCTTCATCGACGACCCCCCGGTGGGCGAGTACATCCTGCGCGTCGTCAACTTCGCGGCCGCCAACCCCGCGTGGACGCTGAAGGCCGAGGTGTTCGAACCGGGCCCCGACATCGTCGTGGGCGGCGGCAAGGAGGCCTGGAAGCTCACGTGCCACGTCGCCGGCGCCGTCAAGACGCAGAAGGTCTACGTCGACCGTGCGCAGCGCCTGACCGTGCAGGATCCCTGCCCGTAGGACCGCGCGTGCAGGACATCGCGCGCTGCCGGCGAAGCAGCGCGCGATGGCTTCCACGGCGAGAGGCGCCCCCGCGCGCGCCCGCACACGGGCCCGCACACGCAGCCCTGCCCGGCGCCAGGGGATCGGCGCCCAGGCGATCGCAGTGCGCGGCATCCGCTGGGACCGCGTGGCGCGGCTCAGCCTGCTGATGGCGCTGGGCCTGGTGCTCCTGCTGTACGTGAAGCCCGCGACCCGCTACTTCGAGGCGTGGCAGCTGAGCCGCGACACCGGCTCCGAGCTGCACCAGCTGCGCAGCGACAACGCCGCCCTGCGCGCGCGCAAGCGGGAGCTGAAGCGCTCGTCGCGCATCGAGCTCGAAGCCCGCAGGCTGGGAATGGCGCGGCCCGGCGAGCGCGTTTACGTCGTGCGCGGCTTGCCCGAGTAGCCCTGCCCCGGCGCCGATTCCGGCTGCTAGCTTGGCCGTGTGGAAGCTGGCCTCGAGAACGCCGTGTTCGATTGGGAGGAAGGTCACCGCCGGGTGCAGGCGACCCGCGCGGACCCGGCCCGCCATCGGGTGCTCGGCAGAGCCGTGCTGGCGGTCGAGGAGGAGCTGCGCAAGCGGCTCGGATCGCGCTTCACGATCGCCGAGCTGGCGCATCTTTACCGCGCGTCAGGCGACCTGCTGTGTGACGCGGGGATGGCGGCGGTGCCGCCGGGCGAGGACCTGACGGACGTGTCCGCTGCCTGCGACGCCGCCTTCTACCTGTACATGCGCGAGGCGGCGGACTTCGGCGGGGGGCGCCCTACGAGTGCCGGCGCCTCCAAGATGCCGAGCTCCTGAGAGCGGCGCCGCTCCCGCGCGCGGCGGCTCTGGACGCCCCTACTCTTCGGATTCGAGCGCGTCGCGCTCGCCCGGGCGCTCGGCCGGTGTGCGCCGGATGGTGATCGCGTCCGCCTCGACCGTGACGGTCACGGCGCGGTGGCCGGCCCAGTGCTCCGAGTACACAGGGTTGTCGACGACCGCCGGGTCGAGCCACAGGCCGTAACCCTCCTCGCCGTGATCGAAAGTCGCCTCGAGCGCGTCGCGGCGCGCCCGGTGGCGGCGCCCTCCGCGGCGGCCGCGGCGGCGCCGGCGGGCCGGCTCCCCACTGTCACCGTCGACGTCGGAGTCGTCATCGGTGTCGGTGGCGGTGCGCGGGCGCGGCGCGGGGCGGTCGCGACGGGCGCGCGCGGCGCGGCTCCTCGTCGCGGTCCGCACGTGGCTCGCGGCGGCGCGGCGGGCGGCTGCCGCCGCGGCGGGCGGAGTCGCGATCGCGGCGCGGCGGGCGATCCTCCTGCTCCTCTTCGGCCTCCTCGTCTTCCTCGTCCGGCTGCTCGGCACGGGGCTCCGGCGCGGGCACCGACAGGGGGTCGGCGGGTCGCAGCGGGGACGTTTCGTCCTCGTCCAGCTGGTGCTCGTTCTTGAAGCGGGTCAGCTCCCCGACGCCGATGTCGAGCTTGTGGGCGATCCATGCGTCGGTGCGTCCTTGGCGCACCCAGAGCCGGATCTGATTGAGCTGGGAGCGCAGGGATGGTTGGCGTCGCAAAGTGTCTTCCAGGAAGGCTAAGGTGGATGAGCCTCGCCCCAGACGGGCCGGCCGCGGGGCATGCAACGGCTCCGGGAACGATTCTAGGGGGTCGCGAGGCGGGCAGGAGCGCAGCCGCCGGTAAAGAAGAAAGATCGGATGCGAAACCGACCGGCCCCGTTGATTCGGTCCTCCAATGATGGTTTAGTTGGACGCCGGGCGTCAACACGGGGCATGGAGGGCCATGAATAAGTGCTTGTCCTAACGAGAAAATCGAACCAGAGCATCATGATCGGGGATGACATCGAGGTCTCGGTGCTCTCGATCATGGGCGAGAAGGTCCGGATAGGCATTCAGGCGCCGCGCACCATTCCCGTGTTCCGGAAAGAGGTCTACCTCGAGATCCAGCAGGAGAAGGCGGCAGGCAGCCGCGACGAGGTCGACAAGGCGCTCGAGAACCTTTCCACCGAAGAACGCGGCTAGCTACTAGCCCATCAGCCAGGCAAGCGTTTCGAACATAACCACGGTGACGACCACCACCGTGAGCGCGATCGATGCGATCAGCAGGAAGAACCGCAGCTGCTGCCCGCGCTCGATCTTCGCGCGGCGCCGCGTGCGCGTCCGCTTGATCGCGGCGCGCCGCAGCTGCTCGCGCTGGTGGCGCTCGAGGACAGCCTGCTCCTCGAACTCCCGCTCGAGCTGAGCCATGCTCTGGCGCATGCGCATGAGCCAGAACATAACACTCGACTAACCCCCCGCGCGGGAGCGGAGCACGTGCGCGTCGCCCCGGCGGCGCGTGACCTTCTGGGCGTCGAGGTGCTCCAGGACCGCCTGCGCATGCTTACGGCTGGTTCCCAGCGAGTCGCGCAGTTGCGCGATCGTGACCGATCCGCGCTGCTCGCAGGCCGCGACCACGGCCTCCCGGGCCGCCGCGACGGCGTCCGGGGCGAAGTAGATGCCCTGGCGCAGGCGCACCAGGGCGCCGTCGGCCGTGAGCCGCTCCAGCGCCGCGAGCGCGGCCGCGCGATCCGTCCCCGCCGCCCGCGCCAGCGCGTCCGGTGCACGGGGCGCGGAGCCGTCGGCCCGCACCAGGTCGGCCAGCCGGCGGCACAGGGGCTCGTCCAGCGCGCGGGCGGCGCCGCGCGCGGAGAACACTCCGTCGCGCTCGGTGACCGCCCCCTCCGCGACCAGGTCCTCCAGCACGGCCGCCACGGCCGGGCTCCCGAGGGCCGTCATGCCGGCGAGCGCGCCGCGACCGGCGGCACCGCGGTCGAGCGCCCGGATCACCTCCCGCCGTGCTTGCTCCAGGGCGGTGGGCGTGAACCAGTGCCGATGCGCACGCCCGGCCGCCGCGGCGGAGCCGCCCTGCGTGAGCTGCGCGAGCAGGTTCTCGCCGGCCTCGGGGCCGATGCCGGCAGGGTCGCTCTCGAGCCGCAGGCGCAGCGCCTCCAGCGGGTCGCCGCTGGCAAGTGCCCGCAGCCGGCGCACGTGGACCGCGCCGGCACCGTGCCTGCGCGGCAGCGGGTCGAGCACGACGCCGCCACCGAGCGTGTCGGGTGGCGCGATCTGGCGCAGCACGAGCCGGTCTCCCGGCGCGGGCACCAGCGGCTGCTCGAGTCGCAGCTGCGCGAAGCCCGGCTGCCCGGGGTGCAGCTCGTGCGGATCGACCGGCTCGACCCGGGCCGCGGTGTCCCGCGTGCCGTGATGGACATGCACGCGTGCGCCGCGACGCAGCGGCCGCGCGCCCGCCAGCAGCCGCACCGACACGTCGACGAGGTAAGTGGACGCGAGCCCGCCGCCGGGCCCGAGGATCACGTCGCCGCGCCGGACCTGCGCACGCTCGATCCCGGCGAGGTTCAGAGCGACTCGCCGGCCCGCGCCCGCCGTCGGCAGGCGCTCGTCGTGCACGTGCAGTGAGCGCACGCGCGCGCGCCGTCCTGCGGGCTCGACGCGCACCTCCTGGCCCTCCGCGAGCGTCCCGGCCCAAAGCGTGCCGGTGACGATCGTGCCGATGCCGCGCAGGGTGAAGCAGCGGTCCACGTGCAGGCGGGGCGGCCCGGCGCGCGCCGGCTGCGGCTGCAGGCCCGCGGCGACGCGATCGAGCGCCGCGCGCAGGTCGTCCAGGCCAGTGCCCTGCCGCGCACTCACCGGGACCACGGACGCACCCGCATACGGGGTCTGGTCCAGCAGCTCGGCGATCTCCGCGGCAGCCCGCTCCTGCGCGTCGGAGCCGACCGCATCGACCTTGCTCAGCGCGACGACTCCGGCCGGGACTCCGAGCATCTCGAGCACCGCGAGGTGCTCCCTGGTCTGCGGCATCACGCCGTCGTCCGCGGCCACCACCAGCGCGAACAGGTCGATGCCGGTCGCCCCGGCGACCATCGTGCGCACGAACCGTTCGTGGCCGGGCACGTCCACGACACCCAGTGCCCGTCCCGACGGCAGCGCCAGACGGGCGAAGCCCAGCTCGATCGAGATGCCGCGCTCCCGTTCCTGCGGGAGGCGGTCGGTGTTGACTCCGGTGAGCGCCTCGATCAGGGCGGTCTTGCCGTGATCGATGTGCCCGGCCGTCCCCAGCATGAACGTCGGCGCGTCCACCCTCAGCCCAATGCGCTGACCACTCCGCGCACCACGAAGTCGACCTCGACCTCGGCGATCGTGCGCGGATCGAGCAGCACTGCATCGTCGTGCACACGCGCGACGATCGGGGGGTCGCCGGCCCGCAACCGCGCGTGCAACGCGTCGGCCCCGGCCCCGGCCGGCGCGACGGAGACCGCGGGCCCCTCCAGCGCGAGCAGCGGGAGCGCACCGCCGCCGGCGCGGCCCGCGGCGGGCACGATCCGCACGCTCGCGTCGACGGGCGCACGGGCGGCGATCCCCGCGCGCAACCGCTCCGCGCGCGCGTCGAGCTCGGCGCGCGAAGTGGAGAGCATGTGCAGCACGGGGATGTCGCGCGCGGCGCGCGCCGGGTCCCGGTGCAGGCGCAGCGTGGCCTCGAGCGCGGCCAGCGAGAGCTTGTCGATCCGCACCGCACGCGCGAGCGGATGCGCGCGCATCGGTGCGACCGCCGCCTCGCTGCCGGCGACGATGCCCGCCTGCGGTCCGCCCAGCAACTTGTCCGCCGAGAAGCACACGAGATCGGCGCCGGCCGCAACGCTCTCGCACGCGGCCGGCTCGTCACCAAGCACGTCCCGCAGGGAGTCGTCGCGGCGCGCGAGCACGCCCGACCCGAGATCGTCGATCAGCAATACGTTGCGTGCCCGCGCGAGCTGCGCGAGCGCGCCCAGCTCGACCTCCTCGGTGAAGCCCAGCGTGCGGAAGTTGGCCGCGTGCACGCGCATCAACGCCGCTGTGTCCGGGCCGATCGCGCGCTCGTAGTCCTCGATCCGGGTGCGGTTGGTGGTCCCGACCTCGATCAGCCGCGCGCCCGCGGCCGCGAGCATCTCCGGAATCCGGAACGAGCCCCCGATCTCGATCAGCTGGCCGCGCGAGATCACGACCTCCCGCCCACTTGCCACGGCCGCGAGCGCGAGCATCACCGCGGCCGCGTTGTTGTTCACGGCCATCGCCGCCGCTGCGCCGGTCAGCTCGCGCACCAGCGACTCCACGTGGCCCTGCCGGCCGCCGCGCGCGCCCGCGTCCAGGTCGTACTCGAGATTCGAGTATCCGCTGGCAGCGGCGTCGATCGCCTCCAGCGCCTCGAACGCGAGCGGTGCGCGGCCCAGGTTGGTGTGGATCACGACGCCGGTCGCGTTGATCACCGGTCCGAGCGACGAGCGCTGCGCACGGGCGACCGCGCGCGCAGCGAGCTCCGCGATCTCCTCTGGCCGCGGGGCGCCGCCGTTGCCCTCCAGGATGGCTTCGCGGCAGTGCTCGAGCGCCCGCCGTGCGGCCTCCACCGCGAGCGCGCGCGGCCCGTCGGTCGCTGCCGAGCGCAGCGGCTCGGTCTGGAGCAGCCGCTCTACCGAGGGCAGCGCCCGCAGGTCATCCTGCATCGCCTTCCGGGCGGGTCCCTTCGACCCAGCGCGCCACGCCCGCCTCGACCTCCTTCTTCCAGATCGGCGCCTCTGCCTTGATGCGGTCGATTATCTCGCGTGCGCCAGCGAACGCCGCGCCGCGATGTGCGCTCGAGACCGCGACCGCCACGCTCGCCTCGCCCAGCGGCACGATTCCGATGCGGTGCTCGGCGGCAGCCGCTTCCAGCCCGTGCCGCGCGACCGCACCGGAGACGATCGCCGCAAGCCGCTGTTCGGCCATCTCGCGGTAGGCCTCGTACTCGAGTGAGTCGACGTCGCGGGTCGTGCCCTGGAAGGTCACCACGGCACCCGCCGCGGGACGTCTCACCAGCGCCGCCAGGCGCTCGAGCGACAGCGGCTGGTCGGTGACCCGCGCATGCATGGTCGCTGTCCCGGCCGGGCCTTGACCGCCGCCGCTGACCGGCGGGATCAGCGCCAGCTCGTCGCCCTCGGCGAGCACCGAGTCGTCGTTCGCGTACTCGCGGTTCACCGCCATCACGACGGAGGTGCCCGACATCACCTCGAGCAGCCCGTGGGAGCGTGCCACGGCATCGATCGCGTCGCGGACCGTCGCGCCGTCCGGCACCTCGACCGTCACGGACTCGCTGCCCGCGCGCTCGCGCAGCACTGCGAACAGGCGCACGTCGATGATCATGGTGGAGATGCTAGTTGCCGCCGGTGCCCGTGCGCAGCCCGCACGACTAACTATCCTTCGCGCATGGCCAAAGCGCCGCCCAGACCCGGAGCCCTTGATCCTCCCCAACCGGGCATCGCCCCCGACGTCGGTCCCGACGACCCGCGGCGCTTCACCGATTCGGGCATCGAGATCAAGCGGGTCTATGAGTCGGCTGACGTCGCCGACCTGGATCTGGACGAGCGCCTCGGCGCGCCCGGCGAGTACCCGTTCACGCGCGGGATCCATCCCGACATGTACCGCTCGCGGCGCTGGACGATGCGCCAGTACGCCGGGTACGCCACCGCGCAGGAGACCAACATCCGCTACCGCTACCTGCTCGAGAAGGGGTCCACCGGTCTGTCGATGGCGTTCGACCTGCCCACGCAGCTGGGGCGCGACTCCGACGACCCGCTGTGCCTGGGCGAGGTCGGCCGCACCGGCGTCGCGATCGACTCGATCGAGGACATGCGCACGGCGTTCGACCAGATCCCGCTGGGCCAGGTCTCGACCTCGATGACGATCAACGCCCCCGCGGCGATCCTGCTCCTTCTATATGAGCTGGTGGGCGAGGAGCAGGGCGTGCCCGCGGAGCAGCTGCGCGGCACCGTGCAGAACGACATCCTCAAGGAGTACGCAGCGCGCGGGAACTTCATCTACCCGCCCGAGGGCGCGATGCGCCTCACCACCGACATCTTCGCGTACTGCCACCAGCACGTGCCGAAGTGGAACACGATCTCGATCTCCGGCTACCACATGCGCGAGAAGGGCTGCTCGGCCGTGCAGGAGGTGGCGTTCACGCTGTCCAACGCGATCGCCTACGTGCAGGCCGCGATCGACGCGGGCCTCGCGGTCGACGAGTTCGGGCCCCAGCTGGCGTTCTTCTTCAACGGGCACAACAACGTGTTCCAGGAGATCGCGAAGTTCCGCGCGGTGCGCCGCATGTGGGCCGAGATCATGCGCGACCGCTTCGGCGCCAAGAGCGCGCGCGCGCAGATGATGCGCTTCCACACCCAGACCGGCGGCTCCACGCTGACCGCGCAGCAGCCCGAGAACAACATCGTGCGAGTCGCCCTGCAGGGCTTCGCCGCGGTGTGCGGCGGCACGCAGTCGCTGCACACCAACGGCTTCGACGAGGCGCTGGGGCTGCCGACGGAGCGCTCCGCGAAGATCGCGCTGCGCACGCAGCAGGTGATCGCACACGAGTCGGGCGCGGCCGACTCGGCCGACCCGTTCGCCGGCTCCTACTACGTGGAGCGCCTGACCGCCGACATCGAAGACCAGGCGCGCGCGCTGATGCAGCGCGTGGAGGATCTCGGCGGTTCGGTGCACGCAATCGAGGCGGGCTTCCTGCAGCGCGAGATCGAGGAGGCGGCGTGGGCCTTCCACACGCGCATCAAGACGGGGCAGGACGTGCTGGTCGGCGTCAACGAGTACGTCGAGGAGGACGGGCAGCTGGACGTCGAGATCCTGCGGATCGACCCCCGCACCGAGGAGCAGCAGGTGGGCCGCTTGACCCAGCTGAAGGATTCGCGCGACCAAGATGCGGTCGCGCGCCGGTTACGGGACCTGCGCGAGGTGGCCGAGGGGGACGGGAATCTGCTCTACCCGATCAAGGACGCGCTGCGCGACCGCGCCACGATCGGCGAGGTCTGCAACGTGATGCGCGAGGTGTTCGGCGAGTACAGGCCTCCCGCATGAACGTCAAGCTCTACTCCATACCCGGATCGCACCCCGCCGCCGCGGCGCGCGCGATGCTCGAGCACAAGGGCATCGAGTACTCGCGCACCGATCTGCCGCCCGTCCTGAGCCGGGTGATGATGCGGGCGGCGGGCTTTCCCGGCAACCGCGTGCCGGCGCTGAAGATCGACGGTCGCAAGGTGCAGGGCTCGCGCGCGATCTCCCGCGAGCTGGACGCGCTGCAGCCCGAGCCCCCGTTGTTCCCGGCCGACCCCGAGCGCCGCGCCGCCGTCGAGGAGGCGGAGCGCTGGGGGGACGATGTGTTCCAGCAGATGCCGCGCACGATCTCGTGGTGGGCGCTGAAGCGGCGCAAGGCCGACCAGCAGACCTTTCTCGAGGGCACCCGGCCGCTGGCGCGGTTCGGGATGCCGGCCCGCGTGGCGGCCGCCACCTCGGCCCCCATCCTGCGGATCGCGATCCGGATGAACGACTCGACCGACGAGACCGTGCGCACGACGCTGGCATCGATCGGCCCCGCTTTGGACCGGATCGACGGGTGGATCGAGCAGGGGCTGCTCGGCGCCGAGCAGCCCAATGCGGCCGATTTCCAGATCGGGGCCTCGATCGCGCTGCTGCTGACCTTCACCGACATTCGAGAGCGGATCGAGCCGCGCCCCGCCGCGAATCTCGGGCAGCGCCTCTATCCGTGGTATCCGGGACGGGTGCAGCCTTCGTTCCCGCCCGAGTGGCTCGCGCCGCTGCGCCAGGGCGCCCGCGCCTGATCTTCCGGGCAGGAATTCGAGCTCTCACGGCAAACCCGCCGGAGTGGCCCCAGTCCAGCTCGAACGCACGCTGGTGAAGTCTCCCCCCGAGTTGTGGGAGGAAATCGGCTCGCAGGAAGCCCTGCGGCGGTGGCTGGGGGACGTCCGCGTCTGCGCGGCCGACGCGCCTGGGCGCCTCGAGTGGGATCGATCCGACTCCACCGGGGTGATCGAGCTCGAGGCCTCCGGCTGGGGTACCCGGGTGCGCGCCGTGGCGAAGGGCAAGGGGGTTCCGTGGGAGCGCGTCGAGGCGCACCGCGACCTGGAGCGCTCGCTCGGAAAGATGCTGGACCACCTCGGCGCCAGCTCGCTGCGCCGCGGCTGACCGCTAGCCCTGCCTGCAGGGCGTGTCCGCGGCGAGCCGCTGGGACGTGCCGTCCCGATAGGAGAACGTCGCGGTCGAGGTCCACACGCCGCTTGGCGGGCAGGTCGGCGGTGTGCGCACGTACGCGCGCCGCTTGCCGCCCCGCTTGCGGTAATGCCGCGGCAGGTGCGCGTCGAACTTCGTGAGGGCCACGCCTCCCGGGAGCTTGAAGTTGACCGTGACGGAGGACCGCCGCACGTCGTCGCGGAAGTATGTGACGAGGCGGTTCTCGCTCGCGAGCATCACCACCACGATGATCTCGCGCCTTCCGTTGAACAGCGTCGCGACCGTGTCGAAGTGGCTGCCGGTCACGATCAGGCCCTCGCCCTTCACGGTCCCCAGCTTCGCCGAGCGGGGACAGGCGCGCAGCGCGCGATTGGCGATGTCCTCGTCCGAGGCCCTGCAGCGGGGTAGCGCGGACGTGTCGAACCGCAGACCGGGATGGCCGGTGAACTTGATCTTGGTGACCCCCTTCGGCACGCCGTTGGGTCCCGCGGGATCGCTCCAGGACGCGCTCACATCGAGGCCGGAAGGCGAGTGCGGGGCCTGAGCCGAATAGGCGAGCGCGAAGGTCGAGGAGAACTGCGGGCTGGCAATCGCGACCCCGCCCGCTGCGGCGGCCGGCAAGAGAACCAGAAAGAGGACGGAGGCTCGATGAATGCCGCGCCGCATGTGAGGCCCACCCTACTCCCATCGCATCCCCCGATCGTGTCGCCCGCAGGGTCAAGCTGAGCCATCACTTTGCCGATACCGCTGATGGCGCGTCCGGCACCGGAAGCCCGCGCTGTCAAGGAGGACGCCCGATCAGACCCACCATGAAGCCGCCCACCAAGCGACGCGCCGCCGGCGGCGGATCGACATGAGCCGGCCCAGAGATCCACTTCAGCTGACCGCCTACGTGACGCTGACGATCGTGACCGCGGGCCTGGGCGTGGAGATGCTCGTCGTGGCCCTGCTGGAAACCGGGTTCGACGTGTCGACCCCACTGCTGATGCTGGCCGCGGGGGCATTGCTGACCGCGTACGCGCGGTTCCACGCGGGCACCCGGTTCGAGCAGCCGGTGTCCACCGCGTTCGTGTTCGCGATCCTGCTCACCGAGGGCATCGCGGCGGCGGTGCTGACCCAGGTCGCGGTGTCGATCCTGGCGGGCATCGTGCTCCGCCGGACGTTCGACCGGGCGTGCTTCGACGCGTCCCGCCTGACGCTGGCATGGGGCCTCGCCGGAGGCGTGATCGGCACGGTCGCCGGACCAGCTGGAACGTATGACCTGACACCCCTCGGAGTGGCGCTCGTGCTTCCGGGCATCGTCGCCTTCCTGCTCGCGAACGCGGCGCTGACGCAGATCGCGGAGACGCTCGCCGTCGGCAGCGGCGGCGGCGCAGACGACCTGCGCAAGCTGGTCACGAGATGGTGGCCGAACGCGATGCTGCTCGGGGTCGGCCTGCCGGTGGCGGCCGCGAGCGCCTCGGACCCGCTGCTGGCCGCGCTGACGGCCCTGCCCCTGATCGCGGTTCAGCGTGCCAGCAGACAGGCGGCCCAGATGGAGTACCTGGCGCGGCACGACTCCCTCACCGGACTTCCCAGCCGCCTCCTGTTCGAGGACGCGACTACGCGGGCGATCATGGCCGCGAAGCGCACCTCCTCCTACGTGCCCGTGATGCTGCTGGACCTGGACGGGTTCAAGGCCATCAACGACACGCTCGGACACGAGCACGGCGACGAGCTGCTGAAGCGAGTCAGCAACCAACTGCGCGAGCAGGTCACCGACGGCATGGTCGCGCGCATGGGCGGAGACGAGTTCGCGATCATGCTGCACCGCATCAGCACTCCTGCGCAGGCAGCAGCGTTTGCCCAGCAGCTGCTCTCGAAGCTGCGCCATCCGCTGACGGTGAACTCGGTCACGCTCGACATCCGGGGCAGCATGGGCATCGCCTGTTATCCGCGTGACGGGGAAGACGTGCAGACCCTGCTGCGCCACGCCGACGGCGCGATGTACTCCGCGAAGCGCGGCCCCGGGCGCTATCAATTCTTCGTCGCCGCCCGCGACGACCACAGCCCGGGGCGGTTGGCGATGGCCAGCGAGCTCAAACGTGCGATCGAGACGAACGAGCTCGGCGTCCACTACCAACCGAAGGTCGATCTGAAGACCGGAGCGGTGAACAGCATGGAGGCGCTGGCGCGCTGGGAACGGCCCGGGAAGGCAACCATCCCACCGTCGGAGTTCATCCGGGTCGCCGAGCACACCGGGCTGATCGAGCCGCTCACGATGCAGGTGCTCACGCGCGCGCTGGACGACTGCTGCCTGCTGCGAGAAGCCGGACACCGGTTCAGCGTGGCCGTCAACCTCTCTGTGCGAAGCATTCTCGACCGGGACCTCCCGGCTCGCATCGGGCGGCTTCTGAACGCCCGGTCACTCCCCGCGTCGACGCTCGAGCTGGAGATCACCGAGAGCGTGCTGATGGCCGATCCCGAACGGGCGAAGGCTTTCCTCGTCGAACTGCGCGAGCTCGGAATCGGGCTGTCCCTCGACGACTTTGGAACCGGATACTCGTCGCTGGCATATCTGAAGGACCTCCCCATCGACTGCGTGAAGATCGATCGCTCGTTCGTCACGCATATCGACTCGCGCGAGAGCGACGCGAAGCTCGTGAAGTCGATCGTCGACCTCGGTCACAACCTGGGCCTGCTGGTGGTGGCCGAGGGGATCGAGACGGCGGCCTCCTTCGAGGCGCTCGCGGAGATGGGGTGTGACATCGGTCAGGGCTTCCACTTGGCGCGACCGCTGACCTTCGACGACCTGGGCAAATGGCTGCGTCGCCCCGGGAGCCGGATGCTGGCCGTGGCCTGACGCGCGCAGCGCGCGCAGGCAACCCATTACCATCGGGCGCCCCAGATGAGAGCGCGGGTCCCCGAAACCTACGAGGAGAAGCTGGCACAGCTGGAGGAGCTGCGCTTCCAGGCGTCCCACTCGGCGTCCGAGGACGCGGTCGCCAAGCAGCACGGCAAGGGCAAGATGACCGCCCGCGAACGGATCGAGAAGCTGCTCGACCCCGGCTCGTTCAAGGAGTTGGACACGTTCGTGCGGCACCGGACGTACGAGTTCGAGATGGACAAGAAGCGGCCGTGGGGCGACGCCGTCGTGACCGGCCACGGCACGATCGACGGTCGCACGGTCTGCGTCTTCAGCCAGGACTTCACGGTGTTCGGCGGCTCGCTGGGCGAGGTGATGGCGGAGAAGATGTGCAAGATCATGGACCTCGCGGCGAAGATCGGCTGCCCCGTGATCGGGCTCAACGACTCCGGCGGCGCCCGCATCCAGGAGGGCGTCGTGTCGCTCGGCGCCTACGGCGACGTGTTCGTCCGAAACGTCGACTGCTCCGGCGTGATTCCACAGATCAGCGTGATCATGGGCCCGTGCGCGGGGGGCGCCGTCTACTCCCCGGCGATGACGGACTTCATCTTCATGGTCAAGGAGACCTCGCACATGTTCATCACCGGTCCCGACGTGATCAAGACGGTCACCGGTGAGGAGCCCACCTTCGAGGAGCTGGGCGGCGCGATGACGCACAACAGCAAATCGGGGGTTGCCCACTTCGCCGCGGAGAGCGAGGAGGAGTGCCTCGAGGACGTGCGCTACCTGATGAGCTTCCTGCCGCTCAACAACCTCGAGAAGGCGCCGCACTATGCACCATCGGATCCACCGGACCGGATGGACCTCGAGCTCGACACACTCGTCCCCGCCGACCCGCAGAAGCCCTACGACATGCGCGAGGTGGTCGCCCGCATCGTGGACGACGGCGACTTCTTCGAGGTGCACCAGCACTGGGCCCAGAACATCGTGATCGGTTTCTCGCGGCTGAACGGGCATCCGATCGGCGTGGTCGGCAACCAGCCGCGTTCGATGGCCGGCGTGCTCGACATCGAGTCGTCGGAGAAGGCCGCGCGCTTCGTGCGCTTCTGCGACGCGTTCAACATCCCGCTGCTCACATTCTGCGACGTCCCCGGCTTCCTGCCCGGCACGAACCAGGAATGGGGTGGCATCATCCGGCGGGGGGCGAAGCTTCTGTACGCCTTCACCGAGGCCACCGTTCCCAAGCTGACCGTGATCACGCGGAAGGCTTATGGCGGCGCCTACGACGTCATGAACTCCAAGCACATGCGCGCCGACTTCAACTTCGCCTGGCCGACCGCGGAGGTCGCCGTGATGGGGCCGGAGGGAGCGGTCAACATCATCTTCCGGCGCGACCTCGAGAAGTCGCCCACGCCCGAGGAGCGCCGCAAGAAGCTGATCTCGGACTACAAGGCGCGCTTCGCCAATCCGTACACCGCGGCGGAGCGTGGCTATATCGACGACGTGCTGATCCCGCACGAGACCCGCCCGCGCCTGATCAACGCGCTCGAGGCGCTCCAGACAAAGCGCGTGGAGCGGCCCCGGCGCAAGCACGGCAACATCCCGCTTTAGTTGACACCGGCTCGCCGCGGGGAATAGGTTTGTCCTCGCAAGGGAGTGCGGGTCTGTGGAGGGGAAAACGTGCCGGTCGCACGAGCACTGATGCTTGGCGCCGGCCAAAGCGATGTGAGCGTGACACGTTTCGCGGGGCGAGTCTGTGGGCTGACGCTGCTGGCGGTGGCGATCGCTGCGCTGTTCGGCGCCCCGGCGCTGGCGACCTTCGGGGACTCGGTCACGATCTCCGCGCACGCAGTCCGCGCGTCGCAGCCGCGCATCGCCACCGACGGCGCCGGCAACGCGCTCGCGGTGTGGACGGAGGGTGACGCCGACGCGCGCCGCGTCCACGCGGGCTTCCGGCCGGCGGGCGGTGACTTCGCGTCGCTCGGCCCGCTGTCGGGGGAGGGCGGGGACGCAGATCGGCCCCAGGTCGTGTTCGACGAACGCGACAACTCGCTCGTCGTGTGGACGCGGTACGAGGGCGGGCGCGGGCAGGTGCAGGTCGCCTTCCGACCGGCCGGCGGCGCCTTCAGCGCCGCGCAGACGATCTCTGCGGGGGAACCGGGAGCGAGCTACTTCGAGCCGCACGTCGCGATCGACGAGAGCGCCGCGGTGGTGTGGACACGGGAGAGCGCCGCAGGGGAGCTGAGCGTGCAGACCGCCTTCCGGCCGAAGGACGGGAGCTTCGGGGCACCCCAGACTCTGTCGGGCTCCGACCGTGCGTTCGAGCCACGCGTTGCGGTGGACGAGCGCGGCAACGCGCTTGCCGCGTGGACCCAGGAGATCGCGGGCGCGCCGCGGGTGTTCTGCGCGGCGCGGCCACGCGCGGGCGATTGGTCGGCAGCCCAACAGCTCTCGCCGGCCGGCCTCGACGCTTCCGAGCCCTCCCTCGCCGTCGACCGTGAGAACAACGCGATCGCGGCCTGGACCGCCGACCCGGACGGAGCGAACCCGGCCGCTGCGACCTTCATACAGGCGGCGCTGCGCGCCGCGGGCGACAGCTTCGGTGCGGTGGCGACGATCTCCGACGACTCAGGGCCGGCGTCCGACCCGCAGGCGGTGTTCGACCTGCGTGGCAACGCCCTTGTCGCGTGGTCCCGCTTCGACGGCTCCAACCTGCGCGTCGAGGCCTCCTTCCACGCCGGCCGCAGCGGCTTCGAGGTCGCCCAGGTGCTCTCGCCGGCCGGCGCGGACGCGTTCGAGCCGCAGATCGCAGTGGATGAGAGCGCTGCGGTCGTGTGGACCCGGTCTGACGGCCTCAACCTGCGCGCGCAGGGGGCATTCCGCCGCAAGGGCGGCACCTTCGGCGCCGCTCAGACCCTGTCGGAACCGGACGACGACGCATTCGAGCCGGGGATCGCCGTCGACGCAAACGGCAACGCCCTCGCGCTGTGGACCCGCAACGACGGGTTCGAGTTCCCGCGGGTGCAGTTCTCCTTCCGGCCGCGCGTCGGCAGCTTCGCCGAGCCCGCCGGCCTGTCGGCGCCGACCGTCGGGGCCTTCCAGCCTGACGTCGCCACCGACCGCTTGCACAACGCGCTCGCGGTGTGGACCGTCGATCCGGATCCGCACGACGAGACGAACCCGACCTGGGTCGAGGCGGCGTTCGCGTCGGCCGGCGAGCGGTTCGGCGCACCGCAGCGCCTGTCCGACCCGAGCGCGAACGCGTTCCAGCCGCGGGTCGCGTTCGAGCGCGACGGCGACGCGGTGGTCACCTGGACGGCACGGGACGCGGACGGCACCCAGCGGGTGCAGGCGACCTTCCGGACCGCCGGAGGCGACTTCCTGCGACCCTCGTATCTATCGCCGGACGGCGGCGACGCGTTCGATCCACAGGTGTCAGCGGCCCGCGGGACCGTCGTGGTGTGGTCGCACATGGATGGAGCCAACCTCACCGCCGAGGCGTCGGTGAAGCCCGAGAACGCCGGCTTCCTCCCAGCCCGGACACTGTCGGCCCCGGGGGGCGACGCGAACGCCCCGCAGGTCGCGGTCGGCGCGGACGGGACGGCGGTCGCGACCTGGTTCGTGGCGGACGGCGATCGTGTCGACGCGGCGATCGGAAGCACGGCGGCGAACTTCCAACCTGCGGTCACGCTGTCCGCGCCCTCGAGCAAGGCATCCGAGCCGCAGGTCGCCGTGGACCAGCGCGGCGGCGCGCTCGTCGTGTGGACGGCCGGGAACGGCACGACGCACATCCAGGCGGCGCAGCGGTGGCCGGGGGGGAATTTCGGCGAGTCCGTGGACCTCTCCGACACGGGCGCGTTCGAGCCCCAGGTCGTGTTCGACGGGCGCGGCAACGCGCTGGCCGTCTGGACCCGCTTCGTGGCCGGCCTCGGCCAGATCGAAAGCGCCTTCCAGCCGCGCGGCCGGGCCTTCGGGGCGCCCGCGCCCGTGTCCGGCACCGACGAGGGCGAACCGCTCAGCCACTTCGGGCCCCGCGTGGCGATCGACGACAGCGCGACCGTGGTCTGGACGGCGCAGACCCCAGCCGGCCTCCTGCAGGTGCGGTCGGCCTTCCGGCCCAAGGACGGCGTGTTCGGCGCCGCGCAGACACTGTCGGAGCGGCGGCTCCACGGGTTCGAGCCGCAGGTGGCCGTCGACGAGCGCGGAAACGCCACGGCGGTGTGGACGCTCGACGACCTGGCCGATCCGGGCGCTCTGCCTCCCTTCTCGCGAGTCGAGTCGGCCTTCCGTCCGCGCAGCTGATCCCCTGGGGTCGCCGCCGGACCTCGGCGGCGGACATAATGGTGCGCGGTGGATGCGCGTGGCTAAGAAGGCGAAGCGGCAGCGTCTGCGCCCGGAGGTGCGGCGTGAACGCCTCGTCGAGGCCGCGACCCAGGTGTTCGCGCAGCGCGGGTTCGAGGGCGCGCGAGTCGAGCAGATCGCGGACGCCGCCGACGTGTCGCCCGGCCTTCTGTACCGGCACTTCGAGGGCAAGCAGGAGCTGTACACCGAGATTCTGCAGCTCGCCAACCGCGAGCTGATGGATCACCTCACGCGGGCAGCGGCCCCGGCCCAGCCCACGGCCGAGCGCGTGCGGCGCGGCCTCGACGCCTTCTTCACGTTCGTCGAGGACCATCGCCAGCTGTGGCAGATGCTGATGAAGGACGTGCTCGAGCCGGAGATCGCCGCGATCCGCGAGGAGGTCATTCGCACCGCGGTGCACGCCGTCGCGACGCTGGCCGCGCAGGACTACGAGAGCGGCGGCGGGATGCCCCAGGAGGTCGAGCTGGAGGGCGTTGCGGTCCAGATCGTCGGGGCGGCGGTGTCGCTTGCCTCGTGGTGGAACGACCATCCCGAGCTGCCGCGCCGGATGATGGTGAACCTCGCGATGGAGGTGCTCTGGGTGGGCCTCCAGCGCGCCCGCTCGGGCGAGCGGCCCTAGGTCGACCTCACGCGCGGGCCGCGTGGCGCGTTCTATGACCGTGTCAGTGCCGCCATTCCAGACGTTCCTCGATCAGCACCGCGAGGACGTGTACCGGTTCCTGGTGGCATCGGTCGGCCGCCAGGACGCCGACGACTGCTTCCAGGAGACGTTCCTGTCGGCCATGCGCGCGTATCCGCGGCTGCGCCGCAACTCAAACCTGCGGGCGTGGGTGCTCACGATCGCGCACCGCAAGGCACTCGACGCCCACCGCGCCAACGGGCGTCGTGCGACGCCCATCGCGGACGTCCCCGACGCCCGCACCGACGACGTGTTCGATCACGACGCCGGCCTTTGGACCGAGGTCCGCAAGCTCCCGAACAAGCAGCGCGCCGCGGTCGTGCTGCGCTTCGCGAGCGACCTGCCGCACGAAGAGATCGGGCGTGTCCTCGGATGCTCCGGGGACGCCGCACGCCGCAACCTGCACGAGGGATTGGAGAAGCTGAGAGCGACATGGAATCGATGAGGAAGATCGAAGCGGCGCTGTCCCGGGCCGCACGCGCGAACGTGGCAGTGGCGGCCGGCGCCGCGGCCGGCCGGCTGGCGGACCAGGCAGCGAACGGCGGCCTGCTCGACGTCGCCTACACGACGCTCGACTCCCCGGTCGGGCCGGTGCTCGTGGCCGCAACCCCGCGTGGCCTGGTGCGGATCTCGTTCAGCGACAACTACGCCCACGACGACGTGCTGCAGGAGCTGGCGGAGCGCATCTCGCCGCGCGTGATCGAGGCGCCGGCCTACTTCGATGCCGTCAAGCGGGAGCTGGAAGAGTACTTCCAGGGGCGGCGCACGCGCTTCGGGCTGCCGCTCGACTGGCGCCTCACGGACGGCTTCGGGCGGCGCGTGCTGAGGCGCACGGCCAAGATCCCCTACGGCAAGGTCTCGACCTACAAGGAGATGGCAGCGGCGGCCGGCAGTCCGCGCGGCGCGCGGGCGGCCGGCAACGCGCTCGGCTCCAACCCCATCCCGATCGTCGTGCCCTGCCACCGGGTGCTGCACTCGGGCGGTGGCCTGGGCGGCTACGGCGGCGGGCTCGACAACAAGGTGCTGCTGCTGAAGCTCGAAGGCGCGATCGGCGGCGCCGCACCGGCCAGCGCTAGGACAGCGACACGGTTTGGGCCTTCACCGCGCCCGCCCGGAGCGCCTCGAGGGCGCCGAGCACGATCGCCAGGTCCTGGATCGCGAGGCCCGTCGAGTCGAACAGAGTGATGTCGCGCTCGGCCTCGCGCCCCGGCGCGAGGCCGGCGCACACCGCACCCAGGTCGGTGACGTGCTCGCGCCGCACGCGGCCCGCGGCCACCGCCTCCGCCAGCTCGCCACCGTGGCTGGCCTGCTCCCACTCGTCGCAGAAGAGGCGGCCCTCCGCCAACGCCCGTACGACGGCGTCGACCGACGCCTCCGCCTTGCCGGGCCCGTCCGCGCCGAGCAGGTTCACGTGCTGACCGGGACGCAGCGCCTCCGCCGATACGACTGGCTCCGCGCCGGGGGTGATCGTGCAGACGACGTCGCACGCGAGCGCCTCGGGCAGGTCGCCGACCTCCCATCCGAGCTCGGCCGCGAGGTGGCCGGCCGCCTCGGGGTCCGGGTCGAAGCACACGCCGGGGCCATACTCGGCGTCCGCCATGCAGCGGCCCACCCACCGGCCGTGGAGTCCGCAGCCGACGATGCCGACCGTGCGCGCGTCCCCGCGGGCCAGCTCCTGGGTTGCGACGGCTGCGGCGGCACCCGTGCGCAGCGCGGTCACGGCGCGCGCGTCCAGCATCGCGAGCGGCTCGCCGTCATCGGCGTCGGAGACCAGGACCACTCCCGTGACGGTCGGCAGCCCGCGACGCGGGTTGGCCGGAAACGACGTCACCCACTTCAGGATCGCGAGGCCCTCGCCGCGCACCGGCATGGCCCGGAAGTCGCCGTTCGGGGGACTCGGCAGGTACACCTTCGGCGGCATCTGCCACTCACCCCGCGCGAAGCTGACGAAGGCGTCGCGCACCCGGTCGATCGCCTCATGCGGCGAAACCGCGGCGAGCACACCGTCGTGGTCGAGTACGGGTATCTTGGCCACCGCCCCTTTTTACTCCATGGCCACCAACGGAAAGCGACGCCCACCGCGCCCCGCGATCGAGCTGATCGCGCCGGTCGCCGGGCCCCAGGAGGCCGCCGCCATCGCCGCGGCGCTGGAGCGCTTCCTGCACGACACGGCTCCCGTGATCGAGCCCAGTGTCGACCGCGAGAGTCCCTGGGCCCGCGCCGCGCGCGCCGAGAGCGTGCGCGGGCAGAGCCCCGACGCCTGGGGCGACCCCGAGCGCTGGGGCAGCTGAGCGTTTCGGGACGGCCGGACGACCGTCGCATGGCGGACCTGCACGGAAGCGGATACAACTTCGCCATCACCCCCGAGAACGGAGGAGGAGCATGGCGGTAGTCAAGATCATCGAGCTGATCGGAACCTCGAGCAAGAGCTCGGACGACGCGGTCCAGCAGGCGCTCGCCGAGGCGCGCAGCTCCCTGCGGAACATCAAGGCCGTGGACCTCGTGTCCACCGGCCTGCGCGGCGACAACCTCGACGAGTGGCGCGCCCACGTGCGGGTGGCGTTCCTGATCGAGCGCGTCAGCGAGTAACGGCCTGCCGCCGGTCAGCCGGCGGGCGGGTCGGGCCGGGGACGCCGGTCCCTATCCTTGGAGGCCCGCAAGCTTGCGGGCCTCCCTCGTTGGTTCCCTCAAGTGCCGCCACCGGGCGGCCGAAAAAGACCGTCAAAGGCCAAATAACCTAAATCCAGTCAGGTTTGTGTTATTTTGTCGCTTCCGGAGGGAACGCTCCGCTCAACCTCGAAAGGATCCGCGATGCCCACAGCAACCAAGAACTGGACAGCCGAGGAGCTGGAGCAGATTGCCGCCGAGCTCGAGCCCCAGGGACCGGAGGCCACGCTGCGGTGGATGGTGGACCAGTTCCACCCCAGCCTCTACGTCGCGTGCTCGTTCCAGCAGGAGGAGTCGGTGCTGCTCGACATGCTGCACCGGATCGAGCCCGAGATACGCATCTTCTACCTCGACACCGACGTGCTCTTCAAGGAGACGTACGAGACGCGCGACCGCTTCGTGGAGCGCTACGGGTTCAACTTCGAGCGCTACCACAACCTCACGCTCGCCGAGCAGGCGAAGCTGCACGGCGACGAGCTGTGGGCGCGGGACCCCAACGCCTGCTGCGCGATCCGCAAGGTGGAGCCGCTGAAGCGCGCCCTCGGATCCGTGGACGCGTGGATCACGGGCATCCGCCGCGACCAGGCCCCGACGCGGGCCAACTCGCGCAAGGTCGAGATCGACGACAAGTTCGGCCTGATCAAGGCCAACCCGCTCGCGGACTGGTCCCTGAAGGACGTGTGGGCCTACATCCACGAGCACGACGTCCCGTACAACCCTCTCCACGACCAGAACTACCCGTCGATCGGCTGCACCCACTGCACCCGTCAGGTGATGCCCGGAGAAGACCCCCGCGCGGGTCGCTGGGCAGGCCAGGACAAGGTGGAGTGCGGTCTGCACCCGGCCGAGTCGAAGTAACCGGGCAAAGCCGGTATGACTGATGATTGACGCTCACGGCGGCGAGCTCGTCGACCTGCTTGCGCGCGCCGAGCAGCGCGACCAGCTCGTCAAAGAAGCCGGTTCGCTCGACTCCGTCTCGCTCACGCCGCGGCAGGCCGCAGATCTGGAACTGCTGGCCGTGGGTGGCTTCAGCCCGCTGCGGGGGTTCCAGGGCTCCGACGACTGGCGCCGCGTGGTGGACGACATGCGGCTCGCGAACGGGCTCCCGTGGAGCATCCCCGTGACGCTGGCCACGGACGCCGCCGCGGCCGAGGGCGACCGGCTCGCGCTGCGCACCGAGGGCGGGCGGCTGCTGGGCGTGATCGACGTCGAGGAGATCTTCGAGCGGGATCTCGAGCGCGAGGCGCGCCACGTCTACCGCACCACCGACCAGCAGCACCCCGGCGTGGCCGCGATCTACGGCGAGGGAACGCGTTGCCTGGCCGGCCCGGTCCGCGTGACCGACCTCCCGGAGCACCCGCGGGCCTTCGAGCGCCACATCCTGCCCCCGGCCGCCGCCCGCGCCGCGTTCACCGAGCGCGGCTGGAAGACGGTGGTCGGCTTCCAGACGCGCAACCCGATCCACCGCGCCCACGAGTACATCACCAAGGCGGCGCTGGAGTCGGTGGACGGGCTGTTCATCCACCCGCTCGTCGGGGAGACCAAGTCCGACGACATTCCGGCCGACGTGCGAATGCGCTGCTACGAAGTACTGCTCGAGGAGTACTACGTGCCCGATCACGTGCTGCTCGCCGTGAACCCGGCGGCGATGCGCTACGCCGGTCCGCGCGAAGCGATCTTCCACGCCCTGGTCCGCAAGAACTACGGGTGCACGCACTTCATCGTGGGGCGCGACCACGCGGGGGTCGGCGACTACTACGGCACGTACGACGCCCAGGAGATCTTCGGCCATTTCGAGCCGAGCGAGCTGGGCATCGAGCCAATGATGTTCGAGCACTCCTTCTACTGCAAGCTGACCAAGGGCATGGCCACCAGCAAGACCAGCCCGGCCGGTCCCGACGACCGCGTGTTCCTCTCGGGCACCAAGGTGCGGGAGATGCTGCGCGCCGGGGAGCGCCCCCCGGAGGAGTTCACGCGGCCCGAGGTCGCCGACGTACTGATCAACTCGATGCGGGAGAGCGCAGCCGGACGAGGCGTGCCCGCCTGAGGGCGCCGCCGGAGCAGGGGGAGACATGGATCCGCTTCTGATCCCATTCGGGTTCGGCGTCGGCTTCTTGGTGGGGATGACGGGCATGGGCGGCGGGTCGCTGATGACACCCGTGCTGATTCTCGTGTTCGGGACCTCTCCGGTGACGGCCGTCGGGTCGGACATCACCTACGCCGCCGTCACGAAGACCGTCGGCGGCTGGCGGCACCTGCGCCTCAGGACGGTGAATCTGGGGCTGTCCGTCTGGCTGGCCCTGGGCAGCGTGCCCGCGGCGATCGCAGGTGTGTGGCTGATCGAGTGGCTGCACGACCGCTACGGAAACAGCCTCGACGACATCGTGCTCACCATGCTGGCGATCGCGCTGATCGTGGTGGGCGCGATCGTGCTCGGCCGGGCGCTGTTCGCCACCAAGGCCCACGAGCGCGAGCGCGAGTCCTTCAAGCTCACGCGCCGCCACAAGGTCGCCGCGGTTGCGATCGGGGCCTGCACGGGGCTGGTGATCGGCCTCACCTCGGCGGGCTCCGGCACCCTGATCGCGGTGTTCCTGATCGCGTACTACCGGATGGCGCCCAAGCAGGTGGTGGGGACAGACGTGTTTCACGCCGCCGTGCTGCTCGCCGCCGCCGCCGTGGCACACGTCGTGGCGGGAAACGTGGACTTCGGCCTGGTCGGAGCGATCCTGATCGGGTCGATCCCCGGAGTGTGGCTCGGCAGCCACCTGATCGTGCGACTCCCGACCGGCGTGCTGCGGACCGCGCTGGGCGTCGTGATGGTCTTGGCTGCGCTGGCGCTGTTCGACAAGGCCGGCATCGAGCTTCCGCGGGCGGTGACGATCGCGGTTCCCGCCGCGCTCTTGGCGTTGCTCGGGGCGCGCAGCCTCGCGACCCGCGCGCGCCCGACACCTCCAGCGTCCTCTCCGGGCAAGACGTAGCTGTTGCTTTCCCGCGCCAGCCGCCGGCAACGTGTTGCTCGGCGTGTTGCCGCGGACCCGCACGGTGGAACACCGCTGGTGCGGAGCGGGAAACAACGGCAACGCCCCGCCGCAGGGGCGGGACGCTGCCGGGCCGGCGCCCCTCGGGGTCAGCGCAGGGCGTCGGCGAGGCGCTCGAGGGTCTTCGGGCTGGGGGAATGCTCTCCACCCTCGATCCTCGAGATCACCGTGTGGCTGATCCCTGCCCGCTTCCCCAGCTCGCGCTGGGAAAGTCCCATCGCCTCCCGCCGCGAGGCGACCAGCTTCGCGATCGCGGGAGCGAGGTTCGCGGTGCTCCCGGGCGCGGCAGCGGTGTGGTCACCGTTCTGCACAGGCGTGACAGCCGTGTCGGCATCCTCCGCGGCATGGGGCGCGACGCCGTTCAGCGTCGTGCCGGGCGCCCTGGGAGCGCGGGCCGGCGCCGGCCCGATGCGCAGCGCGTAGTTGCCCAGGATCGCGCGCTGGAGCAGCAGCGCCGCGAGCCACGCCACCAGCACCACGAGGCCGAGGCGCAGCGCCAGCGTTCCGCTCTTGCCGAGCAGCCGCTCGGGCAGTGACGACGCTTCCTCGGTGGTCGTGGTGGTCGTGCGGCTGACGCGCGGGCGTGGCGTGGGGCCCGAGGTACCCGTCGCGGGCAGGCGCTGCTGCGCCTTCTGCGTCGTCGTGCCGACCACGAACGGATCCGCGCGGTACACGTCGTCCCAGTGATCGATCGCCGGCTTGATCACGACGAGCCCGCCAAAGCCGAGAATTGCGACGGCCGCGGCGGCGGCGCTCCAGTCTGCGATCTGCCTTCTCATCGCCGTGAACGATTCCAGGGGAAATGCAAACCGCAAGCGATCGGGGGGTGCTTGCACAGGCGGTTGCGTTCGTGCAAGTCGGGTTGCAAACCAAACGAGTTGGTTGCGCCGGGGAGAAACGCCGAGTTACTTTCCGCCTCGAGGTTCTGGGTCCTCCGCACGGACGTCCTCGCCATAGCAATGCACGAAGAGGTGGAGGTCCACCACGTGTCGGTTCCGAATTTCGACCCAGAGCTTGCAGACCGCGCAGCGCATGACGACTGCGCCTAGCTACTTGATTCGCGTCCTGCTCGTCGTCGCGGTGTGCGGCGCGGCGCTGGGGGCGTGGACGCCTGCCGCGCTTGGCCAGGTGGAGCCGCCGATCGACGGCGGCGTGATCGCCGACCCGTCGCCAAGTCCACCGGAGCCGGCGCCGACCCCGGAGCCTGTTCCCCCGGATCCGATTCCGGATCCAGGCCCAGCGCCCGACCCCCCGCCCCCGGGCCCGCCCGTCGATGAACAACCGGTCCCGGAACCGTCGCCGGCGCCGCCGCCGGAGGTCCGGCCGGTGATCCACGAAGACGGCGGCACGACTCGGCCCGAGCCAGCCCGTGACGGCGCGCCGACCCCGTCTCCCGCCCCGACGACCGCGAGCGCGGCAGCGCCCGGCGACTTGCTCGCAGCTCCGGCGCAGCTGCCCCCCGGGGGCGCGGGCGAGAGCTTTGCCGTCACCGGCCAGGGTGACGCCTTCGTCTTCGGGTCCGGCGCGCGGAGCGGCGGGAGCGGGATCGCCGTGCTCGGCAGCCTGGCGCGCTTCGGCTCGATCGCGACCGCCGCGGCGGGGATCCCTGCGCTCGACGCGCGCGAGCGTGCGGTGCGCCGTGCTGCGCAGGCCGGCGAGAGCGGTGCGCGGCTGGTCCTGGTGGACAGCTCCGGGAACACCATGCTGTTCTTCCACCTGTTCGGCGGTGGCGGCGGTGGAGGCGCTGCGCTGGTCCTGCTGACCGCACTTGGGTTCCTCACGGTGGTCCGCATGTTCCCGCCGGACTGGTACACAGCTTTCCGCAATGCGACGGCCGTCTGGAGGCCGTCGGCTTACATCCCCCCGATCGAGCACCCCGGCTAGCCGCCCCGGCGCGCCACACAGGGTTACGCCAGGGCCGTGTGGTCCCGGCGATCAATTCGATCAGGAGGAATCATCGTGAGAAGCAAGCTCGCTCTCGCCGTGAGCATCCTCGCCCTCGTCATCGGTGGGGTTCCGGCCGTCGCATTCGGTCAGAGCGCATCGGGCGCCGGGGACGTCGCCTCGCAGGACGCGACGACCACGGACACGAACGAGACGACTCAGGGCGCAGAAGACACGGCGACAACCGAACAGGAGAACCAGACCGGGTCCGATCAGGGCACGGGCAGTGAAGAGGACGAAGGTGGCGACCAGTCCGGAAACGGGGCAGTGGCCCAGGACAACACCGCCGACACAACGTCCGACGCAGCAAACGACAACGCGGCGACGCAGGCCAACGCCCAGGACCAGACCGCGGGCAGCGGCAGCGCAGACGGAGCCGTCTCCGGCAACGACGTCGAGCAGGACCAGTCGGCCGAGAACACCAACGAGACCGACCAGGACGCCGACGCCGACGCGACCACGGAGCAGGAGAACTCGAACGAGCCCGAGGGTTCGTCCGAGGGCGACCGCTCCGGCAACGGAGACGTCGACCAGTCCAACACGGCCGGCACCACGTCCGACGCCGCCAACGACAACGCGGCGGCCCAGGACAACACGCAGGAGCAGACCGCCGGTGGCGGCGCCAGCTCCGGCGCGGCTGCGGGCAACGACGTCGACCAGGACCAGTCGGCCGAGAACACCAACGAGACCGACCAGGACGCCGACGCCGACGCGACCACGGAGCAGGAGAACTCGAACGAGCCCGAGGGTTCGTCCGAGGGCGACCGCTCCGGCAACGGCGACGTGGGCCAGGCCAACGACGCCACCACGGACGCGACCGCCGGCAACACCAACGGCGCGGAGCAGTCCAACGGCCAGACGCAGTCGGCCGAGGGCGGTGACCTCGCCGGCGACGAATCCGGCAACGACGTCGAGCAGGACCAGTCGGCCGAGAACACCAACGAGACCGACCAGGACGCCGACGCCGACGCGACCACGGAGCAGGAGAACTCGAACGAGCCCGAGGGTTCGTCCGAGGGCGACCGCTCCGGCAACGGAGACGTCGACCAGTCCAACACGGCCGGCACCACGTCCGACGCCGCCAACGACAACGCGGCGGCCCAGGACAACACGCAGGAGCAGACCGCCGGTGGCGGCGCCAGCTCCGGCGCGGCTGCGGGCAACGACGTCGACCAGGACCAGTCGGCCGAGAACACCAACGAGACCGACCAGGACGCCGACGCCGACGCGACCACGGAGCAGGAGAACTCGAACGAGCCCGAGGGTTCGTCCGAGGGCGACCGCTCCGGCAACGGCGACGTGGGCCAGGCCAACGACGCCACCACGGACGGGACCGCCGGCAACACCAACGGCGCGGAGCAGTCCAACGGCCAGACGCAGTCGGCCGAGGGCGGTGACCTCGCCGGCGACGAATCCGGCAACGACGTCGAGCAGGACCAGTCGGCCGAGAACACCAACGAGACCGACCAGGACGCCGACGCCGACGCGACCACGGAGCAGGAGAACTCGAACGAGCCCGGCTCGTCCGAGGGTGACCGCTCCGGCAACGGAGCCGTCGACCAGGGCAACACGGCCGGCACCACGTCCGACGCCGCCAACGACAACACGGCGGCCCAGGACAACACGCAGGAGCAGACCGCCGGTGGCGGCGCCAGCTCCGGCGCGGCTGCGGGCAACGACGTCGACCAGGACCAGTCGGCCGAGAACACCAACGAGACCGACCAGGACGTCGACTCCGACGCGACCACGGAGCAGGAGAACTCCTACGGCGGCGGCGATGACTCGGAGACCGAGTGCGAGGCCCGCTGCAGCGTCAGCATCACCCAGGGCAACGACGCCAACACGACGGCGAACGCCGAGAACGGCAACGAGACGACCCAGTCCAACGGCCAGTCTCAGTCCGCCGCCGGTGGCACGAACGAGGGCGCGGGCTCCGGCAACGACGCCGATCAGAGCCAGTCGGCCTCGAACTCGAACGACACCGACCAGAGCGCCGAGTCGAGCGCCACAACGGAGCAGAGCAACACCGTGTCGGGAATCGACATGTCCAGCTGCACAAGGCGGTGCGTTGTAGTCGTGACGCAGTCCAACAACGCTACGACGACGTCGAACGCAAGCAACACCAACACGACCAACCAGGGCAGCAGCCAGGCCCAGTCGGCCGGGCAGGCTCCGGTTGTCGGCGGTCCAGTCACACCGCCGCCGCCGGTCACGACGACGATCATCATCTACCAGCAGGTCCCGGCCGCAGCGCCGGCGGTGAAGGTCGCCAGCACGCCCAAGAAGGCGAAGGCCAAGAAGTGCAAGTGCGCGAAGAAGGCCAAGAAGGCCAAGAAGCGGACCAAGGTCAAGGCCCAGGTCAAGTGCGTTCGGAAGAACTGCTAGGGGCCGAGCGATGACGACCGACCGATCCCAGGGAAGAAAACCCGAGGCGGTGATGTCTATCGGCTAAGGGACGACCCGCCGGGCCGTGCGGACGCACGGACGCTGCTCCAGCGGTCCGGCGATGAATGATGAGGCGCCTTCACCCAGAGAGCGCGCCTCCCAGAGGCTCAGATGCCCGCCCCGACCGGGGCGGGCATCGGCCTTTCCCGCGGCCGGGAGCACGCGGAGGCCGCCGCTATAGTCCGGCGCCGATGTTCTCCAAGGTGCTCGTGGCAAACCGGGGCGAGATCGCCGTGCGCGTGATCCGCACCCTGCAGGAGATGGGCATCGCGGCGGTCGCCGTGTACTCGGAGGTCGATCGCGAGGCTCCCCACGTGGAGTTGGCCGACGAGGCCTTCCTGCTGGGCCCGGGTCCCGCGACCGAGAGCTACCTGAAGGTCGACAAGATTCTCGAGGTGGCCAGGCAAGCCGGCGCCGAGGCGGTCCACCCCGGCTACGGGTTCCTGGCCGAGAACGCGGCCTTTGCCAAGGCCTGCAAGAAGGCCAAGCTCGTGTTCATCGGACCGCCGCCCGAGGCGATCGAGGCGATGGGGTCGAAGACGAACGCTCGCGAGATCATGAAAGCGGCCGGCGTGCCGATCGTGCCAGGGACGACGGAGCCGGTCGTGGCGCTGGCCGACGCGCAGACGATCGCCGGGGAGATCGGTTACCCGGTCGCCGTGAAGGCCGCGGGTGGTGGTGGTGGCAAGGGCTTTCGCGTGGCGATGTCGGAGGACGAGCTGGAGGCTGCGCTGGAGGGCGCCGCGCGGGAGGGCGAGAAGTTCTTCTCCGACGCCACGGTCTATCTCGAGCGTTACCTCGTAGACCCCCGCCACGTAGAGGTCCAGGTCCTGGCCGACTCCAAGGGCAACGTCGTGCACCTCGGCGAACGCGACTGCTCGGTGCAGCGCCGCCACCAGAAGCTGATCGAGGAGACGCCCGCGCCCGGCGTCGACGACGAGTTCCGCGAACGCATCGGCAAGATCGCAACGGACGCCGCGAAGGCGATCGGATACCAGTCGGCCGGCACGATCGAGGGGCTGCTCGCCCGGGACGCCGAGCATAGGCTCGAATACTTCTTCCTGGAGATGAACACCAGGGTCCAGGTCGAGCACACGGTCACCGAGATGGCATCGGGCGTCGACATCGTCCGCGAGCAGATCCGGATCGCGGCCGGAGAGCGGCTCTCGTTCGCCCAGGAGGACGTGCAGCTGCGCGGCTGGTCGATCGAGTGCCGCATCAACGCGGAGGCGGCCCACAAGAAGTTTGCTCCCGCTCCCGGGCGGATCACGACTTACCGCGAACCCGGCGGGCCCGGCGTGCGCGTCGACTCGGGCGTGCGCCCGGGGTCGGAGATCTCACCGATGTACGACCCGATGGTCGCCAAGCTGATCGTGTGGGACACCGACCGCGAGCTGGCCACGGCCCGCATGCTGCGTGCGCTGGGGGAGTACGAGATCGGCGGCCTCACCACCCTGATCCCGTTCCACCAGGCGCTGCTGTCGTCGAAACAGTGGCGCAACGCGGAGACCTGCCGCGACCTGGTCGAGGACCCGAAGTGGCTGAAGTCGCTGGCGCCCGAGGCGCCCGCCGCGGCCGAGGCCGCCGAGCACGAGCACCAGGTCGAGCGCGACTACACCGTCGAGGTGGACAGCCGCCGCTTCAACGTGAAGGTGATCGGTCCGCCCCCGGCGGGCGGCGTGTTGGCCGCCGGGGCGAACTCGGCGAGCCGGCCGGCGCCGCGGCGCGAGCGCTCCGGGAACGCGGGCGCAGCGGGCAGCGGGACCCTCACCTCACCGTTGCAGGGGACGGTGCTGCGCGTGAACGTCGAGCAGGGCCAGGAAATCGAGGCCGGCGCGGTCGTGTGCGTGATCGAAGCGATGAAGATGGAGAACGAGATCACTGCCACCGTGGCCGGCACGGTGCAGGTGCTGAGCGTGTCGGAGGGCGCCTCGATCGACGCCGGCGCGGCGATCGCCGTGATCGGCTAAGAGCGACTCTAAGCCGCGCCGAGCAGCTTCAAGGCCGACCGGAGGTCCTTCACGATCTCGGTCGGCTTGCCCTTCACGCCCTGCGGCCATCCCTGCTTGCGGCGATCCACCCAGATCACGGGGACCTTCGCCTTCACGCAGGGGATCACGTCCGTCTCCAGGCCGGTCGCGATGTGCACCCACTTGGTGCGGGGCCCGATGCGCCGCTTGGCCTCCTTGAAGTGCGCGGGGTCGGGCTTGTAGGAGCGGACCTGCTGGGCGGTCACGACCAGGTCGAAGTCCGTGCGCAGATGGCGGCGGGTCGCGCCCAGCAGCTTGTCGTCGATGTTCGAGATCAGACCGATGCCGGTGACGCCGGCCGCAGCGGGGTCGTGGAACTTCTTCCGCAGCCGGTCCAGCAGCGCGTTCGTGTCGCGGAAGGGCGGCCACGAGGGCACGCTGTTGGGCAGGAAGCTCGAACGCACCGGCTCCAGCTCCCACCCCAGCTCCTCCGCCACCGAGATCGCGGCGCGCCGCAACACCTCCGCGTAGAGCTCGTAGGAGCCCGACATGATCTCCTGCTGCTTCTCCAGGAAGAGCGGGATCAGCCGGTCCTTGTCGATCGTGAACCCGTCCCGCTCGGCCTCCTTCTGGAAGGCCTTGTGGATCCCGGATTCCCAGTCGATCAAGGTCCCGTAGACCTCGAGGCTGACGAAATCGATCTTTTTCGGTAAGGGCAAGAGCTTCGGCTTGAGGAGTTGTTGATAGCTTGCGGCGCGGCTGCGCCGAGCAGTGGGCGGCCGGAACGATACATGGACCTGCTCGAGTACCAAGGCAAGCAGCTGTTCGCCCAGCACGGCGTGCCCGTGCCCGAGGGGCGGCTCGCGACGTCCCCGAAGCAGGCCCGCAAGGCCGCCGAGGAGCTCGGCTTTCCCGTCGTGGTGAAGGCCCAGGTCCAGATCGGCGGGCGCGGCAAGGCCGGCGGGATCAAGGTCGCCAACGACGCCGACGAGGTGAAGGCGCACGCCAAGGCGATCCTCGGCATGGACATTCGCGGCCTGACCGTCCAGGAGGTCTGGGTGGAGCCGGCGTCCGACATCGCCGCCGAGTACTACGCCGCCGTGGTCTTCGACCGCAGCGCGCGAAAGGTGCTGCTGATGCTCTCCGCCGCAGGCGGAGTGGAGATCGAGTCGGTGCCCGAGGAGCAGATCGCGCGCCTGCACGTGGATCCGCTGGTCGGCTTCCAGGACTTCCACGGCCGGCGGCTGGCGTTCGAGAGCGGGGTCGACGCGGACGTCGTGCGCCCGGTGGGCGCGATGATGGCGCGGCTCTACGACGCGTTCGTCGCGACCGACGCGATGCTCGTCGAGGTCAACCCGCTGATCGTGACCGCCGACCGGCAGGTGACGGCACTCGACGCGAAGGTGACAGTCGACGACAACGCGCTCATGCGCCAGCCTCTGGTGGCAGAGATGCGCAACCCCTCCGCGGAGGACCCGCAGGAGCAGATGGCCAAGGAGCGCGGCATCACCTACGTGAAGCTCGACGGCGAGATCGGCATCCTCGGGAACGGGGCCGGGCTCGTGATGTCGACGCTGGACGTGGTCGCGCAGGCCGGCGGGCGTCCCGCGAACTTCCTCGACGTGGGCGGTGGGGCCGAGGCCGACGAGATCGTCACGGCGCTCGAGGTGCTGCTCTCCGACGAGAAGGTGAAGGCCGTCCTGTTCAACATCTTCGGCGGGATCACGCGCTGTGACGAGGTGGCCAACGGGATCCTCCAGGCGCTGGAGCGCATCGCGGTGAAAGTGCCGATCGTGGTGCGGCTCGACGGCACCAACGACGAGCAGGGGCGCCGCATCCTGGCGGAGGCCGACGCGCCCCAGCTCCACCCCGCGAAGACCATGCTCGAGGCCGCAAGGCTCGTCGTGGAGTTGGCGAAAGCGGACTGATGGCGATCCTGGTCGACCAGCACACGAAGCTCGCGATCGCGGGGCTGACCGGCCGCCAGGGCCGCTTCCACGGCAAGCGCAACAAGGACTACGGCACCGACCTGGTCGCCGGCGTCACGCCGGGCAAGGAAGGCGAGCAGGTCGAGGGCGTCCCCGTCTTCAACACGATGCACAAGGCCGTCGCCGAGACGGGGGCCAACACGGCCATGGTGTTCGTGCCGCCGCCGTTCGCCGCGGATGCGATCTACGAGGCCGCCGACGCCGGAATCGCGACCATTGTCTGCATCACCGAGGGAATCCCGGCCCACGACATGTTGCGGGTCTACAACTACCTGCAAGGCACGGAGTCGCGGCTGATCGGCCCGAACTGCCCCGGCGTGCTGTCGCCGGGGAAGGCGAACGTGGGGATCATCCCCGCGGACTTCTTCTCTCCCGGCGGGGTCGGCCTCGTGTCGCGCTCGGGAACGCTGACCTACCAGATCGGCTACGAGCTGGCCCAGCTCGAAGTGGGCAACTCGACGATCGTCGGCATCGGCGGCGACCCGGTGATCGGGTCGTCGTTCATCGACGTGATCGGCCAGTTCCAGGAGGACCCGGAGACCGAGCTGATCGTGATGGTCGGCGAGATCGGCGGAGATGAAGAGGAGCGCACCGCGGACTTCATCGAGGCGCACGTGACCAAGCCGGTGGTCGCCTACATCGCGGGCTTCGAGGCGCCGCCCGGCAAGCGGATGGGGCACGCGGGCGCGATCATCTCCGGCTCATCGGGGACTGCGCAGGCAAAGGCCGAGGCGCTCGAGTCCAAGGGCGTGCCCGTCGGCCGCAACCCGACGGAGGCCGCACGGCTCGCGGCGGAGCAGGTGAAGGCGGCGGCGTAAGCCGCTGTCGGCCGGGGCGGGCCGCCGTCGGCCCGCCGCCGACTCCGTCTATCCTCAGGGCGATGGCTGTTCCGGCCCCGATCTCGTTCGCGCGCGGTGCTCCCAGCGCCGACATCATGCCCGCGGCGGCGCTGCGGGCGGCGGCGGAGCGCGCGCTGACCGACGATCCCGCGGCCGCCCTTTCGTACGGGCCGGGATACGGGTACGGGCCGCTGCGCGAGTGGATCGCGCAGAAGCACGGCGTGGAGCCGGCGCGCGTGGTGCTGTTCAACGGCTCGCTGGAGGGCGGGCTGATGCTGTTCGACCTGCTGGTCGAGCCCGGCGACCCGGTGATCGTCGAGGCGCCGTCGTACGACCGCACGCTGCTGGCGCTCGAGGCGCGCGGAGCGGAGTGCCTGGCCGTCCCACTGCAGGCCGACGGGATCGACGTCGGCGCCCTCGAGACCGCGCTCGCCGCGGGCCTGCAGCCGAGCCTCGCGCACATCATCCCCAACTTCCACAACCCGGCGGGGTGCACGCTGTCGCAGGCCAAGCGGGATCGCCTGCTGGAGCTGGCGTCCGAGTACGAGTTCACGATCTTCGAGGACGATCCCTACCGTGACGTGCGCTTCGCGGGCGAGGACCTGCCCACGATGCTCTCGCGCGACACGCAGGACCGCGTCGTGTACGCCAGCTCGTTCTCCAAGACGATCGCGCCGGGCGTGCGGGTCGGCTACCTGATCGGCCCCGAGGACCTGATGGCCGCGCTCACCAAGCAGGCGGTCAACACGTACATCTCGCCCAACATGCTGGCGCAGGCGATCGTCGCGGAGTTCTGCCGCTCGGGCGCGATCGGCGACTCGATCGAAGGCGTGAAGCGCGCGCTGCGCGAGCGCCGCGACGCGGTGGCCGAGGGGCTCGCCGAGCACATCGGCGACGAGGCCAGGTTCGTGCTCCCCGAGGGCGGCTACTTCCTCTGGGTGGAGCTGGGTGAGGACGTCGACACGACCGTGCTGCTGGCGGCGGCGGCGGAACGCGCCGTGACCTTCGTGGCGGGCAGCGACTTCATGCTCGAGGGCGGCACGAACGCCATGCGGCTCGCGTACTCGGCGGTCACGCCCGACCAGGCCACCGAGGGCACGAAGCGCCTCGGCGAGGCGCTCGAGTCGATCAAGCAGCCGGCGTAGCTAGCGCCCGTACCGGTCCTTGCCGAGCACCAGCTGCTCGGGCAGCGCCGTGCGCGGCGGCGGTGACGGGTCCGCCTTCACCGAGACCGTCTCGGCGACGCTGCGGGTGACCGACACGGACGAGCCGTTCGCCTCCAGCACGACCTCGTGCTCGCCGGACCGGGCGAGCCTGCCGGTCAGGCCGGGGTGCATCCCGGTCTGCTTCAGGTAGTGGAGCAGATCCTCGGCCTCGTTCTCGAAGCGCAGGATCTCGACTTGGGCGCCGACCTCGACATCCGCCAGCGGCACGCCCGGCACCCGGTTGCCCGGTGAGATCGGATGGCCGTGCGGACACGTCTGCGCATCGCCCACCGAACGGATCATGTACTGCTCGAACGCCGGCGACATGGCGTGCTCGAGCCGCTCGGCCTCCTCGTGCACGTCGTCCCAGGCGATGCCGACGACGTCGGTCAAGAAGCGCTCGATCAGCCGGTGACGGCCGACGATCGCCTCCGCCTGCTCACGACCGGTGTCGGTGAACAGCAGCGACTTGTCGTCGTTGCGCGTGACATAGCCGTCCTGCTCCAGCCGGCCCACCATCTCGTGCACCGTGGGGGGCGACAACCGCATGGCGCGCGCGATGTTGGCGCCCGTGATGGGTAGCTCGGCCTCCATCAGCCAGTAGATGATCTGGAGGTACTCCTCCTCGGCCGGTGTGGCATGTACATGCTCGACGGACACGGTTCAAGAGCGTACTACGCGGGATATTGTGGGCCACCCCATGGCGCAGATCGAGGTACGGCAGGCAGACATCACGCAGCTCGACGTGGACGCGATCGCCAATGCCGCGAACACCGACCTGCGGCACGGCGGTGGTGTGGCAGGAGCGATCGTGCGCGCGGGTGGGCGCTCGATCCAGGATGAAAGCGACGCGCGCGCGCCGATCGGCCTCGGCGACGCGGTCGAGACCGGGGCCGGATCGCTGCCGGCCCGCTGGGTGATCCACGCTGCGACCATGACGCTCGGGGGCCCGACCTCCGCGCAGGTGATCCGCCGCGCGACGGCCGCGACGCTCGCGCGGGCCGACGAGCTCGGCGCCCGGTCGCTGGGACTGGTCGCGTTCGGCACCGGCGTCGGCGGCTTCCCGCTGGACGAAGCGGCCCGCATCGAGGTGGAGGAGGTGCGCCGCCACCTCGCGGCCGGCAGCGGACTCGAGCTGGTGGTGTTCGCCGTGCACGGCGCCGATGCGCAGGCCGCGTTCGAGCGGGCGCTGGCATGAGACCGGTACTCGTGGCCCCCGACAAGTTCAAGGGAACGCTGTCCGCGCACGCAGCCGCGCTTGCGATCGGCCGCGGCCTCGCGGACGCTGGAGTAGAGCGAATCGAACTGCTGCCGCTGGGCGACGGCGGCGAGGGGACGATGGAGACGATGGTGCACGCGCGCGGCGGGCGGATCCTGGCCGCGCGCGCCACAGACCCGCTCGGACGCGAGGTCGACGCGGCGTTCGCGCTGCTCGAGGGCGGCCGGCTCGCCGTCGTCGAGCAGGCGCAGCCGTCGGGGCTGTGGCGCGTGGCGACCGTCGAGCGCGACCCGGTCGGTGCCACGAGTCGTGGCACCGGGGAACTGATCGCCGCGGCGATCGACAGCGGCGCGCGCGAGGTGCTCGTGACGGTCGGCGGGAGCGCCACCAGCGACGGCGGGCGGGGCGCGCTGGAGGCGCTCGGCGGCCACTTCACGACGCGCAGCGCCGACCTCGGTGAGCTGCGGCGGCGATTGCGAGGCGTGCGACTGGCGGTCGCGTGCGACGTGCGCAATCCCCTGCTCGGCGACGAGGGCAGCGCGCGTGTCTTCGCTGCCCAGAAGGGCGCCTCGCCCGCGCAGGTCGAGGAGATCGAGCGGCGGCTGCGCGGCTGGGCGGGCCTGGCGCGGCGGGTGACCGACCGCGACCCGAGCGCCCAGCCGCTGGCGGGCGCCGGCGGCGGGCTGGCGGGTGGGCTGTGGGCGTTCGCCGGGGCGACGCTGCGCCCAGGCGCCGCGCTGGTCCTGGACGCGGTCGGCTTCGACGCGCGCGCGCATGACGCGTTCGCCGTGGTGACCGGCGAGGGACGGCTGGATCAGCAGACCATCGGCGGCAAGCTGCTGTTCGAGGTCGCCACGCGTGCGCGCCAGGGCGGAGTCCCGTGTTACGCGGTGGTCGGGAAGGATGAGCTCGACGCTTTCGAACACCGGCTGATGAACATCGAGGTCGAGGCGGCGTCGCGCAACGGAGCGCTCGCTTCCGAGGCGCAGGTCGAACGGGCTGCCCGCCGCATCGCCCGCCGGCTGCTGGCCTAGCGCTCCGCGAGCGTGCGCACGATCGCCTCGTAGAAACCGGCGGTCATCGGCTCCTCGGTGATCGTGACGTTCGGCCGGGTGGCGGCGGACGCCAGCGCCGGGTCCTGTTCGAGCGCGTTCGACACCAGATAGAAGCGGCCGACGAAATCCGCGATCTCGAGGTCACCGCGCGCGTCCCCGATCGCGATCGCCTCCGCGGGAGCCAGGCCGCGCCGCCGCATGTGCGCCGCGACCGCTCTGCCCTTGCCCGCCTCGCCCGCGATCAGATGGTAGGTGTGCACCGGATCTGCGATCAGCTCAGGGGAGCGCCGTGCCGTGATCCCGTTGTCCACGAGCCGCAGATCGAGGTGGTGCGCCGCGAACAGGCGCTCCACCTCGTCGAGCGGGACGTCCCCGCGCAACAGGTGCGAGAACAGGCGGTCCGTGTGCCAGGGGGCATGCGGTTCGATCCGCCGCGGGAACGTCTCCATCAGCAGCCGCGGCGCGCCGGCACGATCGATCTGGTCGTGCACGCTCTCCTGGCCCGGCTGGAACGACCCGGTCAGGAACACCTCGTCGGGCCCGTCCACCAGTCCGCTGCCCATCTCGTAGATGTACGACGACTGGCCGATCAGGCGCGCGTCCTCGTACACCTGGGCCTTGCGCCGCCCGGACTGGATCACGACCTCCACCTCCGCGCGGTGGCAGGCCTCGAGCGCGCGCACGGCGAGGGTCGAGAAGTTCCCGTGCGCATCGCGCAGCAGCGACGCACCCCGGCCGAGCATCGTTCCGTCGAGGTCGGTGTAGACGCAGCGCAGCGCCACTACTGGATGTCGGCCATGGGCGGTCGTTCCAGCACCTGCACGCGGCGGTGCTCGAGCGCCACGCCCGCGGGCGTGCACGCGGCGTGCAGGTAGGTCTCCTGGTCCACCGCACGACCCCCTCCCTCGACGCGCATCATCACCGCGCGCGCGACCGCGTAGGACATCGCGCCCAGCGCGAGCAGCCGCTGGGAGCGATTGAGCCGCGTGCCCAGGTCGACCTGGGCCATCGCGGCGAGCCCGGCTAGGTGCAGCACGTCGATCATCATCGCCGTCTCGACCGCGTAGCCGGTGCAGAAGGGAATCGCGCGCAGCAGGTCGCGGCGGCCCGCGACCTCGCCCGCGAGCGGCTGGCCGAAGCCGCACAGCTCCGGATAGAAGATCCCGAACAGGGGCTTGGCGGTCAGCTCCGTGACGCGGCCGGCGTCGTCCACGACCGTTCCGTCCGGTGCCGTGAACGGCCGGTGGTAGGCGCCCTTCACGAACCGCACGGCGGGCTCGCGGAGCAGCGGGCCCAGCAACCCATATATGAAGTGACGACCGAAGTTCGCGGTGTCGGAGTCGGCAAACAGGATCAGGTCGCCGCGTGCGACGGACAGCGCCCGCCACAACGCGTCCCCCTTCCCGACCACCGGGCCGAAGGCCGGCATCAGCTCCCGCTCGTCGTAGACCTCGGCCCCCCTCCCGCGCGCAAGGTCCGCGGTCCCGTCCGCCGAGGCGGCGTCGACCACCAGCACCTGGTCCACCAGCGGCGCCCGCTCGTTCAGGCCCGCGACCTCGTCGAGTACCGCGCCGACCGTCGGCGCGACCTCGCGCGTGGGCAGCACCAGGCTGACGGTCACGCCCAGTTCGCGCTTGCGGGCGGCGAGCCGCGCGAGGTCGGCGAACTGCCCATGCCGGTACGAGCGGGCTTCGAACCACTCGTGTGCGGACGGAGCGGAGATGTCCCTCACGGCCAAGGTCATCGCGCCTCTACTGTTACAGACGATGGAGCAAGGTTGGAGCGAAGCGCTCGCGGGGTTGCTCGCGGGGGAGGACGAGCGGCTGGTCACGCGGGTCCACCAACCCGGCGAGCAGCCTGTCACCGCGCCGCTCCCCGCAGACCTTCACCCCGGCGTGCGCGAGGCGCTGATCGCACAGGGGATCACCTCCCTGTACTCGCATCAGGCGGATGCGTGGGAGAGCGTCATGCGCCGCGGGAACACGATCGTCACCACGGGCACCGCAAGCGGCAAGTCGCTGTGCTTCAACGTGCCGGTGCTGCACGTGCTGGCCTGCGACCCGCGGGCACGGGCGCTCTACCTGTACCCCACGAAGGCGCTCGCGCAGGACCAGGCGCGCAGCCTCACCGCGCTCGGCACCCCCGCCCTGCATCACGCGATCTACGACGGCGACACGCCGCAGCAGGAGCGCGCCGCGATCCGCAAGCGCGCCAACGTCGTGCTCACGAACCCGGACATGCTGCACGTGGGGATCCTCCCGCACCACGCGGGCTGGGGTGACTTCCTCGCGAACCTCGCGCTGGTGGTCGTCGACGAGGCCCATGTGTACCGCGGAGTGTTCGGCTCCCACGTGGCGAACGTGCTGCGCCGACTGCGCCGGCTCGCGGAGGCGTACGGGACGACGCCGCGGTTCGTCCTCACGTCGGCCACGATCGCCAACCCGCTGTCGCTGGCGCAGGAGCTGACCGGGCTCGAGTTCGAGGTCGTCGACCGCGACGGCTCCGAGCGGGGCGCACGCGAGGTCGTGATGTGCAACCCGCCGCTGATCGACGAGCGCACCATGCGGCGCGGCTCGAGCCTCGGCGAGGCGGCCGCGCTGTTCGCCGACCTGGTCGCTGCGGAGGTGCGCACGATCTGCTTCGCGCGCAGCCGCCGCGCGGCGGAGCTGATCTACCAGTTCGCGCGCGAGCGGCTCGAGCAGAGCACCGAGCATGCCGGTCGCATAAGTCCGTACCGCGGCGGCTATACACCCGGCCAGCGCCGCGAGATCGAGCGTGACCTGGCAAGCGGAGCGCTGCTCGGGGTCGTCACCACGAACGCGCTCGAGCTGGGGATCGACATCGGGCATCTCGACGCCGCGATCTCGGTCACATTCCCCGGCACCGTCGCGAGCCTGCGCCAGCAGTGGGGCCGCGCGGGCCGCACGGAGCGCGGCGGCCTCGCGATGTACATCGCGGGCGACGACGCGCTCGACCAGTTCTTCTGCCGCCACCCCGAGGAGTTCCTGGACCGGCCGGTGGAGGCCGCGATCCTCGATCACACCTCGGAGACGATCTTCATGAACCACCTGTGCGTCGCCGCCTACGAGGGGCCGCTGGAGCCGGCTGACGAGCACACGCTCGGCCCGGGCATGGCGGTCGCCGCCGAGCGCCTGGTCGCGGCCGGCCGGCTGCGCAAGCGCGACGGGCGCTATCACCCGCGCGAGTGGGGATTCCCGGCGGCGAAGCTCTCGCTGCGCTCCGCCTCGCCCGACAGCTTCGCGATCGTGGAGTCAGAGCGTGGCGAGGTGATCGGCTTCGTCGAGGCCGAGCGGGCTTTCTCCACAGTCCATCCGGGCGCCGTGTACCTGCACCTGGGCGAGCCCTACGAGGTCGAGGAGCTCGACATCGACGGGCGTCGCGCGCTCGTGCGCGCGGCCGAGGCCCACTACTACACGCAGCCGAAGATCGAGACCGAGACCTTCATCGAGGAGACCCGCGACGATCGCGACGCGCTCGGCGTGCCGCTGCGCTTCGGCGTGGTTGCGGTCATGCAGCAGGTCGTGGCCTTCCAGCGCAAGCGCATGGCCGACCACCAGGTGATCGACCTGCAGACACTCGACCTCCCCGAGCAGAACTTCGTCACGCAGGCGCTGTGGTACGAGCTGCCCGACCTGACCGACGCGCTGCCGCTGCAGGCAATGCTCGGGGCGCTGCACGCGGCGGAGCACTCGCAGATCGCCGTGCTGCCGCTGATCGCGATGTGCGACCGCTGGGACATCGGCGGCCTGTCCACCAACTTGCACCACCAGACCGGCTGCCCCACGATCTTCATCTACGACGGGCATCCCGGCGGGGTGGGAATCACGCGGCGCGGATTCGACGAGTTCGAGCGGCTGGTCGGCGATGCACGGCGGCTGCTCGCCGAGTGTCCCTGCGAAGCCGGCTGCCCGTCGTGCGTGCAGTCGCCCAAGTGCGGCAACCTGAACGAGCCGCTCTCCAAGCATGGAGCGCTCGACCTGATGGGGCAAATGCTGACCGCCGGCGCCGTGGCGGCGGGTCACCCGCTGGCCTGAGCGAGCCCTGGACGCGTCGCGGCGCACTGAACAGCCGTCCAGTTGCGAAGCGACGGCTCTCAACAAGTGCCGTAAACCAGCCGAAAGCGGGATCTAGACGCAAGGAGGTGTCGATTGGCGCGCGACCGGGTCGCTGCCACTCTCACGGGCATGGTTGCCCTGCTCATCGCCGTTCCCGCCCACGCCGAGACCGGCGCGGCGTCCGGCACCGTGCCGCCGGACCCGATCGAGCAACCCGGCAAGCAGCCCCTGCCGCCCTCCGGCTCGGGAGGCGGTGGGCTGGGCGCGAGCCCGGCCCCCGCTCATACCGGGCGCCCCATCCTGACGGTGTTCGACGTCTCGCCCGCGACCGCCACACCCGTCGCCGGCGGGGCCGTCGTGCGCTTTCAGGTGCGCGACCGCGCCAAGTACGTGCGGGTGCGGCTCGCATTCGTGAGCCTCGCCGACGGCACCGCCCACCGCGTGAACCTGGGCAGCCGCCGCACCGGCCGACCGCACACCTACTCGTGGTCGCGCGACGCGCGGCCAGGCGCGTACCGCGTGCGCATCACCGCGCGCAACCCGCGGGGGAGAAGGGCGGTCAGGAGCACCACCGCGCAGGTCGCCCCCGCCCCCGGGCCGGCCGGCGCCGGCGCCCACCCGTTCCCGATCGCCGGCATCTACTCGTGGGGCGGCAGCGGCAGCCGCTTCGGCGCCGCGCGCAACGGGCACACCCACCAGGGCCAGGACCTGCCGGCGGCGCAGGGCACCCCACTGGTCGCCGTGGCGACCGGGACGATTCACTGGCGCGCCTATCAGGCGGCGGGCGCCGGCCACTACCTGGTGCTCGATGCCGACGGCGAGAACTACAACTACGTGTACATGCACCTGCAGTCGGGGAGCATGCTGGTCGACCAGGGCGACCGCGTGGCGGCCGGCCAGCGCATCGCGAATGTCGGCAGCACCGGCGGCAGCGAGGGCCCACATCTACACTTCGAGATCTGGGCCGGGCCCTGGTTCGCGGGCGGCCACCCGGTCGACCCGTATCCATTCCTGAAGTCCTGGGAGTAACCGACCCGCCGGGGGGCGGCCGCTACCATCCCCCCCGCGCGGCGAGGTAGCTCAGTCGGTAGAGCACACGACTGAAAATCGTGGTGTCGCCGGTTCGATTCCGGCCCTCGCCATTCGGACCGTCGCATGGTCGTGGGCCGGGTCGGCGGCGACGCGGAGCCGGCCGCGGGCGCAACGATCAGCGGGGAGCGGCCCGGCGGGGCCCACGGAAAGGTGAACGGATGGGCAGCTACGTGCTCGATCTCGAGGAGATCGACAGGACACTGGCCACAGTCGTCGGCGGCAAGGGCGCGCATTTGGGCGACATGTCGCTGATCGAAGGGATCCGCGTGCCGCCCGGCTTCTGCGTGACGACCGATGCCTTCCGGCGATTCATGCAGCGCGCACCGTCGATCGACGATCAGCTGCATGGGCTGTCGGCGCTGAGCCCGGATGACCGGGGGGCGATTCGCGCGCGCAGCGCGGAGATCCGGCGGACCCTCGAAGGGATCGCCATCCCCGACGATGTCGCGGCGGCAATCGACCAGGCGCTCGCCCGCCTCGGCCCGCAAGCCGCGTACGCCGTCCGATCGAGCGCGACGGCGGAGGACCTTCCGGCAGCTTCCTTCGCTGGACAGCAGGACACCTATCTGAATGTCAAGGGGCCGCCCGCAATCCGCGAGCACGTCAGCCGCTGCTGGGCCTCGCTCTTCACCGAGCGGGCCGTGACCTACCGCCTTCGTAACGGCTTCGACCACCGGAAGGTCGATATGGCCGTGGTCGTGCAGCGGCTGGTGGACCCGCTGGCTGCCGGCGTCCTGTTCACGGCCGACCCCGTCACGTCCAACCGGAAGGTCGCCACCGTGGAGGCCACATTCGGCCTCGGTGAGGCATTGGTCTCGGGTCTGGCGAGAGCCGACGCCTACAAGGTGCGCGACGGCGAGATCGTCTCGAAGGCGGTCGCCCGGAAGCAGCGCGCCGTCTACGCCTCGCTGTCAGGCGGGACCCAGGAACGGCCGATCGGGCCCGAACAGCAGGAGCAGCCGGCGCTGGAGGACGAACAGGTCGTGGAGCTCGCTGCCCTGGGCCGGCGCATCGAAGCGCACTTCGGCTGCCCCCAGGACATCGAATGGTGCTTGGTCGACGACGCCTTCCACATCGTGCAGAGCCGGCCGATCACCACGCTGTTCCCGATCCCGGACGTCGGTGACCGCGGCCGCCGCGTCTACGTCTCGGTCGGCCATCAGCAGATGATGACCGACCCGATGAAGCCTCTGGGCGTCTCCGTGTGGCAGCTGACGGCCGCCCTGCCGGTGCACGAGGCCGGCGGGAGGCTCTTCGTCGACGTCACCGAGCGCCTGTCGGCTCCCGCGACCCGCGTCGGCCTCCTCGAGGTCCTGGGGCGGTCGGACCCCCTGATCCGCGACGCACTGCAGACCGTCCTCGAACGCGACGACTTCAGCCTGCCGCTCCCGGACAAGGGTCCCGGCGCGCCGGTCACCGATGGGCCGCCGCCACCGATCGAGACCGATCCGGGCATCGTCGCGGAGCTGATCGCGCGCAACCAGGCGTCGGTCGCCGCGCTCGCGCGCGACATCCGGGCAAAGTCCGGAGACGCGCTGTTCGACTTCATCCTGGCCGACATCCAGGAGCTCAAGCGACTTCTGTTCGATCCGCAGAGCCATCGGGTCTACATGACAGCGATGGAGGCGACGTGGTGGCTCAACGAACAGCTCGAGGAGTGGCTGGGCGAGCAGAACGCGGCCGACGCGCTCGCGCAGTCCGTCCCCAGCAACGTCACATCGGAGATGGGGCTCGCCCTCCTCGACGTCGCGGACGCGATCCGCCCGCATCCGGAGGTCGTCGCGTTCCTGCATGAGGTGGAGGACGACGGCTTCCTCGACGACCTGGCCGAGCTCGCGGGGGGCGGAGCAGCACGCGACGCCATCCGCGCCTACCTCGACCGATACGGAATGCGCTGCGTCGGGGAGATCGACATCACGAGACCACGTTGGAGCGAGCGCCCGACCGCGCTACTTCCGATGCTGCTCGCCAACGTCGAGCGCTTCGAGCCGGGCGCCGGCGCGCGCCGCTTCGAGCAAGGACGGCAAGCTGCGTGGACGAAGGAGCGGGAGCTCCTGGAGCGCCTTCGCGCCCTGCCGGACGGGGAGCAAAGGGCGGCGGAGACCAAACGCATGATCGATCGCGTGCGGACCTTCATCGGGTATCGGGAGTATCCGAAGTACGGCATGGTCAGCCGCTACTTCCTGTACAGGCAGGCCTTGCTGGAGGAGGCCGAGCGCCTCGTCCGGGCCGCCGTCCTTCGTGAGCAGGAGGACATCTTCTTCCTCACGTTTCAGGAGCTGCAGCATCTCGCGCGGACGCAGCAGGTCGATGACGAGCTCGTCCGTCGACGCAAGCAAGCGTTCAGGTCATACCGAGCGCTCACGCCACCCCGGGTGCTCACCTCGGACGGCGAGGCCGTCGCCGGCGCGTACCGCCGCGACGGCCTACCGACCGGTGCGCTGGTCGGTCTGCCGGTCTGCGCCGGGATGATCGAAGGCCGAGCCCGGGTGATCCTCGACATGGCCGAGGCCGACCTCGAACCGGGCGACATCCTGGTCACGGCTCACACCGATCCCAGCTGGTCGCCCGTGTTCGTCGCGATCGCGGGCCTGGTGACCGAGGTCGGCGGCTGGATGACCCACGGCGCGGTGGTCGCACGGGAATACGGCCTGCCTGCCGTCGTCGGCGTCGAGCACGCCACGCAGTTGATCCGGGACGGGCAGCGGATCCGGGTGAACGGAACCGACGGCTACGTCGAGGTCGTGCAGCCATGTCACTCACCCGAGTCCGGCACCTCTCGGCCTCGCGCGAGCATCTGACCATCACCCGTGCGCGCGTCTGATCTTGCTCCGGGCTATGCCGCCTGATAGCGCAGCGAGCCCGGCGTCGTCAGCAGCTCGCCTGTCTCCAGCAGCGTCTTCAGGCCGGAGAGGATCATCGGCCAGCCGCCGTACAGCTCGCCGTTGGCGCCCTCGCGCAGCTGGTCGTGGGTGACGGTCAGCCGGCAGGAGTCGCCGACCGGCTCGATCTCCCAGGTGACCCTCGAGGTCCCTTCGCCCTGCACTTCGTCGCTCCACAGAGCCACCATGCTCTGCACGAGCCGGCGCGGCGGATCGACCTCGAGGTTCTCGCCCGCAGCGATCTTGATCCCCGCTGCCGGGTGCTCCGACTCGTAGCCGGACCCCGGCTGCCAGTCGGAGCTGACGCTTACGCCGAAGCTGTACTTCGCCCTCATCTCGGGATCGGTGATCGCCTCCCAGAGGCGCTCGGGCGTCGTCTTGATGTAGATCTCGTAAACCTTCTCCATCGTGTCCTCCTCGATGCGTTTCTTGAGGCCGCTGAGCGCCGCGGCCCAGGGCTCGGCGTACTTGCTCACCCACCGGTCGTGGACGAGCCGGATCGGGACCGGGTTCAGGAAGTGGAGCTTTTCGCGCCCCCGCCGTTTCGTCGTGACGAGGCTTGCCTCCTCGAGCACCCGCAGGTGCTTCATCACGCCGTAGCGGGTCATCGGCAACCGCCGGGCCAGCGCGCTCAGCGTTTGGCCGTCGTGCTCGAACAGCGCGTCGAGCAAGCTCCGGCGAGTCGGGTCGGCGAGCGCTCTGAACACCAGGTCCATGCGGTTGAGTATACGTGACCTTTTGGTCACATGTAACAAGGCCCACCGAGGCCGCGCGATCCGGACTAGTATCCGACTCGAAGTAGAGATGGCGAGCCCCGCGCCCGCAGAGCAGCCTGCTCCCCTGCCCGAGTCGCGCCGGGCAGACGCTGAACGCAACGTGCTGCGGATCCAGGAGGCGGCAATCCGCCTGTGGGCCGAGCAGCCGAGCGCCGGCGTAGCCGACGTCGCCGCCGCGGCCGGGGTGGGCCGCGCGACTCTCTACCGGCACTTCCCGACGCGGGAGTCGCTGCTGGAGGCGATCCGCTCGCGCGGGCTGGCCGATGGTGAGCAGGCCCTCGTGGACTGCCGCCTCGACGAAGGCTCGCCGAGCATGGCGCTGGAGCGACTGCTCGCGGCCTGGCTTGAGTTGGGGGACCGCTACCGCGTTGTCGTGGCGAACCCGTCCCAGCCGGACAACTACCCGGCCCGCCAGCGCGAGGAGGCCATGGCCGCGGCCATGCAGGAGCTGATCCAGCGCGGGCAAACGTTGGGTGAGTTCTCGCCGGATTTACCTGCGCCATGGGGCGCATCCGCGATCGGCGCCCTGCTGGTCGCGATGATCCGCGCGGTCGGCGAAGACAGGATCCCCCGCGAGCACGCGCACTCACTGCTCGTCCGGTCGGTGGTCGGCGCGCTTCGCTCCTGAAGCGGTCCGAAGAATGATCGGCCGCGATCCGCGACCCGTACCCCGTGGGTGCGAACGGCCGTAGTCTTGTTCAATCGCGATCTGCGGGTGCACGACCATCCGGCGCTGACGGCTGCCGCGCGCGCGGCGCAGAATGTCGTGCCGATGTTCGTACTGGACGAACGCCTCTTGGCCTCCAGCTTCGCCGCGCCGAACCGGCTGCGGTTCCTGCGCGACTCGCTGGAGGACCTCGATCAGGCACTGCGCGCGCGGGGCGCAGGCCTCGTGATGCGGCGCGGCGATGTGGTGCGCGAGGCGCTGCGGGTCACGCGCGAGACCGGCGCGGAGGCGATCTTCACAAGCGACGACGTGAGCGCCTACGCGCAGGCGCGACTCGCGCGGTTGCGTACCGACTGCGCGCGCGAGCGCATCGAGCTGCGCTCCTTCCCGGGCGCGACGATCGTGCCCCCGGGCGACCTGGCGCCCGCGGACGGCGACCACTACCGCGTCTTCACCCCCTTCTGGCGGCGCTGGCGCCAGGAGCCGCTGCGCGCGGTCCACGGTGCGCCGCGCAAGCTGTCGCTGCCGCCGGGGGTGCGACGCGGCCGGCTGCTCACGGCGGCCGAGCTGACGAGCGGGCAGACGTCCGAAGACCTGCCACGCGGTGGCGAGCAGGCGGGGCGCGCGCGACTGGCGGCCTGGACCCGCTCGGGCCTGGCGCACTACGGCGAGCGCCACGACGATCTCGCGGCCGACGGCACGTCGCGCCTCAGCGCCTACCTGCGCTTCGGCTGTCTGTCCCCGCGCGAGGTGTACGAGCGCGTGCGGGAGCGGCCGGGGGCGGAGCCGTTCGTGCGGCAGCTCTGCTGGCGTGACTTCTTCCAGCAGGTGACCGCCGCGTGGCCGGCGATGTCGCAGCGCGACTACCGCGGCGGGGAGCGCAGCTGGCGCACCGACGAGCAGGCGCTGGCGGCTTGGAGGGAGGGGCGCACCGGCTACCCGCTGGTGGACGCGGGCATGCGGCAGCTGCGGCGCGAGGGCTGGATGCACAACCGCGCCCGGCTCGTGACCGGCTCGTTCCTGACGAAGGACCTCGGGATCGACTGGCGCGCCGGGGCCGCGCACTTCTGGGACCTGCTGGTGGACGGCGAGATCGCGAACAACGCGGGCAACTGGCAGTGGGTCGCGGGAACCGGCAACGACACCCGGCCGAACCGCGTGCTGAATCCGATTCGCCAGGCCCGGCGATTCGACCCGGCCGGGACCTACGTGCGCCGGTACGTGCCGGAGCTCGCGCACATCGCAGGCGCGGCCGTGCACGAGCCGTGGAAGCTGTCGCAGGCCCTCGACTACCCCGACCCGATCGTGGATCACGCACAGGCGGCGGGGAGGTTCCGCGCCGAGCGCAAGCGGCAGGCTGCGCCGACCGCGCTTTTTTAGAGCGCGGCGGCGTCGGACGCGGCCGGCGCGGCCGCGTCCGCCCGGGGCGCGTCGCCGAACGCCGCGAGCGCGATCGGCGGCGTGACGATCGAGCCCAGCACAACCCCGAAGATCGCCTTGTAGAGCACGAATTCGCCGACCGGGATGTCGCCGTAGTCGAACAGCAGCACCCCGGCCGCCGCGATCGGCCCGAGCACGGCGAGGCAGATCAGGCCGATCCGCGTCGCTCTGCGCAGGCGCGTGCGTGGCAGCCGGTCGGCGAACGACCGGGGAGCGCGCGGTATCCGCGTGAGGTGGCCGTCACGCAGCTCCTTCCACACGACCGTCGTGATCGCAAGCGTCGTCAGGAACGGCAGCACGAAGCACGTGGCGATCGAGTCGACGAGCACCGACGGGCCGCCGATCAGCGGCGCCTTGGCAAGTGGGACCTCCTCCTCGCTGAAGGTGAACAGCCACGCGATCAGGGCGTTCAGCACGGCGTTTGCGAGGGCGGCGATCAGCAGCGCATCGCGCAGCAGGAACCGCCTGTGCGCAGGCGTCAGGTCCCTGCCCGCAGTAGCCCCCTCAGCCGCCGCCATGCCCGTAGCGTAGTGCCCGGGCAGGGGTCCGATCAAGCGGCGCGCGACTCCCTTTGCAGACGGTCGAGATAAACCCCCGGCGCGACCCTCCGGGCGCCTTCCGCGGCCGCCTCGGCGAGCTCGTCGAGGTCCAGGTGCGCCTCGGCCGCGAGGATGTCGCGGCGCGGCACGGCGGTGCGCTGCTTCGCTCCCGCGAACAGCGGGCAGGCGTCGTCGGCCGGCAGCTCCGAGAGGGAGAGGATGCCGAGCGCGGCGGCCTTCGCCATCACCTCGCGCTTGTCCCAGGCGAGCAAAGGCCGCAGCACGGGTAGCTGCGACGCGTCCTCGACCGACGTCATGTTCGGCAGAGTCTGGGACGAGACCTGGCCGAGCGAGTCACCGGTCACGAGTGCCGTGGCCTTCAGCCGCCGCGCCAGCGCGCACGCGACACGCGCCATCTGGCGGCGGTAGAGGACGATGCGGTGCGTCTCATCCGACACCGCCGACAGCATCCGCTGCTGTGTCCCGAACGGCACGACCCACATCACACCCGGCCGCCGCGCCTGGAAGCCGTTCAGGACGTGCGCCTGCGCCTGCGCCTTGATCGTCGCCGACAAATCCAGGTAGGGCTCGCCGCTGAAGTGCAGGTAGTCGACGCGGAGCCCGCGCTTCATCGCGAGCAGCGCCGCGATCGGAGAGTCGATGCCGCCCGACAGGAGCGTGAGCGCGCGACCGCTCGTCCCGACGGGCAGCCCGCCCGCTCCCTCGATCTCGCGCACGTGCACGTACGCCGCATCGGCGTCGAGCTCCACGCGCAACTCGAGCGCCGGCCGCCCGAGGTCCACGGGCAGTGCCGTGCGCGCCTGCAGCGCTGCGCCGATCTCACGCTCCAGCTGTTGCGAGGTGAGCGGGAACGACTTGTCGCGGCGGCGCACGCGCACCGCGAAGGTCTCGGGGCGGGCGCGCGCGAACGCGATCATCGCGACGTCTGCGATGCGCTCGACGTCGCGCTCGCAGCGCAGGCACACCGACGCAACCGCGAAGCCGAACACCCGCTCGAGCCGCGAGGCGACGTCGTCCGCGGCCAGTTCGTCGGGCACCGGGATCACGAGCACCGACCCGCCGCTCTCGACACGCACGTCGAGGCCGGCGAGCGCCGCCTTCAGGTTGCGCCGCAGGGCGTCAAGAAAGTGCCGCCGGTTGCGTCCTTTCAGTGAAGCTTCGCCGACTTTCGCCAGCACGCAGACCGGCGCGCCTGAGCACGCGTCCGGCGCCTGCGTGATGGTGGATTGCAGGGGTTCCGCCACGCGAGAAACATAGCCGCCCGGGCACCCGTCAGATCGCACGTGTCCGGATCGACTCGTAAGTTGATGAATCCCATGGGTCAAGCTCCGGAAAGCCGCCTGTCCGACGGCCGCCTGTCCGACGGCCGCCTGTTCGAAGCGGGCGACCCTCCCGCCCCCAAGACGCTGTTCGTTCGCGACCTGCGGGAGCCGCAGGACGTGGACACGGTCCTGCTCGTCAGGGAATGCATCCTCGCGCAGAAGCGCAGCGGGGGCGACTACCTGAAGCTGAAGCTCTGCGACCGCACCGGGACGCTCGACGGGGTCGCCTGGGAGGGGGCGCGCGAGCTGCACGACCTGGCGCAGCCCGGCCAGCCGGTTCGCATCCGCGGCCGGTTCGAGGTCTCGGATCGCTATGGCGCCCAGCTCGTGGTGCAATCGGCGGCGTCCGCGGAGGCCGGCGACTACCGCCTCGCGGACCTGACGGCCGCGCCGCCCGCCGGCGTCGACCAGATGGAGGCCGACCTGCGCCGGCTCGTCGACACGGTGCGCAACCCTCATCTGCGGCGGCTGCTGGATGCTCTGTTCGGCGAGCAAGCCGACCTGTGGCAGCGTTTCCGCGCCGCGCCGGCGGCGAAGTTCTATCACCAGGCCTACCTGCACGGGCTGCTCGAGCACTCGCTCTCGGTGGGCCAGGCCGTGAGCGTGGTGTCCACGACGTTCCCCGGCATCGACCGCGACGTCGCGGTGACCGGGGCGCTGATCCACGACATCGGCAAGATCGAGGCCTACGCCAGCGACCCGTTCGCGATCGATCTCACCGACGACGGCAAGCTGCTCGGCGAGATCCCGCTCGGCTACTACATCGTGCGCACGCAGATCGAGCGCATCGCCGGGTTTCCGGCGGACCTCGCGCGGGCGGTGCTGCACATCGTGCTATCGCACCACGGCGCGCTCGAGAACGGGAGTCCCGTCACACCGTGCACCCGCGAGGCGACGGTCGTCCACGCGATCGACAATCTCGGCGGCAAGCTCGGCTCGTTCGACCGGCTCGAGCAGGGTCTCCAGGACGGCGAGTCCTGGTCGCGTTACGACCGTGCACTGGCCGGGTCGGCCTGGTTCGCGCGCGCGGGTCAGGCGCCCGCGGACGTGCCGGAGCACGCGCTGCCGGCTGCCGCGGGCGAGTAGCCGGACGCTCGACGCATCGGGTCGCGGCTCAAGCGAGCCGCCCGCGGAGCCGATGGATGGGCAGGAGAGGTTCCTCCAGCCTGCATGTCGAACGCGAGAGACCACAAGCTCGGCATCTTCATGGTCGCCCTGCTGGCCGCGGCTTCGGTGCGTCTCGACGACATCTGGTACCGGCGCCCGATGGACGCCCAGCTCTGGCCGGACTGGCTGATCGCCGTGATCCTCGCGTTCTCCGCGAGCGTCGTGCTGATCGGCACGCGGAGACTGCTCGAGTCGCGCACGCAGATCTCCGAGCTGGCCCGGCGCACCAGCGCCCTGGCGGACGCCGCCTGGATCGTCAGCCGCGGCGGTGAGACGGCGCCGCTGCTGGGCCGCGTGGCCGAGCAGGCGTGCAGCATCCTGCACGTGGAGCGCGCGACCGTGTGCGTGCGCGACCGCCAGGACCCGCGCCTGTCCATCGTGATCGCGGGCTATGGCGTGCGCGCAGAGCTGATCGGGAAGCGGCTCGGCGTCGACGAGGGCATCGTCGGCCAGGTACTGGGGTCCGGCGAGTCCGTGATCGTCTCCGACTACCACGATTTCCCCGAGAACTCGGAGCCCGGCAGCGCTGCGACCCGGGCCGGCGGGTCCGCCCCGATCACCTACGGCGGCGAGGTGCGCGGCGCGATCTCGGTCGGCACGACGGATCCCACTCGCGCTTTCGGGCCGCAGGAGCTCGACTCCCTGCGCCGCCTCGCCGACCTCGGCTCCGTGACGCTCGAGCAGGCCGAGATGCGCAAGCACCTGGAGCTGGCGGTGGGCTCCGGTGTCGAGGCGCTGACCGAGGCGATCGACATGCGTGACCACTACACGTGGCAGCACTCCCAGAACGTGATGGAGCTCGCCGGCAAGCTCGGGCAGCGGCTCGGGCTCGACGAAGCGTCGCTGGCGGAGCTGGCATTCGCCGCGCGGCTGCACGACGTCGGCAAGGTCGGAATCCCTGACTCCGTGCTCCTCAAGGGCAGCCTGCTGAACGACGACGAGTGGGAGATCATGAAGCAGTACCCGCTGCGCGGGGCCGAGCTGCTGGAGCGCGTGCCGGGACTTGGCAACGTCGCGCGGGTCGTGCTCTCCGAGCACGAGCACTGGGACGGCTCGGGCTACCCGCAAGGCCTGAAGGGCGAGGACATCCCGCTGTCCAGCCGCATCATCCTGGTGTGCGACGCCTACGACGCGATGACGTCGGACCGGCCCTGGCGCAGCGCGCTCAAGCCGTGGGCCGCGGTCCGCGAGCTGCGCGCCGGCGCGGGCCGCGAGTTCGACCCCCAGTGCATCGTGCAGCTGATCGGTGTGCTGCGCGAATCCCGCGCCTCGACGGCGTTCGCGACGTTGGTCGCCGGGCGCCTGCGCCAGCGCGCGTAGGTAGCGCGCCCGGGCCGCCTGGTCCTGGTCCTTCCTAGGCGGCGCGGTCCGCCGGCGCCGGTGCCGCGAGGGCGAGCGGGCCCAGTTCGAGCAGGTCCTCGTGCGGGAGAGCGTCGAACGCGTCGACCACGCGCGGGTCGAACTGGCGACCGCGCAGCGAGCGGATCTCCTCGACGGCGAGCTCGAGCGGAAAGGCGGACTTGTAAGGTCGATCGTGGGTGAGCGCGTCGAAGACGTCGGCGACCGCGACGATGCGCCCCGCCAGCGGGATCTCGTCGCCGACGAGGCCCGCCAGGTAGCCCGAGCCGTCCCACCACTCGTGATGAGTGAGCGCGATGCGCTCCGCCACCTGCAAGAGGGGCGAGTTGCTCCCCGCGAGCATCTCGGCGCCGGCGCGCACGTGGGTCTTCATCAGCTCGAACTCCTCCTCGGTGAGGCGGCCGGGCTTCAGCAGGACTTGGTCGGGGATGGCGATCTTGCCCACGTCGTGCAGCGTCGCCGCATGCCCGATCAGGGCGCTGTCGTCCGCGCCGAGATCCAGCTCACGCGCGATCAGGCCGGACATCCGCCCCACGCGCTGCGTGTGCTCGCCGGTGTCGTCGTCGCGATACTCCGAGGCCCGCGCAAGTCGCTGGAGCACCTCGAGCCTGGCCTCGTCGAGGTCCTCGTGCTGCTCGTAAACGCGCTGTTCGAGGACCAGTGCCTGCCGGCGCAGCTCCACCTGCAGGAAGCGTGTCTCCAGCTGGTTCTTGATCCGCAGCAGGACCTCCATCGCATCCAGCGGCTTGGTCAGAAAGTCTTTGGCGCCACCGGACAGCGCGGTCTGCCTGACGTCGCGGGTCGTGTCGGCCGTGAGGACGATCACTGCCAGTGCGCCCTCGCTGATCCACGGGTCGAGTTGACGCATCACCTCGAACCCGTCCGGGGTGGGCATGTGCAGGTCGAGCAGCACGAGGGCGGGCGGGTTTTGCGTGCACAGCGCCAGCACCTGCGCCGAGTCGCTGGTGCTGACGACGTGCTCGTAGCCGGCGCGGTCCAGCAGCCGCTCCAGCAGCAGGACGTTCGCGGGCTCGTCGTCCACGATCAGGATGCGTGCGCGCCGCATCGCTGCGTCGGCGGTCGTCAAGCCGCGGTCCGCTCCTCGAGCGTCGCGTCCACCAGGCTCATGAACTGGGTGACCTGCAGCGGCTTGGTCAGGAATGCCTCGGCGCCGCCGGCGAGCAATCGCTCCACCCGGGCGTGGGTGGCATCGGCGCTGACCACCACGACCGGGATGCGCGCCGTGCGCTCGTCGGCCTTCAGGTGCTTCAGCACGTCCTCCCCGTCCATGCCCGGCAGGTGGAGGTCGAGCAGGATCAAGGCGGGGGCGTGCTGCTGGGCCAGCTCGACCCCGAGCGGGCCGTCCATCGCGGACAACAGCTTGATCTGTGGGCGCTTCGCGAGAATGCGCTCCACCAGCCGCAGGTTGGACATGTTGTCCTCCACGTAGAGCACCGTCTCGGTGTTGGCTTCGATTCCGTTCGCGACCGGGACGCCTGCGACCCCCGGCGCCCGGTCGCCATGCTCGGCCGGCGCCTCGGCCGGCGGCAGGGCGATCGTGAAGGTGCTGCCGATCCACGGCTCGCTCTCGACGCTCAGCGTGCCGCCCATCGCCTCGGTCAAGAGCTTCGACAAGGCCAGCCCCAGCCCGGTCCCCTCGATCGACGTCGCCTCCGCTCCGAGGCGGTCGAACGGCGTAAAGAGCTTCGCCTGGTTTTCCTCGGAGATGCCCTGCCCGGTATCGGACACGAGGATCAGGGTGCGGTCCGGCGACCTCGTCTCCAGCGCGATGCGCACGGAGCCCTCAGCCTTGTTGTACTTGATCGCGTTCGAGGCGAGGTTCAGCAGCACCTGCTTCAGCCGCTGGGTGTCGGCCCGGACATAGCGGTCGCTGTCGGCGGGAATCTCGTTCTGAACCGTCACCCCGTGCTGTGCCGCCAGCGGCTCGATCAGGTCCAGCACTGCGGTGACCGACTCGCCGACCTGCACCGGCTCGAGCGACACGGTCATGGCCCCGGACTCGATCCGGGTGATCTCGAGCACCTCGTTGATCAGCTGGAGCAGGTGGCTTCCGCCCTTCATGATCAGATCGACGTTGTCGCGCTGCGCGTCGTCGAGCTCATCCATCTCGAGCAGCTGCGCGAAGCCCAGGATCGCGTTCAGAGGTGTCCGCAGCTCATGGCTGATGCGCGACAGGAACTCGCTTCTGGCACGGTGCTCCTGGTCTGCCTTGTGCTTGACGGCGAGCTCGCGCTCGACGCGCCGACGCTCGGTCACGTCCTGGGCCGTGCCGACCAGCTTGAGCGGCTCCCCGGCCGCGTCCACGATCAGCTGCCCGTGGGAGTCGGCGATGCGGACCTCCCCGTCCGGGCGGATGAGCCGGTTCTCGACGTGGAAGGAATCACCAGTGGAAGTGGTTTCCTCGATGATCTGCGCGACGCGCTCGCGATCGTCGGGGTGGAGCAAGGAGAGGATCTCCTCGTAGTCCACGATCAGGTTGCCCGGGTCGCGCCCGAAGATCCGGTACAGCTCCTCGGACCAGGTCACTGCTCCCGTCTGGAGATTCAGCTCCCAGCTTCCGAGCATGGCGAGCTTCTGGGCCTCCGCGAGCTGGCGACGGCTGTCGCGCAGCGTTTCGTCGGATTGCTTGCGCTCGGTGATGTCCTCGACCTGGGCGATCGTGTAGGCGGGCTCGCCGCTGCTGTCGCGCACCAGCGATACGTGCACCTGTGCCCAGATCGAATGGCCGTCGGCGTGCAGGTAGCGCTTCGTGAGGTGATAGCTGGTCCGCTCGCCGGCCAATGCCTGCCGTTTGAGCGACACGCTCAGCGCGACGTCGTCGGGATGGGTGATCTCATGGAAGCGCCGGCCGATCAGCTGCTGCTCCGAGTATCCGGTGAGCTCGCACATCGCCCGATTCACCTGGAGGAAGCGGCCCGAGCGAGTCGGTTCGATCGTGGCCAGGATCATGCCGATCGGGGCGTCCGCGAACGCGCTCTTGAAACGCTCTTCGCTCTCCCGCGCGCGGCGGTAGGCCTCCTGCGTCTCGGCGCGCACGTTTTCGTTCAGGCGCCACGTGACGACGCTGGCGGCGCCCGCCGCCACCACGAAGCCCCCATGGATCGCTGCCCACTTCCACGGATGCTGCACGGCATCCGGATGGTTGTAGACGCCGCCCGGGTCGGTGGCGCCGACGATTCCGTGGTGCAGCACGACGTATGCCGCGGCCACCAGGAAAGGGAACCAGTCCTCGTAGAGGGTCAGCAGCGCGATCATCACAAAGAAGTGGAAGTGCCCTTCGATCACGCCCCCCCAGCTGTGGACGAGCATCGCGGACGATGTGATCAGCCCGAGCGACACGAACGCCGCGGCCGCGCGATGGTTGTGCTTGGCGATCATCGCCAGGCAGGCGAGCGCGATCAGGGGAGCGCCGTGTGCGAGCGCGTGGATCGGTTCGTAGCCGCGCAGCCAGGCGAACACGATGAGGCCGGGGACGTGCAGCCACAGCAATCCCAGCAACGCTGTGTGGCGACGCAGCCAGACGTCCTCGGGCAGGGTGTGGCCGGTGGGCAGGGCGGCGATCAGCCGTCCGGCTACACCTAGCCGTGTGCTCTGCGTGTCGCCCCCTGGCTTGGACACCAGGTCCTACATCGGCAGAACCGCCGATCCACATGACCCACGGGAGATGCCAGTCAGTCCACCGCGCGCCCGGCGAACAGCGTGCGCCCAGGCGGCTTGGGCTCGAGCGTGAACCCGCAGGCGCGGTACAGCGCGAGAGCGGCTTCGTTGTCCTCGTTCACGTCCAGCTCGATGCGGCGGCAGCCGCGCTCCCTGGCCCGCGCCACCGCCGCCTCGACCAAGGCGTGGCCGAGGCCGTCGCGCCGGGCATGCTCCTGTACGTAGAGGTCCTCGAGCCAGCAGTCCTCGGCCGTCTTCCAAACGCTCCACCGGAAGCGGACCTGGGCGACGCCGGTGGGCTCCCCGCCGGCGCTGCTCACGCCGAGCAGGAACTCCCCGTCGCCTCCCTGCATGATGCGCCGCACGCTCGGGAGCACGTCGGCATCGGCCGGCTCGCTGTTCCCCCACCAGTCACGGAACTCGCCGATCAGGCCCGCGACCACGGGCGCGTCCTCCAGGCCGGCGGTCCAGGTCATCGCCATCCGTGCGCAGATTACGTCTTCGCGCAAATTCGGCCTTCCGCGGACTTTCACCCCTGAAGCGCTGCCGGGTTGACTGTCTATCCTGATCCGAAGCGCCCGAAGGGGAGAGAATACGCATGGCCAAAGACACCGAGAAGCTCATTCGACAGCTGTCCCTGATCTCGTTCCTGATGGCGGAGCGACGGCCGGTGTCCGCGCTCGAGATCAAGCAGGACGTCGAGGGCTACAGCGAGATGAACGACGACGCGTTCGCGCGCCGCTTCTACGCGGACCGCGCCGAGCTCGAGGCGCTGGGCATCGACCTGAAGGTCGAGAAGCCGCCGGAGGGCTATTTCGAGGCGGAGCTGTACACGCTGCCGCCCGAGAACTTCTACCTGCCGCCGATCGAGTTCTCCGACGGCGAGCTGGCCGCGTTGCAGACCTCGCTGGCGCTGCTCGACGGGCGCTTCGCGTATGCAGAGCCGCTGCGGCTCGCGCTGCAGCAGCTGTCGTGGGGCCGGCCGAGCCCGCTCGCGGCCGCCGACCAGCGCCAGGGCGTGGCGATCGCCGTGACCGCCTCGGCCGGGGGCCGTGAGCTGTCACAGCGCCTCGCCAAGGTCGAGACCGCCATCTCCCGCCGCAAGACGATCGAGTTCGAGTACTACTCGATCGAGCGCGACGACAAGAGCAAGCGCAAGGTCGACCCCTACCACCTGCTCTACCAGAGCGGCCACTTCTACCTCGTCGGGCATGCGCACGAGCGCGACGCGATGCGCGTCTTCCGCCTGTCGCGGATCAAGGACAAGGTCTCCTACGCGAGCAAGGCCGAACACGACTTCACGACGCCGGAGGACTTCGACCCGTGGGCCTACGCGCGGCGCGCGGACTGGCAGCTGGGCGAGCCCGAGGGCACCGCCGACGTGTGGATCTCGGAGCGGATCGCGTGGCTGGTCGAACGCGACTTCGGGCAGCACGGGGACTTCGCCCCGGTGACGCAGTCGGGCAACCAGTGGCGCGCCGGTGCGCGCCGCGTTCCCGGGCCCGGCGCGGTCTTCACGACTGAGTTCGCGCAGCCCCGCCAGCTCGTTGCGTGGGTGCTGGGGCTGGGCGAGCACGCGCGCCTGCTCGATCCGTCGGAGCTCGTCGAGGAGACCGCGGAGCGCCTCGCCACGATCCTCGAGCGCCACACCGAGCCCGAACCCGACTTCGTCGCAGAGCCCGCGCCGCGGCGCCGCACCGACGCCCCGTCCGTGAACGGCGGCCCGGCCGACGGCGCCGACGACGGCCCGGGTGACACGCCGATCCGCCCGGAGCGCTTCGCCCGGCTGGTGGCGCTCGCCGGCATCCTGATCCAGTCCGCCCGCGACGTAGAGCAGACGTCTCGGCCGCGAGTCGCCGAGGTGCGCGAGCGCCTGCAGATCACCGATGAGGAGCTCCGCGAGGACCTCGACGTGCTGAACGTCGTCAACTTCGGCGGCGGCAGCTACGTGCTGTATGCCGAGATCCAGGGCGAGGAGATCGAGGTCGACCCCGAGCCCTACAGCGACAACTTCGCGCGGCCCGCCCGGCTGCTGCCGCTCGAGGCCAAGGCCCTGATCGCGGCGCTGGACCTGCTCGGCGACCATCTTCCCGAGGGCAGCCTCGCCTCGGCGCGTCAGAAGATAGTCGAGGCGCTGGGTGATGACCCGTCGCATGAGGGCCTGCAGATCGCGCCGCCCGTCGGTGACGACGAGGAGATGTCGCGCACCATCAATCGCGCGATCGTGGGCTCGCGGCTGTTGAGCATCGAGTACTACAAGGCAAACGAGGACGAGTTCACCGAGCGCACGGTGGAGCCCTACGCGCTGATCAACGGCAAGGAGGGCTGGTACGTCTTCAGCTACGACCTCGACCGTCAGGCCACACGCCACTTCCGGCTCGACCGCATCAAGCGCGCGAAGCTCTCGCGCAAGACGTTCGAGCCGCGGCCCGAAGTCGACCCCACCGCCGACCTCGAGGGATGGCCGCGCACCGGCGCGGTGCCCGCGTCACGAGTCGCGCGGGTGTGGATCTCGCCCGAGCGGGCCCGCTGGGAGCGAGAGCGCCGCGCGGTGTCCGCGGAGCTGGCGGACGGCGCGCTGATCGTCGACCTGCCCTTTGCCGGCGTTCAATGGCTCGTGCGCGAGGTGCTGAAAGAGGCGGGTGACGCCGCCGTGCTGGAGCCCGAGGACGCGCGCCTCGCCGTGCACGACGCCGCGAAGGCGCTCGCCGGCAAGCGCCGGCGGACCAAGGCCGCGGCCTAGCTGACCCCGATCAGGTCCACGACGAAGACGAGCGTCTCGTCGGGGCCGATCGCAGCGCCCGCGCCGCGGCTGCCGTAGGCGAGCTCCGGCGGAATCGTGATCCGGCGGCGCCCGCCGACCTTCATGCCGGCCACGCCCTGGTCCCAGCCCTGGATCACCTGGCCGCGGCCGAGCCCGAACTGGAACGTGTCGCCGCGGTCCCACGAGGCGTCGAACTGCTTGCCGGTCGCATGCGACACGCCGACGTAGTGCACCTCGACCGCGCGCCCGGCGACGGCCTCCTGGCCGTCACCGACCGTGATGTCCTCGACCTCGAGCTGCCCGGACGGTGGCACGCCGGACTGAACTTCGACCTGCGGTTTCTCGCCGGGGGCCATCGCGGCAGCGTACCCGGTCGGCGCGGAAACATCGTCCACTGGGGCCCGGTCGTCCGCTCGCGGCCCCCGCCCACCTGAGAGAATCGACCTGTGACGGGCAGCAACTTCCTTGGTCGCGCCCTGGGGGCGTCCGGCGCCCTGGCGGCACTCGCGGGCGCCTCGCTGTGGTACCAGCTGCTGCGCCGCCCGCTGCCGCAGACCGCGGGCCGGCTGATGCTGCACGGTGTCGACGCCCCGGTCGAGATCCTGCGCGACCGCTGCGGCGTCCCCCACGTCTCCGCCCGCACTCCGCACGACCTGTGCTTCGCGCTCGGGTTCTGCCACGGGCAGGACCGGCTCTGGCAGCTGGAGTTCTTCCGCCGGGCGACCGCCGGACGCCTGGCCGAGTTCGCGGGACCGGACGCGCTGCCTGCCGACCGCCTGATGCGCACGCTCGGGCTGCGCCGCGCGGCGGAGCACGAGGCCCGCGAGGTCCCCGCAGACCTGGCGCCGCTGCTGGGCGCGTACGTTGCGGGCATCAACGCCGCGATCGACGCGGCGGCCGCGCTGCCGATCGAGTTCCAGCTCACGCGCCTGGAGCCCGAGCCCTGGACCGCGGCGGACCTGCTGGCGTCGGCCAAGCTGATGGGCTTCGGCCTCTCGACCAACTGGGAGATGGAGTTGCTGCGCGCCGACCTCGTGCGCGCCGCCGGCCCCGAGCGCGCGGCGCGGCTCGAGCCGCAATACCCGCCGGCGAACCCGATCGTGACCCGCCCCGGCGACGTGTACGCGGGCGCGGGGGTTGACGTCGCCGCGCAGCTCGCAGCCGTGAAGGAGTCGCTCGGTCTCGGGATGCACGCAACCGGCTCCAACAACTGGGTGGTCTCGGGCGAGCGCTCGGTGACCGGGCGGCCGCTGCTCGCGTGCGACCCGCACCTGACCTTCACGAGCCCGGACCTGTGGTACGAGGCCGACCTCGCGTGCGACGACTACCGCGTGTTCGGCGCCACCCTGCCGACCAACCCGTTCCCCGTGTTCGGCCAGAGCGCCTTCGCCGCCTGGGGCTTCACGAACGTGATGGCGGACACGCAGGACCTGTTCGTCGAACGGCTCAACCCCGACGACGCGAGCATGTACGAGTTCGAGGGTGGCTGGCGCCGGGCGGAGGTGGTGCGCGAGGAGATCGGGGTGAAGGGCCGCGGCACGCCCGAGGCGCTCGACGTGACCGTCACCCACCACGGCCCGATCGTGAGCGAGGCGCTGGGCGCGTCCGAGCCGATCGCGCTGTCGTGGACGGGCCTCCGGTATCCGCTCCTGACCGACTCCGGCTACCGGATGGGAACCGCACGCCGGGGTCAGGACATCATCGACGCGGCGGAGAGCCATCACGTGCCCCCGCTCAACCTGCTGTGGGCCGACCGCGACGGCAACATCGGCTACCAGCTCGCGGGCAAGATCCCGCTGCGGAAGGGCAACGTGCCGGACCTGCCGAAGCCGGGCTGGAGCGGCGAGTTCGAGTGGGACGGGACGATCCCCTACGACGAGCTGCCGCGACAGGTGAACCCGCCGCAGGGCTTCATCGTGACCGCCAACAACCGCATCGTCGGCGACGACTACCCCCACCACATCACCTCCGAGTGGATGACCGGCTACCGCGCACGCCGGATCGAGGAGCGGCTGGCGGAGCGGGAGCGACACTCGCTCGCCGACTTCGAGCGGATGCAGCACGACTTCTTCTCCTTCCCGGGCGTCGAGACGGTGCACCGGCTCTCGCGCCTGCACCCCGCACACCAGCGGGAGGTCCGTGCGATCGAGCGCCTCAAGAGCTGGGACGGCAACCTCGACCCCGACACCGTGGCCGGCACGATCTTCCACGCGTTCACGGTCGTGTTCGCGGAAGCGGTCGTGCGCGCCGCGGTGTCCGACGACGCGCTGGTCGAGCGCTGGCTCGACAAGTCGGGGCTCGCCCTGTTCGAGGTCGTCTCCTCACCGTGGCGCTTCCAGGAGCGCCTGCTCACCCTGTGGGACGAGGGGGATCCCGCCTGGTTCGGTGGGCGCACGTGGGACGCGGTCGCGCTGGAGGCGCTCGAGCAGGCGCTCGACGGGCTGCAGGAGCGCTTCGGCCGCGACCCCGGAAAGTGGCGCTGGGGCCGCGTGCACAGCGTGGAGTTCACGCATCCGTTCGGCGCGGCGAACCCGGTGTTCCGGCGCATCTTCAACCGCACTGTGGAGGCCGGCGGCGCGAGCGAGACCGTCACCCAGAACGGCTACCTGCCGACCGAGCCGTTCAAGGCGGTGTGGGGGCCTGTCTACCGGATGCTCGCCGACCTGGGCGAGCCGGCGCGCTCGCGCTGGCAGCTCACGACCGGCCAGTCCGGCCACCCCGGCTCACCGCACTACGACGACATGATCGAGGGCTGGCGCACCGGCAAGACGAATCCCGTCTACCTCGAGGAGCACGAGGTCCGCGCGGCCGGCGGCGCCAAGCGGCTGCGGATCGATCCGGACTGATGGCAAGCAAACGCGACCAGATCAAGTTGAGCCCCGAGGAGGTCGCCGCGTTCCTCGACCGAGCGCGAGTGATGAACATCGCGACGTCCGGTGCCGACGGCTGGCCGCATGTGACGTCCCTGTGGTACGTGATGCGCGGTATCGATCCGTGGATCTGGACCTATGCGAAGTCGCAGAAGGTGAAGAACCTGGAGCGCGACGACCGCGCCACCACGCTTGTCGAGTCGGGCGACGAGTACTCGGAGCTGAAAGGCGTGATGCTGAAGACGCGCGCGCACATCGAGCGCGACACCGACAAGATCATCGACTTCGCCGAGGAGCTGTTTGCGAAGTACCAGGGCACGCAGCCGGGCGCGGAGGGGATGCGCGACGCGTTGCGCGGGCAGGCGGTCAAGCGGGTGGCGATCCGCTTCGAGGTCGTGGAGACGATCACCTGGGACCACTCCAAGCTCGCCGCCGGCGTGTACTAGCTGTAGTTCCACGCACGTCGGTCCCGTTGCGGCCCTGGCGCTGGTGGCGGGTTCGCAACCGGGCGCGACGCGTCGTTTGCGACGCACAGCGCACGCATCGGTCGTGAAAGAGCCGCGTGGGCCTGATCCGTATGAGGTGCGTCGAGCGCCAGGCCCCACTCGCCGAACCTTTTTTCCTGAGTTCCGTTTTCACGCATGGCGAGGGACAAAGTTCGGCGGGCGCTGCGCGACCCGGCACGTATTCGCCCGTGACCGCGACCTCGCTTTGCAGGGAACTGCAACTAGCGTCGCGTCAACCCTTTGCGCTGACGCACTTGCCGAAGGCGTTCGACCTCTTGCGGTTCGTTCCGTACTCGGCGGCGAAACGCTTCTCGCCCAGAAACTCCCGTTCGGCGCGGCAGAAGGCCGGACCGTTCTTGAAGTCCTTCCGGCGCGGGCGTGGGTGTAGCGGCTGCCAGTCCGGCGTCTGGTCGGACGTAGTGTTGGAGCCGGTCACCGAGGCGAGCCCCGTCCCGTCGGGGTTGACGGTATAGACGTCGGCAGGCAGGCAGCCCGGGCTGCCAACCGCACATTCCTGCCGGTCGAACGCGATCTTGTTGCCCTGCGGCGACCAGACCGGATTCAGGTTCCTGAGGCCCTCGAACACCAAGGTCTCGTCGCTGCCATCCGCGTTGATCGTGTAGACCGCATCGCCCAAGAAGAAGTCGCTCTGGCTGCGGCTGAACGCGAGCTGCGATCCGTCCGGCGACCAGTCCGAGCCGACGCCCTCCGCAAGGGTCGTCTTGTTACTTCCGTCCGCATTCATCAGGCGAACTTGGCCCTGCGACGAGAACGCGATCTTCGTACCATCAGGTGACCACGCCGGCGCGAATTCCCGCTCGGTATCTGAGGTGAGCGGGCTCAAACCGGTCCCGACCCCGTTCGTGACCCACAGGTCGATCGAGAAGTCCTCCTCGGCGACGCGCACGAACACGATGCGCCGGCCGTCGGGCGACCATGCCGGCTGCAGCTCACTCCCGGCCTCATCTGTGAGCTGACGCAGTCCGGTTCCATCCGCGTTCACGACGTAGATGTCACTCCGGCCGCAAAGCGGATCGCAGAACAGGCGGCTGAACGCCACCTTGGCCCCATCGGGAGACCAGGCGGGGTTCTGGTCCGTCCCCGCCCCGGCGACAAGCGTTGTCTGACCCGTGCCGTCCGGGTTGACGGTGTAGAGGTCGCCGTGACCTTCGAAAACGATCCGTCCGTTCTGGCCCGGAAACGCAGCCTGCGCACAGGCGGTGGCCACAGTCAAAGCGGCCACGATCGCGACCAGGAGCACCATCCCTCTCCCCATGCGGCAATGTTATGGGCTGAGGCTCAGTTGATCAAGGTGCTCCTCCGCGCTGCGCTGCCTGCCTGTCCTCCAGCGCCGCGGTCGCCGCCAGCCGTGCCCGGGCGCACCGGTGACCGCGCCGCCGGGATGCGCGCCGGAGCCCGCGAGGTAGAGGCCCTCGATCCCGCCGAAGCGCCGCGGGGGGAAGCGGCGCTCGAGTAGCTGGTCTCCGAGCATCTCGCCGTGGAAGATGTGGCCCCCGGTGAGCCCGAACCGCGCCTCGAGCTCGCGCGGGCCGAGAGCGAGGCGGTCGACGATGCGATCCGGTAGCTCGGGGCAGACCTCGGCGAAGCGCGCGATCGCCGCGTCGGCGGCCGCGTCGGCGTCGGTGTCGACTGGGAAGCATTGGCAGAAGAGCGACAGGACATGCCGGCCCGGCGGCGCGAGTGTCGGATCGGCCGCTGTCTGGCAGGCCGCCTCGATCCACGGGCGCGCGGCCGGCCGTCCAGCGCGCGCGTCGGCGGCTGCCTGCTCGAGATCCGCGAGCGTGTAACCGATGTCCATCGTCCCGGCCCACGGGTCAGGGCCCGGCCAGCTCGTGAAGTCGGGGAGCCCCTCGAGCAGGAGCATCACCTTCACCACCGGGCCGGCCTGGCGCCAGTCGCCGAGCGGCGGCAGCCCCGCGAGCTCCGCCGTGCGCCGCGGGTCGGCGTTCGACAGCACGGCGCTTGCGCGCACCTCGTCTCCGCCTTCCAGCACCACCCCGGTCGCGCGCCCATCCTCGACGAGCACGCGCTCGACCGGCGCGGCGACGTGCACGCGGGCACCCGCGGCCGTGGCCGCGGAGCGCAGCGCCGCCGTGACCGCCCCCATGCCGCCGCGCGGATAACCCCAGGCGGCCGGTGCCCCCGCCGCCTCGCCGAGGTCGTGGTAGAAGGCGACGAAGGCGGTGCCCGGGTCGTCCGGGCCCGCGAGAGTGCCGATCAGTCCCTGGATCGCGAGCGGTACGCGTACCTGCTCGGACGGGATGCCGGACAGCTCCCCGGCAATCGAGCCGTCGAGCAGCTCGGGACCGATTGCCTCGAGCCAGCGCTCCCGGTCCGGCGGCTCGAGCATCAGCGGCCGCGCGCGGCGCGCGGCCTCCTCCCAGCGCGCGCTCATGGCCGCATAGCCGTCCGCGTCCGCCGGCGACCAGTCGCGCGCCAGCCCCGCGCGAGTGCGCTCGCGCGCGGACCACGTTACGACCCTGCGCCCATCCGGAAACGGAGCGAACAGCGCCGGCTCGTGCACCGCGACGCTCAACCCGTGAGCCGCGAGGTCGAGGTCACGCATGATCTCGGCGCGCAGCAGGGAGAGCGTGTAGGCGCCGGGCGAGGCGCGGACGCCGGGCCACAGCTCCTCTGTCACACAGGCCCCACCGACCACGTCGCGCCGCTCGAAGACCTCGACGTCGAGGCGGGCGCGGGCGAGATACGCCGCGGCGACGAGGCCGTTGTGGCCGGCGCCGATCACCACCGCGTCGAGCACGGCCGCGGACACTACCGGGCCGGCCCACCCCCCAATGCCTGGTCCACCGATACCCTGCCTGCCGATGCAAGACCTGAAAGGCCTGGTGCTCTCCGGCGGGAAGGGGACCCGCCTGCGCCCGATAACCCATACGAGCGCCAAGCAGCTCGTCCCCGTGGCCAACAAGCCCGTGCTCTTCTACGGGCTCGAGGCGATGGCGGCCGCCGGCATCCGCCAGATCGGCATCATCATCGCCCCCGAGACCGGCGACGAGATCCGCGCCGCGGCGGGCGACGGGTCGCAGTTCGGCGTGGAGATCACCTACATCGAGCAGGACGAGCCGCGGGGGCTGGCTCATGCCGTTCTGACGGCCGAGGAGTATCTCGGCGACTCCGCGTTCGTGATGTACCTGGGCGACAACCTGCTGAAGTCCGGCCTCAGCGAGCTGGTCGACACCTTCAGGGCCAACGACCCGGACGCGCTGATCCTGCTGACGCCCGTCCCCGACCCCGAGAACTACGGGGTCGCGGAGCTGGACGGCGACCGCGTCACCCGCCTGGTCGAGAAGCCCAAGGAGCCCGCCACCGACCTCGCACTCGTCGGCATCTACATGTTCAAGCCGTCGATCTTCGACGCCGCGCGCTCGATCGAGCCGTCGTGGCGCGACGAGCTGGAGATCACCGACGCGATCCAGACTCTGGTCGACCGCGGCCTGCGCGTCGAGCCGCACATCGTGCGCGGCTGGTGGAAGGACATGGGCCAGCTCGACGACCTGCTGGAGGCCAACCGCCTGATCCTCGAGGATCTCCTGCCGCGCATGGACGGCACGGTGGTGGACTCGCGAGTGGAGGGGAAGGTCGTGATCGAGCCCGGCGCCCACGTCGAGCGTGCCACCGTGCGCGGGCCGGCGATCATCGGGGCGAACAGCCGGATCGTGGACTCCTACGTCGGGCCCTATTCGGCGATCGACGCAGACGTCACGATCGAGCGCTCCGAGGTCGAGCACTCGATCGTGCTCTCGGGCGCACACATCAGCGACCTGTCGTACCGCATGGAGGCGAGCCTGATCGGGCGCAACGTGAAGCTCACGCGTTCCACCTCGCTGCCCAAGGCGTACCGCTTCATGGTCGGCGACAACTCGGAGATCCAGCTCCATTGAGGGTGCTGATCACCGGCGGCGCCGGCATGCTGGGCCGCGACGTCGAGCATGCGGTGCGGGCGGTCGGGCACGAGCCGATCGCGCTGCCCCGCGCCGACCTCGACATCACCGACCATGCCGCGGTCGAGCAGGCGTGCATCGAGCACTACCCCGGCGCGGTCGTCAACTGTGCGGCGTGGACGAACGTGGACGCCGCGCAGGAGCACGAGTCCGAGGCGACCGCGGTGAACGGACGCGGAGCGGGCAACGTGGCGGCGGCCGCCGCTGCAGTGGGCGCCGCGATCGTGCATCCCTCCACCGACTACGTGTTCGACGGCCGTCAAGCGGATGGCTATCGCGAGTCAGACGACGTCAACCCGATCTCGGGGTACGGGCGGTCCAAGCTCGCGGGCGAGCAGGCGGTCGCGGCCGCGAATCCGCGCCACTGGATCGTGCGCTCGTCGTGGCTGTTCGGGGTGCACGGGCAGAACTTCGTCGAGACCATGCTCGGCCTCGCGCAGGATCGTGAGGAGGTGATCGTCGTGCGCGACCAGATCGGGTGCCCGACCTACACCGGCCATCTCGCCGCGGGACTCGTGCGCCTGCTGGACGCGGAGGAGTACGGCGTGCACCACATGGCCGGCGGGGGCAGCTGCACGTGGTACGACTTCGCGGTGGAGATCTTCAAGCAGGCCCAGGTCGAGTGCCGCGTGCTGTCGATGACCAGCGACATGCTCGACCGCCCGGCGCCACGGCCCGCGGTGTCGGTGCTCGTCAGCGAGCGGGAGCATCCCGTGCTGCTGGCGGACTGGCACGAAGGGCTGGCCGAGTACCTCGCCGAGCGGTCGCAGCGCGAGGTGCGCGCATGAAAATGATGATCACGGGCGGCGCGGGCTTCATCGGCTCGAACTTCGCGCGCCACGTGCTCGAGGCCCATCCCGGCGACGAGGTGGTGGTGCTCGACAAGCTCACCTATGCCGGGCGGGTGGAGACGATCGAGGACCTGCTCGGCGGCGGGCGGTGCACGTTCGTGAACGCAGACATCACCGATCAGGAGCGCGTGCGCGAGGCGCTCGATGGCTGCGACGCGGTCGTCAACTTCGCGGCGGAGTCCCACGTCGATCGCTCCATCGAGGAGCCGGGCCACTTCATCCAGACCGACGTGTACGGCACATACGTGCTGCTGGAGGAGGCCCGCAGCGCCGCGATCGAGCGCTACGTGCAGGTATCCACCGACGAGGTGTACGGGTCGATCGAGGACGGCACCTTCACCGAGCACAGCCCCCTCGCTCCGTCCTCACCGTACTCGGCGTCGAAGGCGGGCGGCGATTTGATCGTGTCCGCCTATTGCCACACGTACGGGATGAACGCGACGATCTGCCGCGCCTCGAACAACTACGGCCCTTACCAGTACCCCGAGAAGCTGATCCCGCTGTGCGTGCTGAACGCGATGCACGGCGACCCGCTGCCCGTGTACGGCGACGGAATGCAGGTGCGCAACTGGCTGTACGTGACCGACCACTGCCGCGGGATCGACCTGGTGCTGCGCTCCGGAAAGGCCGGCGAGACCTACAACATCGGGGGCCCCGACGAGCTGCCGAACATCGACGTGGTGCGCACGATCGTGGAGCTCACGGGGGCGGACGAGTCGCTGATCCAGTACGTCAAGGATCGGCCCGGTCACGACCGCCGGTACTCGCTGGGCTCGGAGAAGATGGCCGACCTTGGCTGGACCGCCAAGGTCGGGTTCGAGGAAGGACTCGCTGGTACCGTCGACTGGTATCGCAAGAACGCTTGGTGGTGGGAGCCGATTCGCTCGGGCGACTACCGCGACTACTACCAGCGTCAGTACGGGCAGGAACTGCGCTCCTGAGATTCCAACGGCTGGACACACGGATCGACGGGCTCGTGCTCGTGCAACCCAAGGTGATCACCGACGACCGCGGCTTCTTCTTCGAAACCTACCGCCGCAACGAGTACGCCGACCTGGGGATCGACACCGAGTTCGTGCAGGACAACCATTCACGCTCGGTGCGCGGGACGATTCGGGCGCTGCACTTCCAGCTGACTCCCGGACAGGCCAAGCTGATCCGGGTCGCGCGCGGGTCGATCTACGACGTCGCCGTGGACCTGCGCCGCGACTCCTCCACCTACGGCGAGTACGAGGCGTTCGAGCTGACCGACTCCAACGCCCGCCAGATCTTCATCCCCGTCGGCTTCGCGCACGGCTTCTGCGTCACGAGCGAGGACGCGGACGTCGCCTACAAGGTCTCGAGCTTCTACGACCAGCAGACCGAGCGCGGCATCGCCTGGGACGACCCCGACATCGGGATTGCCTGGCCGGCCGAGGAGGCGCTCGTGTCGGACCGGGACCGCACCAATCCGCGGCTCGCCGAGATCGCGGACCAGCTGCCCTGGTAGACAACCTCGAGAGAGCGCGCCGTGGGTGGCAGGCGCTGAACCGCAGGGATTTCGACGCGGTGGTCGCGCTCGCGCATCCCGACATCGAGTGGCGGCCCGCGCTCGGCCCGGGCGGCGCGGAGGGCAGGGTGTACCGCGGCCGCGACGAGTACGAGCGGTGGCTGCGGACTGAGCTGCTCGAGGTGTGGGACGAGTTCCGCGCCGAGAACCTGGAGTTCCGGGAGTTGCCCGGGGACCGCATCCTGCTGCTCGGTGAACTGGTCGTCAAAGGCAAGGCGAGCGGCCTCGAGATGCGCACCCCGTTCGGCCAGGTCGCATACCTGCGCGACGACCTGGTGATACGGCTCGACGCGTACGCGGACCATGCGAGCGCGCTCGCGGCCGCGGGCGTGCCCGAACCGGGCTAGCCGGGTCCGCTTCCCGCTTCCCTCTTTCCGCTTTCCAGCGGCCCTTCCGCGGGATAGGGTCTGCTCGTGTCCGATCGGCTCGGCTCGAGGATCGACGAGGAGCGGCCAGGGTCCGCTCATGCTGCGCCGTACCCACTGCCGCGCCGGGTCCGCTCGGCTCAGACGCAGGACGCGGAGTTCCTGTCTGCAGTTCCGATGCTCGCCGGTCTCTCGAAGTCGCTGCGCGGGCAGATCGCAGCGCGCGCCACGCGCGTGCGGCTCGCAGCGAAAGCATGGCTGTTCCGGCAGGGTGACGACGGAGACGGCATGTACCTGGTCCGCTCCGGCCGCCTCGAGGTGATGATCGAACGGCCGAGCCCCGTGATGATCCGTGTACTCACGCGCGGCGCCGTCGTGGGCGAGCTCTCGCTGCTGACGAGGGAGCCGCGGTCGGCGTCGGTGCGGGCTCGCCGGGACTGCGAGCTGCTGCGGGTGTCGAGCACCGACTTCGCGGAGCTGCTGTCCCACGAGCCACGCTTTTCGCTCGCGTTGATGCGCGAGCTGGGGCGTCAGCTGCGCGTGAGCCGCGGGCTCGAGCCGCCTGGCGATCCACAGCCGGCGGCGATCGCGATCGTTGCGGCCGGTGCCGCCGATGCCCCAAAGCTCGCCGAGTCCCTGCAAGTGGCCCTCGCGGAGCTCGGCACGGTGACGCTGTTCGACGGGCTGGAGGGGCACGATGCCGAGCTCGACCACGCCGAGCGCGAGCACGACCGTGTGCTGATGGTCGCCATGGATCCCGGCGGCGCAGATCCGTGGAGCGCCCTCGCGCTGCGGCAGGCCGACCGCGTGCTGCTGGTCGCGGACGGCCCCGCCCGCGGTGGGCGACACATGGCTGCCGGGCTGGGACGTGGTTGTGGACTGGCGGTGAGCGCGCCGCTCGCGGCGCAATGGCGCGCGCGCGGCCGCCCCGCGGGCGATGCACTGGCTCAGGCACGACGAAGGAGCGCGGCGCCTCGCACGGCGGCTTGCGGGACGGTCCGTCGGAGTGGTGCTTTCCAGCGGGGGCGCGCGCGGTCTCGCGCACATCGGAGTGCTCGAGGAGCTGCTGGCGGCCGGCATCGTGATCGATCGGGTAGGCGGGTGCAGCATGGGCGCGTTCGTGGGCGCGATGTTCGCGATGGGCATGCCGCCGGCCGAGATCCACGTGCGCTGCCACGAAGAGCTGGTCGCACGCCGGCCGCTCGGTGACTACGGAGTCCCGACCCACTCGCTGCTTCGCGGTGGGCGGGCCCGCGGGATGCTCACGCGAACGTTCGGGGAGCGGACCATCGAGGAGTTGCCGCGCGAGTTCGTCTGCGTCAGCTGCGACCTCGTGAGCGGCGAGCAGGTCGTGCATCGCAGCGGCGTGCTCGCGGAGGCGGTCGGCGCCAGCATGTGCCTCCCGGGGGTGTTCGCGCCGCGGGAGCGGGACGGGCAGCTGCTCGTCGACGGAGGCGTACTCGACAGCCTGCCCGTCGAGACGATGGCCGCGACGGCCGAGGGGCCGGTGGTGGCGGTGGATGTCGGGCGCCGGTTCGAGCGGCCGTCTCCACGCCGGCTGCGCCGGGACCGGCCTCCGCTCCCGCCCCTGAAGGAGACGCTCGCGCGCGCCATCGTGTTGGGGAGCATCGACACGGCCAAGCGCTCGCGAGCACGGGCGGACGTTCTGATCGAGCCCGTCACCGGCGACTGCGGGATGCTCGACTTCAGCCGGCTCGACGAGATGGTCGAGGCCGGCCGGCTGGCCGCCCGGGGAGCCTGCCTATGCAATGCTTAGGCAGCTGTGCCTGCCCGGCGCTCCAATGACCTGACCCTCGGCGAGGCCGCCCGCGAGATCGGCGTGAGCGTCGACACGCTGCGCCGCTGGGAGCGGGCCGGGAAGGTCCACGCCGTGCGCGACGACCGCAACCGGCGGCGCATCCCGCGGCGTGAGGTCGAGCGGCTCGCGGCCCGCCCCCGCCGCCACCGGGCCGGGGACACGCTGTCTGCGCGCAACCGCTTCGCGGGCAGAGTCGTTTCCGTGGAGTCGGACGGGGTGATGGCCCTCGTCGAGATCGAGTCGGGTCCGCACCGCATCACCGCCGCGATCACGCGTGACGCCGTGGACGAGCTGGGGCTCGCGCCCGGAGTGCACGCGACGGCGACCGTGAAGGCGACCTCGGTGATGGTGGAACGCTCAGGGTGAGACACATCATGGGCGTAGTACGACCGAAAAGCCGCGCACCCCGGGCGGTTGGCGTCGGGATGGTGCTGGCGGTCTTCGCCGGCTGCGGGAGCGGCGACGACGGGAAGTCCGACGCTGCGCGTATCGGCCGCGTCCTCGCTGAAGAACGCGTTCCAGGACTACGGCTCCTCCTTCGATGACGCAAACGTCAGCTTCAGCTTTGCCGGCTCCGACGAGCTGGCGGCCCAGATCCGCAAGGGTGCGCGGCCCGACGTATTTGCGTCAGCCGACACCGAGCTCCCTGACCAACTGCAGGAAGAGGGACTGACGGAGGGGCCCGGCGTGGTCCTGTTCGCCGTGAACCGTCTCGTGGTGGCTGTCCCGAGCAAAGAAGGAAGCGTTCGGTCGCTGGAAGACCTCGACGATCACGGCGTACGCCTCGCGGCCGGGTCGCCAAGCGTGCCGGCCGGCCGTTACGCGCGGAGGTCGTCGCGCGGCTGGGCTCTCAACGGGCTCGGCGCGATCGAGGGCAACATCCGTTCGAACGAACCCGACGTTTCGGGCGTGGTCGGAAAGGTCTCGCAGGGCGCCGTGGACGCCGGCTTCGTGTACGTGACGGATGTGCGTGCTTCAGACGGGCGGCTGAAGGCGATCGCACTGCCTGATCGGATTCAGACCGGGTACGCCTGGCGGCCGTTGTCGTGAGAGGAACAGACCACCCCGATGAAGCGCTCGCCTTCATCCAGGGCCTGTTCACCGGAAGCGGCCAGCGGTCTCTTCAGGATGCCGGCTTCGAGTCACCGGGACATTGAGACGCGCGCTCTTCCGGATTCTGCTCGTGGCAGCAACGACTCTCACGCTGTGCTTCCTCACCCTGCCCGTGGCCGCGGTCTTCGTGGATGTGGGACCGCGCGAGTTGCTCTCCAGCCTCGACGACCCCGTCGCCGTCGACGCGCTGGTGCTGAGCCTCCAGACGACCGCGATCGCAGTCGCGGTGATCGTGGCCGTCGGCACGCCCGCTGCGTATCTGCTCGCGACGCGTGAGTTCCACGGCAAGGCGGCGGCGCTCACCCTGATCGAGCTGCCGCTGATCCTGCCGCCGGCGGCCGCCGGCATCGGGCTGCTGGCCGCGCTCGGACCGCAAGGAATCCTGGGAACTGCCCTGACGGACCTCGGCATCGAGCTTCCGCTGACGACGGCGGCCGTGGTGGTCGCGCTCGTATTCGTCGCCAGCCCGTTCTACGTGCGCCAGGCGCAGGCGGCCTTCGCGAGCCTGGACCGCAACCTCGTGGAGGCGTCGCGTACGCTGGGCGCGTCCGAGGCGCGCACGTTTGCGCGTGTGTCCGTGCCACTCGCGCTACCGTCGCTCGGAACCGGCCTTGCCCTCGCTTGGGGCCGCGCGCTCGGCGAGTTCGGTGCGACGCTGATGTTCGCCGGGAGTTTCCGCGGAGTGACCCAGACCGCCCCGCTCGCGATCTACGAGAGCTTCTCGACCGACTTCACTGCCGCCCTCGCCCTGTCAGCGGTCCTCGTCGCGATCAGCGGAGCGATCCTGCTGGTCGTGAAGCTGTTCGCCGGCCGGAGCCCGGCCGAGCATGCTCTCGCTTAGCGCGAACGTCGTCTTGCGCGACTTCACGCTGGACGTCGACGTCGAGGTCGAGGTCGGGTGCCTTGCGCTCGCGGGTCCTTCGGGGGCCGGAAAGAGCACCATCCTGCGCGTGTGCGCCGGGCTGGTGCGACCGCGCCGCGGCCGGGTCGCGTGCGGCGGCACCACCTGGCTGGACACCGACCGCGACGTGTGGGTCGAGCCCGAGGACCGGTCCTGCGGATTCCTCTTCCAGGATTACGCGCTCTTTCCCCACATGCCCGCCTGGCAGAACGTCGCCTACGGGATGCGGGATCTGCCGCGGGACGAGCGGCGGCGCGCCGCCGAGGAGCGGCTCGCGCGCTTCGGCATCGCCGACCTGGCGGACGCGCACCCGCGCTCGCTCTCGGGCGGGGAGCGGCAGCGGGTGGCGCTTGCCCGGGCGCTTGCCACCTCGCCCAGCGTGCTGCTGCTGGACGAGCCGCTCGCCGCGCTCGACACGCGTAGCCGCGCCGCAGCTGCGCGCGAGCTGGACGCAGCGTTGCGCGAGGCGGCCATGCCCGCACTGCTCGTCACCCACGACTTCGCCGACGCCGCCCAGCTCGGCGACGAGGTCGCGATCGTCGACCGCGGCCGGGTGCTGCAACGGGGGTCCGCGAGCGAGCTGGCGGCGGCGCCCGCATCCTCCTTCGTCGCCGACTTCGCGGGCGCCAGCGTGCTGACAGGCGAGGCCCATCCGGCCGGGAGCGGCCTCACCGGCGTGCGGCTGGACGGGGGCGGTGAGAGTCTTTAGCACGGACCGCGCAACCGGCCGCACGGCGGCGAGCGTGTTCCCGTGGGAGGTGACCGTCGAGGCGCCCGGCGCTCCGTCGCATGGCTCTGCGCAGAACACGGTGACCGCCACGGTCACCAGCGTCACGCCGGTCGGCAACCGCGTCCGGCTGGGTCTGTCGGCACCGCAACCGCTGGTGGCGGAGGTGACGCAGGCCGCCGTGCAGCGTCTCGCCCTAACGCCGGGCGCGCGTGTCGAGGCACGTTGGAAGGCCACGGCCACCCGGCTCGTGCCGTTGTGAGACGTCCGGCCGGCTCCGGATCCGTCTCGGCGGCACGACCGGTAATACTGCCTGCAAATGGCCACCCGTTCGCAACCCAGGGCGGCGGCCCGCCCACGGGCTGGGGAATTGCTGCGTGCGGTCCCGCTGTTCTCGGGCCTGTCCAGCGCCGAGCTCGACAAGATCGCGCGCGTCGCGGTTCCACGCCGCTACGAGGCAGGCAGCGTGGTGCTGCGCGAGGGCGACCCGGGCGACACCTGCTACATCCTGCAGCGTGGCCGCGCCCGCGTCACGCGCCAGCATGCGGACGGGCGCACGATCACCCTCACGAACCTCGGGCCCGGGCGAGATCTTCGGGGAGCTCGCGATGTTCGGCGGCGAGGTGCGCTCGGCGACCGTCGAGGCGCTCGACGAGATGCAGCGCGGTCGCGATCCTCGCGAGCGACCTGAAGCGCCTGCTGAACGAGCACCCCGAGATCGCCGTCAAGCTGCTCGGCGCGCTCGGCGAGAAGCTGCGCGAGGCCAACGCCCGAATCGCCCGGCAGTCGTTCCAGAAGGTGTCGAGCCGCGTCGCCGGCGTACTCGCCGAGTTGGCCGAGACCGGGTCGCGGCGGGCGCCCTGCGCGGACGCACGGGCCGGCCCCACAGCCCGCCGCGAGAAGTGGTCGTGCACTCCACCCAGGCCGACCTGGCCCAACTCGCCGGCACGTCGCGCGAAGCGGCCAGCCGCTTCCTCGCCACGCTCCAGCGCGCCGGAGTCGTCGACCACCCGGCGCGGGCGGATCGTGGTCCACGACCCCCCGGCGCTGCACAGGTACATCTATTGAGCGTGCACCGCATTGCGCGCTCCGTCGCGTACGCCTTGGTCTGGGGCCTGGCGGTCGAGACCGCGGACGGGGTGCTGGGCGACCCGTTCGAGCCGCTCGACGTGCTCACCCTCGCGCTCCAGATCGCGGTGGCAATCGCGCTCTGGCCCCTGGCCAGACGAATGTTGAGCCGCCGCCCGGGCTAGATCAGCCGAACGATCAGGGAACTCTCCTTATACTGAGGCCGCCCGTTCCTTCCCGACCTGCGCGCCTCCCACCCTTGTACGTCCTCAACTTCTACTCGCCGGTCTTCGTGGACCAGCTCAAGCGCGGCCGCAAGACCGCCACGATCCGGCTGGGGGACAAGAGCCTCAAGTACCGCCGCGGCCAACTCGTCTGGATCACTGTGGGATACCGGCACGAGCCGCGTGAAAAGGTCTTCACGGCCGTCGTCGACGACGTCGAGATCAAGCGCGTGCGGGAGCTTTCGCCGCGCGACATCGAGCACGACAACCCCGAGTTCAGGCGGGTCGAGGACACGGTCCACTTCCTCGAGCAGATCTACGGGCGGGAGATCGGGCAGGAGGACCTCGTCACCGTGATTCGCTTCTCCCAGGTGATCGAGACCACCGCGCAGCGCGACGCCCCGCCGGGCAACGGTCACGGGCCGCGTCCGCGCCGCCTCTGACCGACGGCTTTTCCGCCTGGCTGCCGGGGGCATGAAATTCCGCCCCCAAGGCGGTCTGCCGCCCAGGTTTTGGCACTCTGCCTGCTAGAGTGCCAAAAGGCATTCCCGTGATTTCGGCGACCTCCGGCCCGCGGCCGGTCGCCCTGCGCGGGGTCGCTGGACCGGAAAAACTTTGGATCAGCCAGGAGGTAACGACGTATGAATCTCAAGCCTCTCGGGGATCGCCTGATCGTGCAGCCGGTGGAAGAGGAGGAGACCACTGCGAGTGGGATCGTCCTGCCGGACACGGCCAAGGAGAAGCCCCAGAAGGGAAAAGTGCTCGCCGTCGGAGAAGGCAAGTGGGATGAGGACGGCGAGAAGCGGATCCCGCTCGACGTCGCCGAGGGCGACGAGGTCCTCTACTCCAAGTACGGCGGTACGGACATCATCATCGACGGCGATGACCTGCTCGTGCTCCGCGAGTCGGACGTGCTGGCCAAGGTAGAGGGCTAGACGCCTCAGAAAGGTAGGAATTTTCGTATGGCTCACAAGGAACTCAAGTACAACGAGGACGCACGCAGGTCCCTCGAGGGTGGGGTGAACGCCGTCGCGAATGCCGTGAAGGTGACACTCGGCCCGCGCGGGCGTTACGTCGTGCTCGACAGGAAGTTCGGCGCGCCCACGATCACCAACGACGGCGTCACGATCGCCCGCGAGATCGACGTCGAGGACGTGTTCGAGAACCAGGGCGCACAGCTGGTGCGCGAGGTTGCGACCGCGACCAACGACGTCGCCGGCGACGGCACCACCACCGCGACAGTGCTCGCCCAGTCGATGGTCCGCGAGGGCATGAAGAACGTGGCCGCCGGCGCGAACCCGATGGCGCTCAAGCGGGGAATCGAGCAGGCCGCAGACCAGGTCGTCGACCACCTGCGCAACAAGCAGTCGAAGGAGATCTCCGGCGGCAAGGACCAGATCGCGCGCGTCGCGGCGATCTCGGCCCGTGACGACGAGATCGGCAACGTGATCGCGGACGCGATCGAGAAGGTCGGCAAGGACGGCGTCGTGAACGTCGAGGAGGGCCAGACCTTCGGCATGGAGCTGGAGTTCACGGAGGGCATGCAGTTCGACAAGGGCTACATCTCGCCGTACATGGTCACCGACCAGGAGCGCATGGAGGCCGTGCTGAACGACCCCTACATCCTGATCGCGAACCAGAAGATCGGCGCGGTGCGGGAGCTGCTCCCGGTGCTCGAGCAGGTGATGCAGACGGGCAAGCCGCTGCTGATCCTCGCCGAGGACGTCGAGGGCGAAACGCTCGCGACGCTCGTCGTGAACAAGCTGCGGGGCACCTTCACCGGCGTGGCCGTGAAGGCACCCGGCTTCGGTGACCGCCGCAAGCGCATGCTCGAGGACATCGCGATCCTCACAGGTGGCGAGGTGATCACCGAGGAGATGGGCCTGAAGCTGGAGAACACGCAGGTCACCCAGCTCGGCCAGGCGCGCAAGGTCGTCGTGGCGAAGGACACCACCACGATCATCGACGGCGCCGGCGACGCAGATGCGATCAAGGGCCGCATCAAGCAGATCAAGTCCGAGATCGAGAACACGGACTCCGACTTCGACCGCGAGAAGCTCCAGGAGCGGCTCGCGAAGCTGTCGGGCGGAGTCGCCGTGGTCAAGGTCGGCGCGGCCACCGAGACAGAGATGAAGGAGCGCAAGCACCGCGTCGAGGACGCGCTGCAGGCGACTCGCGCGGCGCTCGAAGAGGGCATCGTGCCCGGCGGCGGCGTGGCCCTGCTGAACGCCACCGAGGCGATCGTGCTCGACAGCTACGAGGACCCGGACGAGCGCACCGGCGCGAAGATCGTGCTGCGCACGCTCGAGGAGCCGTTGCGTCAGATCTCGGAGAACGCGGGCGTCGAGGGATCGATCGTGGTCTCCAAGGTGCGCGAGATGAAGGCCGGCGAGGGCTTCAACGCTGCCACCGGCGAGTACACCGACCTGGTGAAGGCCGGTGTGATCGACCCCACGATGGTGACGCGCTCGGCGCTCCAGAATGCGGCGTCGATCGCCAAGAACATCCTCACCACGGAGTGCGTGGTCGCGGAGATTCCGGACAAGGAGCCCGTGGGCATGCCCGGAGGCGGGATGCCGGACATGATGTAGACGGCCGTTCGCCGTTTGCCGTTCGCAGAGGCCCGGCATTCGCCGGGCCTCTTTGCTTGCCGGTACGATCGCGGCCGCCTTGCGCCCCGGACTGCAACCCGACTCCGCGCTGGACCATCTCGCGATCCGGCTGAACCTCGCGCCCGTAGCTGCCGGTCACGCGCTGTTCGGCATGCCGATGGCGCGGGTCACGATGGCGGGTCAGCGACTCGGGATCTTTGCCCTGCTGGCACGTGGCCGCGCGACCGCGGAGCAGGTGGCCGACGCCCTGGGGCTGGCTCCCGAGGGGACGATGCTGCTGCTCGACTCGCTTGCGGTGCTCGAGCACGTCGACAAGCGCGACGGCGGGTATTCCCTCTCCAAGCGCAGCCGCAAGTGGCTCGACCCCGCCTCGCCCGATTACGTCGGCACGTATATCGAGCACACCTACGACTACTGGAGCTGGTGGGACGGGCTCGAGCAGACGGTGCGCACAGGGCAGGGCGTCGAGATCCACGATTTCGCCGCCGACGATCCGCACTGGGAGAAGTACATCCGCGGCCAGTACGAGTTGGCCCGCATCAGCTCCCCCGAGGTCGCGAAGTCGCTGCGCCTGCCGGCGCAGCCGAAGTCGCTGCTCGACGTGGCCGGCGGGCACGGCTGGTACTCGGCCGAGCTGTGCCGGCGCCATCCGACTCTGCGCGCGACCGTGGTCGACCTGCCCGGGAGCGTCGCGGTCGGGCGGCGCATCATCGCCGAGCAGGGGATGAGCGACCGCGTGCAACACGTCGAGGGCGACATGATGAGCGCCGACCTCGCCGGTCCGGGCGGCCTGCACGACGCCGCGCTCGTCTTCAACATCGTCCACCACCTCTCATCCGACGACAACGTCGCGCTGCTGCGCCGCATCCACGAGGTATTGCGTCCCGGCGCGACGATCGCGGTGCTCGACCTGTGGCTGCCGGCGGACGACAGCCGGCCCGACGCCGCCGCCATGCTCAGCCTCTTCTTCCACCTGACGTCGGCGGCCGCGACCTATGCCGAGCGCGACGTCCGGGCCTGGCTCGATCAGACCGGCTTCGAACGGACCAGGAAGGTGGGGGTCCGGCGGCTCCCGGGTCAGGCCCTGTTCGAGGCGCGCAAGCCGGCCTGATCACGCTTCACGGCGCGGACGACGGCTATTCGCCGATCGTGCGCCGGTATGCGCCGGCGACCGGGCCGAGCACGATCGAGCGCGGGCTGTGCCGGCCGAGGCTCGTCTGGAACCGGTTGAACATCCCGGGTACCACCACCCGCCTGCCCTTCTCCGCGCCCTCGATGCCCGCCCGGGCGACATCTGTCGCCGACGACCAGACGAAGGACGGGCCCGGCTTTTCCTCCTTGAAGCCGCCGGCGTCGGTGAACTCCGTCGCGACCGGGCCCGGACAGAGCGCCGTGATCGTGACACCGGTGCCGCGCAGCTCGGACGACACGCCCTCGGTAAAGCTCAGCACGAACGCCTTCGTGGCCGCGTAGGTCGCCTGGACCGGCACGGGCTGGAACGCCACCGTCGAGGCCACGTTGATCACGGCTCCACTGCCGCGCGCGGTCATGCCCGGCAGCCACATCGTCGTGAGGTCGACGAGCGCCTCGACGTTCACCCGGACCATGCCGAGCTGGCGGTCCGGGTTCTCGTGCACGTCCCCGACCGTCGTGAAGCCGGCGTTGTTCACGAGGATGGCGACGTCCAGTCCCTGGTCCGCGACGAGGCCCGGCAGCCGCTGCCGGTCGGCTGGATCGCCCAGGTCGCTCGCCGCGAACTCCGCGCGCACGCCGTGGTCGTGCTGGATCTCCGCGGCGAGCCTGCGCAGGCGGTCCTCGCGGCGGGCGACCAGGAACACGCCGTGCCCGCGAGCCGCCAGTTGGCGCGCGAACTCCTCCCCGATGCCGGCCGATGCACCGGTGATGAGCGCCGTCGAGGACGGGCTTGGCGCGGGTAGGCCCATGAGGCGGAGCCTATCCGGGTACAGCCACCGCGGCACCGGCCCTACAATGGCCGTGTGGAAGGCTCCAATCCGTTCGGCGGCCTGTTCGGTGATCCCGACGACCTCCAGAAGCGGCTGGGCGAGTTCGCCGAGCAGATGCAGGGCGCGCAACGCGTTGCCTGGGCCGACAACGCGATCAAGCTCGCCGTGGACATGACCGTCGCGGCGATCCACACGATCGACCTGTCCGGGTCTTCCGACGAGCAGGCGACCCAGATCCGCGACGCGATCCGCCTGATCTTCCCGGAGGCCGTGACGCTCGTGCGCGAGGCGCGCGAGGGTCTTGCCTGATCGTCACGGCTGCGAGCGCAGCGGTCGGGTCGCGGCCTCACCGGAATCGGGCTCCGGCGCCGCGCCGCCCGTGCGCTGGTCCTCGCGGCCACGGCGGATGACGCTGCGGAAGTCGGTGGTGCCGGCCATGTAGAAGAGGGCGACCGCGGCGGCTGCGACGTTGAACGCCGCAAGCACGATCTGCTGGCCGACGCTGTAGGCGAGCACCGACGTCTTCGACGCCTTGCTGCGGAACACGTACACCAGCAGCGCCTGCTGCGCCCCCGCTCCGCCGGGCGTGAACGGCGTCAGCGTCGACAGCGCCTGGACGCTCATCACGAGCAGCGCATTCTCGACCGAGCCCCCGACGTTGAAGGCTTCGAGGAAGAAGTAGAACGAGAAGAACCGCAGCAGCCACGCAGCGGCCTGCCAGGCGGCCACCTGGCGCAGGTAACGCCGGAAGTCGGTGAGGATCACCACGCCCTGCCTGACCCGGCGCCAGAACACCACCGCACGGATCGACAGCACGGCGTAGAGGGCCAGCAGCCCGGCGGTGATGAAGGTGATCGTGAACAGCGCGAAGCGCGGGTGATCCGCCCAGAACGAGAGGTCGAACGCGCCGATGTCGGGCAGGCTGGGAAGGCTCGGCAGCACGCCTTGGGTGAGCGCGAACAGCATCACCAGGGACCCGATCGTGGTGTCGAACAGCGACTCCACGAAGAAGGAGGACGTGACCGCGGGATAGGTGGAGTTCGGAATGCTGTGTTTCGCGAGATAGATCTTCACCGCATCGCCGCTGCGCGCGGGCAGCACGCTGTTCACGCCCACCCCCGCCACGTAGGCGCCGAGGATCCGCCGCCACTTGAACGGCTCGGCCGGGTAGGCGGCGCGGAGCGCGTTGAACCAGCCGCGGCTGCGGCATGCCATGTGCCCGAGATGCAGCAGGAGCGCGAGCGCCAGGGCCCCCCAGTGCACTGCCGCGAGATTCGAGAAGAACGCCTCGACCGCGTTCCAGAAAGCGTCCAGGCTGGACCGGAGCGTCGCGGGCGGAAGCGGGGAGAGCGGCGGGGAGCCCATCTCCCTAAGCTAACCAGCCCCGACCCCAGGAGGTGCGAGCGTTGAAGCTCTACGTCTGTTACGGCACGTTCAGGTCCCCCCGCCCCGGTGGCCATCCCTGCGGCAACGCATATCGGGCGCTACGGGACGCCGGCCACGACCCGGAGGTGGTCAAGACCTTCGGCTGGGGCGCGCTCCCGGATGCCCTCAACACCGGCCGGCGCAAGGCTGTCAAGCGGCTGACGGGCAGCACATGGGTCCCCGTCCTCGTGACGGACGACGACGCGGTGATCGACGGCTCCGCGGAGATCGCAGCGTGGGCCCAGGAGAATCCGGCGAAAGCGACGGCGCAGGCGACCGCGTAGCTACGAGGCCTGTGCCGGCGCCCGTGCCGCGACCCTCCGCACCACGGCCAGCACCTGGTCGGCGAGCCGCGGGCCGTCGGCGTCGGAGACCGGAGTCGCGCGGATGCGCACCACGACCGCGTCCGCGTACACCTCCTCCAGCGAGATGTCCGGGTCGTCGCGCGTCGGCACCAGCACCTCGTCGGTGAGCAGCCGCTCCAGCTCGCTCGGCAGCACGCCCTCGCGCAGCCGCGCGAGCACGTCGACGCCCGCGGGAGTGCGCAGCGGCACGATCGTGGCGCTCAGCGCGGAGTTGTTCGGAACCAGGAACGTGCCGTTGCCACGGGCGAAGACGGTGTAGATCAGACCCTGGCTCGCAACCGTGCCCTCGACCGTCGCGCCGAGGGTTCCACCCTGGAGGCGCACACGTTCCCCGACCCTGAACGGCCGGGAGGCCTGGAGCATGATCCCGGCGATCACGTTGCCGAGCGTGCTCTGTGCCGCCAGCCCGATCACGACCGCCGTGACCGCGCCGCCGAGGGCGATCGCGCGCGGGTTCAGATCGACGATCCGCAGCGCGAAGATCACGATCACCAGCAACGTGAGCAGCTGGAGGAGGAAGCTGACCGTGGCCGCGGTGCCCGGATCGAAGCGTCGCATCAGGCGGGGTCCCATGGCCCGGCCGATGTCACGCGCGAACCGCCATCCGATCGTGGCGAGGAGGAGCGCTGCCACGACGCGCACTGGCACATCGGTGCCGAACAGCTCGTCGCGCCAGATATAGAGCGCGGTCACGCCGAGGCCGAGCACGAGCATCAGCAGCGCCTCACGGCGCGCGTCACGGGCGCGGCGCGCAGCCTCGACGGTCATCAGCCGGGCCAGCGCAGACTGCTTGTAGAAGCTGATGTCGCTCATGCGGGTGGCGTCGTCTGGACCGCCCCGCTGCGCGGCAGCTTCGTCAGGCGAGGTGCTGTCGTGATCGTGCGTCACGGTCAAGAACCGTAGCGGGACCGGATTCAGACGGGCCGGGCGTCCGCTTCGGACATGCCCGCGGCCTCGAGGGCCTGTTCGCGCTGGGCAAACACCTTGCAGCGGACCGGCTTCCCGTCCCGGATGGTCCACAGCGCGCCCACGTGGTTCTCGACCACGGCACTCGTACCGTGGGGCTTGAAGCGGACGATCAGGAAGACCACGATCTGGTCACCGCGCTCGAAGAAGCGCTGCGGCTCGTAGGTGACGTCCTCGAAGGGCTCTACGAGATCCTTGAAGAACTGCGTCGCGGCCGCGGCGCCGCGGTAGGTGCCGGCGCCCGGGACCCGGTCGGCCGTCTCCAGCTCGAAGTCGGGATGCACGTCCTCGAACACGGCGCCCAGGTTTCGCCTGCTCGTCGCCCTGTACCTGGCGCGCAGCGCCTCTCTTTGGAAGTGCGACATCGCTGCAAGTATCCCCGAGCGATAGATTGCCTGACATGAACGGCAAAGCCCGCGTGCTCGGTCCCGGCGAGGGCGACATCATGGGTGCGCCCGAGGGTGTGAGGGACCGCTTCATGATCGGCGCGCAGGAGTCCGGCGGCGGGTTCGCGCTGGTCGAACACCTGATGGCGCCGCACGCCCTGGCCGCGCCGCTGCACCGCCATTCCCGTGAGGACGAGTACAGCTACGTACTCGAAGGGCGGGTCGGGGCGCTGCTCGGCGAGGAGGAGGTCCTCGGCGAGACCGGCGATCTGATCTTCAAGCCCCGCGGCCAGTGGCACACGTTCTGGAACGCGGGCGACACCCCGGCGCGGATCCTCGAGATCATCTCGCCCGGGGGGTTCGAGCAGGCCTTTCGCGAGATCAACTCGCTGCCCGATCCCCAGCCGCCGATGATCGCGGAGATCGCCTTGCGCTACGGGGTCGACGCGGACTTCGAGGGGACGCTCCCGATCATCGAGCGACACCGACTGGCGTTCTAGCGTCGCCGGATATCCTCCCGGCCGGTGAAGGTTTCGGTCGCGAGCGACATGGACACGCCCGTCGCCCGTGCCCTGCTGGCGCAGTTGCGTGAGCGCGGCCACGAGCCGATCGCGCACGGCGCGCTGGCCGAGGGCGAGCGCGACGACTGGGCCTGGGCGTGCGAGCGTGCCGCGCGCGATGTCGCCGAGGGACAGGCCGAGCAGGGCGTGGTGTGCTGCTGGACGGGCACCGGCGCGTCGATTGCCGCGAACAAGGTGGCGGGCGTACGCGCCGCCCTGTGCGCGGACGCCGAGACGGCCCGCGGCGCCCGCACCTGGAACGACGCGAACGTGCTCGCGATCAGCCTGCGGTCCACGTCCGAGCCGATGCTCGGCGAGATCCTCGACGGCTGGTTCGCGACCGACCCCAGCGACGACCCGGCCGACCGTGCGAACATCGCGCACGTGGCCGAGCTCGATTCGGGGCGCGCGGGCGCGTGATGGCCGTCCAGACGAACGACATCGTCGCCACCGCCGCCGAGGCCGAGCGGCTCGAGCTCGCGCCGCTGATCATCAGCGAGACGCTGCGCGAGCACCTCGCGCGCGAGCTGCCGGGAGATGACGCGCCACTGGAGTTCGAGCGCATCGGCGAAGGCCACTCGAACATCACCTATCTGGTAACCCGGGGCACGGACCAGTTCGTGCTGCGGCGGCCGCCGCGGCCGCCGCTGCCGCCCTCCGCGCACGACGTGCTGCGCGAGTGGCGCATCCTCGACGCGATCAAGGACACGCCGGCCCGCTCCCCGCGCACGCTGCTCGCCTGCGGAGACGAGTCCGTCATCGGTGCGCCCTTCTATGTCATGGAGTACGTGGTCGGCTCCGTCATCACGAGCGAGATACCCGCGCCGCTCGACACGCCGCAGGAGCGCCGTCGCATGGGTCTCGATCTCGTCGACGCGCTGGCCGAGGTGCACGCCGTCGACTGGCGCGCATGCGGACTCGAGGGCTTCGGCAAGCCGACCGGGTACCTGGAGCGCCAGATCAAGCGGTTCACCGGCCTGTGGGAGTACAACAAGACGCGCGAGCTGCCGCGGGTGCAGGAGTTGCGCGACTGGCTCGCGGCGAACATGCCGGAATCGCCCGACGCGACGATCGTGCACGGCGACTACCGCCTCGGCAACACGATGGTCGCGGACGACCCGCCCGCGAGGGTGATCGCGATCTTCGATTGGGAGCTTTCCACGATCGGCGATCCGCTCGCCGACCTCGGCTACATGACGGTCACGTGGATCCAGCCGGGCGATCCGGACGACACGATGTTCGCCTCGCTCACCGCAGTCTCGCGGCGCGAGGGCTTCCCCAGTCGCGAGGAGCTGATCGCTCACTACGAGGAGCGCACGGGTCGCTCGATGTCCGCCCTCAACTGGTACCAGACGCTGGCACTGTGGAAGGCCGCCGTGTTCATGGAGGGCAACTACAAGCGTTCGCTCGCGGGCACGACCGACGACCCCTATCTGAAGCTGTTCGACGAAGGCGTCCCCGCGCTCGCCGAGGCAGCATTCGAGGCGAGCCGTGCCCGCTGAGAACGCCGCGCCGACCGGGCTGCTGGTCGACTACGGCGGCGTCCTCACGACCAACGTGTGGGACTCCTTCCGGGCGTTCTGCGAGGCGGAGGGCATCGATCGCAACGTGGTCAAGCAGGCGTTCCGCGAGAACCCCGAGGCGCGCGCCCTGCTGCGGCGGCTGGAGGCGGGTGAGCTCGACGAGGACGACCTTCGCGCCGCTGTTCGGCCCGATCATCGGTGTGCGCGCGGATCGCCACGAGGGCCTGGTCGAACGCCTCTTCTCCGGGATGCAGCCGGAGCAGGCGATGATCGACGCGCTGCCGCGCGCCCGCGCCGCCGGAGTGAAGACCGGCCTGATCTCGAATTCGTGGGGCCGCGGCCGCTACGACCGAGATGCATTCTCGACGCTCTTCGACGGCGTCGTGATCTCGGGCGAGGTCGGGCTCTACAAGCCGCAGCCCGAGATCTTCCACCTGGGAGCAGAGCGGGTCGGCCTCGACCCGGCCCAGTGCGTGTTCGTCGACGACCTGCGTCGAGAACTGCGAGGGCGCAGAGGCCGTGGGCATGACCGCCGTGCTGCACCGCGGCGCGGACGGCACGCTGGAGCGGCTCGAGCACCTGCTCGGCGTGGCGCTGCGCTAGCGCGACTCGCGCACGAGCCGCGCATAGGCGCCCGCGAGGCGAGCCGTCGCGGGGCCCGGCCGGCCGTCCCCGATCGGCCTGCCGTCGACCGCGACCAGCGGTTGGACCTCGCGCGTCGAGGAGGTGAGGAAGGCCTCCTGGGCGGTGCCCACATCCTGCGGGGACAGCACGCGCTCCACCGCCCCGAGCGCGAGCAGGTGCCCGCGCGTGATCCCGGCCAGGCAGCCCGCCTGAAGCGGCGGCGTCGCGGCGACCCCGTCGTGCACCAGGAAGACGTTGGCGGTCGTCGCCTCGCACAGGTCACCGGCTCGGTTGCGCAGCAACGCCTCGTCGGCGCCGGCCGCGTGCGCCTGGGCGAGCGCCCGGGCGCTCGCGGCGAGCGACACGGTCTTGATTCCGGCGAGCGGGCTGTGCTCGTCGCGGCGCAGGTCCGCGATCACCGCCGTGGACGTGGGCGGCCAGGGCGACAGGGGCAGCGCGACGACGAGCACCGTGGGCGGGCCGCTGCCGCGCAGCAGGCCGGCGGGGCCGGGCCCACTCGTGACGGTGATACGCATGCGCGAGTCGCGCAGGTCGTTGGCCTCCACCACCGCGTGGGCGGCTGCCTCCAGCTCGCCACTCGGGGGCGGGACGATGCCCAGCGCCCGGCAACCCTCCGCCAGGCGGCCGAGGTGCTCCGCCAGCGCGAACGGTGTCCCGTCGTACCAGCGCAGCGTCTCGAACACGCCGTCCCCGACGAGGAAGCCGTGGTCGGCCGGCGAGATGCACCCCTCGCCTTCCCCGGCCAGCGCACCGTTCAGCCAGATCTTCACGAGGCGAGCGGCAGGGCGGTGGGGCCGGTCTCGACCTTCCCGCCGGCAGCCCGCAGCAGGCGCGCGGCCTTGTGCATCGTCTCCCGCCACTCGCCGGCCGGATCGGACTCCGCGGTGACCGCGCCGCCCACGTGCAGGTGCAGACCCCCGCGGGCAGCGATCAGGGAGCGGATCGCGACCGACAGCTCCAGCCGCCGGTCCGGCCCGAACCACCCGACCGCGCCGCAGTAGGGCCCGCGCCGCACAGGCTCCAGCTCCTCGATGATCTCCAGCGCGCGCACCTTCGGCGCGCCGGTCACCGACCCCGGCGGAAACGTCGCGCGAATCACGTCGGCCGCGCTCACGTCCGCGCGGGTCCGGGCCGCGATCGTGGAGACCAGATGGTGGACGCCCGGGTGCGATTCCAGCGCGCACAGCTCCTGCACCGAGACGGTGCCGAAGCGCGCGATGCGGCCCAGGTCGTTGCGCGCGAGGTCGACGATCATCACGTTCTCGGCGACGTCCTTCGCGCTCGAGCGCAGCGCCAAGGCGAGGCGCCGGTCGGCGGCGGCGTCCGCTGCGCGGGGCCTGGTGCCCTTGATCGGGCGCGTCTCGATCGCCTCTCCGCGACGGCTCAGAAAGCGCTCCGGCGAGGCCGAGATCACGTCTGCGCCGCCGAGGCGCACGAGCGCCGCGAACGGCGCGGGGCTCTCGCGGCGCAGGCGCGCGTACAGGGCGAACGGATCGCCGCTCCACTCCGCGGTGAGGCGCTGCGAGAGGTTGACCTGGAAGACGTCACCCGCCCTGATGTAGTCGATCGCGCGCCGGACCGCAGCTTCGTAGGCGGCGCGCGGCAGACAGGAGCGCCACTCGACGACCGGCGAATGGGACGGGGGCGCCTGCGGGGCCGCCCGGAGTGCCCGCACGAGGTGGCCGGCATCGCCGTCGCCGTGCCGGGTCACCCGGCCCGCGGCGTGGTCGAACTCCAGCCACGCCGTGAAGCGGCCCAGGGCCAGCGCCGGCAAGCCCGGCCCTGCCCGCCCCAGATCCGGCAGGCGCTCGATCTCACGCCCGAGGTCATAGGACAGCCACCCGGCCCACCAGCCCTCCTCCAGCCGCGCGAGCGCCGCCATGCCGTCCGTCGCGACCTCGGCAGGGCGGGCGGCGAGATACGAGCGGCGGCCGAGCTGGCCGAACCCGGGCAGGCTCTCGAGCAGCACGAGGCCGGGCTCGTGCTTCAGGGCGAGTGCGGCGGCGAAGGGCTCCGCCCAGGGCAGGGACATCACCCGGATGGTATGCCACGGCGCTCAGCCCGCCGCGATCAGCACGACTCCGCCGAGCGCCAGCGCCACCCCCACCTGCGCGACCCGGTGCGGGCGCTCGCGCAGCACGACCGCGGCGAGCGCGACGGTCGTGAGCGGATAGAGCGAGCCCAGCACCGACACGAGGCTCACCAGGCCTTCGGTCGAGGCGATCGCGAACAGGGCGTTGGCGGTGATGTCGAGCGTGCCCACCGTTGCCAGCACGGGAGCGTCGGAGCGCGACGCCTTCCAGGCAGGGCGCAGCACCGCGAACGCCGCGAGCAGCAGCGAGAAGCTCGTGATGCGGTTGCCGAGCATCGCCCACCCGATGTCTGCGTCGCTGGCGTTGTCCATGCCGACGAAGAAGAACCCGAAGCCGAGTGCGCTCAACAGGGCGAAGCCTGCACCGCTCGCGGTCGCGCCGGAGACCTCCTCGCGCGATGCGATCACCACACCGACGAGCGCCAGCATCAGGCCGGCATACTGGATCGCCGACGGCCGATCACCCGATGCGATCCCCACGACCACCGGGATCAGGGCCGCCGTGGACGAGATCGGCGCGACCACTCCCATGTTCCCCACCGCGAGACCTCGGTAGAAGGCGGCCAGCCCGATTGCCCCGGCGATCCCCGACAGCGCGGCCCATGCCGCGAAGTCCCCGCCCGGCGGTGATTCCGTGCGAGCCAGCATGTAGACGCCGACCAGCAGGAGGCCGATGCCCTGGGAGCAGAGCAGCACGTTCAGCAGGGGCAGCCGGCGGGCCTGCAGCCCACCGAGGAAGTCGGCCACCCCCCACGAGACGCTGGACGCAAATGCGAGGACGAGCGCAGTCATGAAGCGCATCTTCTAGTCTGTCGCGCCCATGAGCCTCGTCGTGGTCGGATCCATCGCCTTTGACGCCGTGCGGACCCCGTTCGGCGAGCGCGAGCGCATGCTCGGCGGCTCTGCCGTGCACTTCTCGCTGGCGGCAAGCTTCTTCACGGACGTGCGGGTCGTCGGGCCGGTCGGCGACGACTTCGGCGAGGCGGAGTATGAGGTGCTGCGCCGGCGCGGCATCGACACGGACGACGTCGAGCACGTACCCGGCGGCGAGACGTTCTTCTGGCGCGGGCACTACGAGTACGACCTGAACGTCGCACACACCGACGACACCCGGCTGAACGTGTTCGGCGACTTCCAGCCGAAGCTCTCCGAGCAGTCGCAGGCGGCGGAGACGCTGTTCCTCGCCAACATCCAGCCAGACCTGCAGCGGCAGGTGCGCGAGCAGAGCGATGCGGCGCAGCTGGTGGGCCTGGACTCGATGAACCTCTGGATCGAGACTGCGCGCGACTCATTGCTCAGCGCGATCAGCGCCGTCGACCTCGTCCTCATGAATGACGCCGAGCTGCGCATGCTCACCGAGCAGCCGAACCTCGTGCGGGCCGCACGCGAGGTGATGGCGCTGGGGCCGCGGATGGTCGTCGCGAAGCAGGGTGAGTACGGTGCGGCCCTGTTCACGCCCGGCGGCTTCTTCGCGTTGCCCGGCTACCCGCTGGAGGCGGTGATCGACCCGACCGGCGCCGGCGACAGCTTCGCCGGGGGCTTCCTCGGTTACCTCGATTCCGTGGGCGACGACGAGTCGTCCGACCAGGAGCTGCGGCGGGCGATGACGTACGGATCAACGATGGCCTCGTTCAACGTCGAGCAGTTCGGGACCGAGCGCGTGCAAGCCCTCACCCACGACGAGATCAATCGCCGCTTCGAGGAGTTCCGCCTGATGACTCACCTCGACGCCGAGCCCGTCGAGCTGCGGCCCGCCGGGTAGCAGGAAACCGCCCTCCATCGGCTAGCCTTCGTCGGGCCTACGAGGGAGAGACATGACGACAGAGCAGACGACCAAGCTCCAGGACCGCGACGGCGTGACGAGTGCCTCGCCAGACGCGCTCACCGTCACCGACAGCCGCACCGGCAAGACCTACGAGCTGCCGATCACCGACGGCGCGATCCGGGCCGCGCACCTGCGCCAGATCAAGGTGGACGAGGACGACTTCGGGCTCATGTCCTACGACCCTGCGTTCCTCAACACGGCGGCGTGCCGGAGTGCGATCACGTGGATCGACGGTGACAAGGGCGAGCTGTGGCACGGCGGCATCCCGATCGAGCAGCTGTGCGAGCACAGCACCTATCTCGAGGTCGCCTACCTGCTGATGTTCGGCGAGCTGCCGCAGCAGCAGGAGCTCGAGGCCTGGGTCTTCGACATCACGACGCACACGTTCGTCCACGAGAACATCAAGAAGTTCGTGGAGGGCTTTCGCTACGACGCGCACCCGATGGGAATGCTGCTGGCGACGGTCGGGGCGCTGTCCACCTTCTATCCGGATGCGAAGAGAATCGACGACGAGCACGAGCGCTACATGGCCACGATCCGCATGATTGCCAAGATGCCGACGCTCGCCGCGTTCGCGTATCGGCACAACCTCGGACTGCCATACGTGTATCCGGACAACGACCTGAGCTACCCGGGCAACTTCCTCTCGATGATGTTCAAGATGACCGAGCTGAAGTACGAACCGGACCCGCGGCTCGAGCGCGCGCTCGACGTCCTCTGGATCCTGCACGCGGACCATGAGCAGAACTGCTCGACCAGCGCCGTGCGCGGCGTCGGCTCCTCGCGGGTCGATCCCTACTCGGCCGTGGCGGCCGGCGTGGCCGCCCTGTATGGGCCGCTGCACGGGGGCGCCAACGAAGCGGTGCTCCAGATGCTCGAGCGAATCGGGACCGTGGACCGGATCCCGGACTTCCTGGAGGGCGTCAAGCAGGGCAAGGAGCGCCTGATGGGCTTCGGCCACCGCGTATACAAGAACTACGACCCGCGGGCGCGAATCATCAAGAAGCACGTCGACGAGGTGTTCGAGGTGACGGGTCGCAACCCGAAGCTCGACCTGGCCGTCGAGCTCGAACACCGCGCGCTCGACGACGAGTACTTCACGAGCCGCAAGCTGTACCCCAACGTGGATTTCTACTCGGGGCTGATCTACGAGGCGCTGCAGCTGCCGACCGAGATGTTCACCGTGATGTTCGCGATCCCGCGCACCTCGGGCTGGCTGTCGCAGTGGCAGGAGATGCTGGGCGACGCGGAGCAGAAGATCGCCCGGCCGCGGCAGATCTACACCGGCGGCGGCCCCCGCGACTACGTGCCGATGGACCGTCGCTAGATGTAACCGCGCGTCCGCGCGGTGTCTATGACCCGCTCGATGCCCAGCTCGTATGCGGCGTCACGCAGGCAGACGTTCTTCTGGCGTGCGGCAGTGTCCACCTCGCGGAAGGCGCGGCGCATGATGTTTCCGAGCTTGTCGTTGATCTCCCGCTCCTCCCAGCGGAAGTGCTGCATGTTCTGCACCCACTCGAAGTAGGAGACGACCACCCCGCCGGCGTTGGCCATCACGTCGGGGATCACGTACACGCCCTTCTCCCGCAGGATCTCGTCCGCGGCCGGGGTAGTGGGGCTGTTCGCCCCCTCCAGCAGCAGCTTGCACTGCACCCGGTCGGCGTTTCCCTCGTGGATCATCCCGCCGAGGGCCGCGGGAACGAAGACGTCGCACGCGATCTCCATCAGCTCGTCCGGCGTGATCACCTCGACGCCGTCGAACTCCGTGAGCTTGCCGCCCTGCTCGACGAAGTCGTGCAACTGCACGGCGTCGATGCCGGCGTCGCTGCGAATCGCACCGTCGGCGTTCGACACCCCGATGATCGTGACACCGAGCTGCTGCAGGATCCGCGCGGCCCACGACCCCACGTTGCCGAACCCCTGCACCACGACTGTGGTGGAGGAGGGAGACAGGCCGAGCTTGGGCGCCGCCTCGCGGTACAGGTAGACCAGGCCCCGGCCGGTCGCAGACTCGCGGCCGTAGGAGCCCTCCAGCGGAATCGGCTTGCCGGTCACGATCGCGGGCGTGTGGCCGTGGAGCTTGCCGTACTCGTCCATCAGCCAGGCCATCACCTGTGCGTTCGTGCCGACGTCCGGCGCCATGATGTCGCGGTTGGGGCCGAGCACCTTGTCGATCTTGTCCATCAGCGACCGCGTGATGGACTGGAGCTCATCGGAGTTGAGCTGATCGCTGCGACAGTTGACCCCGCCCTTGGCGCCGCCGTAGGGGATCCCCGCGATCGCGGTCTTCCAGGTCATCAGCATGGCCAGCGCGCGGACCTCGTCGAGGTCGACGTCCGGGTGGTAGCGCAGGCCGCCCTTGTAGGGGCCGCGCGCGCCGTTGTGCTGCACCCGATAGCCCTTGAAGACGTGGATCTTCCCGTCCGCGAAGCGCACCGGAATCTGCACGACGGTCTCGCGATACGACGTGCGCAGCACGTCGCGCACGTCGTCCGGGACTCCGATCCGGTCGCATGCCAGATCGAAGTGGTGCTTGACGATCTCGAGGTCGGACACGCGCGCCGGCGAGGGCTTCTGCGGCTGGGCGGGCACACCGGACCCGCGCTCCTGGATGCTGGGCTCCGCCACCTCTGCGACGTCGGCGGCAGCGCCGCTGCCGGCCGTCAGCGGTTCGTTTGAGAGGACCGGCGCAAGACCCTGTCCGTCGCGCTCTTGGGGCTCGATCATAAGCCTGTGTGGAGTTTGCCACGAATCGCGCCGCTGTTGAAGGCGAGTTGGCCCCCTACAATCGGTGGCACCTGGGGCATTAGCTCAGTTGGGAGAGCGCTGGCTTTGCAAGCCAGAGGCCGCCGGTTCGAGCCCGGCATGCTCCACTTCCGGGAGCCGGACCGGCCGATCACGCGGGCCTAGTCCTTCTGCGCTGCTCTCACCTCGGCGCGCACGCGCGCCGAACGCTCCTGCTGGGCCCCGTCGCTACCGACGCGGGTCTTCAACTCCGCGTCTTCGGTGGCACGCGCGGCACGTTGCCGTTGCACGCTCACCACGACCAGGGTCATCAGAACTGCGATGGCGATGATGCTCAGGACGTCGCCCATTACGCTCTCCTCTCGGCCTGCTGTTCCGCGTCGGCCTCACTCTGCGCCTGGCGCAGTCGCTGCTCGGCGTGCTTGCACTCCCGCTCGCGCAGGCGCATACCGGCCTCGGTCACGAGGCCGGACCCATACGCCTTCGCGCGGTAGAGATCGAGGCGCTCGCGACGGTAGCGAGCCTCCGCCTGAAGTCCTTCCAGCCGAGCGCTCAAGACGGCCCGCCGTTCACGGCCGGCGGCCCTGCGTGTCTGACGAGGGCGCCGTCGAGGCCTGTGCGCGCTCCTCGGCGGTCATCTGCCTCACGACGAGCTTGCCGGTCTTCACCTGACGGCGAATCGCATTGAGCTTGGTCTGACGCCGCGCCTCGGCTTGCTCGCGAATCGTCTTCATGTGGTTCCTCTCTGACCCTCTGTGGTGGGGCGCGCACGGAAGGAAGAGAGACAGTCCCAGCGAGCGATGAAGGCTAGTGACCTACGGTACCACGGCGCCTTCGGTCCGAGCGCCGGCCTTCGATCTCCGCGCCAGCTTGGCGCGCGACGTCTTGTCCAACTCGGTTTTTCGCAGGCGCACGGCGTTCGGCGTGACCTCGACGCACTCGTCGGCGCGCAGGAACTCGAGCGCCTGGTCGAGTGACAGGCGGCGGGCGGGGACCAGCCGCACCAGCACGTCGGCGGTCGAGGAGCGCATGTTCGTCAGGTGCTTCTCCTTGATGGCGTTCACGTCGAGGTCATCGGATCGCGCGTTCTCGCCGACGATCATGCCCTCGTACACCTCCTCGCCGGGCTCGACGAACATCGTGCCCCGCTCCTGCAGCCCGAACAGGGCGAAGCTCGCGGCGGTACCACGGCGGTCCGCAACCAGCGCACCGGTCGGCCGGTTGCGCAGCTCGCCCGCCCATGGCTCCCAGCGGTCGAACACGTGATGCAGGAGGCCGGTGCCGCGCGTCTCGGTGAGGAACTCGGTCCGGAACCCGATCAGGCCGCGCGCGGGAACGAGGTACTCCATGCGCACCCAGCCCGTGCCGTGGTTGACCATCTGCTCCATCCGGCCCTTGCGCAACGCGAGCAGCTGGGTCGTGACGCCCACGTAGTCCTCGGGGATGTCGATCGCGAGCCGCTCGATCGGCTCGTGCACCGCGCCGTCGATCTCCCGGGTGACGACCTGCGGCTGACCCACGGTGAGCTCGAAGCCCTCGCGGCGCATCAGCTCCACCAGCACGGCGAGCTGCAGCTCTCCCCTGCCCTGCACCTCCCACGCATCCGGGCGCTCCGTGTCGCGCACGCGGATCGAGACGTTGCCGATCAGCTCCTGGTCGAGTCGCGCCCGCACCTGGCGCGCCGTCAGCTTGGTGCCGTCGTTCCCGGCGAGCGGTGAGGTGTTGATTCCGATCACGACCGACAGCGACGGCTCGTCTACAGTGATCACCGGCAGCGGCAGCGGGTCCTCGGCATCCGCGAGCGTCTCCCCGATGGTGATGTCGGGCAGTCCGGCGACGGCGATGATCTCGCCCGGCCCGGCCTCGTCGACCGCGACGCGATCGAGTGCGTCGGTCACGTACAGCTCGCTGACCGTGGCCCGCTCCACGCGGCCGTCCGTGCGGCACCAGGCCACGGGCTGGCCCACGCGAATCTTGCCGTTGCGCACCCGGCACAGCGCCAGGCGGCCGACGTAGGGCGACGCATCGAGGTTCGTGACGTGCGCCTGCAGCGGGTGGCCGGGCTCATAGGTGGGCGCCGGGATCTCGGTCAGGATCAGCTCGAACAGCGGCTCGAGGTCATTCCCCTCGACGCCCTCCTCGAGCGCTGCCCAGCCCGCCCTCGCGTTCGTGTAGACGATCGGGAACTCGATCTGGGATTCGTCGGCATCGAGATCCAGGAACAGCTCGTACACCTCGTCGACCACCTCCTTGATGCGCGCATCGGGACGATCGACCTTGTTGACCACGAGGATCACCGGGAGCCGGGACTCCAGCGCCTTGCGCAGCACGAACCGGGTCTGCGGCAGCGGGCCCTCGGAGGCGTCCACGAGCAGCAGCACCCCGTCCACCATGGTCAGCCCGCGCTCGACCTCGCCGCCGAAGTCGGCGTGCCCCGGAGTGTCGATGATGTTCAGCTTCACCGCGCCGTGGCGGACGGCGGTGTTCTTGGCCAGGATCGTGATGCCCTTCTCGCGCTCCAGGTCCATCGAGTCCATCACCCGCTCGGCCACGTCCTGGTTCGCGCGGAACGCCCCCGACTGCCACAGCATCGCGTCGACGAGCGTCGTCTTACCGTGATCGACGTGTGCGACGATCGCGATGTTCCTGAGGTCTTCGCGGCGGGCCATGTGCGGGGGAGTCTTGCCGGCGATCAGCCGGTCTCGAGCCGGGAGAGCTCCTCGTAGAGCTGCTCGACGGCGCGCTTGGCCGCCTGGTGGCGCCCGGTCGACTGGGCCGAGCGCTCGGGGGTCGCCCAGGCGCCGGGGTCAGCAAGGTCGTCCTCAACGGTAGCGAGGGCGTCCTCGGCTTCCTGGATCGCGCGCTCCAGGCTCGCGATCCGGCGCTTGGTGTTCTTCGAGACCGCGGGCTGCACGGACTGCCGGCGATGCCGGCGGCCGTTGCGCTTCGCCGGCTCCTCACCCGCCGCGGCCGCCTTGCGCTCGTCGCGCACGCGCACGTAGTCGGCCCAACCGCCCTCGTAGGAGCGCAGGGAGCCGTCCTCCAGAGCGATGGTGCGGGTTCCCACGGCGTCGAGCAGCGCACGGTCGTGAGATACGAGCAGCACCGAGCCGTCGAATCCGCGCAGCGCATCCTCGAGCGCCTCGCGGCTCTCGAGATCAAGGTGATTGGTGGGCTCGTCGAGGATCAGCAGGTTCGCCCCGGACGCGACCACGATCGCGAGCGACAGCCGGCGCAGCTCCCCGCCCGACAAGACCGCGACCTCCTTCTCGGCATCGTCGCCGGAGAAGAGAAAGCGGCCCAGCAGCGCACGCGCCTTGCCGGGGGTGAGGCCGGTGGCCCGCTGCGCCGCCTCGAGCACCGTGCCCTCGCGGCCAACCTCCTCCGCGTGCTGGGACAGGTATCCCAGCTCGACGTTGTGGCCACGGCGCAGCTTGCCGCCCGCAAGCTCCCGCCGTGCGGCGAGCGTCTCGATCAGCGTGGTCTTCCCGGCGCCATTGGGCCCCACGAGCGCCACGTGCTCGCCGCGCTCCAACCACAGCTGCGCCCCCTCGATCAGCGTCTTCCCGCCCACTCCGATCACGGCGTCCTCCAACTCCAGCACCACGCGGCCGGTGCGCGCCGCGCCGCCGAAGCGGATCGCCGGGCCGTCTTTGTCCGCCGGGTCGCGGGTGAGTCGCTCGATCCTGTCGAGGCGCTTCACCTTCGACTGTGCCTGGCGCGAGCGCGTGCCGGCCCGAAAGCGGTTGACGAAGCGCTCGAGCCGCTCGATCTCGGCCTGCTGGCGCTCGATCGCGCGGCCCAGGGCGAGCTCGCGGGCCGCCTGCTCCTTGCGCCATGCGTGCCAGGGACCGGCGAAGAACCGCGCGCGGCCGGCGCGCAGCTCCAACACAGCCGTGCCGACCGACTCCAGGAACCAGCGGTCGTGCGCGACCAGCACGATCGCAGCATCGATCGACGTCAGCTGCTGCTCGAGCCATTCCAGCGAGGCGACGTCGAGGTGGTTGGTGGGCTCGTCGAGCAGCAGCAGGTCCGGATCCCCCGCGAGCGTGCGCGCCAGCGATCCGCGCGTCAGCTCCCCGCCCGAGAACGAGCGCAGCGGGCGCTCGAGGTCGGCGTCCGAGAAACCGAGCCCGCGCACGACCGCCATCGCGCGCCGCCGCCAGTCGTAGCCGGCGTGCTCGAGCCCGTCCTGGGCGGTGGAATACTCGGCCAGGGTCGCGGGATCCGACGCACCGGCGGCCATCGCCCCCTCGAGTCGCCGCAGCTCCCCTTCCAGCGCCACCAGGTCGGCGCACCCGGACAAGACATAGTCGCGCAGGCTCACCTTCTGCGCCCGCGGCGGGCGCTGGTCGTGCAGCGCCAGGCGCGTGCCCTTCTCGAGCACCAGCTCGCCCGCGTCCGCCGGCGTCTCGCCGGCAAGCATGCGCAGCAGCGTGGTCTTGCCTGACCCGTTGCGACCGGACAGAGTCAGCCTGTCCCCTCGCTCGAGCTTGAAGGAGACGTCCTGCAGCAGCGGCACTCCGGCGACGTGCTTCCCCAGACCCGATGCGATCGCGACAGCCATGCAGAGGATGGTACGGTCAGCCGGATGGGTCGCCCCGAACGCCATCGACGCGCCATGCCCGCCCGCGGCGCCTCCGCCCGCGGCGCCACCGCCGTGGGAGCGTCCGCGAACGGCGCGCTCGCGCGCGGCGCGATGGCCATCGGTGCGTTGGCGGTCGGCGCGCTGGCGATCGGCGCGCTGGCGATCGGGCGCCTGGCGATCGGCCGGGCCCGGATCAAGCGCCTGCGAGTGGATGAGCTGGAGGTCGGACGCCTCCGGATCCGCGAGCTGGAAGTCGTACGGGACCGTGGCCGCGACGCCGCGCCCGGTGCTCCACCGCACGGTGAGCCCGAGATGTCTCCCAAATAGCGGCCGCAACCGGCTCTCCGATCGCAGGAAGTGACGGGAGCCAACCGGACCCGTCGCTATATTGCCCGCCTCCATCCCCTCGGAGGTCTCCCTGTCCCGCGCGGACTCATACCCACCCGTACCACGGATCACCCGCGTGCTCGCATCCGTGCTGTTTTGCACGGCCATCACCCTGGCCCTCCCGGCCAGCGCCGCAGCGCTCGACTTCACGTGGCAGCCCAAGCACGTGGTCGTGGAGCGCCTGGTGGACTTCACGGTCGAGGACGCCGGCCCAGACGACTACGAGTACGTCTGGGACCTCGACGAGGACGGCGTCTACACCGATGACACCGGCCCTACGGCCCGGCGCATCTTCCACAACGTGCGGACCTACGACGTCGGGGTGCGCGCGCTGGACGTCAACCTCGCTGTGGTCGGCGAGGCTCACGCCCAGGTCACCGTCAACGCGCCGGCGCCTCCCGACGCCTCCCTCGTCTTCTTCCCGAGCGCCCCCGTCGCCGGCCTGCCCGTCACCTTCGTATCCACCTCCGTCGACCCCGACGATCCGATACCCGCGAGCGCCGAGCGCTGGGACCTCGACGGGGACGGTGTCTTCGACGATGCCACGGGGGCCAGCGCCACCGTCACGTTCCCGGTCCCCGGCGTCTACCCGGTCTCGCTGCAGGTCATGACCGATGCGACCGACGTGGCATCGCTGCCCGTGGTGGTGGCCGCCGCTCCGTCCGTGGTGCGCGCCTTCAGCCTGATGAGCCCGTTCCCGGTGGTGCGGATCGCAGGGCGGGTGTCCCGGAGGGGCGCCAAGATCCGCCGGCTGAGCGTCGACGCGCCACCCGGCTCGACCCTCAAGATCAGGTGCGCCGGGCGTGGCTGCCCGTTCAAGCGGACCACGAAGACCGTCTCGATGCGGGCCGCGGCGGGGGCGGTGCCCCTGCTGCCGGCAACGCGACTGACCCGCGTCCGGCGCTTGGAGGGACGCACGCTGCGCACACGCGCCATACTGAGGGTGTTCGTCACGAGGTCGGATGTGATCGGCAAGTACACACGTTTTCGGATTCGCAAGGGCAAGCCGCCCACCCGTCAGGACCTCTGCCTGATCCCAGGTAACGTGAAGCCTGCCGCCTGTCCGTCGCGGTGACCCGCCACTGGGCGCCAATGGACGGCCCTCAGCGCGCAATGATGCGCTTACGCGCACGCAGCGACGGGCGGTCTCGCTCGACGATCGACCTCGAACTACCTGTGATGGGGCTGCTCGCCGTGCTGGTCGGCATCGGTGTCGTGATCTGGCTGAACGGACAGGGCGCTCCGGACCGCGGGGAGATCAGACGAGTGACGGAGCGGCCCGCCCTCGCGAACCCGCGTGAGGCAGTCGCCATCGGCCAGGCCAAGCGAGCCGCAGCCGCGCGCGAGCAGGCGCGCCTGCGCAGAGTGCGGGCGGCGCGCCTGGCGCGCCGCCGCGCCGCCGCCGCGGCGGCCGCGACGGCCGCCTACGCCCGGGGCGACCTCGAGCAGCGCAGCGGCTACCCGGGCTCCTACCCCGACAGCGCGCAGGGCTACTCCACGGGTACCCAGGCATACCAGCAGCAGGCTCCACCGCAGCCGCAGCCGCAGCGGCAGACGCCCCGCCCCGCCCCGCAGCCGCAGCCCAAGCGCGGCGGGGCGTTCGACGACTCTGGCTGAGCCTCGGGGCCCCGTCCCCACGCCCCCGGCCAGATTTGTCCACGTGGGGTAACGAGAACCGGCATTCCGGCCGATCATGAGGCAGAGTGGCCCCAGAGGCCTGCCAGCCTGCTCGGATCGGAAAGTTTGAACAAGAACCTCTTCAAGAGCGCCAAGCCCGCATCTGTGGTGCTCGGTGCAGCCATCATCGGCCTTGCTGGACATGCCACGTACGTGGCGCTGAACCGGCACGCCGACGGCATCGCAGGCCTCTCGTCGAGCTGGGCCATGTTCGGACCGGCCCTGCTGGTGCTGGCCGCAGGCGTGGCCCGGGTCGGCCTGATGGCGGAAGACCGCGCCGCCTGGGCCGCCGCCGGTGCTGCCTTCGCAGCCTGGTTCATTGGATCGACCTACTATGCGAGCGGCGCCGCCGGCGATGCGGACATGTACTCGTTCCCGCTGGCGGACGCGCTGCTCCTGCCGTTCGCCGGCGCAGCCGCGGCGGCGGTCGCGATGCTCGTGCGCGCACGCGTGAAACCGTTCCAGCCCACGATCCTGCTGGACGGACTGATCATCTCCCTGGCCGTGGGCGCCGGGGTCGCGGCCCTGCTGAGCGGGACCCTGCTGAACGGAGTCGACGCCGGCGCGCAGGCCCTCACGCTGAAGGTCGCCTACCCGCTTGCCGCGCTGATCCTCCTGACGTTTCTGCTGTGGGTGAACGCGATCACGGGCCGGCTGAAACGCAGCTGGACGCCCGCCGTGATCGGGCTGGCCCTCGCGGCGATCTCCTCGACCGCCTTTCTGCTCCAGACGGTGGCCGGTACATACACACCCGGGAACCTGGTCGACTCGCTGTGGCTGGCCGGCGGCCTCCTCCTCGCCTACTCTGCATGGCAGGCGCACGACGAGCCCGCCTCCGTACAACTCGCGGGACCGCGGCGCCTGGCAGCGACGTCACTGGGCGCAGCGCTCGCGCTCACGGTGCTGGTGCTGGGACAGTTCCTCGCGGTCGGATTTGCGGCGGTTGCGCTGGCGGCGGCGGCCCTCGCCGCGTTGATCTCGCGCGGCGTGGTGTCGTTCAAGGAATCGCTGCAGATGTTCACCCACGCGCGGGTCGAGGCGTTGACCGACGCGCTCACCACGCTCGGGAACCGGCGCAAGCTGATGACTGACCTGCACCGGGAGCTGCAGGTGGCCAGCGTCCAATCTCCACGCATTCTGGTGCTGTTCGACCTCGACGGTTTCAAGCGCTACAACGACACCTACGGCCACCCCGCCGGCGACGTGCTGCTGGCGCGCCTCGGCAGCAATCTTCAGCGCGCGGTCAAGCCGTACGGTGAGGCATACCGCATCGGCGGCGACGAGTTCTGCGTGCTGGTCATGACGGGCGCGTCGAGCGCGAAGACGATCATCGCGCTGGCATCCTCGGCGCTGTCCGAACAGGGCGAGGGATTCGCGATCAAGGCCTCGCACGGCATCGTGATGCTCCCCCACGAGGCACGCGACGCGACGCTCGCGATGCGGATCGCCGACCAGCGCATGTACGCGCAAAAAGAGGACCGGCGCTCGTCGGCCACGCGCCAGGCGCGCGACATCCTGCTGCAGGTGCAACACGAGCGCGAGCCCGCCCTCGGCAACCACCTGAAGGGAGTCTCGGAGCTCGTGATGGGCGTTGCCTCCCGCATGTCCCTGATCGCCGAGGAGCTGGACGAGGTCGTGCGCGCGGGCGAGCTGCACGACGTCGGCAAGATGGCGATCCCCGACGAGATCCTGCGCAAGCCCGGCCCCCTGACCCCGGAGGAGTGGGCGTTCGTGCGCCGGCACACGATCATCGCCGAGCGGATCCTGAGCGCCGCCCCGGCCATGCAGCCCGTTGCGAAGGTCGTCCGCTCGACCCACGAGCACTGGGACGGCTCCGGCTATCCGGATGGCATCGCCGGCAAGGAGATCCCGCTGGGAGCAAGGATCGTGTCGGTCTGTGACGCCTTCGACGCGATGATCACGTCGCGGCCCTATCGCGAGGCGCGCTCCGTCGAGGAGGCGCTTGAGGAGCTGCGCGCCTGCTCCGGAACGCAATTCGACCCCGAGGTGGTCGAGGTGTTCTGCGATCACATTGCGTCATTGCCGCACCGTTACGGCCGTCAGACCCAGAAGGCCGTCAGCCTGCAAGCAGACTGACGGGGCCTGCCCGCTAGGGCCGGCCCGTCGCCCGGACCGCCTCGAATCCGCGGTCGAGCAGCTTGCGCGCCTGCGTCGCGGGGTCGTACGCATGCAGCAGCACAACGCCCAGCTCGACGTCGCCGCGGCGCGCGGTCGCAACGATCGAGCGGCCCGCCCGCGCCGTGTAGCCCGTCTTCAGGCCGGTGACGCCCTTGTAGCCCTGGCGCATCAGCGGATTGTTGTTGTACAGGAACAGGCGCCCACCCTTGATGGGGAACCTGAGGATCGCGCGCTCGCGGCGCACGATCCGGCGAATGCGCCGCAGGTGCAGGTCGGCGCGTGCCAGCGCGGCGAGGTCCGCCACACACGAGTGGTTGCCTCTGTCCTGCAGGCCATGCGGAGTCGAGAAGCTGCTGCAGTCGAGCCCGAGTTCGGCAGCCCGGTCATTCATCAGGCGCACGAACCTCGGCACGGTCCCGGCGCTGTGCTGGGCGAGCGCGATGGCCGCGTCGTTCCCCGATACGAGCAGCAACCCGTTCATGAGCGCCTCGAGCTGAACCTTCTTCCCCTTCGGCAAAACCCCCATCGCGGACCCCGGCGTGCGCGTCGCTCGCCTCGTGATCCGGACCCGCTCGTGCGGATCCTCGCGCTCCACGACGACCAGCGCAGTCATCATCTTGGTGAGGCTCGCGATCGGCAGCCGGCGCTCCGGTTTGTGCCGCCACAGGACCCGGCCGGTGCGCACGTCGAACAGCAGCCCGGCGCGCGGCTTGCGCACGAACCTCAACCGCACGTCGTCGGCGCTGCCGAGATCGACGCCGAATCCGGACGCCCGCGCCGGCACGGCGGCGGCCGGTGGGGTGCGCGCGTCGTCCAGCAGGTGCGGCGGGTCTACGTCGCGGGGCTCGGCCCCGCGCTGCACCTCGCCGCGCGGGGGACGCTGGTCCCCGCCGGAGTCGAGCACGGCGAGCGCGGCCCATGCGAGCACGCCGAGCAACAGCGCCAGCGGGATCACGCGCGGCGACCGGTGTCGCCGGCGGCTTCCGCCCCCAAGCACGCTTGGTCGCTCGTCACTCATCCGGTGGCTGGTTGAAGAGGCCTCCGATCACGGGAATCGCGAGCAGGACCAGGATCAGCAAGCTGACCCCGGAAAGGATGTCCAACCCGGAGGTCGATATCACCTCGATCGTCAGGCCGGCGAACAGCACGACGAACCCGAGCATCAGGACCTGCACCACGACCTGCATGCGCTCAGTAGACCGGGTACTTCGGACCGCGGCCGGTGTAGTGGCTGCTGCGCCGCTTGGCGAACAGCCGGACGGCTGCCAACCCGAACAGGAATCCGCCGATGTGCGCGAAGTAGGCGACGCCCCCGCCGTCGCCGACCTCCGGGGTCGCGAGCTGGCCCACAGCGGGCAGGAACTGGAGCAGGATCCAGAGGCCCAGCAGCACCATCGCCGGGATCTCGAGGATGAAGATGAAAAATGCGAAGAACAACGTCAGAACGCGCGCGTGTGGGTACAGCAGGGCATATCCGCCCAGCACCGCGGCGATGGCGCCGCTGGCCCCCACCAGCGGAGTTGTCGAGTCCGGCGACACGGCGACCTGGGTTCCGGCGGCGGCGGCCCCGCCCAGCAGGTAGAAGAGGACGTAGCGCGACCGGCCCATCGCGTCCTCGACGTTGTTCCCGAAGATCCATAGGAACAGCATGTTGAAGATGATGTGCAGCCAGCCGCCGTGCATGAACATCGAAGTGAAGATCGTGAGGAGGGCCGGCGGATTGTCGATGTTCGGCTCGGCGCCCGGCGGGTAGGCACTGGTTCCCTGGCACACGACGATGGCCTGCGGAGTATCGGGGGCCGTCGCCAGGGCGCACTGCTTGCCGGGGTGGGTGACCCGGTACGGAATCGCTCCGTACTCGACCACGGTCTTCGTGTCGACGCTGTCGGCTCCCGAGAGCGAGAACGAAGGGCCTTGGAAAAGCAGGAACACGATCAGGTTGATCGCGATCAACACGACGGTGATGACCGGAAAGTGGTCGTTGGGGATGTTGTCGCGCAGGGGGATCAAGGGGCCGCAAGACTAACGGCGGGCCCCGGGATCCGCGCCGGCGCCACCGGCGCCCCTTCGGCCTGCTACGGGGCGTTGGTGTGCGACCCCGACGCCGACAACGGCGCCGCCGTCTGCCACGCTCCCGTGTAGCCCGTGCGCAGGAGACCGAGAACCCGCTCCGCGGGCAGCGGGGTCGCGAAGAAGAAGCCCTGCGCCCGCCGGCAGCCGAGCCGCTTCAGTTCGGTGATCTGCATGCCGGTCTCGACCCCCTCGGCGATCACGTCCAGCGACAGGGCGCGTGCGATCGCCACGAGCGCGTCGACGATCGCCGCACTGTCGCGCTCCACGCCCAGCCCGTCGACGAAGGAGCGGTCGATCTTGATCGCGTCGACCGGAAACCGCCTCAGATATGACAGCGACGAGTAGCCGGTGCCGAAGTCGTCGATCATCAGGCGCACTCCCATCTCCCGCAGCGCGGCGAGGTTGTGGATGGCCGCGGCGGACTCCTCCACCAGCGCGCTCTCGGTGATCTCCAGGCTCAGCGAAGACGGGTCGATGCCGGTGGCGGTCAGCGTCTCGGCGACCATCTCCGGCAGGTCGGCCTGGGACACCTGCCGGGCGGACAGGTTGACCGCCATCCCGACCGGGAGCGCGTCCGGGTTCGCCGCATGCCATTCGGCGGCCTGGCGGCACGCTCGTTCGAGCACCCAGCGCCCCAGCGACTCGATCGCGCCGCTCTCCTCGGCGGTGGGAATGAACTCGGCGGGAGCGATCAGGCCGAGGCGGGGATGCTGCCAGCGCACCAGTCCCTCCAGCGCGATCACCGCGCCGGACTCGAGCGAGACGATCGGCTGATAGCGCATCCGCAGCTCGTGGCGCCCGATCGCACGCCGCAGCTCGTTCTCCAGCCGCAGCCGTTCCACGGCCCGCGCCCGCATCACCTGGTCGAAGAGCTCGTAGCGTCCGCGTCCGCTCTCCTTGGCCCGGTACATCGCCGCGTCGGCGTCGCGGATCAGGGTCTCGGGCCGCTCGCCTGCCTCATGCGCGAGGGCGATGCCGACGCTCACGGTGACGAAGTGCTCGATTCCGCTCAGCACGAACGGCCGCGTGAACAACGCCCCGATGCGCTCGGCCACCTCGACCGCCTCGCGTTCGCTGGTCAGATCCTCGATCAGAATGGCGAACTCGTCCCCGCCGAAGCGTGCCACCGTGTCTCCCGGCCGCAGCGCCTCCTTGAGACGCGGCGCGATACCGGTCAACAGCTCATCCCCGGCCGCGTGCCCGAGGCTGTCGTTGATCAGCTTGAAGTGATCGATGTCGCAGAACAGGACGCCGGTGAGCGCGCCGTCCCGGCGCGACTTGAGCAACGCGTGCGCGAGGCGGTCGCCGAAGAGCGTCCGGTTCGGGAGCAGGGTGAGCGGGTCGTGCAGCGCGCGCCGGCGCATCTCGTCATCTGCCGCGCGCCGGTCGATCGCCTCGGCCAGCACGTTGGCGAGCGCCTGTACGAAGTGCGCGTCTTCGTCGCGCATGGCGTGCAGCCTGCGTGAGTGCAGCTCCAGCACCCCGAAGGGTCGCTCGGGCCCGTCGACGATCACCGCGATCCCACTCCGCAGATCCAGTCCGGCGAGGGCGGGGAGCTGTGCGAAGCGCTGCTCCTCGGACCAGTCCCCCACCACGGTACGTGCGCCCCGCTCGATCGTGAAGCCGGCCAGCGAGACGCTGCCGTCCGCGAAATCCTGGTCGGCGACCGGCTGCTCCGGCCATCCGACCGCGGCCCGCCCGACGAAGCCCTCCGGCTCAGGGCACAGCTCGAGCACGTGCGCGCACTCGACCCGGAGGATCGCCGCGGCGGTTGCGACCGCCTCTTGCATCAGCGCCGCCAGGTCGTGACCTTCGAGCGCCCTCTGCCCCAGGCGTGCCACGGCTGCCTGCTGGGCGGCGCGCAGCTCCAGCTCGGCCTCGGCCCGCTTGCGACCGCTGATGTCGTACAGGACTCCGTGCCACTGCATGCCGCCGTCCTCCGCGTGCTCGAGCACCGCGTCGTCTGCGAACCAGACGACCCGGCCGTCGCGCGCCAGCAGCCGGTAGTCGCTGACGCCGACCTTCTTGCCGGCGGCGGCGGCATGCTCGTCGGCGACCGTGCGATCGCGGTCGTCGGGATGAAGCCGCTCGTGCCACAGCGTCGGGTCGGCACACCATTCCGCGGCGGTGAACCCCAGGATCGACTCGATCTGCGGGCTCACATAGGTCCACCTGCCGGACTCGCCGACCTCGGCGCGGTAGACGATCGCGGGCAGGCGCTCGACGAGATGGCGATACGCGGCCTCCGCCTGCTCGCGCTCGGCGCGCTCGCGCTCGGCACGCTCGCGCAATGTGCGCTCCGCCGCGAGCCCGCGAAGCATGCGTAGGGTCAGGACGAGCACGCGCCCCATCGCCCGCAGGAGGCCGAGTTCCTCCGAGTCGAAGCCGCCCGCCTCACGGCGCGCCACCACGAGTCGCGTCGGCACGTCGTCCTCCAGCACGACCGACACGGCGCCCAACCGGCCCAGACGCGGCACCTCGATCCAACCCCGCTCCTGATCGCCGACCGCCGCGATCTCGCGGCACGGCACCTGCCCCGCGGGAAACCCGATCGAAGCCTCGACCGCCTCTGCCCGGATCAGGGCGGCGACCTCGGCCTCCAACGCCTCGGCCGCGCGCTCGATCGCCTTCTGGGTAGCTTCACCGACGTCGGTGCAGGAGGAGACGAGCGCGAGGAACTCGGCGAGCTGCTGCGTCGACCAGTTCGTCCGCGAGCGCAAGATGCGTCAGCCCAGCGCCAGCACTACGAGCGTCTGGTTGTGGAAGCCCGTGATCCCGCTGGTACGGGCGATCTCCCCGTACGTGTAGAAGCCGGCGACCGGCGCGCCCCGCCCGTTGTCCGCGACTCGCTCGACCTCGGAACGAACGCCCCGCTCGCCGAGCACTCCGCGGCGAGCGATGCAGTCAAAGGCGATCAGGCCCAGCGGGGCTTGGTCACCAAGCGGTGCGAGCGCGTCTTCGCACGCCGCGTCCGTGGCCGCCAGCACCGATGCGTCGTCGCCATCCATCAGCCAGGCCAGACCCCCTTGGGGCACTTCCGCGATGCACCCCAGCGAGCGGTCCTCGAAACCGGCGTCGCTGACGAAGCGCACCTGCGCCTCGCCGCCACGCCCGACAAGTCCCAGCGGATGCGTCTGGGCGAAGTGGGTGAAGGACGCAGCGTCCGTGCGTACCGCGGGCGGAGCGTCGAGGCGCTCCAGGTAGACGTCGAGCGCGGGGCGCCCGTCGATCGAGTGCACGCGGTTGTCCGAGCTGGCCGTGACGAGCATCGGCTCGCCGACCGGGCTCCAGCCGTGCTTCACGCCTATGCCCAGCGGACCGTCGGACCCGATCGCCGCGCCGATCACCGAGTCGGTCAGAACCTCGTGGCCATGGAGTTGGTGCGTCGCCTCCATGCGCATGTCGTCGCCGGCACAACCGCCGACCAGCGGAATTCCCGCGCCGACCACTCCATATGCGCCACGTACGATCTCGGACTGGTCGCCGGCCAACCCATCCGTGAGCAGCATCAGGACCCGGTGCGGACGCGCCGTCACCGTCGCCGCACATGCAGCGGCCTCCGCTCCGGCCGCGCGCAGTCGGTGCTGCGCGCCACGGGCAACCGTCGTCTCGATCGAGAAACCCGGGCCGCCGAGCGCCGTCACGACGACCCCGGCGTCACCGGGCCCGCCGGCCGCGATCTCACCGGCCGTGGAGCACCCGACCAGCGGCACCTCGCCCGTCTGCGCGTGGATTCCCTCGAGCAGCGCCGTGAGGTCGTATCGCACCGAGGCGAAGACGATCAGCAAAGCCGCGTCCGAGCCCACCACGGCACGCTCCGCCGCGCGCGCCCCTGCCGTGCGCGCATGGGCGTCGTTCGAGTGGCCGACACCCAGCCAACGCTCCTGCTGTGTTCCGGTGGTCATCACGACTCGGGGCCCTGGTTCCTATCGGCAGAAAGGAGCCGGCGCTGAGCCATCCGGACACTTCTCCGGTGCCGGGCAAGCGGCCTGTCAAGCCGAGCCCTCGCGCACCCGGGGGACTACCGTGCCGACGCGCGGCGGACCGGCACCTGCTCGTCCGCGTGATACGAGCTGCGCACCAGCGGGCCCGCAGCGACGGACTCGAAGCCCAGCGCGTACGCCTCGCGCTCCAGCTCGGCGAACTCCGCCGGGGTCCAGTAGCGCACCAGCGGGAGGTGGTCCTCCGAGGGGCGCAGGTATTGCCCGACCGTGAGCACCTGTACCGCGTGCTCGCGCAGCAGCGCGCAAGCCTCGAGCAGCTCGTCCACGGTCTCTCCGAGACCGACCATCAGGCCCGACTTCGTGACGACCTCCGGGTCCATCCGCTTCGCGTTCAGCAGCACCCGGCAGGAGCGGTTGAAGTCGGAACCACGCCGCGCTTTCGGGTACAACCGCGGCACCGTCTCGACGTTGTGGTTGAACACGTCGGGCCGCGCGTCGATCACACGGGCCAGCGGCATCTCCTGACCGCGAAAGTCGGGCGTCAGCACCTCGACGGCGCAGCCGGGCGCGCGCCTGCGGATCGCGCGGATCGTCTCCGCGAACATGCCGGCCCCGCCGTCGGGCAGGTCGTCGCGATCGACCGACGTCACGACGCAGTGGCGGAGCTCCATCTGCTTGACCGCATGGGCCACGCGCAGCGGCTCGGCGCGGTCGACCAGATCCGGCACCCCCGACTTCACGTTGCAAAAACCGCAGCGCCGGGTGCAAACGTCGCCGAGGATCATGAAGGTCGCCGTGCCGCGCTCCCAGCATTCGCCGATGTTGGGGCAGTTCGCCTCCTCACACACCGTGTGCAATGACTTCGCGCGCATCAGTCGCTCGATGCGGCGATAGCTGGAGCCGCCCGGCGCCTTGACCTTCAGCCAGGACGGCTTGCGGGAACGGAACGGGAGGACGTCCGAGTCCGGCTGCGCGGCTCCGCCGGGCTTCGCGCGCGAGCGGGTGACGTGCACGCGCTCGGTCACGCCGCCTCCGCGGCGACGATCAGCTCGTCGATCCGAGTGGGCAGGCGGCCATACGCGACTCCGACCTCGCGTTGCACGATGTCCATGAAGCGCCCCACGTCGAACGCCGCGCCCAGCTCCCGGGACACGGACGTCATGCGGCAGTTCTCGATGCCGCACGGCACGATCCACTCGAACGGCTGCAGGTCGTTGTTGACGTTGATCGCGAAGCCGTGAGTGGTGACCCCGCGGCTGACGTGCACCCCGATCGACGCGATCTTGCGCGGCTCGTGCGTCCACACGCCGGTCAATCCTTCGATCGGGCCGGCCGCGATCCCGACATCGGCGAGCGTCGCGACGATCGCCGACTCCATGCGGCGGATGTACTGCGCGACGTCGTCGCGGTAGGGCTTCAGGCTCATGATCGGGTAGCCCACGACCTGCCCCGGCCCGTGATAGGTGATGCGTCCGCCCCGATCGGTCTGGACCACGTCGATGCCCTGGGCGCGGTACCACTGCTCGCCCATCGGTAGCTCAGCCGCCTCGGAGCGCCGTCCGCGCGTGTAGACCGGAGGGTGCTCCAGCAATAGCAGCACGTCGGGTACGCGGCCGGCCTGCCGGTGGCTCTCGAGCGCCTTCTGCTCCCGCAACGCTGCACCGTAGGGCACCAGGCCGCGGCGTACGCACCAGATCTCGGGCTGGAGGTGGCCGTCCTCAGACATCGTCAGCCCATTGTTCCAGGCGCGCCTTCACGGCACCCAGGAACCGGGCGGCTTCCGCACCGTCCAGGGCGCGGTGGTCGAACGACAGGCACAGGTTGACCATCGGCCGGATCGCGATCGAGTCGCCGTCCGCGCCTTCCACCACCACCGCCCGCTTCACGACCGCCTCGAGGTCGAGGATCGCAACCTGGGGCTGGTTGATGATCGGGGTCGCCAAGACGGTCCCGAACCGGCCCGGGTTCGTGATCGTGAACGTCCCGCCCTGCACGTCCTCGGACCGCAGCTGCTTCGATCGCGCACGGGTGGACAGGTCGTCGATCGCGGCCGCGAGGCCCTCCAGGCTGAGCCGCTGGGCCCGCGGGATGACCGGAACGATCAGCCCGTCGTCCAAGGCCACCGCGATCCCCAGGTTGACGTCGTCGTGATGGAGCAGGTCGTCGCCTTCGATGGACGCGTTCAGCACGGGCTGCTCCTGCAGCGCGGACACGGTCGCGCGGGCCACGAACGCCAGGTAGGTGAGCGGCGCGCCCCGTCCCGCGAACCCCTCCTTGAGCGCGGACCGGCGAGCGACCACGCGGCTCATGTCCACCTCGGCGAAGGTGGTCACGTGCGCCGCGGCGCGGCGGCTGCGCACCATGTGCTCCGCGATCTGGCGGCGCATGGGCGAAAGCGGCTCGCGGCGCGCGCCGTCGGGCGTCTGCCCTCGGCCCTGCACGGGCTCGGGCCGGTAGGGAGATTCGGTGTGGAGCGGCCGCTCGTGCGCCGCTCGCTCCACCAACGCGAGCACGTCCTGCTTGCGGATGCGGCCGCCGACGCCCGTGCCCGTGACCCGGCTGAGGTCGATGTCGTGCTCGGCCGCGACACGTCGCACCACGGGCGAGATGACGTGTGAGCGGTCGGGACCGGGAGGGGTCCTTCCGTTCGAGACCCGATCGGCCGGCGGGCGCCGATCGGCCTCCGCCCGGTGTGCCTGGCCCGGCTGGGCGCCGCGGTCGATCCTCGCCAGCGGAGTTCCGACCGTGACCGTCTCGTTCACGTCCACGAGGATCGCGACCACCCGCCCGCTCGCGGGCGCGGGGATCTCCGTGTCGATCTTGTCGGTGGTGATGTCGCAGACCGTCTCGTCCGCCTCGACCCAATCGCCGGGCTGCTTACGCCAGGCGACGATCGTGCCCTCGGCCACCGACACACCCATCTGCGGCATGATCACCTCGACCAGGGTGTCAGTATGCGAGGAGCTCACGAGCCGCCTCCTTCATGTCTTCGAGTCCCGGTAACACGGACTGCTCGAGCGGCGGGCTGAACGGGATCGGGACGTCGGGCGCGGTCAGCCGCCGGACGGGCGCGTCGAGGTCCTCGAACGCCTCCTCGGCGACCAGCGCCGCGACCTCCGCCCCGACGCCGCACGAGCGCGTGGCCTCGTGCGCGATCAGGACCTTGCCGGTCTTGCGCGTGCTCGCCAGGATCGTGTCGCGGTCCAGTGGCGAGAGTGTGCGCAGGTCGACGACCTCGATGTCCTCGTCCAGCTCATGGGCGGCCTGCTGGGCCATCCCGACGGTCGATCCGTAGGCGAAGATCGAGAGCTCCCCACCCTCGCGCACCACGCGGGCCAGGCCGATCGGCACAGTGTGCTCGCCGGCCGGGACGTCGCCCTTGACCCGCCGGTAAAGGTGCTTGTGCTCCAGGAACATGACCGGGTTGGGATCCCGGATCGCGCTGATCAGCAGGCCTTTTGCGTCCGCCGCGCTGGCGGGAGCGACCACCTTCAGCCCCGGCGCCTGCAGGAACCACGCCTCCGGGTTCTGAGAATGGAACGGCCCGCCCGAAAAGCCGCCGCCGGTGGGCAGTCGCACGACCATCGGCACGGCGACTCCCTGGCGGTAGTGGAGCTTCGCCGCGACGTTCACGAGCTGGTCGAACCCACAGGCGATGAAGTCGGCGAACTGCATCTCGCAGACCGGCCTCATGCCCTCCGCGGCGGCGCCGACCGCGGCTCCGATGATCAGGTTCTCGGCCAGCGGTGTGTCGAGCACCCGGTCGGAGCCGAACTCTTCGACGAGGCCGGCCGTCACCTTGAACGCCCCACCGAAGACTCCGATGTCCTCGCCCAGGCAGAACACGGTTTCGTCGCGGCGCATCTCCTCGCGCAGACCGTCGGAGATCGCCTCGAGGTAGGTCATCTCACTCATGACGACCTCCCGTTCGCACTTCCGTTGCCCGGACTCTGCGCAGACCCGTGCGCCGGCTTGCCGGCGGACGGCCTCTTCCCTTGCCAACGCGACCATGGAGCGCGGCCGTCGCCGAGCGGCTCCGATTCGCTCGCGAACACGCCGTCGAGTGCCGTGCCGGGGTCGGGCATCGGCTGCTCGAGCGCCCGGCGCGCCGCCTCGTCGACCTCGACCTCGACCGCCGCGTGCAGCGCATCGATCGCGGCCCGCTCGAAGCCGTGCTCGGCGACCAGCCGCCCGGAGTAGTCCGCGATCGGGTCGCGTGCCACCCACTCTTCGAACAGCTCCTTGGGCACGTAGGACATGTCGTCGTGCGCGCCGTGCCCGTGCATGCGCATCGTGTGGCACTCGATCAGCGTCGGGCCGTCCCCGCGCCGTGCGCGATCAGCCGCGGCCCGAGCAGCCTCGAACACCGCCTCGACGTCGTTGCCGTCCACCGACACGCCGGGGAACCCGTAACCCGCCGCGCGCTCGACCGGGTCGACCGCGAACTCGAGCTCGTTCGGCGTCGAGTACGCGTACCTGTTGTTCTCCAGCACGAACACCACCGGGAGCCGGTGGATCGCGGCGAAGTTCATGGCCTCGTGCCACTGGCCGTTGGCGGTGGAGCCCTCGCCGAAATACGTCATCGCGACGCGCGGCTCGCGGCGCATCTTGAACGCCAGCCCGAGGCCGGTTGCGACCGGCGCCATGTCGGGCAGCATCGAGACCATGCCGATACAGCCGAGCCGGCGGTCGCCGAAGTGCATGTTGCCGTCGCGTCCGCCCGTGACACCGCCCGCGCGTCCCATGAAATTCGCGAGATAGCGCTCCGGAGTCACGCCGCGCACGAAGTGCGCGCCGAGGTCCCGGTGCAGGATGCACATGCGGTCTCGCGGCCCGAGCACGTAGGACGACCCGACGGAGATGGCCTCCTGTCCGCGCCCGTCGTAGAACGAGCCCGGCACCTTGCCCTGTCGGTAGAGGGTCAGCGCGCGCTCTTCGGCGGCGCGCATCAGCATCATGTAGCGGAGCAGGTTCGCGCGATCCTCGCGCTCCAAGTGGTCGCTCCGCGTGCGGGGCGCCGTCTCCGGGGTCCCGTGCAACTCGCGTGTTGACACCGCGTCCGCCTCCTGTTTCGGGACCGGAGCGGGGTTTCCGCTGCGGTCACACACGGCGCCACCGGGATCTCCGGCGAGCGCCCCTACGGACGATCGATCTGTGGCTCTCTCCTCCCCGGCTTCTGGCCGTCGAGCCGCGTACCGATTTACCAGTACAAAGGTACCACCCGGCTGCATTCGTAAACGACAGAACCGGAGAGGCGCGTGGGTGTTTTCCGGCGCGCGGTCCCCTACTCGCGCGCACGCGCCGGGGCCGTCACCGCGCCGGCCGCGGGGCGCGCGGCGCGCTCGATCGCCCAGTCCCCGACCTGCGGGTGCACGAACTCGCAGAACAGATCCACGAGCCGGGGATCGAACTGCGTGCCGGCACAGCGGCGCAGCTCCTCGACCGCTTCGTGCGAGTCCATGCTGCGACGGTACGGCTTCGTCGAGACCATCGCGTCGAACGCGTCGCAGATCGCGATCACGCGTGCGCCCAGTGGGATGTCCTCGCCGGCGAGACGATCGGGATATCCGGTGCCGTCCCAGCGCTCGTGGCCCGACCGCACCAGCCGCGCGACGGGCGCCATGGCCGGCGCCGAAGCGAGGATGCGCTCCCCGATCAAGGTGTGCGTGCGCACGAGCTGGCGCTCGACCTCGGACAGCGGCCCATCCTTTCTCAGCACGTCCTCGGGGATCGCGATCTTTCCGACGTCGTGCATCTCGCCGGCGCGCGCGACCACGTCGAGCTCCTCTCCTGCGATGCCGACCTCACGCGCGAGGATCACCACGAGGCTCGCCACGCTGCGCAGATGGTCATCGAGATCTGGCTCCCGCTCCTTCAGGATGCGCAGCAGGACGTTTCGTGTCTGGCGCTCGGCCGAGTGTGCGCGCAGCCGCTTCTGCCCATGCATGCGCCGGTCCGCCAGACCGAGCGCGGCGGACGGTTCATCCGCCTCACCGGGCACCAGAGCCGCGCCGCTCGAGCTGCCGATCGAGAAAGCCCGGCCGGCCTCCGACAGCGCGGCGGAGGCGGCGGCCACGACTCCGTCCGCGTCCCGCCGGCCGCCGGGCGCCAGCACGCCGAACTCGTCTCCTCCGAGCCGGTACGCGACTCCGCCCTCCGGCTGCATGGTGGCGGCGAGGTTCTCTCCCAGCCGCCCGAGCAGGGCGTCACCCGCGGGGTGGCCGAAGCTGTCGTTGTAGTCCTTGAACCCGTCGAGGTCGAAGATCGCAAGTACGTAGGAGGTGCCCTCCTGCTCGATCGCCGCTTGGAGGTCCAGCAGCAGACGGCGACGATTGCCGAGGCCGGTGACGGGATCGGTGTGCGACTCCCTGCGCGTGACTGCGAGCAGCTTCTGGTTATCGGCGAACATCAAGGCCATTCGTGCGATCACCGCCGCGAGCGTGGCGATCGCAAGCCCGGCCGCGAGCTGGTTGACCGGCGCGAGCTGGTTGTAGACCTCCACGGCGAGCGCGACCGCGGCGAAGCCGGAGGGGATCGCGAGCACGCGCCGGCTGTCGCGCCGCAACGCGGCCGCCCGAGTTGCCGGGTCCCACGCCCCCAGCGCGATCAGCAGCGCGGACAGCAGCCACAACGTGTCCAGGGGCGAGTGCGCGAGCGCGCCACCGGTCGCGTCCCGGGAGACGAGGATCGCGCCCGTCGTGATCCCGTTCAGCGCCAGCCCGCCTGCGACGAGCACGGATCCGCGGGCCGCGCGCCACCCCGTGAGCGCCCCCGCTGCGGTCACGAGCCCGACCAGCACCATTGCCCCGAGCGGATACGCGATTCCCGTGGCGACCGCTGCCGCGCTGCCCTGGGCCGCGCGCTCGATCGCCGGATGGAGCAGGACAGCGCCGACCGCACCGACCGCCAGCGCTGCGATCGCGCCGTCGAGCCACAGGGTCGCGCGGAACGCCGGCACGCGGGCCCGCACCAGCAGCACGACCCCGGCGCACGTGGCCGGGAACATCAGGAGGCGCAGGGCGTCGGCAAGCGTCGGAGCCTGGATCACCTCGACGTCGGTCAGACGCAAACTCCAATATGCGTCGCCGGCCGCCCAGGCGCCGATCCCGGCGCCGATCCCGATCCATGCCATGCGCTCGCCCTCTCCGAGGATCCCGCGCGCCACGCACGTCCCGGCGCACGCACCGAGCACGACCGGGTAGAGCCAGTCTTCGAGCAGGCCCTGGGGTCCGACGCCGAATACGGTGTGCACGGCGTGCACCGCCAACCCGGCAAGAGCCGCATACAGCAGCCAGCCTACGGGCCGCGGCAGGATGGAATTGAGGCGGGGGAGCACCAGAGTTGTCCGTGGGTCTTGGACAAGATCGACCCCGCGCGACCGATGCTTGAGCAAATGCGCCCGCGTTGACCGGAATCCGTGTACCCGGCGCGGAATCGACCTAGAGTGCCAAGGCCAGCGGCTGCTCGAGCAGGTCCCGCACGCGACCCAGGAACCTGGCCCCGTCCGCGCCGTACAGGATGCGGTGGTCGCAGGCGAGGTTCACGCCCATCATGTCCCGCACCACGACGCGGCGGGTCGTGCGGTCGGCGATCGGCTTCGGCTCCAGCGCGCCGATCGCCAGCAACGCGGCCTGGGGCGGGTTGATCACCGCCGCGAAGTTCGTGATGCCGAACATGCCGAGGTTCGAGACCGTGAACGTGCCCCCTGACAGCTCGGGGGGCGTGATCTTGCCGTCGCGTACCTTCACGGCCAGCTCGCGGGACGTGGCCGCGATCTCGCCCAGCGAACTGCGGTCGGCGTCGAAGATCGTCGGAACGACGAGCGCGTCCTGCGCCGCGACCGCCACGCCGACGTTGACGCGCGAGTAGATCTCCACGTGGCCGTCGCGGTACGCGCCGTTGGCGCGCGGGAACTCACGCAATGCGCGCGCGCACGCCTTCACGACCATGTCGTTGTACGTGGGGACCGGTTGATCGTCCGCAGCGATCTCCTTCAGCCGGGTGCGCAAGGCGACCGCCTCGGTCATGTCGATCTCCATCTCGAGGAAGAAGTGGGGAACGGTCGCCTTCGATTCCGCCATGCGGCGCGCGACGGTCGACTGCAGGCGCGTCAGCTCGACGATCTGAGCGTCGCCCTTCGCGGTGGTGGGCTCGGGCGCGCGCGCCGGCCCGCCGGCCGGTCGCGGTGTCTCAGGAGCGGCGGGTCCGCCGCCTCCGGCCGCCGCCTCGACGTCCGCCTTCACGATCCGGCCGCCGGGTCCCGAACCCCGGATCGACTCGAGCTCTACGTTCAGATCCCGCGCCATCCGGCGCGCCACGGGTGAGGCTTTGACGCGACCGTTCCCGGACGGCGTGGGGGCCGGTTGCGCGACCGTCGTCTGCGCCTTGGGCTCGCCCCGCGTTTGCGCCTGCGGCTCGCGCCGCGCCTGTCGCGGTTCGGCGTCGTCCGGCGACCTGTCGCCGGACGGCTTCTCATTCCGATCCCCGATCCGGGCGATCGCTTCGCCGATCGGCAGCGTCGCTCCCTCCTCCGCGAGGATCTCGATCAGCGTTCCCTCGTCGGTCGCCTCGTAGGTCATGTTGGCCTTGTCGGTCTCGATCTCGACCAATTCGTCGCCGCGCTTCACTTCGTCACCCACAGCCTTCAGCCAGCGCAGGACGGTGCCCTCCTCCATCGAGTCGCTCAAGCGCGGCATCACGACGTCGGTTGCCATCTACACGTCTCTGAACGTCGCCAACGCGGCCTTGACGACGTGTTCCTCGTGCGGAATCGCGGCCTGTTCCAGCGCCTTCGAATATGGCATCGGCACGTCGGCGCCCGTGACACGCTGCACCGGCGCGTCGAGGTCGTCGAAGGCCTGCTCCTGCACGAGCGCGGCGATGTTCGCCCCCACGCCGCCGTGCGGCCAGCCTTCCTCCACGACCACGCAGCGATTGGTCTTGCGCACGGACTCGAGGATGGTGTCGAGGTCGAGCGGGCGCAGCGTGCGAGGGTCGATCACCTCGGCCTCGATGTCCTCGTCGCCGGCCAGCTGCTCGGCGGCCCGCTCCGCCGTGATCGCCATCCGCGAGACGCCGACGATCGTGACGTCTGTTCCCGGGCGCCGGATCGCGGCCTCGCCGAAGCGCATCGGCTCGCCGTTGTCGGGCACTTCGCCGCGCATCCCGTAAAGCGATTCGTGCTCGATGTAGATCACCGGGTTGTCGTCCCGGATCGCAGCCTTCAGCAGGCCCCTGGCGTCGGCCGGCGTGGACGGCACCGCCACGAGCAACCCCGGCACGTGCAGGAAGATGGCCTCCATCGTGTGTGAGTGCGTGGGCCCCAGCTGGTGGCCGCCGCCCTGCGGGAAGCGCACGACCAGCGGCACTTTCGCCTGCCCGCCGAACATGTAGTGGATGTGCGCGGCGGAGTTGATGATCTGGTCCATCGCGAGCAGCGCGAAGTTGACGGTCATGATCTCGACGATCGGCCGCAGGCCCGCCATCGCGGCGCCGACGCCCATCCCGACGATCGTGTTCTCCGAGATCGGCGTGTCGCGCACGCGCTGCTCGCCGAACTCCTCGAGCATCCCCTCGGAGACCTTGAACGCTCCCTGGAACACCCCCACGTCCTCGCCCATCAGGAACACCGACTCGTCGGCCCGCATCTCCTCGCGCATCGCCTGGTTGAGCGCCTCGCGATAGCGCATCACCGCCATCAGCCGGACTCCCCGTGCGCCGCGTCGGCGGGACCCATCCCGTCGTCCATCCGGCGATCCGCTTGGGGATCGCCGGCATGCTCCTCCTCCGCGCGACGGCGCTTCTGAACATCGCCCGCGCCGGCATAGGCCGCGCCCGCCTCGGCCAGTTCGTGGGCGACACCGGCCTTGCCCACCTCCGGCTCGTCCTCGCCGCGGTGCACGTCGGGGGTGCGCTCGTCGACGGAGTACCAGCCCTGGATTTGGTCGCCCAGCACGTAGACGTTGTCGTACAGGGACTCCAGCGCGGGCGCCGGGCTGTGATCGGCGAACTTCACCGCCTCGTCCACGAGGTCGATCGCCGCGCGCTCCGCCTGTTCGAAGCCCTGCCGGTCGAGGTGGCCCGCCTCCCGGAGGAGCGTCGCGTACACGATGATCGGGTCGCGCTCACGCCATTGCTGCACCTCCTCCTTCGTGCGGTAGACCTCGGGGTCGGCCGCGGAGTGGCCGCGGAAGCGGTAGGTGAGCGCTTCGACCATAGTCGGGTGGCGGTCCTCGCGAGCCTGGCGCAGGTGCTCGGCCACGCACTCGCGCACCGCCAGCACGTCCATTCCGTCGACCCGCTCGCCGGGCACCCCGAGGCACTCCGCCTTCGATGACAGATCCGTCACCGCCGAGTGACGCGACAGCGCGGTGCCCATGCCGTACTGGTTGTTGACCACCAGGAACACGACCGGGAGCTTCCACAGCGCCGCAATGTTCATCGTCTCGCCGAACGTGCCCTGGTTGGAGGCGCCGTCGCCGAACATGCACAGCGTGACCGAGTCCTCACCCCGGTAGTCGGAGGCGAGTGCCAGTCCGGCGGCGAGCGGGAGGTTGCCTCCGACGATCCCGTACCCGCCCATGAAGCGGCGCTCGCGGTCGAACAGGTGCATGGACCCGCCGCGCCCGCGCGAGGTCCCGGTCTCCTTTCCGAACAGCTCGGCCATCACGACGCGCGCATCGGTGCCGCGCGCGAGGATCGGGCCGTGCTCCCGGTAGGTGGAGATCAGGTAGTCGTCCTCGCGCATCACCGAGGTGGTGCCCACGATCGTCGCCTCCTCGCCCACCGCGAGATGCAGGAAGCCCCCGATCTTGGCCTTCATGTACATCTCCTGGGCGCGCTCCTCGAACTGCCTGATCAGGAGCATCTTCTCCAGCAGCTCGATCGCGGTCTGCTTGTCGGGCAGGTCACGCTTGCGCGCGGTGTCGTCGGACTTGCCGGAGCGCCGGCCGCGTGACTGCTGAGCTGTCCTTTGAGGCGGCATTTGATCGTAAGGGGCGGTTGCCCGCCCCACATTACCGGCAAACGTCGGGGCTACAGACGCGCGGCGGCGGCCGCGGACGAGAGCTTGTCGTCTCCCCAGAAGACCTCGCCTGCGACCACCACGCTCGGCACGCCGACGACGCCAAGGGCGGCCGCCGCCTCCGTCGCCTCCCGCAGCCCGTCCTTCACGCTCTGCGTCTGGACGGCCTTGGTGAGGGCATTGGGATGCAGCTCGCAGGCGGCGGCCGCGAGCAGCACGTTGTCCGGATCACCGAGGTCACGACCGGCGGCAAAGGACTGCCGGAATCCCGCCAGCGAGAACGACACGACCTTTCCGATCTGCTTGGCGAAGATCGCGGCCCGCATCGCGGTGAGCGTGTTGCCCGGCCATGGCGCAGGCCACCTGATGGCGGGAAGCCCATACTCGGCCGCCCGCCGCTCGACCTCGCGGATGCCGTCGTGGCGCCCCGGTCCGTTCGCCCACGAGTCCCGGCCGTGGATCTTGAACAGGGCGCCCAGCAGGATCGGCTGCCATTCGGGCGGCTCGTCGAACAGTGAGTTGACCCGCTCCGCGGCGAGATACGAGTACGGCGAGCCCAAATCGAAGTAAAAGACCGGACCCACAGAGCTCCCGGAATTTCCGGCTAAGGAAATTCCGGCCTGTTCATGCGTGGATCACCCAGCCGGCCGTCGCGCGCGCGCCCTCCATCACGGCCTCGGAGAACGTGGGGTGCGGGTGCACGGTGCGGGCGACCTCCTCGAAGCCGCCCTCCAGCTCCTTCGCGACGACCAGCTCGGCGATCATCTCGGTCGCGCGTGCGCCCACCACGTGCGCGCCCAGCAGCTCGCCGTAGCGGGCGTCGCCGATGATCTTCACCATGCCGGTGCGGTCGCCGTAGACGGTGGCGGCGCCGACACCGCCCATCGGGAACTTGCCGACGACCACGTCGGCGCCGCGGTCGCGAGCCTGCTGCTCTGTGAGGCCGAAGCTCGCGACCTGTGGCGAGCAGAACGTGGCGCCCGGGATGTCGTCGTAGTCAAGCGGGCGGACCTCCAGGCCGGCCGCGTCCTCGGCGGCGATGATGCCCTCGTCCGAGGCCTTGTGCGCGAGCGCCGGCCCCGGCACCACGTCGCCGATCGCCCAGATCCCCTGGGCCGACGTGCGCAGCCGCCCGTCCACCTCGATCAGGCCGCGCGCGCCGGTGCTCACGCCCGCCGCGTCGAGCTGCAGCGCCTCGGTGTCGGGCCCCCTCCCTGCAGCGATGCAGAGGTAGTCGAACTTCTGGGCGCCCTCGCCCCAGTCGAGCTCGACGGAGTCCTTTCCGGCCTTCACCTGCTCCACGCGGGCCCCGGTCACGACCTTCACGTTCTGCTTGCGAAACGCGGTCGCGACGACCTTGGCGATGTCCGGGTCCTCCAGCGGGAGGATCTGGTCGAGCATCTCGATCAACACGACCTCAGTGCCGAAGCGCCCGTACGCGGACGCGATCTCGGCCCCGGACGCCCCGGCTCCGATCACTGCCAGCTTCGCGGGCTGCTCGTTCATCAGCCACATGCCGGCCGTGTCCACGACGCGGCCCTCGAAGCTGGTACCCGGGATCGGCAGCGCGACCGAGCCGGTCGCGATCAACACGTTCTTGGCCTCGACCTCGGCGTCGTTCACGCTCACGCGGCCCTTGCCTGCGAGCGCCGCGGTGCCCTGCAGCACATCGATCTTGTGCTTCTTCATCAGGCCCCCGACGCCCCCGGTGAGCGTCTTCACGACCTTGTCACGGTGCTTGCCGGCGCCCGCGATGTCGAACCGGAGGTCGGCGGCCGCGATGCCGAACTCCGCGCCGTCGCGCACCTCGGAGAGCACGTCGGCCGCACGTAGCATGGCCTTCGCCGGGATACACGCCTCGTTCAGGCAGCGCCCCCCGAGGGTGTCGGCGCGCTCGGCGATCGCGGTCTTCAGGCCGACCTGCGCAGAGCGGATCGCGGCCACGTACCCGCCGGGGCCGGACCCGATCACCACCATGTCGTAGCTGTCGGCCATCAGCGGGACAGCCTATCTGGGAGGCCCTGCCCTGCGCTCGGGCATCTGGATCCGGGCGAGCGCCTTCACGAGGAACCAGAACATCGTGCCCGCCAGCGCCACGATCCCGGTCGCGAGCAGCGCGCCGAGGGCCGTCTCGGCCTTCACCAGCAGCAGCGACCAGATCACGATCAGCAGCGCGAGCAGCGTCTGGAAGCCGAGCACCGCCCAGTAGCGCGCGCGCCACAGGCCGATCGCCATGGCCGTCATCAGCGCCGCGTACACGACCGTGCCGGCGTTGCGCGACTCGCTGCCCTGCACCTCTACGCCGATCGCGAACAGCACGACCGTGGACACCGCCATGCCGGTCGTGATCACCGCCGCGATCGTGACGACCAGCGGCCGCTGACCCTCCTCCAGCGGAACCAGCGCGTCGCGCGCAATGTCGTCCTTGCTGCGCTTGGGAGTGGCCGGCGGCGGAGCCGCCGGGCGTGGAGCGTCAGCCGCTGCGGAGCCCATGCGGCGGCGGCGCTGTCGTTCGCGCTTGGCCTTCTCCCGCCCCGGCATCTCTACGGCGCGGTGGCCCGCATCGCGGCCTCGACGCGGTCGCGGATGGCATGGGCGGCGGTGGCCGGGTCCTCCGCGTCGCGGATCGCGCGCACGACCGCCACGCGCTCGGCTCCCGCCCCCACCACCTCGGCGACGTTGTCGGCGTCGATCCCGCCGATCGCGAAGAAGGGCACCCGCGCGTGCTGTGCCGCGTATCGCACGAGCTCCGTGCCGACCGCGGGATAGTCGGGCTTCGTCGGCGTCGCGTACACCGGGCCGACCGATATGTAGTCGGCCGCGTGGGTGGCGTCGACCTGCGCGGGCGAGTGCGTCGAGAGGCCGATCAGGAAGTCCTGGCCGACGAGCCGGCGCACCTCCGCGGGGTCCGGGTCGTCCTGGCCGATGTGCACGCCGTCCGCCCCGCACGCGATCGCCAGCTCCGGCCGGTCGTTGACGATGAACAGGGCGTCGTACGCATCGCAGAGCCGTCTGAAGATCCGCCCCGCCCCGACGATCTCGCGCTCGTCACCGTCCTTCTCGCGCAGCTGCACCACGTCGACGCCGGCCTGCAGCGCGGGCCGCAACAGCTGCTCGGGCGCGCGGCCGCCCGGCCGCGCCTCGCAGACCAGGTACAGGCGCGCGCGGCTCACCCAGTCGCGCCGCCGCGTGGCGAGGTCTGCGCCGTCGAGCGATTCGCTGTTCACGCGTCTAACGATACGTCGCTCTCGAACTCCGGGCGGCCCTCGACCGCCGTCGAGGCATGCGCGTGCAGCCGCCTGGGGATCCTCCCCGCCTCGTATGCGAGCCGTCCCGCGGCGACCGCCCCGCGCATCGCGGCGGCCATCTTCACGGGGTCCTGCGCCCGTGCGATCGCGCTCGCCATCAGCACGCCGTCGCAGCCCAGCTCCATTGCGATCGCCGCGTCCGAGGCGGTGCCCACCCCCGCGTCGCAGATCACGGGCACGCCCGCCTGCGCGACGATGATGCTCATGTTGTAGGGGTTGCGGATCCCCATGCCGCTGCCGATCGGAGCGCCCAGCGGCATCACCGCGGCGCAGCCCACCTCCTCCAGCCGCCGCGCCAGGATCGGGTCGTCGTTCGTGTAGGGCAGCACCACGAAACCCTCCGCGACCAGCGTCTCGGCCGCGTCGAGCAGCTCCACGGGATCGGGAAACAGGGTGCGATCGTCACCGATCACCTCGAGCTTCACCCAGTCGGTCTCGTAGGCCTCGCGCGCCATGCGTGCGGTGATCACCGCGTCGTGCGCCGTGTAGCAACCCGCCGTGTTCGGGAGCAGGAAGAGCCCGGCGTGGTCCAGCGTCTCGACGAGCGACCCGGGCGCGGACGCCTCCACGCGCCGTAACGCGACGGTCACGATCTCGGCGCCCGCGGCCGCGATCGCGCGCGCCATCACGTCGAGGCTGCGGAAGCCGCCGGTCCCAACGATCAGGCGCGACTCCCACCGACGGCCGCCGATCACGAGACCTGTGCCCGCGTCCGTCATCCGCCCTGGATCGCTCCCACGACCTCGACGCGCTGACCGTCGGTGAGCTCGACCGTCTCCCAAGCGCCGCGCGGCACGACCTCCGCGTCCACCGCGACGGCCACCCCGCGGCCGTCCGCGCCTCCGGTCTCGATGTCGCGCACGAGGCGCGCCACCGTGATCCGGTCCGGCACCTGGCGGGCTGAGCCATTGAGAAAGATGTTCACCCGGCGACCTCCGCACGTGTGGCCGCGAAGCGCTCCGGGCCGAACGGGGCCAGCTCCGCCGGCGGCTCCTCGCCGACCAGCATCGCGAGGATCGCCTCGGCTGTCAGCGGCGCCAGCAGGATGCCGTTGCGCCAGTGCCCGGTCGCCCACCACAGCCCTGGTATCGCGCCCCTTCCCACGATCGGCCCGTTGTCGGGCGTGCCGGGGCGCAGGCCGGCCGCGGTCTCCATCAGTTCCAGCTCGGCCACTCCGGGGAGCGCCTCGTATGCCCGCCGCAGCAGCTCCAGGACCCCCCCGGCCGTGACCGTGCGGTCCCACCCGCGCTCCTCGACGGTCGCCCCGACCACCAGCTCCCCGTCGTCGCGGGGCACGCAGTAGACCTCGGGAGTGCGGATCATGCGGCGCGCGGGCATAGATGCGGACGCCCGGGCGCGCAGTCGCAGCACCTGTCCCTTCACCGGGCGCACGGGCACCCGCGCATGGTCGGGCACTCCCTCGATCGCGCCGGACTCGGCCCCGGCCGCCACCACGACCACCTCGGCCGGCAGGGACTCGCCGCCCGCGAGCTCAACCGTCACGCCGTCGCCCTGCGCCACGAGGCGCGCCACGCGGGCACCGGAGCGCAGCTCGCCGCCCGCGGCCTCGAGCGCGGCGGCCAGCGCCCTCGCCAGCGGACGCGGCGACACCTGATGGTCTCGCACGGCGAGTATGCCTCCCGCGATGCGGGGCGCCAGACCCGGCTCGAGGCGGCGGCACTCGCGGCCCGACAGCCACTGCGAGTCGAGCCCGAGCGAGCGCTGATAGGCGTGCATGCGGCGCAGCTGCTGATCCTCGTCGCGGTCCACGGCGACCGTCAGCGCGCCGCACTCGCGGAACCCGCAATCGACTCCGCTCGCAGCCCGCAGGTCTGCGGCAAACGTGGGCCACCGCCGCAGGCTCGCGAGGTTGACGGCGACCAGGGACTGCTCGCCGAAATCGGCTTCGGTGACCGGGGCGAGCATGCCGGCCGCGACGCCGCTGGCGCCGGCTGCGGGCTCCCGCGCTTCCAGCACCAATGTCGAAATGCCGCGCTGGGCCAGGCGCCAGCCGATCGCCAACCCGATCACTCCCGCTCCCACGACGATCGCCTCGGGGGCGGTCGCATCTGTTTCGGCTCTCAACGCTCCACCTTTCCCTGCGCCGGCATTACCCGGATCAGGTTCTACGGTCGGCGGCCATCAGCCGCCCTCTCAGCCCGCGAGGGGCTCCCGTTGCGTGAATTGTAGGGACGCGCTGGCGCAGAGACGTGGGACGCTTTCGCGCCTCAGCCCAGCAGGTGCTCCATCAGAGCCTTCTGCGCGTGCAGCCGGTTCTCGGCCTGGTCCCAGACCGCAGAGCGCTCGCCGTAGAGCAAATCCTCCGTGATCTCCTCGCCGGGGTGGGCCGGCAGGCAGTGCATCACGACGGCGTCGGCGCGCGCGCGGGCGAGCAGCTCGGCGTCGAGCCGGTAGGGCGTGAGCAGCGCGCGCCGCCGGTCCGCGTCCTGCTCGTCGCCCATGCTCACCCAGACGTCGGTGTAGAGCGCGTGTGCGCCGGCCGCGGCCTCGCGCGGGTCGTCGACCACGCTCGCGAGCGCTCCAGCCTGCGCCACGAGGTCGGGGTCGGGACGCAGGTCCGGCGGCGTGGCGCCGACGACCTGGACGCCCGCGCGCGCGCCCACGAGCATCAGCGAGTGGAGCACGTTGTTGCCGTCGCCCACATATGCGACGCGCAGCCCCTCGAGCGCGCCGAAGCGCTCCTGGAGCGTGAGCAGGTCGGCCAGCGCCTGGCAGGGATGGTGCACCGGCGTGAGCGCGTTCACCACGGGAATCTCGGCGTATCTCGCGAGCTCGGAGATCACGGCGTGCTCGCCGTGGCGCACCACGATCGCGTCGACGTACCGGGACAGCACCAGCGCGGTGTCGCGCACGGACTCGCCGCGCGCGAGCTGCAGCTCCTCGCTGCGCATCAGCAGCGCGTGGCCGCCCAGCTGCTGGATGCCCACCTGGAAGGACACGCGCGTGCGGGTCGAGGGCCGCTCGAAGAGCAGCGCGATGTTCCGGCCGCGCAGCGGCACGGGGCCATCGCGGGGCGCGGCCTTCAGCTCGAGTGCGCGTGCCAGCAGGGCGCGCAACTCGGCCGCCGTAAGCTCCCTGCCGGTGATGAAGTGGTGTGGCGGACTCAAGCAGAGGATTCTAGGGCGCGCGAACTGACGGTCCTCTCGTGGAACCTGTTCCATGGGCGCGACGCTCCACCCAACCGGGAGCTGCGCACGCGGCGATCCCTGCTGCTGCGCACCGACGAGCACGACCAGACGCACATCCAGGTCAACCGGCCTCTGCGCGACGAGTTCGCCGGGCTGATCGGCCGGGCCCGGTGGGACGTATGCCTGCTCCAGGAGGCACCCCCGTCGTGGGACGCCGCCCTCGCCCGCGCGGCCGGTGCTGCGTCCTTCGTGGTGCTGACGTCACGCAACTGGTGCGCGCCGCTGCGCGCACGGCTCGGGTGGTGGAACCCGGACCTGATGGGCTCCTGGGAGGGCGGCTCGAACATCACCCTCGTGCGGCCGCCGTGGCGGATCGCCGGCCCGGCCCGGTCGCTGCTGCTGAACCCCTTCCCGGGACGGGGTCTACGCGAGCGGCGCCGGATGTCGTTCGTAGCGGTGCGTGACGCAGGCCCTGCGCTGGGCGTCGCCAACCTGCATCTCACCGCCGGCTCCCGTCGCCAGGCGGAGCGCGAGGCGGTGCGCGCGATCGGGACCGCGGTCGGCTGGTCGGGAGGGGCGCGCCAGGGCGGGGCGCTGATCGTCGGCGGCGACTTCAACCTACGGCCGCGCGACACGCAGCTGTTCGACCGGCTGCAGCGGGAGTCCGGCCTCGCCGCGCCGACCACGCCGGACGGGCTCGATCATCTGCTGGCGCGCGGGCTGGAGGTGGTCCGGCCGCCGGCCGCCTGGCCGCTCGCGCGCCGTGAGCTGGAGGTGCCGGTGGGGCTGGAGGCGCGACGCCTGCGGCTCTCGGATCACGCCCCTGTCGAGGCCACCTACAGGGTGCGATAGCGTGTCGGGCAATGGCCCGAAGCGCAAGGTCGGCGCGCAGCGGATCGGCGAGCGCATCTGTCCGAGAGCGGCGCAAGACCCCAGTCCAACCATCGCCCCCCGCCGATCCATCCCCGGGCAAGCCGACCGCGGCAAGCCGGCGTCTCGTGCGCGGCATGCTCTCTCCGGTGAACGCGGTGCTGCTCACGCGCCGTCACATCGAGGAGGTGCTGGAGGACGCTGTCTCACGTGGGCGGATGACGCGCGTGGACGCACAGGAGATGGCGCAGAGCCTGGTGTCGCGCAGCGCTCGCGCGACGGACGATCTGCTGTCCGACATCGAGCGGATGCTCGGCGGTCGCGGCGACTCGCTCGAGACTGCGGCCAAGGGCAGCTCGCAGCCGATCCCCGGCTACGACGACCTGTCCGCCGCGCAGGTGCAGGAACGGCTCGACGGCCTTCCCCCTGCGCAGCTGCGCAGGCTGCGCGAGTACGAAGCGCGCCACGCGAACCGGAAAACGGTGCTCGACCGCATCGATCGCAAGCTGCGCTGACTCCCCGCCGCCCGACTTTTCGCTTACGAAAGGTCGGAATCTTCCTCGGAAACTTCCTCAAGCATCACCGCGAAGTCGATCCGCTCTCCGGTGACCTGCGCGAGCAGCTCGTCGGCGTCGAGGCGCTGGCCCTGGCTCCAGATCTCGCGCAGTAGACCTCCCGCCGCCGGCTCCGCGAACCACTCGGGCCCGAACCGCTCACGCAGCAGGTTGCGCAGCCTGGTCTCGAACGCCCACGCGCGCAGGTAGTTTGCCGCGTAGAACCCCGGGTCGACGTCCGACAGCCAGGTCCGGGCAGGCCAGGCCACCGCCAGTGCACCCCCCAGCAGACCCGCGTAGGTGTCCGGCATCTCGGCGAGCGGCCGCTCGCCGCCGTGCAGCTGGAGCTCGTAGGTCAGCTTCGCGGCGTAGCGCCGCAGGAAAACGAGCTTGCTCGCGCGTGTGTAGCCCACGTACTCCGCGGAGTCCGTCACGCCGAGCGTCGCCGCCAGCCACGCGGGATCCTCGGTCAGGTGCTCCAGCAGGAAAGCGAAGCCCTCGGTGACCGAGTTGTCCCCGAGGTGGCGATACTCGAACGGCAGCGAAGCGTCCACGTGCGCGTAGTGCTCGGTGTGCCCGGCCTCGTGGAACAGCGCCGCGTAGTCGTCGCGGCCCCCGTGCCTGGGGATCACGAGGTAGACCTCCTGCGGCACGTGCACCGGGGCGCAGAATGCGCGCGGGCTCTTGAGCGGGCGCTGCTCGGTGTCGAGGCGCACGTTGCGCTGCTCGCCCAGCGCGATTCCCATCCCGGCGAGAGTGCGGTCCAGGGCCTCGATCAGCCGCCCTGCCGGAAACAGGTCGTCGAAGCCCCGTGCGCGGAAGAAGTACGGCAGGTCTGACCGGCGCAGCTCGCCGAGCCCGAGACCGACCTGCCGGCGCACGTGCGGCTCGAGGGTGGACGCGTAGCCGTCCGCCGTCGCGTCGATGAACGCGCTGGTCTGGCGCTCGAGCGCGGGCAGGTCGATCTGCTTGAGGTCGCCGTACATCTCGCGGTAGCTGGCCCAGCCCAGCTCGCGGGCCAGCTGATGAGCGCGCTCGAGCGCGCTCAGGTGCAGGGGATTCAGCTCGCTCTCGAGCACCTCCAGCCGCGCGGCCTCGATCGCTGCGCGGCGCTCTGCGTCCGGTTCGTTTGCTTGGTCGACCGCACTCTGGCGGTACGGCAGGCGGTCGCCGTTGACATCCAGCTCGAGCGCCGCTTCGCGCTCCGCCAGCTCCGCCTCCTCCCGCTTCGTCGCGCGTCCCAGCAGGCCGCCCACCGCGAGCTCGAGCAGGTAGCGGACCCGGCGGGCCTCGTCCCGCGGGCCGGAGGCAAAACGCTCGCGCAGGCCCTCCACGACGTCTCGCTCGAACAGCGCGGAATGCTGATCGTAGATCTGCTCGATTCCGAATTCTTCCTTGTGCCCGGCGAAGTGCAGGTAGTACTCGCGGTCCATCTCGCTGACGAACCGCTCGCAGTCGCGGGCGTAACTGTCGAGGTCGAGCGCCACGGGCATGCCAGGATACGTGCATGGTCCCCTCGACAGGATCCCCTCCCGACGCAATCAGCAAGCGGGCCGAGCGCCCGCGGCGCGGCGAACAGCTGGAGTTGACCATCGAGCGGCTGGCACACGGAGGCGCGGGTGTTGCACGCAGGGATCGCTACGTGCTGTTCGTGGAGGGCGGCTTCCCCGGCGAACGCGTGCGCGCCGAGGTGACCCGTGCGAAGCGCGACTACGCCAACGCGCGCGCGATCGAGATCCTCGCGCCGAGTCCCGACCGGGTCCCGATCCGCTGCGATCACGAGGCCGGCGAGTGCCCGGGCTCCCCGTGGCAGCCGCTGCGCTACGAGGCCCAGCTCCGGTACAAGCAGGAACTGGTCGCGGACGCACTGACACGGATCGGGGGCCTCGAGGGCTTTGCGATGGAGTCGATCGTGCCCGCCGCGGACCCTTGGCGCTATCGCAACAAGATGGAGTACACGTTTGGACCCTCTGGCGACACGCCGGCGGCCGGGTCGGCAGCGGCACGGACCGGGCCCGTGCTCGGCTTCCACGCGCGGGGGCGCTGGGACCGGATCAACGACGCACGCGACTGCCTGCTCGCCTCGGAGCGCAACAACGCCGTCCGCAACTTCGTGCGCGACTGGTGTGCGGAGCAGGGCGCCGGCGCCTACGACAGGCGCACGCAGGAGGGCCTGCTGCGAAACCTCGTGGTGCGCGAGGGACGCAACACGGGCGACCTGCAGGTGCGGCTGGTCACCTCCCCGGGCGACTTCGATGTGGACGCGCTCGCCGAGGCGCTGCGCACCCGTTTCCCGGGCGCCGGCTTTCTGTGGACGCGCATCGATGGACCGGCGGGCAGCACCCACGGCGGGACCACCGAGGTGGTGACCGGCGAGGAGCGCTTCCGCGAGACGCTGGGCGACCTGGAGTTCAGCATCTCGCCCGAGGCGTTCTTCCAGACCAACACCCAGATGGCCGAGCGCCTCTACGGCCTCGCCACGGAGTGGGCCGGCCTGGCCGGGACCGAGCGCGTATACGACCTGTTCTGCGGCATCGGCACGCTCAGCCTGACGCTGGCGCTGCGCGCGGGCGAGGTGTGGGCGGTCGAGATCTCCGAGGAGGCGGCCGCGGATGCGATCCGCAACGCGCAGCTCAACGAGATCGAGAATGCGCACTTCTTCGCGGGCGACGTACGCGACTCGGTGCGGCCGTTGGCCGAGCGCGCGCCGCGCCCGGATGTGGTGGTGGTCGACCCGCCGCGCGCGGGGCTCTCGACGAAGATGGTGCGCCGCCTGCTCGAGGTGCGGCCGCGCCGGGTGGTCTACGTCTCGTGCAACCCGACCACCCTCGCCCCGAACGCCGCGCAGATGGCCGCGGACGGATATCGCCTCGTTAAGGTGCGCGCCGTGGACATGTTCCCTCACACCCCTCACATCGAGTGCGTTGCCCTGATCGAGCGAGACGACACCGGTGGCTGACGGCCGCCCGCGGGGTTTCGGGATTGCGGCTGGGCTCGACCCCGACGTCGGCCGCGAGGTGGCGCGGCGCTGCGAGTCGCTCGGCTATGCGTCGCTGTGGTCCAACGACCACCCGGCGGCCGGCGGCCTCGAGACGATCGCGGTGTTCGCCCAGTCGGCGTCCCGGCCGGACGTCGGTGTGGCGGTCATGGCGCTCGACCGGCATGCGCCGCCGGACGTGGCCGCGAACCTGTCCCAGGTCGGACTCCCGCCGGATCGGCTGTGGCTGGGCATCGGCGCGGGGTTCACCAAGCGCCCGCTGGGGGTCGTGCGCGAAGGGATCGTTGCCCTGCGCGCGGCACTCCCGCCCGAGACGCGCATCGTGGTCGCCGCGATGGGGCCGAAGATGTGCGCGCTGGCGGGAGCCGAGGCCGACGGCGCGTTCCTCAACTGGATGACGCCGGGCAAGGCAGCCTGGGCGCGGGAGCAGGTGCACGAGGGGGCCGCGGCCGCCGGCCGCGCAGAGCCGCCGCCGGTGTTCGGCTACGTGCGCGTCGCCGTGGGCGACGACGCGGAGCAGCGGCTGCAAAAGGAGGAGTCCTTCTACCGCGGCCTGCACCAGGGCTACATCCGCCACTTCGAGGCGCTGGGCGCGCCGCTGGGAACGGTCGGCGTCGCGGCCCGCGAACCCGACGAGGTGGCGCCACGGCTGGCCGACTACGACGCAATCGACCACGTCGTCGTGCGCGCGCTCGCGCACGCGGACGCGGACTCGCTCGCCGCGGTCGCCGCGGCCGCCGCGCCCTGACGGCGCGCGGCGCGCGCCGGTGGAGCAAGTCTTGCGCCGCCGCTAGAGCTGTTCGGGCTCGTCCGCGACGGGGACCTGCTCGGCCGCACAGCGAGCGCACAGGAACGAGTCGCTGGCGCCCTCGAGCGCCGTCTTGATCTCGTCAGCCGTGAGTCGCGCCCCGCACGACTCACAGTGCTCCTTTACGGCAGCGTCTACTCCGACGTTCTCCTCGAGGTCCACTGCCGGTCACTTTACTGCGCGGGACGACGATTAGCATCAGCCTGGATGAAACCAACGCGGGCGAGTGTCGCGGAGCGCTTCCGCTGGCAGGCGGGCTGGTGCGGAAAGCTCGGCTCACCGCTGTACGAGGAGCTGCTCGGCCAGGCCGCGGCCGACATCGAGCGCGGCGGCCCGGTGTGGGAGGTGCTCGCCGGTGACGACAGCAACCCGGACAGCCGGTTGCCGGGCGCCCAGGCCCTGCGGCTGATGGGCGCGGTGCATCGGCTCGTGCTCGAGGGGCAGGCCCCGGAGCTGGCGGCGTTCTACCCGTCGGCCGGCGGCGCTGTGGGCGTCGGGGTGGTGGCGGCCTTCAGCGAGCTGGTCGCACGGCGTAAGGATGACCTGACGCAGCGGGTCGCGCATCCGGTGCAGACCAACGAGCCCGGCCGCTCGGCGGCACTGATGGGCGGCTTCCTCGAGGTCGCGCGCCGGACCCGGCTGCCACTGCGCCTGCTCGAGGTGGGAGCCAGCGCGGGCCTGAACCTGCGCTGGGATCGCTTCTTCTATGCCGCGCCCGGCGGATCTTGGGGAGACCCGGGCTCGCCGGTGCGGTTCGACCCCGCTTTCGCCGCGGGCACCCCGCCGCTGCACGTGCAGGCCCAGATCGCGGAGCGCTGCGGGTGCGACCCCGATCCGCTGGACGCGGCCGATCCGGACGACCGGCTCACGCTGCTCTCGTATGTCTGGCCCGACCAGGGGCAGCGGGTGGCCCAGCTGCGCGGCGCGTTCGAGGTGGCCGCCGCGCTCCCCGTCGCTGTCGAGCGGGCCGCCGCCGTCGACTGGTTGCAGCAAGTGCTCGCGCAGCCAGATGCCGGTGTCGCGACGGTCGTGTTCCACTCCGTCGTGCTGCCCTACCTCGGCGAGCAGGGCATCGCCGACCTGAAGCGCACGATCTGCGAGGCGGGGGCGCGCGCGACACACGCCGCGCCGCTGGCCTGGATCAGCATGGAGGCCGGCTCCGAGCAGACCGACGTGCGCCTCACCGCGTGGCCCGCCGGCGAGTCGCGCGTGCTCGCCCGCGCGACGTTCCACGGCCCGCCGGTCAGGTGGCTCGCGGGCTGACCGCGGGGGAGCGCGTCAGCCTTGGACTGGCAGAGCTTCGCGGAGGCGATCCAGTATCGCCGCTAATAGGGAGGCATGTCCGCGTACCAGTCGCCGAGCGGGCGGAAGGCTCGCCAGAACTCCTGCTTCGCGCGCTCCGCGTCGAGCGCGCCGTCGATGTCCGGCACGTACAGCGCGTCGATCGTCGGAGTCAGCCGCTGCACCTGCCCGAGTCGCGGCTCGATCCGGCGCGCGAGCGGCAGCGCCAGGTCGTTCAGCGTCGCGAGCGCGCGTTCGCCCATCACGACGATGATGCGCGGCTGCACGACCGCGATCTCCTCGACGAGGCGGGCCACGCACTCCTCCGCGGCGTGGTCGGGATCGCCGACCGGGCACTTCACGCACAGCGTCCCGTAGACCGTCAGCGGGTCGATGCCGAGCCGCTTGAAGCTCTTCATCAGCGCGCTGCCGGCGCGACCGTAGAAGGCAACTCCCTCCTCCACCTCCGCCGCCGCCGGCGAGTGCTTCAGGAGAAAGACATCGCCCTGCGGGTGACCCGAGCCCAGCACCGGCATCAGCCCGCCGCGGGGACACAACTCGCACTCCTGCAGGTCGTGTGTCAGCCGGTTCAGCTCGCGGATCGCGCGCTCGAGGTACTTCTCCCGGATCTCGTCGTCGGTTGCCGGCATCTGGCCCGGGAAGTTAGACGGGTCCGAACCGTGTCCTTTTGCCTGCATCAGACGTTGCCTTATGGGCGCTTTCGTTCAGTCACTTGCGGGCGGCAGGACGCGCGTTCTTACGTCTACCCGATCGTCCGACCTGCGTCTGGATGAACTTCAGGCTCTGGAGATAGATCAGGCTCTTGCGCTTGTGCAGGATGTCGGCGTCGCGCAGGCTCTCGAGAAACTCCTCCGCCCCGTCGAAGTCGCGCATCCGGATCTTCACGGTGCCGAGGCCCTGCGCGACGTGGCTGTCCGAGCCGGCGCCGGCCACCACCCGGTACTTGGCGGCGAAGCGCTGCGCCTCCTCGTTGAAGCCGCGCGCGATGATCCGCGCATTGAAGACCTCGAGGATGTCGATGTCCTCCACGACCTTCAGCAGGTGCTCGTAGTCGGGTATCGCGTGGAGACGGTCGAATGGGTGGGGCACGTACGCGAGCCCGCCCTGCGCATGGATCGCATCGATCGTCTCCTTCATCGACATGCCGCGCGGGATCTTCTCCTCGATGAAGAGGCCGATCACCTCGCCCTCGTGCGCAGTCTTGACCTCCTCCGACACGATCACCTTGATCCCGTTCGCGCGGGCGCGCGCCTCGTGCGCGCCGGAGATCTCGTTGTGGTCGGTGATCGCGATCGCGCCGAGACCGCGGCGCTTGGCCGTGTCGAGCAGCACGTCGACCGGCGTCGCGCAGTCCGGCGAGTGGTCGGTGTGCATGTGCAGGTCGCAGAAGATGAAGTCGCGGCTCGCAAGGCGCTTGCGCACCATCACCTTGCCCTCAGCCGGATGCCGGCGGGCGGTCACACGGCGGTAGACGTGCTCGACGATGTCGAGCACACCCTCCCAGCCGAGCTGTGAGCGGTGCTGCTCGCAGCGGCGACGCAGGTTCTCGCGCAGGGGCTGGTCGGACACGAGCCGCACCAGCTGCTCGCTCAGCACCTCCGCATCGCCGACCTCGAACAGCAGGCCGCGGTCGCCGTCCCCGAGCATCTCCTCGTACACGGGGATGCGCGACGCGAGCGGGACCGCTCCGGCGGCCACCGCCTTCTGGATCAGCATCGCCGCCGGGGCGACCCCTGCGGACGTCGCACACAGCACGTCGGCGCCCCCCAGCAGCGACTCGAGCGACTCCTGCTGCGGTCCCGACAGCCGCACGCGGTCGCGGAGCGCGCCCGCGAGTCGCGCCGGCGCGTCCGCGGGCCGCGGCGACCAGACCGTCGCGCGCCACGGGCGCTCGAGGGGCACGCGCCGCAGGGCGCGCAGGAAGAGGCGCAGCGCGGCCCGTTCCTCGGTCGCCACGAACGCGATGTGCACGCGCCCGCGTTCCCGCGCCCCGGGACGGAACCGGGCGAGGTCCACGCCGGGTGGGACGACGTCGTAGTCACCCGGGAAGAAGCCCGAGATCAGGCCGCGCGTCACGTCGAACGTCGCGAGGCGCGCATCGAGGCGGCCGAAGAACAGCTCGATGAAGCGACGCGCGACCTGTGTCGAGAGCACCCGCTCGGTGGGTGAGTGGAAGCTGCCCACGTTGAGCGCACGCGAGTGGCGCAGGGCGGCCGCCGACGCGCTCGGTGCGAAGGGCTCGTGCACGTGGACGATGTCGAGCGGGGCGCGCTCGAGCAGCATGTCGATCGCACGGCTGGCGTCGAGGGGCAGCGAAACGCGGCCGCCACGACGCGCCGGCGCGGCGATCGTCTGCATGGGCGCGAGCACCCGCACCTCCCCCGGGCTGAACAGCGAATCCGGCCGAGCCGAGGCAGCGCCGATCAGCCGCCGCGACTCGCGCACCTGCGCGCGCGACCCGCTGGCCGCGATCACGAGCACGCTGTGACCGCGACGCGCGAGCCCATGCGAGAGGGACTCGACGTACTCGTTCACCTCGCGGGGCGCGCCCCACGGATACGGGGTCACCTGCGCGATGGCCAGGGGCCAATCCGGCCGGCGGGCGTCTCGGAGGGACATGGGCCAGATGTTATGGGCCGCGGTCGGGGGGCTCACCAACCGGCCGACCGCCGACGGCGACCCTCTGTCCGCGAGCTACAGCTAGCTCTTGACCTTCGCCTGCTTGCGCTGGTCAGCGACCGCCGTGACCGTCGCGCGTGCGTTGGCGGCGATGAACTGCTCCGTGAGGTCGCGCGCCACCGGGTCGGGCACCTGCTTCGGCGGTGACTTCATCAGGTAGGAGGACGGCTCCACCAGCGCCCCGCCGATGCCCTTGTTGAGGGCGAGCTTGCACAGGCGCACTGCGTCGATCACGATGCCGGCCGAGTTCGGCGAGTCCCACACCTCGAGCTTCAGCTCCATGTTCAGCGGCACGCCGCCGAACGACTCGCCCTCGATCCTGATGTGTGCCCACTTGCGGTCCGTCAGCCACGGCACGTAGTCCGAGGGGCCGATGTAGACGTCGTCGGCCGGTAGCTCGTGGTCGAGGATCGACGTGACGGCGTTGGTCTTGGAGATCTTCTTGGACTCCAGGCGCTCGCGCTCGAGCATGTTGTAGAAGTCCATGTTGCCCCCCACGTTCAGCTGGCTGGTGCGCTGCATGCGCACGCCCCGCTCTCCGAACAGCCGCGCGAGCGTGCGGTGCACGATCGTCGCACCGACCTGCGACTTGATGTCGTCGCCGATGATCGGCAAGCCGGCGTTCTTGAAGCGCTTCTGCCAGTACGCCTCGCGCGCGATGAACACCGGGATGCAGTTCACGAATCCGCAGCCGGCGGCGAGCGCCTGCTCGACGTACCACTTGGTCGCCTCCTCGGAGCCCACGGGCAGGTACGACACGAGCACGTCGGTCTTGGTCTCGCGGAGGATGCTGACGATGTCGGCGGTCTCGCCGGGCGCCTTCTGGATCTTCTCCTTCAGGTACTTGCCGAGCCCGTCGTGCGTCATGCCGCGGTGGACCTCAACCCCCAGGTTCGGCACGTCGCTGAACTTCAGCGTGTTGTTCTGCCCACGCCAGATCGCCTCGGAAAGATCCTTGCCGACCTTGTCGGCGTCGATGTCGAAGGCTGCCGTGAACTCGACGTCACCGACGTGGTAGCCGCCCAGGTCCACATGCATGAGACCGGGTACGAACTCGTCCCGCGCGGCGTTTCTGTAGTACTCGACGCCCTGCACGAAAGAGGAGGCGCAGTTACCGACGCCGACGATCGCGACGCGTACCTCGTCTGCGTGATCGAGAGCACCGTTGCCGGAGCCGTTGGCCGAGCCGTTCTGCTTGCCCATCAAATCAAGCCTCCTCTGGGATCCATGCTCCGGAAAGGGGGGCCTTCCCGGGGGTTTCTCACGCTTCTTACCCTTGGGACGTGCTGCCGGTTACGTCACCGGCCTCCGGCGACTCGCCGGCGAGCTGCTTGCGTACATGCCAGATCCGCTGGCCGACGGTGATCGCCGTGAGCCCCGCCATCACGTAGATCGCGGGCGCCAGCAGCTCGAAGTCTCCAAGACCCGCACCTTTGGCGAAGAGCAGGCCGCCCGCGAGCAGCACCACCCGCACCGGGCGGGTTGCCAATCCTACCTTGCATTCGACCCCCAGGGCCTCCGCGCGCGCCCGTGTGTAGCTCACCATCAGGGACATGAGGACCACGACGACGACCGCCGCGACCGCGAACTCGTCCCCGCGCGAGGCGAAATAGGCCGCAACGGTGACCAGCACAATGCCCTCTTCGATGCGATCCAGGGTTGAGTCCAGAAACGCCCCGAACAGCGTGCCCTTCCCCGACATGCGCGAGTAGCGCCCGTCGAGCGTGTCCATCAGGCTCCCCACGACGAACGCGATTCCCGCGAGGAAGAAGAGGCGCTGCGTGACCAGCACGGCGGCCACGACGTTCAGCACCAGCCCGGTCATCGAGATCGAGTTGGGCGTGAGCCGCGACTCGATCAGCCTGTTGCGCACGTTGGCGCGCATCTCCGCGCCGGTGCGCGCGGTGATCCGCTCGGAGCTGCGGCCGCGCGCTTGCCTGCGCCCGGCCCTCTGCTGGGGCACCTGGGGCCTTTGCCCGCCCGTTGAGGCCGTCATCGCTCCGGGGAGGGTATTGAAGAGCGCGCTACGCGGGGACCCCACGTGGCTCGCCTGACCATGACCATGCAGCCGGCCACAGCGGAGAGAGCACGCGCCCTGCCACGAGCGCCGCGGCTCCCGCTACGCAGGCCCCCAGCACCGCGTCGAGGAACCAGTGGTTGCCGGTGACGACCACGACGAACGAGATCATCAGTGGATACAGCGCCCACAGCACCTTCGCGACGCGGTTTCGCACGATCAGCAGCGTCGGTATGGACACCATCAGCGCGAAGGCGACGTGCATGCTCGGTATCGCGGCATAGGGGTTGAAGAAGAGTGCGACGAGCCCCGAGTCGTGCTTCACGTTCACGTAGTAGGCGATCGTGTCGACGAAGCCGAGCTCCGGGAAGAACCGCGGCGGCGCCGTGGGCATCAGCACATAGCCGACCAGGGCGAGCCCCATCGCGGTCATGAACATGTTTCGCACGAAGTAGAAGCGCTCGTTATGGCGCAGGTACAGCCAGACCAGCACGCTCGTCGTGATCACGAAGTGCGAGTTGACGTACATGAAGTTGGCGAAGTCGATCAGCGCGCGCTGGCCCATCGCCCACGTCTGGAGACCCTGTTCGAAGAACAGGCCGGTGCTCTGCTCGAGCTCGACGACGCCGCGTGCATTGCTGAACGCGGTGGCCGCGTTGGATTCGGCGACGCCCCGCACGGTCTCGTACAGGATGTCCGCCAGCACGAACAGCGACAGCTGCAACAACGCGTCGGACCCACCCTTCGGCAGCCAGCGCAAGCGCGGCCGGCGGCCGGTGCGCTGTGACTGCAGACGGAGGATCCCGGCGAGGACAAGCAGGATCGCAAGGGGAACGATCAGCCGGAACATGGACGCTCAACACTAACGAACTTGTAGGCGAACATTCACGTGTCGGTCACAAACTGCGACAGAAAACGCCCGCAACTCGTCATATAAGTGACCTTCAGCACGTACGTGAGATACCCCGCACTCCCCGCCGCGGCTGCGTCAGCGCTGAAACGGGCTCGCACGCGCACGTGCCCCGGGCCCCGCACGCGCACCAGCGTCCAGTCCCCGGCGCGGTCCACGCAGACGCCCCGCCCGCCGTCCCAGTAGGGCGAATGGCGCACCCGCACGACGAAGGAGCCGGCCCGCTCCACGCTCAGGTCGAACGACTCCGGCGTGAGCCCCGCGAGGCTGCCGCGCGCGATCCCCACCTCTGTGAGCAGCGGCTGCGCGCCCACCACCTCGTACACACGCCAGTGCGGCAGGCGGGCGCGCAGCCGGAGGTAGCGCGGCTCTTCCCGGATCAGGCGGTCCTCGTCGCGCGCGGAGTAGTCCAGCCGCGCGTCGGACGCGGCGACGTAGCGGATGCCCTTGTCGAGCAGCCAGCGGCTGTAGCTCGCATGCGTCGGCTCTCCCTCGTAGAAGATTCGGTTGCGCTCCAGATCGAGCTGCCGCAGCCATCCGCGGGCGATCGAGAAGCGCGGCGCGACGTACGCCGTCTCCCAGTGGTTGAAGGTGTGGGGGATCTCGATGCGCTCGCTGTACGCGCTGCGCTCGTCGAGCCACGCCACCAGCGGCTCGTAGTAGGAGCGCTCCGTGGCGGGATCGCCGAGGCTCTCCGCCGTCTGGCGCACGGGCGTGATCACCTGCCAGGCCAGCCCGGCGACGAGCGCCGCGACCGCCACAGGGGCGAGGCGCGTCGGCCGCCGCGCCAGCAGTACGGCCAGCAGCACCGGGCCGCCGAACAGCGACCCCAGGCGCGTCATGTTCCCGCCGAGGGGATTCGGCAGCAGGGCGAACAGCGTGGCGAGCGCCAGGTAGGCGATCAGCATGCCGCGCACGTCGCGGTCCGCGGTGCCGCCGCGCATGGCCACAAGCGCAAGGCCACAGAACAGCGCGAGCGGCCACCATGCGGAGAACCAGAAGGGAAATTCACCGCTCTCCGGGAACAGCAGGCCGAGCACGACGAGCGGGCCCAAGGCGGCGGCGACCGCGATCAGCAGGTCGGCGCGGCGAGGTGAGTACAGAGCGCCGACCGCGCACACGAACGCGAGGAACGCGGCAGCCACCGGGCTCGCCAGCGCGGCGGCGACCGCCAGGACGATTGCGAGCGCCCGGCGGCGGCGCTGCAGTGCCCGCAGCGCTCCGAGGCCGATCGCGACGCCGAGCGCGAACGCCAGCCACCCGTTCGCGAGCAGCGCGACCGCGCCGAGCAGGCCGAACCACAGCCCCGCCCATGCGCCGCCGTCAAGCCAGCGCGCTCGCGCAATGCGGTCGAACAGCCACGCGCTCGCGACGGCCGCCGCGGCGGCTGCCCAGATCGGCGAGAGCAGCGCGGCCAGCGGAGGGAACAGCACGCTGTAGGAGAGCAGGTAATGGCCCCCGTACCAGCTGTTGTTCCAGAAGGCGAAGCCGTGCGCGTCGAAGAAATCGGCCCTGAAGGTGTGCGCCGCGAGGTCGCGGAGCGGCGGGTTCCAAAGGGCGAAGGCGGTACAGGCGAGGGCCGCAGCGAGCGGCGCCGCCCAGCGCGGAGGTGCGGCGGGCATCGCGCACATACTTCCAGCGGGACTATGTTTCCCGCGTGTCCGTGCTCTGTTTGGGCGAATCGCTCGTCGATCTCTTCTGCGAGCGTCCGGTGGCCGGCTTCGAGGAGGCGGACGCGTTCGTGCCCCACAGCGGCGGCGCCCCGGCAAACGCGGCGGTCGTCGCCACACGCTGTGGAGCCCAGGCATCGCTCGGCAGCGCGGTCGGCGACGATGCGTGGGGAGCCTGGCTCGCGCGCCGTCTGCGCGCGGAGGGCGTGGGCCTGCGCTGGTTCTCCCGCCGGCCCGGGCTCCGGACGCCGCTGGCCTTCGTGGTCGTGAACGACCGGGCGGAGCCGGACTTCGTGATCTACGGCGACGACATCGAGGCCTGCCTGCTGTCGCTCGAGGATCGGCTCGAGCAGGCGATCGCCGCCCACGATGCGCTGCTGCTGGGATCGAACACGCTGCTCGGGCCGCGCGAACGCGCGCTCACGCTGCGTGCACGGGAGCTGGCCCTCGCCGCCGGCAAGCGGGTCCTGTTCGACCCGAACGTGCGCATCGGCCGGTGGGCCGACGAGCAGCAGGCTGTGCGGCTCGTCGGCGAGGTGCTCGACCACGCGACCCTGCTGAAGGTGAACCGCGCGGAGGCGCAGCTGCTGACGGGTGAACCCGACCCGGCGGCGGCGGCCGAGCGCCTCGTCGAGCAGGGTGCCGAGCTGGTGGCGGTGACCCTCGGGCCCGACGGCGCGCTGCTGCGGGGTGCGGTGTCCGCCGACGCGCCGGGCGTGCGCGCCGACGCCGTCGACACCACCGGCGCGGGCGACGTGGTCACGGGAGTGCTGATCGCGGCGCTGGCGACCGGTGGCTACGCCCCCCGGGCCGCGGCCGCCGCACTCCCCACCGCCGTCGCCGCCGCGGCCCGGGCGACCGAGGGTTGGGGTGCGATCGACGCGCTCCCGGACGCGATCGCCGTGGCGTGACGGCGAAGGCGGCCTGGAAGCGGCCCCCGCGCGGCCGCGTCCGCGCGGTGCGCGACCGCGTGCGCCGCTACTACGGCAGGCCGCGCAGCGAGCCCCATCACGCTCCGCTCGACGAGCTGGTCCTGACGGTGCTCTCGCAGAACACCAACGACCGCAACCGCGATGTCGCATACGTGCGGCTGCGCGCGCGCTTCCCAGATTGGGGCGCCGTCGCGGCCGCGCCGGTGGAGGAGATCGAGGAGGCGATCCGGCCCGGTGGCATCTCCAGGGTCAAGTCACTGCGGATCAAGTCGATGCTCGAGGTGATCGAGGCCGAGACCGGCGGGCTGGACCTGGGATTCCTGGCCGACGCGCCGCGCGCAGCCGCGATCGAGTTCCTCGAGCGGCTTCCCGGCGTGGGCCGCAAGACTGCCGCCTGCGTGCTGATGTTCGCCTTCGATCGCCCGGAGATCCCTGTCGACACGCACGTCTACCGGGTGTGCACGCGGCTCGGGCTGCTGCGACCGAAGGCCTCCTTCGAGGAGGCGCACGAGGTCATGCGCGAGGCGACCGACCCGGGCGACGCGTTCGAGCTGCACGTCAACCTGATCCGCCACGGCCGCCGGATCTGCTCGGCGCGCAACCCCGGCCTGCCGCGAATGCCCGCTGCTCGGTGTATGCCCCTACGGAAAGCGCGCGACCGGGCGGGCGCGGTGAGCACCCGCGCGGCCCGGCTGCGGGTGCGCGTGCAGCCGCGCGCGGCGGCCAACGAGATCGCCGGTGCGCGCGACGGCGTGCTGCTGGTGCGGGTCACGGCGCCACCGGCCGACGGCCGCGCCAACGACGCGGTGCGGAAGCTGATCGCCCGTCGCCTGCGTGTGGGAGTCACGCGAGTGGAGGTCGTGAGGGGAGCCTCTGCCCGCGACAAAGTCCTGCAAATAAGTGATTTCTCGGACGAGGAGGCGCACACGGCGCTGGGACTCTGAGGCGCCTTCCCGAAACCCGGGAAAGATCTGCCATACTCGGACTTAGATTTTTTCCAATGCAAACATCAGGCCCGGGGCCGGTCCCCGCGCGACCGGGCCTGGACATCCGGAGGTAGTTATGGCAAAGACGATCGGGATCGACCTCGGCACCACCAACTCATGCATGGCAGTGCTCGAGGGCGGTGAGCCCACGGTGATCCCGAACCGCGAGGGTGGGCGCACCACCCCATCGGTCGTGGCCTTCACCCAGGGCGGCGAGCGACTGGTCGGCGTGCCGGCCAAGCGGCAGCAGGTCACCAACCCCGAGAACACGGTGTTCTCGATCAAGCGGTTCATGGGCCGCAAGCACGCCGAGGTCTCGGAGGAGATGACGATCGTGCCCTACAAGGTCGTCTCCGGGCCGAACCAGGACGTGCAGATCGCGGCGGAAGGCAAGCAGTACTCCCCGCCGGAGCTGTCGGCGATGATCCTGCAGAAGCTGAAGGCGGATGCCGAGGCGTATCTCGGCGAGACCGTCACCGACGCGGTGATCACCGTTCCCGCCTACTTCAACGACTCGCAGCGCCAGGCCACCAAGGACGCGGGCAAGATCGCCGGCCTCGAGGTGAAGCGCATCATCAACGAGCCGACCGCGGCGGCGCTCGCGTACGGACTCGACAAGCAGGAGGACCAGACGATCCTCGTGTGGGACCTCGGCGGCGGCACCTTCGACGTGTCGATCCTCGAGCTCGGCGACGGTGTGTTCGAGGTGAAGGCGACGTCCGGCGACAACCACCTCGGAGGCGACAACTTCGACAAGAAGATCGTGGACTGGCTCGTCGCCGAGTTCAAGAAGTCGCAGGGCATCGACCTGTCGCAGGATCGGATGGCGCTGCAGCGGCTGTACGAGGCAGCCGAGAAGGCGAAGGTCGAGCTGTCGACCACGCAGGAGACGCAGATCAACCTGCCGTTCGTGACGGCCGACCAGTCGGGGCCGAAGCACCTCGACACCCGCCTGTCGCGTGCGAAGCTGATCGAGCTCACCTCGGACTTGCTCGACCGCACGGTCGGGCCGACCAAGCAAGCGATGGAGGACGCCGGCGTGACCGGTGCCGACATCGACCACGTGGTGCTCGTGGGCGGCATGACCCGGATGCCCGCGGTCCAGGACAAGGTCAAGGACCTGGCCGGTAAGGACCCGCACCTCGGAGTCAACCCGGATGAGGTCGTTGCGATCGGCGCCGCGATCCAGGCCGGAGTGCTCGCCGGTGACGTCAAGGACGTGTTGCTCCTGGACGTGACGCCACTGTCGCTTGGCATCGAGACCAAGGGGGGCGTGTTCACGCGGCTGATCGAGCGCAACACGACGATCCCGACCCGGAAGTCGGAGATCTTCTCGACCGCCGAGGACAACCAGCCCTCGGTCGAGGTACACGTCCTGCAGGGCGAGCGCGAGATGGCCGCGTACAACAAGTCGCTGGGCAAGTTCCAGCTGAGCGGCATCCCGCCGGCCCCGCGTGGCCTCCCGCAGATCGAGGTCACGTTCGACATCGACGCGGACGGGATCCTGCACGTGTCCGCGAAGGACCTGGGCACCGGGACCGAGCAGAAGATCGAGATCAAGGCCGGCTCGGGCCTGTCCGAGCAGGACATCGACCAGATGGTCAAGGACGCCGAGTCCCACGCCGCCGACGACTCGCGTCAGCGCGAGCTGGCGGAGGCGCGCAACAACGCCGACAACGCCGCCTACCAGGCGGAGAAGCAGCTCGGCGAGCTGGGCGACCAGGTCGACGCCGGTGCGAAGTCCGAGATCGAGGCCGCGATCGCGGCGGTCCGTCAAGCGCTCGAGGGCGACGACCCTGAGGCGATCAAGTCCAGGACCGACGCGCTGCAGCAGGCGTTCCACAAGGTCTCGGAGCAGGTCTACCAGCAGGCGGCGGCGCAGTCCGAGCCGACGAGCAACGGCGCCGGCGATGAGGAAGTCGTGGACGCCGAGGTCGTAGACGAGGGGCAGAAGTAATGCCCGAGACCCAGCGTGAGGGCTACGAGGAGGGCGCCTCCGGCGGCGAAGAACGGATGCCGCCGGACACCCCCCCCTCTCCGCCCACCGTCGATCTCGAGAGAGAGCGAGACGAGTACCTCGATCTCGCCAAGCGGACCAAGGCCGACTTCGAGAACTTCCGCAAGCGCGTTGCCCGCCAGGAGGCGGAGGCCGAGATGCGGGCGCGCGGTGAGCTTGCGCGGTCGCTCGTGCCCGTGCTCGACAACCTCGAGCGGGCGCTGGCTGCCGCCAATCCAGAGGAGGACCATCTGGCGCAAGGCGTGCAGCTCGTCCGGCGGGAGCTGGCCGACGTGCTCGCCCGCGCCGGCGTCGAGAGCTACTCGCCGGACGGTGAGCAGTTCGATCCAGACTGGCACGAGGCGATGCTCACCCGGCCCGGTGACGAGGGCCAGGTGCTCGAGGTGCTCGAAAAGGGCTACCGCCTGAACGGCCAGGTACTGCGTCCGGCGCGCGTGGTGGTCGGCAAGGAATAGGCGATGGCGGACTTCTACGACACGCTGGGCGTCAAGAAGGGGGCCTCCGAAGAGGAGATCAAGAAGGCCTACCGGAAGCTCGCCCGCAAGTGGCATCCCGACGCGAACCCGGGAGACGAGCAGGCCGAGGAGCGCTTCAAGCAGATCCAGGAGGCGTACTCGGTGCTATCGGACTCCGAGCAGCGCAAGGAATACGACTCGGGTGGCATGTTCGGGTTCGGCGGAAGCGGCGGCCAGGGCGGCGGGTTTCGCTTCGACCCCTCCGCCGCGCGCGGTGGCATGGGCGGGTTCGGCGACATGCTCTCCGACCTGTTCGGCCGCGGCGGCGGGCGCGGGGGGCAGGCGGCGGGCCGCGACCTCGAGACCGAGGTGCGCCTGTCGTTCGCGCAGGCCGTGAACGGCACGGAGGTATCGGTGACCGTGCCCGGCGACGCACCGTGCCCAACGTGTCACGGCAGTGGCGCCAAGCCCGGCACCGCACCCCGGACGTGCCCCAACTGCAACGGCCGCGGGATCGAGACGCAGGGCCAGGGGATGTTCTCCCTCTCGCAGCCCTGCCATGTGTGCGGCGGCCGCGGCAGCGTGATCGACGAACCGTGCGAGACGTGCGGAGGACGCGGCCTCACCGATCAGGTGCGGCGTTACCGCGTGAAGATCCCGGCGGGCGTGCGCGAGGGCAGCCGGATCCGGATTGCCGGCAAGGGCGAGCCCGGCCGCAGCGGCGGGCCGGCCGGCGACCTCTATGTCGTGACGCGCGTCGCGTCTTCTCCCGTGTTCAAGCAGGTCGGCGACAACCTCGAGGTCGAGGTGCCGATCACGATCGCGGAGGCGGTGCGCGGCGGCACGGTCGAGGTGCCGACGCTGAACGCCACCAAGCAGATCCGCGTGCCCCCCGGCACAGCGGATGGCAGCGTCCAGCGCCTGCGCGGCGAGGGTCCGGCGAAGTTGTCCGGCAGCGGTCGCGGAGACCTCCGCTACCGCTTCCGCGTGCAGATCCCCAAGTCGCTGACCACGGAACAGGAGGAGGCGTTCGCACGCGTGTCCGAGGTCATGAACGGCAACCCGCGCGCGGAACTGCTGGACAGGGCGCGGCGGGAGGTCTGATGGCCAAGGAGCTCTTTTCCAGGCAGCAGGGCGTGTTCATGATCTCGGTGGCCGCGCGCCTGGCGGGGATGCACCCGCAGACCCTGCGCGTGTACGAGGAGCGCGGGCTGATCAAGCCCGCCCGCTCTCCCAAGCAGACGCGCCTCTACTCGCAGCGCGATGTCGAGCGGCTGATGCGCATCCAGCAGCTGACGGAGCTCGGCATGAACCTCGCCGGCGTCGAGCGCGTGCTCGAGATGGAGGAGCTGATGGACGCGATGCAGCAGCGCATGGAAGACATGCAGCGCGAGATGCTGGCGCGCATCGACGAGGTGCACCGTTCATACAGGCGCGAGCTGGTCCGGTGGGAGCCACCGGGCAGCGCACTCAGGAGGCATCACCGTGCAAGCTGACAAGTTCACGATCAAGTCCCAGGAAGCCGTCCAGGCCGCGCAGCGCCTGGCGCACGAGCGCGGGAACCCGGAGATCACTCCCGAGCACCTGCTCGCAGTGCTGCTGGAGCAGGAGGGAGGCATCGTCGTACCGCTGCTGTCCAAGCTGGACGTGGCGGCCGGCGACGTGCGCCCGCGCGTCACCGCCGCGCTCGACAAGCTGCCGTCGGTGGCCGGCGCGGCGGCGTCACAGTCCGGTCCCTCCGGCGAGTTGGTGCGCGTCTTCGGGGCTGCCGAGCGGGAGGCCGGCGCGCTGCAGGACGAATTCATCTCCACCGAGCACCTGTTGATCGCGCTGGCCTCCTCGCAGGGCGAGGCGGGTGCCGTGCTGCCCGACCGCGAAGCGATCCTCACCGCGCTGCGTGAGGTGCGCGGCCCGCATCGCGTCACGGATCCGAACCCGGAGGACAAGTACCAGGCGCTCGAGCGCTTCGGGCGTGACCTCACCGCGGCCGCGGAACAGGGCAAGCTCGACCCGGTGATCGGTCGTGACGAGGAGATCCGGCGCGTGATCCAGGTGCTGTCACGGCGCACCAAGAACAACCCGGTGCTGATCGGCGAACCCGGCGTCGGCAAGACCGCGATCGTCGAGGGCCTCGCGCAGCGCATCGTGTCGGGTGACATCCCGGAGTCGCTGCGCGACCGGCGCGTGGTCGCGCTCGACATCGGTGCGCTGATCGCGGGCGCGAAGTACCGCGGTGAGTTCGAGGACCGGCTGAAGGCGGTGCTCAAGGAGGTGCAGGAGGCCGAGGGCCGGATCATCCTGTTCATGGACGAGCTGCACACGATCGTCGGCGCCGGGGCCGCCGAGGGCGCCGTGGATGCCGCGAACCTGTTGAAGCCGATGCTCGCGCGCGGGGAGCTGCGCGCGGTCGGGGCGACCACCCTCGACGAGTACCGCAAGCATGTGGAAAAGGACGCGGCGCTGGAGCGCCGCTTCCAACCGGTGTTCGTGGGTGAGCCAAGTGTCGAGGACACCGTGGCGATCCTGCGCGGGCTGAAGGAGCGCTACGAGGTGCACCACGGCGTGCGCATCCAGGACTCCGCGATCGTGGCAGCGGCGCTGCTGTCGTCACGCTACATCGCGGACCGCTTCCTCCCCGACAAGGCAATCGATCTGATCGACGAGGCCGCGTCTCGGCTCCGCATCGAGATCGACTCGATGCCGACCGAGATCGACGAGGTCGAGCGGCGCATCCAGCAGCTCGAGATCGAGCTGCACGCCCTCGAGAAGGAAACGGACGACGCGTCGGTCGTGCGCCGCGAGGCGATCCAGAGAGAACTGGCCGACCTGCGTGAGCGCTCCGGCGAGATGAAGGCGCGCTGGCAGTCCGAGAAGGATGCGATCACCGCGATCCGCGCCACCAAGGAGAGCCTCGAGCAGGCCCACCGTGACGCGGAGCGCGCGGAGCGCGACGCGGACCTGCAGCGCGCGGCCGAGCTGCGGTACGGCGAGATTCCCAAGCTGGAGGAGGAGTTGCGCGAACACGAGCGGCGATTGGCCGAGCGCCACGCCGCCCAGGGCAGCCTCCTGCACGAGGAGGTGACCGACGAGGAGGTGGCCGAGGTCGTGGGCAAGTGGACGGGCATCCCGGTCTCACGCCTGATGGAGGGCGAGGTCGAGAAGCTGATCCACATGGAGCAGCGCCTGCACGAGCGCGTGATCGGCCAGGACGAGGCCGTGGCGGCGGTTTCGAACGCCCTGCGCCGCTCGCGTGCCGGCCTGCAGGACCCGAACCGGCCGATCGGCTCGTTCCTGTTCCTCGGCCCGACCGGGGTCGGCAAGACCGAGCTGGCGCGCGCGCTGGCCGAGTTCATGTTCGACACCGAGGACGCGATCGTGCGAGTCGACATGTCCGAGTACATGGAGAAGCACACCGTCGCGCGGCTGATCGGCGCGCCGCCGGGTTACGTCGGCTACGAGGAGGGCGGGCAGCTCACCGAAGCGGTGCGGCGCCGTCCCTACTCGGTGGTGCTGCTCGACGAGATCGAGAAGGCGCACACCGACGTGTTCAACGTCTTGCTCCAGGTGATGGACGACGGGCGGCTGACCGACGGCCAGGGCCGCACGGTCGACTTCAAGAACACGGTGCTGATCATGACGTCGAACGTGGGATCGCAGCACATCGTCGAAGAGGCCGACGAGGCGCGGATGCGCGAGGCGGTCGAGGCGACTCTGTCAGCGCACTTCAAGCCAGAGTTCCTGAACCGGATCGACGACGTCGTGATCTTCCAGCGGCTGTCGAAGGAGCAGATCAAGCGCATCGTGGACCTCCAGGTCGCGCAGCTGATCACCAGGGTCCGCGAGCGCGGGGTCGAGGTGGAGCTGACCGACGAAGCGCGCGAGCTGCTCGCCAACCTCGGCTGGGACCCGACATATGGTGCGCGCCCGCTGAAGCGGGTGATCCAGAAGCGCCTCGTGGACCAACTCGCGCTGGCGATGCTGGAGGGCCGCTTCGGCGAGGGCGACACCGTGGTCGTCGACAACGTCGACGGCGAGCTGGCGTTCGAGCGCACACCGCGCGATGTCGCGGCCGAGACGGCCGCGGTCGGCGCTTAGCCGCACGGTCGGTTGCAGCATCCGGGGTCGGCCGGCCCGGCGGGGACCAGCCAATTAGCGTTGGCCGGCTGGCTGTGCGGCTGCCGTCTGACAGCCGCAACACGACCTGACCGGAGGAACGATGCTGAAATCCTTCAAGGACTTCGCGTTCAAGGGAAACCTGATCGACGTCGCGGTCGCGTTCGTGCTGGGCGTCGCGTTCGCCGCGGTGGTCACATCACTGGTCGATGACGTGATCATGAACCTGATCGCCGCGATCGTGGGGAAGCCGAGCTTCGATGAGCTGACCTTCAACATCGGCGACGGAGTGATCCGATACGGAAGCTTCCTGACGGCGCTGGTCACGTTCCTGATCATCGCCTTCGTGCTGTTCCTGATCGTGCAGGCGGTCCAGCGGGTGATGCCGCCGCAGGTCACCACCCGTGACTGCCCCCACTGCATCACCGCGATCCCGCTCGCGGCGCGCGCCTGCTCCGCCTGCGGGCGCGACGTGCCAGCGGCCGCCTGACGCCGGCCCAAACTCCACCCCCACCCCAACGGTCGTGACGTTTCCGCCATATAGCGGTGGAAACGTCACGACCGATCAGACGCGACTTCCTCTATAACCGCACAGGCAAGGGCCACGCCAGTCAGAGGAGGAGAAATGCCGACGTTCATCATGCTCTCGACGCTCACGCCGGAGGGTGTCCAGACCGTCAAGAACAACCCGCGGCGGATCAAGGAGGTCAACCAGGAGGTCGAGCAGATCGGCGCCAAGGTGGTCGCGCAGTGGGCGACCCTGGGCCGGTTCGACTTCATCAACGTGATCGAGGCTCCCGACGAGAAGGTGATGTCCAAGGTCTCGATGGAGCTCGGCTCGCGCGGCACGGCCCACTACGAGTCGCTGCCGGCCATCCCGATCGACGACTTCATCGAGTCGCTCTAGAGCCGCAAGTAACATCGGGAGCGCTTGGAATCTTCCACGCAAGACCCGGCCACCAAGACCGTCTGCTACCGGCACCCGAGTCGGGAGACGGCCGTGTCCTGCTCCAACTGCGAGCGGCCGATCTGCACCGATTGCATGGTCTACACGCCGGTCGGGATCAAATGCCCGGACTGCGCGCGCCAGCCGCGGTCGGCGCTCGTCCGCCTGAAGCCCGACCGCGCGGCCCGCGCCGTCGCAGCCGCCTTCTTCGGCGGGCTCGCGATGGGGCTCGGCATCGTGTTCCTGCAGGGGGTCGGGCTGTTCTTCGCATTGATCCTGGGATGGCTGGTGGGGGTCGGCATGGCGCGGCTCGTGCTGTGGGCGAGCGGCCGCTTCCGCGGGCCGACCACCGGCTATATCGCGGTGGGCGGGACGCTGTGGGCGTACCTGTTTCCCTATGCCGTCTACTACGGCGCGGATCTCGGCGACGTGGCGAACAGCCTCTCGCGCACCCCGTTCGTCGTGATCGGCGCCGGGATCGCGGTCTACTTCGCGTGGCAGAGGACCCAGTGACGGCGCCCCGCGTACTGGTCGTGGGCGGCGGCGGGCGCGAGCACGCGATCGTGCGCGCGCTGCTGCGCAGCCCACGCCGACCCGAGGTGCTGTGCACACCCGGCAACGCGGGCATCGCCGCTGACGCCCGCTGCTTCGACGTGGCGGCGGAGGACGTCGGCGCCATCGTGCGACTCGCGGCCGACGAACGGGTGGACCTGACGGTCGTCGGTCCGGAAGCGCCCCTCGTGGCCGGCGTCGTGGACGCGCTCGCGGCGCAGGGCCTGCGCGCCTTCGGGCCGCGCGCGGCCGCGGCGCGGATCGAGGGCAGCAAGGCGTTCGCGAAGGAGCTGATGCGGGAGGCGGGCGTCCCGACCGCGTCGTGGGTCGAGTTCACCTCCTACGAGCAGGCCGAGGCGCAGATGGACTGCGCCTCGTATCCCGCCGTGCTGAAGGCCGACGGGCTCGCCGCGGGCAAGGGTGTGATCATCGCCCAGTCCCCCTCCGACGCGCGCGCGGCGCTGCGCGGCTTCTTCGTGGAGCGACGATTCGGCGAGGCGGGAGCGCGCGTGCTGGTGGAGGAGTTCCTCGAGGGGGAGGAGCTGTCGCTGCTCGCGCTGTGCGACGGCGAGCGCGCGATCCCGATGGCGCCGGCACAGGACTTCAAGCGGATCGGCGACGCCGACACCGGGCCGAACACGGGCGGCATGGGGAGCTATTCCCCGGTGCCCGGGATCGATGCGGCCCGCGCCGCGGAGATCGTCCAGGCGGTGCACCAGCCGATCGTCGACCGCTTCAAGCAGCGGGGTGCGCCGTTCCACGGCGTCCTCTACGCAGGCCTGATGATGACCCCGGCCGGCCCCAGGGTCCTGGAGTTCAACGCGCGGTTCGGCGACCCCGAGACGCAGGCTGTGCTCCCGCGGCTGCGAACGGACCTGCTGAGCGCGCTCGAGGCCTGCGTCCCGGCGGGCGGCCTCGAGGGCATGCGGCTCGACTGGGCGGATGAGTGGGCCGTGACGATCGTGCTCGCCGCGGCCGGCTACCCCGAGTCCTCCCGCACCGGAGACGTGATCACCGGCCTCGACACCGTTGTGGAGAGCGAGCACGTCGAGCTGACGCACTGCGGCACTGTCCGGCAGCTGGGGAAGATCGTCACCGCGGGCGGCCGGGTCCTGAACGTCACGGGCCTCGGCGACTCGGTCGAGCAGGCGCGGGCCCGTGCCTACGAGGCGATCGAGCGCATCGAGTTCGCGGGCGCCCAGTACCGCTCCGACATCGCCGCGCGAGTCGCGGAGCGGGTGGGTTAGCCTCCCGCGCATGGAGACCCTCGAGCCTCAGCGCGGCGCCGCCACGAGCGAGACCGAACCGCGGCCGCCCGAGACGATGCCGGAGGTCGAAGAGGCCTTCGAGGGCATGGAGGTCGACGCTCCCCGGGTCGGGATCATCATGGGCTCGGGCAGCGACAAGCCCACGATGGAGCCGGCCGGCAAGGAGCTGCACGAGCGCGGCATCGCCTTCGAGGTGCGCGTGCTGTCGGCCCATCGCGATCCCCAGGCCGTAGCCGACTACGCGCGCAACGCGCACATGCGGGGGCTGCGTGTGATCATCGCGGCCGCGGGCATGGCGGCGGCATTGCCCGGAGTGGTCGCCGCCCACACCGACCTGCCCGTGATCGGCGTTCCGATCAAGGCGAAGTACACGGTCGGCGACGGGCTCGACGCGCTCCTGTCGATCGTCCAGATGCCGCCGGGTGTCCCGGTCGCGTGCGTGGCGATCGACGGCGCGAAGAACGCCGCCGTGCTGGCGGCGCGCATTCTGGACTGCTAGGTGATCCAGCGCTATACCCGGCCCGAGATGGCGCTGGCGTGGTCCGACGAGCGCAAGCTCGAGACCTGGTTGCAGGTCGAGATCGCGGTCTGCGAGACGCTTGCCGAGCAGGGCGTGATCGAGGCCGCCGACCTCGACCAGATCAAGCGGAACGCGGCGGCAACGCCCGCCGCCGTGCGCGAGCGCGAGCAGGTCACCGACCACGACATGGCCGCGTTCGTCGACGTGGTCTCGCAGGCGGTCGGGAAGGCGGGGCGCTGGATCCATTACGGCCTCACCTCCTCGGACGTGCTCGACACCGCCCTCGCACTGCAGCTGCGCGAGGCGGGGCGCGAGCTGGTGGCGGGCGCGGATGCGCTGACCGCGGCGCTCGTCGCGCGGGCGCGCGAGTTCGAGGGCACGCTGTGCATGGGACGCACGCACGGCGTGCACGCGGAACCCACGACGTTCGGGTTGAAGCTGGCCGGCTACGCGTTCGAGAGCCGGCGCAACGCCGACCGGCTGCGCGCCGCCTTCGGCGCGGCAGAGGTCGGCAAGCTCTCCGGAGCGGTCGGCACCTACTCGGCGCTCGCACCGGCGGTCGAGCGAGCCGCGCTCGCGCGGCTCGGGCTGCGCGCCGAGGATGTCGCCACCCAGGTCGTGCCGCGCGACCGCCACGCCGCCGTGCTGTCGGCGATCGCGTCCGCCGGCGCCGGGCTGGAGCGGCTCGCGACCGAGGTTCGCCACCTCCAGCGCAGCGAGGTCCGCGAGGTCGAAGAGCCGTTTCGGGAGGGCCAGAAGGGCTCCAGCGCGATGCCGCACAAGCGCAACCCGATCACCTGTGAGCGAGTCGCGGGTCTCGCCCGCCTGCTGCGCGGCTACGCGCAGACCGGCCTCGAGAACGTGGCGCTGTGGCACGAGCGCGACATCACCCACTCCTCGGTCGAGCGCGTCGCCTTGCCCGACGCGACCACCCTGCTGGATTACATGCAACACCTGATGCTGCGGGTGGTCGCGGGGATGCGGGTGCACGCCGACCGGATGCGCGCGAACCTGGAGGTCACGCACGGCGCCCTGTTCAGCCAGGGAGTGCTGAACGCGCTGGTCGAGGCCGGCATGACCCGCGACGACGCCTACCGGATCGTGCAGAGCGAAGCCCAACGCGCGTGGGACGAGGGCCGGCCGTTCCGAGAGCTGCTGGAACGGGAGCCGGAGGTGACCGCGCGCCTGGACGCCGGCCGATTGGACCAGCTGTGCGACTACCGCCGCTTCATCCGCCACGAGGGCGAGATCCTGAAACGCCTGGAAGCGCTCGAGTAGCCCGACGTCCGCTCCGCCCACTGTTAGCATCGGTGCGGTGCCCGAAGCCGCCGCCGAACTAGCGGGCCTCGCCCTCCACAGCCGTGGGAAGGTGAGGGAGATGTACGACCTCGGCGACCAGTTGCTGATGGTCGCCTCGGACCGCATCTCGACCTACGACGTGGTGCTGCCCACGCCGATCCCGGACAAGGGAAAGGTGCTGACCGGCCTGTCCGTCTTCTGGTTCGGCCGCACGCAGGACATCGTGCCCAACCACCTGGTCTCGACCGACGTGCCGGCCGAGGTGCGCGGCCGGGCGCTGCTGGTGCGCAAGCTCGAGATCTTCCCGGTGGAGTGCGTGGTGCGGGGCTACCTGTCGGGCTCGGGCTGGAAGGAGTATCAGCAAAACCAGGCGGTGTGCGGGATCGGGCTCCCCGATGGGCTCCGGGAGTCGGACCGCCTGCCCGAGCCGATCTTCACGCCCGCGACCAAGGCGGAGCTGGGCGAGCACGACGAGAACGTCGACTTCGACCGCGCCGCGCAGATCCTCGGCGACCGCACGACGCTCGAGGAGCTGCGCCGCCTGTCGCTCGAGGTGTACGCGCGCGGCGCCGCGCACGCGGAGCGCCAGGGCATCATCCTGGCCGACACGAAGTTCGAGTTCGGGCGCGACCGCGACGGCCGCATCGTGCTCGCCGACGAGGTGCTGACGCCCGACTCCTCGCGGTTCTGGCCCGCCGACCGGTACGAGCCGGGGCGCGGTCAGCCGTCGTTCGACAAGCAATACGTGCGCGACTGGGTGGACGAGTCCGGCTGGGACCACTCGCCGCCCGGCCCCGATCTGCCGGCGGAGGTCGTGGCGGCCACGCGCGCCAAGTACGTCGAGGCGTACGAGCGCATCGCGGGCGAGCCCTTCGGGAACTGGGTCGGCAGCACCGGTTGAGGGTGAGGGTCCTGATCAGGCCCAAGGAGGGCATCCTGGATCCCCAGGGACAGGCGGTGGAGCGGGCGTTGCCCGCGCTCGGCTACGACGGCGTCTCGAACGTGCACGTCGGCCGGCTGGTCGAGCTGGACGTGGACGGCGGCGGCGACGTCGAGGCACAGGTGCGCGAGATGTGCGAGCGACTGCTGGCAAACCCCCTGATCGAGAGCTACGAGGTGCAGGCCTTGGCCGGGGACCAATGAGCACGCGCGTCGGGATCGTCGTGTTTCCGGGGTCCTGCGACGAGGCGGACGCCTTCCTCGCGGCGCAGCGCGCCGGTCTCGAGCCGCGGTACCTGTGGCACGCCGATCGCGACCTCGGGGGGGTCGAGGGCGTGATCATCCCCGGCGGCTTCTCCTACGGCGACTACCTGCGGGCGGGCGCGATCGCGCGGTTCGCGCCGCTGATGGAGGAGGTCGCGCGGTTCGCGCGGGAGGGCGGCCCCGTACTCGGGATCTGCAACGGCTTCCAGGTGCTGTGCGAGGCACAGCTGCTGCCCGGCGCACTGCTGCACAACGCCTCCCTGCGGTTCGTGTGCCGGCAGGTCGACGTCGCGGTCGAGCACGACCGCACCGCGTTCACGCGTGGCGGCATGGCGGGCGAGGTGCTCTCGCTGCCGGTGAAGCACACCACGGGATGCTGGTTCGCGCCGGCTGACCAGCTCGACCGGCTCGCCGCGAACGGCCAGCTCGTGCTGCGCTACGCCCCCGGCCACAACCCGAACGGGTCGACCCGCGACGTGGCCGGTGTCTGCAACGAGCACGGGAACGTGCTCGGCCTGATGCCTCACCCGGAGCACGCCACGGACGAGCTCACCGGGTCGACCGACGGCTTGAAGCTGTTCACGGCGCTCGCCCGCGTCGCGGCGTGAGCACCACGGCCGCGGGACCCACCGCAGACCCGGGATCGGGCTTGCCCGATTCCGGCCTCTTCCTCGAGGCGCGCGCCCTCGGCCTGACCGACGACGAGACGCGGCGGATCGTCGACCTGCTCGGGCGCGAGCCCAACGCGGTCGAGCTGGCGGTGTTCTCGCTGCTGTGGTCCGAGCACTGCGCCTACAAGCACTCCAAGAAACTGCTGCGCAAGCTCCCCACCGAGGGCCCGCGAGTGCTGATGGGACCCGGCGAGAACGCGGGCGCGATCGACGTCGGCGACGGGCTCGCCGTCGTGTTCAAGGTGGAGAGCCACAACCACCCGTCCGCGGTCGAGCCGTTCCAGGGGGCGGCCACCGGGGTGGGCGGCATCCTGCGTGACATCTTCGCGCTCGGCGCGCGGCCGATCGCGGTGCTCGACTCGCTGCGCTTCGGCGACCTCGACACGCCCCGGACGCGCTATCTGCTCGAGCGTGTCGTGGCCGGCATCGGTGCGTACGGGAACAGCGTGGGCGTGCCGACCGTCGGCGGCGAGGTCGCCTTCGAGGCGCCTTACGAGCACAACTGCCTGGTGAACGCGATGTGCGTCGGCCTCGCGCCGGCCGACCGGCTGATCCGCTCCGCGGCCGCCGGCCCGGGGAACATCATCGTGCTGTTGGGGGCGCGCACGGGCCGGGACGGCATCGGCGGCGCCAGCGTGCTCGCTTCGGCCGAGCTGGAGGAGGGCGACGCGAAGCGCCCGAGCGTGCAGATCGGCGACCCCTTCGAGGAGAGCAAGCTGATCGAGTGCTGCCTCGCGCTGGTCGACTCCGAGCTGCTGGTGTCGCTCCAGGACCTGGGCGCGGCGGGCCTGTCGTCGAGTACCAGCGAGATGGCGTCGAAGGGCGGCGTCGGCATCGACCTCGACGTGGCAAGGGTCCCGCTGCGCGAATCCGACATGGAGCCCTTCGAGGTCATGATCTCCGAGTCGCAGGAGCGGATGCTGTGCGTCGTCGAGCCCGCGCGGCTGCGCGCGGTGCTGGCGGTCTGCGAACGCTGGGAGACGCGCGCGACTCCGATCGGAGAGGTCACCGACACGGACCGGCTGCGCGTGTTCGCGGGCGACCGGCTGGTCGGCGACATGCCGGTCGCGGCCCTGGTGGACGAGGCCCCGGTCTACGACCTCGATCCGCGGGAGCCCACCGACCGGCTCGCCCCCTTTGCGGCGCCGCGGGCCCGGCTCGGGCGCGGCGCCAGCCCGGACGACGCCCTGCGCGCCCTGCTCGCCTCGGAGAACATCGCCAGCAGGCGCTGGGTGTTCGAGCAATACGACTCGCTGGTCGGCAGCCGGACCGTGCGCCGCCCGGCGCAAGCCGATGCCGCGGTGCTGCGGCTCGCCCTGGGCGAGGTCACGACGGACCGCGCGCTGGCCGTCTCGATCGACGGCAACGGCCGGCGCGTGGCCCACGACCCCTATGTCGGGACCGCCGAGGCGGTCGCCGAATGCGCCGCCAACCTGGCCTGCGTGGGCGCTGAGCCGCTGGGGCTCACCAACTGCCTCAACTTCGGCAATCCCGAGAAGCCGCACGTGGCATGGCAGCTGACGCGCGCCGTCGAGGGCATGGCGGCCGCCTGCCGCGCATTCGGCGTGCCGGTCGTGGGCGGCAACGTGTCGCTCTACAACGAGGGTCCCGAGGGCCCGATCTACCCCACGCCCGTGGTGGGAATGGTCGGCGAGCTGCCCGACGCCGGGCGCGCCGGGCGGCAGGACTTCTGTGAGACCGGCGACATGGTCGCGCTGATCGGCCCGTTCACCCCGTCGTTGCGCGGCTCGGAGCTGGCCCGGCTGGAGGGCCGCAGCGACGACGGCCTGGAGCCGTTCGACCTCGCGGACGTCCGTGCGACGCTGGCACTCGTGCGTGACGCGGTGCGCGCGGGGGCCGTGCGCAGCGCGCACGACGTGTCCGCGGGAGGGCTTGCGCTGGCCGTCGTGGAGAGCGCGATCACGGGCGGCCTCGGTGCCGATCTGGACCTGGAGCCGCTGGCGCGGCGCGCCGCGGCCGACGGCCGCACCACCCTGTTCGGCGAGGGACCGGGCGGAGTCCTGGTGTCGGGCCCACGCGAGGCGCTGCTCGAGCTCAGCACGAAGGCCGCCGCAGTGGGCTTCCTCGCCCTCGGTCAGGTGGGCGGACCCGACATCAGGCTGAGGGCTCCCGCTGCTAGGCTAAGTATCTCCGTAGAGGATGCCGGAGACCTCTTCGACTCTGTCTTAGCGAACAGGGTGTCGTGAAACATTTGCCACAGCACGGCGCGACTGGCGGCGCGCGTTCGCGCGTTCGTCCCGTGGAACCCGCAGACCGTGACGGCCCGCGCGACGAGTGCGGGGTGTTCGGGGTCTACGCGCCCGAGCAGGACGTCTCCCGGCTCGCATACTTCGCGCTGTACGCGCTACAGCACCGCGGCCAGGAGTCGGCCGGCATCGCCACCGGTGAGCGCGGCCACATCACCACGCAGCGCGACATCGGGCTCGTCTCGCAGGTGTTCGACGAGCGCAGCCTCCAGACCCTGACGGGCGAGATGGCCATCGGCCACGTGCGCTACTCGACCACCGGCCACAGCGGCTGGGAGAACTCGCAGCCGGTCTATCGGCACGACCGTCGCGTGGTCGCGCTCGGACACAACGGCAACCTGATCAACGCGGTCGATCTGTACAACGAGCTGACCGCCCAGGGCGTGCGGTTCCGTTCCACCTCGGACTCCGAGATCATCGCGGCGCTGATCTCCTCCCACCCCGCGGAGCAGATCGAGGACGCCGTCGCCGCGGTCATGCAGCGCATGCGGGGCGCCTACTCCACGGTCGTGATGACCGAGGACCGGCTGGTCGCCTTCCGCGACCCGGCCGGCGTGCGGCCGCTGTGCCTCGGACAGCTCGGGGACCGTTACGTGGTCGCCTCCGAGAGCTGCGCGCTCGACATCATCGGCGCGAAGCTGCTGCGCGAGGTGCAGCCCGGCGAGCTGATCTCGCTCGGCGAGCGCGGCCTCGAGACACGCATCGCCGTGGAGTCCGGCCGCCGGGCGCTGTGCGTGTTCGAGCACATCTACTTCTCGCGGCCCGACACGAAGCTCGAGGGCCGTACGCTCCAGTCCGTGCGCGGCCGGATGGGCGAGATCCTCGCCCGCGAGGCACCGGTCGACGCCGACCTCGTGATCTCCGTGCCGGACTCGGGCAATGCGGCGGCCAAGGGCTTCGCGCGCGCGTCGGGGATCGCCCAGGACGACGGCCTGATCAAGAACCGCTACGTGGCCCGCACGTTCATCCAGCCCGGGCAGGAGCTGCGCCGCCACGGCCTGCGGATGAAGTTCAACCCCCTGCCCGAGGTCGTCAGCGGCAAGCGGCTGGTGGTGGTGGACGACTCGATCGTGCGGGGCAACACGATGCGCCAGATCGTCAGCATGCTGCGCGAGGCGGGCGCCAAGGAGGTGCACCTGCGCATGTCCTCACCGCCGATCCGCCACCCGTGCCACTACGGGATCGACATGCCCACCAGCGAGGAGATGATCGCCCACCAGCGCACGGTCGAGCAGGTGGCCGCCGAGGTGCACGCCGACTCGCTCGCGTATCTGTCGCTGGAGGGCGTCTACGAGGCCGTCGGTTCCGGGCGGGACACGCACTGCGATGCGTGCTTCACGGGGGACTACCCGCTCGAGGGCGAGCATGCCGCGAACGGCAAGCACGCCCTCGCAGAGCTGCCGCTAGTAAAGGCATAGCCGATCCCTTTCGCATAGCGGTCCTCGTTTCGGGCGCCGGCACGAACCTGCAGGCGATCCTGGACGAGGTGCACGGACGCGGCGGCGTCGAGGTCGACGTGGTGGTCAGCAACCAGGCCGGTGCCCCGGGCCTGGACCGCGCCCGGGCGGCCGGCGTGGAAACGGCGGTGTTCGAGGCCTCCGGCCACGCGGGCCGCAGCGAGCGCGACCGCGAGATGGCCGCCTACCTGAAGGGGCGGGGGATCCGGCTGGTGGTGCTGGCGGGCTACATGCAGCTGCTGGACGCCTCGTTCCTGGCGCAGTTTCCGCAGGCCGTGATCAACGTCCATCCGGCGCTGCTGCCAGCCTTTCCGGGCGCACATCCCATCGAGGACCAGATCGCCTACGGCGTCAAAGTCAGCGGCGTGACAGTCCATTTCGTGGACGACGGAGTCGACACCGGGCCCATCATCTTGCAGGAGGCGGTAACGCTTCCGTACACTCGGGACGATAAGGAGATATTGGCTCTCCTGCACCGCACCGAGCACCGGCTCCTGCCCCAAGCGATCCGCCTGATCGCCAGGGGCGCCGTCCGCGTGGACCACGACAACCCCCGTTGGGTGAGGGTGGAGGAAGGTACGCCGGATGACGATGCCTGATCACCAGACAAGCAGCGCGGTTCAGACGGAGGTGGCGCCGGGTGACCTGCGGGTCGAGCGCGCGCTGCTGAGCGTCTTCGACAAGCGCGGGGTCGTCGACTTCGCGCGGGCCCTGGCGGAGCAGGGGATCGAGATCATCTCGACGGGCGGCACCGCTGCCGAGCTGGCCGAGCACGGCATCGACACCCGCGCGATCGAGGACTACACCGGCTTTCCCGAGATCCTCGACGGGCGGGTGAAGACGCTGCACCCCTCGATCTTCGCCGGCCTGCTCGCCGTGCGCTCACGCGAGGACCATCGCGTGACGCTCGCCGAGCACGGCATCGCGCCGATCGACCTCGTGGTCGTGAACCTGTATCCGTTCGAGCGCACCGCCGCCCGCCGCGGCGTCTCGGATGAGGAGGTGATCGAGCACATCGACATCGGCGGCCCCACGCTGATCCGGGCGGCGGCCAAGAACCACGCTCACGTCGGCGTGGTCGTGCGGCCCGAAAGCTACGACGCCGTGATCGAGGAGCTGTCGGAGACGGGCGGGTCGCTGTCCGCCCAGACGCGCGAGTCGCTCGCCACCGAGGCGTTCGGCGCCACGGCGCGTTACGACGCCGCGATCTCACGGTGGTTCGCGGAGCGCGAGGACGACTTCCCCAACCACTACGTGGCCGCCTACGAGAAGGTGCTCGACCTCTCCTACGGCGAGAACCCGCACCAGCGCGCCGCCTATTACGAGCAGGTCGGGATGCGCACGCACCTGCTGGCGCGCACCGTCAAGGTGCACGGCAAGGAGCTGTCCTTCAACAACCTGCTCGACCTCGACGCCGGGCGCCGGCTCGTGAACGAGTTCGAGCTACCGGTCACGGCGATCATCAAGCACAACAACCCGTGCGGCTCCGCGGTCGGCGAGACGATCCTCGAGGCCTACGAACGCGCGCTGGCATCCGACCCGCAGAGCGCGTACGGCGGCGTCGTGGTGCTGAATCGCGAGATCGACGTCGAGCTCGCCCAGAAGATGTCCGAGCACTTCATCGAGCTGCTGTTCGCGCCCGGGTACTCGCCCGCAGCGCTCGAGATCCTGCGCGCGAAGCCGAACATGCGCATCATCGAGGACTCCGAGCGCCGCAAGGGGATGCCCGGCGAGCGCGACCTGCGCAAGGTGATGGGCGGCGTGATGCTCCAGGATCGCGACTCGGACTTCCAGGAGCGCGGCGACATGGAGTGCGTGACGCAGCGCAAGCCGACCGAGGACGAGTGGGGCGAGCTGCTGTTCGCGTGGAAGGTCGTACGGCACGTGCGCTCGAACGCGATCGTGATCGCGAAGGAGCTCGGCACCGTCGGCATCGGCGCGGGACAGATGAGCCGTGTGGATGCGGTCCGCCTGGCGGTCGAGAAGGCGCAGGCGACGCAGCCCGGCAAGCTCCAAGGCTCGGCCTTGGCGTCAGATGCATTCTTCCCGTTCGCCGACGGGGCCAAGACCGCGATCGAGGCAGGCGTGCAGGCGGTCATTCAGCCCGGCGGCTCCAAGCGCGATCAGGAAGTCATCGCCGCCTGCGACGACGCCGGCGTCGCGATGGTCTTCACGGGCCGCCGGCACTTCCGCCACTAGCGTCCAGAGGCCTCCGCTACCGTTCGGAGCCGCGGGCCCGTAGCTCAGCGGCAGAGCTCCGGACTTTTAATCCGGGAGTCCTTGGTTCGAATCCAAGCGGGCCCATATGAGCATCGATTCGCGGTCCGGGGTCCGGCTGGCGAGCGCGGATGACGTGCCTGCCTTTGGCCGGCTCCTGCATGCGTTCAACCGCGAGTACGACGAGCCGACACCGCCCGCGGCGTTGATCGCGGAGCGGGCGGCGCCCCTGATCGAGGCGGGAGAGGTCACGGTCCTGCTCGCCGGCGAGCGGCCGGACGGGTTCGCCCAGCTGCGCTTTCGGCCTTCGCTCTACACGGGGGCGCTCGACGCCTACCTCGAGGAGCTGTACGTGGTGTCCGAGCGTCGCGGCCGCGGCCTCGGGCGCGCGCTGCTCGAGGCCGCGATGGAGCATTCAAGAAAGCTCGGCGCCGCCCACATCGACCTGGGCACGAGCGAGGCCGACGTCGCCGCCCGAGCGCTGTACGAGAGCGCCGGGTTCACAAATCGTGAGGGCGCGCCCGACGGCCCGCGGATGCTCTACTACGAGCGGGACCTGTAGCGCGCGCCGGTTCGTCCCGGCCACGCCCGCGGCCTTCATCCCGTGAGGGCAAGCCGCGCCAGCCACGCCCCGACCGCCGCGGCCACCGCCTCGGTGTCCGCCCGCAGGCTGTGATCACCCGGGACCTGCACGACCTCGCGCCGCACGCCCGCGGGCGGGACGCCGAACCGGTCTCGCTCACCCTGCACGACCAGGGTCGGGACCGCGACCGCGTCCAGTTCCGCCTGACGACTGCGGGGAGGCGCTTTGCGGCGCGGCGGCAACAGGGGAAACGCGAGGCACAGGATTGCGGCGGCCCCGGCCTCCTGCACCGTGCGACAGGCGACCCGCGCGCCCAGCGAGCGGCCCCCGGCGACCAGCGGCAGGCCGCGCAACTCGGCCGCGCGCAGGCGCTCGACCACCGCCAGCCAGGCGACGTCGAGCTGGCGTGCCGGGGCCGGTGCGCGGCGCCCCGCAACGCGGTACGGCTGCTCGACGAGCGCGACGCTGAACCTCTGGGTCAGCGCCGCGCGCGTGGCCGCGACGAGGTCCGGCGCGGCCACGCCCCCGCCCGCTCCGTGGCCGAGCACCAGCGCGGCGCGTGGCTGGGCGGCGGGATGCAGGTGGACGTTGGCCTGACCGTGCGGGGTGTCCACGGCGAGCGTCGTCACGGACCCTGATGCTGACAGCCGGAGCAATCGGCTGCGCAAGGGCATTCTCCTGCGACGCCGAAGCCCCACGGGCATGAAGCGCTCGGCCCTGATGATCCTCGCGGCCGTCGCGGTCGGCGCCACCGCGGTGGTCGTGATCCGCGCCACCGCGGATGACGGCGGTCCCCCCGGGAACACGGAAAGGACGCTGCGCGCCGCGGAGCGCCGGACGTCCGGCGCCTATGACTGCATGCCACCCGACGTGCAGCGGCGGTTCGACAGTGCCGTCCGGCGCTACGACGCGCGCTTCGGCGAGGTCCTCGACCGGCTGCCCGATGACACCACGCCCAGCGACGCCGAGCGGACGCTGGGCACCGACCGCCAGATAACGCGACTGAGAGCCAGGGCCCGCCGCATCCTGCTCGACTACGTGCCGGGCGGCAAGCGGTTCGACCGTGACTGCTACCAGCGCGCCACCAGCCGCTACGACCGCAGGGTCGCGCGCGGGGAACTAACGCGCTAGGGGCGGTCGCGCGGCGGCCGCAGCCACGGTACCGACAGGCAGATGGCCGTTGCGACCAGGGCGCCCAGCGCGACCCCGATGCCGACCCCGATCGCGGTCGGTTGCAGCACGTCGCCGAACGCGGCCCACGCGTGCGGATTGGGTGCGTCGGTGGGGACCGCCAGCATCCCCTGCCACAGGCCGATCAGCCCACCGCCCGCGCAGCACAGTGACAGCAGAAGGCCACGCAGATCTCGGCGAAGGCGGGGCACACCGAGTTGATCGGCGCCTGCTTGCGCGCCTTGAACCATGCGAGCCGGACTGGTGGCTGTCTAGCGGGTCTGGTCCTTCAGCACTGTCCGGACCGCGGTCTCGATCCACGTCCGCAACGGTGCGGGAGGCGGCGCCCCGGCCAGCAGATGGCGCCTGACCGCGCCGTGCGGGATGTCCACCACGGCGAAGGTCGTGCGCTGCAGCGCCGTGGGCCCGGCGTTGCCGAACAGGCGCCGCGAAAGCGCGGCCAGCTGGTCCTCGAGCGGGCCGTTCAGCTCCTCCAGCGCCCGCGGCAGGCCGGGTGAGTCCGCCGCGCCGAACAGGTCCTCAGGCCGCATCGCGGCCAGCAGCCGCGCGTCGGCTGGAGCCTCGCGGGCGAAGTCATACATCGACACAGCGGCGTCCACGGCCGCGTCGGCGGGGCAGTCGGTGCCGTCCAGCGCCGCGAAGAATGTTGCCTGGAAGCGGCGTGCCGCCGCCACCCACATCTCGGCCAGCAGCCCGTCGAGCGAGCCGAAACGGTGGTAGATCGAACCTACCGGTGCCCCACTCGTTGCCGCGATCGCATCGACCGTCAGCGCGCGGGCGCCGCCCTCCAAGAGCAGGTCGCGGGCCGCGTCCAGAATCGACTCCGTGGAGTGCAGCGGCGGCCGCGGCATGCGCGGATGCTAGTGGTCGGGGGACGCGCGGCTGGAGCGGCGTCAGCCGGAATCGTCGAACGAGCCGCCTCCGCCACCGCCGGCGCCCGACTGCTTCGGGGTCGGCTTGGGGGCGGGGGTCGGCCGCGGAGACGGAGCGGGGACGGGATTCGAGACGCGGGTCGGTGCGGTGACCGCCGGGCGCGGAGCGCTGCGCACGACCACCGGCTGCGGGGCCCGTGCCGCTGCTGCGGCCCGCCGCGCGGCGCGCGCAGCGCGCAGCGCGTGGATGCGCCTCCGCTCGGCGACGATCCGTGCGCGCTCCTTCGCCCGGCGCGCCGCCGCGCGCGACTCGGCCTCGACCGAGCGCACCGACGCCGCGGGGGTGGAGCGGGCGACCTCGCGCTTGAGCGCAATCGTCTCGCTGCTGGCCGGACTCGCGCCGGCCGCGTTCAGCATGAACACGACCCCGGCGCCACCCAACAGCGCCACCGCGATCACGGCGGTGTACTCCCGCAGCGTGTACTGGCGGAGGAGCTCTAGGACTGACACTGTGTCGGCTTCATGCTGCCGGGCATCAGGCACCGGTCCACGCGCTTGGGCGGCTTGCCGCCGCGGATCGCGATGCTCGTGTATTTGCCGACCGTGCCGGCCTTCGTGACGAAGATCCTGATCGTCACGCCCGCCCTCAGCGGTCGGCCCTCGAGCTTGCGGATGCGCATCTTCTTGGTTTTTCTCGCCGCCAGCGTGCTCCTGGAGAAGGGGCAGCTCCTCCCCTTGCAGCGCACGGTCACGGTGGAGCCCCCGGGGGCATCGACCGTCAGCACGCGGAAGCTGGTTGCGCGCCTACCGATCCGCCCGGCCATGCGCACGATCGGGAAGGGGCTCAGCGCACGCAGGCGATTGGCGTCGCCCTTCGGCGCGGGCGCGGGGGCGCTCACCACGATCGTGTTCGTGACGATCGCGAACGAGTCGGCGGTGTCGGTCACGCGCATGCTGACGTTGAAGCTGCCGACCGTGAAGGCACGGCTCGCGGAGCTGCCGGACGCATCGTAGGTACCGTCGCCGTCCAGGTCCCAGTCCACCCGCTCGATGTTCTTGTCCGGGTCGTCCGCGGTCGAGAAGAACGTCACGAGCTGCCCCGCGACGGGCGCAGCGGGCCGGAAGTCAAAGGAGGCCGTCGGCGGGCGATTGCCGATCACGATGGTCTGCGAGCCGATCGCCTGGCCACCGTCGTCGTCGGTCACCCTGATTCTCACGGTCTGGTTCCCGGAGGTCGGGAAGGTCTTTGTGACCTTGGCTGCGGTGCCGTCGTCGAACGTTCCGTCGTTGTCGGTGTCCCACTCGACGCCGGTGATGCTGCCGTCGGGGTCGGTTGACGTCGAACTGAGCGTGACGGCGGCCCGCGGGTTCGGCGACGCTGGATCGTGCGTGAAGGTCGCGCGTGGAAGCGTGTTCGCGACGCTCACCGTGCGCCCCCCGGTGGCGGCCGCGCCGAAGCTGTCGGTGACCTTCACCTTGATCGGGTAGTCGCCCATCTTCGCGAACGTCCACGGCACTGTCTGGCCGCTGGCGTCGTCGAACATGCCGTCGTTGTCGAAGTCCCAGAGGTAGCTCGTAATCAAGCCGTCGTCAGGATCCGAGGCCGCGGCGCTGAACACGACCGGCTCCAGCGTCACGGGCGCGGGCGTACCCTGCACGATCGCTGCGGCCGGGCCGCGGTTCAGCACGTTGACCGTCTTCTGGAGTGTGTTGGACGCGTTGTCCTCGTCGGTCACCCGCAGGGTCACCGTCTGCGGGCCGGGCAGCGGGAACGGGTGCGACACGTTCGTGCCGGACTCGTCGAAGCTGCCGTCGTTGTCCCAATCCCACTCCGTCTTGACGATCGTGCCGTCCGAGTCGGTGGACGACGACTTGAACGTCGCGCCGGGGGCGCCGGTCAGCGGGTTCGTCGGGCTGAAGGAGAAGGCGGCCACGGGCGGGGTGTTGCCGCCGACGTCGACCACGAGGATGTCCTCATCGGTCGCCCCGAGGTTGTCCGTGACCCGCAGGCGAACGGTCTTTGGCCCGCTGCTGGAGAACGAGCGAGATGCCTGCGTGCCCGTGCCGTCGTCGAACTGACCGTCGTTGTCGGTGTCCCATTCGGTCTTGCTGATCGTGCCGTCGAGGTCCGACGAGATCGACTTGAAGGTGATCGACACGTTCTTCTGGGCAGGGGCGGTGAGCGGCGCGATCTTGGCCGTGGGAGGCCTGTTCGTGACCGGCACCGTGACGCTCGCCGTGACGACGTTGTTGTCGTCGTCGGTCACGCGCAGGCGGACGGTCTTGTTGCCGGCAGTCGTGAAGGTGCGGTCGGCCTCGATGTCGTTGCCGTCGTCGAACGCTCCGTCGTTGTCGGTGTCCCACCTGACGTCGGTGATCACCCCGTCCGGGTCGGTCGACGTGGAGGTGAACACGACCCGCTGCGCCGAGAGCGGCGCCTCGGGGCTGACCACGAACGAGGCGACCGGCGGCTGGTTCGCGACCGTCAGCGTCTTGCTCGCGGTGTGCGACCCGCCGTCGCTGTCGGTGATCTTCAGGCGCACGGTCTTGGAGCCCGGCTTGTCGAACGACTTCTGGGCGGTCGGGCCGAATGCGTCGTCGAACTGGTTGTCGCCGTCGAGGTCCCATTCGAGGGTCTGAATCCGGTTCTCGGGATCGCTGGCGAGCGAGGTGAACGTGACGTTCTGGTTCTTCGCAGGCGCCGCCGGCGAGAACTCGAAGTCCGCGGTCGGAAGCCTGTTCGCGATCACGACGCTCTTGGACACGACGTTGCTGTCGCCGGCGTTGTCGGTGACCTTCAGCGAGATCGGGTAGGTGCCGCCCGGCGAGAAGACCTTGCCGACCGACGACCCGGGGTGGTCATCGAAGTCGCCGTCGCCGTCGAGCTCCCAGGCGTAGCTCACGATCGTGCCGTCCGAGTCGCTCGAGGTAGAGGCGAAGGTGACCGTCTCGAGCGTCTTGGGCGACGCCGGCGTAATCGAGAAGTTCGCGACCGGGGGGTCGTTCGGCGGCGTGCCGACGCTGACCACCTGCGTGAGCTCCCGGACGGCGCCCTCGTTGTCGGTGATCCTCATGCGCACGGTCCAGTCACCCCCGAACAGGTAGGCGTAGCTGACCTGCGCGCCGCTCGCGTCGATCGTCCCGTCGTTGGTGAAGTCCCACTGCGTGAGCACGATCGAGCCGTCCGGGTCACTCGACGTCGACGTGAAGGTCACGTTGTCGAGCACCATGGGATTCGTGGGCAAAAAGCTGAAGGCCGGGCTGGGCGACACGTTCGGCGGGTCGATCACGTCGACGGTCCTGGTGATCGTGTCGGTGCCCCCGTCCTGGTCCTCGGCCAGCAAGGTGACGGAGTGCGGGCCCCCGGTGACGAACGTCCTGGACGCGGTCGCACCGGTGGCGTCGGGGGTGCCATCGCCGTTGAGGTCCCAGCGCAGCGCCGCGAGGCGATTCTCGGGATCCGTCGCGTCGGAGGTGAAAGTGACCGTCTGGCCCACCTCAGGCGCGGCCGGAGAGTAGTGGAAGCCGGCACTCGGGTTGCGGTTCGCGACCGGCACATTCTCGGTGTGCGTGGCTGTCAGGTTCTCGTCGTCGGTGACGGTCAGCCGCACCGTGTAGATGCCGGGGACCGCGTAGTCGTGGGTCGCAACGGCGCCGGCGCCGGTCGCGCTGTCGCCGAAGTCCCATTCCTCGAGGACGATCGAACCGTCGTCGGTGGCCGTGGAGGTGAACGTGATCTGGTCGCCGGACAGCGGAGCGCCCGGGTCGAACGTGAAGGAGGCGCTGGGACCCTGCGACTCGGCCGCCACGGCGAAGCGTCCCGCCACGCCCACGGCGATCAGAAAAACGGCGAACGCAAGCACAACGCGTCGCGGGGTCAGCAGGCCGAAGACGCCTACCATCATGCTGCCCTCCTAGGCACTGGAATCCACCAATCCACAGACGCTTTGGCGCACTCGTCCGGAGGTATCCGTACCGCCGAGCGGGGCACCGGCGCCTGCAAGGAGAATAGCCGAGCCGTGAGGACTCGCCAACTGAAACTTTGCGTCGCGTGAGCAGCCCGCACACACCGGCTGGGGTGCGCAGCCCGCTCTACGTGATCGTCATGTTCTGCCTGACGCTCGGGGCGTACTGGCCGCTCCGGTTGCTCTTGCTGTACAAGGAGCTGGGGCGCAGCACACCGCGACCCACCCGGCTGACGCCGCGCGCCGGTGTGCTGCTGGCCGTCCTCCCGTTGGTCAACCTGGTGGCGCCCGCCTACCTGGCGGTGGACCTGCCCAGGGCGATTCGCCGTGTCTCGACCCGTGACACCGAGGTGCTCTCGATCCTGCTCCTGCTCCCCGCGGCGGGCGGCATCGGGGCCACGATCCTGCTCGGCCTCTCGCTGCCGCTGGTGCTGCTCCTGGCCGGCTATCTGGCCTGGATCTTCAATCTGCCGGCGGCCCTGTTGCTCGAGCGCATGCTGCCCGCGGCGCGGCCGCGCGAGACGGCGGCCGCGCTGGGCGTGGCGGCCGCGGTCATGGCGGCCGTGGGGGCCGCGCTCGTGACCGGCGCCGATGATCCCGAGCCGGACTCACGCGGGGCGGCGAGCCGGCCGGTCGCGGAAGTGTCGGACATCGCCGTCACCCCGGAGGCGCTGTGGATCACGAACACGGTGCGTGGGACGGTGTTGAAGCTCGACCGCCGCACGCGGCGGCCACTGGCTCCCCCGATCCGGGTCGGCCGCCAGCCACTCGACATCGCGGCGGGCGCGGGGGCCGTGTGGGTGGCCAACTACCAGAGCGGCACGGTCTTGAGGATCGACCCGGCCTCGAACCAGCTGACCGGCCCGATCAGGACAGGGCGCGGCCCCTTCGGCATCGACGTCGGCGACGACACCGTGTGGGTCAGCAACCAGGTGGAGCGCACCGTCACCAGCATCGACCCACGGACGAACAGGGTCACAGGGCGCTCGCCGACCGTCGGGCGTGGGCCGCGCGGCGTGTCCGTGGGCGAGGGGGCGGTGTGGGTCGCGAACGGCGAGGGCAAGAGCGTTTCCCGCATCCGGGCGTCGGGCAGCCGCAGGCTCGTGCGCGAGATTCGCTTCGGGCGCTTCGCGCACGATGTTGCCGCCGGCGGCGGATCTGTGTGGGTGACGATCCCCGAGGACGGCGTGGTGCGGCGCATCGACCCGCGCACGGCCCGGCTGCGGGGCGGGCCGATCACGCTGCCCGGCGGGCCGAGCAGCGTCGAGGTGGGGCTGGGGCTGGTGTGGGTGGCCGGTGAGAGCGGCGTGGTCACGCGTCTGGACCCGCGCAACGGCGCACTGGTCGGGGGGCCGGTCCAGGTCGGTGGACGGATCGCCGACCTGACCATCGGCGAGGACGCAGCCTGGGTGCTGCGGGCGGACGGGCGCGTGCGACGCATCCCGGCGCCGCGGTGATGATCGCGCGGCGCGTGTTCGTGATCGCGCTCGTGGCGGCCGCAACCGCGCTGCCCGCCTGTGGCGGCGAAGATCAGCCGCGATCCAACGCCGAGCGCGTGCGCGAGCTGGTCGAGCGCTTCAACGACGCCTTCGCGGGCGGCGCCTACGGCGAGGCCTGCGAGCTGCTGCACTCCCGTCGCCGCCAGCAGCTCGAGTTCGAAGCTGGTCAGAGCTGCAGCGACATCCTGGAGCGCGCAGCCCAGCGCGAGTCACGACTGGTCGAGGCGCTCGCGGACGCGCGGATCACCTCGGTGTCGTTGGGCGCGGGCTTTGCGCTGGTCGGCGTCGAGGGGCCGACGATCGGAGCGGGTCAAGCGATGCTCGAGCGAGATGGGGACCGCGGCTGGCGAGTCTCGGAGTCCGCCGCGGGGCTGTGAGACGCGCCGCCGCGCCGAGACGAACCCCCTTGGGCGCGGCGCGGCGGCACTTCGCCAGACCTCGGCCTAGGGGCGCAGCAGTCCGGCCATGATGCGCGCGTCGATCTCGAACCGCCGCTCCTCGGGTCCCTGCGAGCGGCCGGACGGCGCCTCCCAAGCGTCCGCCGGCGGTGTGTCACCTGCTCCCCCGGCGAAGGTCACGACCGGGTAGAGAATGCCGAGCTCGGAGAGCAGCGCATCGATGTCTGGAAGCGCCGGGGGTGCCTCCTCGGCGATGCGTTCAGGGTCCGTCCTTGCTTCCGTCTGCATGCCCTTCCCTTCCGGGTCGCTTCCGGGTCCGAGTCGAAGGGTGCCCCGAGTCGGGGCTCATGCAAACAGGGTCATTCGTCCATGCCGGGGCCGGGGACGCCGCGGTCGTCCCTGACCAGGCTGCGCGCTCAGTAGGCGTCGCGCTCGACGACCTCACGTTCGCGTACCGGCTCGCGCACCACCGCGCGGTCACCGACGACGGCGCCGCGGCGGCGATCCGCATACACGGTCATCCACAGGAACGTGAGCACCAGGCCGATCACGCCCACGATCATCAGGATCAGCCCCACCACGTCGAGGTCGACGCCCTCGACCTTGCCGGTGACCGCATACCTGAGGATCGCACCCACGGCGACTAGAAAGATTGACGTTCCGATGCCCACGTTGACCTCCTGTTGAAGACGCAAAACCGCCTCTCAATCCCAGAAAGGCGTTACCCCCACCCCCTACCCGGCTCTCGATGGCACAAACGGAAGCCGGTCACGAGCACCGCCGGGAGCCGCGGGACGTCGCCTAGAATCAGGCCTCCCGCCGCCATCGTCTAACGGTCAGGACGCGGCCCTTTCAAGGCTGAAATCGGAGTTCGATTCTCCGTGGCGGCACTCCCCGTGACACGGGAAGCGCCCGGTCCGAGGAACCGGGCGCTTCGAGAGGCGTTACAGCAGGGGTTCTTGACGCCCCTTTGTCCCTCCGGGAGAACGGAGAGGAGCCAGAATCTATTACTTGTACAAGACGGGCGCAAGAGGGGCGCCTAAGAAATAAACGCCCGTTCAGCGCCAGCATCACGCGAAATCCCTGCAAAACACGTTTGCAGCGACGTCGTGGAGGCTGCAACGCGGCGTGCGGGCTTGTTCCGGCGTCCGGCAGAGGGCTATGCTCGCGGCTTCCGAACCGAGGAGGCTGGAGTTGGCGGTCAAACTACATCGGTGCCCGTTCATGTTCTTGAAGATGGATGGACATGCCTGCTGGCGCGTCCAGAAGGCGCTCGACGAGCAGGGCATCGACTACGACGTGGTGAAGGCGCCGTTGAGGCGCGGAGCGCGCGCGGATGTCGAGGCGGTCAGCGGCCAGCAGGTCGTGCCCGTGATCGAGTTCGAGGACGGGAGCGCGTACCGCGCCGAGTCCAAGGAGATGGCGGCGCGCATCCGAGATGGGCGTCTGTTCGAGGGCCAGGCCCCGCCCGCCGGCTGAACGAAACCGCACATTCGCCATAGCCGACTTTTGATTTAGGCGTGCCATAATCCTGCGGCATGCAGCGCCTGAGCCGCAGGAGGATGCTCGCCTCCCTCGCCCCCGCCCTCGGCGCGGGCGCCGTCGCCAAGCTCGGTGGCGTCGGCCTTGCGGCGCCCGCGCGGGCCCAGGACGCCCACCAGCACACCGCACCGGCGCAACCCACGCCCCACCGCCACGGGAACGTGCCGGACCACCCCGGATTCAAGACCGGGGCCACCGTCGACCACGCCGCCAACGGGTTCCACCCCACCGAGCTGCTGCGTGACTTCGACCACGGCAAGGCTCGCCGCCTGGCGAGTGGGCGGGTGCTGCGTGAGTGGGAGCTGGTTGCGAACGACAAGGAGATCGAGGTCGCGCCCGGCGTGAAGTTCCCGGCGTGGACCTACAACGGCCGCGCCCCCGCTCCCACGCTGCGGGCGCGCGAAGGAGAGCGGCTGCGCATTCGCTTCGGCAACGGCTCCGCCCACCCCCACACGATCCACTTCCACGGGATCCATCCCGCCGCGATGGACGGAGTCCCCGGTATCGGCCTGGGGATCGTGGAGCCGGGCAAGTCGGTCACGTACGAGTTCGAAGCCGAGCCCTTCGGCCTGCACCTCTACCACTGCCACGTCAACCCGCTGGCCGAGCACATCGCGCGCGGGATGTACGGCGCCTTCATCGTCGATCCGAAGAGCGGCCGCCCGGACGCCGACGAGCTGGTGATGGTGATGAACGGCTTCGACACGAACTTCGACCTCGCGAACGAGGTCTACGCGGTCAACACGGTGGGCTTCGCGTACATGCACGACCCGGTGCGCGTGCGGCGCAACGAGCTGGTGCGGATCTATCTCGTGAACGTGCTCGAGTTCGACCAGGTCAACTCGTTCCACGTACACGCGAACTTCTTCCATTACTTCCCCACCGGGACCTCGCTCGAGCCGGTCGAGTTCACCGACACGATCATGCAGTGCCAGGGGCAGCGCGGCATCCTCGAGCTGCGCTTCCCGCACAAGGGCCAGTTCATGTTCCACGCACACCAGTCCGAGTTCGCGCAGCTCGGCTGGATGGGCCTGTTCGAGGTGAGCTGATGGAAGCGCGCACGGCGACGCACGAGGACGCGCAGGCCGGCCGGCTCCCCGCCTGGCTCCTCGGCGTGATCCCGCTCGCGCTGATCGCGGCCGCCGTGGGCACGTTTGCGCTGCTCGACGGCCCCGGGCTGAGCGACCGCAAGGGACCGCCGGTGGAGGAGCTGGCCGTCGAGCGCACCGTCCTGAAACCCGGCGAGATCAGACTCAGCGTCCGCAACGACGGTCCCGACGAGGTGTCCCTGTCACAGGTGATCGTGAACGACGGCTTCGCCGACTTCACCACGTCGAAGGACTCGGTCGGGCGGCTCGAGACGGCCGATGTCACCGTGCGCTACCCGTGGACCGAGGGGAGTGCCTACGAGGTGCAACTGGTGACCTCCACGGGCGCGACGATCGACCACGCGATACCGGTGGCGGTCGAGACTCCCGACTCCGACCTCGGCTTCTACGGGCTGATGGCGCTGCTGGGCTTCTACGTGGGCATGCTCCCGATCACCCTCGGCATGCTGTGGCTGCCGTTCGTGCGCCGCATCGACCCGCGCTGGCTGCGCGTGTTGATGGCGCTCACGATCGGGCTGCTCGGTTTTCTCGCGATCGACGCGACGCTCGAGGGAGTGGATGTCGCGGCCGGCGGGTCGCAGGCGCTGGGCGGCACGGCGCTGGTGTTCGTCGGGGGAATCATTTCCTACCTCGTGCTGACGGCGGTCGAGTCATGGCTCCAGCGGCGCAAGGGCCGCGGGCCCGCGCGCGCGGACGGCGGCCACGTAGCGCTGCTGATCGCCATCGCGATCGGGCTGCACAACCTCGGCGAAGGGCTCGCCATCGGATCTGCCTACGCCGTCGGCGCGCTCGCCCTGGGAGCGTTCCTCGTGATCGGCTTCGCGCTGCACAACACGACCGAGGGGCTGGCGATCGTCGCGCCCGTCGCCGCGCGGCCTCCCTCCCTGAGGAGGCTGGTGCTGCTCGGCGCGATCGCGGGCGCGCCGGCGATCCTGGGGGCGTGGATCGGCGCCTCGGCCTTCAACGCCAGCCTCGCCGCGCTGCTGCTGGGCGCGGGTGCCGGGGCGATCGTGCAGGTGATCCAGCAGCTCGTACCCAGCATCCGCGAGAACTATGGGGGCGTGCAGCGCGTGCTGTATCCGGCAAGCGTTGCGGGCATTCTCGCCGGTTTCGCGATTCTGTACGCGACGAGCCTGCTGATCAGCGTCTGAGTCCGATGGCCACGGCGCGCGCCGAGAACTCCCGGCCCTCCGAGGCGATCGAGAATTACGCGAAAGCGATCTACGCACTCGAGCAGCGGGGAGATCGCGCGGTCACCACCAACGCGCTCGCCGAGCGGCTGCACGTGACGCCTGCGTCCGCATCGAGCATGGTGAAGAAGCTCGACGATCTCGGGCTCGTCACGCACGTCCCCTACAAGGGCGTGAAGTTGACGGACAGCGGCCGGCGCGTGGCGCTCGAAGTGCTGCGGCACCACCGGCTGCTCGAGCTGTACCTCGCGGAGTCCCTGGGCGTGCCGTGGGATCGCGTGCACGACGAGGCCGAGGTGCTCGAGCACGTGTTGTCGGACGAGCTCGAGGAGCTGATCGCGGCGAAGCTCGGCAACCCCACCCGAGATCCACACGGCGATCCGATCCCGAACGAAAACCTGGAGATCGAAGAGGGAGCAACCGAGTGTCTCGCGTCGCTTGCGCCGGGCGCGCGCGGGGTGTTCGTGCGGGTCTCCGACTCCGACCCGGGCATGCTCCGTTACCTTGCGGAGCTCGGCATCACTCCCGGCGAGCAGTTCGAGATAGTCGACCGCCAACCATTCGGCGGTCCACTGTTCGCGCGATTCGCCGGTGAGGTGCACGTGCTGGGGGGCGAGCTGGCGGCGGCGATGCGAGTCGAGGTCGACAACACGAGTGAGGAGGAACCATGGAGCAGTCCAGTGAGTTGAGGAACCTCATGCTGCAGTTCTACAAGGCGCTTGCGAGCGGGGACGTGTCCTTCTTCGACCGGCATTTCTCCGACTCCGAGGAGGTCCGCGGCATCGGCACCGATCCACAGGAGTGGTGGAGCGGGCCGCGCGTGGCGGAGGTCTGGAAGGAGCAGATCGCGGCGATGGGCGGCAGCATGGCGCTCCAGGCGGGAGACCCGGAGGCCTACGTGGACGGGAACGTCGGCTGGGTCGCCGACCGCCCCACGCTGGACGCCGGCGACGGAAACCGCGTGCCCCTGCGCTTCACGGCCGTGTTCCACAACGAGGGCGGCGCGTGGAAGCTGGTCCAGTCGCACGGATCGCTCGGCGTGGCGAACGAGGAGTCGTTCGGCGAGCTGCCGACCTGACCCTGCTCAGATGCCGCGGGTGGCGCCGCCGTCGACCGGCACGTTGACCCCGTTCACGTAGGACGCGCGCTCCGAGCACAGGAACGCGACCACGTCCGCGAACTCCTCGGGGGTGCCGAGCCGCCCGACGGGGATGTCCGGCTGCGGCATGTCTCGCAGCTGCTCCAGCGAGGCGCCCGCCATGCTCGCGATGCGGTCCGTCGCAATGCGCCCGGGGGCGACGCTGTTCAGCAGGATGCCGTCGCGCGCCAGCTCACGCGAGAGGGTCTTGAACGCACCGACCGCCGCGAGCCGGTGGCTGTTGGACAGCATCAGTCCCGGGATCGGCTCCCGCGTGGCAATCGAGGTGACGTTCACGATCCGGCCCCAGCCGCGGTCGCGCATGCCGGGCACGACCGTGTCGATCAGGGCCATCGGCGCCAGCACGAGACTGCGGTAGGCGGCCTCCCACTGCGCCGGCGCGAACGACAGGGGCTCACCAAGCGGGGGCCCACCGGTGTTGGTCACGAGGACGTCGACCGCACCGAGCGAGTCGCGCACTCGCGCGGCCAGCCGCGGCATGTCGTCGACGCTCTCGGTGTCCGCGGCGAAGCCGAGCACCTCGGCGCCCGTGTCTGCTGCGATCCCCGTCGCGGCCGCGGCGATGCGCTGCTCGGAGCGGCTGCTGATCGCGACGCGCGCGCCCTCCGCCGCGAGCGCGGCCGCGATCGCGCGGCCGAGACCCTTGCTCGCGCCCATCACGAGCGCGACCTTCCCCTCGATGCCGAGGTTCAACCGGCCTGGTCCGGCTGTGGCCTCGTGAAGTCCTGGACCTCGTATGGTTTGCCCGGGACGGCTCCCAGCGCCAGCAGCCGCGCGCCCTCGGAGCCGGTCACGATCTTGCGCTTCTCGCCGGGCCCGACGCGCGCGAAGACGCCCGGAGTGAGCTCGTGCTCCTCCCCTCCGGCGCGCAGCGTCGCAGCGCCCTCGAGCACGACGTAAACCTCCTCCTGGGAGTCGTGGGAGTGGTCGTGCTCCGGATAACGGTCGGCGTTCGGGGGCATGTCGAACACCTGGATGCCGAACGACTCGACCCCCAGCCCGTGGCGCACGAGCCGCATCGCGCCGCCGAACGCGGTGTCGAAGTCCTCCAGGCGCTTCACCGTGACGTCTGCCATCGTCACGCTAACCCTATCGCCACGGAGCGTCGCGGGTGGGCGTCTACAATGGGCCACTGTTCGGGGGCGTAGCTCAGTCGGTTAGAGCGCCGGCCTGTCACGCCGGAGGCCGCGGGTTCGAGTCCCGTCGCTCCCGCTTCACCTGCTCCCCGCAACCAAGCGGGAGCCGCGCCTGCTGCACGACGGAGATCCCCGCATGGGGCGGGGGTCGGCGGAACGTAAGTGCGGGGCCGCCGTACAATTCGCGCGTGCTGTTCCGCAAGTCCTCCCGGTGATGAGCACGTCCCCCGGCGTCCGCAGCGAAAGCATCCTGTCGCTGGTGGCGCGCAGGCCGGACGGCGTGATCGAGACGCTCGCCGAGGCCGACCAGATGGTGGAGGGCGACGAGGGCAACTACTTCGTGAACGGCGTGGCAGCGCTGCAGAGCATCCGGGTCGCGCTGGCTGCGGCCGGCTCGGGCGAGGTGCGCGTGCTGCTCGACTTCGCATGCGGCTATGGCCGGGTGCTGCGCATGCTGAAGGCCGAGTTCGGCTCTGCGGAGATCGTCGCCTGCGACCTGGACCGCGGCGCGGTCGACTTCTGCCGCGAGGTCTTCGGGGTCGAGGGGTCGTACGCGACGAGTGATCCGCGGGACCTCGAGCTGCGGGCGGACTTCGACCTGATCTGGTGCGGATCTCTGCTGACCCACGTGGCGGCCGAGCGGTGGCCCGTGTTCCTCGAGTTCTTCGCATCGCATCTCGCTCCTGGTGGCTTGGTCGTGTTCACGACGCACGGCCGGCGGTTCGCCGGGTGGCTCGGCGAGCTGGTGGTAGGCGACGACGGGCCCGATCAGCGAAGGCCTCCGTTCAACCTGCTGCGCGACGAGATTTTGAAACTGCTGGCGGGTCTCGAGCGGGAGGGGTTCGGCTATCAGGCCTACCCCAATCAGGCCCGCGAGGGATACGGCTTCTCGCTCTCCCGGCCGGACTGGGTGGTTGCGCGGATCCTCGAACAGCCCGCGTTGCGCCTGCTGCTGCTGACGGAAGGCGGCTGGGCGGGGCAGCAGGACGTCGTCGCCTGCGTGAAGATCGAGGGCCAGGTGTAAGTACCGATCACCGCTCGAGGATCCCCTTCAGGCGGCGTAGATCCTTGCGGTTGGCGCGGCGCATCGCGGCGGCCATCGCCGGGGCGGCCACCCGCGCAAAGCCCGCCGGCTCGCCGCGGTTGCGCAGCGTCATGAGCGTGCTCCCGTCACCGGTGTCCCGCCAGTTGTAGGTGGTTTCCATCGGAAACGGTCCCTCCGCGGTGCTCATCACGAACCGCTCGCCGAGCACCAGCTCGCGCACCTCGTACGTGTAGGAAAGGGTACGGCCCATGAAGCGGGCGACGAACGCAAGCTGCGTCCCGACCGCGAGCGGTCTGGGCGAGCGCCACTCCACCGCCTCGATGTTCGCGTACCACTCGGTGGCGTTGTCCGGGTCCGCGGCGTAGGCGGCGACCTCGTCGCGGGCACGGGCGATCACGATCTCCGACTGCACGTCAACCGCCACGCGGGGAGTGTATTCGAGGCGCTATCTTGGCCTTGTGAGCAACCTCGCGACAGAGCACTGCGAAGCATGTGAGAAAGGCACCCCGCCCCTGGCCGAGGACGAGGCGGCCAAGCTGGCCGAGGACGTGCCTGAGTGGGGACGCCAGGGCAACCAGAAGCTGCACCGCGAGTTCTCGTTTCCCAACTTCCGGGACGCGTTCGGCTTCGTCGCCCGCGCCGCGCTCGTCGCCGAGGCGGAGGGGCACCACCCCGACATCGAGCTGGGCTGGGGACGGGCGAGCTTCGACCTCACGACGCACGCCGCCTCGGGCCTGACCCGCAACGACTTCGTGATGGCGGCGAAGATCGACCGGCTGGCGCATCAGGGAACGTAACGTTGAGCCTCGAGGCGGAGATGCTGGCGCACATCAAGGCCGGGGTCGAGCACCACAACGCGACCTGTCCGATGCCCGCCCGCGCGATCCTGCTGAACGCCGGGAACTTCGAGCTGTTCGGATGGGACGAGCTGTTCGGCCTGCCGGTCGAGCCACGCGACGACATCCCGCCGAAGCGCTTCCGCGTGGACTGCCCGGGTTCGGCCTACGGCATCGAGGAGGAGGTTGCCGAGGCGATCGGCGATCCGCTGGGCGAGCCGGTGCCGGTGATGCCCGAGCGGCGCGAGGACGACACGATTCCGTTCTAGGCGGGCCGGGGTAGTCTGCCCTCGCCCTCCAGCTTCTCCAGGTGCGCCTGCAGCGTCAGCCGCGCCGCAGGTCGCAGGGCCGCCGGAGCGTCGCTCCAGACCTCGTCCAGCAGATCGTCTTGTGAGCGCAGGCCGCGCGCCAGCGCGGCGAGCAGGCGGTGCTCCCGATCGAGCCGGTGCGCGATGTACTCGTCGAGCTTCGCGGCCGGGTCCCACACGACCGGCCCGTGACCGGGGCACAACGCGTCGAGGTCGCGCGCGCGCAGCCTGCGCAGCGACTCCATGTAGAGCCCCAGCGCGCCGCCGCCGGGCGCGATGAACACACTGCCCTGACCGAGCACGGTGTCGCCGCAGAACAGCACACGGTCGGCAACGAACGCCACGTGGTCGGGCGAGTGCCCGGGTGTGGCGATCACCGCGAACGGCCCGAACGAGTCACCGTCGAGCAGCAGCACATCGGGTGAGAGATCCTCGGCGGACGGCTCCTCGAACGCCGTGCTGTCGGCGCACGGCCGACGGCCGACCCCCACCGGCGCCCCGAACCGCCGCCGCAGCGCCGGCACCGCCTCCGCATGGTCCAGATGCGCGTGCGTGAGGGCGATCCCGGCGACCCCGCCGCGGCGCTCGGCCTCCGCTGCGACCGCGGCGACGTGAACCGGATCGGCCGGGCCCGGATCGATCACCCACGCCGGCGCTCCGACGATCCAGGTGTTCGTGCCCGAGAGGGTCAACGGGCCCGCGTTGCGTGCGCGCACCAGCGCGACGCCTGCCGGCACCCGTTCTGTGATCGCCGCCACGTGGGCAGTATTAGCCAGACGTTAGGCTCGTCGTCGTGAGCGACGCGCAGCGCAGGCCCAAGCTCGGCCGGGCAGACCGCGTGCTCCCGGGGGTGTGGCGGCTGCGATTGCCGCTGCCGTGGCCGGGTGTTCCCCACGTGAACTCGTGGGCGCTGAGCCACGGCGACGGGATCGTGCTGGTCGACACCGGCATTCACGAACAGGGCGCGCTCGCGGAGTTGGAGCGCACGCTGGCGCAGATCGGGCGCCGGCTCGAAGACGTGCGGCTGCTCGTTTGCACCCATGCCCACTCGGACCACTACGGCCTCGCGGCGCCGATCGTCGAGCGTGCCGGCTGCGAGCTGTGGATGCATCCGCGCCACGAGCACATGACGCGCTCCATGGAGGACCCGGAGCGCTCGCTCGCGCGGCGCATCGAGGTGGCGCGCCAGAGTGGCGTGCCGCTCGAGCCGCTGCGTCGCTGGGCCGAGGAACGCCGCCGCGACCTGAAGCCGAGCATCGCGGAGCTGATCGAGCCGCATCGCGAGCTGTTGCCCGGGGTCGAGGTCGTGACCGACCACGGCGCGTGGACCGTGTACTACACGCCCGGGCACGCTCCCTCCCACGTCGTCCTGTTCCAGCGCGAGCAGCGGCTGCTGCTGAGCGGCGACCAGGTGCTGGGGCGCGTGTTCCTCTACTTCGACTACGGCTGGACACCCGATCCGGTGGGAGAGTTCCTGGATGGGCTCGACACGATCGAGGGCCTCGATGCGCGGCTCTGCCTACCGGGCCACGGGCGCCCGTTCGGCGACATCCCGGCCCACATCGAGGCGAACCGCGTCGAGGTGCATCAGCGACTCGACGCGATCGCCGACGCGATCGCGCAGGAGGGCGAGGCGACCGCGTTCGACCTGGTCCGCAAGGTGTTCGGCGAGGTCGACGGGATGATGATGAGCTGGGCCCTGACGATCACGCTCTGCTTCCTCGCCCACCTCGAGCGCGGGGGGCGGGTGGAGCGGCTCAGCTCGCCTGGTGAGCGGGAGCCGGAGCGCTGGCGCTCGCCTGCTCCCACGGCCGTGCTGCCTTGAGCGCGGACAGGATCGCGCGCGTCGCCGGAGACCTGTTCAGGGTGTAGAAGTGGATCCCCGGCGCGCCGCGCGCGAGCAGGTCGGCGCACTGGAGGGTCGCGTAGGCAACGCCCAGTTCCGCGACCGCCTCCTCGCCCTCCTTGCTGCGCGCCTCCAGCTGGGCGTGCAGCGCAGGCGGGATCGTCGCGCCGCACATGCTCGTAAAGCGCTTGATCTGCTCGAAGTTGTTGATCGGCATGATGCCGGCGATGATCGGGCAGGTGATTCCGCTCGCACGCGCGCGCTCGACGAAGTCGAAGTAGTCGTCGTTGTCGAAGAACAGCTGCGTGATCAAGAAGCTCGTGCCGGCGCCGACCTTGTAGTGGAGGTTGCTGAGATCGGTGTCGCGGTCCGCGGCATCGGGATGGGTCTCGGGATAGCAGGCGCCCGCGATGCAGAAGTCGTATGACTCCGAGATCAGCGCGGCCAGCTCGGACCCGTAGGAGAGCCCGCCGGGCACCGGCTTGAACTCGGCCTCGCCCTGGGGCGGGTCACCGCGCAGCGCGATGATGTTCTCGATGCCGGCGCCCCGCATCTCGTCGAGCACTTCGTGCAGCTCCGCGCGGGTGTGGCCGACGCAGGTGAAGTGCGCCATCGCCTCGATGCCGAGCTCGTTCTTGATCCGCTTCACGATGTCCACCGTCAGTGCCCTGGTGCCGCCCCCCGCCCCGTACGTGACCGACACGTAGGTGGGCTCGAGGTCGCGGAGCGTTTCGACGGTCTCGAACAGCTTCTGCTCTCCCGCGGGCGTCTTCGGCGGAAAGAACTCGAACGAGAAGCTGGGCTCCTGCCGGTTGCTGAGTATCTGATCTATGCGCACGTTGCGGGAAATGGTAGTCGGGCGGGTGGTCTGGCTCCGGGGCCCTGCTCTGGACACATGTCCGGGTTTGAGGGAGCGGCGCTTGCCGTGCCGGTCGGCGCTGACGAATCACTGCGGGCGGAGACGGAGTTCCGATCTCTCTGCGAGGGGCTTGGCCTCTCACAGGAGCGGCACGGACGCCAGGACGGGGCCGGCACCATTGCGCCGGCCCCGTCCCATCTTGCGTCGCAGCCCACTCGTCGATCCGCTGACGGACCGACGCCGTCTCTCAGTCGAAGTCGAAGTCCTTGGGCGGGCGCTGCTCGAACCAGAGCCGGTCATGCTCCGGCGTCTCCTCCAGGAACTCCGGCGTCTCCTCGAGCACGTCTTCCGCCGCGAGGCCAGGGGTCGGTGGCTCTTCGACGGGATCTTCATGCAACCGCCGCTCGTCGCGCACCGTGAGTGACTCATCGGCCGGCACCTCGTCGGGCTCGAAGATCTCGTCGGCCGTGCTGGTGCGCTGCGTCGAGGGAAAGTCGACGGGGTCCCATTCCGCGGTGCTGTGCTCACCGTTGGGGGCCGGCTCGGCGGCGACCAGCTCCTCGTCGGTGAAGGGCTGTTCGCGCGCGTCCGGCTCAGGGCCGGGCTCGGCAGGCGTCGGCTCCGCCTCCTGCGGCGAGAGTCGCGCAGGCCGCTCTCCCTTGCCGAAGGCCTCGGCCTCCTTTTGCTTGATCTCGTCGTCGGAGGCGCCGAGGCGGCGTTTCAGCTCGAGATGCTCGCGGATGGCGTCATCGAGGCTGCTCATCGCCTCGATACCTTTGCAAATGTGGGCGACGCGTGCCACGGTGCACGGTCTCGTTCACCGGGCGCCGCCGCAGGGCCCCGGCGGCCGAATCTATAATTGGCGGTTCGCGGGGCTATAGCTCAGTTTGGGAGAGCGCCTGGATCGCACCCAGGAGGTCGCCGGTTCGAGCCCGGCTAGCTCCATGAAGGAACCGCCCCCGCACGGGGTCCGCTTCGCTCGTCCGCTGGGTGACCCGGTCCGCGCGGCAGCGCTCAAGCCGCGCGGCTGATCTTCCGATCCTGTCCCCATGCCCGACGATTTCGTGACTCCCCCCGTGGGCGCACACCGCCTCGTCACCCGCAGCGACTTCGACGGTCTCGTCTGCGCCGCGCTGCTGAAGGAGCTCGGAATCCTCGCGGACATCCTGTTCGTCCACCCCAAGGACGTGCAGGACGGGAAGGTCGAGCTCACCTCCAACGACATCACCACGAACCTGCCGTACAGCCCCGAGGTCGCACTGTCGTTCGACCACCACAGCTCGGAGGACCTGCGCGTGATCGAGGACGCGGGCAACCGCATCGCGATCTCCAGCGCCGACTCGGCCGCACGCGTCGTCTACGAGTACTTCGGCGGATCGGAGCGCTTCCCGCGCGTCAGCGACAAGATCATGGAGGCCGTCGACAAGGCCGACGCCGCGAAGTTCAACGAGAGCGAGATCCTCGATCCCACGGGCTGGATCCTGCTCAGCTTCCTGATGGACCCCCGCACCGGGCTGGGCCGCTTCCGGGACTTCCGCATCTCCAACTACGACCTGATGATGCAGCTGATCGACTTCTGCCTCGAGCACAGCATCGATGAGATCCTCGAGCATCCTGATGTCGCCGAGCGAGTCGCGCTCTACCGTGAGCACTCCGAGGCGGCAAAGGAGCAGATCCTGCGCTGCTCGACGGTGCACGGACGCGCGGTCGTGCTCGACCTTCGCGATGAAGAGGTGATCTATCCGACCAACCGCTTCATGGTCTACGCGCTCCATCCCCAGTGCACCGTCTCCGTGCACGTCCTCTGGGGCCTGCGCCGGCAGAACACCGTGTTAGCGGTCGGCCGCTCGATCATCGACCGCTCTTCGACATTCAACATCGGCCGCCTGATGCTCATCTACGGCGGTGGTGGCCACGAGGCGGCCGGCACCTGCCAGATCGACAACGATCGCGCTGCCGGTGTGCTCACAGAGATCGTGAACACGATCGAGGGCGCAGAGCGCCGCCCCGCGGCCGCCGCCTGACGCACCGTCTTCGGACCCGCCGCGGCGGGCGCGGTTCGTCGCAGGCTTTCGGTTAGGGTCGCACGGTAATCACCGCGCTCGAGACCGTGACAGCGAACGGCATGAGGATCGCCTACCGCGCGGCGGGGTCGGGCCCGCCGGTGGTGCTGCTGCACGGCTGGCCGACCTCCTCGTTTCTGTGGCGCAACGTGATGGTGCCGATCGCCCGCCGCAACCGCGTGATCGCACCCGACCTGCCGGGCTTCGGCGCCTCCGACAAGCCGCTCGACGTGCAGTACGACTTCGACTTGTTCGAGTCGACGCTGGACGAGCTGCTCGCGGTACTCGACATCGACGAGGTCGGCCTCGCCGTGCACGACCTGGGCGGGCCCGTGGGTGTTCACTGGGCCGTCCACCGGCCGCAGCGCGTGACCCGGCTGGCGCTGTTGAACACACTGCTGTATCCGGACTTCTCCGAAGCCGTGATGGCGTTCATCAAGGCGTGCAGCGAGCCGGAGCTGCGCGAGCAGCTGACCAGCCCCGCCGGGCTCGAGGCTGCGATGCGGCTCGGTCTGGCGGACGAAGCCAACCTCACCGAGGAGGTCGTCGCGGCCGTGCGCGAGCCGTTCGCCGACGCCGACTCGCGCCGCGCGCTGGCCGCCGCCGGAATCGGCCTCTCGATCGAGGGCTTCGCCGAGATCGAGCGCCTGCTGCCTTCGCTGGAGGTGCCGGTGCGGATCGTCTACGGCGAGCGCGACCGCATCCTGCCGGACGTCGCGCGCACGATGGCGCGGGTGCAGCACGACCTGCCTCAGGCCGAGGTCACGGCACTGCCCGACTGCGGCCACTTCCTGCAGGAGGAGGCACCGGACCGGATCGGCGAGGAGCTGGCGCGGTTCTTCGCCGCGTGAGCGACTAGCTCCCCGCTCGCTCGAGGTCGATGTCGAAGATCAGCGTGGCGTCCGGCGGGATGTCGGGCGGGAAGCCCTGCGCCCCGTAGGCGAGGTCGGGCGGGATGATCAGCTTGCGGCGCCCGCCCACGCGCATGCCCACGACACCCTGGTCCCAGCCGGGGATCACCTGGCCGCCCCCGAGCGGGAACTCGAATCCGGGGCCGGGCTTCACGCCCTGCCAGGACGCGTCGAACCGCTTGCCGTTGCTGAACAGCACGCCGACGTACTGCACCTTGACCGTGTCCCCCGCCTGCGCGCGCGCGCCCGTGCCCACGATCAGGTCCTGCACCACCAGCCTCGTGGGAGGATCGCCGGTGCCCTGCGGCACCGTCGGCCTGCGATTCGGGTCCGCTTCACCGGCGGATGGCTTCACCTTCTTCGCCTTTGGCGCGCTCGCCTGCTCGGGCTCGGGGGTGGTCTGCGTAGGGGTCGTCTGGGTCTGGGTCTCGGTCTCGGTGGCGGCCTGATCCGAGCTGCCGGAGTTGTCGTCGCCACAACCGGCCGCGAGCAGGGCGGCGGCGAGCAGGGCAAGGACGAGGCGGGGGCGAGTCATCATCACCATCCTGGTCGAGGCGGGGGCAAGGGTGCGAAGGGCGCACACTATGACGAACCGGCTCGTCTAGGGTGCCGCGTCCGATGGGACTCGACGACGACACCGCCTTGCGGCGCACCGGCGAGGGCGAGTACGAGAGTGCGATCGTGGAGCATTGGTGGACGCCGCGCGGGCCGCTCGGCGGATACGTGATGGCGATCGTTCACCACGGCATGGAGCGTGCGGTCGATGACCCGCGCCGCGCGCCGCGGTCATTGAACGTCTACTTCCTGCGTCCGCCGCATGCGGGGGCGATCACCGTGCGGCCAGTGGTCGAACGGGTGGGGCGCTCGCTCACCACCGCGACCGCGCGGCTGGAGCAGGACGGGAAGCTGATCGCGCTGGGGGTCGGCGCCTTCTCCGCGGCGTGGCCCGGGCCGGAGCTGTGCGAGGCGCCGATGCCCGACGTGGAGCCGCCGGGCGAGCGCACGATCACGCGCGGAAACGTGCCCGGTGAGAGTCCGCCGCCGTTTGCCGGCCGGTTGACCATGCAGCGCCGCTTCGGCGAGCCCCCGTTCAGCCGCGCCGCACATGCGGAGACGGGAGGCTGGCTCGGCCTACTCGAGGAACGGCCCGTCGACGCGCGCACGTTGCTCGTGCTCGCAGACGCGTGGTATCCGGCGCCGTGGCCCCGCTTGCAGGCGCTCGCGGCGGCTCCCACGATCGAGATGAGCGTGATGTTCCGCGCTGCGCTGCCGCTGCCCGACTCGCTGCTGCTCGGGAGGTTTCACAGCCGCCTCGTGCGTGACGGCTTCTTCGACGAGCAGGGTGAGCTGTGGGCGCCCGACGGCACCTTGGTCGCCCAGTCCCGGCAGCTCGCGCTGCTGATCGGCGCGGAGGCCTGACCGCTACCGAGTCACTTCAGCAGGCGCGATAAGCGCCTGTCCTTGTATACCTTTCCGCCGGTCTGCTCGTCCGGGCAGTACGTCATCACGTAGTCCTTGTAATGCACGCTTTGGAGGGCGGCGCCACAGCGGGGGCACGGCTCGCCGTCGCGGCGGTGCACCTGCAGCGGCATCGGGAGCTTGTCCGGCACCGTGTCCCCGATCACCCGCTCGTAGTGCTCGAGGGCCGCGCCCAGCACTCGTGCACCCGCAAGGCGCAGCCGCTCGACCGCTTCGTCGTCCAGCTCCGACCCGCGCTGGAAGGGGGAAAGCCGAGCCTCCCACAGGATCTCGTCGGCCCACGAGCGCCCGATGCCCGCAATCGCGCGCTGATCGCGCAGCAGCGGGTGAAGGTGCCGCGGCTGGCGCACCAGTTCGGCGAACACCTGCGGGTCCGGGGCGGGCCAGGCCTCCGGTCCCAACGTAACGACCGCCTCGTCCGAGTCGACCGCGTCCGGCGGGAGCAGCTTCGCCCATGCACGCTGCTTCGTGCCGAACTCGCGCAGCCGTAGCTCGCGGTCACCGTCGACGCGGATCAGGAGCCGCGACGCCTTGTCGCGCAGCGACGCACGCTTGTCCCACAGCTGCAGCCGGCCCGCCGACATCAGGTGAATCAGCAGCGACAGGTCGCCCAGCTCCACGACGGGCATCTTCCCGATGCGCCGCACCCCTGCGATCGTGCGGCCCGCAAGCGACGAGACGGGCGGGTCGAACGTCTTCATCGTGACCATTCCCGGCGCAAGCGCCGACTCGATCGTGGCTCCCGCCAGCGCGCGGTGCAGGCGCCGTGCGGTGATCTCGACCTCGGGCAACTCGGGCATCCGTCAGTCGCCGTCGCCGACCAGCGGCACGAAGCGCACCGGCTCCAGGTAGCTGCGCTCGAGCGCACCACCGGCCCGTCGCTCGAGCAGCAGGCGCTGCTCGCCGCCGTCGATCGGGGCCACCAGGCGACCGCCATCGCTCAGCTGCTGCTCGAGCGACGGGGGCACGTCGTCGGAGGCCGCCGCGACGTTGATGGCGTCGAAGGGCGCCTGTTCGGGAAGTCCGCGCGACCCGTCACCGACGCTCACGTGCACGTTCTCGATCCCCACGGACGCGAGGTTGCGGCGGGCCTGCTCCGCGAGCTTTGCCCTGCGCTCGATGCTCCAGACCTCCCGCGCGAGCTGTGCCAGGACCGCGGCGTGGTAACCGGACCCGGTGCCGACGTCGAGCACCCGCTCGTCCCCCTGCAGCTCCAGCAGCTCGCACATGCGCGCCACCACCACCGGTTGCGAGATCGTCTGCCCCGCACCGATCGGCAGGGCGGTGTTCTCCCACGCAAACCGCGTCAGATCCGGCGGGACGAACATCTGCCTGGGAACGGCCGCGACAGCCGCCAGCACCGCTTCGTCCTCGATGTACGGCTTGATCTTCTCGATCAGGCTCTCGGCCGACGCGGGTGACCTGGGCATCGGCTCCCAGTCTAGGACTACGACCCTGCGGTACCCACCGTCCCCGCCCGCTGGGCCGCGTGCCGGCCCTCGGCGAACTCCTCCACGATCTTGGCGGTGAACGCCGGGAGGTCATCGGGGTTGCGGCTGCTGACCAGGCCCGCGTCCACGACCACCTCCTGATCGACCCACTCACCACCCGCGTTGCGGATGTCCGTTTCGAGGCTGGGCCAGGAAGCAAGCCTGCGGCCTCGCAGCACATCGGCCTCGACCAGCGTCCAGGGCCCATGGCAGATCACGCCGACCGGCTTGCCTTGCGCGAAGAACTCCCGCACGAACGCGACGGCCTGCTCATCCATCCGCAGCAGGTCGGGGTTCGCAACGCCGCCGGGCAGGACCAGCCCGTCGTAGTCGGACGCGTCGGCGTCGGCGACCGTGCGATCGACTGCAAACCTGTCCGCCTTGTCGAGGTGATCGAAGGCCTGCACCTTCCCTTCCCGAGGCGCGATCAGCTCAGGCTTGGCGCCGGCCTGCTCGACAGCCTTCCACGGCTCGGTCAGCTCCACCTGCTCGACGCCCTCGTTGGCGACGAGGAACGCGATCCGCTTGCCATCCAGTTCCGCCATCACTCCTCCTTCGTTCGCGGCGAGCGGTGTACTGCGTACCCGCCGCGGTCCGCGACAAACGGCCGGGGTCATCCGTTGCCGAGATCGTCCGGACGGCATTTGGGTGCCGGATCAGCGTTGCGGGGTACGATCCCGCCGAGAGGGAGTGATCCCCGGGGTGACCCCCACGTCGGGGGTTGCCGGGACCGCAGAGATGCGGCGCATTGCGACCCGCCTGGAGGTAAATCAGGGTGGACTTCGAGTTTCTGTTCGATCCGGTCGAGGAGGTCGACGCTTGGCTGACCGGCCTGTTCAGCGGGGCACCGCTGCTGGTCGCACTGGGGATCGCGCTGGTGCTCGGACTGCGCCACGCGTCCGACCCCGACCACCTGGTGGCGGTCACCTCGCTCGTGGCGGCCGATGGAGGCGACCGGAGCGCCGCGACCCGGCTGGGACTTTGGTGGGGCATCGGGCACGCCGGGACGCTGCTGGTGATCGGCCTGCCGCTGATCTTCTTCAAGTCCGAGTTGCCGGTGTGGCTCGAGACAGGGGCCGAGAAGGCTGTCGGCATCGTGATCCTCGCGCTGGCGGCCCGCGTGATCGTCAAGTGGGTCAGGGGCGACTACCGTGCCACGGCGCACGCGCACCATCATCCGCACTCGCACCCGCACCGGCACCACAACACGCTCGACAGCCATGACCGGCGGCGACACCTGCGCCGCGGCGCAGGCGACCACCGGCACCGCCAGGTGCGCACACCACGCCAGGCGCTCGCAATCGGAACCCTGCACGGGCTCGCCGGCACCGGCGCCGTCGTGTTGCTGCTGATCGCAGCGCTGCCGACACAGCTCACGGCGGCCGCGGCGCTCGCGCTGTTCGCGCCGACGTCGGTCCTCTCGATGGCTCTCTGCACCAGCCTCTTCACCTGGGTCCTGACCCGACCGATGCTCGAACCCGTGTACCGCACGGTGGTGATACCCGCGCTCGGGCTGTTCGCGCTCACGTTCGGCGCCTGGTACGCCGGGCTTACTTAGAGTCGCCCCGGTTGCGGCTGATCCGCCGTACCACCGGCACCACGTACCAGAGCACTGCGAAGGTGACGGCGGTGAGGGTCGTCACCACGGTCGTCGCCGTCGACCCGTAGAGCAAGTCCGTGATCAGCCAGATGACGCACGACATCGCGATCGCGAGGAACCCGAGCCCCGCGATCGCCAGCTTGTTCGCGAGGAACACGATGTGTGCCTTGTCCTGCTGGCGGAAGTTGATGCGGTGGTGCGCCGACGGCGCGATCAGGAGCACCGCGGACGCCGCGGTGCCGAGCAGCGCCGCGTAGTAGACCTCCTCCTGGGTCGCGGTGAGCTCGGTGAAGCGCTGCGTAAACGGCACCGTCAACAGAAACGCGAACAGCACCTGTACACCGGGCAGCGCGACGCGCAACTCGTTCAGCAGCTCCAGCAGGTTCCGGTCGAGGCGCTCCTGCTCGCTCTCATCGCGGTCGTAGCGGTCGCGGTCGGCCATCGGCGCAGCCTATTCCTCAGGCTCGCGACGGCGCTCCACGAGCTCCGACCGACGCGGCTCGGAGATCAGGCCGACGACGGCCCGCTCGACGCGACGGCGGCCGGCCTCGTCGGCCAGCAGCTCGTCGCCCCCGCGCTTTGGCAGGGCGATCGTCCAGCCGGAGTGAAAGCGATCGAACACCCGCGGGTCGATGTAGGAGGCGCGGGACACAGCGGGCGTGTTCCCGAGGAAGAACGCCACCCCTTTTACCGCGTCGTTGACGCGGCGCTTGCGGGCGGTCTTCGACCGCGGAACGTCACCGGCCACGGCCACGGCGGCGAGCACCGTGGCGTTCCAGGTGCGGAAGTCCTTGGCGGAGAACTCGCCGCCGGTTGCGCGCTTCACGTACTCGTTGACGTCCTCGGCCGTCACGTCGACCCAGCGCCTGCCCGCGCGGTAGGCAAGCAGCTCCGGACTTCCGCCACGCCGCCGCCGCAGCGCAGACACGATCGGGACCACCTGTCGATCGAAGACCGTATGGCGGCGCTGCTGGTTGCCCTTGGCGGGATAGTCGAACTCGACCCCCGTTCCGTTCACCGTCACGTGCTCTCTCAGGAGCGTGGCGAGGCCGTAGGTCTGGTTTTGCTCGGCATAGTCCTCTGAGCCGACGCGGAACATGCCGAGATCGAGCAGTCGCACGGCGCACGCCAGCACCTCGTCGTACCCGAGGTCCCCGCCGGCCAGGTCGCGTTTCACGACACGGCGCAGGCGGGGCAGGGCCTCCGCGAACTCCAGCATCTCGTCGAACTTCTGCTGGTCACGGCGCGTGCGCCAGTCCGCGTGGTACAGGTACTGCTTGCGACCAGCGGCGTCGACACCCGTCGCCTGCAGGTGGCCGCGCGGGTGCATGCAGATCCACACGTCGTTCCAGGCGGGCGGGATCGCGAGCGCGCGGATGCGCGCGAGCGTCTGCTCGTCGCCGACGCGATGTCCGTCCGCATCGAGAACCTCGAACCCGCGACCGCGCCGGCGGCGGGTGAGGCCCGGCTCTGAACAGTCGACGCGTCTCAATCGGGGCACAGACCGCCCGTCTACCCGACCATGAATGCCCCGCAAACCATGAGCGGTCGCAATGTGCGAGCCCGATCGCCGGGCTGTCAGGACCATCACCCGGGTCGTCGCCCCCCTCGGCGATGGGGCATACTGACTCGCCGATGAGGGGAGGCGAAGCCGTCGGTCGTGGACCGGTTGCGCTCGTGCAGCGGATGTTCGAGGCGTTCGCCGAGCGTGATCGGGCGGCGCTGCTCGCGCTGATGCACCCGGAGATCGAGTTCTTCGCTCCCACCGCAACCGCCCTCAACGAAGGCAAGTGCTACCGCGGGCACGACGGCATCGCCCGATACCTCCATGATGCCGACACGCTCTGGAGCAGGTTGGAGATCACGCCCGCGCGCTATCGCGAGGTCGGGAACCACGTCGTAGTGATCGGCAGGGTGAAGGCGCACGCCCGCGACGGGCTCGCGCTGGACACACCGGCGGCCTGGGTGTGGCGGGTGGAGGGCGGCAGGATCACCTGGGGCTGCGCGTACGGAGACCGCGACGCGATGCCGCGCCACCTGCAGGAGGACGGGCGCGGCGGGTTCGGGCGCAGCGCACCTGAGCCGCAGGCGTCGCCCACGCGCGTGGGCCGCAGCGGCTGACCGCCCGCGCGGGAACGGGATCTCGCCGGTCGCGGTCCGGCGCCAGGAAAACCGGGACTGGGCTGGTACTTTCACCTCGATGGAGGAGCGGCTCGACTTCATGACGCCGCGGCGCTCGGAGGCGGTCTGGCTGACGCTCGCACTGGTCGTCGCGTGTGGACTGTTCGCCCTCGACGTGGCGGCCGCCGGCAGTGCGGACCTGATCGGCGTGTTCGCCGCACCCCCATTCATCGCGGCGGTCGGCACGGGGCGGCGCGTGACCGCGGCGGTCGCGGCGCTCGCCGTGGCACTGGCTGTGCTCGCCGGCTCGGTGGAGGACTTCTTCGGGTCGTTCGAGCACGTGCTGAAGGTGGTGCTGGTGGGACTTGCCGGCCTGCTGGCGATGCACGTCGCCACGATCCGGCGACGCGCCGACCTGAGCTCCCGGCTCGACAACGCGGTGGCTCGCGCCCTGGCGGAGACCGGCAGCCACGACCCGGCCGGACCACGCATCCTGGCCGCCGTGGCGCAGGCGCTCGAGTGGGAAGCCGCCGCCCTCTGGGAGGTCGGCGGCGGCACGGGCACGCTGCGCTGCACGTCCACCTGGGAGTCGCCACATGGACGGCTCGATGGGTTCGACGAGTTCAGCCGGGACATGGAGTTCGGGACCGGGATCGGCCTCCCGGGTCGCGTGCTCGCCAGCGGCGAGCCGTTGTGGACAGCAGACGTCAGCGCGGACGCCGCACTCCCGGAGGCGACGGCCGCAACGGCCCTCGGCGTCCGGTCGATGGCCGCCTTCCCGATCATGGGCGAACGCGGCTCGCGGGCCGTGGTGAGCTTGTGCTCTCACCGCCGGCGGCGGGCCGATCCCGGCTTGCTGAAGGGGATGGCCACGGCCGGCCGCTACATCGGCCAGCACCTCTACCGGCGGCGGGTGGAGGAAGCAGTGCGCCGTGCCGAGGCGCTGCGGGGTGCGGTGCTCGAGTCGGCCCTCGACTGCGTGATCACGATGAACCACGAAGGGCGCATCGTCGAGTTCAACCCGGCGGCGGAGCGCACGTTCGGCCATCGCCGCGCCGACGTGGTGGGCAGGCCGGTCGCCGAGGTGATGATCCCCGAGCGGTTACGAGCCGCACACCGGACCGGGCTCGCGCAGTACCTGTCCACGGGCGAGAGCAAGATTCTCAATCGGCGGGTCGAGCTGACCGGCGCGCGGGCAGACGGTGCGGAGTTCCCGGTCGAGGTGTCGATCGTCAGGATCGGCACCGACGAGCCGCCGCTGTTCGCGGGCTATCTGCGCGACCTCACGGCCCGGAAGCGCGGGGAGGAGAGCACCCGGCGGCTGGCCGCGATCGTGGAGCACTCGAGCGACGCGGTGGTCGGCGTCGGCCTGGACGGGCGGATCGTTGCTTGGAACCCAGGCGCAGAGCGGCTGTACGGCTGGTCCGCCGCCGAGGCGATCGGCATGCCGGTCGCCGACACCGCGCCGGCCGACCGCCGTGACGAAGCGGACCACCTCGTGCGCCAGCTGGTCGAGGGCAAGGCGGTCACCAACCATCGGACCGTGCGACGCCGCAAGAACGGGGAGCCGGTCGACGTCGCGCTCACGCTCTCGGCGATCCGCGACGAGGGTGGCGAGGTGATCGGGATGGCGGGAATCATCCGTGACATCTCGGAAGAGCTCGAGATCGAGCGCGAACGGGTCCGGCTCCTCGAGCAGGAGACGCGGGCGCGGCGGCGCGCGGAGGACCTCGAGCGCCGCGCATCGTTCCTCGTCGAGCTGCACACGGCGCTCGACAGTTCGCTCGACTACGAGGTCGTGCTGCGGCGACTGGCCCGCATCACGGTGCCGCGGATCGCGGACTGGTGTGCGATCCACATGCTCGGTGACGACGGCTCGCTGCGGTGTCTGGCGGTCGCTCACAGCGACCCCAAGCGCGAGCGGTTCGCCTGGGACCTGGAGGAGCGCTACCCGGCCGACCCGGACGGCGACCGTGGCGTCCCGCAGGTGCTGCGCACCGGGAAGCCGGAGCTCCATGCCGAGCTCAGCGACGACCTGATGCGGGACAGCGCGCGTGATCCGGCCCACCTCGAGATCCTGCGCGGACTCGGCCTGCGCTCCGCGATGCTGATCCCGCTGCGCGCGCGCGGGCAGACCCTCGGGGTCGTGACGCTGGTATCCGCTGAGTCCGGGCGCGTCTATGCCCAGGACGACCTCGACTTCGCGTCCGCGCTGGCGCGGCGTGCGGCGCTGTCGATCGACAACGCGCGCCTGCACAGCGAACTCGGACAGCGCAGCCGCGAGAACGAGTTCCTCGCCGAAGCGGGCGCCGAGCTGGACCGGACCCTCGATCTGGAGGAAACCCTGCAGCAGGTCGCCGACCTCACGGTGCCGACCCTGGGCGACGGCTGCATGGTCGACCTGCTCGGGGAGAACGGCGTCATCAGGCGGGTTGCGAGCGCCTCGTCGGACGAGTCGGCGAGGGCCGTGCTCGAGCGGCTCAGGGAGCAGCGCATCGACCTCGACAGCGCGCATCCGATTGCGATCGCGCTGCGCACCGGGAGCCTGCAGCGGGTCGACGACATCGACCGCCGCATGCATCAGACGTGGACCTCGGACGACTCGTACCTCGACACCGTCCGGGTCTGGCCCGGTCGATCCGCAGTGGTCGCGCCGATGGTCGCGAGGGGCCGCACGCTGGGAACGATCGCGCTGTCGTCGTTCACCCAGCGCAACTACGACGACGACGACGTACGCGTGATTCGCGAACTGGCGCGGCGCGCCTCCTTTGCCGTGGACAATGCCCGGCTGTTCGGCGAGAGCAGCTACATCGCGACGAAGCTCCAGCAGAGCCTGCTGCCGCCCCACCTCCCGGAGATCCCCGGGGTGGAGATCGCGGCGCGCTTTCGCCCGGCGGGCGAGCGGAACGACGTGGGCGGCGACTTCTACGACATCTTCGTGCGCGCCCCCGGCGAGTGGGCCATCACGATCGGGGACGTGTGCGGGAAGGGCGCCGACGCGGCGGCGGTTACCTCACTCGCACGACACACCCTGCGCGCCACCGCGATGCGCGGCGACGACGCTCCGGACGAGCTGTTGCGCACGCTGAACCGCGCGATGCTTGCCGAAGGCCCGCTCGCGTACCAGTTCTGCACGGTCGCGCTCGCAAGCTTCAGCGCCGGGGCGGACTCCATGCGAGGGAGCTTTGCGAGCGGCGGGCACCCGCTGCCGATCGTGCTGCGCTCGGACGGGACCGTCGAAGCGATCGGAGCGCCCGGAACCCTGCTGGGCGTGGTCCCTGATCCCGACCTCACGTGCACCGAGATCGAGCTGTACCGCGGCGACACGGTCGTCTTCTACACCGACGGCATCACCGAGGCGCGCACACCGGAGGGGATGATCGGATTCAACGGACTGCTGTCCGCGGTGCGGTCGTGCGCGGGCTGCGCCGCCGCCGAGGTCGCCGAGCGGATCGAGCAGCGCCTGCTCGATACCGATCACACCGAGCTGCGCGACGACGTGGCACTCGTGGTCGCGCAGATCGCGGGCGGTGCCGGTGGCGACCTGCGCGGTGCGGCGGTCCTCACCGCACAGGGCTAGAGGCCGGGCGAGGCCATCGGCTCCTCGGGCGGGAGCGACGTGGGCTCCGCGGGGCGCGGCAGCGCGCGACCCTCCGTGAGGCCCTCGTGGCGGTGCTCCGCCCCGCCCGCCATCTGCACGAGCAGCGCGATCCGCTCCTCCGGCGGCGGGTGAGTCGAGAAGAGCTTCGAGCTGCGGCCCCTGGCGCCGAGCGGCGCGACGATCATCATGTGTGCGATCGCCGGGTTGGACAAGGCCCGCGACGACCGGGTGTCGCCCGAGATCACCCGCAGCGCGGACGCGAGGCCCTGCGGGTAGCGGGTCAGCTCCGCCGCCGCAGCGTCCGCCACGTACTCGCGGCGGCGGCTGATCGCAACCTGGATCAGGAACGCCGCGATGGGCGCGAGGATCAGCGAAACGAGCACGAGGACGAGCACCAGCAGGTTGGCGGCGCCACCACCCCGATCGCGGTTGCCCCCGCCGAACCACAGCGCGCGCGTGAAGATCCACGCCAGCATCGCGATCGAGCCCGCGAGCACTGCCGCCCACGTCATCAGGCGCACGTCGTAGTTGCGGATGTGGCTCATCTCGTGCGCCAGCACGCCCTCCAGCTCCTCCTCGTCGAGGCGCTCCAGGAGCCCCGTCGTGACGGCCACGATCGCCTGCTTGGGAGTGCGCCCGGCCGCGAACGCGTTGGGAGCCTCGTCCGGCACGACGTAGACGCGCGGCATCGGGAGACCGGCGGTGATCGCCAGGTTCTCGACCATGCGCCACAGCTCCGGCGCCTCCTCCTTGCGCTCGATCCGGCGGGCGCCGGTGACGGCCGCGACGAGGTCGTCCGCCATGTACAGGTTGATCAGCAGCATGAAGAGGGCGATCACGATCGCCACGACCAGCGCGGCCGCGCCGAACCACAGCGACAGGACGTAGCCCAGCGTTCCGTAGAGGGCCAGGAACCCCGCGAGCAGCGCAAGCGACTTGCGCTTGTTCGATGCGATCTGCTTGTACAACTAGGCCGGTGCGGCGCCGAACGAGACCGCCGGAACCTCACGGTCCGTCGGGTCCTCCAGCTCGAAGAACTCGCGCTCCTTGGCGTTCGCGAAGCCCGCGACGATGCTCGCGGGGAACTGCTGCACCTTGGTGTTCAGGTCGCGCACCGTCATGTTGTAGAAGCGGCGCGACGCCTGGATCTTGTCCTCGGTGTCGGTCAGCTCGTTCTGCAACTCGAGGAAGTTCTGGTTCGCCTTCAGGTCGGGATAAGCCTCGGCTACCGCAAACAACTGGCGCAACGCGCCGGTCAACTGGTTCTCCGCCTGCGCCTGCGCCTCGGGGCCGTGGGCCGCGGTCGCGTTGCTGCGGGCGGCGGTCACGTTCTCGAACACCTGGCGTTCGTGCGCAGCGTAGCCCTTCACCGTCTCCACCAGATTGGGAATCAGGTCGTGGCGGCGCTTGAGCTGCACGTCGATGTCGGAGAAGGCCTCCTCGGACTGGTTCCGGAGCCGCACGATGCGGTTGAAGGTGACGACCGCGTACAGCGCCACGAGCACGAGCACGACGATCAGCACGATCAGGGCGATGGACATGTCCTACCTCTCATTGGGGGAGATAGAAGGCTAGCCGGTCGAGGCAGGGCCGGGCGCTACGCGTTCTTGACCTCGGCCACCAGCTTCGTCACGGAATCCTTCGCGTCCCCGAAGAGCATCACCGTGTTCTCCCCGTAGTAGAGCTCGTTCTCGATTCCCGCGAATCCGGGATTCATGCTGCGCTTCAGGACGACGACCTGCTGGGCCTTGTCGACGTCGAGGATGGGCATGCCGTAGATCGGGCTGCTCTGGTCCTCGCGCGCGGCCGGGTTGGTGACGTCGTTCGCGCCGATCACCAGCGCCACGTCGGTCTGGGGAAACTCCGGGTTGATCTCGTCCATCTCCTTGAGCGCGTCGTAGGGCACGTCGGCCTCCGCGAGCAGCACGTTCATGTGACCCGGCATGCGACCCGCCACGGGATGGATCGCGTAGTCGACCTCGACGCCGCGCTTCTCCAGCTCGTCGGCCAGCTCGCGCACCGTGTGCTGGGCCTGGGCGACCGCGAGCCCGTAGCCGGGCACCACGATCACCTTGTCGGCATATGCGAGCATCGTCGCGACGTCGGCGGGCCCGACATCGCGCACGGGGCGATCCTCCTGCGCCGCGCCGCCGGGGCCCGCCGCCGCATGCGAGCCGAATGCACTGAACAGCACGTTCGCGAGGGACCGGTTCATCGCCCGCCCCATCAGGATCGTGAGCAGCGTCCCCGACGACCCGACGAGCGAACCCGCGATGATCAGCGAGTTGTTGTCGAGCACGAAGCCGGCGCCCGCGGCGGACAGCCCGGTGAAAGCGTTCAACATCGAGATCACCACGGGCATGTCGGCGCCACCCACGGGGATGATCAGCAGGACGCCGAACATCAGCGACGCGCAGAGCATCAGGACGAACAGCCCCTCGCTCTCCTGCCCGGTGGCGAGATAGAGCACCAGGCCGACGATCCCCAGCAACAGCCCGCCGTTGATGAACTGGTTGCCCGGGAACACGATCGGGCGGCCCGTCATCAGCTCCTGCAGCTTCGCGAACGCGATCAGCGACCCGGCAAAGCTGATGGCGCCGATCACGCAGGCGAGCAGGATGGGCAGCAGCGTGTCGAGCGGGATCTCGCCGGGATCGGGGATCCGGTCGTGATACTCCGAGAGCGCGATCATCGCGACAGCGCCGCCGCCGACCCCGTTGAACAGCGCCACCATCTGCGGCATCGCGGTCATCTTCACGGCGCGCGCCGAGACGACTCCGATCACCGTGCCGATTGCGATGCCGACCGCGATCAGGCCATAGTTCTCGATCTCCGGATTGAGCAGCGTTGCGACAACCGCGATCAGCATTCCAACCGAGGCGAAGATGTTCCCCTGGCGCGCCGTGCGCGGATGGCTCAATCCCCGGATGCCGAGAATGAACAGCACCGACGCCGCCAGGTAGGCGGAGTTGATGAAGTCGTGATCCCGGAGGAAGCTGCCGAGGATCAACCGTCGTCCTTCGGCTTCGACTTGCGCTCGCCGCGGCCCTTGAACATCTCCAGCATCCGGTCGGTCACGAGGAAACCACCGACGACGTTGATCGTGCCGAACGCGACCGCGACGGTGCCCGCGATCTTCACCAGGGTGTCCGCGCCCTCGGCCCCGACCACGATCAGTCCGCCGAGCAGCACGATGCCGTGGATCGCGTTGGTGCCCGACATCAGCGGCGTGTGCAGCATCGTCGGCACTTTCGAGATCACTTCGAAGCCGACGAACACGGCGAGCACGAAGATCGTGATCTCGGTGATCAGATCGCCGCTCACGCCGACTCTCCCATCTGTTCCTTCACGCGCTCGCTGACGATCCGGCCTTCATGCGTGACAGCCGCGCCGGCCGTGATCTCATCCGCGAAGTCGAGGTTCAGGCTGCCCTCCGGCGCGAGATGCTTGAGCAGGTTCACGACGTTGTTCCCGTACAACAGGCTTGCGTGGTAAGGCATCTGGCTGGGGAGGTTGAGTGTGCCGTCGACGGTCACCCCCTGCTTCACGACGACCTGCCCCGGCTCCGTCACCTCGACGTTGCCGCCGGTCTCGGCGGCCATGTCGACGATCACGGAGCCCCGCTTCATCGCGCGCACCATCTCGGCGCTGACCAGCTTCGGCGCCGGCCGGCCGGGCACGGCGGCCGTGGTTATCAGGATGTCCGCCGCGGCCACGCGGTCCGCGAGCAGTTCCTGCTGGCGGCGTTGCACGTCGGCCGAAAGCTCCTTCGCGTACTCCCCCGAGCCTGACCCCTCGCCTTCCTGCTGAACCTCGATCTGCACGAACTTGGCGCCCAAGCTCTCCACCTCTTCCTTGACCGCGGGCCGCACGTCGTACGCCTCGACGACCGCGCCGAGCCGCTTCGCGGTGGCGATCGCCTGGAGGCCGGCCACGCCCGCGCCGAGCACCAGCACGCGGGCCGGCTTGGCGGTGCCGGCGGCGGTGATCAGCATCGGCAGGAATTTTCCGAGCGACCGCGCGCCGGCCAGCGTCGCCCGGTACCCGGCGACCACCGCCTGCGAGGACAGCGCGTCCATCGCCTGCGCGCGCGTCGTGCGCGGGATCGCCTCCATCGCGAAGCTCGTGACTCGCGCATCCGCCAGTCTGCGCACCAGGTCAGGGCTGTTCAGCGGCGACAGGAAGCCGATCAGGACTTTCCCCTGGCCCGGCGTCTCGTCGGGGCCGGGCGCCGCCACCCTGACGATCGCGTCGGCTGCGCGCACGGCGGTCACGTCGCCGAGGGTCGCGCCGGCCTGCTCGTATTCGGCGTCCGTGACGTTCGCCTCCGTGCCGGCTCCGCGCTCGACCACGACATCGAAGCCCGCGTCGGCGAGCTTCTTCACGGAATCGGGAACCAGCGCCACGCGGCGCTCACCCGGCTTCGTTTCTTTCGGTACGCCTACCTTCACGTGCAGGGAAAGAAAGCGCCGGTGCGAGGTGATGGGCGCCTCTCAGGGCGCTGGACTCTAGCCGAAGCGGGCTGCGGCCTGCGCTTCGCTAAGGAACGGCGGCCGTGCCGTCGCGGGCGGGCGCGGGCGGTTCCGCGGGCCGAGCCGGGCGTTGCTTGGCGGGCGGCGTGGGCCGCAGCGGCCGTGGCTTCGCCCCCGGTCGCGGCCGGGGGCGCTCGCGGACGGGCCCGGCGCCGGGCTCGCGCGTGGACACGGGGCGTGGCGGGCGCTTGCCCTCGGCGGGGCGCTTGCCCCGGTGCGGGCGTTCAGGCGCGCGCGCGGCGGGCTGCCTCGATCCGAGCCGTGGGCGGGACTTTCCGGGGCCGGGCCGCCGGTCCGCGGGCAACTCCTCGCCCGCCCGGCCGGGGCGGCGCGCGGTCGGGGCCTGGCCGGTGCCGAGGAGATCGGCTGCGGCCCGCGGGGCCGCAGCGGGCGCAGTCGCCGGCGGGGCCGCCGATGACGGCGCCGCGGCAGGTTGCGTGATCGGGGCGCGCGCGTCGTGCGTCACGTCCTTGGCCACCTGGGCGGAGGTGGCCACGCCCCCGGCGGCGGCGGTCGTGACGGCGAGCGTGGCGGCGGCGCTCTTCAGCAGCGATCCGGAGACGCCCAGCTTCGCGGCGATGCCGGCGCCCGTCGCGCTCGACGCGGTCGTGGCGGTGGTCGTGGCCGTAGCTGCAAACGCGGTCGCGGCGCCCAGCTTCAGCGCACCGGTCGGGACCACCGGGAGCACGACCGCGAGGGCCGCGCGCTGGCGCTTCACCTCGGCGGCAAACAGCGCGCACGCCTCGCAGTGGGCCAGGTGACGGCGCAGCACCGCGCGGCGCAGAGACCCGCCGCGCATCACGCTCAGCTGCGCCTGCACCTCGTCGCATGGCAGCTCCCGGGCCGTGCGGCTCTTGATCAGGGACGCACGCGCCTGAAACACGAGGGCCTTCACCTTGTTGGGCTCGCAGCCCAGGATCTCGGCCACCTGCGCATGCGAGTTGTCGTGGAGCTCGGCAAGCACCAGCGCCTCACGCTGGTCCGTGGGCAGGCCGGCCAGATCCCGCAGCGTCGCGCGCAGCTCGGCGCGGTCGGCGAGCTCGTCGGACAGACCGACCAGCGAGGGCTCTTCCTCACGCAGCAGGTCAGCGGGCTTGCGTGAGCGCAGCAGGCTGAAGCACTGGTTGCGGGCGATCCGGTAAAGCCACGGGCGCACGCGCAGCTCGCGCCGCTCGGCTCGCGCCATCGCTCGATAGGCGTTCGCGAACGCCTGCTGCACGGCCTCCTCCGCCTCGTGGTGGGACCCGAGCAGATGCCGGCAATAGGAGAGCAGCGGCAGCTGATAGCGCTCCCATAGGACAGCGAACGCCTCGTGGCTGCCGCCTCGCACGCGCCCGACCAGGCGCTCGTCGGGAGCGAGGCGCAAGCGCCGCGCGGACGGTGCCGCCGGCGACCGTGGCGCAGCACTCCGCCCGCCGGGCGGGCCCGTCGATCCGATGGCCTCCATGAGGTGATCATCGGCCGCGCGCCGGGATGTTGAAGGACTAGCCCCATCTGGTCGATGAACGCTCTAAAGAGGTCCCAGGTTGGGCGGTTGTGCCCCGGTTCGGCCTCCCCCCACGGCTAGACTTCCTCCCCTTCATGCCCACCTTCGTCCACGCCGGCCAGCGCCTCGCCTACGAGGTCCACGGAGAGGGCCAGCGCAACGTCGTGCTGTTGCCGGGCCTGCTGCTGCCCAGCCGCATGCACGAGCCGCTCGCGCGCGACCTGGCGCACCGCGGCAACCGCGTCATCACGCTCGACCTGCTGGGGCACGGCGAATCGGACAAGCCGCGCGACATGTGGCGCTACTCGATCCCCGTCTTCGGCCGCGAGGTGGTGGCTCTGCTCGATCACCTGGAGCTGGACGAGGCGGTGATCGGCGGCACCTCGCTGGGTGCCAACACCGCGCTCGAGACGATCTCTTTGGCGCCGGCGCGCGTGCGCGGCATGTTGATCGAGATGCCGGTGCTCGACAACGCGCTGCTGGCGTGCGCGATCGCATTCACCCCGCTGTTGATCTCGCTCACCTTCGGCGCGCCGGTGACCGGGCCGCTGGCCTCGATGATGCGGCGCGTGCCGCGCGTGTTCGGCCACTACCCCGACGTCTTCCTGGACTGGGTGAGCCGCGAGCCGGGCCCGTCCGCAGCAATTCTCCAGGGCATCTTCTTCGGCCGCACCGCGCCACCGCGGGAGGAGCGCAAGACATTCGAGGCGCCCGCGATCGTGCTGGGCCACCCGCGCGACTACATCCACCCCTTCTCCGACGCCAAGATGCTGGCCGAGGAGCTGCCCAACGGCCGGCTGCTGGAGGCCAACTCGCTGTACGAGCTGCGCCTGCGGCCGCGCCGCCTGACCGGCGAGATCGCAGCGTTCCTCGACGAGTGCTGGAAGCCGCGCCCGCGCGCCACGCAGCGCCGCCGCCGCGCGGCCGGCTAGCTAGCGCACCGCGGCCGGCGCGGGCGCTGCGCTCAGGACCTCGCGCGCGGCCCGCTCGCCCGACTGCAGCGCGCCGTCGATGTAGCCGTTCCACTTCGTAGCCGTTTCCGTACCCGCCCAGTGGATCGGCCCGATCGGCTCGCGCAGGGCCGGCCCGAACGCGGTCAGCACCCCCGGCGGGGTGTAGCCCTCGTAGCAGCCGCGGCTCCACTCCTCCTCGGCCCAGCTCTTCTCGATGAACTCGGCGGGACGGCCCGCGCGCGGTCCCAGCAGCGCAACCAGGTTGGCGAGCACCGCGGCGCGGCGCTGATCCGCGGGGACGCGGCCGAAGGATCGCGCGTGGTCGCCCTCGAGGAAGCCGACCAGGATGCCCGGTGAGCCCGTGAGCGGGGAGTTGTCGACCGTCAGCGTGAGCGGACCGCTGCCGCTCACGGTGCTGCCGCTGAGGCCCTCCGACCGCCAGAAGGGCTCGTCGTAGATCGCGAAGCACTTGATCACGGCGCCCATCGGAACGCGCTGCGTGAGCTGGTCCCGGTACCCCGGCAGCGGCGGGTCGTACGCAATGCGACCGGCGAGCGTTGCGGGCACGGCCACGATCGCGCGCGCGGCCCGTACGGCGGCTCCGCCGGCCGTCAGCCCGACGCCGTCGGCGCCCCACTCGATCCGGCGCACGGGAGCGCCGTAGCGCACCTGCTCCCCGAGGCTGTCGGCGACGCGCTGGGCGAGCGTGCCCGCGCCCTCGACGAAGCGGTCCTGCTGCGCGCCGCCATCCGTGTCGAGCAGCAGGTCGAAGCCCCCCGCCGATGCGATGTAGAAGAGCAGGTGGAGGAGTGACACGTCCGCCGGCATCGCGGCCCACACCGCCTTCACGGCGATCTCCATCATCTCGCGGCCGGTCGGGGTCGCCATGTTGCGGCGCATCCAGGACCACACCGTCTGGCTGTCCCACTGCCGGGCCTTGGGCGCGGTCCACGGCGCATCGAGCGGCACCGTCCGGGCCATCCGGTCGAGGCGCGCCATCGCCTGGCCGACGTCTGCCACCACGTGCGGCCGCAACTTCGGGATCGTGCCCCGGTAGCGCGTCAGGCGCCCGCTCAGCTCGACCACGTTGTCGCCCTCGATCCACGTAGGGAAGGTGGTTGCGTCGTGAGCACGCGCGAGCGCGTACAGGCGGTCCTGCGTGGGGCCGACCCACTGGCCGCCCACGTCGATCCAGACGCCGTCCGCGATCTGGCGTGACTCGAGCCGGCCCCCGGCCCGGTCCCGGGCCTCGAGCACCACGAACGAGCGGCCGGCGCGCTGCAGCTCGAGCCCGGCGGACAGGCCCGCCATGCCCGCACCGACGATCGCCACGTCAACGTCGATGGAGCCTGGCCCGGTGACCGCCACGTCAGAACCCTATCTCCCCGGCGCAGCGCGAACTGCGCAGGATTCCATGCCCGCGTGGATAATGTCTGGGTCGATGTCCAGCCGCGCAGAACAGAAGGAGGCGCGCCGCGCCGAGCGCCTTGCGCGCGAGGCGCAGGAGCGCGAGCAGGCGCGTCGCAGGCGCATGTACTCGATCGTCGTGGGCGGCGCGCTGGGCGCTGCCGCGATCGCGGCAGTCGCGGTGGCCGTCGTCGCCGGCGGCGGGGACGGAGCCAGCGGCTCCAGCGGGGGCGTTCCCTCCGGTGGCCAGACCTTCAGCGGCGGTGTCGACCCGCCGCCGCAGCAGGAGACCGACCTGTTTCGCGCCGCGAAGGCGGCCGGGTGCCGGCTCAGCAACCCGGTGATCGAGGGCCGCACCCACGTCACGGACAAGACCGTCAAGTACAAGACGAACCCGCCCACGTCCGGCAGCCACGATCCCCAGCCGGCGGGCGACGGCGTCTATGACGCGGCGTTCAGCGCGCGCGACACGATGCACTTCGTGCACACGCTGGAGCATGGGCGGATCGAGATCCAGTACGACCCGGCGCTCGCGCAGCGCCGGATCGACCAAGTCGGTGGGCTGTTCAACGAGGACCCGTACCACATGGTCCTGATGCCGAACCGCCGGATGCCCTATCAACTCGCGGCTACCGCCTGGGGGCACCTGATGGGCTGCGACAAGGTCACGGACGGCAGCTTCGACGCGCTGCGCGCGTTCCGCGACCGGTATCGCGACCAGGGCCCGGAGCAGGCGCCCTAGCCATCGCCGCTCCCGCGGCCGCGGGCGAGCGCAACCCGTCGGCGGCGCTGGTGTTCGTCACCCACAGGGGATGACGCGCAGAGGAGCCACAGGCCTGGCTGTGCTGGCGATGGTGCTGGCCACCGCGACGTGGGCGGCGACGCCCGCGCTTTCGGGGGAGCGATACGTGCCGGCGCCGGTGGAGTTCGAGACCCCGGTGGCCGCGCCGGCCGCGACCGGCGGGTCGCGCGCGGCTCATGCCGCGCGGCGGCGACTCTCGCGCGTGGTGCGGCCCGGCAGGCGATTCAACCTCGTCGGCCTGCGCTGGCGCGGCGGGCACATCTCCGCGCTGCGCCTCCGCGTGCGGCGCGGCGGCAGCGACTGGAGCCGCTGGGTCGCGGTCGGGACCGATCCCGACCACGGGCCCGATCGCGGCACGCGCGAGCAGCGCCGCGCTGCGCGGGGGTCCGATCCGCTGTGGGCGGGCGAGGCCGACGAGGTGCAACTCGCCCTGTCCGCCGCGCGCGGTGTCCGTGACCTGCGCCTGCGCTTCGTGAACACGACCGGCACGGCCACACCGGGCGCGCGGCTGCGCACCGGTCTGCACGGGGTCGTGACCGCCGCCGTGGGCGCGGTGCGCGGAGTGCTCGGCTCCGACGCCGCGCAGGCCGACACGGCCCAGCCGCCGATCGTTGCGCGGGAGCAGTGGGCGGGTGACAAGTGCCCGCCGCGTGCGGACCCGGCCTACGGCCAGGTGAAGATGGCCTTCATCCACCACACGGTCAGCGCGAACGAGTACCGGCCCGAGGACTCGGCCGCGATGGTGCTCGGAATCTGCCGCTATCACCGCAACGGAAACGGGTGGAACGACATCGGCTACAACTTCCTCGTCGACCGTTACGGCACGATCTTCGAGGGCCGCGCAGGTGGCATCGGTGACGCCGTGATCGGCGCGCAGGCACAGGGTTACAACTCCAGCTCGACGGGCATCGCGAGCCTCGGGACCTTCAGCAACAGCGGCCAGACGCCGGCCGGCCTGAACGCGATCGCGCGGCTGCTGAGCTGGAAGCTCGCGGTCCATGGCGTGCCGCCCACCGGCAAGACCGAGGTCGTCTCGCAGGGAGGCGCGACCAACCGCTTTCCGGCTGGAACGCGGCCGTTGTTCGAGCGCATCTCTGGACACCGCAACGGGAACGCCACCGCCTGTCCCGGAAACGGCCTCTACGCCCAGCTGGCGCAGCTGCGGGCGATGGTCGACCCCGGGCCGCCACGCGCCTCGACCCGGACTCTCGCGTCGCGCGTGCGCCGCAACATCACGTACGGGTCGAAGGCGGCGTTGCGCGTGTCGCTGGGCGCGGGCGGCGTGCCGCCCGGGACCCCGGTGTCGCCGCTCGCCGGCCGGCGCGTGGACGTGCAGGTGCTGGGGCGGCTCGGCTGGAGGACGAACCACTCGCTCAAAACGGACGCGGCCGGACAGGCCGAGACGCGGATTCGGCTGGCGCTCACCCGTCGGCTGCGCGCTCGCTTCGCAGGAGAGCCGGGACTGCTGCCCTCGAGCTCCACGAGCCTGCGGGTGGGGGTGAGACCGGTGGTCACCGCCGCGGCCGCGGTCGCGGGCAAGCAGGTGCGCGTGACCGGCCGGGTGCGCCCGCGCAAGGGCACGGCGATCCTGACGCTCAAACGCCACGCAGACAACGGGCGGCTCGTGCGTGTCTCACGCCGCCGCGTGAGGCTGCGTCGCGGCAGGCTGATCGCGAACCTGCGACTCGTGCGGCCCGCCCCCTATCGCCTGCGCCTGTCGGTGCAGACCGACGCGCGCAACCTGTCGGCGCGGTCGCCGATCGTCGAGTTCCGCGTCGAATAGCAGCCGGCTAGCGCTCCGGAGGTGGGCGCCAGCCGCCGGTCTTCCCGCGGTAGAGCCCCTTCCTGCTGAACATCATGCGCGCGGTGCGCGCAAGGATGCGCAGATCGAGGCGCAGCGACCAGTGCTCGATGTACCAGAGGTCCAGCTCGATGCGCTCGTGCCAGGGCAGCGCGGCGCGGCCGCTGACCTGAGCCCATCCGGTGATGCCCGGCGCGACCGCGAGCCGCTCGCGCTGGCGAGGTGTGTACTGCGCGACCTGCGACCGCACCGTCGGCCGCGGGCCCACGATGCTCATCTCGCCCTTCAGCACGTTCACGAGGTTGGGCAGCTCGTCCAGCGACCAGCGCCGCAGCATCGCCCCCACGCGCGTGATGCGCGGATCCCCTTCGTCCACCGCCAGCCCGGCTCCGATCCGCTCGGCGCCCACGACCATCGTGCGGAGCTTCAGCAGATCGAACTCCACACCCCGCTTTCCGACCCTGCGCTGGCGATACAGCGCGGGCCCGCGGCTGGAGAGCTTGATCGCGGCGACGGCGAGCGCGAGCAGCGGCGTCGCCAGCAGCAGGAGCAGGCCGGCCAGCAGCACGTCGAGCGCACGTTTCAGAGCGCGGCTCACGAGGGACGCTCCGGGGCGCGCTCCCAGGTCGCGGGAGTGCCGTGCCGCAGCGCATCCCACAGGCCCGCCGCCAGCGAGGCCGTGATCAGCACGTAGTAGCGGCACAGCGCGAGGATCCGCGAGCGCCGGTTGAGCGGAGCCAGGCCCGCGGCCACGAGCAGCGCGATCTGTCCCGCGAGCGTCACGGTGTACACCGATCCCCGGCCCAGCAGCGCGACGTTCGCGCCGAGGGCCATCAGGTGCAGGAACGGCGTCGCGTAGCGCAGCGCGCGGTGGGAGAGGATCTCGAGCCCGTACAGCAGGCCGTATCCGCGCGGATCCAGCATCCCTCCCCCGAGCACCGCGGGCCACGCGTGGCTCATCATGCGCCGCTTGCGCCGGAACTCGCCCTCCAGCGACGGCACCGGCCGCTCCACGGCGTGCGCGGCCGGCTCATACAGAGCGCGCCATCCCCGCTTCACCATGTTGAACGGGAACGACAGGTCGTGGCTGGTGCGCGGGTCGAGCCGCAGGTACGCCGCACGCCGCACCGCGTAGATCGCTCCATTGCCGGCCGTCACCGAGGCGAGCCGGGACTCGAGCGCGCGCACCCAGTTCTCGTAGCGCCAGTACGCGTGCTCCTGGTTCGAGCCGTCCGGCGCCAGATAGGCCAGCTGCCCGCACACGTAGCCGACCCGGGAGTCCGCGAACGGCCGGACCAGCTCACGCAGCGCGGCCGGATCCCAGAACGCGTTCGCATCCGAGAACGCGAGCACCTCGCCGGACGCCCCGTCCACCGCGGCGTCCTGCGCCAGCACCTTTCCCCGCCGAGGGAGATCCAGAACCGTGACTGCCGCGCGGCCGGCCGCGGCCGAGCGTGCCTGCTCCACGGTCCGATCCGTCGACCCGTCGGAGGCGACGATCAGCTCCAGCTGCGCCGGGTAGTCGAGCGCCAGCATGTTTCGCACCTTCTCCGCGATCACGTCGCCCTCGTTGTGGGCCGCGACGATCAGGCTGACGCTCGGCGGTGCGCCCTGATTGGCCGGTTCGCGCCGTGCGCGCAGCGTGAGGAGGCCGCGCAGCAGCACCGGGTAGCCCACGTGCGTGTAGACGATCAGCGCGATCGCGGCCCAGAAGACCACCGCCACGACGGTCAACGCCCCTCCCTCAGCAGATGCCGGTAGAGCTGCTCGGTGAGCTCCGCCGTGCGCGGCCAGGAGTGCTGCTCCGCCAGTTCCAGCGCGGCGCGCGACAGCTCGCCGCGGGCCGTCTCGTCGTCGAGCAACGCGGCCAGCTCCGCGCGCAGGGACTCGACGCTGCCGGGCTCGGCCAGCCGCGCGGCGCCGTGCTCCGCGACCTCGGGGAACCCGCCCACCGCGCTCAGCAGCAGCGGCGTACCGAACGCGAGCGCGGTGTAGAGCACGCCCGATTGCTCGATCTCCCGGTAGGGCAGCACGGCGACGTCGGCGCGCCGGAAGTAGGCCGGCAGCTCCGAGTCGGGTACGAAGCGTGGCACGAAGCGCACGCGCTCGCCGACGCCGAGCGCCCGTGCCCGCTCCTCCAGCGGCGCGAGCGGCATGCGTGGCATCCCCACGATCAGCAGCACGACGTCGGCGGGCGCGCCTGCGAGCGCCTCGATCAGCAGGTCGACTCCCTTGTAGGGGCGCACGAGGCCGAAGAACAGCACCACGCGCCTTCCCTCCAGCCCGGCCAGCGCCGGAGGCTGCGGCCCCTCCGGCATGTCCGCGAGGTGCGTGAAGGCGCCGTGCGGGATCACGTGCACGCGCGCGGCCGGCACCCCCACCTGCTCGACCAGGCGCCGCGCCCCGGCCCGCGAGTGCACGACCACCGCATCGACCGCGCGCAGCAGCGCGGGCATCCCGCCGCGCGCACCCATGCGGACCTCGCGCGGCGTCACATCGTGTGCGGTCAACACCAGCGGCCCCGGAAACCGCCGCACCAGCATCCGGTCCAGGGCCGGGATCGGAAACCACTGGAAATGCACGATGTCGCCCTGCTCGGCACGCAGGCGCCGCGCGAGGCGCAGCATGTCGACTGGATGCTGCAGCGCCTTCGCGGCCGCGCTCCCCGGCGCCAGCCGGTAGAAGCACTCGTCCCGGCGGTAGCGGCCCGGCGCGGCCACCTCCTCGAACCGGAAGCGGCTGGTCGCCAGGGTCACGCCGAGGCCCCGGTCCCCGAGCGCCTCGCACAGCGCATGGTCGTAGGGCGGCGTGTAGGCGGGCGGGTCGGCGACCGTCACGCGCATTGGCGGAGATTATGTTGGGCGAGCGCCGAAGGCGCGAAGCACGGGACTTTAGGTGGCGGCGCAGCCGCCCTGATTTATGTTGGGCGAGCGCCGAAGGCGCGAAGCACGGGACTTTAGGTGGCGGCGCAGCCGCCCTGATTTATGTTGGGCGAGCGCCGAAGGCGCGAAGCACGGGACTTTAGGTGGCGGCGCAGCCGCCCTGATCTATGTTGGGCGGACGTGTCAGCCGCACCGGAGATCTCCATCTGCATCGTGAGCACCGACGGGCGCGAGGACCTGTTGCGGTGCCTCGACTCGGTGTTCGCCCATCCGCCCGGGGTGCCGTTCGAGGTGCTGGTGCTCGACAACGCGTCCCAGGACGGGAGCGCGGCCGCCGTCCGGGAGCGCTTCGGAGCGTCCGTGGACCTGATCGGGCGCGACCGCCGCCGCGGCAAGGCCGAGAACGACTCGGCGCTGATGGCGCGCAGCCGGGGCAACTACCTCCTGCTCCTGAACGAGGACTCGGAGCTGACGGCCGGCGCGGCCAACACGCTGCGCGCCCGCCTGTCCGCCGCCCCGGGCGCAGGCGTCGCGGGTGCGCGGATCGTCGATCCACAGGGGGTGCAGCAGCCGTCCGCGTGGCGGTTCCCGGGGATACCGAGCGCTCTCGCCGGCGCACTCTTCCTGCATCGCCGGCTGACCGTGCAGAGCACCGGCGACACGGTGCGAGAGGTCGGCTGGGTGCAGTCCGCCGCCATGATGGTGCGCCGCGAGGCCTACGCGCAGGTCGGCGCGATGGACGCGGCCTTCTTCGTGTACTCGGACGAAGTCGACTGGCAGCAGCGCGCGCGCACCGCAGGGTGGTCGGTGCTGTACGTGCCCGACGCGACGGTTGTGCACCGCGAGCAACTGTCCCACGGCACGGGCGCACGCCGCCGCATCGTCGAGTTCTCGCGCAACCGCGACCACTACATGCGCAAGCACCACGGACGGGTGGCCGCCGCGGTCGTGCGCGTGCTCACGTCGCTGACGTATGCCGCGCGTGCCCTGGCGGCGCTGGTCGCGCCGGGACACAGCCCCCGCCGGTACTGGTGGCACGCCTACCATTCCCTGCTCCCCGGGCGCGGTCAGGGACTCAGGGAGGCCGCCGACGCCTACAACCGAGACCGAGGAGGCGAACCGTGAAAGCGCACACCGTCTACCGCACCTTCCAGACCTCCAAGCGGCGCGAGTGGGTGCGGATCACCGAGGACGTGCAGGAGGCGGTCGACGAGGCCGGCATCGCGGAGGGCATGGCGCTCGTCTCGGCGATGCACATCACGGCAGGCGTGTGGGTGAACGACGACGAGCCGGGCATCCTCGCCGACACGCTCGAGTGGCTGGACAAGCTCGCGCCTCCGTCGTGGCAGCCGCCCGCGAACGACGTCGCGCGTGGGCTGCAGCCCGACCCCGGCGACTTCCGCCATCACCGCGGCGGAGAGGACAACGGCGACGCGCACTGGAAGAACCTGCTCGTCCACCACCAGGTCGTGCTGCCGGTCACGGAGGGCAGGCTCGACCTGGGCCCGTGGCAGCAGGTCTTCTATGCGGAGTTCGACGGCGGCCGGCGCAAGCGGCTCGTGATCAAGATCATGGGTGAATGATCGGGCCGCCGAGCATCAGGATGAGAGCACCTCGGTCACGGCCGCCGCGACGGCCGCCGCCGTCACGTGCGGCTCGCTCAGCACCGTGTACCGGTCGGGCCGCATGGCCGGGGCCGCGCGCACGACCTCGACTGCCTCCGTGGCGGAGAGACCGAATCCGGTCGCCGCATCGCTGAGGCCGGCCGCACGCATGAACTCGCGCAGGCCGCGCCAGTCGCGCCCCTGCAGACGTGTCGCAAGCAGCGCCCCGAAGGCAACCTGCTCCCCGTGCTGCGCGGTACCCGGGCGCAGCGCATCGAGCGCATGGCTGATCAGGTGCTCGGCGCCCGAGCAGGGGCGCGACGAACCCGCGATCTCCATCGCGAGACCGCTCAGCACCAGCCCGCGCAGCAGGCGATGCAGGAACTCCGCCCCGGGCGCGGCGCCGACGAGCGCCTCGGGCGCCGTCGTGTGGACGAGATCGAATGCGCTCTGCGAAAGCAGCGCCGCGAAGTCGTCGACCTCCTCACCGCCGGCTCTGGCCGCCAGCTGCCAGTCGTGCAGAGCACACGGGTTGGCGAGCAGGTCCCCGAGTCCGGCATACGTGCGTCCGGGCGGCGCGGCGGCCACCACCGCAAGGTCGACCGCGACCGCGATCGGAAGCCTGCCGGGACCGCTGCGCAGCTGCCCGGCGGAGTCGCGGATCACGCTCACCGGGGAGGCGATGCCGTCCGCGGTGAGCTGCGTCGGCACGACGATCAACGGCAGCTCCGCGATCGCGCAAGCGGACTTCACGACGTCGATGGTCTTGCCGCCGCCGACCGCCACCACGGCGTCCGCCGCGCGCAGCGACGACGCCGCGGCGATGCGGGCTACCTCGGACTCGGTGTTGGCCTCCACACCCAGCACGTCCCCGCCGGCGCACGGCAGCGCGGCGGCGATGTCGCGCGCCAGCGGTGCGGTGAACGTGGTGCCGCTGACGACCGCCACGGCATCGAAGTCGAGTGCGCCCGCCAGCTCGTGGAGAGCGCCGACCAGCTGCTCGTGTCCGGTCACGGCGCGCAGGTACCGCGGCAACTCCATGTAGCGGCGCCAGACCGCGAGACCGTGGCGGCGCGGTGCGGCCTCGGCCGGCTCGTCGGTCTTCACGCCACGCGCGCGAGCACCTCGTCGCGCGCCTGCACGAGGTCCTCGTGGTCGTCGATCTCGATCCAGGCCAGTCCGTCGACGGATACGACACCCACCGGCGCCGTCGTCGCGAGCTCCTGGATCGCGTCTTCGTAGTAGACGTCGAGCGGTCCTTCCGTCACGAAGCGCTCCAGCACCGCGGCCAGCGCGGGCCCGTGCTGCGGATCGATCCGCGCCAGGCCGATGTACTCGGGATGCGGCCCGACCGCGGCCTGCTTGCTGAGCGCCTCGAGCCGACCCGCGCGCGCGACCGCTTTCATCGACTCCGCATCGACGCCGTGGTCGGCGGCGCACAGCACCGCGGAGCCGCCGGCGTCCACGACTGCCCGCGCGATCGCATGCTCGAACAGCACGTCGCAGTTCACGATGTAGCATCCGCGCGCGACCACGTCGCGCGCGCACCACAGCGAGTACACGTTCCCGTGCTCGGCGTAGTGTGGGTTGAACCGCTCCGCGCTGATCAGTCCGCCCAGCGGACGCAGCGCCTCACGCGCATGGCCGGTGACAGCCACGACCTCCTCGATGCCGGCTGCGCGCAGGCTCGACAGCGCGCGCTCGGCCAGCGACACCCCGCCCACCTCGAGCATCGCCTTCGGAGCCGCGTCGGTGAGCGGCCGCAGGCGGCGGCCCTCGCCGGCCGCGAGATAGACAACGGGAAGGACCACCGTCATGGCTGGGAAAGTATCGGGCATGGCCGTCCCTCCCATTCGAGAGCTGGAGGCGATCTGCGGCGGAGAGGGCCGCGATCCGGAGGCTCCGCGCGACTTTCGCAACGCCTACGCGGTGCTGATCCGCAGGCTGTCGATCAGGATCACGTGGCTGCTCCTGCACACCCGCATGAGCGCCAACACCGTCACGATCGCGGGAATCCTGATCGGCGTGGCGGGGGCGCTGATGCTGGCGTGCAACCAGTTCTGGGTACTGGTCGCCGGGCTCGGACTGTTGCAGCTGTCGTTCGTGGTCGACTTCTCCGACGGCGAGATCGCGCGCTACCGCGCGCAGACCGGGGGCGTCGCGACCAACGCCGGCGGCGCCTACCTCGACTGGCTCGGCCACTACTACGTGCCCGCGATCGCGATCGGCGCGCTGGCGTGGGGCGCATATACGCAGAGCGGCCACGACTGGCTGCTGCTGGGCGCTCTGATCGCGATCCTGAGCGTCCTGCGCGTCTCCTACTCGGCCCGTGACCACGTGCTGCTCGGGCTGTATCGCGACAAGCCCGAGCTGCGCGGCTCGCCGGAGTTCCTGCGCGTGGTGCTCGCGCGGCAGGGCGGCGACCCGGACCAGCTCGACCTCGAGGGCGACTACCGGTCGCGGCGGGCGGGTGGCGGAGGAACGGCCCTGCTGTGGAGGCGGTGGACCGGCCTCGGGCAGCTGCTCGTGTTCCCCGGCTTCGTGAACCTGCTGGCGCTGTTCGTCGCAATCGACCTGGTGGCGAGCGGCCTGGACGGCGAGTACCCGATGATCGAGCACGTCGCCGGCCGCGAGGTGCTGATCGCGCTACTCGGCATCGTGCACCTCGTCCATCAGCTCCGCGCGGCTGCGCAGGGCTTCCAGGTCCTGCGGCGCCTCCCCTGAGCCGGGCAGCGCAGCCCGCACACGGTCGCGGATCGCGCGCAGCTGCGCCAGCTCCGCGGCGTGGAAGAAGCCGCTGCCGTACAGCAGCGCCCAGAACCCCGGCACCAGCGCGGCGCGGGCGACCAGCCCGACCGCGCCGCGGTCGGGCAGCAGCAGCTCGCCGCCGGAGAACAGTGCGACGGCGAGGCCCACGATGCGGGCGATCCGCGCCCACTCGAGGCCGAGCGGAAACACCTTGCGTGTGACCGCGTACATCAGCGCGACCATCACCAAATAAGCGGCGACCAGCGCGACTCCGGCACCCACGATGCCGTACGGCTCGATCAGCACCAGGTTCAGCCCGATGTTGACAGCGAGCGCGACCCCGGTGACCGGGAAGTTGTACTCGGTACGGCCGACCCGCCCGACGGCGACGGCCAGCACCAGGTAGAGCGCGTACAGCGTGACGCCCGTCGCGACCAGCGGCACGGCTTCGTAGGCGCCGAAGAACTCCGGCGCGGCCAGCGCGCGCACGACCCAGCGCGCCTCGAGCGAAAGCGCCAGGACGATCGTGAACGACACCAACAGGTAATAGGTGACGACCAGCGAATACGCGCGGCGGGCCTCGTCGTCGGAGCGGATCGAGTACGCCAGCGGCGGCCAGGCGAGGTTGAACGCACGTACCACGACGGTCACCACCTGGCTGAACTTCACGGCGAGTGCGTAGAGACCGGCCTCGGCCAACCCAGCGAGGCGTACCAGCGCGACGCGGTCGATCACGTTCAGCGCATACAGCGACAGCTCGGCCGGCATCGTGGGAAGGCCGAAGCGCAGCATCGGGCGCACCGTGCTCGCAGAGGGGATCAGGGCCAGACGGCGGCGGTGCACCCAGAAGAGCGCGGCCAGGATCAGCGCGGACCCCGCGAAGTTGCCGAGCAGCAGACCGCGAGCGCCCTCGTCACGCGCGACCACCAGCCACACGGTCAGCGCGATCGTGAGCAGCACGTTGGCCAGGCTCGCGGTGAAGTACGCGCGGGCGCGCTCGTCCAGCCGGAACAGCGCCATCATCAGCTCGTAGAGCGTGAACACCCACAACCCGCCCGCTGCGATCATCATCAGCCCGGTATCGCGGCGGTCGAGCAACGCCTCGGACAGCGGCCCGGCGAAGGCCGCTGCGAGCAGCGCACCGAGCGTGATCGCGACGATCAGGAAGCCCACGGCGCTGCGGACCACCGCGTCCCTGCGCAGACCGGCCGGTCCGTCTACGGAGCGGCCGCCCTGTTCGTCGTCCACGTAGTAGTAACGCAGCAGCGCCTCGATGATGCCCAGGCGGAAGAAGATGCTGAGGGCGACGACGGTCGCCAGCAACACCTCGGCCGCCCCGTAGTCGCCACGCGAGAGGTGTCGCGTATAGAGGGGCAGCAGCGCGACCGCGAACAGCTTCGAGATCACGCTCGACGCCGTGTAGGCCGCGCCCGTCGAGGCCAGGCGCCGGAGGAAGTCGGTCATCAGATCGGCGCCGGAGCCGGAGCCGGAGCCGGCGCAGCGCCCCGCGTGCGCTGCTCGCGCAGCTGCGCGAGCGGCGCCAGCGCCGCACCGGCCGCGAGTATCACCCAGGTGAACGGGTCCTCCAGAAAGGCGGCGTACACCATCGTGTGCACGAGCAGCGCGACGAACATCGCAGCCAGCGCGGCGCGTGCGACCCGCGAAGCGCCCGCTGCTCGCGGTGACCGCTGCTCCCGGAACGGGCGGTTCCCGAACAGCACCAGCAGGGCGGCGGCCACCACCGCCACGTAGGCGACGAGGCCGATCAGTCCCTGCTCCGCGGCCACGGTCACCGGCATCGTGTGGGACGCCGACACCGCCTGCTGCTGGTTCCCCTTGCGCTCGAGCCGATAGGCACGCCCGAAGGAGCCGGATCCGTATCCCTGGAGCGGGCGGTTCGTGAACAGCTCCAGCCCACCCTCGATCAGGTCGGAGCGGCCGCTCGTGACCTTGCTCAGCCCCGACGAGCTGCCGAGGTCGATCTTCAGCGTGTCCTGGAAGGCGACGGCGATCACGATCGCCAGGACGACCCCCGCGAGCGCCGTCGCGACAGTGCGGCGCACATCCCAGCGCAGCGCCGCGAGCACCGCCAGGCCGGCCAGCAACGCGGCGAAGCTCGACTGCGAGAAGGTCAGCACGAGCCCGCCCCACAGCACCGCCACGACCGCTCCGGCGCCGAGCGCCACGGCGGGCCGCCTGGTCCACAGCAGAAAGGCCGCCACGGCGGTCATCACCAGGGCAAGAAACCGCCCGTAAACATTCGGGTCCCAGAAGACCGAGTTGACCCGGAAGTAGGACTCGAACTGGTTGGCGGCGATCACTTTCGGGTTCCAGAAGAGCTCGCGGCGGTCGTACTCCCAGAACCCGATCGCGCAGAACACGACCGCCAGCGCGACCAGCACGCCCAGGCATGCGAGCACCACCGCTCGCGTCCACCGAACCTCCCGCAGCAACGTGAACAGCAGCGCAAACGGGACGAAGAAGAACACGACCTGCTCCAGCGCTGTGTCGACGTCCTTCGAGTACAGCGCCTGGAGCGCGTACAGGACCAGGAACCCGGCCAGCGCGGCCGTCAGCGGCCGGGCCGGGTCATCACCGGGCGGTGGTCGCTCGCGCAGCACCCGCCATGTCAGGGCGGCACACCCTGCCGCGATCACCAGGTAGAGGGGCACAAGCAGATTCGACGTGGTGCCGGCCGCCTCGATCGGTACGCGGAACGGGAGCACGGCCACGACGACCACCGGCAGGGCATCCGGACGGCGCACGAACACCGACGCCAGCAACCCGACGGTCAAGATCGCAACCGCGCACAGACCCGCGAACCGCGCTCGGTCGCCCGTCAGCGAATGCCACTGGTCGGTATCGGCGATGTGATCGACCAGGATCACCGCCGCGAGCGACAGCGCAAGGAGCATCCACACGCAGCGGCGGCGCGGTTCGCGGTCCACCAGCACACCCGCGGCCGCGAGCGCCGCCAGCACGATCCCGGCCTTGGGCGCGGCGGCGCCTACCGCGAGAGCAAGACCCATAGCCTGCGCATTATCCGCTCGGCGGCGGGCGAGGTGCCGAGCGCGCGACCGAAACCGTCGATCCCGACGCGTGCGACGACGCCGGCGTCCCTGCGGTAGACCACGACCGCTGCGCGCCGGGCGCTGGTGCCGGCGGCGGCCAGCACTCGCGCCCCCGGCGCCGGCCCGCGGGACTCCTCGAGCGGCCCGAATGGGCCGAACACCCCGGGCACGCCGGAGAAGAACCGCGCCCGGTCCGCGAGAATGGCGATCGGCGCGGGCGGGCGCTGAAGTCCCGGTTGCTCGCCGAAGGGCGTTCCGGGCGAGCGCGCCGGCCCCGTCACCGCGGTCGCTCTCCCGCGTGGGTCGGTGGTGACCCCGACGCTCCACTCGAAGCCGCGGCGCCCGATCCAGGCCACGCGCCCCCCTTCCTTCACGTAGTCGGCCAGCAACCGTTGGACCCTCCGGGGCGCGAACCGCGGCGCTCCGGCGAACAGCACGCCGCTGTAGCGGGCGATACCCGCCGCGCCGGGCTCCGCCAGGATCAGGTCGGTCGTGATCTCGTAGCGCCGGCGCTCGCGGTCGAGGAAGCGCAGCACTCCGGACTGGTCGGGGGCGAACCCGGGCGGCAGGCCGGCTCCCGCAAACGCACGCTGCGCGCTCACCCGCTGGTCGGCCGGCAGCACGTCCGGGTAGCCGTCGCCGTCCCGTTCGCGCCGGTTTCGCGCCTGCCACGTCGCGCTGGGCAGCACCACCAACACGCGCTTACCGCCCTCGCCCCGCACTACGAACGGGGTCGCGTAGCGATGTGCTCCCACACGGACGCGCAGCAGCGCGACGCCCGCGCGGCCCCGGGGGGCGCGCACCACGAGGGACTCGCGGCGCCCCGTGCCGCGCGCTGTCGGCCGGCGGGCGCCGAGTCGCGTCACGCTCCACCGGTAGCGGCGGCCGTCCGTCGCGACCCGGAAGCGGGCGCGTGCGCCGGCGCGCACCACACTCGGCCCGGCGGCGGCGACGTAGCTCACCGAGAGACCCGGGTGGCCGCGCACCGCCTCACGCGCGGGTGGCACCCGCCGCGGTCCCACGTTGCCGGCCGCATCCTGCGCGCGTACGACCAGCAGGTAGGAGCCGGTCGGAGCGGCCGCTCCGCCGGTCACGCGCCCATCCCAGCGGGTGGTGGTCCGGCCACGCGGGATCTCACGCCTGGCGACCAGCCGCGGCCGCGCGAGGTCCGTGCGGAAGACCAGCAGGCGCGCCCGCCGCGAGGGCCCCGCGAAGCGCAGCGACGCGCTGTTCGCACGACCCACGCCGTCGGGCGAGATCGAGTCGGGCGACACGTACTTGACGACCGGCCGGGGCGGCACCGTGTCGAGGAACAGCTTGCGTGACGACGTCACGGTGCGGCCCTGGGCGCGCAGTCCGACACGCAGGTGGTACTCCCCGTCGGGCGCCACCCGCCCACCGTCGGTGCGGCCGTCCCAGCGAATCCGGTGGCGACGGCCGCGCTGCAGCGAAACATCCTCGGCGAGCGTGCGCACCTCGTCGCCATCGCGCGTCACGACGGACACCGTCACCTCGTCGGAGCGGCGCAGCCGGAATGCGAACAGGGCCGCGTCGAACCGGCCGTCACCGTTCGGCGAGAAGCTGCGGCGAAAGGTGAGCTGCTCGATCACGGGGGCCGCACGCTTCAGCCGAGTGGTGACGAAGAACGCCGCAAACGTTGCGACGACGAGCCCCGCGAAGACCAGGGCCGGCACCGTGGCGGGCCGCCGGAACCGGGTCACGCTGCGAACATCCCGCCCCGAACCCCCCGTTCTGTCACCAGCACGGGCGTCCCATTCCCGGCGGCCCCCCTACTGTCGATCGGTGCCGACCAGCACCACGACATCGAACGAACCGGCGATCTCCTGGTTGACCGAATCCACCGGACCCGTCTTGTCGATGCCGAGCCGGTTGGCAACGGCCCGCGCGGCGCGGGCCTGGCCGGCTCTGTAGAGCACTTCGGATTCGGTTTGATCGACCCGGGCCGCGTTCCCGGTGGTCCCCGGCGTGAAACCGCCGGCGGTCGCCTCCGCGGCCACCTGCGCCGCGAGCCCCTGGACTGTCGTGCCGTTCAGAACCGCGACGGTCACCTGCGCAGGATCGATGTTGACCGGGCGCCCGTTGCGGCGCCCGGTGGCACCCCGGTCCTGCGTTCGTTGCGGACCGGCGCCCGCCGTGGTCGCGTTGCCGTCGTCGCCGGTGAGCTGGACCACGCCGTACGCGACGCCGCCCGCGACGAGCAGCCCTGCGGCGCCCATCGCGATGTACCGCGCATACGGGATGTGGACGTTGCGGATCCGCTCGCGCAGCGGTTTTCGCCTGCGCGGCTCGGCGGCTTGCGAGAAGGGCGTGGCGGGCAGCGAGTGCTGCGCCGCGGGGGTCGCGGGCGCCACCTCGGTGGCGGTGGCGGTGGCGGTGGCGCGTTCGCCTTGCTCGAGCGCACGCTCGGGCGCCCGGCCCGCCCAGTCGCGCAGGCGCCGTACGTCACGCGCCTGCGAGAAGTACAGCAACGCCAGGATCGCCAGCCCCAGAAAGGCGGCCATCCCGACGTACGAGCCTACGCGCTCGACAAGGTCCACAGCTCTAGGGCGCCAGTGCCTTCAGGTCCGTGCCGGCGGCCTCCTCGACCTCACGGCCGGAATTCCCGTATGCCTCGCGTACGAGCCCCGCGAGTGTCTGGGCGAGAAACGGCTCGTCGCGCCGCCCCACCAGCTGCTCGATGCGCTCGAACACAGAGTCCACCCATTCGGGGTCGAGCGGCGGCCGCTCGGCCCGCAGGATCCGGTCTGCCTCGGTGGGGACCGCCCGCTCCGCCCGCTGGAACAGCTCCTCGCGCAACTTCTCGCCGGCGCGGGGGCCGATGATCTCGATCGGCACCTCGTCCGGGTCCTGGCCGGAAAGCCTGATCATGTTGCGCGCAAGCTCGATGATCTTCACCTGCTCGCCCATCTCGAGCACGTAGGTCTCGCCGCCACTCGCGAGCCGGCCGGCCCTGATGATCAGCTGCACGGACTCGGGGATGGTCATGAAGTACCGCTGCATGTCGGGATGGGTGACGGTCACGGGGCCGCCCTGCTCGATCTGCCTGCGAAACAGCGGCACCACGCTGCCGCTGGATCCGAGCACGTTCCCGAACCGCACCGAGCAGAAGACGGTGGCCGGATGGCGCTGCCCGAGTGCCTCCACCACCCACTCGGCCATCGCCTTGGAGGCGCCCAGCGCAGTGGCCGGGTTCACCGCCTTGTCGGTCGACACGAGCACGAAACGCGCGGTGCCCACCGTGGCCGCGGCGGTCGCGCAGACGCGGGTGCCGATCGCGTTGTTGCGCACTGCCTCCAGCGGGTTCTCCTCCGTCAGGGAGACGTGCTTGTAGGCAGCGGCGTGGAACACGACCTCGGGACGAAAGCGCTGCATCACGTCGGTCATCCGCTCCGGTTCCTTGCAGTCGGCGAGGATCGATTCGCAGGCCGTGAAGTGGCGGTCGCGGATCAGCTCGCGCTCGATCTCGAAGAGGTTGTCCTCCGCGTGGTCGAGCAAGACGAGCAGCCGCGGGCGCACGCGGGCGATCTGGCGACACAGCTCGGCGCCGATCGAGCCGCCGGCGCCCGTCACGAGCACGATGCGGTCACGCAGATAGGCCCCCGCTTCCTCGATCTCCACGCTCACCGGCTCTCGCCCGAGCACGTCCTCGACCTGCACCTCGCGCACCTGGCGCATCAGGTTCACGGAGCCGGAGATCAGCTCGAAGACGCCGGGCAGCGTCTTCACCGGGATGTCACGTTCGCGACACGCCCGCACCACGCGCTCGCGCAACATCCCGGGCGCGGAGGGAATCGCGATGATCACCTCGTCCGGCTCGGCGTCGTCGAGCAGGCGACCGAGCTCGGTGGTCGTGCCCAGCACCTTCAGCTCATGGATGCGCATACCGCGCTTGCGGGGATCGTCGTCGACGAAGCCGATGGGCGTCTGGCGCAGCGAAGGCGTGCGGAGCATCTCCTTCGCGACCAGCTGTCCGCCCTCGCCCGCGCCCACGATCAGCACCTCCCGGCCGAGCGGCAGGATCGCACCGCGCGGCGGGCGTTCGACGAAGCTGCGAATCGCCAGCCGCACGCCGCCGATCAGGGCGAGCGTCATCAACCCGTCCATCACGGCGATCGAGCGGGGCAGGTCGCTGTCGGTGGGAGACCAGACGTAAAGCATTCCGACCATCACGAGACTCGCCACCACGACCGCCTTCAGGATCGACTCGAAGTCGCGCAGCCCGACGTAGCGCCACCATTTCTCGTACATCCCGAAGGCCGCGAAGATCAGCACCTTGCCGATCACGACGAATGCGATCGTCTGCCACAGCAGGTCGCTGTAGCGAGCGGGGATCCCCTGGTCGAACCGCAGCGCGAACGCGAGCCAGTAGGCAAGCGCCACCAGGCCCGCGTCTACGAGCAGCTGGACCAGGCGATGTCGGTAGACAGGGTCGTTCACGGCCGTCCGCATCTGCCGCAGTTTACGGGCTATCAGCGGCGTACCGGCGTGCTGCCAGACCGCATGACCGCGCTGTTTGCAGCCAGTTCGCGCTACCGGCGGGCCGCGGGGAGCGCCTGCGCCACGGCGGCCGCGGCGGCGGGCCCCAGCGTGGGGCCCATCGGAAGTGCAAGGTTGGTCAGCGCCGCCTGCTCGGTTCCCGGGAGCTCCCGGGCCGGAGCCCACTGCGCCATCGCCGGCTGGCTGTGCACGGGAACCCGGTAATAGGAGCGAGCCGCGACACCGGCGGCGGCCAGCCTGCCGGCGAGCGCATCGGGATCGCCGGCGCGCGTCACGAACAGGTGGTGGACAGGCTGCTCGCCGTCCTGCGCACGCGGAAGCGCGACGATGCCTCCGATGTCCGCCGCGGCGTATTCCGCCGCGAGCTCGCGGCGGCGCTGGTTCCAGCCGTCGAGGCGGCCCAGCGTCGCCCGCAGCACGGCAGCCTGGAGGGCGTCGAGCCGTGAGTTCCACCCGACGGCCTCGAAGCTCGACTTGTCGCGCGAGCCGTGCGAGCGCAGGACGCGCGCCTGCTCGGCGACCACGTCGTCGTCGGTCGCGAGTGCGCCGCCGTCGCCCAGGCAGAAGAGGTTCTTGGAGGGAAAGAAGCTGAACGTGCCGACGTCGCCGAGACTCCCCGCGCGGCGCCCGCGCAGGCGCGCGCCCGCGGCCTGTGCCGCATCCTCGAGTACCGCGATCCCACGGCCGGCGAGCCGCTCGCGCAGCCGGTCCACCGGCGCCGGGCGGCCAAACAGATCGACGGCGATCACCGCACGTGTCGCGGGGGTCAGCGCCTCTTCGACGGTCTCCGGCGTGACGCAGAACGTCTCCGGGTCGACGTCGCAGAACACGGGGCGCGCCCCTGTGTGGGGAATCGCCTCCGCGCTCGCGTAGAACGTGAACGACGGCACGACCACGTCGTCCCCGGGTCCCACTCCCAGGCACCTGAGCGCGATCGTGATCGCGTCCGTGCCGTTCGCGACCCCCACCACGTGCCGCACGCCCAGGTACTCCGCGAACTCGCGCTCGAACGCCTCGACCTCCGGCCCCCCGATGAACCGGCCGGAGTCGACCACACGTGCGATCGCGGCGTCCACGTCCGCGCGCGCCTCGCGCAGCTGCGCTCCGGTGTCGAACAGCGGGATTGCCACCACCCTTCACGCTACCCTGTCCGAAGCAGAGCGGCCGATCTGTAGGCAGAGCGGCCGGTTTCTCGCAGGATGGCCGCCTCCCTCTACTACACAGCCTCGCTCACCGAGCCGATCGTCAATTTCGCGACGAACGTGATCGGGGACCTCGGGCTTGCCGGGATCTTCATCCTGATGCTGCTCGACAGCGCCTGCATCCCGACCTCGAGCGAGGCGATCATGCTGTTTGCGGGATTCGAGGTCTCGGACGGCCGCTTCACCATGCTCGAGATCGTGCTCGCAGGCGTGCTCGGGAACCTGGTGGGCTCGTGGATCGCGTACGGGATCGGCTACTACGGCCGCGTCGAGCTGCTCGAGAAGCACGGCAAGTGGCTGCACATCACGCCCAAGCATCTGGCTTGGGCGGACCGCTGGTTCGAGCGCTACGGGGGCCCGACCGTCTTCTTCTCGCGGATGCTGCCGGTGATCCGCACGTTCATCTCGCTGCCCGCGGGGGTCGCGCGCATGCCGTTCTGGAGGTTCACCTTCCTCAGCGTCGCGGGGATCATCCCGTGGGTGCTCGGCTTCGGCCTCGTGGGAGAGGCGGTCGGGGAGCGCTGGGACAAGTGGCAGCAGAGCCTGCACTATGCGGACTACGTGATCCTCGCCGCGATCGTCGCGGGGATCGTCTACCTGCTGTGGCGCCGCCGGCGCGGGCCGGCGGAACCCGAGGCGGACCCGGCGCGCACGCCCCTCCCTGATACCACGCCATAGGAGATGTCGGACCTCCCGCTCGGAGAGGCGGTGGCACTCGGAGCGGTGCAGGGGCCCACCGAGTTGCTGCCCGTGTCCAGCTCCGGCCACCTGATCCTGCTGCCGGCGCTGCTCGGCTGGCATTACGGCGAGCTGGACCCGGAGCTTCGCAAGTCGTTCGAGGTGGCCCTGCACGCCGGCGGCGCGCTCGCCCTCCTGGTCGGCCTGCGGCGTGAGGTGCGCGAGTACCTGCGCTCGTTCGGACCGGCGAACGCGGTGACCCTGGCGCTGTCGTTCGCGCCCGCTGCCCTGGCGGCGCTGCTGTTCGAGCGCCCCATCGAGCGGCGCTTGGGCGATCCTGTGCCGGTGGCCGCCGCACTGCTCGCCGGATCCGTCGCGATGGCGCTTGCCGACGGCGCTCCCGAGCAGCGCGAGCGCGAACAGGCCGGGCCGCTCGACGCACTCGCGATCGGGTTCGCGCAAGCGTTCGCGCTGGCGCCCGGCGTGTCGCGCAACGGGGCCACCCTGACTGCGGCGCGGCTGCTCCGCTTCCGGCGCGCGGACGCGAACGTGATCTCGCGGCAGATTGCGCTGCCCGTGATCCTCGGCGCCGCGGCCCTGAAGGGCGCGCGGCTCACGCGGCGCGGCGTGCCTCCCGAGATCGCGCGCGGGATGGCCGCCGGTGCGGTCACCGCCTTCGGCTCGACGCTGCTTTCGCTGCGGCTGATCACGATGCTCGAGCGCAGCCGCTCCCTGCGCCCGTACGCCGCGTACCGGGCGGCGGTCGGAGGCGGCGCACTCGTCGTGCTTGCGCGGAGGAAGACGTGAGCGACGCCTACGCGCGGGCCGGCGTCGACACCGGCGAGGCGCGCGGCGGGGTCGGCGCGCTGGTGGCGGCGCTGTCGCGGATCGACACGGGCCGGCCGAGCCGGTCGCTCGTGCCGCCGGGCCACTACGCGAGCGTGCTTGCGCTGGACGAGCTGACCGCGCTCGCGATCTGCACGGACGGCGTGGGCACCAAGCTGATCGTCGCGGAGCAGGTGAACAGGTTCGACACGGTCGGCATCGACTGCGTCGCGATGAATGTGAACGACCTCGTATGCGTCGGTGCCGAGCCGCTCGCGCTGGTCGACTACGTGGCGGTCGAGCAGGCCGACGAGGTGATGCTGCGCGCGCTCGGCGAGGGCCTGTGCGAGGGCGCGACGCAGGCCGCGGTGGAGATCCCCGGCGGCGAGCTGGCGCAGGTGCCCGAAATGCTGCGCGGCCACCCGTCGCCGCGCGGGATCGACCTGGTCGGGACCGCGATCGGAGTGGTGGCGCGCGACCGGATCGTGACCGGGGACCGGATCGCGCCGGGAGACCTGATGATCGGCGTGCCGGCGAGCGGACTGCACTCCAACGGCTACACGCTGGCGCGACGCGCGTTGCTGGAGCTGGGCGGCATCGCCCTCGACGACTCTCCGCCGGAGCTGGGACGACCGCTCGCGGACGAGCTGCTCGAGCCGACCGTGATCTACGTGCGCGCCGCGCTCGACCTGCTGCGCTCCGAGGCGCAGGTGCATGGTCTCGCGCACATCACGGGGGACGGGATGCTGAATCTGCTGCGCCTCAACCCCGGCGTCGGATTTCGCGTCGACGCGCCACTCGAGCCCCCGCCGGTGTTCGACCTGATCCAGCGCTGCGGCAATGTGCCGGACGCCGAGATGTGGGAGGTCTTCAACATGGGCACCGGACTATGCGTGGTCGTGGACGGCGGCGACGCTGCCGCGGCGACCGAGGTCCTGAACGAACGCCACCCCGGCTCGCGCGTGATCGGCGTGGTGAGCGACAACGCCGGCGTCGTGCACCTGCCGAGCATCGGGCTGGTCGGCGACAAGGCCGGCTTTCGCCGCGGATAGCGGCCGCGTCACTGATCGGGGTGGACGCTGATCGACACAGCTTGCCGTCACGCGCTTTCCCACAGGTGGCCGGTCATCACGGGCACGGCGCGCAGCTTCCAGGCCGCGGCGAGCCCCCACAGCTCGGCCGCGGCGCGCGGGCCCGGCAGGTCGCACAGCAACTCGACCTCGGGGGTCGTGAGACGGCCGAAGCGCGTGAGCGCCTGCTCCACGCCGATCCGTCCCGCACCCGCGGGCTCCGCACCGCATCCGACGGCGGCGTCGCGATAGACCTCATACGGTGGAGCGCCGCACACCAGGCGGCGGCCGGCAGCGCCGCTGAACACGGCCGTCGGCAGCGGCACTCCCGCGCGACCGGGCGACGACCGGTCATCCGGGTCCTGCGCCTCCCCGCCCAGCGCCGCAGTGGCCTCCAGGTCCGCGCCCAGGGCCTCCGTGATGGCGTGGGAGCGCAGCGAGCGCCGGAATTGCTCGACGTCCAGGCCGACCGCGTGCGCTTCCTCGATCAGCGCCTCCGCGCCGTCCAGCCTGCGCCGCTCGCACATGATCGCCTCGCGCAGCCGCCGCAGGTACGCGTAGCCGCCGTCGCGGGCCTGCTCCGCGGCCGCTTTCACGGCCATGCACGCCGGGTAGGTGGTTCGCAGCGGGCCGTCTGCCCACAGCAGCGGATCCAGCGGCGCCCCGGTCCGCTCGCTGACGCGCAGCCATCCCTCCACCAGCGCCGATCGGGTTTCCGGCGGCAGCGGCGCGGCGGGCGAGGCCCCCGGGGCCAGGTCCCGGACCAGGCCGGCCATCACGAAACGCCACTCCAGCCCTTGCCCGAACTCGACCATCAGCTTGCGAACCGCGGGCTCTGCCGCCCAGGACCAGGGACATGCGGGGTCGGTGTGGTAACTAACGGTCACCATCGCGATCAAAATAGCGGGGTGACCGCAGTGCCCCACACGGCCAGGGAGATGGACCTACCCAACCGGCAACCACGATGCCACCCAGCGTCATGACAGTGATCGGCACCAGGCTCGACGGCCGCTACCGGATCGAAGACCGGATCGGGTCCGGCGGCATGTCGACCGTCTACCGCGCGTTCGACGAAACGCTCGAGCGGCGAGTCGCGATCAAGATCCTGCACGGCCACATCTCCGAAGACGCGCCCTCGCTGGAGCGCTTCCGGCGTGAGGCGCGCACCGTCGCGCAGCTCTCCCACCCCCATGTGGTGATGGTGATCGACGCGGGCGAGGACGACGGGCACCCCTACATCGTGTTCGAGCACGTCCGGGGTGAGACGCTCAAGGACCGCATCAAGCGCGAGGGCCAGCTGCCGGTCGCGGAGGCCGTCGCGTACGCGATCGAGATCGGCCGCGGCCTCCAGGCCGCGCACGAGCGCAACCTCGTGCACCGCGACGTGAAACCCCAGAACGTGCTGATCGACGACGAGGGCCGCGCGAAGGTCACCGACTTCGGGATCGCACTGGGGCTCGAGAGCAACCAGCTGACGGGCGCGGGCAAGGTGATCGGCACCACCGACTACGTCTCACCCGAGCAGGCGATGGGACAGGACGTCACGGGCCAGTCCGACGTCTACTCGCTGGGCATCGTCCTGTACGAGATGCTGACCGGACGGGTGCCGTTCTCGGGCGACAACCACGTGAGCGTCGCGATGAAGCACATCCACGAGGGGATGCCCGACGTACGCCGCAGCCGTCCCGAGGTGTCGGCCGTGCTCGCATCGCTGGTCGAGCGCGCGACGGCCAAGGACCAGCGCGCGCGGTACGCGTCGATGGCCGACTTCGTCAAGGATCTGGAGGAGGTGCTCGCCTACGAGAGCGCCCGCTCGGGCGGCGCGACGGGCGAGGCGACCGCCATCCTCAGCCAGCTGCCGGGCGCACTCAGCGGCCGCCAGACGCGCCGGCGGCGAGTCCTGCTCGGGCTCCTTTACCTGCTGATTGCGGGCGTGGTCGCCACCCTCGCCGCGCTGTTGATCAACGGCGAGGACCAGCAGAGCGAGCCCGCCGCGCAGGGCGACCTGACCGCGATCGAGCTGGGGGAGCGTGACGCCTTCGACTACGACCCGGCGCCCGGTGACGGGTCGGAGCGCAGCGAGGCCGTGCCCCTCGCGCTCGACGGCGATCCCAGCACGGCGTGGGAGACCGAGCGCTACGACACCCCCGACTTCGGAAGCATCAAGAAGGGCGTCGGCATGTACCTCGATGCGGGCCGTCCGATCGTGGCACGGGGGATCCGGCTGGTGACTCCCAAGGACGGGTGGACCGTGCGGTTCTACGTCGCGCGTGACAGCGTGCCCGAGCAGCTCAGCGGCTGGACGCTGGTGGGCAGCGGCGAGATGGACTCCACCCGCAAGACGTTCGGCCTCGACACGGCGGAAAGCCGGGCGCGGTACTACCTGATCTGGATCACGAGCCTCACGGAAGGAGCCACGGGTGGCTCGAGCGCGGCCATCTCGGAAGTGCGCCTGCTCGGGTAGCTCCCGGGTGCCGCCGGCGGACGCCGGGCGGCCCACTCAGTACGAGTGCGCTCGCTCGTGGCGATACCGCTCCACCGCGTACCCCAGCAGCCGGTCCAAGAGCTGCTCATACGACACGCCGGACGCCTCGAACAATCGCGCGAAGACGCTCGTGCCGGTGAAACCCGGGATCGTGTTCAGCTCGTTCAGCAGCACCTGGCCCTCGTCGGTCACGAAGAAGTCGACGCGCGCCAGGCCCGCACACGACGAGCGCAGGAACGCCGTCTGCGCGATGCGGCGCACGCGGTCACCCTGGGCCGCCGAGATCGGCGCGGGCACGACCAGCTCCATGCCGCCCGCCGTGTACTTCGACTCGTAGTCGTACCATTCGCCCCGCGCGATCACCTGGCCCGGCTCCGACACGACCGGTTCGTCGTTGCCGATCACGGAGCACTCGACCTCGATGCCAACGGCGGCGGCCTCGACGATCGCGACAGGATCGTGCGCGAGCGCGGCCGCGATCGCCGGAGCCAGCTCCGCAGCCGCCGAGACCTTCGAGATTCCGACGCTCGACCCAAGCCGCGCAGGCTTCACGAACACGGGCAACCCAAGCCCCGGGAGCGCCGCCAGGACGGCCTCGCGCCGCTGTTCCCAGTCCCGCTCGGACACTGCCTCGTAGCGCACCTGCGGCATGCCCGCCTGCGCCATCAGGTCCTTGAACACGACCTTGTGCATGCAGACCGCCGACCCGAGCACGCCGGCGCCGACGTAGGGGACGTCCGCGATGTCCAGGAGACCCTGCACCGTGCCGTCCTCCCCGAACGGCCCGTGCAGCACCGGGAAGACGACGTCCGCGTCGAGCAATCCCTGCCCGGGAACGATCGACACCGAGCCGCCGATCCCGCCGGGAACCCGCCGGTCAGCTTGCAGATCGGTGGCATCGTGCTCGCGCCACACGCCGTCGCGGCCGATCACGATCGCGCGCACGTCGTGGCCCGCGCCCACCAGCCCATCGCAAACCGAGCGCCCCGAGTCCAGCGACACGGGGTGCTCGCTCGACCGCCCGCCCGCAAGCACGACGACCCTCAAGGTGAAGGCGCCGTTCCCGGTGCGCTCAGCACGCCGACCGTGATCGTCACGGTCGCGGACTCGCGGCGCTCGACTCCGCCACGCGGCGACTGCGAGAGCACCGTGCCGTCCTCGTCCGGCTGATCGGTGTCCCGCGTGCGCACGCTGACGTTGAACCCCGCATCGTCCAACTCCGCCTCGGCCTCGTTCTGGGTGAGGCCGGTGACGTCGGGCACCTCGCGCACCTTTCCGTCGGAGACGAAGATCGTCACCGTGGAGCCCTCGTCGACCCGCTGGCCGGCCGCCGGGGTCTGGTCGACGACGGTGTCCGCCGGCTCGCTCGACGAACGCTCGCGCACGGTCGGGCTGAGACCCTCCTTGCGCAGGCGGGCGACGGCGCTTTCCTGATCGTCACCGACGACGTTGGGCACGACCACCTCCCCGGGTCCCGAGCTGACGAACAAGGTCACGGACGATTCGCGCTCGATCAGGCGTCCCGGCCCGGGGTCGGTGCGAATGATCGTGCCCTCCGCGACCTTGGTGGAGCTCTCCCGCTCGACCGTGGGCCGCAGGTCCGCGCGCCGCACGCGCCGTTTCGCGTCGTCCTCGCCGAGGCCCACGACGTCCGGGACCTCGACCGTGGTCGGGCCGTTGGACACGAACAACGTGACGACCGCGCCCTGGTCGACCTTCTGCCCGGGATTGGGCGACTGCTCGAACACGAAGTCGCGTGGCGCCTGGTCGGCGCGACGCTTGACCTCGACGCCCAGGCCTGCCTGATCGAGGCGCTGGGTCGCCTGCTGGAGCGTCTGCCCGCCGACGGCCGGGACCACGACCTTGTCGGGCGCGCCGAACAGCAGGAAGGCACCGACCGCGATCGCCGCCAGCGCGCCCAGCACCCCAGCCACGATCCACGCGTTCCGCCGCCGGGCCGCGTGCGCGGGCGGCTCGCCGAACGCCGGCGGAGGCGGCTCGTCGGTGACCGGCGGGGGCGCGCTCGGCGGCGCAGCGGCACTCGGCGGGGCGGCCCCCGTGACGACGCCGACGGGCGCGTAGATCGCCGTGCTCTCGGTATCGACCGGGGCGCGCTGCAAGCCGGCCTCGACGCCTTCCAGCGCCTTGATGAAGGAGTCCGCGTCCGTGTAGCGCTCGGACGGATCCTTGGCCAGCGCCTTCAGGACCACCGCCTCGAGCGCCGGGGGGACCGCGGGGTGACGCTCGCGGGGTGAGGGCGCGGCCTGGTTTACGTGCTGGAGCGCGACGGCGACGGGGCTGTCGCCGGCGAACGGCGCGTGGGCCGTGAGCAGCTCGAACAGCAGCACACCGACCGAGTAGAGGTCTGACGCCTCCGTCACGGGACGCCCCTGCGCCTGCTCGGGGGACAGGTACTGCGCCGTGCCCATGATCGCTCCCACCTCGGTGATGTCCGAGGCGCCGGCGCGGGCGATGCCGAAGTCGGTGACCTTCACGTTGTCCTCGTCGTCGAGGATCACGTTGTGCGGCTTCAGGTCGCGGTGGATCACGTTGCGCCGATGCGCAAAGCGCGCGGCGACGAGAATCTGCTTGGTGATCGCGATCGCCCGCGCCGGGTCGAGCGGCGCCTCGCGGGTGATCACCTGTTTGAGCGACTCGCCCTCGCAGTACTCCATCGCGATGTAGTAGGTGTCGTCGTACTCGCCGCGGTCGTATACCCCGACGACGTTCGGATGCTGGAGCCCCGCGGCGGAGGACGCCTCGCGCCGGAAGCGCTCCACGAACTCCTGGTCCTGCGCGAACCGCTGGTGCAGCAGCTTCACCGCCACCTTGCGGCCGAGGTGCATGTCCTCCGCGCAGTAGACATCGGCCATCCCGCCCGCGCCGATCTTGCGAAGCACGCGATAGCGCGAATCGATGATCGTGTCGGCCGCGATCTCGGTCATGGGCCCTCCCGCAGCAGCGACTGCATCACCTGTTTGGCGATCGGTGCAGCCACCGTTCCGCCCTGGCCGGTCGTCTGCTCGACCGTCGCAGCGATCGCCACACGCGGGTTCGTGACCGGTGCGAAGCCGATGAACCAAGCCTGGTTGATCGGGCCGCCGCGCTCTGCCGTGCCGGTCTTGCCCGCAGTGTCGATGCCCTCGAGCGCGGCCGCCGTGCCGGTTCCCTCCTTCACCACGTTGGCCATCATCTGCGCCAGCTGGTCCGCGGTCGCGCGCTTCATCACCTCACTCTGCTCGCTCGGCTTCACCTCGCGCACGACACGGCCGTCACGATCCTTCACCGTGCGCACCAGATGGGGCCGCATCAGGCTGCCGCCGTTCGCCACGGTCGCCGCCACCAGTGCCATCTGCAGCGGTGTGACCTGTAGGCGCTCCTGACCGATCGAGACGCGGCCGATGTCGATCGCGTCGGCGGGTCCGAGCAGCGCGCCGTCGCGTCCGTAGACACCGCTCGACCGCACCTCGTCGGCGGGCAGGTCGATCAGTGGCTTGCGGTCGAAGCCGAAGCGCCGCATGTACTCGTACATCGTGCGCTTGCCGAGCTTCTCGCCCACCTCGGCCCACACCGTGTTGACCGAGTTGGTGAGCGCGGTCGTGAGCGTGGTCGGGCCGAAGTCCGTGTTCCCGAAGTTCGACAGGGGGACGCCGCCGATGCGCTTGGGTGACTTTCCGTCCACCACCGAGTTCGGGTTGTACTCCCCCGAGTCCAGCGCGGCCGTCGCGGTCACGACCTTGAACGTCGAGCCCGGCGGGTAGCCCGACTGGACCGCACGATCGAGCAGCGGGGAGCCCGGCGCCCGGCGCAGGCCGGCGAACCGGTCGGGGATCTCGGCCGGGTCGTAGCCGGGAAGGCTCACCACGACCCTCACCCGGCCGGTGCGCGGGTCGAGCGCGACGACCGACCCGGCGCGCCCCGCGAGACCGGTGCGCGCCACCTGCTGAGCCTGCGGGTCGAGGTTCGTGAAGACGTCGTGCCCCTCGCGCTCCCGGCCCCGGACCTCGTCGAGCAGCGACTCGAACTCATCGGTCTTGCCGGTCAGGTCGTCGTTGTACTCGCGCTCCAGGCCCACGCGTCCACGCTCCACGAAGCTGTAACCCACCGGATGGCCGAACAGGGCGCCCTCCGGATACATGCGCTCGTAGAACCGCGGCGACACCCCGACCGCGCGGTTGCGCGCGACCACCGTCCCGTCGCGGGCGATGATCAGCCCGCGGCGGATCTGCTGCTCCTCGAGCAGCGGACGCTTGTTCGCACGGTTGGCCTCGAGGTCGTCGGCCTCGAACACCGCCCAATAGGTGGTGAAGGCGATCAGCAGCCCGAACAGGGCCGTCACCAGACCGAAGAGGTTGCGGATGCGGGCGTTCACGTCGGCGCCCTCATTGCGTCACCACGGGGCTGCGCCGCGCACGCGGCGCGCGCGCCTGTTCCGACACCATCAGGAGCAGCGCCAGGAGCACGAAGTTCGCGACGATCGAGCTGCCGCCATAGCTCACGAACGGCAGAGTCACGCCGGTGAGTGGGATCACGCGCGTGACGCCCCCCACGATCACGAACGCCTGCAGCGCGAACACCGCGGTCAGGCCGGTCGCCAACAGCTTCGAGAACCCGTCGTCCGACAGCACCGCGACACGAAAGCCGCGCTCTGCGAAGAGGAGGTACGCGAGCACCACTCCGGCCGCCCCGAACAGGCCGAGCTCGTTCGCGATCACCGCGTAGATCAGGTCCGTGTCCGGCGCCGGGGGAATCTGCGCTCCGCCGGGGAGGTTCAGCAGGGCTTTGCCGAGCCCCTCCCCGAAGAGGCCGCCGTCGGCCTGCGAGAAGAGGGACTGCGCGATCTGAAAGCCTGATCCCTGCGGGTCGTTCCAAGGATCCAACCAGATGTCGATGCGCTCCTGCACGTGTCCCACCGTGGTGGCGAAGAACCACGCGCCGACGACGAACAGCATGAGCCCGGCGGCCACGAATGACGCCCGGCCGGTCGCCACGTACAGCAGGGCCAGGAACGCTCCGAAGAACATCAGCGAGCTGCCGAGGTCGCGGATGAACACGAGCATGAACATGGATGCGCCCCACACGACCAGCAGCGGCCCGAAGTGCTTGAGGCGCGGGATCGTCACGCCCAGCACGCGGCGTGAGGCCGCCACCATCGCTTCGCCCCGTTCGTTCAGGTAGCTGGCGAGGAAGATGACGATGCACAGCTTCGCGAACTCGGTGGGCTGAAAGCTGAGGGGGCCGATGTTCACGCCGAGGTATGCGCCGTTCACCTGAGCGCCGATGCCCGGCAGCCGCGGCAACATCAGAAGGCCGATGCCGGCCGCCGCGATCACGTACCGGTAGCGCTCCAGCGCGCGCACGTCGGGCAGCAGCAGGACCGTGAGCGCGAACAGCGCGATGCCGGCCACGAACCAACCCGCCTGCTGGCGCGCGAGCGCGTCGTCGATGCGATAGACGACGACCAGGCCGATCGCGGCCAGCAGCGCACAGAGCGGGAACAGGTACGGCTCCGCGTGCGGCAGCGTGACGCGGATGAACACGTGCAACGCCACGCACAGGCCGAGAAAGATCGCGCCGTAGGTGAGGCTTGCGTTGCCGACCTCGGCCTGCCGTGCCGCAAACACGGCGGTGAACCCCGCGGTCACCAGCAACGAGACCGGGATCAGCCCCATCAGCTCACGGTTGCGAGCGGTCACTCGCTGTCCCTCTCGAGCCGTCGCACGATGTCGGCCGCGTCGTCGCGCGAGCGCAGCTGGTGGTCCAGCACCCGCCGCCGCTGTTGAGTGGAAAGCGTGCGAGCGGGAACCGAGCCGACATAGACCGGGTCGTACAGGTCGATGCCCAGCGGCAGCTCGTACGGCACTCCCCGGTAGAGCGTCACGAGCCCACGGTCGTCCTGTCCCACGAAGTACACCTGCCGCAGCCCGATCACCGCGCCCACCGCCAACCCCGCGAGCACGGCGAGGGCGAGCAGGGCGGCCACGAACCGTTTGGGCCTGAACCGGCGTCGTCGTGGCTTGCGGCCGGCCGCGGTCCGCGGTCCGCGATCCGCCGGCGGGCTCGGCGGCTCAGCCGCGACCCGCACCTCATGCGTATCGGTATCCGCCTCGACCGCCGGTGCGCCGACCACCGTTTCCTCCACCCCGGAACCGGCTCCTTCGTCGCCCCCGAGGCGGAACAGCACGACCGTGATGTTGTCGCGTCCGCCCATCTCGTTCGCCTCGGCCACGAGCCGCTCGGCCGCCGTCTGGAGGGAGTCACTCCCGGCGATGATGTCGTGCACGCGTTCGGTCTTCACCATGCTGGTGAGCCCGTCGCTGCACAGCAGGAACAGGTCCTCGCTGCGCGCCTGGTGCGTATGCACGTCGAGCTGCACCTCCGGCTCCACGCCGAGGGCACGCGTGACGACGGATCGCTGCGGATGTTCCTCCGCCTCCTCCGTGGTCAGCCGGCCCTGGCGGCGCAGCTCCTCCACGAGCGAGTGGTCGCGCGTCAGCTGGCGCAACTGCCCGTCGCGAAGGAGGTACGCGCGGCTGTCGCCCACGTGCACGATCGTCACCTCGTCGCCTCGGACCAGCGCGCCGGTCAGCGTCGTGCCCATCCCCCGCAGGCGGGAGTCCCCTGCCCCCATGTCGTAGATCCGGCGGTTCGCCCCCTGCGCGATGCGCGCAAGCTGCTGCTCCGCGGTCCCGTCGTCGGTGCGCTCGTCGAACGCCTCTGCCGCGACACGTGACGCAACCTCGCCGGCCTGCGCGCCGCCCATCCCGTCCGCGATCGCAAACGCAGGTGCGCGCGCGTAGAACGAGTCCTCGTTCGCACGCCGCTGACGCCCGGCATCGGTGCGCGCCGCCTCGTCGATGATCCTCAGCAAGGCCGACCTTGGTCCCACCCGGAAATCTGCTTGCAGATTTTCGGAATCTTGTTCACTGCTCGAACCGGAATTCCGTGTCGCCGATGCGAATGCGATCCCTGGGACGCAGCATCTGCTGAGCCCCGAGCCTGCGTCCATTCACGTATGTGCCGTTGGTCGAGTTCATGTCCTCGATGTAGACCGCGCCCTCGCGGTCGTACAGGCGGGCGTGGCGACCCGAGGCGAAGGAGTCCTCGATGCGGATGTCGTTCGCGGCCGCGCGGCCGATCCCCAGCCCGGGGCCGACGCCGTACTCGGCGCCGCTGTCCAGGCCGGCCCCGCGCTCCACGACCAGGCGACCCGAATACGGCGTGGCCTCGTGCGACGGGGCACGCTCATCCTCCCCGTAGGGATCCGCGGCGGGACGACCGAGATCGCGCAGCGCGCTGCGCGCAACCCACAGCAGGAACAGATAGAGCACGCTCAGGAAGCCGAACTGGAGCAGCACCTCTAGCGGATCGGACACGGTCGCTCCCGTTCCGTCAGTCCACGTCGAAACGCATGCTCGACGTGCCGGCCGCGATCTCGTCGCCGGGCTCGAGGCGCGCGCTCGGGACACGTCGTCCGTTGACGGAGATGCCGTTGGTCGACTCGAGGTCCACGACATACCAGTCCGCCCCGCGCTGCTGCAGCTCGAAGTGCCGCCGTGAGACATTCGGGTCCTCGAGCACGAAGTCGCACCGCCGGCTGCGCCCCACGACGGCGCGGGGCTGGTCGAGGACGAAGGTCTTGCCTCCCAGGCTGATCAATGCGCGCGCAACCGGTGGCTCGGCGGCGGGCGGGGCGGCCGCCTGGCGCACCTTCGTCGCGGAGTAGACCATCGTCGCCCCCAGGTCTCCCTGCGAGGCCGGCTCGGCCGGCGACTCCGGCGGCTTCACGAGCCGTGCCTGGATCCCGAACTCGCCCATCCGCAGGCGCTTGTCGGTCTCGAACGAGACCTCGGGGCGGGTGAGGAGCGCCAGCCCCTCGCGGGCGGCATGCTCGAGCAGGTGGGAAGCCAGCTCCTCGAGCAGCGCGGGCTCGTAGCCCTCGAACTGGCGCCGGTCCTCACGGGCCAGGAACACGACGTACTCGTTGGGCACGTAGGTGCGCGAGACCGATACGGCCTTGTAGGACTCCATCTCCTTGGCCAGCCGGCGGGCCAGCTCGACGGGCTGCACCCGGGCCCTGAAGGCACGGTTGAACATGCCTTCGACGAGGCCTTCGAGCTTCGATTCCACTGTTCTCAGGACACCCAAGGTGAATCGCATTCCGAGCCGCCCGCGGGGTGGAGCGGCGGGGGGAAATGCTACGCAACGCGTCCCGCGCGCCGGGGCACCCCTCGCACGCGGCCTGCCAGGGACCTTGCGCGGGTACCGATCAGCCGCTCCGCTCGTCATACTCTCCGCTCGTAAGCAGGCTAAATCGTGTTCGCGCACTGAGGAGAGCGCCCACTTGTCGTCTTCGCAAGGAAGGCGGGCCGCACGGCCCAGGAGGGGCTCGGGTGGCCCCGGCTCGACGGATTCCCAGACTCTGATGGTGCGGCGCACCCTTGCCCTGGGCGGCGCGGTGGTGCTCATCATCCTGCTGGTCCTGGGCCTGAACAGCTGCCTCGACAGCCGCAAGGACCGCGCGTTCCGAGATTACGCCACCGACGTGCGGGCGATCCTGCGGGGCTCGAACGACGTATCGCAGCGACTCTTCGACCTGCTCTCGAGCCCGGGCGGCGCCGACGCGCTGGACGTGCAGACCCAGGTCAATGCCGAGCGGGCCGACGCCGAGCAGCTGGTCCAGCGCGGCCGGGATACCGATCACCCCGACGAGCTCGACGGGGCGCAGGCTGCGCTTGCAGAGGCACTGCAGTACCGGGCCGACGCGATCGAGAAGATCGCCGCGGCGCTGCCGGAGGCACTGGGCGACCAGCGCGGCTCGAGCGATGCCGTCAATGCGATCGCGGGACAGATGCAGGCGCTGCTCGCCAGCGACGTGATCTACCTTCAGCGCGCCGTTCCGGGCCTGCTGTCGGCCTACAAGAAGCGTGGCATCGAGGAGCGCTTCCCGACCGACCGCTTCCTGCCGGACCTCGGCTGGCTCGACCCGGACACCGTGCAGACGAGACTCAGCCGGATCGCCGGCGGCGACAGCCAGACCGCGACCCCGGGCCTGCACGGCACCGGCATCCAGGGCGCCACGGTCAACCCCGCGGGCGTCGAGTTGAGCGAGAGCGGCGTGAACCGCGTGCCCGTCAGCGATCAGCTCACCTTCGACGTGACGGTCCAAAACCAGGGCGAATCGGAGGAGACCAACCTGGGCGTATCCGTGACCATCACCAACGGCGGGCGGATCAGCGTCGACCAGGCCATCCCGCGCATTCCCGCGGGCGAGTCCGAGACGGTCAGCATCCCGATCTCCGACTCCCCCAGCACCGAGGCGGTCAGCACCGTGACGGTCAGCGTGGACCCGGTCCCCGGCGAGGGCACCCGCGAAAACAACCGGATCCAGTACCAGGTGGCCTTTACCGCGGAATAGGGGCCGGAGGCCGGGTTATTCTTCTCCGGTGCCAGACGACCTGACTTCGGCTGCCGGCGTGGCCGCGCTGGCGGCGGGCGGCGGCGCGCTGCTGGCGCTGCTGCTGGTGCTCGTCCTGTGGTTGAAGCTGCGCCGCGTGCGCAGCGCGCAGACCAAGGTGCTCGGCACGAGCGGCGAGCGCGACCTCGTCACACATGCCGAGAACCTCGAGATCGGATTCGCGCAGCTCCAGGGCTTGGTCGAGGAAACCTTCCGCCGTGTCGAGGCGCGCCTGGAGGCGGACGAGACCCGCATCCAGGGCAGCATCAGCAAGACCGCGGTGGTGCGGTACGACGCCTACGGCGAGATGAGCGGTCGCCAGTCGAGCTCCATGGCACTGCTCGACGACAACGGAACGGGCGTCGTCCTGTCATCGATCCTGCATCGGGAGCAGGCCCGGATGTACGTCAAGGGCGTGCGCGAAGGCCGCTCGGAGATCGAGCTCTCCCCCGAGGAGGACGAGGCGGTGCGCACCGCGCTCGGCGAGATCGTGATCGCCGAGGCGCGCAGCTGACTCCGTGAGAGTCGCGTTCCTCGGACCCGAGGGAACCTTCTCCGAGGAAGCGCTGTTCGCATCGACCGCGGGCCGGGAGATCGCCGCGGTGCCCGTGCCCACGATCTACCAATGCGTGATGGCGGTCGCCGACGGACGCTGCGACCGGGCACTTGTGCCGATCGAGAACTCGCTCGAGGGCTCGGTCAACGCGACCCTCGACGCGCTGGTGTTCGAGACGGACGAGGTGCAGATCGTGGGTGAGGTCGTGCATCCGATCACCCATACGCTGATCGCCCGCACGCAGCTGGCCCTGGAGCGCATCGAGCGTGTGCTGTCCCATCCCCAGGCCAGCGCTCAGTGCGCCCGGTTCCTGCGTGAGCGCCTCGGGCAGGCGGAGGTGATGGGAGCCCAGAGCACCGCCGACGCCGTGCGGATCGTGGCCGAGAGCGACCGGCCCTGGGCCGCGCTCGGCAACCACATCTCAGCGCAGCTGTATGCATGCGAGGTGCTCGCCGAGCGCGTGGAGGACACGCCGGAGAACGAAACCCGCTTCGTCTGGCTGGAAAGGACGGCGGCTGCGGGCGGGACGGGCCAAACCGAGCGACCGCCGGCGAACGGCGACCAGCCGTTCAAGACCTCGGTCGTGTTCTGGGGCCTCCCCGACCACCCGGGCGCGCTCGTGGACGTCCTGCGGGAGTTCGCCGTCCGCGAGATCAACCTCAGCAAGATCGAGTCGCGGCCGCGCAAGCAGGGGCTTGGACGCTATGTGTTCTTCGCCGATCTCGCCGCCCGCGTCGATGATCCGGCGGTCGTCGCGGCGCTCGGGGCGATCGGCGCGACCGTCGAGACCCTGCGCGTGCTGGGCTGCTACCCGAGCGCCTGAATTGGCGCCCTGGGGCGTGTGGTTACACTTTCCGCACCGCAGTGGAAGCCGCGACCGCCAGAGTCACACCGGCGGGGCCCGCAGGGCAAGGCCGGGAGACGGACAGGGAGTGTGAGCCAGCCGGGGAGCCGGCCGGCGCCGTCGCGGGTGCGCGCCGGCGCTCGGACGGCGGCCGCGTGCTGGTGCTGAACGCCTCGTACCAGCCACTCAACGTGTGCACCGTGCGCCGGGCCGTGGTGCTCGTCCTCAAGGAGAAGGCGGAGCTTGTGGAGAAGAGCGAGCGCGCCGTGCGCTCGGAGAGCGTCACGCTGCCCCATCCGGTCGTGATCCGCCTGGTGTCGTACGTGCGCATCCCGCACGACCAGCGTCGCCGGCGCATTACCCGGCGGGCGGTGTTCGCGCGCGACTCGTGGACGTGCCAGTACTGCGGAACCACGGCGCACCTGACGGTCGACCACGTGATCCCGCGCAGCCGTGGCGGGCCGAGCGACTGGGACAACATCGTCACCTCTTGCGCCCCCTGCAACCGGCGCAAGGGCAATCGCACACCCGTCGAGAGCGGCATGCACGCGCGCCGCAAGCCGCGTGCGCCGGGACCGACGATCTTCATCCGCGTTGCCGCGCCGGTGGTTCCGACGGCCTGGCAGCAGTATCTGATCTAGGCGCTCGTCCAGCGGCGCCGGGCTATGTGGCCCCGTTGCCCTGCGGCTCGTCCGGCTCGACCCCGTCGTCGGGCTCGAGCGCGAGCTCCGGCGACGCGCCGTTCTCGTCACCAGCGGATGCGCCGATGTCCGCGTCGCTCTCCTGGACGAGGGCGACGGCGCTGACGGTGTCGTCACCGCGCAGGTTCATGACCTTCACGCCCTGCGTCGAGCGGCCCATCTTGGAGATGCCGCGCACGCCCGTGCGCTGCACCATCCCGCTCTGCGAGATGAACACCAGCTCCTGGTGCTCGCGCACGATCAGCGCGCCGGCGAGCGCGCCCTTGCGCTCGGTCATCTGGATGGTCTTGACGCCCTTCGTGCCGCGGCCCTTGACCGGGTAGTCCGTGATCGGGCTGCGCTTGCCGAACCCATTCTCGGTCACGACGAACAGCTCGGTGTCGTCACGCGCGACGTCCATCGCGAGCACGGCGTTGTCCTTCTCCGACACGTTCATGCCGCGCACGCCGCTCGTGTCGCGACCCATCGGCCGCACCCGTGTCTCGTTGAAGCGCGCCGCGTAGCCGGAGCGCGAGACCATGATGATGTCGTCCTCGCCGCTCGTGCCGCGCACGTCGACGAGCGAGTCACCGTCGCGCAGCTTGATGGCGATGATGCCGTCCGCGCGGATCGGGGTGTTGTAGGCGGTCAGCTCCGTCTTCTTGATCAGGCCGTTGCGCGTCCCGAACACGACGTACTTGTGCTCGGAGAAGTCACGCGTCGGGATCACGGCGCGCACGCGCTCGCCCTCGCGCAGCGGCAGCAGGTTGATCAGCGCGCGGCCCTTTGCGGTGCGCGCACCCTCGGGCAGCTCGTACACCTTCAGGCGATACACCTTGCCGGCCGTCGTGAAGAACAGCAGGAAGTCGTGCGTCGAGCAGATGCGCAGGTGCTCGATGTAGTCGTCCTCCTTGGTCTCCATCCCGATCACGCCGATGCCCCCGCGATGCTGCTTGCGGTAGGTGGACAGCGGGAGTCGCTTGATGTAGCCCGAGCGGGTGATCGAGATGACCATCTGCTCTTCGGCGATCATGTCCTCGAGGTCGACCTCGCCCTCGGCGGCGATGATCTCGCTGCGGCGCTCGTCGCCGTAGATCTGCTTGATCTCGAGCAGCTCCTCCTTGATCAGCCCGTACAGGCGCTCCTCCTCGCCGAGGATCGCGCGCAGCTCCTTGATGCGCTCCATCAGGTCGGCGTGCTCGGACTTGATCTTGTCCGTTTCGAGCGCGGTCAGGCGCTGGAGGCGCATGTCCAGGATCGCTTGCGCCTGCGCGGCGGACAGCTCGAACTTCTCGATCAGGCCCGCGCGTGCCTGCTCCGGATCGGGCGACGACCGGATCAACTTGATCACGGCGTCGATGTTCGACAGCGCGATCAAAAGGCCCTCGAGGATGTGCGCCCGCCGCTCGGCGCGTTCCAGCTGGTCCTTGGTGCGCCGGGTCACGACCTCCTTCTGGTGGAGGACGTAGTAGCGGATCACCTCGCGCAGGTCGAGCGTGCGCGGGACACCGTCCGCCAGCGCCACCATGTTCACGCCGAACGTCTGCTGGAGCGGGGTGTGCTTGTAGAGCTTGTTGAGCACGACCTCGGGAATCGCGTCCCGCTTCAGCTCGATCACGAGCCGCATGCCCGAACGGTCGGTCTCGTCGCGCAGGTCGCTGATCTCCGCGATCTTCTTGTCGTGCACGAGCGCGGCGATCTTCTTGATCAACCCGCCGTCGCCCCCCTTCTTCACCATGAAGGGCAGCTCCGTGACGATGATCGCCTCCTTGCCGCCGCGCAGCGGCTCGACGTGCGCCCGCCCGCGCATCACCACACGCCCCCGTCCCGTTTCGTAGGCGTCCTTGATCCCCTCACGACCGACGATGTAGCCGCCGGTCGGGAAGTCCGGGCCCTTGATGTGCTGCATGAGGCCGGCGACGTCGAGGCTCGGGTCCTCGATGTAGGCGACCACGGCGTCGATCGTCTCGCTCAGGTTGTGCGGCGGGATGTTCGTCGCCATCCCGACCGCGATGCCGGCGGAGCCGTTCACGAGCAGGTTCGGGAAGCGTGCCGGCAGGATCAGCGGCTCTTGCCGCGACTCGTCGTAGTTCGCCGTGAAGTCGACGGTGTTCGCGTCGATGTCGCGCAGCATCTCGGTCGCCAGGCGGGCGAGGCGAGCCTCGGTGTAGCGCATCGCCGCGGGCGGGTCGTCGTCGATCGAGCCGAAGTTGCCCTGGCCGTCGACGAGCGGATAGCGCAGCGCGAAGTCCTGCGCCATGCGCGCCAGCGTGTCGTAGATCGCGGAGTCGCCGTGCGGGTGGAAGTTCCCCATCACGTCGCCCACCACGCGCGCACACTTGCGGTAGGCGCGCGTGGGCTGCAGGCCGGCCTCGTGCATCGCGAACAGCACCCGGCGGTGGACCGGCTTCAGGCCGTCGCGGACGTCCGGCAGCGCCCGGCCGACGATCACGCTCATCGCGTAATCCATGTAGGAGGAGCGCATCTCCTCCCGCAGGCCGCGCGGCTCGATGTTCCCCGTCAATGCGTCAAGAGTGGCCACTAGGAACCTGTCCTTCCGATACCGCGTCCCGCCACGAACCCGGTCGTCCGCTTACGGGCGACCGGTCTTTCCCTAGACATCGAGGAACTGCACGTCCCGGGCGTGCTTCTCGATGAAAGCCCTACGCGGTTCCACCTGATCGCCCATCAGCATCGAGAACAGCTCGTCCGCAGCGTAGGCGTCGTCGATCGTCACCTGCATCAAGGTCCGTGACTCGGGGTCCATCGTCGTTTCGCGCAGCTGATCGGCGTTCATCTCCCCGAGACCCTTGAAGCGTTGGAGCCGCACGCCGCGCTTGGCGAGCGTCAGAACTTCGACGCGCAACTCCTCGAAGGACAGGGCGTCCGCCTCGTCGTCGGCCAGCTTCAGTTTGAACGGAGGGGTGCCGGCCAGATTCTGGAGCTCCTGATGGACCCGCACGAGCTGCTTGTACTCGCGCGAATCGAAGATCGCGCTGCCCAGCGCGTGCGTGGTCGCGAGGCCGCTCTTGCGCTCGATCACCTTGATCCGGATCGAGCCGTCGCCGTTCTGGGACAGCACCTCGGTGTCGTAGGGTTCGCCGGCCGGCGCCTTCTTCTTCAGCGCCGCGACGACCTTCGCGACGTCGGTCAGCCCCTGGTCGAGCACCGCGGACTCCTCCAGGAACGTGATCACGTCATGGCCGTGCTCGGCGCGCAACGCCGAAGCCCATCCCTCGTACTCCTTCACGAGCCTGGTCAACCGCTGCCACCGCTGCGGCGTGAGGTTGAACGCCACCCCCGCGCGATCGAAGATCTCGATCCGATCGAGCTTGTCACGGAGCAGCACCTCCTCGAGCTCGGACTCCTTCTCGATGTACTGCTCCTTGCTGCCGGTCTTCAAGCGGTACAGCGGCGGCTTCGCGATGTACACGTGGCCCGCATCGAACAGGCCCTGCATCTCGCGGAACAGGAACGTCAGCACCAGGGTGCGGATGTGCGCGCCGTCCACATCGGCGTCCGTCATCAGGATCACCTTGTGGTAGCGCAGGTTCTCGGGGTCGTACTCCTCGCGGATGCCGGTGCCGATCGCGGTCACGAGCGCCTGGATCTCCTCGTTCGACAGCACCTTGTCGATCCGGTTCTTCTCGACGTTGATGATCTTGCCGCGCAGCGGGAGCACGGCCTGCGTGTTGCGGTCGCGCGCCTGCTTGCCGCTGCCGCCGGCGGAGTCGCCCTCGACGATGAACAGCTCGGCCAGGGCCGGGTCCTTGACGGAGCAGTCCGCCAGCTTTCCGGGTAGCGTCGAGTTCTCGAGCGCCGACTTGCGGCGCGTCAGGTCACGCGCCTTGCGAGCGGCGTCACGGGCGCGGGCGGCGGCGATCGCCTTGCCGATGATCTGATTCGCCTCCGCGGGATTCTCCTCGAGGAACTCGCCCAGCTTGCGATTCACCGTCGACTCGACGAAGCCCTTCATCGGCGGGTTGCCGAGCTTCGCCTTCGTCTGGCCCTCGAACTGCGGGTCGTGCAGTTTCACCGACACGATCGCGGTCAGGCCCTCGCGCACGTCCTCGCCCCCCAGGGAGTCGTCCTTCTCCTTGAGCAGGCCCTTCTTGCGCGCATAGTCATTGAGGGTGCGTGTCAGCGCCGAGCGGAATCCCGAGAGGTGCGTGCCGCCCTCGGCCGTGTTGATGTTGTTGGCGAAGCTGAAGATCGACTCCTGGTAGGAGGAGTTCCACTGCATCGCGATCTCGCCCTGGCCGTCCTCCTCGGACTCGCCCTCGAAGTAGACGATCTTGCGGTGGATCGGGTCCTTGTTCTGGTTGAGGTAGGCGACGAAGTCCCGGATGCCGCCTTCGTAGCGAAACTCGATGCGATCGCCCGCCCCGCGCTCGTCGATCAGCTCGATCCGCAGCCCCTTCGTCAGGAAGGCGGTTTCCCGCATGCGCTGGGCAAGCGTCTCGAAGTCGAACGAAATCTCCTCGAAGATCTCGAGGTCGGGCAGGAACGTGATCGTCGTTGCGTGTTCCTTGGTGGCCTCGCCCTTCGTCAGGGGCCCCTGCGGCGCGCCGCGTTCGTAGGTCTGGGTCCACACGTGGCCGTCACGCTTGATCACCAGGTCGAGGCGCTCGGAGAGCGCGTTGACCACGGACACCCCGACGCCATGGAGTCCGCCGGAGACCTTGTAGCCGCCTCCGTCGCCGAACTTCCCGCCGGCATGCAGGACTGTCAGCACGACCTCGGCGGCGGGGCGCTGCTCCTTCTCGTGCATGTCCACGGGAATGCCGCGGCCGTTGTCGGTGACCGTCACGCTGTTGTCCGGGTGCAGCCGGATCTCGACGGAGTCGCAGTGCCCGGCCAGTGCCTCGTCGACGGAGTTGTCGACGACCTCGTAGACGAGGTGGTGCAGTCCGCGCTCGCCGGTCGAGCCGATGTACATGCCGGGGCGCTTGCGCACGGCCTCGAGACCCTCGAGCACCGTGATGTCCGCGGCCTTGTACGAGGACCCGCCCTGAGTGCCCCGCCGGGCAGGGGTCTTGGCCGCCTCCGCGGCGGAGCCATCGTCGGGCGCGGTCCTGTCAGACCCGTTTGTCGGCACTAGCGTTCCTCCTGCTGGGGCGGCAACAGCCGCATTGATGAACGCTCACTCAAATGCACGCACGCGCGAAGATTCGACTGCGGTGTGCGCGCGGCGGTGAGCGCATGAAAAGCTGTGGCCAATTTTAGCAGGTGGGAGTCTCGCAACAGCCTCTCGAATTGGCGGAATTTCCCTCTGTAATGCGGAAAAACGCGCGCGCGAAAGCCAGCTGGCCGGAGCCGGGAGCAAGCGCCGTAGATGAGACTCTAAAGCTCCCCGGAGACGCCTTTCCGCGAGGCGCCGGCGCGGCATCCGACGACCCGTGAAATCGGGCCTCAGGCCTGCACGACGAACCGGATCTCGCGGACCGGCCGCCCTGGGTCGCGAGCTTCGTTGAGGCGCTCGATCAGCTGGCTCGTCATCATCGACAACTCGGCCGCCCACACTCCGGAGTCGCAGCGGACGGTCAGGACTCCACCTCTTTCCGACGAGGGCTCGCAGTGGCGGGCAACCTCTGCGCCGGCGGCGCTCTCCCAGGCCTCCTGCACGTCGGCAAGGGCAGTGCGCGGCGCCAGCCGCTCCTTCAGTGTCGGGAGCACGTCTCCCAGCGGTCGTGGACGGCGGCTCATGCGATCTCCTCGGACAGATCCTCCGTCGCCGTCGGTGCGGGCCGGATCTGCACCAGGGCGGCTCCGGCCATGTCGGGAACGGCGCGCGCGTCCGCCGTCGAGAGCAGGGTCTGGCCGGAGTCGGCGAGAGTCCGCATGAGGCTGGCGCGGCGGTCCGGGTCGAGCTCGCTGAGCACGTCGTCGAGCAACATCACGGGGCTCGTGTCGCGGGCGCCTCTCAACACGTCGCGTTCGGCGAGCAGCAGGGCCAGTAGCCCCAGGCGCTGTTGGCCCTGCGACCCGTAGCGGCGCAGGTCGCGCGCGCCGGCGCGCATGGTCAGATCGTCCCGATGGGGACCGTGCAGGGTGAAGCCGCGCTCGAGGTCGGAGTCCAGACGCTCGCGCAGCTCCGCCTCGAGCTCCGTGGCGGAGGTCGCAGCGCTGCGCGGCCGGTAGGCCAGCTCGTTCGGCGTCGGCAGGCCGAGCTCGCTCGCCCACTTTGCGAACGGCGCGGCGAGGGAGTCGACCAGCTCGCGCCGGTGATTCATCAGCTCGATGCCGTGCCGTGCCAGCTCGCGGTCCCACACGTGCAGCGAATCCGAGGCCACTGCGCGCGCACGAACCCGGCCCACGAGCGCGTTTCGCTGGGCAAGTGCCTTTGCGTAGGCCGCGCGAGTGGCGCGGCGGGCCGGCCACACCGTGGCGGTCAGGTCGTCGAGGCGGGCGCGACGGGCGCCCGCCGGACCCTTCACCAGCTCGAGGTGGTCGGGAGCGAACACGCAAACGAAGAAGGGCGGGTCGCCCGCGCCCGGATGAGTCATGCGCGCACCGTCGCGCCGTACCGACTTGGGACCGCTGGACTGGATCACGACCTCGGTCGTATGGGCGGCGCCGCCCGCCTCGATGTGCAGCTTCACGCGCGCCGATCCAGCGCCGAAGCGGATCAGCTCGCGTTCGTTGGAAGTCCTGAAGGAACGACCGGCGCAGCCGACGTGCACCGCTTCGATGAGATTCGTCTTTCCTGCACCGACCGGCCCTTCCAGGACGGTGATGCCGGCCTCGAGTCCGAGCTCGAGCCGTGCGTGACTGCGGAAGTCGCGGACCTCGAGGCGCGTGACGTGCAACGGATCGAGGTCAGACGTTCAGGCGGACCGGCATGATCAGGTACAGGAACTGATCGTCCTCACCTGCACCCGCCGGCTCGATCAAGCCCGGACGCAGCGGGCTGATCAGGCGCAGCCGCACCTCGTCCGCGCCCACACTCTCCAGGCCATCCTGGAGAAACTGCGGATTGAAGCCGATCTCGAGCTCCTCGCCCTGGTAGTTCACGGGCACGGTCTCCGAGGCCTCCCCCACGTCCGGCGTCTGTGCGGACAAGGTCACGGTGCCCTGCTCGAAGCGCAGCCGCAGCGGCGCATTGCGCTGGGCCATCAAGCTGACGCGGCGCACGACGCCGAGCAACTCCGACTTGTCGATGACCACGTCATGCTCGTACGCATCCGGAAGCAGCTGGCGATAGTTCGGAAATTGACCATCGATCAGGCGGGAGGACAGGGTCACGCGGCCGGAGACGAACACGACCTGGTTGTCGCGCGTGACGATCGACACCGCATCGGGCTGCGTCTCGGCGACCACGCGGCCCAGTTCCTGTAGCGCCCGGGCCGGCACGTTCGCCTCGAACGCGCTGCCGTTCATGCCCGGCACAGCGGACTCCTTGACGCTCAGCCGATAGGAGTCGGTCGCGACCATTCGCAGCACTCCGTCGTCGAGGGACACGAGGATCCCGGTCAGCACGGGCCGCGTCTCATCGCGCGAGGCGGCCTTCGCGACTCGTTCGATCGTCGCGGACAACGCCGGCGCGTCGACTTCCACCGCTGTGTCCGCGTCGGCAGGCGGCAACTTCGGGAAATCGGAGGCCGGCAACGTGCGAACGGCGAACGATGCACGCTGCGAGGTGACCTTTACGACCCCTTGATCGGACGCCGACTCGATCGAGACCCGATCGCCGTCCGCGACGCGCACGATGTCGAGCAACAGGCGAGCGGGCAGCAGCAGTGACCCCTCTTGGTCGATGTCGGCCGCAATGCTGGATTGCAGTGCGATCTCGGTGTCGGTCGAAGAGAGCGCGATCACGTTGGCGCCGGCCTGCAGCATCACACCGCCGAGCGCAGGGATCGCGGACCGAGTCGCGGCGGCGCGCGTGACGAGCTGGAGCTCGGACAGAAATGGTTGTCGTTCGACGGAAAACTTCATTCAGCGACAGTCACCTGGATATGGAGGGAGTAGTAGCTGTGGATTCTCTGTCCAAGCTGCGCGGGGGCCGCAAGACGCGAGGTTGCTGACCTGTGTGGCGACCTGTGTGAGCCTGTGGGAAGGCAACCGCTCACTCGTCCTTGAGCTCGCGTACGAGGTTGTCCACAAGGGCCCTTGTGGACTGGTCGACCAGAAGTTGGCGCTGGACCTTCCGGTGGGCGTGGAGCACGGTGGTGTGGTCCCGGCCCCCGAAACGGCGGGCGATCGCAGGCAGGGAGTGGTCGGTCAGCTCACGGCAAAGGTACATGGCGACCTGGCGAGCATAGACAACCTGACGGCTGCGTCTGGCCGAGGCGAGGGTGTCGGGCTCGAGCTCGAGCGCGCGGGAGGTGCGGTCCTGGATTCGCTCGATGGACATCCCGGAGCCCGGCCCGTCGGTTGCGGCGGGCGCAATCGCGCTCAGCACGTGCTCGGCCAGCTCGAGCGTGAGCGGTTGTTGGGTGAGGGAGGCATAGGCGCGCACGCGGACCAGCGCACTTTCGAGGGACCTGACGTTGCCGGCCACACGCCGGGCGAGGAGCTCGAGCACGCCGTTGGCGGTCAGCTCGCCGGCGTCGGGGCCCGCCTGGCGCCGGAGGATCGCAAGCCGAGCCGCCTGGTCGGGCGCGCTCAGCTCGGCCAGCAGCCCGCCTTCGAAGCGTCCCTTCAACGGCGCGTGCAGGAGGGGCATCGCAGACGGTGCCCGGTCGGCGGCGAGCACCACCTGGGCGCCCGAGTTGAGCGCCGCCTCGATCGTGTACAGGAACTCCTCGGCGGTGCGTTCCTTGCTCTCGAGAAACTGGACGTCGTCGAGCAGCAGCATGTCGACTGCGCGATAGCGCTGCTTGAAGGACGGGATCCGGTTGTGTTGGAGCGCAGCGAGGAACTGGCTCGTGAACGTCTCGGCGTTCGCGTAGCGGACCGTGAGCCCGCTGACGCACAGCGAGACGTAGTTGCCGATCGCCTGCAGCAGGTGCGTCTTGCCAACGCCGGGAGGGCCGCAGACGAAGAGCGGGTTGTAGACCTGCCCGGGCAGCTCGGCGACGGCCAGCGACGCCGCGTGCGCGAAGCGGTTGGCGGACCCGATCACGAACGCCTCGAAGGTGTAACCGGGCTTCAGGTCGAGGTGCGTGGAGCTGGGCTGGGGCAGCATGTCTCCCGCGATCAACTCGATGCGGCCGACGGCCGGGTGGGACGCCGCGGCCGCATCGAGCACGTGACCGAAACGGCGACGGACCCATTCGCGCGCGCCCGCCGGTGCGCTCAGATAGAGAACGTTGTTCTGCACGCCGGCCGGAGCCAGCGGTTCGATCCACACTCGATAGACGTCCGCCGGAAGTGACCTGCGGAGGGTGTCATCGACGTGGCGCCATATCTCCTCGACATGATCTTCCACACGTCCTCGACGAGTCTTGAAGGTGGTCCGTGGGTGCGGAAGGACGGTCGGAAGGCCGCGAATCCTGCCCCGCGAACGCGCGATTCTAGCGACGTGAAATGGGCCCGCCGGACCGGGGCGCGCGGGCGACCGGCGGCCAAGTCGCAATACGCGTTCAAAAGATGCGAGCCTCTTGCAGCGTGCTTCGCGAGGGAGACTTCACGGCCCGCCGGCGGACCGTGAAAGAGGCCTTATACTGACGCTCCGCCCCGCCGTTGCGACGACACCGTCGCACCAGGACTGAGCCTCTGCACCATGAAGCGAACGTACCAACCCAAGAAGCGCAAGCGTGCGCGTACACACGGCTTTCGTGCTCGCATGGGCACGCGGGCCGGCCGGCTCACCCTCAAGCGCCGGCGCAGGAAGGGCCGTTCGCGCCTGACGGTCTGAGGCCGGGGCCGGTGCGATGAACGAACGCCGGGGCGGCATGCGGCAGAGGCGTCCACGGCTGACGCGTAGTGCCGACTTCGACCGTGTGTACCGCCGCGGCCGGTCGGCGGCGAGCCGGTCATTCGTGCTGTACGCATTCCCTTCGGCCAGCCGTGAGGGCGAAACGCACGACGAATCGGAGCGGGCCGTGCGCCTGGGCGTATCGGTCGGCCGGCGAGTGGGGGGCGCGATCGAGCGCAACCGCGTGAAGCGGCTGCTGCGCGAGGCTTTCTGGGCGCTGGACGAGCAGCTGCCCGCCGGACAGGATTTTGTGATCGTGGCGCGCGCCGGGTCGGCCGAGGCCGCCGAGCAGTCCGGCCTCGGCGGCGTGCGTGACGAGCTGGCCGAGTTGCTGGACGCCTCGCAGCGCCGGCCGCGGACCGGAGCGGCTGACGCGATGGCTGGAGTTGCAAGCCGTGTGATCACGGCGCCGATCCGGCTTTACCAGCGGGCGATCTCACCGGCGCTCCCGCGGCGGTGCAAGTACGAGCCGACGTGCTCCGCATACGCGGCCCAGTCGATTCGCGAGCTGGGGCCGATCCGCGGGCTCGTGGTGGCAGTGTGGCGAGTGCTGCGCTGCAACCCGTTCAGCCACGGAGGGTACGACCCGGTGAGCGCCCGGCGCCTGTTCCGATGAGCCCGTTCGTCCTGGCCAACATCTTCCAGCCCCTGATCGACGCGGCCGACTGGCTGATCACGTCCCTGCACGACGACGTCGGGCTGAGCTGGGGGTGGTCGATCGTCGGGCTGACCGTGATCGTGCGGTTGCTGATGGTTCCGCTGACGCTGAAGCAGATCCGCTCGATGAACGCGCTGCGAGTGCTGCAGCCGCAGGTCAAGGCGCTCCAGGAGAAGTACAAGGAAGACAAGCAGCGCATGCAGCAGGAGATGATGAAGTTCTACAAGGAGAACCAGGTCAACCCGTTCGCCTCCTGCCTGCCGCTGCTGCTCCAGCTGCCGGTGTTCATGTCGCTCTTCTTCCTGCTGAACGGGGGCGAGTTCAAGGGCCAGGTACGTGCCACCGGCGAGCAGGGCTTCCTGATCGTCAACGACATCACCCAGAAGGCGACGGGTGGAACGCTGATCGTGCTGATGGTCCTCTTCATCGGCTCCCAGATGGCGTCCACCATGGTGATGTCGGTGACCGCCGACAAGACACAACAGCGAATCATGCTGTTGCTGCCACTGGTCTTCGCGGCGCTGATCCCGAGCTTCCCGGCCGGCTTGCTCGTCTACTGGATCACGACCAACTTCTGGACGCTGGGCCAGGCGATCGTGGTGCGCAAGCTGGCGCCGCCGCCGGTGGCGGTTGCCGCCGTCGCCGGGGGCCCCCAGCCCGCGGCGGCGCTGGTGGACGGCGGCGGCGGATCGGGCGCGCCTCGGAGAGCTCCCCCGCCCCCTCCCCGGAAGAAGAAGCGGCGGCGGCGCTGAGGTAGGCACGTGACGGACGACTCGCACGACATGAGGGCGGGGCGGACCGAGGCCGAGGGGCCGAGCGCGGGCGCCGCGAAATGGGCCGCGATGAAGGATCTGGAGCGCAGCTATCCGGGATCTCGGTGGACCACGTCCACTTCGAGGTGGTCGAGCAGGGAGCAGACGCCGACGGAGATCCGCTGACGCGCGTGGTGGCGACCGCGGACCTGGAGCGCTGGCGGGCGGCGGAGCGTGACTTCGACTGGCCGGACGATCCGGTCGAGCGCGTGCGCGAAATATTGAAGCGGGTGGTGGGAGCGCTGGGAATGCGCGCGAGCGTCGACGTGAGCGAGCGTGACGGGCAGATCTGGGCCGAGGTCAGCGGGCCCGAGCTCGGGCTGCTGATCGGCAAGCACGGGCAGACTCTGGACGCGCTGCAGTCGCTGTGCGGCCTGGCCGCTTTCCGGGGCAGCGAGGACCGGATCCCGGTGGTGGTCGACGCGGCTGGTTACAGGGAACGCCGCGACGGCGTGCTGCGTCGTCAAGCGGACCGCGGTGCGTCGGACGCGCTGCGGTTCGGCCGCGCCATCGAGCTCGACTCGATGGGATCGCAGGAGCGCAAGGTGGTCCACAACTACCTGAAGGACCGCGCGGACGTGGACACCCATTCCGAGGGCGATGAGCCCTTCCGGCGGATCGTGATCACGCCGCTGCGGCCGGGCTCTGCGTAAAACGTGAAACGCCGGGATCGGGGCGCCATCGCGCGGCTGGACGCGCTCGCCACGCAGTGGTCACTCGACCCCGGAGCGGCCGGCCGGCTGGCGGATCTGCTGGAGATGGTGCGCGCCGACCCGCGCGCGGCGACCTCGGTGCGCGCCCCCGCGGAGGCGGTCGACGTCCACATTGCCGACAGCCTTGCCGCGCTCCCCTGGCTGGAGTCCGCTGGCCGGCTCGCCGACGTGGGAGCCGGCGCCGGGTTTCCCGGCCTGCCGATCGCGATCGCGCGCCCGGGCATCGCCGTCGACCTGATCGAGTCCGGGCGCCGCAAGTGCGAGTTCATGAGGGACGCCGCCCGTGCCCTGGGCCTGGTCGACGTAACGGTCGTGAATGCACGCGTCGAGGACTGGGGGCGGGCGGAGGGCCGCACAAGCTACGACGCGGTGCTCGCACGGGCGGTAGCGCCACTTGCCATCCTGGTCGAATACGCGGCGCCGCTGCTGGTGCGGGGGGGCACCCTGATCGCGTGGAAGGGCACGCGAGCCGAAGTGGAGGAGCGCGCCGCCGCAGCCGCCGCCGACCGGCTCGGGCTCGTCCCGGCCGGGGCCGAACGCGTATATCCCTACTCGGGCAGTCGCGCACACAGCCTCTACCTCTACGAGAAGGTGAGGTCTACCCCGCCGGAGTTCCCGCGGCGTGCGGGAGCGGCCCGCAAGAAGCCGTTGGGCTGACACCGTTCGGGTCCGAACCAATCCTCCCGGCCCAAGCAAGGTCGGCCGAGAAGGTTCGCTGCCGAACGTCCGCCGGGCTGGAAGGAGTGGACCGTTCGACGTCGAACCAAGTTGCGGGTCCACCCGATAGCAGGTGGTGTTCGGCCGGAACCCGACCGTGCCCGCCTGTATCTTCGATCCCTGGCAATGGCAGCTGTATATGCGGTGGCAAATCAGAAGGGCGGCGTGGGAAAGACCACGACCGCCGTCAACCTCGCGGCCTGCGTCGCGGAGGCCGGCTCCCGCACGCTGCTCGTCGACCTCGATCCCCAGTGCAACGCGACGGTGGCGTTGGGCCTGCCGAAGGACGCCGAGCCCAACACCTACACCTGCCTGCTCGGCGACAGCGCGATCGCGGACGCCACGGTGGCGTCGTCGATCGATGCCTTGAAGGTCGTGACCTCCACGCCGGACCTTGCCGGCGCCACCGTCGAGCTGCCGCGCATGGACTCCTCTGAGCAGCGCCTGCGCGGCCTGCTCGAGCCCGTGCGCCAAAGCTACGAGCACATCGTGCTCGACTGCCCGCCGTCGCTGGGGCCGCTCTCCGTGAATGCGCTGGTCGCCGCGGACCGCGTGCTGGTCCCCGTGCAGGCCGAGTACCTGGCGCTCGAGGGCCTCGCACAATTCCTCGACACCCTCGGCCTGATCCAGCGCGAGCTCAATCCCAGGCTGCAGGTCGCCGGGATGCTGCTCACCATGTACGACAGCCGCACGCGGCTCGCGCAGGACGTCGAGCACGAGCTGCGCCAGCATTTCCAGGAGCTTGTGCTGCGCACCGTGATTCCCCGCAACGTGCGCATCGGCGAGGCGCCCAGCTATGGTCGTCCGGTGATCCACCACGACCCGCACTGCGCCGGCACGGATGCATACTTCGAATTGGCGAAGGAGGTCGTCGGCCGTGGTTGAGCGCGGCATCGGCCGGGGTCTCGCGGCGATCCTGCCGACGAGCGCGGCGGACGACGAGTCGCTGCACCGCATCCCGCTCGAGCTGATCACGCCGAACCCGAGCCAGCCGCGCACGTCGTTCGGCGAGTCCGAGCTGCGCGAGCTGGCCGACTCGCTGCGCGCACACGGTGTACTGCAACCGATCCTCGTGCGCCCCCTGCCGGGCGGCCGCTACGAACTGCTCGCGGGCGAGCGCCGCTGGCGCGCGGCGCAGCTCGCGGGGCTCGACCGGATCCCCGCGGTCGTGCGCAGCGCAGCTGAGAACGAGCGTCTCGAACTGGCGCTGATCGAGAACATGGCGCGTGAGAACCTCAACCCGGTCGAGGCGGCGCGCGCGTGCGCGGCACTCGTCGACGAGTTCACCCTGACCAAGGAGGAGGTCGCTCGCCGCCTCGGCAAGAGCCGCGTGGCGGTGTCGAACCTCGTGCGCCTGCTCGAGCTCCCGGACGAGGTGCTGGCGATGCTGGAGTCGGGTCGGCTCTCCGAGGGACACGGCCGCGCCGTCCTGCAGGCGCCCGATCACCACGCCCGGCGGCGCGTCGCGCGTGAAGCGCGTGATCGCGGCCTCTCGGTGCGCCAGACGGAGGACCTTGCGCGCGGCGGCGCTGCCCGGCCCGCAGCCAAGCGCGCGGCGAAGCTGCAGAGCGCGGACGCGCTCGAAGCATCGCGGGAGGCCGAGGAGACGCTTGCCGCACTGCTCGGCCGCGAGGTGCGCGTGCGCCTGGGCCGGCGCGGCGGCTCGGTCGAGATCCCGTTCGACGATCTCGCGGAGCTGAGCGAGATCGCCAGGCGGATCGCTGGCCGCATGGCCGCGTAGTTACCTCGAGCGCGCCCCGCCCGCGCGACTACGATCCGCCTGATGGCGGCGGTTGACGACCGACACAAGGTCCTCGAGGGCCGCGACGGGTTCCTGTTCCTCGCGCACGACACGAATGAGCTGCTCGAGCAGCATGCGGGGAGAGCGGAGCTTTTCGCATGCGCAGCTCGAGCAATGGCGCAAGCTGCTCGAGAGCCGCATCGAGCGTGTCGCCGCAGCCGGCGGCCGGTACGTCTTCGCGGTCGCCCCGAACACGCACTCCATGTATCCCGAAAACCTTCCCGCGGGGATCGAGAGCGCCCCGCACCGGCCCATCCACCAACTGATCAGTCACCTTGCGTCCGCGGGTTCGCCCGCGCGGGTGCTCTATCCGGACCAGCAGCTGATCGCGCACAAGAGGACGCAGCCAGCTCGTGTTCCTGCGTGTCGATACGCACTGGACCGACTACGGCGCGTTCCTGGTCTACCGATCGCTCGTAGCGGCGCTGCACGGTGCGCTGCCCTGCCGCGCGCTGTCGGAGAACGATCTCTATTACGTGGAGCGCACGATCACGGGGGACCTCGGCAGCAAGCTCGATCCACCCCGTCAGGAGGTTACGCGGGCGGCCCCGTCGCGCACCACGTGTCGCATCCCATCTACGACAACTGCGTGCGAGGGAACGGGTACCCTGATCGCCACGAGCTGTGAGGTGGCTCCACCCAGCACATGCGTGCTGCTCGGCGACTCCTACTCGTATGCGCTGCTCCAGTTCCTCCCGGAGACGTTCCGCCGGGTCGTGTTCGCGCAGCGCCCGACGTTGCCGGACGACCTGCTCGAGCGCGAGCGGCCCGATGTCGTGATCTCGGTGATGGCGGAGAGGTTCCTGACGAGGTTCCCTCGGACGAAGGCGCTCCGGCGCAGCGCGAGCTGGAGCGGGAGAAAGCGCGACGCCGGCCGTGTCCGCCAGCCGCAGGCTCCCTACGGCACGGGCCCGGACCTCGCGTCCGTCGAGCAGGTGGAGGCGATCCGCGCCCACATGATCGCGGCCGGTCGACTGCGTGACGCGACGGTCGTGTCGCTGGTCGCCTACGCGGCGCTGCGGCCTGCCGACGTGATGACGATCCGCTGGTCCGACGTCGGAGACGGATGCATCCACCGCCCGCCCGCCGACGCCACCGGCGCACCGCGTCGCGTGCCGCTGTGGCCGATCGTCGCCGAAGACCTCGCGTGCTGGCGCGACGAGACGCGCGGCGGTGATGACGATCCGGTGATCGCCGATCCCGAAGGATGCTGGGGCATCGGCGACTGGCGAGACTGGCTGGTACGTTGCTACATGCCCGCCGTGAGCGCGTTCGGGCTCGGGCGGCTGCGTCCGTGGGCGCTGCACAACACCTACGTGCACCTCCGTCTGCTGGAAGGCGCGACGGCGGCGGAGCTGGCGGCGGAGACAGGCACGGCCCCACACCACCACGCGCTCGCACGGGCGCGCGCTGCGGCCGTGAACGCACCGATGCCGCGCTCCGGTGACGCGCGGATCCGGGCCGTACGCGCGGCGCTTCCGACGCACGAGTGCCAAATCGAGCGTTAGCTAGAATCGCGTTCGTCGGGCGATTAGCTCAGTCGGTTAGAGCGCCTCTCTGATAAGGAGGAGGTCCCTGGTTCGAGTCCAGGATCGCCCACCTCAGGAACCCGCGCCCCGGTGCGGGTTTCGTGCTGTCAGGGCCGTCAAGAGGGACGATCTGCAGGCACCACGCCTGCAAGGGATTCCCGCTACGCGCCGATCTGGGCGCTGAATGAGTGATTCCATGTCGAGCAGCTCCGACCGGCTCCGCTCACCAGGTGAAGGGCCACGAGAGCGCGGCCCACGACATCAGGAGACCACCATGCCCAAGTACCTGCTCCTCAAGCACTACCGCGGCGGCCCGGAGCCGCACCATCCCTTTCCCCCGATGGACCAGTGGGCCCCCGAGGACGTGGAGGCGCACATGGCATTCCTCAAGCACGTCAGGAAGCTGCTCGAGGAGAACGGCGAGTACGTCGACGGGCAGGCGCTCACGCCGACGCGCACCTGGGTGCGCTACGGCGGCCCCGACGCCGCGCCAGTCACCACTGACGGCCCGCTCCCCGAGACCAGCGATCTCGTGGCGGGCTGGTACATGATCGACGTCGAGTCGCACGGGCGGGCGGTCGAGCTCGCGGCCTACGTCTCCTCCGAGCCCGGCCCGGGCGGGGAGCCGCTGTACGAGTGGATCGACGTCCGCGAGGTCATGTCCGAGGCGCCCTCGGGCGACTGAGCCGGCGTGATCGAAGCGTCTGCGCAACGACTGGACGAGGGCGCGCTGCGCGCCCTCGTCCCGCGGGTGCTCGCGGGCCTGGTGCGGCGGGGCGAGGACTTCGATGCCGCCGAGGACGCGCTGCAGGAGGCGCTGCTGGAGGCGCTGCGCGTGTGGCCCGAGCACCCGCCGCGCGAGCCGCGCGCGTGGCTGGCGACGGTCGCCACGCGGCGGCTCGTCGACGCCCGCCGCAGCGAGGCTGCCCGTCAGCGCCGCGAGGAGGCGACCCACGCCGAGCCGCAGCCCGCCGCCGCCGAGGAGGGCGACGACGCTCTCTTCCTGCTCTTCTGCTGCTGCCATCCCGACCTCGCGCCCGCCTCCCAGGTGGCGCTGACCCTGCGCGCCGTCGGCGGCCTCACCACCCAGGAGATCGCCGACGGCTTCTACGTGCCGGAGGCAACGATGGCGCAGCGGATCAGCCGGGCCAAGCGCGCCCTGCGGGGACGCCGCCTGGACCAGCCCGGTGACCTCGCCGTCGTGCTGCGCGTGCTCTACCTGATCTACACGGCCGGCCACGCGGGCCGGGTGGACCTGGCGCGCGAGGCGATCCGGCTCGCCCGCCAACTCACTCTCGCCACAGAGGAACCGGAGGCGCGCGGACTGCTCGCGCTGATGCTCCTCAACCACGCCCGCCTCCCGGCGCGATTCGACTCAGAGGGTCGCATTGTCACGCTCGACCGGCAGGACCGTGGCCGGTGGGACACCCGCGAGATCGCCGAGGGCGTGCGCGTCCTGCAATCGGCGCTGGCCGTGCAGCGCCCCGGGCGCTACCAGATCGAGGCCGCCATCGCCGCCCTGCACGACGACGCGGCCAGCGCCGAGGAGACCGACTGGTCGCAGATCCTCGCCTGGTACGACGACCTCGTCGCCCTCACCGACGACCCGGTGCGCCGGGACCCCGCTGCCGTGCTCGGCCGCGCGGTCGCGGTCGGCCACGTGCGCGGTCCCGCCGCGGGGCTGCTCGAGACCGATCGGCTGCGCGAGGTGCTCGGCGAGCGCCACCGGTGGCATGCCGTTCGCGGCCACCTGCACGAGCTCGACGGCGACCTGCCCGCTGCCGCCACGGCGTACGTCGAGGCCGCTCGGCGCGCGACGAACGTCGCCGAGCGTGACCACCTGGTCCGTCAGGCCGCCCGCGCTCGGGCCGCCCCGCAAGGATGAGTCTCACTGAGCGTCCTCCGCCCGGACGGCGGCCCGCCAGGACCCACCAACGACCAGGTGGCACGTATCTCCATCGACGCGGTACGGGCGCGGTTCTTCGACTTTCGATTGCTGGCCGCACGCCATCTTTTCTTCCCGCCAAGTAAGCCCTTGCCAGGGGCGCTTCGGCTCGCTACGCTGACCCTCGTCCGCTGGGAGAGGGGGAGACCGTGAGTGCCCGCGTCGGTCCGGCTCTTCGGCTTGGGACCGCTTGGCTCCTGGCCTGCGCAGCGATGCTCGTCGCCGCTCCGCACGCTGGTGCCGTCCTGTTCTACGACTCGCAGTGGGGCGGCCAGGGGACCGGCAACGGGCAGTTCGACTTCCCCGAGGGCGTCGCGGTCGCTCCGTCGGGCGACATCTACGTTTCGGACACCGCGAACGACCGGATCCAGCACTTCGACGCGTCGGGCAACTTCATCGGCAAGTGGGGCACGTCCGGCAACCAGACCGGGCACCTCGACCGGCCGGTTGGCCTCACCGTCGACCAGGCCGGCAACGTCTACGTTGCCGAATACGGCAACAACCGGGTCCAGAAGTTCGGCCCCACCGGCGCATTCATAGCGATCATCGGGACGCAAGGCGTCCCGCTCGTAACCCCGAGCGACGTCGCGGTGGACGGCGTCGGGAACCTCTACGTCACCGACACGGGGCGCAACCGTGTCGAGAAGTTCAATTCGAGCGGTGCTCTGATACAGATTTGGGGCCAGCAGGGAACCGCGGACGGCCGGTTCAACCAGCCGCTCGGCATCGTCCTCGACTTCGCGGGCAACAGCTACGTCACGGATGCCGGCAACAACCGGGTCCAGAAGTTCGACCCGAACGGAGCATTTCTGACCAAGTGGGGCACTGCTGGCAGCGGGAACGGCCAGTTCAGCGCACCGTACGGCGTCGCGATCGACTCGGCCGGCGACGTCTACGTCGCGGACAGCGGCAACCACCGGATACAGCGGTTCAGCCCATCCGGGACCTTCATCGCGAGCAGCGGGACGCTCGGCTCCGCCAACGGCCAGCTCAACTTCCCGTCCGGACTCGCCTTCGGGGCAAGCGATCGGCTCTACGTCGCGGACACGGCCAACCACCGGATACAGGGATTCATCACGGCCAACGGCGGGATCATCGCGGTCAAGGACTCGGTTCCCGACGATCCGGAGGACTTCACCTTCACGTCTGGTGGCGGGTTGATCCCCACATCGTTCGCGCTCGACGACGACGGAAACTCCGATAACGGTACCTCCAATGCACGCGGCTTCGCAGCCGAGCCGGGGTCGGGTTATTCGCTTTCCGAGATTCCCCTCCCGGGGTGGGACCTGACGTCGTCGACCTGCTCCGACGGCTCGCCGGTCTCGAACATCGACGTGTCAACGGACGAGGTCGTGACCTGCACCTTCACGAACCGCAAACGCGGCCGGATCATCGTGGTCCAGGACTCGCTCCCGAACGACCCGCAGGACTTCTCGTTCACGGTCGGCGGTGGCTCGACTCCCGCCTCTTTCCAGCTCGATGACGACAGCGACGGGACACTGTCGAACGCCCAGGTGATCGACAACGTGGTGCCCGGGTCCGGGCACTCCGTCTCGCAGACCACGCCCGCCGGCTGGGCCGCCGCCCAAACGTCCTGCTCCGACGGCTCGCCGGTTTCCAGCGTCGACGTGGCGCCCGGCGAGACCGTCACCTGCACGTTCTCGAACCTCAGCCAAAACGCGGGACGCATCGTGGTCGTCAAGGACACCCAGCCCGACGACGTCCAGGACTTCCCGTTCACTTCCGGCGGCGGGATGAGCCCGGTGAACTTCCTGCTCGACGACGACGGCATAACCAACAACGCGCTCTCCAACACCCGCGAATTCATCGTCTCCATTGGGAGCGGCTACTCCCTGAGCGAGGGTGCGGTGGCGGGCTGGTTCCCGGCATCGGCGTCCTGCTCCGACGGCTCGCCGGTGTCGAACATCGACGTCGGGCCGGGCGAGACAGTGACCTGCACGTTCGTCAACCGGCCGTCCGGCAGGATCACCGTCGTCAAGGACGCGCGGCCGAACGATCCTCAGGACTTCGCCTTCACGGCGGGCGGCGGGCTGAGCCCGTTCACCTTCACGCTCGACGATGACGGAAACGAGTCGAACGGCGTCGCCAGCACGCGGGCGTACACCAGCGTGCCGCCTGGATCCGGCTACTCGGTCGCCGAGACGGTGCCGTCGGGCTGGACCCAGGCAGGCGCCACGTGCTCCGACGGGTCGCCGATCACGAACATCGACGTTTCCGCAGGTGAGAACGTCACCTGTACGTTCACCAACGACAGACAGGCCACGCTCGTGGTGGTCAAGGATGCTCAGCCGGACGACCCGCAGGACTTCTCCTTCACGGCGGGTGGCGGCCTCAGTCCGACCAGCTTCCAGCTCGACGACGACGGGGACGACTCTAACGCGCTCGCCAGCTCTCGGACGTTCACGAACCTGACCCCGGGGTCCGGATACTCGGTGTCGGAGGCACCCCAGCCGGGGTGGGACGGTACGGCGACGTGCTCGGATGGATCGCCTCCGTCGAACGTCACCCTCGACGTGGGCGAGGTGGCCACCTGCACGTTCACCAACCGCAGGCGCGGGAGCGTCACGCTCAACCTCGATACTCAGCCCGACGATCCGCAGGACTTCTCCTTCACGACGACCGGAGGGCTGAGCCCTTCGAGCTTCGATCTCGACGACGACGGCAACACCGGCAACGCACTCTCGAACACCATCTCCTTCACGGACGTGCCGGCAACGCACTACTCGATCGCCCTGACGCCGGTGTCCGGGTGGCTCCAGGAAGAGGGAACGTGCACGAACGGATCCCAGGTGTCAGACATCGACGTCGCGCCTGGTCAGCACGTCACCTGCACGATCGTGACGTCCAGGCGAGGAAAGGTCGTGGTCAAGAAGGATGCGCGGCCCAACCAGGGGACGGACTTCTCGTTCACGGCCGGCGGGGGTTTGAGCCCATCCAGCTTCCAGCTCGATGACGACGGCGACGAGGCCAACGCCCTGCGGAGCATCCGGGAATTCCTGGTCGACCCGGATGCCGGATACTCGGTCTCCGAGGGGTCCCTGCCGCCCGGCTGGCGGCTGGACTCGGCGATCTGCTCGGACGGCTCACCCATCTCCAACATCTCGGTGGCCGCCGGGGAGACGGTTACGTGCACCTTCGTGAACGTGGCGGACCTTTACGTACGACCGAAGGGCGCGACTCCAATCCGGACCTCGCTCGTGCCCGCGTACCAGCCGTGCACCTCGGCAAACCGGACGCACGGTCCACCGCTCGCCCACCCGTCGTGCAACCCGCCCGTGCAGGAGTCCACGGCGCTCACCCCGGGCTTCCCGGAGGCGGGCGCACCGGCGAACATGACCGGATCGGTGAAGGTCGCCGTCCAGCTGGGGGCGCCCGGCGGGCCCGACGACTCCGACGTGTTGATAACCGGTTCGGTGACAGATGTTCGCTGCAAGGCGGGCACGTCGCCCTGCGCAACCGCCAACGCGGCCGACGGCGCGGACTACACGGGCGAGCTGCGTGTGCTGTTGACGCTGCGGATCACAGACCGCGGGGCCGGCGACGTCTCGGGAACCGTGGTCGACACACCCTTCGCGGCACCGATGACCTGCGCGTCGTCGCCGTCGACAACGACGGGCGGCACGTGTTCGCTCAGCACGTCGGCCGACGCCATCATTCCAGGGTCGGTCCCGGAGGGCGAGCGTTCGATCTGGGAAGTGGGCCAGGTCGAGGTCTGGGACGGCGGCCCGGACGGCGCGATCGCGACGACGGCGGGCGACAACATCTTCCTGCGTGAGGGTATCTTCGTTCCGTAAGTCCAGGGCTTAGTCGAGGTGCCACTCCTCCGGCGTGGTGACTCCAGTCGCGGTGGAGCCGAACGTCACCTGCTCACGGAGGCTGCGACGGGCAGCGTCGGCACGAGCGTGACAGCCGGTCCCCGCGCGACCGCGCGCACCAGGCGCGCGGTGGTGACGAGGCGCTTGGCCGCGCTGTCGACGGGGGTGCACGTCGTGAGCACCAGACGGTTGTGGCGGACGTGCTTCAGCACGCCCGTGTTCTGGGGCAGGACGACACGCAGTCCCTCGACGCGATAGGTGAAACGCCCATAGGGCATCGTCAACGTGATCTTGTCGCCACGCCGCAGCCTGTTCATGCGGCGAAACGGAGCGGAGTAGGTTGTCCGGTGTCCGGCGATCGAGACCGTGCCCGGCAGGCCGGGCAGCGGACTGCCGTCATAGTGACCGGGGCCCTTCTTGAGGCTGTTCGTCCCGACCCCCGAGACGAACACGAAGTTCACGCCCATGCGTGAGATCCCGATTCGCCCGAGCGGCTCCCCGGACTTGCTGCGCCCAGCGAGATCCCGGGCGAGCAGCGCGATCCGCTCGGGATCCGATTCCGCGCGCTGGACGAGCGTGAGCGTGCTCCCTTGCACCGGGGCCTTTTCGGCCGCCGCCAGCTTCGCGCTCAGAACCTTCTGCTCGTGTTGCGTGAAGACCGCGGTGACCGGGTCCTGCCAGAAGATGGTCATCAGCGCGGTGGCCAGCAACACCGCGCCGATGACCAGCAGCAATCCGCCGGCGAGGCCGTTTGCCTGCCGCGAACGCGGCAGCCGCCCCAGGTATCCCCGGGCACCCTGTAGTGCGATCTTTGGACGCGGAAGCGTCACGTGCCTGAGCCGGTGGCGGACCCTCGGACCCTAGTTGCGCGCCACCGCCCGCCGGAACAGCACCACGCCGCCCCCGAGGCACATCGCTCCGAGCAGCGCGATCAGCGCCGGATCGAGGCCCGTCTTCGCCAGCTCGCTGCGCTCAGCGACCGGAACGGCCGGTGCGCCGGGCTGCGGCGGGGCCTGAGTCACGACGGGGCTATCGGGCACGGTCGGCTGATCGGGCGGCACGGTCTCTGATGTGACCGGCTGCTCGGGCTCCGGTGCGGGCCCGCCCTGCGGCACGACCGGGGGTGGCGCGGCGGGCGTCACCGGGACGGGCGGGGTCTGCTGTCCTGTGGGCGTGATCGGGCGCTCCGGCTGGGGCTTCGGCTGCTCGCCCTTGCCGCCGTTGTGCTTGTCGTCGCCCTTCTCGCCTTTGTGCTTGTCGTCGCCCTTCTCGCCTTTGTGCTTGTCGTCGTCCTTGTCGCCCTTGTGCTTGTCGTCGCCCTTGTCCCCGTGCTGCGGGGTGGGCGCAGGCTGCTCGTTGGGCCAGGCGATGGCATTTGTTGCGGTGATTCCGATTGCGAAGGTGGCGACGGCCATCACTACGCCTACCTCCACCCGGAGTGTCGCTCGTGACATGGGGCGTTCCTTCCTGGATCGATGCCGTGACAGGAAGTCAGCGCCCTCCGGGCAGAGCCACCGCCCCTGTGGCGCTCGCCGCGCACCTGCCGGATCGCAGGCGGTCGACCCTCCGCCGGGGAGATGAACCCAGGGTCCAACAGGGGCTGGACCTTCCTTTCAGCGCGGTGCTATATCAGCCCTGGGGCGGCGGTCAACGAAGAACTGTCCCGGGATGAGATTAAGCATCGCAAACTCCATGTTTTCTGGAGCAAGTTTCTGTTGGTTGCTCTTGAAGTTGTGAAACGCGCGAGACTCTTCTAGGGTCAGCCGCGGGCGCACCCGGCAGGGGAAAGGGCCTTGGATTGACCAGAGAGCAGATGATCGTGTTCGGCTTCGTCGCGGCCGCCTTTTTTGCGGGCTGGATCGCAAGCTTCGCGACCCGCAGGCGCGCCCACTCGCGCGAGGACCTCCTGCCCCGCGGACCGACCGTCGAGTCGATCACCGCGGCCCGGCCGGACGAGGTCGCGCCACTCGCCGACGAGGTGGGGCAGGCACTGCGCAGCGATGTGGCCAACGAGGGGATGTTGAGCGTCGTACGCGTCGAAAGGGGGGCCTCCCTCAGCGAGCTCGAGCTGGACCTGGCGGACTGGGGCTTCACCTATGGAGTTGCATGGGCGCGAGCCCGGGAACGGGCTTCCGGCGGACCCGACGATGACGTCGCGCAGCAGGCCCTTGACGCGGCCGAGCAGGTCTTCCGGGCCTATACGGATGGCGACGACTGGACTCAGCGGGCGGTCGCGAAACGTTCGAACGGAGGCTCGACCCAGCCGCGCCCGCCAACAGATCCCGGCCAGGAGTGAATTGGACGCCTGGTCGCGCGCGCAGTCGACCGATACAGGGGCATCCAGGCCGCTACGATCGAAGTCGTGGGGGCTTTTGAGGGCGACGCCGATCACGGTGTTCGTAAAAAAGTGGGCAGCAGTGAGTTGAGCGCGCTGTCGGGCACGCGCACCGTGTCGGACGGAAAGGTCGTTGAAGGCCGCGACGGCTTTCTGTTCATGGCGAACGACAACAACCACGTGCTCGCCCAGCACACCGGCCAAGTACGCCTCGGCGCCGCCGAGCTCGAGGGCTGGCGCGCGGCGCTCGAGGGCCGCACCGCGATGCTCGCCGAGCGCGGGTGTGCGCACCTCGTGCTGGTCGCTCCCGACAACCACTCGGTTTATCCGGACAAGCTTCCCGCGGACGTCAGGCCGGCGGCCGAGCGACCGGTGCATCAGCTGACCGACCATCTCGCGCGCAGCGGCTCAGCGGTCAAGATCATCTATCCCCTGGACGAGATCCTGGCGGCGAAGGCCGACCAGCTCGTCTGCTCGCGCGTGGACAGTCATTGGACCGACTACGGTGCATTCCTCGCGTATCTGCGCCTGATGGATGATGCTCGCCAGCTGGTCCCGACGCGCACCATCGGAATGGATGACGTGGTGTTCGCGGATGTTGTGGTTTCGGGCGATCTGGGCGGCAAGTTCGACCCACCGCGAGAGGCATCGCAGCCGTTCGGGCGCATGCGCTATCGCAACGCGCGTCTGATCTACGACAACCTCGTGGAGGGCACCGGCGCGTTTGCCCTGACGGACTGCGACGTCGCTCCACCGACGACATGCCTGCTGCTGGGGGACTCGAACTCGTATGTGCTGGCCAGGTTCATGTCCGAGTGCTGGCGCCGGCTCGCGCTCGCGCATTCGCCCACGCTCGACCACGCGCTCGTGGCCACTCTGCAGCCCGACATCGCCGTCAGCGTGCTGGCCGAGCGCTTCCTGATCTCCGTGCCGGACGACTCCGCGGGGCGATCGATGCAGGAGCAAGAGCAACGCAAACGGGCCGCCGGCCGCACACGCTGGCCCCTGCTGCACTGGAACTGGCCCACCCTGTTCTCGGCGGGTTTCGTGGAGAAGATGCGCGCCCGCCTGGTCGCGGAAGGTCGCATCCGGGATGCCGCGCTGGTCGGGGTGATGGCCTACGCGGGGCTGCGCCCGGCGGAGGCGATGGCGCTGCGCTGGTCGGCGATCGGAGAGCGCACGATTCTGGTCGAGCCGCTGCCGCGCAGGCGAGATGCGGGCAGTCCCGCGCGCACGGTGCCGCTGTGGAAGCCGCTGGCGGACGACCTCGAAGCCTGGCGCGAGGAGTCCGGCGGCGAGCGGCGACGCCTGGTCTTCTCGGCCCCGGACAAGCCGTGGCGGGTGGATCTGCGCGACTGGCGCGATCGCACGTACTCGCGACTGGCCCGCGAGGCGGGGATCAAGAGCCGGCACCCCAGCCTCCTGCGCCACGTCTTCTGCGCGCTGCTGATCAACGCCGGATTGGATGCCGCGCGAGGTGGCTGAGCTGGTGGACAGCGATCCGGCCGAGGTCGAGGAAACATTCCGGGGTCTGCTGTCCGACGGGCGCCGCTCTGCAGCGCGCCCGGCGGAGCAGACGATCACCGAGGCGCGCGTGGCGGCCGCGCGGCGAGGAGACGTCGGCCCAGGGCCGTGAGCAGGCGGCACCCCTCCGGCTTGCGAGAGGCCGTTCCTACGTTCCTATAATGGGCGGCCCAGCCGTCGCGAAGGGTCAGGAGTGGCCGCATTGCAGGAAATGGTCATCTATGGAGTCAGCTTCGACATGGTCGGCAAACAGCCGATCGTGCTGTTGAAGACCATCGATGGGAACAAGTTCCTGCCGATCTGGATCGGTCACCCCGAGGCGGCGGCCATCCTGATGAAGCTCCAGGGCGCGACCACACCCAGGCCGATGACCCATGACCTGATCAGCGAGATGATCGGCGAGCTCGACGCGCAGTGCGCACGCGTGTCGGTCACGGAGCTGAAGGACAACACCTTCTATGCGTCGATCACGCTGCGGGTGAACGGACAGGAGATCGAGATCGACTCCCGGCCGTCGGACGCGCTCGCGGTCGCGGTGCGTACCTCTGCGCCCATCTTCGCCGCGGAGGACGTGATCCAGGAGAGCGCGATCGAGTTCGAGCAGGAGGCGGAGGACACCGAAGAGGTGGTCGACAAGTTCAAGGAGTTCCTGGACGAGGTCACGCCCGAGGACTTCGCCCAGGGGTCGGGCTAGCGCCTAGGGAGCGGTGGCGGGCTCGGCCGCGCTGCGCGACAGCGCCTGCTCGAGCATTCTGTTGACCAGCTGCTCGAAGCTGATGCCGGCGGCTTCGGCGGCCTGCGGCAGGAGGCTGGTGTCGGTCAGGCCCGGTATCGCCTGGGCCTCGAGCGACCTGCAGCTCGTCGTCGTCGGACAGGATCATGTCCACGCGCGCAAACCCGTAGCAGCCCAGCAGCCGGAACACCGCGCTCGCCAGCTCGTGCGCCTGGGTCGTGATGTCCTCGCGCAGGTCGGCCGGGCACACGAACTCCGTCTTGCCGATTTCGTAGCGCGCCTCGAAGTCGTAGAAATACTCCTGCCGGGGCTTCGCCTCGACGACCGGCAGCGGCTCGATGCCGTGATCGCCGTCGAGCAGCGACACCGCCAGCTCGCGGCCCTTGACGTGGCGCTCCAGCAGGACACGGTCGTCGTAGCTGAACGCCGCGATCAGCGCCTCCGGCACGTCGTCGGGCGCGGCCGCGAACTTGATCCCCAGTGCCGAGCCCTGCGCGGCCGGCTTCACCACGACGGGGAAGCCGAGGCGCTCCTCGATCGCCGGCAGCGCCTCGCCCGCGCCCAGCTCCTTGAAGGCGATCTCGCTGAACGCGAAGAATTCAGGAGTGGGTAGCCCTTGCTCCACCAGCATGTGCTTCGTCAGGACCTTGTCCATGCAGCGCATGCAGGCGAGCACCCCCGAGCCCGTGTAGGGCATGCCCACGATCTCGAGCAACTCCTGCACCGTCCCGTCCTCACCGCCGCGGCCGTGGAGCGCGACGAAGGCGACCTCGGCCTCGCTTGCCCGCAGGTCCTCGACGAGCGACCGACCCACGTCGATCGACACGAAGTCGAGACCAAGCCGCTCCAGCGCCCGTTCGACCCGCGCGGCCGAACGCAGCGAGACCTGGCGCTCGAGCGACGGGCCGCCCTTGAGCAGTGCGACGCGACGCGGTGTCACGAGCCCTGGGCGCGCCGCTCGTCGCCGCGCCGGGGAAGCTCGACGACATCGGCCAGGGGCGGGGCGTCATCCGGAAGATCCGGCGGACGATCGGCAAGCCGGTCGTCGGGTTTGTCGCGGTCAGCGCCCTCGGTACCTCCGGCGAACGTCGAGAAGAGCGAGATCTGCTCGTTCACGACCTTTCCGATCCGGCGCACGCCCTCGACGATGCCGTCGACGTCGGCGCCCGAGAAGTTGAGGCGCATGGAACTGCCGCCGCGGCCGTCGACGTACGCGGCGGAGCCGGGCACAAATGCGACGCGCTCCTCGCGGAGCGCTTTGGCGAGCAGGTCGCCGGTGTCGATGAAGTCGGGCAGCGTCGCCCAGATGAACAGACCGCCGCTCGGCTGCGTCCACTCCGCCTCGCGCGGGAAGAACTCGGCGAGCGCGTCCAGCATCGCATCGCGGCGCTGGCGGTAGACGCCGCAGAGGTCCTGTACGTAGCTGCGCCAGCGGCCCTCCTCGAAGTAACCCTCGACGAACTGCTGGGTGAGGGAAGAGCTGCAGAGGTCGGCCGCCTGCTTGCCGAGCTTGATCTTCGACAGCACGGGCCCCGGGGCGGTGACCCAGCCGAGCCGGATGCCGGGGGACAGGATCTTCGAGAAGGTGCCGAGGTAGATCACGTACTCGCCGCCGTCGAGCGCATGCAGCGGGGGCAGTGGCTCACCCTCGTAGCGCAGCAGGCCGTACGGGTTGTCCTCCAACACCAGCAGCTCGCGCTCTCGCGCGATCTCGACCAGTCGGCTGCGGCGCGGCGCGGACAGCGTGACTCCGGCCGGGTTCTGAAACGTGGGGACCGTGTATATGAACTTGGGCCGGCGCCCCTCCAGGTCGAGCTGCGCGAGTGTCTCCTCCAGCAGGTCGACGCGCATCCCGTCCGAGTCCATCTCGATCTGGATCACGTCCGCCTCGTAGCTGGAGAACGTGGGAACGGCGCCCGGGTAGGTGGGGGCTTCGCAGATCACGACGTCGCCGGGATCGATCAACGTCTTCGTGACCAGGTCGATCACCTGCTGGCCGCCGGTGGTCACGACGATGTCCGCGGCGTCCACCCGCATCCCCTCGGCCGCCATCACCTCGACGATGCATTCCTTGGTCTGCGCCGATCCCTCGGTGGGGCCGTACTGGAGCGCGCTGGCGCACGAATGACGGCCAATCCTGGCCGTGATCGCGGCGAAGGTCTCGGGCGGAAACGAGGAGGTGTCGGGGAGGCCGCCGGCCAGCGAGATCACATCGGGCCGGGCGGTGATCTCCATCAGGTCGCGCATGGCCGACGAGCGCATGTGGCGCGTGCGCTTGGCGAACAGGCCGGCGTAGCGCTCGATCTCGTGGCTCGTGCTCTGGTGCCTGTCCTTCACGTGAGAGTGCTTCGTCCTCTCGACCGGCGAACCTGTTGGTGCGCTGGACTATGCATAGTGTGGTCCGGCCACGTTCCGCTCAACCGCGGTCACAATGGAACATAGAGCATAGACATGGACCTGTTCATGGCAATCTCGCAGGGAATCGGCACGTCGCTCGCGACGGGAATGCGGGCGCTCCTGGTGCCCCTGTTCGTGGGCGTGTTGGCGCGCGCCAACGTCGGCATCGACTTCGAGCGCACGGGGTTCGAATGGCTCGAGGAGGTGTGGTGGCTCGCCCTGCTCGCGGCGCTCGTGGTGGCCGCGTGGCTGCTCGCGCGCTCCGAGGTGGAGGTCCCGGAGGGCGTCTGGGCGGTTGTCGCGATGGGGCTCGGCGGCATGCTGTTCGCCGGTTCCCTCGAGGACGGGAACTACTTCGGCACGGTCGGGATCGTGCCCGGCATGGTCTGCGCGCTGGTCGGCTTCCTGGCCGCGCGCGCGTTCCTGGGCGGTGCGGTCGAGCGACTCGCCGCGGGTGGCGAGGGCGGCGCCACGATCGGCGTGCTCGGCGGCCTTGCCGCGCTCGTGATCGCCGCGCTCGCGGTGCTCGTGTCGCCGGCGTCCTATGTGGCCGTTGGGTTCTGCGGATGGGTCCTGCTGGCCCGCCGCCGCCGCGAGGGACGGAAGTACGAAGGCCTCAGAATCCTGCGTTGACGAAGCTCATCCTGGTCATGGTGGACGCTCTGAAGCCAGCCATGCTGGAGCGGGCGGTCGCCGAGGGCCGCGCCCCGGCGTTCGCCGAGATCCTGAGGCGCGGCACCTACTTCCCGGATTGCGTGAGCGTGTTCCCCTCGGTGACGCCGGCGGCGGCAGCGTCGATCACAACGGGCACGATGCCCGACACCCACGGGATCCCGTCGATCTGCTGGTACCACCGCGGCGAGCGGCGGTACGTCGATTACGGATCGTCGGCCGCCGCAGTCCGGACGTTCGGCGTGTTGCGAGCGCTCAACGACACCGTCTACAACATGAACTTCGACCACCTCCAGCGGCGCACGCTGACGCTGTTCGAGCGTCTCGACGACATGGGCGTGCGCACCGCGTGCACGCCTTTTTTGATCTTCCGCGGCCGCACTCGTCACGAGCTGGGCGTGCAGGGATGGCTGCGCCGGGTCGCGCAGGCCGCGAACTTCCGGCACCCGGTGTATGGCCCCTCCGAGCTGTTCTACGGGGAGCTCTACTCGTCGCAGGAGGTCGACTGCCGCCCCACGCTGGCGCGGCCCGGCACGCGCGATCCGTACTCCGGTTGCGTCGGCGCATACGTCGAGCAGCACGACCTCTACGACTTCATGCTGTTCTCGCTGCCCGACAACGATCACCACTCCCACCGGTTCGGGCCCCAGGCGACGATCGAGTCGATCGCCCGTGCGGATCACCACCTCGCCGAGCTGGCCGAGCCCGCGGGCGGCATCGGCCGGTTCCTCGAGGACCACGCCGTGATCCTGATGTCCGACCATGCGCAGATCGCGGTGTCGGCGCGGATCGACCTCGCCGCTGCGCTGTCGGAGTGGCAGGTGCTGCAGCCCAACGCTCCCACCACCGATGGCGCCGATCTGGCGGTGGCGCCGGGCGCCCGCTCCGCAATGGTCTACGTGATCGATCCGGAGGGCTTTGGCCGCCGCTCCCTCCAGCGGCTGCTGGCCCGCGTGCAGTCGGTCGACGGCGCCGAGGTCGTGGCCTGGAGGGAAGGCGGGGAGGCCTGTGTGTGGACGGAGCACGGAGAGCTGCGGTTCCGGCCGGGTGAGGCGACGCGCGACGAGCGCGGCGGTCGTTGGGACGTCGACGGCGCGCACGCGACGCTCGAGCTGGAGGAGCGCGACGGGGCGCTCACGAGCCGCGCGTACCCACAGGCGTTGCGACGCATCTGGTCCGCACTCGCATGCGAGGGCGCGGGCGACGTGCTGGTCTCGGCGGCGCGCGGCTACGAGTTCACCGACTGGGGTGGAGGCGACCACGTCGGCGGCGGCAGCCACGGCTCGCTGCGCCGCGGAGACTCGCTCGCGGCGCTCGCGTTCGTGAACTGCGGCCCGGATCTGGGCGCGGCCGCAGGTGGGTGGCCCGCACAATGGTCGATCGCCGACGTCGCTCCGATCGTCGTCTCCCACTTCGAGCAGCGCGGTTGACGCGCTGCCGCGCCCAGGGATTGCGGGTGAGCTGAGCGGTTCGGCGGCTGCTAGCACCGGCCGGTCGGCTATCTTGGGGACGGTGCAGCGCGAAGCCCCGCTTGCCGCCCGCCATCACGCACTGCGCGTGGGCCGCGGCCTCCGCAAACCCGGCAACTGGGTCCAGTTGGTCAAGTTCTCGGCCGTCGGTGCAAGCGGCTACGTCGTCAATTTGGCCGTGTACTCGACGCTCGTGCACGCGGCGAGCGTGCACTACATCCTGGCGGCGGTGCTCGCCTTCTGCGTGGCCGTCACGAACAACTTCATGTGGAACCGGCATTGGACGTTTGATGCCACGGACGGGCACATGGGCTTTCAGGCCGCGCGCTTCGTCACGGTCAGCGTGCTGGCGCTCGGCCTCAACCTGATCGTGCTCCAGCTGCTGGTCAGCGTAGGTGACATGGACAAGGTCGTCGCGCAGGCGATCGCCATCCTCGCGGCAACCCCGCTCAACTTCATCGGCAACAAGCTTTGGAGCTTCGGGCAGCCGCCGCCGCCCCGCTTGCGGTAGCGCTCTCCTGCGGGCTCGCGGCGCTCACCGCCGCTCCCGCCACCGCGCAGGAGGCCGAGGCCCGAAGCCAGGCGGTCCGCCCCGACGCCACCCTCACGCGTCCCTCCTCGCCGACCCGGCCGCCGCGCGACCACTTCCTGAACGCCCGGGAGGCGGCGCGCATCGCCACGCGGTCACCGAAGTTGCGGGAGGAGCTGCGCAAGTACGACAGCGTGCGGCGTCGAGACGTTCGCGAAAGGGCCGGGGCGCTGGCAGGTGAGTTGGTACGCCGGCGGTGACGAAGTCGCCCAGGTGATCGTCGACGAGCGCGCGGGCCGCGCGATCGAAGTGTGGACAGGCCCGCAGGTCGCCTGGCAGATGGCGCGCGGGCTGGGCGGCGCCTTCGGCCGCAAGGTGAATGCGCCACTCGTGTGGATCCCTTTGATGCTCGCCTTCCTCGTCCCGTTTCTCGACCCGCGGCGGCCGTGGCGGATGGTGCACCTCGACCTGCTCGTCCTGCTGTCGTTCTCCGTATCGCACGTGTTCTTCAACCGCGGCGAGATCTTCACGTCGGTTCCGCTCGTGTACCCGGTGCTCGTCTACCTGCTCGTGCGCATGCTGATGCTCGCCCGCTCACGCCGGGCGGGTCGCGCACACGAGCATGGGCGGCAGCACGGGCGAGCGGCGCCGCAGGTGGGCCCGCCCTTCCTGCTCGTGCCCACGACCTGGCTGGTGCTCGGGCTGATCTTCCTGGTCGGCTTCAGGATCGGTCTGAACCTGACCAACTCGAACGTGATCGACGTCGGCTACTCGGGCGTGATCGGAGCCGATCGCATCATGGACGGATCCGACCTCTATGGCGGGTTCCCGGCCGACAACCGCTCGGGGGACACGTACGGCCCGGTCAACTACTACTCCTACATCCCGTTCGAGCAGGCATTCCCGTGGTCGGGGTCGTGGGATGACCTACCCGCCGCGCATGCCGCAGCGCTCGCGTTCGACCTGCTCACGATGCTGGCGCTCTTCCTCGCCGGCCGGATGCTGCGGCGCGGGCCCGAGGGCAACACGCTGGGGCTCGCCCTCGCGTACGCATGGGCCGCATTTCCGTACACCCTGTTCGCGCTCAACTCGAACGCCAACGACTCCCTGATCGCGCTGCTCGTGACCGTCGCGTTCCTGCTGCTCGCGCATCCGCGTGCGCGCGGCGCCGCACTGGCGCTTGCCGCAGCGGCGAAGTTCGCGCCGCTCGCGCTCGTGCCGTTGTGGGCGAGCTACGACCGCCGGCGGGCACGCGACGCGCTCGCCTGCGCGCTCGCGTTCGGAGCGGTGACCGTTCTGGCGTTCGCGCTCGTGGTGCCCGACGGGGGAGTGCGGGAGCTCTACGACCGCACGATCGGCTTCCAGCTCGGGCGCGACTCACCGTTCAGCATCTGGGGCCAGGAGCCCGGCCTCGGATGGTTGCAGGACACCGTGAAGGCGGCCACGGTGCTGCTTGCAGCCGGGGTCGCCTTGGCGCCGAAGCACAAGAGCGCCTTGCAGACCGCGGCGCTCGGAGCCGCGGTGCTGCTCGCGTTGCAGCTCGGCCTCTCGCACTGGTTCTACCTGTACATCGTGTGGTGGCTGCCGCTGGCGCTGATCGCGCTGCTGGCCACGGAGCGCTCGTCCCTCAGCCAACCCGTCAGCCGGTTTAGCGGCTGACGGCTATTTCTCCACCGCCGGCACCATGATCTGCTCGAGCGAGGCCGCGAGGCCGCCCGCGGCGGTCACGACCAGCACGGCCATCACCCACACGTCGTCGGTGGCCGTATCGAACTTGACGGGCATCTGGGTGCGGAAGCGCTCCAGGATCTGCTCCTTCTTGACGCCGATCACCCCGCCGCGCGAGCCGGTCATGCCCACGTCGGAGATGAACGCCGTCCCGCCCGGCAGCACGCGGCCATCGGCTGTCGGCACATGCGTGTGCGTGCCCACGACCGCGAGGGCGCGGCCGTCGAGGTGCCATCCCATCCCGACCTTCTCGCTGGTAGCTTCGGCATGGAAGTCGACGAAGACGTAGTCGGCCTGCTCGCGCAGTTGCGCGAGCAGCCGGTCGACGACGTGGAAGGGGGAGTGCGCGGCCTCCATGAACACGTTGCCGCTGAGGTTCACCACACCCCAGCGCACGCCGTTCCGCTCCACCACGGTGTGTCCCTTGCCCGGGTTGGACTCGAGGTAGTTCGCCGGTCGCACGATGCGATCGCTCCTGTCGAGATACTCGTAGACGTCACGATGCCGGAAGACGTGGTTCCCCGTCGTGAGCACATCGATGCCGGCGTCGAGCAGCTTGTCGGCGGTGCGCGGCGTGATCCCGAGACCGCCGGCGACGTTCTCGCCGTTCGCGATCACGAGATCCGGGCGGTGGCGCTCGATCAGCGAGGGCAACGTCGTCGAGACCGCGGCGCGCCCCGGCTCTCCGACGATGTCCCCGAGGAAGAGCACACGCTGGCCTGACATGCGACGTATATACCGGATGGGCCGTTAACCTCGCAGGATGCCTGCCCCTCCGCCCGTCGTGCTTGCAGCGGAGGGACTGCGCAAGAGCTACGGCGCGCGCGCGGCGCTGAAGGACGTCCGGCTGGAGGCGCGCGCCGGCGAACGGGTGGCCTGTATCGGCCCGAACGGCGCCGGGAAGACCACGCTGCTGTCGATCCTCGCGGGGATCCAGGAGGCCGACGGGGGAGCCGTCCACACGGCCGGCCGGCCTGGATGGGTGCCCCAGAGCCCGGCGGTCTACGATCGGCTCACTCCCGCCGAGAACCTCCGCACGTTCGCCACGCTCGAGCAGGTGCCCGACGTCGAGCGCGCGGTCACGCAGATGTTGGCGCAGACCGGGCTCACCGATCGTGCGGGAGATCAGGTCGGGCGGTTGTCGGGCGGTAACCGGCAGCGGCTGAACGTCGCGATCGGCCTGCTCTCCAGCCCCCCGGTGCTGCTGCTGGACGAGCCCAGCGCCGCGCTGGACCCGCGCCAGCGTGAGCGGCTGTGGGACTACCTCGGCCGGCTGTCCGACGACGGCACCGCAGTGCTGTACGCGACGCACATGGTCTCGGAGGCCGAGCGCTACGCCGACCGCGTGCTGGTGCTGGCGGACGGGGAGGCCTTGTTCTGGGGCCCGCCCGCAGAGTTGCAGGAGCGTGTGGCGGCCGCGGGAGACCTCGAGTCCGCGTTTGTCGCATTCCTCAGAGAGCGTGGCCACTAGGTGACGGACCCCGCGGTGGTCGACTGACCGTGCGCACGCTGCTCTTCAAGGACCTGCGCATCCTGTCGCGCTCGCCGTTGCTGCTGGGCCTGCTCGTGCTGTACCCGCTCGTGGTTGCGCTGCTGATCGGGCTCACGCTCAGCCGCGGATCGGACAAGCCCCGCGTGGCGCTCGTCAACGAGGTGCCGCGCGGCGAGTCTCTCGACGTCGGCACGGGACCGCTGCGGCTCGGGATCTCGGGGGCGCAGCTGCGCGATCACGTCGAGCCGGTGCCGGCGTCCTCCCGCGAGGAAGCGGAGCGCCTCGTGCGCGACGGCGACGTCGTCGGCGCGCTGATCATTCCCGAGGAAACCTTCCGCCAGATCGAGTCGCGCGTGGAGCAGCCCCGGCTCCAGGTGATCGTCAGCGAGGAGGACCCGCTCAAGGCGCGCATCGTCGACGACGCGATCGCGGCCGCCCTCGCCGAGGCGAACCGCCAGGTCGCGCGAGCGCTGACGCGCGCCAACCTGCGCTATCTCGAGCTGCTCCTGAACGGCGGCGACGTGACCGTGTTCGGTGAGCGGTTCAACGTGCTGGGTCTGCGCCGCATCGGGCAATCGGTGCAGGCCGCGCGGCGCGCCCTGCCGCGCGGCTCGCCGGAGCGGCGCGACCTCGACCGGGTCGTGCGCTTCACGCAGGTCGCGCAGGCGAACTTCGGGCTTTCCGGCCGCGTGCTGCAGGCGCTCAGCGAGCCGATCCGCGTCGACAAGACAGCGGTGAGCGCCGCGCGGGTGCCGCTCACCACGTTCGCCGCGGCCGTGGCGGTCGCGGTCTCGCTGATGTTCGTGACCGTCTTGCTGGCGTCCGGGGCGCTGGCGCTCGAGCGCGACCAGAACACGTTCGACCGGCTGGTGCGCGGCCCGGTGTCGCGCACCTCGCTGCTGGTCGAGAAGGGCCTGTTCGCGGTTGCCGGAGCGCTGCCGGTGACGCTCCTGATGCTGCTCGCCGTCGCCACTGTCGCCACCGTGGAGTGGGGTCGCTTCCACCTGTGGGTGGTCGCGGCCGCGGTGGCGGCGACCGCGTTCGCAGCGCTCGGCACGCTGATCGGCGCCCTGGCCCGCGAGGTCCAGGCGGCGTCGCTGCTCGCGTTCACGCTGCTCCTGCCGGTGGCCTTCCTCGCGCTGGTGCCGTCCGGTGCCGTGAGCCCCGCCGTCCACGACACCACGCGGGCGATCTCCTTCGTGTTCCCGTTCGACGCGACCGTGGACGCGATGCGCGCGGCCCTGTATTCCAGCGGCAGGCTGGGGCCGCCGCTCCTGCACCTGGCGGCGCTGGCGGTGGCGTTCGGACTGGCCTCCCGGGTTGCGATCCGCCGCTTTGGCTGATCACCGCGAACGCCGCTGGATATCCTGTCCGGGATGTCTTTTCCCGCCACGCGGCTGAGAAGGTTGCGCCGCACCGGCGCGCTGCGAGCGCTGGTGCGCGAGACCGAGTTGTCGGTCGATCATCTCGTGCTGCCGCTGTTCGTGACGCACGGCACCGACCGGCGCGAGCCGGTCGAGTCGATGCCCGGCGTCGAGCGGCTCACGATCTCCCATCTGGAGGAGGAGGCCGGGGAGATCGCGGCGCTCGGCATCCCCGCTGTGCTGCTGTTCGGCATCCCCGCCCACAAGGACACCGCGGCCTCGGGCGCGTACGACGAGGAGGGCATCGTGCAACTCGCGGTTCGCGCGCTGAAGCAGGCGCAGCCCGACCTCACGGTGATCACCGACGTGTGCCTGTGCGAGTACACGTCACATGGCCACTGTGGCGTGGTGCGCGACGACGGCGAGGTGGACAACGACGTGACCCTCGAGCTGCTCGCAAAGACAGCGGTCTCGCATGCCGCAGCGGGCGCCGACGCGGTCGCACCCTCCGACATGATGGACGGCCGGGTCGGCGCGATCCGCTCTCAGCTCGACGGCGAGGGGCACAGCTCGGTGCCGATCCTGGCCTACAGCGCGAAGTTCGCCTCAGCCTTCTACGGCCCGTTCCGCGACGCGGCCGACTCGACGCCCGCCTTCGGCGACCGGCGCGGGTATCAGCTCGACCCCGCCAACGCGCGCGAGGCGGTGCGTGAGGCCAAGCTCGACGTCGACGAGGGCGCGGACATGGTGATGGTGAAACCGGCGTTGCCGTATCTGGACGTGATTCGCCGGGTGCGGGACGCCGTTGACGTGCCGGTCGCCGCGTACAACGTCTCGGGCGAGTACGCGGCGCTGAAGGCCGCTGCCGAACGCGGCTGGCTGGACGAGCGGGCCGCGGTGCTGGAGTCGCTGACCGCGATCCGCCGCGCCGGCGCAGACGTGATCGTTACCTACCATGCGAAAGAGGTGGCACGCTGGCTTCAGGACTGACACGCGCGGCGCCCAAGCTGCGCTCCCGCGCACAGGGAGCGGCCGTGCCGCTCGACGAGACCGACAAGCGGCTGCTGAACGCCCTGCAATCGCGCTTCCCACTGGCGCCGCGTCCGTTCGAGGCGGTTGCCCGCCAGGCTGAGCTGTCGCCCGAGGCGGCGATGCGGCGCACGCAAGAGCTGCTGGACGACCGGATCATCAGGGAGATCACCCCGATCTTCGACACGACCGCGCTCGGATACAGCTCGATGCTGGTCGCCGCGCGCGTCGATTCCGAACACCCGCAAAGGGCCGCGGCCGTGATCAACGAGCACCCCGGCGTGTCGCACAACTACCTCCGGGACCACGACTTCAACCTGTGGTTCACGATCGCCACGGCGCCTGACTCGCAACTCGGAGTCGACGGCACGCTCGACGTGCTGAAGGAGCTCAGCGGCGCCGAGTCGATCCGCAAGCTCCCGACCCTCACGATGTTCAAGATCAACATGAACCTCGAGATGGAGGGAGGCACCGAGCAGCTGGCGGCGCCGGTCGAGGCGGTGGAGCCGCGACCGCGCGACCCGGTGCCCTTCAATGACTTCGACGTGGCCGTGATCCGCGCGCTGCAGGGGCCGATGCAGGTGCGCCCCGACGCCTATGCGCCGGCCGCCGCCGAGCTCGGCATCCCCGTGGAGCGCATGCTGGCGCACCTGGAGGGCATGGTGGAACGCAAGCTGTTGCGCCGCGTCGCGGCGATTCTGTTCCATCGCCGCGCGGGCTACTCGGCGAACGGCATGGGCGTGTGGAAGGTGGCCGAGGACGAGATCGCCGAAATCGGACCGCGCATGGCGGCTGTGCGGGGCGTGTCCCACTGCTACCGCCGCCCGACGTACCCGGACTGGCCGTACAGCGTCTTCACGATGGCGCACGGCCGCTCAAAGGATGAGTGCGATGCGGTGCTCGACGGAGTCGCCGGCGTGTGCGATCTGCACGGCGACGACCGCGCGACGCTGTACTCGTCGACGGAGTACAAGAAGGTCCGGCTGCGCTACTTCACCCCCGACTATGCGGAGTGGGAGGCGCGCAATACATAAGGGGGCCCACGATCTGCAAGCAGATCGTGGGGTTGGCGGTCGGCCCGATAGCCGCTCACACGAGTTGTACGAGCGCGCGACGGGGGTCACACCGGGGGGCGTCAACAGCCCGGTGCGCGCGATGGCCGCGGTCGGCCGGGAGCCGCTGTTCATCAGGTCGGGCAGCGGAGCCGAGATCGAGGACGCCGACGGAAATCGCTACATCGACTATGTCTGCTCGTGGGGTCCGCTGATCCTCGGGCACGCCCACCCCGCGGTCGTCGAGGCGGTCACCCGCGCGGCGCGGCGGGGCACGAGCTTCGGCGCGCCCACGGAGCCCGAGGTGCGGCTTGCGGAGGAGGTCGTCGCGCGCGTGCCATCCGCCGAGCTGGTGCGCCTCGTGTCGTCCGGCACGGAGGCGTCCATGACGGCGGTGCGACTGGCGCGCGCGGCCACGGGCCGCGACCGGATCGTCAAGTTCGCGGGTCACTACCACGGCCATGTGGACGGGCTGCTCGCGGAGTCGGGCTCGGGCCTCGCGACGCAGGGGATTCCGGCGTCCCCGGGTGTGACCGCTGCACAGGCGGCCGACACGATCGTGGTGCCGTGGAACGACCCCGCCGCACTGGAGGCGGCGGTCGACGACGGCGTGGCGGCGATCCTCGCGGAGCCGGTACCCGCGAACATGGGGCTGGTACCGGCGCGCGAGGGGTTCGTGCAACTCCTGCGGCGCGTGAGCGACGCGGCGGGTGCGCTGCTCGTCCTGGACGAGGTGATCACCGGCTTCCGCGTCGCGCGCGGCGGGGCGCAGGAACAGCTCGGCGTGCGTCCCGACCTCACGATCCTGGGCAAGGTGCTGGGCGGCGGCCTCCCGCTGGCCGCGGTCGCGGGCCGGCGCGAGATCATGCAGCAGCTCGCGCCCACCGGGCAGACCTACCAGGCCGGCACGCTGTCCGGGAACCCGCTCGCGACGGCCGCCGGGCTCGCCACGCTCGCAGAGCTGGACCAAGGCGCGTACGAGCGGCTCGGCGCGATCACCGAGCGCCTGCTGCGCGGCCTGGGCCGGGACGGGGTGCAGGTCACCGGCCGGACCGGCCTGCTGACGGTGTTCTTCGCCGATCAGCCGGTGACCGACTACGCGGCTGCGCAGGCGACCGACCACGAGGCCTTCAGGCGGTTCTGGACGGCGATGCTCGAGCGCGGGGTCTACCTTCCTCCGTCGCCCTACGAGGCGTGGTTTCCGTCCCTGGCGCACACCGACGATCAGATCGACCGCACGATCGCCGCGGCGGCCGAGTCGTTCGAGCCGGCGAGGGGCGGGTGACCGGCCCGGCGCGCACGAGCGGCGCGGCGCCGACGGGCCCGGCGCTGGCGCGGCTGCGCGAGTTGGTCGCCGCCGAGGGTGAGGCGATCGCCCCGGCGCTGGCGCAGTCGCCGGGAGAGGATACGCTCGGACCACTGGTCGCGGTCGCTGCCGCCGGCCGGCCGGACGCGGCCGAATACGCGCTGGTGCTCGAGAGCGTGCTGGAGGGCTACCTCCTGCATTTCGGCCACCCCCGGCTGCTCGACACGCCCGACCGCGACCTGCGGCTGCTCGCGGGCGACTACATGTACGCGCTCGGACTCAGCCGGCTCGCGCGGATCGGCGACCTCCCGGCGGTGCGGGCGCTCGCCGATCTGATCACCCTGAGCGCTCGGCACCAAGCCGGCGCGACGCCCGACCGCGGGCTCCTCGACGGCCTCTGGGTGCTCACCGCGCTGGCTCTGGGCGCCGGTCCCTGGCCTGGGTACGAGACCGCCATCACGGCCGCGCGAGAGGATCGCGCGGACCGCGCGGAGTTGCTGCTGGAGGTCAGTCGCATGGCCGCCGAGACCGGGATCGAGCTTGACGCGCAGCATGCCCTGATAGCGTTTCGTTACGTGGCGACGTTGGAGCCACACACCTAGTAACAGCGGCAACTTTCCTCTCTCGATGGCTGATCGCACGGAGACCGAACGCCGCCCCGTCACCGGGGAGAATGGTGCGTTTGCATCGCGCGACGGCGCGCCCAACGGCTCGCAGCCCCTACCGAAGGCGAAGATGCCCGGCTACTTCGAGGGGGAGACGGTGACGCGTCGCGCCCTGTTCACCGGCGGGGCGATGGCCGCGGGCGGCATCGCGGGAGCGGCGATCGCACTCCCGTCGATCGGGTTCGCGCTGGGCCCGGTGTTCGACAAGGTCGAGGAGGTCTGGCAGGACGTCGGTCCCCCCAGCAGATTCTCGCCGGACAACTACACCCCGATCACGATCACGCTCAATTCCACCGCGGGCGAGGCCGGCAAGACCACGGCCTACGTCCGCAAGGGCAACCCGAACCTGGGCGAGCGCGCAGACGAGTTCGTCGCCATCTCGACCCGCTGTGCGCACCTCGGGTGTCCCGTGCGCTGGGTCGGTCCCGCGCAGCGTTTCGTGTGTCCTTGTCACGGCGGCGTCTACAACGCACGCGGCGAGGTCGAGGGCGGCCCGCCGGTGCGCCCGCTCGATCGCTTCGAAACCCGTGTACAGGCCGGCCAGGTGCAGTTGGGCCCCCGCTTCAGCGTCAACTCCGAGCTCAGGAAGTTCTCGGCGCGCGACCCGGGCGAGCCGCTCGACGGCCTCTGGCAGTACCTCTACCCCAAGCGCTTCTCGGTGCCGAGCGCGTAGATGTAGATGGCGATTCGCATTCCCAAGCCGCCGCTGCCAGGCCGCCGCAAGCCGCCGCCGCCGCAGGAGCGCCCGAGCCGCGAGGTGACCGTCAAGGACCAGGCCGCCGAGGTCGGAGCCGGCGTGGTCGGCTGGGTGGATGAGCGCACCGGGGTCGGGGGCATCGCGAAGGGAATGCTCTTCCGCAAGGTCCCGAAGGGCACCAACTGGTTCTACACGCTGGGTTCCGCGACCATGTTCGCCTTCCTGTCGCAGGCGATCACGGGCGTGATCTTGGCGATGTACTACGACCCCGATCCGAGCCGCGCATACGACAGCGTGCAGCACATCACCAACGACGTCTTCCTCGGGAGCCTGGTCCGGGGAATGCACCGCTGGGGTGCGACGGTGATGATCGTCCTGATCTTTCTCCACATGGGGCGGGTGTTCTTCTTCGGCGCGTACAAGTACCCGCGCGAGCTGAACTGGGTGATCGGCGTCGTGCTGTTGGTGATGACGCTGATGATGGGCCTGACGGGCTACCTGCTCCCGTTCGACCAGCGTTCCTTCTGGGCCACGATCGTCGCCGTCAACCTGAACGGCACCGCCCCGGTGCTGGGTCCCTACCTGGCTGACTTCTTACGCGCCGGGCCCGAGTTCGGCGCCACCACGCTGACTCGCTTCTATGCGATGCACATGCTGCTGATACCGGGGTTGATCGCTGCGCTGATCGCGGTCCACCTCTACCTGGTCGTGAAGCTGGGCACCACGGCGCCGCCGTGGCTGAAGGCGAAGCTGCCGGAGCCGCTCGAGAAGGAGCGCGTCTAGATGGCCGGTCCGGCGTGAACGCACGCGACAAAGAGGCGTACCTCCGCGAGTACCAGATCCTGAAGTCCCAGGGCAAGCCGTTCTTCCCATATGCCGTGCTGAAGGACTCGGCGATGGCCGCGATCGTGCTGGCCGTGATCATCGCGATGGCGGTGATACTCGGCGCCGGGGAGCTTGCGAACAAGGCGGACCCGACCACCACCACCTACACACCGCGGCCCGAGTGGTACTTCTTCTTCCTGTTCGAGCTGCTGCGTGTGATCAAGCCGCCCGAGCTGACTTTCCTCGCGACGATCGGGATTCCCACGATCGCGCTCGTGCTGCTGTTGCTGCTGCCCTTCTACGACCGCAATCCGGAGCGGCGGCCCGAACGCCGTCCGATCGCGACCACCGCGGCATTCGCGACGATCGCCGCGATGGCGTACCTGACCTACCTCGGCGCACACGCGGACGCCCCGGACAGGATCAACCTGAACGTCTCCGCCGATCTCGAGGCGGGACAGAACGTCGCCAACCAGTCGGGCTGTGGTGCCTGTCACAAGTTCGGCGAGGCGGGCAACTCGGGCCCGGGCCCCGACCTCAGCGAGATCGGCGCAAAGCTGCCGGCGCCGGCGATCGAGCGCACGCTGCGCAATCCGACGGCGCCGATGCCGTCGTACGCCGACCTGCCGAAGGAGAAGTTCGACGCGCTGGTCGCGTACCTCGCCGCGTTGCGATAGAAGAGCCGGGGTTCTGTGCGCAGGATCCCAGGGTCCGATCAGGGGCGGCCGCACGATTTGACCGGCAGTTCTCGAAAAACCATCCGCGAGGCTCAGGTCCACTCGATGTTCGACCGCATCGCTGATCGGTACGACCTGATGAACTCGGTGATGACGGCGGGCATGCACCATCGCTGGCGCGAGCGCGCCGCCGACCTGGCGCAGGTCGGCCCGGGGGACCGCGCCCTCGATGTCTGCTGCGGAACGGGCGATCTGGCCCTCGAGCTGGCGGGCCGGGTCGGTCTGGGCGGGAGCGTGGTCGGCCTCGACTTCTCCGCTTCGATGCTGGAGCTGGCGCGGGCGAAGACGCCGAACGGCGGGGCGCCGGTCACATGGTTGCAGGGGAATGCGCTGGAGCTTCCGTTCGACGACGATCAGTTCGCCGCCGCCACCGTGGGCTTCGGCGCGCGCAATGTGGTGGACCTCGAGCGTGCCCTTGCCGAGATGGGGCGCGTCGTGCGGCCCGGGGGGAAGGTCGTGATCCTCGAGATCACGACTCCGCGCAGACCGCCGCTGAATTGGTTCTACGCCGTGTGGTTCGATCGCATCGTGCCGCTGCTCGGGACCGTGGCCGGCGACCGGGAGGCATACACGTATCTGCCCAGCTCGGTGCGGCGGTTTCCGCCCGCGGAGGAGCTGGCCGAGCTGATGCACGAGGCCGGCCTGCGTGAGGTGCGCTACCTGGTCCTGGCGGGAGGCATCATCGCGATCCACTCCGCATCGGCCGCATGAGCACCGTCGACGAGATGGTCCGGCTGGGCGGCGAGCGCGTACCCGCGTTGATGCAGCGGGTCGAGCGGGCGCTGGAGGCCAGCGCGGGCGACGGCGCGGAGCTGCAGGGCGCGGCCGCCGACATCCTCGCGGCCGGTGGCAAGCGGCTGCGACCCTTGCTGGTCCTGATCTGCGGTGACGCGCGGGACGACGATCGGCTGGTGCGCGCCGCCGCGGCCGTAGAGCTGATCCACATGGCAACCCTGGTGCACGACGATGTCGTCGACAGTGCGATGCTGCGTCGCGGCCGACCCACCGTGTTCGCGCGGGAGGGCCGCGAGAGGGCCGCCGCAACGGGCGACTTCCTGTTCTCGGGGGCGTTTGCGCTGCTCGCGTCGAACCGGGATGCCGAGCAGGTGCGAGTGCTCTCGGACGCCTGTGTCGCCCTCGCCCGCGGAGAGCTGGCGCAGCGCCACGACGCGTACCGCCTCGATGTCGACGAGGCGCGCTATCTGATGCGCTGTGAGCTGAAGACCGCAAGCCTGTTCTCCGCGGCGTGCCGGCTTGGCGCCCTGGCGGCCGGTCGCTCGGCCCAGGAAGCCGCGGCGCTCGACTCGTACGGACGCCGGCTGGGGCTCGCATTCCAGATGCTCGACGACCTGCTCGACGTGAGCGGCCCGGCGGAGCGCACGGGCAAGCACCGCGGCACCGACTTGCTCGACGGTACGGTCACCTTGCCGTTGATCCTGGCCGCGCGCCGCGACCCGGAGCTGAGCCGCGTCGATCTGCGCGGCATCACCTCGCGCGAGGGCGCCGAGCAGTTGTGCGATCGCATCGCGGCAACCGGTGCGCTGGGTGAGACCCGCGCTCGCGCAGCGTCACTCGTGAAGGACGCGCAGCACGCGGTGCGCGGCCGGCGCGACGCGCGACTGCACCGCTCGCTCACGGAGGTTGCCGACCGGATCGCCGAGCGCTACGCCTAGCCGCGCGAGTCCCCGGTCCCAAATAGGGACCGCCGGCCCTATTGGACCGGCGGCAGGGGGAGGGTGATTGCGGGAGGAAGCTCTAGAAGTCTTCGGGCAGGATGTGGTTCTCGACCAGGGCCTTGGAGAACCGCTCGATCTCTTCCTCCATGTTGGCCCGGATCAGCCGCTTGAGGTCGTCGACGAGGTCGTCGGTCCCGCGGTCCAGCTCCTCGTCGAAGCGCTCGACGGTGTCCTGGTCGTAGACGCCGGTATGCAGCCACTCGCAGTTCGGGCACCGCAGCGTGACCTCCCAGCGCATGCGGTCCACCTCGCTCCACTGGGTCGGGTAGACCAGGGTGGCGTCACAGTCGGGGCACAGGTGCAGTTCCTCGGTGCGGCAGGGCGCTGCGCTCTGGCCGGTGGCCTGATCTTCGAAGTACACGACCTCGATGGTCTTGCCGCTCGGCAGTGCCACCCGCTTGACGCGGTGGTTCTGCTGGCCGCCCGAGGTCTCCATCTCCATGGCGCACATATCGGCCGGAGGGGCGGCAAGCTTTAGGTCTCGGCGCGGCGGGCTAGACTGCGCGGCGCCGTGGTGCTCAGCGACCGCACGATCAAGGCGGAGATCTCCGCCGGCCGGATCGTCATCGACCCGTACGATGAGGGACTCGTGCAGCCGTCGAGCGTCGACGTGCGGGTGGACGACAAGTTCCGTGTCTTCCACAACGCGCGGTACCCGTACATCGACGTCCGGCAGGAGATGGACGGTCTCACGGAGCTCGTGCAGGTGTCCAGGGAGGAGCCTTTCATCCTGCATCCGGGCGAGTTCGTCCTGGGTCAGACTCTCGAGTCGATCGCGCTGCCCGATGACATCGTCGCGCGGCTCGAGGGCAAGAGCTCGCTGGGCCGGCTGGGCCTCCTGATCCATTCGACCGCCGGCTTCGTCGACCCCTCGTTCGAGGGGAACCTGACGCTGGAGCTCTCGAACGTCGCCAACCTCCCGATCACGATCTACTACGGCATGCCGATCGGCCAGATCTCGTTCATGCGGATGGATGGCCCGGTGGAGACTCCATACGGGGCCAGCGGGGCAGGCTCCAAGTACCAGGGCCAGACGGAGCCGACTCCCTCGCGCTTCTACCGGAACTTCGAGTGAATGGAGCCGCTCGTCCGGCGGCGGCGGAGCGGGTTTGCGGTGGGCTGAGGGTGGCACCCCTTCGCGGCGCTACCATGTTCTCATGCCGTTTGGCATCGGAACCGTCGAGATCGTCTTGATCCTGATCGCTGCGCTGATCGTGTTCGGGCCCAAGCGCCTTCCGGAGCTCGGCCGCTCGATGGGACGGGGCATCCGCGAGTTCAAGAACTCGGTCACGAGCGACAAGGACGACGACGACGACGATGACGTCCGCGAGCTGGAGCACCCATCCGCCGCCGAGGAACGTCCCCTCGAGGGTGAGGTCGTCCACGACCGCAGGTCGTAGACCAACCCCCTCCGTCCGCTAGCCCAGCGGCATGGCCAGGATCAAGCCGGTAAGCCACGACGACCGGCTCACGCTGATCGAGCATCTCGATGAGCTCCGGACTCGCCTGATCGTCTCGGTGCTCGCCTTCGTGGTGGGCTTCGGCCTTTGCTTCTGGCGCGACGAAGAGGTCTTCGACATACTGAACACGCCCCTGCCCCAGGGCTTCAAGCCGATCACGCTCGGTGTCACCGAGCCCTTCCTGACGACGGTCACGATCTCTGCCTACGCGGGTCTCGCGCTCGCGCTGCCGGTGATCCTCTATCAGTTGTACGCGTTCGTGCTGCCCGCGTTCAGTCCCGGGGAGCGGCGCGTCGCGCTGCCCATCCTGTTGATGGTTCCCGTGCTGTTCGCCGCCGGCGTCGCCTTCGGATACTTCATCGTGCTCGATCGCGCCGTCGACTTCCTGCTCAGTTTCAACGAGAACCAGTTCAACATCCAGGTGCGGGCGCGCGACTACTACAGCTTCGTCGCATTCATGCTGGTCGCGATGGGCCTCGTCTTCCAGGTGCCGATGGGCATCCTGGCCGTCACTCGGGTGGGGATCGTGACCCCCCGCCAACTCCGGGAATGGCGCCGTTATGCGTATTTCGTGATCATCGTGCTGGCTGCGCTGCTGCCCACGGTCGATCCGGTCTCGCTCGTGCTGGAGACCGTACCGCTCATCATCCTGTTCGAGTTGAGTATCGTCCTGGCGTCGTTGCTCGGTCACTCCGAGGCCAAGCGCGCGCCCGCCGAGCCGTCAGCCGAGGGCTCCCCCTGATCTCCGCGAGAACCCAAGGACAAAACATTGCTCTTTGACCTGAAGGGAAGACGAAAGCGCCTGGTCCAGGTGGTGTACGTGATGCTGGCGATTCTGTTCGGCGGCGGCCTGGTGCTGTTCGGCGTGGGCGGGAACGTGAGCGGCGGTTTGATCGACGCGTTCCGGGGCGGCGGCAGCGGCGACGCGGACACCAGTGCCTTCACCGACGCGGCTGATCGCGCACAGCGGCGCACGGCCCGCACTCCGGACGACCCCGATGCCTGGCTTGACGTGGTGCGGGCACAGTTCAACCTCGCCTCGTCGCCCGTGGGCTCGGACCCGTCCACGGGTGCACTCACGGATCGCGGCCGGCAGGCCGTGGTCGAGGTCTCGCAGGCGTGGGAGCGCTACGAGCAGCTGAAGCCGAAGAAGATCGACGCGAGCGGTGCGTCGTTCGCGGCGCTGGCGTACGGCGCGCTCCAGGACTACGAGAAAGCCACGGAGATCCAGGTGGCCCTGCTCGAGTCGCGCCCCAGCCCGAACGGCTACTTCCAGCTGGCCGACTTCGCCTATCGCGCCGGCCAGGTGGAGCGCGGCGACCGCGCGGCGAAGGAGGCCGTGCGGCGCACGCCGTCCGACCAGCGCAACACGGTGCGTTCCCTGATCAAGGACCTGAAGACGCAGGGCGCGCAGATCGCAAAGGCGGTCGAACAGGCCAGGAAGGCCCAACGCCAAGCGGCAAAGCAGGGCCAGGAACAGCCGACCGGGCAGAACTTCGGCCCGCTGCCGGGTGCGGGCACCGGGGGGACACAGCCCACGCCGTAGCCCGGCACCCGCTCCACGCGTACCTATAATCGCCCGCTGCGGGCCGTTAGCTCAACTGGCAGAGCAGGGGACTCTTAATCCCAAGGTTGAAGGTTCGAGTCCTTCACGGCCCATTCCGCCTGCAACTCGGCGGTTCCCGGGCTCTGGAACTCTCTCCGGGCGTCCCTTCTGCAAGGATGCACGGCTGGTTGGCTCATGGAGGCTGCGCCCCGCGCGGCCGCGATGGATCGCAGGGCCATGGACTCGTTCGGGAGACATCCGGCTCCGCCCGGCGCGCTTCGCCGCCTGCGCCTCGCCGTCGCGTGCGCGGCTGCGCTGGCGCTGATCGCGGCCGCCGCGCCGGCCCCCGCGGCGGCCTGCAACCGCGTCGCCGCACCCGGCGGTTCGGACGGCGCCGCCGGCACCCTCGCCGCGCCGTACGCCACGTTCAAGAAGCTCGCGCACTCGCTGGCGCCGGGCCAGACCGGCTGTCTGCGCGCGGGCACCTACCGGGAGAACGTGGAGGTCAATGCGAACGGCGCCCCCGGCGCGCCGATCACCGTGCAGAGCTACCCGGGCGAGTGGGCGACCTATCTGGGACGGCTCACCACCGACAAGAGCAGCTCGTACCTGACCTTCCAGAACATGACCTTCGACGGTTCCACCGCCCCCAGCGACGGCAGCGAGCTGAAGCCCAGCCCCACGGTCCACGGCGAGCGCATCTCGTTCATCGGTAACGAGGTCACGAATCGCCACACCGCGATCTGCTTCGCGGTTGGCAACGAGGCCTTCGGCCGGGCCCCGCACGTCGTGATCCGCCGTAACCGGATCCACGATTGCGGGCAGCTGCCGCCGACCAATCACCAGCACGGCATCTACCTGCACTCGCCGTGCTGCGCGGAGGTCACCGACAACTGGGTCTACGACAACGCAGACACCGGGATCCAGATGTTCCCGGATGCGGACGGCAACTACATCGCCCGCAACGTCGTGTACGGCAACGGCGACAACATCAGTTTCGGCGGCGACAGCAAGGACGGCGGTTGTGCGTCGTCCGACGACAACATCGTCGAGCGCAACGTGCTCTCGCACCCGCGTGTGAAGGAGAACGTGGGCTCGTGGTCAGGCTGCGGCAAGCACGGCACCGGCAACGTCCTGCGCGAGAACTGCATCTGGCCACCGACCTTCCAGAAGGAGGGCGTGGGCTTCACGCTGCTGAACAACCTCTACGTCGAGCCGGCGTATGTGAACGCTGCGGCCAAGGACTTCCGGATTGCGGCGGGGACGCCGTGCGCGCCGCTCGTCACCGATCCCGGCGTGACGCACACCGGCGGCGGGTCGAGCAAGGGCAAGCAGCGCGCGTTGGCGCTGAAGAGCAGCCGTCGCTCCGTGCGCATCGGCGCTCGATTCGTGCTGTCGGGAAGGCTCACCGGCGGCAGGGCAGGGCAGCGCGTGCGGATCCAGGTGCGCCGCGACAGCCGCTGGATCCGTGCGCGCAGCGCGCGGCTGCGAGCGAGCGGCCGCTTCCGCGTCGTGCTCCGCCTGCGGCTGAACAGGGGCAGGCTCACGCTCGGTGCGGTGTCACTGCGGCCGGCCACGCGCAACCTGCGCCTCCGTGCGCGGGCACCGGATGGCAGCAGCTCTCGGATCGTGCGCCTGCGCATCCGCCGCTAGCTGACGTGCGCGGGCGGATCCGGAATCAGCCCGCTGGATGCCGTGTGTCCTCAGCGGTGCTGCTCGAGCCAGCCCCGGCCGTTGCCGCGGGTCGGCTCTGCGCCCGTGAAGGGCACGATCAGCGGCTCGCGTCGCTCGACCTCCTGGCGAACGCGCTCCTCCCAGCCCTGCGCCCCGCAGTACATGCGGAACACCCGCAGGGCTGCATCCAGGGCGCGGGCGGCGACGGCATCGTCGGGTTCGTGCGGGTCCTGCCCGCGTGCCACCGCCCAGGCCACGCCGTAGGTGAAGCCCCAGTCACCGATGTCCAGCTCGAGCTCCGACAGGCGGGCGGCCTGCTCCTCTCCCGCGGCGATCGGGTGCAGCATTCCGTCATAGGCGGCGTCGTTGCGCAGGGCGCGTGCGACGATCTCGACGAGGTCGGCTTCCTCGGCCAGGCCCGCGTCGGGCTGCGGCGGCGGGGCCGGCACGGCCAGCGCGTCCATCCGCGAGATCCCCAGCGCGTTCAGGTGCACGCCGAGCAGCGCCACGACGTTCGAGATCCACAGCCCGGCCACGAACAGCGCGGCGGTTCCGAACCCGGCCAGGGTCTTGTCGACGACGTCGAAGCTCGCGAAGCACACCGCCAGGGCCACGTTGACCAGCAGCCAGGTGCCGGCGGACAGCGCAGCGCCCGCTCCCAGCGCAGCGACGGAGACGCGCAGGTCGGGCGTCACGTAATAGAGCATGCTGAACATCGTGAGCCACACGAGCAGCACGACGGCCGATCCGATCGTTCCGTACGTGTTCTCGAAGGTCCCGAAGCTCGCCAGGAAGAGCGCGAACCCGGTGATCGCGAAGGCCCAGGCGAGCGCGGCCAGCACCTGGCTGGCCGTGACCGAGCTCGAATCCAGCACGCGCGGGTCGCTGAACGCCCAGCGCTGCAACGCGGCGAACCCCGCGAACGCCGTCCCCAGCAGCACGGGCCACTTGACGATGTCCCACGCGACGATCGCGTCGCCGGAGACGCCGGCTACTTCCCCGATCGCCTGGGCGACGGCGCCGGTCGCGATCGCGCACAGGCCCGTCAGGACGATCAGCTCCGCCACGAATACGCGGGCGAGGATGTGCAGGGGCCCGCGCGCCGGGAGCAGGCGGCCGCCGTCGCGGGCCAGCGGCTGCGTCGCTCGCCGGAACGCTCGCAGGTAGAGCGCCGACAGCGCGGCGGTTGCGGTCAGCCCGCCGGCGAGCACCAGCAGCGCGACCTCCTGCTCCTCGAACAGCGCCTCAACCGGTCCCTCGAACGGGCCCGCGCCGCTCGTACCGCCCAGCTTGCGCAGCACGTCGAGCACGGCACCGCTGGTCTCGGGATGGCTGCCTGCGAGGCCCAGCAGGCCGATCAGGGCGGCGCATCCGGCCAGCACACACAGCGCCGCGTAGAAGGTGAGCGCGGCAGCCTTGTCCGGGAGGTCGAGCGCAATCAGCGCGCGCAGCCCGGCGCGCGGGTCTTCGAGCATGCCGCCGCCCGCCTCAACGCGCGTGCCCTGCGCATCGTCTGTCGCTCGGCCGTCCATTGCCGCTCCCGTGCATGGCCCTCTCCGCAGTCTGGGAGAGCGCCGGAGTGCGGATCCTTTCCATGGTGACTCGGCGATGCAACCTTTTGGCGTGCAAAAAGCCGCTATTTGCCAAAAAGACGGGTGCTGGTTACGCTTGCTGGCCCGCGGGGGGAACTGCGGGATGCCGCAGAGGACTAGCTGTTGGAGGACGCCACGGTGCAGGCTGACGCTCCGGATCGCGAGCCGCACGCCTCCGGATCGCACGGAGAGCGTGATGCCCGGAAGAGCCAGATTGCGGGCGCGTCGCCCCGTTCCGTCATCGAGGACATCCGCGGCCTCGCCGACAAGACGCGCGCTGTCATGTTCGACGCGCTGCTGCCGGGAGAGCACCCCCAGGTGGTGATCGCGGGCGCCGCCAGGTCGGCGATCGTGGCGACCGCGGAGCGCGTCCTCGTGATCAAGAGCGGCGCGCGTTCGGGCGCGATGCTGGGCGCCCGGGCGAAGGCCTTCGAGTACGAGACCGTGATCGGGGTCCGCATGGAGATCGAGGTGTCGCCCGCCGTGATCGTCGTGGACGCGCCGGCGAAGATGGCCTCCTGCCGTGTGTACTGGGCGGACCCGCGCGACAACGCACTCAAGGCGCGCAACGCGCTTCCGGTCGAACGGCCCTACGAGCGGCCGCGCCAGGCGGTTGACGCGATCAGGGCGCTGCTGGAGGCGTATCGGGAGCGTCACCCGGGTCCCTCGCCGGGGATTCCGGCGCGGGTGAAGCCGGACGCGCCGGTGGTGAAGGCGCTCCCCGGCGCTGCCGCGCGCGGCGCGCAGGATGAGCAGCGATCCGTCGTTTCCCCGCTCCCGGGACTCGGGGAGCGCTGCCCGCACTGCCGTGCGGATGTGCGCCGGGGGTGGCGCTACTGCCCCAAGTGCGGCGCCGCGTCCGAGCGGGCCACGCGCTCGCCGCTGGCCGACGCGTAGGCATCGGCCGGGCCTTGACGGGCTCAGGTCCGCCCCGGCCGGGGGGTCGCGGCGGCCGCGTCGAGTGGCGTTGTGGGCAGCAGGGTTCCTCTAGGATTGCCGCGGGCCGGCGCAACATTCGCGCCGGTCCAGGGGTTCCATCACCGAATGAAGAGACTAGTCGCCGCAATCGCCACGCTGGCCATCCTGGTCACGGCCGCCATCGCCCAAGGGGTGGTCGTCCAGGAGTTCAGCTTCCAGATCAAGAACATCAGGACCTGGGGCGGGTACACGGTCGTATTCAACTCGCGCAGCTACGAGCCCAGCGGGGGCATCCCGGACGAGCTCAAGGAGAACTACCTGCGGCTGCCGGCGGGGGCGACCGTGCCCAAGCTGTTCCGCAACAAGCGCTTCTACTGCGATGCGAAGAAGCTGGTCGATCAGGTCCGCATGGACAAGGGCAGCGGACGCTTCACGCCCTACATCAACAAGCTGCTGAAGGGCAGGAAGACAATTCCCCGCAACAACCGGAGCCTGGTCAAGGTGTGCCGGTTCGCGCGGATCGGCACCGGCCGCGTGCTGGTCGACGCCAGGCCTTTCGAGGAGCGGCCGATACCCGCCGACCTGATGATGTTCTGGACGAAGCCCGCCCGCGGCGCCGTCGCGGCTTTCGCGATCGTCGGCATCCCCGACGAGCGGGTTCCCGTCGTGCAGGAGAACCCGACCGTGCGCGAGACCGTGCCCGTCATCAGCGCGAACTTCTACAGCGAGAAGACGCCGGACGGGCTGTTCGACTACAAGCTGGTGCTGCCGACGGGGCCGATCAACGGCATCCGGATCTCGGTCGCCGAGGTGAAGGTCACGACCACCGGCCTGACCTTCAAGAAGAAGACCAAGAAGTGCACGAAGCGGCGGCGCGGGAAGTGCGTGAAGCGCAAGACCAAGGTCACGCGGAAGTTCTGGTTCACCCAGCCGCCCTGCCCGGCCAGCGGCAAGCTCAGCTTCGAGGCGTACTACGGGTACGACACGGCCCCCGACCAGCTCAAGCGGTCGGACATCCCGTGCCCGGACTTCCGCCGGTAGCACGCCGGATCAATCCCGCCACAAACCCGCCGATCTGCTTACAGATCGGCGGCCTTTCTCAACCCGGCGGCTTTTCCTAATGGGTCGAGAAGCGCGGTAGCACCCGGTCGAGCCATGGCGGCACGGCCCACGTGCGCTCGCCGAACATCCGGATCAACGCCGGCAGCAGGATCAGCCGCACGACCGTTGCGTCCAGCACCACCGCGACCGTCAGCCCGATCCCGAACTGACGCGTGTTGGTGACGGGCGAGACCGCGAACGCCAGGAACACGAACGCCATCACGGCCGCGGCGCCGGTGATGATCGTCGCGGTCTTCTCGAGCCCGTAGTGGATCGCCCCCTCCGTGGTACCAGTCAAAGCGCGACCCTCGACGAGCCGGCTCAGCAGGAACACCTCGTAGTCGATCGACAGGCCGAAGATGATCGCGAAGATGCCACTCAGCGCGATCGCGTCGAGATACCCGGGGCCGCCCAGCGGCGGGGGATCTGTCTGGAAGCAGAGGATCAGCACGCCGACCGCGGCGCCCACCGTGACGAGGTTCAGGAGCACGGCCACGAGCGCGAGCACGGGCGCCCGGAACAGCAGTAGCAGCACGATGAACGTGACGAGCACCAGCACCAGCACCAGCAGCGGGAAGCGCGCGGACGTCGCCTGATCGAAGTCGTCGAGCAATACCGCCGGACCACCGACGACGGCCTCGGCGCCCATGTCTCGCGCCGCATCGCCGGCGAGTCCTTCGAGCACCGGGCGCAGCGCGGCGGTGTCCTGGTCGAACGCACTCTTCTGCGGCACGACGATCACGCGTGCGGCGTTCCCGCCGCGCGCGGTGTTGATCGCGAACGACGCGTTGGCCTGCGCCTGCGGGCTCGCTCCCTCGATGCCGGCCAGCACGAAGTAACCCGAGGCCGCGGCTCGGTTCACGTCGGTCCCCTGACGGCGCAGCGCCCGGGTCTGTGCGTCACTCGCGCGGCGCACGGCGACCACCCCGTCGAGCAGGCGATTGATCCCGCGCCCGATCCGCGCGCTCCCGTCCGCGGCATCCCCGATGCCCGTGGCAAGCTCCCCGGAGCCCGCCCGCAGCCGGCCGAGCCCGTCGCGCAGGGCAGACGTGCCGAGGCTCAGCTCGCCCGCGGCCCCGGCGAGCTGGGCCGCGCCCACGGCGACCTGCCCGATGCCGCTGTCGAGGTCGCCCGTGCCTGCCGCGAGCCGCGACAGCCCGCTCACCAATCGGGCGAGGCCCCGCGTGATCTCGCGCAGCGCGACGGAGTTGGCCTCGAACTCGGTCGCGTAGCCATCGACATTCGTCTTCAACGGGCCGAGCGCGGAGAGCGCGCGCTGCACGTCCGCCCGCGCGCGTTGCACCGCCGGGTCGGCCGCCGCCGCGGGGCCGACGCTGCCGAGGTTGCGCAGCGCCGACTGTACCGCCGACTGCGTGGTGTTGACGGGGTCGATCAGGCGCGACTCCGCTCTGTCGTTTTGGGCGTTGAGCACGCGCGCCAGCTCGTCGATCGCGTCGCGCAGCTCACGCGCGCCGGAACTGGCGCGCCGCGCGGCGCGCCGCAACCGCTCGGACCCCGCCTTGGCCTGCCCGGCGCCGTTTGCGAGCTGCCGCGTCTGGGGCACGGCACCGCTGGTCCCCCGCGCGATCTCCTCGGAGCCGGCCGCCGCCTGGCCCAGCCCGCTGTCGAGCGCACCGGCGCCGGCCGCACCCTCGACCAGCCCGCGGCGCAGGCGGCCGGTCGCGCTCAGCAGGCGCTCGAGCCCACCTTCGAGCCGGTTCAGCTGCCGCCCGCCGGACGCGATCTGGCGCGTGAGGCTGCGCAGCACCTCGGTGCGCTCGAGCAGCGAAGCCGGTCCCAGCACGGCTTCGATACCGGGCTGGCGGGCGACCTGCTGCTGAAACTGCTTCAGCCGCCGCAGCCGCGCCTCCGTGGTGATCGGGCCTTTGGTCTGGAAGTCCACTTCGAACGGGGTGGCCCAGCCCGCCCCGCGGTCGCGCTGGAAGGCCTCGAAGCTCTTGCGCGACGCGTTGTCGGGCGGGAGGTTCTGCACGTTCGGTGGCCCCGTATCGAGCGCCAGCGCGGGAGCGGACAGCAGCAGCAGCGGGAACGTGGTGAGCAGCACGGCGACGAGCGGCTTGCGCGAGACGCGCTCGGAGAGCCGTACCCACGGGTTCTCGCGACGCGCCGACCACAGCTGCCACCGGTTCACGCCGGTGCCGAGCACGGCGAGGCCGGCCGGGATCGCGAACAGCGCGGTGACGACGGCCAGCACACTGGCCACGACCACGCCGAGCGTGGCCGACTCGAGCAGCGAGCCGGGCGCGATGAACAGGGCGCCGAGCATTCCCACGGCCAGCGCCGTTCCCGCAAAGATGACCGTGCGCCCCGCGCGCAGCACGGCTTCCTCCAGCGCCTGCTCGACGCTCCGACCGCCGGCGAGCTCCTCACGGAAGCGCGAGACGATCAACAGCGAGTAGTCCACGCCCAGCGCCAGCCCGATCATCGTCACCATGTTGAGCGCGAGCGCGTCGAGCTGGAATGTCTCGTTCAGCCCGCCCATGATCGCCGTACCGATGCGCGTCACGAGCAGCCCACAGGCGAGCGGCACCAGCGCCGCCACCGGGGAGCGGAAGACCAGCAACAGCAGCACGATCAGGATCGGGAACGCGATCTTCTCGCCCTGGTCGAGCGAGTCCAGCGATGCCTCGTTGATGGCTCGCACGAGCGGCGCGCGGCCTGAGACCTCGGTCTCGACCGGGGCGCGGACCTCGTCTAGCTCTCGCTCGACGGCGGGGATCGTCTCGTCGGAGATCTGCTCCGCCGGCCTGTTCACCTGCAGGGTGAGCAGCGCCTGCCCCGGCGGCTCGGCGAGGCGCGGATCCCCGCCGACCGCGAACGGGCTCAGCACGGCGACGTCGGGGATGCGCTCGAGCCGTCGCACGAGCAGGCGCGCCTCGCGCTCCAGGGCACGTTCCTGGGAGGCCGGGGCCTTCAGCAGGATCGCCATGCTGATCGTCCCCCCGAACTCCCGCTCGCTCAACTTCGCCGCGCGGTCGGCATCGGTCCCGGGGATCTGCAGCTGCGTCTCGTGCAGGTTGTCGCGCGCATTGCCCGCGAAAAACAGCGCAACAACAAAAGCGCCTACCCAGAAGATCAGGATAGGCACCGGTCGGCGTATCGCGAAGCGGGCGATATACCTCATCTAGACTCCTTGCAGCGTCATCCGCCTCCTTTATACCTGGCGGCATGAAGCCACTCCCCCAGTGGGCGTCGCGGCGGCGAGCGGTGCACCTATGTCGCTAGCGCACGGCTAGCGCGACATCTGATAGTTCAGGTACCGGAAGATGTGCACAGCCAAGCTGATGCTCGTCTTCATGGTCTCCTGCGCAAAGTCCCTCATCGACACCCCTTACCCCTTGTCCCCTCGGGCATCCTACCGCGAATGCGCGTTCTGACGCTGGTCGGCAACCGGCCGCAATTCGTGAAGGCGGCAGCGGTCTCGGCCCACCTGCGGGTACACCACGACGAGTTGCTCGTGCACTCCGGTCAGCACTACGACGACGCGCTGTCGGCGGTCTTCTTCCGCGAGCTGGAGTTGCCCTCCCCCGATTGGGAGCTCGGCATCGGCTCGGGCAGCGCCGGGGAGCAGGTCGCGGGGATGATGCACGCGCTCGAGCCGGTGCTCGGGGAAACGGCGCCCGACCTGGTGCTCGTCTACGGGGACACCAACACCACGTTGGCGGGCGCGCTCTCCTGTGCGCGACTCGGCCTGCCGCTCGCACATGTGGAGTCGGGCATGCGGTCCTTCGACGACTCCATGCCCGAGGAGCGCAATCGCGTGCTCACGGATCACCTCAGCGACCTGCTGCTGTGCTCCACGCCGGCCGCGGTCGAGAACCTCCGGCGCGAGGGGGCCGGCGAGGGAGTCGTGCTGGTCGGCGACGTGATGGCGGACGTCACGCTGTTCAGCGCCCCGGTCGCGGCGCGCTCGTCGGACGCGCTCGCGCGCTTCGGCGTGACGCCCGGCGAGTACCTGCTCGTCACCGCGCACCGGGCCGGCAACGTCGACGACCCCCGCGAGCTGGCGCGGCTCGTGGAGGTGCTGGAAGGCCTCCCGCGGCGCGCCCTGTTCCCGGTGCATCCCCGGACGCGCAGCAGGCTGGAGGCGACCGGGGCGCTCGGCCGGCTGGAGCGGCGCGCGGGGCTGCAGCTGCTGCCGCCCCTCGGTTACCTCGACTTCCTGCAGCTGCTCCGCCACGCGGCTGCCGTGCTGACGGACTCCGGCGGCGTGCAGAAGGAGGCCTACCTCCTGGAGGTGCCCTGCGTCACCCTGCGTGAGACCACGGAGTGGACGGAGACGGTGGCGCTCGGGTGGAACCGGCTCACCGGCCTCAGCCGGGAGCGTGTGCTGGCGGCCCTCACGGATCTCGCGCCGCCGGCTTCGCATCCGGACCTCTACGGCGGGGGCCGCGCCGGCGCGGCCGTGGTGGAGGCGATCGGGCGATGGGCCGGCGCCCGGCAACCGGCCTGACCCCGTGAGAGCGGCCAACTAAACTGCCGCGCAGTGGAACGCGCAGCGGAAAGCCACTGCGTCGGCGTGGTGGGGCTCGGCTACGTCGGCCTGCCCCTGGCGCTCGCATTCACCCAGGCCGGCAGCCGCGTGGTCGGCCTCGATTCGGACTCGCGCCGCGTAGAGGCGATCCGCAATGCCCAGAGCTACGTCGAGGACGTGTCCCTGGAGGATCTCACGGCGGCCGTGTCCGGCGGGATGCTGACGGCGACCACCAACTACGACCATCTGGCGGAGGCCGACGCGATCGCGATCTGCGTGCCGACTCCGCTGGACGAGAACCGCCAGCCGGACCTGCGTCCCCTGATCGGCGCGGGCACCGCCCTGTCGCGCGTGCTGCGCAAGGGCCAGCTCGTGGTGCTCGAGTCGACGACCTATCCGGGCACCACCCGCGAGCGCCTCGTCCCGATGCTCGAGGAGTCCGGCCTCGCCGCCGGCCGCGACTTCCACGTGGCGTTCTCGCCGGAGCGGGTCGACCCGGGCCGCTCCGACTACACGCTGCGCAACACGGTGAAGGTCGTGGGGGGTGTGACCGACGACTGCGCGGAGGCCGCACGCGAGCTTTACGAGCGCGTGTGCGACGACGTGCTGGTGGTCTCGAGCCCCGAGGCGGCCGAGCTGTCGAAGCTGCTGGAGAACATCTTTCGATCGGTCAACATCGCGTTGGTCAACGAGCTCGCCGTGCTGTGCGACCGGATGGGCATCGACATCTGGGAGGTGGTCGACGCGGCGGCGACCAAGCCGTTCGGCTTCATGCGCTTCGATCCGGGCCCGGGCATGGGCGGGCACTGCCTGCCGGTGGACCCGTTCTACCTGGCATGGAAGGCGCGTGAATACGACTTCTACACGGAGTTCATCGAGCTCGCCGGCAAGATCAACCAGAGCATGCCGTACTTCTGCGTGGACAAGATCGAGCGCACGCTGAACTCGCAGAGCAAAGCGGTGAACGGTGCGCGGATCGTATTGCTGGGCGTCGCGTACAAGCCGGGCGTCGCGGACCTGCGCCAGTCGCCGGCACTCAAGATCCTGAAGCTGCTGGCGCACAGCGGCGCCGACCTCGCCTACCACGACCCGCACGTGCCGCATCTGGCCGAAGCGAACCTCTCGTCGACGCCGCTCGACGAGACGCTCGAGGGCGCCGACCTGGTGGTGATCGTGACCGCGCACCGGGAGATCGACTACCGGCAGATCGTGTCCGAGTCGCGGCTGGTGCTGGACTTCCGCGGCGTCACGCGCGACATCCAATCGGCGAACCTGGTCCGCCTCTAGCGTGAGCGAGCGGCCCGTCACCCTGGGCGTCGTGGGGCTCGGCTACTGGGGCCCCAACCTGGCCCGCAACTTCGCGGCGCTCGACGAGTGCGAGCTGCGCTGGTGCTGCGATGCGCAGCCCGACCGCGCGCACCGGGCCCCCGCCGGCGCGCGCGTCACGACCGACCTTGGCGAGCTGCTGGGGGACCCGGACCTCGATGCGGTCGTGGTGGCGACCGAGGTTCCCTCGCACGCGCGGCTTGCGACCGAGGCGCTGCGCGCGGGGAAGCACTGTTTCGTGGAGAAGCCGCTCGCCCAGTCGGTGCAGGAGGCGGCCGCCGTCGCCCAGGAGGCCTCGGCGAGCGGGCGCGTGCTGATGGTCGGGCACCTGCTCGAATACCACCCGGGCGTGAGGAAGCTGAAGGAGATCCTCGACGCCGGGCAACTCGGCGACGTCCGCTATGTCTACTCGAACCGCCTCAACCTGGGCCAGATCCGCGACCAGGAGAACGCGCTCTGGAGCCTCGGCGCGCACGACATCTCCGTGCTCCTGCACCTGTTCGACGGAGAGGAGCCCCATGAGGCGGTCGCGCACGGCCGGTCATTCATGCGCGACGGCGTCGAGGATGTCGTGTTCTGCTACCTGCGCTTTCCCTCCGGCCGGGTCGCGCACATGCACCTGTCGTGGCTCGACCCGCACAAGGAACGGCGCTTCACGGTGGTCGGCGACAAGCGCATGGCGACCTTCGACGACATGGCGTTGGAGCAGAAGGTGACGATCTACGACAAGGGCTTCGACCACGACTTCCGCAACTGGGGCGAGTACATCGCGCGCTCCGGTGACATCACGAGCCCCCAGATCTCCAACGAGGAGCCGTTGCGGATCGAGTGCCGGCACTTCGTCGAGTGTGTGCGCAGCGGCGCGGACCCGCGCTCGGGGGTCGCCTCGGGGCTGCGCGCGGTGCGCGTGCTGGAGGCGCTGCAGCGCTCGTTGGAGGCCGACGGGGCCCCTCAGAGGCTGCAAGCCGCCGGGCCCGTCGCGTGAAGTCCTGCGTGCACCCCTCCGACCTCGCGCCGGGGCTGATGCTCGGCCATGACGTGACGCTCGGCGAGGACCTGGTGTTGGGCGCCTGGATCGTCGTGCACAGCGGCACCGTGATCGGCAGCGAGTGTGAGATCCAGGACGGCGCCGTGCTCGGCAAGCGCCCGCGGCTGGGCGCGCGCTCCACCGCCCCGCGCGGCGAGCTGGAACCGCTGCGGATCGACCCGGCCGCCGTGATCTGCGCCGGGGCGGTCGTCTATGCCGGCGCGCACGTGGGTGCGCACGCGATCGTCGGGGACCAGACGCAGCTGCGCGAGCGCTCGACGCTCGGTACCGGCGCCGTCGTCGGGCGCGGCTGCGGTGTGGACAACGACGTGACCATCGGAGCAGGCGTCCGGATCCAGTCGAACTGCTACCTCGCGGCCGGCGCCGTGATCGAACCTGGTGCCTTCATCGGCCCGGGCGTCGTGACCACGAACGACGACGCCATGGGCCGCCGTGGTGCGGATCAGCCGCTCCGGGGTCCGATCGTGCGGCGAGGCGCGCGCGTGGGCGGCGGAGTCGTCCTCACCCCGGGTGTGGAGATCGGCGAGGAGGCGTTCGTCGCGGCGGGAGCGGTGGTCACGCGCGACGTCCCGCCGCGCGCCGTGATGATGGGGGTGCCCGCCCGCCAGGTACGCGAGGTCCCCGACGCCGACCTGCTGGCCGCCGAAGCGAGCGACCGACCGTGATCGGCCGCTCGCGGAAGCGCGACCGGCTGGAGCAGCGCACGATGGTGATGGGCGCGATCGCCCTCACGACGGTCGGCGCGGTCGTGGCGGGCGAGGTGGGAAAGCTGTGGCGGCGGCGGGTGGTCGCGGAAGAGCCCGAGACGGCGCCCGAGGTGATCCAGCAGGGCGCGCGAGCTGCGCTCGACACGGTGGAGGTCGCGCGCCGCGGCTACCGTGAGGCGCCCGCCGGCGAATCGGCGATGTTCAACCTGCTGATGGCGTTCGTGATCTCTTCGAGCGTCGTGCGCCTCACCACCCTGGGAGTGCGCAGGGGGTTTCCGCTCCTGTTCAACGTGCGGATCGGGCGGCGCCACATCCACCACTTCGTGCCCGGGATCCTGCTTGCATTCGCGGCCGGCAGCGCAGCCCTGTTCGCGAGCGACCCGAAGGTCCGCGAGACGCTCGCGATCCCGCTCGGGATCGGGGTGGGCCTGACGTTCGACGAGTCCGCGCTGCTGCTCGAGCTGGAGGACGTGTACTGGTCGCGCGAGGGGCTCGTCGGAGTGCAGATCACGCTGGCGACCGCGTCGGTGATGGCGGCCGGGATGCTCGCGCTGCGCATCCTGCGACGTGGAGAGCGCGAGCTGGAAGCCCGCGACGAGCTGCCGCGGTCGGAGGCACACGCTTGAGCGCGGAGTTGCGCGAGTCGTATCTGGCGCTCTTGAAGCTGACGCTCACCGGACTCGCCGAGGCCCGGCCGATGGCGCATAGCGTCCTGAAGGACGGCGCGGTGCGGGTCGTTCCGGCGGACGTCGATCAGCGGCTGGAGGGCCGCGACTGGCCGGAGCACGGTCTCACGATGGTTGGCATCAGGAGGCTGGACAACGCGCAGCGCTGCATCGAGGAGGTGCTCGCCCGAAACGTTCCGGGCGACCTGGTGGAAACGGGCGTCTGGCGGGGCGGCACGTCGATCTTCATGCGCGCCGTGCTGAAGGCGCACGGGGTGACCGATCGCAGCGTGTTCGTGGCGGACTCCTTCGAGGGCCTGCCGGCGCCCGACGCGCAGGAGTACCCCGCCGATGTGAAGTCCAGGCTGCACGAGTTCGCCTATCTGGCCGTATCGCTCGAGACCGTGCAGGAGCACTTCGAGCGTTTCGGGCTGCTCGACGATCAGGTGCAGTTCGTCAAGGGATGGTTCCGCGACACGATGCCCGCGCTCACCGGACACACATGGTCCGTGCTGCGCCTGGACGGAGACATGTACGAGTCGACGATCACGGTCCTCGAGAACCTGTATCCGGGCCTGTCGCCCGGCGGCTACGCGATCGTCGACGACTTTTACTCGCTGCCGCATTGCCGGAAGGCGGTCACCGACTACCGTGAGGCCCACGGCATCGAGGACGAGATCCACAAGGTCGACTGGACCGGCGCCTACTGGCGCAAGAGCTAGCCCGAGTCGCTCTGGCTGACCGTGCGCCGGCGGCCCTGGCGCCGTGCAGCCGCCTGTACCTGCATCAGGGCCAGCAGGCGGCCGCGCTCGATGCGGCGGCACTGTTCCCGTAGCCACTCGGGCGAGTCCAGCGCGGCGATCCGCTCACGTAACTCTGGCCGGCCCTCGAGTTGGCGCTCGTCGTAGAGGACGCCAAGCCCGAAGAACCCGATCACCGCCTTGAACTGGAGCGGCGCAGCCGCCTCGGCGAGGAAGTCGGTGACGGCGGTCATCACACCGTTTCTGGGCCCGCCCCGGGTGAGCGCGTTCTGGGACTCGGCGTTGATGCCCCCGTCGTCGATCAACTCGTCCCGGTCGATCCCGATCCCGCCGACACCCGTGGGCTGCCGGTGCTGCTCCGGGATCGTCTCGGGGAAGTAGTACATGTCACGGTCTGCGTAGGGGAACTCCACGTCGTGCATCATCGTGAGCGGAAAGAATCGCTCATCCTCCTCCGCCACGCGGGCGATGGTCTTGAGCTCGTTGTAGACCGTGTACCAGTTGTGGTCCCCGTCGATCAGCACGACGTCGGCGCCGCGGATCTCCGGCAGCACGTCGAGGCTGAGCGCGCGGTGAAATACGAAGCGCTCGCCGAACTCCCGCTGCAGGGTCGCGAGGTCGAAGTCCTCGTGCGGCGCCGGGTCGATCGCATGGACCGCGGCCCCGCTCTCCTTTGTGGTGCGGAGCGCAAGCGTCGTGATCGCGCCGCGGTACACGCCGACCTCGATGACGAGATCAGGTCGGGCCGCGGCGAGCAACGGCGCGATCACAGGGCCGTGACCGTACATCCTGCAATGGTATATCGCTGTCGTCCCCGCTCCAGATGGCCCTCGGGAGCACCGTATACTCGCGGCCTCATGCACTACCTGGCGGCATGCGCGATCTATCTCGACGAGGCGCCGTACCTCGAAGAGTGGATCGAGTTCCACCGCCTCGTCGGGGTGGAGAAGTTCTTCCTGTACGACCACATGAGCACCGACGACCACCGCGAGGTGCTCGCGCCGTACGTGGACGAGGGAACCGTCGTCGTGAAGGAGTGGCCGGATGAGCCGGGGCAGCCCAGCGCGTTCCGGGACTGTCTCGAAGAGCATCGGCACGAGGCACGCTGGATCGCCTTCATCGATCTCGACGAGTTCCTCTTCTCACCTGCGCTCGTGCCGCTCCCCGAGGTGCTTGCGGCCTACGAGGAGTGGCCCGGCGTGGTGGTCAACTGGGCGCTGTTCGGCCCGTCCGGTCACCAGACGAAGCCCGACGGCCTGGTGCTGGAGAACTACGCCTCACGCGGCGCCGATCACGGCAACCTCAACCACATGGTGAAGAGCGTCGTCGATCCGCGGCGTGCGATCCGCGTTTGCGGAGGCATCAACCCACACTGCTTCGAATACGCGGAGGGTTTCGCGGTGGACGAGCTTTTCCGGCCGATGGATGCCCAGCCCCGCAGCAGGACCCAGACCGTCTCGTTCGCGCGGCTGCGCATCAACCACTACTACATGAAGTCCAGAGCGCAATGGTTCGCGAAGATGGCGGTGCCAAGCCCGCAGAACGGAAAGGTGCGCACCGGCATCTGGCCCTCCTACGATCGTCTGGCACGCGGCTTGTCAGCGGTCGAAGACGGCACGATCCAGGGGTACCTGCCCGCACTGAAGGCCGCGCTCGCCGCGCGCAGGAGCAGTGCCGGGGCCGCTTAGGCCACGGCCCGCAGCGGCTGCTCGCCGTCGGCCCAGATCACCTGGTCGCGGCCGGGCCCCACGCCGATCAGCTTGACCGGCACGCCCACGAAGTCCGCCACGAAGTCGAGGTAGTCGCGCGCCGAGGGCGGCAGGTCGGCGATCGCGCGGCACTGGCTGATGTCCTGATCGAACCCCGGCAGCTCCTCCGTGACCGCCTCGGCGCTGTGCAGGATCGACTGGTGATAGGGGAACTCGTCGAACACCGCACCCTCCCCGTGCCGGTAGCTGGTGCAGATGCGCAGGGGGTCGATGCCCGCCAGCACGTCGAGCTTCGTGATCACGATCCCCGTCAACCCGTTGATGCGCGCGGCATAGCGCAGCGCGACCAGGTCGATCCAGCCACAGCGCCGCTGCCGGCCGGTGGTTGTCCCGTACTCGTGCCCGCGCTCGAGCAGGTGGCGGCCGATGTCGTCCTCGAGCTCGGTCGGGAAGGGGCCTTCGCCGACGCGCGTGGCGTAGGCCTTCACCACACCCCACACGTCGTCGATCGCCTTCGGCCCCACGCCGGCGCCGACACAGGCCGAGCCCGCGACCGGGTTCGAGGACGTGACGAACGGATACGTGCCGTGGTCGATGTCGAGCATCGTGCCCTGTGCTCCCTCGAACACGACGGTGCCGCCCTGCTCGAGGGTCTCGTGGCAGAGCAGGGCCGTGTCGGTGATGTAGGGCTCGAGCCGGTGCCCGTACGTCACGTACTCCTCGGTCATCGCGTGCAGGTCGAGCGTCGGGTCCTTTGCGTGTGGCCGCAACGCGTGGCGCTTCGGCTCGAGCGCCGCCATGATCTTCTTGCGCAGGATCGCCTCGTCGAGCAGGTCCTGGATGCGGATGCCGAGTCGCGCTGCCTTATCGGCGTAACAGGGGCCGATGCCCCGCCGCGTCGTCCCGATCCGCAGCTTGCCGAGTCGCGACTCGCCGGCGTGGTCGAGCAGCACGTGGTACGGCATGATCAGGTGCGCGTTGGCCGAGATCTTGAGGCCGCTCATGTCGACGCCGCGCCGTTTCAGGCCCTCGATCTCCTCGAGCAGCACGCGCGGGTCGATCACGACGCCGTTGCCGATCGCGCACGTCTTTCCCGGGTAGAGGATGCCCGACGGGATCAGGTGGAACTTGAACTCCTCGTCGGCTCGCACGATCGTGTGGCCCGCGTTGTTGCCGCCCTGGAAGCGGATCACCAGGTCGGCCCGCTCGGCGAGCAGGTCGGTGACCTTTCCCTTTCCTTCGTCGCCCCATTGGGCGCCCACGACCACGAGTCCAGGCATGAGGGTGATTCTAGAGCCGAGCGGTCAGCCGGCAGCGGCGCGCTTCGGGTCCCAGGCGATGCGACGGTCCTCGCCGAACAGGGGCAATGGATCGCCGCACATCTCGACGATGCGGGAGACGGTGCGCGCGCCGATCTGCTCCTCGAGGTCGGGCACGCTCAGATTGGTCGTGACGAGGATCGAGCGTTGCTGCTCGTAGCGCTCGTTGACCAGCGAGTAGAGCTGCTCCAGCACCCAGTCCGTGCGCTTCTCGGTGCCGAGGTCCTCCAGGTGCAACAGGTCGACTGCCACCAGCCGGTTGAAGAAGTCGATGTAGGACCGCTCGCCCGGGTCGCGGTCGTACGTGTCGCGGATCTCGGCCAGCAGGTGCGGCACCGAGTAGATCGCAACCGAGTGCGCGGAGTCGATCACCGCCTTCGAAACGAGCATCGCGAGGGTCGTCTTACCGGTGCCCACGTCGCCCATGAACCAGAGGCCGCGCCCGGCGCCGAGGTTCTGCTCGATGTCCCGCACGAAGGCGCGCAGGGGGCGCACGACGTCAGGGCTGAGCGAGGTGACCGGCGCGCGGTCGAAGGACACGCCGCGGTACTTGCGGGGGATCGACGACGACCCGCCCATCGACCGCGCGCGGCGCACGCGTGCCGCGCGACAGTCGCACGCGACCGCGTCGCCGGAGGCGTCGTCGAGCACGAACCCATCGCCGCCGCACTGCGGGCAGACCCATTTCTCGGCAGGGCCGAATCTGCGGCTCATTCGAAGGGTGCGCCCTCTGCGAGCGGCGGTCCTTCGCCGGCCGGCTGCACGACCGGCCGCTCCATGCGCGCGATGTTCGCGAACTTCGGGAACCGCGACAGGAACGAGAGCTCGACGTGAGTGCCGGCAGGTCCGTTGCGGTGCTTCGCGATGTGGACTTCGGCCGTCCCCTGTTTCTCCGTGGTCTCCGGGTTGTAGTACTCGTCGCGGTAGATGAACATCACCAGGTCTGCATCCTGCTCGATCTGGCCTGATTCCCTCAGGTCCGACAGCAGCGGGCGCTTGTCGGGGCGCTGCTCGGGCGAGCGGTTCAGCTGGGAGACGGCGATCACCGGTACCTCCAGCTCGCGGGCGAGGATCTTCAGGCCGCGGCTCATCTGCCCGACCTGCTCCACGCGGCTGTCGGCGGACCGGTCGGCGCGCATCAGCTGCAGGTAGTCCACGATCACCAGGCCCAGCCCGCCGTGCCCCTGGTTGATCTCTTTCGCGTGGAGGCGCCTTGCCTTGGCGCGCAGCTCGAGGATGTCGAGGTCGGACGAGTCGTCGATCCACAGCGGCGCCTGCTCCAGCGCCTGGCACGCCTTCAGCACCTTGGGCCAGTCGTTCTTCGCCACCGCGCCCTTGCGCAGCTTGTCGCCGGGCATCCGCGCCTGACTCGCGACGAACCGCTGGGCCAGCTCGGTGACCGACATCTCGAGGGAGAAGAGTGCGACCGGCCGGCGGCCCTTGAGCGCCACGTGCTCGGCGATGTTCGTGACGAGCGCGCTCTTGCCCATCGAAGGGCGCGCGGCGAGCACGATCAGGTTGGACTTCTGGAAGCCCCCCGTGATGTCGTCGAGGTCGCGAAACCCGGAGGGCGCGCCGGTGATCGCCACGCCCTCGCGCGAGAGCTGCTCGAGCTTGTCGATCTCCTCGTCCATGATCTCGCCGACGGAGCGGAAGTCGCCGGTCGACTCGCCGTGCGCGACGTCGAACAGCATCCGCTCGGAGTCCTCGACGAGCTGGTGGGCCTCGCCGAGCCGGTCGGCGACCCGGGACTCGATGCTGTGGGCCACGCCGAGCAGCCGGCGCAGTGTGGCCTCGTCCTTGACGAGCTTGGCGTAGTGGCGTGCGTTGCCGGCGGCGGGCACGACGGACGCGAGCTGATGCACGTAGGGCTTGCCGCCGGCCGTCTGGAGGTCCCCGCGCTTCTCGAGCTCGGCTGACACGGTGAGCGGGTCGATCGCGTCATTGCGGTTGTTGAGCTCGAGGATCGCGTCGTAGATCACGCGGTGCGACTCGCGGTAGAAGTCATGCGGGCGCAGGTGGGCATCGACCAGCACGGCGGAGATCGCAGCGGGGGCGACGAGCATCGCGCCGAGCACGGACTCCTCCGCCTCGAGGTTCTGCGGGGGGATCGCCCCCGTGCGACCGTTGTGGGGCGTTACCGCCAAAGCCGCGGCGCGCAGCGCGGATGCAGAGTCCTGGGCGCGGGCGTCACTTCGCGTCCACGACCATCGTCTTGACCGATGTCGTGACGCCGGGCGAGACCTCGATCTCGACCATGTGCGTGCCCAGCTCCCTGATCGGCTCGTCGAGGCGCACCTTGCGGTGGTCGAGGCGGAGACCCCGCGCCTGCTGGATGGCATCGACGATCTCCTTCGTCGTGACGGAGCCGAACAGCCTGCCGTCGTCTCCGGCACGGTGCGAGATCGTGAGAACCGTCTTGGCGAGCAGCGCGGCCGTCTCCTGCGAGCGCTCCTCCTGCTCGCGAGCGGCCCGCTCGGCCCGGTCGCGCTCGCGCACCGCCGCGGCGATCGACGCCGTGGTCGCCGTCTGCGCGAGCCGCTTGGGCGCGAGGTAGTTGCGCAGGTAGCCGGGGGATACGTCGACGACCGCGCCGGCCTCCCCGAGGCCCTCCACGTCCTTCAGGAGGATGGCCTGGGCCACGGCCGGTTAACGCTCGCTGACGTAGGGAAGCAGCGCCAGCTCACGTGCCCGCTTCACGGCCCGGGCGAGCTGATTCTGGTGACGCCGGCAGGCGCCCGTGATCCGCCGCGACCGGATCTTGCCCTTGTCGGACAGATAGCGACGCAGGGACTGGAAGTCCTTGTAGTCGATCTGGTCCACCTTGTCGCGGCAGAACGCGCAGCTCTTCCGGCGACCGGAGGAGAACGTCTGCTTGGTCTGGCGTCTCGTGTTGGTAGTGCGCTTCGCCAATTCGTTTGCTCACCTATTCGTTTCGAGCCGGTCTCGCGACGCCGGTGCCCCGTCTAGAACGGGATGTCGTCGTCCGCACCGCCCCCGCTCGCCACGCCGGACGGTTGAAAGTCCGATGTGTCGGCCGGAAGGTCGGACTCGACCGCACCGTTGCTCTGGGGCGCATCGCGAGATCCCAGGAACTGCACCGAGTCCGCAATGATATCCACGGTCTGCCGTTTGCCGCCTTCCTTGTCCTCCCACTCTCGCCAGTTGAGGCGGCCGTCGACGGCCACGGGGCGGCCCTTCGCGAGGTACTGAGCGCAATTCTCGCCCTGCGCGCCCCATACGGTGACGTCGAAGTAGTTGGGCTTGTCGACCCAGTTACCCGACTCGTCCTTGCGCCGGCTGTTGACCGCGACGCGCAGGCTGCAGACGGACGTTCCGCCCTGCGTCGAGCGCAGTTCGGGGTCGCGCGTCAGGTTGCCGGTGATCACGACTCGGTTGATGTTGGTTGCTGCCATCGGAAATCTCCTCTCTTACCCAGACGACGTAACAGTGTAAGTCGGGGCACGGAGATACTCGCCCCCGGGAGCGCGAAACAATCCGCAAACTAGTGCGTGCGGGCTAGGTGGTCTCGGCGGCGGGCTGCTCGGCCGGCGGCGCTTCGGTGGCGGCCTCGGGCGCGGCTTCCGCCACTGGCTCGGGCGCGTCGGCAGATGCCACTGCGGCGGCCGGTCCCTCCGCGGGTGCTGCGGCTGTTGCCCCTGCAGCCGTCTCGGCGGGCGCCTCGGCCGGTGCTTCCGCCGTCTCTGGCGCCGTCTCTGGAGCCGTCTCTGGCGCCGTCTCTGGAGCGGTCTCTGGAGCCGTCCCCTCGGAGCGGCTGTCCCGGCCTCCGCGGTCGTCCCGCCCGCCCCTGCCCCCCCGGCCCTCGCTCCGGCCGCTTTCGAAGGAGGTCTGCGGCGGCGCCTGAGGCGTTTCCGCGGGCGCTTCGCCGGGCAGCCTGATCGTGCGGAAGCGCAGCACCGCGTCCTCGATCGACAGGCTGCGGTCCAGGCTGGTGAGGACGTCCGGGGACGCCTCGAACTGAAACAGGTGGTACTGCGCCTCGGTGCGGTGGTCGATCTCGTAGGCGAGGCGCCGCATGCCCCAGTCGGCGTCACCCTTGAGCGCTGCGTCGCCGGACTGGATCTGACCCCTGATCGCCTCGATCAACTGCGCGCGGCGCTCCTCCGGAGCCTCCGGGTCGAGCAGGACCATCAGGTCGTAATTGGGTTTGCTTGCCATCTGCAGGAAAATCGCCCTCGGGTGGGCGGCGGCTGACTATAGCAGCGAAAACCTGGGCTCCCAGGGCTTAGCAGGGCGTGGAACGGCGCCCGCTTGCGGCGAGGATCAGGTGGGGCAACGTGGCCCGCCTCGCCTTTGCGGCCGCGCTCGGCGCGCTCGTGGTTTGGGGACCGCCCAGGCCCGCCGACCCGCCACCACTGCCTCCCGACGTGGGTGTGTCCGCGCGCGCGCCGGGGCGTCCGCGCCCCGCGCCCCGCGCCCCGGCGCCGAGCCCGCCCACCCCTGTTGCCGCGTGCGCCGCGACGGCCCGCGCGGCCCCGACGGCGCGCTCATGTCCCGCCGCCTCGGGCCGCCCCACCCGCGCCGGCCCGCCGCGCTCCTGCCGCGCCCGCGCCGGTGGAAGGCGGCGAGTTCGGCCCCTGAACTTCCGGGGACATCAGGGCCCCGCCCTACGTTGCCCCGACGGTTGCCTGCTTGTCATCGATGTCGGCGAGCTGGTCGTTGATCCAGTCGGCCGGCGTGCGCGACTCGATGATGTGCCGCAGCAGCCGCATACGGCGCTCCCGCTCCTCCGGGGAGGCCGTCAGCGCTCGGTACATCGCGTCGGCCTGCTCCTGCACGTCGAAGGGGTTGACCGACAGCGCGCAGGCACCAAGCTCCTCGTGGGCGCCGGTGTTCTCCGACAGGATCATCATGCCGTCGCGCGTGTTGACCAGCGGCCCCTCCTTCGACACCAGGTTCATCCCGTCCCACATCGCGTTCACGAGCAGCAGGTCGAAGTGCTTGTAGAGCGCGACGGCCTCGTCGAAGTCGTCGCGCAGCCGGAGGTCGATCGGCATCCAGTCGGTCGTTCCGTGCCGGTGGTTGATCACCGCCACCAGCGCCTCGATCTTCTCCAGGTACTCGACGTACTCGGGCACGTCCTGGCGAGACGGCTGCAGGTGAGCGATGAAGGTCACGTTCTCACGGAACTCGGGATGCTGCTCGAGGAAGATGTCGAAGGCGGTGAACCCGCGCAGCACGTTCTTCGAGAGGTCGGCGCGGTCGACCCGCAGGATCATGTGCTCGCGCCGGCGACGCAGGATCTCGACCTCGTGCTGGGTCACGGCCGGGCTCAACGCCGCCTCCTCGAAGGACTCGCGGTCGATCGCCAGCGGGTACGGCCGCACCCATGTCTCGTGGCCGTCCGGTGAGATCACGGCGCCCCGCTGGAAGTCCGTGCGCAGGTCCATCAGCTCGCGGCAGCACTGGAGGAAGTTGTTGCAGTAAGAGCGGGTGTGGAAGCCGATGATGTCGTTCGACAGGAGCCCTTCGAAGATCTCCTGGCGGACGTCCGCGGGCAGCACGCGCCATGCGTCCGGCGCCGTCCAGGGGATGTGCACGAAGTGGTGGAGGAAGGCGTCGGGGCGCTCCTTGCGGATCAGCCCCGGCGCCGTGTAGAGGTGGTAGTCGTGCATCATCACGAGCGGCTGCTCGGTGTCCACGACCGCCTCGAGGGCCGCGTGCGCGAGGTCGGCGTTGACCTGTTTGTAGCCCTCGTTCCACGCTTCGCGCTCCAGCAGGCGGAAGTCCGGGACGTTCGAGAGGTCCCATAGGTAATGCTGGATGAACCACAGCATCGGGTTGGCGATCACGTTGTAGAACGCGTCATAGGCCTCGGGAGCCGACGAGACCAGCCGGATCCGGTAGGTGGTGCCGTCCATCTCCACCTCGAAGCCCTGGTCGTCGTGAGCGCGGCTGGCCTCGACGTCCTCGTCGGTCATGGCTGAGGCGATCCACAGGGCATCGCGATGGCGCAGCAGCCCAGTCAGCGCGGTCACCAGCCCACCGCCCCCGCGGCGGGGAACGAGCTCGCCGCTCTCGCCGCGCTCGAACGTCGCGGGGCCGCGATTGGAGAGCAGTACGAGGCGGCCCTCGGTGTCAGCCATTAGGGGCCTTTCTCAAGACGCCTCACCGTACACGGCCCGCACCGGGCGATGGCCTGGGCTCAGGCCAGATCGTTGAAGATCCGCAGCCAGTCGCGCAGCAGGCGCGGCATCAGGAAGTGCGTGCGGACGTATTCCTTGCCGGCCCGCCCCAGCCGCTTGCCCAGCTCGGGGTCCGAGAAGACCTGCATGCACGCCGCCGCGGCCTCCTCCGGTGAGTTGACCAGGTAGCCGGTCTGGCTGTCCTGGATCTGGAGCGGAATGCCGCCGACGTTGCCGGCCACGGTCGGCCGCGCCTTCCACAGCGCCTCGGACACCGTCAGGCCGAATCCCTCGCGGATCGACTTCTGCATCACGACGTCCGCCTGGGACTGGAAGGCGTTGACCTCGATCGCGCCCACGTTGTTGAGGTTGTTGAGGATCTTGATGTCCTCGTCGCCCTTGGCGTGCTCGTGGGTCATCTGGAAGAAGTCCCAACCCTCCGGGTCGTCCGTGGCCATCGAGCCCACCAGCGCGAGCTGCAGCCCCTCCACGTCGTCCTTCAGCTGGCGGTAGCAGTCGATCACGCCGAGTGGGTCCTTCCAGGGATCGAACCGCGATACCTGGCAGAGCAAAGGCCGGTCCACGTCGACGCCGAACTGGTCGCACACGAAGGCGGCATCCTCCGGCGAGAGCGCCATGTTCTTCGGCGACAGCGGGTCGATCGCGGGCGGCAGGATCTCGACCTTGCCGTCGACCCCGGCGGGCACGTAGTCCTGCAGGTGGAAGACCTTGCAGTCGTAGGGCTCCACCATCGGCACCATCTGCTCCATGACATCCATGTTCGGAGCCGAGAGGTCGATGTGGCAGCGCCAGATCCAGCGCCCCGAACTGCCGTTGTTGTAGCCACGCAACGCCGCCGGCTGGGGATCGTGGACGATGATGTAGTCGTAGTCATCCTCCATCTCGCTGGCGTTCAGCTTGTTGTAGCGATGGAAGATCTCCCAGTCTTCCTTGGTCAGCCCGTGCGGGTTGCCCTGGAGCGCGTTGTGCATGAGCTTCGTGACGTTGAAGAACTCTTCGCGGCCGAGGATGATGTGCCAGTCCGTCTCCATCCCCGCATCGCGCATCAGCGGCACGAGCGCGTAGAGGATCTCGGACACGCCGCCGCCCATCGCGGTGGCGCTCAGGTGCAGTACGCGCTTGCCCTTCAGGGGCTCGGCGAGCTGCTGGATCTCCTCGACCAGGGCACGTCCGATCAGGTGCCTGTAGTCGCCTAGGGCCTTGTGGCCAACGCTGACCGGTTGAAGCAAGGGTCTCTCTCGCTTTGTAGGAAGGGGGGACGGGGAGGTACGAGGGCCGTGATGAGGCGCTCCGCCGGCAGGATTATCACAGCATCGATGCTGGTTATTCGGATGGAGATACCCGCTCTGCGACTCTCGCAACTCAGCTGGCAGCCCGCAACCGGAGAAATCCCCGCTCCAGCTCGGCCAGCATCTGCGCGTGCAGGTCGGCGTTCGCCGCAGCGACGCAGGACATCTGGAACGCGGCGCCGGAGCCCAGCAGCGGCCGGCGGTCGAGCGATTCGCCGAAGGCGTCCGTGACCGTCGCTCCACCCTGCTCGAGGCAGAGCACCGCCGCGGCGAGGTCGTACGGCGAGTTGTTGAGGACGGCTCCGCCGCCGAGATCCTCGAACTCGGCCTGCAGGGCCGGCACCTCCTCGATCATGCGGGAGCCGACGTCGACGTAGCCGTCGAGCTGACCGGTGAGGATCCGGGTCATGTCGAACGTGGCCGAGCCGAGGTCGAACACTCCGCCGCCCACCGAGGAGGCGTCGATCAGAAAGCCCAGCACCTCCACCAGCGGCACGGCGGGGCGGCCGCGGAAGCCAAGGGTCCAGAACATCTTCGTGATGTCGGTGTTCGTGCTCAGCGCCGCCGCCGGCCGGCGGCCGCCGGCCGCATGGATCTCCAGGCCATGTGCGCGGGTCGCCACGAACATGCCGTCGGTCTTGATTTCGGCCACGCAGGCGGCCGTCACGTCGCCCATCGTGGGATTGCCGTCGCCCATCGGCGCCGCGGCCACGGAGACGCAGCAGCCTTCGAGGCCCGCCATCGCCGGCCGGGTGCCGTCGATCGGATCGATCAATAGGACCGGGATTTCCTTAGCCGGAAATCCCGGGTGCTCCGAGGGCTCGGCGCGGATTTCCTTAGCCGGAAATCCCGGGTGCTCCGAGGGCTCGGCGCCGGGCAGGACCAGGCCCCGGTCCTCCGAGTAGTACGCCACCCCCGGCGCACGCTCGGCGAGAAATCGCTCGACCCACGCCTCCGCCTGCTCGTCGATCGCGAAAGTGACGTCGCCGCCGGCGCCGGCCTGCACGTGCGCGCGGTGGGCGTGCGAGCCGAGCATCGGCTGCACGTGCGCACGCAGCCCGCGCGCGAGCTCGACGAGCAGATCCCTATCGATGGCCGACCATCTAGCGGCTGGGCGCTTGGTCGGGGCGCTCACCGAGCGTCACGCGGGTCGTGCGCCGCTGGTCGCCCCGGTAGAGCTCCAACGAGATCGTGTCCCCGGGTTCGTAGCGGGTGATCTGCTCACTGAAGTCATTCTCACGTGTCACCCGGCGGCCGTTCACCTTCGTGATCACGTCCCCGCCGAGCTTGACCAGCGAGGCCTGGAAGCGGATCTCCTTGCCGCCACCCTTGATGCCGGCCTTGTCCGCGGGCCCGTTCTCGACCACATCGGCGATCAGCGCGCCGTCGCGGACCGGCACGTCCAAGCGCTCCGCGAGCTGCGGATAGAGATTCTGGGAGCTGATCCCGATGTACGCGTAGCTCGCCTCGCCGCCCCTGCGGATCTGGGCGATGGATCGGCGCACGTTGTCCACGGATATGGCGAACCCGACGCCCACGCTGCCCCCTCCGGCGGAGCGGATCTGCGAGTTGATGCCGATTACGCGTCCCCGGGCGTCGAGCAACGGGCCGCCCGAGTTACCCCGGTTGACCGCCGCATCGGTTTGGATCGCATCCGAGATCGAGAAGGCCGTGAGCGCCTCGATCGTGCGGTTCTTGGCGGACACCACCCCGATCGACAGCGAGCCCTGCTCGCCGAACGGGCTGCCGATCGCCGCCACCGGCTCGCCGACACGTACGTCGCTCGTGCGCCCGAGTGCGAGGGGCACCAGCTCGAGGCCCTGGGGATCGACCTTGACGACGCCCACGTCGGCGTTGGGGTCGTAGCCGACCACCTGTGCGCCGACCTGGTTGCCGTCGGCGAACTGCACGAAGACCTCGCGCGCCTTGGTCAGCTTGCTCCCGGTCCCGTTCGTGATCACGTGCGCGTTGGTGGCGATGTAGCCCTCGCCGTCGAGCACGAACCCGCTGCCCTGTCCGGCACCGCCCCCTTCGAGGACGTCCGCGAGGCTCTCTGACTTCGAGAAGAGAGACGTGATCGTGACCACGCCCGGCGACAGGCGCTCGTAGATGGTCGCCGGGTCGAAGCCGTTCTTTCCGCCCAGGCCCTCGACCACCTGTACGCGGGTGCGCTCCACGGTCGAGGTGCCCGTGTCCTGGCCCTCGCCGCCGCCGCAGCCCACGATCAGCGCGGTGGCCGGCGCCAGCGTCACGAGCAGCAGCAGGAGCAGGTGACGCCTCATGCGCCGACTCCGGCCGGTTCCGGCTGCCGCGGCTGCAGTCGCTCACGCGCGAGGGGAAGCCTCAGCGTGAAGGTCGTGCTGCCGGGCCGGGACGCGACCTCCAGCCCGCCCTGCATACGCTGCGCCAGCTCGCGCGCGATCGCGAGCCCCAGACCCGACCCGGACGCCGAGTCGCTCGTGTGGAAGCGCTCGAAGACCGCCGCGAGGTCGCGGCGCCGAATGCCGGGGCCGTCGTCCGTGACGAGCAACTCGGCGGTGCCGGCGCCAGCGCCCTCGTCGCCCGGCCGCGCGGCAATCGTGATGCGGGTGCCGTCCGGCGTGTGGACGAGCGCGTTGTCGATCAGCACGCGGACGATCTGCGCCACGCGCGCGGGGTCGCATACCGCCTCGATGTCGAGCTGCGACTCGCGGTCGGCGACCTCGATCTCGGAGCCCTTGCGCGCGGCCGCCGCGGCGAACTCGCCCGCGACCTGGTTCGCCAGCGTCCGGAGCGGAACCGGCTCCAGCTCCAGGTCGATCGAGCCGGCGTCAAGTCGCGACAGATCGAGCAGGTCCGTCGTCAGCTTCTGCAGGCGGTCCACCTGCTCGCGCATCGTGGCCAGGAACTCGGCGCGGGTCTCCTCGTCGAGGTCCTCGTCCTGCAGCAGCTCGACGAACCCGCCGAGCGAGAAGATCGGTGTGCGCAGCTCATGCGATGCGTTGGCGATGAACGCCTTGCGCGCATCGTCGAGCCGTGCCAGCCGGTGCTGCATCTCGTTGAAGGCCCGCGCGAGCTGGCCCAGCTCGTCATCGGAGTCGATCGGGATGGGCTCGGAGAAGTTGCCGCCCGCGACCTCCCGGGCGCCGCGCTCGAGGCGCTTGACCCGGCGCGCGAGCACGCTTGCCGCGAAGTACCCGGTCGTGGTGGCAAGCAGCAGCGCGAGCAGGCCGGCGATCAGGATCTGGCGCTGGATCGACCCGACGTTGTCGTCGACCTCGTCGAGCGGCGCGGAGAAGACGACCACCCAGGACGGCCGGCCCTGGTATAGGAGCGGTCTCGCCACCTGTGCAAGCTTGCCCCCGCCCTCGGCGCGTGTGGTGGTCTGCGCCCGGCCGGAGCGCGCTGCCTCCAGCACGGTCGAGCTCGAGGGCTCGACGCCGGAGCGCGCCCTGCGGGAGTCGGAGATCACGTACGGCGGCGACTCCTCGGCGGTCACCGCGTCCGCGATCCCGGGCTCATCGCGGGGTATGCCGAGCAGGGTCACGCGGGTGCCCGTCTCTTCGCCGATTGCCCGGGTGATCCGGTCCAGCTCCGCGGCGGTCACTTCGCGCGCGATCGCATCCTGCAGGGAGCGCGAGTAGGTCGACGCGTCACGTTCGAGCGCGTCGGTCTTCTGCTGCGTCAGCGTCGACTCGAGCTGCGGCACGACGTAGAAGTAGAAGACGAGGATCGCGCCCGCGGTGATCGAGAAGAACAGGAACGTCAACCGGTTCTTGATCGAGCTGTGCCAGATGCGGTGCCACATCGGCCTAGTCGTCCTTGAAGCGGTACCCGACCCCGCGGACCGTCAGCAGGTACTCCGGGACCTTTGGATCCTGTTCGAGCTTCTCGCGCAGGTGCCTGATGTGGACATCGATCGTGCGCTGGTCGCGGAACGCGGAGTCGCCCCAGATGCGGTCGAGCAGCATGTCTCGCGTGTACACGCGCCCTGGGTGGGCGGCGAGTACGGCGAGGATCTCGAACTCCACATATGTCAGTTGCACCGGCTCGCCGCGCAGTGCGACGGTGCGCTTGGCGAACTCGATCCGCAGATCGCCCCGCTCCAGCGGCGCGTCCTCGCCGTCAGGCCCGGCGCCCATGTCCGCCCGGCGCAGGGCCGCGCGCACGCGGCTGCGGAACTCGCGCATCGAGAAGGGCTTGGTGATGTAGTCGTCGGCGCCCAGCTCGAGGCCCAGCACCTTGTCGATCTCCTCGGCCTTGGCGGTCAGCATGATGATCGGCACCGAGCTCTTGGCCCGCAGCTGCCGGCACACCTCGAGACCGTCGACCTTGGGCAACATGATGTCCAGCACGACCAGGTCGAACGATCCGCGGTCGAACGCATTCAGGGCCTCCTGGCCGTCGCGCGCCGGCACGACCTCGTATCCGTCCTTTTCCAGGGGATAGGTGAGCAGCTTCTGAACCGGCTGCTCGTCGTCCACCAACAGTATGCGGGCCGTCGTGTCGCTCATCCCTGTCACTGATTCTAGGCGGAGCGGGCATGCGCCCCTCCCGCTTCGGCCGCTGCTATACACCGTGCGACCTTGGTCGATCCGCGCATCTACAGGGCGTCGTTCGTGCTGGCCCTGCTCGCGCTCGTGGTGGTGATGTTCTCGCTCGAGTCGCGTCCGCGGCCGCACACGTCCGATCTCGCCCCGGACGCCGTCAGCGGCACGGACACCTATCTGCAGGCGGGGCGCATCGTGGCCGCCTACCCCGACCGCCGCGCGGGAAGTCCCGGCGACGCCGCGCTCGGCGGCCTCGTGGAACGGCGGTTCCGCGCGCTCGGCATGGAGACCTCGCGCCAGCGCTTCTTCAAAGACGTGGATGGCAAGGACGTGGAGCTGTCCAACGTGATCGGAAAGCTGCGTGGCCGCTCCGATCGCCAGGTGGTGATCCTCGCGCACCGCGACTCCGCCGGCCGGCCGGGCGCGGCGTCCGCGGCGGGGACGGCCCTGTTGCTCGAGCTCGCGGACGCGATGGACGCGCTCGACCGGCGGCGGACGATCGTGTTCGTCTCGGCCGACGGCGCGACCGAGGGCATGACGGGCGCACAGCGCTTCGCACAGCGATACGTGGATCGCCAGAAGGTCGAGGCCGCGCTGGTGATCGACGATCCGGGCGCGGTCGATGCGCAGCAGCCCTACATCGTGCCGTGGTCGACGGGTTCGAGCCGCGCGTCGCTGGGCGCGACGCGGACGGTCGACGCAGCCTTGGTGCGCGAGACCGGCGGCGGCGGGGGATCGGAATCATGGCTCGGCCAGCTCGTGCATCTGGCCTGGCCGCTGACCTTGCGTGAGCAGGGCCCGCTGGTGCGCGAGGGGATCGACGCGGTCACCCTCACGGCGCGCGCGGAGCTGCCCCGCGGTCAGGGCCCCGACACGATCGCCGGCATCTCCGAGAGCCGCCTGGCACGCTTCGGCCGCGCCGCGTTCGCGAGCGTGCTCGCGTTCGACTCACCGGGGTACAGGGGCAAGCCGCCGTCACGCTACCTGACCGCGGGGCGCAACGTGATCCCCGGCTGGTCCCTGGCGCTGTTCGCCGTCGGCCTGATCCTGCCCGCCGTGATCACCGCGGTCGACGGAGTCGCGCGTGCCGGCCGGCGCGGCGCTCCAGTGGGCCCCTGGGTGCGATGGTCGCTCGCGACCGCGCTCCCCTTCGGCGTGACCGTGTTGGGCGCGATGTCGTTCGAGCTGATCGGCTGGCTACCCGAGAACGTCGCGGAGGCGGTGTCCCCCGCCACGCGGCTGTCGCTGGGTGAGGCAATCGGCCCGCTGCTTGCACTGGGAGTGGTGTTCGCGCTCTCCTGGATCGTCCTGCGCCGCCTGGCCCTCGGCGACGTGCGGCCGCGCCGGCTGCCGCGTGAAGGCGCCGCCGTGGGGCTCGCGCTGCTGCTCTCGGTCGAGGTGCTCGTGATCTGCGCGATCAATCCGTTTGCGGCGCTGCTGCTCGTGCCGGCCGCTCACCTGTGCCTGCTCGCCGCGCTCTCGGAGACCCCGCGGCGGTCCGTGCTGGTCGCCGCGCTGATCGCCGGCGCGCTCGCGCTGCCCGTGCTGGCGATGCTGTACTACGGCGCGAGCTTCGACCTCGGGCTGTCCGTACAGAGCTACGTGCTGATGGTTTTGTCGACGGCCACGGGATCCGTCGGGAGCGCGATCCTCGGCTCGCTGGTGGCCGGCAGCCTCACGTCGAGCGCGCTGCTCGCGGTCGGCGGCGGGCAGCGGGCAGCGCCGGCGATCACGGTGCGCGGCCCGGTGACCTATGCCGGGCCCGGCTCATTGGGTGGCACCGGCTCGGCGCTGCGCCGCTGAAGCGTGGGCACACGTGGACGCCAGTCGTATCCTGCGCTGGGCAGCCAGAGTCGATAAGAAGGGCGATCGGATGGCGAGCACATCCCTGAGAGATCGGCTTGACATGAACCAAACCCTTGTAAAGCGTGCAGTGAAGTGCAACAGCTACTCGATCGATCCCGATCGGGTCGCCATGGCGCTGATCGTCAGACTGGTCCAGGAGACTCTCGCGCCTCACCCGCCCGCGAGAAGTGGTACCAACCCCGCAGGTGGCGCGGCTCGCCGTCTGCGCCGAGCAGCCTGACCGGATCTTCGCCGCTGGAGCTCCGAACCGAACCGATCCAGGTCACGTCCGAGCCGGCCGATGCGGCAGCGCGCTCGATCTCGTCCCGCGCTGTCGCCGGCGCGGTGAACAGCAGTTCGTAGTCCTCGCCGGCCGTCGCCGCGAAGTCGAGCGGATCGAGGCCGTGGTCGTGTGCGACGTCGGTCACCCCCTCCTCGATCGGTAGCTCCGGGAGCCGCACTTCGGCGGCGACATTGCTGCGCTCGCAGATGCGGGCGACATCGGAGGCGACTCCATCGCTGACGTCGATCATCGCGTGCACGCCCGCGCCGGCCAACGCGCGGCCGGCATCCAGCAGCGGACGCGGACGCAGGTGGCGCTCGAGCAGGTGCGCGCCGATCGCGATGTCGCCGCCGCGGTGCCCTCGCCCCAGCAGCAGCAGGCCCGCCCCCGAACCGCCGAGCGCCCCGGTCACGCCGAGCATGTCGCCCGCCCGGGCGCCGTCGCGGCGCGCCAGGCGCTGCTCGTCCTCCACATAGCCGACCACGGTCACGACCACGAACAGCTCGTCGGCGCGCGTCAGGTCGCCGCCGCAGATCGTCACTCCGCACGAGGCCGCAAGCGACTCGGCGCCGTCTGCCAGCTCCAGCACCTCGTGCTCGCCGAGGTGGCCGGGCAATCCGAGCGCGATGTACGCCTCACCCCCGCAGGCGCCCATCGCGGCGAGGTCCGACAGCGAGGCCGCCAGGCACTTGTGACCAAGGTCGCGCAGCGAGGTCGTGACGAGCCGGAAGTGCACGCCCTCGACGAAGGCGTCGGTCGAGGTGACGCTCACGCCACCTCCGGGCCGCACCGCCGCCGCGTCGTCCCCCGACCATACGACCACGCGGTCGCCGCGGGGGGCGAGCCGACCGCGCATGCGGGCGATCAGGTCGAACTCGTCCATCAATAGGGAGAAAATGGTTCGAGCGGCACGGCGATCACCATCATGTAAGCGCACAGGGCGATGCTGGCCACGACCAGGCGGCGATCGCCGCCGAGGGCCGCGAGGGGCAGCAGCCAGATGGCATACCAGGGCACGAGCCAGGCGGTCGTGAGCAGCACGCCGAGGGTGGCCCATCCGGCCGGAGCGATCCAACCGCCCGCCACCGCGCGCCGGCGCCACGCGGCCCGCAGCAGCAGCGCGACGGCCACGACCAGCGCCCCGCCCAACGCGGCGCGTGTGAAGTCGACGATCGAACCGGGCGATCCCCCCGTCAGCTCCGCGATCGCGTCGGCGCTGCGCTGCGGGATGCTCCAGCGACTGGTGCGCTCCTGGTTGTCGCCCAGCAGCGCAAACGCCTCCAGCGCGCTGTCGCCGAAGGCGATCACCGCCACGGCCAGCGCCGAGAGCGCAGCGCCCGCGGCGCCGGCGAGCAACGCGAGCCGGCGGCGCGCGCCGATCAGCATGAACGGGCCGAGCACGGCGGCGGACACCTTCACTGCACCGGATGCCGCGGTCAGCGCACCGGCGAGCGTCTCCCGGGACGCGAGCAGCGCAGCGACACCTCCCATCCACAGCAGCACCGTGAGCGCATCGTTGTGGGCGCCGGCCACGACGTGGACGAGCACGAGCGGGTTGAGGCCGACCAGCAGCGCGGGCAGCCGCGGGTCGCGCCCCAGGCGGCGCGCACACCACCATACGAGCGCGACGATCGCGAGGCTCGCGAGCGCCGCGACCGCCTTCAGGATCCAGAACGCGACCGGCACGCTGACCTTCGCGAGCGGAAACGTGGCGACGGTGAACAGCGGGCCGTAGACGCTTGTGAAGCCCTTGGACCCGGCATAGGCGTAGGCCGCGTCGGTGGGCACGTCGCTGGGGCTGTGGGTATACGGGTCGAGTCCGTGCACGACGTCGAGCCGCGCGTAGGAGACGTAGCTGAACACGTCCTGCGACAGGAGCGGCGGAGCCAGCGCGAACAGCAGGTGCGCGAGCACGATCGCGGCGGCGACCGTCCTGATTCCCAACCGCCGGGCGTGCGCCAGGATCGCGCCGTACGCAAGCAGCGCGACCCACAACCCGCCATAGAACAGGGGACCACCGAGGCCGCCGTCGGCGAACGCCGCGCCCAGCGGCTCGAACACGCCGAGCAGCCACCGCGGTGAGCCGCCGCTGGTTGCCAGGACGACGTTCGACCCCGATGCCGCCCATAGGACCGCGAGCGCCACGTAGGCGCCGCCGAGCACGCCCAGCGCCGCAAGCGCCCCGCTACCGGCTCGGTGCGGACCCGCCGTTGCCGGTTTCGTTGTCGGCGGGAGGGCTCCCGTCCGGCTCCCCATAGAGACGCGGATCGTAGCCCTGGTAGCCGCCGCCCGTGGAGTCCCCGCCGTTGTACTGCTCGCCGCCGACCGAGTAGTCCGCGCCGCCCTTGGAGTACCTGCCGAAGAACGGGGACCAGCTGATCGTGCTCTCCGGGCGGGGGAAGTCGCCGCAGTAGGCGCCCTTGGCGACCTGCATGAACTTGTTCCAGATCATCGCGGGGAAGGTGCCCCCGGCGACGGAGATCCCGTGCACGCCGCGCATCTCCTTGAGCGCCTCCGGGTATCCGACCCAGACCGCGGCCGCGAGGCGCGGCGTGTAGCCGTCGAACCAGGCGTCGTTGAAGTTGTCCGTGGTGCCGGTCTTGCCGGCCGCCGGACAGCCGACGTCGGCGCGCGTGCCGGTTCCCTGCTGGACGTTCTGCTTGAGGATCTTGGTCACCTCGTACGCGACGGCGTCGGAGAACACGCGCTCGCGCTGCGGCTTGCCCAGGTCCTCGTGCTCGCCGTCCGGGAACTTCACCCGCAGGATCGCGATCGGCTTGTTGCGGATGCCCCCCGCCGCGAGGGTCGCATACGCGTTCGCCATCTCCAGCGGTGACACGCCGCGCTTGAGGCCGCCGAGGCCCTCGGCCGGGTAGCCGTCGAGCTTGGTCGTGATCCCCATCTCCTTCGCGGTGTCCGCGACGCTCTGCGGTCCCAGGTCGAGGTCGAGCTGGGCGAAGACCGTGTTGTCCGATTTGAGCGTGGCACGCGTGAGGCTCATCGGGCCGCCGTAACTCTGGTCGTAGGTCTGCACCTTCCACGGGCCGTAGTCGCGCGTCTTGAGGTCCAGCGGCTTCGACACGTAGCTCGTCGAGTCGGGATTCACGCCGCGCTTGATGGCGGTCGTCAGCACGAAGGTCTTGAAGGCCGAGCCGGGCTGGCGGTGCCCCTGCGCGGCGAGGTTGTACTGGTTGTGCTTGTAGGTGGAGCTGGACGCCATCGCCTTGATGTAGCCGGTGCGCGGATCGATCGCGACCACGGCCGAGCTCGGATCGCCCGGATAGTTGAGCGTCGAGTCGATCGCCTCGCGGCCCGCCTGCTGAAGCTTTGGGTCGATCGTCGTGTAGACGCGCAGCCCGCCCTTGCGCACCGTGTTGACGCCGAACTTGTCGATCAGCTGCTGCTTCACGTAGTCGAAGAAGAACGGTTCGCGGATCTTGATGTAGAGGTCGCCGCGGCGCACGCCCAGGCGCGAGTTCATCGCCTGCGCGGCGCGCGCCCGCGAGATGTAGCCCAGCTCGCGCATCTTCTCGAGCACCTTGTTGCGCCGCTCGAGCGCGTCACGTGGATTCTGGAACGGGTTCAGCCGGCTGGGCGACTGGGGCAGCCCGGCGAGCAGCGCCGACTCCTCGAGCGTCAGGTTCTTGGCGGGCTTGGCGAAGAAGGTCTGCGCGGCGGCCTGCACCCCGACGGCGGTCTGGCCGTCCACGGTCCCGTAGGGCACCGAGTTCAGATAGCTCTCGAGCACCCAGCGCTTGGAGTGCTTGTCCTCCAGCTCCTCCGCGAGCCGCGCCTCGCGGATCTTGCGCTCGAGCGTGCGCTCGCGGCCCACGTAGAGGTTGCGGACGAGCTGCATCGTAATCGTGGACCCGCCCTCGACGGCCTTGCCGGCCTCGAGGTTCTTGAAGGCGGCGCGCACGATGCCCTCGTAGTCGATGCCGCCGTGCTCGTAGAAGCGCTCGTCCTCGATCGCCACCGTCGCGGCCTGCATCGCCTCCGGAATGCGCTGCAGCGGGATCGGCGTCCGGATCTCGTCGGACTGGATGAAGCCCAGCCGCGAGCCGTCGGCTGCGTAGACCGCCGAGCTGGTGCCCTGGTCGATCGGCTTCAGCGACGAGAGTACGGGCGCCGAAGCGGCGACCGACAGCACATAGCCGGCCGCGGAGAGGACCGCGATCCCGGCCGCGACGGCGAGCACCAGCACGGCAAGGAGCACCTTGCTGCGCTTGTGGCTCCGGCGATGGCGCTGTCGCGCACGGTAGGTCAAGTGAGATGAGATGCGGCGCAGACCGGCTTTCGGATCATGCGCCGCCGTCCCTGCCAGGGAGTGAGGAATCGAGTATAGACCTGCAAAACCGGCCCTCGTCAGTGCGGAGCACCCCGATCCGGCGGCCCGCGGAAATCGGATGTTGGCTCAAGGTAGACTCGGCGCCGTGGCGGTCGACGAGAGGGTCACTTTCTGCCGCATCTGCGAGCCGTTGTGCGGCATGGTCGCGACGGTCGAGCACGGCCGTCTGACCCAGCTGCGCCCCGACCGCGATCATCCGCTCTCGCGGGGCTATGCCTGCCCCAAGGGCATCGCGATGGCCGACGTGCAGAACGACCCGGATCGCATCGTGTATCCGCTCAAGCGGGTCGGCGGGCCGGGCGAGTTCGAGCGCGTCACCTGGGAGCAGGCGATGAGCGACATCGCGACCCGCATGAAACGGATCATCGGGTCCCACGGCCCGGAGTCGGTCGGCTGGTACATCGGCAACCCGGGTGCGTTCAGCTACAGCCACACGCTGTGGGCCAAGGGATTCCTCGACGGTCTCGGCAGCCCGCACTACTATTCGGCCGGCTCGCAGGACGTCAACAACCGCTTTGCCGCCTCGGCGCTCCTGTACGGGTCGCCGCTGCTGGTCCCGATCCCCGACCTGAACCGCACCGACTTCCTGTTCGTGGTGGGTGCCAATCCCCTGGTTTCGCACGGGTCGGTGCTGTCGGCGCCGCGGGTTCGCGAGTTGCTCAACGCCGTGGTCGATCGCGGTGGGCGCGTGGTCGTCGTCGACCCCCGCCGCTCCGAGACCGCGAGTCGGTACGAGCACGTGCCGATCCGTCCCGACTCCGACGCGTGGATGCTCTTGTCGATGCTGCACGTGATCTTCGCCGAGGGGCTCGCCGATCGCTCCTTCATGGAGGGCCGTGTGCGCGGCGCCGACGCGTTGGCGGCCCAGGCGCTGCGCTTCGACCCCGAGCGCGCGGCGCGCGTTACCGGGATCCCCGCGGAGACGCTGCGCGCGCTGGCTCGCGCCTTCGCCGCCGCGCCGAGCGCCGCGGCCTACGGACGCACCGGCTCGTGCCTGGGGCGCTTCGGCACGCTGGTCGCCTATCTGCTCGACGCGTTGAACGCCGTCACGGGCAACCTCGATCGGCCGGGGGGCGCCGTATTCGGCCGGCCGCCGATCGCGCTGGACGAGATCGCGGAGCGGGTGGGCCTTGCGACCTATGGCCGGGAGCACTCGCGGATCGGCGGCTTCCCCGACGTGATCGGCAACCTGCCCGCGACGCTGATCCCGCAGGAGATCACCACCCCCGGCCGCGGGCAGATCCGCGCGTTCTTCGTCTCGGCCGGCAACCCGGTGCTGTCGGTTCCCAACGGCGCAGCCATGGAGGCGGCGTTCGCGCAGCTCGACCTGCTGGTGTCGCTCGACCTGTACGTGAGCGATACGAGCCGCCACGCGGACTACGTGCTGCCGGCCACCACCTTCCTCGAGCGCGACGACGTGCCCGTCGCGTTCATGGGCTTCTTCAGCTCGCCGTTCATCCAGGTCACAGACGCGGTCGTGCCGCCGCGTGGCGAGGCCCGTCAGGAGTGGCGGATCATCGACGACCTGTCGCGCCGGATCGGCGTCGCCCCGTATTCGCTGAAGCCGCTGCGCGCGCTCGCCCGCCTCGGGTACCGGATCTCCCCCCGGCGCATGGTCGACCTGATGCTGCGCACCGGTTCCGCGGGAGACTGGTTCGGCCTGCGCCGCCGCGGCCTCTCGCTGGCGAAGGTGGCGCGCGCGCCGCACGGCATCGTGCTCGGCGACCACATCGCCACCGGGGTGCTCGGCCAGCGCGTGCGCCACGCGGACCGGCGGGTGCAGGTGGGAGACGCGACCGCGCTCGGCGAGATCGACCGGCTCGAGTCGTCCAACGGCGGCGGCTCGCGGTACCCGCTGAGCCTGATCGGCCTGCGCGAGCTGCGCTCGCACAACTCCTGGATGCACAACTCGCCGCTCCTGATGCGGGGCGGCCGCACTCACGCGCTGCGGATCCATCCCGACGACGCCGCCGCGGCGGGGCTCACGGACGGCGCCCGCGCGCGCATCACGTCGCAGGCCGGATCGGTGGAGGCCCCGATCACGGTCACCGACGAGATGACGCCGGGCACGGTGGCGCTGCCGCACGGTTGGGGCCACCGTGGCGGCTGGCGGCTCGCGAACCAGGCGGGCGGCGCGAACGTGAACCAGCTCGCGCCGTCGGGCCCCGAGCACCTCGAGCGGCTCGCCGGGATGGCGCATCTGAACGGCATCCCGGTGCGGGTCGAAGGGGTGGAGCTGGGCGGGCTTCCTGTCGAGCGCACCGCCGCCGCCGCGCCCGCTCCGGCTGCGGTCTGAGCCGCGCGGGAGACACTCCGGCGAGAGTCGCCGCCGGGCCCGAGGCCGTCCTGTTCGACGCGCTCGGGACCCTGGTCGAGCTGGCACCGCCGTGGCCGCTCCTGCGAGCAGCGCTGGGCGCCCGTGGCATCGAGCTGGACGAGCAGCAGGCCAAGCAGGCGATGCTCGTGGAGATGTCCTACTACCGAGCTCATCACATGGAGGGCCGGGACGAAGCTTCGCTGGCCGCACTGCGCGCACGCTGCACGGAGGTGTTGCGGGAGCGCCTCCCGGCGGCCGCCGGGAGGCTGCCCGCTGCCGACCTGACGGAGGCGCTGCTCAGCTCACTCCGCTTCCGTCCGTATCCGGACGCCGCGCCGGCGCTGGGCCGGCTGCGGCTGCTCGGGATCCGCAGCGCCGTGGTGTCCAACTGGGACGTGTCGCTGCGCGGCGTGCTGGGCGAGATCGGGTTGGGCGGCCTCGTCGACGACGTCGTCGTGTCAGCCGAGGCGGGCGTCGCGAAGCCCGCGCCGGGCATCTTCGAGCTGGCGTTGCGAAGGCTACGATGTGAGGCCCGCAAGGCGCTGTTCGTCGGCGACTCTCCGGAGACCGACATCGCCGGAGCGCGCAGCGCAGGAGTCAGGGCCGTACTGGTTGATCGCGCGGCCACGGTGGCCGATCAGGAGGGGGTGGAGCGCATCTTCACCCTCGAGCACCTCGACAAGCTGCTGGCCGCCCCGGCCCTTCCCCCGCACTCGTGACCGACGCATACGACAGCTCCCTCCCGGCGCGCTCGCCCCCCGCCCCGCAGGGTTCGCCCGGCGGCCCCCACCCGCCGTTGCCCGGCGGCGACGAGGCGGCGCTCCCGCCGGAACGCCGGTTGACGGCCTCGAAGGGCCTGATCGGGTTCGGTGTCGCGGTCGCCGCGACCCTCTTCGCCGTCGCGATCATCGGGGTGATCTACGCCGCGGCCGGTGCGGATCTCGACGATCGCAGCTACGTCTTCGTGGGCACCCTGATCCAGGCCGCGGCCCTGATCGGCGCCGCGTTCTTCGTGACCGCCGACCTCGGGCGCCCGACGTGGGCGACGTTCGGGCTGCGCCCATTCGATCGCTCGGCATACAAATGGCTCGCACTCGCGTTCCTCGCCTACTACGCGATGGCGATCCTCTATGCGGCGATCTTCAATCCGCCCTCCGAGGAGCTGCCGAAGGAGCTGGGCGCGGAGGAGGGAGTCGGGCTCGCGATCGCCACGGGCGTGCTGCTGATCGGGGTCGCGCCCGTGGCGGAGGAGATCTTCTTCCGCGGCTTCCTCTATCAGGCCTTTCGCAACAGCTACGGGGTCTGGCCCGGAGCGATCCTCAGCGGCCTGGTCTTCGGGGTGATCCACTTCGAGTTCTTCAAGCTGGTCCAGCTCGCCATCCTCGGTGTGATCCTGGCGCTGCTGTTCGAGCGGACGCGCTCCCTGTGGCCACCGATCATGTTGCACGCGGTCAACAACACGCTGGCGTTCATCTACCTGATGGCCGACGGCGGCTGACGCGTCGTTACGGAGCGGCGACGGCGCGCGGGCGGCTGCGCTTGCGCGCGCCGTTCGAGCGGCGGTAGCGGTCGAGCACGCGCGTCGCGTGCTCGTAGCCCTGGAGGATCAGGCGTGGCCACTTGCGCCGGTCGATGAACAGGTCGTAGAACCGCCAGCCGTGCACCTCGGTGAAGTCGACCGGGTCGATCAGGATCAGCTTGCGGCCGAGGCGACGCGCGCTGCGACGCGCCAGCTCCAGGTGCCCGGCGTAGCTGATCTGGCGGCTGGCCGTCATGAAGCCCATCGTGCGCTCGGTCCAGCCGGAGATGTCCTCGCCCTCGAACCCGCGCGGCAGGATCGTGTTCACGCCCACGACGACGTCGAGGCGCTCGTGCTCGAGCAGCGGCTCGGCCGGGAACACGTCGACCACGCCGCCGTCGGCGTAGAGGTGCCCGTCCACGCGCACCGACTCGACCAGCAGCGGCAGCGCGATCGCGATCCGCACCAGCTCGGCGATCGTGAGGTCGGGCGTCAGCTTCGAGCCGAACGTCTCCAGCCGGTTGAGGTCGATGTTGTAGACCTCGGAGTAGATCGGGATCGGCGACTCGCCGAGCGTCATGTGCCAAAGCTGGCGGTCGAACAGCTTCTCGATCGCCTCGCCCTTCGCGAGCCCGGTGAACCCGCGCATCGCCGCCATCGCGAACCGCGGCAGGCGCGCCCACTGGATGTCGAGGTAGTCCTCCGGCTGCCAGTTGAGGGACTGGTTGACCATCTCCTGGGCGGTCAGGCCGGAGGCCATCATCGAGCCCCACAGCGCGGAGCCCGAGCACACCGAGATCGCCTGCGGCTCGATGCCGGCCTCCTCGAGCGCCCGCGCGACCCCGACCGCCGACACGCACGCGCCGCTCCCGCCGGACAGCAGCAGTCCCACCTTCTTGCTGCGCAGCGACGGGATCGGCCTGGCCTTGAACGGAGGAAAGATCGTCGTCTGCGTCTTCTCCGGCCGGTCGACGAGCGGGAGCGGGAGCAGCGCCCGGCGCGCCGTGCGGGCCGCATCGAGGTTGGACACGAACCGCGTGCCGAGCGCGCGCACGTCGTCGAGGCGCGATACCTGCTGCTTGAGGTTGAAGGGGTCCAGCGAGTCCAGCGGCGAGCGCATCGGGACCTTCCGTCGGGGTCAGCGGCGGCACTAGGATACCGGCGCCTTGAGCGCCCGCGACCGGCTACTCGACGCTTTGCGTACCCACGGCCTGGTGCTGGGAGAGGTGACGCTCGCCAGCGGGCGCACAGCGCAGTACTACGTGGACGCGCGCCGGGCCCTGCTGACCGCAGCCGGCTTCCGGGCCGCGGGCGCGCTGGTCGCCGCCGAGGCCCAGCGGCTGGGCGCCACGGCCGTGGGCGGTCCCACGCTGGGGGCGGACCCGATCGCCTGCTCGGTGTTGTGCGCGGCCGACGGGCTGAAGGCCTTCTTCGTGCGCAAGGAGCGAAAGGAGCACGGGCTGCAGCGCTGGATCGAGGGCCCGCCGATCGGCCCCGGCGAGCGCGCGCTGGTCGTGGAGGACGTCGTCACTTCCGGTGGATCGCTGATCACCGCCGTCGAGCGGCTGCGCGAGGAGGGGATCGAGCTGGCCGGCGCCTTGACGGTCGTGGACCGCCTGGCCGGCGGGGGCGCGGCGCTTGCGCAGGCGCTCGGCGCGGGCCTGCCGTACATCTCCCTGTTCACGATCGACGACGTCTATCCCGACCGGCCCGACCGCTGACCCCGGCGCTCGCGTGGGCGGGCCAGCGAGCAACTGAGACTCTCCTGGCTCAGATTGGCGCCGCATTGCAAACCCGCACATGGTCTGGACGCGGCGTACCGAGCGCGGATATGCTCGCACGCGGGAGATTTGCAGGGGATGCTTGCCGTATTGATACTCAGTGGCGCTCAGGCAGCGGCGTTCGTGTTCGCCGTGGCGTTCTGCCGCGCCGGCGACGACTGCTGACCCCGAAGCGCCCCGAGCAGGATTCGAACCTGCGGCCTACTCCTTAGGAGGGAGTCGCTCTGTCCTGCTGAGCTATCGGGGCCCGCGCGCCTGTTGCTGCACGCGGTTTAGATTCTAGGCGTGAGCAGGGCCGCGCCCAAGACCGCTGCAGGGATCGCGTATCGCGAGGAGTGGCCCGCCGGCGGGGACGCGACGGCCCCCGCGGCGCTGTTCCTGCACGGCTATCCGACCTCCTCGTACCTGTGGCGCAACGTGCTGCCTGCGGCGGCGGCGGCCGGGTACCGGGCGATCGCCCCCGACCTGCCGGGCTTCGGTGACTCGCCGCCCGACCTCCCCGGCACCTGGGAGCGCCAGATCGCTCATGTCGAGCGCTTTCGCCGGGCCCTCGGGCTCGAGCCGGTGGTGCTGGGGGTCCACGACTGGGGCGGCCTGATCGGGCTGCGCTGGGCGTGCGACCACCCGCACGCGGTGAGCGGGCTGGTGATCACCGACACCGGCTTCTTCCCCGACGGACGCTGGCACGGGATGGCCCAGACGCTGCGCACGGAGGGCGAGGGCGAGCAGTTGCTCGCGAACCTCGACCGCGACCTCTTTGCGATGGGGTTGCGCCACGTCAGCGCGGGGATCGCCGACGAGGCGATCGACGAGTACTTCAAGGCCTACGGCGACGAGGATCGGCGTCGTGGTCAGCTCGACCTGTACCGATCGGGCGACTTCTCCAAGCTCGCGCCCTACGACGGCAAGCTCGCGGCGCTGGGCGTGCCGTGCGCGATCGTGTGGGGGGCGCGGGACGAGTTCGCGCCGGTGGGCGGCGCACACCGCTTCCACAAGCAGTTCCCCGGCGCCAGGTTCGCGGTACTGGATGATGCGGGTCACTTCGTGATGGAGGACGATCCTGGCCGGGTCGCCGCCGAGGTCCGCGGGTTCCTCGAGTCCCTGCCCCGCGCCGAGGTCTAGGCGAGGCCCTTGCGGGGCATACGGGACGACACGGCCGCCCGCGAGGGCCGGAAGGGAACGGCGGAGGGCGCCCGAATACAGGACAGGTGAAGTTCGGTTCCTGCCAGTCTGTACGTTCCAGGTCCTAAAGGGGGCAACTTGTTCGCGCGCTCGTCAAAAGCCGGTCTCACAACCTTGGCACTCGCTCTCGCGGCCTTCGTGATCGCTGCGTGTGGTGACGACGACAGCAGTAGCAGCGGAGGCGGATCCGGGAAGGCGGGTGGCACGATCAAGATCGGCCACACGTCCATGCCCGACTACCTCGATCCTGCCCTGTCGTTCACGGTGGACGGCTGGCAGGCGCTGCTCCAGGGCTATCCCGGCCTGCTCGTGTTCCCGCACGAGAGCGGGCCCGCGGGCGCCGAACCGGTGCCCGGCCTCGCCGAGGCGATGCCCGAGATCTCGGCGGACGGCAAGACGTACAAGCTGAAGCTGCGCGAGAACCTGGAGTTCTCGGACGGGACGCCGATCAAGGCGTCCGACTTCAAGAAGTCGATCGAGCGGGTGCTCGCCCAGGACTCACTGGGCGCCTCGTTCTACACGGGGATCGTGGGCGGCCAGGAGTTCCTGGAGTCGAAGAAGGGGGGCGTCGCCGGCATCAAGCCCGACGACCGCACCGGCGAGATCACGATCGACCTGACGGAGCCGCGTGGCTCGTTCACGTTCGAGCTGGCGATCCCGTTCGCGGCCGTGGTCCCGGGCGACACGCCCAGGTCCAACCGGACCAAGAGCCCACCCCCGGGCGCGGGCCGCTACGTGATCCGCAACGTGCGCATCAACCGCGGCTACGAACTGGTCAAGAACCCGAACTTCTCGCCGAGCCTCGAGGGCACGGCGGTGGACGCCGGCAAGGCGGACAGGTTCGACGTCGGGATCTACGGCTCCGAGTCCAACCAGGTCACCCGGATCACCCGCAACCAGCTCGACTTCATGGTGGACAACCCGCCCGCCGACCGCACCGCGGAGCTGCGGAGCCGGTTCGAGGGCAAGCGCTTCCGGCAGTTCCCGACGCCCTCGACGTTCTACTTCTTCCTCAACGCCGAGGCCCCGCCGTTCGACGACCTCAAGGTGCGCCAAGCGGTCAACTACGCGATCGACCCCGACGCGATCAACCGCGTCCAGGGCGGTGTGATCGCCGAGCAGCACACCTTCCTCCCGCAGCAGGTGCCGGGCTACGAGGAATCGGAGGACCTCTATCCCGTCGACGTCGAGAAGGCCAAGGCGCTGATCAAGGAAGCGGGCGTCGAGGGCGACAGCGTCACGGTCTGGGGCAACCCGGAGAGCCCCACCAAGGAGACGGTCGAGTACCTGGCGGATGTTTTGAACGAGATTGGGTTGGACGCCGAGGTGAAGATCATCGCGGCCTCGACCTACTTCGCCACGATCGGCGACCGCTCCACCAAGGCGCAGACCGGCTGGTACAACTGGTTCCAGGACTACCCTCACCCGGCGGACTACCTGGACATCTTGCAGAACCCGGACAACGTCAAGGCGACGGGCAACACCAACGTCATCTACAACACCGATGACAAGGAGCTGGCGCGGAAGATCAACGCCGCGGCAGCCGAGCCCGAGCTGACCGACGAGGTCAAGCAGCAGTGGGCGGAGATCGACCGCGAGGTCCAGGAGAAGGCGTACGGCGCCATCTACGGGACGCGCAAGCAGTCGACCTTCTTCTCGGAGCGCATGGACTTCGAGAACTGCAAGGGCGACGACTACGCGGTCGGGACCCATGACTGGGCCCAGTTCTGCCTGAAGTAGAAGCCGATCCGGAGAGGGCGCCTGTGGCGCCCTCTCCGTTCTTCCCGTGCCCGACGCCTCCTCCGAATACAGCTTCGACCCGTCCGCCGAGGTAGCCGAGGAGCTGCACGAGGAAGGCGCCGCCACCGCCGGTCTCGGCCCCTGGCGGCTGGCACTGCGCAGGCTTCGCCGGAACCGGGTCGCGCTCGCGTTCCTCGCGCTCTTCGTGGTCATCGTGGGGTTGTGCCTGGCGGCCCCGCTGTACTCGCAGCACGTCGCCGACATCGGGCCCAACAAGAACAATCTCACCGGGAAGGTCGAGCGCGGCGGTGAGCAGGTCGACGTGGTCACGCCCGATGGGACCCCCCTCGGGCCGGCGTTCAGCACGAAGTATCTGCTGGGCGCCGACGCGAACGGGCGCGATGTGGCGGTCCGCCTGCTCTATGGGGGCCGGAATTCGCTGTTCGTCGGCTTCATGGCCGCGCTCATCACGACGATCCTCGCGGTGTCGCTGGGCCTGATCGCGGGCTATACCCGCGGCCTGCCGGACACGCTGATCCGCAGCGTGTTCGACATCCTGTGGTCGTTCCCGGTGCTGCTGTTCGCGATCGCGCTCGGCACGGCGCTGGCGATCGGCGGGCTGAATCTGGGCCCGATCCACATCGAGGGCGGCTCCCTATGGATACCGACGCTCGTGATCGGCTTCGTGTACATCCCCTACCTGGGCCGGCCCGTGCGCGGCCAGGTGCTGTCGCTGCGCGAGAAGGAGTTCGTGCAGTCCGCCGTGGCCCAGGGCATGGGACCGCTGCGCATCATGTTCGGCGAGATCCTGCCCAACCTCGCGTCGACGATCCTGGTCTTCGCGACCCTGATCGTCGCCAACAACATCATCACCGAGGCGGCGCTGTCGTTCCTGGGCGCCGGCGTTCAGCCGCCCAACCCATCGTGGGGCAACCTGATCGCCCAGGGGGTCGACCGCCTCGTGACGGCGCCCCACCTGGCCATCGTCCCGGGCCTCGCGATCACGCTCACGGTGCTGGCGCTCAACGTGTTCGGCGACGGCCTGCGCGACGCACTCGATCCACGCGCGAAGCTCAGGCTGCGGTAGGCCGGACGGTGGCGCGCTTCACGGTCCGGCGGCTGGCGAGCATGGTGTTCGTGCTGGTCGCGATCTCGATCATCACGTTCTTCATCTTCTACAAGATCCCGGGTGGCGATCCCGTGCTGCGGATCTCGGGGAGGACGGCGGAGCCCGCCGTACGCGAACAGGTGCGCGAGGACTTCGGCTTCAACGATCCGATCCACGTGCAGTACCTGCGGATGATGGAGAAGACCTTCGACGGCAGCCTGGAGTCGTACTCCAACCGGGTGAACGTGCGCGAGGAGCTGATCCGGGGCATTCCGGCGACCGCGTCGCTGGTGATCGGCGGGGCGCTGATCTGGCTCTTCTTCGGGATCCTGTTCGGCATGCTCAGCGCGGTGTATGCGGGGCGCATCCCCGACCGGGTGATCACGATCCTGGGGTTGGTCGGCATCTCGCTGCCGGTGTTCTGGGTGGGCGCGATGCTGCTCTACTACCTCACGTTCAAGGTGTCCCTGTTCCCGGCGGGTGGTTACGTGCCGCTGTCCGAGGACCCGGCGGGCTGGTTCAACCACATGATCCTGCCGTGGTTTTGCATCTCGCTGGTCTTCATCGGGTTCTACAGCCGCCTGCTGCGCTCGAACATGCTGGACGTGATGAACGAGGACTACGTGCGCACCGCGCGCGCCAAGGGCCTTTCGGAGCGGCGCGTGCTGGTCGGTCACGTGATGCGCAACGCCCTGGTCCCGATCGTGACCCTGTTCGGTCTCGACTTCGGGGCGGCAATCGGTGGCGGCGCGATCCTCACCGAAAAGGTCTTCGGGCTGCAGGGCATCGGCCAGTACGTGGCCGAGTCGATCGGCACCCTCGACCTGCCGCCGATCCTCGGCACGACGCTGTACGCGGCATTCTTCATCGTGCTGCTGTCGGCGATCGTCGACATCGCCTACGCGAAGCTCGACCCGCGAGTGAGGTTGAACCCGTGAGCGCGCCCCTGCTGCGCATCGCCGACCTGGAGGTGTCCTTCGCGACCGAAGACGGCACCGTGCGGGCGGTGGACGGCGTGTCCTTCGTCCTGAACGCGGGTGAGATCCTCGCGATCGTGGGAGAGTCGGGATCGGGCAAGAGCGTCACCGCGCTCACCGTGATGGGCCTTTCGCGCGGGCCCAACGCGAGCATCGGCGGCTCGGTGCGGCTCGGCGAGGACGAGCTGCTGACCCTCGGCGAGGACAAGCTCCGGCAGATCCGCGCGGCGCGCATCGCGATGGTCTTCCAGGACCCGATGTCCGCGCTGAACCCGGTCTACAAGGTCGGGCACCAGATCGTGGAGCAGATCCTGGCCCACGATGACGTGCCCAAAGACGAGGCGCGCATGCGCGCGGTCGAGGCCCTGCGATCGGTGGGAATCCCGAACCCCGAGCTTCGTTTTCACAACTATCCACACGAGTTCTCGGGCGGCATGCGGCAGCGCGCGATGATCGCGCTCGCGCTTTCGCTGGATCCGGACGTGCTGATCGCCGACGAGCCGACGACCGCGCTGGACGTGACCATCCAGGCGCAGATCCTCGACCTCTTGACCAAGCTGAACCGCGACCGCGACCTGTCCGTGATCCTGATCACCCATGACCTGGGAGTGGTCGCGGAGCTGGCCGACCGGGCGCTCGTGATGTACGCGGGCAGAGTGGTCGAGGAGGGAACGCTCGACGACATCTTCTACGACCCGCAGCACCCGTACACCTGGGGCCTGCTGGGCTCCCTCACGCGGCTGGACCAGCCCCGCCCGCGCCGGCTTCCCTCGATCCCGGGCTCCCCTCCGTCGCTGATCTCGCCACCGCAGGGATGCCACTTTCGCCCGCGCTGTCCGCACGAGTTCGCGCAGTGCCGGCAGGTGCCCCCGCTGGAAGCCCGCCTGCCCGACCAGCCGGGCCACCGCGACCGCTGTTGGCTGGAGACCGAGGCGAAGCGCACCAAGCGCGTGGTGGGCGATCGGATCGGCCTCGTGGCAGGAGCGGAATGACGATCAACGCCACCGATGGCTCGATGCTGGCCGCACGCCACCTCGTCAAGCACTTCCCGATCAAGGCCGGGGTGGTGTTCGACCGCACCGTCGACCACGTGCACGCGGTCGACGACGTCACCTTCAGCCTCCCGAAGGGACAGACGCTGGGCCTGGTGGGCGAGTCAGGTTGTGGCAAGTCGACGTTGTGCCGGACCCTGCTGCGCCTCGAAGACCCGGACTCCGGCGAGATCGAGTTCGACGGCACCGACATCACGCGGTTGCAACGCCGCGCGCTGCGTCCCCTGCGGCGCGAGATGCAGATGATCTTCCAGGACCCCTACGCATCGCTGAACCCGCGCAAGCGCGTGGTGCAGATCGTGGGCGACCCGTTGCGCCTGCACGGGGTGCAGTCCGGGGCCGAGCTGCGCCGCACGGTGCAGAGCCTGCTCGAGCGGGTAGGCCTGTCGCCCGAGCACTACAACCGCTTTCCGCACGAGTTCTCGGGCGGGCAGCGTCAGCGCATCGGCATCGCGCGCGCGCTCGGCCTGCGGCCCCGCCTGATCATCGCGGACGAGCCCGTCTCGGCGCTCGATGTTTCGATCCAGGCACAGATCATCAACCTGCTGAAGGACCTCCAGGCGGAGCTGGACCTGACCTACGTCTTCGTCGCGCACGACCTCGGCGTGGTGCGCCACGTGTCGGATCGCATCGCGGTGATGTACCTCGGCAAGGTGGTCGAGGTCTCACCCGCCGAGGACCTCTACACGGCGCCGCACCATCCCTACACGGTCGCGCTGCTGTCGGCAATCCCGCTACCCGACCCGCGCGAGAACGCGGCCCGCGAGCCGCTGGTGCTGGAGGGCGACGTGCCGAGTCCGATCGACCCTCCCCCCGCCTGCCGGTTCCACACCCGCTGCCCGCGCGCGACCGACATCTGCCGGCGGGTCGAGCCGCCCCTAATCGACTACGGGAACGGCCACCTCGCCGCCTGCCACCACCCGGTGAACGTGCGCCCGGACGAACTGGCCGGCGTGCGCGTCGCGCCGGAGAGCCCTGTGAGCGCCGGAGACCAGCTTCCCACCCTCGACGCGGGGGTGCCTGACCTCGACGCCCGCGCGACGCCGCCTTCCTGACGTCGCAGCAGGCTTCCGGGGCAGGCCAGCGCCCGCTCGCGTGCGCGCGTGACGCCGTGTCAATACGTATCATCAAGAGCGATCAATCTCCGCTGTAGTCTCAGATCAGGAGGAAAATGGAAGCTGCCTCGAACAGCCGGCGAGCAGAGCCACGTCGGCGGATCAGCGGCGGCGAGCGCCGCGAGAGCATCCTGCGGCTGACCTCGCGGGCGTTCGCGGAGCGGGGCTACGACGGCGTTCGCACGGCTGAGCTGGCCCAGAGCGCAGGCGTCTCGGAGGCGCTCATCTACCAGCACTTCCGCACCAAGGCGGAGCTGTACCGGGCAGCCGTGGACCGCAGCGCAGCCATCTTCGAGGACCGCCTGGGCGCGGCGATCGCGCCCGGCGCAGGTGTGGAGGAGCGGCTGCGCCGCGGCCTCGATGCGTTCATGGCATTCGCGGCCGAGCCCGGTAACGCGTGGACGGTGCTCACCCTGAACGTCAGCGATCCCGAGCTTGCCGGCTACCAGCGCGAGCTGCGCGCACGCGCAACCGGCGCGCTCGCCGACCTGCTCGCGCACGACCCACGCACGTCGAGCGCCGGCCTCGATCGCGCCACGCTCGAACAGCTTGCCGAGATCATCACCGGCGGCGCCGAGGCACTTGCCAGGTGGGGGGCCCAGAACCCGGGGGCGGACCGTACGGCGCTCGCATCGCTGCTGACGAGTTTCGTGTGGAATGGAGTCGAGCGGATGGTCGCCTCGAACTCCAGCGGCCGGGAATAGACACCGCGCGCGGCGCGGCGCGAGCTCACGAAGGCGTCGGCGCGTCGGCGACCGCACCGGTCGGAGTGGTCGGCTCAGGCTCGGGTCGCCAGTCCGCGCGGCGCAGCAGCGGTATCGCCACCCCCAGCACGGTCAACGCCCCGATCCCGGCCGCGACGAAGCTTGCGCGCGGGTTCAATAGCTGCGCGATCACGCCACCGAGCAGGAACCCGACGCCGGGCATCACCCGCCCGAGCGACTCGAGCAGCCCCACCACGCGCGCCTGGTAGCGGCTGGCCGTAAGTTCCTGCACCGCACTCATCAGCGCGACCCATTGAACGCCGTTTCCGATACCACCGATGACGGCGGCGGCGCACGCCATGGTCAGGGTCTCGGCGGCTGCCATACCGAGATATGCGCTGCCGATCATCGCCGTGCTGACGGCCAGCTGCGCCTGGATCGAGATGCGCCGGGCGAAAGCCACGAACACGAGGCTGCCCACCACCATGCCCACTCCCCAGGAGGACAGCAGCGCGCCATATCCGGAGTTACCTGCGTCGAGCGTCTCCTTCGCATACACGATCTCGATCGGGAGCACGAGCGTGAAGAACACGAACGCCAGCGCCTGCATGGACAGCAGCCGCAGCAGCACCGCGCGGCCGCGCACGTAGGCGAGGCCCTCGCGCAGGCGGCTGACCCACGGCTCGGCCTCGCCGCGCACCTGGGGCAGCGACCGGGTGGCGGCCAGCATCGCGGCGACGATCACGAACGACGCGGCGTCCACCAGCAGCGCGGTCTCGACCCCGAGGAGGGCCACCACGACACCCGCGATCGCTGGTCCCGCGGCGCCGGCGATCGTGAAGCCCACGTTGATGATCGCGTTGCCCTCGCGCAGCAGCCCGGAGGGAGCCAGCACGGCGGCGGCGGATGCTCGCGTGAACGTGCGCGCCGCGATCGCGATCGTCCCGTCCACCACCGCCAGCGCGATCACCAGTGCCAGCGAGAACGAGTCGGCCGTCACCGCGAGGGCGATGAAGACGACTGCCTCGCCCAGGTACAGGGCCGGCAGCACGCGGCGGGTGCCGATCACCTCGAGCCGCGCGATCACCCCCTGGCCGATCAACGAGGGGGCGAACACCATGCCAAGGAACAGTCCCGCCGTCGCCAGGGGGCTGCCGGTCTCGTCGTAGACGAGCACGGCCAGCGCAATCTCGCCGACCCAATTGCCGAGCTCGTTGACCGTATAGGCGGACGCCAGCTGCCGGAAGCCGGGCAGGCGTAGTGGGCGGAGCGACTTCCTCATCGCGACGTTGCGGACTCCCGGTCCAGGGATGGCGCGTCGAATCCGAGTGGACGCTAACCGCTCCCGCAGATGTCTGCACCCGGTATTCCGGCTCAAGCCGCCTTGGGAGCGCGCCGATAGCTGTCAGGCAGGTCAAACTGGAGGTCCATCCTGCACGGACGCCGACGGCCATCCCGCATCTTCATCGCCATCGAACTGGCGGCACTGCTCGCCGCCGGTGTCGTTGCGGTCCTGACCAGCGCCCAGGCGGACTGGGACATCGCCCTGTTCGCTTCGCTGCTGGTCTTCTCGATCGTCAGCGATCTCACCGCGGCGGCGACGACCGACGCCAAGATCTCGGGCAGCTTCCTTTCGCTGGTGCTCGCGATGGTGTTCCTCGGCGGCGCGCCCGCATCCCTGATCGGCGTCGCCACGATCGTGGTCGGCTGGCTGCGGTGGCGCGACTCGCGGCTCGCGCTGCTCAACAACCTGGTCGCCTACGCATGGTTCCCGCTGCTGGGAGGCCTGGTCTTCACCGCGGGCTCGAACTGGGCGAACTTGGGCGAGCGCGACGGGGAGTTCTATCTCCTCACTTTCGTCGTCTTCGTGTTGGCGCTGGCGCTCAACTTCTTGATCATCGCGGCACAGATCAGGTACGAGGAAGGCACGGGGCTGAGGGAGCTGGTGCGCAAGCTCGTGCTGCCGGTGATGTCCTCCGAGGTGTTCGCGGCGCTGCTCGCGGTGGGAGTCACCTACCTCTACATCCACGTGGGCATCGCGTCGATCGCGCTGTTCGGCGCGGTCCTGTTCACCTTCCAGCGCCTGCTCGGCCAGTTGCTGCTGTCGGAGCAGCGGGCCGGGGAGCTCGAAAAGCGCGGCCAGCAACTGACCGACCGCACGAAGCAGCTCGCCACCCTCCAGGTGGGCGTGCTCTCCGCGCTGCTGCGCACCCTCGACCTGCGAGACCGCATGACCGCCCGCCACTCGGCGGCCGTCGCGCGCTATGCGCGCGAGATCGCAGGAGCGGCCGGCTTCTCGCAGGACGACCAGGACCTCGTGCACACCGCCGGCCTGCTGCACGACATCGGGAAGTTCATCTTCCCGGACCAGATCCTGAAGGGCGACACGAAGCTCACCGAGGAAGACTGGAAGATCGTCAAGATGCACCCCTACCAGGGGGCCCGGGTGGTCGCCCAGATGGAGGGTTACGGCCCGGTCAGCGACATCATCCTCGCCCACCACGAGCGCATCGACGGCAAGGGCTACCCGCGCGGCCTGCGCGGCCCCGACATCCCGGCCCTGTCGCGCATGATCTCCGTGGCCGACACCTACGACGTGATGACTGCGCGCGACTCGTACCGGAAGCCGATCTCCTCCTTCGAGGCGATCCAGGAGCTGCGCCGCGTTTCGGGCACCCAGCTCGACGGCGACTACGTCGAGATCTTCGTGCGCATCCTCGCCGGCAAGGACGTCCGCTTCCGCCACGGGGAGGATGCCGACTTCGACCAGGAGCTGGGCCTCGACAAGCGGGTCGAGGCGTACTCGTTGCCGGTCGGCGAGCTCCCCGAGATGGACGGCACGCCCTCCGAGGAGTCGGCGGAGCAGGCTGAGCGCGACGCGGCCGTGGCCGCCGCCAAGACCTAGGGAGTACTACAAAGACGCGGCGGCGAGCTCGGCAGTCGCGCGCTCGGGCGGCACGATGTTGACGTACTGGCCGGTGCCCAGCTCGAATCCCGCCAGCCGCGTCAGCCGCGGCACCACGTCGACGTGCCAGTGGAAGTGCTCGGATCCGCGCGGCGCCGTGCGGATCCAGAGGTTGAGCGGTGGGGGCGCGCCCAGCTTGACGCTCAGTCGCAGCAGCCCCTCGCGCAGCAGGTCGAGCGCGGCCGGCTCGGCCTCGGCGAAGCTCTGCTGGTGCCGGCGTGGGACCAGCTGAAGCTCGTACGGCCCGCGCGACGCGAACGGCGCGAGCAGCACGGCATGGTCGTCGATCGCGACCACCCGCTCGCGGCGGCGCACCTCCTCGGTGAGCAGATCGCACAGCAGGCACCCGCCCATCGTGCGGGTGTTGTGGGCCGTGAAGTGCTCGCGCTCGCGGGCGATCACGGCGGGCACGCTGTCGAGCGCGTAAAGCTGCGCGTGCGAGTGCTCCAGCGAGGCACCCGCGGCATGTCCCTCGTTGACCATCAGATGCACGTAGGGCGCCTGCGGGTGTGCGGCTACGCGCTCGCGCCAGCCTTCCACGGCGCGGCGAAACTGCGCTCCGTCGAGCGCCGACATCGACGCGACGTGGTGCGGCGCGTGCACGATCACCTCGTGGTGGCCGCTCGCCGGGAGCGCCACGAACAGATCTGGGTCTCCGCGCTGGTCCGCACCGAGAGCCGTACCGCGTGTCGCGGTGCCCCCTTCCAGCAGCGGGTACTTGTTCGGCACGGCCCGCACCAACCACCCGGGCGAGTCAGGCGGCCCTCCGCCCGGTCGCAGCGCATATGTCTCGGGCGGGGTCCAGCTCTCGTGGCCCTCGCAGAGAGGGCACTCGGCACGCGCCGCGTCGTGGGTCTCGGACGACTCGAAGCTGAACGGGCGATCCGCGCGCGCCGGTGCGAGCACGACGCGCAGGCCCGTGAGGGGGTCGATGCGAAGCTCGGGCGCTGCCACTCAGGCTGGTGGGCCTGCGGAGTCGTCCGGGGCGCGGGCGGTGGCCTCCAGGAACGGCTTGAACAGCTCGATCGGGACGGGAAAGATGGTGGTCGAGTTGTTCTCGGCCCCTACCTCGATCAGCGTCTGGAGGAACCGCAGCTGGATCGCAACGGGATGCCTGCCGATCGTCTCCGCCGCCTGGGACAGCTTGTCCGCGGCCTGGAACTCACCCTCGGCGGCGATGATCTTCGCGCGCCGCTCGCGTTCGGCCTCCGCCTGGCGCGCCATCGCGCGCTGCATCGTCTGCGGGATCTCGACGTCTTTGATCTCGACCGTCGTGACCTTGATCCCCCACGGCTCGGTCTGGTCGTCGATGATGCGCTGCAGCTCGTCGTTGAGCCGGTCGCGCTCGGAGAGCAGCGTGTCCAGCTCCGCGCGGCCGAGCACCGCGCGGAGCGTGGTCTGCGCGATCTGGGACGTCGCCATCAAGTAGTTCTCGACCTGCACGATGGAATCGCTTGCGTTGACGACATGGAAGTAACAGACCGCATTCACCGAAGCGGGCACGTTGTCCATCGTGATGACTTCCTGCGGCGGGATGTTGAGCGTCACCGTGCGCAGGTCGACCCGCACCATCCTGTCGATGATCGGTATCAGCAGGATCAGGCCCGGGCCTTTCTGGTCGATCAGCCGCCCGAGCCGGAACACCACGCCGCGCTCGTACTCCCTCAGCACCCGGATCGCGCTCGCCAGCACGATCACCAAGAAGAAGACGAGGATGCCGACGATGGTGAGGATCACGGCCACGGGCATCGCCTAATCTAGCGCGGATTCGGGAATCACCGTCAGGGTGAGCCCTTCGACCCCCTGCACGACGACCATCTGCCCGGGCTCGAGCGGCGCTTCGCTGCGCACCCGCCACAGGGCTCCCTGCACGAACACGTGGTCGGGGGAGCGCATCTCGCCGCGCGCGCCGATCAGCTCTTCCGCCCCGGTGTGGACCCTGCGATGGCGCGTCTGGACCGCCTTGCTCGCGATCCACACGAAGAAGGTCCCCAGCAGCGCGGCCGTGAAGATCACGATCGGGACCGAGACGTCGTACGCGTCGCTGTCGGTGTCGAACAGCAGCAGCCCGCCGAACGCGAGCGACACCACTCCCCCGGCGGCCAGCGCCCCGTGGCTGACGATGAACGCCTCGGCCACGAACAGCCCGAACGCCAGCGCGATCAGCAACAGCCCGGCTACGTTGATCGGGAGCTGCGCGAGCCCGAACAGCGCGATCACCATCGACACGGCACCGAGCGAGCCGGGCAGGATCATTCCCGGGTTGAACAGCTCGATCCCGATCAGGATCGCGCCGAGCGTGAGCAGCAGGAACACAGTCGTCGGGTTCACGAGCAGCTCCAGCGCCCGGAACTTGAAGGGCACGTCGCGGAGCTCGACCCGCGCGCCGGTCGTGTCGAGGCGCTGCGCCTTCGGGCCCTTCACCCGGAAGCCGTCCAGCTCGCGCAGCAGCGTCTGCTGATCCGGCGCCACGACGTCCACCAGCCCGCGCCGCGCGGCCTCGGTCGCCGTCACGTTGACCGCCTCGCGCACCATGCGCACCGCGAGGTCGCCGTTGCGGGCGTGGCCCTCGGCGAGCGCGCGCACATAGGCCGCGGCGTCGTTGCGCACCTTGCGGCCCAGCACCTCGTCCTGCTCGCCGCCGCCCAGCTGGATCGGCGTCGCGGAGCCGATGTTCGTCGCGGGCGCCATCGCGGCGACGTCCGCGGCCTGCGTGATGAACAGGCCGGCGGACGCGGCCCGCGCGCCGTTGGGCGAGACGTAGACCACGACCGGCATCGGGGCCGCGAGGATGTCCTTCACGATCTCGCGGGTCGAGTCGACCAGCCCGCCCGGGGTGTCGAGCCGGAAGATGACGACCTCGGCGCCGGCCTTTTCCGCGTCCTTCAGGGCCTCGTCGACCCACGCCGCGGACGCGGGGTTGATCGTCAGGTCGAGCGCGATCGACTGGACCAGCGGGCCACCCGTGGCTCCACTGCCCTGCTCCTGACCTGACGCGAGCCCCGCCAGCAGCGCGAAAGCTGCCGCGGCGATCGCGATCACCCTTGTGTACATGACGTATGGATTATTCCGCGGCGCCCTTCCGGGCCGCCGCGATCGCGTACTCGCGCACGTCGTCGGCCAGCGCGGCCTCCGACGCGTAGCCGCCGGGCTTGGTGTAGATCCGCTCGCCCCGGCGGTCGTAGAACGTGGTGATCGGGAAGTTCCGCTCCAGGCCGAGCAGCTTGGCGATCTTGCTGTCGGGATCGAGGAAGCTCGGGTAGGGGACCGGGATCTCGGCGAGGAACTTCTGCGCGGGCTCGCGCGCGTCCTCCGAGTTCACGGCCAGGAAGGCCACCTGCTTGCCGCGCTTCATGACCTGCTGCTGGAAGAAGGGGAACTCGTGCCGGCACGGTCCGCACCACGAGGCCCATTTGTTGACCACCACGGGATGACCGCGCAGGTCCGCAAGCTGACTGCGGAATGCGGCCGGTCCGCCGCCGACGAGCGCGGCGGGCCGCCCATACAACCGTGCGAGCGGCGCGGGCGCGCCCGCCAGTGTGCGCCGGAAGTCGGCCTGCGTGGCCGCGCTGCGCGGATCGTCCGAGCCACATCCGCCCGCCAGCGCCGCGAGCGCGAACGCGCAGGCGATTGGCGCTGTGAGTCGTGTCTTCACGATCGAGGGAAAGCGGCCCGAGGGCGTGCTGCACGGATTCGCCCAGCCCGCCACGGGAGCCGAAAATAGCGCACCAATCGTGGCCAAGCGCCAGGGCGAGCAGACATCGGGGGCCCGCGCTGCTTTAATACATCTGTACCGTGCCTGCGGGTGGGGGGACCCAGGGATCGAGGTCGGTCCACTTCCAGGCCATGGAGACTGCCGTCGGGATCAGTACTCGGCGACGGCAACAGGGACGAGCGTTGCAGCCGCCGTCGATCGTGTGGCGGCCTCCAGTAACCCAACGAGCCTCGATATGGCTGACACCACTGAAGTGGCCGAGAAGGTCGCGCCTATTCCATCGCGCGAGGAACTCGAACGTGTGGAGAAGTTCACACGTGAGCCGTTCGCGCCCGATCCGGACGCCCTGCGCCGCGGGACCGCGCGCCGCCGCGCGCTCGATGCGGCCCTCGCCGAGATCGCGGCCGGCCGTGAGCAGCCGAGCGTCGACTGGCGTCAGCAGTACGCACTCCTGCTCGGCCTGGAGCGCCTGCTGGTGGACGAGGACCCCAAGCTGGTCGACGGCACGGTGCTGTCGGCGCACCAGGTGGATGCCCTGTCCGGGACGCTCACCGCGCTGATCGCCGAGGCCGAGCGCCAGAACGGCAACGGCGCCGCGGTGGTCACGGATCTCGCGGAGATCGACGAAGAGGAGCCCGACGACGAGGATGAGGACGAGGACGCCGACGAGGAGGATGAGGACGAGGACGCCGACGAGGACGAGGAGGGCGAGCCCACGGACTGGGACGGCGCCGACGTCTCGCCAAACGGCAGCGACCGCTTCGACGAGGAAGAGCAGCTTCCGGAGCAGGAGGAGGACCCGGGCGCGGCTCGCCGCTTCTGGTTCGAGCACGCCACCGGCGCCGGCAAGACCGTCGCCGCGCTGGGCTTCGTCGAGGGCTCGAGCACCGGCGGCACGCTGATCCTCACCCACCGGCGCAACCTCGTCGAGCAGTTCCTCGGCGAGCTGCGCGACCGCGGCTACTCGAACCGCATCTCCCCGCCGCTGCTGCGCAACCAGGACCGCGCGGATGGCCCGGTCACGGTCGAGACCTATCAGTGGTTCGTGCGCAACGCCGGCAACGTGTCCGACTCCTACACGATCGTGATCTGCGACGAGGCCCATACCGCCCTGGGCGAGAAGACCAGCGCCTCGATCCGCAACTGGCTGGGTCCGGTCTTCATTGGCATGACGGCGACCGGCGCGCTGATCGCGCGGCACGTCACCGACCTCTTCCCCACGCAGACGAGTCGCTTCGACCTCGCGCAGGCCGCCCGCCGCGGCGTGATCGCGCCGCTGCGCTGCGTGCGCATCCCGCCGGCCGGCGACGTGCGCACGCTGGCCAATGTCCCGCTCCGAAAGGGCGAGGTCGACCAGGACTTCGACCAGGAGGAGCTGGCCGCGCTGCTGGACCAGGGCCCGTTCAACGCGGCCGTCGCCGACCTCTATCGCGTGCGCTTCAAGCACCTGCCCGGCATCGTTTACAGCGCCGGCGTGAAGCACGCCCACAACGTTGCGAAGTCGTTCAAGGACGCGGGGATGAAGGCCGAAGCCGTCTCCGGCGAGACGCCGAAGCGCGAGCTGGCCCGCATCCTGGCCGCGTTCGAGCGCGGCGAGATCGACGTGCTGGTGAACGCCATGCTGCTCGCGGAGGGATGGAACTCACCGCGTGCGACGGTGTGCATGCACCTGGCGCCGACCGCTTCGAAGCGTGTGTACCAGCAGCGCGTCGGCCGCGTCACCCGCCGCCATCCGGGCAAGGAGGCGGGCATCGTCGTGGACTTCGTGCACCCGGCCACCACCCACGACGAGCCGATCGTGACCCTGCACAAGCTGCTCGATCGCGACGTCTACCGCGGTGGCGCGATCGTCGTCGGACCGGTGCGCCGCGGCCGCGGTCGCCGCCTGCGGGTGGAGCGGCGCATCGTGCCGGTCACGAGCGACCCCGAGCGCCGGCTGCGTGTGTTCGAGCGCGAGCTGTGGCGGATCGCGGTGGAGTACCTGTACCCGGACGAGCAGCACGCCTGGGCGGCGCTCGCCGGCGCGCGGGTGGCGGCCAACGGCTGGCGCCGCGCGAAGACGACGATCCATCACGACGCCGGGGGAGAGCTCCGCCGCCGCTTCCTGCTGAGCTGCATCCAGCGCAACCGCAACGCCCAGCTGCGCCAGCGCGCCCTCGCCGAGATCGCGGTGCGCCGCGACGCCGAGGGCTTCGACCACGCCGTCGACATCGTCGGCACGTGGTCGCGCGAGGAGCGCCGCGAGGGCGCACGGGTCCTGCTCCAGGCGCTGGCCGAGCGCCGGATCGGCCGCCGCGATCAGGCGCAGGCCTGGCTCTGGCGGCTCGCCGAGTACTCGCGCGAGGTGCACGAGGAGTACGCGGTACAGCGCTGGCCCGAGACCAAGCGCCTGCTCGGGCTGCTGGTCAACTCGTCCGGCCCGGCGCACGGGCGCAACGCGCGCAGGTTGGTGCACGCGGCCCGCAAGCACGACCGGCGGCTGGCGGCGGGGCTGCTGGCGTCTGCGGTGGCGCACACGCCGGAGGCCGAGGAGGTGCTGCGCGGCGCGCGCAACCGCATGGCGCGCAAGCCATCTGCGCTCGCGCGTGACCTGGTGCGTAACTTCCCGAAGGGCAAGCGCCGCGGCAAGAAGCAGCGTGACAATCGCGGCGAGGCCGCGCGCCGCGCGGCGGCGCGGGCGGCCAACGGCAAGGCCGAGATCGCCGAGGACCTGCCGCCGGACGACCTCGACGAGCTCGAGGTCGGCGACTCCGAAGCGGCTTAGGCCGCGGGCGCCGCGCTCGCCCTGCGGGGCCCGGCCGGTCAGTGCTCGAGGTGGACCTCGCCGGCGTCGAGGTGGACCGCGGTTTCCGGGTCGGTGAAGACGACCAGGGCTCCGGCGTCGTCGATCCCGCGCGCCTCGCCTGACATGCGCCGGGCCGCCCGGGTCCACGTGATGCGCCGTCCGTAGAGGGCATCACGCATGCGGAACGCGTCGATCACACGCGCGGGCCGGCGCAGCGCGTCGAGCCAGTCGGCGAGCCGCTTGCAGATTGCCGCCAGCGCCGCGCTTCGATCCACCGCGGCCCCCGTCGCGATCCGCAGCGACGTCGCGGTCTCCCGCAGCTCCGCCGGGAAGTCCTCCTGCGCCGTGTCGACGTTCAGGCCGATCCCGAGGATCGCCCAGCCCTCCTGCGGTCGCGCCTCGATCAGGATGCCCGCCGCCTTGCGGCCGTCGATCCACACGTCGTTGGGCCACTTCACCATGCACTCGACCGCTGCCGTCTCCTCACATGCCTCGCACACGGCCAGCGCCACGGCCGGCGGCAGCAACCCCATCCGCGCAGGCTCGATCCGCGCCAGCACGGAGAGCGTCAGGGCCCGCCCGGGAGGCGCCGTCCACGTGCGACCCTGCCGCCCGCGACCCGCGGTCTGGCGCTCCGCCACGACGACGGTGCCGTGTGGCGCACCGCCCAGCGCCAGCTCCCGCCCGCGGTCATTGGTCGAGGACGTCTCGTCCAGGTGCACGAGCGGGCCGCCGAGGGCGCTGCCGGCCTGCGGCTTCAGTGGTCGTCGCACGGCTGGAGCATCAGCTCCGCGTCCGGGCCGACCCCCAGCGCCCCGGCGGCGCGTCCCTGGTTCACCGCGATCGCCATCCGCCCGGACGAGTCCTCGATGACGACCGCCTGGCGCTCGCCGACGTCCGCGAACGTGCGCGCGTAGACGGCCTCACCCGTGCGCCGGCGCGACAGCACCTCGACGCAGTCGCCGGGCTCGAACCCGGCGGCGCGCATGTCGGCCGGGCGCAGGTTGAGCTGCAGGTTCCCGAACTCGTCCACCGCGACCACCCGCGTGCGAACTCGTCCTTCGGACACTTCGGATGGCGGCAGCTCCAAGCGGTGAAGCGTAGCGGGATCAAGTGGGCGCCCTGCAGCGGCGAGCGCCTCCCCGAGGGCCAGGTGCGCCGCGACCGGGGCGAACAGGTCGCGCCCGTGGAAGGTGGCCGACACCGGCTCCAGCCGATGCGGGCTCTCGGTGACGTCGACGGCTTCCACGACGCCGCCGCACGTCACGGCGGCGGGCCACAACAGGCCGTTGTCGGGGCCCACGAAGAGGTTCCCGTCGCGGGCGCGCAGCGCCACCGGCCGGCGCCTGCCGCCGACGCCGGGGTCGACCACGGCGATGTGCACTCCCAGGGGCAGAAACGGGATCGCGTTCTGCAGTGACAGCGCGCCCAGCCGCACGTCATGGCGCGGGACCCCGTGCGTGACGTCCACCACGACCGCGCCCGGGGCGATGCGCTGCACGACTCCGTGGCACACGCCGACGAACTCGTCGTGGTGTCCGTAATCGGAGAGGAACGACAGCGGCAGCATTCAGGAGGCCACGGGCGCCAGCGCGTCACCCAGCAGGGCGTCCACGAGGCCGTCGACGTCGTGGCGCTGCGCCTCGACGTGCACCGCGAGGCCGTGCTCGCGGGCCGTGTCGCTGGTGACCGGTCCGATGGAGACCACGCGCGGCCCGCGCGGGAATCGCTGCGCCCCGCCGATCGACTCGAGCAGGAAACGCACCGTGGACGAGCTGGTGAAGGTGATGTAGTCGGCCCCCGCCAGCTGCTCCAGCCGCGTCATGTCGAGCTGCTCCGCGACGGTTTCGTAGAGCGCCACGACCTCCACCTCCGCGCCGGCCTCCCGCAGCCGGTCCGGCAGCACGTCGCGCGCCTCGGCGGCCCGGGCGATCAGCACGTGCTTCCCGCGGACTCCCTTGGCGATCAGCTCGGCCGCCAGCGACTCCGCGATCGAGCGCTCCGGAATCACGTCGGCCACGACACCGCCCGCGCGCAGCGCCGCCGCCGTGCCGGGTCCGATCGCGGCAACCGTCACGCCACCGAGTGCCCGCGCGTCCAAGCCCGCGGCGTCCAGCCCGGCGAGCAACAGCCCCGCCCCGTTCGGGCTCGTCATGCACAGCAGCTCGAACTCCCTCGCGGCCAGCCGGCGCAGTGTGCGCTGCACCGCTGCGGAGTCGAGGTGCGGCTCGATCCTGATGGCCGGGAGCTGCACGATCTCCGCGCCCAGCCTCTCCAGGTCGGCCGCGAGGCCGCTGGCCTGGGCGCGCGCACGCGTGACGGCCACGCGCTTTCCGTGCAGGGGGGCTCGCTCGAACCAGCCGAGGCGCTCCCGCGCAGCCGCGACCGCGCCCACGATGGTCACCGCGGGCGGTCGCACATCCGCCTCGCCGGCCTGCGCGGCGATGTCCGCGAGCGTGCCCGATACGGTGCGCTGGCGCGGTAAGGTGCCGCGCTCGACGACGGCGGCGGGCTCGCCGGGATCGCGCCCGTGGCGCATCAGCGCGGCAGTTGCGGCGGGGAGCGAGCCCACCCCCATGTAGAAGACGAGCGTGCCGGGGAAAGCGGCCAGCGCGGCCCAGTCGAGCGCGCTCTCAGGTTTGCGTGGATCCTCGTGCGCGGTCACGAAGGCCACGGCCGAAGCCGCGTCGCGATGCGTCACGGGGATGCCTGCGTAGGCGGGTGCGGCGACGCCCGCGGTCACGCCCGGCACGACTTCGAAGGGCACACCGGCCTCGGTCAGCGCCTCCGCCTCCTCACCGCCCCGACCGAAAACGAACGGATCGCCGCCCTTCAGCCGCACGACGGCCCTGCCCTGCTTCGCGTGGTCGACGAGCAGGCGGTTGATCTCCTCCTGGGTCATCGTGTGGCCGCCGGCTTCCTTCCCGACATATGCGAGCTCCGCGTCAGGGCGCGCCCCCTCGAGCAGCCGCGGCGACACGAGGCGGTCGTAGAGGATCACATCGGCGCGGGCGATCAGCTCGGCGGCGCGCACCGTCGCCAGGCCGGGATCACCCGGGCCGGCGCCGACGAGATACACGGTTCCCGGATTCGCCCTCACGAGTCGAGCGTACCGGCCGCTCGGCGCAGCAGCTTGCCTGCACCTGCCGCCAGCATCCGGCGCGCCAGCTCGGACCCCGCGCCGGCCGGATCGGCCGCGGAGGCGACCAGCTTGTCCGTGATCCACTCCGAGCCGTCGGGCAACCCGGCGTAGCCGTGCATCTCGATGCGGTTGCCCACGACAGTGGCGTAGGCGCCCACCGGCGTGTGGCAGCTCGCGTCGAGCGCCTCCACCGCGGCGCGCTCGGCGTCCAGGCGCGCACGTGCGACGGAGTCGGCGATCGCGGCCAGCAGCGCACGCGTGGCTGCGTCGCCGGTACGGATCTCGAGGGCCAGCAGCCCCTGACCCGGCGCCGGCACGAACACCGCCGGGTCGAGCGCCGCGCCGGCCTCGCCGGCGCGACCGAGGCGACGCAGTCCGGCGAGCGCCAGCAGCGCCGCGTCGCAGTCTCCCGCGGAGAGCTTGCGCAGCCGCGTGTCGACGTTGCCGCGCAGCGGAACGATCGCGAGGTCGTTGCGGTGCGCGAGCAGCTGGGAGCGGCGGCGCAGGCTGGACGTGCCCACGCGCGCACCTTCGACCAGGGCCTCGACCGACGTCGCACCCACGAGCGCGTCACGCGGATCCTCTGCCGTGGGCACGCCGGCGATCTCGAGGCCGGCCGGCAGCTCGCCCGGCACGTCCTTCGCGCTGTGCACGGCGAGGTCGATCTCTCCGGCCAGCAGCGCTTCCTCGATCTCCTTCACGAAACGCGACTTGTCGTCCGGCCCGCCGCTGCCCCGATCGCCGCTGGTCGTGATGGTCACGAGTTCGGGCCCGAGGTCTCGATGTGCCGCGCTCAGCCGGTCGGCGACGTACCCGGCCTGCACGAGCGCCAGGGTGCTGCCGCGAGTTCCGATCCGGAGGGTCGTCAGCGTCGCTGGCGGCGTCGCCTGGATCGGATCGGAGTCACCTCGCCCCGACCCGTCTGGCGACGCGCGTCCTCGTCGACCCGCGCGGTGTCGAACGCGGAGCGCTGCTCGAGGTCCAGCCCGAACAGCTCGCGCAGGGCCTGCACGTACGCGTAGGTGCGCTGGTCCTCACCGTGCATCTTCAGGTTCAGGGTGGGTTGGTGCAGCAGCCGCTTCACGATCGCCGCCGCGACGGCCTCGAGCCGCTCGCGGTCAGCCTCGCTCAACGACTCCCAGCGGCCGCTGTTCTCAGCCAACACCCGGCGCGCGACCTCCTCGCCGCGCTCGTGCATGGCGGCGATCGTGGGCACGACGTCGAGCGTGCCGAGCCAGCGCTGGAAGCGCTCGAGCTCGTGCTCGAGGAGCGCCTCTGCGCGTCGCACCTCGGCGTCGAGGCCGGACAGCTTTCGCTCGACCATGCGCTGCAGGTCGTCGATGTCGCGCAGGTAGACGCCGTCGACCTCGCGCACCGCGGGGTCGATGTCGCGCGGGACCGCAATGTCGATCAGGAGCAGCGGCCGGCCCCCGCGGGCAGACATCACCGCCTGGAGCTCCGCGCGCTCCACGATGTGGTGGGGGGAGCCCGTCGAGGAGACCACGATGTCGGCGCGCTCCAGTTCCGCGGGCAGCGACTCGAAGCGCACGGCGTGCCCGCCGAACCGGTGCGCGAGCCCGATCGCACGGTCGTAATGGCGGTTGGCCACGAACACGGAGGAAACACCCTGCTCGGTCAGTGCGCGGGCCGTCAGCTCACCGGTCTCACCGGCGCCGATCACGACCACGTGCAGACCGGTGAGGTCACCGAGAGTCTCGTGTGCGAGCTGGACCGCGACTGAGCTGACAGACACGCTGCCGCCACCGATCGCGGTTTCGGTGCGAACCCGCTTGCCGGCCGCCAGCGCCTCGCGGAAGAGCCGGTTCATGAAGGCGCTGGTGGTGCTCTCCACGAGCGCGAGCTCGTATGCCCGCTTCACCTGTCCCTGGATCTCGGCCTCGCCCACGATCATCGCGTCGAGTCCCGCCGTCACCCGGAACAGATGGCGGGTCGCGTCCGCGTTACGCAGGGAGTAGAGGTGCGAGACCAGCTCGGTCGGCCGGATGTCGGCCTGCCGCGCGAGGATCCCGAGCGCGGCGGTCTCGGCCTCCACGTCGTCGGCGACGACCATGTAGAGCTCCGTGCGGTTGCAGGTCGAGATCGCCACGGCCTCGTGGATGTGCTCCGCCGACACCAGTTCCCGCAGCACGCTGACCGCGCGTCCCTCGGGCAGCGCGACGCGCTCGCGCAGCTCGACCGGGGCGGTCTTGTGCGAGACCCCGATCACCAGCAGGCCATTCACGGCGCGCTCCAATTGTTCGTGCGAGCCACTACGACCGCCCCTTCAGCCGTCGCTCCGCGAGCTCGACGAGGTCCTGCAGCTCGCGCTCGATGCGTTGCAGGCGCGCTCCCATGATCGCCACGTACACGAGGATCAGCGTCACGAAGACCCCGTAGGCGCCGGCGACGTACTTGCCGGCTTCGTCGAGCGGAAGTGCTGGCATTCGCTGCGCCCTCAGTCCGGCTTTGCCGGGACGGTCACGATCGGGGGCGGCGCCGCGCCGCCGGAGGTGCTCTCCTCCTCGAGCAGCCGCCGCAGCCGCCGCAGTTGCCCGCGGGCGTGCTTGGAGGTCAGCTCGAGGTTCACGAGCGTCACGTACAGCAGCGCCACACCGGCAAGCGCCACCAGGAAGGTGAGCCGCATCTCCCCGGGCATGTCGCCGGCCGTCTGGTTGAGGACGCGCGGGTGCACGAGGTTCTCCGCCAGCCGCACCGCGATGAAGTTGACCGGCACGAACGCGCCGGCGGTGATCGCGAAGACGGACGCGTAGCGCGCACGCCGATGCGGGTCCTCGATCGAGTAGCGCAGCGGGTAGTACGTCACGTACAGCAGGAAGACGATCAGGAAGCTGACCAGGGTCGGCTCATCCCAGACCCACCATTTGCCCCATGCGGCCTTGGCCCAGATCGACCCCGTGATCAGGACCCCGACGCCGAAGATCACGCTCATGTGGATTGCGACGTAGGAGCGGTAGTCCCAGCGGTCGTCGCGCGTGCGCAGATGCATCGCGCCCAGCACCCCCGCGACCACGAACCCGATCAGGGCGACGATCGCGAGCGGCACGTGCACGTAGAAGATCTTCTGCACGAAGCCCTGATCGGCGTCGTTCGGCGCATAGAAGAAGACAAGCGCCATCGCAGTGGCAAGCACCGCCGTAGAGGCGAGCGCGAGCCCCCTGAGGCCCCTGCCGAAAACCGTCGAGTCCAGGTCAATCCTCCATGAGGAAATCGAATACCGCGTATGCGAGCAACCCGAAGATCAGATCATAGAGGGCCAGGACAGCCAGCCATTTACCCAGACCCGAGGTGTCGAGGGGGTTCGACAGGAGCGGCTTGGTGGCGGCGGCAGCGCCGATCATCACCGGAACCGCCAATGGCAGCAGCAGCAGGGGCAGGAGCAGATCGCGAGCCCGCGTGTGGACCGCGATCGACGCGAGCAGCGCGCCCACGACGGCGAGGCCGAGGTCGGCGAGCACGGCGACCGCGAGCAACCTGGGCAGGGCCTCCCAGAAACCGTCGCCCAGGAAGAACAGGGCGAACACGGGAAGCGCGATCAGCTCCAACGCCAGGAGGTAGGCAAAGAGCGCGCCGGCCTTGGCGATGAGCAGCGACGTCCGCTCGATCGGCGCCATCAGGATGCCGTCGAAGCCGCCCTGCTCGCGCTCCGCGACGAACAGCCGGTTGATGCCGAGGATCGCCGCGAACAGCAAGGTCACCCACAACACCCCGGCCGCCAGTTCGCCCTCGAGGCGGTCGCGGTCGAGCCCGAAATGGAAGATCACGAACGTGGTGACGGCGAACAGGGCCATGGAAGGCACCGATTCCTTGGTCCGCAGCTCCACGACCAGGTCCTTGCGCAGGATGGTGGCGACGGCTCTCATGACGACCCCGCGTAGACGGCGCGCAGGTCGGCGGCGGTGACCTGGTGCGCGGCGACGTCCGCGACGACGTGTCCGTCGCGCAGCGCGAGCACGCGGTCCGCCTCGGCCAGACCGTGGTCGAGGTCGTGGGTGACCAGCACGCGCGTCGTGTCGCCGCGCGCTCCGATCAGGTGCTCGACCATGGCTGTCGCCTCGGGGTCGAGGTGAGCACGCGGCTCGTCCAACAGCAGCAGGTGCGGCTCGTGGAGCACCGCCCGGCAGATCGCGAGGCGCTGCGCCATTCCCTGCGAGAGGCTCGCCACCGGCTCGTCCGCGCGCCGCGACATTCCCGTGACGTCGAGGAGGTGGGTGATCCGGGCGGCCGGTTCGGGCACGTCGTAGAGCCGGGCATAGAAGGTCAGGTTCTCCCGCCCCGACAGATCGCGATACAGGAGCGGGGCGTGCGACAGAAATCCGACGAGCGGCCGCACGAGGTGCGCGTCGCGGGGAAGCTGCGACCCGAGCACCCGCACTGTCCCGTCATGCGGGACGAGCAGCGTGGCCAGCATTCGCAGGAGGGTCGTCTTGCCTGCGCCGTTGGGGCCGAACACCGCAAGCGTCTGCCCTTTCCCGAGCCGCATCGTGACGGAGCGCAGGGCCTCGCGCTCCCCGAAGCGGCGTACCGCGTGGTCGAGCAGGACCGCCTCGCTCGCGTTGGCGCCCGCATCGAGCGCAGCCGCCGGCTCGGCCTGCTCAACCTCCATGCGAATGTTCCGTGGGGGTGCGGTTGAGGAGCGCGATGGCATGGGGCAACGCGGTTGCGAGCTCCTCGCCGACCTGGCGGATGCTCTTGGGGCTCCCCGGGAAGTTGACGATCAGCGTGCGCTTGCGGATGCCGGCGATCGCACGCGAGAGCATCCAGTTGGACGTGTGCGGGCGCGAGGCGGCGCGCATCGCCTCCGCGATTCCCGGCGCCTCCCGGTCGATCACCGCGCGCGTCGCCTCAGGAGTGACGTCGTCGGGCGAGAAGCCGGTGCCGCCGGTGGTCAGGACGATGTCGCAGCCGTCGCTGTCCGCATAGTGGCGCAGCGCCCACTCGATCTTCGGGCAATCGTCGGGGACGACCTCCGTCGCCGCGATCTCCGCGCCCAGGCCGCGGGCCAGCTCGACCAGCGCCGGGCCGCTCTCGTCCACTCCCTGCCCCCGACTCAGGGAGGTGCTGATGGTGATGATCGCGGCGCGCATCCGCAGTCACAGGTTACGTATCCCGCGACCAATCCTCCCTGCCACCGGTCTTCTGCAACAGGGCGACCTGTTCGATCACGACTCCCCGCTCGAGTCCCTTGACCATGTCGTAGGCAGTCAGTGCGGCCACAGCGCAGGCCGTGAGGGCCTCCATCTCGACCCCGGTCCGGGCAGTGGTGCGGGCCTCCGCGGTGAACGTGATGGTGCCGCTGGTGGGATCGATCGCAGCCTCGACGTCGACGAATGAGAGCGGGAGCGGGTGCGCCAGAGGGATCAGCTCGTCCGTACGCTTGGCGGCCTGGATGCCGGCGATGCGCGCCGTGCCCAGCACGTCTCCCTTGGGCGCGTTGCCCCGCTCGACGACCGCCGCGGTGGCGGGGCTCATACGCACGGTGGCCTGCGCCCGCGCCCGCCGATCGCTCTCCTGCTTGCCGCCCACATCCACCATGCGCGCACGCCCGGTCGAATCCAGATGGCTGAGCTGCCCCTCTGTTGCCATCAGAGAAACGTAACGCGTGGCGCCCGGGAGGTCGCGCGCGCCACGTCCGCCCAGGCGGATCACGACGCCGAATCGACCCCAGCCAGCGACTGCCGAGTGGGATTCCTCCCCGCAGCAGGACGAAGGACGCAGCGATCTGCGGCGGGAGAGCGCCAAACGGACCGCCTGGCCCGACGATGAAGAGTTTGGGTGGCTATGGCAACCAAAACTCTTCAGCCAAGCGTGGCGACCACCGCTCCGGCTGGGGGTTCGGGCGTTTCTGGCGCGACTAGGGCACGATTAGATGGAACGAGACCTCGTCCGACGCGGCGCCTGCCGAATCGTATGTATGCACCGCAAACTGGTCGCTCGTGCACGAGCCGCCCCCGGCTCCTCGTACCTCAGCGGCGCCACCATGGTCCCCCGAGTTCCCGAACTCGGGGGATGCGACAGCAGCGACCGTCGTGGGGTCGATGCCCAATGTCGCGTCGATGGTCAAGCAGTAGATCCCGGTCGTCGCTGGAGGCTTGACGACCGAGCCGGTGAATCCGCTTGTCCGTGCAGCCACGTAGTTGTCGGTTCCATCGTTGACCGCCGCATACGCGCGGGCAGTTCCACTAGCCCCGGTAGCACCGGTAGGTCCAATGGAGCCTGGCGGCCCGGTTGCTCCCACCGACCCGTCCGCGCCATTCGCACCGGGAGACCCGTTCGATCCAGGTGAGCCGGTCGCTCCAGATGATCCCGCGGGCCCGGGTGGACCAGCTGGACCGGCTGGACCTCGTTGACCTTGCCCACCGTTACGACGCGCGAGCTTGAGCGCCCGCTTGGATCGCCTCTCGGACTTCTTTGAGGTCTTCAATGCTCGTTTTGCGATCTGCATCGGAGACGGGGCGCCGAGAGCGGGCAACGAAAAAGAGAGCAACGCTATTACCGCCAGCGCGGCGAATGCGTGCGATCGCTTCATCGATCATTGGCTTTGCCGTCGACCGCGCGCTCGCTAACACTGAGCGGACGCATGTTGGACGGTCACCAGCTAGCGTCGCAGCGAGCGCCGGAGCACCCGTGCCAGAGGTATCGCGCCTTTGCGCAGGGCCTCGGCGCGTTGGCCGTCGCGGCCGTACAGCAACCGGGCGGAGGCGCGGATCGCCTTGCCGAGCACCTCGTCATACGGGTGCCACCAGGTGTCGCGCATGCGTGACGGTTCCCATGACACGAGCTTGATGTTCACGCACTCGTAGAACCCGAACTTCGAGTGGGAGCGGCCGAGGCCGGACTCCTTCACGCCGCCCCAGGAGCATTGGCAAGCTCCGTGTGAGTAGGAGTGGTCGTTGATCCACACCATGCCGGACTGGATCTCCCGCGCGATGCGTTCGCCCTTGTCGCGGTCGAGTGTCCACACCGACGCGCCCAGCCCGAACACGGAGTCGTTCGCCAGGTCGAGCGCCTCTTGCTCGGTCTCCACCGTGAGGATCGGCAGGACGGGGCCGAAGATCTCCTCTTGCATGATGCGCATGTCGTGCGTGACCCCCGTCAGGACGATCGGCGCGATGAAGTGACCGGACAGGCCCTCGACCTGACACGGCCCTCCGCACCTGACCTGGGCGCCGGCCGCCACGGCGTCGTCCACCAACTCCATCACCACGTCGAACTGCTCCTTCGAGACCATCGGTCCGATCTCCGTGCTCCAGTCCAGCGGGTTGCCGACACGCAGTCGGCTCGCCTCGCGCACCACGCCTTCGACAAACCGGTCTGCCACGTCGCGCAGCACATACGTGCGCTCGATTCCCGAGCAGGTCTGCCCCGCATTCGAGAACCCACCCCACACGGCTCCCGACACGGCATGTGCGAGGTGCGCGTCGGAGCACACGATCTGCGGGTCCTTTCCGCCGAGCTCGAGCACGCATCCCTTCATCCGGCGGGCGCATTCCTCGCCCACCCTGCGACCCACCTCGACGGACCCGGTGAAGAAGATCTTTCCGGCCGACGACTCGACGAGCGCCTGGCCCACCGCTCCGCCGCCGTGCACAGTCTGGATCAACCCGTCCGGGAACCCGGCGCGCTCGAACACCTCCTGGATGCGCTGTCCGATCAGCGGGGTGAGCGAGGCCGGCTTCAGGACGACTCCGTTCCCCGCCATCAGCGCGATTGCGACCTCGCCGAATGGAATCGACCACGGGTAGTTCCAGGGAGCGATCACTCCGACGACACCGATCGGCTCGTACACGAACCGGTTCTTCTTCTGCTTGAGCATCAGCTGCGGCGTGGGGATCGGCTCGTCGCCGAGGATGCGCGGCCCTTTGTCGGCGCACCAGTGCAGCGCGTCGATCGTCGGGAGCAGTTCCATCGTGAAGGACTCGAGCCGGGGCTTCCCCTGCTCGCGCGAGATCAGCTCCGCGATCTCGTCGGAGCCGTCGAGCAGCACCTGCGCTGCACGGCGCAGATAGCGCGCGCGGTCCGGCAGCGACAGCTGTGCCCACAACGGTTGGACACGCGCGACGTCGTCCACGATCGACTGCACCTGATCGGGAGTGATGGTGGGGACCGAGCCCACGAACTCACCGGTCGCCGGGTTGAAGGAGTCGAGTTGCCCCGGGGTAGCGCCGTTGCCCTGAACGTCAGCCCTGGTGCCGGTGCCCGTCGTAACGGCCATGCGGGTGCCCTCCTCGTCAGCGGTCTCGCGCGATTCTACTCCGGGCATCCCGCTGTTCAGACGGGGATCAGCGAGCGCGCAGAGGAAAGACGCGGCTCGAAATGCGCTGGTTGCCGCGCTGGTCGACCTCGGTGATCACGACCTTGGCCTTGAAGCGCTTCAGTCGCTGGGCCAGAGTGCGCTTGCGCTTGGAGAAGCGCACCTTCACGTTTTTCCGCTTGTTGGCCGCGATCGAGAACCTCCTCGACCCGAGGCGCGTCAGCTTCCGGCTCTTGCGCCGGACCGGCTCGGCCGTCGTGAGGGTCATGCGCCCCCTGCACCTGAGCTTGCCGGCACACTGGAGCCTGATCGACACCACGCCCTTGCGCGACATCTTCACGGTGCGGCCGGAGATCAGCACCAGCGATTCGATGATGATGCGCCGCGGCTGCACGGGGGTGGGGGCGCCGCCGCTCGCGCCGGGCGGCGTGCCGACCCGGACGGTGAACTCTACGTCGGCCGTGGTGGTGTTGCCGGCCCGATCGGTGGCCGTCACGAAGAGGAAGTGAGTCCCGTTGGCCAGAACCGGAGTCGTGTAGGGCGACGAGCATGGAGCCTCTGCACCATCGTCAAGCATGCACGAGAAGTCGACGTCCTCGTTGGACGAGATCCCGTATGACGGTGTCGCCGTGGTGCTCACCAACGGCCCGGTCACGTTCACCTGGGGCGCCCTGGTGTCCACGTCGAAGGTTTGTCCAATCCAAGGTCCCGCCCCTGGGGCGTGGTCCAGCGCTCGTACCCGGAAGAAATAGGGACCATCTGGAAGCTCAGGTTGCGGGCGGCCCGAGTCGCAGGTGAAGTCGCCAGCGTCGTACCCGTCGATCATGCACTCGAAGCCGGTCACGTCAGGATCAGACGAGGCGAACGAGAAGATCGGTGTGGTGTCATTCGTGGGGCCGTTGGGACCACCCGTGATGATGGCTACGGGCGCCACGTCGTTGGGACAACCTGCCGGGACGACGTCGTTCGGGTCGGAGATCACCGCATCGGTGTCGTCGCACTGCACGGTGTCTTTGCCCAGGCCTCTCGTGTTGATCGTGTCAGGCCCGGGACCTCCATTGATCATGTCAGGGCCGTCGCCGCCGCGGAGCTCGTCGGTTCCCGTGCGGCCCAGCAGCTCCGAGCGAATGGAAGCATCGATGTGGACCGTGTCGTCAAGGTCGCGCAGGTCGACGTAGATCGCCCGGATCGGGTCCGTGGCGCTCGGCTCGGCACAGGTCGCCCCGCCTGCAGCGGTCGTGCAACCTGCACCGGCCGTGACCGGAGCGGTATCTATAACGGCGAACGAGCCGTCCGCGTGGGCGATCATCTCGACGGAGTTCGCCTCGCCCAGGCCTGCGCTGTATTCGAGCGTGGTGAAACCGCCCCGCTGGGTGATGGAGGCGGTCCCTGCGTTTGCCGGCGCGGCCACGAGCAATCCGAGAAAGAGCGAGGCACCCAGGAGGACACCCAGGCGTGCTGCTCTCACCCGAAAATGCGAAAGCGTGGCCGATCCCTGCCTGCTACGACTGAGTTGCATCGGCTCTTTCTGAGCCTAGTGCCTAATCAGCCGATCTGCGCTGTTTCCGCAGGATCCTGACAAGCCGTTCCCGCAGCTCTGCCTCGAATCCGCGCTCGGTGGGCTCGTAGTAGCGCCGATCGCCCATTCCCTCGGGCATCAGCGACTGTGCGGACACCCCTTCCGGCAGCGCATGCGGGTACTCGTAGCCGAGTCCGCGACCGAGCTGCTTGGCCCCGGGGTAGTGTGCGTCCTGCAGGTAGGGGGGCGGGTCCGCGGCCCCCTCCCGCCGCACGTCGGCGCGCGCCCGCGCGATCGCGGCGGTGCTGGCGTTGGATTTCGGTGCGAGTGCCAGATAGGCAGCCGCCTGGCTGAGGTTCAGGGCGCACTCCGGCAGCCCGACGTGCTCGACCGCGTGAGCGGCGGCCACGGCGACCGCCAGCGCGCGCGGGTCGGCGTTGCCGATGTCCTCGGAGGCCAGCACGATCATGCGACGGGCGATGAACCGCGGGTCCTCCCCGCCCTCCAGCATGACCGCGAGGTAGTAGACGGAGGCATCGACATCCGAGCCCCGCGTGGCCTTGATCCACGCGGAGATGTAGTCGTAGTGCTTGTCGCCCCCTTTGTCGTAGAGGACCGCCTTCTTCTGCATCGCGTCCTCGGCGAGCTCGACCGTCACGGGCTCATCCAGCCGCCGCGCGGTGTCGGTCGCCAGCTCCAGCGCGTTGTACGCGGCGCGCGCGTCACCGCCGGAGCGCACCGCCAGGAACTCGATCGCGTCGTCGGGCACCGGTGGTGGGTCCGGGACGCCGCGCTCCGGATCCGCGAGCGCGCGCCGCAGCAAGCCCGCGACCTGCTCTGGGGCAAGCGGTCGCAGCTCGTATATCTGGGAGCGGGAGAGCAGCGCCGAGTTGACCTCGAAGTACGGGTTCTCCGTGGTGGCCCCGATCAGGACCACGAGGCCTTCCTCGACGGCCGGCAGCAGCGTGTCCTGCTGAGCCTTGTTGAAGCGATGGATCTCGTCGAGGAAGAACAACGACCCGGTGCCGGAGGCACGACGTCGCTCCTGCGCGCGCTCGATCACCGCACGCACCTCGGCGCGGCCCGCGTTCACCGCGCTCGCCTCCTCGAATGCCGCCCCCGCGTGCACCGCCGCGATGCGCGCCAGCGTGGTCTTACCGGTGCCGGGCGGGCCGTACAGGATCATCGAGTGTGGCGCGCCGGTCTCGATCGCGGTGCGCAGGGCCGAGCCGGGACCGAGCACATGCTCCTGCCCGATGAATTCGCCCAGCTCGCGCGGGCGCATCCGGGCCGCGAGCGGCTCGTCCTCAGGCGGGACGGTCGTCCGCCGGGGCGCGCTGTCGTCCGTGTCGAACAGCTTCTCCAACCCGCTCAGTATCCCCAATGGCAGACGTCCTGCTTGCCGGCTGCGTCACGCCGGTCGCGGCGGCCGCCGTGGTGGCCGGTGCGCTCACGTAGCATTGGTCGGGTGACGCACCATGACGACCTCCACGTCTTCGCCGGGAACGGCGCCGGACCCGAGGCGCCTCCGACGAAAGTGAGGCTCGGCGGGATGGCGCTGCGCAACGGCCTGCTGGTGCACGGGCCGGACCACTGGGCGGTCGCGCTGCGTGCCAGGGACGGCGGCCTGCGGGTCGAGTCAGGCGGCAAGCCGCGCCTCCGCGGGCCTGTCGCGGACCTGCCGGGAATCCGCGGGATTGCCCGCCTGGGCGAGGCTTTCGCGCTGCTGCCGGTGATCAAGCGCCGCGTGCCGGAGGTGCAGCTTCCATTCGAGGACGTGAAGGTCCTGGGCGCCATGGTCGGCTCGTCGTTGATCACCGCCGGAGCGCGCAGGCTGCGCAGCCGGGCTGCGAGCAACGAGTTGCTGATCGCCGCGCTTGGCATGGTCCCCACGGCGTTCGCGCTGCGCGACTCCCAACTCGCCGCCTACCACGGTGTCGAGCACAAGGCGATCGCGGGCTACGAGCAGGACACCGATGCCGCGCTGGTCGCCAAGGAGCACGACCGGTGCGGGTCCAACCTGGTCGCGCCGATGATCCTCTCCACGGTGGCAGGCAACGTGCTGGTGCGATCCGTGCTCGGCCTCCGTGGGCCCGTGGCGGGCATTGCGGTCACGCTTGCGGGGGTCGCGGTCTCGGTCGAGATGTTCGCCTGGTCGGAGCGCAACCACGACACCGTCCTCGCGCAGGCGTTTCGCAAGCCCGGCTACGAGATGCAGCGGCTGTTCGCGACTCGCGAACCGACCGCGGAGCAACTGGAGGTGGGCCGCGCGGCGCTGATCGAGATACTGCGGCGGGAGACCCCTTAGCGAAGCCCTCGGCGCCGGACAGATTTCCTAGCAAAGGGCCCGAATCGCATCTACGCTGAATGCAAGCCGCTCCTCCGGTGGCTTTTCAGGTGGATTCGCACCTCCCGGGTGCACGATGGATTGGAGCACGGATGCTTCCGCTCGCAGTAGCAGGCATGACCTTCATGGACAAGGTGCAGTCCTGGGCCCTCACCTGGATGCCCATCATCCTCATGTGCGCGTTGGTGTACCTGATCTGGCGCAGCCTGAAGATGATGCCGCGGACGAAGCCGCAGCAGCTCAAGCCCGAGTCCGCCGGTGGCGTGGGCTGGGACGACGTGGCCGGCTGCGACGAGGCAAAGCACGAGCTGCGCGAAGTTGTCGAGTTCCTGCGCGACCCGGACCGCTTCAACAAGCTGGGCGCGAGTGTGCCGCGCGGAATCCTGCTGCACGGCCCACCCGGCACCGGCAAGACACTGCTCGCCAAGGCGGTCGCCAAGGAGTCCGGCGCGCACTTCTTCAGCCAGTCGGCGAGCTCGTTCGTCGAGATGTTCGCGGGCCTTGGCGCCGCGCGGATCCGGCGGCTGTTCCAGATCGCGAAGGACCACGCGCCGGCGATCATCTTCATCGACGAGATCGACGCGGTCGGCCTCAAGCGGGGCTTCGACCTCTCGCGTGAGAAGGACCAGACCCTGAACCAGCTGCTGGTCGAGATGGACGGCTTCGCCGACCGGCGCGACGTGATCGTGATCGCGGCTTCGAACCGCATCGACGGCCTCGATCCCGCGCTGCTGCGGCCCGGGCGCTTCGACCGCCAGGTGCTGGTCTCGCCACCCGACCTCGAGGGCCGCGAGCAGATCCTGAAGGTGCACAGCCGCAAGATGCCGGTCACAGGCGTGGATCTCGGCATCGTCGCGCGCCACACGTCGGGGCTGACGGGAGCCGACCTCGCCAACCTCTGCAACGAGGCCGCGATCTTCGCCGGCCGCGAGAACCGTGAGACCATCCTCCAGGCGGACTTCGACAACGCCCTGGAGCGCGTGATCGCCGGGCTTCAGACGCGGCGCGTGATCACGCCTCGCGAGAAGCGCATCATCGCCTATCACGAGGCCGGTCACGTGCTCGTCTCCGAGCTGCTGCCGTCCGTGCCGAAGGTGCACAAGGTCTCGATCGTGCCGCGCGGCCAGGCGCTGGGCTACACGCTCAACCTGCCGGAGGAGGACCGCTACCTGATGTCCAAGGAGGACCTCGTCGACTACATGAAGATGCTGCTGGGCGGATATGTGACCGAGCAGATCGTGTTCGACCGGGTTACGACCGGCGCGTCCGACGACCTGCGCCGCGTGGCCGAGATCAGCCGCACCATGATCGAGCAGTACGGCATGGGCAGCAAGCTGCTGGCCCACCTCGATGGCACCGGCGGCGACAAGACCTCGCAGGCGATGCTGCATGCGCGTGACAACGAGCAGCAGGCCCTGATCGACGAGGCTCAGTTCGAGGCCCGCATCCTGGTCAGCGAGAACCGCAAGCAGCTGGATCGGATCGCCCAGACATTGCTGGAGAAGGAGTCGATCGAGCGCACCGAGATCGAGGAACTCATGAGCGACGTGCAGCGCGCCCCACGCCACGAGATCCTGAACGAGGAGGACGTGCTCGCGGCGATCGTCAGCCTGCCCTCGGTCGATCTGCACCCCGAGACCGTCGTCGACTTCCAGGACTTCGTGCTCGACGCCGACGAATCGGCGATGCCGCGTGCGCATCGCGAGAGCGTCCCGCCGCCGCGCCCGAAGCCGAACGCCTCCAGAAACTGCTAGCCGCAAGCACCGGGGCCGCGCAGCCCCCACCTTGGAGCGGGTCACTACACTGCGGCCCATGTTCGAGTCGATCGACCATGTCGGCGTGGCAGTCGCGGACCTCGACGCCGCGGTCACGCTCTATTCGGACACCTTCGGAATGCCTGTCCAGCACCGCGAGACGGTCACCGAGCAGGGCGTCGAAGCTGTCCTGCTGGGTGTCGGTGACTCGCATGTCGAGTTGCTCGCGCCGCTCGCCGAGGACACGCCGGTGGGTAAGTTCCTGGCCAAGAAGGGCCCTGGAATCCACCACACGGCCTACCGCTGCGCCGACGTTGCAAGCGCGATCGAGGAGTGCCGCACGCGAGGGCTGCGGCTGATCGACGAGCAACCGCGCCGGGGCATCCGCGACAGCCTTGTGGCGTTCGTCCACCCAGCTTCGACCGGCGGAGTGCTCACCGAGCTCGTGCAGCCGGCCAACGGAGGTCATTGACCATGGCGCGCAACGGAAATGACACCCGCCGTATCGAGGTCGGATTCTCGGGCGGTCAGGTGATCTCCCTGCGGCTCGGCGACAAGGCCTACGACCAGCTGCGGCGCGCCCTCGGCGACGGCAAGCGCTGGCACGAGGTCGACACGTTGGACGGTGTCGTCGCGCTCGACATCGCGCAGGTCGTCTTCCTGAAGCTGGAGTCGGCGGATCACAAGGTCGGGTTCTCCGGGATCTAGACCGGTGCGCCGCCTGCGTACAGCTCTGCTGCTGGGCGGGCTCGGAACGCTCGCCGCTGCGCTCTGGTGGCGCCGCAACCCCTCGGCATGTCCCTACAACCAGCGCTTCTGGGTGCAGGCGCCGCACCCATTCATCTCCCGCGCGCGGCTGCTCGCGGCACTCGCGCTGAAGCCCGGCGAACGGGTGCTCGAGGTTGGCCCCGGGACCGGCTACTACACCTTCGACATGGCCGCTGCCCTGCCCGCCGGACAGGTTGACGTCTTCGACATCCAGCCGGAGATGCTCGACCACGTGATGCGCGAGGCCGCGCGGCGCGGCGTCACCAACGTGACGCCGACGCTCGGCGACGCCCAGCAGCTTCCGTTCGCGGACGACATCTTCGACGCGGCAGTGCTCGTCACCGTGCTCGGAGAGATTCCCGATCAGGAGCAGGCGCTGCGCGAGATCGCGAGGGTGCTGCGGCCGGGTGGCCGGCTCGTGGTGGGCGAGCTGTTCGGCGACCCGCACATGGTGACGTCGGGCAAGCTGCGTGACCGCGCGGACGCCGCCGGGCTCGGGTTCGAGCAGCGGCTGGGCAATCCGCTCGCCTTCTTCGAGCGCTTCGCGACGCCGCCGACCGAGTCGCCGGTCTGAGCCTCGCAGCAGTCGACCGGCGCCTGCTGATACTGCTGCGGACCCTGCTGCGGTCGAACTCGCTCGATCGCGCCGCAGCGGCGTATGCCTCGTTGGGGGAGTCCGGCGCGCTGTGGATCGGGCTCGCGCTGGCCGGCGCGGCCGCAGATGCGGACCGCCGGCCGCGGTGGCTCGCAGCCGCCGGGACGGTGCCGCTCACCCTTGGCCTCAACTACCTCGTGAAGCGCGCAGTCCGGCGTCAGCGGCCGCGGATCGAGGGGCTCGAGCCGTTCGGCCGCGTCCCAGGCTCGCTGTCGTTCCCGTCGGCGCACGCGGCGACGTCGTTCGCCGGCGCGGTGCGGATCGCCGCCCTGGTCCCCCGGTATCGCACCCCGTTGCTGTCTGCCGCGGCGCTGATGGCATGGACCCGCCCCTACCTCGGCGTGCACTATCCCTCGGACGTGGCCGCGGGCGCGGCGCTGGGGACGCTGATCGCGCTGACGCTGGAGGCGGCCTCGTGAAGGTCGGCATCGTGGGGCTGCCGAACGCCGGCAAGTCGACCCTGTTCAACGCGCTCGGACGCGCCGGTGCGGAGGCCGCGGAGTACCCGTTCACGACCGTCGAGCCGAACGTCGCGGTCGTGCCCGTGCCGGACGCCCGCCTGGACCAGGTGGGCGACCTGCTCGGGCTCGAGCGGCGGATCCCCGAGCATCTCGAGGTGGTCGACATCGCGGGGTTGGTGCGCGGCGCGCACAAGGGCGAGGGGCTCGGCAACCGCTTCCTCGGCCACATCCGCGACGTTGACGCGCTCGTGCACGTGGTGCGCACCTTCGAGCATCCGCAGGTGGCACATCCGCACGGCGCCGTGGATCCGCTCGACGACCTCGCCACCGTCGAGGCCGAACTGATGCTCGCGGACCTCGAGAGCGCCGAGCGCCGCCTCGAGTCTGCGACCAAGGCGGCGCGCAGCGGCGACAAGGAAGCGCTGGCCGAGCGGGACCTGTGGGAGCACGCCGTGGCCGAGCTGTCCGCCGGTCGTCCCGCGCCGCGTGAAGCCGGGCTGCTGACCTCGAAGCCGGCGCTGATCGTGGCGAACGTCGGCGAGGGCGAGCAGCTGCCGGACGCGCTGGCGGCGCGCGGCGCCCTCGCGGTCTGCGCTCGCGACGAGGCCGAGCTGGGAGAGCTCGATCCCCACGATGCCGCCCTCATGCGCGCGGAGCTGGGCATTGCGGAGGGAGCGCTCGAGCAGGTCGTGCGCGAGTCCTACCGGCTGCTCGGCCTGATCACGTTCTTCACGGCGGTCGGGGGGAACGAGATCCGCGCGCGCAGCCTGCCCGCGGGCAGTACGGCCCACGCGGCCGCGGGCCGCGTCCACACCGACATGCAGCGGGGGTTCGTCCGCGCCGAGGTGATCCCGTGGCGGGAGTTGATCGAGGCCGGCTCGTTCGCCGCCGCGCGGGACGCCGGCCGGCTGCGCGTGGAAGGCCGCGACTACGTGGTTGGGGACGGCGATGTCGTGACGATCAAGTTCACCCCGTAGCGTCGGCCGTAACGGTTCTGGATCCTTCCAGCCAGGTGGGTCGAATTCTTCGGGCACAGCCCGAGAAAAACGTCCCACCTCTCCGTGGCGTCGGCGTCAGCCGACGAGCGGTGGTGCGACGCGCAGTTCCGGCCCGGCAGCCCAGCCGGCCTTCACGCGGTAGACGCCGGCCGTGCCGACATGGATGCGGTAGGCGCCGTTCTCGACGGGAAACGCGCCGATGCTCTTCCAGTCCTCGCCGTCGCGTCGCTCGAGCGTGACGGAGTCGAGCCGCGCGCCGTCGACGGTGCCGTGCAGCGCAACCAGCGGGCGCGCGCCGCGCAGCGTGCGCGCCTCGGCGCCGCTGCTCCGCATGGTCCGCACCCGGCGCACGTAGAACCAGGTGTCTCGCAGGCCCAGTCGGGCCCGGACCTGCGGGCCCGTCACGACGGTGCTGCCGCGCGAGCCCTTCACCCGCGCTTTCACGACACGCGGCGAGACTCCGCGCTCGAGCACCTTGACACTCTTCAGCCGGCCCTTGACCCATCCACCGAGCTTGCGCGCGAGCCCCGATCGCGAGAAGCTGTATGGGCCCCAGCGGTGGTAGGGCGAGGAATCGTCGTAGGGGTCCTTGACGCCCTTCAGCCACGGTTTCGGCGAGCCGCCGGTGAACACGTTTTCGACGTTCTCCGTGTAGCCGCCCGAGGTGGAGAAGAAGAACGTGGTGGCGACCTCACCGCCGTAGGTCACGACCTCGCCCGACGTCGCGCCCACGGCCGCGTTGGTCGAAGCCGTCTCGGCGAGGTACCCGCGGTACATCTGGCTGCGCGTATCCGCGTACTGGTCGAAGCCCTTGCCGTTCACGTTCGCGGCCACCGCGTAGGAGCGCGCGGCCACGGCCTGCGCCTCGAGCGCGGCGGCCGGCCACGACGCCGGGCTCTCGCCGGGGACCACGCCCAGGAGGTAGTCCTCGAGGTCGACGGCGTTGATCGCGTTGAGGCCGGAGCCGGCGGCGGTGCGAATCTCGAGGTGATCGCGGTACAGCCCGTCGCGCACGCCGTTGTCGGAGTGACCCATGAGCCGCACGTGCTTGCCACCCACCACGCGCATCACGCCCGAGAAGGTCGCGAGCCTGCGACCGGTGGCGCTGCGCAGGACGACGTTGTCGCCGTCGCGGGTGGCGCGGTAGGTGTTGTCCTCGGTCAGCGCGCGGTCGCCGGCCTGGGTCGCGTGGCGGAAGTAGATCGTCCAGCGGTTCGCCTGCAGCAGCACCCGCACGGCCCCGCCCGACACACTCCCCAACTTAGTGCCGCGGTAGTAGTGATCGAGGATCTCGCGGTGATCGGCGCCGTGCTTGGCGTACCCGTAGGCGCCCCACTGGCTCATGCCGATCCCGTGGCCCCAGCCGGCTCCGCGCACGGACCAGCGCTCGGCCGCGCCGGCCCCCGCAGGCCAGGCGGCAGCCAGGATCAGGACGGTCAGTGTGACGGCACGCTTGAACATTCGTGTTCGGGACTACCAACGCGGGCAACGACCCGAAGTCGCGCTGAGAGGCTCACAATAGGGCCAGTATCTCCAGCCCGTCGGGTCCCTGCGCCGATCCTCTAGATTGAGCATCGACATGCGTGAGGATCCCTTGAGCCCCGTCGTGGCGCGCCTCGCATGGCGGTAGCGGCGCGATCGCGCGAGCGGGAGGTTGTCGACAGCGCCCCAAAGCGCCTGTTCATCGGTGGAAAGTGGGTCGACGCCGCCGGCGGCGGGACGCTCCCCGTCGAGGATCCCTCCACCGAGGAAACGCTCGCCGAGGTCGCCGACGCGACATCCGGCGATGCGCTCGCGGCGCTGGCCGCCGCCGACGAGCATCAGGCGGCGTGGCGCGCGCACCCGCCCAGGGAACGGGGCGAGATCCTGCGCCGCGCCTACGAGACCATGGTCGAACGCGCGGATGACCTCGCGCTGCTGATGACGCTCGAGATGGGCAAGCCCCTCGCCGAGTCGAAGGCCGAGGTCACGTATGCGGCCGAGTTCTTCCGCTGGTTCGCGGAGCAGGCGGTGCGGATCGACGGCCGCTTCCAGGTCGCGCCCACAGGGCGGGGGCGCCTGCTCGTGATGCAGCAACCGGTGGGGCCGTCCTATCTGATCACCCCGTGGAACTTTCCCGCCGCGATGGCAACACGCAAGATCGGCCCTGCGGTCGCGGCGGGATGCACGATGGTGCTGAAGCCTGCCGGCGCGACTCCGCTGAGCGCGCTCGCGGTTGCGCAGATCCTCGACGAGGTGGGACTCCCCGGCGGCGTGCTGAACGTGATCACGAGCTCCAGCTCGAGCGCGGTGTCGAAGCCGATCATCTCGGACTTCAGGCTGCGCAAGCTGAGCTTCACGGGCTCGACCGAGGTCGGTCGCAAGCTGATGGAGCAGGCGTCCGAGCAGATACTCAGGGTCTCGATGGAGCTGGGCGGCAACGCGCCGTTCCTGGTGTTCGACGACGCCGACCTCGACGCCGCGGTCGAGGGCGCGCTGATCGCGAAGATGCGCAACATCGGCGAAGCCTGCACGGCGGCCAACCGGTTCTACGTCGCCGACGCGCTGTACGACAGGTTCGTCGATGCACTCGGCGAGCGGATGGGGTCGCTGAAGATCGGACGTGGTACCGACGACGCCGCGCAGGTCGGTCCCCTGATCAACGAGGAGCAGCGCTCGAAGGTGCACGCGCTGGTCGAGGACGCGACTGCGAAGGGCGCCGGGGTCGTCGCGGCCGGTCAGCCGCCGGATGGGCCCGGCTACTACTACCCACCCACCGTGCTGCGCGACATCCCGGATGCCGCCCTCCTGCTGAAGGAAGAGATCTTCGGGCCGGTGGCGCCGGTCAAGCGCTTCTCCGCCGAGGAGCAGGCGATCCAGTGGGCGAACGACACCGAGTACGGCCTGGTCGCATACCTGTACACGCGCGACCTGGGCCGCGCGATGCGGGTGATGGAGCAGCTCGAGTACGGGATGATCGGCCTCAACCAGGGCATGGTCTCCAACCCGGCCGCCCCGTTCGGGGGCATCAAGCACTCGGGGGTCGGCCGCGAGGGTGGGTACGAGGGCATCGAGGAGTACCTCGAGACCAAGTACTGCGCCATCAGCTACTGAGCGGACCTGCGGCCGGGGCATATTGGCGCACCTGCGGACCGACAGCTGGGACCCGGCCCAGTACGAGCAGTTCGAGCGCGAGCGATCGGCCCCGTTCTTCGACCTCGTGGACCTGGTCGAGCCGTGCCGGGGAGCGCGCGTCGTCGATCTCGGGTGCGGCACCGGCGAGCTCACCCGCGCGCTGCACGAGCGGACCAAAGCGAGCACCACGCTCGGGCTCGACTCCTCGCCCGCGATGCTCGCGCGCAGCGCGTCGCACGCGGGTGCAGGCTTGAGCTTCGCGCGCGGCGACATCGCCGAGTGGGCGCCCTCCGAGCGATTCGACCTGGTGTTCGCGAACGCCGCGCTGCACTGGGTCGACGACCACGCGGCACTGCTCGCGCGGCTGACAGCCGCGCTGGCCCCCGGCGGTCAGCTCGCCGTGCAGGTGCCGGCCAACCACGATCATCCGTCGCACCTGGTGGCGGAGCAGGTTGCCGGGGAGGCGCCCTTTCGCGAGGCTCTCGCCGGTTACGTCCGTCGCACGCCCGTGCTCGGTCCGGAGCGCTACTCCGAACTGCTGCATGGCCTCGGCTACGGGCCTCAGCACGTCCGGTTGCAGGTCTACCTGCACGTCCTGCCGGAAGCCGCGGCGGTCGTCGAGTGGGTCAAGGGGACGCTGCTGACGGACTATCGCCGGCGGTTGTCCGAGCAGGCGTATCACGAGTTCGTGGCCCGCTATCGAGCACTGCTGATCGCCGCGTTGCCGGACGAGCGACCCTACCCGTTTGCTTTCAAGCGCATCCTGCTGTGGGGCCGGCTCGCGCAGTCCGCGGAGTGATACGACCCGGGCTGCAGCGCTCAATAAGCTGTAGGAGTGACCCCGCAACAGGAGGAAGGCATGACCGTGGCGCAAGAGCTCTGGGGCGCGGAGACGCGCAAGGCTGTCGAGAACTTCCCGGTGTCGGGAGAACGTGTGCCCGTGCCGGTGATTCGCTGGCTCGGCCGCATCAAGGCCGCCGCCGCGCGCGTGAATGCCGAGCTGAGCTTGCTCGACGCCGACATCGCCGAGCGCGTCGCAACAGCCGGCGACGAGGTGGCGGTCGGCGAGCACGACGACCAGTTCCCGATCGACGTCTTCCAGACCGGGTCGGGCACGTCGTCGAACATGAACGCGAACGAGGTGATCGCCAGCCTCGCCGACGGCGACGTGCACCCCAACGACCACGTCAACATGGGCCAGTCCTCCAACGACGTGTTTCCCTCGGCCGTGCATCTGGCCGCGCTCGGGGAGGCGCGCGCGCAGCTGCTGCCGGCGCTCGAGCGGTTGGAGGCGTCCCTCCAGGCCAAGGCCGACGCCTTCGCGGACATCGTGAAGACCGGTCGCACCCACCTGATGGACGCAGTGCCGGTCACGCTCGGCCAGGAGTTCGGCGGCTACGCGGCGCAGGTCCGGCTGGGCCGCGCGCGCATCGAGGACGCGCTCCCACGGGTCGCGCAGATTCCACTCGGCGGCACCGCCACCGGGACCGGTCTCAACACCCACCCGGAGTTCGCGGCACGCGTGCGCGAGCGGCTGGCGCGCGACACCGGCCTCGAGATCCGCCCGCCCGAGCACCCCTTCGAGGCACAGGGCAACCGCGACGCGCTGGTCGAGCTGTCCGGCGCGTTGAAGGTGCTGGCCGTCTCCCTCACGAAGATCGCCAACGACATCGCGTGGCTCGGCTCCGGCCCGCGCGCGGGCCTCGCCGAGCTGTACCTCCCTGAGCTCCAGAAGGGCAGCTCGATCATGCCCGGCAAGGTCAACCCCGTGATCTGCGAGGTGGTGCTCCAGGTCAGCGCGCAGGTGATCGGCAACGACGCGGCGATCACGACGGCCGGGAGCCAGGGCAACTTCGAGCTGAACGTGCGAGTGCCCCTGATCGCCCGCAACCTGCTCGACCAGATCAAGCTGCTGTCGCACGCGAGCGCACTGTTCGCGGAGAAGTGCATCGACGGCATCGAGGCGAATCGCGAGATGACCCAGCGACATGCCGAGGCGAGCCTGATCACGTCCACCGCGCTGACCCCGCACATCGGCTACGACCGCACCGGGGAGATCGTCAAGGAGGCGGCCGCCTCGGGCAGGACCTGGGCCGAGGTGGCGCGGGAGCAGGGCGTGGACGCCGAGATCCTCGAGCAGGCGCTCGACCTGAAGAAGATGGCGGAGGGGAACCTGGGCTAGACAGCGGCGCCGGTACGAGCTCTCGTCCGGGGCAGCGCATAGCTTCTCCCCAACGTGGGCGACCTTTCGACCCTGCTCCAGGATCCGCTCGCGCACCGCGCGCTCGACGCGCTCGTGCGGGCCGAGACCCGGGTCACGCGCAAGCTGGGCCACGAGCTCGAGCGGCGTGGCCTGTCCCCGACGGCCTTCGCGATGCTGGTCGTGGTCGAGTCCGCCGGCGGCGACCTGGGCCTGCGAGCCTTGCGCCAGCGCCTGGGCCTCAGCAAGGCCAACGCCTCCGAGGTCACCTCGGCGCTCGAGCAGCGCGGACTGATCAGCCGCGCGACGGACCCGCGCGACCGCCGCGCGCTCACGATCACGATCACCGTGGCCGGCCGATCCCTGGTCGATGCTCTCTTTCCCGGTCACGCCCGCCGCGTGCGTGACACGTTCACCGTGCTCGACGACGGCGAGAAGCGCGAGCTGGCCCGGCTGTGCCGCAAGCTCGAACGGGCTGCCTGAGCTGACACACACCCGATCGGCGGCCGACCGCCGGTCGGAGGGTTTCTAGAATTCCCCGCCATGGCGCGCTACCGCCCCGTGGACACCAGCCAGAGCTTCCCCGCCCTCGAGCAGGAGGTCCTCGCGCGCTGGAAGGCCCAGGACGTCTTCCACGAGACGATGCGCCGCCGCGAGGGATCGCCGCTCTATGTCTTCTACGAGGGCCCACCCACTGCGAACGGGAAGCCTGGCTCCCACCATGTCCTGTCGCGGGTCTTCAAGGACATCTTCCCCCGCTACAAGACGATGTGCGGTTACTACGTGCCGCGCAAAGCCGGCTGGGACTGCCACGGCCTGCCGGTGGAGCTGGAGGTGGAGCGCCAGCTCGGCATCAGCTCCAAGCACGAGATCGAGGCGATGGGGATCGCCGAGTTCAACCGCAAGTGCCGCGAGTCCGTCTTCTCCTACGTCGAGGAGTGGAACCGCCTGACCGAGCGAATCGCCTTCTGGATCGACCTCGACGACGCCTACGTCACACTCGCGAACGAGTACATCGAGTCCGTCTGGTGGGCGTTGCGCCAGATCTGGGACAAGGACCTGCTCTACGAGGGCCACAAGGTCGTGCCCTACTGTCCGCGCTGCGGCACGGCGCTGTCCTCGCACGAGGTCGCGCTCGGATACCACGACGTCGTCGACCCCTCCATCTACGTGAGGTTTCCGATCGCGCATCCCGAGGGGCCGCTGCGCGCCGGCGACGCATTGCTGGTGTGGACGACGACCCCGTGGACGCTCGTGTCGAACGCCGCGGTCGCGATCGACCCGGAGCTGAGCTACGTCCGCGCGCGGCAGGGCCGGCAGGTCTACGTGCTGGCCGAGGCCCGTGTGGAGCCGGTGCTGGGAGAGGGTGCCGAGATCATCGCGCGGTTTCGCGGCCGGGAGATCGAGGGCGCCGCCTACGAGCCGCCCTTCCAGTTCTTCGCCGCGTCCGAGTACGGCGCTCGCGGCCACACGGTGCTGTCTGCGGACTTCGTCTCCGCGGATGACGGCACCGGTCTGGTGCACACGGCGATCGCGTTCGGCGAGGACGACTTCCGCCTCGGGGAGCAGTACGGACTGAACGTCATCAACCCTGTACGCGCGGACGGGACCTACGACGAGCGCATCGGCCCATACGAGGGCCGGTTCGTGAAGGACGCAGACCCGGATCTGATCGCCGACCTCGCGGCGCGCGATCTGATCTATCGCTCGGAGCGCTACGAGCACGCCTACCCGCATTGCTGGCGCTGCGACACGCCGCTGCTCTACTACGCGAAGCGCGAGTGGTACATCCGCACGACCGCGCGCCGCAGCGAGCTGCTCGCCGCGAACGAGTCGATCGAGTGGTACCCGTTCCACATCAAGCACGGCCGCTTCGGCAAGTGGCTCGAGAGCAACGTCGACTGGGCGCTGTCGCGCGAGCGCTACTGGGGCACGCCGCTCCCCGTGTGGCGCTGCGAGGACGGCCACGACCGCTGCATCGGGTCGATCGCGGAGCTGCAGGAGCTCGCGGGCGGCGTCCCTGATGACCTGCATCGCCCGTACATCGACGACGTGGCGTTCGACTGCCCCGAGTGCGGCAAGCAGGCTCGCCGCGTGCCGGAGGTGATCGACGCCTGGTTCGACTCCGGCGCGATGCCGTTCGCGCAGTTCCACTATCCGTTCGAGAACCAGGAGCTGTTCAAGCAGCGCTTCCCGGCGGACTTCATCTGCGAGGCGCTCGATCAGACGCGCGGCTGGTTCTACTCCCTGCTGGCGGAGTCCACCTTGCTGTTCGACACCGCCAGCTACCGCAACGTGCTCTGCCTCGGCCTGATCCTCGACCCCGAGGGCCAGAAGATGTCGAAGAGCCGCGGCAACGTGGTGGCGCCCTGGGACGTGATCGACCGCCACGGCGCGGACGCCTTCCGCTGGTACTACTTCACCTCCCAGCAGCCCTGGTCGGGGTACCGCTTCTCTGTCGAGACGGTCGGCGAAAGCGTGCGCAAGTTCCTGCTGACGCTGTGGAACACCTACAGCTTCTACGTGCTCTACGCGAACGTGGAGGAGTTCGACCACGGTGGCCACTCGCTCGCGCCGGCCGCTCGCCCGGCGCTCGACCGCTGGCTGCTCTCCCGCCTGCAGAGCACGATCGTGGAGGTGCGACAGAAGCTCGACGGCTACGACACCACGGCGGCGGGGCGGTCGATCGCCACGTTCGTCGACGATCTCTCCAACTGGTACGTGCGGCGCAGCCGGCGCAGGTTCTGGCGCAGCGGCCGGGAGCCCGACCCGGATACGACGGCGGCGTACCTGACGCTGCACCACGCGCTGGTCACCGTGTCACAGCTGCTCGCGCCGTTCACGCCGTTCATCGCGGACGAGGTCTACTGCAATCTCGACGGGGCCGAGACGTCGGTGCACCTGTGCGACTTCCCCGTGGCCGCGGAGGATCTGATCGACCGCGGGCTCGAGTTCGACATGGCGGTGGCGCGCCGCACGGTGGAGCTGGGCCGCGCCGCCCGCAGCCAGGCCAAGGTGAAGGTGCGCCAGCCGCTGCGCGAGGCGGTCGTGGTCGCCGACCCCCGCGAGCGGGCCGCGATCGAGCGGCTCGAGGACCAGGTTCTGGACGAGCTGAACGTGAAGGGCGTCTCGTACGTGGAGGAGGCGGAGGAGCTCGCCTCATACGAGGTGAAGCCCAACTTCCGCACGTGCGGGCCACGCTTCGGGTCACAGATGCCGGTGGTCGCAAAGGCCGTCGAGCAACTCGACCCGAGCGCCGCGGCGGCCGCGTTCGATCGCGGCGACACGGTCGCGATCGAGGTCGACGGCAAGGAGGAGCGGCTCGGCTCCGACGAACTCTCGCTGGTGATGCTGCCGCGCGAGGGCTACCAGCTCGAGCGCCAGGCCAACTACGCGGTTGCGCTCAAGCTCGACCTCGACGACGAGCTGCTGCGCGAGGGTGCGGCGCGCGAGGTCGTGCACGCGATCCAGAACGCGCGCAAGGGCGCAGGCCTGCAGGTCGAGGACCGCATCGACCTGACGCTCAGCGGCGACGACGCCCTGATCGCCGCGGTGCGCCAGCACGCGGACTATGTGGCGGGCGAGACGCTTGCCGCAAACCTCGCGTTCGACGGCGCGACCGCCGCGGGCGCCCACACGGAGACGGCCCGCATCGACGGGTCCGAGCTGGGCATCACGCTGCGCCGCGCAGGCTAGCCACTCGCCAGCGAGCGATCAGAGCCGCTCGCGCTCGGCGGCCAGCTCGGGAGGCGCCCGCTCGGATAACTCCTCGCCCGGTGGAATCACGATGTCGGCAGTCGTGCGCTGCTCGTGCGCGGCCTCGATCTCGCGCACGTAGCTCTCCTCGGTGAGAATCACGACCGCGGAGATGATCGGTACCGCCACGAACAAGCCGACGAGCCCGAACAGGTTCCCGACCACCACCACTCCGATCGCGATCAGCGCAGGGTGCAGGCGCGTTGTGCGGGCCATCACAAGTGGCACGATCAGGTTGCTCTCGACCTGCTGGACCAGCACGTACACGACCAGCACGGCCAGCGCCTTGCCCGGGGAGTCCGTGAACGCGAACAGGACCGGCGGGATGGCGCCGACGATCGCGCCGAAGTAGGGCACGACCACAAGCAGCGCGGTCAGCACCGCGAACAGGATCGCGAAGTCCAGGCCGATGATCGACAGCCCGATGTACAGCAGCGAGCCGGACACGAACATGTCGAATGCAACGCCCTTCATCCATCCGATCCAGGCCGCACGCAGCCGGTCCATGACGTATCGCGCGTGGCGCCGTCGTGACGGCGGGACCAGCCGCAGCAGACCGTCCACCAGCGGCTGTGGCCGCACGGCCATGAAGTAGGCGGTGATCAGCATCACGATCAGCGCGCCGAACACGCCCGCGACGCTGAAGCCGATCGAGGTGATCGGGCCGATCAACCGCTCCGGCTGGTCGGTGTAGCGCTGGAGGAAGTCCTGGATGCTGTCGCCGACCTCGCTCGGGCGGTTGCCCGTGATGTCCGCGACGGTCGACTCGAGGTCGTGGACGATCACGGGCACGTCGTTCACGAACGCGTTCACCTGGTCGATGAACGTCGGGATGATCAGGGCCAGGACGCCGGCGAGCACCGCGAGCCCCGCGAGCAGGGACGCGAGCGCGCCGACCGCGCGAGGCACGCCATGGCGCTCGAGCCGGGTGGCGCCCGCGGACAGCGGGATGGCGATGATCACCGTCATCAGGACGGCGAGGACGAGCGTCGCGAGCTGCCGGAACAGCAGCCCGAGCACGAGCAGGACGGCGGCCAGTACGACCGCCTTGTAGGCAACCGGTGCGCGCTGCGTGTCAGGCATATTCAGAGCATGCCCGTTTTTGAGCGGAGGGCTTAGGCGGGCTCGAGCTCCAGCTCTGCCTCGATGCGGGCCTTCGGCTGCGCCCCGATCAGCTTCTTCACCATGTTCCCGTTCTTGAACAGGATCATCGTGGGGATCGAGAGCACCTCGTACTTGACGGCGGTCTGCTGGTTTTCGTCCACGTTGAGCTTCACCACCCGCAGGTCCTCGCGCTCGTTGTGGATCTCCTCCAGCACCGGGGAAACGACCCGGCACGGACCGCACCAGGGAGCCCAGAAGTCCACGAGGACGGCGGTTTCCGCCTCCAGTACCTCCACGTCGAACGTGCTGTCGGTCACGTCGCTGATCTGACCTGCCACGGTGCTCCTTTCTGCTCGGGTGCGGCCCATTGGAACGGCGTCTGAAGCACAGTCTAGAGACTCATTACTTCATTACGTATAGTGGCGTCGGCCGGCCCTCAGGCGGGGCACCATCCAGATCGCTTCCGCCACAATCCGGCGCGACATCTTGCTCTGGCCCACGCGCCGGTCCGTGAACACGATCGGGATCTCCCGGACGCGAAAGCCGGCCTGGATCGCCCTGTAGGTGAGCTCCACCTGGAAGGCGTACCCCTGGGAGCGGACCCGCTGCAGGTCCAGGGCCTCCAGCACCTCGCGGCGGAAGACTTTGAAGCCGCCTGTCAGGTCCCGGACGCCGAGCCCCAGCACCACCCGCGCGTACCAGCAGCCGCCGCGGCTCACGAGGCGCCGCATCCGGCCCCAGTTCCGGACCTCACCGCCGGGCACGTAGCGGGAGCCGAGCACCAGATCCGCCTCCCGCGCGGCCTCCACCATCGCGGGCAGGTGGGCGGGGTCGTGGGACAGGTCGGCGTCCATCTCCACCACCAGCACGGCGCCCTCACGCAGGGCGAGCTCGAATCCGGCCAGATAGGCCTGGCCCAGCCCCTGCTTGCGGGGCCGGTGCAGGACCGCCAAGGCGGGGTCGCGGGCCGCCAGCGCATCGGCGAGGTCGCCCGTGCCGTCCGGGGACGAGTCGTCGACGATCAGCACACGGTGGACAGCCGCGACGGAGCTGAGTGCCGCACGGACACCGGCAACCACCGGCTCCAGATTCTCGCGCTCGTTGTACGTGGGCAGCACGACCCACACCGGGCCGGGGGGCCAGTCTTCGGGCATCGCGGCAGTATCCCCAGTCTCTAACGTGTCTGCGATGAAGAACTCCGAGATCGCAGCCGCCATGGACGAGCTGGCGGACCTGTACGAGCTGGACGGTGCGGTCATCTACCGCGTGGTCGCCTACCGGGAGGCCGCCAACTCGATCCGCAACTCCCCGGTATCCGTTGCCCGGCTGGCCTTGGAGGATCGCGCGACGGAGCTGCGCAACGTCGGCAAGACCCTCCAGGAGAAGATCCGCGCCCTCGTGGAGACCGGCGAGATCCCCGCCGCTGAGAAGCTCCGGGCCAAGTTTCCGGGCGAGCTCGCGCGCTTCACCCAGCTACCCGGTCTCGGGCCCAAGACCGCGCGCAAGATCTATGACGAGCTCGGCATCTCGACTCTCGAGGGGCTGCGCGAGGCGGCCGCGGGGGAGCGCCTGCGCACGATCGCGGGCCTCGGCCCGAAGGCCGAGCACAACATCATCGACGCGCTCACCAAGCACGCCGCGGAGGGCCCGGCCCAGCGCGTCCTGCTGTCTGCCGTGCTGGCGATCGGCGAGCAGATCGTGACGCACCTGCGCGCGCACCCCGGGGCCGATCGCGTCGAGATCGCGGGCAGCGCGCGCCGCATGACGGACACCTGCAAGGACCTGGACATCGTCGCCACCGCGCACGATCCGGCCGCACTCACACAGGAGTTCAGCGCGATGGAGCTGCTGGGCGACGTGGGCGGCAGCGGCGAGGCGAGCGCCCGCGGCGTCACCCACAACGGGCTGAAGATCGACTTCCGGGTCGTCGAGCCGGACCAGTTCGGCAACGTGCTTCAACATCTCACGGGCTCCAAGCAGCACAACGTGCAGTTGCGGGAGTACGCGGTGCGCCGTGGCATGCACGTAAGCGAGTACGGGATCGAGTCCGACGAAACCGGCAAGACGCACCGCTGTCCCACCGAGGAGCGCGTCTACGAGCTGCTCGGGCTCCCGTACATCGAGCCGGAGCTGCGCGAGGGACGTGGCGAGCTGCAGGCCGCGATTGCGGGGGAGCTGCCGAAGCTCGTCACGGAGAAGGACCTGAAGGGCGACCTGCACTCGCACACCACCCTGTCGGACGGTCGCAGTTCGCTGAAGGACATGGCAAAGGCGGCGCGCGAGCGCGGCTACAGGTACCTGGCTGTCACCGACCACTCCGCCACGCACGGGTTCGGCAACGACGTGCAGGCCGACCAGCTGCTGCGGCAGGTCGAGCGCGTGCGCATGTTGAGCGAGCAGCTGGAGGGCTTCACCGTGCTCGCCGGCACCGAGGTGAACATCAATGTCGACGGGTCGCTCGACTACGCCGACGAGGTGCTCGAGGAGCTGGACTGGATCGTGGCCTCCACGCACACCTCCTTCCGCATGGATGAGGACACGATGACGAAGCGCATGATGGCCGCGATGGATCACCCACTCGTGGACGTGATCGGTCATCCCACGGGCCGCATGATCCTGCGGCGCGAGCCGTACGCGGTCAACGTCGAGCAGCTGGTCGCACACGCGGCGGCTACCGGCACGTTCCTGGAGATCAACGCCAACCCCAACCGGCGTGACCTGAACGACACCCACGCTCGGCTCGCGGCGGAGGCGGGCGTCCTGATCGTGATCAACTCGGACGCGCACAGCGCCCGCACGCTGAACGTGATCCGCTACGGCGTGGCGACCGCGCGGCGTGCGTGGCTGACGAAGGCAAACGTCGCGAACACGCGCACCTGGCCTCAGCTGAACAAGCTCCGCAAGCGGAGCCGCAGGACGGCTACCGCGCGGAACCGTTGACCGAGGTGAGGCGTCTCAGGCCCGGCGTGCGCATCAGCTCGATCGGCCCGAACGGTGACGACGGCACGACGTAGTAGCGCACACCGTCGCGCTCCTCGATGGCGGTGACCGCGCCCTCCTGCTTGCGCCACGCGAGCGCCACCACGATGGCGCCGCCCGCCACCACCGCGGAGAACTGCGGGAACACCCAGGACAGGCCGGCTGCGGCCAGGGCAGACGCCGCCAGCAGCCACAGGCGGTTGAGGAGCACGGATCCGGGCCGGATTTCGGGTAGGGTGTGCGACGTCCGGGCGTCGGCCAGGAGGCGGCCGATCGCCCGGGTAGTTTCCGCGCGCCGCCCGAGCCATGCTCCGCTCAGGGCGGCGACCACCCACCACGAGATGGCGAAGATGATCGTCGCCGTGTCGTCCTGCGCGGCGGCCACCACGATCGTCACGAACGCCAGCGCCGTCGCCTGCGCGGCGGCGAGCAGCACTGTCGATTTGAGGAAGTCGGTGTAGAGCAAGGATCGGGCCGGTTCAGGCGGCGAGCGCCTCGAGCACTTCGAGATAACCGTCCACGCCGTCCACGACCAGGTCCGCATCCAGGATCGCGGCCGGGCTCTCGCGCGATGCGACTCCCACGCAGACCACTTGCTCGAGCGCCCCGGTCGCGGCCATCTCCCGCAGACGCAGGAATGCGTCCACATCGGTCGTGTCGTCTCCGCCGAACAGGGCGTGCGAGAACCGGTGCCCGGCGAGCGCCGCGGCCACGGCGGTGCCCTTGTCGACCGCGCGGGTGGGCCTGATCTCGAGCACCTTCCGTCCCCAGTGCGGGTAAAGGCCGTGGCGCTCCGCGTCCCGCGCGACCCGCTCGAGTGCTGCGCGGGCTGCCTGCTGGTCCGCGACGTTGCGGTAGTGGAACGACCAGATCGCGTCCTTGTCCTCGAGCGCGACGCCCATGCTCTCGAGCGGCGGCGCGAAGCGAGCGGCGGCGAAGCGCGCGACCTCCTCGGCCAGCGGCCGGATTGCCGGGTCGACGATCGGGGTACCGGCCCCCGGGTCGAGCCGCTCGAGTCCGTGGTTGCCGAAGTAGGTCAGCGATTCGACGCCGACCATCCGCCGCGCCTCCGCCGCGCGGCGGCCCGACACGCAGGCGACCAGGCCGTAGCGCCGCGCAAGCTCCTCCAGCACGTGGCTTGCCCGCGTCGGCACAGCGGCGTCCTCGGGACGCGCGACGATCGGCGCCAGGGTCCCGTCGATGTCGCACAGGAGCGCGGATCGCTCCGGTCGCGCGCGCAACGGGGCGAGCAGGCGCTCGGCCGTGTCCGTGCGGGGAAGCGGCGTCATGCGCCTCTAGTATCCCCGACCATGACCGGGCCACCCGCGAGCACGTCCGGCCCGCGTTTCCTGCGGCTTGCATTGGTCGCCACGGCGGCCGGCGCGTTCAGCGGACTGTTCGGGGTCGGGGGCGGCACGGTGATCGTGCCGCTGCTGGTGCTGTGGTTCGGCTACTCGGAGCACCTCGCCACGGGCACGTCGCTCGCGGCGATCGTGTTGATCGGGCTGTTCGCCGCGATCGGCCATGGGATCTACGGCAACGTGGACATCGGCAAGGGCCTGCTCGTGGGCGCGCCCGCCGTGGCCGGCGTGGTGATCGGCACCGCACTCCAGCAGCGCCTGTCCGGCAGGGCCGTGTCGCTGATCTTCGCCGCCGTGCTGGTCGCCGTCGCAATCGAGCTGCTGGTCACTTGAACGAGCTGATCGCAATGCTGCTGGGATTCTTCGCCGGGGGCGTCGGAGGGCTGGTGGGCGTGGGCGGCGGCATCCTGTTCGTGCCGGCGCTTGCGATCTTCCTGGACCAGTCGCAGCTCGAAGCCGAGGCGACGTCGCTGGTCGCGATTGTGCTGGTCGCGCTCGTGGGAACCTGGCGCCAGCACGGTTACGGGAACGTGCGCCTGAAGGACGCGTTCGTGATCGGCATCCTCTCACCGGCCGGTGTCGCCGCGGGGACGGTGCTCGCCAACAACGTGCCCGAGCGCGCCCTCGAGGTGGGCTTCGCCTGTCTCGTCCTGTTCTTCGCGGCGCAGCTCGTGCGCCGCGCCTATGCGTCGGAGCCGTCGAGTAGCTGACGGAACGCGTCGAGCGCACGCTCGATCCCGCGCGCGTCGACATCGAGGTGCGTCACGGCACGCAGCCGCTGGGGGCCGAGCGGCGCGACCTGGACTCCGCGCTCGTAGAGGGCGCCGCACAGGCCGTACGCATCCGGCACTCCGAACACGACGATGTTCGTCTCGACCCGCGCGAGCTCGATGTCCACGCCCGGCAGCTCCGCGAGACCGGCGGCCAGGCGCCGGGCGTGGGCGTGGTCCTCGGCCAGTCGCGCGACGTTGTGATCTAGCGCGTACAGCCCGGCTGCCGCCACGATGCCCGCCTGGCGCATCGCCCCGCCCATCATCTGCTTGTAGCGCCAAGCCTCGTCGATCAGCTCCCGCGACCCGGCCAGCACGGCCCCCACCGGCGCGCCCAGCCCCTTTGTGAAATCGACCCAGGCCGAGTCGAATCCGCCGGCGAAGTCGGCGGCCGCGACGCCGCTCGCGACCGCGGCGTTGATCAGCCGCGCCCCGTCCATGTGAGTGCGCAGCCCGTGCCGGGCCGCGACGCTGAGCACCGCACGCACGGCTTCGAGCGGCCACACGCGCCCACCGCCGATGTTGGTGGTCTGCTCCACTGACACGAGCCGGGAGCGCGGGCCGTAGCGGTCTCCGGCGGGCCGCACGGCGGCCTCGACCTGGCCGGCGGTGAACACGCCGCCGTCTCCGTCGAGCACCCGCAACATTGCTCCCGAGAGCGCTGCCGGACCACCCGCCTCGTAGGAGACGGGGTGTGCGGTGCGATCGAGGATCACCTCGTCGCCACCGGGCCGCACGTGGAGCCGGAAGGCGATCGCGTTGCACATCGTGCCCGAGGGCAGGAACAGCGCGGCCTCCTGGCCGAGCAGCTCGGCCACCCGCTCCTGCAGGGCGTTCACGGTTGGATCGGCGAGGCGCTGCTCGTCACCGACCTCGGCGCGCGCCATGGCCTGCCGCATCGCCTCGCTGGGTTGCGTCTGCGTATCGCTGAACAGGTTGACGGCGCCGGAGGTCACGACTCGCCGAGCGCCTCCGCGACGATCCGGTGGAGGCCACGCCGGCGCACGTCCATGCCGAAGTTCTCGAGCACACGCCGGCGTGCCCGGTCGCGTGCGGCGCCATCCATGCCGAGCGCCTGCTCGATGGCCGCCGCAAGCCGTTGCGGGTCAGCGTCGTCGACCAGCACGCCTGTGTCGCCGACCACCTCGGGCAGCGCGCCCGCACGCGTGGTGACGGGGATGCAGCCCGCCAGCATCGCCTCCGCCACGGACATGCCGAAGCCCTCGTGAGCCGATGCCTGCACATACACGGAGGCCTGGCGCATGTGCTCGTTCAGCACGTCCTGTTCGACCCAGCCCGTGAGCGTCACGTTGGGCGCCGCATCGCGGCGCAGCTCGTCGGCCGCCGCATCGTCCCAGCGGCCGGCCAGCACGAAGGACACCGCGGGCAGGTGCGCAGCCGCGCGGACGAACGCCTCCAGCCCCTTGCGCGCCACGTTGGCGCGGTCTACGACCCCCACGGTAAGCGCGACGGGCTCGCGCTCCACCGGCGGCAGCTCGCCGAAGGCGTCCGGCACGCCGTGGTAGACGACGGTCACCAGTCCGGGGTCCAGCCCGGTCGTCTGCGCCGCCTCGGCGCGGCTGTAGTTGGAGTTCGTCATCAGCCGAGTGGCGTGTCGCATCACCCACCGGCTCACCCGGCGCATCGCCCCCCGCTGCTGCAGGCCGTAGCCGATCTCCGGCAGGCGGGCGGTGTCGAAGCCCCCGATCACGACCACCGCAGGCCTGCGTAGCATCCGCGCGACCAGCACCGGGAGAAACGTGTGCCAGGACGCGAACCAACCGAACACCAGGTCGCTGCGCCACACCTCTCGTACCAGCCTCGGCAGGTTCACCAGCGGTCCGCGCTGCTGCCACGGTTTCACGCGCCAGCGCTCCTCGAGCACCGCGCGGTCGATTGCGATAAAGCTCGCCTCACGGCTGAAGACGAACAGGATCCGCTTCAAGCGGGCGACCTTAGCAGCGTTCTCGGGAGGGGCCCCGTGGGCTGCGGACCGCAACGCGACAGCCCGCGGGACCTATACAGTTACGCACCGCATGAACCTCCGATGGACATCGATCGTCGGCGCCCTGCTCGTCGGCGCCCTGCTGTTCGCCGGCTGTGGCGGCGACGACGGCGACAGCGGCGGCCTCTCCAGCCAGGAGAAGCTGGTCGTGATCCAGTCGCGCGCCGACATCCTCGACTTCTGCGCGATCTACCAGACGGAGCCGAGCGACCTGTTCGACCGGACCTTCGAGTCCATGCTGACAGCCGTCCGAGACCTGTCCCGCGTGTACCGGGCGAACCCGGGTGCGACTGTCGACATCCCGGTCGAGAAGAAGAAGTTCACGCTCGAGCAGATCATGCAGGACCAGATCCGCGCGCTCCGCAAGTGCGGTGACGATGGCCGCCAGCAGTCCGGGGTCCTCGAAGCTGCCCTGCGTCAGGGCCGCCAGCAGTAGACGCCGGCTAACCCTCGATCTGCTCGCGCGCCTTGCGCCGCAGCTCTTCGCGCAGAGCCTTGCGCCGCTTGTCGGTCCGCCGTTGCTGCACTCGCTGCGCCTGGAGCGCGCCCTTCTTGGTGAGCGGCGTGGTCTGGGCCTCGTTCCACTGTCCGGGCGGCCAGGCGCCGAAGAGGAAGGTCTCGCGGTCGTTGTTGCCTTGCTCGTCGCGCCCATCCAGGATCACCTGGTAGTAGCCGGCCTTCGGGAAGGTGTGGGTCACCTCGGTCTCGGTGCTCGAGGTGCCGTCGTCGAATCGCCACCGGTACAGAACGTCGCCGTTGGCGTTCTTGGAAGAGGCGTTCATGCGCACCACCAACGGCGTCGGTCCGGCGAAGTGGTCCACCTTGCCCGACACGTCGAACTTGCCACCGCCGCTTTTCTGGTCGTCACCACAACCGGCTGCGGCGATGGTGCCGAGTGCGAGGGCGAGGATCAGCGCGAGCCGGAGTGTCATGGACCGGTCGAGCGGCAGCTTCATCACAGGTGACTCCTACGAGAGTTCGTTGGCAGGCGGATCAGAACGGGCTCCAAAATAGCGAAAGACCGGGAGTGGAAGCCCCACTCCCGGTCTTCGCCAGTCGCGTTCGCTGACGCGAACGCGAACCAACTCCGTGGGCTAAGGAATGAAAATTCCCTGGACCGCGAAGAGTGTGTTCGGGATGGTGCCGGTCAGGCCGTCGGGGCCCGCGTCGTTGATCAGGATCTGCCCGACCTCGACGATGGCACGCTTGCCGTCCTTGACTGCACCCGGAACCGCTGCGTTCGCAGAGGTGGTCGCAGAACACGTGGAGCCGACGCCAGTGCTGCCCGTCGAGGCACATGTGAGTGCGATCGGGTACGGAATGTCAACGACTGTCGCCGGGTCCGGCCCACCGCCCGCGGCAACCGCGTTCCAGTGGTCCGAGATCCGGATCGTGGCGTTGCCCTGCATCTCGCCTGTGTAGTCGGCGCCGTCTGCGGCGTTTGCAGGCCCGCAGGGGCTTGTGCCGGCCTTGCACCGCACGTCCTTGACGCTCCCCGTGATCAACACGTCGGAGTCATCGGGCGGACCCGGGACACCAACGAGCACCGAGAGCTTCACGAAGCCCTCCATGTTCGCGGTGGCACCGTTGGCCGTGATCTCGCCGACCGTGAGGGCCGTCGAGGTCTGCGTCGGCGGGTTACAGGACGGGAACGCCAAAGGCGGCCCGTGCGACCGGTTCGGCGCAGTACAGGCAGTGAACGCGGGCACCAGCGACACACGGATTGGTGTCGCACCCTTGGGGCGCACGTGGCCGGCGCTGGCCATCGAGGCCATCACCATGATTCCCACGGCTCCAAGCGCAAGTGCCAGCGGCACTACCGTCCTCTTCCTGAATGACATATAACGCCTCCCTCCCCTTCCGGGGGTGGTACGAGCTTCCCTGCTCCTAGTTTGCACTTACCGGCCCGCCGTCAACCTAGGGGCGAACCGTGGCCGACTCTAGCACAGATACTTGGCTCTGGTTGGTAACTTTCGGGGTCCTCCGGGGTCCCCGGAACCACCTTAGCCAAGGGGGTTTTTGCAGGCATTAAAACCTTGTTCGAGGAGCGGCCTAACGGCCGCTTTGACGGACCGCTCGTGGCTTCCGCCGAGGTGTCCCGGGACCACCAGCGCACGTCTGGCCGAGCTGCTTTATCGTGCTCCCGGTCCGGTGCCGGGGAGCGCTGGATCGGACGTGTCATATCGCGGACACCGTCGAGTCGGCGAACGCGACTCGGCCGGGCCGGGGAGGGCCACGTCATTGCAGGGCGCCAATTACTTGCGCGCCAGCCGGATAGAGGTTCTATAGTCGTTGCGCACCGAATTGGATGAATGTTCGAGCGAGCTACTCGCGTCCTACACGTTTCACCTCCAATTGGGTATGTTTCGTAGGGGCGTCCCGAAAGGGCCGCGGGAGAGGTCGTTGGGAGAGTGAGAAAGCTTGAAGGACTTGTGGGCTTGAGCGGGCGCGCGCTGGCGCTGCGCACGGCTGTCGCTGGAGTGCTGATCTTGTTGATCGCGCTGCCGAGCGCCGCCCTCGCCTCGTCCACCGCCGAGATCGCCGACAACGGCAACGGCCCGTTCGTGCGCGTCAACGGCGACGACGGGATCAACGAGATCACGCTGAACCTGGCCGGCGGCGTCTACACCGCCTCCGACACGAGCGGAATCACCGCGGGGTTCGGGTGCACCCAGCTCGGCGCCGACGTGACGTGTCCCGGCGAGGTGGCCGGCGTCAAGCTGAGGGCCGCGATCAACGGCTTCGACGGCGGCGACACGATTCTGGGCAGCTCGGGGCCCGATCGCATCAACGGCGGCCCCGGGCCCGATGACCTGGACGGCCGCGACGGCGACGACATCATCGACAGCGGCACCGGCGGCATCGATCTCGACCTGTGCCTCGACACCCCGCCGTTTCGTTGCTACGACGACCTCACCGGCGGCGCCGCGGGCGTGAATCCCGGATGGGACACGCTGACCTACTACACGCGCACCGGCCGCGTGACCACCGACCTGCGCCCCGGCCGCAGCTTTGCCACCGACGACGACGGCACAGTCGACGGGGTCAACTCGATCGAGGCGGTCGTGGGCGGCGCGGCCGCGGACGAGCTGATCGGCGGGCTCGGGCCCGACTACTTCAACGGCGGCCCCGGCAACGCCGCCGACACGATCTGCGGCGGTCTCGGCAAGGACACCGTCGACTACTCCGACAAGACCGCCGCCGTGACGGTCACCCTCGACGGCGTGCTGGACACCGACCAGGACATCATCGCCAGCAATCCCGACGTGTCGGTCGGCGCCCGCCAGGACTGCCGCCCGGTGCGCAAGATCTCCGGCGGCGGAGTGGGCAACGGGCTGCCGTGCACCGCGCCCAACGTGCAGGGCTGCCCGTCCGACCTGAAGCGCGACTGCACGCCCAACGACGGCGTGGCGGGGGAGAACGACTGCATCGGCGAGGACATCGAGAACGTCGTCGGCAGTCCCCATGACGACATCCTGATCGGCAACGACCCCGACCCGCTCTACGGCCAGGGCCCGCGCGTGGAGCCCGCCGGCGAGAACGTGCTCGACGGCGGCGGCGGCGACGACACGCTCGACGGCCGCCTGGGCGCCGACCTGTTCAAGGGCGGCGACGGCAACGACGCGGTCTCCTATGAGGGCCGCACGGACGACATCACCGCCTCGCTGGACGGCTCGGCCAACGACGGCTCGGCCCTGGACCGCAACCCCGCCAACAACCTCAGCGACGAGATCTCGCACGTCGAGGACCTGATCGGCGGCGACGGCGACGACCACTTGAAGGGCGACGAGCACGCAAACGTGCTGCTCGGCGGACCTGGCGACGACCTGATTCAGGGCTACGACGGCGCGGACGACCTCGGCGGCGACGGCGGCGACGACACGCTCGAGGGGGGTCAGGACGGCGACGCCATGAACGGCGGCCCCGGCGATGACCTGCTGTTCGGGGGCTTCGGCAACGACGCCTACGACGGCGGCGAGGGCGTCGACACCGCTGACTTCTCGGACGCGACCACTCCGGTCAGCGTCACGATCAACGGCGCGGCCGACGACGGCCGGGCGTCCGAGGGTGACAACGTCGCAGCAACGATCGAGAGCCTGATCGGCGGCATCGACGACGACAACCTGAACGCGAACGACGGCGACGGCACGCTCGAGGGCGGAGGCGGAAACGACCTGCTGAACGGCGGTCTGGGGGCCGACGTGCTGATCGGCGGCCCCGGGGTGGATGTCGCAGCCTACGGCGGGCACCCCGGCCCGGTCAACGTCGACCTCGCAGTCCCCGGCGGCGACGGACTGGCCGGCGAGAACGACGACGTCACGGGCGATGTGGAGGCCATTGGTGGCTCCGTTTTCGATGACACTCTCAGTGGTGACGCGAAACTCAACACCATCAACGGAGGCCCGGGCGACGACACGATCACCGGCGCCGAGGGCAACGACTTCCTGGCGGGCGGCCTGGGCAACGACACGGTCACCGGCGACGCGGGCGACGACATCGTGGACGGCGCCGAGGGTGAGGACAGGTTGAACGGCAGCGCCGGCGACGACACGTTGCGCGGATTCACCGGCGACGACCTGCTCGACGGCGGCGCCGGCGCCGATACGATGACCGGCGGCGACGGAGTGGACACGGTCACCTATGCGAGCCGCACGGCCGACGTCGTCGTTGACACCCTCGGCGCTCCCGACGACGGCGAGCAGGGCGAGAACGACCAGGTCCGCACCGACATCGAGAGCGTGCGCACCGGTTCCGGTGACGACACGATCGACATCGCGGACGGCGCCACTGGCGCGGCCAGCTGCGGCGCGGGCTCCGACACGGTGAAGGCCGATCCATCCGACGAGATCGGCGCAGGTTGCGAGTCCAGCGGCGTCAGCCAGGCGGGCATCTGCGTCACCACCCCCCGTTCGGTGCGGATGTCGCGCAGCGGCGTCGTGACCCTGCGCCTGACCTGCGCGTTCAACGCCAGGGGCACCGTGCAGCTGCGCAGCGCGGGACGGGTCCGGCCGCGCAAGGGCGCGGCACTGCGGCGCCTGAACCTGGGCCGGAAGTCGTTCACGGGTCGCTTGGGCCGGGTGACCGTCCGCGTGAAGGTCTCGCAGAGCGCCCGCGCGGTGATCCAGCGCCGCAAGCGCCTGCGGGTCGAGGCCACATTGGCCGTGCGCCGCGATGCCGCGAATGCAGCGATGCGCACGCGCAAGACGAAGCTGACCCTGAGGACATCGGGGTGAGGGGCCAGCGATGAGACTGAGGCTGATTACGACGGCCGCGCTGAGCGCGATCGTGCTCGCGGCGATGTGGGGCGCGGTGGCCCGCGCGCAGGTGCTCGACACGCAGTTGGACATCACGGAGTTCGTGATGGCGCCGTTGAGCACGCCGAAGGCCTACCCGCCCACCCAGGCCGGCGGCAACTCCGACGTGAGCCTGTTCTTCAGGTTCTGCGGGCCCGGCATAGTGGTCGGCAACGTGTCAGCTGGTCCCGCCGCGCCGGATCCCAACGCCGCTGAGTTCACCGTCACGACCACGGCCCGGCACGACGTAATAGCCCCCTTCACGTTCGTGAAGATGCGCGGAGTCCAGACCCCCGCCGCGGCAAACGGGGTGTGGCTGGCCCAGCCGATCGTCGTCGGCGGTGTGACCGATCCGAACAGGTTCCGGCTGGTGTCGCGCAACCGCCCGCCCGACAGCGACAACCTCTTCGCGCCGGTGGGACCGGCCGCGCCCAACGGCCACGCGCAGATCGCCGGCCCGTTCAGCCCTGGCCAGGCGCCGTACGGGTGTTCCGGCGGACAGGGCAAGGCCAAGCTGGCGGGCTTCAAGCTCGAGCTGCCGCCGGGCTTTTTGGGGAACCCCACGGGGCTCGACACCTGCCCGTCCTTCCTGTTCATCGCGGCCTCTTGCCCCGCGCGCTCGATCCTGGGCCACTCCGTGACCGAGACCGTGATCGACGGCTCGAGCAACCTCACGCCGCCCACGCGCATTCCGTCGCCGATCTACAACGTCGAAACGCTGGGGCTGGAGCCGGCGCGGCTGGGCACGTCGGTGTTCCCGTCCGAACCGGCGGGTCCCTTCCCGATCAAGATCGACCTGCGCACCGACGGCGACTACGGGATCGACTCGGCCCTGATCGACATTCCCAAGAACCTCGGCGGGCCGCAGGCGGTGATCACCCAGATCGAGACCGTGCTGTGTGCGCAGGTGCCGTGCCAGGCCACCGACTACCAGGACCCGGGCACCGTGGCGCCGCTGGCGCCCACGCGCCCGTTCTTCCGCAACCCGACGTCGTGTCAGCCGGCCACCGCAACCCTGCGGGCTCGTTCATGGGCCCCCAACCCGGTGACCCAGGTTCGGACCAGCACCTTCACCCCGAGCGGCTGCAGTGACGTGCCCTTCGACACGGAAGTGTCGGTGACGCCCACCGAGACCGATCAGTCGGGCGCGGCCGGCGCCCACCAGGTGACGCTCGAGTACCCCGAGTACACCGATGCCGATATCTGGCAGGCGAACCTCAAGAACGCGGACATCACGCTGCCGGAGGGCATGGTGCTGAACCCCGCGGGCGGCTCCGGGCTGGAGGCATGCTCCTTCGCGCAGTTCGGCGTCGATCCGGACACGGGCAAGCAGCTCGACAAGGCTGCCCCTGCGTGCCCCGCGGGATCCGAGATCGGCACGATCAACGTGACGAGCCCGGTGCTCGACTTCCCGCTCGGCGGCAAGGCCTTCTTCGGCCCCGTTTCCGCCCCAGGCCGCCCGACGGCGGACAAGCCGTGGAAGCTCTTCCTGCTGATCGAGGGCGCGGGCCTGCGCATCAAGCTCGTCGGCGATGTGACGGTCGCGGAGGACGGGCAGGTCACAAACGTCTTCAAGAACCAGCCCCAGGTGCCGTTCTCGCGCCTCGACGTGAACCTGCGCGGCAACGGGCGCGCGATCCTGCGCAACCCGAACGACTGCGGGACGTTCGAGGGCGCGGCGTCTCTCGAGGGCTGGAACGGCAAGACCAGCAACAGCACGCCGTCCATCACGACGGTCGGCTGCGCCGCCGACCCGCGTCCCTTCAACCCGGTGGTCGAGCTTGCCGAGGGCATCCCCAAGAAGGCCGGTGCGAACTCGATCTCGCGGATCGTGTTCTCGCGACCCGACGGTGACCAGAACCTCACGAGCCTGAAGCTGTCGCTGCCCGCGGGCGCGACCGGGAGCCTTGCGGCGGCCCCCCAGTGCCCACTCGCCCAGGCCCGGGCCGGCACCTGCGACGAGCAGTATCGGATCGGCACGATCCGCAACACGGTAGGCGTGGACGGCAGTCTGCTGACGGTGCCCGGCGAGCTCTACCTCTCCGAAGCGATCGAGCCCGGCGACGCGGCTTCCATTGCCGTGCGCGTGCCGGCCAAGGTGGGCCCGATCGACCTCGGCCAGGTCGTGCTGATGAACCGCATCTTCCTGCGCGAGTCCGACAACGGCCTCGAGGTCGTCTCGACGGAGATCCCGACGATCCTTGAAGGGGTGCCGCTGCCGATCAAGCGGGTCGAGATCCTGGTCGACCGCCAGGGCTTCTTCCTGAACCCGACCGGCTGTGAGCCCAGGACGCTGACAGCGACCTTCTTCGGGGACCAGGGAGGCGAGTCGTCGTCGAGCATCGCGCTGGACGCCACGGAGTGCGCCGAGTTGCCGTTCGGTCCCGACCTGCGCCTGATCGCCGGTGGGCCGGGACGGACCGACCAGTTCGACCATCCTCCGTTCCAGGCGATCGTGACGCAGGAGGCCGGCGAGGCCGACATCACCAACGCGCGTGTGGTGCTGCCCGCGATCCTGCGGCCGAACGTTCCGTTCTTCAACGAGCCGGGCGCGCTCTGCAACGACGCCCAGGCCGCGACCGACAGTTGCCCGGCGAAGTCGAAGGTCGGCACCGCGCGCGCTTTCTCGCCGCTGCTGCCGTACCCGATCGCGGGTCCCGTGCACATCGTCCAGGAGATCGGAAACGTGCTGCCCAAGATCTACGTCTACCTGCGCGGGCCGACCGGCCTCGAGGTCCTGCTGAGGGCGCGCAACAGCTTCCTCCAGGGACGCCGGATCATCAACACCTTCGAGATGGTGCCCGACCTGCCGCAGTCCTACTTCGAGCTGAACCTGGACGGTGGCCCGGACGGGATCCTCAACAACTTCGACGACCTGTGTCAGGCCAACGACGCCGACCGGCGCTTCGATGCGACGTTCACGTCGCACAGCGGCAAGCAGGTGACCACGCAGCCGCGCCTCGAGATCCGGGGCTGCGAGGAGTCCGACCTGCGGGCCGCATCGCTGTTGAGCGGCAGGGTGAAGGTCTCCAACCGCGGCGTCGCCAAGGTCAAGGTCCGGTGCAAGCGCTCCAAGGCATGCCGGGGACGCCTGACCCTCAGGGGCAAGGGCGTCACGGGGGCCGGGAACCTCAAGATCGCCGGCAAGCGGAGCAGGTCCGTGAAGGTCAGGTTCTCGAAGTCCGAGGTCAGGAAGCTGCGCAAGGCCCGGCGCATGGGCACAAACGCCGTCCTCAGGATCGGCGACGCGGTCACCGCCAAGGGCAGGATCACGCTGATCGGCCCCAAGCGCCGGTAGCAGCCGCCCGCCGGTAGCCGGGAGCTACTCGGGCGGGAGCAGCTTGCGCTCGCGCAGGAGCGCCATCACGTGCTCCGCGCTGGCCTCGGGGGACTCGCCCACGGTGTCGAGCACCAAGTCGGCGTCCTCGGGCTCCTCGTAGGGGTCGTTGACCCCGGTGAGGTTGGTGATCTCGCCGCGCCGCGCCTTCTCGTACAGGCCCTTGTAGTCGCGCGCCGCGCAGTCGTCGGCCGTCGCGTGGCACCACACCTCGATGAAGGACTGGATCTCCTCGCGCGCGAGCTCCCGGTCCTCGCGGTAGGGCGAGATGGCGGCCACGATCACCGCGACGCCGTTGCGCGTCAAAAGTTTGCTGACGAACGCGATGCGGCGGATGTTCTCGGTGCGGTCCTCCCGCGAGAAGCCCAGGTCACGGCACAGGCCGTCGCGTACGACGTCGCCGTCGAGGACCTCGATGTGCTCGACGCCGAGCGAGCGCAGGCGACCGGCGACCAGTCCCGCGACGGTGCTCTTGCCCGATCGCGGGAGGCCGGTCAGCCACAGTGTGAACCCTTCGTGATCCATCAGAGCCGGGAACCTTAGCCGCCGGGCGCGCCGCGTGCTGCGACATCGGCAAACGAGCGCAGCGCGACGCCCTCGCGGTCGAGTGCCTCGCGCACGCGCGGGTCGCAGAGGATCTCCACCTCCTGCGTGCGCTCATGGTCGTACGTGGAGCCGCTGTCCTCGCCCAGGCCGGGGTGGCAGGCAAGCTCCGTGATGCCCCGCGGCAGCCCCTCGATGATGTCGATCAGCGCGGAGACGGTGATCGCCTCGGGGATCGGCGTGCCGTCCGTGGACTGGCCGTACAGGTCGCCGCAATAGGTGACGCCTTCGGTGTAATGGCGCAGTGGCACACCCAGCGCGAGCGCCAGCGTGCGGAACGACGTCACGACCGGATCCCAGCTGTGCACGTGCTGGTGGGAGTCGATGTGGCTGGGCTGGCCGCCGGTCAGGCGCCGGAACGCGTCGACCTGCCTGCCGACCTCGCTCACGACCGCGTCCGGGTCCTCCAGTGACACGACCTCGTAGAGTGTTTCCCAGTCGCCGTCGTTGTAGACCCACTCGCCCAGGTCCACGTGCAGCCCCAGGCTCAGGCCGGCCGCGCGGCGTGCGTAGTCGGCCGCCTCCTGCGCGGCCGGGAACCGCACCATCAGGCTGGCGCTCGTGAGGATGCCGTGCTCGTGCGCGCGCACGACGCCCGCATTCACGCCCGGGCTGAGGCCGAAGTCGTCGGCGTTCACGACCAGCATGCGCTCGGTCATGGCCGCGAAGGTGTGCGCACCAGCACCCCGTCCTGGCGACCCGCCGCCTCGACCCCTGGCTGGTAGTCGACGATCTCGAGCCCGCGGGTGAGGGTATCCCGGACGTAGCTGAACGGGTGGTACACGGCGCATGCGTTGGACCCGGTGCGCTCGCGCTTCGTGACCACCAGCCGCTCGGCCTCGAACTGCTCGCGGAACCGCTCCCACCCCGGCAGGCTGCTGACGTGTGCCTCGCCGGAGACGGTGATCAGGATCAGCCCTCCCGGGCGCACCACGCGCACCAACTCGCTCATCCAGGGAATTTGCAACGGCTCGTCCAGGTGCGTGAAGATCGAGATCGAGTAGCAGAAGTCGAAGGAATCGTCGGCGTGCGGGAGCGGCGGCTCGAGCCCGTTGGTGCGGAACTCGGCGAACGGGAGGTGCTGGGCGCACCAGCGCACCAGCAGCGGGTTGTAGTCGCTGCCGTGCACCTCGCCCGGCAGGTCGCGCCAGTGGCGCGTGACGCGACCGCAGCCGCAGCCGAAGTCGAGCAGCGCCGCGAGGTCGTCGACCGGCGCGGCATTGCGCGCCAGCGTGTCGCGGATCCACGCGGCCGTGCCGACCGCACCCTGCTCGAAGCGCCGGTAGGTCGCGTCCGGGTTGGGCGCGTTCCTCATTCCCGACGTCATGCGGATCATGTCGACCGGCGGCAGCGGCAGCCCGTCCGCGCCGCTGCGCCCGGCGTCCCCGTGCAGCGCGTAGACGGCGCACGCTTGGGCTTCGCGCGCCACGAGCCGGTACTCCGCGTCGAGATGGCGCTGGAAGCCGGGGCGCGCGTCGAGCCAGTCGTAGGCAGACGGACCGACGACGAGAAACTCGCAGCCCTGGTCGCGCAGTGCCTCGAGCCGCGTGATCGCGGCCTCGTCGGAGATCCCGGGCACGCTGCCCGCGCCTGCGAAGGACAGGACCAGCCGGCGGCCGATGTCCTGGACCTCGGACCCCGCCACCGCCACCGCCGCGTCCCAGGGAACGGCGAAGCGCAACAGGTCCAGCGCGCGGCGGCTGGTCTCGGTCTCGCTCGCGATCATGCCGTCCTGCACTCTAGAGTCGCAGGTCGCGGGCGATCTGCAGCGCCTCTGCGAGCCAGTCGTGACGGTGCTCCGCGGGAGCCTGCCATTCCGGATCCCAGCCGAGCGCCTGGACGGCCAGGTGCAGCCGGCAGCAGTCGAGCGCCGCGTCGAAGCCGGCCGGCGTGTTTCCGGAGCCCGCGGCCTCGCTGTAGGCGCGCGCGAGCGCCGCGCGCTGCGCGGGAGTCCACTTGCCGATCGACAGCGCGGCCAGGTCGAGCAGCCCGGGGCCGACGGCGGCGATCTCCCAGTCGATGGGCGCGACCCGCACCCGCCCCGCCGCCGGATTCTGGATCAACACGTTGGAGGGATAGAACTCGCCGTGGATCACGGTCGGTGTGAGCGCCGCCAGACGCTCGACCACCGGGCCGTAACGGCTCGCCAGCATCAGCACGGCCTCCCGCTTCTCATCGCTCCAGGACGTGGCGGGATCCTCCGCGAACCCCTGCGCGCGATCGATCCAGGTGCGATACAGGCGCGGGCCGTAGCGCAGCAGCGAGTCCGGCGCCCCGGCCGCCGCGCCCGCGAGCCGTGCATGCATCCGCGCGAGCCAGCGCGCCGTTTCCTCCCACACCTCGAACTCGCCCACCTGCCACAGCACCGGTCCCGCGACGTTCTCTATGAAGAGCCAGTGGCGGCCGGCGGCCGGGTCCACGGACGCGCCGTAGTAGGCAGGAGTGCCCAGCCCGGCGCCGTCCAGCAGGTCGCGGTAGACCTCGATCTCGCGCATCGGGTCGTGCAGGAAGTCGGGCTTTACGCGCCGTGCGTCCTCGTCGAGGCAGGCGCGCGAGAGGTCCTTGAGCATCATGTGCAGCGCTCGACCGTCCGCGAGCGTCACGTCCAGCTCCTCCAGCGCATAGCTCGTGCGGTACTCGCACGGCCGCCGCTCCAGACCGGTCACCGACACGGGAACGCGCTCGTGGTCGCCAAGTGCGGCTTCCAGGGCCGTGCGCAGCCCGGGCGCGTCGGCGGGCGTCATGCCGCCACCCGCTCCAGGAACCGCGTCAGCACCGACCGCGAGTCGAAGTGCTCGACGGCGATCTCGCGCGCGGCCGTCGAGTGGCGCACGTAATCGCGGCGCACGTCCTCGATCCCCGACAGGGCGTCGTCCTCGGTGGCAAAGGCCAGCAGACCCGTGCCGGTCGGCAGGAACCGGCTGAAGGCGGTGTCCTGCGCAACGACCGGCTTCCCGCAGGCCAGGTAGCAGGCGCTGCGATCGCTGAACCAGCCGCAGCGGGACAGCACGTAGCCGCTCTTGGCGATGCCGAGCTCGGCGAGCGAGCCGGCGATGAACTCTCTGTAGGCGTCCGGGGTCGCCGCCACCTGTGCGGGCGGGACGATCTGCCAGCCGTTGCGGTCCAGTGCCGCGATGTCCGGCGCTTCGCCGGGGTGCACGTCGAGGGCGAGCCGGAAGGACGCGTCCGTGCGCGCCGCGAGTCCCATGTAGCCGCGCATCGAGTGCGCCTTCTGTCCGTAGTGAACGCCCTCGTGCTCGACCGAGCCATAGCCGCGCCAGTTGCCGATCGTCGTGATGTGCTCGCCCCCTGGGACGGGCGGCCAGTGCTCGAGCACGACTGGTGGGACGGTCGGGATCCAGTCGATTCCGGAGGTCGGCACCGTGCAGTCCGGCGTGCCGATCGCCTGACCGACCGTCACGAAGCGGTCGTGGCCGCCGAAGTGCATGTCGATGCCCTGCGCATGCCAGAGCTGGTTGAAGGCGGGGTCGAGGTCCAGGTAGACCTTCGTGCGGGCGGCGCCCATCAGGTCGTCGTCGGTCAGGATCCCCGAGATGTTGACCAGCACGTCCGCATTGCGGGCCGCGACCCGCAGCTCCTCGTAGGAGCGGCCGGCGGTGTGGGTCGTGCCCGCCTCCAGCAGCGCCCACTCGCCCGCCAGGCCGCAGCGCTCCGCGACCGACTGCATGTAGGTGCGGTTGACCGAGTCCTGCAAGGGAGATCCGGCGGGTTGCAGGGCGCCACGGTCGATCTGCTCGACGAACACGACCTCGTGACCGAGCTGCCGGAACCCCAGCAGGTACTGGAGCACGGCCCAGGTGGCGCCCCCGTGGTGCGGCACCGCGGCGATCATGCCGCTCACCAGGATGCGCAGCGGGTCGCCGGCGGGCACGCTCATTTCGAGAAGCGGATCGGCACCCGCACGAGGTCGCGGTTCAGGTTCTGAACGCAGTTGCTGTAGTGAAACCGTGTGAAGAACAGGTAAGGGGTCCTGCCGGTCGTGTCGAAGTTCCGCGCGCTGGAACGCGGATCGAGCACGGATGGGTAGCTCACGGGGTTCGCGTCCCCGCACTCGTAGGAGAAGGTCAGTTCCACCTCGCGGATCAGCTTGCGCTGCGACCAGTGCACCAGGTCGCCGGAGAGCGAGTAGTAGAACCCCACCCGCCTGCCGCCGCGCACGACGTCCTGCGACGTGCCGACCAGCAGCCACTTGCCGAAGTACTCGTTGAAGGTCAGGCTCTCCACCATCGCACCGATCTGGTCGGGGGAGACCGGTGTGCACACGTGGTTCGCGGGATCGAGACCCTGCGGGGAATAGGGATTCGCGAACTGAACGTCGAAGCGCGCTCCGCCCCAGGCCCGCCAGGAGCGCGGGTCGGCGAGCGTCCTGGTGCGCATCAGGCAGGTGCCATAGCGCTGCGCGCGATGGTCCTCGGCGCGGATCATCGCGTAGTAGTAGCCGTCCTTGCGGTTGCGCACGATGTTGCTGGGCGCGAACAGGCCGTAGGGACCGGCGTCGGGCTCGTATCGGTAGGGGATAGAGGCCACGAGATGTGCGGGCGCCGGCGCGATCGCATGGTAGCTGCGGCCCCCGTCGCGTGACACCGACAGTGTGATCGAGTTGTACCAGCACTTGAGGTATTCGCCCGAAGCGCAGCGGCCGGGATGGAGCTGGCCCTGGTACTCGTCGTGCACGAGCGAGTACACCGTGCGCCCGTCCTCGGTGTAGAGCGCGCCCAGCCACTCGGCGTCGGCGTAGCGAGCCGGGTCCGGATCACGTGTCGATCGCTTGATCACGTCACAGGGATGCTCCAGCCGGCCGAGGTCCCGTCCCACGAACCGGCGGTTGACGAAGTGCGCCGCGATCAGCTGCACGTCTCCGCGTGCGTCCCGGAACGCGCGTGCGGGTAGGTCAGGAATGTCGTTTTCCTCGCAAGCGTCTCGGCGCCAGCTGAACACCGTCTGCTCGGCGCCGGTCAGCTCTACCCCGGCGAGCGTCGAGGGCCCGCCGAGCTGGTCCTTGCTGAGCAGCTCGAACGACAGCACCACGACGAGCGCGAACAGAGCCACGGCGCCGAGCAGCGCGCCGGCCGCAAGACCCACACCGAGTGGCCGTCGCCGCGGACCTCCCGGCGTCACGGCCCGAGCCCCGCCTCCGCCAGGAAGCGGGGCAGGACCTTGCCGGAGTCGAAGCGATCCTCCGCGAGCGCGCGGGCGGCGGCGCGGTGGCCCTCGTAGTCCGCGGCGATCTGCTGCGCGCCGGCGGCGGCCTCGGCGATCGTGGTGAAGGGAACCAGGCCATTTCCCACCGGGTAGTTGCGGCTGAAGCCTGTGTCCTGCAGCAACGTGGGCCGTCCCGATGCGAGGTAGCGTACGCTCCGGTCGCTGAACCAGCCGCTGTGCGTGTCCACGTAGATGCCCTGCGCAACCGAGAACTCGGCGCCCGAGCCCTGGACGTAGTGGCGGAACTCGATCGGGCCCCGGACCGTCGTGGCCGGTCGCACCAGCGCCCACCCGTTCGCCTCCAGCGCCAGCCGGTCGCGGTCGTCGCCCGGGTAGATGTCCAGTGCGATCTCGAAGTCGTAGGGCACGCGGGTGGGCAGCTCCATCACCTTGCGGAACTCGTGCACCTTCAACCCGTAGGTGCGGCCGTCGCGCTCGATCACACCGAAGGCGCCGCGCCATGCTCCCACCGTCGTGAACCGCAGCGGACCGGACTCTTCGGGGAACGGCCAGTCATCGAGCACGACCGGGGGCGGCACCGGGCGCCAGGCGATGCCGCCCGTGGGAATCACGCACCCGGGCGACCCGATGTTCTCGCCGACCGTGAAGTAGGTGTCGTGTCCGGCGAGGCCGGTCCAGCCGTCGGCGTGCCAGAACTGTGTGAAGCCCGGGTCCAGGTCGACGTATGCCCGGCGGCGTGGCCGCGCCAGCAGGTCAGGCGATCGCAGGTGTCCGCTGATGTTGACGATGAGGTCCGCCTCGGCGGCCACATCGGTCAACTGCGTGAGCGGGACGCCGCTGGCCTGTGCCCCTTCGCCGAGGAGCAGCGAGGCCCGCTCGGTGAGGCCGAACTCGGCCATCAGCGCGTCGAAGTAACGGCGGTTCTCGGACTCGGCGAAGGGCGCAGGCGCTCCGGCGGCATCGACGCAGGTGGCCTCCTCGATCTGCTCCACGAACCAGACGTCGACGCCCAGCTTCTGGAGGCCGCGGATCCAGCTCAGCCGCACCCATGCCTCGCCCCCGTTGTGCAGCTTGTTGGCGATCGCGCCCGCGACCAGGATCGTGGTCATGCAGAGAGGACATCGCGCGGCCGCATGCGGTCAATTATCGCAACCGGACGTACGACGTCGATCGTCGGACGTGCGCGCGGCGGCGGGGCCACGTAGGGTATGGAGCGGTGGGGGTGCACGGTTCGGTGAACAGGCTGGGAGCGGTCGAACGCGAGGTGCGCTTCACCCTCCCCTACTGGGCGCGGGTGGGTGTGCTCGTCAACAGCGCCGAGGAGATGCCGGACATGGAAGGCCGGCCGGCGGGCAAGGTCGTGCTCAATCTCCCCGGCGGTGAGCTCACGAGCGCGCACGTTGCGGCGCGCATCGAGCGCTTCCGTGCCAACCAGACGCCGTATCTCGTGGTGCCGTCTGACGTCTATCCGTGGATCGACCGGCACCCGGAGCTGAGGAGGTTCCTGCGTACCCAGTTCCGGCGGATCGCGACCGACGAGGATGCGTGCGCGATCTATGCCCTCGAGTCTCCGCGCGAGCATCGGCCGCTGACCGGCGAGGATGGCCTGCCCGTCCCCACGCCCGAGATGGTCGGGCTGGTCGCCGGCTGGATCAGACCCGACGAGTTCTATCGATACGGGAGCTATGCGGCGACGTGGATTTCCGAGATGCTGGCGCGCAACGACGTCAACCCGCAATCGCTCGGCACCGTGCTCGACTTCGGCTGTGGCTGTGGCCGCGTGATCCGCCACTGGCCGCGTTTCACGCGGGCGAAGCTGTACGGCTCGGACTACAACCCCCGTCTGGTGGAGTGGTGCGCAGCGAACCTGCCGTTCGGCCGGTTCGAGATCAACGGGCTCGAGCCGCCGCTGCCCTTCGCGGACGAGTCCTTCGACCTCGTGCAAGCGCTCTCGGTGTTCACGCACTTCGATGCCGAGATGCACGTTCCATGGATGCAGGAGCTGATCAGGATCGTAAAGCCCGGCGGTGTGCTGCTGCCCACGTTCCATGGGCGCAGCCGGGTCGAGTACATGCGCACGGAGGGCCAGTACGAGCAGATCGCGCCGGGATTCGATGCCGGGGAGCTGGTCGTGATCGGCTCACAGCACGCGGGCAGCAGCGGATGCGCCGCGTACCACCCCGAGCGCTACATCCGCGAGGTGCTGGGTCGCGGGCTCGAGCTGGTGGACTTCTCGCCCGGCGGGGCGCTCGACATCCAGCAGGACGCCGTGCTGTTCCGCAAGCCCGCCCGGTGATGAGCACGTCCCTCGGCTCGCGCCGCGAGATGCTCGCCGGGCGCTAGGCCGCGGCCCAGAGCTCGTCCACGCGATCGAGGATGTCGAGGAAGGCGCGCCGCTCGAGCCGCAGGTCGTGGGCGGTCGCGGTCCCGCCGGCGACCTGGGTCATCCGGTCGCGCAGCGGCTCGTCGCCGAGCGCCCGTTCGGCTGCGGCCACGATCGAGTCCTCGTCCCATGGAGGCCGAAAGCAGTTCTCGCCATCCAGACAGTAGGACCGGTTCCCGATGCAGTCCGGGCACACGACCAGCGTGCCCGCCGCCATCCCCTCGATGGCCGGCAGATAGAACCCCTCCTTGGGGTTGGGGACCAGCACGCTCACCCGTGCGGCGCCCATCAGGCCGATCAGCTCGTCGCGCGGGATGCGCGTGTCGGCCAGGTGCACGCTCGCGCGCGTCTTCCGCAACCGCGCCGCGATCGCCGCCCCCAGTTGCGGCTGCTTGTTCGCCGCGACCAGGACGTCGAGGTCACGCGGCTTCGTGCCCGCCAGGCGCTCGACCTCCTCGACGTCGATCGCGTCGGGGATCGTGAACACCGGCCCGCGCACCTTCCCCGTGCCCAGGATCGCCCGCTCCACCTCCGAGCTCACGCAGATGCGGATCGCGCTGTGCCGCAGCAGCATGTGCCGGCCGAGAGGGTCGCGCTCGCATCCGTGCCGCACATGCTGGACGAGATTGAGCACCGGCTTCGAGTACCGCGGACGCTGGTCTTCGGGGATCACGTGGCGCCAGTCCGTCCCGGACAGGAAGAGGATGTCGAACTCGGCGTCCTCGCCCACGACGCATTCCCTGGCGTGGTTCCACGGATTGGTCGCGTTCCATACGGACTCGTCGCTGAAGCGCACGTACGCCGAATGGCGTGGCGACGAGCGCACGTGGTTGAAGTAGTCCCAGACCTTGAGGTCGCCGCCGGTGAAACGCTTGAAGTCCCGGAAGAACAGGACCCGCGCTATTTGACCGCCTCCACGAAGAGGCTCTCCTGCTCGCGGTTGTCGAGCGCGACGATATCGGGGTAAGGGCTGGCTGTCTGCTGGAACGTGCAGTGGTCGATGCGGCTGAAGCCGGCCTTCTCGAGTTGCTCCTGGATGAACTCGCCCGTGAACAAGCTGTGCGAATAGCCGTACCAGACCATGTGCGTCACGAACTTCCCGCCCAGGCTCTTCGCGTCCTGATCGGGCACCTTGAAGTACTCGGTGTCCCTGCGGTGGTACGCCGCGATTCCCTTGTCGAGGTCGGGGAGCGCGAGCCGCAGCACGCCGCCGGGCTTCAGCACCCGGCGCAACTCAGCGAGGGTGGGAACGATCTCGGTGAACGGGATCTCTGGCAACGCGTGGACCGAGGCCGCGTAGTCGATGCTGTCGGACTCGAGTGGGAGCCCGTCGCGGATGTCCGCCACGATGTCGACGCCGGGGCCCTCCTTGATGTCCGAGTTGATCCACCCCGGCTCGGCCCACCCGCCACAGCCCCAGTTCAGCCGCCGCACGCCGCCGGCCGGCTGCTCGCTCTCGGTCTGGGTCTGCTGGTGCGCCACGGCGATCTAGGGTATCCCAAGCTCCAGCAGCAGCCGCCGCAGGACCTTGTCCGAGTCGAAGTGCTCGGCGGCGATCTCCCGCGCGGCCCGGCTGTGGCGCGCGTGATCGGCGGCCACGTCGGCGACCGCGGCGACGGCGCCGTCCAGATCGCCGAAGGCCAGCAGCCCGACTCCGGTCGGGTAGAGCTCCGAGAAGCCGGTCTCCTGCGCGACGACGGGCCTGCCGGCGGCCAGATAGCAGATGCTGCGATCGCTGACCCAGCCGCTGCGGCTCTGCACGTACATCCCCTTGGCCACCATCAGCTCGGCCCGCGATCCGCACACGTAGTCTCGGTACGCCCAGGGATCGCCCGCGGCCATCGCGGGGTCGATCAGTCGCCAGCCGTTTTCCGCGAGCAGCTCCAGGTCGGCGGTCTCGGCCTCGTGGATGTCGAGCGCGACCTCGAACTCCTGGTCCGAGCGCCGGGGAAGTTCGGCAAAGCGGCGGAACTCGTGCACCCGCAGCCCATACGTGACGCCCTGATACTCAACCGGCGCGAACGGCCCGCGCCAGCTTGCGATCGACGTGAACCGCCCGGCCGTGACCGGCGGCTGTGCCTCCCACTCCGCCAGCACGACGGGTTGCGCGGTGGTGATCCATTCCAGCTCGCAGGTGGGGATCGTGCAGTCGGCCCGCCCGATCCGTTCGCCGATGGTCACATAGGCGTCGTGGCCCGCGAACATGTCGTGCAGCCCGAGCGCCCGCCACATCTGCCCGAAGCCGGGATCGATGTCGAGATAGGCGCGCAACCCGACGCTCGACATCACCACCTCGTCGTCGGTGAACCCGTTCACGTTGATGATCAGCTCCGCGTCGCTTGCGGCGCGGTCGAGCGCCGCGCGGCTCATTCCCAGCGAGCGGGCGCCGCCGTCGCACAGCACGGCCCACCGATCGCCGAGGCCGAAGCGGTTCATCACCTCGGCCAGGTAACGGACGTTCTCCGAGTCCTCCACGGAGCACGGGCGGCCGCTCGCGTCGAAGCACATGTCCCGCTCCAGGCGGTCCACGAGCGCCACGTCGTACCCCAGCCGCCGGAGTCCCAGCAGGTATTGGAGGAACACCCAGGTGTGGCCTCCGGCGCCCGGACGCTGGGCGACCGAGCCGCCGACCAGGATCGTCGCCACCCGTCGCCTATCCGACGTAGCCGACTTCGGAGTAGCCGAAGTCGTCGAGGATGTCGCCGAACACTTCGTTGCACAGCTCGCGGAAGCGCTCGTCGCCTTCCCGCCGCCAGCGGCCGATCGAGTCCTCGGGCCGCTCGGACGTGCGATGTTCGCGCATCACCGCGGGGTCGGCGTTGCCGGAGGCCAGCAGCCGCTCGACCTGCTGGGGCGAGGCATCCAGCTCGAGGTACTCGAGTATCCCGCGGGCCGTGTCGGTCGGGTTGAAGACCAGGTCCTCGTAGCGCACCAGATGTGCGCGATCCCGGCGCGTGACCCAGCTCTTGCGCAGGTTGAGCGCCATCTCGCGCAGCTCCATGCGCACGTAGTCCTCGTCGCTGCGGCCCTCGGGCCGGCCGAACCCGGAGAAGCCACGCTTGCGGTCGAACGCCAAAATCGAGAAGACCATGTCGCGGAAGTCGCGTACGAGGAAGATCTCCTTCGCGTTCGGATACAGCTCCCAGATCAGCACCGGGATGTAGTTCGGCCAAAGGTGCTTCTCGGCGAAGTAGATGGCCGGCTTGTCACCCTGCTGGGTGCGCGCGACGGTCGCGTACCAGCTGTCGATGCTCGACTGGCAGAACCTCGCCAGCCGCTCGAGGTACTCACGTCCGAACCACTCACGCGCCCACGGCTCGTGCGTGATCTGGAGATCGTAGAAGGGGTTGAAACCCACCTGCCAGATCTCGTTGTGGAAAGTCTCCGGCTCATAGGAGTTGATCATGTCCGCGGGTTGCGACAGCACACGGAGCATGTGCATCCAGTACTTTGCGAACGACTGCTCGTACGGGTGCTTCTCGTAGACCACGATCTCCGGGTGGTGGCGCAGCATCCGCATCAGCCACGTGGTGCCGCTCCGCCCCAGGCACGTGAGGACGATGGGACGGAACAGCGGCTCGTAGCCGGTGCGCAGCGGCTCGTGCCGTGCCCGGATGTGGGCCATCGGCACGCGCATCCCGTTCTCCAGCACGGCCTGGACGTCGACCTCGAACTCCGGGAGCAGGCCGACCACTCCGAGCATCGCGTGGAAGTGCATGTCCAGCTCGGGATCGAGATCGGCGAAGGCCGGAGCGAGGTCGGGGCGCGCGCCCTGCACCGGAACGGTTCGGATCAGGTGGTCGTGGTAGACCAGCTCGACCGACGTCGCGCGGGCGTGGCGGCCGACCACCCAGCCCTTGATGTCGATCGTGTGGAGGTCGCCGCGCATGTAGAGCTCACCCGCATCGGCGCCACGCGGAATCTCGATGAACCAGCTGCGCAGGTGCTGCTCGGACTCCTCCGGCTCGATCAGCTCGAGGATCTCCCAGACTGCCATCAGGTGACCTGCCGCGCGCCTGCCCGTGGCTTCAGCTCGTAGAGGTCGCCATACAGCTCCTGCTCGAGGGTCGCCCACAGCGGGTTGTTCAAATACATCCGCTCGATGTGATCCGGCGAGAACCAGAGCTCGATGTCGTGGTCGTAGCCACCCTGATTGACCGCGCCCAGGCTCTGCACCTGCTCGCGCTCGGTGTCGGTCACCTCGTGAAACTGCGAGATGAGATTGGTGAAGTCCTCGGCCAGCGTCTCCATCTTCAGCCAGTGGTCCGGCCAGAACCGGTTCTCGCTCGTGTAGAGCTGTATCCGGGTGTCGGGGAAGTCGCTTTCTGCGAGCTCGTCCGGAGTCCCCATGCGCAGCGGCTCGTACTCGGGATAGATACCCCAGCGCGCCACGTGCTGCGCGCGGCTCAGGACCCACGACGGCAGGCGCCTGAAGTTCATCGCGAGCACCTTGCCGCGGATATCCTCCGGGCGTTCGCTGAACCGCGTGTGTTTCTCGTTTCCGTCGTCGGGATCCGCGAACAGGACCAGCTGGGGGAACAGCTCGAACATCTTGAGCGTGGCGTCGCCGCCCGTCTTCGGCAGGTGCGCCCATGCAAAGCCCTCCCCGATCACCATGGTCAGGCCGCCGCTTCCTCGAGGGCGTAGCCGAAGGTCTCGAGCTCCGATGCGAGCGCCGCTTCGCATGTGCGCCGCGCCCCGGCGCTGAGGTCGTCCTTCCACCGCCCGATCGAGGCGCGCGGGTCGGGAGTGGTGCGGTGCCCTTCGGTCTCGGGATCCCGCGCGAACAGCGCCGCAGTCATCGCCTCCGCATGCCCGCCCAGCTCCAGACCGAGGTAGCGCAGGAGCGCCTCGATCGTGTTCTGCGGATCGAGCACGAGGTCCTCGTAGCGGATCAGATGGGCGCTTTCGCGCCGGGCGCCCCAGGCCGCGGCGACGGCCGCGACGCTGCCCTTGACCTGCTCCAGCACGTACGTGGCATCGTCTTCAAAGAGGTCCCGGCGGAAGCCTTCCCGGCCGCGCTTGGCGTTGTACGCGAACATCGATGCGACCATATCCCTGAAGTCCCGCACGAGGATGATCTCCCGCGCACCCGGGTACAGCTCGCCGGTGAGGCCGGGAACCCGGTCCGGGCGGACCTTCTCCGCGAAGTAGCGTGGAGAGTCGATGCCCGCCGCCGCCGCCGCCTCTCGGTACACGGCCTCGATGCGGCTCTGACAGAAGGTCGCGACCTCACCCACGGCGTCCACGTCGAGCCAGTGCGTGAGGCGCGGGTCGCGCAGGCGGCGCGGCAACGGTGGCTGGTTTCCCAGCCACCAGGATCCGTCGATGCTGCCGGTCGGGTTGATCTGGCGCCGGTAGCTGACGGGGTCGGTGAGCGCGTTCAGCACGCCGAGCCAGTAGGACACGACGCGCGGCTCGTGCTCGAAGGGACGGTACGCCACGATCTCGGGATGGGTCGCAAGCACCTTCATCAGGATCGTGGAGCCGGTGCGCCCCAGCGTTGTGACCATCAGGGGATCGATCGCCGGCTCGAACGCCGTGCGCAGCCGCTCTCTGCGGCCACGGATCGTCGCCACGCTCACGCGCGAGGCGTCGTCGAGGCGGGCGCGCAGGAGGATCTCGAACTCTTGGCCGAGGTTGAGCGAGTTCACGATCGTGAAGAACCCGGCGGCGCCGGCGTCCTGCGCCTCGGGATACTCCGCCGCCAGCTCGGGGCGCGCGATCTCGGTCGGCACTCGCCACAGCAGGCGCGGGCCGTCCTTGAGCTCGACGGCGGTGACCCTCGCCCTGCGCCCCAGCACCCAGCCGCGGACGTCGAAGGAGTAGGCCTCGTGTGTGGCGCCGGTCAGCGGGGAATCGATGTGAAAGCCCCACAGGTCCTCGCCGGCGGGCGAGTGCACCTCCACGGCGGAGATCTCGCTCAGGACCATTTCGCTAATCCTCACCCGCCGCCGGCTCGTAGCCGAACTCGGCGAGGGCGCCGGCAAAGGCGTCGTTGCACACGGCCTGCAGCCGCGGCTCCAGGTCCCGGCGCCAGCGCCCGACCGAGTCCGCCGCGCCCGCTCCCGCGGTCCGGTGCACCGCCATGCCCGGAATCGGCACCGCGGCACGGGCGAGCATGTCCTCCACGCGCTCCGTGGACGCTTCGAGGCCGGCTTGCCCCAGGATGCCGCGCAAGGTGCCTGCCGGGTCCCCGATCAGGTCCTCGTACCTGACCAGCTGCGCCGTGTGCGCGCGCTCGCGCCACTCATGCAGGAGATTCTGAACCGATGGGGCGAGCACGTCCAGCACATAGGCCTCCTCGCCGCCGGGGCCGTCGAGCCCGAACGCCGAGCGGCCGCGCCGCTCGTTGAACGCGCGGATCGAGCACAGCATGTCCCGGAAGTCGCGCACGAGGAAGATCTCGCGCCCGTCCGGGTACAGCTCCCGCACCAGCTGCGGCACGTTGCTCGCGGGCAGGCACTTCTCGGCGAAGAACTCGGGCCGGTCGTCCTCGAGGGCGCCGATCCGCAGGTACACGGCATCGAGGCGCTGTTGGGCGAACTCAGCGAGATCGGTGACGTGCTCGGATCCGAGCCAGCGCGCGAGGTCGGAGTCGGGCAGTACCTCCGATGTCATGCGAGTGCCCGACCCCAGCCACCACGGGTCGGGATAGGTCACCTCGCCCTCCACCTGCTGCGTGTAGGACGCGGGCTCGGAGAGGCTGGTCAGCACGTCGATCCAGTAGGTCACGGCGCGTGGCTCGAACGAGAAGGGGCGGTAGGCCGTGACAGCCGGATGACCCGCGAGCAGGTGAATCAGCCACGTGGAGCCCGTGCGACCCAGAGTGGTCACGATCAACGGCCGCAGCTCGGGGTCATAGCTCGACTGCAGCGGGGCGCGGCGGCCACCGATCGTCCCGAGCGGAGCGTGCACGCCGTCCGCCAACTCGGCGGTGAGCTGGAGCTCGAATCGCTGTGGGAGCCGCAGGGTGTTGAGCGCACCGGAGAAGCCCGCATGAAGAGCCCACGGAAGATCGGCGTGCGCGTCCGCGACGTCCGGGCGCCGGTCGTGCACAGGCAGCGCCCAGTGTGCGTCGCGGTGGGTGACACGCACCTGTGCGACGCCCGCGCGCGCGCCGACCACCCAGCCGGTAACGGGCAGCGCCCAGGTCTCATGCTGGTCCTCGCGGCACGGGGTCTCGATCAGGCCCGCCTCGAGCGGGTCGCCGTCCGCGCCGGCGAGCCGCACGTCTTCGATCGTGCAGAGGGTCGCTGTGGAATCGCGGGCGGGGTGCGGAGTCATCGCCAGGGCTCGGCGCCGTCCGAGTCCGCGCCGGGCTGTTGATGCAACCCCTGCTCCCTGGAGACTTCATCGATGTGGTCGCCCCAAATATGCGTGTGGAGCCAGACGTTGTAGTCCGCGGCCAGATTGCGGCGCTCGGAGGTGTAGGACTGGGCTTCGAGGTGGTACAGCTCCGCGCCCGGGATGTACCAGTTTTGACACCCGCGTTCGCGCAGCCGCAGGCACAGGTCCGAGTCCTCGTAGCCGCCCTGTACGTAGGCGTGCGACAGCCCGCCTGCATCTTCATAGAGGTCGCGGTCGATCATCAGGCAGGCCGCGGTCACGGCCGGCACGGCGCGCCCGACGTTGGCCGCGGGGAACGTGCGGTGCAGGCCCTTGAAGAAGTGCTGGTTTCGCCAGACGCGCGCCGCGGCATCCCGGTGGAAGTACAGACCGGCGTGCTGGATCGAGTCGTCTTCGAACAGCAGCTTGGGACCGAGCGCGCCGATGCTCGGCGTGGCCTCGTAGAAGGCCGACATCGTGCCCAGCCAGCCCGGCCGGTCGGGGATCACATCCGAGTTCAGGAGCACGATGCGCCGGCCCCGCGCCACCGACACGCCGGCGTTGTTGGCGCCCGAGAACCCTGCGTTCCGCGCCATCACCGCGACCCTCAAGGGGATCCGGTGCAGGGCGCTGAGCGAATGTGCGGAGTCGAGCAGGTTGTCGGCGATCTCGGGGGAGTCCAGCACGTACAGCAGGTCCGCGTTGGCCAGCTCGGGATCATGGGCGAACTGCGCGAGTTGGTGCTCCACGAAGTCGATGCGCTTGTAGAGCGGCACGATCACGGTCAGCTCCGGTGCGCGGGGGTGGCCCTCGCCGATCTCCACCACGGCGCCGATCTCGACGCTCGCCGCAAGCCGCTGCTGGATCCGGGTGAGGGCCGGGTGGATGTGCTCTCGCACCAGCTCGTCGGCGCCCGGGCGCTCGGCGGACATGTCGCTCAGCACATGGGCCCTGACCCGCTCGATCCGGCGCTCGACGTCCGGCATCTGCACCTCCCGCGCGACCCCGTCGGTCGTGCGCAGCTCGACCACCCAGCCCTCGGGAAGGTGGCTCGGGGACTCGAGCGAGAGCAGCTTGATCAGCCCGTGCTGTGCGTGCGCGGCGTCCCCGGCCGCCGCGTACATCTCCTGGGTCTCGAGCCGCGCGTAGCGATAGGCGCCGTCGAGCAGGTCGACCCGCGCGCCCTCGGGGCTGATCGCCAGCACCGACTCGACGGTCCGGTCCGCATCGTGGACCCAGCCCTTCACCCAGAACGAGTCCTGGTCGACCGCGAAGATCGCGTCGATCTGCGCTGCCTGCGGCTCGTCGTAGCGCAGCGCCGTGCGCGGCAGTTGCTCCCGCAGCGCCTCGCGGATCCCGCCGAGCCGTCGCGCCAGGCCGATTGCCCCGGGACCCCGCAATTCGCCGGTGGTGGCCGACAGGATGAGCTCGATGACCTCGCGGCGCTGCTCGGCATCGAGCGCTGCGAGCTGATTGCGAATCAGCGCGCGCAGGGCATCCTCCGCGAAGTCGACCCCGGCCGCCCGTACGGTGAGGTCGCGGTCGCCGGATCGGACCGTTACGTCGACGGCCTGCCCGCCGCCGCCCGAGCCGGCCGGCAGCAGCCCCACGACCAGCAGGTGCCCCCGCCCGTTCTCGCCGTAGCGCATCGCGGTCGTTTCGAGGACGGCCTCACCTTCGGGCAGCGCGAGCGCCGCCTCCACCGCAGCGCTCGCCCCGTCGAGCGGCATCGCGAGCAGGATCGCCCGGTTCCCCAGCCACACGGCATGAGCATCCGCACCGGCCGAGCTCATGTCGCAAGCGCTGCCGGACGCGGCGCCCGCCGCGCCAGCTGCTCGCCGTACATCGCGCGCAGGCTCGCGACGTGGCTGTCCATGTCGTACACGTCTGGAACATTCGCGCGCAGTGAATCCCAAAGGCCGGGGGTCCCGACCGCGGCCTCGAGCACGCGCGCCAGGCTACCCGGATCGCCCGCGCGGAAGTGCAGCCCGTCGACGCCGTCCGTGACCTTCTCCGCCATACCGCCGATGTCGCTGCAGATCACGGGCCGGTTGTGGAGGAAGGCCTCCTGGATCACCAGCGGCGAGTTCTCCCACCAGCGCGAGGGTACGACCACCCAGTCGACCTCGGCCATCAGGCGCGGCAGGTGCGCGTGCACGTAGCGACCCGCGGCCGTCACGTTCCCGCGGCTGCGCTCGAGCAGCTCGCCGAGCTCGTCCTGGAAGGCCTGGGGTTGCAGCTCGAGGTTGGCGCCGTGCAGCGTGAGGTGGGCGTCCACGCCGCGTTCGCCCAGCAGCGCCATCGCCTTCATCAGCACGTCCACGCCCTTGAAGTGGTTCAGCTGGCCGAAGAACCCGAGGCGGTTGCGCGCCGGGCCCTGCGGCGCAACGTCAGGGACGACATGATGCGCCCGGATGCGGCCGTAGTCCTCCAGCCGGATCCGATCGCGAGGAATGCCCCACTCCACGTAGCGCTCCAGCAGGAACTGGCTCGGCGCCAGGAACATGTCCACGTGTTCGAGGTGCGACTTGATGAACCGCTCGCGGAGGAAGAACTGTTGTGGCGGTATCGCTGGAAAGCACTCGTTGCAGCGCCGGGGCGAGGCGTGCGTGCACAGCTCGCCGTTCGTCCTGAGCATCTGGCCGTCGCGGTGGCAGATCGGCAGGTACTCGTGGAGCGTGTAGAAGATCGGTACGTCGGGGAGCATGCGGCGGACCGCCGACACTGCGTCGTACCCGATGAAGAGGGTGTGCTGGAAGTGAACGATGTCGGGCCTGTGCGCCTCGATGAAGGCGGCGAGGTAGTTGGTGTAGAGCCCCTTGTCGCGCGAGGTCATCGTGAAGAAGTCGAAGTCGTCGGTCTGGGTGAACAGGAAGTACTGGTTGGGGTCGTCGCCGGCCGCGCTGAAGGGCGCTCCCGGATGCGACTTGCGCGCGGATGCCACGTTCGGGCCGATGCGCGAGACCAGAATGGGCTCGAACTCGGTCGACTCGCGGAGCGCCAGATAGAGCTCGAGCGCGTAGGCCTCAGCGCCGCCCGGGAACAGTGCGGGGTGGTTGTGGAGGACGTACAGGACCTTGGCCTTGCTCATGTCAGCCTTGCTCGTGCTCGCTTGCATGGCTGCCCGCGCGAAACCAGCGGCGCCGGTGGCTTGGCTCGCGGCCGGGCGTCGCCTCCCGCTGTGCATGGGAGGGCCGGTTCAGGTCGTACACGGTGCACAGATATCGCCGCCGCGCGACGCACCGGTAGACCCGCTCCATCTGCTCGAGGAACTCAGGATGGTCGGCGAGCCAGGGGGTTCCGCGCGGCACGACGAGGAACCCGATTCCGCGCCTGCGCAAGTCCTCGAGCTGGCGCAGCGACTCGTCCGGGCGCTGCGGCCCGGTGTCCGCGGAGCCGGCGGATCGGTCACGCGGGAAGTGCCACGTCTCCCTGCCGGTGAGCTCCGCGACGCGCTCGTCGCCGGAGCTGATCACCGCCACCCCCATGAGCGGGGGCAGGATGGCGTCGATGAACGAAACGAGTTGCGCGACGTCGACCGGGAGACGATGCGCCGGGTCCACGGGCACGTCACGGGTCGCGGCGTGGGCCCGGGGCGTCTCCCCGTTGGCCCGCGCAACCGGCTCCGCGGGCTGTTCGGTGAGAGCATAGATCGCGCAGACGTCGTCGTCTCGCACCACGCACGTGTAGCGGTCCTGCAGATGCCGGCTGAACTCGGGGTAGTGGTCCAGCCACCACAGTGAGGTGGCCGGGAACACGACGTAGCCGGCTCCACGCCGCCGTTGATCCTCCAGCTGGGCGATCGCGTCCGCGCTGTCGGTCGGGTAGTAGCCGGCATAGCGGCCATCGTCCTGCCGTGGGAAATGCCATCCGGTGCGGGAGCCGAGCGTAAGCAGGTTCTCGTCCCCCTTGCTGACCATCAGCACGGTCTTCGAAGGCGGGACCACGGCCGTCACCATCGACGTCACCTGATCGACCAGCCCGAAGTAGTCGGGGTACCCGCGCGCGATCTGGAGGCTGGACGTCACTGGAGGGCTCCTCGTGCTGACAGCGTACTCACCGGGTGTGCTCCTCCAGGCTGTACAGCGCGCACTCTGGGCGCTCGGCGAGCGGGAGATAGTGATCGCGCAGGTGTCGCGCAAAGCCGTCGTAGTGGTCCAGCCACCACGCCGACGTGCTCGGCACCAGCAGGTACTGGGCGCCCTGCGTGCGCAGCGCCTCGAGGTGCGCCACGGCCTCGTCGGAGTCCTTCGGATAGCGGCCGGCGTACGTCCCGTCCCCATCCTGGGGAAAGTGCCAGGCCCGCCGCGCTCCGAGCCGGAGGGCCTGGTCGTCGCCACGGCTGATCACCAGCACGGTTGCGTCCTCGGGGACGGACTCGTCGACCATTTCGTGAATATCGGACAGCAGCTTGCGGTAGCCGAGGGTCTCGCTCGCCGTGAAGCCGTTGCTTGCATCCGCCAGCCGTCGCTGCAGGTCGAGGATCTGCATCTCGATGGCTTCGGCCGTGCGGACGGAGACCCTCATCGGAGACCCCAAATTCGTCTCTAGTCTCCGCTGAGGGTCTCCGCCCGCACGGCTCTTGAGCTCCAGTTCCGCGACATGGGCGGTCAGCCGCACGACCTCTCGGAGCAGGTCCGAGATGTGGCGTTGCTGCTCTTCGATCAGGTCTGCCTCTGGCCCACCCGGGCTTGCGGTGGCGAGCTCGGGGGAGACCTGGAAGGCAAGGGGGTATGTGTCGCGGTAGTTGATTCGCAGCAGCCCATCCTCCACGTAGTGGCGGAGGTCGTCGCGCTGCACGGTCTCGGCCCAGCGATCGCGGAACAGGTCGAAGTTGTGCTGGACGTTCGTGGAGCCTCTGCCGCGGGAGGCGGATTCCAGGTGGACGACGACGCTGGTCGGGCAGTAGTGGACCTCGCTCCCGGCGGCGCGCAGCCGCAGGCACAGGTCGACGTCCTCGAGTGCGTTGCGGAAGGCGGGGTCGAAGCCGCCGGTGCGCTCGAAGTCCGGCCGGCGGACGAGCATGCAGGCGGCCGTCACGGCCTGGTAGGCCCGCGGCCTCTGGACCGCCGGGTGGTCGGCGCGGAAGCCCGCGTAAATGTGCCGGGGGCGGCCGTCCTGGCAGATCACGACGCCCGCGTGCTGCACCGACCCGTCCGGGAACAGCAACTTCGCCCCCACCGCGGCGGCCTGGGGGTGGGCGTCGGCGTGGTCGACCAGCGCGTCCAACCAACCCGGCTGGGGCTCGGTGTCGTTGTTCAGGAACAGCAGCAACTCACCGCGCGCCGCGCCCGCGCCGTCGTTGCAGGCAACTGCGAAGCCGCCGTTCTGCGCTCGCCGCAGCGAGCGCACCGGATCCGGCTGCTCCGCGAGCACCGCGGCGGTCTCGTCCGCCGAGGCGTCGTCCACGACGACGATCTCGAACGAGGTGCGGGGCGGGTCCGCAAGGATCGCGGCGAGGCAGCGGCGCGTGAGCCCGGCGCGGTCGTGCACGGGTATCACGATGGAGCAGCGCGGATCGCTCACGTGCTGCGCCCGTTGAGGGCGAAGATGATGCAGACGCCCTCTTCGCGCACGACGGCGTCGTAGCGTTGCTCGAGGTGCTGCTGCAGCCCGGCGTAGTGCTGCAGCCACCACATGCCGGTCTCCGGGAACACGATGAACTGACCGCCGGCCTGCCGCATCGCCTCCAGCGCCGCGACGGCCTCGCTGCTGTCGGCGGGATGGTGTCCGGCCCAGCTCCCGTCCTCCGTCTCGGGGAAGTGGCGGGCGCGCCGCTCGCCCAGCCGGAGCAACTCGGGATCGCCCTTGCTCACGACGAGCACGGTGGCCTCCGCGGGGACCGCGTCGGCGACGAGCGCGCGGATGCGGTCGCGCAGGCCCTCGTAACCCGGGTCGGGACGGCGCTCATACGGCTGCCAGGGCTCGCCCCACTTCTCTTCGAAACGGCGTTTGTTCTCCTCCAGGATCTCGCCGTAGCGGCCGGTGGGAACGAGCTTTCCGAACGACGTCTCGCCGAAATGGTGCACGAACGCATCCTCGGCGCACACGAGCCGGTAGCCGGCCTCGCGTGCCCGCCTCGAGTAGTCGTCGTCCTCGAGCATGCCGATCTCGAAGCGCTGGTCGAGCGGGCCGATCCGTCGCCAGGCGTCGCGGCGCAGTGCCACACAGAACATCGTGAGCGTGCCGATGTCGAATACTTGGCCGCGGTGGGTGCATGCACGCTCGGCGGCGAACTCGAGCAGCTCGCCCCAGCTGCGATACGACGCGGGGATCTCGGCCTCGTTGCCGATCCGGTTCGTGACGGCTCCCACGAGACCGGTCTGCGGGTCGTGCAGCGGCGCAATCAGGCGCGGCAGCCAGCCGGGCGTGACCAGCGTGTCGTCGTTGAGCAGCACCAGCACGTCGCCGACGGCGATCGCCATCCCCTGGTTGCAGGCGCGCGCGAAGCCGCCGTTCTGCCCGTTCAGGACGAGCCTCACGTGCGCGTTGCGCTCTGCCAGATCGCGCAGGTAGGCCGGCGAGCCGTCGGTGGAGCCGTTGTCGACCACGATCAGCTCGTAGTCCGGGTACTCCGTGCAGGCCAGGACGCTCTCGACGGCCATCCGGGTGAACAGCAGGTTGTCGTGCGCGGTCATCACGATGCTCACGGGTGTGCACCCGGGCCATGGCTGGAGCCTGCGCTCGGGCACCGCGCGCGACTCGACGTGGGCCTGCGTGTCCGGCGCCAGGCGCGTGGGCCGGCGGGAGACCGGCTCCAGGTCCATGTCCGGCGGGAACGGGCCGGTCCCATGGCGCTTCACTCCGTAGCCCCGTCCACTGCACAGGTCGACCCCCACGTCGGCCAGCAGGCGGCCGAGCACCACGTCGTGGGCGAAGTACTCGCGCGCGATCTCCTCGGCGGCCCGGCTGTGGCGCGCGTAGTCGGAGTTGATCGAGTCGAGCGCCGCGAGGATCTCGTCCATGGTCGAGAATCCGAACAGCCCCTCTCCCGTCGGGAAGATGTTGGAGAACCCCGTGTCCTGGCTGATCACCGGACGGCCCGCGGCGAGGTAGGTGATGCTGCGGTCGCTGAACCAGCCCGTGCGCAGCCGTACGTTCTGGTCCTTCGCGACGGTGAACTCCCCGCGCGAGCCCACTATGTAGTCGCGGTACGCAGCGGTGTCGGTCGAGAAGTCGAGTGCGTGCCGGACGCTCCAGCCGTGTCCCTCGAGCATTTCCCGGTCCTCGGGCTCGTAGCTCGAGAGGGCCAGCTCGAACGGCTGCGTCGTGCGCGACGGCAGGTCGATGAACTTCATGAACTCGTGGTGCTTGCTCCAGCTGTAGCGCTCGCCGTCCAACTCGATCTCACGCCAGGGCTGGCGCCAGTTCCCGACCGTCGTCATTTGCTCGCCGGGATGCCCGCGGCCGCGCCAGAAGTCCATGATCACCGGCTGGCGGGTGGGGTGAAATGGGAAGCGGTCCTGCGTAGGCAGCCTGCAGTCGGCGTTGCCGAGGTTCTCGGCGTACGTGAAGAAGGCGCAGTGCGGCTCGAGGAAGTCGAACGACGCCTCGACGTCGTAGTGCAGCTCGGTTTGCAGCTGCACGGGGTCGGTCTCGAGGTAGACCAGCCGGTCGGTCTCGTACAGCTCGGGACGGGGCTGGGTGCCGCCGTGCAGGTTGATCATGCAGAGGGCCTCGCCATAGAGGCGCCGCAGTTGTGTGACGCTCATCCCGAAGCAGCGGTCGTCGTCGTGCAGCGCGTAGAACGCCCAGCGGTCCTGCAGCCCGAAGCGCCGCATCACGCCGTCCACGAACGCCGCGGCGCGGGCCGAGCCGTCGTCGGACTCGCGCTCCATCAGCATGCCCGGAGTGCGTGCGTGGGTCTCGACGTAATAGGCCTCGTAGCCGAGGCGCTCGAGCCCCAGCAGGTAGTGCACGGTCTGCCAGACGACCCCGGCCACCGGGATCCTGGTCATCATCCCGAGCAGTACGACCTTTTTAGACGCCGGGGTCATCGCCCGCCGGAAACGGCGAGGAGCCCGGGCGATCCGATCCCGGTGCGTTCTGAGCGCCGTTGCTTCCCTCGGCGCCGTTGTCCGGCACCGTGTTGCCTGTGTCCAGTGTCGGGCGCTCGCGCCCCCCGGCCTCGGTGGGGCGCACGGCGCCCTCGTCGAGCGCAGCGCGGATGCGCCGGCGCACGGCGTCCGTGAGCGTGTCGATCACCTTCTCCGTCACCTCCTCGCGATCGCTCGGCCCCGGGCTCCGCGCGGCGGACGCGGGCTCGGGGGCGGGCGCTTTGGCCGCGCCCGCGGCGGTCGGAGCGGAGGTGCGCGCCCCGGGTTGCGGAACTCGTGGCGCCCACAGCCCGCGCGGCGTGCTCGGCTGAGGGGCCGCGCCGTTGTCGTGGGGTTCGGTTGCGACGCCGTTCGCCTCCGGTTCGGGCGACTGGCGCTGCGACTGCTCGTAGCGGGCCAGCGCCTCGGCCGTCGCGACCTCGGCGAGGATGTCCGAGACGCCCATCGCGGAGTCGCCGGCCGCGAGCGCCTCCTGCGCATACTGCGCCTCGATCTTGGCCGCGCGGCCGGTCTGGGCCTCGTACAGCTGGTAGTACAGCCCACCCAACGTGAGCAGCTGATCGTGGGTGCCCTGCTCGACCACCTCGCCGTGGTTCATCACGAGGATCAGATCGGCGTCGCGGACGGTCGACAGCCGGTGGGCGATCATGAACGACGTGGGCCCCTCCATCAGGTGCTCGAGGGCGTCCAGGATCACGGCCTCGGTCTTGGAGTCGATCGCGGAAGTCGGCTCATCCAGGATCAGGATCGGTGAGGCACGGATGAATGCGCGCGCGACGGCGATCCGCTGGCGCTCGCCACCGGAGAGCTGCGCGCCGCCCTCACCCAGATTGGTCTCGTAGCCGCCCGGCAGGCTGGAGATGAACTCGTGGCAGTTGGCCGCCTTCGCGGCCTCGACGATGTCGTCCATGGTGGCGTCGAGCTTGCCATACCGGATGTTCTCGGCGATCGAGCCCGAGAACAGGAGCGGCGTCTGCATCACGAGGCTCATCTGGTCCCGCAGGCAGTCGAGCTTCAGGTCCTTGGTGTCGTGGCCGTCGATCCGGATGAGGCCCTGCTCGGGATCGTAGAACCGCACGAGCAGGTTCATCAGCGTCGTCTTCCCGGCGCCGGTCGGGCCCACGACAGCAACGCGGTCTCCGCCCTTGCACTTGAACGAGACGTTCTGGATCGTGCCCTGTCGCCCCTTGTACGAGAAGGACACGTCCTCGAACTCGATCGCCCCGCGCGATCGCCCGATGTCGATCGCGTCCTCCTTCTCCACGACCTCGGGGTCCTCGGACAGGATCGAGAACGAGGCGTTCAGGAACACGAAGCTCTGGTGCAGGTGCCCGATGGTCCCGCTGATCGCCTCGAGCGGCTGGTAGACGGCCGCGATGTACGAGATCAGGACGATCATCTCACCGAGCGTGATGTAGCCCTCGAGCACGTGGTAGGCGCCGAACCCGAGCACGATCGCAGTGCCGAGCGCGATCGCCGTCGCGACGCCGAGTGAGAACATCGTCTGGTGCACCGTGAGCCGCACGCGCGCGTCGACGGCGGTCTTGCCCTGGGTGAGGAAGCGGTAGTGCTCGAGCCGCCGGCGCCCGAACGACACGATCACACGCAGCATCGTCATGGCCTCGAACACGATTGACAGCGAGCGCAGCTCGAGGCTCTGCACGCGTTGGATGCGGGGAACGATGCGTGTCCCGTACAGGCCGATCGCCCAGTAGAGGAACGGGACGCAGACCAGCGACAGGAGGGTCACCTGCCAGTCGATGAACAGCGCGATGGCGAGCATCCCGATCAGCATCAGCAAACCCTCGAAGATGGGCGGGAACGACATCACGATCGACCCCAGCGACGAGGCCTGATTGTTGATCAGGCCCATCAGCATTCCGGTGTGGCGCTCGTCGTGGTAGCTCAGCGACAGCTGGGTGACGTGGTTGAACAGGTCGCTGCGCAGATCGAGCACGATGTTCTGCTCGATCTTCGCGTTGACGTAGTCGCCGATCACGCGCACGCCGTGGCTGGCCGTCGAGATCAGGAAGCCGAACGCGACGATGAAGAAGAGCAGCCGGTAGGGGTCCGGGTTGTCGCCGAACAGCGGCTGCAGCAATCCGGGGGGCTGGCTGCCCCCGATCACGTCGTCGATCACGAGGGCCAGCGGCCACGGCTCGGCCAGTCCCACCGCCGCGGCCGCGACGGTCAGAGCGACAGAGACAACTACGAGCTTGCGATAGGGACGCAGATAGGGAAGTACCTCCGGAAGGATCTTCCACTGGTCCCAGGCCCCGACTTCGGTTGCTTCTCTTCGTCGTCGGAAAGGGACTCGCACTACCGCAGCCTCACTCCTCTCGCTCCGTCAGATCGAGACTTCGGTCGGCTGTGAGGTTGACGGAGGCGGGCCGCACGCCGTTGCGCCGCGACAGGTCGGTGATGCCGTTCGGCGAGACTCCGTTGTGGGAATGCGGGACCTCCGCGACGGGGGTCAAGTTGCCGCCGGCGAGCCGCGGCTCCGGCCGCGCGGCAGGCTCCTCGGCGGGCGGGGCGACCTCCCGGCGTGCCTGATCGGTCTCCTCGGCGAGTGCGATGCGCAGCACCCCAGCCGCCGTCGCGCAGTCCTGGATCATGGACGCGAAGATCAGCAGCGCGACCGCCGAGAGGATCACCGCGACCAGGCCAACTCCCTCGAGCGCGGCCCCGGTGGCAAGTGCGGCGAGGGCCAGCATCGCCGCGCCGCCGATGCGCGAGAATCGCGGCCAGGAGCGAATGCGCACGAACTGGGCGCCGGCGCCGTGCTCCTCGACCGCCACGCGCAGCCTCATCGAGCCGAGCATGCCACCGCGCACGTAGAGGTCCCAGCGCTCGTAGTCCCCGCCGGAGAACACCACCCCGCCAATGCGGCGCAAAGTCTTGTCGAGGCGTGCCACCCGCTCGCCGGGCGCACGCCATTGCTCGCTCCAGATGCTGCGTGTGCGCGGCATCGGCATGCCAAGGCGCGGCGCCGAGCGCCGACGCCAGGGCGACAGGCCGTAGCGCAGGCGGCCGCTCAGTCGCGCCGCCGGTTGGAGCAGGAACAGCAGTCCGGTGCGCAGGCGCATCCGCCAGCGCACGAGCCTCGAACTGCCCCCCGCCGCGACGGTGCCGTGGATTCCGCCCACCGCCGACTTGAAGACGAGCGCCGCGACGGCAGCGATCAACAGAGGTGCGGCGAGCAGCAGCGGAGACCAGACCAGTCCGAGCGCCGACATCGCCGCCAGGCATGCGATCACGAGGTACCACTCCGGCATCAACGGCAGGGATCCGAGGATGCCGGGGGCCGCGTGGTAAACGGACTGGAAGAGCCCGGTGCCCCAGGTGCCGTAGTAGATCTTCCAGCGGCCGCTGAGCAGCTTCGCGGGCGGAGCGCCGTAGACGCGCCCGGCCCAAGCCAGGTGGCCGACGCGGTTGTAGCGCTCGGGCCACTTGCGCTCGAGCAGCGCCTCCGCCTTGCCGTACTGGTGCTGCTGCTTCAGGTAGCCGGTGATCGAGTCGCGGCGGTGGTGCCAGACGACCGCGCCGGGGCTGAATCCGACCGTCCAACCCTGCTGCTGCAGGCGCCAGCAGATGTCGACGTCGTCGCCGGCGATGCGGTACTGCGGATCGAAGCCGCCGATCGCGAGCAGGCTCGACTTCCAGAAGGCCATGTTGCAACCCGGAATGTGCTCGGCGATCTCGTCGGAGAGCAGCACGTGGATCGGGCCGCCCGGGGCGCTCGCCACGCACTCCGCGGTCTCGCCGTCGCCGGGCGGCGGGATGTTGGGACCGCCGATGCCGGCGTGCGAGCTCTTCAGGAACGCGGTTGCGAGGTGCGCCAGCCAGTGCGGGTCGGGCCGTGCGTCCGCGTCGATGTAGGCGACGATCTCGCCGGTGGCGGCGTGCAGGCCCTCGTTGCGCGCGTTCGCGAGGCCCTGGTTCTCCGTGCTGATCAGGCGGAAGCCGTAGGTCTCGGTGATCTCGTCGGTGCGGTCGGTCGAGCCGTCGTTGACGACGATCACCTCGTAGTCGGGGTACTCCAGCTCGTGCAGTCCCGCGAAGCAGCTGTGCAGGGTGCACTCGCTGTTGTAGGCGCACACGATCACCGAGATCCGGGGCCAGTCGGGATCGGTTCGGAAAGGAGTCTCGGCGAATGCCTTCCCGACGATGGCCAGCGCCTGCTTGGGCGCACGGTCGCGGTCGACCAGGCCGAACGCCCAGTCCTCGACGTCGAAGCCGCCGCGGTGCCACTCGTCGGTCCAGGAGAACACGAACATCCCGGCACAGCCACTGGCGAACGCGGTTCTGACCTGCCAGTCGATCGCGCGTGCCTGCGCGTCTTCGGAGTTGCGCAGGGAGTCGAGGCCGGCTTCGGTGACCAGCAGCGGCCGGTCGCCGGCGATGTTCTGGAGGCGGGCGAGATAGGACTCGAATTGGGGGCCCGACTCGAGGAACACGTTGAAGCAGACGAGGTCGATGAAAGGCAGCTGCAGGTACTCGGTGCTCGGATAGTTGACGTAGGTGACCAGTGCCTCGGGGTCCTCCCGCTTGGCGGCGTCATAGAGGCGGCGCAGGAAGCGCTCGATCCGGTGGCGGCCGTGCCACCGCACGATCGAGGCCGGGATCTCGTTGCCGATCACGTAGCACAGGACGGCCGGATGCCCCGCGCAGGAGCGGATCGACTCCCGCACGTGCTTGACGATTCCGCGCGCGCGGGCGCGCTCGTTGAGGAAGGCGATGTGCTGCTCCCAGGGAACTCCGACCATCACCCATAGCCCGTGCTCGTGAGCCAGGTCCAGGAGCCAGCGCGGGGGAACCGTGTAAGTCCGCACCGAGTTGATCCCGTGCGCGGCCATCTCGGCGAAGTCGTCGGCGACCGCCGGGGCCGGGGGGAAGTCGCTGCCCTCCTCGTCGGGACGGAACGTGCCGTACGTCGCGCCCCGCAGATGGATCTTCTGATCCCCCTGGAAAATGGCTTTCCCATGGGCTTTGAGGCGATTCGTGGCTGCGGACGGAGGGATTGCTGAGTCCCTTCGGCCAACATTGGTGACTCGATGCCTATCGAGGTTGAAAATCCCTGCGTCCCTCCCGCAGCCCCGCGTAACCGAGTCCCCGGAATCTCACTCGGAGGGGGGCCTGGCTAGGGTACCAATTAATTACCCGTTGTCAGGACGCCTCCCCAAGTCGTCGGAGACGCCATCCCTGCTGTCGCCTGCTCCTCAGCGGCTCCTGGGCCGCGCAGCATTCATGGTACCGGCGAATGCAGTGCAGCGCTACCCGTCAGGGCGCATTCCGGCGCGGGATCCGGGGCTGGAAGAGACGCCGGCGTCCCGCGTGCCCGACCACCCCTTTTCCGACAGCCCCCGAAACGGGATACTGCCGCGTGGAGGCCATGTCACGGCGAGACGTCGAGACCATTGAGGCCGGGCTTGCCGCGCTCAACCGACGCGACGTCGAGGGCATGCTGGCGACGCTCCAGCCGGACGCCGAGATGGTCCCCGCCCGCGCCGTGCTCGAAGGCACCACTTACCGGGGCCACGAGGGCATGCGGCAGTGGCTCGTCGACATGGCCGACGACTGGGACGAGTTCCGCATCGATCCCTACGACGTGCGTGGGCTGACCGGCGGCCGAGTCCTGGTCCTGGGCCGGTTCCACGCGCGCGGGAAGTCGAGCGGGGTGAGGCTCGACCAGCCGGCTGCGTGGATCTGCCGGCTGGTCGACGGCAAGGTCGCGCACATGAGGTTCTTCGCGGACGCGGACGCGGCGTTGAGCGCGGCGGCCTTGGCCGACGACTGCTGAAGGGCCCGGTATCGGATGGGTGTCCCGCTCGCCCGTTCAGGCGGCGCTCGACACGCGCTCGAGCTCGGCCCGCAGCGCGGGCAGGTACCGGAGGATCGCGTCGTCCGCGACGCCGAAGCGGCGATCCTCGCGGATCCCCTGGCCCTCGCGGATCGGGCCTTCCGGGCGCAGCTGGCCGCCTCCGGCGCGCGGTCGCCCGAGCTTCGCGATGCGTTCCTCCTCGGAACGCGTGAAGTAGTGGTTCACGCGCAGCACGTCGCTGGTGTCCGTCACCGAGTGCTGCGCGGCCAGCGGATTCTCGGCCTCGTCCACCAGCTGCCCGTCGAGGTACTCGAAGTGATGCGGATCGAGCGCGCGCGCGACGCGCCGCGGGTCGACGATGCTCTTGATCGCCACCTTGCGGGCGTTCGGGGCCACGATCCGGCGGGTGTAGTTCTCGAGCACCAGCCCGGGCTGCCGCTGCACGTGGCCGCTCGTGCCGAAGGTGACGCGGTTGACCCCGACGCCCGCCCAGCGCTCGTAGCGGGCGAGCACCTCGGGCAGCGGGCGGCCCGCGGGTGAGAAGAGGAATTCGTCGATGTCGATGAAGGCGATCCAGCGGGAGTCCTCCCGGTGGCGCTCGATGCATTCCGTGTAGGCCTGCACCTGGGCCGGGAACAGCGGCCACTCGGTGAGCTCGACCGTCCCCTCGCCGACGTACGGGGCCAACGCCTCGCGGTGCTCGTCGTCGGAGCCGTTGTCGTACAGGAAGAAGCGCTCCACGCCCATCAGCTTGTGGAAGGCGACCCACTCACGCAGGTACGGGCCCTCCCAGCGGTAGATCGCGCAGATGGACAGATAGGCCTTTGACATTCGCGATCGGTCAGGCGCGCGCCTGCGCCGGCTGCTCATCACCGCGTTCGCGCTCGAGCGCCACGTGGGCGCGGCTGTCGCGCGACCGGACCAGCACAAGGGCCAGCACGATCCCCAGCACAGCGAAGCCGGCGCCTCCCAGGAAGGCGGCCTGGAAGCCCTCGGTCAGCGCATCCGGCAGCGCGCCGGGGCCGGCGCCCTGGGCCAGGGCGTCCTCGGTGCGGGAGGTCGCGATCGTGGCGAGCACGGCCAGCCCGAGCGCGCCGCCGACCTGCTGCGAGGTGTTGATCAGGCCACTCGCGAGCCCTGACTCACGCTCCTCGACCCCGGAGACGGCGGCAATCGTGGTCGTCACGAACGAGAATCCCAGCCCGACTGCAGCGAGCAGCGACGGCCCCAGCACGTCTGCGACATAGCCGCCGCCCACGGACACCTGCGAGAACCACAGGAGCCCCGACGCGACGAACGCCATGCCGGCGATCAGCACCGGCTTGAAGCCGATCCGGGTGACTAGCTGTGACGCGATCCCGGCGGACACGATGATCGTGAGCGCCAGCGGCAGGTAGGAGAAGCCGCTCTTGATCGGGCTGTAGCCGAGCACCTGCTGCATGTACAGCGAGATGAAGAAGAACATCGAAAAAAGTGATGCGCCCACCAGCAGGCCTACGACGTTCGCGCCGGTCAGCGTGCGGATGCGAAAGATCCGGAACGGCACCAGTGGCGCCTGCGAGCGCAGCTCGATCGCGACGAAGGCGGCCAGCAGTGCGACCGACAGCCCGAGCAGCGCGATCGTCTGCGCCGATCCCCATCCCGCGTCGGTGGCGTCCACCAGCGCGTAGACCAGGATCGACAGGCCGGCCGTCACCGTGACCGCACCCCAGGCGTCGAAGTGGCGTGTCTGCGAGGTGGAGCGGCTCTCCGCGATCAGCGTAGGCGCAACCGCCGCCGCCCCGATGCCGATCGGCACGTTCACCCACAGCACCCACTCCCACCCGAGCGTGTCGGTCAGCACTCCGCCCAACAGCACCCCAGCGGCGCCGCCGCTGCCCGCGACCGCGCCCCATACTCCGAGCGCCTTGTTTCGCTCCGCGCCGTCGCGGAACATCGTGGTCACGATCGACAGTGCGGCCGGAGAGAGGATCGCCGCACCCAGGCCCTGCACCGCGCGGGCCGCGATCAGCTGGCTCTCGCTCGCGGCGAAGCCGCCTGCCAGTGATGCGAGCGCGAAGAGGATCAGGCCGCCCATGAATACGCGGCGGCGGCCGAGCAGGTCTGCCATGCGGCCGCCCAGCAGCAGGAAACCGCCGAACGTGAGCACGTAGGCGTTCACGACCCAGGGGAGGTTGCTCTGGGAGAAGTCGAGCGCCCGCCCGATCGAAGGCAGCGCGACGTTCACGATCGACGCGTCCAGCACGACGACGAACTGCGCAACGGCCAGCAGCCCGAGGGCGATCCAGCGTCGCTCGTACTTTGCCTGGGCGGTCATGCGATCGGGATTGTGGCAGGGGGAAATCCGTGGCCGGCGGGAATGTGACGAGTTCCACACTCCCCTTACCAAGGCTTAACCCGGGGCTGCCGTTTCCTAACAGGCGCTTGGGCGGCCGTTGGAGAGCCTGCGCCGATGGTGTGGATGCGGCGAAACGACTCGCCGCGGAAGCGACGCAGTGACAGGACAGGAGGCTCGAACATGAGGAAGTTCTGGATCATGGCGGCGACCGTGGCCCTGCTGGGCTTCGGCGCAGCGGTGGTATCCGCTCAGGGCGGCCCTTCGTCGACCGACGAGTCGACGACCGCGGCGGAGACCACTCAGACCACGACGACCGAGGACAAGCCGGCGCGGAAGCACCGTGACGGCGGCAAGCCGCGCAAGGCCGACGACGCGGAGGGCACGGTCACAACGCAGACGACGCCGACCGCGCCGACGACGCCGACCGCGCCCGCGACGCCGATCGTGCCGGCTCCCAAGGCCGACGACGACGACGGCGACAACGACGAGCAGGGGGACGATGACGGTCCCAACGAGGACCGCGAGCACGGCGACGATGAAGATGACGACGACGACGACGACGGCGACGACGGTCCCGGAGACGACGCGGACGACGACCACGACGGGGAGGACTCCGGCCCCGGCGGCGGCGAGGACGACTAACAGGCAGTCCTGATTCGGGCAACCGGGGCGGCGTCCCGCCGCCCCGGTCTGCCCATACGGCTGCGGCCACCACTACGATCCCCGGGATGGCGTCAGGAAGACGCACGATCTTGATGGTCGAGGACGAGGCCACGATCACGGAGCCGCTCGCGGAGGCGCTCGCCCGGGAAGGGTGGGACAGCGCGGTTGCGGGGTCCGTGGCCGCCGCCCTCGAGCTGGCCGAGCAGCTGCGCCCGGAGTTGGTGCTGCTGGACGTGATGCTGCCCGATGGATCCGGCTACGACGTCTGCCGGGAGCTGCGCCGCCGCTCCGAGGTCCCGATCATCATGCTCTCCGCGCGCGGAGAGGAGACGGACCGGATCGTCGGCCTCGAGGTCGGAGCGGACGACTATGTGGTGAAACCGTTCAACGCGCGCGAGCTGGTGGCTCGCGTGCGCGCGGTGCTGCGGCGCGCACAGCGCGACTCGCCCGCCGCGGAAGAGGAGCCGCTCGCGATCGGCGGCCTGCGACTCGACCCGGCGCGACACGAGGCCAGCCTCGACGGCGCGCCGCTCGACCTGACGCGCAAGGAGTTCGGCGTGCTGCGCCTGCTGATGAGCAATGCGGGATCGGTGGTCTCGCGCGAGCAATTGATCGACGAGGTGTGGGATGTGAACTGGTTCGGCCCCACCAAGACACTCGACGTCCACGTCAGCGGACTGCGCAAGAAGCTCGGCGACGATCCCGGGTCACCGCGCTACCTGCACACCGTGCGCGGTGTCGGGTTCAGGTTCGCGAGTTCCGACGAGCTTGACGGCCCGCTCCCGGCATGACCCTCCGCGTCCGGCTGCTGGCGGCGTTCGCGTACGTGCTGTTGCTCGCGATCGTGGCGCTCGAGGTGCCGCTGGCGCTCAACCTGTCCCGCCGCGTGGACGCCGAGATCAAGAGCGAGGCGAGCTCCGGCGCCCAGCTCGTGGCCGACAGCGCCTCCGGCCGGCTCGACCGCGCGCCCGAGCTCCAGCGGCTGCTGCGCACGGCTGCGCGCGATCTCGGCGGCCGCGTGATCGTGACCGACCGGGCCGGGCGCCTGGTCGCCGACTCGGCCGGGACCGGCCTGCGGCGCTCCGACTACGCGACCCGCCCGGAGATCGCTGCCGCGCTGGGCGGGCATCCGGCGCAGGGCACGCGCCACAGCGACTCGCTCGGCGAGGATCTCCTGTTCACCGCCGTGCCGCTGGTGCGCGAGGGCCGCGCGGTGGGAGCCGTGCGCGTCACGCAGAGCGTCGCGGAGGTCCAGGACGAGGTCCGCAATGACATCGTCGCGCTCGTGGGAATCGGCGGAGCGGTGCTCGTCCTGGGGCTCGGTGTCGCCTGGTTCCTGGCCGGTTCCATCGCGCGCCCGCTGCGCGGGCTCGCGCACACCGCGCACCGGATCGCGGCCGGCGACCTGGAACAGCGTGCGGCGCAGGAGGGATCGAAGGAGCAGCGCGAGGTGGCCGGGGCGTTCAACGACATGACGGGCCGCCTGGCCCAGGCTGTCGTCTCACAGCGTGACTTCGTGGCGAACGCCTCGCACCAGCTCCGCACCCCTCTCACCGGATTGCGGCTGCGGCTCGAGACCGCCGCGCTGAAGTCTCGCGACCCGCAGGTCGCGCGCGAGCTCGAGGCTGCGGAGCGCGAGACGGAGCGCCTCGCGAGTCTGCTCAGCGGCCTGCTGGCCCTGGCGCGGGAACGCACGCGCCCGGCGCTCGCGCTGCCCCTGCCGCTGCGGCCCGAGCTGGCCGCGGCGGTCGAGCGCTGGGAGGGGCCGGCCGCACTCCGCGATCAGCGGCTCGACGTGCAACAGGATCCGGTCGTGACGGTGCGGGCTGCGCGTGAGGACGTCGCGATCGTGCTGGACAACCTGATCGAGAACGCCATCGCGTACTCACCCGCGGGCTCACGGATCGAGGTCGAGGCGCGGGTGGGCGGCGGCCTGGCGTGCATCGCGGTCAGCGACAGCGGCCCGGGCCTGCGGACCGGCGAGGAGCGGCGCGCGTTCGAGCGCTTCTTCCGCGGCAGCGCCGCGGGCTCGCACACAGGGGGCTCGGGGCTGGGCCTCGCGATCGTGCGGGCACTTGCCGCGCGCTGGGGTGGGAGCGCGTCGATCGCCAACCGCGCGCAGGGTGGAGCGCGGGCAGAGGTGTGGCTTCCGGCCGTGGGGGACGGACGTTCTTTACCGAGTCCTGACCGGGAGCTGGACGAGGCCTTACCCGGCTCGGCCTAGCATCGAATCGTGTTCGGAAGGCGCACAGGTCGCAACATCGTGCTCGCGGTCGCGGGACTTGCGCTGGCGATCTGCGTGGGGCTCGCGGCGAACGCGGTGTCCGAGGACTCGATCGGCCTCTCCGCGCAGCCGCTCGGAGCACAGGATGTGCTTGCACCTCCGCAGGCGGCCCAGAGCACCCGGCTGCGCCGCGCCGCCCGCCGGCAGGCTGCCCGCAGGCGGGCGGCCCGGGATGCTCGCCGCGAGCGCCGGCAGCGCCGGCAGCAGGCGGTGGGCACGCCGCCGCCGGTCACGGCCCCGGCCCCCAGCTCGGCCCCGGCCCCCGGTGCGACCGAATCAGATGACGAGCGTGGGGGCGGCGCCAGCCGCGAGCGCGGCGGCGACGATCGCGAAAACCGCTCGGACGAATCCGGCGGCTCGCACGACTCGGATGACTCCTCCGGCGCGGACGACTCCGGTGGGTCCGAGGACTCCGACGAGTCCGAGTCCGACGACTAGTTTCGGACGCGTCAAGGCCCGGAACAAGACCGGCCCGCTCGGATGAACGGGCCGGTCTTGGTGTGAAGCGGTGCGGGGGGAAGGATTACCGCTTCTTGCACTTCTGGGCGAACGGCACGGTCTGGGTCTCACCGGTGGTGAAGTAGAACGTCCCGCTGCCCTTCCACTTGCCGCGCTTGCAGGTCTTCGGCGAGGTGATCAGGTAGTACTTCTTCTTGCGCTTGCCCGATCGCTTCGTGACCCGCTTGATCGGCGTCTTCGTCTTCACGGAGACAACCGACGCATCGGGCGCGCTCGGCAGCGTCTTGATCGGCGGGATGTTGAAGTCGAGCGTGTAGCGCCCCTGCTTCTTGCTGATCTTGCCGACCGACACGAACGTCGGCCCGAGGTCCGGGAACACGTACACGAGCACGGTGTCCTTGCCGCCGACCCGGGCGCCGTTGAACAGGGTCAGCTTGCCGTTCACGGGGTCGATCACCACGGGCTTCGCCATGCCGACTCCTGCGCCGGTACCGATCTTCGATGCCGACGGGCAGCCCTTCGGGCCGCGCGCCTGCAGCTTCGCGAGCTTGCAGCGCTTGAACCGCTTCGCGTCGAACTTCCCGCCCTTGTCGAACTTGATCACGATCCGGTTCATGATCGGCGGCTGTTCCGCCGCCGGGTCGTTGGACCGGATGTTCACCGACAAAGCAGCGGGCTTGTTCACCCTGTTGGGCTTCATGGTGGCGCTGAACGTGACCGCAACGGCCGCGTACGCGGCGCCCGCCACGGCGAGCGCGCCGACACCGACGGCCAGGGCTGTGATCAGCTTTCTACGCACGTGAATCCTCCTCTGTAGGGGCTCTCCAACCCACATCACCGGGCCGAAGGCCGCAGTCCTCCAAGCGTTCCCGGGTTCGTGGGAATTCGCATGAACTTCGGGTTAAGGGTTCATTACGAGTGCCAGCACCTGCTCGCCGTGGCGGTCGACGAACGTCGGTCCGACGCCCCTGATCGCCTCCAGCTCGTCGAGGTTCGCCGGTCGCAGCGTCGCGATCAGCTGCAGCGTGCTGTTGTGGGCGACGGTGTAGGCGGGCTTGCCGTCGCTGACCCGCGTGCGCCATGCCTTCAGCGCGTTCAACAGCGGCTCGTCGGCGGCGCTCACCGGCGCCACGGTCTGCACCGCGGTCCGGGTGCTGACCGCAACCAGCGACTCCGGGTCGGGCAGGCCGAGGGTGCCCGGGTCGCAGAGGTCGCAGCACCTACCCAGCGGGGCGCCGGGGCGGGTGTCACCGAAGTGGTCGAGCAGCGCACGCCGCCGGCACGGGGCGTCGGGCGAGACGAAGGCCTCGACCGCGCGATACGCGCGCCATCCGCGATCACGTGCGACCTTGCAGACCGCGGTCAGCCGTCCGCCGTCCGCCGCCCCGCTGAGCGTGACCTGTACCCGGCCGCCCGAAGCAGGCTCCAGCGCACACAGCCCGGCGCGTTCGGCGATGCCGAGAGACACGCGCTCCCTGTCATCGCGCGGAATGTCGATCACGACCGCGTCGCCATCCGCGGATCCGCGCAGCCGCCGCGCATAGCGCATCACCTCATCCGGCTCGATGCGGTCGCGCTCGATGAAGTTGATCAGGCGGCCGAGGTCCGCCCGCATCGCGAGCAGGATCGCGGCGGCGGGCTTGCCGTCGCGACCCGCGCGTCCGGCCTCCTGGTAGTAGGCCTCGACGCTCTTGGGGATCGCCCAGTGGATCACCGAGCGCACGTCTGCCTTGTCGACCCCCATCCCGAAGGCGTTGGTGGCGACCACCACGTCCGCGTCGCCCTCCATGAAACGGTGCTGCGCGGAGGCGCGCTCGTCGGCCGCCATTCCGGCGTGGTAGCCGACCGCTCCGAGCCCGTCGGCGCGCAGCCGCTCGGTGACCTCCTCGACGTCGCGGCGGGTGCCGCAGTAGACGATTCCCGGCCGGCGCGCCGGTTCGGCCAGCGCGGCGGACAGCAGCAGCTGCTTGCGTGCCTTCGAGCCCTTGCCCTCCAGTGGGATCACGTCGAACGACAGGTTCGGCCGGTCGAAGCCGGACCGCACGACGAACGGCTCACGCAGGCCGAGCCGCTCGCGGATCTCTTCCGCCACCTGCTCGGTCGCGGTCGCCGTGCACGCCATCACGGCCGGGGACCCGAGCCGGTCGATCGCGTCCCGCAACCTCAGATAGTCGGGCCGAAAGTCGTGTCCCCACTCCGACACGCAGTGGGCCTCGTCGACCACGAACAGGTCCACCGCGCGCGCGGACAGCGCCGACAGGAATGCCGACGAGGCGAATCGTTCCGGCGAGCAGAAGACGAGCCGGGCGTCGCCGGAGCGCACGGAGCGAAGCGCGGCGACGACGGAGTCCTCCTGCATGCCCGACGCGATCATCGCGGCCGGATGGCCCCCGAGCAGCAGCCGCCGGTACTGGTCGGCCATCAGGGCGATCAGCGGCGAGACCACGATCGTGAGGTTGGCGGTCGCGATGCCCGGCAGCTGGTAGCAGAGGCTCTTGCCGCCACCGGTGGGCATCACGACGAGGCTGTCGCGGCCCGCGAGCGCGGCCTCCACCGCCTCACGCTGGCCGGGACGGAACTGCGCGTGGCCGAAGTGCGCGAGCAGCGCATCCGGGTCGCGCGGTCCGTCGTAGGGTCGCAGCGGCGCCTGCACGTCGATCCGGTCGAGGCCCTTGAGCGCGAGCTGTGCCTCGCGCTCCTCGCGGTGCGCCTGGGCGGCGGCCAGCGCCTGCGCCGCGTCGGCCGCGTCGGCGCGCGCCGGGCCGTCCAGCGCGCGCCACAGGTCGCGCAGCTCTGCGAGCTCAGCGTCGACGCGCGCCGCCGGGTCGGCCTCGATGCGGCCGGCCAGCGCGAGCGCGCGGTCGCGGAAGTGCTCCATGCCGTTCAGCCTACGTGCGCGGCAGGACCGGGTGGCCCGTGAACCCGCAAGAACCAGGAAAGAATCAGGCGGCGCGCGCCCGCAGGAACTTCTCGATCGCGGCATGCGTCTGGCGGGGCCGCTCGATCTGCGGGATGTGCCCGCAGTCCAGCTCCACGTGGCGCGCGGCCGGCAGCGCGGCTTCCACGTGCTTGATGAAGCCGGTGGACACGAGCCGGTCCTGCATGCCCCATATGAAGAGCGATTCCGGGGCGAGCTGCCGGAGTTGGGTCCAGAAGCCCTGGTCGCCGTGCGGCTCGTCGAGGTAGATGCTGCGCAGTGCGGCGTAGAACGCGGCCCGTCCGCGGGCGCCGGCGAAGATGCGGCCGAACTCGTCGATCGCCGAGGCGGCCCACGGTGTGTCCGAGCCGGGCAGCGCCCATTTCATGAACGCGTCGACCACCGATCGCGGCGCGAGCTGAAACAGGCCCAGCTCGGGCCGCACCAGTTTCAGGTAGGGGGCCCAGCGGCGCTCGCGCAGCCAGGCCATCGCCGGCGTCATCAGCACCAGCCGGCGCACGCGCTCCGGATGGCGGAAGCCCAGCTCGAGCGCGACGCGCCCGCCGTAGCTGTGGCCCAGGAAGTCGACTCGCTCCAACTCCAGCGCGTCCAGCAGCTGCTCGATCGTGCCGGCCTGGAAGCCGGGGCCATAGGAGGCGCCCAGCGGCTTGCTCGAGTCGCCGAATCCGAGCATGTCGACCGCGATCAGCCGGAACGAGCCCGACAGGGCCGCGACGGTGGGCAGGAACGAGGCCTTCGTGCCGCCCAGGCCGTGCAGCATGATCACCGGCCTGCCGGTCCCGGCTTCGATCGTCGAGAACTCCCCGGCGGGCGTGTGCACGCGCCCGAACCGGAACCGGCCGCGGCCCGTGTCCGGGGCGGTGGCCGCGAGGAACCCGACGCCCAGGTGCAGGTTGCGCCGCACCCGGAGCCGGCCGGCGCGGAAGGCGCTCATGCCGCTCGATACATCGCGGCCGAGACCGATCCATGTCGTTTCGTCGGCGCTCAGCACCGCGTCTGCCTGTCCCCTGCTCTGGCCGGCGAGGCGGGCGCCGGACCGGTCGACGATCACGTCCCAGCTCTCCCCATCCGGGTCGGCGAGGCGGATCACGGCCTTCGATCCGGGCAGGTCGAAGGCCGCCAGGTCGAAGCGCTCGACCAGCGCCTGCAGGGCCAAAGGCGCCCCGGGATGTGTGCGCGTCGCGGCGGCGGTTGCCATGGTCAGTGCCTTACCCGGTTCCAGTGACTTCCGTCAGATCTGCGCGGTCTCCGCGAGGTAGCGCTCCACCCATTGCTCCGACAGGGTGTCGGCCTGGCGCCCGAGCTTCGGGGGCGCGGTCCGCAGGCCCGCAGGAGGCTCGACCCCGATGAACTCCAGCACGTCGTGCACAGCCTGATCCTGGTCGGCCACGAGGTCTTCGTAGGAGACCCGGTGCGGGACGATGCCGTGCCGGTCGAACAGCGCGCTCCACGCAGCCTCCTCGCGACCGATGCGGGTCAGCTTGCGGGTGATTTGCTCGGCGTCGAACTCGGCCGCTCGCTCGGGTCGCTCGCTCTGGACCGATTCCCAGCGCAGGGTCTGGAGCGCACGCACCCAGGACACCGCCTGTCGCAGGTGGTCGCGCCTGCCGATCAAGATCGCCTGCAGGCCCGGTAGCAGCCGGCGCGGGTCGGCGTCCTCGAAGAAACCCTGGTACTGGGCCCAGTGGGCCTTCGCCCCGAAGACGCCGTTCGGTCCCGTCTTGCGCGCGAGCAATTCGCGCACGTACTCCGGGGCGGTCGCGGCCGCGACTCCCCAGCGCTGCCTGAGCATGCGCATGTAGTCGGGGTGAAACAGCTCGGCGGGCGCGCCGGCAACGCCGGTGGCCGACAGCAGCTCGCACAGGAGACTGCTGCCCGACCGCGGGATCGAGCAGACAAGGTAGGAGGTCCGCGGCTCGCCGGCGTCGTCGAACTCGAAGAAGACGGCCTCGCTCACCCCTCAAGGATAGGACCGCGATCAGCGCGGTGCGGACCCCGGGCAAGTCACTCCGAGCCGCTGCACCGCGCGATCGCCGGCCGCCGTCGCGCCACGGAGCGGCGATGGAATCGAACCATCCAGCGATGGGGTTGCCACCGCCTGCCGGTTTTGAAGACCGGATGGGCCACCAGACCCCTGCCGCTCCGCAAGCGAGCCTAGTGGCGATGCCGTCCGCGTACTACGGCGCGCGCAGCGCCACCCTGGCGTCCGCGTAGGAAGAGAAGGCCTCGACTGCCGCGACCCTCCCGTCGTGGATCGTGTACATCAGGGCGAGCGCGGTCTCGTGATCCTCGCGAGTCTCCCGCTCCACGGTCCGGATGCCCCCCAATGCGAGCACGCGATCAGCGTGCTCATGGAGCTCGTCCGCGTAGATGAACCACACGAAGCAGGTGCGCGAGATCCGCTCGAAGTAGGCGCGGATCGCCTCGTGGGGGCTGCCGTCGTAATTCGCCACCGCGTCGCGCAGCGGCGAGATCTCGGCGTCCTCGTGGTAGATCGCCAGCAACTCCGTCATGGCGACGCTGTCCGCGATCGCGCAACGGTTCGAGAGGCGCAAGAGCCGATCGATCAACTCGACGTTGCGCGACATCGCCTTCTCCCGATCAAGCACCGAACCGACCCTCTCCGGTCCGCGCGGCGCTGTCAACCGGCCTGGGCGTCAGACGTGCAGGGAGGCGCGGATCAGCTCCGGGAAGACGTAGACCTCGAGGGAGACGGAGACGATCAGGGCCGGGACCGCGATCGCCACGGTCACGAACGTCGCGGCCAGCAGCTGGTCCCAGTCTCCGCGGCGGCTCGCCACGAGCCACGCGGCCAGAGGCAGGAACAGGGCCGTCAGCTCGATCATCGCGTGTGGCATCAGCAGCAGCAGCAGGTGGCCGTTGGAGAAGCCGAGCTGCGCGGATGCCGTCGCCAGGATCCCGCCGATGAAGTAGGCCTGCGTGGCAAGCGAGAAGAGCGTCGCGCCGGCCACGAACAGCATCGCGTAGGGCCCCGCCTTCTCGTGGACGATTCGCGAGATGCCGCTGCGCTGCGCCGCCGAGTAGGGCAGCGAGTTGAGCGCGATGAATCCCGCCACGCAGGCGAACGCGTGCAGCGCCAGGACCAGCGAGTTGCGGAACAGGATCAGGCCGATGTCCTCGGCCTGCGGCCCGTGCCGCAGCCCCGGGATGTAGATCCCGGTGGGGTCGGGCGTCGAGAGGCCGGCCACCACGTACACGGCCAGCAGCAGCGCCACGGCGACCACCGCGCTCCACACGATCCAGGGCCGCATCACCCGCCAGGGGCTCTCGTTCCACCGGCGCAGGGTCTGCTTGGTGGCGCCGACCCCCTGGAGGAACACTAGGTCGTCGACAACTGCCATCGGTCCCCTATCGGCGGGATCGCCCGCCGGCTCGATCCCGGCAGGACCCCGACGGCGGGTGGGGCCGGACCTCTACTGGCCGGTGCCCGCGTAGCCGTTCGCGTAGCAGGGCTGAGCGGCGCACACGTCCACGACCCGGCCCCCGAGCTTCAGGAACTCGGCCTTCTGGAGTCGCGCAGCGGCCGAGCTGCGCGGGTGGCTGTGCGGATCGGCCCCCGCCCGCGGGGGGACGTTGCCGGTCGGCGGAGTGGGCGAGCCGCTGTCCCAGTACACGAGGGCCGAGGCGGCGTACGGGTAGGTCTTGAACTTCCAGGCGCGGTAGAACGGGTTCACGTCGCTGTGGCGCCCCGGATCGAGGGCGGGCAGCCGGACTCCCGCCTTGATCGTGCGGGCCTCGACCTCGGCGGTCACGTTGGCAACCTGGTGGTCGCCGAACGCCGCGTGCATCACGACCGTGTGCGGCGTGGTGTTCGCGTAGGGATCGCGCGTCATGTGGTGGGCGTAGCCGTTCGCCTCGCCGCGGTCCCAGAGATTCTGGATCAGCGACAGGATCAGTGGCCGCTCCAGCTCGTTCGGGTAGTTCGCGTAGAGCACCTGCGCGTACTGGTCGAAGTCGACGCTGCGACGCAGGAGGGTCGAGTAGTTCATTCCCGGCACGCCCAGCACGGCCCGGTTGAAGTCTGGCGCGAGCGCGGTCAGCGCGCCGCCCATGATCCCGCCCTGGCTGTTGCCGTCGTAGAACAGGCGCCGCGTGTCGAGCACCGAGGTGGTGGCGCTGCCCTTCGTGAACCGGAACGCGGCGTCTGTGCTGAACCCCTGCGGGTGGATCATCGCCCGCCCCAGGTACATGAAGTTCACGAAGCTCTGCTGCGCCCTGTCGGGCAGCGACCCGAAGTTCGAGAGGTCGCCCAGGATCGTGCCGATGTTCGGCAGGTCCTGGGTGGACATGCCGGACCAGTCGGTCGCGCAGAACACGAAGTTGTGCTCGTTGGCCATCGACTTGATGTTCCCGGCGGTGATCTCCGACGCGCTGCCGAGCAGACCGTGACCGTACAGCGACGCGCGCGCCTGGACCACCTCCGCTCCGTCCACCGCGACGCGCGGGACCAGGCACACGAAGTTGGCTAGCTGCGTGTTGCCCGGGATGCGCTGCGGAACCGACGCCCCCGGCGCATACGCGAATCGCGAGCCCGGCGGGCAGCCGGGCGCGTTCAGGTAGCAGGGAACCGCGATCGTGCCCTCGACCCGGCGCGCGATCCTGTCGTCCTGCGCGGCCGTGTAGTCGGTCACGGAGCTGACGGTGAACACGGGAGCGGTGCCCTCGACATGGAGGTTGCGGAGGTTCGTGTCACCGAGCTGCGCGAAGGCGTCGTCGCGGATCGACAGGGCCCGCTCGCTGAGGTTGCGTTTGCTGGCCACCGTGAAGTCCCACGCGAGGTAGAGGTCGTCGCGGTCGATTCCCGCCTGCTCGAGCGTGGTGAACAGAGATTCCATGTGCGGCCGGCGCGCCTCGACGGCCGGGTCCGCGCTGGGGATGTCGTCGCGGTAGGTGCGGAACGGGAGCTGAGCCTGGATGAGCGTGCCCTGCGCATCGCGCAGCCGCCTCAGCGCCACGACGTAGCGTGCGCCCTCCTGGAAGTTGACCCCCGGGCGGATGATCAGGTTGACGTCGTCCGGGTTGGCGGGGTTCGAGTCCAGCTCGGCCCAGATCAGGTGGCGCTGCCGGGTGGCGGCGTTGATCACCACCACGGGTTGGTTCGCCCGAAACGACTGGGCCATGTCGGTGATCGGCACCGCCCCGGTGTTGTCGAACGCCGTCGCGTTGTCCAGGCCGGGCACCCTCGTGGTGATCAGCTGGCCCGGGCTGAAGCCGTCGTTGCGGTTCCAATCGTCCGGCCGGATCGGGTTGCCGGCGACGTTGCGCGGCATCGCCAGGAGGTTGAGGTCGAGCCGGCGGCCCGTGTCCGTGCCGGCATCCGGGACCGTGAACTGGTCGTTGGGCCAGGGCTGCAGGCAGACGGCCGGGTCCAGCGGGTCGCAGCCGACCGGGGCAGTCTGCGCGTGCGCGGGCAGCGCGGCGGCCATGGCCGCAATCGTCGTGAACAGTGCAAGCAGGCCGCGGGCCCTGTGTGCAGGCAAGATCCTCCCCCTCCATCGAGTTGACTACGACGCGCTCCTTGTCCTACCCGGCGTCACCGGAAGTCAAGCCTGGAAGTCGCACCTTGGCGATCGGCTAGGTTTCGTGCATGGAGACCGTGCACTGGGAGAGTCGGCCGAAGTTGCGCAGGCCCGCGCTCGTGTGCTCCTTCAAGGGCTGGAATGACGCGGCCGAGTCCGCGACGACAGCCCTGGGATTCATGGCGTCGCGGTGGAGCGCCGAGCGCTTCGGCGCGATCGACCCCGAGGAGTTCTTCGACTTCCAGGTGACGCGACCGACGGTGAAACTGACGGAGGGCGTCACCCGGGTGATCGAGTGGCCCGAGCTGGAGCTGTCGAGTGCCCGCCCGGCCGAGGGCAAGCGCGACGTGGTCTTCCTCACGGGCGCCGAGCCGAACCTGCGCTGGAAGACGTTCTCGGCGACCGTCGTCGAGGTCGCGCGCGCACTCGACGTGGAGATGGTCGTGTCGCTGGGCGCGCTGCTTGCCGACGTGCCGCACACCCGCCCGGTGCAGATCACGGGAATCGCGGCCGACGCGAAGCTGTCCGAGCGCCTCGGCTTCACGGCGACGCGCTACGAGGGTCCGACGGGCATCGTCGGCGTCGTGCAGGACGCGGCCACCAAGGCCGGCCTGCTGGCCGCGAGCCTGTGGGCCCCGGTCCCCCATTACGTCGCCACGGTGCCGAGCCCCAAGGCGACGCTGGCGCTGCTCGACCGCGTGCAGGACCTGCTCGAGGTGTCGATCGACATGACCGACCTCGAGGAGGCCGCGGTGGACTACGAGCGCCGGCTCGACGAGGCGGTCGCGAGCGAGCCCGAGGTCCGCATGCTCGTGGAGCGGCTGGAGCGCCAGATGGACGACGACGACATCTCCTTCCGCAACCTCCCGTCGGGCGACTCGATCGCGCGTGAGTTCGAGCGCTTCCTCAAGGAGCAGGGCGACGAGCGCTAGGCAGGTCCTCGGACGGGCTACCGTTCCGCGGCCGGGCAGATCAGCTGGAAGTCGCAGATCGAGCAGGCGCCGAACGACGGCTGCGGCTCGAACTCCTGGTTGAGGATGCCCGTCGCCACCTCGGTGGCGGTGTCGGTGATGCGGATCACGTCCTCCTGCGAGGGCTCCAGCGGGACACGCTCGTCGTCCAGCACGTAGTAGTAACTCTGGCGGGAGGTGTCCAGCTTCCACGACTCGCGCGCGCCGATCTGATACAGCGAGAGCTGGACGTCGTCCTTCAGCTGCGACGGCGTGCGGGCGCGCCCCGTCTTGTAGTCGATCAGCTCGTAGGAGCCGTCCGGGTGCCGGTCCACGCGGTCGACGCGGCCGCGCAGCAGATGGGGGCCGATGCGAAACGAGAAGCTGCGCTCGAACCACACCGGTGAGCCCTGGTCTCCCGCGAAGCGCTCGTGGTAGCGCGTCAGCGCGGTGACCGCCTTCTCGTGCAGCTGGCGCTCCTCGTTGGAGTCGCTGAACCCGTGCCGCTGCCAGCCCGTCTCGAACAGCGTCATCAGCTTGTCGGGGGTCGGCTCGCGGATCGCCTCCGTCCCCGCGATCACCTGCTCGTTGGCGAGCTGTGAGTGGTAGCGCTCCAGCACCTGGTGCACGAGGATCCCGAAGCGCTGCGGCAGGGTCTGCTCCTTCGGGATGTTGTAGACGCGGGCGAACTTGTACTTGAGTGGACACGTCCGGTAAACGTCGATGTCCGTCGCCGACAGCATCAGCCCGCCGCCCCGGATCGGCAGGTAGGCCTCCAGCGACACGTCGGACTGATCGTCCACGATCTTGCGCCGGCGCAGGTTCTCGCGCTCGGTCTCGAGCAGCAGCTCGTCGAGGTTCGAGTCCTGATAGAGCTGGCGCTGCTCCGCGCTGGCGGTCTGGGTGACCAGCGAGTTGATCTCGGCGATCGCCGCGGGCAGCTCCTCGGGACGCGGGTGGCGCTCGACCAGCGAGGCGAGCTTCAGCAGCTCCATGTAGCGCGCAATCGCAGCCGCCGCGTCGAGGTGCGCGTCGAGGCGCATCTCGCCCATGCGCGCGCCGACCTGGGCGACGCCGCCCATCACCTCGTCGCGGAGCATCCTGAACGCGGCATACAGGTCCTCGTGGATCCCCAGCAGCTCTTCGTTGCGCTCCTCCTCGGCCGCGCCGATCGCGGCCCGTGCCTCCTCGTAGAAGGGAGACGGTTTCTGGTCGGTCTGGTCGCCGCCGCCCGCCACTCGCGGCCACGAGAGCACGAGCCGCCTGCGGGCACGGGTCATCGCCACGTACAGCAGGCGCCGCATCTCCGCGACATGGGCCTCCGTGCTGGTCCCGGGCAGCTCTTCCTTGAGCAGCGCGTCCGGCACCAGCTCGCTCGAGCGGCGCCGCCCGGGCATGCGGCTCTGCTGCGTGCCCAGCACGTACACGCAGTCGAACTCGAGGCCCTTGGCGCCGTGCATCGTCATCACCTTCACGGCGTGCGGGTGCCCGTGCACGACCGCGTCCTCCTCGCGCAGCCCCGCGGCCGAGACGGCGTTCACGTATTCGGCGAAGTCACGCGACGTGCGCCCCGGCCGGTGGCGCACCCAGGCGGCGGCGAGGTCGGCGAACTTGGCGATGTTCACCAGCCGCTCGAGCGACTCCGAGCTGGTGTTGAACAGGTGTTGCTTGCGCAGCCCGATCCGCTCGATCAGACGGTGCACGAACAGGTCCGGGCGCATCTCGTCGAAGGCGCGGCAGGCGCTGCCGTGCAGCTTCAGGAAGCTTTCGATGCGGGTGCGGCCCTCGGGCGGGACGTCGGGTGACTCGAGCGCGGCACGCAGCCCGGTGATCATGTCCGTCTTGCGCCGCCGCGCGATCGTGGTGCAGCGGGCGAGGTCGACCGGACCCAGCTCGACCGGCGGGCGCATCAGCGCGCGCACGACGGCGCGGGAGTCCTGGGGGTCGGCCAGGAGGCGCAGCCAGGCGAGCAGGTCGCGGACCTCCGAGCGCTCGAAGAACCCGGCGCCGCCCACGAGCCGGTACGGGATGCCGCGCTCCTCCAGCGCCGTGGCCATCAACTGTCCCTCGTTGCGCACGGAGCGCACCAGCACGGCGGTCTCGGCGAGGTCGATCCCGTCGGCTACCAGCCGCTCGATCTCGGCCGCCACGGCCTGGGCCTGGGCACGCTCGTTCTCACAGCGCCAAAACGACACGGGATCGAGCCCCACGGCCGTGCGGCTGCGTGATGAGCGCAGCTTCTTGGGCAGCCGGTGCTCGTTCGGCTCGACCACGGCGTGGGCGGCATCGAGGATCAGCCGGTGCGAGCGGTAGTTGGTCTCGAGCGTGAGCACCCGCGCGTCCGGGAACGTCTGCTGGAAGTCGACGATGTTCTTGCGCGACGCCCCGCGGAACCGGTAGATCGACTGGTCGTCGTCGCCCACCACGACCACGTTGCGGTGGTCCGCGACGAGCAGCCGCAGCAGCTCCTGCTGCGCGTAGTTGGTGTCCTGGTACTCGTCTACGAGCACTGCGCGGTAGCGTTCGGACACCCGCCGGCGTGCGGCCGGTCGCTCCTCCAGCAGCCGGATCGCACGCACGATCATCTCGCCGAAGTCCATCGCCCCGGTCTCGTCGAGCAGCCGGTCGTGCTCCGCGTAGAGGCGGGCGAACTCTGCCTCCCGCAAACTGGAGTCGCGCACCGCCTCGTCGTCGCTCGAGGCCAGGGACTGCGCCCAGGCGAGGTACTCGGATGCGCTCACCATCTCGTCCTTCAGCCGGTCGACGCGCTCGATCAGCTTCGCCAGGAAGGGCGCGGGATTTCCGCGCAGGTCGTGGTGGCGGACGTCCAGGCTGTCGAGGCGTTCCATCAGCAGCGCAAGCCGGTCGGCGGGAGTGGCCGCGTGGACGAACGGGTCGAAGCCCGCCTCCAGCGCCTCCTCCTGCAGCAGGCGGACGCAGAACGAATGGAAGGTCGTGCAGACAAGCTCCTCGTATGGATTCTCGAGCAGCTCCTCGGTGCGGGAGCGCATCTCTTCCGCTGCCTTCGTCGAGAACGTGAGCGCCAGCACGTGCTCGGGCGGGATGCCCTGATCCGCCAGCCAGGCGATGCGGCGCGTGATCACGCGCGTCTTGCCGGTGCCCGCCCCGGCCAGCACGAGCAACGGGCCGCCCGGATGCGTGACCGCCTCGCGCTGCGCGTCGTTCAGGCCCTCGAGCAACCGTTCCGCCATCCGCACTGATGGTAACCCCGCGTTACGCCGACCCGATAGGGCGGCTTGCCGCACAATCGGCGTTCTATAGTGCGGCGCCGTGCCTCCTCCCAAGGAAAAAGCGCTCGCTGCGGACTGGATCGGGCTCTGCCGGCGCGCCGCGGAAGGCCTGCGGGCGATGTTCAGCGCTCATCCCGCGACGGCCGACCGCGAGGGCGGCGACACGCGCGGCGCCGGTGGCGACCGGACGCTGGTGATCGACACCGCCGCCGAGGACATCGTGTTCGCGGAGCTCGACGCGCTGCACGCGCAGGGCCATGACTTCACGGCGATCTCCGAGGAGCGCGGCAGGGTCACCTTCGGGGACGGCGCGAGCGACGTGCGGGTCGTGATCGACCCGATCGACGGCTCGCTGAACGCGAAGCGGCTGATTCCGACGTACTCCCTGAGCATCGCGGTCGCCTCCGGTCCCACCATGGAGGACGTCGAGTTCGGGTACGTGCACGACTTCGGCACGGGCGAGGAGTTCGCGGCCACGCGCGACCGCGGCGCCACCCTGAACGGCGACGTGCTCGACACCGAGGCCGGGGGCGAGCGGCTGGAGGTGGTGGGCTTCGAGTCCGCGCGCCCGGAGTGGATCGCGCCCGTGGCCGCGCAGCTCGAGGATCACGTGTTTCGCCTGCGCGTGATCGGGACGATCGCCGTGTCGCTCTGTTATGTGGCGGCCGCCCGGTTCGACGGCATGCTGACCACGGACACGTGCCGGTCGGTGGACGCGGCCGCGGGGCAGCTGATCGCGCGCGAGGCGGGCGCGTTCGTCGACTTCCTCAAGCATGGCGGCATCGAGGCGCCGCTCGATCTCGATGCGCGCTACCGCATGGTGGCCGCGCGCTCGCCCGAGCACCTGGAAACGCTGGTGCGCGCGCTGGCCGCCGGCCGGCCGCTCGCCGATTAGACAACTGAGTGCCGGCCCGCTAGTAGTGTCACCGGTGCGGAAGGGCGGATACCTGACTGATCCACGCCTGCGAACCTTGGGGGTGATGGTGGCCACGCTCGGCCTGGCGGCCCCCGCACTCGCCACCTTTCCCGGCACCAACGGCGCTGCTCACGCCGTCAGCGTCAGGCGGCGCGGGCCCGCGCGAAAGCCGCGCTCGACCAGCAGCGCCTCGACGGGCGACCCGAGCACCGGCTCGCCGTCCCAGCGCTCGACCGCGAGGCGGCGCAGTGGGCCACCGGACCGCACGAACTCCGCGAGCGCGTCGAGTGCCGTGGGCAGCCACTCGTCCGCGTGGTCGGCCAGCGACACCAGCCCACGACCGCCCGCCTCTACATATAGAGCCGCGCGGCCCTCGAGCAGCACCACGTAGGCGCCCGGCACGCGCGCCGGTCGCCGCGCCTGCTCCGCGCGCCGCGGCCACGGCAGCGCAGCGCCGTACACGTTCGCGGGGTCCTGCGCGGCCAGCACGACGGCGCCGCTCGCCGAGTCGCGGTGCGTGCGCAGGCGCTCGACCGCGGCCGACAGCGCGAACTGCGCGCCGCCGAGGCCCTCGACGAAGTAGCCGCGGCGCGCCGTGCCGAGCGTCTCGAGCGCCGACAGCTCCGCGTACACGCTCGCGAAGCCACCCGGCACCTTCTCGCCGGCCACGGTTTCGCGCGCCACGAGGCCGTGGCGCTCGAGCAGCAGCTCGGCGCGCGCCTGCGCGCGCTCCCGCTCTGACGGCCGGGGCTCGAACAGGTTGCGGGCCAGGCTCCAGCGGCCCTGGAGCTGAGGCTGCGAGCCGCTGCGCCGCGACCCGAACCGCCGGCGCCGTCCGCTCTGGTGCACAGGGGGGGCGAGCGACAGGCGCCGCGCGCGCAGCGGCGCGAACGCATCATTCGTGACCTCGCCGGCCCAGACCAGATCCCACAGCGCATCGCGCAGCTCCACCGGCGAGACATCGAGGTCGACGAGCAGGTCCGACCAGAATGCCGCGCCTGTCGCGAGCCGCCCCCGCAGCGTGTCATGGGCGCGACCGGGAGGCCCGTGCTCCGATGGCTCCTGAGCAGGGCCGAGGAACGGGGCGTCCTCGCGGAAGTAGAGCGCCACGCGCCCGCCCCGTCCCGAGCCGCTGCCGGCGCCGCTCCACACGACCTCGCCCGCCGCGCACAGCCGGTCGAGCCACGCGCGGTCGTAGCTGCCGAGCCGGCGGGGCAGCACATCGCGTTCCCACGTCTCCGGGGTCAGCGCCAGCGCCTGCAGCGGCGCGAGCACCTCACGCAGCCGATCCGGCCCGGCGTCGAGCGGCATCCGAGGTTCATCGCGGTCGGCCTGCGGTAAACCCGACCGGCGGCTTACCGCCGGTCGGTCATTCTTGTATCTGTCGATCCCGTGCCATGAAACGGCGAAGCGCGCGAGCGTCGCCTGGTCGGTCGGCTCGATCTCCCTGCGCAGCGTCGCGAGGCTGGCGCGCCGCAGACGGCGCAGCACGTCGGGGTCGCACCACTCGCGCTCGCGCCCACCGCGCGCATCGGTGCTCGGGCGGATCTCGCCGCGCACCAGCTCGTCGGCGCGCTCCAGTGCCCTCAGCGCCTCGGTCGCGCGCTGCGGGTCGAGTGCGTAGCGCTCCGCGATCTCGGCCGTCGTGAACGGCCCGTGCGTGCGTGCGTAGCGGCGCAGCAGCTTGGGCAGGGGCTCGTCGACGTCGGCGAGGAACTGCGCGGGCAGCCCCGCGGGCGGCACCGCGCCGAGCGCATCGCGGTACATGCCCGCATCGCCGGCGTCGATCCAGCGCTGCTCTCCCGCAAGGCGGATCTTCACCGCGCGCCGCTCGCTCACGAGCCGCGCGGCCGGCCGCTGCGCGTCGATGCCGGGGACGACGCGCGCCTGCAGCTCCGCGTCGGAGAGGTCGCCGAGCGTGCGCAGCACGTCGTGCAGCTGGTCGGCGTCACCGGCCGCGCGGGCGGGATCGAGTCGCTGGAGCTGCTCCTCCACCATGGCCAGCGCATCCGGGTCGATCAGCTCGCGCAACTCCTCGGAGCCGAGCAGCTCGCGCAGCAGGTCGCGGTCGAGTGCCAGTGCCGCGGCGCGTTGCTCCGCGCGCGGCGTGTCGCCCTCGTACATGTACGTGGCGATGTAGTCGAACAGCAGGCTCTGCGCAAAGGGCGAGGCCGTCGGGGTCTCCACCTCGACGAGCGCGAGGTCGCGACGCTCGAGCCGCTCCAGCAGCGTTTTCAACGAGGGCAGGTCGAGCCAGTCCTGCAGGCACTCGCGATAGGTCTCCAGCACGACGGGGAACTCGCCGAACCGCCGCGCGACCTGCAGCAGCCCCTGTGCCTTCAGCCGCTGCTGCCACAGCGGCGTGCGCTGGTTCGGCATGCGGCGCGGGATCAGCAGGGAGCGGGCGGCCGCCTCGCGGAAGCGCGAGCCGAACAGCGCGGTGTTGCCCAGCTCGGCGGTGATCAGCTCCTCCACCTCCTCCGCGTCGAGCAGCGCGAGGTCCGCAGGCGGCGGGTCATCCGCGTCGGGCAGGTGCAGGATCACGCCGTCGTCCGACCAGATCGCGTCGGGGTCGAGCTCGCGCTCCGCTCGCAGGCGCGCCGACACGGCCATCGCCCACGCGGCATGCACGCGACCGCCGAACGGGGTCAGCACGCACAGGCGCCAGTCCCCGATCTCGTCGCGGAAGCGCTCGATCACGATCGTGCGGTCCGACGGCACGACGCGTGTGGCCTCGCGCTGCTCGCTCAGATAGCGGTAGACGTTGTCGGCCGCGAACTCGTCCAGGTGATAGTCGCCGCGCAGCAGCTCCAGGGCGGGCCGCAGCGACATCTCGGACACCTCGCGCTGGAATGCTCCCACCGCCGAGCCGAGCTCGAACGTGCGCCCGATCCCGTCGCCCTTCCAGAAGGGAATCGCCCCCGGGACCTCGGGCGCCGGCGTGACGATCACGCGGTCGCGCGTGATGTCCTCGATGCGCCACGTCGTGGAGCCGAGCCGGAACGCCTGACCCACGCGTGCCTCGTAGACCATCTCCTCGTCCAGCTCGCCCACGCGGCGGCCGTCCGGCAGGTGCACGCCGTAGAGGCCGCGGTCGGGGATCGTGCCGGCGTTCGTGACCGCCAGCTTCAGCGAGCCGCGGCGCGCACGCAGGGTTCCCTCGATGCGGTCCCAGACCAGCCGCGGCCGCAGCTCGGCGAACTCCTCGGAGGGATAGCGGCCGTCGAGCATGTCGAGCACGTTCTCGAGCTGCGCCGCCGACAGGTCGCGATAGGGATACGCCGAGGTCACGACGCGCAGCACGTCATCGACGCTCCAGTCCTCCCCCGCGACCATCGCGACCACGTGCTGGGCGAGCACGTCGAGCGGCAGGCGCGGGATCACGGTCGCCTCGATCGCGCGCTCGCGCATCAGCTTGGTGACCACGGCGCACTCGACGAGGTCGGCGCGGAACTTCGGGAACAGGCGCCCCTTCGACACCTGCGACAGCGTGTGGCCGGCGCGACCCACGCGCTGCAGTCCGCGCGCGACCGACTTCGGCGACTCGATCTGCACGACCAGGTCGACCGCGCCCATGTCGATCCCCAGCTCGAGGGAGCTGGTGGCAACCAGGCACGTCAGCCTCCCTGACTTGAGCTCGTCCTCGATCTCGGTGCGGGCCTCGCGGGACAGCGAGCCGTGATGGGAGCGCGCGATCTGCTCGTCGGCGAGATCGTTGAGACGCAGCGCCAGCCGTTCGGCCAACCGCCGGTTGTTGACGAACACGATCGTCGAGGAGTGCGCGCGCACCATCTCCAGCACGCGCGGGTAGATGCTGGGCCAGATCGAGCGGCGGCTGGCGGAGTCGCCGGTGACGGCCAGCGCGGGGTCGGAGGGGTCGGCCATCGGGTCCGTCTCCGGATCGCGCAGGTCGGCCACCGGCACCACGACCTGCAGGTCGAGGGGCTTGTCGGCCTGCGCTTCGACGATCGTCACGGGCCGCGGTTCGCCGCTGGGCTGCTCCACACCGCCGAGGAACCGCCCGATCTCCTCGATCGGGCGCTGGGTGGCGGACAGCCCGATCCGCTGCAGCGGGCGCGCGCGGCCGTTCGCGCGCACCAGCTCCTCCAATCGCTCGAGCGTCAGCGACAGGTGAGAGCCGCGCTTGCTGGCTGCGACCGCATGGATCTCGTCGACGATCACGAATTGCACGGCCCGCAGCACCTCGCGCGCGCGGGAGGTCAGCATCAGGTACAGCGACTCGGGAGTGGTGATCAGGATGTCGGGCGGGTGGCGCAGCATCCGCGCGCGCTCCTTCTGAGGGGTGTCACCAGTGCGGATGCCGACCCGGATGCGCTCCGCCCCCGGGATCGCGGACAGCGGCACCTGGAGATTGCGCTCGATGTCGTAGCCGAGCGCCTTCAGCGGCGAGATGTAGATCACGCTGGTGCGCTCCTCTTCGTCCTGGAGCGAACCCGCCTGCCCCGCGGCGGACGAACGGCCTTTTTCCTCGATCAGGCGGTCGATCGCCCACAAGAAGGCGGACAGCGTCTTTCCCGACCCGGTGGGAGCCGAGATCAGGGTGCTCTCGCCGCGGGCGATGGGCGGCCAGCCCTCCACCTGAGGCGGCGTGGGCTCCCCGAAGGCACGCTCGAACCACTCCCGGACCGAGGGCGAAAAATGCGTGAGGGCGGCGGACATCACTACCTGCACGGAGGGTAGCGCCGGGTGGCATCGCCCGGCGGCCGGCAGAGCGCTGCATAGACTTCGCGCATGATGGACTTCGAGACGATCTGCTACCTGGAGAACCCCAAGACAGGGTGCACGTATGTCGGGGAGTTCCTGCGGATCTTTTGCGCGGATCGCCTGCTGCGCTTCCGCAAGCACGTGATGGTCAGAGCGGTCAAGGACAAGTTCTACTTCCTCAACGTGCGGGAGCCGCTCGACCTCTACAAGTCTCTGTACAGCTACGGCCTCGACGGCGCCGGAGGCGTCTACACGCGGCTCGCGCGGGCCGGGCACGCCGGGCTGTACGAGCATGGCGCGGCCGGGTTCGTGCCCTGGATGCAGTTCATGCTGGACGAGTCCCGCGCGTCCCTGGTGGACCCCGACTACTCGTCCCAGACCGCGCGCCGGATCGGCCTTGCGTCGTATCGCTTCCTGCGCCTCACGTCACCGGTCTACTGGAGAGATCCGAGCGCCTTCCAGGGCAACATCATGCAGACCTACGAAGCGCATTCGATCATCAACGCGGTCGTGCGGTTCGAGTCGCTGACCGCGGACCTCGGCAACCTGGTCGAGGGCTCCTTGAGGCAGTCGATGCGCGACGTCGACGGCGCACTCGCATGGCTGCGCGACTCTCCACCGATCAACCAGTCGGGCCGCGGGGATCGCGAGTCCCTCCCGGACCTGCCGGCGGAGGTGCTCGACCGGCTGCGGGAGAAGGAGGCGTTGATCTACCAGCTCTTCTATCCGTCCGGGCCCCGGGTGAGCCACCCACCCGGCTAGGTCTGGCAGGTGGGGCACCAGTAGGTCATGCGGTTCTCGTCCCACTGGCCCTTGACGCGGATGCGGTCCCCGCAACGGCGGCACCCCTTGCCGCCCTGCTCGAACACCTCGCCCCCCGTAAGGCGCCCGCCGTGGCGGACCTCCCGGCGCATCATCGCCCGCGCCGTGCGCACGACCCGCTCGAGGTCGTCGTCGCTCACGCGCGATGTCGGGCGCCACGGGTCGATCCGGCAGTCGTAGAGGCTCTCGTTCTTCCAGAGATTGCCGATGCCCGCCAGGGTGCGCTGGTCCAGCAGCGCGTCTGCCACGGGCCGGGTCGGATCGTCCGACCGCAGCCGCACGAGAATCGCCGGCCAGTCCAGCTCGTCGGCGAGGATGTCCGGACCCAGGCGCCGCAGGTACGGGTCGTAGCCGAGGCGACCGTCCCGGATCAGCTCGAGGATCGGGCCCCTGAACTGGACGACCGTGTGGACGGCGGTCTCGAGCACGAGCCACGCCGCCCGGGCCCGCCGCCCCACGTCGAACGGACGCTCGAAGATGCGCCAGCGGCCGGACATCCGCAGGTGGGAATGGATCGTGAGACCGTTGTCCCAGCGCAGGAAGAGGTGTTTGCCGTGCGTGTCGATCGCCCGGACGCGCGACCCCTCGAGCTTGTCCGGCCAACGGTCGAGTGCGTGGCGGCGCTGCGGGGTCTCGATCTTCTCGAGCGGTCTCCCCACCAGCACGGGCCGCAGGCGGCCGGCGATCGAGAGGATCGTGTCTCCCTCAGGCATCGGCAGGCGATTCTAGAGGTCTGTCCCGGCCGGGGATCGGCGTTTTGGCTCTAACAAGCCGATTCGTCTCGGTCGATCTCGGGAAATCGCTGAGAATGTGTAACTTTCCGCTGCCTCCAGACAAACATGTGTTCGACCTGTTAGATTCTGGGTAGCTTAGATGTAAGTTTGTTACCCTAGACGCATCTGAGGAGGCGCAACCAGTATGGCAACCACGAACACCAACGCAGCTCGGGCCCAGCGCAGCGCCGCCGCCAAGCGCGGCACGGCGACGCGCAAGCGGCAGGCTGCTCGCCGGCGCACGACGACCGCCAAGCGGACGGCCCGTGCGGCGACGACGCAGCGGGTCTCGGCGGAGAAGCAGCAGGCCGAGAGCATTGTCACCCAGGTCACGGGCGTGGCCGAGAGCGCGCTCTTGGTGCCGGTCGGCGCCGCGCTCGAGGTGCGGGACCGAGTCGTCGGCGCGATTCAGCCCTGGACCAGTCGTCCCAGCGCGGAGAAGGAGCTGAATCGTGTGCGCCGCGACGTGCGCCGTTTCGAGCGCCGGGGCACGGTCGCCCGGAACCGCGTTCTGCGCGTGCTGCGCAAGCGTCGGACCGCTGCAAACCGCGTGGTCCGGAAGCGCCGCAACGAGGCGGCTCGCTTCCTGAGGCTGCAGCGCAGCAGCACGCAGCGCTCGATCTCGAAGAACGGCAAGCACGCCCAGGCCCGGACGGCCAGGCTTCGCACCGAGGTCGAGAGGGCGGTCAAGCCGCAGGTCAACCGCGTGCAGAAGGAACTGCAACAGCAGACCAAGCAGGCGAGGAGCCGCGTGCAGCAGTTCGTCTAAGGCTTTCGGCTGCTCAGCAGCCGACCCCAGTTTCTGTCGGCCCCATAAGACCCTCTGGGTCACGCCGGCAGAAAGTAACAAAGCAACCTCTCCTCCCTCAGCCGTCGGGCCCCCGTCAAAAGGGGCCCGTCGGTCTTTATCGGGCGCGACCCTCCGCCTCGTACTCGCGCAGGAAGCCCTCGAACAGGCGCTTGTGGCCCTGCTCGTCGCGCAAGATGGCGATCACCATGTCCTGCGTGACGAAGTCGAATCCGTCGCAGAAATCGACGATCGCCTGGTAATGCTCGATCGCGCCGCCCTCGGCCTCGATCACACCCCGGATCACATGCACGATGTCGGTCTGCTCGCTCGGCGGCTGGAGGTACGTCTGCACGGCCTTGAACTCCAAGCTGCCCGGCACCACGCCGTACAGCTCCTTGATGCGCACGCCGAACTGCTGGGCGTGGCCCAGCTCCTCCTGGATGTCCGCCTCGAGGTTCTCGACGACCTCGCGCGCCCTCACACCGTCGGGGTTGATCGTGTTCGCGATGTAGCTCATCACCGTCTCGATCTCCATCCAGTACGCCTGCTCCAGCATCTTGACGAGCTGCTCGCGCTTCTCGGTGTGCTCCTCGCCGAACACACTGCTCGCGCTGGATCTCGCACCTATAGCCACTTTGCCACCTCCCGCTAGAGTTGATGCCTGCCTATGCCCATTGGAGTTTGATACCCACCATGCCCACCAAGGAACAGGTAACCGAAGCCCTCAGCACGGTGATCGACCCGGAGCTGCGGCGGTCGATCGTGGAGCTGGACATGGTCCGCTCGATCGACATCGACCCGCAGGGGTCCGTCAGCGTGATGGTGTCGCTGACCACTCCCGGCTGCCCGATTCGCAGTCACTTCGAGAATGCTGTCAAACAAAACGTCTCGGCGATCCAGGGAGTCACCTCGGTGGCGGTCTCGTTCGACGTCCTGAGCCCGGACGAGAAGACCCAGCTGCAGCAGAAGCTCGGCCGCAATCGCCTGCCCCAGGGCGCGCTGGCCCAGGTCCGCAACGTGATCTGCGTGGCCTCCGGAAAGGGCGGCGTGGGGAAGTCCACGGTGACCGCCAACCTTGCCGCCGCGCTCGCGCTGGAGGGCCATGCGTCCGGGGCGCTGGACGCCGACGTGTGGGGCTACAGCATGCCGCGCATGCTCGGAGTGCACGGCAAGCCGCGCGTCTCGGAGCAGCGCAAGATCCTCCCGATCGACTCGGCCGGCGGGGTGAAGGTGATGTCGATCGGGTTCTTCGTGGAGGACAACGCGGCCGTCGTGTGGCGGGGGCCGATGCTGCACAAGGCGATCCAGCAGTTCCTCGAGGACGTCGACTGGGGCGCGCTCGACTACCTGCTCGTCGATCTGCCGCCGGGCACGGGCGATGTCTCGATGACGCTCGCCCAGCTGCTGCCGCAGGCCAAGATGCTGCTGGTGACCACGCCGCAGCCGGCTGCCCAGCGCGTCGCTCACCGGGCCGCCGAGATGGCCGCGAAGTTCGACCTGGAGATCCTGGGAGTCGTCGAGAACATGTCCGGGTTCACGACCCCGGACGGCACTCGTCACACGATCTTCGGCGAGGGTGGCGGCCAGGAGCTCGCCGACGAGATCGGGGCACCGCTGCTCGGCAAGATCCCGCTCCAGGAAGAGCTGCGCGTGCAATCCGACGCGGGCGTGCCGCTCGTCGCAGAGGACCCCGATGCGCCGGCCGCGCAGTCGCTGATGCACCTGGCCCGCGGCATCGTCGCCGCGACTCCGCGGGAGCTGCCGGTGGTGCAGGTGCCGGCGATGGCCGCCGCCCCGGGCTTCGGCGGCAAGGAACTGCCGGTCATTCAGTAAGCGACGGGCTGCGGCGGCTCAGCCGCCCGGCGCCCGGCAGCGCACCTTGCCGTGGTGCAGGGTCCGACCGGCACCGTTCACGAAGCTGAAGCGGGCCAGGCCGCGGCGCAGTTCGAGCCGCACCGCGCCCGCCTCGTCGTCCTCGTCCCACACGAGCCGGGGGTCGTTCTGGTTGCTGGAGTACAGCGCGTGGCCGCCGGCGCCCGAGACCAGCTGCACGATGCCCTCGGTGCGCTTGAAGTGCTGCATGTTGTGGTCGTGCCCGGTGAGCACCAGCACGGCGTGGTCGCGCACCGCGTTCCACAGCGGCTCGACGTCCTCCTGGTCGCCGTGGCGCCCGGCATTCATGAACGGCCGGTGCCAGAAGGCGATCCGGCACGTGCCGCCTTCGCGCACCTGGTTCCTGGCCCATCGCACCTGCGGCGTGCCCTCGGCGTGCCGCTCTTCGGAGTTGAGGCTGAGCACCTCCCACCCCGCGGTCTTGAAGCGGTACCAGTGGCGGTTCTGGGGCAGGCGTGAGTCCGCCTTGCGCCAGTAGGGGTCGTAGCCCTGCTCGTGGTTGGGCCAGTCGTGATTGCCGGGTGTCGGCGCGGTGATGCCGTCGAAGCGGCCGTAGATGGAGCGGTAGTTGCGCTCGAACTCCTCCGCCGTGCCGTGGTCGTACACGTCGCCGAGGTACAGCACGCGATCCGGCCGCGAGCGCGCGATCATGTCCGCGACCTTCCTGGCGCGGTCGCCGCCATCCGCGCCGTCGCCGACGGCCCACACCGTGGCGGAGCGTTTCGTGTCGGACAGAGACCGGGCCTTCGCCGGCTGCGCCCGCGGCGCATCGTCGTCGGCGGTCAACAGCGCGGCGCCGACCACGGCGAGCCCGACCACCGAAGTCAATACGAGCAGCACGAGGATCCGGCGGCGGGTCATCGGAGCGCGTATGGTCGCATCGAGGCAGGCGGCTCGCGCCGCACGGTCCTCAGCGTGCGGACTGCAGGCTGCCGTGCGGGTGCGGGGCGACCTCGGCCGTCCGACGCGTGACGGGGGCCCGCGCGCCGACCACGTCCCTGACCGAGACGAGCATCGCCAGCCCGAACATGGTCGAGCCGCACATCTCGAGCAGCTCCTCCGGCACGATCGTCCAACCCCAGGCCTCGTTGAGCTCGAGGTCGATGCCCTGGGAGATCGCCCAGGTGAAGGCGGCGAGGATCAGCAGGCGTCCCCCCAGCGAGCGCGGTCCGAGCCGCTGCAGCGTGATCCACCACGCGACGCCGCCCGCGATCACGATCGGGATCAGCGTGGCCTGGCCCCACACGTGGACCCTGTCCTGTACCGCCTCGTGCAGCGCCGTGATCTCGTCGATGCCGAGGAACGCAAGAACTCCCGCGAGCACCAGCCACCAGCGGCGGTCGGCGAGGTTCGGACTCCGCACCACGCCGTTCAGCAGCGCCAGCGCCCCGGCGCCGAGCAGCAGCAGCCCCGAGAAGGTTGCGGGGAACGTCTGCTCCTTGTTCAGGTCGAAGGCACGGAGGTCGCCGCCGCCCGGGTACACGATCGATCCGAGCACGCCGAACACGATTATCAGCGCCGCGATCCCGATCAGGAGCTTGCGCACGTCCAACCGCGACACGGCGCTGGCGGCGATCGCGAGATCCTGGTCGCGCCGGTCCGCGACGGGCGAGTGCGCCAGCGACAGCGCACGCGCATATTGGTAGATGCCCAACAGAATCGCCGCGGCTGCAGCCATCTCGAGCAGCTCACCCGCCGGCAGTGCGCTTGCGCGGCCGGTGCGAGCCGCGTCGAACAGGCCGGCCCCGAGCCAGCCGGCGATGCCGATCGCAAAGGTGGCCCGCGCGAGGCGATGGTCGCCCATCCCGCGAATCACCTCGGCCCACGTGAGCGTCGCGACCGCCAGGAACGGCAGGTAGGCGATGTTCCAGCTCACGTCGGCGTGGATGTGGACCCAGGTGTGGAACCCGAAGAACTCCTCGACCCCGCCGAACACCAGCACCGCGCCCGCCACGCGCCACCACGCAACGCCCGTCGGCGGCTTCAGGTGCTGGATTGCGAAGGCCAGCGCAGCCGCGCCCATCAGGAAGAACGCGATCACGACGGACGGGAAGCTGTTGCGGGCGGCCGGGTCGGAGTCCTCGAGCTGGAACGCGATCAGCGAGTCGAGGGTGTGGCGGTAGACGAGGTCGAGCACCGCGAACGAAGCGATCACGCCGGCGAGGACGATCAGGAGGTGCCGCGGCTGGAACCGCCGCGCGATCTGCAGGGCCAAGTCACTCATATCCGTCGAGGTCGGTTGATGGCGGACGAGGTCATCCCACGATAGATGACTCGGCGCCGGTGCGCGAGATCTTTAGGCCGGGCCGCCGGTTGCCCTAACCGCTGCGCTTCGCGTAGTACTCGGCGTTGGTCTGGATGTACTTCTCCCACTCCGAGGGCAGCTGGTCCTCGGCGAAGCAGGCATCGACGGGACACGCCTCGACGCACGCGTCGCAGTCAATGCACTCCTCCGGATCGATGTAGAGCATCTCGACGCTCTCGTAGTCGGGCTCCTCCGGAGTCGGGTGGATGCAGTCGACGGGACAGACCTCCACGCAGGAGTTGTCCTTGGTTCCGATGCATGGTTCGGCGATGACGTAGGTCATGTGCTCTCTTTCAAGGCCTGTTCTTTAGGTACCGAGGTGACTGCCGTCCGGGTGACGGGCGCATATTCTTGCGAATCCGGGGGTCGGGGAAGTCCGCGGGTCCCGCGGACGCCTCCCCGCCGGCCATATGAGGCATTCGCAACTTGGATGATTAGCGCGATGATTGCCAGATGATCCTGCTGACGGGAGCCACCGGACTCGTGGGAGCGGCCCTGCTGAAGCGCCTGCTCGCGGAGGGCGAGCAGGTCAGGGTCCTGGTGCGCGACCCGCGCCGCCTCGGCCCGGACCGCGTGCGCGTGCAGATCACGCTCGGCGACCTCTCGAACCCGGTCGCCCTGCGTCAGGCGGTCCGCGGGGCGCGCGCGGTCGTCCACCTGGCCGCCACGATCCGCGACCAGCCGGCCGGGAGCATCGAGGAGCTCAACGGCCTCGCCACGGCGCGTCTGCTGCGCCACGCGGAGGCCGCCGGCGTGGAGCGATTCCTGTTCTTCGGCGCGATGGGCGCCACGCCCAGCTCGCAGACTCGCTTCTTCCGTTCGAAGGCGCTGGCCGAGCGGGCCGTGATGGAGTCCGCGCTCGACGCAACCGTGATGTCACCCTCGATCGTCTACGCGCCGGGCGACAGGTGGCTCGCGCTCCTGCGCCGCATGTCGCTGCTGCCGGTGATGCCGATGATCGGCAGCGGGCGCTCGTCCTATCAGCCGATCTGGGCGGAGGACGTGGCGGCCTGCACGCACAAGGTGCTGCGCGAGGGCACACCGGGCGGCGCGCGGCGGCTCGAGCTCGCCGGGCCCGAGGTGCTCACCTACGAAGAGATCGTGCGGCTTGCGCTGACGGCCTGGGATCGGGAGCGTCGGGTGGTCCATCTGCCGCTCTGGACGGTGGAGCGCGGCCTGCGGCTGCTGGAGCGGATGTTCGGGCCCACGGTGTTCGCCACCTGGGAGGAGGCGGAGCTGATGGAGGTCCCGATGGTGAGTGCCGCCGGCACGCGGGACGCGCGCAGTCTCGGCGTCGAGCCGCGCCGGGTGATCGAGGTGCTGGGGCTCGCACGCGGGTACCTGACGCAGCCGCTGACGGCCGCAGCCGCGTAGCGCTCAGCCGCCGCGCTGGTGGAAGTAGAACTCGGGGAACACCGCCCTGGCCACCTCGGCGGTCATCTGCTGGGCCACCTCGAGGTTGCCTGTGCGCACTGCGATGTCGTCGAGGGTCACGATGCCCACCAGCGAGTCACCATCCATGACCGGCAGCCGGCGGATGCGATGGCCGACCATCAGGCCCGCGGCCTCCTCGAGCGCCATGTCGGGCTCTCCCGTCACGACCGGGGAGGTCGCGCACTGCTCGGCGGGCACGCCGCCGTCGCCGCGACCCGCGAGCACGGTGATCGTCAGGTCGCGGTCGGTGACCATTCCGACGGGCCGGCCGGCCTCGTTGGCAAGCACCACGGACCCCACGTTGCGGTCGCGCATCAGCTCCGCCACCTGGCGCACCGGCGTCGCCGGTGAGGCGGTCACGACCTGCTCGGTCATGATGTCGCGCAGGAGCACGGTGAATACGTATCAGGTATTGCCCGGACGGGGCGTAGAATCTCGCGCGATGGCTCCCCTGACCCCCGCCCAGGAGCGCACCCGCGAACGCGTCGAGGCCGTGATCGGCCTGATCGCGCCGGCGCTCACCCTCGTGCTGGCCGCCGGGGATCGCCTCTCGCGAATCGTCGCGCCGGAGGATCACGAGTACTACCCCGTCCGGCCCATGGCCGACGGGCCGGAAACCGGCCGGGGCCCCGATGGCGAGACTTCGGGCGGCGCCGCGTCCGGCTAGGTCTCCGCGCCCCGCATGACTCCTGAGCAGCTTTCCACGGAGCGCCGCCGCGGCCGAATCGCGGCCGCCGCCGCCTTCGTTTCGGGCATTGCCTTCGTGGCCGGCGCGATCTGGTACCAGGCGATCAACTCCGACGCCCCCGACGGCAAGAACGAGCACGCCCAGCTCCTGCGCTACTTCGATCGCCACGGCGGCGAGTACCTGGCGGCCTCGGTCCTGCAGGCATTGGGTGTCGTGCTGCTGATCGCGGTCGCGGTGCACCTCTACCGGGCCGCCAGGGCGCGCAACCCCGACCAGCAGGCGGTCGTGCTGGTGATGGGCGTGTATGGCCCGTTTGCGTTCGCGGCCAGCACGCTGCTGCGTGCCATCACGTACACGGTCATCGCCGACGACTTCGCCGGGCGCGCGGTTCAGACGGAGCGGGCGGCCGACGATCTGCGCGACAGCGTGGTGATCGACGTTGCCAGCGTGCTGGGGCTCACCGGCGTGATCGCGCTCGGCTTCTGGCTCGTGAAAGGCTCGCTGGACGCGATGCGCATCGGCCTGCTGACCCGGTTCATGGGAGTGCTCGGGATCGCGCTCGGCCCGGCGCTCGTGCTCGGTTTCGGCCTGCTCGTGCTCCCATTTTGGCTCGTCGCCCTGGGAGTCCTGTTCCTCGGGCACTGGCCGCGCGGCGTTCCGCCGGCTTGGATCGTCGGCAGGGCCCAGCCGTGGCCGGGTCCCGGCGGGTCGAAGCCGCCGGCCCAGGCGGCGGGTGAAGAGTCTGGCGCACGCCGCAACGGCGAGGTCGAGGCGGTCGGTCCCGGGGTCCGGAAGGCGGATGCCGAGCCCGATGGACAGTCCCCGGAGCGGTAGCGGCTCGCGCCCGAACGGAGACCGGCCCCGGACACGGAGGCACCCGGGGCCGATCGTGCGGACGGGCGACGCGAAAGGGCCTGTGGCCAAGTGCAGGGCCGCAGGCCCTGTTCGCGTACCCGCTTGTGATGCTGCTGTTGCTTAGTGGCGGTAACCCATGTACACACCCCCCGAGAGCCGAAGCGGACGGACGATTACGATCACCTGACGCGACCGGGGGGCGCGATCTTCCCGCTGCAACAGAGCTGGCAACGAAAGAGGGGCCTCTGTGGCCCCTTTTCGATTCTTGAAGTCTCTGGTCTGTATCTAGTGGCGGTAACCCATTGTGTCCCCCGTTTGGTCGTTGCTGATGACCACCAGACGAGGGAGCGCCGGGTTTTCTTCCCTCCCGGAGCGTGTCAGCCGGAGAGCGTTGCGAGCGCGCGGTCGGTGGCGGCGGTGGCGGCGCCCGCCAGGTCCCGCACGCGCGAGACGCGCGTATCCGCGCTGGTGGTGCCGAGGTTCACCTCCACGAGCGTCGCGGCTGCGCGCGCCGCTCCCTGGGCCAGCAGCGCGCCGGCCACGGCGTCCGCGCGCAGCGCCTGCTCGCCGCGCTCCGCGACGATCGCCGCCAGGGACGCCACGTCGACCGCCGCCTCGGCGATGTCCATGGGGATCTGGGCGGCGCGCTCGAGCAGCTGCCCGAGGTCCGCGGCGCTGCCCTCCTGCGAGCCTCGCAGGCGCGCGGCGGCGCTCGCGTAGGCCTCCAGGTTTCGCTGGGCCAAAGGCGCGACCCGCTCGCGCAGGGTGTTGGCCTGGGCCGCGGCGCCCCGGGCCTCGCCCCACTCGCCGCGGGACGCGCCCGCGGCCATCGCCACCAGCCCGGCGGCCATGGACAGCGAGACCGCGGCACAGTACCCGCTGCCCGGCAGGGGCTCCGGCGAGGCCACCTCGCCGAGGAAGTCCCGCAACGGCAGGTCGAGGTAACTGCGCGTCACGACCGGGCCACCTCCCGCGCGCTCGGCACCGCCGCCTCGTAGCCCTTCGCCCGCGCGATGCGCTCCGCCTCCTGCGCGCTCTTGCGAGCGTCGTCGATGCGCCCCGCCGTCTGCATCACCTCGGCGTGCGCGAGCAGCGCATCGACCTGCAGGCAGGGCCAGTCGGTCGCGCGCACGAGCCGCAGGGCGCGGTCGGCGGTCTCCTCGGCAAGCCGCGTCCAGCCCTCGGCCGCGAGCAGCTTGGCGCGCAGCGCGAGCCGCGGGGCACTGACGCTGGGCTCCAAGTCGTCGTTCATGGCCTTCAACGTTGCGTCGGCCTCGTCGAGGCGGCCCTGGGCGTAGAGCGACTCGGCGAGCGGCACGGCGGTCTCGCCCAGTGAGCTGTGCAGGCCCATCTGGGTGAGCACGTCCCAGCTCTCGCGCAGCGCCCGCTCCGCGGCGACGGCGTCGCCCGCGGCCAGCTCCAGGCGCCCGCGACTGCGCTTGGACCACTGCGACATGTACAGCAGCCCCATGTCCTCGCTGATCGCCGTCGACGCCGACAGCGCTGCGCGCGCCGCGCCGAAGGCAGCGCGCCTGGCCAGGCCGACGCCCAGCACGTGCAGCATGTCGGCTTCCATCGCGCGCATGCTGCGCGCGCGCGCCGCCGCCAGGTGCTCCTCGGCGAAGCCGGTCGCGCGCGCGAGCGGCGCCGGGCCGTCCAGCAGGCACATGCCCATCGCGAACGAGATCGCGTTCCAGTGACGCGGGAAGGCCTCGGGGTCCGCGTGCGCCAGCGCCCGTTCGAGTGCGCGCTGGCCGTCGCTCGCGCGGCCGTCGTACAGGTGCGTCTCGCCCAGCAGCCTCCATGCGTCGGCGAGTCCGCGCTCCTCGCCCGCCTGCTCCAGCAGGCGGATCGCGTGCTCGGTCTCGTCGACCAGCCGGCTGGCCGGGATCTCGGGGTGGGCCACGAACCACACGTGCGCACGGCCGAGCCGCGCAAGCCCCTCGATGCGCCGCTCCCCGGCCGAGACCGCACGCTCCAGCGCCTCCTCGTAGACCTCGCCGGCCTGGGTGTGGTTTGCGGCCCCCTCCAGCGACTCGCCGATCGCCGGCAGCAGCTCCAGGCGGTCCCGCGCCGTCGCCGGCAGCAGTGCGCCGGCCCGCTCGAGCAGGCCCAGGGCGGCGGTGTCCTCGCGCGCGCGCACCGCGCGCCGTCCCGCTGAGGAGAGGTGCCCCGCCGCGCGCTGCGCGAGCGCGAACGAGTGCTCACCGACCTCGCCCAGCTCGGAGCGGTAACGGTAGGCGCGCTCCAGGTGATGCCCGAGGATCGCTTCGATCTCGATCATGCGATCGGCGTGGCGTTGCTCCAGCCAGTCGGCGAGGCGCTCGTGCAGCGCGGCGCGGTCCTCCTTGGTGATCGATTCGTAGGCGGCGTCGCGTATCAGGATGTGGCTGAACGCGAACCCGTCCTCCCCCTCGAACGAGGAGGCCTCAGGAGCCACGAGCTGCTTGCGCGCGAGGGCGTCGAGCATGCCGGAGAGGTCGCCGTTCCCGGCAAGGGCGCTGACCGCCTCCGCCGCGAACTCGCGCCCGACCACGGAGGCCGCCCCGATCGCGCGCCGCTCCGCCACGCTCAACCGGTCGAGGCGCGCGGCCAGCAAGGCGTGGATCGTGGGTGGCACGCTCACGTCCACCGTCTCAGCGCCGGTCTCCCGCAGGAACGCGATCATCTGCTGCACGAACAGCGGGTTGCCCTCGGCACGCGCCGTGAGCTGGTCGCGCATCGGTTCGGCCGCGGCGTCGGCGGGCAGGAGCTGGCGGATCAGCGCATGCGTATCCGCGTCCGTCAGTGGGCCGAGCTCGAGCATGCAGGAGGCGTGTGTCTCCCGCGTCCACTGCGGGCGCGCCTCGGCGAGCTCCGGCCGTGCGAGGCAGAGGAGCATCAGCGAGGCGTCGGTGCGCTCCAGCAGATGCTCGATCAGGTCGAGCAACGCCGGATCCGCCCAGTGCAGGTCCTCGAGCACGAGCACCACGGGCTGCTCCTGAGCGAGCCGCGCGAACAGGTCCCGCACCGCGCCGGTCAGGTCCTCGCGCGCCGCCGTGGCCTCCTCGAGCCCAGCCGCCTGCAGCACCCGGTCCGCCAAGACCTCGGCGCGCTCGTCGTCCGCGAAGATCCGCACGAGCGCGGCGCGCGGCTCTGCGCCGCCCGCGACCTGGCGCACGATCTCGGCCAGCGCCCAGTACGTGATGCCCTCCCCGTAGGGAAGGCAGCGGCCGATCAGCACGGTCGCGCGGTCCGACAGAGCGTCGCCGACCTCGCGGGCCAGGCGCGACTTCCCGATGCCGGCCGGGCCGAGGATCACGACGCGCTGCGGGCTGTGCTCGTAGGCGACGCGCTCGAAGGTCTCGCGCAGTTGGCGCAGCTCGGGCTCGCGACCCTGCATCGGGCCCACGTCCGCCGCCGGCTGCGTGCCGGCGCCGATCAACCTCCACGCTTTCAACGGCTTCGCCTTGCCTCTCACGGACAGGGAGTCGACCGCCTCCACCTCGAGCCCGTCGGCCACGAGCCGGCGGGTGGCGTCGCCGATCAGGGTCTCGCCCGCCGCGGCCGCCTGTTGCAGCCGGGCCGCCACGTTGACCGGGTCGCCAGTGACCAGCGCCTGGCCCGCGGACGAGTCCCCGGCCACGACCTCGCCGCTGTTGACACCCGTGCGGATTGCGATCTGCACTCCCCAGTGGCGGCGCAGCTCGCCGTTCAGCCGCCCCAGCTCGTCCTGTAGCTCGAGCGCGGCCCGCACCGCGCGCCCGGCGTGGTCCTCGAGCGCCGCAGGCACCCCGAAGACCGCCATCACGGCGTCCCCGATGAATTTCTCGACCGTGCCGCCGTGGCGCTCGACGACCGCGGAGGCGGTCTCGAAGTACCGCAGCATGACTCGGCGCACCGCCTCCGGTTCGAGGCGCTCGCCCAGCGACGTGGAGCCCGCGACATCCGTGAAGAGGATCGTCACCGGCTTGCGCTCGTCAGACGTCGCGAACCCTCCGAGGCGCGCTCCACATGCCATGCAGAATGCGGCGTCGGGTGGGTTCGGCCTACCGCATCTCCCGCAGCCTCCCACCGGGCCAGTCTATGCGAGCGACCCCTCGTACGCAGGTACTTTGCGGCGGCGCGCAGGCCGCGGTTCAGCCCGTCCGGGCGGCCCGGGAGCGCCGTTAGGAGGCGGAGAGCCGCTCGCGCAGCTCAGGCAGCAGGCTCGGGTCCACGTCGTAGCCGGCCTGTTGCAGAGCTGCTTCGAGGTCGGCGATCGCCGCGGCCCGGAAGTCTGCGTCTTCCTGCGCGCGCTGGGCGATCTCGTCGATCTCCAGGCGGGCCTGCGGCAGCTCCTGGGCGGCCTTCACCCATCCTGCGGGCGCGGGGGGCAGCATCTTCAGCAGCGCAGCCAAGCGTTCCTCGTCGTATCTCTCGATGGTCATTTCCTAGTCACCTCGACCATCAGACGGCTCGAAGCGGGGTTTTCTTCCCTCGAGCTGGGCCCTCATCTTGCGCAGGCAGCGGGAGATCCGGCTGGCGATCGTCCCGGGCGGCAGCTCGAGGGCCTCGCCGATCGCGCGATAGCTCTCGTCTCGCGCGAAGAAGCGGTCCAGGATCTCCGCGCAGTGCTCAGGGAGCTGCTTCATGGCCTCGTGGACCATCAGGGCCTCGTCGATCTGCGCCAGCTCGTCGTTGGTGTCCTCGATCTCGATTGGTGCGTCAGCGGGAACCTCCCGCGCGGAGCTGCGCAGCAGGTCCACGCACAGCCGCCGCGTGAGGGTCCCGATCCAGTGCCGCACCGCGGTGTCGTCGCGCAGATCGTCGAGGTGCTGCCACGTGCGGGTGAAGACGTCCTGGAAGACATCCTCCGCGTCGTCGTCCTGGAGCCGGTAGACGCGTGTCGTGATCGCGTACACGTACCGCGAGAAGCGGTTGACCAGCTCGTCCCACGCCTGCTGATCGCCCTCTCTGCAGCGGGCGACAAGATCGGCGTCGGCGACCGTCGCGAATGACATCCCCCGCTATGAAACCACTTTCGCCCGGCGCCAGGCAACCCGGGCGCATGTGCGCGCGCTCACCTTTTCCCTGCAAAGTACGGTCGAACGCGCTACTCCTCGTCGCCTCGCGTCGCGACCTTGTTCTTCAGCGCGTCCATCACCGTCGGGTCGCGCAGCGTGGTGACGTCGCCCAGCGCATGCCCCTCGGCGATGTCGCGCAGCAGCCGCCGCATGATCTTCCCGGAGCGGGTCTTGGGCAGGTCGTCGGCCCAGATGAAGCGCTTGGGCCGCGCGAGCTTGCCGATCTTCGTGCTCACGTGCTCGCGCAGCTCCGTCTCGAACCCGGCGGGCGGGTCGCCGCCGCCCTCCATCGTCACGAAGGCCACGATCGCCTGGCCGGTGGTCTCGTCCGGCTGGGGCACGACCGCCGCCTCGGCGACGTGCGGGTGCGAGACGCACGCCGACTCCACCTCCATCGTGGACAGGCGATGGCCCGACACGTTGATCACGTCGTCGGTGCGGCCCACGACCCAGAAGTGGCCGTCCGCATCACGGCGGGCGGCGTCGCCGACCACGTACACGTCCGGCCCGTAGCGCGACCAGTAGGTCTCGACGTAGCGCTCCGGCTCCTTGTACAGGGTGCGGAACATCCCCGGCCACGGTCGCTTCAGCACGAGGATGCCGCCCCCCACCTCGACCTCGTTGCCCTGCGAGTCGTAGATCGCCGCCTTCAGCCCCGGGAACGGCTCCGTCGCGGACCCCGGCTTCGTGGGTGTGATCCCCGGCAGCGGCGTGATCATGATGTGGCCGGTCTCGGTCTGCCACCACGTGTCCACGATCGGGCAGCGCCCGCCGCCGATCACCTCCTGGTACCACAGCCAGGCGCGCGGGGTTGATCGGCTCGCCCACGCTTCCCAGCAGCCGCAGCGATGAGAGGTCATGGCCGTCGGGGTGCTCGCGGCCCCACTTCATGCACGCGCGAATCGCGGTCGGCGCGGTGTAGAAGATGGTGGCCCTGTAACGCTCGACGATCTCCCACCAGCGGTCCTTGTCGGGGTAGTCGGGCGCGCCCTCGTAGAGGATCGAGGTGCACCCGTTGGCGAGTGGCCCGTACACGATGTACGTGTGGCCGGTGACCCAGCCGATGTCCGCCGAGCACCAGTACACATCCGTCTCGGGCTTGATGTCGAACACGAGGTTGTGGGTGGCCAGCGCCCCGGTCAGGTAGCCCCCGCTGGTGTGCACGATCCCCTTCGGCTTCGCCGTCGTGCCCGAGGTGTAGAGCAGGAACAGCATCTGCTCCGCGTCGAACGGCTCGGCCGGGCAATCGGGGGCGGCGGCCGCGACGGCCTCGTGCCACCACACGTCGCGGCCCTCGGTCCAGGGCACGTCGCCACCCGTGCGGCGCACGACCACCACATGCTCGATCGACGGACACTGCCCCAGCAGCGGGTCGACCGCCTCCTTCATGGGGTTCGGCTTGCCGCGCCGCAGCGAGAAGTCGGCGGTCACCAGCACTTTCGCCTCGCAGTCGTTGATGCGCTCCTTCACCGCCTCCGGCGAAAACCCGCCGAACACGACCGAGTGCGGAGCCCCGATCCGCGCGCACGCCAGCATCGCGGCGGGCGCCTCGGGCACCATCGGCATGTAGATCGCGACCCGGTCGTCGCGCCCGACTCCGAGGTCCTTCAGCACGTTGGCGAACCGCTGGGTCATGTCGAGCAGGTCCGCGTAGGTGACGTCGCGGCGCTCGCCATCCTCGCCTTCCCAGTGGAAGGCCACGCGCGCGCCGAGGCCGGCATCGACGTGACGGTCGAGGCAGTTGTGGGAGACATTCAGCTTCCCGCCGACGAACCACTTCGCCCACGGCGGGTTCCAGTCGAGCACCTCGCTCCACGGAGCGGCCCAGTCGAGCTTGCGCGCCCAGCTCTCCCACCAGCCCTGCGGGTCACGCTCGGCCTGCTCGTAGATCGCGGGATCGGAGGCGTTCGCTTGCGCGGCGAACTCCGGCGGCGGGTCGAAGACCTGCTCGTCGCCGAGCAGCACTTCGAGCTCGGCGGGCTGTGGGTCTGCCATGTCGCTCCTCCTGTGCCGGGGTCGCGGCGAGTGTAGTGAACGCCGTGACCGCGCAGCGGGGTAGCATCGTCGCCCCTCGTGGACTACCCGACCGAACAGTTCACCGCGGCCGAGCAGCGGCTCCTGGCGCCGCATTTCACGAACCTGGACTCGCCGGTCTTCTGCGTCGTGGACCTGCCGGAGGTGACGAAGGGCGCGCTGTTTGCGCGCTACTCGCGCTATGCGGGCACGCTGCGGCGGTTGTACCTGGACGAATTCGCGGGTGAGGGGGCGGAACTTGATCCCGCCACGGACCCGGCCGCCGCCTTGGCGGCGGGCGGTTTTGTTTCCAAAGCCGAGCAGCGTGCGGATCGGCTCTACGAGCGCGTGTTCCTCGAGTACGGCGACGACTCGGTCGCCCAGCTCGGCGGGGCGCACCTCGCCTGCGAGTGGTCCTCGAACGTACTCACCAAGATTCTCCAGCGCGGCCGGCTGGCCGCCTATCTGGAGCAGTCCACTCGCTACATCGCCTACGACCGCCCGATGCCGAGCGGCCGCCACCGCTATTACTGGGACGCGCGGCTCGGCCCCGCGTATGTCGAGGCGATGGATCGCATCTTCGATCTCTACTCGGCCGGGCTCGAGCGCCTGCGGGTGTGGGCTGCAGAGCAGCATCCCCGTGGCGAGGAGCCGCAGGCGGTGTGGGAGCGCTCGATCAAGGCCAAGGCGCTCGACGCGATGCGGGGCCTGCTGCCGGCGGCCTCGCTCAGCCACGTTGGCGTGTACGCGTCCGGCCAGGCCTACGAGCAGCTGCTGCTCCGCTTGCTGGCCTCGCCGCTGCCGGAGGCCCGCGAGTTCGGCGCACGCGCGTTGCCCGAGCTGCGCAAGGTGATTCCCGCCTTCGTGAAGCGCGTCGACATGCCGGACCGCGGGGGTGCCTGGATCGACTACCTGCACGAGCTGCGCGCGCGCACCTCGCGCGCCGCGGCGCGGTTCGGGCTGGATGACGCGGGCCGGGGCGAGCAGCCCCCGTCCGTGCGGCTGCAGCACACCGAGGGCAGCGAAACCGATCTGATCGCCGCCTGCCTGTTCGAGGTCGCCGACGTGGACGAGGCCCAGTTACGCACCGCCGCCGCCGCCCTCGGCCCATCCGAGCGGTCGCAGCTGATCGCCGCGCTCGCGGGCCCGCGTGGCAACCGGCGCCACAAGCCGGGTCGCGGCTGGGAGGCGCTGCGCTACCGCTTCGAGATCGTGTCGGACTACGGTGCCTTTCGAGACCTCCAGCGCCATCGCGTGCTGACGTGTCAATGGCAGCGGCTCGGCACCGAGCTGGGAGCGGATGTGCCCGAGGAGGTCGAGGCGGCCGGATACGGCGACGCGTATCGCGCCGGCCTCGACGCCAGCCGCGCCGAGCACGACCGCCTGCGCGGCGAGGGCCTGCTCGAGGAGGCGCCGTATGCAGTGTCGCTGGCGTTCCGCATCCGGTATGTGCTGGACCTGAACGCGCGCGAGGCGATGCACCTGATCGAGTTGCGCTCCGGCCGCGAGGGCCATCCGAGCTATCGCGCGGTCGCGCTCGAGATGCTCGACCGGATCGCCGGCGTGCATCCTGCGGTTGCGGGCGCGATGGCGTTCGTCGACCGCACCACGGAGGGGCGGCTCGAGCGCCTCCAGGGCGAGATGCGCCGCCACGGGCGGCTCGAGGCTGCCGGCTCTAGCACGGCGCAGTCGGGTTAGACGGGACTCGAAACCGGCACTACCCGAGGACGTGCGCTTGGGCCTGGTATCCCTTCACCGCCAGGACCTCGCGAGTACCCCGGGCCGGTTCGAGCACCGCTTCCGGATCCCCGGGTGAGCGCAGGGCGAACCCGTACTCGCCGAGCAGGGCGCACACCTCGAGCGGATCGACGCGGCCGCCGTGGATGTCGACCATCAGCATCATCCGCGTCGCGTCGCCCAGCGTCGCCTGCGCGCCGCGCAGCACCTTCAGCTCTGCGCCCTCGACATCGATCTTCACCATGTCGGCGCGCGGATCGCCGGTCGCCGCCATCACGGCGTCGAGCGTGTCGACGGCCACGGTGAGCGTCTTCTGGTCGTCCGCGCGCGGAAGTAGCGAGTGGCGCCCGACCCGGTCACTGAGGTACAGGGTTTCCTCTCCGCGGGTGTCGCTGAGCGCCATCTCCATCACCTCGATCGAGTGATAACCGTTCAGCTCGATGCTGCGGCGCAGCCAGGTGCAGTTCTCGGGAGACGGTTCGAATGCGAGCACCCGGCCGCGGTCGCCCATCGTCTTCGCCGCGATCAGCGAGAAGTCGCCCATGTTCGCGCCGACGTCGACGAACGTCATACCGGGCTCCAGGTGGGTCTGTATCGACACCGTCTTGGCCGTTTCGTAACGGCCCTCGGCGCGCGCACGCATCATCGGGGAGTGCTCGACGTCGAGGTAGATCAGGCCGCCCGCGAACGGATACGCCTGGTGGCCTCCACCGGCCGCCACGCAATCAGCCGAGCCCGAGTGCCCGCCCCGCGTCCGCCGCGACGTCGAGCAGCGGGCTCGGGATGATTCCGAAGAAGACTGTTGCGGCGGCCGCGAGGCACGCGAGCGCGATCGTCTCGGGGGCCGCGGCCGTGGGCTGGACCGGCACTTCGTACGCCTCCGGGGAGCCGCCCGCCAGCGCCGGCATCGGCGCGCGCGCCGGTGTCATCCAGATCGCGGCGATCACGGGCAGGTAGTAGGCCAGCGAGAGCATCGATCCCACCGCGATCGCGATGCCGAGCCAGGTGAAGTCACCGTCCACGGATGCCTCGATCAAGAAGAACTTGCCCATGAACCCGGCTGTGCCCGGTAGTCCGGCGAGCCCCAGCATGCTGATCGTCAGCGGCCATGCCAGCGCAGGGCGCACGGCGCCGATGCCGGTGACCGCGTCGATGTGGTCGCCCAGCGTGGTCTCGCGCTCACGTGCGATCACGACGGCGAACGCGGCCATGTTCATGAACAGGTACACGAACAGGTAGAAGACCGTGGCCTTCACGCCCAGCTCGCCCGCGACCACGACGCCGGCGAGCATGTACCCGGCCTGCGCGACGCCGGAGTAGGCCAGCATCCGTTTCAACGAGTGCTGCCTGATCGCGCCGACGTTCCCGACCACGATCGTGATGGCCGCGAGCGCCGCGAGCGCCACGTCCCAGTCGTCCTTGGCCGGGAGCAGCGCGACGTCGAAGAAGCGCAGCAGGATCGCGAACGCGGCGGCCTTGGTGGCCACGGCCATGAACGCCGTCACCGACGTAGGGGCACCCTCGTAGACGTCGGGCGTCCACTGGTGGAAGGGCGCCACCGAGGCCTTGAACGCGAGTCCGGCGAGCGCCAGGGCGATCCCGGTCAGCAACAGGGGGTCGCTCGTGATGCCCGACTCGGAGATCGAGGCCGCGATCTGGTCGAAATCGGTGGAGCCGCTCGCCCCGTAGACGAATGCGAGCCCGTAGAGCAGGGTCGCCGATCCGACCGAACCGATCACGAGGTACTTGAGCCCGGCCTCCAGTGACGTGCGCCGGTGCAGGTCGAGCGCGCACATCACGTACAGGGGAATCGAGAGCAGCTCGATTCCCAGGAACAGAGTGATCAGGTTGGTGGAGCCCGCAAGGACCACCATGCCGGTGACGCTCGCGAGCAGCAGCGCCGAATAGTCCGCGAGGCTCGTGGGCAGGTGCGGCCGCTCACGCAGCGAGAGCACGAGCGCGACGGCCGCAGCGGTGTAGAAGATGAAGTCCAGCGACAGTGCCAGGTCATCGGAGCGCATGGCTCCCTCGACCAGCGACTTGGGCTCACCGAACTGCCACACGGAGAGCCCGAATGCCGTCGCCAGGGTGAGCAGCGCGGTCGACACCGACAGCACGCGACCGGCGCGGCGCGGGAACAGACCCATCAGCAGCGTCAGGCACGTGCCCGCGGTCAGGGCGATCAGCGGCGAGATGCCGGCGTAGTCGATCGTGGGGGCGTTCAGCTCGTTCATCGAATGACGAGAGCTTCCTGACGCTGGACGCTCGTCTGCACTGTCTGTTCGGAGCGATCAAGAACGAACTGCGGAACGAGCGCGAGGAACAGGATCACCGCCACGACCGGCAGGATCACCGCACCGTCGCGCAGGCCCATCTCACGCGACTCCGCCCCGGGCGCGAGCGGATTGTGCATCGAGCGCTGGTATAGGCGGATCATGTACACGGCCGCAAGCACAACGCCCGCACTCGCGACGACCGCGAACGCGATCTTCGCCTTGAAGATGCCGGTCAGGATCAGGAACTCGGCGGCGAAGTTGGAGGAGCCGGGGATCGCGAGCGTCGCCAGCGCGACGACCAGGAAGACGGCGGCCAGCACCGGCGCGCGCAGCGCCAGGCCGCCCATCCGGCTCAGGTCGTCCGTGCCGCCGGCGCGCTGGGCGAGCAGCGCGATGATGAAGAACAGCGGCACCACGACGAGGCCGTGGTTGACCATCTGCAGCAGCGCCCCCTGGGCGCCCTCGTCGGTCAGCGAAAAGATCCCGAGCGTGATGAAGCCCAGTTGGGCGATTGACGAATATCCCACGACGAGCGTCGCCGACGTCTGGGTGAACGCCATCACCGACCCGTACAGGATGCTTGCCACCGCGACCACGAGCAGCAGCTCCTGGTACTGCGCCGCGGCGTCGGGGAACAGCGGCAGCGCGATGCGCAGGAACCCGTACGCACCGACCTTGGAGAGCACGCCCGACAGCACCGCGACCACCGGCGTGGGAGCGTTCGTGTAGGCCGCGGGCATCCATCCGTGCAGCGGGAAGGCCGGCATCTTCACGAGGAAGGCGAACGCGAACAGCAGGAAGATCCACTCCTGGGTGCTTTCCGACAGCGGCCGTTGCAGCAGCGTCGACAGCTCGAACGATGTGCTCGCGCCGTCCGGCGTGGCGAGGATGCCCGTGGCCGCCGCGGCGGCCAGCATCAGCAGGCTGCCGACCAGCGTGTAGATCACGAAGGTGGTCGTGGCGCGGATGCGGTCAGGGCCGCCCCAGACGCCGATCAGGAAATAGAACGGCACCAGCATCAGGTCGAAGAACAGGACGAACAGCGCCAGGTCCTGGGCGCAGAACGCCCCCAGCACGGCGGTCTCGCCCAGCGCCAGCATCAGGAAGTAGAGGCGCGGCCGCTCCCACTCGCGCAGCAGGGACCAGGCGACGGCCGCGGCCCACAGCAGCGCCGTCATCAGGATCAGGAACAGGTTGAGCCCGTCGAGCCCGAGCTTGTAGTGGATGCCGAGCTCGGGGATCCAGTTCACGTTGGTCACGTGCTGCAGGCCGCCACCCGACTCGAACCCAGCCAGCAGCCCGACGCTCAGGCCGAGCGTCGCGAGCGCGAACACCAGCGTCACCATTCCCGCGGCGCGACCGCCGCGGCCGGGCGGCAGCAGCGCGGCCAGCACCCCGCCGGCCAGCGGCCCGAACACGAGCACGCTCAGCATCAGCGGCTCACCACCAGGAAGTACAGCGCCAGCGCGGTCACGCCGGTCATCAGCAGCAGCGCGTAGTAGCGCAGGACCCCGGATTGCGCGACCCGTACGGCCTGGCTGCCGGCCCGCACCGCGAGCGTCGCGCCCACCACGAAGCCGCCCACCACGAAGCGCTCGAACACGCTCGCCGACCAGGCGCCGGCGCCGCGCGCCGGCCGCACGATCGCGCGGTCATACAGCTCGTCGAAGTACCACTTGTGCGCGAGGAAGTCGTGCAGCCACCGGTAGCGCTCAGCCAGCCGCAGGGTCGTGCCGGGCTGTCGCACGTACAGCAGCCACGCGAGCGCGATGCCGGCGAACGCCCCGAGCGCGCCCACGACCAGCGCCAGCGCCTCGATCCCGCCCGAGACGTCGGTGTGGGCCAAGCGCGATTCCTCGAACGTGGGCTCGAGGAAGTTCTCGATGACGTGCGTGACGCCCGGGATCTGCAGGATGCCCGCGGCCACCGCCAGGATCGCGAGAATCGCCATCGCCGCGCGCATCGGAGGCTGACGCTCTGCGATGTGGTGCTCGGGCCCCGGGTAGCCGACGTCGGTGTCCTCGGGCTCGCCCGTCACCGGGTTGGCCGGATCGGCGTGGTGCAGATGCCCGCGCTCGAGCTCGCGCGCCTCCTCGTTCGGCTCGCCGCCGAAGACACGGAACACGATCCGAAACGCGTAGAACGCGGTCATCACCGCCGCCACGGTGCCGGCCACGTAGAGGATCCAGTACCCACCGCCGCGCTCGGCGGCGAACGCGAGGATCTCGTCCTTGGAGAAGTAGCCCGAGAACCCGGGGAACGCCGCGAGCGCCAGGGCCGCGATGACGAACGCGACGTATGTGAACGGCATCGCCCGCCGCAGCCCCGACATCCGGTCGATGTTCTGGTTGCCCGCCATCGCCGCGATCACGGAGCCGGCGGCCATGAACATCAGCGCCTTGAAGAAGGCGTGCGTCATCAGGTGGAACATCCCGGCGCCGTACGCCGCAATCGAAACGCCCATGATCATGTAGCCGATCTGGCTGATCGTGGAGTAGGCGATGATCCGCTTGAGATCGGTGGCGACCAGCGCGACCGACGCGGCGAACACCAGCGTCAGCGCGCCGATCGCAGCCGAGATGTCGGCCGCGGTCGGAGCCAGCTCGAACAGCGGGTGCATGCGCGCGATCAGGTACACGCCCGCGGTCACCATCGTGGCAGCGTGGATCAGGGCGGAGACCGGCGTGGGCCCCTCCATTGCGTCGGCGAGCCAGGTGTGGAGCGGGATCTGCGCCGACTTCGCGAACGCGCCCACCATGATCAGCAGGCAGGCCGCCACGATCGTCCACTCGTTCTGCGAATAGGTCCCGGGCGCGGACTCGAACACCCGCGCGAAGTCCAGGTGTCCGGTGTCGCGCAGCAGGATGATTGCGGCGAGCACCAACCCGACGTCGCCGATCACGTTGATCACGAACGCTTTCATGCCGGCCGCGGTCGCCGTCTGGCGGCGATACCAGTAGCTGATCAGCGCGTAGGAGGCGAAGCCGACGAACGCCCAGCCGACGATCAGCAGGAGGAAGTTGCCCGCCAGCACCAGCAGCAGCATCGAGAAGACGAAGAAGTTCAGATAGCTGAAGTAGCGCGCATAGCCGCGGTCACCCGACATGTACGCGACCGAGTAGACATGGATCAGGAAGCTCACCCCGGACACGATCAACGCCATGAACACGGCCAGCGGATCGACCAGGATCTCGAGCCGCGCGTCGACGCCGGAGGTGCTCACGTAGTCCCACAGCGACGACGTGACGTGCCGCTCGACCGCGGGCTTGTCCTGCAGCTGCACCAGCGCGCCGAGCGCGTTCAGGAAGGCGAGGAAGATCGCCGCCGACCCGATCCAGCCGGCCGTGCGGCCGCTCCACACGCGCCAGCCCAGTGCGATCACGATCGAGCCCGCCAGCGGGCAGGCGATCACGAGCCAGCCGTAGGTCGCGACGCTCATCCGCGCAGCTCCGACATCTCGTCGACGTCCATCGGCAGCCGGCTGCGGTGCATCGCGACGATCAGGCCGAGCCCGATCACGACCTCGCAGGCGGCGACGATCATCACGATCAACGCGAAGACCTGACCGTCATGCGTACCGGTCATCCGCGCGAACGAAACCAGGGCGAGGTTGCCCGCGTTCAGCATCAGCTCCAGGCAGATCAGGACAACCAGCGGGCTGCGCCGCGTGAGCACCCCAGCCGCGCCGATGCAGAAGATGAACGCCGAGAGGACGAGGTACCAGACGATGTCCACGGTTACCCCGTCCCTCGCCCGACCCGTCGATCTGCTTGCAGATCGACGGCCTCTTCTTCCTCGCGTCTGGCCAGCACGACTGCGCCGACGGCAGCGATCAGCAGCAGCAGCGACACCACCTCGAACGCCACCAGGAACTTCGTCAGGAGCATCTCGCCGATCGCGGCGGGGGAGCCGAAGCCCGCAGCCAGGTCGGCGCCCGCGGTGTCCAGCGCCTTCAGGCCGGAGCCGATGATCGCCACGCACAGCTCGGCCAGCAACGCGAGGGCGAACAGCGGCGCGAGCACGCGCAAGGTCGGGTGCGGCTCGATCAGCGCGTCCTCCAAACCGCCCACGTATGCGACCACGAACACGTACAGCACCATCACCGCGCCCGCGTACACGATCACCTGCGCGGCGGCCAGGAACTCCGCGCGCAGCAGCAGGAACAGCACGGCCAGCGCGAGCAGGTGCACGACCAGCGCGAGCACGCTGTAGAACGGGTTGCGCTGGAGCACGACGCCCGCCGCGCCGGCAACGGCAAGCACCGCAGCCACGAAAAAGACGACTGACTCCATCAGCCGGTCCTACTCCCCCTCACGCCTCAGCGGGGTGCGTTCCACCGGCTCGGCCAGCAACATCTCCTTCGTGAAGATCAGGTCCGACCGGTCGTAGTCGGACAGCTCGTAGTCGTGGCCCATCGTGATTGCGTCGAACGGGCATGCGACCTCGCAGTAGCCGCAGAAGATGCAGCGGGTCATGTTGATCTCGTACACCTCGGCGTAGCGCTCACCCGCCGACACGCGGTGCTCCGGTGTGTTCTCGGCCGCGACCACGCGGATGCAGTCGGCGGGACAGGCCGCCGCGCACAGCGAGCAGCCAACGCACTTCTCGAGGTCCGTGTCCTCGAAGCGGTGCAGCTTGTGCCGCCCGCGGAAGCGGGGATAGACGGGGTCTTCTGTTCCGGGTACTCGATCGTGACCGGGCCCTCGACGAGCCGCCCGAACGTCGTCTTCAGCCCCCGCAGCGTCTCCCCGAACGCACGCGATACGGCGCCCAGCCCGCCCGGGTCCGGGCCGCGCTGCACGGCGATCGCATCTGGCTCAACCCTGTATGTCATCTCACCTCAAGTCGTAGATACGAGGACTGCGGTCACGAGCAAGTTGAGCGTCGCGAGGGGCAGCAGGATCTTCCAGCCGAAGCTCATCAGCTGGTCGTAGCGCAGGCGCGGCATCGTGGCCCGCACCCAGATGAAGAAGATCACGATCGCGAGCATCTTCAGCACCATCCACAGTGGGTCGAGGCCGCTCGGCCCCGGGCCCATCCAGCCGCCGAAGAACATCGCGGCGCCGAGGCCCGCGATCACCAGCATGTTGATGTACTCGGCCATGAAGAACGAGCCGAACCGCATGCCACCGAACTCGGTGTTGTACCCGGCGACCAGCTCGGCGTCTGCCTCGGGCAGGTCGAAGGGCGGGCGGTTCGTCTCGGCAAATCCGGCGACCGTGAAGATCAGGAACCCGACGAACTGCGGGATCACGTACCAGACCGCGTCCTGCGCCTTGACGATGTCGACCAGGGACAGCGAACCGGCCATCATCACGACTCCGATCAGCGAGAGTCCGAGCGACACCTCGTAGCTGATCAGCTGCGCGGCCGACCGCATCGCCCCGAGGAACGAGTATTTGGAGCCCGAAGCCCAGCCGCCCAGCAGCAGGCCGTAGAAGGCCAGGGAGCCGAACGCGAACGCGTACAGGATGCCGATGTTGACGTCGATCCCGTACAGGCCGAACTTGGAGCCGAAGCCCTGCTCGACGTCGCCGAAGGGAATGATGGCGATCGAGGCGAGTGCGGTGACGATCATGATCGCGGGCGCGATCGCCATCAGCCGCGGGACCCCGGTGGCCGGATAGAACGGCTCCTTCGAGGCCAGCTTGATCACGTCTGCAAGTGGCTGCAACAGCCCGTAAGGGCCAACGCGGTTGGGCCCGTAGCGGTTCTGGAAACGGCCCAGCAGCTTGCGCTCGAGCAGCAGGACCATCGGCACCACGCCCATCACGAACGCGAAGATGACGACGGACTTGATCACCCACACTCCGGTCGTCTCGACGAACGTGGTGTCGGCCAGATACATCAGGTGCGCCGTTCGCCCTCGGCGTCCGGCCGGCTGATCTCGACGAGCACGGGGGCGCCGTCCACCAGCCGGTAGGCGCTGCCCTCCCTCGTTCCCTCGATCAGGGTCGCCGTGCCGCGCTTGGCGCGGGCGCGGATCTGGACGACGGCGCTGACGGCGTGCCCGTTGCTGCGCACCTGCACCTCGTCGCCCGACTCGACTGCGAGGCGCTCGGCATCGAGCGGGCTGAGCTCGACCTGCTGACCCGCGACGAGGTAGTGCATCGACGGCGAGCGCTCCGTCACCCACGACGCCCAGAGCCCGGGTCGCGTGGAGAGCCGCAGCGCGCCGTCTCCCGGCCGCAGTGGAGTTGGTGGCTCAGCGGCCGGACCGAAGCGCAGCGTGCCGAACGCGACGCGCGCCGCGTTGGCTCCGTGTGGGCGCTCCTGCCAGCGGACTCCGCGCCCGCCGATCTCGTCGAGCGTGACGCCGGCGTACATCGGCACCTCCTCGGCGAGCTGGGTGAGCACCGCGCCGGCCGTCTGCGACCGTCGCATGTCGAGGCCGAGCCGCTGGGCGATCTCGGCCAGGACCTGCCATTCGGCGCGGACCTCACCGGGGTGGCCGATCGCGGGGCGCAGCCGCTGGAGGCGGCCGTCCGGATGCGTGACCGTGCCCTCCTTCTCGGCGTACGACTCGGCCGGGAAGACGACGTCGGCGTGCCGGGCCGCGGCCTCCCCCAGGAACTGCTCGTGCATCACGACGAAACCGGCCTGGCGCAGCGCGTCGTCCCACAGCTCGTGGCCCGGGAGCTCGCGCAGCGGGTCGTTGTGCAACAGGTAGAACGCGCTCACCGGGCCGCCCGCCAGCACCGCGTCGCGAGCGCGGGCCGCCGTCAAGCCGGCCGGTGTGTCGGACATGCCCGGGCCGATCCCCGCCACGCATCCGACCTCCCGCAGCCCGCGGCCGTTGACGGTCGCGGGGACCTCGATCAGCCCCGAGCCGGCCGCCGCGTCGAGCCCGAGCACCAGGGCGAGGTCCGCCAGCGCCTCGAGTGCGCCGGGGCCGCGCTCGCCCCACCCGAGGCGCTCGCCCCAGATCACGATCACGTTGTCGGCCTGCGTCAGCAGCGCGGCCGCGTCGCGCAGGTCGGCGAGGTCCACCTCGGCCGTCTCCGCCAGGCGCTCCACGGAGTGCTCCGCGAGCAGTCCCGCCAGGCCGGTGTGGCCGCTGGGTGTCTCGCCGCCTGCCGTGGGGTCGGTCACAACTCCGTTGGCCGGGCGCTCCGCCTCGAGCAGCGCCTTCTGCAGCGCGCGCAGCAGCGACTCCGCGCCGCCCGGAGCGAGGCGCAGCACCTCGGCCGCGCCCCCGTCGAGCGCCGTCGGCACGCTCGAGGCGACCACGAGCTTGGCGCCGAAGCGGCGCACCGCCTTGCGCAGGCGCAGATCGAAGATCGGCGCCTCGTCCACCGGGTTGGTCTCCAGCAGGAGCACCGCGGCGGCGTGGTCCACGTCGGACAGGGCAGCCGCCAGGTCGGGGTGGGCCAGCCTGCGCGCCACCGACGGGCCGAGCGGGCCGCCGGCCCGGGCGTCGACGTGGGGCGAGCCCAGGCCCTGGCGCAGGATGTGCTGCAGCAGCCACCCCTCTTCGTTGGTGGTCTGCCCGCCGACCACGGCCGCGGCGCCCGCGCCGGCGCGGGCCAAGCCGGCGGCAGCGGCCGTCAGCGCTTGCTCCCAGGTGGCCGGGCGCAGATGGCCGCCGTCGCGGACCAGCGGCTCGAGCACGCGGCCGTCGGGGCGGGTCGACTGGTAGCCCCAGCGGCCCTTGTCGCACAGCCACCCGTCATCGACCGCGTGGTTGTCGCGCGGCTCGACGCGCTCCACGCGCTCGTCGCGGATCGTCAGCTCGACGTTGCACTGGCTCGGGCATAGCGTGCAGAGCGTCCCGGCCCCTTCGATGTCCCAGGGGCGCGCGCGGAACCGGTACGAGGTGTTGGTCAGCGCGCCCACGGGACAGAGGTCGATCACATTGCCCGAGAACGGGGCCTGGTAGGGACGTCCGTCGAAGGTCCCGACGAAGGTGTGGTCGGCGCGCTCGAGGAACATCAGCTGGTCGTCCTCCGCCACCTCCTGCGAGAAGCGCACGCAGCGATAGCACAGGATGCAGCGCTCCCGGTCGATCGCGATCAGCGGTGAGAGCGCGATCGGCTTCGGGAAGTTGCGCTTGTCCTCGACGAAGCGGCTGCGCCCGGGGCCCCACCCGAACGCGATGTCCTGGAGCGGGCACTCGCCGCCCTTGTCGCACACGGGGCAGTCGAGCGGATGGTTGACGAGCAGGAACTCGACGACCGCGTTCTGGGCGTCCTTGACGCGATCGGTCTGCGTGTAGACCACCATGCCGTCCTTGACGGGCGTGGAGCAGGAGGTCTGGAGCTTCGGCATCCCCTCGACCTCGACCATGCACATGCGGCATGCGCCGACGGGCGGGCCCAGCTTGGGCTCGTAGCAGAAGTAGGGCACGTCGACGTCACCGCGCTTGGCCGCGTCGAGCAGCCACTCGCCCTCGGGCGCGCGCACATCGCGGCCGTCGATCGTGAAGGTGATCCAATCTCCCTGGGACATCAGGCGGCCTCGTCGGTGGCGGGAACGGACAACCCTGCGTCGTCGGAGATGGAGATCGGACCGCCCGTCCCGCCGTCGACCCGCCCGTCCGCTCGCAGACGTGCGGCCTCTATGTGTTGTTCGAATTCCCCGCGGAACTTGGCGATCATCGATCCCACCGGCATCGCCATCGAGTCCCCCAGCAGGCACAGGCAGTTCCCGATGATGTTGCCCTGCACGTCCGTCATCACGTCGAGGTCCATCGGCGTGGCCTCGCCGCGATCCACGCGCTCCAGCATCTTCACGGTCCAGTTCGTGCCCTCGCGGCACGGAACACACTTGCCGCACGACTCGTGCCGGTAGAACTCGGCCAGCCGCAGCGCGACCGACACGATCGGCACGGAGTCGTCGACCACGATGATCGCCCCCGAGCCGAGCATCGAGCCCGCCTCCGCCATGTGCTCGAAGTCGTACGGCAGGTCGAGGTGCTCCTCTGTCAGCACCGGAGCGGACGAGCCGCCCGGGAACCACGCCTTCACGCGGCGCCCCTCCGGCGGCCCGCCGGCGAGCCCGTAGACGATGTCGCGCGCCGGGATCCCGAGCTCGATCTCGTAGTTCCCTGGGCGCTGCACGCACCCGGACACCGACACCACCTTCGTTCCCGGGGAGCGCTCGGTCCCGAACTTGCGGAACCACTCGGCGCCGTTGCCGATGATGTGCGGCACGTTGCACAGCGTCTCCACGTTGTTGATCAACGTCGGCCCTTGATAGAGGCCCTGGTTTGCGGGAAACGGCGGCTTCAGCCGCGGGTTGCCGCGCTTGCCCTCGAGGGAGTCGAGCAGCGCCGTCTCCTCGCCGCAGATGTATGCGCCCGCGCCGCGGTGCACGACCAGCGGGCAGCGGAAGCCCGATCCGAGGACGTTGTCACCGACGTACCCGCGCGAGTACGCCTCCGTGACCGCGGCGTCGAGAATGTCGGCTTCCTCCTCGTACTCTCCGCGGATGTAGACGAACGAGTGGGTGACGCCGGCCGCGTAGGCGGCGATCAGGATTCCCTCGATCAGCTGGTGCGGGTTGCCGTGGATCAGCTCGCGATCCTTGAAGGTCCCCGGCTCGGACTCGTCCGCGTTGCAGCACAGGTACTTCTGGATCTCGCCGTGGGGCAGGAAGCCGGCTTTCTTGCCCATCGAGAACCCCGCGCCCCCGCGCCCGCGCAGCCCGCTGGCCTCGAGCTCCTTCAGCACCTGGTCGGGGCTCATCTCGGTGAGCGCCTTGCGCAGCGCGGCGTATCCCCCAACGCGCTCGTAGGTCTCGATCCGGTTGAGGTCCGGAACCTCGACGTGCCGCAGCAGGATCGCGGAGTGCGCCCGGGAGCTCACTGCGCCCGTCCTTCCTCGAACCCGACCGCGGGCTTGCCGCTGGTCGGCATCTTCTCGGGCAGCAGCTCGGCCGGGGCGCCGCCGGCTCGCAGATGGTCTGCGATCACCGCTGCATCCGCGACGGTCAGCGGTCCTCGGTAGTGGCCCTCGACCGACGCCATCGGGGCGATGTCACAGGCGCCGAGGCATTCGAACGCGCGCAGGTGGAACACGCCGTCGGAGCTGGAGCCGCCGACGGGCGCGCCGGTCGCCGCCGACAGCGCGCCCAGCACGTCCTGCGCGCCGCGCATCTGGCAAGAGAGGTTCGTGCACACGTAGACGGAGTGGGTGCCGACGGGCTCCAGCTCGAGCATGTCGTAGAAGCTCGCGACCGACTCCAGATATGCCGGGCTGAACTGCATCACCGCGGCCACCTGGAGGATCGCGTCGGGTGACAGCCAGCCGTGCGCGCGCTGTGCGGCGGACAGCGCCGGCCCGACCGCTGAACGGTGGTCCGGATAAAGCGACATGTGGTGCTCGATCTCCGCGCGCAACTGCGCTGGGACCGCGACGTCGCTGGGCTCGGGGACCTCCGCCGGATCGGCCTCCACGCGCGCGCCCTCCCAGACCTGTGCGGCCAGTCTGCTGCGCGACCCCGGCAGTCCCCGCAGGTGGTCGAACTTGCTCATCGATCGATCCCCCCCAAGATGGGATCCAGCATCGCCAGGTTCGTGATCATGTCGGCGATGTAGCCGCCCACGACCATCTCGCGCAGCGCCTGCAGGTTCACGAACGAGGGGTCGCGCATGTGCACCCGGGCGGGCTTCGCGGAGCCGTCGGCGAGCACGAAGCAGGCCAGTTCGCCGCGCGGGCTCTCGATCGGCACGTAGGCCTCGCCGGGCGGCACGCGGAAGCCCTCGGTGACGAGCTTGAAGTGATGGATGAGCGCCTCCATCGACGTCGCGAGCTCGTGTCGAGGCGGCAGCGCGACCTTCCTGTTGGTCGTGATGTGCGGGCCCTCCGGCAGGCCCTCGATCGCCTGCCGCACGATCGCGCAGGACTCGCGGATCTCCGCGACGCGGACGCGGTAGCGGTCGTAGCAGTCGCCCACCGTTCCGACCGGGACCTTGAAGTCGAACCTCTCGTACGAGGAGTAAGGGGCCGCCTTGCGCAGGTCCCACGGGTTGCCCGCGGCGCGCAGCAGCGGGCCCGTGACGCCCAGGTCGAGCAGGCGCTCCTGGGGGACGATGCCGACATCCTTGGTGCGCTGCAGGAAGATCTCGTTGCGGTCGAGGATCGCCTCGTACTGGCCGACGCGCTGCTCCATGTCCGCAATGAACCGCAGCGCCTTCTCGGCCCAGCCCGCGGGTATGTCGTCGGCCACCCCCCCGACCTGGATGTAGCGGGTGTGCATCCGCTGGCCCGACGAATACTCGAACAGGTCGAGCACCTTGTCCCGTTCCCGGAAGCAGTACCAGAAGATCGAGATCGCACCGAGGTCGAGCGCGGTCGTGCCGAGCCACACCAGGTGCGAGTGGATCCGGTTCAGCTCGCAATGGATCACGCGCAGGTACTGGGCACGCTCGGGGACCTCCTCGTCGAGCAGTCGCTCGACGGACATGCAGAACGCCATCGCGTTGAAGTAGTAGGCGAGGTAGTCCATGCGCTCGACCAGCGGGATCACCTTCCAATAGGACTTGTCCTCGCACGACTTCTCGATGCCGGTGTGCACGTACCCGATGTAGGGCTGCGCCTCGAGCACCTCCTCCGCGCGCAGGGTGACGAGCAACCGCAGGACTCCGTGCGTAGCCGGGTGATGCGGGCCGAAGTTGATCGTCATCAGCTCCTCGGCCGTCGCGCCGCTCGCGGGTTCGGCCGTGACGCCTGTGGCCAGCTGCCGCACGCTCCCGGCCGGCTCGCTCACTCGTACCACCGCGGCGTCTGGTGCTCGTTGTGCGTGAACAGGACCGGCTCGCCGCCCATCGGGAAGTCGCGGCGCTGCGGGAAGCCCTCGTAGTCGTCGGGCATCAGGATGCGGCGCAGGTCCGGGTGGCCGCGGAACACCACACCGAACATGTCGTAGATCTCGCGCTCCTGGAAGTTGGCCGTCGGGAACAGCGCGACCACGGAGTCCATCTCGGGCAGCTCGGGCGCGCCGGGATCCTCCAGCAGGGCCCGCACGTGCAGGCGCTCCACCCGCTCCATGTTGAGCAGCTCGTAGTGGATGCCGAAGCGCGGTGTGTGGGGCAGGTAGTCGCAGGCGTGCACGCTGGCGAGGAAGTGGTAGTCCTGGTTCGGCGTCCTGCGCAGCCAGGTCAGCACCGCCAGGACGGCCTCGGGGTCGATCACGAGCGTCGCCGAGTTGCGCCGGTGCTCGGTGTCGGTGACCGATCCCGGGACCTGCTCCCGCAGGTCGTGTGCGATCAGCTCCAGTCCGGTGGCGTCAGGCAAGGGGCTCGAAACCAATCAGCGGATCAGGATGCGTTCGGTTCCGGCCTGTCCCCGAGCTCCTCGGTGCCGTGCGCGCCGTAGCGCTCACGCCAGCCGAGCGTCGGGTCTCCCTTGATCTTTGCCTGGAGCTTGATGATCCCGTGCAGGAGCGCCTCGGGGCGGGGCGGGCACCCGGGGACGTGGACGTCGACCGGCATGAACTTGTCCGCTCCCTGCACGAGCGCGTAGTTGTTGAACACCCCGGCGCTGGAGGAGCACGCGCCCATCGCGATCACCCACTTCGGTTCCAGCATCTGGTCGTAGATGCGGCGCACCACCGGCGCCATCTTGATCGAGACGCGGCCGGAGAGGATCAACATGTCGGCCTGGCGCGGGGAGGCGCGGAACACCTCGGCGCCGAACCGCGCGCTGTCGTAGCGGGCGGTGACGATCGACATCATCTCGATCGCACAGCAGGCGAGGCCGAAGGTGGCGGGGAACAGCGCGTTGGACCGCGCCCAGTTGAGCGCCCGCTCGAGGGTCGTGGTCAGCACCCGCTCCTCGACGTAGGCGTCGAGGTCGGCGCCGGAGACGTCGACGCCGCGCAGCATCTCGCTCGCGCGGTGTCGCCGCGCGGCGAGGTCCGCGGGCGCCCGTCCCTCGGCAGAGGCGACCCGAGCCTGCGAGGGGAGCACTTTCTCCCTTTTTATTTCCACTCCAGGGCTCCTCTGCGCCAGACATAGGCGAAGGCGACGGCCAGCAGCGCGACGAAGATCAGGGTCTCGATCAGGACGAACGTCCCGGCCGCCTTCAGGTGGACGGCCACCGGGTAGAGGAAGATGACCTCGACGTCGAACAGGATGAAGAGCATCGCGATCAGGTAGAAGCTGATGCCGAAGCGGAACCCGCGCTGCACGTCGGACGGCAGCCCGCACTCGTAGGGGGCGGACTTGACCGGCGTGGGATTGTGGGGGCCGAGGACGCGGTTGAGCGACGTGAACGCCACACCCACGATCGTGCCGAGCGCGAGAAAGACCAGCACCGGCAGGTAGCTCTCGACCAACTCGTTTACCTCTCCTGGTGCGGGTCTGGGGGAGCGATATTCCGCACTGGAATCGAGTTATACCACCTTTGTAACAATGTGTTACATAGTGCTTTCCGTCTCAAACTCACGCCCTCCCGGCGGTCGCATTTGACCGAGCTGCATCTCGTTGTCGGGGTCGCGGTCCTGGTGCTCAACACGGTCGTCGGGCTGTGGGGAGTGGGGGCGGCCCTCGGGAACCGCACCCCGGTCTCGTTCTGGTACGTGCTGCGCGGGGCCCAGGCAGCGGTGGTCCTCCAGGTGCTGCTGGGCGCGCTGCTGCTGATCGCCGGCCGTGAGCCCACGGAGGACATCCACTACATGTACGGGATCGCGCCGCTGCTCGTGAACCTGTTCGCGGAGGGGATGCGCGTCGGAGCGGCGCAGCGGGAGGTGCCCGCGGGCGTCGACTTCGAGGGCCTGCCGGCCCCCGAGCAGCGCACGATCGCGATGCGCATCGTGCGCCGCGAGATGATGATCATGAGCATCGCGGCGCTGCTGGTGGCGGCATTCGCGTTGCGCGCCGCACAGGTCTCCGGCGCGTTTTGAGGGGCTCAGCCGGGGCCCTCGAGTGCGCGGTCGACGTCGGCGGGCGCGTCCGTGCGCGCGGTGAGGGACCAGTAGTCGCCGCGGAAGAACACGAGCGGGTCGCCACCGGAGGCGCCGCTCCCCTCGGACTCGCGTCCGGGCGCGAGGTCCACGACCTCGCCGACGCCGATCAGGTGGTCTCCGCCCGGCCGCAGGTCACGCAGCTCGCAACCGAGCCACGCCAGGCACCCGTCGATGGAGGGGATGCCCGCGCGCTCGGTCCATGCGAGCTCCGCGAACTTCTCTTCCTCCGACAGCTTGGACGCGAAGCGCGCGGCGACGTCTGCCTGGTCGTGCGCGAGGAACTGCACGCCGAAGCGGCGTGAGTGCTCGACCGCCCCGAGGGTGCGCGACGTGAGCGCGAAGCACACGATCATCAGGGGAGGCTCCAGCGAGAGCGACGTGACCGCGTTCGCGGTCATCCCGCTCGGGCCCGCGGGTCCCAGGGACGTGACGACGCAGACTCCGGTCGCGAACCGCCCACAGGCGGCGCGGAACTCGTCCTGGTCGACGGGGCCCGTCATGGCGGGGATCTTGTCACCGGGGCAGCGATCTCCGCTCCACGGCACAGGTGTTGCGGCCACTGCTGCGTAGAAGCCGCCCGGCGCCGACCCATTCGCCGCCGTCATGTGCGAGCGCGCCTCTCGAATAGTGGAGGCCGCACCCGAGGCAGATCAGCTCAAAGAGCCCGGTCTGCCCGGCCGGCGCCGGACGTCCCACTAGTTCGCGTTGCGGCCCGCCATCCCTTCCGGCGGGCGGGATCGACCCAACGGTCGTCCCGCCAATAACTAATATGCCGCGCGTGAACCGCACCCGCTCGGCGATCGCCGTCGCCTTCACGTCAGTTGCGCTCGCAACCACCGGCTGCGGCCAGGGCCAGGAGGTCGACAGCCGCGGTGCCACGCTGTTTGCCGAGCGCTGTGCGGGGTGCCACACGCTCGCGGCGGCGGGCACCGAGGGCAGCAACCCGGACGAGCGGGTCGCAGGCCCGAACCTCGACCAGCGCCGCGAGACACAGGACCAGGTCCTCTACGCGATCCGCAACGGCGGGTTCTCCGGCGCGATCATGCCGCAGAACATCGTCGTCGGCGAGGACGCCCGGGCCGTCGCCGAGTTCGTCGCCGAGTATGCAGGCCGGTCCGCGAAGGGACCGCCCGGTCTCACGCCGGGCGGCGGTCAGAACGAGGCGTCCGCCTCGCCCGGCGGCGCCGACAAGTAGAAGCGGGCCGGCGCCACGCTAGACCTCAAGCTGATCCGCAGCGATCCGGACGGCGTCAAGTCCGCGCTGGCGCGCCGCGGCGCAGCCGCGGCCGGCAAGGTCGACGAGCTGCTGGACCGGGACGCCCGCCGGCGCACGCTGCTGCCGCAGGTGGAGGAGCGGCGCGCCGCGAAGAAGACGATCTCCGGACACATCGCACAGGCCAAGCGCGCGGAACAGGACGCCGGGGACGCGATCGCGCAGTCGAATGCGCTGACGGAGCAGATCAAGGCGCTGGAGCAGGAGTTGTCCGGCGTCGAGCGGGAGATCGACGCTCTGCTGTCCGCGCTCCCGAACCTGCCCGACCCGACGGCTCCCGACGGCGCCGATGAGGAGGACGCCGAGCTGGTGCGCACCGTCGGCGAGCCACCGCAGTTCGGCTTCGACCCGCGCGACCATCTCGAGATCGGCACCGCGCTCGACCTGATCGACATGGAGAGCGCGGCGCGCGCGTCTGGCTCGCGCTTCGCCTATCTGAAGGGCGAGCTGGTCTTCCTCGAGCTGGCGCTGGTCCAGTACGCGTTGCGAAAGGTGGCTGCACACGGCTTCCGGCCGGTGATTCCACCGGTCCTGGTGCGGGAAGAGCCGATGTTCTGGACCGGCTTCCTGCCCACTGACCGCGCGCAGATCTACGAGGTGGCGGGGGACGATCTGTACCTCGTGGGCACCTCCGAGGTCAGTCTCGCCGCCCTCCACGCCGACCAGATCCTGCCCGTGAGCGACCTGCCGTTGCGCTACGCAGGCTTCTCGACCTGCTTCCGGCGCGAGGCCGGCGCGGCCGGGCGGGACACGCGCGGGATCTTCCGCGTGCACCAGTTCGACAAGGTGGAGATGTTCTCGTTCGTCGAGCCCGCGGCCTCCGGGGACGAGCACGAGCGGCTGCTGGCCATCGAGGAGGAGATCCTGCAGGAGCTCGAGATCCCGTACCGCGTCGTGAACGTCGCCGCCGGAGACCTCGGCGCGTCAGCCGCGAAGAAGTACGACTGCGAAGCGTGGCTGCCGGGTCAGCAGCGCTACCGGGAGCTGACGTCGACCTCGAACACCACGGACTATCAGGCCCGCCGTCTGGGCGCCCGCTTCCGGCCGGCGGAGGGCGGGGCGCCGCAACCAGTGCACACTCTCAACGGAACGGCCGTGGCGGTGGGCCGCACGCTGCTCGCGATCATGGAGAACCACCAGCTGCCCGACGGCGGCTTTCGCCCGCCCGCCGCGCTGCAGGAATTCGGCGCGCCGGAGCAGGTCCCGGGGCGCTCCGCGTCGAAGTGACGCACGTGGATTCGTGAAACTGCCGGAGTTCCCGGTAGGTGCGACAAAAAGGTTCGACGCCGCCGGAGACGTTGTCTAGAATGAATTTCGCCGCCTCCCGTGATCGGCCACGATGGCCCGGCCGCGGCTGGCGAGGCAAGGAGGTCTTTGCTGATTCGTATCTTGGCCTGCCCGTGTCGGGGGTTTCCCCGCCGATGGCGCCTGTCTGAGTACGGCCACAGCAATGGAGAAGCCGGGCAGTGCTCCCGCCCGAAGCTCGGTTTTCTCACGTCATTGGGATGAATGACGAAAGAAGAAACGTCGCAGAAACGGAATTCAGCAAGTTTCGCTCAGGTTCAACGTTTGAAGGATCGGGCGTTGTAGGTGGTCATGGGAACTAACGACCTATTTTCCAAGGAGATCGGCTCGGCACTGAGGCTAGGGCTGCTGCGCGGACCCACGATGGGCGCGCTGCGGCTCGGCTGGCACGCGCGTCGTCGCCAGATCCGCGCCCTGCTCGTCGATCTGCTGATGCTGCTCGTGGCCGGGGGCGCGACCCAGATGGCGTCGCACCTCGCGGCCGAGCCCGCCATGCCGGTCCGCTGGGTGGCCTGCTTCGGCGTGCTCGTGCTCGTGCTGTTCGGCATCCGGGGGATGTACAGCGACCGGCTGCGCTCGCACCTGCTTGACGAGATCCGCTCCATCGTGTCGACCACCGCGGTCGCGACGATGGCGGTGATCTCGGTCCGCGTCGTGATGGAGAACGACGCGCATACGGCGGCGCAGACGGCCCAGACGTGGATGATCGCGGCCGTCACGCTCTCGCTGGGGCGCACGGGCATCTTCATCGCCCGCGCCCGCGCGATCGCCCGCGGTGACGGCGGCCGCCCGACCCTGATCGTCGGTGCCGGCCGGGTTGGCCAGCTGGTCGCCAAGCGCCTGCTGGACAGGCCTGCATTCGGACTGCGGCCGGTGGCCTTCCTCGACAACGACCCACTCGAGATCGAGGGCTCCGCGGTCGATCTGCCGGTGGTCGGCGCCAGCTGGGACCTCGAGCGAGTGATCGAGGAGAACGACGTGGAGCACGTCGTCTTCACGTTCTCGACGGCGCCGCACGCCGTGATGCTGAGCATGGTGCGCCGCTGCCGCGAGCTGGGCGTGCCCGCCTCGCTCGTACCACGCCTGTTCGAGGTCTCCGTCGAGCGCGTCTCGGTTGAGCACCTCGGCGGCCTGCCGCTGCTCGAGATGCGCCCCATCGACCCGAAGGGCCTGCAGTTCCTGGTCAAGTACGCGCTGGACCGCGTGGTCGCGGCGATCGCCGTGGTCCTGATCTCGCCCATCCTGCTGGCGCTCTCCGCGGCGGTGCTGATCACGTCGGGGCGCCCGATCTTCTTCCGCCAGCGCCGCATCGGCCTGGACGGCCAGGAGTTCGACATGCTCAAGTTCCGCACCATGAAGGGCAGTCCCGAGGCGTCTGGCCACAACCACGGACACTGGGTGTTCGAATCGCTGGAGGATTCCGCCGGCTCCCTGCTCGGCGGCCACCGCGGGAACGGGAACGGCAACGGGAACGGGAACGGGAACGGCGCGCACGCCAATGGAAGTGGCAACGGACTGGCCAACGGGAACGGACTGGCCAACGGGAACGGCAATGGCCACGGTCCGCACGAGCACGACCTCGTGCCCGCCGCCTCAGGCGACGCTGCGCTCACGACCGTGGCGGAGCCCGCGATCGCGAACGCCGTCACCGTGGAGACGTCCGGGGAGGACCGGCGCACGCCGATCGGGCGCATCCTGCGTCGTTACTCGCTCGATGAGCTTCCCCAGCTCCTGAACGTGTTGCGCGGTGACATGTCGCTGATCGGCCCGCGGCCCGAGCTGGGGACGTTCGTGCGCCTCTTCGAGGAAGCCGTCCATCGCTACGGGGATCGTCACCGGGTGAAGTCGGGTATCACCGGCTGGGCCCAGGTCCATGGCCTGCGCGGGAACACCTCCCTTGCCGACCGGGTGGAATGGGACAACTACTACATCGAGAACTGGTCCCTATGGCTGGACATGAAGATCGCCGTGATGACCATCGGCTCGCTCCTGCGCTGGCGGGAGGACTGACGCAGATGCCCATGCCGCTCCGGGCCGGCCGCACGCCGGGCGCTGTGGCTGCGCTCGCGAGAGCGGCGTGCTTGGCCGCGCTCGCGCTGTTTGCGTTCGCGCCGGCGACCCCGGCCGCCGCGGCCGAGTTGCCCGACGACTTCTCCGCCGCCGACCAGTACGTCGAAACGCTGCCCACGAGCGGCGGCCCCAGCCCCACGAAGGACCGCAAGGGCGGGCGCACGCGGCTCCCGGCCGCCGTGCAGGCCAAGCTCGACGCCGAGGGTGGGCGGGATGCCGCCTCGCTCGAAGAGGTCGCCACGTCTGACCGGTTCGGTGCGCCTCAGGCGCAGGGCGCGGGCGCCGATAACAACAAGCGTGGCAGGTCCTCCCGCTCGACGGCCGTTCCGGCGGCCTCCGTCAAGGCCGTGCGCGACGGCGGTGAAGACATGCTCTGGCTCCTGTTCGCGCTGATCGCGATCACGGGCCTGATGGTCGGGGCAGTCGCCTATCAGCGCCACAAGAACAGCAAGTCCGGCTAGCCGGACACAGGAGCGGCCCCCGGGCGCCGCCGCGACGCAGCGGCCCGCCTCCCGGCCCTCCGCTGCGCGCCACCGCAGCGCGGCGGCGCCGGCTGTCGCGATCACCCTGCTGGTCGGCGCGGCAACCTTCGCGCTGGGCTTCAACGACGGTAGCTACCAGCTGACCGACCGCTCGGCGATCGGCATCGCGGCGTGGTGGGCGGTGGCGCTCGGAGTGGCCTTCAAGCTCTGGCCGGGCGTGCGGCCGCCCCGTGCGGCGATCGTCGCGGGCGCGGCCCTCGCGGCGCTTGCGATCCTCACCCTGCTGTCCAGCGGCTGGGCTGCCTCCGACGAGAAGGCCTTCCTCGAGTTCACGCGCGTGCTCATGTACCTGGGAGTGTTCGCCCTGGTGGCGATGGCGGTGCGCGCGCGCCACGCGGCCGCCGTCAGCGACGGGCTCGCGCTCGGCATCGTCGGCGTCGTCGCGCTCGCGCTCGCGAGCCGCTTCTGGTGGGGCGACATCGGCCCCGGTGCGCCGCCCGAGTTCTTTCCGGTGCAGACGCGCCTCCACTATCCCGTGAACTACTGGAACGGGCTCGCGATCCTCGCCGGCATGGCGTTGCCGCTCCTGCTGCGCGCAGCGGTCGCGCAGCGGCCCGCGATCCTGCGCGCGGTCGCGCTGGCGCCCGTACCCGCAATCGCGGCGACGATCTACCTCACGTCGTCGCGCGGCGGCGCCGCAGTGGCGGTCGCCGGCGTGCTCGTGTTCTGCGCGCTCACCTCCCGCCGCACCAGCGCACTGGTGGCGGCCGGGATCGCGGCGGCCGTTGCGGTCGGCGCGGTCGAGGTGCTGCTCGCGCGCGACGACCTCGTCAACGGGCCGCTGTCGGCGCCCGCGGTGGCCGGTCAGGGCCACAGCGCCGCGCTTTGGATCGCGCTGCTCGGCGCGGCGGGCGGCGCCCTCTACTGGGCCTGGTGCCGGTTCGCCGACTGGGACGTGAGACTGCCGCGCGCCGCCCGTGCGGCGTGTGTCGTCGGGTTGGCGGTGGTCGCCGTGGCGGGCGTTGCCGCGTTCGACCCAGCCGGCAAGTTCGAGGACTTCAAGCGCCCGCCGGGGGACACGACTTACACCGAGGGCGACTTCACCCGCTCGCACCTGCTGAGCTCGGCGAGCACCGGTCGCTGGCAGCTGTGGGCGGCGGCCCGCGACCAGTGGGAGACGCGACCGGCGTTCGGCCGGGGCGCCGGCTCCTACCAGTCGTGGTGGACCGAGCACGCCGACTTCCCGCTGTTCGTGCGCGACGCGCACAGCCTGTGGCTCGAGATGCTCGGCGAGTTGGGTGTCGCCGGCTTCCTGTTGATCGTGCTCGTGTTCGGCACGGGGTTTGCGGCAGCGCTGTCGCGGTTGCGAGCAGCCGGACCGGCGCGGCCCCTGGTGGCGGCGCTGGCCGCCGTGCTCGCGGCGTTCGCGGTGGGAGCCGCGATCGACTGGATGTGGGAGCTGACGATCGTCGCGCTCGTGGCCGTCGTGGCCCTGGGGATGCTGGCCGGGGTTGCGACGCTCGCCGCCGGCCGCCGCGGAGCAGTCCCGCCGGGCCGCGGCGCCCGGTCACGGCGCGCTGCGCCGGCGCGCGCTGCGCACGGCGGCTGTCGCCGTCGCGGTGGCGGCGATCATGTGCGTGACGGTGCCGATGCTCGGGCAGGAGCGCCTGGAGCGCAGCCAGGCCGCGGCGCAGCGCGGCGACGTCGCGGCGGCGATCGACTCCGCCGAGGACGCCCGCTCGTTGCAGCCGTGGGCCGCGTCGCCCTACGTACAGCTGGCGCTGGTCGAGGAGCAGGCCGGCCGGCTGCGCGGCGCAAGCCGGCACATCGAGGACGCGCTCGAGCGCGACAGCAGCGATTGGAGCACCTGGCTGGTGGCGGCGCGCATCCAGACCAAGGCTGGTTCCATACGTGCAGGGCGCCGCAGCCTGAGGCGCGCGCAGGCTCTGAACCCGAAGTCAGCCGCTGTTCGAGGCTCTGCGTGGCTAGCCGGCGCAGGCGCGTGACCGAGCACTCCCCGTAGGCAGACCCTTGAACCCCGGCATGACCCTGATCAGGCGCGGAGCCGCGCTCGTCGCATCCGCGGCGGTGCTGGCGCTGCCGTGCTCCGCGTCGGCGGCGCGCCCGCTCGTCACCGGCGTGCAGGACTTCGACTTCACGCAGACGCACTTCGACCGCGTCAAGGCGTCGGGATCGAACGTCGTGAAGATCGTCGTGCCCTGGAAGGACGTGGCGCCCAACTCCCCGCCTGCCGCATTCAACCCGACCGACCCGCACGATCCCGCTTACAGCTGGGAGCCGTTCGACAGCCAGATCCGGGCGGCTGTCGCGACCGGGCTGAGGCCGCTCGTCACCGTGGAGCAGTCTCCGCCCTGGGCGGAGCGCGACAAGCGCGGGACATCCGGCGCGGGAAACCCAGACCCGCTCCAGTTCGGGCTGTTCGGGGAGGCGATCGCGCGGCGCTACAGCGGCACGGTCGCGGGGCTGCCGCGGGTGGCGATGTTCGAGGCCTGGAACGAGCCCAACGCAAGCTTCTTCCTGTTTCCGCAACGCAATGACGACGGAAGCAATTTCTCGCCCACGCTCTACCGCGAGATGGTCAACCGCTTCGCGACCGGCGTGCACCGCGTGCACGCGGACAACGTCGTGGTGGCGGGCGCCCTGTTCCCGTTCACGCTGAACCGCCAGAGCTCGACCACGATCGGCCCCTACCGCTTCATGCGGGAGCTGCTGTGCCTGTCGGCCAAGCTCAAGGTGATGCCGCGGCTGCGGGCCGCCCGTGCAGCTCGACGCGTGGAGCCACCACCCCTATACATCGGGCGGCCCGACCCACAAGGCGGGGCACCGCGACAGCATCTCGCTCGGCGACCTGCCGCGCATGCGCAAGCTCCTGAGGACCGCGGTGCGCAAGCAGCGGATCGCAGTCGCGCGGCGCCGTGCGGTTCTGGGTGACCGAGTTCGGCTGGGACACCGCGCCCGCGGATCCGAAGGGAGTGCCGCTCGGCCTGCATGCCCGCTGGGTGTCCGAGGCGCTCTACCGCTCCTGGAGCGCCGGCGTCAGCCTGTTCGTCTGGTACCGCTTGCGCGACGGCCCGATCGGCGGTGCCGTGCAGTCCGGCCTGTGGCTGCGCTGCGCGACCGGGATCGCCTGCGACCAGCCCAAGCGGGCGTCGCTGCAGGCGTTCCGGTTCCCATTCGTGGCGTTTCGCTCCGGCAAGCGTGTTCGTGTCTGGGGCCGCACGCCGGCCGGCCTGCGGGGCAGGGTCACGATCGAGCGCTCCGTGCGGGGCCGCTACAGGCGGCTGCGCCGGCTGCGCGCGGACCGCACCGGCATCTTCAAGGCGCGGTTCAGGGGCCCCCGCAAAGGCCATCTGCGCGCGCGCATCGGGAGGAGGGGCGAGGTGTCCGTGCCGTTCTCCCTCAAGCGACCGCCCGACCGCCCGGTCAACCCCTTCGGTTCCACCGGTTAGCAGCCGATAATCGGTACGTTGCCCAGCTACTCCCAACAAGCCAACGGCCGAGTCGACGTGAGCGTCCTGATCCCGGTCCTCAACGAGGAGCGCCACATCCGCGAGAGCGTCGAGGCCATGCTCTCCCAGCGCTTCGACGGAGAGATCGAGTACCTGTTCATGGACGGCGCCTCCGAGGACCGCACGAGGGCGATCCTCGAGGACATGGCGGCCGGCGATCACCGCATCCGGGTGCTCGACAACCCGCAGCGGCGCACGACCTTCGGGCTCAACATCGGGCTCGCGAACGCGCGCGGCGACTACGTCGTGCGCATGGACGCGCACACGCACTACCCGGCCGAGTACGTCGCCAAGGGCGTCCAGCGGCTCGCGCGCGGCGACGGGGTCGAGTGGGTCACCGGTCCCCAGATTCCGCATGGCACCGGCAGGTGGTCGCGCCTGGTCGCGCTCGCGTTGCGATCGTGGTTCGGCGCCGGCGGCTCCAGCAAGTGGGAGGCCGACGAGGAGAAGGACATCGACACGGGCGTGTTCACCGGCGTGTGGCGGCGCGCGACGCTCGCCGAGTACGGCGGCTGGGACGACGGCTGGCCTGTGAACCAGGACTCCGAGCTGGCGGCGCGCTTCTTCGAGCGCGGCAGCCGGATCGTGTGCATGCCGGAGCTGGGCGCGCTCTACACGCCGCGCGACTCGCTCGAAAAGCTCGGCCGGCAGTACTGGCGCTACGGCTTCTACCGGGCCAAGACCAGCCGCTTCCACCCGGCGAGCATGCGCCGCTCGGCGGTGTTTCCGCCCGCGCTGGTGCTCGCGTTGGCCGGCGCCGTGCTGGCGCCGCGGCCGTTGCGGCAGGCGTGTCGCGCGGCGGTGCTCACGTGGGCCGCAGCGGTGGTCGCGGCGAGCGCGCCCACGGCGCGCAAGGAAGGTCCCGCGGAGGGAGCGGGGCTGGCCGCCGTGTTTGCGACCATGCACCTGTCGTGGGGAGCGGGCTTCCTGCGGGGATGCTTGGCCTTCGGCCCGCCCCTGGCGGCGCTGGCGCGCATCGCCGGCCTGCGCCGGAAATAGACCGTTTGACCTGGGATCGGCCATGCGCGTAGGCGTCTACACGGACTACAGCTATTCGCACGACGGCGGCTCGTACTACTCCGAGCGCGCGTTCTTCACGTTCATCACGCGGCTCGCCGGCATGGTGGACCGGCTCGTGCTGTTCGGGCGCCTCCACCCGCAGCCGGGCCGCTCCCACTACCGCGTGCCCGACGACATCGACTTCGTGCCGCTCCCCTACTACGAGAGCCAGGCCGACGCGCGCGCGGCCGTGCAGGCCATGGCCCGTTCGCTGGCGGCATTCTGGAAGAACCTCGGGCAGGTCGACGTCGTGTGGCTGCTCGGGCCCGCACCCGCTGGCGATCGTGTTCGCGGCCCTGGCCGCGATCCGCGGCAAGAAGGTGGTCCTGGGCGTCCGCCAGGACATGCCCGTGTACACGCGCAGCCGCCATCCCGGCAAGCGCTGGATGATGGGCGCCGCCTACATGCTGGAGTGGGCCTTCCGGCTGATGTCGAGGGTGTTCGGAGTGATCGTCGTGGGCCCGCAGCTGGCCAAGAACTACCGCGGCGCCCGCCGCCTGCTGACGCTGTCGGTGTCGCTCGTCGGCGAGGACCAGATCGTGGACCCGCACGAGGCCGCGCAACGCGTCTGGAACGGCGGCGAGCTGCGCGTGCTGACCGTCAGCCGCCTCGAGACCGAGAAGAACCCGTTGCTGCTGGCCGACGTGCTGGCGCGGCTGCGCGAGCGCGACCCCCGGTTCCGGCTGCTGGTCGTGCGGCGAGGGTCCGATGGAGGGCGACCTGCGCGCGCGGCTCGACGAGCTCGGCGTCGCCGACCACGCGGACCTGCTCGGGTACGTGCCGATCACCGGCGGGCTGCTCGACGTGTACCGCTCGAGCCACGCCTTCCTGCACGTGTCGTGGACCGAGGGACTGCCGCAGACGCTGTTCGAGGCGTTCGCGGCCGGCCTGCCCGTGGTGGCGACCGCCGTGGGCGGCGTTCCGGACGCGGTCGGGCACAGTCCGCCCTGCTGGTGGAGCCCGGCGACGCCGACGCTCCCGCCGAGCAGCTCAAGCGCCTGGCCGACGACCCGGGCCTGCGCGGCGACCTGATCGAGTCGGGCGTCGAGCGCGTGCGCTCCCACACGCTGGAGGCCGAGAGCCGGCGCGTGGTCGAGTTCCTGCGCGCCTGAGCGCTAGGGCAGCAGCGCGGCGTAGCGGTCGGCCATCGCCTCCGCCCACGGGCCGAGGCCCAGGTGCTCCCGCAGCCAGGCGTGCCCGGCGCGCGAGTCCGCGGCCACCTCGCGCCGGATCGCGCTCCAGCAGCCCGCGGATCGCCGCCGCGATCGGCGCCGCCTCGAGCGGCGTGATCACGCACGCCGGCGCGTGCGCGCCGATCGTCGCGTGGCCCGGGATGTCGCTGACGACCGCGGCGGTGCCGCTGGAGACGGCCTCCAGCACCGAGTAGGGCGTGCCCTCCGCGCGGCTGGGCGCCACGAACACGTCGGCCGCCGCGTACATCTGCTGCACCTTGTCGGTCGGCTCCAGCACGGTCAGGTCGCCGTCCAGGCCCAGCCGTGCGCGCAGCTCGCGCGCGGCGTCACCGCCGCCGACCGTCACTCCCGTGAGGTCGGCGCCGGAGTCGCGCAGCATCCGCAGGGCCGCCTCGAACACGTCACCTCCCTTGCGCAGCCAGTCCCAGCCGAAGTGCACCAGCAGCGGCCGGCCGGCGGGCAGCCCGAGCTCGTCGCGGGCGGCCTGGCGCTGCGCGTCGCTCAGCACCGGAAACGGTCCACGTCCACGGCGTTGTGGAGGAACTCGACCCTCCCGCGCGGGGCGCCGCGCTGGGTGATCGTCCGCACGAGCTCGGGGCTGACGCACAGGATCTGCTCCGCGCGGCGGCCGAAGACGGCGTACTTCAGGTAGTTGCGGGCAAACGCGGCCGGGCCCTTGAAGTGGGGGGTGTGGACGTGCCAGATGACGCGGGTGTCCCGGCGCCTGGCGGCGGCCATGGCGGCCGCGACGTCGAAGTGCGTGAAGTGCGTGTGCAGCACGGCGGGCCCGCCGCGCTCGGCCAGCAGCTCCGCCACCCAGCCGGTCAGCTCGCGACGGGAGGCGCCGGCCGGGGCGAACCGGTACGGGATCGAGTCCTGCGCGAGTTCCGCGAGCCAGGCCCGCTCCTGCGAGACCGGGGTGAACACGACCTCGCACTCCCACCCGCGCTCCCGCGCCGCGCCCATCACGGCGCGCAGCATCGGGATGAACGATCCCGGGTAGGGGCCGCCGTAGCCGGCGAGATGCACCAGGCGCATGGCGGGCACGGTAGCCCGCCTACCCGACGCGGTGCGCGAGCGCGCGCCTGATCGACACCAGCTCGGTGCGTCGCACCTCGCCGGTCAGCACCAGGACCACGCAGTACGTCGTGATGCCGCTGGCGCCCCCGGCAAGCCAGTCCAGCAGCGACAGGTCGTCGGTGCCGAATCCGAGCATCACGGCCGCCATCGCGCCCGCGGCGACCAGCGTGCGTGCGAAGGTGACCACCAGCGGCCGCATCGGCAGCCCGATCAGGCGCTTGCAGATCCAGAAGTGCGCCGGCACGTAGATCAGGTAGGCCGCGTCGGCGCCGATCGCGCAGCCGACCACGCCGATCTCGTTCAGCAGCACGATCGATACGACGAAGTTGACCACCAGCGCGGCGATCGCGACCGGTATGCGGCGCCGCGCCTCGCCCAGATAGTTGACGCCCACCGACACGAGCGGCGCCAGGCCGAACAGGTAGATGAACGGCGCCAGCGCGCGCAGCACGTCCGCAGACTCGGCGAAGTCGGATCCGAGGATGACCTCGACGATCGGCCCCGCCCAGACCATCACTGGCACGACCATGGCGGCCTGCAGGATCATCAGGTAGCGGATGCCCGCCTGGAACGCGCTCACGTTCGGCCCCGCTCCACCGCGGGACAGCCGCGGAGATACGCCCGCCGACAGCGCCAGCCCCGGGTAGTGCAGGAACGTGATGAGCTTCGCCGGAGCCTGGAAGATGCCGACCGCGGACGGTGCCGAGGATCGCGCCGATCAGCAGGATGTCGATCTGCGTCAGCACCGCGAACACGGCGTCGATCAGCAGCAGCGCACCCGCATAGCGGGCGATCTCGCGGATGCCGGCCGCCGGGCTGCCGCGCAGCGACAACCCGCGCGCCGATCGCCGGCGCGCGCGATCAGCACCAGCGCGAACAGCGCCCCGAACCCGTAGCCGATCGCGCGGCCGAAGGCGGCGCCCGTGACTCCTGCGCCGAGCAGCACCAGCGCGATGCTCGCGCCGGCCTCGACAGCGCTCTCGGCCGCGATCAGGCGCAGCGTGAGCGACACGCTGCCCAGCGCCTCGAACGCGGTGCGGTAGTAGCCGATGATGCTCTGGCCGAACACCGCCAGCGCCACGCCGCGCAGCGGCCATGCCATCTCGGGCGTGTTGTAGCGCGTTCGCAGATCGGCTCCGCGAGCGCGAACAGGAGCACGCAGAGACGCCCCCGAGGCGATCAGCTTCAGCTTCAGGCCGTCGGCCAGGACCTCCGCGACGCGGCCGTCCTCGCCGCGGTGCTCGGCGACGAAGCGCGCGGTGGACTGCGAGATGCCGAAGTCGGCGGGCAGGAACACCAGCGACGCGACGCTCAGCGCCAGCGCGAACACGCCGTAGTCCTCGGGCCCCAGCACCCGGACCAGGAAGATCGTGAGGATTGCCGTGAAGCTCGCGGTCGCGAGCTGGGAGGCCAGCGCAAATGCGGTGTTGCGCCTGATCGTGTCGCCCCCGTGGGGCGGCGGGGGTCGACTGGCCGGACGCATTACTGGCTCACATCGGCGGGATCGCCCGCATCCCTGACGGGGCGCGGGAAAGGTGGGCGCAGGGTGCCGCCGGGCCGCGGGGCGCTTTCACACACCTGTCCACGCCGCGGCGACTTGGGGCTCAAGGCCTGCACGGCGACCTCCGAGTGCATAGCCAATGCCGGCGTGCCTGGGAGGGCACGCAAAACAAGCCAGGGAGGGCAGAAATGGCATTGGGAACCACAGGCAGAAAGCTCGCGCGCGGGCGGAAGTCGTTCGCCGCGATCGCAACGGCGGCAGTCATTGTCGCGGCCGCGGTGGCGGACAGCGGCGCCGCCACGTCGTGTGACAAGGTCGCCTCGGCGTCCGGCTCGGACTCCGCGGCGGGCACCGTCGCGAGCCCGTACCGGACGGCCGGAAGCTGGTGGGCTCGCTGCAACCCGGCCAGACCGGGTGCCTGCGGGCCGGCCTCTACGAGCAGGACGTCGCGATCGAGCGCGGCGGCAGCGCAGGATCGCCGGTCACGCTGTCCAGCTACCCGGGCGAGCGCGCCACGCTGCGCGGGCGCCTGCGGGTGAAGGACTCGGCGAACTTCGTGACGATCGAGGGCCTCGACCTCGACGGGCGCCATCCGGCAGACACGCTGCCCAGCCCGAGCGTCTACGGGAACGACGTCGTGTTCCGTGACAACGACGTCACGAACTACCACACCGGCATCTGTTTCCTGCTCGGGTTCGAACGACTACGGCCGCGCGGTGCGGGTCACGATCGAGCGCAACCGGATCCACGACTGCGGTGTGCTGCCGGCCCAGAACCACCACCACGGGATCTACATCGAGCACGCGGACAACACCCAGGTGCTCGACAACTGGATCTACGACAACGCGGATCGCGGGGTGCAGATGTTCCCCGATTCCCAGAGCGCCTACATCGCGCGCAACGTGATCGACGGCAACGGGCAGGGCGTGAGCTACGCACGCGAGTCCGCGCACAACGTGGTCGAGCACAACGTGGTCTCCAACTCGGTGCTGCGCTGGAACATCGAGGACTGGGAGCTGAGCGGCGGGGGGAACGTCGCACGGCTGAACTGCGTCTGGACGACGCGCACCGGCTCGTACGCCCGTGAGGGCGGGATCATGGTGAGCCGGGACTTCACCGCGCTGCAGAACCTGATCGCGGACCCGCAGTTCGCGAACCGGACGGCCAAGGACTTCCGCCTGTCGGCCGGCAGCCCGTGCGCGGCGCTGCTGGCGGGCAGCGGGACGCCTCCACCGCCGGTGCCGGACCCGGGGCCCGGCCCGAACCCAGGGCCCGCCCCGGGCCCGAGCCCGACCCGAACCAGGGCCCGCCCCGGGCCCGGCGCCCGCACCGGCGCCCGTGCCCGGCATCGACGCCCCGCCCGTGGTGGAGGTCACCTCCCCCGCGAGCGGGGCCACGCTTCGTCCGCACGCTGCGCATGGCGGCGACCGCGCGGGACGACAAGCGCATTGCGCGTGTCGACTTCTACGTGGACAGGAGGCTCGTGGACCGCGACACGTCGCTCCCTACCGGGAGACGTGGCGCGTGCGCAAGCTCGGCTACGGGTCGCACACGATCACCGCGAAGGCCTACGACAGCGCGGGCCAGGTGGACGCCGATGCCGTGCCGGTGAGGCGCGTGCGCGGCGGCCAGGCCGCGGCGAAGGCGCACGGCAGGGGGGCAAAGCGCAAGTCGCGGAGGGGCCGGCGCTAGCCGCCGTCCTGAGGGGCGGGGATGTGGCGCCGCGGTCCGGGCAACCGGCCGCGGCGCCCCTGCGGCGGTGCCGGGCCGCAGGAACCCCGCAGACAAGCGGCCACCATTGTGCGCATTCCGACAAGCGGTTCTCAGGAATCTGCGCATGTCGTTGCAGCCCTCAAGCAGGCATGCGTGGGGCCGCCGATGGGTCCCCCTGCAAGCGAACCGAGGGGGAAACCGGAGCATGAGATTCAAGACGCAGGCTGTGATCCACATCGCGGCGGCCGCAATCGCCGTCGCCGCGGGCGGAGCCACGCAGGCCGCCGCCGCGGGATGCGACAAGGTCGCCTCGCCGCTCGGGTCCGACGCGTTCCCCGGCACCGTGGCCGATCCCTACGCGACGGTCGAGCACCTCGCCAACTCCCTGAAGCCGGGCCAGACCGGCTGCCTGCGCGCCGGCGTCTTCCAGGGTGACGTGAAGGTCACCCGCGGAGGCAGCGCGAGCGCGCCCACGACGCTCACCAGCTACCCGGGAGAGCGTGCGACGGTCGTGGGCCGCATGCACGTCGCCGACGAGGCCAACAACATCGTGGTCCAGGGACTCGACCTGGACGGTCGCAGCGACGACAACCTGCCGAGTCCGACGGTGAACGGCGACGGCATCGTGTTCCGCGACAACGACGTCACGAACCACAACACGACGATCTGCTTCCTGCTCGGCAGCGACAGCTTCGGCCGCGCGCGCGGGACCGTGATCGAGCGCAACCGGATCCACAACTGCGGGGAGCTGCCGCCGACCAACCACCACCACGGCATCTACGTCGAGGCGTCCGACGACGCTCGGATCACCGAGAACTGGATCTACGACAACGCCGACCGCGGCGTTCAGCTGTTCCCCGACGCGCAGCGCACCTACGTCGCCCGCAACGTGATCGACGGCAACGGGCAGGGCGTGATCTTCTCGCGCGAGTCGGCCCACAACGTCGTCGAGAACAACGTCATCTCCAACCCGGCCGTGCGCTACAACATCGAGGACTGGGAGCTGAGCGGCGGCGGGAACGTCGCGCGGCGAAACTGCCTCTGGAGTGGGCGCCACAGGGGCGCCGGGCTGCAGCCCGGGCTGGCGGTGCCGACGCTCGAGAACCTCGTGATCGAGCCGGGCTTCGTGGACCGCGGCGCGAAGGACTTCCGCCTCAAGCCGGGCAGCCCGTGCACGAACTTCGCGACCGGCGCTGCAGCCCCAGAGCGCGAAGAAGCGCAAGCGGCGCGCGCGTCCGGTGCGGTTGCGTGCCGGTACCCGTGGCGTATGGCCCGGCGGGCGCCTCGGCCTGCGGGCGACGGTCAAGTCGCCGGCGCGCGCGCGCGGCTGCCTCGCGTCAGGCGATCCTGAAGGTGCGGGTCGGCAAGCGCTGGCGGCGCGTGGCCACGATGCGCCTGCGCGGCGTGCGCTACGTGACGCGGCCGCATCTCGGGAAGGTCGGGCACCGCGCGGCCCGCCGCTTCGGCAACACTCCGGTGCGGCGTCATTCCAGGAAGCTCCGGCTGCGGGCCTATGTGCCCGGTGCGGGGCACTCGAACGTGCTGCGCGTGCGGGTCGGGAAGTAGCTCGCCGACTGCCGCCGGCCGTGCCTACGGGTTGCGGCGGCTGCGGCGGCGGAGTGCGTCCACCGCGTCCCAGGCGCGTGACGCGCGCAGGCGCCGCAGCGTGGGCGAGACCTTCAGCCTGAAGCGGCGGTCGTCGTCGGCGTGGTAGACGCCCACGCGCGGCCACTCCAGCGGCTGCGCCGCGTGGAACCGCGCCGGCAGCGTGCACGCGGCCTGGTAGCCGGCCCGGCCGGCCGCGGCCGTGACCCGCTCGTCGTAGTCCCCGTACGGGTAGGCGATCGTCATGCATGGACGCCCGAGATTGCGCTCGCACTCCCGCCGCGAGACGATCAGCTCGCGATCGAGCGTGTCGGCGTCGAGCTGCGTGAGGTGGGGGTGGGAGCAGGTGTGCGAGCCGATCTCCCAGCCGCTGTCCGCCAGGTCGCGCATCTGCGCCCAGCTCATCGGGCGCAGCTCCGGCTCGTGCTCGCCTCCCAGCCACTGGTCGATGCCGGGCCAAGACATGGGGCGGTCACCGCTCCGGGTAGTCGGTCGGGACGAACACGGTGCCCACCAGGCCGAGCCGGTCCATGATCGGCTTGCCCAGCTCCAGCACCGACAGGTATGCGTCGTCGAACGTGACCACCACCGTCGGCCCGTCGGTGGGCGACGTGACGGCCGCGTGGAAGGTCGCGCCGCGGTAGCCACGGCCGACCAGCAGGCCCAGCTGGCGCTCGAACGCCTCCGGCGTGACCGACAGGTCCGCCGGCCAGCGCGGGCTGACCGCGTGGTAGCAGAGGACGAGTACGTCGCTCACGCGTGTCTCAGGAGGTCGCGGGCGGGCGCAGGCGCCGCATGCGCTTCGACATGAACTCGTTGCGCGGGACGGCGAGGCGGAAAGCCACCTTGCGCGCGAACGCGCGGGTGCGGCACCGCCGGGAGCCCGCATAGCGGGCGAAGCGCTCCGCGGCGTCCGCGAACTCGGGCCGCGGCGCGATCACGTGCATCGCCTCCAGCTGGCTGGTGTGCAGCGCGTGGTAGAAGGAGCTGGCGACGTTGCGCACCGGGTGCGGGAACAGGTCGTAACGCGACCAGTAGCCGGTGTCCCAGCGGTGCAGGTTGCGCGCCAGCATGTCCACGCCGTCCGCGAACGCCCGCGCTGCATCGGCGTCCCCCAGCCCGGCGCCCACGTCGTAGTAACCCCACAGCGCGAAGATGCCGCCGTTCAGGACGTGCGAGGGCGGGTCGGTCGGGTACTCCTCCGGCCAGGGGCTGCCATCCAGCAGCGCCTGTACGCCGCCCTGCTCGCGGGGCAGCGACATCGCACGCACGGCCCGCCGGGCCGCGGCCGCATAGCGCTCGTCGCGCGTCTCGAGGTACAGGCGCGTGAGCAGGCTCGCGCCCTCGCCCTGCGCCATCGCGGACGGCCAGCCGGCCGCGAGCTGAAAGGTCTTCGTGTAGGGGAGCCGGTTGAGCCACAGGCCGTCGCGCGCATCGTCCTCCGCCTGCTGCGACAGCGCGTACTCGCCCACATCGATCGCGTTCTGGAGCCACTGCTCGCCCTCGCCGGCCAGGTAGCGCTCGTACGCTCCGAGGCCCCACTGGTGCACCCGCACCCAGAGGCGATCCTCCAAACGGCCGAGGGACTCGTGCGGCCACACTGGCGCCTCCGCCTTCACGCGCAGGTCGATGTAGTAGCCGCGCACGCCCTCGGCGCCGAACCGGCTGCCGGCGGGCAGCGAGAAGCTGCGCGCGCTCGAGAAGAAGTTGGGGTAGCTGCGGCTCGGCTGGGTGGTTGGTGCCATCGCGGTAAGGGAATGATCGGCCGCCGGGGGCTGGGGCATGATATTGAGCGCATGGCCACCCAAGGCGCCGACGGCGGGCGTGACAAGAAGCTGCGGGTGGTGACCTTGGTCGACCGCCTCGGAACCGGCGGCGCCGAGCGCCTCGCGATCCAGACCACCGCGCGCCTCGACCCCGAGCGCTTCGACCGCACGCTGTGCGCGAGCCGGCGCTTCGACGTGGCGATCTCGAAGCAGCACGTGGCGAATGCGCTGGAGGACCTGAGCGCCGCCGGCGTGCGCGTGCTGGGGCTGAAGCGCACCTCGGCCCGCCAGGTGTGGGCCTGGCGGCCGCTCTACCAGCTGCTGCGCCGCGAGCGCATCGACGTGCTCCACACGCACAAGTTCGGCTCCAACCTGTGGGGCACGGTGATCGGGCGCATGGCGCGGGTTCCGGTGATCGTCGCCCATGAGCACACCTGGTCGTTCGAGGGCCAGCCCCTGCGGCGGTTCGCGCGACCGTGCGGTGATCGCGCGCGGCTCCTCCGCCTTCATCGCCGTGTCGCGCGAGGACCGCCGCCGCATGATCGAGGTCGAGGGCATCGACCCCGAGGACGTGCTCTTCCTGCCCAACGGCATCCCGTCCCCGCCGCCTCCGTCGGGCGCGGATGTGCGCGCCGAGCTGGGGATCGCGCCGGACGCGCCCGTGATCGGCACGGTCAGCGTGCTGCGCCCGCAGAAGGCGCTCGACGTGCTGCTGCGGGCGACCGGCATGCTCGTCGGCGAGTTTCCCCGCCTGCGCGTGTTGATCGCAGGGGAGGGAGATCGGCGCGCCGCGCTCGAGGAGCTGACGGCGGAGCTGGGGCTCACCGACCACGTCCTGTTCCTGGGAGTGCGCACCGACGTGCCCGATGTGCTCGCCGCACTCGACATCGCGGTCAGCTCGTCGGACTTCGAGGGCAGCCCGCTGTCGGTGATGGAGTTCATGGAGGCCGCCCGCCCGATCGTGGCGACTCGCGTCGGAGGGGTTCCCGACCTGATCGACGACGGCGTGCACGGCCGGCTCGTCGAGCGGCAGGACCCCGCCGCGTTCGCTGCGGCGGTCGCGGACCTGCTGCGCGACCCGGCGCGCGCCGCCGAGCTGGGCCGCCGGGCACAGGAACGCCGCCGCTCCGAGTTCGACATCGACGTGATGGTGCGGCGGCTCGAGGAGCTGTACGTGCGGCTCAGGGCCGCAGCCGCGCGATGACCGCCTCGGTCACCTCCGACGTGCGCGCCGCGGTGGGGTCGTCACGCGAGGGTTTCAGGTCGTAGGTCACGCTGCCCTCGGCGATCACGCCTGCGATCGCGCGCTCGACCCGGTCGGCGGCGTCGGGCTCCCCGACGTGGCGGAGCAGCATCGCGCCCGAGAGCATCAGCGCGAACGGGTTCGCGCGGTCGTGTCCGGCGTGCTTGGGCGCGGAGCCGTGCACGGCCTCGAACACGGCCGCGTCGGCGCCGACGTTCGCGCCGGGCGCCATGCCCAGCCCCCCGACCAGGCCGGCGGCGACATCCGACACGATGTCGCCGTACATGATCGGGGCCAGCAGCACGTCGCAGTCCTCGGGATGCGAGACGAGCTGGTGGCAGACGTTGTCGACCAGCCGGTCGTCGAACTCGACGTCGGGGTAGTCCGCTGCGACGGCGCGGCACGCCTCCAGGAACACTCCGTCCGTGTACCGCATGACAGTCGCCTTGTGCACGGCCGTCACGCGCCGCCGACCGTTCGCCCGCGCGTACTCGAACGCCCGCCGCGCGACCCGCGCGGCGGCGGGCGCTGACAGCGGCTTCAGCGAGATGCCGGCCTCCGGCGACAGCTCCACGCCGCGTGTGTCGCGCACGAGCCGGCGCAGCTGGTCGGCCGCCTCCTCGTCGTGGCGGTATTCGATGCCCGCGTACAGGTCCTCGTGGTTCATGCGGATCACGACCACGTCGGTGCCGGCGAAGGGCGCGCGCACCCCCGGGTAGTGCTTGCAGGGGCGGATGCCGGCGTACAGATCGAGCTCGTTGCGCAGCGCGATGTTGATCGAGCGAAAGCCCGTTCCGCGGGGAGTCGAAGTCGGGCCCTTGAGCGCCAGCCCCCGCTCCCTGACCGAGGCGACCGCGCGCTCCAGCAGGGGCGGGCCCTCGCGCGCGTAGGACTCCGCTCCCAGCTCCTGCAGGTCCCACTCGAAGGACGGGCCCGCCGCATCGAGCACGCTTCGGGCAGCAGCGCAGACCTCGGGCCCCACGCCGTCTCCCGGGATCAAAGTCACGCGGTGGCCCACGGGTCACAAGGTACGGCCCGGTACGGGGGAATCCTCTACCCTGAGCCGGCCGCAAGGACGGCATTTGCAGGCGCCGCCGCACGGATCTGACCGCTCGTGTGCCGGTGCGCTCAAGTGTTCGTGTGCCGATGGCGAAGTAAGACGGGTAGGCGTCAAGCGACGGAGGTTTCGACATGGTTGGTAAGCCGCAGTCAGCCGAGATGCACCCCGGTCCGGGGTTCCGTCTGCGGTACGAGATGGAGCGCCCCGACCCGGAGACGGTTTCAGGCCTGAGCCGGCATCAGACGCCGGACATCTCCGACCTGATGAACAGGCTCTACGCGATGGAGCCCGAGATCAAGAACATGACCGACCCGGATCTGCGCCTCGTGGGCCCGGCCTGCACGGTGAAGGTGTATCCCGGGGACAACCTGATGGTCCACAAGGCCCTCGACGTGGCCCAGCCGGGCGACGTGATCGTCGTGGACACCAGCTCCTCCTCGCTGACCGCGGTCCTCGGAGACCTCGTCTGCACGAAGGCCCGGCACCGTGGCATCGCCGGGTTCATCGTGGACGGCCTGATCCGGGACCTGCCTGCGATCCGCCGGTTGGGCGACTTCCCCGTGTTCGCGCGGGACGTGACTCCGAAGGGCCCGCTGCATCGCGGCCCCGGTGAGATCGGCTATCCGATCTCCTGTGGCGGGATCGTCGTGAACCCCGGCGACGTGATCGTCGCCGACCTGAACGGCGTCGTGGTCGTGCCGCGGGACATCTCGGACGAGCTGCTCGCGCGGCTCGACTCGAAGGCCGCGAAGGAGTCGGACTACGTCACGGCCGTCGCCCGCGGCGACTTCAACAATGACTGGGTCGACGCGATGCTCGAGGCGAGCGGCGTCGAGGTGCGCCAGCCCGCAAAGCACTAGCCCCGCGCGGTTTCACGGGGAACCGCGGAGGGCATGGATCGCTAATGGCCAAGGTTGCACCCCGGCATGTGGGCCGCGCGCGGCCGCAGCGGAACCGGCTGCTGTCCCCGACCAGCCCGCCGGCCGTGATCCTCGGCGGGGGCGGCACCGCGCTCCCCGTCGTGCGCAGCCTGGGCGACGCCGGCATCCCGGTCTACGCCCTCGGGAGCCACATGGATCCGGTCCGCCACTCCCGGCGCTGCTCGCAGTTCGTCGGCCTGGGCCGCGAGCCCGGCATGCAGGAGCGCTGGCTCGAGTGGCTGCGCAGCGCCCCTCCGGGCTCCGTCCTGCTGCCGTGCGAGGACGAAGGGCTCGACCTGATCGCGCGCAACCGCGGCATGCTGCTCGACCTGGGCCTGGTGCCCTTCGAGGCCAACGATCAGGTGCTGCTGGCGATGCTCGACAAGCACGAGACGTATCGCCTGTGTGCCGAGCTGGGCATCGAGGCGCCGCTCAGTTTCCGGGTCCGCAGGCAGGAGGACATCGCCGCGGCGCTGGAGCGGATCTCGTATCCGTGCGCGCTGAAGCCGGTGCACTCCCACGAGTTCGTGCGTCACTTCCCGGGGATGAAGGCGTTTGTCGTCGGGAGTGACGACGAGATGCGCGGCGCGCTCGCACAGACGGTCGGCCGCGGCGTCGAGATGATCGCCACCGAGATCATTCCGGGCGCCGACGACCAGTTCTTCTCCTACTACTCGTACATCGACGCGGAGGGGAACCCGCTTCTGCATGTCACCAAACGCAAGCTGCGCCAGTACCCGATCCACTTCGGGTCAGGGTGCTTCCACACGACCAACTGGGATCCGGAGGCCGCCGAGCTGGGGCTGCGCTTCTTCGAGGGCGTCGGCGTGCGCGGTCTCGCGAACGTCGAGTTCAAGCGCGACGCGCGCGACGGTCGCCTCAAGCTGATCGAGTGCAACCATCGCTTCACGGCGGCCACCGGGCTGCTGCGCGCGGCCGGCGCCGACCTGCCGCTGTTCGTCTACAACAAGCTCACGCACCGCCCGCTGCCGCGGGTCGAGGGCTACGACACCGATCTCACGATGTGGTACCCGCTGCGCGACCTGCGCGCCTTCCTGGCGTACCGCCGCGAGGGCGAGATGACTTTCGGGACCTGGGCCCGCAGCGTCGGGCGCCGCCACCACTATCCGGTCGGCAGCCTGTCGGACACGCGACCGGCGCTGCTCAACGCGGTCCGCGTGTTCAGCCGGCTGCGCGGCCTGTTGGGCCGTACGCGCGCGAAGCGCCGCCTGAACAACAACGGCGCCTAGCCCGTCGGGCGATAACCCGGAGTCGCCCCTAGGCGCCTGGGTCGGTCATCCACTGGACCAGCTGGATCACCACTCCGTTGGGGTCGGTGACCTGGAAGAAGCGCTCGCCCCACTCCTCGGTCTGGAGCGGGGTGGTGATTTCGACGCCCTCCTCACGCAGCCGGGCGTGCTCGGAGTCGACGTCGTCGACGACAAAGACGATCAGCAGCCCGTCCGCGTGGCGGTCGCGCATCGTGACCGGCCGGAAGCTCCCGAGGCCGGTGCGCAGGTAGATGAGGTTGAACCCGGCGTCCTCGTGTGACAGCGAGACGAAGCCGTCGGCGGCCATGTCCTCCCGGAAACCGAAGTGCTGCCTGACGAAGTCCGCTGACGCGGCCGGATCGGCGACGTTCAGCGAGATGGCTGAGGCGGTGATCGAGATCGGTCCTCCCCCCGATGGCTTGACGGCCAAGCGTGAAGTTTGCCTGACCGTCGGCGCTGGCGTTACCCAGCCACCGCGGGTGCGGGCCCGCACCCGCGGAGCTCCCGGAATTCGCGGCTAAGCGATTCCGTTCTTCTTTAGTTGATCAGGTCGAGCACGCCGCGCTCGGCCAGGCGCCTGACGGTGGCCTGCACCTGCTCGGGGGTCACGCCGTCGCCCTTGAGGCTGTCGGCGACGCCCTCGACGGACTGGCCGTTGAGGTGCTGGAGGACCTTCAGGTCCACATCCTCGAGCGGCACGGGAGGGGCGTCCCAGACCTCCGCCACGCGGGTGTGGTCCCACAGCCGGCTGAACTGCTCGGTGACCGACTCGAATCGCCGCGCCAGCACCGGCTTCGCCGTGACCAGCTCGCCGTTGCCGTGCTGGACCAGCTTCATCGTCTCCTCCCGGCGCCGGTCGGTCGAGGGGTCCTCGCCCAGGGGGTCCGAGTTGAAGTCGTTCAGCTTCAGGTACAGGTTGCGGGCGTTGGCCGCGTTGTGGCGCACGTGCCAGATCGCCGATCCCTCGAACATCACGACGTCGCCGTCGGAGTCGTGGATCTCGACGCGCTCGGCGCCCTTCACGATGTTCTCGGGGCGCTCCTCGAGCGGCAGCTCCTTGCGCATGTGGGTGGAGATGTTGAACGGCGTGCGGCCCCGGTCGGTCCAGGGGTACAGGACGAGGTACGAGCCCTCGGGGATCGTGATCGAGAGCCCCATCGACACCTGCGACGCGAACCGGTCCTTGTGCGGCGCCGGCTCGGCGGGCACGTCGTCGTCGTAGGCCTTGATGTGGCGCTCGGACAGGGTCATGGTCTCCCGGTTGAGGCCGCAGACGGCGGCCACCGAGTCGAACAGCTCGCCCGGGAAATCGGTCTCCGCGGGGAAGTCGTAAAGCGCCTGCTGCTTGTTGCCGCCGATCGTCGCGCCCTCGACCTTGTTGGCGCCGAACTCGTCGTCGATGAAATTCTTCAGGGCAGCCAGGAAGTCGGGGTGCTGCCCGTGCTTGATGTGGACCCAGCCGTGCTTGGCGTAGTGATCGCTGTACTCGGCGGGATCGAAGTCAAAAACCTTCATGCTCGAGTTATCTCCTTGACTCTTCGAGCAGTCTCCGGAGGATGGGGACCGCTACGCGGGTGGCATTTTCTGCGTCAGCGACCTGGTAATGGTAGTGAAGCCCCGGTGTCCCGTTGACCTCGATTATCACGCCGCCTGACTCCTTTAGTGATCGGCTCAAATCCGTGGTTATTAAGTCCACGCCGGCCAGCCGCACACCCACTTGCGCCGCCGCCAGGCGTGCCTCCTCGACCAACTCGGGCGCGACGGGCTCCCGCACGGTCTCGTTGTCGGCGATGCGGTTCTGGCTCGTGACCGTCTTGACGGCCACCGTCTGACCCGCGGCAAGCACCGAGCGCAGCGACAGGCCCGCGGCCTCGAGCGAGAAGAGGCAGTCGAGGTCGACCCGCAGGATCGGCATCGAGACGGGGTGCGCGGGGTCAAGGCGCGCGGCGTTCTCGGCCGCGATCAGCTCACGGATCGTGCTGCGCCCGTCGCCGGTCACGCGCGGCGGGCGGCGGCGGACGGCATCCAGCAGCTCTCCGTCGCAGAACAGGAACCGGTACATGTCGCCCTCGGCCTGGCGCTCGATCAGCAGCCGCCGGTCCACCCGGGCGCCGCGCAGGCGTGCGCGCAGCAGCTGCTCCGGCGTCCGCACACCGGTCGTGGTGCCCGACCCGGAGGCGCCGCCCGTGGGCTTCACCACACACGGCGAATGCGCTCGCTGGAGGAAGTCGAGGGCCCCGTCGAGCCGGTTCGCGTCGAACTCGTGGTGCGCGGGCAGCGGTAGGCCGGCCGCGCTCAGCAGCTCATGGACAGCCAGCTTGTCGAGGGCCAGCCGCAGAGTCACGGCGTCGTCGAGCGGCACCCAGTGGCGCCACACCCGCGCGCGCGCGCCATTGGCGCGCAGCTCGAAGAACTCGCCGCTCAGCACGGAGAGGTCGGCGCCCACCGCGTCGGCCGCCTCCTGCCAGATCAGGCGATACGCGGATTGGCGCGGGTCCGCGGCCAAGCGCGGTCAGGCGCTCTTCCTCGCGGCGGCGCTGCAGCGCGTAGCGCACGCCGGTGGAGCGCAGCATGTCGAGCCGCACGCCCAGCTCGCGCCCGGGCCTGCCCGCCGCGTTGAGCGCCGTGATCAGCCGCGTGAGGATCCCCATCCGCCCCGCTCCCTAGAGCGCGCGCAGCGGCACGGGGCGCAGCTTCGGCCGGTGGTCTTCGGGACTGGTCTCGACGCCCGGATAGGTCCGGCGGGCGACGCCCAGCAGCGCGGGACCCAGACCCAGCAGCAGCCAGAGCTGTTTTCCGTATTGCTCGGTGAGGAAGAAGTCGGCGGCCAGGATCCCGACCAGCGCGACCACCATCGCGCGCGCCACGATCTCCATCTGGCTGTCGCCCGCACGACCGAACCAGCGCGCCGCCTTCAGCGCGCACCGGAGCGCGAACCCGATGATCAGCAAGAACATGGTCAGCCCCACGATGCCCAGCTCGGCCAATATCTGGAGGTACGAGTTGTGCGCGACCTTGGGGGTGTCGACGATGAACTCGTCGCGCTCGATCGCCCCCGGTTTGACGAGCAGGTAGTGGATCGAGGAGACGTTGAAGTTGCCCGAGCCGACGCCGATCACCGGCTTGTCCTCGACCATGCGCCATCCGACCCTCCAGATGTCGCTGCGCCCGCTACCTCCCTTCAGCTGGGTCACCCGGTCACGCTGGTCCACGCCCGCGATCGACGAGAAGTACACCACCACGAACAGCGCGGTCACCACTCCTACCAGCGTGGCCTGCACGCGGTAGCGCCCGGACATCAGGCACGCCGCCACGATCGCGATCGCCAGCGCGACCAGTCCGCCGCGGGAAACCGTGTAGAAGATCCCGAACAGGAACAGCGTGGCCGCGCCGATCGCCGCGACTCGCGCAAGCGGCTTGTCCTTGGACACCACGCTGAGCGCGATCGCGAACGCCGTGCCGGCCACCAGCAGCGCGGCCAGCTCGTTCGGGTCCCCGATCGTGCCGGAGATGCGGGTCGTGAGGTCCCCGTCGGACTGCGGTGGGTTCAGGATCGCAGGCACCGTCGCGAACGTGGCCCCCGCCACCCACGACCAGCACAGCTGCTTGACGTGGGTCCGGTTGCGGATTGCCGTGTACACGATCAGGAACAGGATCATGTTCTGCAGGTATCGCCAGGAGGTGTCGTACGCGCGTCCCGGCGCCTCTGCCCAGTAGGCGCTGAGCGTGGCCCAGGAGAGGAAGGCGATCAGCACGAAGGTGAACTGCGGGTGCGACGCGATGAAGCTCTTGTCGTGCTCGCGCGAGGTGGAGATCGAGGCCACCCACGAGAGCAGCAGCAGGAACCCGGCAACCTTCAGGAAGCTGAACGAGCGATCCTGGCTGACGAGCAGCAGCTCCAGGAACGACAGGAACGTGAACGCGCACAGGCCGAAGGTGATGTCCACCAGGACCAACATCACGAAGGCCAGTCCGAACGCGCCCGTGATCGCGTACTTGGGGTTGATCCCGGCGACGACGCCGATCAGGACGGCGAGCCCGACCAAGACGGCGTACCACGCCCAGTCGGGCAGGTCCGTGGCGCCGGGCGAGCGCAGCGGCCGGCGCCCCAGGACTCCCGCCGGCAGTCCGCGCAGGGTCGACATCGGAAGCGGCTAGCGGCTGAGCGCGGTGGGCCGGGTCTCTTCCGGCATCCGCACCGGCCGCTCCGTGTAGTAGCCGTACTCGCTGGTGGGGCTGACACCGACGAGCGCGAAGCCGGCGGGCCTGATGTTGTACTGGCCGAGCAGCTCGCCGAGGCGCGTGAGCTTGTTGATGTGCGTGCGCCCGAGCCGCACGACGACGACCACGTCGTCGGTCATCTGCACGAGCGGGAGCGCGTCGATCACCTCGGTCAGCGGCGGCGAGTCGATGATCACGATGTCCGCCATGTCCTTGGCATCCTCGATCAGGTCCTGCGCGGCGGGCAGCGAGAACTGGTCCGCCATCCACTCTCCGGCACGGTCGACCAGCAGCAGCTTGAGGTTCTCGCCGTAGGCCTCGGTGGTCAGCAGCGCCTCGCCCAGGGGGAGGCCGTCGATCAGGACGCTGGCGATGCCGCGCGTGGCGCGGACGCGCAGGGCGCCGCCGATCTTCGGGCGCCGCAGATCGGCCTCGATCAGGATCACGCGCTTGCCGGCGAGCGCGAACGAGGCCGCCAGGTTGAGCGCGGTGGTCGTCTTGCCCTCGGCCGGCCCGGCGCCGGTGATCATCACCGCACGGGTGCGGCCGCTCCCCTCGCGGCGGGGCGCGCCAAGGGTCGCGCGCAGGGTTCTGAAGGCCTCCACGCCCGCGGGCGAGAGCTGGTGCGGAGCCACGACATCGCGCCCGCGGCCGCGGCTCTCCTCCGGGATGCGGGCCAGCACGGGCAGCCTGTAGAGCGCTCGCAGCTGCTCCTCGCGGCGGAGGCGAGGGTCGAGCGTCTGGGCGGCAAACGCGCCGCCGACGCCCAGCACGAGGCCGGCCATGATTCCCGCGATGATGCTCAGCTTCGTCTTCGGCCACGAGGGCGAGGTGGGCCTGTCGGCGCGCGTGTCGACCCGCATCGTCGGGTCGCCGCCGGCCCGCAGCGTGCGCAGCTCGCTGAGTTGCAGGCGCAGCGGGTCAGGGCTCTGACCGGGCAGCTCACGGATGCTCTGCACGCGCGGTTCGAGCACCTTGATGCGCTTGTCGACCTGCTCGTTGAACTTGTCGGTGCGGTCCTCGACCGCGGCGTCGGCAAACGTGTTTGCGAGGTTCTGGGCCGACACGGCGCTCGGTCCCTCGGCCGTCACGACCACGAGGTTGCTCTGGGCCAGCGGCTCGGCCTTCACGTCCTGGAGCAGCGAGCGAGCGCTGCGGTCGGTCCGCAGGTTCTCCTTTGCCTTGCGCGCCACGTCGATCGTCATGACGAGGCTGGCGGCGGTCGAGACGTCGCGCGTGGGGTCGCTCGAGGCGGTGATCGGGCTGAGCCCCGTGAGCGTCACATTGTCGCGCGGGACCGGCGTGACCAGCATCCTGGCCTGGGCCTCGTAGGTCTTCTCGGCGGTGCCGACATAGAGCACGGCGGCCAGCGCGGTGACGAGCACCGTCAGGACGATCAGCTTGAACCGCTCGCGGATCGTCTGGACATAGCGACGCAGTCCCTGCTGCTCGCCAGACGGGACCAGCCAGTCGGTCTGTGTCTGGATGGGGTCGATCAAATCCGTTGGGAGGTACGGCGGGCGCCAGGAAGGATATCCCCCGTCGCCGCGGGTCTCGATGCTTCCAGGGGAGGTCGTGCTTCTCGAGGGTCGGGCTGCACAGGCCATCTATCGGCACCGACGCCGAATCGACCCAGCTTTTCCCGCCTCGCGCCATCAATTCTTGCACCGATCCGCCCGTATCCTTCGGCCGGCCGGATATTTCTCCGGAGGGGTGGCAGAGCGGACGAATGCGGCGGTCTTGAAAACCGCTGTCCCGGGTGACCGGGACCGGGGGTTCGAATCCCTCCCCCTCCGCTGACGATGAGGGGAGGCGAAACCGTGTCGGTCGAGGCGCGGACGCTGCTCGAGCGTGCGCGGGAGGTAGAGCAGATCGCGGCGGCGCTGGAGTCGGCACGGGCCGGCACCGGCGTTCTGGTGCTGGTCGAGGGGCCGGCCGGGATCGGCAAGACGGAGCTGCTGCTGGCGGCCACGCGGCAGGCGCGCGCAGCCGGCATGGCGGTTGCCGGCGCGCGCGGCTCCGAGCTCGAGCGCCAGCTCGCATTCGGGGTCGTGCGGCAGCTGCTCGAGCCGCTGGTCGCGACCGCTGGACACGCGTCGCGAACCGAGCTGTTTGCGGGTGCGGCGGCCCTGGCCCAGCCGCTGTTCGCGCCCGCCTCGCCCGCCGACGTAGAACCTGGGCCGGCACCGGACCAGGCGTTCGCGCTGATGCACGGCCTGCATTGGTTGTGCGCGAGCCTGGCCCAGGAACGCGCCGTGCTGCTCACGGTGGACGATGCGCACTGGTCGGACCTCGCCTCGCTGCGCTTCCTGGCCTATCTGGCTGCGCGCGTGGAGGCCCTGCCGCTGGCGCTGGTGATCACCGCCCGGCCGGCCGAGACCGACGAGGAACAGCTGCTCGTGAGCCTTGCGACCCACCCCCGGGCGGTGACGGTCGCGCCGGCCGGCCTCAGTCGCGACGCGGTCGCGAGCCTGCTGCGCGACGAGTTCGGCGATGCGCCCGACCCGAGTTTCGTCGAGGCATGCCATGCCGCCACCGGCGGCACCCCCTTCCTGGTGCACGAGCTGATCCGGGAGGTACGGGCACGCCGCCTTGCGCCCGTGGCCGCAGCCGCCGCGCAGGTCGATGACATCGGCCCCCGCACCGTCGGCCGCTCGATGATCGCGCGGGTGCGGCGGCTCGGCCCCGAGGCGCTGGCCCTCGCGCGCGCGGCGGCGGTGCTGGGAGCGGACGCCGAGCTGCGGCGCACGGCGCGCCTCGCCGCTGTGGGGGATGCGGCGCCCGAGGCGCTGCTGGACGCACTCGCCGCCGCGGGGGTGCTCGACCGCGGGCGCCCGATCGAGTTCGTGCATCCGATCGTGCGCACCGCCGTCTACAACGAGATTCCGCCGGGGGAGCGTGGCAGCCTGCACGCCCGCGCGGTGCAGCTGCTGGCTGAGGACGGGATCGCCGAGGAGCGGATCGCGGGCCATCTGCTGGCCACCGTCCCCAGCGGTGACGAACACGCGGTCGGCGTCCTGTTGCGCACGGCGCGCACCGCGCTCGCCCGCGGCGCGCCGCGGTCGGCGGCCTCCTACCTGGAGCGGGCGCTGGGCGAGCCGCCCGTCGGCGACGCACTGGCCGGGGTGCTGCACCTGCTCGGGGTGGCAGAGGTCCACGCCGGCCGGTCCGCGGCCGCGGCCGACCACCTGCGCGAAGCACATCGCCTCGCCGGCACGCAAGCGCAGCGAATCGCGATCGCGCAGGACCTCGCGGGCTGCCTGCGGCTGCTGTGGAGCTACCGGGAGGCCGCCCGGGTGGTCGGCCAGGCCCTCGACGAGAGCGGCGATCCCGACGGCGAGCTGGCCCTGGGGTTGGAGGCCGAGCTGCTGTTGATGGCGGCGCTCGAGCCCTCCCTCCATCCGCAGGTCGAAGCCCGGCTCGAGCGGCGAGCGCCAGACACCACTGCCGATTCCCCCGCCACGGGCAAGTATCTGGCCGCGGTGGTCTCGGATGCCACGCTGCGGCTGCTGCGGCCCGCGCGCGAGATTCACGAGCTTGGCGCGCAGGTGCGCGCGGCGGGCATCCTCGAGGACCTCGCCCATGGCGGCAGCTTCTGGATCAACGTCGTCGCGCCGCTGATCATCGCCGACGGGTTCGCGCTCGCGGAGCAGATGCTGGTGGAGGCGCTCGACGAGGCACGCCGGCGGGCGTCCGCCGTCTTCTCCACCAGGGCGTATGTGGCGCGCTCGATGCTGGGACTGCGCCAGGGTGCGTTGCGCGAGGCGCTGGCCGACGCCGCAACGGCGGTGGAGGCGGGCCGGGAGGCGGGTTTCTACTTCTCGACTCTCTCGCTGAGCGTGCTGATCGACGCGCTGCTCGAGCACGGCGATCCGGCGGCCGCCCAGGAGGCATTGGACGAGCGCGACGGCGACGACGACCTGCCCGACACGTTCCTGCACAACTGGGTCCTGCACAGCCGCGCGCGGCTGCGGCTGGCCCAGGGCCGGCGCGCCGCGGCGATCACGGACTTCGAGGAGCTGGGCCGCCGCCTCGCGGCCCGCGGCCAGCCCAACCCGGGCGCGATCCCGCACCGGTCGAGCCTCGCCCTGGCCCTGCTGGGTGAGGGCGACGGCGAGCGCGCGGCGCTGCTGGCCGAGGAGGAGGTCGACCTGGCCCGGCGCTGGGGTGCCCCGCGGGCCGTGGGGATCGCGGTGCGGACGCTCGGCCTGTGCCGGGGCGGCGCGGAAGGCACCGCCTTGCTGCGCGAGAGCGCGGCGACCCTCGCAGAGTCGGGCGCGCGGCTCGAGCACGCTCGTTCGCTGGTCGATCTCGGCGCCGCGCTGCGACGTGCGGGCGAGCGTGCGGGCGCCCGCGATCAGCTGCATGCCGGGATGGAGCTGGCGCATGGGTGCGGGGCCCTGCCGCTGGTCGAGCACGCCCGAGAGGAGCTGGTGGCAAGCGGGGCGCGGCCCCGGCGGATCATGCGCAGCGGGGTCGACGCGTTGACCCCCAGCGAGCTGCGAGTGGCGCGCATGGCGGCGGAGGGGATGACCAACCGGGAGATCGCCCAGGCACTCTTCGTGACCGCCAGAACGGTCGAGACGCACCTGACCCAGGCGTTTCGCAAGCTCGACATCGGGGCCCGCGGCGAGCTTGGGCACCAGCTGGATCGGAAGGCCGGCGACTGATTCCTGCGGTCGGCCGCACCTAAGTTCAGGGTGCGTCCACGATGCGAAGCCCGGCGGCGGCGGCGATCCTTGCCGCATGAACGACTGCGGGCACACCACCGCCATGGCGAACGCGATCGGCGAGCGCGCGGCCGACCTGATCCGCGGCCGGCCCGGCCCGCAGCCCAGACACGCACAGCACCCGCTGAGCGCCCTCGACCTCGCGGAGGTAAGCGAATGACCCGCACGACCCCCGATCAAGAGATCCGCAACGACGCGCGCGCGCCGAGTCCCGCTCCGACTCCGCCGCGTGACATCCGGGTCCATGTGATCCAGACAGGCACCCTCGTCGGGAACAAGACATTCCTGCGAGGGAAGGGCTTCTCGTCGCTCCTGCGCCCGCGCGAGGACTACGAGTTCCCGGCCTACAGCTACCTCGTCGAGCATCCCGAAGGGCTGATCGCGATCGACACAGGGATGACCACCCGGGTGCGCACGCCCCGGCCGCGCATGCAGCGGCGGTTCGTACCCGACCCGCGCGTCGGGCAGGAGATCGGTCCGGCGATGCGGGACGCGGGCCTCGACCCCGCAGCTGTACGGCGCGTGGTCCTCACACACCTCGACTGGGATCATGCCGGCGGCCTCTCCCACTTTCCGCACGCCACGACCTGGGTGCACTGCCCCGAGTACGAGTTCGCGTTCACCGTCAAGGGCAGGTTGCGCTATGAGCCCAAGCTCTGGCCACCGGGGTTCGATCCCACCCTCTACGACCTCGATGTCGAGCCATATGGGCCGTTCCCCGCGAGCAGGGCGCTGACCGCGAGCGGGGACGTGCGCCTGGTCCCGCTCGCCGGGCACTCGATCGGGCAGGTCGGCGTGATCGTCGAGACCCGCGCCGGCACGCTGTTCTTCGCGGCCGACCACGTGCTCCGGCAGGACTGGTTCTGCGAGGACTACGAGGCGGGCCGCCTGCACGGACTCGGGACCTTCTATCCGAAGCTCGCAGTCGAGACGAGCCGGCGGATCCACCGGCTGGCCGAAAGCCGGCCGATCGTGCTACTCCCCTCCCACGACGCCGAGGCGCCGGCGCGGCTGGCATCGATGGAACCCCTGATCGTCAGCCAGCCCTCGACCTGATCCCGCTGACCGCCGTCGGTCGGGACCAGTCCGTCAGGCGCCCGGGGCGTCTTCGTGCGCGTGGCGGTAGATCGCGATTCCCTCGATCTCGTTCGAGACGAACTTGAGCACCGACCCGTCGTCGAACACGAGTGCCGGCCAGCCGTCCTGGCGCTCGTAGCGCTCGACCTGCTTCAGCGACAGCACCATGTCCATGATCGCCGTCGACATCCCATCGCCCGTCCTGTCGTGGATGATCGTGATCCCCTCCTTGTCCGTTAACGCCGCGAGGGCGCGGTGATCGGTGGCCTCGCGCGGGCGCTGCGCGAGCGGGCGTCGTTCAGGTACTGCCCGAACTCGCCCGCGTCCATCCGCATGCTCTCGTCCCCGACGACGAGCTCGACCTCGTGCACGACGTCCCAGTTGCCACTCAGCCGTGCGTCCGCGGACTCGCGCTTGGCGGTCTTCACCGGGCCGACCAGGGCCTGCAGGGCCGCGAGCAACCTGTCGACGGACGGAGCAGACACCCGCAGACCGATGAAGGCGCTGCGCCCGGTGTCCTGGTCGACGGTCCTGAACCTTGGATGGACCGAGACGTCACCAAGCTCATGTGGCCGGCCGCGGAACGCGAGCAGCCCCGCGAACGGCGCAAGCACCGGGAGGATGAACGATTGCCAAGACCTGGGGAGCATGGGCCCTCCTGCGCCCTTCCCTGGCTGGAGCCAGGGACTGCCATCTGTGCGAATCCACCGTGTACTGAGCCGCGCTCCCGAAGTGCTGGCGGGCAGCGACGGCCGAGCCCCCGACATTACTACGTACGATCCCCCGAAGTCGAACGCCGTTACGGGATGAAGAGGCCCTGCTTCGCGAACACGGTGTTGGGAGACGTGGCGGCCTGACCGTCTGCGCCGCCGTCCTGCACCTCGACCTGGCCGATCTGCCAGACGGCGCGCGTACCCTCCTTGATCGCCCCCGGCACGAGCGCGTCCACGCTCGTGTCGACCGAGCAGGTCGCGCCGATCGTGGTGTCGGCGGTGGCGACACACGGGACGATGGCCGGCAGCGACAGCTCGGACATGGTCGCGGGATCGACCGGCGACGATCCGTTGTACTTGTCGGTCACGCGGATCGTGGCGTCCGCCTGAAGCTGACCGGTGTAGTCCTCCAGGTCCGTTTTGCGGCGCACGTCCGTAAGGCTGACCGCGAGCAGCACGTCGGCCTCGTCGGTCGACGTGCCCGGATCGCCGACCCGCGTCGAGTAGCGCACGTAGCCCATCGATTTCGTCGGCTTCCCGTTGGCGTCGGCCGTGCCGACCGTGAGGTACTCCGACACCTGCACGGGTGGGGTGCACGACGGATCGGGGGTGGTCCCGCCAAGTGGGGGCGGGCCGTGGAGGCGGTTCGGCGACGTGCACGGCCGGTAGGCCGGGACCAGCTGTACGAGCGTGGGCGTCGCGCCCTTCGGCCGCGGATAGCCTTGGACGATCCGGGCCACGTACAGGTCGACGTTGCTGTCGGTGTCCGAGCTCACCAGCTTCTCCAGGGTGCTGTAGAAGACCCGGGCGCCGTCATCGCTGGTGCCCACGAAGACGGCGATCTGTGGACCATCGCCGCCGTTGGGCCCGTCGGAGAGCTTCGTCGTGACGCCGTCGGCGCGCTCGTAGACGTCGGGGAACAGGTCCGAGTCATCGGAGAGCTGCTCGAGCGTGTGGAAGAAGATCCGCCGGCCGTCGCGGGACATCCCGTCGAAGAAGGCGTCGAAGTCGCCGCCCGGCCCGGTGGTGACCAGGGTGGTCACGCCGGACGTGCGCGCGTAGAGGTCGAAGCGGTTGTCGGTGTCGCCGCTGGTGAGCGGCTCGACCGTGCCGATCACCACGGTGGCGCCATCGCTCGAGACGTCCTGGAGCAGCGCGTCCACGGCGCCGTTGCCCCCGGCGGGGCCCGTGGAGAGCAGCGTGGTCGCGCCGCCGGAGCGCTCGTACACGTCGATCGCGCTGTCGGTGTCGGCGCCGGTCAGCCGCTCGGCCGTCTGGAAGAACACGCGCGACCCACCCTCGGAGACCTCCTTGAAATGCGCATCAGGGGCACCGTTGCCTCCCGCGGGCCCCGTCGAGACCAGCGTCGTCGCGCCGCCGGAGCGCTCGTACACGTCGATCGAGCTGTCCGTGTCCGCCGCGGTCAGGTGCTCGGCGGTCTCGAAGAAGACCTGCGTCCCGGCGCGGGTGACCCCGCGGAACGACGCCTCGAACGCGCCGTTGCCGCCGGCCGAGCCGGTCGAGACGAGGGTCGTGGCGCCGCCGGCGCGCTCGTACACGTCGCTGGAGCCGTCCGTGTCGCCCGCCACCAGCTGCTCCGCGGTCGCGAACAAGATTCGGGAGCCGTCGGCCGCGGCGCCGCGGAAGAAGGCGGGCAGGCTGCCGTTGCCGCCGGTCGATCCCGTCGAAACGAGCTTGGTCGTGCCACCGGAGCGTTCGTAGACATCGGTCCGGCCGTCGGTGTCGGAGGCGACGAGGCCCTCTTCCGTCCTGAAGAAGACCGTCGCTCCGCTCTCGGAGGCGCCCTCGAACGAGGCCCCCCGGTCGTTGGTGGCGGCCGGGCCGACGGAGATCAGGGTGGTCACCCCACCGGCGCGCTCGTAGACGTCGGTGCATCCGTTTGGCCCCGGGTCGTCTGCGATGCAGTCGTCCTGGTCGGCGGACACGAGTGGCTCGGCGGTGTTGAAGAAGACGCGTGCGCCATCCAGGGAGGAACCGCGAAACTGCGCAACGACGAACGGGCTGTTGCCTCCGGCTGGGCCGAGCGAGAGCTGGCTGATGGTGCCGCCCGCGTTCTCGTAGAGGTCGAACTCCGAGTCGGTGTCACTCGCCGTGAGCTGCTCCTCGGTGCGCAGGAAGACGAGCGTGCCGTCCGCCGACGCCCCCTCGAAGGGGGCGGGCAGCGCCCCGTTACCGCCGGTGACCCCGATCGATACCCGTTCGAAGGTGTTGTGGGAGGCGGGCGACCGAGCGCTGAAGCCCGCGAGGATCGCGACCGCCGCGACCAGCGTTGCGGCCCCGGCCCGTCCGCAACGCGCCACCGTCACGGTACGACCTCGATCTCGCTGCGTTTCAGGTCGAGGGTGTTGGTCGTCATGCAGTTCGGGTGCCGACCCGATGAGTAGTACACATAAAGTCGCTGGTTGCTCGTGTTGAAGTTGCGGTCCGTGCTGTCCGGGTCGAGGAACGACGGGTAGGCGAGCGGTTCGGGGTTGCCGCACAGCCACGGCCGCGGGGTCTCCAGCAAGAGTTGGCTCGGGGTCCACTCGATGAGGTCGTCCGAGAACGCGTAGAAGAAGCCGGTCACGAACCTCCCCAAGCTCGCGACATACCTGTTGACCCCGGTCCCGATCACGATGTACTTGCCGAGGAACGTGTTGTAGGTGACCGACCTGTTGAGGTCGCCGTTCCCAGGGGTGACGGGCTCACAGACACGCGCCGCGAGCGGCTCGCCGGACTCCCGATACGGGTCGATGAACCGGACGTTGAAGCCCGTGCCGTCCCACGCGCGCCACGATTTCGGGTCGGCGAGGTTCTGCGTGCGCATCAGGCAGACTCCACTGCGCTGCGCACGGTACGTCGCCGACACCAGCAGCAGGTTGTAGTACCAGCCGTCCTTCTCGATGATGTTGCTCGGGGTGAAGAACCCGTAACGCCCGTTTCCCGGCACGTAGCGGTAGGGCATCGCAGCGACGAGATGGCTCGGCGGGGACGGCCGCACGAACAGGTCTCCGCCGTTCGTCGAGCGGGCCAGCGTGACGGTGTTGTAGCGGCACTTCACGAAGGGCTCGCCGCAGTACCCGGGGTGCTCGTGGCCGTGGTACTCGGCGTGCAGGAGGGCAAAGACGTCCTGGCCGTCGAGCGTGTAGATGCTGCTGATCCAGTCGACGTCGGCGTAGTCGGAGGGCAGCGGGCTGTGCAGATGGGAAATCACGACCGTGCAGTCGTGGGTGAGGTTGTCGAGGTCGGGCCCGATCATGCGCGTGTTCGCACCCGGTAGGACCATCTGAACCCGCCCGAGGTGGTCCCGGTACGCGCGCACCGGGATGTCCGGCTGGTCGTACTGGAAGCAACTCTGGCTCGCGTAGTCGTAGACCGGCTCCTGCGGCCCCACGACGTTGAGCGAGGCTGCCCGCGCGCTGCCCGTGCCGGCAAGGAAGACGAGCATCAGGCCCAGCAGGCCTATCCTGACCCCCCGCATCTCTGCGCCAACGTAGCACCCATCCGCGCCTGGGTCACGCCGGCGATTGAATAACCTGAGCGCGGTGAGCGCATCGGGCCCGACCGCAGTGGACGCTCCCCCGCACCATTTCTCGGTCTGCTCGATCTTCAGGGACCACGTTCGCGACCTCGCCGAGTGGATCGAGTTCCATCGGCTGGTGGGAGCTGAGCACTTCTTCCTCTACAACAACGCGAGCACCGAGGACTGGGAACGAGTGCTGGAGCCCTACGTCGAAGCCGGTCTCGCGACGGTCCACCAGTGGGACGTCTTCCCCGGCCTGACGCCGGCCTTCAACGACTGCCTGGAGCGCCACCGCCAGGACTCACGCTGGGTCGCCTTCATCGACGTGGACGAGTTCCTGTTCTCGCCGACCGGGGAGCTTGTCTCGGACGTGCTGCGAGATTTCGACGGGGTTCCGGGCGTGGGTGTCAACCGGGTTCCGTTCGGCACCTCGGGGCACGTCAGGCGCCCGCCGGGCCTGGTGATCGAGAACTACCTCCGCTGCGCGACAGACGTGAACAACGTGATCAAGAGCATCGTGCAGCCACCGCTCGCCGCGCGTTGCATGGGGCCCCATCACTTCGTCTACCGGGATGGCCGGTTGGCGGTGGACGAGCTGCACCGGCCGTTGGATCCGGCTGTGCGGGTGGGGCCGCGCAAGCGGGGTGGCCAGGCCCACACGCAGACGTTCTCCGTCGAGCGCCTGCGTGTCAATCACTACATCACCAAGTCGCTCGCGGAGTACCACGCGAAGATGGCGCAACCGCGGCCCGACACGGGCGGCAATCGTCGGGTCCCGCATCTCGATTGGCAGCTCACACGACTCGACGCGCGCAGCGACGAGGCCATCCTGCCGTACGTCCAGGGGTGCGCGCCGCCCTGGCGGTCAGGCCGGTCGGGCCGCGGCCTCGACGTAGCCGAACTCCACCAGGGCCTCGTGGAAGATCTGGTTGAGGGTGTCGCCCAGGGAGTCGTCTCCCTCGCGAGACCAGCGCCCCACCGTCTGTTCCAGGGTCGGCGACGTCTCGTGTGACGGGAGGGTCCGGTTGTCGGCGCCCGCGGCCAGCATCTGGCTGACGGTGCCCTCCGAAGAGTCGATCCCGAGATGGTCGCAGAGGTCTGTGAGCGTCTCGTGCGCCCTGAACACGAGGTCCTCGTAGCGGACCAGATAGGCGCGCTCGCGCCGGGTCCGCCAGCCGGCGACCAGCAGGCGCGCCCACGGTTCCACCATCTCCGCGAGCGCGTGCTCGGCATCGAAGCCCGTCTCGCGCCACCGGTGCCCACGAAACGACAGCCACGAGCACGCCATGTCGCGGAAGTCCCGGACCAGGAACACCTCGCGCGTGTCGGCGTAGAGGTCCGCGACGCCCAGCCCCTGCAGGGGGGTGCGCAGCAGATTCTTCTCCGCGAAGTAGATCGGCTCCTTGCCCTGCTCGCGGGCCGCGATCGCGTACCAGTCCTCGATGTTCTGGATGCAGAACGAGGCCAGCCGGTCCACGTGTGTGCGCCCGAGCCACTCTCCCAACTCGCTGGCAGCCGGCACTCCCAGGTTGTAGAACGGGTTCGGCCCCACTTGGCGGACGTCGTAGTCGAACGTGTGAGCCGTCGGAGCGAGGGGATCAGGCGGGGCGGAGAGCACCTTCAGCATGTGGGCCCAGTAGCGCGCCGGCCAGATCTCGTGGGGCTGGTTCTGGCGGGAGACCACGCTCGGGTGCGCCGTCAGCATGCGCATCATCCAGACGGTGCCGGTGCGGCCCACACTGGTCAGCATCAGGGGCCGGAACCGCGGCTGGCAGGACGGCTGGGGTCGTCCCCGCCGGCCCTTGATCGATCCGATCGAAGCTCGCCTTTCCCCGTCCAGCACGGCCACCAGCTCGAGCTCGAACTCCGGGGGCAGGAGCAGCGTCCCGACCACGCCTCGGAACCCGCAGTCGAGGGTGTCCGGCAGGTCCGGAAAGGAGCGTGTCAGCCCGGTGCGCGGAAACTCGACCGGCATCCGACGCAGGAGCGTGCCCTCGCAGATCAGCTCGACCGATTCCGCGCGCCCGGTGCGCGCAATCACCATGCCCGCCACCTCGAGCGTGAACACGTCCGAGCCCGCACCCGGCGCGGGCACGCGGACGTGGGCCGCCCGGAGCTGCGGGGGCGGCCCGGGTACCGACACGCTCAGGACTTCGAGGGCGGGCATCGAGGCTAGACCCGGCGAATCCACAAGGACGAGCTGTCCCGGCGGTCGCCGTCGACCATGTCCGGGAACGTCTGGCGCAGCAGCTCCCAGTGCATGCGGATCATCCAGTGGGTCCCGAACATCACCTCGAAGCCGGAGTTCATGGCCAAAAACGCCTGGATCAGGTACTGCTCGTTCCAACCCTTGCCCGCGAACACCCACTCCTGCGGATAGTCCCAGGGCAGGAAGCAGTCATGCAGGTGCACGACCACTCCGCTGCGCAGGCGCGGCAGAATCTGGTTGTAGATCCAGGGCACGTCGCCCCCGGTCTTGACGACGTGCGAGGTGTCGATGAACAACACGTCGTTCTCCCCGAGCTGCTCGAATACCTCGAAGGGGGTGTCCTGCACCTGCTCCGCTCGCAGCTCCGTGAGCCCCGGAACGCCGCGCTCCAAGAACTCGAGCGGGTGAGGATCGATGGCCGCAAAGCGGATCCGCTCCCCGAAGAACTCGTGGTTCACGCGAGCGGTCACCAGCGACGAGTAGCCGGCCCCCACCTCCACCACGCGCGCCGGCTCGAGGTGGCGGAGAAAGGCTTGCAGGACGAACGCGTCCACGGGCGGGTAGCGGCGACTGTCATGCGCATACTCGGGCGCGTCGGCGGAGGACTCGCGCGGAAAGGCGATCGGCTGCTGGCGCGCGAACACCTCTGTGCACAGCCGCAGCTGGTGATCGGGGCGCCAGTCGATCCCCGGCAGCGAGTGCGGCTCGTCGGGCCAGATCCGTGCGCGCTCCGCGGGTTGTTCCAGGCGGCCGAGGTCCGGGAGTGGCGAATAGAAGTGATTCGGCATGCACCAGAGCTTTACCGCCCACTCCTTCCCGTCTCTGTCTCTGACGATCAGCTCTGGCATGTGGTCAGGCCCGTTCGGCCGCGGCCTCGACGTAGCCGAACTCCACCAGGGCCTCGTGGAAGATCTGGTTGAGGGTGTCGCCGAACGCGTCGTCCCCTTCTCGAGACCATCTTCCCACGGTGCGCTCGAGTGTCGCGGAGGTGCCGTGGATCGTGAAGACCTGCTGGTCCGCGGCGGCTTCCAGGGTCTGGTCGATGACCGTGCCCGCTGCAGCGACGCCGAGGTGGTCGAAGAGGCGTTCGAGAGTTTCGCGCGCCCGGAACACGAGGTCCTCGTAGCGGACCAGATAGGCGCGCTCGCGCCGGGCGCGCCAGCCGGCGACCAGCAGGCGCGCCCGCGGCTCCACCATCTCCGCGAGCACCTGCTCGGCGTCGAAGCCCGTCTCGCGCCACCGGTGACCGAGAAACGACAGCCACGAGCACGCCATGTCGCGGAAGTCCCGGACCAGGAACACCTCGCGCGCGTCGGCGTAGAGGTCCGCGACGCCCAGCCCCTGCAGGGGGGTGCGCAGCAGATTCTTCTCCGCGAAGTAGATCGGCTCCTTGCCCTGCGCGCGGGCCGCGATCGCATACCAGTCCTCGACGTTGTGACGGCAGAACGAGGCCAGCCGGTCCACGTGCCTGCGGCCCAGCCACTCACCCAGATCACCTTCCAGGCGTCCGGGTATCGGGACGTAGAAGGGATTCTGGCCCACGTGCCAAGGATCGTGATCGAAGTTGCGCGTGTTCACCGATCTGAGGTGATTCGCCGGGCCGGAGAGCACCTGCAGCATGTGGGCCCAGTAGCGCGCGGGCCACACCTCGTACGGATACTCCTCGTGCACCACGACTTGCGGATGCGCGGCGAGCATCCGCATCAGCCAGACCGTGCCCGTCCTACCCACGCTCGTGAGCATCAGCGGCCGCAGCGCCGGCTCGACCGATGCCGCCGGGCGCTCACGGCGCCCCGTGATCGATCCGATCCGGAACCGCTCGCCGTCGCCCCGCACGACGACCAGATCGAGCTCGAACTCGGACGGCAGCGCCAACGTGCCCAGGAAGCCCCGGAAACCGCAGGGGAGCGTGTCGGGCAGATCCGGATCGAGGTCCGTGAGCCCGCTGCGCGGAAGGCTGACGGGTAGCTCGCCGACCACACCACCCCCACACCTGACCTCGATCGCCTCGGCCTCGCCGGCGTGCGTCAGCACCATCCCCGCCAGCTCGAGCGTGAAGACCTCCGCCGTGGCGCCCGCCTGGGGTAGCCGGATGCGGGCCGCCCGAACTTGGTCGGGCAGCTGCTCCGGCACGGACACGCTGAGCACCTCTAAAGCAGGCATCGATCTCGGCGCGGGCGGAACACCGAGTCCGCGCACGACGGGCCGTCTAGCATAGTGCGAGGGCTGTACGAGGCGGAAAAACCGGGATCCGAGAGGTGATCGAGCGACGCATGGAGATGGACGAGTACCGATGGGAGCGGTTGCGCGACTACGTGCGGCGAGCCAGGTCGAACCCGACCTTCGATTCGGAGCAGCGGGCCTACCGGATCGAGATCGCGCAGGAGCTGCGCCGGATCGTCGAGCGTGCGCACGCGGGAGGCGACTGGACCGAGCCACTTGACCAGGTGCTCTCCGGCGTTTGGGGCGGGCGCCGTTACGACCTCACGGAGTGGCGCCACCGGAGGTGGATCAGGAACATCCCCGACGCGGACGCATTGGGTCGCGCGCTCGGATGCTTCCTGGACGCGGGCACCGAGCCGGTCGCGCGCTTCGCTGCGTTCGTGCAGGCGGTCGAGGCGCAGCAGCCCAAGCTGACCACGCCGGCCGAGGAGCTTGTGTCTCCGGACGCCGACCGGGACGCCGTGCTCTCGCTGGGCTCCCTGCTCAACTTCGCGTGCGCGCCCGCGGACCTGCCGGCCGTGCGGCTCGACGCCTGGGACCTGCTCGCTCAGACCCTCGGGTGCGAGTGGACCTTCCGCCGCTCGCCCGTCGATCACTACCGGCGTCACCTCGACTTCGCCCGGGACGTCGAGCACCGGCTGCGCGCCGCGGGGGTCGACGTGCGGGACATGCTGGACACGCAGAGCCTGATCCACATCGCCGGGACGGAGGCCGACTTCTGGGCGGCGGATCCGCGCAGCGACTCCCGGCCGGGAGATCGATCAAGGGCGCTGACGAATCCCGGTCGGGCGAAGCCCTACCTGTCGATCTGCGCCATCTACCGGGACGAGGCCGACTACCTCGCCGAATGGGTCGAGTTCCACAGGCTGGTGGGCGTCGAGCGCTTTCTGCTTTACAACAACTTCAGCCAGGACGATCATCGCGAGGTCCTTGCCCCGTATGTCGAGGAGGGGATCGTGACGGTTCGCGACTGGCCGGTGCTCGACGGCCGGGTTGGCCAGATCCCCGCATACAACGACTGCTTGAGGTGGCACCGTTACGACTCACGCTGGGTCGCGTTCATCGACCTCGACGAGTTCCTCTTCAATCCCGCCGGCGAGCCGCTGCCCGACGTGCTGAGCGAATACGAGCAGTGGCCGGCGATCGCGGTGCGCTGGGCCATGTTCGGCTCCTCTGGACACAAGACCAAACCCGGCGGCCTGGTGATCGAGAACTATCGGCGCAGGATCGAGTTCGACGGCAACATCAACATGAAGACCGTGGCCGACCCCACGCGGGTCACGACCTGCCTGAGCGCACATCACTTCGAGTATCCCTACCTGTCGGCCGTCGACGAGCACGAGGTCCCCATGACCGGGACCAGAACGGCGACGGACTCGGTCGCGCGACTGCGGCTGAATCACTATCACTGGAAGTCCGAGGAGGAGTACGTCGCCAAGTGCGCGAGGATGCAGGCGATCGGGCGTCCGCGCGAGGTGCCCACCGCCGAGCACTTCGAGTGGCTGCGAGCCGCCGAGGCGAACGGACAGGACGACGACTCGATCCTGATGCACGCCCCCGCGCTGCGCGCGGCGCTGGCCGCGCGCGCACGCGAGGGCGCGCGAGTGCCGTAGGCCCCGGCCGCCCTGATCAGGCGAAGTCGGGCAGCTCGGCGGGCAGGATCTCCAGCGGGATCGTGTCGGCGCCGCGGATCACCAGTGCCTCGAGCGGCTTGCCGATCAGTTCCGCGACCATCATCCGCTGGACGTCCGTGACGTCGTCCACGGGCTCGCCTCCGAGTGAGACGATCAGGTCCTCGGGGCGCAGGCCGGCCCGGTCCGCCGGGCTGCCCGACACGACTTCGACCACCTCGACCGCGGATCGGCGGTCGAGCGCGCCGCGCGCGCTCGGCGGCAGCGGCCGCGGCCCGCCGGCGATCCCGAGGTAGGCCCGGCGCACGCGCCCGTCTGACATCAACGCGCCCACGATGCCGCGCGTGGCCGCGTTGATCGGCACCGCCAATCCGAGTCCGATGCCGGCGACCGCGGTGTTGACTCCCACGACCTCTCCGAGACCGTTCACCAGCGCTCCCCCGGAGTTCCCCGGGTTCAGCGCTGCGTCCGTCTGGATCACGTTGTCGATGATGCGCACCGCGTTTCCGGCACGGGCCGGAAGGGAGCGGCCGAGCGCCGACACGACGCCGGCGGTCACCGAACCGGCGAAGCCGTGGGGATTCCCGATCGCGACCACGAGCTGTCCCACACGCAGGCGCTCGGCGTCACCGAGCGCGGCGGGCACGAGGTCGCTGCCCTCGGTGCGCACCACGGCCAGGTCCGACAGTGCGTCCGAACCGACGATCGAGAACGCGAGCTCGCGGCCGTCCACGAACACCGCCCTCCCTTCGCGGCCACGGCCCGCGATCACGTGCGCCGACGTCAGCAGGAACCCGTCGGGCGTCAGCACCACCGCGCTGCCCGCCCCGACCGTCATCCGCCCGCGTCGCGTGACGCGCGTCACGCGCAGGTTGGCGACCGACGGCGCGAGCCGCTCGGCGACGCCGGCCACGGTGCGTGAGTAGGCGTCCAGCGCCGCGAGCTCGCGGTCGGCCAGCTCGCGCTCCAGCCGCTCGCGCGGGGGTAGCGGGGGCCGGCGCTTGCCGGTCGTGCGAGCCGCGCTCACCGTTCGGCCTCCGCGCGCGGCGCAAAGGCCACCGGCACGTCGCGTTCCTCGGTGCCGCGCACGACGCGCAGGTCGAGGGTTGCGCCGGCCGCGAGCGAATCGAGCGCCGCATAAAGGGTGTCCAGGGAATCGAGCTCGCGCCCGCCCGCGGCGACCAGCAGGTCCCCGCGCTCGATGCCCGCGGCGGCGGCGGCGCTGTCGGCCAGCACCGAGCGCACCAGCACGCCCTCGCGCTCGGGGAGGCCGACCGCGCGGCGCAGGCGCTGGGCGACCCGCGGCGGCGCGACCGCGACGCCCAGCACCGCGGGGCGCACGGCGTCTGCGCTCCACAGGCGCGCGGCGCGCTCAGCGAGCCGCTCGCCCGTGGGGATCGCGACCAGCAGCCCACCTTCGAGGCGGATCGCGTTCAGGCCCAACAGCCGCCCCTCGAGGTCGACCAGCGGCCCGCCCCCCGACCCGCGGGGCAGAGGTGCGGTGTGCTCGATCACACCCTCGATCGACCGGCCGCGCGGTCCGCGGATCGTGCGCCCCTCGGCCGACACGAACCCGGGGGTCGCGCGCAACCCGCGGCCCCCCGGATTGGCCAGCGCAACCACGGGCGTGCCGATCGCCGGCTCCGGCGTCGCCGGTTGCCACTCCACCGGGTCCACGTCGCCGGTCTCGACGTCCAGAGCGGCGATGTCGAGGTCGGGGTCCGTGCCTGCGACCCGGCCGCGCTCGCGGCGCCCACCGGGGAAGTTGACCGTGACCTCGTCACCGCGCACGTTGTGGGCGCTGGTGAGGACCCGGCCCGGGGCGATCACGACGCCGCTGCCGCGTCCCCAGCCGCGTCCGAAGCCGACCACGCCCGGGCCGACCCGGCTCACCGCGGCCCCGATCGCCGCCTGGAAGTCAGTGATGGTGCTCATGCTGTGCCTCGCGATTCCTCGTCCCTGGCATTAAAGTGACTAGCAAGTTGCAAGTTACCACCTTAACGGGCCCGGCAGCAGGGTTACGATCTGCCCTCATGGAGCGCTCCGAGGAGCGATCGCCGCTGTCCGAGGCCCTGGCGGCGGTCGGGGACCGCTGGACCCTGCTGGTCGTCGAGGCGCTGCTGGGCGATCCACGCAGGTTCAACGAGCTCCAGCAGGACGTGCGGGGCATCGCTCCGAACATCCTCAGCGGCCGTCTGCGCCGCCTCGAGCTGGCCGGCCTGGTGGTGGCTCAGCCGTACTCCGAGCGCCCGCCGCGCCACGTGTATGAGCTAACCGTGGCGGGCCGGGAGCTCGCAGGAGCGTTGCGCCTGCTGGCCGATTGGGGCGCGCGCCATTCGGAGGCCGAGCCCGTGCGCCACCGGGCATGCGGCACCGGGCTCGAAGCCCGCTGGTACTGCCCGACCTGCGAGCAGATCGTGGACGACCCCGACGAGCAGGGAGTCCAGTACGCCTGAGCCGGCGGCCGGGGCCGGGGGGCCGGGCCTACAATTGGCCGCGGCCGTCGTGTGCGGCCTGCCCGGAGAGGTGGCCGAGAGGCTGAAGGCAGCCGCCTGCTAAGCGGTTTGGGGGGTTCACACCTCCCACGTGGGTTCGAATCCCACCCTCTCCGCTCTCACGGGCTGCGTTTCAGGTATCCACTGGGGTTCATGGTCAGGAAGAACTTCTCGCGCGATTCGTCGACCGCGAAGTCGCGGCCGGCCTCGGCCGCGAGAAACTCCTGTACGGCTTCCATCGGACCGGGGCCGTGGTCCTGCACGACGGGATGGCCGTTGACGTTCGTGTCCTCGACGATGAGATAGGACCCGGGGCTCACGAGCGGCGCATAACACCGCAACTCTTCGAGCACGTGCGCTTTGGAGTGGTTGGAGTCGAGCACCACCATCACGGGGCCGCTCTCCTCTGCCGCCGCCGCGCGCATCCGCTCCACCTGTGCGGGGTCGGTGGACGACCCGAGCAGGTAGGTGATGCGCGGATGCTGGGGACGCTTGATGTCGCGCGCGTCGATCGTGACCACGCGACCCTGCCCGATCAGGTCGAACATACACGCCATGAACAACGCGCTGCCGCCGCGGCCGCTGCCGGTCTCGAGGATCAGGGCGGGGCGCGTCTCGAAGATGATCTCCTGGTAGACCCAGAGGTCCAGCGGGCACTTGATCACCCTGTTGCCGAGCCAGTTCGTGACCCGCAGGGTCCGGTCGGCGCTGGTGTAGTAGAGCCGGTGGAAGTCGTCGACGATCGCGTCGGCTCCCGCAGCCCGCTTGCCTTCATCTCCGTGCTCGCGACCCATGCCGGCGAGCCAGGATAACGCACTAGAATCCCCGGCCACGCGCCCGTAGCTCAGTCGGATAGAGCGTCGGTCTACGAAACCGAAGGTCACTGGTTCGAGTCCAGTCGGGCGCGCTCGCTCTAGCCAGGTGCACCGCCAACACCTGGGTGGGCCACGGCGGCCCGGACGCCGCCCCCGTCAGTTGAGCTGCTCGGCCAGTCCGATGATGATGTTCTCAGGGCCACGCAGGAAGCAGAGCCGGTAGATGTCCTCGTACTGCGCGATCTCGCCGACGAGTTCGGCACCGTGGCTGCGCAGGCGGGCAACGACGTCGTCGATGTCGTCGACAGCGAACATGATGCGGCGTATGCCCAGCGTGTTCGCCGGCGCGCTTTCCGGCTCGGCTCTGACCGCCGGCGGCGTGTGGAACTTCGTCAGCTCAACCCGGCTGTGGCCGTCCGGGGTCCGCATCATGGCGATGTCGGCTCGGACGTCTTTGAGCCCGACGACGCGGTCCGCCCAACGCCCCTCGATTGGCGCCTCGCCTTCCAGCTCCATACCGAGTTCGGCGAAGAACGCTTTGGCAGCCTCGAGGTCGTCGACAACGATCAGAACGCTGTCCATCCGCTGAATCGTCATATCCCGAGGAGCATAGGGTCGGATGCTCGCTGTGCCAGTGACGGGTGGCGTGTCTGCGCGCATTTCGCGCCAGCGCATCCCGCCTACGAACCGCTCGGTCGCGGACGTGGCAGGCCTACTGCTTCGCGGGCTTCGCGCTCGCCGGGATAGGCGATGATCGCGGCGATCTTGCTCTCACGGAACGTGTAGACCACGAACGCGCGCTGGTGCAGCGGAACCCCACTCTCGTGCCCAATCATCCGCACATCGACCGCCGTCACGAGGTGTTCGCCGACCGTGGCCAGTTCGTGAGGCGATCCTTCCAGCTTGCTCCACGTCTCCGTCTGTCTTTTCATCCACGCCCGAAAGCCCGCGTGGCCGCGAAACGTGATCCCGTCCAGCATGTGCGATGGGGGGCGCAGGTCGACGTCGTCGGTCAAGAAGTCGAGCTGGCCATCGACATCTCCGCGGTTTAGGGCGCGCCAACTCGCCTCGACAATCTCTGCTTTCTCACCCGGCATGCGCCGGCCAGTATGGCGCGACTACCCCTGGATCGTCTTGCGAAAAAAAACGGACCGCCCTATCTGTTGGGTCTGACCGCGTAGTGCTGCCTGGAAGGAACCCAGCACCGCGGCACTTGAGCATCAGATCGGCGACCTCAGGACCGGGTGCCATAGGATCGCGAGCCATGCCGTTCACGCTCAGGAACCTCAAGGATTTGGAGGACGTAGGGTCCAATTTCGACGGCGCGCCGGACCTGGAATTCCGCTTGGCGACCAAGGCGCTCGAGCTCGAGCAGTCCGGCCTTGGCTATCAGCGCATCCCGCCCGACTATCGCTTCCCGTACGGGCACACGCACAAGGAGCAGGAGGAGGTGTACGTGGTCGTGCACGGGAGCGGGCGGATGAAGCTCGACGACGAGATCGTGGAGGTCAGGCAGTGGGACGTGGTGCGCGTCCCGCCCGGTACGTGGCGAGGCTACGAGGGCGGGCCGGAGGGCCTCGAGATCCTCGTCTTTGGTGCGCCCAATCTCGGCCAGCATCCGCGCGACGACGTGGAGGGTCGGCGCGACTGGTGGGCTGACTAGCTCCCGCTGGCCTTGATCGCGTCGCGGCCGTAGCCTCATACCGGTGATCGCGCGGCATGGCATCCTTGCCGGCGACCCGATCAATCGGAGTGTGAGATGGACATCCGCGCGGCGGTCCTCGAAAAGTTCGGAGCGCCTCTCGAAGTTCAGGAGATCCAGTTGGACGAGCCCCGCGCGGGGGAGGTGCTCGTGCGATTGGAGGCCTGCGGCGTCTGCCACACCGATCTCTACACGGCCTCGGGCGCGGACCCGTCGGGCTATGCGCCGACCGTACTCGGGCACGAGGGCGCCGGTGTGGTCGAGCGGGTCGGGCCGGACGTGCGGTTCGTGGAGCCCGGAGACCATGTCGTGACGCTCTTCTCGCCGCAATGCGGCGAGTGCATCCACTGCCGCAGCACCAGGACCAACCTCTGTCTGGCGATCCGCGAGCAGCAGAACCTCGGGTATCTGCCCGACGGCACCACGCGCCTGTCGCGGGATGGTGAGCCGATCCGGCACTTCATGGGCACCTCGACGTTCGCCGAGTACGCCGTGCTGCCCGAGATCGCGCTCGCAAAGGTCTCGCCCGAAGCCCCGCTCGACCGCGCCTGCCTGTTCGCGTGCGGCCTGTCGACGGGCCTCGGCGCCGCGATGTTCACGGCGCAGGTGGAGCCCGGCTCGACGTGCGCCGTGTTCGGCGCGGGGATGGTCGGCCTCGGTGCGGTTGCGGGCTGTCGCCTGCAGGGCGCAGAGCGGATCGTCTGCATCGACCTGTCCGAGGATCGCCTGGCGCTTGCACGCGGGCAGGGCGCGACCGACACCGTCACCGGTGGCGCCGATGCGGTGGAGCGGGTGCTCGAGATGACGGACGGCTTCGGCGCCGACTACACGTTCGAGGCCACGGGCAACGTGGCGGTCATGCGCCAGGCGGTCGAGGCCGCGCGCATGGGGTGGGGCCTGTGCACCGTCGCGGGCGTCGCTGGCAAGGGCGAGACCCTGGACATCGTGCCGCGGTTCCTGATCACGGGACGGCGCGTGTGCGGGTCGTCGTTCGGCGGCGTCAAAGGCCGCGAGCAGGTGCCGCTGCTGGTCGAGCGCTACCTCCAGGGCGACATCGACGTCGACCCGTTCATCTCGCACCGCCTGACGCTCGACGAGGTCAATCGCGGCTTCGAGCTGATGGAAGCCCAGGACGGCATCCGCAGCGTCATCGACTACACCTAGGCCGTGCCCACCACACCGCCGATCGAAGGCTCCTGCGACGAGCGGTTCATCGCGGTGCGCGACGCCTTGGCCGGCAACTTCAGCCGGCATGGCGAGCTGGGTGCGGCCGTGTGCATCACGGTCGCGGGCCGGCCCGTGGTCGACGTGTGGGCCGGGTGGATGGACCAGGCGCGCACCCGGCCGTGGCAACCGAACACGCTGGTCGACGTCTTCTCGGTGGGCAAGGCGATGGCGACGCTGTGCGTGCTGATCCTCGTCGATCGCGGGCAGCTCGATCTCGACGGGTCGGTGGCGCGCTACTGGCCGCAGTTCGCCGCCGCGGGCAAGCGCGACGTGACCGTGCGCATGCTGCTGGCCCACAGGGCGGGCCTGCCCGCGGTGCGCCGCGCGCTGCCCGAGCAGGCCATGTACGACCGCGCGCTGATCGTGGACGAGCTGGCGGCGGAGGAACCGTGGTGGGCGCCGGACTCGACCCACGGCTACCACGTCAACACGTTCGGGTTTCTGGTCGGCGAGCTCGTGCGCCGCGTGAGCGGCGCGAGCATCGGGGAGTTCTTCCGCCGCGAGGTCGCGCAGCCGCTGGACGCCGACTTCCACTTCGGGACCGGAGCGCGAGAGGACTCGCGCACGGCGGAGTATCTGATGGGTGGCGAGGCATCCGGGTTGGCTGACGACTTCGAGCAGCGCCCGCCTGCCGAGGTCGCCGAGGCACGCCAGTTCCTGCTAAGCCGCGTGTATCTGAATCCGCCGGGCCTGTCGGGCCTCGGCACGGTCAACACGCGCGCGTGGCGCGCTGCCGAGATACCGTCGGCCAACGCCCACGCCACGGCGGCGGGCGTCACCCGCATCTACGGTGCGCTCGACCGGCTGCTGCGCCCCGCGACGCTGCGCGCGGCGATCGCGCAGCACTCGGCGGGCATGGACTTCGTGCTCGGGCGACCGTCGCGGTTCGGGCTCGGCTTCCAGCTCACCCAGCGCGAGCGCCCGCTGGGCCCGGGCGCGCGCAGCTTCGGGCACTTCGGCGCCGGCGGATCGCTCGGATTCGCCGATCCCGATGCGCGGCTGGCGTTCGCGTACGTGATGAACCGGTCCGGACCGCGATGGCAGAATCCGCGCAACCGCGCGTTGATCGACGCGGTTTACGCCTCCCTGTGACGTGCCGCGTGACCTCGTCGGGACGTCGTGGAGCGCATCGGATCACGCCCGGCGATGAAGTGAGCCGCTGCTATAGTCCGCGCCCTTGGAGGCGGGGGCCGACACGAAGCTGACGACGGCGCAGCAGCGCGCGCAGTTCGACCGCGACGGCTATTTCATCATCGACGACCTGGGGCTGCCGGCCGAGGTGTTCGACGGCGCCGCCGCGGACTTCGTGCCGCTGCTGCTGGAGCAGAAGGACGCCGAGGTGTGGGGCGATGACGGCGTCTTCTACACGTCGCATCGCATCATGGATGCCTGGAAGATCAGCGCGAACGTCAAGACGATCGCCACGGCGCCGCGCATCCTCGGCATCCTCGGGGAGCTCTACGGGCGCACGCCGCTCCCGTTCCAGACGCTGAACTTCAAGATGCCGACCCAGCAGCGCGCCCACTCGGACACGATTCACTTCAACTCGAAGCCGCCCGGTTTCATGGCCGGCGTGTGGGTCGCGCTGGAGGACATGGACATGGACAACGGCCCGCTCTTCTACCACCCCGGCAGCCAGAAGCTGCCCGAGGTCACGATGGCCGACGTGGGCGTCGAGGCCGACTACAGCCAGTACCTCCACTACGAGGAGTACATGCAGACGGTGGTCAAGGACAACGACCTACCGATCGAATACGGCCTGATCAAGAAGGGCCAGGCGCTGATCTGGTCCGCCAACCTGCTGCACGGCGGCTCGCCGGCGAAGGACCCGAACCGCACGCGCAAGAGCCAGGTCACCCACTTCTTCTTCGAGGGCACGCGCTACTACACACCACTGATGTCGAAGGACCTCTCAACCGAGGAAGGCATCTTCTGGCGCGAGCCCGAGTGGATCCCCACGGACGCCTAGCCACCTAAGCGCCTCGGCGGCAAGGCGGCGCCCACCGATACGTGCCGCGGTCAAGCGCCGCCGACGCTGCGTCGATGCCGACCCACAGGTGTCGATCTCATGACTGATTGCCGTACCACACGCGCCGGCCTGGCCGCGGCGTGTGCGCTCGCGCTGCTGTCGCCGTCCATCGCGCAAGCACAACGTCCGCCGATCGAGGGCAGGCTGCCGGCCTCCTACGCCGTCGTCGCCCTGGCCCCGGACGGGCGCACGCACACGATCGAGAACGTGCGCGGGAGCTTCGAGATCGCCCCCCCGGCGCGGACCGTCACCCTGCACCTGCTCCGCTCCACGGGCAGGTACCTGGGCCCGGTGGTCGTGGCCGGCAGAGGCAAGCGCGCCGTCGTGCGAGTGCGCGCGGGCGCGCAGCTCGGCACCCTGCGGGTCAGCGACGGCTTTGCCCGCGTGCGTCGCAACCTCTCGGCCCGCAGGCTCGGGCGCGGCCGGCCCGCGCAGGCGCGCGGCGGCGTGCCGATCGGCGTGGGTGTGCTGGGGCGCGTGCGGTCGCGAGCCGTCGCTCCCGCGGGCCCGGGAAACGACCGCGACCTGGACGGGATTCCCGGACGCTATGACGTGGACGACGACGGGGACCTCGTGCTCGACACGCGCGAACGGGCGGCGCGCCGCGAGGTACGGGGAGTGACGGCGGCTGCACGGTCACCGAAGTGTGCCGAGCCGCCGTGCGTGGACACCGCCGGCGTCACGGTGGCCGGCCTCGACGAGGACGAGACAGCGCTCGCGGTCGCGATCCTCGCAGCCGTGCTCGCGCTGGCCAGCCTCGGCTGGCAGATCCCCGCGGCGATCGGCCGCCGCAGGCGGCACGCGATCGAGGTGGAGGCGCGGCTCGGGCTGCCGGTGTATACGCAGGGGGCAGGCCGCTGGGCCGTCTTCATCGAGGTGTTCAACCGCACCGACCATCCCGTGCGATGGGTCTCCGCGGCACTGGAGACGAAGGACGGGCGCATCTTCTATTTGATGGAGCACCCACCGGGCGGAGAGTTGCCGGGGGTGATCGGGCCGCACGACTCGCACCACACCTGGGTCGACTGCGCCGAGCTCGAGCGGCAGGGGCTGGCGTTGGACGAGCCGGTGATCGCGGCGGCGAAGGTTGCCACCGGCGAGACCTATCGCTCGCCTGCCAAACGGCTCGCGAGCCGCAGGTCGCGAATCTTCGGCTAGGCGGTACCGGCGTCTAGGTCGCGGTCGTCAGCGTGCTGATGCTGCCCGACCCACCGCTGTCGCCCGGGTTCTGAGCGGGCGCCGGCGAGCCGCCGGAATCGGGCGGAACGGCGACCACGGGGTCCTCCGGTACCGGGACCGGCTCGATGACCGGTGGCGTGGGGTCGGCCGGGGGCGCGACCGGCGCCTCGGCGATGGCCTCCGGTGCGGGCCCGGGCTCCGGTGAGGCGGCCTCGGACGAGTCGAAGACCATCGTGTCCGCGGGACTGGCGATCTCCACCGCGGAAGGCTCCGCCGCAACCACCGGGTCCGGAGCGGCCGGTCCCTTGGCGGGCGTTACGGCCGGGGCGGTCGCCCCGGTCTGCGCGGTCGCGGTTGGGGCCGGCGGGGTTGCGGCCGGTGGTCCGCCCGCCAGCGGCGCGAGGGACAGTGGCATCGGAGAGGTGAACAGGGCGCCCGGACGAGCGGGCACGATGCCCGGCGCCGGCGCGCCCGCCTCTCGCTCCGCAGCCGTCGGAGGCGGGACGGGCCGCTCCGTGCGAGTCTCCGTAGCTACGATGCCGCCGCCGCCGACGACCGCCGCGGCGGCCACCACGACGGCCGCCTTCTGGATTGCGGTGGCGGCGTGCTCGACGCTCGCCCCGGCTGACATGGTGACGTGGGTGATCGCGGCCTGCGCATGGCTCGCAAGGGAGGCGCCGCTCGTGCCCGCGGTCGACGAGAGCTGACCCGTATCTGCGGACAGGCGGCTCGTCTCCTCGGTGCGCCGGTGGATGAAGCCAGGCAGGGGCAGCAGTGCGGCGACCCGCGAAAGCCCGGACCGCAGGCCACTGCGCCGGTCGACGTCGAGCAGTGGGCCGAGGCCCATTACGAACGCATCACGACGGCATCCGGCGCAGCCATGCAGGTGGCGCACCAGCGCGCGCTGGTCGCGGCGCCGGCCGACGCCTTCGATGGTCTGGGCCATCACGCCTCGCATGCGCCGGCAGCGCTCGCCGGTCGCGAGCTCGCCGTACTCGCTGCGCAGGCTCCGCCGGGCGCGGAACAGCATGCTTTCGACCGCGGACAGGGAGATGTCCATGCGCGCGGCGATGTCGTCGTACGTCAGTCCCTCCAGCTCGCGCAGCACCAGAATCTGGGCCTGGGCCTCGGGTAGATCGGCCAGCGCCTGTCGCAGGTTCCTGAAGTCCTCCTTCTGGGTGAGCGCGGCGTAGCTCGATGGCTGCCGGTGGAACAGGCGGATCTCGTCGGCGGGGGGTAGCCGGTCGGCGTCGAACGGGACCTCCTCGGTCCTGCTCCGGCGGCGCATGTGGTCCACGCAGGCGTTGTGCGCGATGCGATAGAGCCAGGGCCTGAAGCCGGCGGGCCGGTCGAGCGTGCCGATGCCGCGCAGGGCCGAGATGAAGATCTCCTGGACCACGTCCTCGGCGCGGCCATCGTCGCCGAGCGTGCGGCCGGCATAGCGCGCGATCTCCGGACGGTACCGCTGGAAGAGGGCGGCGAAAGCATCGGCACTGCCCGACTTGGCCGCTGCGACGAGCCGATCGTCCGTGGCCTCAGGCGAGATCGCCGTCACGTCTGCGGTCTTCATTCGGTTTTCCCCCTGCCCGGTCGCGCCGGGCCCATATGACTTCCCATCGTCCGGCAGTGCCGGAGTCGGCGGATCATACCCGCGGCTGCGGAGGAGTCGTATGAATTAATTGATCCTTAACCTGGCGCTCGTCGCTGCACGTCGCGGTAGGGTTCCGCCGGCACTCGAACTACGAATCGGATTTCCATCTTGCGTTTACCGAACAGATCGCTGTGGGCGCTGCCCACTCTCGCACTCGTGCTGCTGGCCGCCGGCTGCGGCGGGGACGGCGGCGGCGGCGGCAGCGACGCGGCCGCCGACGACCCCGCGATCGTGGCGGCTGTCACCGACAAGATCGGGGAGGCCGCCGGACCGATCGCCAACTCGACGCGCGACCGCCATCTGCCGGGTCCGTACGAGTTCAAGACGGTCTGCCTGTCGCCCGAGGAGGCGGCCAAGTTCGGCACGCCGCGCGAGGCGGTGCAGTGTCACATCGAGGCCTTCACGGTTGCGACCGCGCGCCGGAGGCAGGCATATGTGTGGAGCGAGGACTGGCGTGTCCCCGTGCAGGACGGGCAATTGGGCGAGCCCGAGATCGTGGGCGAGTACCGGATCAGGAACTACCTGCGCAAGGACAACAAGCTGAACTGCAGCGGCGGGAAGACTCCGTCGGAGCACTGCACGGGGGAGTTCGGGCAGGTGCCTGCACAGTCGGGCCCGCCCACCTCGGATCAGCAGCAAGAAGTGCCGATCCAGCCCTGACCAAGGACTGGCTACAGGCCCCGTAGCCGGTCCGCCAGCGCTCCCGCTGCGAGCGCCGCCCGCGAGGCCGGCCGCCGGCTGCCGACCATCATCCAGCGGCAATACCGGTCGGTCGCGCCGTACCAGTACTTGTAGTCCTCGTCGCCGACCATCAGGTCGTAATAGGTGCGGCCGGCGTCGATGCTGGCCCGGATGCTCTCGCCGATCGCGAGCTTGCCGAGGCCCAGGTGCGCGACCGCGGGCTCGTACGCCCCCATCCACGAGTAGTAGCGGGCGGCGTCCATCAGGTTGACCTCGACGCCGACCACCGCGCCGTCCTGGCGAAACTCCCACACCTCGGCGGCGCCCTGCGGCACGAGCTCCACGACCATGTCGCGCATGAAGTCCCGGAAGCGCGTGCTGGCGTGCTCGGGGTCCATTGCCTTGCCGCGGCTCTGCCACCAGCGCACGCGGATCTCCTGCCAGCGGTCGATCGCGGCCCGCAGCGCGGCGGGCTCGGTCACCTCTTGCAGCTCGAGCCCGTCGTCCAGCCGGCGCATGTGGCGCCGCAGGTCCTTGCGCCGCTTGCGCGGGAGCTCCTCGAGGTAGTGCTCGAAGGAGTCGGGCAGCTCGATCCCGGGGTAGGGGGTCGGCCGCCGCGTGCGCACCCGCAGTCCCGCGGCGCGCAGCGCCGCCTCGAACTCCGTTCCCTCCGGCAGGCCGGCCAGCAGCAGGGCGTGCCACTCGCCCGCCCGGGCTTTGATCTCCGCGGCGACGGCCGCGCAGACGGCCGGCCGCGCCCCGGGCGCCGCCAGCACGCTCCAATAGTTCGCCGGGGGGCGGCCGAGCTCGGCCAGCACCCGGAACGGGCCGCGGCGCGCGGCCACGAGCGGCGCCAGCCCGATCAGGCGATCGGCGTCGCGCACCGTGACGAGCCACGGGCGTGTGCCTTCCGACCAGTGCCGCCACCAGGCCCGGGCCCACCCCGGCGACGAGAAGGGAGTGGCAGCGGCGTCTGCGCGAAACAGTGCGTCCCACTCGCCGAGCAGCGCGTCGATCGAGCCGGAGTGAACCTCTGCCTGCACTCCCGCTCAGCGCGTGGCGCTGTGCCGGCCGGCTTGCCGCAGCACGCGGTTGGTGACCGCCGCGCCACCGAGCAGAAAGGCCGGCAGCGGATCGCCGGCCGCCCATGCGGCGCCCGCGTGGGGGGACGGCGTGCGGTACAGGAGCCTGCGGGGCGCGCCGCGGGCGGCGGCCGCGAAGTCCGCCTCCAGCCAACGGTAGGTGACGCCCACCCGGTACCGGCCGGGCGACCCCACGGGGCGACCCGACGTGACCGCGTGCCACAGCGCCGCCAGGTTGGTGCCGCACGCGATGGCGAGCGGGAGGCAGCGGTAGAAGCGCGGGTTGACGTCCAGCAGCACCGGGCCCGCAGGAGTGTCCACGAAGTCCACCTGCGCAAGGCCCCAGTAGCCGATGTCGGCGAGCATCGACGCCGTGCGGTAGACGAGCGCCTCGTCGGGCTCGACACTCGTCGCGAGCGCGATCGACCCGGCCGCCGAGGGCCAGGTGCGGCGGGTCACGTGCTGGAACCTGGCCACGAGGTTGCCATCCCGGTCGAGCACCAGTTCGACGGACACGACCGGGCCCGGCACCCTTTCCTGGACCAGGAGCCGCTCGCCCTCCGGGAGGGCCGCGAGCACGGTGTCCATCTCGTCCGCGTCGCGCACGAGCACCGCCGTCTTCAGGGCGCTGACCGGCCGCGCGGGTTTCACGACGACGGGGTGCCCGAACCGCGTTTCGCGCAGCACGCGGGCGGGACCGCAGAACAACGATCCGGGCGTGTCCATCCCGGCCGCCGCCGCGGTGCTCGCGAGCCGCTCCTTGTCGCGCACGCGATCCAGCACGCGGGCCGCCGGGAACGGCAGGACCACACCGTCCAACCCGGCACCGCGCGCCACCATCGCCTCGATCGTCTCCTCGCGGCTCGGGTACAGGGCGACGGGCCCCGAGTCGGCGACGAGCTGCTCCAGCCGGCCGGCGTAGCCGCCCGGATCCTCGACGACGCTGGGCGACACGGCGCGCGCCGTCGCGTGCTTGGACCACAGGCCGGCGGCGGCCCAGCTCGGACCGACGGCCAGCACGCGCAGCCCCGCTCCGCCGAGGCCGCGGATGCCGGCGACGGCGGCGTTCAGGTGAGCGTCCGGCACCACCGCGTCGATCACCCCGCGGGGGCGCGGCGGCGCCGCGCGGCGCGGCAGCCGGGTCGTCGCGCGCCGTTGCGCGCGCGCCGCAGAGGTCGGCAGAGAGGAGGCCATCGGGCGGAAGGGTATCCGCGTTGTGACCCGGCGACGACCCTCCCGTGGGTCCCCGCGCTGCGGGCCGCTACGTGTAGCCGAAGACCGCGAGCGCGGGCCCGAGCGCCCGCTCGCACTCCGCCACGAGCTCGGGAGCCAGGTCGCGGCGCCACCGGCCGATCGAGTCCTCGGGACCGTCGCTGGTGGCGTGGTCGTCGAGCTCCGGCAGCGCGTCGGCGAGGCGCTCGCGCACGCGGGCGACCGCTGCGGCGCCCGCATCGACTCCGAGGTAGGCGAGCAGCTCGCCGAGCGTGCGCTCGGGCTCGGTCACGAGGTCCTCGTACCTGACCAGGTGCGCCGCGCCCCGCCGCCGATCCCAAGCCTCGACGAGCCCGGTCGCCCAGCCGCCGAGCGAGGACACGTATGCGGCGTCGCTTTCCACCCGGTCCCGGCCGAAGCCCTGGACGTGCCGCTTCGCGTTGAACGACAGGATGGAGGCGATCATGTCGCGGAAGTCGCGCACCAAGAAAAGCTCACGCGAATCGCGATACAGCTCGGTCAGCAGGTTTGCAGCCCGCAAGTCCGACTTCTCGGCGAACAGCGCGGCGTCCGCCGTGGCGGTCGTCGCGACGATCTGGTCATAGGTCGCCTCGATCCGCTCCTGGAAAGCCGCACCCAGGTTCTCCACGGCCTCTCCGCCGAGCCATTCCTGCAGCGGCGCGTCTCGCAGGGGCCACGGCATCGGGGCATCGCGGCCCAGCCACCACATGGGGTCGTCGGGATCGCCCGCCGGAGCGATCTGGCGGATGTAGCTGGTGGGCTCGGCCAAGGCCAGCAGCACGTCGGCCCAGTAGCCGAGGACCCGCTGCTCGAACCGGTAGGGGCGATACACCAGCACCTCCGGGTGCGCCTCGAGCATCCTCATCAGCAGCATCGAGCCCGTGCGTCCGAGTGTCGTCACGAGCACGGGGCTGCGCCGCGGCTCGAAGCGCGAATCAAGCGGCGCTCGGCGGCCGCGGACGACGCCCACCGGCGCCCGCGTGCCGTCCTCGAGGACCGCGCGCAGCTGCAGCTCGAACTCCGGGGGAAGTGACAGAGTGCCGCACAGCGAGTGGAACCCGATCCGGTCGCCCCGCACGCCGCCGTGCTCGGCCGTGATGTGCGGGCGTTCGACGTCGACCGGGACGGCCCACATCCGGCGCCCCGCGTGCAGGCCCTCGACGGCCACAGCGCGCGCCTGCTCGCCGATCACCCAGCCACGCAGGTCCAATGTCCAGTCCGGTCGCTGCTCGCCGGCGGCCGGCACGTCGATTCCCGCGCCCAGCAGGCCGGGGGCGCCTGGCGCGGAGCGAACTTCAAGGACGGTCGTGCGGGTCATCGTGAGGGGCGCCGCGCGGGGCGAGCGCCTCGCTCATCCAATCACCTGCGGCTGATCGACCGCCCGGGCGCGCGCGCCGAATCTCGAGCGCCGCTGCACGACTGCCGCATCCCGCGCGGAGGTTTGGCTATCCTCGCCGGCCATGACCAGACTTCGCAGGACATCAATGGCGGGCCTCCTGGTGGCTGCCGTGCTGACGCTTGGAGCGTGTGGCGGCGACGACGAGGGCAACGGCGGATCGACCGACACGGCGGCCGGCGGCGCCACCACGACGGACGCGACGGGCACCACCGGCACAGGTACGACCGAGACCCGCGAGCGGACCGGGAAGACCGACACCAGCGGGGACAAGAGCGACGACAAGGGCGGGAGCGGCGGAAACGGTGGCACCGGTACAGGCGGGTCAGATGACTCGAGCGGCTCCGGCGGCGGCAGCAACGCGCGGCCCGCGGACACGCAGCTGACCGCCAAGAACGTGAAGAGCACGGCGAAGACCGTGTGCACGAGCTTCCTGCCGACCGAGCTCGAGAAGGACCTGAAGAGTGGCAAGAAGTCCGCGCGTGACATCGCGCGGGACTACTCGCGGGCCTTCCCTGACTCGCAGCGCAAGAGCGCCTACGACGGCTGCCTCGCGGGGTTGAAGACGAAGGGCTAGGAAGCCGGCGCCACGGAGACGCATGGAACGAGAAAGGGCGGCCCGGGAGCCGCCCTTCTCGGTCAACCTGGGAGCCTCATGCTCACCAAGTAGCTGGTGGTTCCGCCCTCTCGGTCACGGAACGAAAATTCCCTGCCGCATGAATACCGCTTCGTCGCCGTCGCCGCAAGCCGACGGGCAGCCGCTGTCATAGCCGGTCCCGTTGGGGCCGGCGTCCTCGACGGTCACCGGACCCGTCTGCCAGATCGCGCGCCGGCCCTCCACCACGGCTCCGGGCAGCAGGGCGTCGACGGTCGTATTGACCGCGCAGCGGGCCCCGGTGTCCACGCCGGCGGTGGTCACGCAGCTGAAGGGAACCTCCAGCCGGCTGTCCACGACGGTGCCGTCCTGGTCCTGATCGGCGCCGTTGCCCTTGTCGGTGATGCGCAGCGTCGAGGTGGCCAGCAGCTTCCCGGCGTAGTCGGACCCCTGCCCCCCGGGGCAGGCGGCGCTCGTCTGGCGACAGCGGACGTCGGTGATGTCGACCAAGATGCGGACATCCGCTTCGTCCGCGGGAGTCGCGGGATTGCCGACCGAGACCTTGAGCAGTACGAAGCCCGACGAGTGCGCCGCGGCGCCGTTGACGTCCGGAGTGCCGACGGTCAGGGACCCGGACTCCTGCGCCGGTGGCGCGCACGACTGGTCCCCGAGCGGCGGCCCGTGCACCCGGTTGGGCGACGTGCACGGCTGGTAGGCGGGCACCAGGGACGTGCGATGCGGGGTCGCGCCCTTGGGACGCGGATATGACAAGGACGCCCCGGCCAGCCTTCCCCAGTTGCCGGCGTCGTCCTTGTACAGGACGGCGAAGTAGCGGTGCTGGCCGCTGACGTTCGTGACCAGCTTGGTCTGGCTCTGGCCGGCGGGCGAGGTCGCCGCGAAGTCGCCGACCACGACGCCGTCGCCGGGGTGCTCGATCGGCTGGTCGGACGCGATGATCCGGTAGGTGTCGGCCTGGCCGCACATCCAGTCGTCGCCCGGCGCGGTCCACGAAAGCGTCACGACGTGCTCGCCGATCAGGTTGAAGCCCAGGCCCGTGGGCGTCCCCGGCGGGCGCGAGTCCGTGCCGTACGCGCCCGTGTTCCACTCGTCGTGGCGGGAGGTCCACCACTCGTCATTGGTCCCGCACGCGGGCCGGTCCGTGTCCCACATGAAGTTGAAGCCCTCGCGGGTGAGCGTCGTCACCTCGAGGTCGCCGTCGCCGTCCGCGTCTCCCACGGACGGTGTCGCGAAGATCCAGCCGCCCGTGAACTTGGGCCAGCCGGCGCCCTCGACGCCGGCCACGTTGAAGTTCCGGAGGTAGTAGAGGCCGGTTCCGACGATCACCTCGTTGCCCGGTGCGTCGGACACGTCCGCGACCGCCGGGCTCGACAGCAGCTGGAAGTCCTCGACCGCCTGGGGGAAGGACGGGAGCGACGCACCGGTCTGGGCGTTCCACGCCTGCACCACGTGGTTGTAGGGCAGGTTCTGGCCGACCGCGACGCCGAGGTTCACGACCTGGTTGAGCGTCAGCCCGCCCTTGATGATCTCGGGGCCGGCGACGCCGTCGATGTTGGCGGCGATCGGGTTCTCGAAGAGGTTGACCACCTTCTGCTTGTCGACGTGCTCACCGCCCTGTGGCTGGGAGTCGTACTGGGCCGCGTTCGTGCCGTCGCCGTTGGTCGCCTCCACGTCTCCGCTCGCGACGTTGCCGATCGTCTCGAGCTCGGGGTCCGCGTCGACGTTCGCGAGGATGTGATCGACGCCCGGGCCCACGAACGGCAGTGCGTCGGGCACGATCCCGTTCGGCGCCGTCGGCCAGCCCGGCAGGGTGTTCCCGTTGCGGTCGAGCGCGTATACGCGCCCGCTCCCGCCCAGCACGTTCGCGAGGAAGTTGGTGAGCACGTTGGAGAAGCCTCCGGCCGCGCCGCCGCCGGGGGTTGCGGGCGCCGAGGGGTTGTCGTCGAACTCCTGCGTGGGCGTCACGATGTCGGGCTTGCCGTCGCCGCTCACGTCGCCCAGCGCCGCCGTGGTGATGATCTCCGCGCCGGGGATGCCGGCGCTCGCCAGCTTCTTGGGGAAGCCGGGCAGGAGGTCGCCGTCGCCGTCCCACGCGTACACGTGCTGGTCGAGCGCCGGAACGACGATGTCGAGGCTCCCGTCCTCGTTCAGGTCGCCCAGCGTGGGCGAGGCGGTGAAGCCGCGCTTGACGTGGTTGTCGCGCGTGCGGTCCTGCGGTCGTGAGAGCGCCGGGTCGAGGCGCACGGGGAAACCGGCAACGGTCGAGCCGTCGGTCTCCCAGGCGTAGACGTGCTCGCCCGCCGAATCGACGATCTCGGGCTCGAGGTCGCCGTCGATGTCCCCGATCGCGGGAGTGCGCAGCACCTCGCGCGGCGGGTCGACGTCGCTGTAGGACTCGGACCCGAGATGCACGTTGGGGTACAGGCGCGTGCGGACCGGTTGCCCGGAGTTGAAGGTGGGGAGGGGCTGGCCGTCGTGGCCCAGGACGCGCAGCTCTCCGCTCGAGTCCGCCAGCACCGTGTCGAGGGCGTTGTCGCCGTTCAGGTCGAACAGCCGCGGAGACGCCTCGCCGCCGGTGCCGATGTCCTGAGCGTAGCCCGGGTGCAGCGTCGAGTCGCGATACGCGAACAGCATCTTCCGGTCCTCCGCACGGTTGCCGCCCGTGTCCGTGACGACGACCCGCACGGTGAAGGCGGGTTCGTTCGGGTCCTTGTCGCCGGGGCCCTTCGAGGGAGCGGTCGCGTCAGTGGTCGCGCCGCCCTGCGGGAGTGCGTCGAGCTCGGAGCGGACTGCGTGCAGGTCGATCAGCCCGACGGAGCCTTCGTACGCAGACCCGCGGGTCTGCACGTTGACCTCCCTGAAGTCGCTCTCCTGCGGCTCGATGCCCGGCGCCCACTGCAGCCGGTAGGTGTAGCCGGCGGCCCGCTTGGCCGATACCCGGGCCTCGATCTCGACGATCTCCTGCTGGTTGACGTTCAGCGGCGTGAACCAGTCGGGCGCCGTGATCAGCGCCTGCGGCGGGATCTTGCCCTCGTCGATGCGCTGCAGCGCGAGGCCGAGGTCGGGCCGGCCGTAACCGAAGTGCTGGTCCCATCCGGGCTGGGCCGGGTCGGGGACGCCGAGGCCGACGGTGTTCTCGGCGACCACGTCCTCCGCGGTGCCCGTGATCAGCTGCTTGATCTCGTTCGGCTCCAGCTCGATTCCCTGCTCGCGCGCGAACGACTTCACGAGGCCCGCTGCGCCGGAAGCCTGACCGGTCGCGGCGGACCCGGTGACGGCCGGCATCACGATGTGCGCGTGGCCGCCGTACTGGGTCGTGCCCGAGTTGCGGAACCACGTCCCGATCGGGACGTTGGTGCCGAGCGGCACCCCGTTGTCGTTGAAGAAGTCCGAGAACTGCTGCGGCGGGTTCTGGCCGAGGCCGTGCACGTCGGCGACCGTGCCCTGCACCTGCATCGCCTCGTCGTAGAGCGTCGGGATGTTGTGGTCGGCGGTGTTCAGGTCCGACGACACGATTGCGAAGAAGACGCCCTGCCGGTAGGCGTGCCGGAACGCGCTGCGGGCAAACCGGGAGTTGAACAGCGCGCCGACCGCGCCCTCGACCACCTCGATGTCGTTGTCGGCCGCGTACAGGACCGCCTGCGCGAAGTTGTTGGTGTCGACCACGAACGTGTCCCACACGCGCAGCGGGACGATCTGGCACCGCGGGCACACCCCCGTGCCGCCGGAGGCCTCGTTGGTCTGCTGGCCCGCCTCTTCGGCGCGGCCCGAGCCGTGGTTGTCGGCGCTCGAGTAGCTCGACGCGTCGAATGAGTTGTTGTCGTTGTCGAAGAAGTCCCAGCCGGCGATGTCGTCGACGAAGCCGTTGCCGTCGTCGTCACTCGCGTCGCTGAACACGGCGAGCAAATCGCTGGCGTCGAGGAGCGAGTCGGCGCCGGGCTCGTCGTCATTGCCGCTGGTGGCCGACACGCGTGGGTCGCTCGCGTAGTCGTCGACGTTGAAGGCGCCGTCCGAGTTGCAGTCGTACTGGGCACAGGTGTTCGCGCCGGTGCGCGGCAGTGGCAGCTCAGCGCGGTTGAGCGCGACCTTCTTGCGCAGCGACGCCTTGTTCCACCGGATGCCCGTGTCGAGGATCGCGACCTGCACGCTCGCGGAGCCGGTCGAGTACTTCCATGCGCGGTCCGCCGAGACGCCGGCCACCTGGCCCAAGGGGTTGCGGCCCGCCAGCGTGTTCTGCGCCGACAGGCGCTGGATGTGGGGATCGGTGGGGTTGTGGTAGAGGGCCGTCGCCTGGGACCCGTTCGGCGCGAAGCCGAAGCGCTCGATCTCCTGGTCGAAGACGTTCGTGCAGGTGGCGCCCTGCTCGTCGTCGGGCTCGCAACGGTCGAAGTCCGGGTCGTTGGGCGTGTTGGTGCGCACGCTCTCCCCGGGATCGGCGCCCGGGAATGCGGCGTAGGCCGGCGCCGCCAGCGCCAGCAGGGCCGCCACGACCAGCGGCACGCGACCGGTGATGCCCAGGGTTTCTCTGATCCGACGCAGGACGCTCCCCTCCCCTCGGTGTTGACCCCCTCAGGGGGCGAACGTACCCAAAATCGGGCTTCGGCTAAACCAGCGTTCACTTCGATCACGCCGCGCGGCGCCGGTGCGCAAGTTTCGGCCGTCCGCGTCGTTACGGGTCGGGAGCGGGCTCGAGCGGGGCTCGCGGTCGGTGAGTAGAGGAGGAATCCATGGGAACCGCCAAAAGGGCATCGTGCAAGCGATGGCGGAGCCGGGCGTGAGCGTCGCCCCGGCCGTGGGCATGCGGCCGGACCGGCAGCTGTTCGAGCGCTGCGCGGCCGGCGACGCGGGCGCCCGCGACGAAATCGTGTCGCGCTTCCTGCCCATGGCGCGCCGGATCGCGCTGCGCTATCGCCGCCCCGGCGAGCCGGCCGACGATCTGCTGCAGGTCGCGAGCATGGGCCTCGTGAAGGCGGTCGCGCGCTTCGACCCCACCCGCGGCGCGCCGTTCGTGGGCTACGCCGTGCCGACGATCGAGGGGGAGCTGAAGCGGTACCGGCGCGACACGAGCTGGGCGCTGCACGTGCCCCAGCGGATGCGGGAGCGGGTGCTGGCGGTCGAACGGGCGAGCGAGCGCCTGCTGCGCACGCTGGGCCGCTCTCCCAGACCCGACGAGGTGGCCGCACACGTGGGGGTCGACGTCGCCGACGTGCTCGAGGCGGCGGAAGCCGCGACCGCCTACGACGCGCTCTCGCTCGACGCGCCCCATGGCGAGGACGGAACCGTGACGCGGGTCGAGAGCGTCGGAACCGACGAGTCGCGCTACGAGCTGGTCGAGCACGGGGTGACCTTGGGGCCGGCGATCAGGGCCCTGCCCGAGCGCCAGCGAGCGATCCTCGCCCTGCGGTTCCGGCACGACATGACCCAGTCCGAGATCGCCGCGGTGATGGGGATGTCGCAGATGCATGTGTCTCGGCTCCTGCGCCAGGCCCTCGCGCGCCTGCGCACGGCGGCCCGATTGCGCCACGCCGCATAACGGGAGGGATCGGATCGTCGTGCAGGCCGGGCGCCGTCCCATCGCCCAAGTCGGTTGCGCGATCCCCCTATCATGCGCCCGATGGGCATCCCCGACTCGGCCTCCGAGTGACGCCTCCTCGCGTGCCGAACCGACTTTGAGCGAGACTCCGACCAACGGGGGTGCGGCCGAGACCGAGCCCGGCGGCGCGGGCGCGGCCGGTCCCGACAAGCGCACCGCGGGCAAGCCGCCCGAGGAACGGCGCCCCCAGAGTCCGAGCACCCGCGAGGACCGCCGCCTGCTGATCCGCTACCACGACGCCGGGGACATGGCGGCCCGCGAGGAGCTGGTGGAGCGTTTCCTGCCGCTCGCGCGCCAGCTCGCGCGCCGCTACCAGCGCCAGAACGAGCCGCTGGACGACCTCATGCAGGTGGCGAGCATGGGTCTCGTGAAGGCCATCGACCGCTTCGACCCGGAGCGCGGCACCGCCTTCTCGACGTATGCGGTTCCCACCATCCTGGGCGAGTTGAAGCGCTACTTCCGCGACTCCGGGTGGGCGGTGCACGTCCCGCGCGGCATGCAGGAGCGGGTGATGAAGCTCGACCAGGCCTCGCAGGAGCTGCACCGGCGGCTGGGGCGCTCGCCCTCCGCGTCCGAGCTGGCCGAGGAGCTGAACCTCAACTCCGAGGAAGTGCTGGAGGCAATGGAGGCCGCGTCCGCCTACGACGCGATCTCGCTCGAGGAGCAGCGCAGCGAATCGTCGGACTCCCAGGAGCCGACCTACGCCGACGCGTTGGGGTCGGAAGAGGAGCGCTACGAGCTGGTCGAGTACGGGGCCACGATCGCGCCCACGATGAAGGCGCTCAGCGAGCGCGAGCGGCTGATCCTGCACCTGCGCTTCGTCGAGGACCTCACGCAGTCCGAGATCGCCGATCGCATCGGTGTCTCCCAGATGCACGTCTCCCGGCTGATCCGCCGCGCGCTCGCGCGGCTGCGCGCCGTCGCGCGCGAACGAGATCTGTAGACGAGCTTCCGGTGGCCGTTCCTCCGAGGCGCGCGCACGAGCTCGCCGCGCTCGCGGCCGAAGTCAGGACCTGCCGCAGATGCCCACGGCTCGTAGCCTGGCGCGAGGCGGTCGCGGCCGATCCGCCGCGCCGCTTTCGCGGCGAGCGCTATTGGGCGCGACCGGTGCCCGGCTTTGGCGACCCGCACGCGCGGCTCGTCGTGATCGGCCTCGCGCCGGCCGCCCACGGCGGGAACCGGACCGGCCGGGTGTTCACGGGCGACCGCTCGGGCGACTGGCTGTTCGCGGCGCTGCATCGCGCGGGCTTCGCGAACCAGCCTGCGTCCGTGGATCGCGACGACGGCCTGCGGCTGCGCGACGCGTACGTCACGGCGGTCGTCAAGTGCGCTCCGCCGGCGAACAAGCCGGCGCCGTCCGAGCGTGACAACTGCCTGCCGTACCTGCTGCGCGAGTTGGAGCTGCTCGAGCACGCGCGCGTGCTGATCGCACTGGGTAGGTTCGGCTGGGACGGAACGCTGGGGGCGCTGCGCCGCACCGGTCTCGAGGTGCCGCGGCCCAAGCCTGAGTTCGGGCACGGTGCCGAGGTGGCGATCGGCCGGTACACGCTGCTCGGCTGTTTTCACCCGAGCCAGCAGAACACGTTCACCGGCAAGCTCACGGAGGGCATGATCGACGCGGTCCTAGCGCGCGCGCTGACGCTCACGGGAGAGCCTTGAGCTAGACCGAGTGCGTCTCCCCGGGGTCGAGCACCACGACCTTGGAGCTGGTTGCCGACTCCACGTCGGATTTGAAAGCCCCCGCATCGGTTTGGATCGGCGGGAACGTGTTGTAGTGACAGGGGATGACCGTCCCGGCGCCGATCATCTCGGCGGCGACCACGGCGTCGTGGCGGTCCATCGTGTAGTGCCCGCCGATCGGGATCAGGGCCACGTCGACCGGCGTGCGCTGCGCGATCAGGCGCAGGTCGCCGAACAGGCATGTGTCCCCGAGGTGGTAGACGGTCGTGCCGCCGATGTTGATCACCAGCCCGCTCGCGTAGGTCACCGTGCCGTCAGGGGTGGTGGAGCTGTGGAAGGCCTGCACGAGCTTCACCCAGCCCCACGCGAACTCGACCGTGCCGCCCAGGTTCGGGTCGGAGACGTGCTCGACTCCCTGCTCCCCGAGCCAGCCGACCGTCTCGACCAGGCTCACGCAGTGGGCGCCGGTGCGCTTCGCCACCGCGGCCGTGTCGGCCAGGTGGTCGACGTGCGCGTGCGTCACCAGGATGTGCGTGGGGTCGACCTCGTCGGCCGTCACCGGCGCGGCCGGGTTGTTGGGCTTCAGGAAGGGGTCGACGAGCACGCGGGCGTCGCCGTCGACGAGCTCGAACGTGGAGTGACCGAGATAACGGATGTCCATGAGCACCTCCGGTGGAAGAGCGGGCAGGCCCGCAGCCTAGTAGTTGCCTAGCCGAGCTCGCGCGCAAGCTCCCAGCCGACGGCGACTCCCACGAGCATCCCGATACGGGTCTCCTCGGCAAGCAGCGTGCGCAGCTGCGTGAGACGCTCCGCCGGGTCCTCGATCGCGGCCGCCCTCGCGAGCTGCTGCTCGTGCGTGGCGTCGAACCATCCGCCCTCCGCGAGCGCGCTCGCGAGGATCTGCTGGAGCTGTGGCGCGGCCGCCGCGACCCGGCGCTCGATCTCGCGAAAGCGGTCGGGGTCGGTGAGCGCCTCGAGCGCGGCGCTCAGCTGCTCGTCGGTGAAGCGTTCGGTCATCGCGGGGGCCCGCCCGGAATAATGCCCACATGGCGCTCGACGCACAGGTCCGCCTGACGGATCTCTCGCACGGCGCGGGGTGTGCGTGCAAGATCGGCCCGGGGCAGCTGCGAGAGGTGCTGGCCCGCCTGCCCGCGCAGCACAACCCGGCGCTGCTGGTGGGGTCGGAGACCTGCGACGACGCCGGCGTCTACCGCATCTCCGACGAGCTGGCGCTGGTGCAGACCGTCGACTTCTTCACACCGATCGTGGACGACCCGCGCGACTTCGGGCGGATCGCCGCCGCGAACGCGCTCTCCGACGTCTATGCGATGGGCGCCGAGCCGCTGACCGCGCTCAACCTGGTGGCGTTCTCCCTCGAGCGCCACGGTCCCGAGACGCTGGCGCGGATCCTGGCCGGCGGCGCCGAGGTCGCGGCGGAGGCGGGCGTGCCGATCGTCGGCGGCCACTCGATCGACGACCCCGAGCCGAAGTACGGGATGGCGGTCACCGGTGTGGTGCACCCGCGCGCGGTGGTGCGCAACTCGACCGGGCGGGCGGGCGACGTGCTCTTCCTGACCAAGCCGATCGGCGGCGGCGCGGTCACGACGGCCGCGAAGCGCGGGCTCGCGGACGAGCACATCGTGCGCCGTTGCACCGAGGTGATGACGACGCTGAACGCCGCCGCGGCACGGGCGGCCGTGTCCGTGGGCCCCAGTGCGATGACGGACGTCACCGGTTTCGGCCTGCTCGGGCACCTGCACGAGCTGGCGCTCGGGAGCGGGGTGGCCGCGCGCGTGAAGGCCTCCGCGGTTCCCGTGATCGAAGGGTCGCTCGACCTGCTGGAGGCCGGGGCGCTGGCGGGCGGCAGCCGCCGCAACCGGGAATGGCTCGCGCCGCACGTGCGCTTCGCGGACACGCTGGACGAGCCCCGCCGCGCGCTGCTGTGCGACGCGATGACCTCGGGCGGGCTGCTGGTCGCCGCCCCACCAGAGCGCGCGGGGGAGATGGAGTTCGCGCTGGCCGGAGCCGCGCCGCAGAGCGCGCGGGTCGGCACGCTGCACGCGGGGCCGGCCGGCCGCATCGCGGTCGTCTAGGCGCGCTTCGGCAGCAGCAGCCCGGCGAGCGACCCGACCACGGCGCCGCCCAGCCCGGCCCAGGCGTCGGCTGTGAGCTCCAGCACCGGCATCAGGCCGAGCACGGCGGCGATCGCGATCACGCCGAACAGGTCGGACTCGGTGTCCTCGCCGGACTGGCGGTCGCGCAGGTCGCGCACGGCCCAGGCACACAGCAGCCCCAGCGCGGAGGCGTTGCCGCCCATCGCGACCGGGAAGTTCGCGGTCTCGCTGGCCAGGTACATCCCCGCGGCCCCGCTGCCGAGGAAGATCAGCGCCAGCACCGGCACGCCGTAGCGGCGCTCCACGCTGCGGCCGAAGATCGCCACCGCCAGCGCGACCGCGAACAGATAGCCGACGTTCTCGTAGGCGAACTGCGCCGCCACCAGGCGCCACCAGTCGCCGTCAAGGGGGCCGATGATCGCCCCCAGGTCATACAGGCCGAGGTTGCCGCTGCGGTCGGCCAGGTACACACCGGCGCTCGCCAGCACGATCGCGATCGTGGCATGCGGGCGGTTGGCGGACAGCCACGACAGCGGTCGCTGCTCGCGGGGTTTGCGGGCGAACCGCCGGCGCCGCTGCTTGGCCGGCGCGAGCGCCGTGCCCTCGCCGTCCGGGCGCAGCTTCGGGGCGCGCTTGCGCAGCCGCTGCCCGCAGTACGGGCACTCGGTGATGTACGGGCTCACCTCGGAGCCGCAGTTCTTGCAGACGACGTTGAGGTCCACCTGCTCCGACACGGATAACAAGATAGCCCGGCCGGGCCGATTGCCGGCCAGGCGGCGGTCAGCCGGCCGCCGCGCGGCGGGGCTCCACGGTCGGCCACCCCTGGCGCGCCCAGGTTTCGACCCCTCCGTCGACCACGTGCAGGACCTCGCGCACGCCGTGCGCTCGCAGCAGGCTGGCCGCCACGCCGCTGCGCTGGCCGGAGCTGCAGATCACCGCGACGGGTCGCCCCTGGTCGATGTCCTCCGGGATTCCGCGCACGTCGTGATAGGGCGTCAGGGTGGAGCCCGGGATGTGGCGTTGCTCCCACTCCGCGCGCTCGCGCACGTCGAGGACCTGCACCCCGGGATCGCGCGCGAGCCGCTCGTGCAGCCCGGCGACGTCGATCCGCTCGATCCGGTCGGTGCGGCGCTTCTCCTCCCGCCAGCTCGTCATCCCCCCCGCCAGGTATCCGCCGATCCGGCTGATGCCCACCGTCGCGGCGAGCCGCGCCGCCCGGATTCCGTCCTCGTCGTCGCGCCCGATCAGCACGACGTCCTGGGCACGATCCGCGAGCCACGACAGCTTCGTGCCGAAGCCCGCCTGCACGGCCGGTATCGACACCGACCCGGGCAGGTGCGCCTCGTCGAACTGGAGCGCGGTGCGCACGTCGACGACGAGCGCGCCGGCCGCCTGCATCTGCTCCACCTGGCGCGGCGTGAGCGGATGTGCCTCCACGCCCGCCCGCAGCAGGGGGCCGCGATTGAGGTCCACGACAGCCTGGAAGTTCGGAGGCTGTGGAGGGAGCGACGCGGTCGCGCGCTCGACGAAGCGGTCCTCGTCGTTTTCCTGCAGGAGGTCGTTGTGCCTGCGTTCGAACCCGATCGTGGAGGAGACCTTCATGTCCATTCCCGGCCCGCCACACAGGGAGCCGCCGAGGTGACCGGGCCAGACCTCGACGCTGTCTCCGAGCGTCAGGAGCCGATCGTGGAGCGAGCGGAAGATCCCGCGCGCTCCCTCGTGCTTGTCGACCGCGAGGTCGGGCCGCGCGATGTCACCGACGAACAGCGTGTCGCCCGTCAGCACCGCCCAGGGCTCGGGGCCGCGTGCGGTGTCGATCAACGCGAAGGCGGTGTGCTCGGGCCGGTGGCCCGGGGTGTGCAGCGCGCGCACGGACACCGCTCCCAGCGCGAGCTCCCAGCCGTCGTCGAACGGCTCGTGATCGTAAGTCGGGGCTGCTTCGCGATGGATGTGGATGGTCGCGCCGGTGGCCGCCGCCAGCCGCCCGTGGCCGGAGACGTGGTCGGCGTGGTTGTGCGTCTCGAGGATGTGCTCGATCGATACGGCCATGTAGCGGGCGAGACTCAGGTACTCGCCGATCTCGAGCTTGGGATCGACGACCGCGGCCACACCTGCGTCCTCGTCCCCGATCAGGTAGGAGGCACAGCCGAGGTCGTCGTGGGTGATCTGGCGGAAGATCAAACTCGTCTCCCCCGGTTATATATGGGACGACCGCGCACCGCGGAAAGGGAAGCGGCCGCCGAAGCGGCCGCTTTGGGGCCTCCCCCGTGAAGGGGAGGGCATATGTTGCGCCAGGCTATTTGGCCATCCTGAGATGAAACTGAGAGTCCCCTAGGCACCGCTGCCGCCGCGGATCGGACTCGCGGTCGCCGCCACGATTGCGCGGACCAGCGCGACCATGTCCCGGTCCGCGCGCCACTCGGCGAGCTGGCGGTCGGCGCCCGTCCCGCGCTCGGCGAGGTCGAGGATGCCCTCCAGCTCGGATTCCGAGCCGAGCTCGCGGGCGTGCGGGCGCAGCCGCGTGACGAGCCGGCGGGCCAGCTCCGCGGTCGGGACGCGGTCGGCGAAGGGCAGGTCGATCAGCTCGCCGTGGATCCCGTAGCGGGCCGCCAGCCACTTGTTCTCCTCGAGCAGCTCGGCGGGGAACGTGCCCAGCCGCTCCCCGGCGTCGAAGTGCTCGGACAGCTCCTTCGCCATCGCCTGGATCAGGGCCGTGATCGCGATCGTGTGCTCCAGCCGGGTCTGCGCGTCGCAGGAGCGCACCTCGACCGTGCCGAGATTGGGATGCGGGCGCACGTCCCACCACAGGTAGGTGTAGTCGGGGATCGCCCCGGCCCGGACCATGAACTCGATGCGCTCGCAGTACTCGGTCCACCCGTCGAACCGCTGCGGGATCCCGACCCGCGGCAGCAGCCGGAAAAGCGGCGTGCGCGACGACGCCCAGCTCGTCGCCTGCCCGCGCCAGAACGGCGAGTTGGCCGACAGCGCCAGCAGGATGGGCAAATGCACGCGCATGCCGTTCGCGACGTGGATCGCCTTGTCCGCGCCGTCGATCCCGACGTGCACGTGCAGGCCGAACAGCAGCTCCTGCCGCACGACGAACCCGAGCGCGTCGACGATCTCGCGGTAGCGCTCGCGGTCCACGATGCGCTGGTCCTCCCATTTCGCGAACGGGTGCGTCGCCGCGGAGCCGATCGTGAGGCCCCTTGCCTCGGCCGTCTCGCGCACGCGCCGCCGCAGGTCCTCGAGCTGGCCGCCCGCCTCGGCGGCACTGCGGCACACGTCAGTGGCGATCTCGAGCACGGATTGGAGCAGCTCGGGCTTGACGCTGCCCTCGGTCTCGCTGGGAACCGCGACGATCATCTCCTCCACGGCCGAGACCAGCTCCATGGTGCCCGGGTCGACGATCATCAGCTCCTCCTCGACCCCCACCGTGAACGCCGGCCCATTGAATCTATGGTCCATGGGCCGACTTATACTCCGGCAGGTCTACAGCAGCGACCAGGAAGGAACTCATGGAGGTAGGAACGGGCAAGATCGAGTTCGGCACGGAGCAGAGCTCCCTGCTGGCGACCCTCTCCCCCGGCAAGCGCACGCGCCTGCGGCGGCTGCTGTACGACTACGGTCCCGGGGAGGGCACGCTGCTGTTCCTCCCGATCGACCAGGGCATCGAGCACGGTCCGCGCGACTTCTTCCCGAACCCGGCATCGAAGGATCCGGAGTATCAGTTCCGGCTGGCCGCCGAGGCGGGCTATTCGGCGATCGCCTGCGGCTACGGGATGGCCAGCAAGTACTTCTCGTCCTACGCCGGCCAGGTGCCGCTGCTGCTGAAGCTCAACTCGAAGACGGACGTCCCGTCCTCCGACGAGGCCTTCTCGCCGTGCAACGCGACCGTCGAGGACGCCGTGCGGCTCGGCGCCGACGCGGTCGGCTACACGTTGTACGTGGGGTCACCGAAGCAGGCGGACGACTTCATCCAGCTCGGCACGGTCCGCCGGGACTGCGACCAGTTCGGCATGCCGCTCGTGATCTGGGCGTACCCGCGCGGCCGCGACATCGAGCGCAAGGGTGGCCAGAACTCGCTGTACGCGATCGACTACGCCGCGCGCGTGGCGATGGAGATGGGCGCCGACATCGTGAAGCTGAACATGCCCAAGCTGGACTCCGAGCAGGACAAGCAGGCGCCCGCGCCCTACAACGAGATGGAGATCACCCAGGCGGAGGCCATCGGGCACGCGGTGGAATCGGCGGGCCGCGCGCTCGTGGTGCTGTCCGGCGGCTCCAAGATCGACGACGACAAGCTGCTCGGGCAGACCCGCATGATCATGGAGGCGGGCGGCTCGGGCGTGATCTTCGGCCGCAACGTGTGGCAGCGCGAGTGGAGCCAGGCGGTCCGGATCATCGACCAGATCAAGGAGTCCTTGATCAAGTCGCGCACGCGCATCCCCTAGGGGAGCGCCTGCGGTCGTTCTACCAGGTGCCGCTCGACTGGGCGGAGCAGCCGCCCTTGTCTGCGCTGCCGGTGGAGCAGGTGCGGGTCCGCGCCCCGGCTGAGTCCCGCGACAGCGTGAAGACCGCCGCACCCGAATCGCGGTTGGCCGCGACCGTGATCTCGTAGGAGTTTGCCGTGGAGCTCACGGTCAGCCGCGAGCCGGCGTCGTTGAGCGACGGCTCGATCGCCGTCAGCGAGGGCAGCGAACAGGACGCATACGAGCCCCCGCTGGTGTCGCTCCGGCACGTCTCGAAGGCTGTCGCCGCCGTCGAGGCGGTGGACTTCGCCGAGGCGTCGTGGCCCTTGCCCTGCTGGTTCAGGAACGAGGGGATCGCGATCGCCGCGAGGATCCCGATGATCAGGATCACGACCAGCAGCTCGATCAACGTGAAACCGGCGTCCTGACGAATAAGCGACAGCTGCGGTTTGGGCATGTGCTCTCCGGTTGGGGGCTGGGGTGGGTGCCGAGCCGGGACACCCGTGTACGAACTATCGGTCGCCCCCGGGCGCCACTTTAGGCTTGCGCGCCTGCTCAGCTGAGCGGTTGCCGGCCCGCGAAACCGCCGTCGGGCGCGTGCCACCAGCCGACGCGATCCTCGCCGGGGCGCCAGCACAGGTAGACCTCCTGGCCCTCCCGGATGGACGGGAAGTCGATCAGCCCGCTGGCAGGGTCGCGGAGCACCACGTCGACAGCCTGGAGCTCGCTGGCGGCGGCCAGGATGGTGAGCGTCGCGCCCGCCACCACGCGCCCCGGATACCCGCCGCCGTCGGCGGTGTCGATCTTCTCCAGCGCGCGCGTGGCCTCGCCGGACAGCAGCTCGCCGAGGGCGTCCCGCATGCGGCCCAGCCGCTCCGACACCCACGGCAGCGCCGCGTTGGCCTGCTCCACCGTGTAGTGCCGCACCGGCCTGACGCGCTCGGCGGGTTCCTCCATGCCGGCTACTCGATCTGAAGCGGCGGGGCGGGAGCCGCGCCCTGCGACTCGGCCGGCACGGCGCCCTTGGGCGCCTCGACGCCGAGCGTCTCCGCCAGCTCTCCCGACTCGAACATCTCGGTCACGATGTCGCAGCCGCCGACCAGCTCGCCGTCGACGAACAGCTGCGGGATCGTCGGCCAGCCCGACAGCGCCGAGAGCTCCTCGCGGATGCGGGGGTCGGGGAGGATGTCCATCGCCGAGTAGTCGGCGCCCGCGGCGTTCAGCATCTGCGTCACCCGCGCGGAGAAGCCGCACCGGGGTGCGTCGGGTGTCCCCTTCATGAAGAGCATCACGTGCTCCTCGTCGATCGCGCGCTGCAGTTCCTCGCGCATCTGTTGGTTGGTCATCTCACACCTCGCAGTTAAGAGTCGTCATTCCCGGCAGAACCCTCAGAGTTCCCGTCATTCCCGGCAGAACCCTCGGAGTTCCCGTCATTCCCGCCTAAGGGAATGACGGTTGCTATGGAGAGCGCGTGTATCGGGCCGCCGATCTCGCCCTCGAACACGCCGTACACGAGCTTGTGCTGCTCCAGCCGTGAGAGGCCGGCAAAGCCGTCGTACACGACCTCGGCGCGCAGGTGATCGCCGCCGCCGGTGAGGTCGGTGACCGTCGCCCGGGCGCCCGGGAGAGCCTGCTCGATCCGCTCCTTCACTTCCTCGAGAGGAGGCATACAACCTCAGTGTAGAGAGGAGTCAGATCCGGAAGACGGGCACGAGCCGCTTCTCGTGCTCGGCCTCGATCCGGGCGATCACCTCGATCTGCTCCTCGAGGCCCGACCCGCGGAGCTTGGTGGCGAGCAGCTCGTCCACCTGGAAGATGCCCGCCGAGTTGTTCATGTCGATCTCGATCCGCACGGCCTTCTCCTCTCCCGGCTCGATCTTGACCGCCTCGATAGCCGCCGCGGAGAGCGAGTGGATGTTCGGCCGGCCGGACTCGAAGGGCAGGCGCGAGCGGCCCTGGGCCATGTCCAGCGCATCCGCGACGCGCACGATTCCCGCCTCCGTCGTGAGCGGGTCGCCGCGCCGGCGGTGCGCGATGATCGCGTGCAGCGCCTCGGCTGCGATCACCGAACGCTCGGGCTCGTCGTAGGAGCCGGCGAGCAGCTCCGAGAGCTTGTCGGCGGCGAGGAACAGGCTGTAGGCCTCGTGATCGGTGCGGTGGATCGACATGCCGACGTCGTGCAGCAGGCAACCGGCTGCGATCACGACCTCGGCGTCGAGCGGGCGCATGCCGTGGACCCGGACGACGTCCGGCTCCACCCCGCGGCGATGCAGTAGGCGGAACAGCCGTAGTGCGATGTTGGTCACGATCTGGATGTGGATCCAGGAGTGGTCCGACATGCCGAGCCGGTTCGCATTGGTCTGCGCCACGTGCCACCAGGCCTTCAGCTGGTCGTCGTCGTTGGCGGCTGCGAGGAATGCTTCGAGGCAGCGATTGCCGCGGGTCGGGACCTTGATGCGCATCGGCTCGACGGCCTCGCGCACGAGCGAGGAACGGGGGCGCGCCATGCGCCTAAGGTATTCGCCGCTGCGGCGGCTTGGCGCTACTCGCCGCCGGCGGCGGGCGGAGCCAGCGGATCGGCGTGGTCGCCGCCCGGGCCCTCCCGGGCGATGTACTCCTCGAGCGTCATCGGGAAGTCGCGCACGCGCTCGGCCACGTCGAGAATCTCGGTCATGGTGGCCTCCTCCTCGACCTGCTCCTTCAGGAACCACTGCACGAACTGCTCGCTCAGGTAGTCGCCCTCCTCGCGGGCGACCGCGAACAGCTCCCCGATCTGCGCGCTCACCTTGCGCTCCTGCTCGAGCGCCATCTTGATCGGCGCGATGTGGTCGGCGAAGCCGGTCGTCGGCGCGCTCACCGCCTGGAGTTGCACCGGCGCATTCGTGTCGAGCAGATACTTGATCATCATCATCGCGTGGCCGCGCTCCTCCACCGCCTGCGCGTAGAAGAAGCGCGCCAGCTGCGGGAGCGTCTGCGCCTCATAGTGCGCGCCGATCGCGACGTACTGATGTGAGGCCGCGAACTCGTTCGCGACCTGGTCGTTCAGTGCCTGTACGAAGCGCTCTGCGGGCATTCCTCTCCTCGGTCGAAGTTGGGTTCGGGAGCGTAGACGATCTATTTTTCCCGCTGCGGACGGCAGAACGAAAGAGGGGCCTGTCGGCCCCTTTTCGATTCTCGAGTCTTTGTCTGTATCTAGTGCCGGTAACCCATTTTGTCCCCCGTGTGGTCGTTGCTTACGACCACCAGACGGGGGGGCCGCCGGTTTTCTTCCCTGGTGTCTCCGAAAATCTCACGCCGGCCCTCGCGCAGCGAGCAGTCACCGTCCGAGGGAAGCCGCGCGGACGTGACTGCGGGTCACGGTCTCCGGCGCTGCGGCGCCGGTCAGCACCATCGCCAGCTCGATCTCCTCGCGCAGCAACTCGAGCACCTCGCGCGCGCCCTGCTCCCCGCGCGCGGCCAGCCCCCACAGCGGCGCCCGGCCGGCGAGCACCGCCCGCGCGCCGAGCGCGAGTGCCTTCACGACGTCCACGCCGCGCCGGATCCCGCCGTCGACGAGCACCTCGATCCTGCCCTCGACGGCCTCGGCCACCTCGGGCAGCGCGTCGATCGTGGCGATCGCGCCGTCGAGCTGGCGGCCGCCGTGGTTGGAGACGATCACGCCTGCGGCGCCGTGCTCGGCCGCCAGCGTCGCGTCCGCGGGCGCCACGACGCCCTTCACCAGCACCGGCAGGTTGGAGTCCGAGACCAGCTCCTCGAGGTCGTCCCACCCGACCGTCGGGTCCATCAGGGAGAACATGTCCGCCGGTGTGCCCGCGGTCGCCTGCCCGGCCGCCGTCGCGAAGCTCGGGACCGTCACCTCGGCGGGGATCACGAATCCTGTGCGCAGGTCCCGCTCGCGCCGCCCGAGGCGGGGCACGTCGACAGTCAGGGCGATCGCCTCGAAGCCGGCCTCCTCGGCCTGCTCGATCAGCGCGCGGGTGACCCCGCGGTCGCGAAACACGTAGAGCTGCAACCAGTGGCGCGCGTCCGGCGCGGCGGCGGCGATCTGCGCCGGCGTGGCCGTCGCGAGGGTCGACAGGATCATCACCGTGCCCGCCGCCGCGGCGGCGCGCGCCATTCCGGGCTCTCCGTCCGGGTGCGCCATCCGCTGGAAGGCCACGGGCGCCACCAGCAGCGGCATCGACACCTCCTTGCCGAGCACCGTGGTAGCGGTCGTCGCGGCGCTCACGTCGACCAGCACGCGCGGTCGCAGCTGCCACCGGCGGTAGGCCGCGACGTTCTCGGCGAGCGTCAGCTCGTCGCCGGCTCCGCCCGCGAAGTAGCCGTAGGCCCCCGGGTCCAGCCGTGCGCGCGCGAGCGCTTCGTAGTCCCCGGCGTTGCACGGTTGAAGCGGCAGCCCCTCGACTGCCGACTGCTCGAGACCACCCGCCACGCCGTGGAACATAACGAGCCCCGCCCGCGATCGGGGTTCGCTGAAGAGTTTGGGTCCCTCCAGGCCCCCAAACTCTTCAGCGAGCCGCTCGGGCCGGCGCCCGCTTCTCCCACATCTGCAGTGCGCCCAGGTCGCGGTAGCCGAGCTTGGCGTAGATGGGGTAGCCCATCTTCGTCGCCTGCAGGCTCGTCGTGGTCGCTCCCCGGTCGCGTGCTGCGTGCAGGGCCAGGGCCATCAGCTTGCCGGCCAAGCCGCGGCCGCGCGCCTCCGGCACCGTCGCGACGTAGAGGATGCAGGTGTCGCCGTCGAGGTCGTGGGTGCCGACGCAGCTGACCGCACGGCCGTCGAGCCGGGCGACGTGGAGGTTGGTCTCGGGCAGTGACTGCACAGCGCGCGCCGTGTCGGGCGCGGTGCCGTAGGCGGCGTCGTTCAGCTCCGCGAGGGTGGTCACGCGCGGATCGGGATCGAGATCGAGGTCGGTGGGGCGCGGGGCCCGGAGGTCGCTCAGCTCCATGCACATCACGGCGGGCGCGGCGTCGATCCGATGGCCCGCCGCGGCGAGCAGCCGGGCCGCCTGCGCGTCCGCCTCCGGCGCCCAGACCGTCCACGCCTCGATGCCCGATTCGGCATACACGTCGGCCAGCCGGGGCAGCGCCGGCGCGAGCTCGTCCGCGGTGTCGTACATCGCGGAGTTGAACAGCGAGCGCTGCGGTGTGGCCGGCACCACGGCGCCGACGACCCCTGGGAGCTCGACCACGCGGGCCCCCGGGGACGCGCTGCCCATCAGGCGGCAGAACTCGCGCAGGTTCCCGTGCATGCGGGCAAACAGGGCGGAGTCGTCCATTCCGGCGCCACTCTAGTAGTGGCGCCGTCCGCCGGGCCGAGGAGCCCGACGTCAAGTCTCGTCCCCAGGCGTCGATGAATTGCGCAGTACCCGCATGAAACGGGCCGATCGATGACATTCGTGCTGCCGGCGGCGGCCGGCGGGCTGCTCCTGGTCGGGCTCTGGGGAGTCCTCACCTACAACGCCCTGGTGCGCTCGCGAAACCGGGTGGACCAGTCCTGGAGCGGCGTCGACGTGCAGCTGAAGCGCCGGCGGGACCTCGTGGCAAACCTCGTCACCGTGGTCGAGGCCGGCGCCGCGCACGAACGCCTGACGCTGACGGAGCTGACGGCAGCGCGGGCAGACGCGATGGCCGCGCACGGCCGCGTGTGGCGTGAGCGCTGCGAGCGTCGCCTGACCGGCGCGCTGCTCGCGGTGCAGGTGGCGGTCGAGCGCTACCCCGAGCTGCACACGCAGAACGCCTACCGTGAGCTCCAGCGCCAGCTCACCGAGGTGGAGGACGACATCGTCGGCGCGCGCCGCATCTTCAACGCCAACGTGCAGCGGTTCAACGATCTCGTGCAGATGTTCCCGACCTCGTTGGTCGCCCGCCGCGGACCCTTCACGCCGCGCCAGTACTTCGACGTCGAGACCTCGGCCGAGCGCGCGGTGCCCGCGGCCGCCACGGCGGTCGACGACCGGCGCGCCGGCGGCGCAGCCGCGGCGTGAGCGCCGGCGCCCGGCCTGCCGGCGCCGGGCCTGCCCGCATCGACGCCGACTCGATGCGCGGCGTGCACCTGCGCCGCATCGTGAGCAGCCGCCTTGCCGTCTACGTCCTCGCGGTCGGCAGCGTCGGCGCTGCCGTCGGAGGCGCCTGGCTGCGTGAGCCGCTGCTGATGGTGGCCGCGCCGCTCGCCGTGGCCGCGGTCGTGCTCGCCGTCTGCTTTGCAATCGCGGACCGCCGCTCCGAGGGCGAGTTCTTCATGAGCTTCGCGCGCGCCCGTGGGTTCACCTACGTGCCCCGCACGGAGCTGCTCCCGCTGACCCCGTTGCTCGGGGCGGGCGAGCGCCGCCGGTGCAGGCACTGGATGCAGGGCCCGCTGGGCGACGATCTGCCGCGGTGCGGGCTCGGCCACTACTCGTTCCGTGTCCGTCGCCGGCTCGGCGAGGGCGAGAGCTGGACGTCGCACGACTTCACGATCTGCGTCGTCGACATCGAGCCCGGCATCGTCCGGTATCCCGGCGTGTTCGTCATGCGCCGGCGCGATCTGGTCGACCGGCTCGGCACCGGCCGCTGGCTCGACACCGGCACCCGGCGTCGGGTCGAGCTCGAGAGCGAGGCGCTCCATGAGCGCTGTGAGCTGTGGGTCGAGCGCTCCCAGGACGACATCCGGTTGCTGCAGCTGTTCTCTCCCTCCTTCGTGTCGTGGCTCGCGGAGCACCCGCTGCATCCCTGCTTCGAGTACCGCGCCGGCACGCTGGTGGTCTACCTCGAGCGGCGCCTCGCCGACGCGGGGCACCTCAGCTGGATGCTCGACGCCACGGCCGAGATCGCGCGCCGCCTGCAGGGCGAGGTGGCCGTCACCACGCGTACGCGCGCCGCGTAGCCGCCGCGCGGGTACCCTCATCCGGGTGGAGGCGTTCACCGCGCGGGTCGACCCCGCGCCGCAATCCGGTGCCGCGGCGGCACGCGAGACCGAGGTCGCGGGCCTTGCGCATGTCGCGACCGTCTCGTTCCTCGCGTCGCGCGCGATCCCGTCGATCGGATTCTGGGTCGCGCTGGCGGGTGGCGTCGCGATCGCGCGGTCCGGTGCGCGCCGCGGGCTGCGCTGGGGATACGGCGCGAGCCTCGCGGCAATGCTGCAGACCGTCGCGCTGATCGGGCCGGCGCGGATCGGCGTGCCTCTCACGCAGGCGCTGACGGCGCCGCTGCTGGGGGTGCTGCACGCGCGCGGCGCGAGCGTCGCGTGGCAGATGCTCGTGTGCGGCACGATCCGCCTGCTGCAGAACGCCGTCACGGGCGCGTTCGTGATCGTCGTCCTGACGGGCGGCTTCGACGTGTACGTGGACACCTACGACTCCATCGCCGGCTGGCTCCCGCTGGTGCCGGAGGGCGAGACCGCGGCGCTCGTCGCGATCCTCGCCGGGCTGGTCGGCTGGGCTGTCTTCGCGAGCGTCGTGCAGGTGCTCGTCTATCGCCGCGGCCTGGTGTCCTGGCCGACCGGCGAGGATCCCCTGCACGTGCATCCCGAAGATGCGCCGCCGGACGCCGCTGGGCACGGCCGCTTCGATCCACGCGCGGTGGTGCTGAGCGCGGCGATCGCGTTCGGGCTGCTCCTGGCGAGCATCTCCTGGATGGCGCTGGGCGCGGTCGCGGTGTGGCTGCTGATCGCTGCGCTGACCTGCCGCGGCGACCGCGAGGTCGTGCCGACCGGTGCGCTGCTCGCCGGCGTGCTGGCGTTCGCGGTGTTCACGGCGACGATGCTGGGTGGGCTCGGCATCGAGGAGGCGCTCGCGCGGGCGGCGCGCGCCGGGCTGCTGGTGTTGGTGGCGACCTGGCTGCGGGCGGCGGCGGGCGCGAGCGGCCTGCGCGAGGTGTCGCGGCGCGGGCTCGGCCGCCTGCGGCGCTTGCCGGCCGCGCGGGAGGCGGCGCTCGTGATGGACGACCTCGGCTCCGGGCGCCAGCTCGGGTCGGCGGCACGATCGGTGCTCACGGCGCTGGGCGAGGTGGAGCGCAAGCCCATCCCGGTGCTGGATGCGGTGCTCGGCTGGGTCGCCGCGGAGTCCCGCCGCTTCCGCCTCGGGGCGGCCGAGCCGGCGCTGCGCCTGCGCGCCCGCGCCGTGGACCTCGCGCTCGTGGCGCTCACGATTGCGCCCGCCGCCGCGTTGTTCGGCTGATGATCTAGCGGCTGCGCCAGAAGCTCGTCAACCGCGCGGCGCCCATCTTGTTCAGCCCGATGTGGATGTGATCGAAGTGCGCGATCGTGGGGTCGACCCGGCGCCGGCGCTTGCCCCACTTGGAGTAGCACGCCGAGTAGCGCAGCGCGCGATCCGCGCCCGACCACCAGGCGCGGCAGTCCCAGATGATCTCCTGCACCCCCATCCGGCGCGCGAGCGCGTGCGGGTTGCCGGCACGGTCCGGTGCCAGCAGCATGCGGATCAGGCGGTCGCCGGCGCGGCGCTCGGCCGGTCGGCGCGCGTCCAGGTGCCAGTCGATCGCGCGGCCCTCGGCGTGCAGCGAGTAGTCGCGCCCGCCGAGCTTGGAGCACCGCATGATGCCCCACGACTCCCCCGCCGCGTGGGCCCCCAGCCACCGCTGGAGCGCAAGCGTGCCCGCGCGCGGGCTCTGCACGCAGCGGCGCGCGTGGTCGTAGCGGTAGTCCTCGAGCGGGAGGCTCGCCATCCGGTCGGCGGGGTTGTCGCGCACGGGCCGGAACACGGCCGGGAAGCCCGCGGCGGTGGCGGGCCCGAGCGCGAGCAGGGTCGCTGCGATTGCGCATGCGCGGCGGCGCATTTCGATCGTCTCGACACCTCCCGGCCCGGGTCGGAGCGGCGCCCCGCCCGGACGGACGAATGTCTGCAAGCCGACACCCGGGACCGAGGCGCCGCCGGATGGGTAGGCTGCCTGCCGATGGACGCGAACGCCCTCGACCACGTCGCGCTGTGGGTTGCCGACCGCGACCGGCTGGCGGAGTTCGCCTACGCGCACCTCGGGATGCACGAGATCGAGCGCACCGACGACTTCACGCTGATCGGCGCAGACGCGCGGCGCGGCAAGCTCACGCTGTTTGCCGCCGAGGGTCCGCGCGATCCCGGCGCCCTGGTGCGCGTCGTGCTGCGCGTGCGGGATCTGGGCGGCGCGCTCGAGCGGCTGCCCGCGGACCTCGCGGTCGCGCGCCCGCGCGCGGGGCTCGCCACCTTCGAGGCGCCGCAGGGCCTCGGCATGGGGCTGGCGGCGGCGCCGGACGCCGACCTCGACTACGACATCGACCATGTCGTGCTGCGCGTGCCGGACCCGGCCGCCAGCGCCGCGCGGTTCGAGACGCTCGGATTCGAGCGCGACGCCGGGCGCCTGCAGGTGGGTGACAAGTGGATGGACCTCCAGCCCGGCGAAGGCGGCCAGGTCGAGCGCCCGCTCCTGAACCACATCGCGTTGCTCGTCGACTCGGGCGAGGGCCACCTGCAGGAGGCGCAGCGGCGCGGGCTCGACGTCGCCGAGGTGCGCGACGCCGCCAACACCTACGCGGTCTTCGTCTGGGGGCCGGACCGCATCAAGCTCGAGTACGTCGAGCACAAGCCCGGTTTCGCGCTCGTCTAGGACCCGACCTGGTGGTGGCCGGGGCCGGCATGGCAGGCCTCGTCGCGGCCGCCCATGCCGCGCAGCGGGGCGCGCGCGTGCTGCTGCTCGAGAAGGGCGACCGCGCCGGCGGCTCGATGCTGCTGTCGAGCGGGGTGATCTGGCGCCACCGCGACTTCGGCGACTTCCGCAGAGAGTGCCCGGGCGGCGACGAGACACTCCAGCGAGTGGTGTTCGACGGCGTCGACGCCGGCCTCGCATGGCTGGAGTCCCTGGGCGCCGCGCCGCTGGCCATGGAGACCGGGAACCCGCGCACCAGCGGTGCGCGCTTCGACACCCGCGCGCTGACCGCTGCGCTGGTCCGCGCCGCGGGCCGCGTGCAGCTGCGCACGCCGCTCACCGACATCCCGCGCGATACGCCCGTGGTGCTCGCGACCGGCGGGTTCCAGGCGAACCGGGACCTGCTCGCGCGGCACGTCACCCCCTACGCGGCCGACCTGATGCTGCGCGCGGCTCCGTGGAGCACCGGCGACGGGCTGCGCCTCGGCCTCGCGGGGGGCGGCACGCTGTCGGCGGGGATGGACGAGTTCTACGGGCGCAACATGCCCGCGCCCCCGGCGCACGTCGCGCCTGCGGACTTCGTGCGCGCGGCCCAGCTGTACGCGACGCACGCCACCGTGCGCAACCGCGACGGCGAGGTGTACGAGCCCCGCACGTGGTCGGAGATCGACGTCGTGCAGTGGACCGCCCGCCAGCCAGGCGCGCGCGCCTGGTACGAGGTCACCGACGCCCAGCGCGCGATCCGGGTGCGCGACCGCACGGTGGGCGAGATGATCGACGCGGGGCTCGCTGCGGGGGCGCCGGGGGAGCGGCGCGCCGGCATCACCACGATCGAGGTGGTCGCCGGGATCACCACCACGCTCGGCGGGCTGCGCGTCGACGAGCACGCGCGGGTCGCCCCCGGCGTGTATGCGGCCGGCGCCGACGCCGGCGGAGTCGCGATCGGGGGTTACGCCAGCGGGCTGGCCGCGGCGCTCGTGTGCGGGCGCCTCGCCGCCGCCGCGGCGCTCGACGGGTAGGTTCCGCGAACCGTGGAGCACTCCTTCGGCGCCTCCGACCCGCTGACCCTCGGCATGGAGGAGGAGCTGCTGCTCGTCGATCGCGAGACGCACCAGCTCGCGCACGTCGCGGAGCAGGTGCTGCAGCGCGTCGAGCTGCCCGAGTCGCTGGCGGCTCACGAGGCGTTTGCGTCCGAGATCGAGCTGCGCACGCCGGTGTGCCGTACCGCCGGGGAGGCGGCCGGCGCGCTTGCCGCCGGGCGCGCCGCGGCGCGGGCGGCCGGCGCGACGCTGATGGCCGCCGGCCTGCACCCGGCGGCGCGCTGGGGGGACGTGCGCATGACCGACAAGCCGCGTTACCGCGCGCTCGACCGCACGATGCGCAGCCTGATCAAGCGCACGCCCGAGTGCGCGCTGCACGTGCACGTCGGCGCGCCCGACCCCGACGCCGCGATCGGGATGCTGAACGGGCTGCGCGACCACCTGCCGCTGCTCCAGGGCCTGGGGGCCAACAGCCCCTACTGGTTCGGCGCGGACTCGGGCCTGGCCAGCGCGCGGTTCTCGATCGTGCGCGCCTATCCGCGCCGCGGGGTGCCGCGGTTCTACTCCGGCTGGGACGAGTACGCGGAGACCGTGCAGGCCACGGGCGCGGCCGGTGAGTTCGACGACTACACCTTCATCTGGTGGGACGTGCGCGCCCATCCGCGGGTGGGAACGGTCGAGGTGCGCGAGATCGACGTGCAGTCGTCGGTCGAGGACGCGGCCGCGCTCGGCGCCTTGGTGCAGGCGCTCGCCGCGCGTGCGCTGGAGTCCCCGCCGGCCGCGGGGCAGCCGGCCGAGGCGATCGGCGAGTCGAGCTTCCGCGCCAGCCGCGACGGGCTCGACGCCACGATCCTGCACGACGGCGTCATGCGGCCGTTGCGCGAGGTCGCGCGCGCGACCGTGCAGGCGGTCGCCGGCCACGCACGCGACCTCGGGTCCGCCGACGCGCTCGCGGGGATCGAGCGCATCCTGCGCGCGGGTGGGGGAGCCGCGCGCCAGCGGGACGCCGCCGCGCGCGGTGGGATGGACGAGCTGCTCGCACAGCTCGTGCGTGACACGGAGGGCGTGGAGGCCGCCAGGTGACGGACCCGAACCGCGTCCCGTTCCTCGACCTGGATCGCCAGCACGCCGAGCTGCAGCAGGAGCTGCTGGCGGCTTTCGAGCGGGTGGTGGCGCGGCAGCGCCTTCATCCTCGGTGAGGAGGTCGAGCGCTTCGAGGACGAGTTCGCCGCCTATTGCGGGGTCGCGCACTGCGTGGGAGTCGCATCCGGGCACCGCCGCTCTCACGCTCGATGCTGCTCGCGGCCGGGATCGGCCGCGGCGACGAGGTGATCGTGCCGGCACACACGTTCATCGCCTGCGCGCTCGCGGTGGTCCATGCGGGCGCGACGCCGGTGCTCTGCGACGTCGACCGATGGGACGGGCTGCTCGATGTCGCCTCCGCGGAGGCGGTGGTCGGCGAACGCACCGCCGCGATCCTCGCCGTGCACCTCTACGGGCAGCTGTGCGACATGGACGCGCTGCGCGCCCTCGCGGACCGGCACGGGCTGCTCGTGCTCGAGGACGCGGCGCAGGCGCACGGCGCGGCGGACTGCGACGGCCGCCGCGCGGGCTCGCTCGGCGCGGCCGCCGCGTTCAGCTTCTATCCGAGCAAGAACCTCGGCGCGATCGGCGACGGCGGCGCGATCAGCACGGGCGATCCGGAGATCGCGGCGCGTGCCAGAGGGCTGCGCAACCTCGGCCAGCGGGCGGAAGGGCGAGCACGCTCCTGCCGGGCTACAACGAGCGCCTCGACGGGCTGCAGGCGGCGGTGCTGCGCGTGAAGCTCGGCCACCTCGACCGGTGGAACCGGATGCGCCGGGAGCGAGCCCGCTCATACAGGGAGCACCTGACCGATGCGGTCCGGATGCTGGATGTGCGTGATGCCGAATCGTGCGTTTATCACCTGTTCCCCGTCAGGCTCGACGACCGCGACGCCGCCCAGCGCCGGCTCGGGGCGGCAGGGGTCGAGACGGGCGTTCACTATTCCCCTGCACTGCATGAACAAACCGCGCTGCGCGACACGGCGAGGGTGCGTTGCGAACTGCCGCGGGCGACTGCGTGGGCGCGCGACGAGCTCTCGCTGCCGATCTATCCGGGGCTCACCGAAACGCACATCGAGCGCGTCTTGCGGCTCTTGATGGACCGATGAAGTAGCTGGTAGGTTGCGGGCTCGTTCCCCGGACGATGGCGCTGTGGAGGCTGGTACGGATGCTTCAGGTGGGGGTGGTCGGGCTTGGCTATTGGGGGCCGAGTCTGCTGCGAGTTCTGTTCGAAATCGAAGATGTCGAGGTCCGGTGGATCTGCGACAGCGATGCCGAACGGGTGACGCGTTACCGGCGCCGCTATCCCAGCGTGCGCGGGAGCCAGCGGATCGATGACCTGCTCGCCGACGACGTGCTCGACGCCGTGGTCATCGCGACGCCGGTCTACACGCACTTCTATCTCGCCTCACGCGCGCTCGACGCCGGCAAGCACACGTTCGTCGAGAAGCCGCTCGCGGCCTCGTCGCGAGAGGCCGACGAGCTGGTCCGCGTCGCGGAGCCAAGGGCCTCGCGCTGATGTGCGGCCACACCTTCATCTACAGCCCCGCGGTGCGGGCCGTGAAGGGGATGCTGGACCGCGGCGAGCTCGGAGACCTGTTCTTCGCCTCCTCCAGCCGCGTCAACCTGGGGCTGCACCAGCAGGACATCAGCGTGATCTGGGACCTGGGGCCGCACGATTTCTCGATCCTGCTCTACTGGCTCGACGAGGTGCCACGGAAGGTCCGCGCGGTTGGCCGCGACTCGATCGTCAAGGGCATCCCCGACGTCGCCTTCATCACCCTCGACTTTCCCTCCGGCCTGCTCGCGAACGTCGAGTTGAGCTGGCTCGCCCCCAGCAAGCTGCGCCGCACCGTGCTGGTCGGCAGCGAGCGGATGGTGGTGTACGTCGACGGCAGCCCCGAGCCGATCAGGGTGTTCGATCACGGCGTGGTCTACGAGGATCCGGAGACGTTCGGGGAGTACCACCTGTCGTATCGCACCGGCGACATCGTCTCGCCCAAGATCGACACGGCCGAGCCGATCGCGCTCGAGCTGCAGGACTTCGCGACCGCGGCGCAGTCCGGGGAGGCGCCGGCCGGCCATCTGGCCTTGGCCCGCAACGTCGCACGCTTGACGGAGGCCGCGGAGGAGTCGCTGCGAAACGGCGGGGACGTGTCGCTCGCGGGCGCGCGCTTCGCCGACCTGGCCGAGCGCGCCGGTGGCTAGTTCCTCGCACGGAGCCGAGGGGGCCTGGCTGGCGGCGACCGGGGTCCCGGGGCTGGAGCCCCGGGCAGTCGCGCTGCGCTTCGGCCGGCGCGACTACCTGATCCGCCGGCTGCTGGCGCTCGCGGACGTGGCGAGCATCGTGACCGCGCTGCTCGCGATGGTGTTCATCTCGGGCCGGGCCGACTCGACAGCCACCTGCTCTGGGGTCTCCTGCTGGTCCCGGTCTGGATCGGCCTGCTGGCGGCCTATGGCCTGTACACCCGCGACATCAAGCGGATCAGCCACTCCACGGTCGACGACATCCCATGGATCCTGCACGCGGTGCTGGTGGCATGCCTGCTGACATGGGTCTACTTCAACTTCCTGCCGATCCCCAAGCTGGTGTTCGTCGACGTGCTGCTGCTGGGCGGGATCGCCGTGGTCGCGACGCTCGTGATGCGCTCGCTGACGCGGCGGCTCGCGATCAAGGTGCTCGGTGCCGAGCGAGTCCTGTTCGTCGGAGACCAGCCGATGGACTTCCTGATGGACAAGATGACCGCTCACCCGGAGTACGGGCTGCGGCCGGTCGGCGTGACGCCGGCATCCGGCCAGAATGGCGATCTGGAGGCGGCGATCCAGCGCTTCGCGCCGGATCGAGTCGTGCTGTTCGAGCACGACGTCGACGAGCGCGACCTCCTGGCCTTGATTCATCGCTGTCGCGAGCGATCGCTGAAGGTCAGCATCCTGCCCCAGCTCTTCAGCGCGCTGGGCCCGTCGGTGGAGATCGATGACGTCGAGGGCGTGACGGTGCTGGGCATCAACCCGCCGGTGCTGTCGCGCTCGTCGAGATACATGAAGCGAGGATTCGACCTGGTCGCCTCCCTGTCGGCGCTCGTCATCTGTGCTCCGGCGATGGCGCTGATCGCGCTCGCGATCGTGCTCGACTCGCGCGGCCGGGTGCTCTTCACGCAGCAGCGCGTCGGGAAGGGCGGCGCGCCGTTCCGGCTGATCAAGTTCAGGACGATGCACGCCGGAGCCGAGCAGCAGGCGCACCAGCTTTTCGGTGAGAGCGAGGACGCGCACTGGCTGAAGCTTGCCCACGACCCGCGGATCACTCGCGTGGGCAGGCTGCTGCGCCGCGCAAGCCTCGACGAGCTGCCGCAGTTCTGGAACATCCTGCGCGGCGACATGAGCGTCGTGGGGCCGCGGCCGTTGATCGAGTCGGAGGATCGTCAGGTCGCCGGCTGGGCCCGCAGCCGGCTCGAGCTGACGCCGGGCCTGACCGGCCTCTGGCAGGTGCTGGGGCGGACCAACATCCCGTTCGAGGAGATGGTCAAGCTCGACTACCTGTACGTCACGAACTGGTCGCTGTGGGCGGACACCCGCCTCGTGCTGCGCACGCTGCCGATCGTCGTGACCCAGCGCGGCGCGAACTAGCGGGACGCGGCCGCTTCACGCGGCTGAAGCCAGACCAGCGTGTCGTCGCCTGCCTTCCCCAGGTGGGCCAGTGCCAGCGAGGACGGCAGTACTCTCCGCAGCACGGGGGACCGATAGCGCAGCACGGTGAACTTCTGGTCGAAGACCCGACTGACAAGGTCGAAGCCCGGCTCGCCCAACTCACGCGTCAACTGGCGTGGCGCGACGAAGGGCTCACCTGTCGGTTTCTCCGCCATCCCGAGGATCACGATCTCGCGGACACGCGCTCCGCTCCGAGCCATCTGGGCAATCTCGGGAACGTACACGCGTAGCGGCTCCCCGATGGGGTTGTAGACATCCGGGCTGACGACCAGTGCGCGTGGCACGCTGGCCCGACCCAGAGCGTGCGCCGCGCCACGCCAGTCCTCACGTTGATAGTTCTCGTCAGAGGTAACCGAGACGACCAGGAGGCCGGACGCCAGACACACGCCGATGGCCACCGCCGCGCCGCGCCGCGCCGCATCAAAGCCGACACCGGCGACCATCAGCACGGGCACCAGTGCGGCCATCACGTTCGGCGTCGCCAGGTAGTCGACCCCGACAACCGCGAGGGTCGTGGGAAGGACGAGTGCCGCTGCTGCGACTCCCGTGGCGAGAAGTACCAGATGTCTCTTTTTCCACCCACCGCGCCGAAGTGCAGCCAACAGGGCGCCCGACAACGCAACCGCAATGACGACGGCAATGGGCTTGTCGAGCAGACTGTCGTAACCGGCGACAAACTGTTTCGGGATCTGTGCGAGGCGAGTTGCAAGCGGGTCGCCGACAAATGCGTACTCCTTGCCCTGCTGCTCGTGCACCGAGCGCTGGTGGATCGCAAGCGGCAACAGCGCCGCCCCGGTGAGCACAACAGTCGCAAACGCTGCTATCACGCGCCGCCGCTGACGGTGCTTCAGGAGCAGCAGCAGTGCCTCCGCGGCGATCAGGAAGATCCCCATGTAGTGGGAGGCGATCGCGAGGCTGCTGGCAATCGCCCATGCCCAGGCCCACCCTCGGCTCGGGGATGACCATACCTTGAGAAAGAAGAGAAAGGAAAGCGCGGAAAGGAAGACGAGCAGTGAGTAGGCTCGTGCCTCCTGTGAGAACCACACCAACAGAGGATTGACGGCGACCAGAGCCGCTGCGAACAGGCCGGCCCTCCGTGAGCGAAGGACTGAGCCGGCGTAATACGCGACCGCGATGGTCGCGGTCCCAAAAAGCGCCGAGAGCGAACGAAGTCCGACTTCACCCGCGCCGAACACCTTTGCCCAGATCCAGGCCAGGGAGTAGTACAACGGAGGGGTTGACTCGGTTTCGGGGATGTGCGACCACATGTCGGTGAGGTCGAGGTTGACCAGGGCGACCGTGTACGCCTCGTCGGTCCAATAGCTCTGGACGTCGAGCGTCGCAAACCGCAACGCGGCGCCGATGGCCACCGTCACCGCCAGCGCCCACGGCGTGTAGTCGGCCTTCCTTGGCAACGGTGAGCTAGGGATCCGAGGCCCTGTCTCCCGACGTCTCGCCGAGCAGGGCACTTCTCCCGGCGGCGAGCGTTGCTTCCATCGTGGAGAGGTGGTCCGGCGCCGCCACGCGCCCGAGCGCGGCGGGCAGATTCCTGAACTGTGCGCTGTGCCCCTTGTCCTGAGCGCGCGCCTTGCGCGTGTGGCGACTGCGCCCGACGTAGGTGGTGAGCGAGCGGTAGTCATCGAGCACGGCCGCGCGGTCGCCGGCGTGGGCCTCGGCGTACTCCTTTCCGACCGCCGCGGTCCCCGACCCGTAGAGGATCGTCGCGAGCGAGCGGTCCGGGAACTCGAGCGTGATGCTGAAGCGCTGCGCGGCGGCGAGCGGCAGGTCGTGCTCCGCAGCGGCCGTGCAGCTGACCGTCGTCGGCAGCGCGCCCGCAAACCAGCATGCGAAGTCCACGAAGTGGCAGCCCTCGCCGAGCAGCCGGCCGCCGCCCTCGTCGGGGTCGTGCAGCCAGTGATTCGCCGGGAGCGGATCGGCGTTCACTCGGTAGAGCAGGTTGAACGGCACTCCGGCCGCCGCGATGTGGTCCTTGAACGCCAGCGCAAGCGGTGCGTGGCGGCGGTTGAAGCCGACGACGAGCGGCCGACCGGACTCGGCGACCGCCGTACGCAGGTCCTGTAGCTCGGCGCTCGAGATGCAGGGCGGCTTCTCCACGAACACCGCCTTGCCCGCCCTCAGCGCCGCCACCGCGAGCGCGGCGTGAGTGGAATGCCGCGTGGCGATCACGGCCAGGCCGGCGGCCGGGTCGGTGAGCGCCTCCTCCACGGTGGCGGCGCGGTCGAACCCGAAGCGGTCGGCGGCGGCCCGCGCCGACAACCCGCTCGCGCTTGCCACCGTCGACAGCGCGAAGCCGGCTGCCTCGAGGCCCGGGATCAGGATCCGCTGCGCGAAGCTGCCCGCGCCGATCACGGTCGCGACGCGGCGGTCGCCGTTGCGGCCGGGCGCCATCCGCTGCGACTCCGGGCGAGCGGGCGCCGCGGACTGCGCGTAGGCCAGCAGGATCCCGAGCGGCGAGCTGTCGCTGTCGACCAGGCCGTCGTAGGCGGCCGGCGCGTCGTCGACGGCAACCCGCCGGCTGACGAGGCCGTCGACGTCGAGTTTCCCGGCGGCGACGAGCCGCAGGAACGCCTCCATGTTGCGCCGCTCGGTCCAGCGCACGTAGCCGATCGGGTAGTCGAGCCCGCGCTCCTCGTAGGCGCGGTCGTAGCGGCCCGGTCCGTAGGAGCGCGACAGGCGCAGCTCGAGCTCCTTGTCGTAATAGGACGCACGCGGGATGCTCATGCCCACGTCGCCCACGATCACGACACGGCCGCGGTCGCGGCACAGGCGCGCCGCCAGCTCGACCGGGTCGTCGGATGTGGTGGCGGCCGTGACCAGCACTGCGTCGCAGTCCCGCGCCTGCGCGGGCAGGGCATCCCCGGTCAGCCTGCTCCGCGCGATCGAGTGCTCGACGGTCTTCGCCTCGCGGGCACGCTCGACCAACTGCTCGGACAGGTCGACGCCGACCACCTCGCAGCCGGCCGCGCGCAGCATCTGCCCGGCGAGCTGCCCGACGAGCCCGAGCCCGATCACGGCGACGCGCTCGCCCAGCCGCACGTCCGCCTGGCGCACACCGTGCAGCGCGACGCTCGCGACCGTCGCGAACGCGCCCTGCTCGAAGCTCACCGCGTCGGGGAGGCACACGCACAGGTTCCCGGGCACGTGCACGACCTCGGCGTGCACCGCGTACCCGCCGCCGCCACAGGCGACGCGGTCCCCGGGAGCGAGGTCGCGCACGCGCGACCCCACCGACAGCACGACCCCCGCGGCCGAGTAGCCCAGCGGCGCCGGCTGGTCGAGCCGCATGCGCACCGCGTCGACCGTCGCCCGGACTCCATCGCGGCGCGCCTTGTCCACCACTTGGCGCACCTGGTCGGGCCGCGCGCGCGCCTTCCCCACCAGGACTTGCGCCCGGTCTCGACCTTGCTGCGCTCGGTGCCGGCGCTCAGCAGGCTGGCGCGCACGTCGACGAGCACGCCCTCGGGGCTCAGCGTGGGCATCGGGACGTCGAGCACCTCGATCCCGCCGTCGCGCAGGCGCTGCGAGACCTGCTTCATGCGAACGCCGGCGATCGCGAGGGCACGGTCTGGTCGATGAACTGCTGCTGCCACAGCTCGAGTGTCAGCAGCTCCCAGATCCGCAGCGCGTTGTCGGAGCGGCCCGCGTCGTTGTCATCGATCATCTTTCTCACCGCGACTGGGTCGAACAGCCCGCGCGCGGCGACCCGCTCGGGTGCGAGCAGGTCGTCGACCATCGGCTTCAGGTCGCTCACCAGCCACGAGCGCACCGGCGCGCCGAAGCCCGCCTTGCTGCGCCAGATCACGTAGCTCGGCAGCACGTTGTCCATGCTGCGCTTGAACAGGTACTTGCGGACCATGCGGTGGAGCTTCAGCTGCGGCGGGATCCGGCCCGACAGCGCGACCAGCTCGTCGTCGAGCAGCGGCACGCGCACCTCGGTGGAGGCGGCCATGCTCATCTTGTCGGTGTAGGCGAGGTTGAGGCACGGGAGGAACGTCTTCAGGTCGACGTAGAGCAGCTGGTTGAGCCAGTGCTGGTCGGCGACCCGGCCGAAGTACTCGCGGTGCCGGCGGAAGGGGTCGTGGTCCTCCAGCTCGATCCGCAGCTCCGGGCTCAGCAGCTGCCGCAGCTCGGCGCGCTTGTAGTACGAGCAATAGGTCAGATAGCGCTCGACCGGATTGGCGTCGAGGCCGCGGGCGAGCTTCATCAGGTTGCGGCGCGGCCCCCGCAAACGGCCCGGCGGCCCGAGCGTCATGTGGTCGTCGATCATGCTGGCGAGCCGCGCGCGCGCGGCTCGCGGCAGCGGATCGAGGAACTGCGCGATCCGCGCGGCGAGGTGGCGTGGGTAGCCCGCGAAGATCTCGTCCCCGCCCACGCCGCTGAGCATCACGGTCAGCCGCTCGCGGGCCGCGGCACAGATCAGGTAGGTCGTGATCGGGGCGGAGTCGGCGACCGGCTCGTCCATGTGCCACACGACCTTCGGCAGCAGGTCCACGATGTCCGGCTCGAGGATCTCCTCCTGGTAGTCGACGCCGAAGTCACGCCCGACCCGGCGTGCGAAGCGCAGGTCGTCGGGAACGATCTCCGCACCCATGTCCTCCTTGCGAAACCCGACCGTGTAAGTCGTGACCGAATCCGTCGCGGTCTTCATCGACGCGACCACGGCGCTCGAGTCGAGGCCGCCGCTGAGGAAGCTCCCGAGCGGGACGTCGGAGACCATCTGGCGTCTGACGGAGTCGCCGACGCCGTCTCGCAGAACCTGCGCCCACTCCCGCATCGGCCGGTCCTCCGGCGCGAAGCTCATGTCCCAGTACTGCCGGATCGCGAGCCGTCCGTCGCTGTACGTCGCGCAGTGCCCGGGCGGGAGCTTGAAGACGCCGTCGAAGATCGTGTCCGGGTCCGGCACCCACAGAAACGTCAGGAAGTCGGCGAGCGCGTCGTGGCGGATGGAGCGGCGCGGGAGCGCGGGCAGCAGCGCCTTCACCTCCGAGGCGAAGTAGAACGCGCCCTCCGAAGATGCGTAGTAGAGCGGCTTCACCCCGAGGCGGTCGCGCGCGAGGAACAGCTCGCCTTGCTGGGTGTCCCAGATCGCAAACGCGAAGATCCCGTTCAGGCGCTCGAGCATCGCTGGCCCGTGGTGGGCGTAGAGAGCGAGCATCACCTCGGTATCGCACTCGGTCTCGAAGCGGTGACCCTGCCGTTCGAGATCGGCGCGCAGCGCTCTGAAGTTGTAGAGCTCGCCGTTGTAGGTGATCCAGTAGCGCCGGCCCGCGCCGTAGGACATCGGCTGGGCCCCGCGCGGAGTCGGGTCGATGATGCTCAGGCGCCGATGGCCGAGCGCCGCGGCGGGCTGGCCGTCACCGGCGGGGAAGCACTGCTCGCCCTGGCCGTCCGGGCCGCGATGTGCCAGCGCGTCGCCCATCGACCGCACCAGCTCGGGGTCGTCCTTTCCCACGAATCCACAGATGCCGCACATGCTCAGCCGCCATCCTAAGCGGCGCCGACACGAAGAACCTCTGAGAGGAAGACATCCATGATCTGCCTGCTTCGTTCACGCAGATCGGTCAGTGGTACGGGCTCATGTTCCCTGCGGCTGACCGAGGAGACCTGCGCCGTGTTCGTAAGCCGGCGCAGCCGGCCCTGTGACTCGAGCGCGCGGTCCACGGCGGGGGCAGTGCCCGAGTACACCGTGAAGGTCGGCACGCCGAGCAGCGCGGCCTCACGGGTCATCGTACCTCCCGCCCCGATCACCAGATCGGCGGCGTGCATGAGCGAGCGCGAGTCGATCGCCCGGTCGGGGAGCGCGCAGTTCGGCAGCCCGAGGCTCGCGATCGCCTGCTGCTGCTCGGGGTGCCGCGCAAGCACGACCATGCGGACACTCGCCTGCGCCCCGATCACTTTCAGGACGTCGAAGAACAACGGGTTGCCGAAGCGGTGATAGATGGCTCGGCCCGGGGGAGTGCGCAGCACCACCACGGCCTCGTAAGCGTCCCGCGGCGGGCCGACCGCTTCGAGGACGGCCGGATCCGGCTCGAAGTCACCCAGGTAAAGCTCCTCCTTGAGGCCGGGATAGGGGTGCACCTTGGCCCCGCGCGCGCCCTGGCGCCTGATCAGGTTGCGAGGCAGCACCTCCGGGACCAGGATCGAGTGCGCGAGGCGGAAGGCGAGGTGGTTGGCAGGCTGGTGCTCGAAGTCCATCGCGGTCACGACCGGCAAACCGAGCGAACGCGCGGCTACGATCTGCGCGTAGGAGTTGTGCGAGAGCGCCACGTCGGGCCGGGCCGAATCGGCCCATCTCCGCAGGTCCGCCACCCTGCGCGCCAGGGCCGCCGCCTTGGCGGCGCGCCCGCGCGGGCTGGGGCCGCCGACGGCGACCACGTCCGGCCACCGTGTGCGGGCCAGCTCCAGGGTCTGGGCGTTGTCGCGCGCCGTCAGCATCACCGAATGGCCCAGCTCGTCGAGCCGCCGCGCCACCGGGGCGAACAGCAGCGGGTGGGGTGAATTAGCTAGATCGATCCAGACCTTCATGCGCGCGCACGATAGGCGACGACTCGCGGCGTGTCGCGCGGCCCAGTCTCGGTAGGATCGCGGGCGACCTGGCTCTTGGCCTGCCAGCGGAAGGCGACAGGGGGTATCGGATCATGAAGGCATTGGTCACCGGTGGAGGCGGCTTCATCGGCTCACATGTGGTCAGGGGCCTCCTGGTGGAGGGCCACGACGTCCGGGTGCTCGACAACTTCGCCACGGGCCGGCGCGAGAATCTCGTCGACGTCCTGGACGCGGTCGAGCTCGTCGAGGGCGACATCCAGAGTTACGAGCGCGCCCACACGGCCGTACGCGGCTGCGAGGTCGTGTTCCATCAGGCGGCGCTGCCCTCGGTCCCCCGCTCGATCCAGGACCCGTTGACGAGCAATGCGTCCAACGTGGTCGGCACCGTCAACGTGCTGCTGGCCGCCCGGGACAGCGAAGTGCGGCGGGTGGTGTTCGCGTCGTCGTCCTCGATCTACGGGGCCAACCGCGAGCTGCCCAAGCGGGAGGACATGCCGACCTTCCCGATCTCCCCCTATGCCGTGGCCAAGCTGGCCGCGGAGGGCTACTGCCGCAGCTTCGGCGAGGTCTACGGCCTCGAGGCGGTCGCGCTGCGCTACTTCAACGTGTTCGGGCCGCGACAGGACCCGCTCTCGCAGTATGCGGCGGTGATCCCGAACTTCATCACCGCGTTCCTGAACGGTGAGGCGCCCACGATCTTCGGTGACGGGGAGCAGACGCGGGACTTCACCTATGTCGACAACGTCGTGCAGGCGAACCTGCTCGCCGCAGAAGCCGAGGGCGTAGCGGGCAACACTTACAACATCGCCCTGGGCCGGCGGATCAGCCTCAATCAGATCGTCGAGCGGCTGCGCGAGATGACCGGGCGCGAGATCGAGGCGGTTCACGAGCCCGCGCGCCCCGGCGACGTGCGCGACTCGCTGGCCGACATCACGCGGGCCGAGCGCGACCTCGGGTACGCGCCGAGCATCGAGTTCGACGAGGGACTGCGGCGCACGATGGAGTTCCAGAGCCACCTGCCGGCCGGGGCGGAGCCGGTGACTGCATGAGCACAGCTGCGCAGCCGTCCGGCGAGCCGGCACTCGCGCACTACCTGCGAATGCTGAGGCGTGGGTGGTGGATCGTGTTGCTCACCACGCTGGTCGTCACCGGCATCGCCGTCGTGCTGTCGCTGTCCCAGCGCACGCTGTACGAGGCACACGCAGACGTCTTCCTGTCCGGCACCCGCAACCTTCCCACCGACATCGTCAACACCCAGCAGGCCCAGGACCCCGAGCGCGCCGGCAACACCCAGTCCCAGCTCGCCCGCGTTCCCGCCGTCGCAGCACGCGCGCTGAGGCAGGCGGGCCTGCGTGATCGCACACCGCAGGACCTGCTCGACAACTCGTCGGTGTCGCTTCCCGCCGAGACGGACATCCTGCGGTTCTCCGTCACCGACGAGTCGGCCAACCTCGCGACCCGCCTTTCCACCGCCTATGCCCGGGCCTACGCCGGATACCGGCGCGAGATCGACACGGAGGCGATCGTGCGGGCTCGGCGCCAGATCGAGCGGCGCCTGGACAGGCTCGACCCGAAGTCCGCGCAATACGACCAGCTATCCACGCAGGGTCAGCAACTGCGCACGGCCGAGGCGCTCCAGAGCTCGAACGTCGCCGTGGTGCGGCAGGGAACCGATGCGGCCCAGACCCAGCCGAAGCCGGTGCGGAACGGCGTGCTGGGAGCGATGCTGGGCCTGCTGCTCGGGGTCGGGCTGGTCTTCGTGCGGGATGCGCTGAACACGCGCGTGCGGTCAGACGAAGAGATCCGGGAACGACTTGGGCTGGCGCTGATCGGCCGGGTGCCGAAGCACAGCAAGCGTTTGAAGAACGGCAACGGCCTGGCGATGATGGACGCGCCAAACGTTCCCGAGAGCGAGGCGTTCCGGATGCTCGCGACCAACCTCGGCTTCGTGAACCTCGATCGCGGGGCGAAGTCGATCATGGTCACGAGCGCCACCGACGGTGAGGGCAAGTCGACCACCGTGGCGAACGTCGCGATCGCACTGGCCCGCGCCGGCAACCGGGTGTGCCTGGTGGACCTCGATCTGAAACGGCCATCCCTGGACCGGCTGTTCGAACTCGACGCCGCGCAGTTCGGCGTCGGCATCACCGCGGTCGCGCTCGGGAAGGTGAGCCTCGAGGACGCGCTGATCCGCGTTCCCGTCCACGGTCAGCAGGGCGACGACGACGCCGCGGCGAACAGCTCCTCCGGTGAGCTCGACCTGCTTCTGACCGGCGCGATCCCGCCGGACAGCGCCGAGTTCGTCGCCTCACCGCGAGTGGGCGACGTGATCCGCCGTCTCGCCGAGCGCAGCGACCTGGTCCTGATCGACGCGCCCCCGATCCTCCAGACGAGCGACGCGATGGCGCTGGCGGGGAAAGTGGATGCGCTGATCGTGGTCGCCGGCCTGGCGCACGTGCGGCGACCCACGCTCGAGGAGCTGCGGCGGGTTCTCGAGAACGCGCCCGTGGCAAAGCTGGGCTTCGTCCTCACCGGCGTGACGGCGTCTGCAGGCTACGGCTACGGCTACGGGCAATACACATCCGTCAACGGCGCGTCCTCGAAGGGGGCTCGCAAGCAGCGCGTGGCCCCTTGAACACTTGCCGGCAAGCAGCGCTCTGAGGCGGCGCGGCTCGCGCGAGCGGAAAGCTCTCGATCCCAATGAGTGCGACGGCCGTGCGCCCCTCAGACCACACCTCGGCGACCGCGGGTCGCTGGCGCCTTCGTGACCTCATTCATGTGCTGGCCCAGCTGCCCGACGACGTGTCGCTGGACTTGCGGTGCGCCCCCGACGAAGCCGGCCACTTGGAGCTTCTCTCCAGGGCGTACGCGCTGGAGGACCGAACTCACCTGCGGGCGTCCGGAAACGCACGAACGACGTGGCGCTTCGAGGGCGTGCCGGCCGATGTCCCCGCCTGGGCGACCGCCGGCTCGACCGAAACGCCGTCCCCGGGAACGATGGCGGAGATGGTGGAGCCGCTCTGGGCGGCCGATGCAGCGCCCGCGTCGACCAGCAGGGACGACCAACTGCTGAGCGGCCATCGCCTGGCGATCGTCACGAACCTGCCCACTCACTACCGCGTGAGCCTCCTGAACCGCTTGGCGCCGAGGATGGCTGCTGCCGGCGCATCGTTGCGAGTGTTCTTTCTGGGGAACACGGCGACCGCTCGACCGTGGCTGACAGCGACGGAAGCGCTCGACTTCGACCACGAGTTCCTGGCGAGTGCGCGGGTGCCGGCGTGCTTGCCCTTCTCCTCCGAGCTCGATCGCCATCGTCCTGCTCATCTGGCCAGAGGTCTCACACGACGCCTGCGAGCATTCGACCCGTCGCTGCTCGTCTCGGGCGGTTTCTCCCTTGCGACCACCGAAGCCTACGTGCACGCCGCACGGCATCGGATTCCCTTTGGCATCTGGAGTGGAGAGATCCCTTCGACCGCGCCCCGAAGATCCTATCCAGGGATCCGAGCGGTACAGCGGCGCTGGCTTGCCCGGCAGGCCGACTTCGGGATTGCCTATGGGTCACTCGCCGAGCGCTACCTGAGCTCGCTTGCGCCGCGCCTGCCGATCGTGATCGGACGCAACACCCCGGTGGTCGAGGTCTCGCCCGAGGTGCGCCGGCATGACCGTCCCACGGTTGAGCTGGTCACGGTCGCGGACCTTTCCGTGCCGGGAAAGGGAATCGAAGTCGTGACCAAGGCTCTGGAACTAGTACCGGATCTGCCATGCCGCTTCACCGTGATCGGCGGGCACCCCCGAAACGGCTCGGTCCTTCGAGTCGCTGCCGGTGACGGTCGCATCGACTTCCTCGGACCCCTGCCCCAGCAGGACGTGTGGGCCGCGTACGAGCGCAGCGACGTCTTTGTATTCCCGTCGCGCGTGGACGTCTTTGGACTCGCCCTCGTCGAAGCGATGTCACACGGGCTGGCGCCCATCGCGTCGCGGATGCCGGGCGCCGTCGCAGACCTTGCGGTTGCCCAACACAACTGCTTGATTGCGGATGCTTCCGACCCGCGCTCGTGGGCGAACGCGATCTCGACCCTCGTCGAGGGAGCAGACTTCCGCGCATCGGCCGGGAGGTCCGCTCACACAACCATCAGAAGGCGATGGACGATTGCCCATGCAGTCGAGGCGATGATCGCCGGCCTCCGACTGGGGACGCTGAAGGCAGAGCACGGCAAGCCATGACAGGCGACCGCGTAGCAACCGCGCGACGCGAGGCAGGACTCACCCAGAAAGAGTTGGCTGATCGATTGGGCGTTTCTCTTTGGAACGTGGAGCGGCTTGAATCGGCCAAGGGTTTCCCGGTCGCTCGCCACGATGCGCTCGCGCGGGTGACCGGGAAGCCCGAAGGGTGGTTCACGGAAGCAGGCCAGCCCCACGGACCGAGCAATGGCGACCGCGCCGGGGATGCCGAGGGAAACTCACCCGGCCTAGTGCTCATCCTCGCGTCCCTGACGATGCTGGTGGTGATCCGGTTCTTCACCGAAGTGGTGCCCGTTGTACCGCGGGTAGCCAACTTCATCGACATTCCGATCTTTCTCGTGCTCGTGGTCGCGGCACTTCTCCAACCTCGACTTCGGCGTGATGAACAGCGAGACGTCTGGGTGTTTCTGGCCCCTGGGTTGTTCTTGATTCTCGTCTGCGCGTTTGCGACGTTGGCCAATCCCTCCCGCGTGGAGGCGGCCCCGGTGCTCGTTTTCATGTATGGCTACCTGGCGCCGCTCGGGGTCTTCTATGCGACTTACAGACTATGGCCCGTAGGGTCGAGCCTGGCGCTCTCGCGTCTGCTGGTCGGTCTTGGGCTCGTACAGCTGCTCGTGGTCGTGGCGATCGACCTGCCGCGCTCGATCGCCACAAGCGATCCCGACCAGATTAGCGGGACGTTCGGGACGAACGCGTATCAGCTGGTGTACTTCCTGCTTGTTTTCGGCGCTCTGCTGGCCGGGATCTTCACGTTTGAGAACCAGCGGCGCATTGCGCGGGCCGTACCTCTCTTATTTGTAGCCCTGCTGGCGACGATCTTTCTTGCGCAGTATCGAGCCCTGCTTTTGACGACGCTCCTCACGCTCGTATTGATTGCCGCGCTGTTGGGTACCGTGCGGCTCCGTGGGTTGGTGCTCGGCGCGATGATCGCTGCCATCTTCGTCGCGACATTTGCCTACACGGCCCAAACGCTGCCGTTCCTGCGCCTCGAGCCGGTCGCGGCGGCCTTTACGGACGATCCGACAGCGTATTTATCCAGCCGCGCGCGTGCCCTCGCTCATGTCGGCGATCTCTACAGCGACGAGCCCCGCTACATCGCCACCGGGACAGGGCCAGGCACCTACGCAAGCCGGGCGTGGCAGACGTTCGGCCTGAGTGCGAGTACGTCCGAGACGAATGTCGCCGGTCCCTACGCCCTCCTTCTGACCGGTGGCGACGCGTATAGAACGGATGTTTCGGACAAGTACATCAGTCCGTCTTTACGACACGGCAAGGCAATCCAGGGCTCGTACGCGCTTACGAGCCCCTGGTCCGATTACACCTCACTGTTGGCGGAGGTGGGCATCTTTGGCTTTGCCGCGGTGGTAGTCATGTATGCACTCGCCCTGGGCCATGCTGGTCGTCTTACCATGGCCCTGCGGCGGGGACGCCGTCGCCAAGATCCCTTGCCGGCACTTGCACTTGCTGCCGCCGTCGGCTTTTTCGTCCTGCTTCAGATGGCTGCGCTTCAAAGCTGGCTTGAAGTAACGCGCGTGACGTTCCCGACCTGGATTCTCTTGGCGGTGGTGACCAAGGAGTTCCGCGCGCGCGTCGCTCGAGGTGAACTGACCGATTAGGACGCGGCTCCCCGCTGTTATGCAAGTACGGCACGGGAATGGCTCATGCGGCCGCTAGGCCGGTTAGCCCGGGCTTGGTCCGAGGGGGAACTGGCAAGAAACTCCACCTGGGCTCTGGGTTCGGCCGGGGTGGTCGCGGTTGCCGTCTTTCTCGAGACGATCATCCTTGCCCGCCACCTCGGCGCAGAGGAGTTGGGCATTCTCCTACTCGTGCTTGCCTATCCAGAGGCCGTCCAGCAATTGCTTGATTTCCGGCTGCGGGATGCGATGACCAAGTACCTGGCCGAGTTCATGACGCGCCGCCGCTATAGGGAGGCTGTCGCCCTCGTGAAGCTTCTGTGGGTCATTGACGTGGGCGTAGCTCTCTTGGCGCTGCTGATCGTGGTTGCAACCGCCGGGTTTGCGGCAGACCTGTTCGTGGCCGAGCCTCACACGGCCCACCTCATGAGGATCTACGCGATCGGAGTATTCGTCTCATCGCTCGATTCGGCATCGGGCCCTGTTCTGCGTGTGATGGATCGCTTCGGACTCGCCTTCCTCACAGGAGCATTCGCGTATGCCGGCCGTCTCGGCCTGATTGTCGGAGTCGTCGCCCTCGAGGGCAGCCTCGAGGCGCTTGTATGGGCGCGCGTCGCTGGTGAGCTGCTCCTGGCATTGCTGCTGATCGGTGCAGCCGTCTTGGTGCTTCGACCTTTCCTTTGGACCGAACGCCGCGCACCGATGTCCCTGCTCAAGAACCGCTCTCATGAGATTCGCAACTTCCTCCTGAGCACGAACCTGACCGGCGTGGTCAGGCTGGCAGCTACCAAGCTCGACACATTGTTGGTGGGGCTGCTTGCTTCACCGTCCACGGTGAGCACCTACAAGGTCGCCCTGCAATTCAGCAAGGCGCCTTTGCTCATCAGCGACTCACTGCACGTGGCGATATTTCCGGCATTTGCACGTGACTTCGCACGTGGCGCGGTCGGCCGGATGCGGGAAATGGCGCGCCGTTCGAGCATCGTCGTCGCGGCCTTGTCCCTACCGATCGTTCTGGTGGTTGGCCTCGAGGGGGACACGATCATCGCGGCGCTCCTGGGCGATTCCTTCCGCGACGCTGGTACAGCGCTGTTGATCTGCCTACTCGGAGTCATCCCGCAGGTCGCCTTCTTCTGGCTGTACCCGTTGCTGCTCACAACGGGCTACGCCTCAACCTTCCTGAAGCTTGCCACCGTCGCGACCGTGGCCCAGCTCGTCGCGATCGTGGTCCTGGTGCCTCCGTTTGGCGCTGCCGGCGCTGCGGCGGGCTTCGCTCTCAATCTCACCATGGTTGTCACGTTGGGCCTACGCGTCGTCTACAAGCAAAGAATTCTCAGCGAGCAGCAACCGGCATAGAGGTCGACGGCTCAAGGGGCGAGGCGGACGAGCCAATCCGCGAGCGCTCGGTCGGCGCGGTCCTGGGTGAAGGCAGCTTCGTAACGTTCCCTCGCCGCCTTCCCCATCCGTGCGCGAAGATCGTCGTCATTCAGCAGTCGAAGAACCCGATCGGCGAGCAAGTGCGGGTCGGGATCGGTGAGTACAAAGGCGCCCTCTCCGTCGTTGACGGTGCCGGTGAGGGTGGCGCGCTTGGTTGTCACGACAGGGATCCCTCGGCAGATCGCTTCCAGGAGCGCACGCGGGTGCCCCTCCTTGGCTTTGGGAGGAAACAAGAAAACCGAGGACGACTGAAGCAGCGCTTCCTTCTGATCACCGCTGACCGGTGGAAGGAATCTGATGCCGTTGGCCGCGAGCCTTGCTCTTTCACGCAGTTGTCGTGCCAGCCGCGCGTCTTCCCACTCGCCGACGAAGAGCACCTCGGTGCCCGGTCGTTGGCGAACCACAATGAACGCAGCGTCCACAGCCTCCGCGATCCCCTTACCGGCCAGCAGATTGCTGAGAAAAAGCACGCGATCGGGGTTCCGCGGGACATCCAAACGCGGGGCATCGGGTGTCCCATTTGGCACAACGGCGATCCGGTTCGGCGGCACGAGGCCGTCGAAAGCCGACCGCAAGCGAGGTCCCAGAACCGCGATTGAAGCAAGCCGGTCGAGCGTAACCCGGATCCACAATCGTGCCAACGGATTGCAGGCGTCGTAGAAATCTCGGAAGGTGCTGTTCCGGATATGCACCGCGACCTTCCACCCGGCGAGGCTAGCCGCGTGGATGAAGAGGGAATCCCGTAGGAACGATCCCAGGTAACCGGAGAGCGGTAGGTAGACAACTCCTCGCCCGCCGCGGAGTCGGCGCAGAAGCTGACCAAGGTTACGCAGACCCAGCGTGACGTTCGTGACGTCCCAGCGCTGCATCGTGGATACGGGACGCCGATCGCTGGTGTCGACGTGCTCGATATCGAACCGGTTGCGCAGAAGAGGATTTGCCAGTGTGAGGCGTGTCGAGACCGCGACACCATGAACTGGCGGGGGCACCGGCCCGATCACGATCAACCTGGGCCGCCTCTCAATAGTCTCCTCGTGAGCCATCCGTTGATCCTATGGATGACCTCACCCTGTTGCTCGCACCAGGCAGCCCGGTCGAGTTGAACTCTGATCTGCAAAAACACCGTAAGACAACCCCACCGCGAGTGCTGCATTGTCTGTGGAGCGCAGAAGCCGGCGGGTTGGAACGTGCCGTCTATCAGCTCGTTCGTCACCAGCTGCGCGTTGGGCGGGTGGCGCCGTCGGTTCTGTTTGCGGGCGGCCGCGGACCTTGGTTTGAGCGCATCGAAGGTCTGGGCTGCCCGGTCACCGCGCTCGAGATGCCGAGTGGGCGGTCGCTACACCGGCTGCCCGCGGCGATACGGTTGATGCGCTCCTACGACATACATCACTTTCATGCCGCGGAGCCGGTCCTGATCGTCGCGAGCCTGGGATGCAAAGGGGTCCGTCGGGTCTATACCCATCGCGGCGGGCAGGGGGAGTACCCGTTCAGACAAGGGCTGCGATATACGCTGGCGGCGGCCCTCATGCGATGGACCTTTCACGGGTTTTCCGCGAACTCGGCGCATGGGGGCGGGTGTGCAGCCGACCTGCTGCGGATCGAATCGGGAAGATTCCGGGTTACCTACAACGGGATCGAGTTCGCGCTTCTCGAGCCCGAGCGCCCGGCGACGGACGTGCGCATGGAGCTGGGCCTCGCATCAACGGACTTCGTGCTCGGAACGGTATCCATCCTGCGGGCGTGGAAGAGGATTGGCCGATTGCTGGAACTCGTTGCCTCATTGGCGGATACGCGGTTGCGTCTCGTCATCGTCGGCGACGGTCCAGAACGCGCAGCGCTCGAGGCACAGACGCGTAGTCTGGCCATCGACGACAGCGTTGTGTTCACGGGTCTGCGGCACCACGTTCCTGACTACCTCCAGATCATGGACTGTTTCTGCCTGCCGGCCACGAAGGAGGGCTTTGGGAACTCGGCCGTGGAAGCTATGGCACTCGGAGTGCCGACGGTGGTTTTCTCGGACGGCGGCGGGCTTTTGGAGCACATCGAGCACGGACAAACTGGCTTCATTGTCGCCGACCAGGATGAGCTTGAGCGGACGGTCCGACGATTAATTGCCGACCCAGATCTGCGCGAATCGATTGGCACGAGGGGCCGGGATGCGGTCCGCGCGCGGTATACGCCAGAGCGATCCGCAGCGAGTTACGACGATCTCTACAGCGCCGTCCTCACACCATGTGCGGAGTAGCCGCTGCCCTCGACACCGAGGGACGGGGGAGGGCGCGCCCCTGGGCAATCCCACTCATGCGGCACCGTGGGCCGGACGACAGCGGCGTCTTCACGGGGGAGGGCGGCGACCTCGACATCGAGCACTGTCGGCTCGCGATCATCGACCCGGAGAACCCGGAGGCGGCGCAGCCGTTCGGTGACCCCACGGGGCGCTGGCAGCTCGCCTACAACGGCGAGCTGTTCAACTATCGCGAGCTCCGCGGGGAGCTGAAAGGCCGCGGCGTCCGATTCACCACGGATTCCGACACAGAGGTCGTGCTGCAGAGCTTCATCGCGCATGGCGAGAAGGCGTTCACGCGCTTCAAGGGGATGTTCGCACTCGTGATCTGGGACCGCGAGACGGGGGAGGTCGTCTGTGCACGAGACCAGGTCGGCGTCAAGCCCCTGTACTACTGCTTGACCGACGGTCTCTTCGTCGCAGCGAGCGAGATGCGAACGCTGCTCGGTCATCCCGCCGTCCGCCCCAGGCTCGACCCCGAGGCGGTGGTCGAGTACCTGGCGTTCGGACACGTTGCGGGCGATCGCACGCTCGTGGACGGCGTCCGCAAGCTGTCACCTGGACACACCCTGCGACTGCGCGGCGGTCAACTTCACGTCGCCGAGTACTGGGACTTGCTGCCGCCCGGAACCGCGTTGTCCCCCGACTCGCTCGAACAGGATCTGCTGCACCTACTGGACGAGGCTGTTGCGGCGTCGCTCGTGAGCGATGTTCCGATCAGCCTGATGTTGTCGGGCGGTCTCGACTCATCGACGGTTGCGGTGCTTGCGGCACGCCACGTGCGACCGAGTGAGCTGACCGCATATTCGGTTGGCTTTGGCCTTCCGACGGACGAGACCGACGCAGCTGCACGGCTGGCGTCCGACCTTGGAATGCGGTACCGCGAGCTGCTGCTGACGGAGGATGCGCTCAGGGCGAGCTTTGACGGCTGGCTCGAGAACCTGGACGTCCCGTCGGCGGATCCGACCTGGATCGCGCTGTCGCACATCGCTCAGGCTGTGCACGACGACGGAATGAAGGTGCTGCTGTCGGGAGACGGGGGCGATGAGCTCTTTGGCGGTTACGACAGATGGATGAAGTACCTGCGCTTTCACGAGCACGTGTGGCGCCGTGCGCCACGGGCCGTGCGAAAAATCGCGGGGACCGCAGCCCGGCCGCTGCTCGGTGGCCTCGCGGCTGACATCGCCCGACGGGCAAGTGAGGGTGGGCACCTGTTTGTCGGAAGCCGGCCATTTCATGACGACGATCTCGGCCGCTGTCTGGGCCCGGTCGGACAGGCGGCTGCAACGCGCCCGCCCGAGGGACCGGTGGAGGCTCTGCACGCTCGCTTCGACGCCCGATTTCCAGACGGCGACTATCTGGCCAGGATGTCCTACATCGCGTTCAAGACCAGCCTCGTGGAGGACTACCTCGCGCGGCTGGACAAACTTGGGATGGTCCATTCCGTGGAAGGCCGCGTCCCGCTCCTGGACCCGGCCGTCGCGGCGTGGGCGTTCCGAGTGCGCCAGCGCGACAAGGTGTCGGGCTTCGAGCAGAAGGCATTGTTCAGACGCGCTGTCTCCTCGCTCCTGCCGGACTACATCCTTGAGCGCCCAAAGCAGGGATTCTGCCCTCCGGTAGCCGATTGGGCCGAGTCATTGCTGGTGGAACGACTCCCCAAGGACTCGCCACTGTTCGAGCAGGGCCTCGTGGCGCCCGACGCGGTCGACCGACTCCGCCGGGACGGATCCGTCGGAGGATCCTTCGCGCTGTGGACACTTGGGACGCTGATGATGTGGACTGACCGCAACATCACGGCGTGATCGGTCGAGGATCATCTCCGTCGACGGCAGAGGAGATTCGCTTGACCGGCGAACGTTTCGATCACCAGGTCTGTGAGGGCTCGACGCTTCTCATCGATCACGCCTACCTCATCGAACAGAGACTCAAGCTGGCCGACCAGCTCGGCCGCGGATGATCCGTGGGCGGCAAGGGCGGCCTCGTTGACCTCGATGAACAAGCTCACACGACCGGCGCCGGCCAGAGTGCGCTCCATTCCACGCAGCGCCGCAACCTCGCCGCCTTCGATGTCCATCTTGATCACGGCTACCGTGGCGCCATCGAGAACTTCATCGATCGAAGTGCTCTGAACGGTCGTGACTCCAGTAATGGACTGCTCAGCCATTGAACGGCCAAGACCGCTGTGGGACGCGGTATCGCTCAGGAAGAAATCGCGAGTGCCGGCGCGGTCAGATACTGCGCGCTCCAGAACGGTGACGTTCTCAAATCCGTTGGATCGGATGTTGCTGCGCAGGCTCTGCACGGTTCGCGGATCGGGCTCGAACGCGAAAACCCTGCCGGTGGTACCGACCCTGCGGGCTGCCAGCAGCGTGTAGTAGCCGATGTTCGCACCCAGGTCGAGAACAGTCATGCCCGGTTTGATCGCGGCCTCAAACAGCTCTGCCTCGTACGGTTCGAGAGTTCCTTCCCTCAGTTGGACAAGGACCCGTCGACTCGCCGTTGGCCCCTGGATCACGAGGCCGTCGACCTTCACGCTGAGCGTGTCCCGGGTAACACGCTTGATCACGTTCCTCGCAATGTGATTGAGCGATGACAGACCGGCTCGGTTGAGCAGCCGGGCCAGCCTGTCGAGTCTTGGGCCAACGAGCACGTCGCGGTCAGTTTCCCACAGGGGAATCGAAGGGAACGGGGGTCACCCTCCCGGCTCATCCACGCGATGGATGCCACAATGGCGCGATCGTGCAAGCTTGACCTCGATCACGGCATTCAGGTATGTCCATCGTCCAGTTATTGATCGTCTACGCAGTGGCTCTTGGTGCACCGATCCTGACCTGGCTGGTCGTGTCTCTCACCGTCGCGGTCCTTGTGCGTTCGCCGTTGCGGTTCGACTTCAAGTACGACCTGATGAGGAAGCATGAGGCCAAACGGGTGCTTCCCTCCGGTCGTGCCCGCCTTTCGATGCCTTACGTCATACAGCTGATGATGGGAGACAACTGTGTGCAGGCGGTGTTCCTCTACCGCGTATCGCACTTCCTTTCTGGACACCGGGCGCGCGGGCTGGCCGAGGGCGTGCATGCGCTGGCGAAGGTGATCACGCACGCCGATATCTCCCCGCACGCCGAGATCGGGCGAGGCATCTACCTGTACCACGGCATGGGTGTGGTGGTGGGCAAGGGCACTCGTATCGGTGAGCGAGTGTTGATCTGCCAAGGAGTCACCCTCGGAGGCGGGCCTCAGGTCGGGGATGACGTGTCACTGTGGGCCGGCGCCAAGGTGATCGGGAAGGTAACTGTGGGCGACCGGGCGGAGGTGGGCGCGAACGCCGTCGTCGTTGAGGATGTACCGCCCGATCACATCGCGGTTGGGGTGCCTGCCACCCGCCTGATCTCGCGGCTCGACAAGGTCGAAGCGACTGTGGAGCAGCGCTGACCCGAACCGTCGGCCAGCAGTTAGGATCCGCGCGGGAGGGACCTGGATGGTCAACGCCGCCGGCATCAACAAGAGCCATGGCTCCAGCCTCTGCCTGGTGGACGACGGCGGCCAGCCGGTCTTCTGCGCGAGCGAGGAGCGCTTCACGCGCGTGAAGCTGCAGCGCGGCATGCCGCATCGCACGTTCGAGCACGCGGCCGCCCGCTACGACCTCGACCACGCGACACTCGCGATCGCCCGGCTCGGGACCCGCCGGCGGATCCGCAGGGAGCTGGAGTACATCGGCACCAGTGCGCGCCGGGGCCTGTTCTCGCCTCCCCTCGGCCCGCGGCTGGGGGAGGTGGCGCGCCTGTGGGCCCGCAAGAAGGTCAAGCGTGACCGCGACCTGCATCGCCTGTCGATCGACACGCGCTACTTCGCCGGCCGGCCGGTCGACCTGGCGCTCGACCACCACTTCTGCCACATGGCCTCCGCCTACTACTGCGCGGGTTTCGACGAGGCGGTGATCGTGTCGGTGGACGGCGTCGGCGACCTGCTGTCGGCGGTGGTTGGGCGTGGCCGCGGACCCTCCATCGAGATCACGGCCCGCTACTTCCAGAGCGAGCAGATCTCCGGCCAGGCCTACGAGGTCGTGACCGCGATGCTCGGCTTCCATCCCGACAAGCATCCCGGCAAGGTCACCGGGCTGGCCGCCTACGCCGCGCCGCCGCCCGAGCTGGTCGGCGAGCTCGACGCGTGGTTTCGCGCCCAATACACGCGCGGCGCGCGCGAGAACTGGTTCCACCTGATCCACACCGCCGACGAGCAGCGCCAGCTCGAGCGCCTGCGGGAGTTGCGCCACACGCGCTTCGGCCGCTGGAGCCGCGAGGAGATCTCCTCGGCGATCCAGCACATCCTCGAGCGCGACGTGCTCGCGCTGATCGCGCGGCACGTGCCCGATCCCGAGCGCCACAACGTCGTGGTCGCGGGCGGCGTGTTCGCCAACGTGAAGCTCAACCAGCGCGTCAAGGAGCTGGGCTTCAAGCGCATCTTCGTGCAGCCGGCGATGGGCGACGAGGGCACCGGGCTCGGTGCCGCGATCCTCGCCGCGCACCGGCGACGGCCGTTCGGGCCCTACCGGCTCAGGGACGTCTATCTCGGCCCGGAGTTTTCCCCCGCTCAGATTCGCGCGGCGCTCGAGGCAGCGGGGCTGGCATTCGAGGAGCTGCCGGGCGGCCGCCTCGAGCGGCGGCTCGCGGAGTTGCTGCACGAGGGCCACATCATCGCCCGCTTCCAGGGCCGCATGGAGTTCGGGCCGCGGGCGCTCGGCAACCGCTCGATCCTCTACCACGCGCAGGACCCGGCCGCGAACGACTGGCTCAACAAGCAGCTGCAGCGCTCCGAGTTCATGCCGTTCGCGCCCGTCACTCTGGCCGAGCGGGCGAGCGAGGCCTACACCGGCGTTGCCGGCGCCGAGCACACGGCGGAGTTCATGACCATCACCTTCGATGCGACCGCCGACATGCGCCGCCAGTCACCCGCGTGCGTGCACGTGGACGGCACGGCTCGCCCGCAGCTGGTCACGCGCGACGTGAATCCCTCGATCCACGCGATGCTCACGCACTACCACGAGCTGTCCGGGATTCCGTCGCTGATCAACACGAGCTTCAACATGCACGAGGAGCCCATCATCTGCACGCCCAACGAGGCCGTGCGGGCGTTTCTGGCGGCAAACCTCGATGCGCTCGCGATCGGCGACTACCTCGTCGTCAACGAGTCCGAGGCAGCGCGCGCACGCCGGGAGACGACCGGGCAATACGCGAGTGTCGGCTGACGCCGGCGCGTGGATGCCCGCGCGCGTTGAGCGGCTGGACGCGCTGCTGCGCCGCCACGACTACCGCGGCTGGGACCCGTTCGACCTGCCGAACGCGCCGCTGTTCCGGGCGATCCCCGAGCGGTGGTGGCTCCCGCAGTTCGTGCTGTCGAAGGCCGGGTCGCGGCTGGCGCCCGACCGACTGCGCCGGGCCCTGCGCGTGGTGCCGATCGAGGACCCCAAGCTGTACGCCTGCGCATACTTCGGCTACCGCTTCCGCGACCGGCCCGACGACGCTGCCCGGATGGCCGCGCGCCTGGCCGCGCTGGCGACCCGTGAGCCCGGCGGCGGAGCCCACTGGGGCTACGACTACACGTGGGCGACGCGCGGCGGCGGGGTCAACCCGCGGCGTGCTTCGACGATCGTGCCCGGCGCCTTTGCGGTCTTCGCGCTGCTCGAGCAGCCCCAGCACCGGGGCCTGGTCGAAGCGGCGCTCGACTACTACCGGGTCCGGCATCGCGCCACGAACGCATCGGGGGAGTTTCTCGCCTACTTCTCGGGCGGGTCGATCAACACGCACAACGCGAACCTGCTGGGCTGCGCGGCGCTGACCGCGGGCGGCCTCGCACTCGATCGCCCCGAGTGGCTCGCGGATGCCGCGCGCGCCGCCTCCACCACCATGCGGGCGGTCGATGCGCGCGGGTATCTGCCGTACTCCGACCACTCCTCGGGCGCCTGGGCCGACTGCTTCCACCACCTGTACGTGATCGCCTGCGCGACCGCGATCGCGCAGTTCAACCCGCAGGTCGACGGCGACCTCTTCCGGGGTGCGGTCGAGCGGATGCGCGGCTACCTGAGCCGTCAGTTCCTGCGCGCCGACGGACTGCTCAACTACTACCCGGGGCGCCTGTACCCGATCGACCCCCACAACTACGCGGCGGCAGCGATCTTCGCGACGCTGTTCGGCGAGGACTCCGATCTCGCGCCGGCCGCGGCGGAGCCGTTGCTGCGCCGCGTGGACGAGCTGATGTGGGACCCGGCGCGCGGGCGCTACCGGTACCGGCGCCACCGCCGGCGGGTCGACTCGCGCCTGTTCATGCGCTGGACGCAGGCGTGGATGTTCGCCGCCCTGGCGATCACCGATCAGGCTGCCAGGCGCTCGCGCAGCAGCAGCGAGTCGACCAGGAACTTGGTCGCCCAGTTGGGGAACTGGAGCGGCGCGTAGCGGCCGTACACCGGGAACGATCCCGGTAGCGCGCCGTCGACCGGCGCCCATGAGGAGCGCTCCTGGTGCGCCGCCGCCCGCTCCACTGCCGCCAGGCCGGCCGCGCGGTACCGCCGCTCGCCGGTGAGCTCGAAGAGCCGCAGCCACACGCCCCCCAGCTGTGCGATGCCCGTCAGGCACTCGTAGCGGGCGGACGGCTTCCAGCGCGCGTCGAACGTCGCCGGCAGGCGCCCGCCGAGCGCCTGCCGGCGCTCGATCAGCGCATCCGCGGTGCGGCGCGCGGCGGCCAGGTAGGGCTCGTGGTCGAGCAGCGCCGCGCTTTCGACCAGGCCGCGCAGCGTGTACGCGATGCCGTGCGTGTTGGGGTCGCGGCCGGGGATGAAGTTGCAGGACGCAAACCATCCGTTCTGCTGCTGCATCCGCAGCACCCAGTCGAGCTGGCGCCGGGCGGCCGCGCGGTAGGACTGCTCGCCGGTCGCCTCCGCAAGCCGCAGCAGCGCCCACGACACGCGCGCGCAGTAGGTGTGCGGGATGCCGCGGTACTCCACGGCTCCGCGCCAGACGCCGTCGTCGTCCTGGTTGGAGCGCAGGAAGTTGCCGGCGTGCACCGCGGCCTCCAGGTGCTCGGCGCGGGGCACGGCATCGCGCAGGTCCAGCCAGCCGTGGATCACCATCCCGGTGTTGAACACCGTCGAGGGCTTCGGCTCGGCCGTCAGCAGCCCCTCCATCACGCCCCCGTCGGGGCACTGGACCGCGACCTCCCAGTCGCCCAGCTCGAGCGCGCGGTCGGTGCAGGAGGAGTCCCCCGTGCGACGCGCATAGTCGAGCAGGGTGCCGATGATGTAGCCGGTGGTCTCGGGGAACGCCGGGAACCACCCGCGCAGCAGCGAGTAGCCCTTGGAGCATCCGCGGCGGCCGGTGACGTCGTGGGTCAGGCACAGCCAGCGCACGCCGGCGTCGATGCCGTCGGTACCTGGCGCGCCGGGCCGGCGCCTGACCGTGTCGCGCACGGTCATGGCAGCCAGCCGCCGCACTCGCCGCGCTGTGCTGTCGGTGCTCAACCGACGATCACATCCGTGATCCGCTGCGCCGCCCGGCCGTCCCACAGCGGCGGCGGGTCGGCGGGCGCTCGCCCCGCTCCCAGCAGCGCTGGGATCTCCGCGATCCGCTCCGGCCGCAGGCCCAGCAGCGTGTTGGTCCCGTGCGCGATCGTCACGGGCCGCTCGGTGTTGTCGCGCAGCGTGAAGCACGGCACGCCCAGGTAGGTCGTCTCCTCCTGCACGCCACCCGAGTCGGTCAGCACCGCGGCGGCGTCCGCCTCGAGCGACAGGAAGTCCATGTAGCCGACCGGGTCGACCAGCCCGATGTTCGCATCGAGGCCCGCCGCGCGCAGCATCTTCCGGGTGCGGGGGTGGACCGGGAACAGCACCGGTAGCTCCCGCGCGACCTGCTCGAGCTGGGCGATGACCTCCCCCAGCAGCGGCCCGTCCACGAGATTCGGACGGTGCAGCGTCACCAGCAGGTAGCCGCCCTGCTCGCGGCCAAAACCGCGTGCCGTTTCGCGCGCGCGAAAGCGCTGCTCGAGGGCCATCAGCGTGTCGATCATCGTGTTGCCGACGAAGTGCACCCGCTCGTCCGCGACCCCTTCGCCGCGCAGGTTGTCGATCGCTTCCGCGGAGTGGATGAACAGGTGGTCGGAGAGCTGGTCGGTGACGATCCGGTTCACCTCCTCGGGCATCGTGCGATCGAAGCTGCGCAGGCCGGACTCGACGTGCGCGACCGGGATCCCCAACTTCACCGCCACCAGGGTCGCCGCCATCGTCGAGTTCACGTCGCCGGAGACGATCAGCAGGTCGGGGTGCTCCGCCGCCAGCACCGGCTCGAGCCGCTCCATCACCCGCGCGGTCTGCGCGGCGTGGGTGCCGGAGCCCACGTCCAGGAAGTGGTCCGGCGCCGGCATCTCCAGCTCGTCGAGGAACACCTGCGACATCACCGGGTCGTAGTGCTGGCCGGTGTGCACGAGCACATGGCGCCAGTCGGGCGCCCGCGTCCGCAGCGCGCCGATCACGGGCGCCATCTTCACGAGGTTCGGCCGCGCGCCGATCACGTAGACGATGCGCAGTGTCCTACCTCGGCCCATCTACGTCGGAAGCAATGAACTCCGCCACTGCGTGCGCCCTCATCGTCCATGTGAACCGGCTGACCCGCGAGCGGGCATCTTGCGACAGGCGCTCCGCACGCGCGGAGTCGCCGAGGAGGCTCAGGATCTCCCGGGCAAGAACGTCCGGCGCATCCGGCGGGACGAGGACAGCAGCCGGCTGTGGACCGAGTATCTCCCGAAGCACGGGTAGATCGGAGCAGACGATCGGGCGGCCGGCGGCCATGTAGTCGAACAGCTTCCCGGGCGAGAGGTAGGGACCGACGTTCATTCCCGTGGGGTAGTAGAGAGCAAGCGCGTCGGCGGCGAACTGGTAGTTCTGCACCTCGCTGGGAGGGATGAAGCCGACGAAATGTACATTCCGCCTTTGCTCGCTCGCTACGCGATCGTTGAAGTGCGCAACATGGTCCGCGCGGCCGCCGACCATGACGAAGAGGATGTTTTTGTGGCCTTCCAGTGCCCTGGCAGCATCCAACAGGTACTCGGTTTCACGATGTCCGACGTGGATCTTGCCCGTATAGACGATGAGTCTCTTGTCATTCGGAAGGCCAGTTCGAGCCCGGCTCTCCGCCTTTGAGAGGCGCAGCGCATCGACCACGTCGACATCGACGCCCTGGTGGATGCCCAGAATTCGGCGCGGCGACACATGGCCCCGATCTCGCAGAGTGGACGCGAGCGCGTGACTGTTGGCGATCACGCGGTCCGCCCGACGAAGGACGAAGCGTTGTAACCGGCCCGTCGGAGGCAGATGTGCCTCGAAGGCGATCATGGCTGAAGAGAAAAAAAGCCTCCTGACCAGGATGAGCATGAGCGCGGTGCTGTAGTTCTTCGTATAGAACGCGTGTGGCCTGTTCGTCGGCCTTGTGAGGACTGCTCGAAACGCTTCGCGCGTATGAACCACCAGTCTGTTGAGCCCGATCCAGCGATCGCTGCTGTCCTGTCTCACCGGCACCCGAACGAGGCGGAGAGTAGGGCGCTCCCGCAATCTGTAGTGAGCGAGCGGATCCGCGCTGCGCGCCTCATGTGGTGAGAGGCAGATGCGCATTGCAACAAGCTCAACATCCACACCGATGCGGGCCAATGCCGCGCAGAAGTAGACAATGCATTGCCGATCCACCCGCGGGACCTGAACGTCGAATGGCGCCAGGTAGGTGATCTTCATATTCGACGGACGGGCACGGTCATCCCAGCTCCTCGCGCAACTTCCGCAACGCCCGATAGACCCGTCCCTCGACGGTGGTGAGCCGCTCGCGCCGCAGCTTGGCGATCTCGGGCACCGTCAGGTCCGCTCCGAATCGCAGCGCGATGGCCTCCCGCTCCTCCTCGCTGAGAGTGCCCAGCGCGCGCTCGAGGTCGCTCAGTTGCTCGACGGCGTCGTCGGGGCCGGCGGCGACGGGCACCGCGGCGGGCCGGTGGCGCTCCAGCGCCCTGCCCTCGGCCGCGCGCCGGCGGCCGTGGTCGCGCAAGGCGTTCAGCGCGATCGAGTACAGCCAGGTCTTCTCGCTGGCGCGGCGGCGGTCGAACCGTTGGCGGCCCTTGAGCGCGCGCTCGAAGCTGTCGGCGACCAGGTCCTCGGCCAGCGCGCGGTCGCCCGTCCGGTAGACCAGGAACCCGAACAGGCCCTGCGCGTGCTCGGCGTAGAGGCGCTCGAAGTCCTCCTCGCCGATCATCGGACGGTCGGGTCGGGTCGCATTTTCGCATCATGTTCGATCAGGAATCCGGCCGCTCGCTCGTATAAGGGGGGGAATGACCCACCCGGATCAGAACCTGCCTCCCGAGCTGCAAGACATCGCCGCGCGCCTGCGCGGCGAGCGAGCCGAGGCCGGGCCCCTCGAACTCGACCGCATCAAGCTGCGGGCGATCAAGGGTGCAGGCAGCACCGTTGCCCGGCGGGCATCCTTTGCAGGGCTGATCCGGTCTCGTCTCGCGAGTCCCGTGCTGGCGCTCGCGCTGCTGATCGTCGGCCTCGCCGCGATCGCAGGCACAACCACGGGCACTCCGATCTCGCTGGGCGGTACGCAGGCCAGCAGCTCCGAAGTCGAATACTGCGAGCCCGACAACGGCGACGACGACAAGTACCAGCAGAAGGCCGTGGAAGCGCGGCAGCAGGCTGACCTGGCCCGGCAGCAGGCCGACGAGGCGCAGGCAAAGGTGCCTGCGGCGAACGCGACGGCCGCCGAGGCCAGGCAGAAGGCCGACGAGGCGCAGCAGAAGGCCGACGAGGCGAAGGCGAAGTACGAGCTGGCGAAGAAGGGGTCGAAGGCAGAAAAGAAGGCCGCCGAGGACGAAAAGAAGGCCGCCGAGGCCGAGGCCAAGAAGGCCGACGAAGAGGCGAAGAAGGCCGAGAGCGCCGCGAAGAAGGCCCAGGACGATGCGGACAAGGCCGAGAAGGACGCCCAGAAGGCCGAGGAAGAGGCGCAGAAGGCCGAACAGAAGGCGGCGGAGAAGGCCGAGGACGACTGCGACTAGGCTCGCAGTTCACCGTCCGCGAGCGTCGCCGCCGTCGCGCTCAGCGGTCCGAGAAGTAGAAGGGTACGGAGCCGCGGAACAGCGATCTCGCGTCGGTCTTCCACCGTTGCGGTGATCCCGTCCCGAAGCGCCTGACCAGTCTCTGTGTCTTTCGGTTGAGTGGATTGAGTCGCAAGGCCGCGTGTGCCTGCGGGCGCGGGTCGAGTCCAGCGTACGCGCGAGCGACGGCCAGGTCGTAGCGGTACGTCCAGCTCTCCGGGTCGCGCTCGCGCGCCCGCTGGAGGTCGCGCAGTGCGTCGTTCGTGCGTCCTTCCCTCAGACGGCAGAATGCGCGCACCTCGTAGGGCTCGGGGCGCAGAGCCAGGGCGGCGATCGCCGAACTCGCGGCGTCGACCGCGGTGCGGCAATCGCCCCGTGTGAAAGCGTCCGCACTGTGATCGAGGCGCTCCTGTGAGACCAGGACGATCCCGGGCACGAGCGCGACGGCGGAGCAGGCGGCGATCGCAGCGATGCGGGGAGCCGTTCCCGTGCGGGCGTCCGCGTCCGTTGCGTTTCCTGCGTCAGCCCGTGCGAGTGCGGCCCCGCCCAGCGCGAACACCCAGAGCGTGACGGCCGGCATCTCCCAGTCCCAGTCGACCCCGGCGTGGACCATCCACGTCACGATCACGGCGAGGAGGGCCGCATACAGGGTGCGGTTTCGGCCGCCCGCGCGCGCCGCGAGCATCACCACGATCACGGCCAGCGTCGCGACGAGCAGCAGGAAGCCCACGACGCCGAGCTCGCCGAGCACCTCCGCATACAGCGAGTGCGCATCTCGAGAGGCCGCCGGCAACGGTCGGTCCCGCGCCCATACAAGGTGGTAGGTGCCCGCTCCGTGGCCGGTCAGCGGCTCGGCCGCGAACGCGTCCAGGGAAACGTTCCAGAGATCGAGGCGGCCGTTGTTGGCCGGATCGGTGAGTCGCGTGCGCAGGTCGCCCCCCTTGCCGGCCTGCCCACCCTCGACGAAGCGGTCGTACTGGTCGGCGACCTCGGCCGGCGCCCCCAGCGCGATCGCGAGCACCGCGCCCGCGCCCGCCGCGATGCCCACCACGCGGAGGCTCGGCGCCGGCGTCGCGCGGCCACGGTCGAGCCGCAGCGCCAGCCATCGCACAAGCGCCGCGCCCAACGTGCACGCCAGCACCGCGATCGCCACGCCGTGACCCTGATCGACCGCCGCCTGGGTGGTCGGCTCGGCCGTCGCGAGCAGGTCGGCGTCGTAGGCGACGACGATCGCGATCGCCCCCGCCGGCACGGTCGCGAGCGCCCCGGTCAGAAGCGCGCGCGGCCGCGCCACCACGACATAGATCACGAGACCGATCACCCCCGCCGCGATCGCGCCGCGCGAGAACGTGAAGAACAGCGTCGTCACGAGCGCGGGTACCGCCGCGGCCGCGACCACCCGTGCGGCTGCCGGCTGGCTGCGACTGGCAGTGACGTGAAAGCAGAGGATCGTTCCCACGGCGGCGAGCAGGCCGAGTGCGTTCCAATAGGTCAGCGGGTAGCTCAGCCGCTCGTTCGCGAGGGTCGTATCGACCGGCCAGACATCGGGCAGGATCCGGGTCACGAGCCCGCACGCGCACACGATCACGATCGCCGCCGCGAGCCCGTAAACCATCAATCGCAGATTGGCCGAACTACGGGTCAGCGACCCGAACAGCAGCAGCGCGAACAGATACAGCAGCGCGCGGTCCAGCTCGAGCGCGGCGCGCCCGGGAGCGTCCGACCACACACCGGACAGGGCCGTCCACAGCGCGTACAGCGCGAGGGCGCCACCGGCGAACGCCAGCGACCACCCGTAGCCCGCGAACGGAGCCCGCGCGAAGGCGACCCGCAGGATCATGGCGGCGACCAGCACGAGCGCGGCGAACGCGTGCGTGTTCGCGAAGAAGCCGCCCGCGTTGAAGCTGAGGTAGACGGTCAGCGCGCCGGGCAGCAGCAGCAGCGCGGCGAAAGCGGGTCGGCTGTGCCCCTCCATGCGCTCAGTATTCAGATTGCAGCAGCATTGTGAGGCGGGTAGGGTGTAGCCAGTTCGCAGCGGACAAGGGAGTCTGGCTCGACTTGGCATTGTTTGATCGGCAGAGTAAGAAGGCACGGAAGGCCACTCCGGCCCCTGTTCGGCGTGAGCCGGCGCCCGTGCCCCCCACGGTGAAGGTGGAGGAAGCGGAAGCGCGGCAGGCGCAGGAGGTACGGAGCGTGCAGGAGCCAGCAGCACCATCGGGGCAGGACATCGACCAGGCCGCGGCCGCAGAGCCGCCAACCGCGTCGATCGCGCTGTCCGAGGCCCAGCATGAGCTGGTCGCCCAGGCCCCGCCCGCGCCCCACGAGACGCTCCCCACCGCGCTCGAGCCCGAGCTGCGGCGGATCATCGACACGGCCGTCGCGCGGGTGGCGGAGATCGAGCTCGATGCGATCCGCCAATCGCGCCAGCTCACGCAGCGCGCCGAGCAGGACGGGCGCGAGGCGCTCAAGTACGCGCTCGACCGCGCCTTCCAGCTGATGAACAGCTTCGAGTTGCTGACCGGCACGATCGCCGGGATGGTCGACGCCCTGCGCGTCGAGCTGGACGATGCGATCGACGTGTTGCGAAACGTGCGGGAGCCGGAGTCCGAGCTGTCACGAGAGCTGGATGCGCGTCGCGCGGCTGAGCAGGCCGTCGAGGAGCCCATCGAGGCAGCCCATCGAGCAGCCCGTCGAGGAGCCCGTCGAGGTGCCGGTGGAGGAGCCCGTGGAGGAGCCCGCGCCCGAACGGGTCCTGGAGCCGGTCGCCGAGGCAGCGACGAACGGCACCGGGCCCGAGCCGCTCACCGAGCCGAGCCCGGAGATGACTGAGATGTTCCGCGAGCAGATCCAGAACATGAAGGAGAGCGGCAAGAGCCGGGAGGAGGCCGAGCGGTCACTGCTGCGGTTCAACCTGGGGCGCCGCTTCCTCGGCCTGCTCGACGAGATCTACGCCGACGACGCCGTCGCGGGAGCCCACCGGTCGTCCGCCGGGCCCGGCAAGAGCCGCATGCGCGGCTTCTTCACCCGCTGACCGAGCACGGCGGCCACATCCCGCCGCGCTGCCATCACGGCTGGTGACCGCCGGCGCGCCGGCGTCCTTCACGCGGTAGCGTGGCTGACCTGCGGCGCGCCGGTCGGGACGGCTAGCGCGTCGTGTCCTGCTCCACCTCGCCGCGCCAGGCGCCGGTCTCGCGGCCGCGCGACTCGATCAGCTCCTTGAAGCGGTCCAGGTCACCCTTCACCCTGCGCTTCACGAAGCCGAGCTTGTCGCCGGCCTGCTCGACCATGCCCTCGGGCTCGACATCGAGCTGCAGCATCACGCGCGACTCCTGATCACCGGTGCGGTGGAAGGTGACCACGCCCGCGTGCCGGGTGCCGCCGGTGCTCTTCCAGGCAACGCGCTCGTCCGGGCGCTGCTCGGTGATCTCGGCGTCCCACTCGCGCTCCTGGCCGGCGATGTTCGCCTTCCAGCGCAGGTGCGTGTCGTCGATCTGCCGGACCTGCTCGATTCCCTCCATGAACTGCGGGAACTCCTCGAACTGGGTCCACTGGTTGTACGCGGTCCGCACCGGAACCTGAACCTCGACTGACTCTTCTATGGTCGACATGTGTCGCTCTCCTTTCGTTCCTGGATCGTTGCCCGGATACCCGCCATGGCCGGGGCCAAACGGCCGTGATCAGCGGCCTTCCAGGACGCGCCTGCCTTGCACATGGGTCGATCGAAACGTCTCGGACAGCTACGCTTTCCCTGATGGACGAGGGCCACGCGATCTCCTACAAGCTGCTCGAGCGCGGCGTCGAGGTGAGCTCCTCCGACGAGGTCGTGATCGGCCGGGTCGAACGCGTGCTGGAGAACCCGCAGGAGCACATCTTCGACGGGATCGTGATCAGCACGCCCCGGGGCGAGCGTTTCGTCGACGCTCCCGAGATCGGGCGGATCGCCGAGCGCCGGGTGACGCTCTCGATCAACGCGCAGGAGGCGGCTGCGCTGCCCGAACCGGACTCCGGCGCGCCGGAGTTCCGGGCCAACCTGTCGAAGGGCCGTCTGTCGCGAATGTTCGGCGGCGCCTGGCGCAAGCGCTGACCGGCTAGCGCCCGCGTTTCCAATCGCGGAAGGCGGTCAGCAGTGCCTCGCGCGCTTCACCCGAGAGCTGCTGTTCGGCTCCGAGCCGGCCCAGCGCGGAGATCGTGATCGCCATCTGCTCGAGGTAGGTGACGCAGTGGGGGCACGTTCCCAGGTGCTCCTCGAAGCGCGCCTGCTCCTGCGCCGGCAGCGCTTCGGCCAGATAGTCGGTGACCAGCTCGACGAGTTCGCGGCAGGTCATCTCATCCGTGATGCTCACCCTGCGTGGTCTGCCCGCTTCACCGGGCATTACACATCCTTCCCGTAACGAACCTCGTCGCCGTGAGACTCGCGGAGCATGAGCCGATCGACCGTGATGCCTCCGCTCAGCCCGGCCGCACGCCGGTCGCCGTTTGCGATCCACGACCGTGAGTTCGCGGCCGTGCTGGGCCGCTCCCCGCGGCTCGTACACGTGGCCGACACCGACGCGCACGAGGGCCCGGTGTACGTCGCCGCCGAGCACGCGCTGTACTTCACGTCCCTGCCGCGCGAGCGCGCGGTCGCCATCCGGCGGGTCGCGCTCGCCGACGCGCAGGTGACGACCGTTCGCCCCGCGGCGAACGCCGCCAACGGCATGACCCTGGGGCGCGACGGCCGGCTGATCGTGTGCGAGCAGGGCAGCGTGTCGGAGCCCGCGCGCATCGTGCGCGTCGATCGCGTGACCGGCGCGGCCGAGACGCTCGCCGCCGGATGGCGCGGAGTGCCCTTCAACTCCCCCAACGACGTGGTCGAGCGCGGCGACGGCTCGATCTGGTTCACCGACCCGAGCTACGGCTTCCTCCAGGGCTTTCGGCCGCACCCGCGGACGGGTGACGGCGTCTACCGCATCGACCCCGCATCCGGCGATGTGTCCCTGGTCGCCGTGTCGCTCGACAAGCCCAACGGGCTCGCCTTTTCGCCTGATGGGCGCACGCTTTACGTGACCGACTCGGGAGCCAACCAGGAGGCGGGCTCCTTCTACGACGAGCGCCCACATCACATCGTTGGGTTCGACGTGGTCGCCGGGCGGTTGGCGCGCGAGCGTGTGTTCGCCGAGGTCGCGCCAGGCTTCCCGGACGGGATCAAGTGCGACAGCGAAGGACGTGTGTACGCCTCGTCCGCGCGGGGCGTCCAGGTGTTCTCCACGGGCGGGCGCCTGATCGGCGAGATCGGGCTGCCCGGCGCCGTGAACTTCACGTGGGGTGGCCCACGGCGCAATCACCTCTTCATCACCACCGACACCGCGATCTGGGCGGCGGTCCTCGACGCGACCGGCCCGAAAGGAGCATGACCACCATGGGACTAGTCCGTACACGCCGAGTGATCGACAACAAGGGCGCCGAGTCCGTGATCCGGGCGGCCGCGAAGGCGGCCGACGCGAAGGGCTACCGCGTGGTCATCACCGTGGTCGATCCCTGGGGCGAGGTCGTGCAGATGCGGCGCACCGAAGGGGCTCAGATCGCCAGCTCGCGAGTCGCCGTGGACAAGGCGCGCACCGCCGCGATCTTCGTGCGGCCCAGCCGCGAGATCGAGCAGCAGGTGACCGACGGGCGGCTCGGCGCGCTTGCGCTGCACGGCGCCGCGGCGCTCACCGGCGGCATCCCACTGAAGGTCGGCGACGAGGTCGTCGGCGCGGTCGGCACCAGCGGCGAGACCCCGGACGAGGACGAGTCCGTGTCGATCGCCGCCGCGCGGGCGCGCTTCTCCACCAGCGAGGTGCCGGCGATCACCTATGAGGGCGCCCGCTTCGCGGCCGAGGCCGCGGGCGCGGTCGCCGCCGAGCGCGGCGTGGCGCCGGTGATCTCCGTCGTAGACGCGGGTGGCGAGCTGGTCTACCTGCTGCGGCCCGACGCCGCGCAGGTGGCGAGCGTGCAGGTCACGACCGACAAGGCCCGCACCGCCGCGATCTACCGCCGGCCCAGCAAGGACTTCGAGGATCAGGCGTCGGGTGGCCGCCCGTCCGCGCTGCACCTCGCGCGCGCCGTGCCGCTCCAGGGCGGCATGCCGATCGAGTTCGGCGGCACGGTGATCGGAGCGATCGGGGTCAGCGGCGCCACCTCGGCCGACGAGGACAACGAGCTGGCCGCGATCGGCGCGCGGGCGGCGGGCGCCGCGGCGAAGTCCAACGGACGCGCGAACGGCGCCGCCTTCTTCAGCTCGCGCAAGCTCCAGCACAAGTTCAAGCAGGGCGGCTTGCTGCTCGACAGCGGCGCCTACAAGATCGATGCGGGCCGGCGCGAGCGCCCGGGCGAGGCCGAGTACCACGAGCGGGTCACCGACGTGATGCACGTGGTGCAGGGCTCGGCCACGGTGGTCACCGGCGGCGACATGGTGAAGCCGCGCCAGGTGGGCGCCGGCGAGCTGCGCGCGCAGTCGGTGCGCGGCGGCAAGCGCCACAAGCTGTCGCGAGGGCGACGTGCTCGCGATCCCGAGCGGGGTGCCGCACCAGTTCACCGACGTCACCGATCCGTTCCTGTACTTCGTCGTGAAGGTGGAGGCGTGATGGCGACGGCGACCATCACACCAGCGGCCGCGGTGCCCGGGCCGACCGAGCTGCTGCCCGGCCGCCCGGACGCGATCATCGACCTCCAGACCGACGCCGGGGCTGCCCTCACCGGCGGGCAGTGGCGCTACCGCGACGCGCGCGTGGAGGAGATCGACTTCGTCGCGGTGGGGGGGCCGGATGATCCAGACCCGCTGGGCCCTGGTAGCACCCCGAATCGCACCTATGACGTCACGCCCCACGCACAGGGGGCCGACTTCGACGACTCCGGATGGGACGTGCTGGCGCCGGCCGAGACCATGCGCCGGCTGGGCGACGGCCGCGTCAGCTTCAACTGGTACCGGATCGAGGTGACGATCCCCGAGGAGGTCGGGGACTTCGACCCGGCCGGCGCGACCGTCGTGTTCGAGGTCGTCGTGGACGACTACGCGGAGGTGTGGGTGAACGGCGAGCTGCCGCTCGTGCTCGGCACCACCGGCGGCCAGGTCGTGGGCGGCTTCAACGCTCCCAACCGCGTCGTGCTGACACGTGACGCGCGTCCCGGCGATCGGTTTCAGCTTGCGGTGTTCGGCATCAACGGGCCGATCTCGACGTCCCCGCACAACTACATCTGGATGCGCACCGCGACGCTCGACCTGTATGCACGCGACCGCGCGGCGGCGGTCGAGCTGGCACCCTACGAGCTGGAGCGCCACGATCCCGGCGTCGATGCGATCGTGCCGGCCGAGGCCGTGCTCGAGCGGGTCGCCGGGGGCTTCGAGTTCACCGAGGGACCTGTCTGGAAGGACGGCGCGCTGCTGTTCAGCTCGCCGAACACGAACGCGATCTACCGCCTGGTCCCGGGAGCGGCCGTCACGGTGTTCCGTCCGAAGAGCGGCTACACGGGCACCGACATCGGGCGCTTCCACCAGCCGGGGTCCAACGGCCTGACGTTCAGCCCCGACGGCCTGCTCACGATCTGCCAGCACGGCAACCGGCGGGTGATCCGCGTGAACCCGCACGGCGACATCACGGTGCTCGCGGACTCCCACGAGGGCAAGCGCCTGAACAGCCCCAACGACCTCGTGTATCGCTCCGACGGCACCCTGTACCTGACCGACCCGCCGTTCGGGTTGCCGCAGGTGTTCGACGACCCGGCCAAGGAGCTGCCCTTCAGCGGGTTGTTCTCCGTGACGCCGGCGGGAGAGGTGAGGCTCCAGCGCATGGAGCTGGAGGGACCGAACGGCCTCGCCTTCTCCCCGGACGAGCGCTACCTGTACGTCGGGAACTGGGACCTCGAGCGCAAGGTCGTGATGCGCTACACGATCGCGCCCGACGGCGACGTGGCGGGCGCCGACGTGTTCTGCGACCTGACCGGCGAGCCGGGCGCGGACGCGATCGACGGCATCAAGGTCGATCGCGAGGGCAACGTGTACGTGTGCGGCCCGGGCGGCGTCTGGATCCTCGGTCCCGGCGGCGAGCGGCTCGGGCTGCTGCGGCTGCCCGAGGACCCACACAACCTTGCGTGGGGCGACGAGGACGGCAAGACCCTGTACGTGACCGCACTGACCAGCGTCTACCGGATCCGGCTCGAAATTCCCGGCATCCGTCCCGAGTAGGGAGAAAGGAGCACAGATGAGCAAGGGCCTGGAACCGGGACTGACGATCCCCGACTTCGAGCTGCCGGACGAGAACGGTGAGCGGCATCGCCTGTCCGACCTGCAGGGCGACAACGCGCTCGTGCTGATGCTCGGCCGCGGCGAGCACTGCCCGCGCGAGCGCCAGCACCAGCGTGAGATGCTCAAGTTCCACGAGTGGTCGGCGGTGGCGTTCACCGAGCTCGTGACGATCCTGCCGAACGACCTGCACGACGTCTACCGCCTGCGTTTGTCGACGGGCGCACACTGGCCGTTCCTGGCGGACGAGCAGCTCGAGGTGCAGCGTCACTTCGAGATCGACGAGTACACCGACCCCCATCACGACGCCACGGTGCCGCACACGCTCGTGCTCGCGCCCGGCGAGCTGCGGATCGAGAAGGTGTACGTGGGCTACTGGTTCTGGGGGCGTCCCTCCGTGTTCCAGCTGTGGGACGACCTGGCAGATGTCTTCCGGCGCACGAAGGAGGATTTCGACCCCACTGTCGCGGCGGTGCGCGAGAAGCTGGAGGCGGCCGCCGTCTGACGTGAGACGAGGAAGGCCCGCACCTGAGTGCGGGCCTTCGCGTTTCCCACCCGTTCAGTGCCTGGTGGTCTCCGTCACACCTCGATGCACTGGCCGGTGACCCGCCCGAACACGTTCCCGGAGGCGAGGAAGGGCAGGTCGTTGGCGTAGCACTCGAGCTCGCCGCCCCCCGTGTTGTTCTGCACGGACTTCTCCACAGGCCCCTTGTTCCTCTTTACCTCGAGGTCGCCGAACGGGATGGAGTTGCCTTCGACGACGAACTCGACGTCCGTGAAGTTGCGCTCGATCTCCATGTCACCCTCGCTCACGGTGTTGCCCGCGCAGTCCACGGCGGACGGTGAGCCGATCAGGATGTCCGTGCCGCTTTCGCTCACCTCGACGTCACCCTTGGTGACGGTCGTGCCGCAGACCTGCACCACCTCGGTGGCGTCGTCCACGATGATCCCGCGACCGATGGTGGCGTTGAAGATGAACACCTGAATCGCGTCGTGCGCCTTCACGGTGCGGCCGACGCTCGACTGCGAGTCGATGAACAACGTCTGTGCGCCGTGGGCGCGGACCTTGTCGGCGATCGCCGTGTTGGTCGCCTGGAAGTACGCGTTCTCCAGCACGCTCACGTCATCGCTGACCTGCGAGTCGAACAGTGTGCAGGCGCCGCCCACGGGGACGACGACCTCGTCGACGTCCGCGCCGGTCAGCTCCTCGTTGCAGGTGAGGATTACCTCGCACTGTCCGGAGCGCTCGGACCAGCCGACGTTGCCCGACGCGCTGAACGGCGCCTCGTTGTAGCTGCACTCGAGCTCGTCGCCACCCTGGTTTTCGGCGACGATCTTCTCGACGGGGCCCCGGTTCCGGGTCACTTCGAGGTCGCCGGCGGTCACCGTGTTCCCGCGCACCACGAACTCGACGTCCGTGAAGCTGCGCTCGATCTCGATGTCGCCGCCGGTCACGGTGTTCCCGCCACAGTCGGCGAGCGGCTCTCCAACCAGGATGTCCGTGCCGCTGCGCGTGACGTTGATGTCACCCGCGCTCACGAGGTTGCCACAGATGTTGACCACCTCGCTGGTGCCGTCCACGTCGAGCCCGCGTGCGATCTCGGCGTTGAAGATGAACACCTGTGTGGTCTTGAACGTCCTCACGTCGCGGCCGACGGTCGACTCGCTGTCGATGAACAGCGTCAGTGCCCTGGTCGCGCGGACCTTGCCCACGATGTCGGTGTTGGTGGCCTGGAAGTACGCGTTCCGCTTCACGTATACGTTTCCGCTGACGGTCGAGTCGATCAGCGTGCACGACCCGTCGTCAGGGACGGTCACGTTGTCGAACGTGCCGCCGGTCACCGCCTCGTTGCATTTGAATGTCGCCGCGGCGGCGGGCGACGCAATCGCCGTGATGGCAACCAGCGCCACGCCGAGGCCGAGTAGCAGCTTGTGCATCGATTGCTCCTCCCTTGGGGTCCCTCCCACGATGGGCTCCCGCCGGCGGAGCCCCGGAAATGCAGTACGACGGCCATGCTATCGCCCATCGCCCAGTGGGGCGGCGGCTGCCAAACCACTTGTTCAGCCGGGACTCGTCCACTGCGAGTACGGGACGATCCCGGCGCTCGCGCGCGGGGGCTCGTCCAGCATCGCGAGGTACTCGAGCCGATGCCCCACAGCCCGAGCATCGCGTGCCCCGGCTCCCCGATCCACAGGAAGGCGGCGTTGCGCTCCGCCAGATCGAGCGCCAGGGGCAGGCCCACCACCTCGCGGTAGAACTCGGTCGACCGGGGGACGTCGCGGACGGTCAGGTGGGTCTCGAACAGCCCGCGGACGGGTGTCGGCGCGGCCGTCAGAAGCTGATCGGCTTGCCGTCGCGGAAGAAGCCGCCGGTCGGGCCGTCGTCGGGCAGCGTCGCCAGCCACACGATCCCGGCGGCGCCGTCGGCGACGGGCTTCTGCGCGCCCATCGGGGCGCCCATGTCTGTCGCGACGAAGCCCGGACAGGCCGAGTTGACGAGGAACCCGTCACCCTCGAGCTCCGTCGCGAGGATCCGGGTCATGGCGTTCAGCGAGGCCTTCGAGACGCGATAACCGGGCGACCAGCCGCCCATCTCGTTCACGCCGCCCATCCCGCTCGACACGTTCACGATCCGCGGGCTGGCGCTGCGTCGCAGCAGCGGAAGCAACTCCACGGTGAGCCGGTAGGCGCCGTAGAAGTTCGTCTCGAGCGCGCGCGCGATCGCGCCGAAGTCCGGATCGACACCGGACACGCCGAAGTCGGAGCCGATGCCGGCGTTGTTGACGAGCACGTCCAGCGCGCCCGGGTCCTCGGCAACGCGCGCCGCCGCCGCGTCGATGCTGTCCGGATCGGACACGTCGAGCGCGAGCGGTCGCACGTCGCCGCCCTCCGCGGCGAGCGCCGCGGCAGCTTCCCGCGCCCCGGCTTCGTCGCGCGCGGTGAGGATCACCGTGTAGCCCTTGCCCGCGAGCTGCCGGGCAGCCTCGCGGCCCAGGCCGCGGTTGGCGCCGGTGACGAGGGCGACGGGCATGCGGACAGCCTAGATGCTGATTGGCCCCGGACGGGCTCAGCCCGGGGCCGGCGAATCAGCGCGTTTCGGTCTGCGTCGCGAAGCCCGGCGGGATCGAGGGCTCCACCCGCAGCAACCGCGCCGGCCCGGGCGGCAGCCACCAGTTCCAGCGGCCCATCAACGCGATCACGGCGGGTACGACCAACGCCCGGATCACCGTGGCATCGAGCAGGATCCCGGCCGCCAGGCCCGTGGCCATCATCTTCAGGTCCGTGCCCGGGCCCGAGGCCATCGCCGTGAACGCGAGGAACAGGATCAGTGCGGCGCTCGTGACCAGCCGCCCGGTGCGGGCAATGCCCCGGATCACGGCGGTCTCGGTCGAGCCGGTGCGGTCGTACTCCTCGCGCATGCGCGAGAGGATGAACACCTCGTAGTCCATCGAGAGCCCGAACAGGAACGCGAAGATCATCAGCGGCATCCACGAGGGGATCGAGCCCGTCGCCTCGATGCCGAAGATCGCCTCCGAGCCGTATCCGTGCTGCCACACGAGCACCAGCACACCCCACGCGGCGGCCACGCTGAGGATGTTCAGCACGATCGCCTTGAGTGGCAGCAGCAGCGAGCGGAAGGCCCGCGCGAGCAGGATGAACGTCGTGATCGTGATCAGCGCGATCATCAGCGGGAAGCTGCCGTAGACGGCGTCGATGAAGTCGGCATTCGAGGCGGGCTGGCCGCCGACCCGCACGTCGGGACCGGCCGCGTGCGCGGTGTCGCGCACGGCATCGAGCGTGGCCTCACCCTCGGCCGATCCGCTGTCGGGCACCTGGATCGCCTCGACCAGCGCCGTTCCGTCACGCCGCCAGGCGGCGCCCGTCGGCGCCACGGCGCCGTGGATGCCGTCGACGTTGCGCAGGGCGGCCGCCACCTGCTGCGGGTCGGTGCCGCCCTCGACCAGGATCTCGTGCGGGAGCAGCGAACCCTCGCCGATCCCCGCCCGCTCCAACGCCACGAGGCCGTCCTTGGCGTCGCCGGACTTCGCGACCGTGTCGGCGTCGGAGCTGCCCAGCTGCAGGTCGGTGGCGGCGAACACGAGCGCCAGCACGACCGCCATCCCTGTGCCGGCCGCGAGCCAGCGGCGACGTGCGACGGCCGTCGCCCAGCGCGTCCACGCGCGGCTTGCCTTGTCGTCGGTGCGCCGGTGGGGCCAGTCGAGCCGCGGGCCGAGCTTCGCCAGGACGACCGGCAGCAGCGTGATCGCGACGAGCGTCGAGACCAGCGGGATCAGCAGGCCTCCGTAGCCCATCGAGCGCAGGAAGGGCAGGGGCAGCGCGATCAGCGCGAACAGGCCGATCGCCACCGTGATGCCGCTGAAGATGACCGCTCGGCCGGCGGTCTCCATCGCGCGCTGCACCGCGGCTTCGCCGCTCGCGCCGTGGGCGCGCTCCTCACGCCAGCGTGACACCACGATCAGCGAGTAGTCGATCGCGACGCCGAGCCCGATCAGCGCGATCAGGAACTGCACGATCGGTGAGACGCTGGTCAGCTCGGTCAGCCCCAGCAGCAGCAGGAACGTGGTCATGATCGACACGATCGCCATGAAGATCGGGATCACGGCCAGGAAGGAGGCGAATACGAAGGTCAGCACGAGCAGTGCGCCGAAGCCGCCGATCAGCGCCTCGAGCAGCACGCCCGGCCCCTCGTTGTCGGCACCCGAGTCCTCCATCAGCGCGTCGAACCCGGTCAGGTGGACCGGCGCACCGCCGACGGTCGCGTCGCGCAGGGCCGCGCTGGCGGCCTTCTCGGCGCGCGGGTTCTCCCCGAAGAACGAGTCGGGGTCGGGCTGCGGGTAGATCACCGCGAAGGTGGTGCGGCCGTCAGCGGAGACGAAGGTGCGATCCCCCGTGGACGCGTAGGAGGCGAGGCGGGAGTTCGGGAGCCGCTGCGCGAGGCTGCGGTCGACTCGCGCGAGGTCCGCCCGGACCCCGGGTGAGTCCACCGTCCTGCCCTGCGGCAACGTCACGACGGGAACCAGTGGGACCGTGTTCCCGCCCGTGCCGCGGTAGTGCTTGGAGATCTCGACGTTGGTCTCCCAGCCCTCCTTGTTCGGCACCGAGAACTCGGGATCGAGTGCGTCGGTGGCCGGGCCCGAAGCCATGATCCCGGCGATCGTGAGGACGATCCAGCCGATCACGACCGTGCGCTTGTGGGACAGGACCCAGCGGGTGAGAGCAGACACGTCGGTTAACCTCCAGCCGTCGTAAGCAGAGCGAATCGTTTATAGCAGAAACGATTTGTGGAGCCGATGTAATATTGGTCACACTTGACATGCGTTTCCACGATCGTCCTCCCGAGCCCCTTGCCAGCGCCCCCGGGTTCCTGCTGTCCTGGAACGGGCAGCGGATGGCCGCCTGCCTCGCGCAGGCGCTGGAGCCGCTGGGCCTGCGCCCGCCGCAGCTCGGCGTGCTCACGCTGATCGATGCACACCCGGGCAGCACGCAGCAGGAGCTGGTGACCCGCTCGCTGATCGACCCCAGCTCGATGGTGGCGGTGATCGACGAGCTCGAGGGAATGGGCCTGGTCGAGCGCCGCCGTCATCCCGACGACCGGCGAAAGCACGCCGTGTACCTCACCCCGCGCGGCAGACGGACGCTCGCTCGCGCGCGCCGCGCGGCGGTGGAGATGGCGGACGAGGTCTTCGCCCCGCTCGACGCCAAGGAGCTGGAGACATTGCGTCGCCTGCTGCGCAAGCTTGCGGGGGTCGAGGGCTGAGGTGAGCTGAGCCGGTCCGCGCGCGCTGCTCAGGACGCGGCGGCGGGCAGGTCCGTGCCCAGGGAGCACGGGTAGGCCGGGTCGCGGACGAGCTAGCGGCGCCCGTTGCTGAGCAGCTCGTAGGCGACCCCCGTGGCCGTCGCGTAGACCGCGTGATGGAAGACGTCGATCGCGATCTCCTCCTTGCCCCACAGGGTGATCGGCGGCGCCACGTCGAGCGTTGGCAGCATCACGACCGCCTGCCCCCACACGGCTGCGCCGTGGGCGGCGGTGGCGGCCTTCGGCGGCAGCGCCGTCGTCCCCAGCAGGCCGCGCACCGCGCCCCATCCGGTGCCGTACCCCCAGTGCACCAGGTTCGAGAACCGGTGCTCGTGGGCCGGATCCGCGAACTTCTCGATGCCCAGCACCTTCTCGGCCGCCTTCGCGGGGGCGGTGCTCGGCCGGCGCTTGCGCAGTTTGGCCTCGAGCGTGCTGGACACCGTCATGGCCGCCGTGCCGGCGAGGCCGGCCGCGAGCCCCTTCCCGATGTTGCCCGCAACCCGCGCGATCATGCCGGCACCGCCTCACGCGTGTCGGCGACCTGCGCGTCGAGCCGCTCGATCAGGTGGTCGCCGACCCGCAGCGAGTTGGCGATCGCCGTCAGCGCCGGGTTGACCGCACTGCTGGACGGGAAGAAGCTGGTGTCGACCACGTACAGGTTGTCCACGTCGTGCGCGCGGCAGTTCACGTCCAGCGCGGAGGTCGCGCTGTCGGTCCCGAACCGCACGGTCCCACACTGGTGTGCGACTCCCGCGATCGGGATGCGGGCGTCGCGCACGAGCGTGTTCGGAATCAGACGCTCGTGCATGTCGAGGTGGGTGAGCAGGCCTTTCAGCTTGCCCAGCAGACGTCTGTGGCCCTCCTCGTTCACGTTCGCATAGCGGAGGTGGATGTTGCCGCCGCGGTCGAGCGTGACGCGGTTCCCGGGCTGCGGCAGGTCCTCGGTCGTGAGCCAGAAGTCGACGGCGTGACGGCCCATCCAGTCGAGGGCGAACTTCGGCGCGAACGCCGGCGCACCCGCCTTCAGGATGTCTCCGTCGGTCTTGCCGAGCATCTGGATGTGCCCGAGCGGAAAGTCGAAGTCGTCGGACCCCCAGTAGTAGTCGTTGACACCGAGCGTCTTCTGGAACTTGGTCGGGTTGGGCTCTCTCGAGAGCGCGATCACCGCCGAGTTGATGTGTGCCATGTAGTGGCGCCCGACGACATCGGAGGAGTTGGCCAGACCGCGCGGGTGCAGGTCGCTCGCGGAGCGCAGCAGCAGCGCGGCGGAGTTCACGGCGCCGCACGAGACGACCACGACGTCGCCCGAGTACGTCTCGCGCCCGCCCTCGCGCTCGACGACCACGCTGGTCACCGTCCGCCCGCTGGGGTCGGTCTCCAGCCGCTCGACCTTCGCACCCGTGACGAGCGTCACGTTGTCGTGCGCGATCGCGGGTCGCACGCACAGCACGTGGGCGTCGGCCTTGCCGTCGACCATGCACGGGAAGCCGTCGAACTTGTTGCAGCGGATGCAGGTCGTGCGCTCGCGATCGGCCTCGTTCAGCAGCACGCCGACCGGCAGGTGGAACGGGTGGTGGCCGGTGCGCACGAGGTCGTCGTGCAACTGCTGGATGCGCGGCTCGTGGCTGACGGCGGGATAGGGGAACGGGCCCGCGGCCGGTGGCTCCGTAGGGTCCTCGCCACGTTCGCCGTGCACGTGATAGAGGCTCTCGGCCTCGTCGTAGTATGGCTCCAAATCGTCGTACGCCAGCGGCCACGCGGGCGAGACGCCGCCGTGGTGGCGCACCTCCCCGAAGTCGCGCTCCCGCATCCGGAACAGGATCGCGCCGTAGAACTTGGTGTTGCCGCCCACGAAGTACTGCTGGTGCGGCTTGAAAGCCTTCCCGTCCTTGTCGAACCACTCCTCCCCGGACAGGTAGCGCTCCTTGCCGAAGACCTCGGCCGCGTCCCAGTTCTCCTGCTCGCGCGGCAGGTAGCCGCCGCGCTCCAGCAGCAGGATGCGCTTGCCGGTCGGGGCCAGCCGGTGGGCGAGGGTGCCACCGCCCGCGCCGGTCCCGATGATGATCACGTCGTAGTGGTCGCTCATTTCGAATCTCCTCCGGGGTCCCTGTTTTAGACGAGGGCAATCGGTGAGGTCCACGCGCCGGTCGCGCCGCGCGGCTTGGGGTGGGTCAGGATCAGGGCGAACTCGCGCACGCCGTCCGCCGCGAGCGCCGCCGTCGCGAGGTTCTCGACGATGAACATCCCGTGGCGCACGTTCAGCATCTGCGGTATCTCGAACGGGCGATCGGCGTCCTCGCCGGGCACCGGGCCGTAGCTCCAGGTGTCGCAGCCCGTGAGCGCGACGCCGTGCTCCACGAGCCAGTCGGCGACCTCGTAACCCGGGCCCGGCTCGCCCGCGAGGTAGCTCTGGGCATCGTCCCAGCGAGCGGACCATCCGGTGTGGAACAGGACCGCGTCGCCCGGGGTCGGCTCGATGCCTCCCAGGTCATCGACCGTGATCACGTCCCCGACCCCGAGCGGCTCCCCGCCACGGGTCGTGGGGACGTCAACGAGCCAGCCCCGGGTCACGATCTGCGGGATGGTCTCGGCGCCCAGACGGTTCGTTCCCCACGTCTCCGCGAGGTCGGAGACCCGCAGCCCGTTGTAGCAGCGGTCGGCCTCCTGCAGGTGGTTCAGCCCGTCGATGTGCGTACCGATCTGCATCGTGCTGGAGAAGACCGCGATCTGCCAGTTCACGTTGTTGTCGCCCAGCCCGGTGAGCGGGCTGCTGCCGCCGGCGGCGTTCGTGTGGTGCGCCGTCGTCACGAGCGTTTGGGCGAAGTGGCGGCCGGGGAACACGGGCACGCCGTCATCGAGGACGTGGGCCAGGTCGTACAGCCGCCCCTGCCGGACCAGCGACAACGCCTCCAGGCGCTTGGCCGCGGTCACGTGGTTGAGCATCCCGAGCTGGTCGTCCGCGCCGAAGGGCGACGGCCACCAGCGTGCGGAGCCGCTCGTCTCGGCGCGCGCGGTTGTGGGCGGCGAGGCGCTCACTCCGAGGACCAGGGCTCACGGAAGTCGGCGAACAGGGTCAGACCGCCGTCGACGAAGATGGTCTGGCCGGTGATGTAGGCCGCGTCGTCGCTGGAGAGAAAGCAGGCGACCCCGGCCATCTCGTCGGCGGTGCCGGCCCGGCCCAGCGGGATGTGACTGGTGACCTGCTCGGCCTTCTCGGGGTCGTCCACCCAAGCGCGGTTGATGGGGGTGATGGTCGCGCCCGGGCCGATGCCGTTCACGCGGATGTTGTGGCCCGCGTACTCCAGCGCGAGCGTACGGGTGAGGTTCTGCATCCCGCCCTTGCTGACCGAGTAGCCCAGGTAGTCGGGCTTCGGGATCAGCTGATGGACGCTCGATACGTTGATGATCGAGCCCGGCGTTCCGTTGTCGAGGAAGCGCTTGATCGCCTCGCGCGCGCACAGGAAGGAGCCGCGCAGGTTGACGCCGAGCACCTTCTCGAAGTCGGCCTGGGAGAGCTCGTGCGAGGGCCGTGAGATCTGGATGCCCGCGTTGTTGACGAGCACGTCGATGCCGCCCAGCCCGTCGACCGTCTCCCCGATCATGCGGACCACGTCGTCCTCCTGCGACACGTCGCCCTGAACGAGCACGTCCTGCACGCCGTGGCCGCGCACGCGGTGGATGCAGGCGTGGACCTGCTCCTCGGTGTCGGCGGCTTCGTCGGGGGTTGTGAGGTAGTTGATCGCGACGTTCGCGCCGTGCTGCGCAAACCGCACCGCGATCGCCTGGCCGATACCGGAGCTGCCGCCGGTCACGAGCACGTTCTTGCCCTTCAGGCCCGGCATGGCCTCGGGTCGGATCTCGGTGGGTGCAACGGTCATCGGCGTCCTCCTGGGTCTCGGTGGTCGGGGGTTAGTGCGACGTCGGTGAGCGTTGTTACAGCATGCTCGCGGCCGTGTCGTGGTGCGCCGTTCGGCGACTGCGTAACGAGCGCCGGCCCGCGCGGACTACGGCGCCGTGGAGCTCGAGTTCACCAATCTGCTGCTGATCGGCGTCGCGGCGTTCGTCGCGCCGTTCGCGCTCGGCCTGGCGCCGCGTCTGCGCGTGCCCTCGGTCGTGCTGGAGATCGTGATCGGCATCCTGATCGGCCCGGCCGTGTTCGGCTGGGTGACGGAGGACCCACCGGTCGAGGTGATGGCGCTTGTCGGGCTCGCGTTCCTGTTGTTCCTCGCCGGGCTGGAGATCGATGTCGATCGCCTGCGCGGCCGGGCGCTGACGGTCGCGAGCGCGGGCTTCGTGGTTTCGTTCGCGCTCTGCTTGGTGGTGGCCGGCGGGCTCAGCGCCGCGGGCATCATCGACTCCCCGCTGCTGGTCGCGATCATCCTGTCGGCGACCTCGCTGGGAATCGTGATCCCGGTGCTCAAGGATCAGCGGCAGATCGGCTCCAACTTCGGGCAGCTGGTTGTCGCCGCGGCCACGATCGCGGACTTCGGCGCCGTGATCCTGCTCTCGATCTTCTTCTCTCGCGAGGGCGCCGGCACGGCCAGCCAGCTCGTCCTGCTGGGCGGGTTCGGCCTGGCCGCCGCCCTGGTCGCGCTGACAGTGGCAGGACTCGAGCACTCGATGCGCATCCGCGACACGCTCGTGCGGCTACAGGACACGACCGCCCAGATCCGCGTGCGCGCGGCCTTCGTGTTGATGGTGGCCTTCGTGGCCCTCGCACAGGGACTCGGGCTCGAGGTGATCCTCGGTTCGTTCGCGGCCGGCGTGATCCTGACCGTGATCGACCGCGACCGGATGATGACCCACCCCGAGTTCCGCCGGAAGCTGGAGGCGGCGGGGTTCGGCTTCTTCATTCCCGTCTTCTTCGTGACGAGCGGAGTGCGGTTCAACCTCGACGCCCTGTTCGCGAGCAGCACCGCGATGATCCAGGTGCCGCTGTTCCTGGCCGCGCTACTGATCGTGCGCGGGCTGCCCGCGCTGCTCTACCGGCCGCTCGTGGGGACTCGCAATGCGGCGGTGTCGGGACTCCTGCAGGCCACCTCGCTGCCGTTCATCGTGGCCGCGTCGATGATCGGCATGGAGCTGGGCCAGCTCGACGAGGCCACCGGTGCCGCGCTGATCTCGGCCGGTCTGCTGTCGGTCCTGGTCTTCCCCGCCCTGTCGCTGTCGATCCTGCAGCGCGGCGCGCACGGGGAGCCTGCCGAGGCGCCCGCGGGCATGCGCCTCGAGCCCGGGATGTAGCCGGCGCCCCGGGCTGACGCCGCTCAGACCGCAGCGTCGACGTAGTCCTCGAGCACGCTGCGCAGTGCGCTGCGGCCGCGGTGCAAGGTGGCGTGAAACTTTCGGGGCGTGTGTCGGACGGCATCGACATGAAGCGCATCGCACTGGCTCTGATCTTCCCGCTCCGCTACTACGCGCATCTGACCGCGCCGTCGCCGAGCACGCCCGCAGCCGCGCTGCGCGCCTCGGAGCCCCGCGAGCTGCGCCCGGCGGCCTGAGCCCCACCTCTCTGCACGTCATCCAGGCGGATCTCCTCCGGCTGGATGACATGCGCGCGCTCAGGCTGCGGCCGCGCGCCCCAGCGCGGCGCGCAGCTCGCCGGCGAGCAGCTCGGGCGCCTCGTGCAGGTGGCGCCAGGTGACGCGCATCACGCGCCAGCCCGCCGCGGTCAGCGCGCGGTCGCGGGCGCGGTCGTGCTCGTAGGCGGCACGCGTGCGGTGGGTCTCGTAGCCGTCGAGCTCGACGATCAGGCGCTGCTCCTGCCACGTGCAGTCGGGCTCGATCCAGCGGGCACCGAGCCAGAAGGGCGTGTTCGTCGCGGGCCGCGGTAGCCCGGTGCGGTCGAGGAAGCCGAGGAACCGGTCCTCCAGCTCGCTGCGGGTGCCGGCGCCTCCGGGCGTCGCGAGCAGCGCCCGGATCGCGGCGGCGCCCGGGCGGCGAGGGTGACGCGCGAGCAGGTCCGCCAGGGACACGAGGTCCCACAGCCGGCGGACCTCCGCCTCGTTGACCGCACGCGCGAGCCGGCCGGGCGGCAGGACGGCCGCGAGGTCGAAGAGCGTACGCGCCACGGTAGTGACTGGGATCCCGTCCTTGATCGTGACCTCGTCGTCGGGGAGGCGTGAGCGGTGGAAGCGCACCCCGGGCCGCGGTCTGCGCTGTTGCGCGCCGGTGACGGCGACCGCGGCGCCGGCGGGACGGTGGATGCCCCAGTGCGCTCCCGCCGCCGCATGACTCAGCGCCGCCCCATGGCCACCGGCGAGCACGGCGGCCATCCACCGGCCCTCGTCGGTGAGCACCCGGTGGCCGACGGCATAGACGCCTGGGTACAGGCGGTGGAGCCGGCCCCCGGTCACCCGCCGCTCGATCGCCCCGACGGCCAGCCCGATCGCTCCCAGCTGCGCCCGCGTGACGACCCCGTACTGCCGCAGCGCGAGCGCCGCCACGACCCGATCCGGCGATCGCTCGTGCGCTCGCCCTCGATAATCGGGGGAATGCGCACGAGCGTTGGGGAGGGAGGCGGGCATGGGGCGATCGTGGCCGACGAAAGCGCGCGCGAGCGTGACGCGCGCGTCGCCTGCGCGTCGCGCGCGTAACGAATGTCCCGCCGGCCAGTCAGAGGCCGCATGAGCGCAACCGACACAACTCAAGCCGTGGCAATCTCACCCAACTCGCTGGAGGCCTTCCGGCCGATCGCCGACTACGGCATGCTGGCCGACTGCCATTCCGCCGCACACGTGGACCGGTCCGGCTCGATCGACTGGCTCTGCCTGCCGCACTACGACAGCGGCGCCGTCTTCTCCCGCATCCTCGACCCGGACGCGGGCCACTGGTCGATCCGGCCGGCGGAGCCGTTCACGAGCACGCGCCGCTACCTGCCGGGCACGCTCGTGATCGAGACCACCTTCACGACCGAGTCCGGGGTCGTGCGGCTGACCGACGCGATGGCCGTCCCCGCAGGCCAGCGCGGCCACGACCTGGGCAAGGACGCGCCGCATGAGGTGCTGCGCCTCGCGGAGGCGGTCGCGGGCGAGGTCGAGCTGGTGCTCGAGCTCTCGCCGCGGCCCGAGTACGGGCTCGTGCGCCCTCTGTTCCGCCCCACCGAGAGCGGCGGGCGTACGTTCGGCTCGTGCCCCGTGGCGGTGACGGCGAGCGTGCCGGTGTCGATCAAGGACGCGACGATGCACGCGGCCTTCGTGCTGGGCGAGGGCGAAAGCGCCGCCTTCTCCCTGTGCTGGGCATCGCCCGAGGCCACCTCGCTGGAGCCGATCCCCGCGGCCGACGTCGCGGCGCGCGTGGCCGACACGGCTGAGGCATGGCGCTCGTGGGAGCGCGAGCACGACGTCTACGAGGGCCCGCACAAGGACCTCGTCCAGTTCAGCGCGCGGGTGCTGAAGGGCCTCACGTTCCGCCCCACCGGCGCGATCGTGGCGGCCCCCACCACCTCACTGCCCGAGGACGAGGGCGGGGAGCGCAACTGGGACTACCGGTTCGCCTGGATCCGCGACGCGAGCCTCACGCTGGAGGCGCTGTACATCGGCGCCTGCCCGGACGAGGCCGAGGACTTCGTCTCGTTCATGACCAGCGCCGCGGGCGGCCGCGTGCAGGGCGGCTCGCTGCAGATCATGTACGGGATCCGCGGCGAGCACGACCTGTCCGAGCGCGAGCTGCCGCACCTGCGCGGGTGGCGCAACTCGAGCCCGGTGCGGGTCGGCAACGGCGCCTGGAACCAGACGCAGCTCGACGTGTACGGCGAGCTCCTGAACACGCTGCACATCTATCAGGAGCGCCTCGGCAAGCTGCACCCCGAGATCCAGGAGTTCGCGGCCGAGCTGGCCGACGCCGCCGCCGCGGGCTGGCGCGGCGCCGACGCGGGCATGTGGGAGATGCGCGGCGAGCCGCGTCACCACCTGTCGTCCAAGGTGCTGTGCTGGACCGCGCTCGACCGCGCCGTGAAGCTGGCGCCGGCGCTGGGCCCCTATGCGAAGGCCGAGGCCTGGGCGGAGGAGCGCGATCAGATCCGGGCCGCGATCCTGGAGCGCGGCTGGAGCGAGGCACGCCAGGCCTACGCCCAGTCGTTCGACTCCGACGAGCTGGACGCGGCGCAGTTGCTGATGCCGATTTTGGGCTTCCTGCCCGCGGACGACCCGCGCATGCGCTCGACCATCGAGGCGATCGCCGACGACCTCACCGAGAACGGGCTGGTGCTGCGCTATCGCAACGCCGCGGAGGGCGTGAATCCCGACGGCCTCACGGGCGAGGAGGGCACCTTCGTGATCTGCTCCTTCTGGCTGGTCTCCTGCCTGGCGAAGGCGGGGGAGCTGGAGCGGGCCGAGCGGTTGTTCGACCAGCTCGCCGGTTACGCCAACGACCTCGGCCTGCTGGCCGAGGAGATCGACACCACCCGCGGCGAGTTGCTGGGAAACTTCCCGCAGGCGTTCAGCCACATCGGGCTGATCACCGCGGCCAACGAGATCGACGCAGCGCGAGCGAGGCAGGATGAAGCGAGGCAAGATGACTGACTACGACGTGATCCTGCTGGGCGGCGGCGCGGCCGCCGAGCACTGCGCCGGCGAGCTGGCCGACGGCGGCCTGCGGGTCGCGATCGTGGAGCGCGAGCTGGTCGGCGGCGAATGCTCGTACTACGCCTGCATGCCCTCCAAGACGCTGTTGCGTCCAGGGGAGGCACTGGCCGGCGCGCGCCGCGTTCCCGGCGCGCGGGAGGCGCTCACCGGTGACCTCGACGCGGGGCAGGCCTTCGCATGGCGCGATTACATGGTCAGCGGCTACGACGACTCGCACGCGCAGGAGTGGATGAAGGAGAAGGGCATCGACCTGATCCGCGGCACGGGGCGCGTCGCCGGCCCGGGGACCGTCGCCGTGGGCGACGACACCTACACGACCGAGCACCTCGTGATCGCGACCGGCTCGGACCCTGTGATCCCTCCGATCGACGGCTTGCGTGAACTGGAGGGCGTGTGGACCAACCGCGAGGTCACCGCCATGACGGAGGTCCCGGACCGGCTGCTGATACTGGGCGGCGGCCCCGTCGGCGTCGAGATGGCGCAGGTGGTGGCGCGCATGGGCGGATCGGTCGCGCTGGCCGAGGGCGCCCAGCATGTGCTCGCGCGGGAGCCGCGCCCGCTGGGCGACGCGCTGCAGCAGGCGCTCGAGCGCGACGGCATCGAGTTCCACCTCGGGCAGTTCGCAAAGGTGGCGCGCCGCCACGGTGATGGCTACGAGCTGGAGTTTCCCGACGGCAAGGTGCTGCGCGGTGACAAGCTGCTGGTCGCGACCGGGCGCAGGCCGCGGGGCGAGGGCATCGGGCTGGAGACGATCGGGATCGAGCCGCAGAAGGGCGCGATCGAAGTGGACGAGCGCATGTCCGCCGGCGACAACGTGTGGGCGATCGGCGACGTCACGACGATCTGGCCGCTCACCTATGTGGGCAAGTACCAGGGGCGGATCGCCGCCGCCAACATCCTCGGGCGCCCCGCGGAGGCCAACTACGACGCGGTGCCGCGCGTGGTCTTCACCGACCCCCAGGCGGCGTCGGTGGGAGCGGCCGAGGGTCCGGTGACCGTGACCGTGTCGCTCGACAGCGTCCCCAAGATGTCGACCTACTACCGCGACTACGAGGGCGCGGGCTTCCTCACCCTGGTGTCGGACGGCGAGCGCCTGACGGGCGCGTATGCGCTGGGGCCGGAGGCGGGTGAGTGGCTCGGCCAGGCGACGCTCGCGGTGCGGGCGAGCGTGACGCTGGACGTGCTGAAGGACACGATCCAGCCATTCCCGACCTTCTCCGAGATCTACCTGCACGCGATGCAGGAGCTCGCGGCGCAGGTGCCCATCCCGGCATAGCCGCCCTGCTGCTTCGGACACCACCAGCCGCGGTAGAACTGGAGCAGCGTGGGGTCGCCCCCGACCAGGGCCGACAGCGCCCGCCGGGCGCCGGTGTGATCGGTCAGCTCACGACGTGTTCGCGCGCTCGTCCATGTCCAGGGACACGGAGTTGATGCAGTAGCGCTGACCGGTGGGCTGGGGCCGTCGGGGAAGACGTGGCCGAGATGCCCGCCGCAGCGCGCACACACAACCTCGGTGCGGGTCATGCCGTGGCCGTCGTCGGACCGCAGCTCGACGGCCTCCGCGGTCGCCGGCTCGTAGAAGCTCGGCCAGCCCGTGCCCGAGTCGAACTTGGTGTCGGAGCTGAACAGCTCGTTGCCGCATGCCGCACAGCGGTACATGCCGTCTTCCTTGCTGTAGGCGTACTTGCCCGTGAAGGGCGGCTCTGTCCCCTGCCGGCGCAGGATCTCGAACTGCTCCGGAGTCAGCTCGCGCTGCCACTCCTCCTCGGTCTTGGTGATCTTCGTCGTCACTGCGATCAACCTCCCGTATCGGGTACCTGAGCGATTGTCTGCCGGACTGCCTCCATTGTTACGCGAGCTGTGACCACTAATCCAAGGTCACCAGCTCGAAGTCGATCGCGCCGTGCTCGATCCGCGCGATGCCAATCGAGTGATGTGGTGCGCGGCGGCGCTCCGTGGGGCTGCCCGGGTTGAAGATCTGGAAGTCCCCGTCGCGCTCGTGCAGCGGGAGGTGCGAATGGCCGAACACCACCGCGTCGGCGGCGGGAAAGCGCCGCCGCATCCGCGCGATGCGCCCCGCTGCCGGCCCGGCGTCGTGCAGCATCGCGACGCGCACGTCATCCAACTCCAGCTCGAGCGCGTCGGGGAGCCGGGTGCGCAGCTCCCAGCCGTCCATGTTCCCGCTGACCGCGCGCAGCGGTGGGCCGATCGCCTCCAGCTCGGCCAGCGCCGCCAGGCTCATGATGTCCCCGGCGTGCAGCAGCAGGTCGCACTCGGCGAGGATCGCCGTGCACCGCCCGGGGAGCCGGCGCCGGCCTCTGGCGCCGCCGCTGGCCATGTGGGTGTCGGACAGGACTCCGACCTTCATTCGGCCGCGGGAAGCCGCAGTCGCAGGCGCGCGCCGCCGCCCTGCGCCGACTCGGCTGTGACCGTGCCGCCGTGCGACTGTGCCACCTGGCGCACGATCGCCAGGCCCAGCCCCGAGCCGGGCAGGCCGCGCGCGGCCGTCGCCCGGTAGAACCGGTCGAAGACGTGCGGAAGGTCGTCCTCGTCGATGCCCGGCCCGTGGTCCCGGACCGAGAGCTCGCCGTCGCGCACCCGCACCTCGACCTGCCCGCCCGCGGGACTCCACTTCGCGGCGTTGTCGAGCAGGTTCGAGACCGCCCGGTCGATGCGGGCAGCGACCCCCTTGACCAGGGCGGGTTCGAGCTCCATGAAGAACACCCGGTCGGGCGCGTGCCGGCGCGCGCGCTCGACGGCGTCCTCGACCAGCAGGTCGAGTCGCACGTCCTCGGCGACCTGCGCCGGTTCGTCACCGCGCGCGAGGTCGACCAGGTCGGTGACGAGCACGGTCAGCTCTTCGAGCTGGGCGACGACGTCCTGGAGCAGCCGCTTGCGGTCCTCCGCCGGCAGCGCGTCGGACGACAGCACCTCGATGTTCGTGCGCAGACTCGTGAGCGGGGTACGCAGCTCGTGCGAGGCGTCGGCCACGAGTTGGCGCTGGGATTGCTGGGAAGAGGCCAGCGCCTCGAGCATCGTGTTGAAGCTGGCACCGAGCCGGCTCAGCTCGTCGGTGCGATCGGCGCGTATGCGGCGCGAGAGGTCCCGCGTGCGGGCCACGTGCTCGGCCGCGTCGGTGAGCTGCTTGACGGGCGTGAGCGCGGCGCGCGCGACGAGCAGCCCGAGCCATACCGCGAGCGCCACTCCCCCGAGCCCGACCAGCACGAGCGCGAACGTCAGGTCGCGCAGCGTGCGGTCCACCTCTTCCAGCGGGCGCACCGTCTGCACGGCGTCCCCGGTCGGCACCTGGGCGGTGTAGACGCGCGCGTGCACGCCGCCGATCGTGGTGTCGGTGTAGAACGGCTTCCGCTCGCCGATCGCGACCTGGAGCACCCGCTCGTCCACGGGCACGCGAATGTGGCTGCCGCGGGGACGGATCACGGAGCCGTTGGGCTGCACGACCTGGGCATAGGAGTCGCGGCTGCCGAGCGGTCCGGACGGCAGCACCAGCACGTTCTCGGCCGAGGGCGGGACCTGCCCCGGGAGCAGCAGCTCGGCGGGAACGGAGATGCGTTCCGCCGCATCCTTGAGGCTCTGATCCACCTCGCCGCGCAGCTCGCTGCGCACGATCACGAACGTGATGGCCGAAGCGAGCACCACGGCGATCGCGACCGCCGCGGCCGACAGCAGCGCCAGGCGCTGGCGAAAGGACGAGGCCGCGATCCGGTTCCGCACGCGCGCGCCGGCCCCCGCGGAGGCTGCTCGCAGGCCGAGGCTCATTCCTCGCGCAGCACGTAGCCGACACCGCGGACCGTGTGCAGCAGGCGTGGCTCATCCCCGGCCTCGGTCTTGCGCCGCAGATAGCTCACGTAGACCTCGAGAGAGTTCGACCCGGGCCCGAAGTCGTATCCCCACACGCGATCGAAGATCACCGGGCGTGTGAGGACCTGCTTCGGATGGAGCAGGAACAGCTCGAGCAGCGAGAACTCGGTGCGGGTCAGCTCGATCGGGCGCTCGCCCCGCTTGACCTGGTGGGACACCGGATCGAGCTCGAGGTCGGCGTAGCGCAGAACCTGACCGGCCGCACCGGCGCCGGAGCGGCGCAGCAGCGCGCGCAGCCGGGCGAGCAGCTCGTCGAGCGCGAAGGGCTTCACGACATAGTCGTCCGCTCCGGCGTCGAGGCCCGCGACGCGGTCCGAGACCGTGTCGCGCGCGGTCAGCATCAGCACCGGCGTGCGATCGCCCATCGACCGCATCCGCCGGCACACCTCGAGCCCGTCGACGTGCGGCATCATCACGTCGAGCACGACGGCGTCGGTGTCCTCGCTCGCAAGTTCGGCCAGCGCCTGCGCGCCGTCTGCCGCCAGGTCGATCTCGTATCCCTCCAGCCGCAGCGCCCGCTCGAGCGAGTCCCGGACGGCGGGCTCGTCGTCCACCACGAGGATCTTCACGTTCTCAGTTTGACGCCCCAAGCTGAGAGTTGGGTGAACATGCCTGCAAAGAGGCGTGGAGGAGGGCCCCGCAAAGGTCAAGGAGCGCGCCTCACGTACCGATATCGCTGGCAGACGCACCCCGCCGGCCCACCACGGCCGAAGAGAGGCCCGAAGAGAGGCCCGAAGAGAGGTCCGAAGAGAGGCCGCCAGATGTCCAATCTGCTTCGTCGAACAGCCGCTCCCGCCGCCCTGATCGCACTGCTGATCGGGCCGGTCGCGCATGCGCAGTCCGTCAGCGTTTCACCCTCCGGCGGCGTCTCGGCCTATGACATCGGCCAATCCGGTATCTCGGTCGAGGTCGATCCCGAGCAGGGCGCCTCGCTCGAAGCCGATGCCGGCGACGCCGGCGGGCTGAGCGGTGGCGCCGGCCCGCAGGGCGCACAGCTCAATCCCCGCCAGGGCGCCGCCACTCTGCCCGGTGGAACCGAGAGCACCCCCTCCGGGCAGACTCCGGGCGGCGGCGCAGGCTCGCAGCCCTCGGCACCGCCCGGCGGCGACCCGGCGCCTGCGACCCCGGCCGCGCCGACCGGCGCAGCGAGCGTCGGCGCCGGCAACGGAACGAGCGCCGCAGGCGCTGCCGACAGCGGGGCCGCGGACCGTTCCGATGCGGCCCGCCGGCGCGCCGAGGCGAAGGCGGCCGCCGATCGCAGGGTGCGCGGAGTCGCGCCCGTGCTGGACCTGATCGAGAGAATTCCTCCCGCGCTGTGGGCCGCGCTCGCGGCGCTGGGCGCGATCGCGCTGGGACTTTGGCTGGTGTGGGTGCGCGGCCGCCGGCGGCTGGCGCGAAACGCCTGGGTCGACGCCGGCAACGGCGAGATGAATGTCGTCGCGTTCGAGACCTTGCTGGCTCAGGAATGGGCCCGCTCCGAGCGCTACCGCCGGCCGCTCGGCCTGCTGCTCCTGGAGTTGGAGGAGTCGACTGCCGAGGGCGGCCGCCGGCCGATCGCCGAGAAGCGAGTCGGCGCGGCCCGCGAGGCGATCACCGAGCAGTCGCGCGACGCCGACGTCGTGGCGCACCTGTCCGCTTCGCGCTTTGCCGTGATCTGCCCGGAGTCGTCCCCCGGATCCGTCGAGACCCTTGCGCATGCGCTCGAGCGCTCGCTCGAGGGCCGGCAGTTGCACACACGGGTGGGGATGGCCGCCCGGCACGAGGCCGACCGCGGCCCCGCCGACCTGGTGTCACGTGCTGCGGTAGGGCTCGACGAGCCGCCCACCTGGGCCGGCCCCGTGATCTCACGGCAGATCGACGCGGCCGAGTCGCACGCCGTACCCGTCTAGGGCAGCGCCGCGAACAGCCGCGGGTCGTTCGTGATCACACCCGTGACGCCCAGCATCTTCAGCTCGCCGATGCGGGGCGCGTGGTCGACCGTCCACACGTAGAGCCCGCCGCCCGCTCCGGCCACCGCGGCCACGAGCGCGGGGGACACGAGCCGCCAGTGCGCCATCACGGCGTCGCAGCGCCCTTCGCGCAGGGCGCGCGCGGCCCGGCGCGGGAGGGTGCGCTTCATCACGCTCAGCACCACCAGCGCCGGGACCTTCATCAGCACCGACGAGGTGTAGTCGCGCCGCGCGCGCGGCACGGACCATCCGACCTTCAGGTCGCGGTCATAGGCGCGCAGCCGCACGAGGCTCTCCATGTATGTGGAGGAGACCAGTGACCGCTCGCGGATCCCGGCCGCCCGCAGCGCATCGATCACGCGGGTCTCGTAGCCGGGCAGCTTGAGGTCGATGATGAATTCGATGCCGGCGAACCGCTCGGACGCGAGGTGAGCGAATCCCTCCTCGATCGTGAGCGGCGCGCGCTCCGCCGCATCGCCATAGTCGTGGGCGAGGACCAGCGGACCGACCTCACTGCCGGCATGTTGCCCGGAGGGCCGGCGCGCCGGGAGGACGTCCAGCTCGATCATGTCGACGCCATGGGCGAGCGCCGCGTCGAAGCTCGCAAGCGTGTTTCCGGGCTCGATCAGGTCCGCTCCCTTGTGGCCGATGCGCAGCATCACCCCAATGATGGAGCATCGGCGCCCCGATGCTGTTAATAGTTTGATTCTCGCCATGTCGAATCTCATCCACACCTGCTACCGGATCACCGACATCGACCGGTCCGTGGCGTTCTACGAGGCGCTCGGGTTCGAGGAGGTCCGACGTATGCCGATCCGCGACGAGGCGACCAACGTGTTCATGAACATCCCCGGCGACGGCGACATGCCGCGGCTCGAGTTGACCTACAACCACGGCGTCGATTCTTACGAGCTGGGCACGGCCTACGGCCACATCGCGATCACGGCCGACGACCTCGACTCCACGCTCGCGCAGCTCGCGAACCAGGGCATCGAGCCGGAGAAGCCGCCCTACACGGTGCGCGAAGGCGGCTCCCGCCTGTGCTTCGTGCGCGATCCGGACGGCTACAGGGTTGAGTTGATCGAGAAGAGCTGACGGCGGATCTTACGAGCGCCGCGGGTGTGGCCCTACGAGGCGCACCGCTTCAAGGGCTTCGGCTTGCTTTGCGTAGTACTCGGCTCGGATGATCTTGCCGTTGCGCACGAGGTAGACACCGGCGCTCTCCGCCGACACCTCGATTCCTGTATCGAGACGGTATCCGTGCTCGCGCCCGAGGACGACAACGCGATCATCGCCAACCGCGAAGATCTCCTCGATTTCGTCGTAATAGCTCGTCCAAGGGGCAAGCCATTGAAGGAAGGCGTCCCGCATGCCGTCGAGTCCCTTGAACTCCATCAATCGCTGGCCCCAGGCGATAAATGCGCCTTCGATGTCGGGTGCGACAATTGGCTCGGCGGCGTCTTTTGCGGCCGCCCAAAGCACCTCGTCGCCAAACAGATCGGTGTAATCCATACCCGCGGGAGGGACGAGCTTCTTGACGAGGTCGATGTTCTCGTCCGACATCGTCCGCCCAGTATCACGGCTACGACCAGTCGTCGCTGGACTTCTGGTCACTCCTTGGCATCGCGCGTCGTCAGCTACTTCAATCCAGCACCCGGACGGCTACCGCATCGAGCTGATCGAGAAGCGCGGGCTGGGGGCGAAGCCCTAGACCTGCACGACCGCGTGGGTCTCGAATTCCGTCACCTCGGGCGGCGACGGAAACCCCTGGTCGCCCAGCTCCTGCAACGTCGGTAGCAGCGTCTGGTCGCGGAACCTGTCCCAGCTCTGCCGCTGGTCCCAGATCGCGACCACGATCCACCCGTCGTCGACAGGACCGGCCGCGTGGAAGAACTGACCCTCGGGCAGGCTCGCGGGCGGGTGCACCCGCGCCACCACGGCGTCGTATTGGTCGCTGGTTCCACCTTTGAAGCGGTTGGTGATGCCGAACGCCATCGCGGTCTCCTCTCGTTTCGGGTAGGCGCGGCGATGGTACCCGGCGGCGCCGCGCGACGGGCTACTCGCCGGCTGCGTCGCTGTGCTCGGAGAGGCTCTCGCCGTACACCGGCGCGAGCAGCTGGTCCACCGGCACGTGATCGTCGGTCAGCTCGACCGGATCCTTCTCCTGGAGGAAGGGCTGGAGTCGGTCGAGCCCCACGATCGTGTCCAGGCGCGGCAGGTCGTGCTTCGCGGCCACCACCACGAAAGTGGCGCGCTCGCCCTGCACCGCCTGGCCGGGAACGGTCATCAGCCCGACGTGCTCGAACGTCTTGGTGAGCGTGTCGACGAACGAGCGCAGGAAGTCGTAGTCCTTGCCGTCGACGACGTTGACCAGGTACAGACCGCGCGGCGAGAGGTGGTCTGCGACCTTCTCGTCGAACTCCTTCGTCGTCAGGTGGTACGGGACCGCGATGTCGTTGAACGCATCGCCCAGCACGAGGTCGAATCGCTCGTCGTCGGGGCGCTCGTTCAGCTCCAGCCGGGCGTCCGCGTGCCGGATCTCGATCTCCGGCGAGTCGCGCAGGCCCAGGTGCGAGCGCGCGATCTCCGTGACCGCGGGGTCGATCTCGGCGACCACCGAGCGCGCGTCGTAGTTCGCGGCGAGGTAGCGCGGGAACGAGTACGTGCCGCCGCCGATCTGGAACGAGCTGATGTCCTTGCCCTTGGGAAAACTCGCCTCCGTGACCTGCTGGTAGAGCTTCTCGTACGGGTAGATCAACTCCGCGGGGTTCTGCGGGTTGACGATGCCGTGGATCAGCAGGTCCAGGTGCAGCTCCCTGAACTGGCCGGTCGGGTCGGGGCCCACGTCGATGCAGAAGTAGTTGCTCTCCTTCACGCACTTGCTCTCGGCCGACATCGCCAGCGCGAGCGCCGCGACGAGCACCACCGTGGGCACGATCGCGAGCGCCGGCTGCCGCCGGACCGCGGCCGCCACCCGGCTGGTGTCGGTCAGGTAGGGATGACTGAGCGCGGCGAGCAGCAGCAGCAGCACGACGACGCCGGCCACGATTGCGCGCGTGCCGAACCAGGAGATCAACGCGAACCCGGTCAGGAACACTCCCAAGATGGATCCGGCGGTCGCCGCCGCCTGGATCCGGCCGACCACGCGACCGGTCGAGTCGAGCGAGCTCAGCGAGAGCTTCACGATCATCGGCGTGGGCGTGCCGAGCATCACCGACGGGAGGAAGAACATCAACGCGGTCACCCACAGCACCTGGATGATCGCCGCCCAGGAGTTCGGCGCTGCGAAGGCGTCCAAGTCGCGGGCGAAGAGCAGGATCAGCGCGGTCGCCGCCGCGGATCCGAGGTACAGCATCGACAGGGTCGTGCGGCCCGGGCGGGTGTCGGCGATCCGCCCGCCCACCCAGTTGCCCAGCGCCAGCCCCGCCAGCACCACGCCGATCACCGACGTCCACGTGTACAGCGACACCCCCACGTTGGGCGCGATGATCCGGCCCGCGACCAGCTCGATCACGAGCAGCGAGCCGCTGCCGAGAAAGGCGAAGACCTCGGGAAACGGCAGGGGCCGCAGGTCACCGCCGGTGGCGGTGGGTCCCCGCGGGATGGTTTCCTGATCGTCGGTCAAGGGCCGCGCGGACCCTAGCGGAATCACCAGCGCGCGATACTGCGCTTCGTGCCGTCCGCCGCGCGCATCGCAGCCTGTTTCGCGATCGGAGCCGTGACGGGAACGCTGCTCGACGGGCTGCACCTGCTGGGCGACGTCCTGCGCTACGAGGACGAGGCTTTCTGGGAGTGGGCGTGGTTCGTGCCGCTCGAGTTCGGGCTGGCCGGCCTCTTGACCGGCCTCGCGATCCCGTTGATCGAGCGCGCGGCCGCGCCCGGAACGCCGCCACGCTTCAGGGCGCCAGGTCGGGTGGGGGAGTTGGTCCTCTTCGCGGGGTTGTACGGGGCGACGGCCGTGTGGGACGGCGACGGCGCCACGTGGCTGCTCGCCGGCCTGACCCTGCTGGTGGTGATTCGCCTGCGGCTGCGGTCCGTGCCCGGGGACTGGGCCTATGCGCTGATCGCGGCACTGCTCGGCCCGCTGGGGGAGATCGGCGTCTCGGCGACCGGCGCGTTCGACTACACCCATCCGGACTTCGCCGGGATTCCCATGTGGCTGCCGGCGCTGTGGGCCAACGGCGGCCTGCTGATCAGGCGCATGCTCGCGCCGCTCGTGCTGCCCGGGCGGAACTGATCGAACCTCTCCCGGAGGGCAGATTCTCCCGGAGGGAAGAAAACCCGCGGCTCGCCCGTCTGGTGGTCGTCACGCAGCGACGACCACGGGGGACACAATGGGTTACCGCCACTAGATCCAGACCAGACTTCAAGAATCGAAAAGGGGCCTAATCGGGCCCCTCTTTCGTTGTGCCGTCCAGAGTCCGGATCGCGGCCGGAAGCCTCCGGGCCCTACCGGTCGCGCAGCAGCACGAGTCCGCCCAGGACTCCCACGTAGGCGGTGCCGTCGGGCCCCAGCGTGACCGGCGCCCAGTTGTTGTTGAACCCGAGCCCCGTGCCCGCCAGCCGCTTGTAGACCACCTCGCCGCTGCGGAAGTCGATCGCCGTGAAGTACCAGGGGTCGGTGCCGGAGCCGGAGGGCGGCTTCGTATAGGCATACACCAGTCCCGTCGCCAGCGACAGCTTCGGCACCACCGACGGGGCGCGCTCGTCGTTGCGCCAGATCGTGCGGCAGCCCTTTCCGTCCGCTTTGACGTCGACACGCTCGATCCCCGGCTCCGAGGTGGCGCCGTTGGTCGTGGCCGTCAGGCCCGAGTACCCGTAGTTGTTCTCCACGATGATCGAGCGACCGGCTGTGATCAGCGAGTTGTCGGTGGCGCTCGCGCCCTGCTTGAACACGGGCTGGGCGCAGACGAGCCGGAGGCCCTTCACCTTCTTCGCGCGCTTGTAGACCACTACGTTCATCGGGTCCGCGTTGTCGGCGATCGACACGTAGTCGGAGCCCATCACGTCGGGCGTCGTCCCGGAGCCCGGGCCGGACTGGCCCGGTTTGTGGATGCCGGAGTTCGGATAGACCTCGCGCCACGTGACGGCGGGCGCACCGCTCGGGCCCGCGTCGAACCGGTAGAGAGCCGCGTCGGAGACGACGTAGACGCCGCCCGACTCGTCCACCGAGAACGAGTTCGTGACCTGCTCCCCCAGGTCGAGCGTGCGGATCGTGCCCGCAGTTCGATCGATCGTGCCGACGACGCCTCGCTGGGAGACGAACCACAGTGTCCCCGACCAGTCCGGGAGCACCGACAGGAGCTTGTCGTCCACGCCGGTCACGCCGCTCAGGTCGTAGTCCCGCTCGAGCCGGAATCCGGGACCCGGCGGGCCCGACGTCTCTCCCACCACCCAGATGTGCCGGTGCGTGGTGGGGATCACGGCGCGGTCGAGGTGGTCGAGGTAGAAGTAGCCGCCGCCGGAGAAGTCGTTGAACGGGCTCGCGGCGCCCGGACTGCGCGGGGGCAGCGGGTGTACCGCGAGCAGCTCGAGGGTGTGCGGATCGAGCATCACGAGGCGCGGTCCCTCGACCCCGACGCAGATCGACACGATCCGTCCATTCTGGTCGAACGTCACCGACGCGCACTCGGCACTCTGGAACGTCGAGAGCCGCTCCATGCTCCGGCCCAGCGGGCCGGGGGACGCGTACGCGCCCGACATGTAGGCGTCGTCGTGGATGTTGCTGCGCCCGTTGGCGGCCATGAACGGGTGCTGCGGCGCCAGCTTCGCCGAGACCGGATGCGGCTGCGCCGGCGCTCCGATGAACGCGGGCGACTCGCTCGCCTGCGGTCCCTCGGGTATCGGCAGGGGTGCCACCGCGGCCGCGCCCGCCGGCCACGGCGCAGCGGCGGCAAGGAGCGCCGCCACCAGGAACGCCAGCGATGAAGTAGAGCGTGTCCGACGCATCTCAGCCGCCCTCCCCAGGGCAAAGTGACCGGGCTTTCTGGCCGCAAATCTTCCCCGCGGAGCGTGCCCGCAAACCCCCGAGAGTCGCGGTCGCGGCGTTGCAGGCGCAGGCGTTCGGCGCGCTGCGGCGAACACGTGCCCAAGTTGCCCGCCCAAGGGAGAGGAAAACTGTGCCGGGGCCTGGCTCTGACGGGCCTCGCGGACGCCACGAGGAGGAAGCATGCCCAGCACCAGACAGGATGATCGAGCCTGGACTGAGGCGGTTGACCGCTACGTCGCGACGGCGCGGCGTGATCGCCGCCCCGGCTCCCGTCAGGGGCGCTACGTGCTGGCGAGCGCGGTGCTCCTCGCGCTGGTCGTGTCCCCCTTCGCGGTGGGGGCCACGGGCGATGTCCTGCGCGAGGGCAAGCGCAATCCCGGCAACGGGTCGGCGGGTCGCGAGACCGAGCTGATCTCCTCGTCGAAGACCTACGGCACGCGCCAGTCGAACGTGCGCGCGGGCAACGGCGGCGGCGCGATCTACGGATGCCGGTCCAAGCCTGGGCGGGAGCCGTGCATGCGGTCCAACAACCTCCAGGAAGGGCGCGCGTTCGAGTTCGAGACCGACGGCAGCGAGGCCGGCCGGATCGAGACCAAGAACGACACCGGCAGGCCGTTCACCACCAACGCGACCGGCATCGCGACCGGTCTGAATGCCGACCGGGTGGATGGGCTGCACGCCGCGAAGATCGACTTCCGCGTGCCGATCAACACCCCGGCAACCCGCCTGCTCGACCTCGGCGGCCTGGTGCTGAGCGCGACCTGCGCGGCCGGACCGGACCTCGACGTGCGCGCCACGTCCACGGTGGCTCACGCGACGCTGCACGTGTCATGGACCAAGGATCCCGAGAACACCTCCTTCTACCGTCAGGACAACGACCTCAACCCCGGCGAGAGCTTTTCCCTGTTTGCCCAGAACGACGACGGCTCGCAGGGGACGCTCGTCTTCACGACGCCCGCCGGAGTGAGCGTGTCGGCGTCCTTCCTGGGCGAGGAGGCAAACGCGTTCGGCGGGTCGGCCGCGTGCGCGTTCACGGGCACCGCAATGGCCGGCTGACCCGCCCAGCAAATACTTAGAGTGCAGGCGTGCCCACCGCACGGCCCCTGACCTCGGAGCTGCGTGCCCTGCTCGCGGCCTTCGCCGGGCTGGCGCTGATCGCCGGTTTCCTGCTGTTCCCGCTGGCCGCGGAGACTGATCGCTTCTTCTCGTGGCCGATCCAGCCGCCGCTGACCGCGGCTTTCCTGGGCGCCGCCTACTGGGCCGCGTTCGTGCTGATCGGGTGGAGCGCCACGCGCACGACCTGGGAGGAGGTGCTGCCCACGCTCGTGCCGGTGATGGCGATCGCCGTGCTGCTGCTCGCGGCCACGCTGATCCACCTCGACAAGTTCGACCTCGACTCGCTGTTCGGATGGTTCTGGCTCGTCGTGTACTGCACGGTGCCGTTCGGGCTCGCGCTCCTGATCTGGCGGCAACTGCAGGTGCCGCGCGAGCCGGGCGGCCTGGGCGCCACACCGATCCCGGCCGTGCTGCGCGGCGCACTCGGGATCCACGCGCTCGTGATGGGCATCATCGGAAGCGTGCTGTGGGCGTCGCCGTCGAGCGGGGACACGATCTGGCCGTGGGCGCTGACGCCGCTCACCGCGCGCGCGGTCGGCTCATTCCTGATCGGGTTCGCCGCCGCGGCGGGGTTCGCCGCGCTCGACAACCGGGTCGAGCGCCTGCGCGGCGCCGCCTACGCGTACGGCACGCTCGGCGCGCTCGAGCTGCTGGCGGCCGCCGTGTTCGGGGAGCACTTCGACGACGGAGAGAGCGTGCTGTGGGTGGTGTTCGCGGCCTCCGTGCTGGGCGTCGGGTTGGCCGGCTCAGCGATCGTGCACCGCGCGCAGCGCGGCTAGCGCAGACTCCCGGTCGTAGTAGGCGTCGACCCGCACGGCGCGGCCCTCGCGGATCAACCACAGGTGCGCATAGCGTGACTGCACGTCGATCCCGCTACCCCTGCCGCTCGCGGTCAGACGGATGAACAGGAGCACGCAGTCCTGCTCGGCGTGCACCTCCTCGATCTGCTGCTCGAACTCGTCCCACGAGTCGAGGAAGTGCTCGAGAAAATCACGAATCGTCGCGCGCCCCTCGTAGCTCCCCGCCTCCGGCAGGTCGGAGTGCTCGACCCACTTCGCGTGCGGGTCGAGCACGGCCATCGTGCCATCGATGTCTCTGCGGTTGAGGGCCTCATATGAGCTTCTGATCTGCGCGAGGGTGTCAGCCACGGGCTGCACGTTACGTCGTCTTGACGATCACCACCGAGCAGGGGGCCTTGTGCGACACGCTGTTGGGCACGCTGCCCAGCACCCGGCGCTGCATGCCCTTGTTCCCGACCACCAGCAGGTCGGCGCCGTGGGCTTCGGCGATTTCACACAGCACGTCGGCCGGTTCGCCCTCGCGCGCCTCGGTGATCGTCTCGATGCCGCGCCCCCGGGCCCGCTCGGCGGCCGTGTTGAGCGTCGAGTCGACCTCCTGGGTGGGGTTGATCGACCACTGGATGTCCTCCGGCGCCTCGCGCTGCTCGCGGCGGACCTTGTCCTCGCTGACCGGCCGGTAGGAGCTGCAGATCACCACCGCAGCGCCGAACTTCTCGGCCACGTCGAATGCGAAGTCGACCGCCTTGTCGGCGGTTTCGGAGCCGTCGGTACCGACAGCGACTTTCTGGATCATGCGCCTTCTCCTCCTCGCCGCGGGGTGTTCGGTTGGGGCGGTTATGATGCCCTCCCCGAGGACGTGGAGGAGTATTTGCGTTTCCCGGCTTGGTTGCAAGCTCTAGTGCTCTTATCGGTGGTCGGTGTGATCGTGGTCCTGGGCGTCACCAGCGTGGTCGACGGTTGGGAGGATTGGGTCGTGCTCGGCGCCATCCTGGTCGCGGTCACGGGCGTGGCGATCGCCGTCAACAACCGCCGCTACCCCACTCGCAAGCGGACCTTCACGAAGGACTCCGACAGCCGGTGGTAGGTGCGCCCGCCGCGGCGCTGTCCGGCCAGGCGGTTCGCAAGGCGACGCGCGGACGATGTCCCGCGGCTGGCCGATGCGCTGGCCCGCGCGTTCGACGGCGACCCGCCGATGCAGTGGTTCCTGTTCGACGCCGACACGCGCGTGGAGCGCGCGCGGCGCCTGTTCGAGGTGATGCTGCGCCGGGTGCACCTCGCGCGGGACTATTGCTACACGACGCACGACGTGGTGGGCGGCGCGCTGTGGGTGCCGCCCGGGACGTGGCGGCTGGGGGTGGTCGACCAGGTGGTGCTGCTGCCGGGGATGCTGCGTGTCTTCGGCCGCGCGCTGGCCCGCGCGCAGCGCGGGCTGACGGTGATGGAGTCCGGGCACCCGACCACGCGTCACTACTACCTCGACTCGCTCGGCGTGGAGCCGGAGTCGCAGGGCAAGGGCATCGGGTCGGCGCTGATGGAGCCCGTGCTGCGGCGGTGCGACGCCGAGCGAATGCCGGCCTACCTCAACGCGGGATCCACGGGCAGCCGCGATCTGTATCTGCGGCACGGCTTCGAGGTGACGGAGGAGTTCCACCTCCCCGACGACGGTCCGCCCCTGTGGCGCATGTGGCGGGAGCCGCGGGCGTAGTCCGGAGGCGCTGACGGCGGCCGCCGTCGGCCGCATGCCTGGCCTGAATTCCCGGTAAGAGCGGATAGACACAATCTGCCGCGGGCTTTTCCGTCCCTCGGGTTGCTTAAATGCCGCACGACTCGCCGCCGAGTCCGCGGTCGCCCAGAGCGCCGCGGAGCGGGGGACCCATTGGTCGCAGAGATTTTGCGGCCGGGGGCTAATCGGCCACACCGGTGGCCGACGCGCAACCCGATCCGACAGGTGAAGGAGCGCGAGCCCGTCAGCTCACCTCGTAGGCGGTCATCGGAAAACGTCGGCTTTTGGCCACGATCATGCGAACGACCGGACGTCCCATGCATGCCGCCGCATGCCTCGCCGCTGCCTGCGCGCTCGCGGTGGCCCTCTGTGCGAGCCTGCTCGCGTCGGCCGCGCTGGGTGCGCGGGTGACGTTCTTCGGGTCGAGCGGCAAGGACCGGTTGCAGGGCAACGCGCTGGCGAACACGATGTGGGGCGCGCGCTCGGGCGACCGCATGTTCGGCCTCGGCGGCAACGACACGCTGCGGGGCGGCACCGGGCGTGACTTCCTCGGCGGCGGCGGCGGGGCTGACTCGATCTTCGGCGACGAGGCCCGGGACCGGCTGTTCGGGCAGAGCGGCGACGACCGCATCGAGGGCGGGACGGCGGGCGATCGGCTGCGCGGCGGCGATGGCAACGATCTGCTGATCGGCGACTCCGGCGACGACCGCATGCGCGGCGGCCCCGGCAACGACGAGTTGAACGGGGGCTTCGGCCGGGACCGCGCCTCTGGCGGCCTCGGCAACGACGTCGTCGACGGTGGGCCGGCGGGAGACACCATCAGCGGCGGCCCCGGCAGCGACCGCCTGAACGGCGGCACCGCGGAAGACCGCCTGCGCGGCGGCCCAGGCGACGACGAGCTGGTCGGCTGGAGCGGCCGCGATGCGATCTGGGCGGGGCCGGGCAACGACGTGATCAACGCGGTCGAGCCGGAGGAACCGCTGTCCGAGTCGGTGATCAGCTGCGGTCCCGGCTACGACACGGTGTACGTGGACCGCCGCGACGTGAGCGCGACGCGCTTCCGCGATTGCGAGATCGTGGCACTCGGGCCGCTGCCCGCGCCCGTCGATCCACACCAGGGACGGCGGTTGATCGGCGGCGCCGCGGCCGACGCGCTGAACGGGACCGAGCTGAACGACACGCTGCTGGGTGGCGCAGGTGACGACACGATCCAGGGCTTCGCCGGGGGCGACGTGATCTGGGGTGACCACGTGCCGGGCTCGAGCGGACGCGATCGTGTGCTCGCCGGACCCGGCAACGACACGATCTTCGGGAACAACGGGTCCGACCACCTCCAAGGGGATGAGGGCGACGACCGCATCTCCGGCGGCCGCGGCGCCGACTTCGTGGACGGCGGCCCGGGCGACGACGAGCTGCGCCCCGACACCGGGCGTGACCGCGTTTTCGGGGGCGACGGCGACGACACGGTGCACGCGTTCGGCGGGGGGAAGCACGACCAGGTCGACTGCGGCCCGGGTAACGACACAGCATTTGTAGACCGCGGCGATCGCGCGGTCAACTGCGAGAGCGTGCGCCACAAGTAGGTCCCGTCCAGCCCGCTCGTTCGCCGGGCTGCTCGCGATCGCCGTCGTCGGTGCGATCGTGTCGGCTCAGTTCGTCAACGGGACGGACGACCTCACCGGCGACCGCCCCCGCACCCCGGCGGCCCGCGCCGCGGTCGAGCAGGCGCAGGCCCGCCCGCTGACGACCAACGCGGCGGATGACGCGCCGCCTGCCGAGCGCCCCGCCCTGCGCGACGCATTCGAGGACGCGTCGGTGCGCGCGTTCCACGTCGGCATCGGACTATCCGCCGCGCTCGTCGTCCTGGGCGGCGTGATCTCGGCCATCGGCATCCGCAATCCGCGCCGCAAGGTGGCGGCCGCGGAGTGCCCGGGCGGGGCGATCTGCGGCGCGAGCGAGGAAGTGGGTCATGGCCAGCCCGAGATACCGCACGCGGGCACGCCCGAGCCGGCGGCCGTCTAGCCGCGCGCACTGCGCCCGTCGGGGGACGGCCCGGTTCGTGCCCGGCGGATACGGGTAGGGAACTCTGACGTGGACGTGCACTGTGACGATGCCGCAGGGGGCGAACTGGATTTCGGGGAGCGTGAGGTCGTGCTGCGCGCAGACCTCGCCGAGCGCGACGAGGACGAGTGCATCTGGACGTCCGTGCGCTTCCTGATGCGCGGCCCGCGACCGCCGCGTCCGGGCGAAGCCGTAATGCTCGTCGACGTCGCCGGCGGGTCCTGCATGGGCCGCGTCGTCGCGGTGGCCGGCTGGGAGGCCCGCGTGCGCCCCGACTGGCGTACCTGGCGAGGCGCCGGCGGCCCGCCCGCGCGCCGCCAGGCGTCCACCTGAGCGATTCGCCCGGCCCCGTCGGCGCGGCACCTGGCACCGGCCTGCGGCAGGAGAATTTCCGACAACTGACCGGAAAGTCTGGAATCCGCCGTCCAATCCAGGTTAGACTCGCGTCCTTCGGGGGTCACTACTAGGAGGGGTCGATGTCTCGTTCTGCTGCCAAGTTTGGGGCCGCGCTGTGCGCCGCCTCGGTCCTCGTCCTCGGCGCTTGCACCGCATCCGCATTTGCGACAGCCCAGGACCACTCGCAAGCGGGGGCCGCGTTCAACGTCATGCCGCCGGGGCAGGCCGGATCTTTCTCATTCAATGCCAACTCCTCCGACCAGATCCCGCTGTATGACGGCCTGACCCCCAAGCGGGGCAACGTCACGTCCGCGGACCTGCCCGTGTTCTTCAAGAAGAACGTCTTCGGCCTCGGGGGCCTGCCCGTGCAGGGCATCCCCCGCACCTTCCCCGCCCGTCCGGGTCTCACGATCACCCGGGACAGCTACAGCGTCCCGCACATCGAGGCGGGCAACCGCGACGACGCGATGTTCGGCGTGGGGTTCGCCACGGCCGAGGACCGCATGCTGCTGATGGACACCCTGCGCGGCCCCGGCAGGGCGGCGGTGCTCGACGCCCCGGGTCTCAACGCGTTTGCGCTGGCGCAGGGCTTCACGCCGTTCACCCCGTCGCAGCAGACCGAGGACTTCCTCGCACAGCAGGTTGATCTCGTCCTGTCGCATCCCGGGGGGCAGCGAATCATCGATGACGTCGACAGCTACGTCGCCGGCATCAACGCCTACCGCACCCTGGCCGGCACGAGCGGCCGGGCATGGAATCGCAACGACGTGGTGGCCGTGGCGGCCCTCGTCGGCGCGGTGTTCGGCAAGGGCGGCGGGGACGAAGCTCGCCGCGCGCAGCTGCTGTCGGCGCTCCAGGACCGACTGGGCGAGCGCAAGGGCGAGGAGGTGTGGGACGACCTGCGCGAGCAGGACGACCGCGAGGCCGCGGTCACGCTCGACAAGCGTTTCCGCCTCACCCACCCGCACCCGAACCAGAAGGGCAACGCGATCATCGACGCGGACAGCATCGACAGCCAGGGCCTGCAGGCCGCGGCCGCGGCTCAGGAGGGTAGGGAGGGCGCCAGCAACGCCCTGCTCGTGGGCAAGGATCGGTCGGACACCGGCCACCCGTTCTTCGTGGCGGGGCCCCAGGTCGGTTACTTCTACCCGCAGATCCTCTACGAGGTCGACGTGCACGGCGGCGGAATCGACACACGCGGCGTGACCTTCCCCGGTTCCGGCCCGTATGTGGAGATCGGTCGCGGTGCTGACTTCTCGTGGAGCGCAACCTCCGCGGGCAACGACATCATCGACATCTTCGCCGAGGAGCTGTGCGGCGACGACACGCACTACAAGTTCGACGGCCAGTGTCTGGAGATGAGCACGTTCGACGCCGGGACCGTCGGCTTCGGCGCCGGGACACCGGTGATCTTCAACGAGACGGTCCACGGCCCGGTCGTCGGGTACGCGACCGTGGACGGCAAGCGGGTCGCGCTGTCGTCGGCGCGCTCGACGCGCAACCGGGAGGTCCTCAGCGCATTCGGCTTTGCCGCGCTGAACGACGGCTCGGTGACCGATGTCGACAGCTTCTACGACGCCGCGAACCAGATCGAGTTCACGTTCAACTGGTTCTATGCGGACAAGGATGACGTCGCGATGTTCTCCGGCGGCCGCATCCCGGAGCGCCACTCGCAGGTCGACCTCGGACTGCCGACCAAGGGGACCGGCAAGTACGAGTGGCGTGGGTTCCTCTCCCAGAAGAAGCACCCACACGGGACCGCGCCGAAGGACGACACGCTGGTGAACTGGAACAACAAGCCGGCGCCGGGATGGCAGGCGGCGGATGACACGTGGTCCTACGGGTCCGTGCACCGCAACGACCTGCTCGAGACGGCTGCGAACGCCGTGGGCACCCACACGCTGGCGTCCGCAGTCGGCGCGATGAACTACGCGGCCACGCAGGACCTGCGCCTGGCGCAGGCGTTCCGCGGCATCGCGGCCGTGCTCCAGACCGGCGGTGCTCCGAGCCCGCGCGCGCAGCAGATGTACGACCTGCTCGTGGACTGGCGCGCGCAGGGATCGAGCCGGCTCGACGCCGACCTCAATGGCACGATCGATCATCCCGGTGCGGCGATCCTGGACACGGCGTGGCCCAAGCTCGCGGACGCCGTGATGGGCCCGGTGCTGGGGCCCCAGCTGGACGACCTGGCCGACATCATGGAACGGGACGACAAGGCCAACAACCAGGGATCGGCGTACATCAGCGGCTGGTACGGATACGTCGAGAAGGACCTGCGACGGATCGCGGGTCGCCCGGTCGCCGGGAAGTTCAAGACGAAGTTCTGCGGCCAGGGGGACTTCACAACCTGCCGTGACTCGCTCTGGGCCGCGCTCGAAGCGGCCGGCGCGGAGCTGGAAGCCGTGTTCGAGAACCCGGACCCGACGGTCTGGCGGTCGGACGCCTCGGTGGAGAGGATCTTCTTCTCGCCGGGCTTCCTGTTCCACACGATGCGCTGGACCAACCGGCCCACGTTCCAGCAGGCGATCAGCTACGACTCCCACCGGTAGGCGCGAGGGCGGCTGAGTACGAGACGGGGCGCCGCGCGAGCGGCGCCCCGCTCGCGTCCGGGGCACCTGATGGCGCCCTGTACGATCGGGGCCGTGCAGGAAGTGACTCCCGCGCAGGCCGATCTACTCGTGGCTCAGGTTCCCGAGGGGATGCGGCTCGACTCGCGGGACGACGTGCTGCGCGGACAGGGCGATTGGCTGTTCGAGCGCGATGGGGGCCGCCGGCTGCTGGCCCAGATGCGCGGTGACCTGATCCTCACGCGCAAGGCCGCGCGCCGTTGGCTGTTCGTGCTCGAGTCCCGACAGGCGTGGCTGCGCGACCGCGGCTGCGCATACGTGTTCGCCGTGGCCCCGAGCGCGTATGCGGCGCTGCCGGAGAAGCTTCCCGACGGAGTCGCGCTGGCTGCCCAGCGGCCCATCACGCGCATCACGAAATGGCTCGAGCAGACGCGCTCGACGGCGCGGGTCGTGTACCCGCTGGAGCAGCTGCGGGCGGCGGCGCCGGAGCGCATGATCTGGGACGGTCACGACAGCCGCTGGAACGCGCACGGAGCGTTCATCGGCTATCGCAGCCTGCTCGAGGCGATCCCGGCGGAGGTCGAGGTCAGGCCTGTCGGGCCCGCGGACGTCGTCTATGCCTGGCGCGAGGCACCCAGCGACCTCGGGCATCGCGTCGACCCGGCACGGAAGTACCCGACGCTGATCGGCTGGCCGGCGCAGCGCGCCGCGCGATTGGTGGGCGACAACCTGGTCGAGGGTGAGGGGCGGATGCTGATCACGCGATGCGACGTCGCTCCGGCGACCACCTGCGTCGTGTTCGGGGACTGGTCCTCGTACCGGATGCTGACCTACCTGTCCGAGGGGTTCGCGAGGGTGGTGTTCGTGCACCTCGCGACGCTCGACCACGAGCTGCTCGAGGCCGAGCGGCCCGACATCGTGCTCGACCTGGTCGACGAGGCGGCGCTGATCGACGTGCCCGCCGACGTCGAGGCGCCGACCTCGAAAGAGCTGGCGGCTCGCAAGCTGTCGCGTGGCCAGGCGGCGATGCCCCACCTCGCGACCCTCTGGGGCCTGGCCGCGCCCGCGCCGCCGACCTCCGCATCGCTCTGAGCGAGGCGCGCGTGGAGGGCTCCGCTGCATCCCTCGCGCCCGACGTCGCGGCGCGCGCCGCGGACAAGGTCGTCGAGGGCAAGCACGGCTGGCTGTTCCTGGGGCGCGACACCAACGACGTGATCCACCAGCACACCGGGCGGCTGCGGTTCGACCAGCGCCGGCTCGAGGACTGGCGCCACGTGTTGGAGAATCGCGACTCGTGGCTCGGCCAGCGCCAGATCCCGTATCTCTTCCTGGTCCCGCCGAATGCCCACTCCGTCTACCCCGAGCACCTCCCGGACTGGGTCGCGCCGGTCGCGGCGCGCCCCGTGCTGCAACTGCTCGATCATTTCCGCGATACCGAGTCGCAGGCGCGCATCATCTACCCGCTCGACGAGCTCGTCGCGCACAAGGAACACGACCTGGTCTACGCCCAGACCGATACGCACTGGAACGAGCTGGGAGCGTTCCTCGCCTACCGGCTGCTGATGCGCGAGGTCGCGCGGCGCGGGGTCGAGGTGCGCGAGATACCGTGGGAGCAGCTCTTCGTGAGCCGCGCGGACGTGGTCGGCGATCTCGGTGAGAAGCTGACGCCGGTGCGCAGCTCGATCCAGGTGTTCGCCGACGTGACGAACTGGCGCGCGCACTACGCCCAGGACAACAGGGTCCAGCACGCGGGCCGGCGGGTCGAGTACAGATGCGATGTGGCGCCGGACACCACGCTGTTCATCCACGGTGACTCGTTCTCGGAGAAGCTGATGCACTTCCTCGGGGAGAGCTTTGGCCGCGTCGTGTACTGCCAGATGCCAAGTCTCGACTACGAGGTCGTCAACGAGGTCGCGCCGGACGTCGTGATCGGGATCCTGAACGAGCGGTTCCTGCTGCGGGTGCCCTACGACGCGACTGCGCCCACGCAGGCCGAGCTGGAGGTGATGAAGCGGATGCAGGGGCGCGTCTTCGGGCCGCCCAAGCCGAGGCACACACCGCGGCTGGACGGCATCGGGTAGTTGCGTCCCAGCGCCAGGTGGACTTACGGGATGAAGATGCCTTGGCGGGCGAACGTCGAGTTGCCCGGAGTGTCGACGTCACCGTCGGGGCCGCCGTCGAGCACCTCGATCTGGCCCACTTGCCAGATCGCGCGTGCGCCTTCGTCGACCGCGCCCGGGATGACCGCGTCGAGGGTGGTGATCACCGCGCAGGTGGAGCCGGTCTGCGGGTCCGGTGTCGCCACGCAGCCGACGGTGACCGGCAGGTCGAGGTCCTGGAGAGTCCCCGCCTGGTCGGCCGCCGGCCCGTTCCCGAGGTCCGTGATCCGGAATGTGCCGCGCACCTGCACCTCGCCCGTGTAGTCGCCCAGCCCCGCACGGGTGCGCACGTCCCTGAGCGAGAACGTGAGCCGCATGTCCGCCTCGTCCTCGGGAGTGCCGGGAGGCCCGACGATCGCGGCCAGCTTGACGAAGCCCTCCGAGTTCGCCACCTGCCCGTTGCTGTCGGGAGTGCCCACGGTCAGCTCCGAAGAGGTCGCCACGGGCGGGTTGCACGCCGGATGGGCGAGCGGTGGGCCGTGAGTGCGGTTCGCGCTTGCGCACCCGTCGAACGCGGGCACCAGCCCGACGCGTGACGGTGTCGCGCCCTTCGGGCGGGGGTAGCGGTCGTTGCGCACGGTCAGCACCAGCTCGGGGCGACCGGTCGCGATGACCGATTCGCGCGAGTGGAAGTTGACGCCGTCGGCGACCTCCTGCGCGAGCCGGAAGCTGACCGGCCCCTCGGCGGTGACGGCGGGCGTCACGTCCCACTCGACCCAGGCGCCCGTCGAGATGCCCGCCGCGTCCGCCAGCGCGGCGCCCGTCGGCGCGGGCTTGCCGGCCCAGTTGATGGTGCTCTCGCCCCAGCCGCTCGCGGTGGGGTACGCGGCCGGGCCGTCGACCGTGTTGCTCGTCGCGAGCAGCCGCAGCGTCGCGCTCTGCACGTCGCCGTGCAGGCCGTCGACCACGAAGCGCAGGTAGCTCTCGACGCCGGGATTGCCCCCCGCATCCGTGCGCAGGAAAGTCGCGCTGCCGAAGTTCGCGGTCGGGGTCGCCTCATCGACGTACGCGTCGGCCTCGGCGTTGAACGTGAGCGTCGCGGTCCCGGGGGTAAGCGGCGCGAACCGCGCCGTGTAGGTCGTGTCGGTCGTAGGCGTCACGTTGTGGGTCTGGCCCTGGCCATCGGACCAGCCCGAGAAGTCGTAGGTCGTGTTGCTCGTGACCTGCGGCGAGGGAGTCGAGATCGTATTGGCGGAGCCCTCGATCACGGTCGCGGAGATCGGTGCCGTGCCGCTGCTGGGCCCCGTCGAGACGGTCAGTCCCGGCGGGTCGCTCGCGACGGTGAGCTGCACGGTGCGCGGATCGAGCGTGCGCGAAACGGTGACCGCGTTGTCGTGCGCATCCGTCGCCGTCAGTCGCAGCTCGAGCGACGACGGGTACTCGTGGTCCGGCGCCACGAACGAGCCACTTGCCGTGTCCTCGAAGGTCTGGATGGAATGCTGGTGGCAGTTGCCCGGCGCCGTGCAGTGGTTGATCAGCAGCTGCCAGTCGAGCGCCGCGGCGGGCAACGTGCCCTGCTCGGGATCGGTCGCCGACCCCGAGAAGCTGATCGTCTGGTTGACGCCCCAGGTCGCTGCGGCCGTGGGAGTGTCGATCGTCGGAGAGGGCGGGCCGCTGGCCGCGTTGATCGTGAGCGTGTCCTCGTCGAAGGCGCCGCTCGTGTCCGTCACGCGCAGCTTCACCTGGTAGTTGCCGGGCTGCGTGTAGGTGTAGGAGGGCGTGGGAGACGTCGAGTCGTCGAGCTGGCCGTCGCCGTCGAGGTCCCAGTCGTAGGTGAGCACGTCGCCGGAGCCCGAGTTGGGGTCGGTCGAGCCCGTCCCGCTGAAGTTGACGAGCATCGGCAGCGTGCTGCTGGTCTGCGGGTTGGCGGTCGCGAGCGCGGTCGGCGGGCTGTTGTTCGGGTTCCCGGTGAAGTTGATGCGCCGGATGGCCCCGCCCTCGAGGTCCACGTAGTAGAGATCTCCGTTCGAGCCGATCTCGAGGTCCACCGGGTTGTCCGCGGCCTGCACGAAGTTCTGGCGCGTGGCCGGGTCCGGCAGCCCGTTCGCGCCCGCGCGCATCGACCAGATGCATCGCCGGGAGTGGTCGCCGAAGAACAGCGCGCCGTCGTAGGCGTCCGGCAACGAGCTGTTCGCCGGGGCGAACGTGATCGCCGAGATCACCGATCCGGCGCCCTCGTTGCAGTTCTCCCCGGCGATGATCTTCTGGCCGTGGCGGTACGCCCAGTACGGCGGGACCACGGCGCCGGCTCCCTGTGAGTACAGGCTCTCGCACAGGTTGAGGTTGAGGTTGTCGATCTCGGCGTACCGCACCGAGGTGGGGACGCCGCTCCCGTTCAGGCCCCCCTCGTAACAGGGCCAGCCGTGATTGGGGTTCCCCCCGAACGGCGCGGTCACGCGGTCGATCTCCTCCCACTGGCCGGCCCCCACGTCGGCCACCCAGATGTCCCCGATCCCCGGGCGGATCGCCAGCCGGAACGGGTTGCGCAGGCCGAACCCGAGGAACTTTCGTTCCTGCGGGTTAGTGCTGGAGAAGAGCGGGTTCCCCGGGACTCCGGCGCCGGTCGCGGGGTCGATGCGGATCAGCGCGCCGCTGAGGCCGAGCGGGTCCGAGGTAGTGCGGATGTCCTGCGAGCGCAGGCGCCCGCCCTCGGCGGTCGGCGGGGTCATCGAGCCGCCCACGCCGCCGGGCGGGTCGCCGCATGGGTTGACGGGGTTGCCGTCCTGCCCGTAGTCGGCGAACGTGAAGCTCGACCCGTCGCCCCCGGAGTAGTAGAGCAGGCCGTCGGTGCCGAACTCGAGCCCGCCTCCGGCATGACTCGGGTACTGCTGGCACCAGTCCTCGATCAGGACCTGCTCCGGGCCGGTCTGCACCTCGCCCGCCACCTGGATCCGCGAGATGCGCCCGCTCACCACGCAGCCGTCGGCGTTCGGGCCGGGCGGGGTCGGACAACCGTCGGACGTCGCTCCCGCCGTGCCCCAGCGGGGCGCCGTGGCGCCGATCGCGGCATCGTGCACGTAGTACACGTAGATGTAGGGATCGGCCGGGTAGTTCGGGTCGACGGCAATGGTCATCAGGCCGCGGTCCCAGTAGTTGTGCACCTTGGTCCGCAGGTCCGAGACGACCGTCGCCGACGTGTCGGAAACGCTCGAGTAGGTCTTGATGATCCCGCTCTTCTCCGCCACGAACACCCGCCCGTTGGGCGCGAACTCGATCGACATCGGCTCGGTCAGCCCGCTGAAGGCGCGTGGACTGCTGAAACCCCGGCAGCAGTGTCGCGCCCTGCGCCGCGCCCGCCCCCCACAGCGTCAGCGCGACGGCGACCAGCAGCACGGCGCGCGCGCGGGACGCGACGGTTGGAAGGTGCGTGCGAAGTCCGTGACGCATGGCCCCTTGCGACGATGTCCCCCGCGGGACATCATTGGTCGGCGAATCCAGCCGCCAGACCCTAACAGCAGCGCGGCGGGAGAGGGAGGGGGTGATTTAAGGGACGAACACGCCTTGCCGGGCGAACGGTGCGTTGCCGGGAGTCTCCGCGTCGCCGTCGGGGCCGCCGTCGTGGACCTCGATCTGGCCCAGCTGCCAGATCGCGCGCGCGCCTTCGTCGACCACGCCCGGGATGACCGCATCGAGCGTCGTGGCGATGCCGCATTGGCCGCCGCTCAGCGGGTCGAGGGTGGCGGCGCACGGCACGGTCACCGGCAGCACCAGGTCCGCGACGCTGCCCGTGCCGGCCACCGGGCTTTCCTTGTCGGTGATGCGCAGCGAGGCGCGGAGCTGGAGCTCGCCCCCATAGTCGTCGAGCAGGCCGGATGCACGGCGCACGTCCGTCAGCTGGAGCGCGAGCCTCACGTCCGCCTCGTCCTCCGGCGTCGCCGGGTTGCCGACGACGGTTGTCAGCAGCACGTAGCCGCTGGAGTCCGCGGGCCGGCCGTTCGCGTCGGGAGTACCGATCGTGACGTCTGCGGACTGGGGCGCGGGCGGGCTGCAGGCGGGGTGCTCCAGCGGCGGGCCGTGGAAGCGGTTCGGCGCCGTGCACGGGGCGTACGCCGGCACGAGCGGCACGCGCAGCGGCGTGGCGCCGCGCGGGCGGACGTAGGCGTCGTTGGACACCGCAAGCACGAGCTCGGGCCGCAACGGCACGTTGCTGAACTCACGTGAGCGGAAAGCCACGCCGTCGGTGCTGGTGTTGGCGAGCTGGAAGCTGTAGCTGCCGTCCGCGGCGATCAGGCTCGTGACGTCCCATTCGATCCACTCCCCCTGGGCGATCGCCCCGGTGTCGGCGACCACGCCCGTCGTCGCAGGCGGCCGGTTCTGCCAGGTGATGCCGCTCTCCGTCCAGGCGTTGCTCGTGCCGCGCAGCTGCGGGCCGTCGACCGTGTCGCCGGCCGACCGCAGCCGCAGCCTGGCGTTCGTGACCTTGCCCGATATGCCGGCGACGATGAAGCGCAGATAGCTCTCCTCGTCGGCGCCGATGTCGGTGCGTAGCTGATCGACGTTCCCGTAGTTGGACGTCGGGTTGGCCTGCTGCACCATGGCGTCGGCCTCCGCCGGGAACGCGAAGGTTGAGCTGCCCGGCGCGTGCGCAGCGAAACGGGCGGTGAGAGACGCGTTCGTGGACGGCGCGGTGATCGTGTGCGTGCGGCTCTGCCCGTCCGACCAGGAGGAGAACCGTTGGGTGGTGTTGTCGAACACCTGCGGCGTGGGCGCTGAGATCGCAACCGTGGAGCCCGCGATCGCCGGTTTCGTGAGCGGTGCCGAGCCCTCCACGCCGTCGATCGAAACGGTGGCCCCCGGGGGGGACGAGAGCAGCGTGAGATTCGCGGTGTGCGGGTCGATGCGGCGGGTCTTCGTGTCCGTCTCCGCGTCCGAGTCGGTGACGGTGAGACGGATGTCGATGTGCGCCGGATAGGCGCTGTCGGGTGCGGTGAACGACCCGCCCGCCGCGTCGGTGACCGATGCCAGCTGCGTCTCCTGGCACTCGCCGGGCGCGGCACAGCGGACCAGTACGACGACCCAGTCGAGGGCGGTTGCGGGCAGCGGGCCGTCCTCGGCGTCCGTGCCCGAGCCGGAGAAGGCGATCACGGCGCCCGTGGCCCATGTCGTTGCGGCCGTGGGGGTGTCGATCGAGCCGAGCGGCCCGCTCCCGACGGTGATCGTGAGGGTGTCCGTGGACGCCGCGCCGGAGGTGTCCGTGACCCGCAGCGTGACGGTGTAGCTGCCGGCCTGCAGGTACGCGTGGGTCGGAGCCTCGTCGGTGGAGTCGTCGAGCTCACCGTCACCGTCGAGGTCCCACTCGTAGATCAGCAGGTCGCCCGGGTCGGGGTCGTTCGACCCGCGCGCGTCGAACGTCACGGTCAGCGGCCGGTTCCCGGTGAGCGCGTCGGCCTGCGCTGCGGCCGTCGGCGGCTGGTTTGACGAGTTGCCCACCCACGCGATGCGTCGCAGCGCCTCGGCTGTCTGATCCACATACAGCAGGTCGCCGCCCGGCGCGACCTCGATGTCGATCGCGCGCTCGAGCTGCTGCCCGAACGGGATCACGCGGCCGCGCTTGGGCACCCCATCGGGCCCGGGGAGCATCACCCACATGCAGTTGCGCAGGCGATCGGCGAAGAACAGCGCGTTCCGGTAGGCCGCGGGAAACGATCCGACCGCGGGATAGAAGTTCACTCCCCCGATCTGGTTGCCGATCGGCTCCCCGCTGCCCGCGTCTGTCTCGCAGCGCTCGCCGGGGACCACCGGAAGCTCATGGTCGTAACCCCAGTACGGAGCCGACGTCGCGCTACCGAGGGCGTACAGGTGCTCGCAGATGTCCAGGTCCTGGTCATCGCTGCGGGGGCGGATCCGCGCGTAGGGGGCGCCGTTGGCGTCGAGTCCACCCTCGTAGCAGGGCCACCCGAAGTTGCGCACCGGGTCGGTCGGGTCCGGGACTCGGTCGAGCTCCTCCCAGTAACCGCCGCCGCGGTCCGCCACCCACACGTCGTTCGTGCCGGGGCGGATCGCGAGCCGCACCGGGTTGCGGAAGCCGTGGGCCAGCATGCGGCGCGCATTGGGCTCGGGGCTGGCGAACATCGGGTTGCCCGGCGCGCCCTCGCCGGTGTCCGGGTCGATGCGGATCAGCGAGCCGTTCAGGCCGAGTGGATCGCCGTTCGTGCGCAGGTCCTGCGCGCGCAGGCGGCCCCCCTCGGCGGTGGGGGGCGACATCGGCCCGCCCACGGGACTCGGAGGATCGCCACAGGGGTTGATCGGGTTCCCGAGTTGCCCGTAGTCGAAGATCTCCCAGCGCGCGCCGTCGCCGCCCGACACGTACAGGTAGCCGTCCGCGCCGAACTCGATGCCGCCGCCGGGGTGGAACTGGAACTGCTGGCACCAGTCGTTGAGGAGCACCTGCTCCGGTCCGTCCTGGTGCTCGCCGGCGACGCGCAGGCGCGAGACGCGCTGGGACACGACGCAGTTCAGCTCGTCGGTGTCGCCGGGGCACTGGTCGACCCTCTGGCCGGGAGCGCCGAAGGTCGGAGGCGTGCCGCCGACGGGCGCATCGAGCGTGTAGTAGACGTAGACGTATGGGTCGGCGGGAAACGCTGGGTCGACGGCCAGGCCGAGCAACCCCCGGCTGGAGAAGTTGTGGACCTCCGTGCGGAGGTCGGCGAACATCGTCGGCGTCGGGTCCGCGAGGTCGTCGAACGTCTGGATCGTGCCGCCCTTCTCCGCGATGAACACGCGTCCGTTCGGCGCAATCTCCGCGTCCATCGGATCGGTGAGCCCGGCGATCGCCGTGGTGCGCTCGAACCCTGGCGGCAGCGTCAGGGCCGCGGCCCGCACGGGCCAGGCCACCAGCGCGACGGCACCGGCCGCGAGCAGCGCGACCCGGTATGCGAGTGAGCGGCGTAGCGATTCGGCCGCGGCAGCGCGGACGGGCGAAGCGGCCGCGGCAGCGGTGGGAAGTTTGCGATGCAACGACGATCCTCCGGCCGGCGCCCTCCGTGACCCGGCCAGTAGTGGCGAACCCAGCCGGGCGAGGCTAGCATCCGCGGCGGCTCCCGCAATCGTTCGTGCAAATGCCCTCGATAATCGGGGGTAACCGCACGAACGTTGGGTGGGACGCGGGTTTAGGGGATGAAGAGGCCGGGCCGCGCGAACACGTCGGAGTTGCCGTCCAACAGCTCGACGCCGCCGAGCTGCCAGACCGCGCGGGCGCCCTCGTCGACCGTACCCGGGTACAGCGCATCGAGCGTGGTGGCCACCGAGCAGGTCGCGCCCACGTCCGCGGCGGTGGCCGTACAGGGAACGTCGATCGGCAGCGTGATGTCCGTGACCGTCGATGTGCCCTCCGCCCGGTCCGTGACGCGCAGCGTCGTGCGTGCCTGCAGGGCACCGCTGTAGTCGGACAGGTCGGCGCGGCGGCGCACGTCCGTGATCGTCACCTGCACGCGCACGTCCGCCTCATCGGCCGGGGTGGACGGTGTCCCGGTCAGCACCTGGAACGTCGCAAGCCCGGACGAGCCGGCGCCTTGGTCGTTGGCGTCCGGGGTGCCGACGGTGAGCTCGCTCGAAAGCTGCCCGGGCGGGCGGCACGCCGGGTACGCGAGGGGCGGGCCGTGCAGGCGGTTCGCGCTCGTGCACTCCCGGTAGGCCGGGACCAGCGAGAATCGCGCAATGGTCGCGCCCCGCGGCCGCACGTAGGCGTCGTTGGCGAGCGTCACGACCAGCTCGGGGCGCAGGGTCTGGTTCGCGGCTTCGCGCGAGTGGAAGGTGACGCCGTCGTCACCCGTGCTCGCGAGGCGCATGCTCACCGGGCCGTCGCCGGTGACCAGCGCAGTGACGTCCCATTCGACCCACTGCTGTGTCGCGATTCCGTCGACGCGGGCGACGGCGCCCGGCGCGAACGCCGGTCGCGAGTCCCAGGTGATCTCCGTCTCGGCCCACTCGTCGGCGGCGCCGAAGACGTCCACGCCGTGGATCGTGTTGGCGGTCGACCGCAGCCGCAGCCTGGCGCTCGTGACGCGCCCCGCGAGCCCTTCGACGGCAAAGCGCAGATAGCTCTCCACGTCACCCGCACCGCCCGTGGCGCGGTCCATGCGCAACGAGTTGGAGGTGCCGAAGTTGACGCCCGGGTTCGGTTGCTCGACGCGGGCGTCGGCCGCGGCCGCGAACGTGAGCGTGTGGGCGCCCGGTGTGAGGGCCGCGAGCCGTGCCTCGTGGGCGGCACCGGCGGCCGGCACCAGCACGGAGTGCGCGCGCGCCTGCCCGTCGGACCACGAGGAGAACCGGTGCGTCACGTTTCCGAAAGTCTGCGGCGACGGCACCGAGAGGTCGCTGTGCGAGTTGGCGATCACCTGCTCGGTGGCGGGAGTCGTGACGGGCGTCCCGTTCACGAGCACCGTGGCGCCGGCCGGATTCGACGTGAGCGCGAGGTTCGCCGGCTGGGCGTCGAGGCGTACGGAGTCGGTGTGCGTCTCCCCGTCGGAGTCCGCGGCGGTCAGGCGGATCACGAGGTGGGCGGGATAGGGGAGGTCCGGAGCGGCGAACGACCCGGACGCCGTACCGGGCCAGGCGCCGATCGCCTGCTCTTCGCACGCTCCCCCGGCCGCGCAGTGGATCGCCACTGCGCTCCAGTCCAGCGCGGCCGCGGGCAGCGCGCCGTCCTCCTCGTCGGTGGCCGACCCGGAGAACCCGATCGTGTCGCCGACCGTCCACCGCGGTCCCGGAAGCGGGCTGGCGATCGACGCCACCGGCGTGCTCGTGACCGTGACCGTGAGCGAGTCGGTGTCGACCGCTCCGGACGTGTCGGTGACTCGCAGCGACACGGCGTAGGTGCCGCCGTGCAGATATGTGCGCTGCGGCCGGCGCGCGGTCGAGTCGTCGAAGTCGCCGTCCCCGTCCAGGTCCCATTCGCTGATCAGCAGGTCGCCCGGATCGGGGTCGCTCGACCCGGCGGCGTCGAACGTGACGGTCAGCGGGCGGTTGCCGCTGACAGCATCCGCGCCGGCGCGCGCGGTCGGCGCCTGGTTCGAGGCGTTGCCGGTCCAGTGAATGCGCTTCACGTTGGAGGCGTCGTCGTCGACCCACAGCAGGTCGCCGCCGGGCGCGACCTCGATGTCAAGCGGGCTCGCCGCCGCCTGGGCGAACGGCACGACCCGCCCGGCCTGCGGCAGCCCGTCGGCGCCGGGCAGCATCGCCCAGATGCACTCCCGCAGCTCGTCCCCGAAGAACAGCGCGCCGCGATACGCGGCGGGGAAGGCGCCGCTCGCCGGATAGAACGAGATCCCCCAGATCTTGCCGCCCGGCTCGCCCGCCTGCTCGTCGATCGCGCAGTCTTCCCCGGGGACCATCGGGAGTTCGTGGTCGTAGGCCCAATACGGCGCGGCGGTCGCGCTGCCTTCGGCGTAGAGGGCCTCGCAGATCGCGAGGTCCTGGTCGTCGCTGCGCGGCCGCACGCGTGCGTAGGGCACGCCGTCGAAACCGAGCCCGCCCTCGTAGCACGGCCAACCGAAGTTGCGGATCGGATCGGTCGGCTGCGGCACGCGGTTGATCTCCTCCCAGTAGCCGCCGCCCCAGTCGCCCAGCCAGACGTCGTTGGTGCCGGAGCGGATCGCGAGCCGCGCGGAGTTGCGCAGGCCGTAGGCCAGCATGCGGCGCTCGTTGGGGTCGGCGCTGGTCGCGCGCGGGTTCCCGGGCGCGCCCGCGCCGGTCGCCGGGTCGACGCGGATCAGCGAGCCGCCGAGTCCCAGCGGGTCGCCGCCGCTGCGCAGGTCCTGGGCGCGCAGCCGCCCGCCCTCGGCGCCCGGCGCGGTCATCGGGTCGCCGACGGCCCCCGGCGGATCCCCGCAGGCATTGGTCGGGTTGCCGAGCTGCCCGTAGTCCCAGGTTCCCCAGCGCGCGCCCTCCCCGCTCGAGACGTACAAGAAGCCGTCGGCGCCGAACTCGAGCCCGCCGCCCGCGTGGTAGGCGAACTGCTGACACCAGTCGTTGATCAGCACCTGCTCCGGGCCGTCCTGCAGCTCGTTCGCGAACCTCAGGCGGGAGACGCGCGCCGACACCACGCAGTTGACGTAGTCGAGGTTCCCGGGGCAGGGATCCTGCGTCTGCCCCGCCGTTCCGAACACCGGGGGAGTGCCGCCGATCGGCGCATCGAGCGTGTAGTAGACGTAGACGTATGGGCTCGCCGGGAATGCCGGGTCCACCGCGAGCCCGAGCAGACCGCGATTCGAGTAGTTGTGCACCTGTGTACGGAGGTCGGCGAACACGGTCGCGGAAGAGTCGGCCAGGCTCGTGTAGGTCTTCACGATCCCGCTCTTCTCGGCCACGAACACGCGGCCGTTGGGTGCGATCTCCACATCCATCGGGCGCTCCAGGCCGCCGATCGCCTTCGTCTGCTGGAAGCCCGGCGGCAGCGTCACCGCGCCGGCCGGCGGAGCCGACAGCGCGCACAGGCAGGTCAGCGCCATCACGGCGCATAGACGAGCGATCGTCGTGATCTTCCCCCGGGGCAAGGCCCTCCCTGGCCAAGGCTTTCTGCGGACGCCTGCGACAGCCCGCGAATCCAGCTAGATCCACCGTACCAACGGGCCGGCGGACCGGCGAGCCTTATCCCGAAGCGGCGCCGGGGCCGTTCCGAAACCGCGGGTGCGCGGCTTGGGGTGGCTATAGCACCCACAAAGTGTCGCACCCGCCCGACCGGGCCGCCCGACCGGCGAGCCTTATCCCGAAGCGGCGCCCGGGCCCCCGCGGGCGAAGTCCGCGTCGCTCATGCGGGCGAGCGCGGCGGCCACCGCGGCGCCGCCGGCGAGCAGCACCGCGGACGCGGCGATGAAGTACGCGTTGTCGATCACGATGGTCTCGGTCGCGGCCATCAGCCCGCCGAGCGCGAGCAGCGCTCCCGCCCAAGCCGGCACCGCGCGCTGGCGCGCCGCGCCGATCGCGAGCGCGCCGAACCCGGCGACGAAGAACAGCGCGGGCACGTAGTAGATCAGGGACCAGTCCGACTGCTGCACCTCGCGCAGCGCGATCTCGGTCGTCGAGGGCGCGACCCCGCGGCGAATCGAGACGTCGCCGAGCACCCCCCAGGTGAAACCGTCGAGCGCGATCACCGCAGCGAAGGACATCAGGCCGACGAGGCCCACCGCCCCGCCGATCAGGCCGAGGCGCGGCTGGCGGCGGCGCACGAGGAATGCGAGGCCGAGGACGGCGGCCGCGAAGATCAGGATCGCGAGAAACCCGAGTGCGTGCGCGATCTGCCAGCGCTCGTAGTGCTGCGCGATCTCGAGTAGCTGCTGCGCCTCGTGATCGCGCCCATATTCCTGCGGGTGGAGCAGATTGTCGGCCAGCAGGAGCGCCGGCGCGGTCACCAGCGCGGCGGCTGTCGCGCGCCGGTAGAGGCCGGCGTCGGGGAGCGCGGTCAGGACAGCAGCTCCTCCAGGTTGCCGGGGCGCAGGCGGTGCTTGGCCACGTCGTCGGGGGCGGAGGATTGCGCGATCTGGATCAGCGTCCCATGCGATCGGGACGGACGCAGGAACGCCTCCTTCCAGTGCGGGTCGTCGAGCTGCTTGTCGACCAGCGCCATCCCGAGTCCCTCGAGGTGCGCGATCGCGGCGTGGATGTCGTCGGTCTTGAAGGTGACGTGGTGCAGGCCCTCGCCGCGCTTCTCGAGGAACCGCGAGAGAAATCCGTCGCCGAGCGGCTCGAGCAGCTCCACCTTCCCGCCCCCCGGGAAGCGCAGCTGCACCCAGCGCCAGGTGTCCTCGACGTCGCCGCCCATCAGGTACTCCCCGCCGAGCCCGTCCCGGTAGAGCGCCAGGGCGGGCTTGATGGCGTGCACGGCGACAGCCACGTGGTCGAGCTCGAGCTTCACGGTGCCCAGCTCAGCCGGCCGGGGATCCGAGGCGCAGCTCGTGGGAGCGCCGCGCCAGCAGGCCGCTGAACCCGCCGCGGCGCACGCGCCGGCGCTCGCGCCGCAACGTGCGCATGTACGGATAGAAGTCCACCTGGATCGTGTGCCGCGCAGAGCGCACGTAGCGCTTGGCCATGCGCTCGTCCTCACGCCGGATCACGTCGCGCATCACTGCGCGCGAGGGGAGCTGCACCTTTCGCTCGAGAATGTCGGCCACCCACTCCGACTGCAACTCCGCGATCGGCATGATCGCGCCCAGGGGCTGGATCAGGCCGATGAAGTACAGGCCGGGGTGCTCCGGGTCGACCACCCGCCGATACAGCGGTATGCGGTTGTCCGGCGCGCTGATCATGTGAGCGGGGAAGAAGGGGAACGAGATCTTGTACCCGGTGCAGAACACGATCGTATCGATCGGCTCCGTGCTGCCGTCCGCGAAGCGGACTCGATCACCCTCGAGCCGCTCGATGTTCGGCTTCACGGTCACGCGGCCGTGGCCGATGCGCGCGCACAGGTCCGATGAGATCGTCGGATGCGCTTCGAGCAGCTTGTGGTCGGGAGCGGGCAGGCCGTATGCCTGCATCTCGCCCTGCGCCGTCTTCAGGGCGCGCGCATAGAAGTGGCGCTGGATCGCAAGCGGGAGCCGGCTGGTCAGCTCGGTGCCAAGCTCGTCGGTGGGGCGGCCCTTCAAGTACTTCGGGATCACGTACGCGCCGCGGCGCATCGCGAGAAAGGTCATGTGCGCGACACGCGACGTCTCGACCGCGATGTCGGTCGCCGAGTTGCCGATGCCGAGCACCAGCACGTTCTGCCCCTCCATGCCGTCGGGAGTCTTGTAGTCGTGTGCGTGCAGCATCCGGCCGGCAAACTCGCCGGGGAAGGGCGGATCGGGCCAGCGCGGGTCCCAGTGGTGGCCGTTCGCGACCAGCACCGCGTCGTAGCGAGTCGTGGTGCCGTCCCGGAGTGAGACGCACCATCCGCCTTCGTCCGCCGGCTCGACCAGCGTCACCTCCGTCTGGAACCGGATGCGGTCGCGGAAGCCGAAGTGGTCGACGTACGAGTCGAAGTAGGCGGCGATCTGCTCGTGGTTCGGGTAGTCCGGGTAATGGTTCGGCATCGGATAGGTCGCGTAAGCCATCAGGCCGCGCGACGTGTTGATGTGCAGCGACCGGTAGGCGGACGACATGCGGTTGTCGTTCATGTAGCGCCAGTTGCCGCCGACCTGCGAGCCCTGCTCGAAGCAGTCGAACGCAATGCCGCGGGCATGCAGCACCTGGCACGCCGCGATGCCCGACGAGCCGGCGCCGATCACGCACGCGCGCGGCCCGCGGCCCGCCGCGCTCTCCCACTCAGCCTGCCGTGTAGCCACCTCCACCGCGGCGCGATGCTAATGCATCGGCGGCGCGCCCCGGTGCGCGCGGTCCGCGCGCGGATAGCCTGTCCTCATGCCCGACCCGACGATCACCGTGCGCGACGTGATGAGCCCGGATGCCCCGACCGCCGACGCCGAGGACACGCTGCACGCCGCCTGCCTGCGGATGCATCAGGGCGGGATGGGGTCGGTACCGGTGATCGACGCGGGCGGCCGGTGCGTGGGAGTGCTGACCGCATGGGATGTGGTGCGCGCGATCGCACAGGACGTCGACCTGGAGGGCGCGGCCGTCGGCGAGATCGTCGGCTGGGACGGCGCTGCGCATCCTGACGACGACATCGACCAGGCTGTCGGCCCGAACCACTCCGGCATCGCGATCCCGGTCGTCGAGGATGGGTTGTACGTGGGCGCCGTCGGTCCGGGAGACGTGGCGGCCGCGCGCCAGCTGGTCGCGGTGCTTGGCTCGGCCGCCGCCCAGGTCGACATGACCATCGCGCCGCGGGACAGGATGTACGGCAGGCTGCGCGGGCCGTACCTGCTGGCGGGCATCTCCGCCCTCAACCTGATCCGCACGGCGATGGCGCAGGCCGGCATGCAGCAGGACCCCGATGGGATCCTCGACCTGCCGTGCGGGCACGGCCGGGTGACGCGGGTGCTGCGGGCGGCCTTCCCCGGCGCCACCCTGATCGCATGTGACATCGATCGCGACGGAGTTGACTTCTGCGCCCAGACCTTCGGCGCGGTGCCGGTGTACGCCGACGCCGACCCTGCGCGCGTGCGCATCGCGGAGCGGGTGGACCTGATCTGGGTCGGCTCGCTTTTCACGCACGTCGATCCCGCGCGCTGGAATGCCTTTCTCGAGTTGTTCGCGGGCGTGCTGCGCCCGGGCGGCGTGCTCGTCGTAACCACGTTCGACCGCCCGCGCCTGCCCTATCTCGGGACCATGAACCTGCCGGACCCGAAGCGGTTGTTGCACGAGCGCGACGAGCGCGGGGTCGCCTTCCAGTCGTACCTGCACGACGAGCAGTACGGCATCGCCGTGGCGAGCGCCGAGCACACCCGGGCGGCGCTCGCGCTCGGCGGAGCGTTCGAGGTCCTGCACCACGAGCCGCTCAGCCTGTTCCTGCCGCTCCCCACGCAGGACGCCTGGATGTGTCGCCGGGCTGGGCCTGACCCCGGATGACCTAGAGCCCCGAGTACCCGCCGCCGGCGGGTGCCCCGGGGCGGTCGCCGCCCCCGCCCCCGCGACCGGGGCAGCCGCGCGCGTTTCCGCGCCACGGTAGGCGCACGATGCGCTGTGCGTCGTTGTTGCCCTCGTGGGTCTCCCAGACGTGGTTCCTGGGGTCGGCCCGGTGCACGTATGCGAAGCAGCCGCGCAGCCCGGTCACGTCGATCCACTGCTGGTAGTACTGCGAGGGGTACATGTCGGACCAGCCCACCGAGGTGCCGAGCGTGACCTTGCGCTTCCCGCGGTCCTTGCTGCAGCCCGGGAACACCCGTCGGCGCGGTGAACGCTTCGAGGGACTCGTGCGACGCAGGTCACGCAGGCAGTAGTGCACCTTGGGGCCCGTCCGGACCAGCCGGTCGCGGCGGCCGTCGGCGTGCAACGACCACAGCTCGAACCGGGCCGCGTCGGCCCACTTCCAATAGTGGCCCTGGCCCTCGACGTGCTTGAAGTAGAGCCGTGCGCCGGTGCGCGCGACGAGGCGTGAGCCGTCCCACCGGTAGATGTGCTGGCGGGCGTTCATCGTGCGCGCTCCGCTGCGCGTGCCGCGCAGCATGATCGGCCCCTTGCCGCGGCTCTTCAGGTTGTTGGCGGCGCGCAGCACGGTGCGGCCTTCGTAGTGGTCGAGCGCGAGGTTGGCCGGGGTGCCCATCTGGATGTCGGGGCAGCGGAGCCGGCCGGCGTGGGGGCCGGTGCACGGGTTGGACTCTGCGGCCGGGGCTCCGGCTCCCGGTCCGGGCGCGGCCAGGATGGCCGCCAGGGCGACCAGTGGCACGAGGGCGAGGCGGCGCGGGCGCAAGGTCGCGGAAGCCTAGCGGCGGGCCGCGAAGCCCTGGCTGGTTCGCAAGCCGCGCCGGCCTGCTACTCTACAGTCTGTTTAGAAAAGCTGAATAGACTGTTGACCCTGCAAAGAGACAGGACAGGAGCGGCCGATGACCGACTTGAGAGACCCAGACCAGTTCGACCTCGCTTACCGCGACCTCGCACCCGGCGCGCGGAGAGCCGCCGTGCGGGTGCTCGGCGACCACGCCGCGGCGGAGGACGTCGTGCAGGATCTATTCATGGACCTGTGGGAGCGCCCCGACGCGTACGACCCGGGCCGCGGCTCGCTGCGCTCGTACGTCTCGATGGTCGCCCGGGCCCGCGCGATCGACCGCTGGCGCTCCGGACGCGCGCTGGCGCGCGCGGTGGACCGCTCCGCCGTCGAGACCGATGCGACGCGCATGCACGAAAGCGCGGCCGACGGGGCCCTGCGCCGTGAGCGCTCCCGCCAGGTGCTGCGGGCGCTCCAGGAGATTCCTGGCCCGCAGCGAGAGGCGCTGCTGTTGACCGGCTCAGGGCTCGCTCACCACGAGATCGCGCGCGCGACGCGCACGCCGCTGGGCACGGTCAAGGGCCGCGTGCGGCTCGGCATGCGAAAGACCCGCGCGGCGTTGAGCGCCACATGATGAGGCTGCGCCCGCCGCGCTTCCCGCACCCCCCCGTGGGCACGCGGATTCGGAATCAACCATCTAGCGTGCCGGCCTGATCCCATGGACGAGCCCGGCTACAGCATCGGCGAGGTCTCCGAGCGCACCCGGATCGCGGTGCCCGTGCTGCGCATGTGGGAGTCGCGCTTCGGCTTCCCGCGGCCGGCGCGCAGCGCGAACGGGCGCCGTCGCTACCACGAGGCGGACGTGCGCCGGCTGCTGCAGGTGGTGCGCCACCGCGAGTCCGGGCTCTCCCTGCCCGCGGCGATCGAGAAGGCGCGCGGCACCGCGGAGTTGCCGGCCACGGTGTTCGCGGGGCTGCGGCGGCGGCGCGCGGACCTGGTCCCGGCGCTGCTGACCAAGCGCACGATGCTCTACATCAGCCACGCGATCGAAGACGAGTTCTGTGCCCGGGGCGAGCCGGCGGCGCTGTTTGCCGCGTTTCAGCGGGAGCGTTTCTACCGGCGGTCCGAGGTGCGCTGGCGCGACCTCGCGCGCACCGCGGAAGTCGCGATCGTGTTCGCGGACTTCGAGCGCAAGCGCAAGCCGCGCGGGGCGCCGGCCGAGCTTCCCCTCGAGCGCACGGACGCGGCCTCCCGGGAGTGGACGATCGTGTGTGACGGCGAGCGCTACGCCGCCTGCCTCGCGGGATGGGAACTGCCGGGCCAGGAGAACCTGCCTGACATGGAGCGGCGCTTCGAGGCCCTGTGGACCGTCGAGGCGGACGTCGTGCGAGACGCGTCGGCGGTTGCGCTCGAGCTGGCGTCTCGGTCTGCGCCCGAGCTGGTGTCCGCCGCACCTGCGCGGCTGCGCCGATCGCTGGCGCCGGGCTCGGAGGACATCCGCACGCTCATCTCGCTGACCAACCGCATGCTCGCCTACTCGGAGACCTCCGACGCGGGGCTGCGGGCGAGAGCGCGCTCGCCCGCGCGGCCCTAGACGAGCAGTGCAGAGACCGCGTCGCGGCGGTAGTCGAAGATGCGGCGCAGGTCGCGTCGCACGAAGGCGACGTGTGCGATCGCGCCCAGCGGGCCGTACGGAATCGCGTATCGCACGGTGTCGGTCATCAGGGTGCCTTCGCCGGACGGCTCGAACGTGTGCGTGTGGTGCCACAGCCGGTAGGGGCCACGCTCCTGGAAGTCGGTGAACCGGTGGGGGGGCGCCCACTCGCCGATCTGCGTGGTCCACCGGATCGGGAAGCGGTGCAGCACGAGCGAGTAATGGATGTGCGCCCCCGAAGCCAGCCGGTCAGGCTGCGGATCGAGGATCTGGAAGTTCAGCCAGGGAGGGGTGATGCGCTCCAGGTTGCCCAAGTCGCTGTAGAACCGGAATGTCTGTTCCAGGTCGAGCGGCACCCGCTGCGTGCGCTCGAGCACGTGGACGCGCACCGCCGCCTCGCCTACGCGGCTCTCGCGGCCGGCACGTAGCGCAGCCGCGGCGGGAGAAATGGGAGCACCGCGCGCTTCACGTACTCGGCGCCGCCCGACACCAGGGCGCGTCGCATCCACGCCGGGGGCAGCGGAAGGAACCCGTACTCGCGGCGGATGCGCTCCGGCAGCAGCGCGATCGTCGTGAAGTTGACCGCCTCGACCAGCGGGCGGGCCGCAAGCGGCACCGGGGGCTCCAGCACGATCGCGCGTGCGCGCGTGCGCGCCCAGTCGGACACGAGCAGGGTGTCGCCGGCGAGCATCTCCTCGCCATAGGCGCGCAACCCCTGGAGGTCGCCGGGGAGGTCGGCTTTCCGCAGGCCGAACAGCCGTCCCACCACCCGGTAGTCGGCCCACAGCGCAGCCTGGTCACCTTCGCCCAGCGCGCCCACGTATTTGCGGTACACCACGATCGCGCTGTCCACCAACGTGTAGAGCACCCACAGCAGCAGGGCCGGATCATCCGCGCGATAGGGCGTGCCCGCCGGGAAGCGCCCCGCCGGCTGCGGGAGCGTCCCGCTCACCCGGCGGTGCATCGCGCGCACGCGCCGCGCAACCCGGTCGGCCTCCACGCGGGGCCCGAAGGTGATCGTGCTCATCACCTGGGCCGTGCGCATCAACCGCTCGTACGGCTCCTCCAGAGCGGAGGTGTGCGCAAGCAGTCCCGCCACCGCCAGCGGGTGCGCCGCCTGCATCAGCAGCGCGCGCGGGCCGGCCAGCGCGATTGCGCGCTCGCGGTGGACCCGCCGGATCAGCGAGGCATCGGTGAAGTATTCGGCTGCCATGCCGCTCAGGTTACGTTGCCCCTCGCGCGTTGGGATCATGAGGCGACCGCCGGGCGCCGACCGCGGCGGACGTCGCCTATTGGTTTTGTTCGTAGCGCTCGATGCGCCGCCGGTTTCGCCGCCGCGCCAGCGCACTGCCGGCGACCGCGGCCAGCACGATCAGGCCGATCCCCGCCCAGATCGGCGGGCCACCGTCGTCTCCCTGCTCCCCTGCGGAGGAGTCCTGCGCGGGGGCGGGCTCGTCCTGTTCCACGTCCGGCGTCGCCTGAACCGCCTCGGGAACCGGTTCACGGGCGGCAGCCGTGAGCCGCAGCGTGGGCGCGGGCTCGCTCGTCCCGGGCGGGCCCAGCCAGCGCACGATCTCGCCGCTGTCGTAGACCTGCAGGACCTTGAAGGTGATCGTGGTGCCCGCCCGCCCAGGCAGGCCGACCCTCATGCGAAAGCGGCCGCGCTGCTCGCCAGTCAACTCGCGCCCGCGGGGGGCGGTGAGGGTCGCGCGCCGCACGCTCCCGCCCTGGGTGCGCGTCGTCAAGCGCCACCTACCGAGCGCGAGTCCTTCGACCGCGGTGACTCCGCGCGGCATCTGCAACACGATCCGGCGCGTGGCGGCGTCTGTGCGCTCGTTTGGCACCTCGAACGTGAGCCGCGCCGCATCGCCTGCGGGCGCGCGCGCGGGCTTCACCTCGACGTGAGCGGACGCTGTCGCGGCGGGCACCAGCGCGGCCGCCAGCAGTAGCGCGGCCCGTCTCACTGCACTTCGGCCTCGAGCTTCTTGTTCGTTCCGATCACGCGGCAGCGGCGGGCCTGCTCGACCTCCTGGGGCGTCGCCGCCACGTGCGCGTGCGGGGGGAAGCCCGCCTCCAGCGGGAACGGCCAGGCCTGGGTTCCCTTCACGATCGGGTTGCCTTCCACATCGGTGCATTCCACCTCGACCGTCGTGCCGTTGGTCGTCACGCGCACCTCGGGATCATCGATCGTGACCAGGATCTCGGGCTCCCCGGTGAGACCCACCGAGCGCTCCACGTAGAACTTCTTGCCGTTGTTCCCGCTGCCTCCGGAGGTTGCCGCCCAGATCGCGAGCGGCGTGATCACCAGGAGGGCGATCAGGAGCAGCGGCGCATAGCGCCTGAAGTCGAAGTGACGCATCGTGGCAACAGTAGATGGTTCCGGGGCACGGCACCGCACAAGGCGCTGCGTCCGCCCGGATATAGAATCGAACCCGCTGGCAGGCAATTCGTTCCGGGCTTCCGGCGCGAGCGCTGGTCCCAGGGTGAACATGTCCGAAGAGAGTCACATCCGCTTCGTCCGCAGCATCTGGGAGGCGATCCGCGAAGGAGGCATCGAGGCCGGGCTCGGGAAGACTCCGGGGGTCGAGTGGCGCCCGCACGCGGCCGGTGGCCAGGTTCTCACGAGCGAAGAGGTGCTCAAGTTCTTCTCGGAGTTCCAGGGCGAGCGCGAGTTGCTCGAGGTCGTGCCCTACTCGTACCACGCGCACGGCGACTTCGTACTTGCGTCCGGCAGCTTCCGGCTGCGCGGCCCGGGGCGCATCTCCGAGTTCCAGATTCACTGGGTGTACGAGTTCGAGGGCGATCGCCTGCAGCGCGCCGCGTCCTACGCCACGCGCGCGGAAGCGCTCGGGGCGATGGGCGTCGACGAGTTTTGACGCCGCGCGTCCACCAGCGGTGGCCGCAGCTGCGCGCCACGCTTCCCCACTGGCCGCTCGGCGACGGCCCCAGCCCGGTGCGGCGGCTGACCGCGCTGCCGGCCCCGCGGGGCTGTGAGGTGTGGGTGAAGGACGACGGCGCGTACGGCACCGTCTACGGTGGCAACAAGGTCCGCAAGCTCGAGTGGATACTGCCCGACGTCGCCGCGCGCGGCCGGCGCGCGATCGTGACGGTGGGAGCGCTGGGCACCAACCATGGGCTTGCCACCGCGCTGTACGCGCGGGAGCGGGGGATGAGCTGCGCGGTCGCCCTCGTGGACCAGCCGGTCGACGACCACGTGACACGTCAGCTGGCCCGGCTCGAGCGCTGCGGCGCGCGCCTGTACCGGACCCACGGTCGGTTGCGCACCTACGCGGCCGCGCCGTGGATCATGATGCGCCACGCCGACCTGCGCCGGGCACGGCTCCCGTACTTCCTGACCGTGGGCGGCTCGACGCCGGTCGGTTGTGCCGGCTTCGTCGAGGCGGCCCTCGAATTGGCCGAGCAGGTGGGGGAGGGTGTGCTGCCCGAGCCCTCGCACGTGGTCGTCGCGCTCGGATCGGGCGGTACCGCGGCCGGCCTTGCCGCCGGCCTGCGCCTCGCGGGCCTGCGCACTCGGGTGGTGGGAATCGTGGTCAACGACAGGACGCCCGTGAGCGCGCCCGTGGTGGCGAGGCTGGCGAGCCGCACGCTGGAGTTGCTGCGCGGCCGCGGGGCGCGCCTGCCCGCCATCGCGCTCGGCCCTGGCGACCTCGATGCCGAGACCGCCTGGCTGGGCGCGGGCTACGGCCACCCCACGCCCGAGGCCGAGCGGGCCCGCGCGGCTGCCGCGGCGCAGGAGGGCCTGGCGCTCGACCCCGTCTACACGGCGAAGGCGATGGCGGGGCTGCTGGCCCTGCGCGAGCAGGGCCGCTTCGGCGGCGGGCCGGTCCTCTTCTGGCAGAGCCACGACACGATCGCCCGCTAGGAGCGTTCGGCGAAACGGCCTGCGAAACCCTGGTAGGACGCGATCGAGGGCGGTGGCTGAGGGGCGGGCGGGGTTGGCTCGGGGATCGGCGGGGGCGTGGGCTCCGGGATCGGAGGCGGGGTCGGCTCGGGGACCGGCGGGGGCGTGGGCTCCGGGATCCGCGCAGGGCCCGGTACGGCGGGCGGGGCGGGATCGGGCTGGATCTCGTGTCTCATCCGAGTAGAGGTACCCGGGTCGGTCATTCACGAACCGCCCGTGCCCGCCCGACCACCGGCGAGTCGCTCGGCGAGCCGCTTCATGCCCAGCGCGCGCGCTGCCTCCGCGCCCGCGGCGAGATCGGTGGGGCGGTCCGCGGGTGGATCGACGTCGACCCGGCGCAGCGTCGCGATCTCCCTGAAGGCGCGCAGCTGATCCGCCCCGTCGCGCAGGGCGGCCGCCACCCGCGGGCGCTCGGCCGTCGGCTTCGCGATTGCCCCCTCGAGCGAGCCGTGGCGTTGCAGCAGGTCGGCGGCGGTCTTCTCTCCGATCCCGGGGGCGCCGGGGATGCCGTCCGAGGGGTCGCCGCGCAGGGCGATGAAGTCGGGCACGAGGACAGGCGCCACGCCGTAGCGGCGCTGCACCTCACGCTCGTCCACGGGCACCGCGCCCCGGCTCCCGGTCGTCAGGTACAGGACGGTGCAGTCCGGCGCGACGCACTGGAACATGTCGCGATCCCCCGTCAGGATCAGGGTGCGCCCGCCGGCGTCCCGCTCGGCCAGCGCGTACGAGCCCAGGACGTCGTCCGCCTCGAGTCCGGGAAAGCTGACGGACTCCCAGCCGAAGGCCGCATAGAGATCTGGCGCGGCGTCGAACTGGCGGTCGATGTCCTCGTCGGCCTCCAGCTCGCGGCGGTCGGCGTGATAGGGCGGAAACAGCTCAACGCGGTAGTCGGCGGCGTCCTGCCCGAACGCCATCACGACCGCGCGCGGCCCATGCGTCGCGATCTCGTTGAGCATGATGTTGACGCTGCCCAGCAGCGCGTTGACCGGGCGCCCCTGGTCATCCTTGATGCTGCCGGGCAGGGCGTAGTAGGCCCGGAACAGCAGCGAGGGCGCGTCTACGACCAGCAGGGGCGGGCGCTTGGCCACCGGGAAAGTATGAACTGCCGGGTCGAACCTGCGTCGTTGATCAGGTCTCCGCCGGCTGCTCGACATGGGCCCGTCGGGTTTCGACCAGGCTGCCGTTGAGGCGCACCACCGGGCGCGCCTCGGGCTCACCCACGGTGGCGGCGTGCTCTGTCAGCGTCGCGGGACCGAGCGCCTGATCGCGCATCCAGCTCGGCTTGCCGTCGGGCTCGCGGAAGTGGGGAATCACGTCCTGCGCCATCAGATACGTGTTCTTCATGACCTGCCAGTGCGGCATCGAGCCCATGTGGCCGCCCGCGCCGAGCACGATGCCGGCCCCGAGGTCGTCGGTGAACTCGGTCAGCCGCTCGATCACGGTCTCGGGCGAGCCGACGATGATGTAGCGCTCCTCCAGTAGTTCCTCGTACGACAGCTCCCAGTGTTCCTTCAGGTTGTGCTTCAGCTTCGCACCGAGCATGCCCGCGAACGACTTCTTGCTCGTATAGCCGGGCGGGAACCAGTGGTAGGGCGGGATCTTCAGCCCGTTCTGGAACAGCCACATGATGTGCGGCTTGGCCTCGCGGTGCGCCTGCTCCTCGGTCTCGGCCACGTAGGTCGGTATCGCTGCGGCGAGTTGCTTGGGCGACGCCTCGTAGCCGGCCTCCTCCGCGACGCGCCGGTACATGTCGTAGCTCATCTTCGTGAACCACTGCGGCGCGAACACCATCATGAACGGGTAGCGACGCTCGGCCGCCTTCCTCGATCGTCTCCAGTCGAGCCGGAGCCCGGCAGCCACATCGGCGGGTGCGGCTGTCTGCAGCGGGCGCGGCCACGGGTTCACGAACGGCAGGCGGAAGTGCTTGCCCTGCCACTCGAACGGCCCGGGCTCGGTCCACGCCCTGATGATCAGGTCGTGCGCCTCCCAGAACCGCTCGCTGCGAGTAGCTGGGGTTGGCGGCGGACGAGTAGTACTCCATCCCGGTGCCGCGCACGAAGCCGGAGATGATGCGCCCTCCTGAGATCACGTCCAGCATCGCGATCTCCTCGGCCACCCGCACGGGGTTCGCATGGAGCGGGAGCGCGTTGCCGATCACCCCGATCGGGATGCGGTCGGTCTTGGCGACGAGGTACGAGGCCATGATGTCGGGCGACGGCATCGTCCCGTAGGCATTCTGGTGGTGCTCGTTCACGCACAGCCCGTCGTAGCCGAGCCGCTCGCCCGCGATCAACTGCTCGAGGTACTCGTTGTAGAGCCGGTGCCCGACCCGCGGGTCGTAATGCGAGTTCGGCAGGGTCACCCAGGTCGACTCGATCTCCTCGCCGGGCGGGATGAAGGGGTACGGCATCAGGTGGAACAGGTAGAAGTCGAGCTTGTTCATCGGGCCGCCGCCTCGATGAAGTCGCCGATCACGGCGCCCACCAGGTCCGGCTGCTCGAAGGCGAGCGCATGGCCCGTCCCGGGGATCGCGTCGAGGCGGCAGTTCGGCAGCAGCTGCGCGTAGCGCTCGTGCATCTCGTTGGGGATCAACCGGTCCTCCTCCGCGCCGACCACCAACGCCGGACAGGTCACGCGCGCGAGCCTGTGTTCCAACTTCAGGTCGTATTGCGTGGTCCACGCCAACCGTGCCAGCGTCGCACCCTCCCCGTACTGGTGCACGACCTCGTCGAGGGACTCGAAGTCCGGCGCCACCAGGTGCATGTTCGCCTTGTCGTTGAAGATCAGGTCCAAGAACGCGTCGGGCATCATCGCGAAGGGGTTGGGAACGGGCTTGCCCTCGATCCGCAGGCCGGCCGGCACCATCAGCGTGAGGCTCTTCAGCCGCTTGGGGTAGTACGAGGCGAACTCCGCCGCGAGCCACCCGCCGAGCGAGTAGCCGACCACGTGCACCTGCGCCAGCCCGAGCACGTCCAGCAGCTCGTCGTAGTGGATCACCAGGTCCTCGAACCCGTCCAGCCAGTCCGGCATCGCGGTCTCCCCATAGCCCGGGTGCTCAGGGGCGATCACATCCGCGTGCTGGGACAGCGCCTCCAGATGTGGCAGCCACATCCGCGTCATTCCGGCCCCGTGCAGATAGAGCGTCGGCTCGCCGGCGCCCTTGCGCCGGTACGCGACCCGCAGGCCACCGACGTCGAGCCACTCGGGCTCCGTGTAGAAGTTCGTGGGCCGCGGTACAGCCGCGGTCGCATGCGTACTCGCCATTGGCAACCCTCCGTCCAGTGCTGCGGCAACCTCCCGACGAGCCTATCCCCTCTCGGCTGACGTCGGGCTCGGTGCGGGGGCGCCGGTCAGGCCCGTGCGAGGCAGCGCCGCAGGTTCCCGGCGCTGATCGTCTCGGCGCCGAGCATGCGTACGCGTGCCGCCAGCTGCCTGTCGGAGGTGGCGATCTCGAGCGTGCCCGGCTGCGGATCGGCGGTGACCATGTCGACGATCACGTCATCTGCCGCATCCGGGCCGGGGGCCGGCGCGAAGCGCACGTCGATCGCGTCCGTGCCCGGAGGCAGGGCGAAGGGCTTGGAGTCGAGCACGACGGCCACCTCGTCGCCGGTCGCCGCCGCATGGCGCGCGAGCTCCTCGGTCAGCGCGGACATCGCCCCGCGGCGGTCGCGCCACCACCCGGTCGGGCGGGAGCCGACCACGTTCATGCCGTCGACGATCAGGCGGCGCGCCATGCGCGCATCATGCCCGCCCGGCACCAGGGGTGGTCGGGTCGAGGTCGATTCGCACGGTCATCAGCTCCGACCCGGCGAGGCGCACCACCGCGTCGTTGGCGGGGCGGCGCAGCTTCCTCATCCGCGCGCGGACGTCATCGTCGGGAAGCAGGTGTGCCGTGCCCCCGCGCCACGCGCGGCCGACCTTGACGCGCACGCGCGGGTCCGCCTCGATGTTCTTCACGTAGTCCGATGCACGGCCGTGCTCGGTCACGATCCAGAACGTGTCGCCGCGCAGTCCGTTGCCGACCGGCACGCAGCGGGGCGCGCCGCTGTTGCGGCCCGTAGTCTCGAGCAGCGCATGGGTGCGGGGCATCAGCCCCCGCTCGAGCAACCGGCGCACGAGCGGGTTCACCACCTTCGTCGACGCCAGCTTGCTGAGTCTGCGCTTCAGCGCCGGATCACGCCGCGGCACTGAAGCCGCGCGGCGAAACTGCGTCCGGGTCCTCGTCCGGTGTCGCGCCCGCGCGCGGCAGACCGCGATCGAGCCGTACCGAGCGAAACAGGGGCCCCGGCCGCTCCGACATGTCGCTGCCGCAGCGCGGGCACTGCTTCTTGTCTCGGTACGCAATGCCGCCGTACACGGTCAGACGGCATGCCGGGCAATGTATGTAAGGCACTCCTGTGATTCCGAACTCCCCTCCCAGGGCGCGTCGGGCAGCGCGCATACTACTGACTATCGGGTAAGTTTCAAGCCCGATTGGACAATTGGAGTGCACTTCCATTGTCCGCCACGGCCAGACGCGCATCGACCGTAACCAGCGCGTCGCCGGAGGGCACGAGCGTCACGTGCCGGCTGCGCTGGCGCTCCGGCCGCGGTTCGGGCGCGCTCAATCGCGCCCGCGACAACACCGTGCGCAGCACCGTCTTGATCTCGACCTGCGCGAACGCGGCTCCGATGCAACGGCGCACACCTCCTCCAACGGGATCCAGGAGTAGGCCGCCGGCTGCCGGCTTTCGAGAAAGCGCTCGGGCCGGAACGCGCGCGGGTCCGGATACACGTCGGGCCGCAGCTGCACGAGCGCGATCGCGGGCACCACGACGGTCTCGGCCGGGATCTGCCAACCACCGATCTCCACGTCGCGCTGCGCGACCCGTGCCACGTCGATCACCACCGGCCGCACGCGCAGCGTCTCCTTCACCACCGCATCGAGGTAGGCGTCGTCGTCGAGGTCCGCGAGCAGCCGCTCGAGCGCCGTCGGATTGCGCAGCAGGCGCTCGACCGCCCACGCGAGCGCCGTGGCGCTGGTCTCGTGCCCCGCCGTCAGCAGGGTGATCAGCTCGTCGCGCAATTCCTCGTCGGTCATCGCGCCGCCGTCCTCGTCGCGCGCCTGCAGCAGCAGCGACAGCACGTCCTCGCGCTCGTCGGCGGTGGGGTCGGCCCGCCGCAGGCGGATCTCCTCGTAGACGAGTGCATCCACCGCGCGGCGCATGCGCAGGAAGCGCGCCCATGGGCTCCACGGGCCGAAGCTGCGCCGCAGGAACGGAAGCCACATCACGGCGCCGCTCGCCTCGGTGAGTCGTGGCAGCGTCGCGCGGAAGCGGGCAAGCCGATCCTCCCCGCGCACTCCGAACACGGCGCTCAGGATCACGTCGAGGGTGATCGACTGCATGCGCGGGCGCAGCGGGAAGGGTGTCTCGAGCGGCCAGCGGTCGATCTCCCGGTTCGCGATCTCGGCGATCAGCTCGCCGTAACGGCGCACACGATCGCCGTGGAAGGGGGGCAGCAGCAGCTTGCGCTGCCGCATGTGGTCCCCCTCGTCCAGGGTCAGCAGCGAGAACCTGCCGAGCGCCGGCTCGAGCACGCGGCCGTTCGCCTCCCCCGCGTGGAGCGCGGCGGCGTCGCCCGTGAAGATCTGCTTGACCGTGTCCGGGTGCGCGAAGTACGCCATCCGCCCGAAGCCGGGGAAGTTGATGCTGAACGCGTCCCCGTACCGCCGCTGCTGCCGCTCGAGGAACCCGACGGGATCGCGCGTGAAGCGAACCGCATTGACGGCTCCGGGCGCCCTCGACCCCGGTGGTAAGCGGCTGGGCGTCAGCGCCTACACCTTGACGATCAGCTTGCCGACATTGTCCCCGTCGAACAGCATGTTGACGGCGTGCGGGGCCTGCTCGAGTCCCTCCACGATCGTGTGCCGGTCCTTGACCTTTCCCTCGGCCACCCACTGTCCGAGCTGCGCGATCGCCTCGGGGAAGCGGCCGAAGTAGTCGAGGATGATGAAGCCCTGGATCGTGACCCGGTTCACCAGCACCCGCGCGAGGGAGGGGCCCGACGGCCGGTCCGTCTCGTTGTACTCGGAGATCAGGCCGCACAGGGCGACACGGGCGTTCAGGTTCAGCATTCCGAACACCTCGCCCATGATCTCACCGCCGACGTTCTCGAAGTCGACGTCCACGCCGTTCGGGCAGGCGTCGCGCAGCTGCTGCTTCCAGCCGGGGTCGTGCCGGTCGATCGCGGCGTCGAAGCCGAGGTCGTCGACCAGCCAGCCGCACTTCTGCGCACCGCCCGCGATGCCGACCGCGCGGGCGCCCTTCAGCTTCGCGAGCTGCCCGACCACCGAGCCGACCGCCCCCGCCGCCGCCGACACGACGACCGTCTCGCCCTCCTGCGGCTTGCCGATCTCGAGCAGCCCGAAATAGGCGGTGACTCCGGTCAGGCCGAGCGCCCCCAGCAGCGTCTCGATCGGCAGTCCCGTGTCCCCGGGAACCGGCGTCAGCGGCAGCTCGCCCGCGCCGGTCACCACGTAGTCCTGCCAGCCGGTGAGCCCGGTCACCAGCGACCCTTCGGGATAGTTGTCGTCCGAGGACGAGATCACGCGCCCGAGGCCCACGCTGCGCATGCACTCTCCGATGCCGACGGGCGGCAGGTAGGTCGGCTCCTCGCCGATCCAGGCGCGGTTCGTGGGATCGACCGACACGTAGAGGTTCTGCACGAGCGCCTGGCCGGAGCCGGGCTCCGGCACCGCCTCCTCGACCAGCTCGAACGTCGAGTCGTCGATCCGGCCGGTGGGTCGCGCACGCAGCAGGTATCTGCGGTTCACGTTGTCTGCCATTGAGCCTCCTCGGGGATGCCGGTCATCGCGCGCAGAAACGGGAGCACGTGCGCATTGACCTCGTCGGGGTTGTCGATGAAGGGCCAGTGCCCGCTGTCGGGCAGCACGACGACGCGTGCGCTGGGGAAGGCCTGCCGCTGCCGTGCGGCCAGCGCGAGCCCGAGGTACGGGTCCCGGGCACCCCACACCACCAGCGCCGGCACGTCGTGCGGGTGCATTGCGTCAGCCTGGCGGCGGCCGTCGGGCCCGGGGTCCGCCTCGGCGCGGTAGTGCTTCAGCACGGCGTGGCGGGTGTCGCGGTCGAAGTTGTCGTACATCTCGTCGAGGTAGGACCGCGGCAGCTTGCGCTTCTGGCCGCGGTTGGTGAGCATGCGGAACGCCGCCCGAGAGCCGGTCGCCATGAGCAGCTCGCCGAGCACCGGCTGCTGCCAGATGCGCGCGAGGACGTGCCACCGGTAGTCGATCAAGACGCCTGTGTTGATCAGCACCACGCTCGCGACCCGCGCGGGATGTGCCGCCGCCCATTCGATGCCCCAGTGGCCACCGAGGTCGTGCAGCACGAAGTGCACGCGCTCGATGCCGAGCGCGGTCAGGGCCGCGTCGAGGAACCGGGCCTCCGTGGGCACGGAGTACTCGAAGTCCCGCGGCTTGTCGGCGTGGCCGAAGCCCGGCATGTCGAATGCGACCGCGCGCGCGAAGGCGCCCGCGTGCGCGGCCAGCTCCCGCCAGTCTCCAGCAGAGCCCGGGTTGCCGTGCACGAACACAATCGCCTCCGAGGCATCCTGTGGCCCCGCCGCGAACAGGCGGGTGCGCAGGCCCGAGACGCTGATCTGCCGCTCGGTGAGTGCGGCGCTCTGGGTTGCGGGGCTCGCCTCCATCACACGGGCGGACCTGCCGCCCGCGCCAACCCTAACGCGTTGCGCGCAACGGCCTAAGGCCTAATGGCACGCAGTCGTGCCGGTGTCGGTGAAGCCACCGGGCGTGGCAGGGACGAACTCCCACGTGTATCCCCACCACATCAGCTCGAGCCGCAGGATTCCGTACGTCGTGTTGTCGAGTGCCTCGCTGTGCGGCTCCGGGGTCGCGGAGACGGGCCGCAGGAAGCGGCCGCCCGTCCCGACCACGAACTGGCGGATGCCGTCCGACGAGTCGGCGAACCCGTCCGGTGTCTGCATCCCGAAACGCTCGTAGTTGTGGTCGTTCCCGCCCATCACCACCTCGGCGCCGTGCTCGTACAGCACCTGCCAGAAGTCGCGCGTGTTGGGGTCGTTCCCGTGCTTCTCGCCCGAGCTGAAGCGCGGGGTGTGGAAGTACGCCGCGGTGCACAGCCCCGGGTGCGCCTCGAGGTCGGCGCGCAGCCACTGCCCCTGGGGCGAGTCCCGGCCGCAGCCGCCGACGGCGGAGCAGTTGCTGTTGAGGACGACGATGTGCCACTCCCCGAGGTCGTAGCTGTACCAGCCCTCCAGCGGGTCGCCGGCGGACTCGCCGAAGTACGAGAAGTAACCGGCGCCGCGCTCCGTGCCGTACTCGTGATTGCCGATCGCCGGCCTCGTGCGCGCCCTGTGGCGGCCCCACGTCGGCTCGTACCAGTTCATGAAGTCCTCATAGGAGCCGTTCGGGTAGGCGGCGTCACCGAGCGTCGCGACCGTTCCCGGGAGGCGGTCGAGCAGCGCCGCGGTTGACTGCGCCGCGAACGTGTTGTCCGCGATGTCACCCGCTGCGAGCAACTGCGCCACCGGCGGGTCGGGATCAGGATCGGGATCAGGGTCAGGATCAGGATCAGGATCTGGATCCGGGTCGGGATCAGGATCCGGGTCCGGGTCGGGATCGGGATCAGGGTCCGGGTCCGGGTCCGGGTCGGGATCGGGATCAGGATCAGGGTCGGGATCAGGGTCGGGATCAGGATCTGGATCGGGGTCCGGTGTCGGGTCGCCGGGGCGCGGGGCCGGCAGCGGCCCGCCGGGGCCCGCCGGCGCACCGGTCGCACCGGTCGGCTTGTTCGCGGGTGGCGCCGGTACCGCCGGCCGGCGGGTCGTCTCGCAGCCGAATGCGACGTCGTGCGAGTCGAGCACCGCGACGTCACGGCCAAGGCCGCATGCGATCCGGTCGCTCACGCCGTCACGCGCGCGCACCAGGTCATCGCCCGGGCCGCCGCTCAGGATGTCGTACCCGGAGTCACCGCGCAGGATGTCGTTGCCCGGCCCGCCCGAGAGCCGGTCGCGACCGGGCCCGCCGGTGAGCATGTCGTCGCCGCGGCCGCCGCTCAGCCGGTCACGCCCGCCGCGCCCCGACAGCACGTCGTCGCCGTCGCGACCTGTGATCACATCGGAACGCGCGGTGCCCGAGATCCGGTCGTTCGACGTCGTCGCGCGCGGCACGGCATGCGCCGTCAGCGGCGCGAGCGCCATCAGCGCCGTCGCCAGGACGGCGAAGGCGCGGCCGAGCAGATAGATCTGCCTTCGAGCCAAGAGTCCTCCGTGACTTGGGGGTGCCCAGGACCCTGCATGCCTGGGAGACGTACTCCATTGTTAGCGACCGCGGTGTCGCCCCGCCACTCATCCTGCGAGGCGCACGATCGGGGACGGGTCTAGTTCAGGCGTTCCACGACCATCGCGTGGCCCTGGCCGCCGGCTACGCACATCGTCTCGATCCCGATCGTCTTGTCGTCGGTCTCGAGGTCGTTCAGCAACGTGGTCATGATGCGCGCACCAGTCATGCCGAAGGGGTGGCCCAGCGCGATCGCGCCGCCATGGGGGTTCATCTTCTCCAGCGGGATGTCGCACTCACTCATGATCGGGATCACCTGCGCCGCGAACGCCTCGTTCAGCTCGACGACGTCGACCTCGTCCATCGTCATCCCGGCGCGGTCCAGCACCTTCCTGATCGCGCCGATCGGAGCCACGCCCATGAGCTCCGGCTCGAGCGCCGCGGTCGCTGAGGCGACGATCCGCGCCCGTGGGGTCAGACCGAGCTCCTTCGCCTTCGTGTCCGACATGATCAGCACCGCTGCGGCGCCGTCGTTCAGCGGACACGAATTGCCGGCCGTGACCTTGCCGTCCTCGCGGAATGCGGGCTTCAGCTCGGACAGCTTCTCGAGGGTGGAGCTCGCGCGTGGACCCTCGTCCTGCGCCACGACGGTCCCGTCGGGCAGCGTCACGGGCACGATCTCGCGGTCGAAGAATCCCGACTCCTGAGAGGCCACGGCCAGCTCCTGCGAGCGCTGCGCGTACTTGTCCATGTCGGAGCGGCTGACCTCCCACTTGTCGGCGACGTTCTCGGCCGTCACGCCCATCGCGATGTAGGCGTTGGGCTGGCCGTCGGCGCCCTGCAGCCGCTCGTTCTGATCTGCGACGCCGGCCGCCTCCTGGCGCTCGTTGTAGCGGCTCACCCATTCGACGCCCGCGGCGATGTAGGTGTCGCCCTCGCCCGCCCGGACGGCGTTGGCCGCCGCTCGGATCGACTCGAGGCTGGAAGCGCAGTACCGCGAGACCGTCACGCCGTTCACCGAGTCGGGCAGCTTGCCCGACAGCAGCACCATGATCCGCCCGATGTTGAACGCCTGCAGCCCCTGCGGCAGGCCGCAACCGGCGATCAGCTCCTCGACGGACTCGGGCGCCACCTCGGGGTTGCGCTCGAGCAGGGCGTCGACCACGAAGGCGCCGGTGTCATCCGGGCGAAGCCCGGCGAGCTGGCCCTTGAAGGCACGGCCGATGGGGGTGCGGACGGCGTCGACGATCACTGCTTCGGGCATGAGTGCATCTCCTTGAGGTCTGCGGCGGGTTTGCGGCGGTGACTCGGGGTGGAGCCTACCGGACCGCTGAATGCGCTCAGTGGCAGGCGGCGGTGCCGGCGTCGCTTGCGGAGCTGCCGGGCTGCGGCACGAACCGCCAGTCGTATGCCCCGGCCCGGAGCTTCAGTGTCAGCACTCCATAGACACCGGCGATGCGGACCTCGCTGTTTGGTTGTGGCTGTGGTGCGAACTGGCGCAGGCCGGCGCCGCCGGTGCCAACCACGAACTGCCGCACCCCGGCCGCGCCGGCGGCGCCCTCGGCGGTCTGCGGCGCGAAGCGCTCGTAATCGTGCTCGTGCCCGCTCAAGATCAGCTCCGCCCCGTGATCGCGCAGCGCGCGCACCAGCGGCCGGACCGAAGTGCTGCCGCCATGGGTGTTGCCCGAGCTGAACGCCGGGTGGTGCATGTAGGCGACCGTGCACCGCGCGGGGTGCTCGGCCAGGTCTGCGCGCAGCCACCGCTCCTGCGGTGACCCTGCCTGGCAGCCACGGATCTCGGTGCAGTTGCTGTTCAGCGCGACGACGTGCCAGGCGCCCAGCGGGTAGGAGTAATAACCCTTGTCCGGCTCCCCTGCAGCGGCGCCGAAGTAGGCGAAGTAGCCGCTCGCCCCCGGGGTCCCGTACTCGTGGTTCCCGACGGCGGGGCGCGTGCGCGCCTTGTGGCGACCCCATGTCGGCTCGTAGCAGCTCGCGTACTCGGCCGGGGTACCCCGGTCGTAGACCGTGTCGCCGAGCGCGGCGATCGTGCCGGGCAGGCCGTCGACCAGTGCCGCGGTGATCGCTGCGCCGCCCGGACACTGCGCGATGTCTCCCACCGCGACCAGAAACGCGTCCGCCGGTGCCGGGCGATTCACCGTCTCGCACCTTCCCCCCGGCCGCGCCGCGGTCGCGTCGACGATCACGTCGCGCGCATCGAGCGTCGCGCGGTCGTTGCCTGGGCCGCAGGAGATGTTGTCGCGCCGCCCGTCGCGCGCCCGGATCGCATCGGGGCCGCTCCCGCCGCGCAGCAGATCCAGACCGCGCCCGCCGACGAGCCGGTCGCCTCCTGGCCCGCCGCGGAGCACGTCCTTGCCGCTTCCGCCGAACAGCCGGTCGCGACCCCGGCCGCCGAACACCCGGTCGCGCCCGCCGCGCCCGGACAGGCGATCCCTGCCGTCCAGTCCCCGCAGCACGTCGGCGCGCGCGGTGCCGTGCAGGTTGTCGCGTCCGTGATCGCCGCGCAACTGCAGCGCGGCCGCGACCCCGGGCCACGCCGCCCACGCCAGCACGACGCACCCGACCGCGCACTTGATTCGCATCAGTCCAAAGTAGCCAAACGAGGGGTCGTGGGCGCGCCCTGCTCCCGCGCAGGAGCGCGCCCGACCCTCAGATGAACGGCGAGCCGATCATCTAGCCGCCCTCGACCGGCGCGTAGCCGTACCAGTCCTCGGCTTGCACGATTACACGCGAGGCCCTGCCTTCGAGCAGCGACCACGCGTACAACCACAACTCGTCGTACTCGTCGCCATTCAGCGGCATGGCGGCGAGCTGCGAGTCGATTGCCCCGATCGTGACTCCCTCGTCGGCGAGACCCTCGAGTTTCGAGCGGACGACGTCCCTCTCCCGAGAATCCATGCGTACCTCCCTCTCGGAGTCGGCGTTTCCAACAGACTCCCGCAACTGCCGCCAACTGTGAAGAGCGACCGGTCGGTACTGGGCGGAACCTGCGGGAAAAACCGGAAGTGCTCAGGCTGCCCGGCGCTTGGTGGGTCGTGTGAGCCGCACGAGCGCGGCCGGATAGGGCGCGAGGAAGGTCTGGCCGGCCAGGTAGGGCACCTCGAATCGCGCCGTCCAGGCGCCCACGATGCTCTGCGCGGCGTCGAGCGGCACCGCGCGCTGCCGATAGGACTCGAGCGTCGCCAGGAAGTGGCTGCGCTCGCGCGCGGCCAGTCGGTCGGAGACGTAGCCGAGCGCGTGCATCAGCACGTTCACGTTGTTGCCCGGCCGCGCGGGCCGCGCGAGCGCAGCGCCAAGGCCCGCACGGTATTCGCGGATCAGCGCTGCGCGCGGCGCGGTGCCCGCCTGTGCGACCAGGCGGCCGAGGGCGCGCATGCCCGTCTGGTTGTGCGCCATCAGAAGCAGCTTGTTGCGGGAATGGAAGTCGACGAGTCCGGCCGCCCCCTTGGCGGCGGCATCACGGAACGCCGCCAGTGCCCACAGCTTCGTCAGGAAGTGGTCGCGCAGGCGCAGGTCGTTGAGCCGGCCCTCGTCCTCGACCGCGGCATACGGGAACCGCTCGAGCACTCGCGCCGTGAAGAGCCCGGGCCCGCTGTCGTGTCCCGCCTCCTCGGCACGGGAGTGGTAGAGCTTCGCGTTGCGGATCCCGCACGAGGGGGAGCGGCTCTTGAGAATGAAGCCGTCGGCGTCCTCGACGCCCGCGAGATAGCCGCGCGAGAACCGGTCCATCGAATCCGTCAGGTCCCGCCCGGTGGAGGGCTGAATCATTCGCGGTCCCCCGGCGGACCGCACGAGGCGCACCGGGTCGCGCGGCACGCCCAGGCCGATCTCGAGCTCGGGGCAGATCGGTCGCAGCTCCATGTGAGGCTCGAACTCCTCGCGTAGGCTGGCACGGATCACCTGCCCGTTGTAGCGGCACGAGTCGAAGTCGATGCAGCGGCTGATGACGACGATCGGGCGCGTTGGAGAGGACATCACTCGACCGGAGGTTCGCATACGCGCCGCTCGCCGGATGACTTCCGGCAGGCAAGGAGGTGTGCGGAGGTCAGTCCAGGGGAAAGGAGCACGAGATGAGAAGGATCGCGGTACGCGGGATCCTCGCGCTGGACCACGCGGTGTTCGGGATGGTTGCGCGTTCGCGGACGCCGTGGCTCGACGGCCTGCTGCCGTCCCTGTCGCGCGCCGCGAACCGTTCGGTGCTGTGGCTGGCAATCGCGGCGGGCCTCGGGCTGCGGGGCGGGTTGCGCGAGCGCCGTGCCGCCCTGCGCGGGGTCGGCTCGATCGCCGCGACCTCGGCGATCGTGAACAACGGGGTGAAGCGGCTGGCCCGGCGCCCGCGTCCCTCGCTGCGCCAGATTCCGGCTGTGCGGCGGCTGCCCGCCGTGCCCACGACCACGTCGTTTCCCTCCGGGCATGCGGCCAGCGCGTTCGCGTTCGCGGTGGGCGCCTCGTCGGAGTTGCCGGCCGCCCGGGTCCCGCTCACGGCAATCGCGTGCGCCGTGGGGTATTCGCGCGTCTACGTCGGGGTCCACTATCCGCTCGACGTGGCGCTCGGCGCGGCCGCCGGCGCCGCCTTCGGATACGCCTCGCGACTGGTGTTCCCGGTGCTGCCCACCGCAGCGAGCGAGCGGCCCCCGTCCACCGCGGCCGTTGCGCTCGACGCCGTCCAGCGCGGCGCCGGCGTCGCGCTCGTGGTGAACCGCAGCTCCGGCTCGGCCATGGACGCGCTGGGAGAGGTGCGCGAGCTGCTCCCCGCGGCCCGGATCATCGAGATCGACAGCCCCGGCGAGCTGGAGTCCGCGCTCGGCTCGGCCGCGGACAGCTGCGGTGTGCTCGGCATCTGCGGCGGCGACGGCTCGATCGCCACGGCGGCTGACGTCGCGGCCGCGCGCGGTCGTCCGCTGCTCGTGGTGCCGGGCGGCACGCTCAACCACCTGGCGCGCGACCTGCGCATCGAGTCGCCCGGCCAGGTCGTCGCGGCGCTCGAGGCGGGAGAGGGAGTGCGCATCGATGTCGGGGAGATCGACGGTTTGAAGTTCGTCAACACCGCCAGCTTCGGTGCGTATGCGCAGATGATCGACATGCGCGACGGCATGCAGAAGCACATCGGGCGCTGGCCGGCGCACTTCCTCGCGGTGCTGAGGGCGCTGTCGAAGAGCCGGCCGATGTCCATCACGATGAATGGCCGGGACCGCCGGGTCTGGATGGTCTATCTCGGCAATGGGCGCCACGAACCGGCCGGTTTCGCGCCGTCTTGGCGGCCCCGTCTCGACGACGGCCTGCTCGACGTCCGCATCGCGCATGCCGAGGTGCGCTGGTCACGCGTGCGCCTGGTGGCATCCTTGCTGGCCGGCCGCCTCCCACGCTGCGCCGCCTATGAGCAGCGCTGCGAGCCACGGTTGGAGATCGGCTCCCCGAGCTCAGGCGTCCGCATCACCCGGGACGGCGACACGTTCGACGCCGCCGAGCGATTCGAGGTGCGCAAGCACCGGAGGGTGCTGCGCGTGTACACGCCGCGGTCGCCGGGGTAGGCGGCATGCTCGGCGTCCGCCCTCGCTCCGAGTTGTCCTGTCGGCGATTGATACTCCGCTCGGCGCCTGTGGATTCGACGAAAGGAGTAAACCGATGAGATACAAGCACGAGTGGCTGGTGCCGCTGACCGGTGTGGCGTTCATCGTGATCGTGATCGTGGCGTTTGCAATCGGGGGCGAACCCCCGGAGGCGAAGGAAGGTGGCCAGAAGGTCATCGACCACTATGTCGACAACAAGGACTCCGTGCAGATCTCGGCGCTGCTGGCGACGATCGCAGGCGCGGCCCTGATCTTCTTCTTCGGATATCTGCGCAAGGTGCTGCGCGCGGCGGAGGGAGAGCACGGGATGCTGTCGCTGGTCTCCTTTGTGGGCGCGGCCATCCTGGCGACCGGCATCGCGATCGACTCCACGATCGCGTTCGCGCTCGCCGAAGCGGGCGATGACATCGATCCGGTTGCCGCGCAGGCGCTCGAAGCCCTATGGGACAACGACTTCATGCCGCTGGCGCTCGGCTTGATCGTGCTGCTGCTGGCCAGCGGGCTCTCGATCGTGAGGCACGGCGCTCTGCCGAAGTGGCTCGGCTGGATCGCGATCGCGCTCGGAGTGATCAGCATGACCCCCGTCGGCTTCATCGGCTTCATCGGGGCGGCGCCCTGGATCCTGATCGTCAGCGTGATGCTGTCGATGCGGGCGCGTGCGTCGCAGGCGCCCTCGCAGGACGGCCCGACCGGGGCGGCCGTCTAACCGTTGACCAGCTCGGCGACGCGGCGGATCATCGCCGCGTCGCCGCCGATCAGCAGCGTCGTCGCGATCGACTCGCGCCACGCGTCGAGCTCGTCGCGGATCTTGGCCTCGGGCCCGATCAGCGCCAGGTCCTCGACGAGCTTCGTGGGGATCGCGCCCGCGGCCTCGTCCTTCTTCCCGTCCAGATAGAGGTCCTGGACCTTCTGCGCCTCAGCTTCGTAGCCGAGGCGCACGGCGACGTCGTGGTGGAAGTTGCGCCCGCGTGCGCCCATGCCGCCGAAGTACAGCGCATACATCGGGCGCAGGAAGTCGGCGGCCTCCTCCACGTCGTCGTGGATGATCACCGGCACCGTCGCCATCACCTCGAAGTCGTCCCACGAGCGGCGCGCGCCCGCGCGGGCGAATCCCTCCGCGAGCGCGTCGCGGTAGAAGTCCTGGTTGTGCGGGGAGAAGAACAGTGCCATCCACCCGTCGCAGATCTCGGCCGCGAGAGCCACGTTCTTGGGACCCTCCGCGCCCAGGAAGATCGGAATGTCCTCGCGTACCGGGTGGATCGTGGAACGCAGCGGCTTGCCGAGCCCGGTGCCGTCCGGGTATGGGAGCGGATAGTGCGGGCCGTCGTTGGTGACCTTGCCCTTGCGGGCGACGATCTCGCGCACGATCTTCACGTACTCGCGCGTGCGCGCGAGCGGCTTGGCGAACGGCATCCCGTACCAGCCCTCCACGACCTGCGGGCCGGACACGCCGAGCCCGAGGATGAAGCGCCCGCCCGAAAGGTGGTCCATGGTCATCGCGGCCATCGCGGCGGCTGCCGGCTGGCGCGCCGACATCTGCATGATCGCGGTGCCGAGTCGCACGTGCCGCGTCTGCGAGCCCCACCATGCGAGCGGCGAGAGCACGTCGGAGCCGTACGCCTCCGCGGTCCAGATCGAGTCGAAGCCGAGCTTGTCCGCCTCGGCCACCGCGTCCTCGACACCGTGCGGCGGGCCGGCGCTCCAGTAGCCGGTGTTGAGCCCGAGCTTTAGGTCGCGCGCCATGCGGTCGCGCACACTACCGCAGCCACGGGCAATACTTCATGCGGTGATCGACCTTCACTGCCACATCCTCCCGGAGCTCGACGACGGCGCGCGCGATCTCGCGGACAGCGTCGAGATGGCGCGCGTCGCCGAGCGCGATGGGATCCGGCTGATCTGCGCGACACCGCACATCCACCCTGACCACGATGTGACTCCTGACGAGCTCGAGGGACGCGCCGCGGCGGTCAACCACGAGCTGGCGCGCCAGGGCCTAGACGTGCGCGTCGTCCCCGCGGGCGAGGTGGCGGAGCCCATGCTCGACCGGCTCTCGGACGAGGTGCTGGAGCGGGTGGCGCTGGGGAGCGGCCGCTGGGTGCTGGTGGAGCCGCGGCCGGGCCCGCTCGGGCAGCACCTGTTCGATGCGGTCGAACGGCTCGCCGACCGCGGGTTTCGGAGCGTGATCGCGCACCCGGAGCGCCATCCGGGCGTCGACTTCCGCGACCGTCTCGCCGCGCTGGTCGAGCAGGGCGCGCTGGTCCAGGCGACCGCCGCGCTGGTCGCGGAGGGACCGGCGTCCGCCTACCTGCTCGAGCTGGCGGGCGAGGGGCTGATCCACCTGCTCGGCTCCGACGCGCACTCCTCGCACGGCGGGCGGCCGGTGCGGCTGTCCGACGGCGCCAGCCGGCTCGCCGAGGTGGACCTCGTGCGCCATCACATGGATTGGGTCACGAGCGACGGCCCGGCCGCGATCCTCGCGGGCGAGGATACGCGCCCGCCCTGGGCCGCGCCGCTGATCTAGCGTTCCAGCGCGGTCAGCCGCACGCGCGGGAGCAGATCCGCGATCACGTCACGCGAGCCGGTTCCGAGCCCGTGGCGCAGGAAGTTCGTGGCGCCCGCCGCGGCCCCCCAGCGCAGCGCGTCCTCGATGCCCATCCCCCGCGCGAGCGTGGCCGCGAGCGCGCCGACCATCGAGTCCCCGCTGCCTTCGGAAGCGCCCCGGCTGAAGCGCGGCGGTGTCAACTCCCACGTCTGCTCTGCGGTCATGACCAGCGCGGGGTCGCCGCCGCGCGTGACCATCACGCAGCCCGCGCCGGCTGCGAGCACGCGTGAGGCGCCCTCCCTGATCTGCGCCGGCTCGGTGGCCGGCCCGTCGAGGTACTCCGCCAGCTGCCAGTCGTCGAGCTTCACGAAGTCGGGGCGGCCGCGCAGCGCGCTGTTCAGGCGCGGGGGCGAGAGGTCGACGATCGTCTTGGTGCCGCCGCCGCGCGCGTCGGCCACGAGGTTCTCGAACATCTCCAGCGGCAGCGCCTCCGGCGGGACCGGGCCGCACAGCACCAGCACCTCGCTCTCCAGCGCCGCGGCCACGGTCACCGAGAACAGGTCGTCGAGCTCGTGGCGCGAGGGGGGATCGCTCCAGGCGGTGGCCACGAACTCGCGCTCGCCTGAGCGGCGGTCCACGACGTAGGTGCCGGCGGACGCGGCCGCATCAACCAGCCGCAGGTCCGCGTCGAGCGTGTCCAGCAGAGGCCGCAGCACCGTGCCGGTTTCCCCGCCGATAAAGCCGCACAAGATCGGGTGCGCACCCAGTTCCGCCGCCATCCGCGCGACCCACACGCCCTGCCCGGCGGGGTGCATGTGCACGTCGTCCTGGTGCTCGCCGCGCAGCTCGATGGTGACTCCCAGCAGCGGGTGGGGGCTGAAGACGGTGACGCTCGGGCGCGGCATCCGGTGATGCTAGCCCGCGCCGGCGTTGCCCAAACGCACGGTGTCTCCGGGCTGCACGCCGTGGTGCTGCGCCCAGCCGGCGTTCACTTCGAGCACCCGGTTCGCCGGCTGCGCGGGGGAGTAGATCGGCAGCTCGGTCTCCGGAGTGCCGGGCGGCTGGTCAGGCACGCGCGCCGTGACCTCTACCACGCGATCGTCGTCGATCCATACGAGATCGAGCGGGAAGCGCATGCCCTTCATCCAGATCCGCGGCGTGTCGGTGGTCAGCACGAAGTACATGCCGGCGTCGCGCGCCAGGCTGTCTCGGCCGCCCAGCCCCAGCGCCCGCTCGGCGTTGTCGTCGGCGATCTCGGCCCGCACGATCGCGTCGCCGACGCGCACGGGCGTGCGGTCCGGTGTGCGCGCCCCTGGTTCGCTACGCGAATCGCCGCAACCCGCGAGCGCAAGGGCGGCGAGCAGGGTGATCGCGATCGCGCGGGTCACCCTCGTATTGCATCACGCCCAGATCAGGGCACGAACAGGCCCTGCACGGCGAACAGGTCGTTGTCCGCGGTCGCGGCAAGCCCGTCGGGGCCGCCGTCGTCCACGCGGATCTGGCCGAGCTGCACGATCTGGCGGGTGCCGTCCTTGATCATCCCCGGCGCGAGTGCCGCTGCGGACGTTGCCACGGCGCACGAGCCGCCGGTCGCGGTGCTCGCCGTCGCGCCGCAGGCGACCGGCACCGGGAACGGGATGTCCACCATCGTGGCCGGGTCCGTGCCCCCACCCGCCGACGTGCTGTTGAACTTGTCGGTGACCCGCGCCGTCGCGTTCACCTGCAGCTCGCCGGTGTAGTCGCTGCCGCCCGCGCGCGTTCGCGCCGCCGCAGGCCGCGCCGCCGCCTGCGCAGCGCACGTCCGCGAGCGCGGCGGTGATCCGCACGTCGGAGTCATCCGGAGCGCCGGGCGCGCCGACGATCACGCCGTAGCGCACGTGGCCGGCGAAATTCGCCGGAGCGCCGTTGCCCGGCGTGTCCGGCGTTCCCACGGTCAGGTTGGAGGACGCCTGCACGGGCGCGCCGCACGATGGGAACGCCAGCGGCGGCCCGTGCGTGCGGTCGGGCGACGTGCACGGTCGAAACGCGGGCACGAGCGACACGCGTACCGGCGTGGCGCCCTTCGGGCGCGGGTAGCCCGCCGGCTCCGAGATGGTGATGGTCTCGAGGTTGGGGTCGGCCGCGATCTCGTCCTCGCAATGTGCCTCGTCCACCCACTCCTTGTTGGAGAACATGCGCGTCTGGTCCGCGAAGTACGGCGAGTTGGGGTTCGTCGACTGCGAGTACGTGAGGATCGTGCGCGCGTCCACGGGGCAGTCCTCGTCGCCGGTGAACTGCGCGACCATCACGAAGCTCGAGCCGTGCGGCACGTTGCTGTAGCCGGCGTTCGCGCCGGAGGCGGTCCAGCCCACGTTGATCGCGTTGAACACGCCGACGCCGCCGGGGCCGCCGTGGATCGGGATCCGCTCGGACCCGCGCCGCTCGTACTGCCAGTCGCGCAGCGGCGCGTCGAGCGGGATGCCGGCGTTGCGCAGGTCGCTGACCGCGTCCGCGAAGGACTGCTCGACCGCCGGGTTGCCCACGTTCAGGCCGTACGGCGTGTGGACCGGGTCGGTGAAGTCGAACTGGGTCGTGTAGAGACCGGGAGTGCCGGCCACGGGCACCGCCCCGAGCGCACGGCTGGCGAAGCGGCGGAACAGGACGGCGCCCTCGGAGTCGAGGTCGTCGCGCACGTCCCATGCACGCAGGACGGGACAGGCCTCGCTCACGTCCACCGGTCCGCTCGACCCGCTCATCACGGGCGTCGCCTCGCAGAACGCGGCCAGCTCGTCGCGCCACAGCTCGCCGGCGTACTGGCGGTTGTCGAACACGACGTCCTGCAGCTGCTGGCGCGTGAACTTGTCGCCCGCCCGGCCGTCGACGCCGGCCAGGCGCTGCTCGGCCATCACGAATCCCGATCGCTGGCGCAGCGAGCGCTCGGTGCGCTCGTCGCCGATGATGCGGTCGAATCCCTCCAGCGGCTGGTCGGGGTTTGCGATCCAGTAGCTGTCGTTGGAGTTCATCACGTAGTCGCCGCGGCGCAGCTTGGGCAGGTTCGAGGGCCCGAAGATGCCGGGCTCGACGGCGTCCGGATCGCTGCCCCACTCACAGGCCGACAGCGAGCCGTCGAGCACGGGGAGACCGAGCGCCTCGTAGGCGGCGCGGCCCAGCGCTGTGTTGCACGTGGCCGCCTGCTCGTTCGTCACGTGCGGGACGACGGAGATGTCCGCGTACAACGCGTCACCCTCGGAGTCGGCCGCGATCGTGTTGACCCACGGCACGCCCTGGTTGCGCGCCAGGATCTCTTCGAGCTCGTCGACGCTCTGCGCCTGGTTCACCTCGAAGAAGTGGTTGAGGTAGCGGAAGTTGCCCGCGTTGGCGTCGCCGATCGCCCAGGCGGTGGCGGGCGTCCACGGGAACAGGGGCAGACCGAGGATGCTGGTCAGGATCGAGCCGTGGTGGGAGTCGTACAGAGTGCGCGAGCGCTGCTCGAGCTGACCGCTGGCGTTCTTGACCGTGACGGTCACGTCGCGCGCGGTCATCTGGCGCACCTCGCCGTCGTAGACGTAGCTGGTCGGTGAGCCCGGCACGAGCCGCAGCTCGAACGGCGTGAACCGGTACGCGGTGGACACGGTATGGCTCCATGCCAGGTGGTCCGTGTGGCCGATGTTGATCACCGGCACGCCGAACAGGCTCGCGCCGCTCACGTTGATCTGGCCGGGGATCGTGAGCTGCGCCTCGAAGAATCGCTCCGACCCGTCCCACGGGAAGTGCGGGTTCCCGAGCACCATGCCGCGACCGTTGTCGGTCGCATCGCGGCCCAGCCCGTAGGCGTTCGAGCCGATGCCGCCCAGCGGCAGCTGCTCGCCGAGCTGTCCGATCAGCTCGTCGACCTGCGCCGGGGTCGGGGGCGGGGGCCCGGCCCCGACCGGCGGCTGGGCGCCGCCGATGCCGTCGATCGCGACACCCTGACTGGCGATCAGGCCGAGCTGGTAGAAGCGGCGGTAGGCATCCATCTCGGTGATCGGGCGCACCCAACCGGCACCCTGGCAGCGCGGGTCGGTGATGTCGTCGACGCCGGTCTGCGCCAGCCACTTGTTGTAGCCGGCGACGTATCCCCGCACGGCCGACTTGATCTCGGGCCGCGGCCCGCGCGGCGGGTCGAGCGCGAGCAGCCGCTCGATCGCGCCGTTGTCCTTGATCTTCTGGAAGAAGAAGTCGCTGTTGAGGTTGTTGTTGGTGGAGCCGTTGCCGCCCTGCGAGTACGAGGCGTCGGGACCGAACCAGCGCGAGCGCTCGCCGTTCACCGTCACGTAGGTGTCGGCCAGCACGCAGATGTTCTCCCGGGCGGCCGCGTAGCCGTAGCCGAACCCGAGCCCGGCGAAGTCGGAGGCGACGATGTGCGGGATCCCGTGGGTGGTGGTGCGGATCGTGGCCTGCAGACCGCCGGGGGCTCCGACCGTGCCCGCCCGCGCGACGTCCGCGGGCCCCTTCACGGCCAGCGCCAGCGCGGCGAGCGCCACCAGCAGCGCGAGACCGGCGACGACTGTGCGGGCGTTGGCCCTGCTCCCCATGCTTCCCCCTCCGACGCGGACGTGTGGACGCCGTGGTACTACCCGCGGGGCGCGCCTTTTGAACCGCCGTTTAGTACAAGGGCGCTAGCTGGACCAGCGCACCGGCAGGGAGTGCATGCCGTAGATGCCGGTGATGGTGTCGTAGACGGGCTCGCCGTCGAGCGCCAGGCCGGGCATCCGCGGCGCCAGGAAGGCCAGTCCCTCCTGCAGCTCCGCACGCGCGAGGTTGGCGCCCAGGCAGAAATGCGGCCCGGCGCCGAACGTCAGCGACTTCGCCGCGCCCCGCGGCGACGTGATGTCGAAGCTGGTGGGGTCCTCGTCGCCCTCGGACTCGCGGTTGGCGGTCCACTGGCACGCCATCACGACGGTCCCCTGCGGGAACGTGACATCGCGGAACTCCACGTCCTCGAGCATCACGCGCGCGGTGAACGGGGCGACGGGCTCGAACCTCAGCACCTCCTCCGCAGCCTGAGGCGCAATCGAAGGGTTCCGTGCCAGCAGCTCCCACTGGTCGGGATGGTCCGCGAACATGCGCACTCCGTGCGAGAGCTGGCTCTGAGTGGTGTCGACCCCGCCGTTCAGCACGTCGCGCACCAGCGCTTGGCACTCCTCGTCGGAGAGGCGGTCGCCTGCCTGCTCGGCCGCGATCAGCTCGGACACGAGGTCCGCGCCGGGGCTGCGGCGGCGGTCCTCGACCAGCTTCGCGACGTAGGCGTCGAACTCCTCGGCCGCGCGCTCGAGCTCCGCGCGGCGCGTCATCACGGCGATCGCGTCGAACTGCTGCTGGAGCAGATTCGACAGCCGGTGCAGCTCGCTCGCGTCGGCCAGGGGCGCACCCACGACCGTCGCGATCATCAAGGCGGGATAGGGCTTGGCGAAGTCGCGCACGAAGTCGCAGCGGCCGTGGTCGGCGACGGACTCCCACAGCTGCTCCAGGAACCCGCGCATCGCCGGCCGGTAGCGATCCGCGGCCTTGGGCGTGAACGACCGCTGCACGAGCGCGCGCAGCCGCGCGTGCTGCTCGCCGCCGAGCGTCAGGATGTTGCGTGACAGGGAGCTGCGCAGCGGGCCGTCCGTGATGCCGAGCAGGTCGTACATGTACACGCCCGGGAACTCCGCCTTGCGGGAGCGCAGGAAGAAGCCGGCGGCCTCCCGGTCGAGCACGACGTAGCCGAAGTCGGACGTCGCGATCCACGAGCGCTCGCGCAGCTCCTGCATCGTCTCGTGGAAGCGATCGCCGCGCAGGTCGGGGTTCGTGTAGTCGAACTCGGGCAGGTCGAGATCGGCGACCGCGGTCATGGCCGGGACGCTACCCGACCGCGAGGACCGCGGCGACCAGCCGCTCCACGTCACGCAGGTCGGCGAGCACCGCGTCGGCCCCCGTGCCCTCCAGCTCCCGCACGGAGAACGGTCCCGTGGCCACGCCGATCGCCCGGGCACCGCCTGCCTGCGCGGCGGCCACGTCCAGCGGCGTGTCGCCGACCAGCACCGCGCGGTCGGGCGGGACCGGAACTCCGAGCTTGCGCTCCGCCCGCCGGCAGGCGATCGCGACCAGCTCGGAGCGGACGCGGTGGTCGGAGCCGTAGCCGCCGATGTCGAAGTCCACCAGGGTGTCGAGCCCGACGGCGCCCAGCTTCACCCGGGCGTTCGCGGGGATGTTGCCGGTCAGCAGGCCCTGCACGACACCGGGCTCGCGCCCGAGCCGCTCCAGTGACTCCCGGGCGCCGGGGTACGCACGTCCGCGCAGGCGGACCTCGTCGGCGAGCTCCGCCATCGAGTCGGCCAGCGCGCTCTCGAACTCGGCCATCACACCTTCCCCGGCCGCGACTCCCGATTGCTCCAGCAGGTCCGCCGCGATCTCGAGGTCCGTGCGGCCCGCGAACGGGACGAGCTGCGCGGGCGGCGCGCCGGTGATCCGCTCGAACGCGACCAGGAACGCGTCGCGGCCGAGCTTCGCCGAATCGACGAGGGTGCCGTCGATGTCCCATAGGACGAGCGCGCGCAGATTCACCGCGATGATTCTAAGATTCGGCCCCATGGAGCCCGCGCAGCTAGTCGTGTTCGTCGAGATCCCCGCCGGCTCCCGGAACAAGTACGAGTTCGACCCCGAGCTGGGCGGCATCGTGCTGGACCGGCGGCTCTTCACCTCGATGAGCTATCCGGCCGACTACGGCTACATCGAGGGCGCGATGGGCGCGGACGGCGATCCGCTCGACGCGCTCGTGCTGGTCGGCGATCCGACCTTCCCGGGCTGCCGCATCCGGGCCCGGCCGCTGGGCGTGTTCTACATGACCGACGAGAAGGGCTCCGACGAGAAGGTGATCTGCGCCTCCCAGCACGACCCGGCCTGGTCGCACGCGCACGACATCCACGACCTGCGCCCCGAGTTCCGGGACGAGATCGAGCACTTCTTCCAGGTCTACAAGCAGCTCGAGGACAAGAAAACAGCGACCCGCGGCTTCGGCAACAGGGCCGAGGCGCTCGCGGTGATCGAGTCCGCGCGGGAGCGCGCGGGCTAGGCGCCGCCGCGGTCCCTTGGCGGCATACTGGCGCGGGCTCATGTCGCAGGAGAACGTGGAGATCGTGCGCCGGGGGATCGAGCCGTTCAACCGGCATTTCGAGACTCGGGAAGTCGATCTGAGTTCGTTCGCTCGCGATGTCACGGTGGACAACCTGGCTGCGACTTTCGACGGCGCGGTCTATCACGGCCACGATGGGTTGCGCGAGTGGTTGTCGCTGCATCGCGGGATGTGGAAGCACCAACAGACCGAACCGCAGGAGTTCATCCCTGTCGGCAACGATCAGGTCGTCGTCCCGATTCGGATCGTCAGCATCGGCAGGGACGATGTCGAGACCGTCGCCCACGCGGTACTGGTCATGACGGTGCGGGAGCGCGAGATCGCCCACGTAAAGGGGTATCAGAGCAAGGCCGAAGCCCTCGCAGCCGCCGGGCTGTCGGAGCAGGACGCGCGCGCCGACTCCTGAGCCTGCGCTGTAGCTTCTCCGGCTGGCCCGGCGCTACGCCGTGCTGCCCAGGGTGCGCTGGTCGCCGGGCGACTTCCCGGCCGCCAACCCCACCGGGCAGCTCACGCCGGTGCCGCCGATCCCGCAGTAGCCGCCGGGGTTCTTCTCGAGGTACTGCTGGTGATAGTCCTCGGCGTAGTAGAAGGGCCCGGCCGCGGCGATCTCGGTGGTGATCTCCCCGTGCCCGGAGCCGCGCAGGCGCTCCTGGTACATCTCGCGTGAGGCTTCGGCGGCCGCGTGCTGTGCGGGCGTGGACGTGTACACGGCGGAGCGGTACTGCGTGCCCATGTCGTTGCCCTGGCGCATGCCCTGCGTGGGATCGTGGCCCTCCCAGAAGATGCGCAGCATCTCCTCGTAGCTCGTGCGCGCGGGGTCGTACACGACCAGCACTGCCTCGGTGTGACCGGTGCTGCCCGAGCACACCTCCTGGTAGGTGGGGTTGGGCGTGTAGCCACCGGCGTAGCCGACCGCGGTGGTCCACACCCCGGCGGCTTGCCAGAACAGCCGCTCAGCGCCCCAGAAGCAGCCCATGCCGAACACGGCCTGCTCGAAGCCCTCCGGGAACGGCGGCGTGAGCGGGTTGCCGAGTACGGCGTGGCGGTCCGGCACCGGCAGCGGGGCAGCGCGGCCGGGCAGCGCGCGCTCGGGGTCGACCATGCGGGACTTGATGCGGCCTAACAAGGACATGCCTGCATGGTAGTGCGGACGGCGCGGCATCCGTTACGTCCGCCCGCGGTGCGATCGTCGCCGCGCCCACCCCCAATGAGGAGCGTGAGAATGCGTGGTCTGGAGCGTTATGCGCCGTTGACCGGATTGCTGTTCGTGGTGCTGGTGATCGCCGCCGTGATCGTCGGAGGCGAGTCACCGGGCGCGAACGACCCGATCGGCGAGGTCATCGACTACTGGCGCGACAATGATGACCGCGCGATCGTCGCCTCGCTTATCGCGGCCTTCTCGACCGTTGCGCTGGTGTGGTTCGCCGGCGTGTGGCGGGCCGTCCTGGCGGCCGCCGAGGGCCCGCCCGCGCGGCTGGCCAACACGGCCTTCGCCGGCGCCATCGTGGCCGCCGTGGGCTGGGCGATGCTGATCGGCTTCAACTTCATGGCCGCCGAGACGATCGACGACGTCGAGCCCGCGGTGACGCAGACCTTCTCCGCCCTGCAGTCGGACTTCTTCTTCCCGCTGGCGATCGGCTTCTCGGTCTTTCTCCTCGCGAGCGGACTGGCGATCTTGCGCACGCGCCTGTTCCCGGCGTGGATGGGCTGGGTGGCGGTCGTGCTGGGCGTCCTGTGCGTGACTCCGGCCGGCTTCTTCGCGATTCTCCTGATGCTCGTGGGGATCATCGCGATCAGCCTGCGGCTGTTCATGCGCGGCACGCCGGCGGCTGCCGGGACGCAGCCACTGCCGCCGCCCGATTGAGTCAGCTGCGGCGCCCGGCCGTGATCTGCTCGCGCTCGTTCAGGCGGTTCTGACGGCGTAGCGCCGCCTCGCGCTCACGCCGCCGCTCGTCGTCGCTCTCGGCGACCAGCGGCGGCACCGCGGTCGGCCGCCCGTCGTCGTCGATCGCGACCATCGTCAGGTAGGCGGTGCTCGTGTGGCGTACCTCGCCGGTGCGCGGGCTCTCCGCTTCGACCCGCACGCCGACCTCCATCGAAGTGCGCCAGGCGGCGTTGACGCTCGCCCGGCACGTCAGCAGCTGGCCGACCTGTACGGGGTGGAGGAACGTCATGCGGTCGATCGCGGCCGTCACCACGCGACACCGCGAGTGCTTGACCGCCGCGATCCCGGCCGCCTCGTCGCACATCTTCATCACGACGCCGCCGTGCACGAACCCGGCGCTGTTGGCCTCCTGAATCCCCATCCATCTGATCAGGGCGGCCTCGGATTCGCGTACGGGTCGCGGGTCCACGTGCGCGATCGTATTCGGCGCCGGAGGCCGGCCGCAACGCACTGCGGCCCTCGGGCTACCCCGGGTAGCGCCAGTCGGGCTGGTAGACCTTCTTCACCTCGTGCGGTGTGTCGACCTTGGCCGCGCAGGTCGGCTCGGCCGCGACGGTGTCGGTGTAGGCCCCGCCTCCGCCGGGTCCGAAGTACGCCCGGTACTGCGGCGGGAAGCCGGGCAGCAGCCGCGGGTCGAACGGCACGCCCCCGACGCGCACGTGCTGGACGTACACGCCGCCCATGCCGCGCGCCTTGTCGAAGAAGTAGCGGCCCTCCCAGTTCCACAGCTCCTGCTCGCCCTGCTCGACCCAGCCCGTCCAGTGGTCGGTCTGGTGGTAGAAGCACTTCGGGACCGCGGCCGCCACCCGCGCGGGCTCCAGCAGCAGGAACTCGACCAGGCCGAGGTCGGTGACGTTCTGGCGGGTCTTGTCGTACTTCACGCAGAACGGGTCGGCCTCGGGGTTGGGGTAGTCCACGCCGAACCCGGTGTTCTGGGTCTTGCAGCGGAACGGGTTGTCGCCGTCGTAGGGCGCGATCGGCGCGGCGGCCGCGGCGGTGGCGCAGCACAGCGAGACGGTGACGGCGGCGGTTGTGACGAGCCTGCAGAGCACTGGGATCCTCCCCTTGGATATCGACGCTGTTCGACGGCCGAGCGGCTGATGAACACAGGTTCAGCATCGCTCGTTTCGGGGAATACCCGCGAGGCGTCGAGAGTATGCGTGGCAGTGCCGCGCCGGAGGAGGAAGTGGGTTTGCGTCACGATCTCGAGTTGCCCGAGGGCCCGGCCGAGCTGGGCCGGCTGCTGTCCCGCCGCCAGGTCCTCCAGCGCGCGACCGCGCTGGGCCTCGGCGGGCTGATCCTGGGCGCGCTGCCGGCGGCGGATCGCATCCTGTCGGCCGTCCCCCCCGCGGAGGCGGCCGTGCACCTCGCCGACGCCACCCTGCAGGCCGTGGCCGATACGTTCATCCCGGGCCGGCCGGCGACCGTCACCGACCTCGGCAACGAGATCGATCCGCGTGCGATCGCGGGAGTGCACCACGAGCCGGGCGCGGTCGAGGCCGACGCGCTCGCGCTGTTCCACCACCCGCTGATCGGGTTCGACGCGCTCGCGGGCCCGTTCCTGGCCGAGCTGCAAGCCAGGTCGCTGCCGCGGGGCGGGCAGTTCATCGACCTCGACTTCGCCCGGCGCATCGCGGTGATGAAGGACGGGCTGGCGGCGAGCAACCCCGCGGTGACCGTGTGGGAGGCCGCCGCGGCGGTGCCGTTCGCGGCGTTCATGGCCGAGGCCATGGTGCCCGAGGCGGCCATCGCCACGGCCTCGGGCTACCAGGTGATCGGGCATCCCGGCATCGCGCCGCACGGTTACGCGGACTTCTCCTATCGCCGCAAGCTGTCGCACGAGCGCACCTCCACGGGGAGCCTGCCGTGATCACCGAGCGCGTCGACGTGTGCATCGTCGGCTCCGGCTTCGGGGGCTCGATCTCGGCCTTCCGGCTGGCCGAGCTGTATACCGCGGCCGGGCAGTCCCCCAGCATCCTTGTGCTCGAGCGTGGCCGCCGCCACCGTCACACCGACTTCCGCCAGTCCACCGACATCGAGCACCTGTCGCGCACGTACGGCCTGGTCCAGGGGCAGGGCGCGCAGGTCGTGATCGGCGACGGCGTGGGCGGCGGCTCGAACCTCTACCTGGCCGCGTCTCTGCGGTCGCCGCGCGAAACGTTCGAGCGGCGCGACCGGCGGCCCGGCGACGGTCCCGCGCGGCGCATGTGGCCCGGCCCGCTCAGCCGCGCGGCGCTCGACCCGTATTACCAGCAGGTCGAGGCTGCGCTGCGCGTGCAGCGCCCCTCCTGGAAGCAGGTCGCGAAGTCCGGAGGCCTGTGGGCGAAGACGCTCGACCACGCGGGTCACACCTGCGACCGCGTGCCGCTGGCGATCGACCTGAAGCGGTGCATCCAGGCGAAGTGGTGTCACACCGGGTGCATCTACGCGGCGAAGAACTCCGTCATCACGAACTATCTCGCCACCGCGGAGCAACTCGGGGTGCAGGTCCGTCCCAGCTCGCAGGCGGAGCTGATCAAGCGCAGTGCGGCGACGCCGTACCGGTACGTCGTAAACGTCTCCGAGATCGACAACGACAGCGACGACCCGACACGCGCTCCCACCGGCGCCATCACCCAGATCGAGTGCAAGGTGCTGATCCTGGCGGCGGGTGCGATGGGATCGACACCGCTGCTGATGCGCTCGCGCGCCACGCTGCCGAGCGTGTCGGCTCAGGTCGGCAAGCACCTGGGCGTGAACGGCGACCACATGGCCGCGATCGAGTACGACGAGCAGAAGGTGCGCGACGTGCTCGGGCTGCCCGGCTACGGCCAGTTCTACAAGGGCAACCACATCACGACCATGAGCTACGACTTCTGGACGTCTCAGCCGGGCAACGCGAACGACGGCAAGCGCTTCACGCTCCAGGAGATCTACCTGTCACCGCTGGCGCACACCCTCTACGACGACGGCCGCGACCCCGCGGGCGAGCCGTCCTTCTACGGCCTCCAGAAGAAGCAGTCGCTGTCGACCTTCAACAACCACATCGAGATCCTCGCGATGGTCGAGGACACCCACGACGGCGAGTTCCTCGCGCCGCCTCCCCTCGGCAGCCACGTGCGGCCCAACGCCGGGCCCGTCGGGGTCGGCACGTTCAAGTACGAGCTGTCCGAGCAGTCGGTGCGCGTGCGCGAGGCTGCAGACGCGGCGATTCGCGACATCGCGGAGCGGTCGGGGGTCGGGCGCTTCATGAAGCTCGGCATGCGCCACGTGTTCGCCGCCCACCCGCTGGGCGGCTGTCGCATGGCGGAGTCCAAGGATCACGGCGTCGTCGACCACCGCAACGAGGTGTTCGACAACGAGGGCCTGTTCTGCATCGACTCCTCGGCGATCCCGACTTCGCTCGGGGTCAACCCCTCGCTCACGATCTCGGCGGTCTCCGAGCGCGCGGTGGCGCTGCTGATCGACCGCGCGGCTGACTACGGCCTCCCCGCGAAGCCGGCGGGTTTCGCGGCCGGCGTCCCCGGCATCCACCTCGGCGCCCACACGACTCCGGTCCGGCGCCGCGACGACCACGAGGTGGACGCCGTGGTGCGCAGCTACGGCTAGCCCCCAGCTACGATCGGAGCGCGAATGCGCCGGCTCGCGATCGCCCTCGTGACACCGTGCGTGCTCGTGGCCGGGTGCGGCGACTCCGCGGTCCAGCAGACCGCGTGCGACCTGCTGGGCGACGAGCAGGTCGTCGCCGCGCTGCGCGGGGCGGGTGCCACCGAGATCGTGCTGCGCCGGCGCAGCACCGAGTCGCTGGACCAGTCGATCTGCGCGTACCGCGGCCGGGGGATCAACGTGCGCCTCAACGTCGACAGTGCGCCGGACGTACGACGCCGCTACTTCTACCGCGTGACCGAGGCCGCGCTCAGCTCCAACGACCCCGGGCGCGGCCCCCGGCCGATCGAGGCGCTCGGCGACGCGGATGCGCAGGGACCGGCCGGTGCCTACTGGATCAGCGACTTCCGCCAGCTGTTCGTGCTGCGGGCCGAGCGGCTGTTCATCTACCAGCTGTCCGCGCGCGGCGTGGGAGCAGCCGCGGCGCGTGGCGGTGCGGTCGCGCTGGCGCGCGCCACCCTGCCGGGGCAGCCGCGCCGCTCCACCGCGCGGCCGGACGCCGGCGCGGCGGGGCTCGACGTCGACGTGCTGGCGCCGTTGCCCGCGCAGAAGGTGCGCGCGCCGTATGTCGTGGTGCGCGGGATCGTCGTCGGCGACGATGCCGTCGTCCGCGTGGCGGGACGGGCCGCGCGCGTGCGCGACGGCATCTTCGCCCGCACCGTCGCGCTGCATCGGGGGCGCAATCGGATCCGCGTGAGCGCATCGGCCGCGGGCCGGGTGCGCACCCGGGCGGTGACCGTGCGGCGGGACCGCCCGGCACGCGCCGCGGGCGCCGTGTTCGCCCGGCGGCGCCCCGGCGTGGTGCCGGACCTGCTCGCCGCGCCGCTGCGTGAGGCGCGCGCGATCCTCGACGGAGCCGGGCTGCGCCACCGGGTCGTGCGGCTCGCGGGCGGCTCCCTGCGCAGGGGTCGTTGGACGGTGTGCCGCACGAATCCCCGGGCCGGCGAGCGCGCGCGCGGCGCGGTGGTGCTGTTCGCCGATCACGCCGACGCGTTCCGCACCTCGGGCACCGCCTGCGCCCGGGACTGAACCGCGGCGGCGGCGAGACGCGTCGGTTACTGTTTGCCGTGAGGATGGAGAGCGGGACCGTCGACCAGGTCTCCGCGGAGCAGCCCGCCGCGCTCGCGGCTGCGACTCTGTGTGAGGCGTTCCAGATCACCGCCGCCGAGCGGCCGCACGACGTCGCGCTGCGCACTCCGGGGGACGAAGTGTCGATTACGTGGGCCGAGTTCGCGCGCCGCGTGCGCGACATCGCGGCCGGGCTCGCGAGCATGGGTGTCAGCCGCGGCGACACGGTCGCTCTGATGCTCGCCAACCGGCCCGAGTTCAACGTCGCCGATACAGGCGCGATGCACCTGGGCGCGACCGCTTTCTCGGTCTACAACACCTGCACCCCCGCTCAGGTCGAGTTCCTGTTCGGCAACGCGCAAAACGGCGTCGTGATCACCGAGCGCCGGTTCCTGCCGGTGGTGCTCGCGGCCCAGCGGAACTCGCCCGCGCTCGAGCACGTCGTGCTCGTCGATGGCGACGGGGACGAAGGCACCGTCTCGCTCGCGCAAGTGGAGCAGATGGGCGCCGCGGACTTCGACTTCGAGGCGGCCTGGCGCGCGGTCGAGCCCGACGACGTCCTGACCCTGATCTACACGTCGGGCACGACCGGCCCGCCCAAGGGCGTGCAGCTCACCCATCGAAACCTGATGGCGGAAATCCGGGGGGTGGCGGACCGGCTCCCCACCAAGCCGGGCGGGCGCATCATCTCGTTCCTGCCCTCTGCGCACGTCGCGGACCGGTGGGCATCGCACTACCAGTCCCTGATGGTGTTCGGCTTCACGCTCACGTGCCTCTCGGACCCGCGCTCGATCATCGAGCACCTGCCCGAGGTGCGGCCCACGGCGTGGGGCTCGGTGCCGCGTATCTGGGAGAAGCTGAAAGCGGGGCTGGAGGCTCAGGGCGTGACCGACCCGGCGGCACTGCCCGCGGAGCACAAGGCGGCGATCAGGGAGAAACTCGGGCTCGACCAGGTCGCGTGGCTGGTCGTGGGCGCTGCGCCCACGCCGGTCGAAGTGCTCACATACTTCGATGCCCTGGGCCTGCCGATCTGTGAGCTGTGGGGGATGTCGGAGACCTCCTCCTGCGCCACGATCAACCCGCCGGGGCGCATCAAGGTCGGGACGTGCGGCACCCCGTTGCAGGGCGTCGAGCTGAAGCTCGCCGATGACGGCGAGCTGCTGGTGCGCGGTGAGATCGTGATGACCGGGTACCGGGGCGACCCGGAGAAGACCCGCGAGGCGCTCGATGCCGACGGCTGGCTGCGCACCGGCGACATCGCGGAGATCGACGACGAGGGCTACGTGAAGATCGTCGATCGCAAGAAGGAGCTGATCATCAACGCCGCCGGCAAGAACATGTCGCCGGTGAACATCGAGGCACGCCTGAAGTCGGCGCATGCGCTGATCGGCACGGCGGTGGCGATCGGTGACCGGCGGCCGTACAACGTGGCGCTGATCGTGCTCGATCCGGACGTCAGCGCCGCGTTCGCGAAGGAGCACGGGCTGGCGGACGGCTCGCCGGCCGCGCTGGCCGCCGACCAGCGCGTGCAGGACGCGATCAAGGCCGCCGTTGACGAGGCCAACTCCCATCTCTCGCGCGTCGAGCAGATCAAGAGGTTCGCGGTGCTCGGCGACGAGTGGCAGCCCGGCGGCGATGAGCTGACTCCCACGATGAAACTGAAGCGCAAGCCGATCGCGGAGAAGTACGCCGCGGAGATCGAGCGCCTGTACGCCTAGCGCGCGCTAATCATCATCATCGTCGTGGCCGCCGTCGCGCGCGTGGCGCTTGCGCCGGGGCTCGAACCAGATCGGGCTCGAGACGACCTCGATCGTGGGGCCGCGCTCGAGCTGCAACCGGTAGCGGCCGTGCTCGGCCGCGTGGAACGCGAAGACGTGGTCGGCGCTCGTGACCGTATCGGTGAGGATCGTGGCGCCGTCCTTGACGATCTTCAGCACGAGTGGGTCCGGCTTGGTCGCGTCGAGGCCGTTCAGCACCTCCGCGATGAAGTCGGCTGCGCCGCCGCGCACCACGTCGCCGATGATCCCGCGGTCGCCGTGCCGGCCGCGCACCCTGGCCGCGAGCCGCACGTCCGGCCCCTTGTTGCCGACCACCTTCACGTACGTGTGCCGGTCCTCGACGCCGTCCCGGATGCCGCGCTCGGACAACCGGTCGGTGTACACGACGGTCGTTGCCGTGCCCACCGGGGCCTGCGGTGAGAGGAATCCCGCCGCACGCCCCGCGTTGTGCGAGTCGCTCGACCCGACCGCGGCGATCCTGTGGCCCAGGCCGAGCACGCGCTCGTAGAACTGGATCGCCTGCAGGGTGAACGGGTTGGTGGGCGGCGGCGGTCCGGTCGACACCTCGATCGCGTCGACCTTCGAGTAGTCGGTCTCCTCGTCCGTGTAGTCCCATGGGCAGCCGCGGCAGAACTGCTGGAAGAACGGGTCGGTGGACGGGAAGATCGTGGGGTGGTTGATCTGCGTGAAGCCGCCCGCGCGGTGTACGTCGTCGAACAGCCTGCGCGGCGGGCGCGGCAGGCGCTTCGGCACCAGCGAGCCGTCGGTCGCGAGCTCGAAGATCGGACCCGTGCGGTAGTCGACATAGCGCGCGCTCGTGTGGTTGTTGGTGTGGCCGCGGTACGTGATCACCTCCGAGCTGCGCGCGATCAGCTTGCCGGGGTAGCTGCCCTGATACCTCCCGATCTCGCCCCACGCGCTCGGCACCACGTAGTCCGAGAGCGTGATGAAGTCCAGGCCCGCGCCGCCCTCGGACAGCGGTTTGAAAGCGAAGCCGAACGTCTCCGTCATGGTTGCGTCGCCGAGCGCCGAGTGCTCGGCATGGACGTGGAAGTCGCCCGCGTACCACGCCTTGCCCCGCTTCGCCGGCATGCGGTCGTAGGGGGCGGGCCGGTAGGGCTCGTCCGCGAATGCCGGGTCGTTGGACAGCTGGATCTCGACGCGCCAGCCGACCTTTCCGTCCGTGTCGCCGAGCGACTGCGGGACGATCGCGGCAAGCCCCAGCTCGACGGCCCACTGACCGGGCTTGATCGGGCCGGGGATGAAGCCGCGCGTGGTCTTGCCCGGCTCGTTGGTGCGCGGGTTCGCCAGGTAGTCGGCCTCGCTCTTGAATCCCTCGTTCGAGACGATCACGTCCGGGTGGCTGGAGCCACCCCAACCGCGAAACTCGTCCTCGCCGTAGAGCGCGCCCGGGTAGTCGCGCGCCTCGTAGAGACCGAGGTCGAGCGTGTGGCGGGTGAACGGCCCGATCGGCGGGTCCCAGCAGTACTTCACGCGCACCGCCGTGGTTCCGGCCGGAACGTCGAACGGGAGCAGCACGAAGCTGCCCTGCTGCTCGGAGCCGAATTCGCCCGTGAACACCTGCCTGGGATCGATCGCAGCGCCGCCGCACGACGACGGGCCGAGCATCGCTGCGGGGGCCTGCAAGGCGATCGCGTGTCCGCCGGCCGCGGTGGGCGCCAGCAGGCATGCGCATGCAGCCGCAAGCGGCAACAGCAACCGCGCCGTGCCCTGACTGGTGCGAAGCATCCCCGGACCGGACCCTAACCTTGAACCGCAGTCCCGGCAACCATGGGGCAGACGCACGGCTGGTTCGACTGTATGCTCGCTGGGTGGGTGGGGACCATGTGATCCGGGGGAGTCGCGTGTGCATCGCGGCGGCGCTGCTGGTCGTGCTGTTCGGCGCCCCGCCGGCACAAGCGGCGCCGACTCTGCCCCCAGGCTTCACGGACGAGCTCGTGACGCCCATCGACCGGCCGATGGACCTGGCCTTCATGCCCGGCGGAGGCATCCTGATCGCGCGGTTCCCCGGCGTGGTGCGCCTCTTCAAGAACGGGGCGCTCGACCCGGTGCCGTCGCCCGCGATGACGATCTCGGCGCGCACGTGCTCCGACGGGGAGCGGGGGCTGATGGCGATCGCGGTCGACCCCCAGTTCGAGACGAACAAGTACGTATACCTGTACTACACCTACAAGAAGGACGGGATCTGCCCCACCGGTCAGGCCGACCATCCGGTGAACCGCGTTTCGCGGTTCGTCTACAACACGGCCACCGACAAGATGGACCAGGCCAGCGAGGTGGTCCTGATCGACAACATCCCGGCGCCCGCGCAGTACCACATCGGCGCGGACCTGGAGTTCGGCAAGGACGGCTACCTGTACGTCAGCACCGGTGACGGCGGCTGCGACTGGCAGACGCCCACCAACTGCCTCGGGGCCAACGACGCATCCCGCGATCAGCACGTGCTGCTCGGCAAGGTCCTGCGCATCACCCGCGACGGCGACATCCCGCCCACCAACCCCTATCAAGGGGCAGGCACGGCGCGCTGCAACGTGAACGGCAGCACTTCGCTCGGGAACAAGTGTCGCGAGACCTATGCCTGGGGCCTGCGCAACCCCTACCGCCTCTCCATGGACCCGAACTTCGACGGCACGCGCATGTTCATCAACGACGTGGGCGAGCTGCGGTGGGAGGAGATCGACGAGCTGGCGCCGACGGCCGACTACGGCTGGAACGTGCGCGAGGGATTCTGCGCGACCGGCTCGACCACGAACTGCGGGCCGCCACCCGCCGGGATGACCAACCCGATCCACGCGTACGCGCACACGACCGGCTGCGCGACGATCACGGGCGGCGATTTCGTGCCCAAGGGCATCTGGCCGCTGGACTACGACGACGACTACATCTACGCCGACTTCTCGTGCGGCAAGATGTTCCGCCTGTCGCCCAACGGAGCGGGCGGCTACAACGAGATCCTGTTCGGCAGCGACTTCCCCAGCTACGGCGTCAACAGCCTCAACTTCGGGGCGTTCCAGCCCAAGGACGCGCTCTACTACATGTTCTGGGGCGACCTGCTCGAACTGCACCGCATCGTCTACAACGGCGCGGACAGGGCCGGCTATCCACGGCCCAAGGGCGCCACGCCCACGCGCGTGACCCTCGTGCCGGCCTACAAGCAGTGCTCGTCGCCGAATCGCACCCACGGTCCCGCGCTCGCGTTCCCCTCGTGCAACCCGCCGGGGCAGACGTCGGCGCACGTGACGGTCGGGACGCCCGACGCCAACGGCGCACCGGCCAACTCGTCAGGGTTCGTGCGGCTCCAGGCGATCGTCGGCGTGCCGGGCGGCGCGGATGACTCGGACGTTGCGATCACGGTCTCGATCACCGACGTGCGCAGCACCGCCGGCGGGGTGCCCGACTACACGGGCCAGCTCAAGCTGAGGCTGCCCCTGCGACTGACCGACAAGGACAACGGCGGCCCGGCCGGGTTCGAGCATGGCACCCTCCAGGACAGCGACTTCGAGGCGACGGTGCCCTGCGCGACCACGGCCAGCACGACCATCGGATCGACCTGCACGCTGGTCACGACGGCCGACGCCGTGGTGCCCGGCGTCGTGCCGGAAGGCAAGCGCGCGATCTGGCAGCTGGGCCAGATCGAGGTTCAGGACGGCGGGTCCGACGGCGTCGCTTCGACCACCCCGAACGCGACGTTCGCCCGGCAGGGTGTGCTCGTTCCGTAACAAATGGTCGGTCGCGCGGACTGCACAGGCGTGACACGCGTGAGGACGATCCTCCTACTCGGCGCCGCGTGCGCCACGCTGGTGTTGGGCGTGGCCGCTTGCGGAGACGACAGCTCCTCGGACGCCTCCGCGACCACTGCGCCGACCGCCACCACGGCGACCCCGGCGCGGCCCGCGGGCACCGCGAGCAAGCGCCGTGGCACGACGGTCAAGGCCATGAACAGCCGCTATGGGCGGATGCTGTTCGACGGCCGCGGCCGCGCGATCTATCTCTTCACGCGCGAGCGGACCGCCAAGAGCCGCTGCTACGGGCAGTGCGCGGTTGCCTGGCCGCCCGTGCTGACGAGCGGCAGGCCGCGCGCTCGCGGCGGCGCAGATGCCGGTCGGCTGGGCACCACCCCGCGGCGCGGAGGGCGGCGCCAGGTGACCTACAACGGGCATCCTCTCTACTACTACATCACCGACACGAAGCCCGGCCAGATCACGTGCCAGGACGTCACCGAGTTCGGCGGCACGTGGCTCGTGGTCGATCCGCGCGGCAACGCGATCACCTAGACCTGCGCCGCCTAAGTGCGGATCCCGCGCGGCCTCGTCCCCCGCGACCGCTACTCGACCCGCCGCGGGGCGCTAGGTTGAGTGGGTGGTTTGCAGCTGCCGCTTGGCGGCATCGATCCTGGGCGTCCTCGGCGCGTTGCTCACCCCTGCCTGCGTACAGGCCGCCGTCGAGCCGCTCGAGCTGATCTCCGCGGGCCAGGCCACCGGGGGGAACGGCCCGTATGACGCCTGCGATCTCTCGATCCAGTGCCTCGACTTCGACGCGTCCGCCGACGGCGCGCGCGCCTACTTCGCGACGGCCGAGCGGCTGGCCGCGACCGACACGGACGCCAGCAAGGACGTGTACCTGCACACGACGGCGGGAACGACGCAGGTCTCGACGGGGCTGCCGGGCGGCAACGGGAACTTCGACGCCACCCTCCAGGACATCTCGAGCGACGGTGCTCGCGTGCTGTTCGCCACGTTCGAGGCACTGACGCGCGACGATCTCGACCTCACCTCGGACGTGTACCAACGGTCCACCGAGGTGCGCCTGGTGTCGACCGGAGCGGCCAGCGGCAGCCTCCAGGTGGATGCGTGCGACGCGGAGACTCCCTCGGCACTCGCATGCCTCGGCCTGGCGGCCGGGTCGAGCGGCAACCCGGTCTTCTTCACCACGCCCGAGTCCTTGACTTTCGACGATCTCGACTCCGGATGTGTGTTCGCTCCCGAGCACTGTCTGGACGTGTACCGGCGCAGCGGCGACGCGACGACGCTCGTGTCGGCCGGGACGACCGGCGCCGAGGGCGCGGCGCTGCTCGCCGTCTCGCGCGACGGTGCCCGCGCGTTCTTCAGCACGCGCGCGGCGCTGGCCCCCGGTGACGGGGACGCGGCGCTTGATCTCTACGAGGCTTCGGGCACGACGCTGCGCCTGGTGTCCGCGGGGGCCGGGCCGGTGGCGGTCAACGAGGACGTGGTCAGCGACGTGCGCGTGTCGGCGAACGGCTCGCACGTGGTGTTCGCGAGCGCGGAGCCGCTGGTGCCGGCGGACACGGATTCCGCCGTCGATGTGTACGAGCGCGCGGGCGGCGTGACGACGCTCGTGTCCGCGGGGCCGGGAACCGGCAACGGGCCGCACGACGCTTGTGCGCGATTCGAGGGCTGTCCCGGCCTGGCCGTGTCGGACGACGGCGCACGGGTGGTGTTCGAGACCGCCGATCCCCTCGTTGCCGCCGACACCGATGAGGCCGTCGACGTCTACGAGCGCGTGGACGGTGTCGTGCGGTTGATCTCCGTGGGCGGCAGTGGCGGGCAGCCGGCCTTCCTGGACTCGATCTCGGCGGACGGCGGCCGGGTGCTCTTCTCGACGGCGGAGCGGCTCGCCACGGCGGACGCCGACGGTGCTGTCGACGTGTACGAACGCGCGGGCGCGACCACGACGCTCGTGTCGCGCGGCACCCAGAACGGAAACGGTGCGGCTCCCGCGGCGGCCGAGGGTGTGTCCACCGACGGATCGCGCGTGGTCTTCTCGACTGCCGAGGCGCTGTTGCCCACCGACACGGACGCGGCGCCCGACCTGTATGCGCGCGCAGCCGGAGTCACGCAGCTGGTGTCGGGTGGGACGCAGAACGCGGGAGCGACCTTCCTGGACATGTCCGACGATGGCGGCCGCGTCTTCTTCGCCACCGCGGAGCGGCTCGTCGCCGCGGACGCCGACTCGCGGATCGATGTGTATGCGGCCGGTGTCAGCTCCACCGTGCCCCCGGCGGAGGAGCCCCCCGTCGAGGAGCCACCCGTCGAGCAACCGCCCGTCGAGCAACCGCCCGGGGGTTCCGCGCCCGGCCGCGCGGTCCAGGGCGCGGTCCCCCCGCCCGCGGCGGCCGGCCCGGCATCGGCAAGGACCGTGGCACGGGTGACCGCCGTGTTCGGCGGGCGGGCCAAGGCAACGCGTGCGGGGGTGGTGGCTCTGAAGGTGCGCTGCAGGGGGTCATCGGCGTGTCGCGGCAGGGCCCGGCTCGAGTCCACGTCACGGCGGTCGCTCGGCGCGCGGCGCTTCACCGCCAGGGCCGGGGAGGCGCGGACCATACGCGTGCGGCTGTCACGCCCCGCGCGCAGGCTGCTGGCGCGCACGCGACGCGTGCGCGCCAGCGTGAGGCTGCAGACGCTCGACGCGTCCGGCCGGGTCGTCTCCTCGCAGGTCCGCCGGGTGACGATCTCGTCCTGAGGGCGCCGCAGGCGTTCGACGAGTTGCTGCGGGTCAGCCCCGCGTGTGCCGAAAATCAGTCACCGGTAGTGCCGGCCGGTCGCTGGAGCGCGTGGCCGCGGGCGCTTAGGTTGACGGTCGAATGACGATGAACGGTCAAGCAAACCCGACAACCGAGCCGACGATCGCCTCCACGCCCCCGCGGCGGGCAGCGCTGCCCGCTCGCCGCGTCGTCCTGCGGGCGCTCCTGCCGGTCTTCCTGGTGACCTACGTGGCGCTGCCGATCGCGGTCATCCGGAACTCCGGATAGGGCGCGCCGGCTAGGGGCCGGTGAGCTGCTCGAGTGCGAAGACGAACGACTCGTAGTTCGCGCCCGTGCCCTGGCGCAGCCCGATCTCACACGTGCGGTTGCTGCACAGGTAGGCATCGAAGCTGCGCCCCGCCAGCTCGGCGGCCGCGTCGGCCGTGGCGGCCGCGGGTAGCTCCGGGTGCAGGAACCCGCGGTCCCCGGCGAAACCGCAGCACGTCGCCGACGGAGGTGTGTAGACCTGCTCGGCGAGCGCGGCGGCCAGGTGCCCGAGTCGACCGGCCACGCCCAGGTGCCTGGCGGAGCACGTGGGATGGACGGCCACCCTGCCCAGCCGGTTCTGGATGGTCAGGTCGGGCAGCAGCGTGTCGTGTGCCCAGACCACCGAGTCCAGCACCCGCAGCCCGGTGAGTCGCTCACGCCGCGCTTCGTCGAGGTGGGGGGCGGTGTCCTCGACCAGGCCCAGCGCGCAGGAGCTCGCATCGATCACCACGGGCAACGTCCCCTGCTCCGACCATTCCCAGAGCGCGTCGACCGTCCTGTTCGCCATGAACGCCGCGCCCGCCGCGTAGCCCTTGGAGTTCCACGGGGTCGCACAGCAGTGCCCGGCCACTCCGGGCGGGATCCAGAGCGGGTGCCCGGCCCGGGCCGAAACCGTGACCAGCGCCTCGGGCAGGTGCGCTCCCCGGGATGAGTCGCGGGCGTTGCCGAAGATCCGGTTGATGCACGCCGGCAGGTAAACGGCGGCCGCGCCGTCGCGGGCGGTGCTCGGCAAGCGCGCCGGCGCGGGCCGCGGCATCTCGGCGGGCCAGCGCGGCACCAGCTCGCTGCTGATCACGGTGCGGAGGGCGCGCGTCGCGCCACGCAAGGGCACAGGCGCGTGCAGCCCGGCGCGCGCGGCGCGCTCCACGATCGCCCAGTGGCGCGCCGCCGCCAGCGCGATTCGCTGCGCCCGCGGTCCGTGCTCGCGCGTGCGCAGGTCCTTCACGAGCTTGCCCGTGTCGATCCCCAGTGGGCACGCGATCATGCATGAGCCGTCTGCCGCGCACGTCTGGAGTCCGTCGTACTCGTACTCCTCGAGCAGGGCGCGGAGCACCGGTGACCCGGGCGGCTGCCGCGCCATCTCCCGCCGCAGCACGATGCGCTGCCGGGGCGTCGTGGTCAACCAGCGGCTCGGGCACACCGGCTCGCAGAACCCGCACTCCACGCACGTGTCCGCGGGTCCCTCGATCGGCGGCGCGGTCTTCAGATTGCGCAGGTGCACGCCCGCATCGCGGTTCAGCAGCACGCCCGGCGCAAGCACTCCCTCGGGGTCGGCGAGCGCCTTGATCTGCCACATCAGCTTTGTCGCCTTGGCGCCCCACTCGCGCTCCACCCAGGGCGCCATGTTCAGGCCCGTGCCATGCTCGGCCTTCAACGAGCCGTCGTACTTGTCGACGATCAGCGCCACGAGGTCGCGCATGAATGCCTCGTAGCGGTCTCGGTCGCCCTGCTCGCCGAACGCGGGGGTCAGCATGAAGTGGAGATTTCCCGCGGACGCGTGGCCTGCGACCCCCGGCAGGAATCCGTGCTGCGCGAGCAGCGCGCGGATCTCCCCCGCCGCCTCCGCGATGCGCAGCGGGGGCACGCACACGTCCTCGATGATCAACGAGGTGCCCTGCGGCCGCAGCTTGCCGAGCAGCCCGTGCAGTCCCTCGCGTACACGCCAGAAGACCTCCGTCAACTCCGGGTCGCGCGTGAACCGTGGTGGTTGCAGGAGCGGGCGACCCGCGAAGATCCGCAGCGCGTCCGACTCGCACCCGGCCAGCTCGTCCGGGTCGTCGGAGCGGAACTCGACGAGGAGCGCCGCCGCCTCGTTGGGCGCTTCGTTCCACTCGGGAGGAATCGGCGCGAACGCCTGCGCCGCCTTCATCGCGAGCACCATCATCAGCTCGGTCGCGCTCGCGCCCGCCTGCACCAGGGGCTGCACGCAGGCGACGGCCTCGTCGATGCCCGGAAACAGGACGAACGCCGTCGCGGTGTGCCGGCCGAACGGCACCGTGTCGAACACGACCTCGGAAATGAACGCCAGCGTTCCTTCGGAGCCGACGATCAACCGCCGGAAGATCTCGAGCGGGGTGTCTGCCTCGAGGAACGCGATCAGCCTGTAGCCCATCGTGTTCTTGATCTCGAACTTGCGCCGGATCCGCGCGGACAGCGCGGCGTCGGCGCGGAGCTGGTCACGGATCTCGAGGAGACCGCGCGCCAGCTCGGGCTCCTGCGCGGCGAACCTCGCCTCCGCGCCCGGGTCGGCCGTGTCGATCACCGTGCCCGACGGCAGCGCGAACGTCATGGAGCGCACCGTCCGGTAGGAGTCGTGCACGACGCCGCACCGCATCCCGCCGGAGTTGTTCGCGACCACCCCGCCCGCGGTCGCGATGTCCGTCGACGCCGGGTCGGGCCCGAGCCGCCGGCCATGCTCGGCCAGCAATGCGTTCACGTGGCCCAGGAGCGTGCCCGGCAGCACGCGTGCCCGTGCGCCGCCCTCCTCGATCTGCACTCCGCGCCAATGCCGGCGCACGTCCACCATCACACCGTCGCCCTGCGCCTGGCCGTTGAGGCTCGTACCGGCGGCCCGGAACGTGATCGGCACCTTCGCGCGGCGCGCGTAGCTCATCACCTTCACGACGTCGTCGACGTCGCGTGCCATCACCACCGCCTTCGGGATCAACCGGTAGGGGCTCGCGTCGGAGGCATATCGGACGAGGTCCGAGACTCGCGCGAGCACGCGGTCCGCGCCCAGCAGGTCGACCAGATCCGCCCGCAGTCGCTCCGGGGTGCCCGAGGCGAGCGAGTCCGGCACGCGGTCGGGGGCCGCGGCCGCCGCGTCCGGCGCGATGCGCATCACGTCCGGCTCGAGCAGCGTCACGTCGCGCCTAACCGAGCGACATGCCGGGGGCGATGCGCACTTCGATCAGCTCCGGGGCGTCAGACGCGAGCGCGTCGGCGAGCGCGCTGCGCAGCTCGTCGGAGCCCTCCACGCGCCGCGCCCGCATCCCGTAACCGGACGCGATCGTCACGCTGTCGAGTCCCGCGACGTCGAGCCCCGGTGCGCCCATCTCACCCTCGAACTCCGCGAACCACTTGAGGATCGCGTACTCCTCGTTGCGCAGCACCAGCACGGTCAGCGGCACCTCGTAGGCGACCGCGCTCCACAGGGCGGCGATCGCGTACTGCATCGAGCCGTCGCCGATCACGCCCACGACCGGGCGCTCGGGGCAGGCGAGCTGCACGCCGATGGCGGCGGGCAGGCCGTAACCCAGGCCGCCTCCGGCGCCGAAGAAGTAGCTCCCGGGCCGGGACAGCCGCACCTGGTTGCGAAACGCGAGCACGCTGGAAGGCGCCTCGTTCACGATGATCCCGTGCTCGGGAAAGACCTCGCCCAGGGCCGCGGCCGCCGCGGCCGCCGTGATCGGATCGGAGTCCGGTGGCGGGTCCGCCGCGGGGCGCGCGGCGGGCGGCCGGCGATCCGCCTCGGGAACCTGCTCCAGCAGGGCCGCGAGCGCGAGGCCCACGTCCCCGACGATCGCATCGCCCATCGGTGCGCGCGCCGCCTCGTCCGGATCGCTGGTCAACTGCACGAGCGCGGTGCCCTCGGGCAGGGGCGGGCCCGGGATGAAGGGGTAGTAGGTGAACACCGCCGCGCCGGCCACCACGACGAGGTCGTGGCCTTCGAGTGTCTGCGCGACCGGCGCGATCGCCGGCGGGAGGATGCCCTGGAAGTTGGGGTGGTCCTCGGGGAAGCCGAGCCGTCCGGATCCGGACGCCGGCGCCGACCAGACCGGCAGTCGACAGCGCTCGGCCAGTGCGACGGCCGACTCCCAGCCGCCACTCGCGTCGATGTCGGGTCCCGCGACCATCACCGGGTTCGCCGCCTCCGCCAGCCGCCGCGCCAGGCCGGCGAGCGCCTCGGGGTTCGGAGCCGTGCGGCCGGCCACCTCGCGGGCCATCACCGGTGGCGTCGCCTGCGGGTCGGCCGCGGCCGCCCAGTCGTCCATCGGGATCGACACGAACACCGGGCCGCGCGGCGCCAGCTGGGCCACGTGCGCCGCGCGCGCGAGCGCGGCCGGCACGTCCTCGGCGCGCGGCGGCTCGTAGCTCCACTTCGTCACGGGGCGCGGCAGCGTGGTTGCGTCACGGTTCGTCAGCAGTGCCTCCATCGTGACCATCGCCCGCACCTGCTGACCCGCGGTCACGACCAGCGGGGACTTGTTCTCGCGTGCGTTGAACAGCGCGCCCATCGCGTTGCCGACGCCCGGGGCGGTGTGCAGGTTGACCAGGGCCGGCCGGCCGCTGGCCTGCGCGTACCCATCCGCCATCCCGACCACGATCGCCTCCTGCAGCCCGAGCACATAGCGGAAGTCCGAGGGGAAGCCGGACAGGAACGGCAGCTCGGTCGAGCCCGGGTTGCCGAACACGGTGGTCAGGCCGTGCGCACGCAGCAGCTCGTAGGAGGCTTCGCGGACCGAGGTCATCGGCCCTCTTACTGGATGTAGCCGGCCTCGCGCAGGTACGCGCGCGCGGCCGCCCTGGGCGTCTCCCGGTCGACGTCCACCCGCGCGTTCAGCTCCTGCATGACCCGCTCGGTGAGCCCCTTCTGCACCGACTCGATCGTGCTCGTCAGGTCCGGCCCCGCGGTGTCGGCCGTCTGCTTCCTGGCCACGAAGGTCACGTTGCCCCCCCGGAAGAGCCGCTTGTCGTCCTCGAGCGTGACCACGTCGTCACGGGTCGCCAGCTGTGCGTCGGTCGTGAAGATGATCGACAGGTCGGCCTGGCCCTTGTCGAGCACTTCGTAGCGCAGGCCGATGTCGACGGGCGTGAACTTCTTGAACTTCAGCCCGTAGTCCTGCTCCAGCCCGACCAGGCAGTCCGGGCGCTGGCGGCACTCGGGCGATCCGTAGAGAGTCAGGTCCCCAGACTTGCCCTCGAGGTCGGAGATCTTCGTGACGCCCAGCTCGTCGGCCTTCTCTTTCAGTATTCCCACGGCGTTGGCGCTCGTGAACGGTGTGGGCGCGTAGGCCACGAGGCCTTGCTTCGCGAAGTCCTCCTGCGCGTCGGAGACCGCCTGCTCGGGGTCCTTCGGAATGTCCTGCGGCTGGACGTCGAAGAAGGACGTGAGCGCGGTGCTCGTGTACTCCGGGTATCCGTCGACGTCGCCGTTCTTCAGCGCGCGCAGCGCGATCTGCTCGGAGCCCAGGTTGAGGTCCTTCTTCACGTCGTATCCCGCGGCCTGCAGCGCCTGGGCGTAGATCTCGCCCAGGATGAACTGCTCCGTGAAGTTCTTGGAGCCGACCGTGATGCGCGTGCCGGCGTTGTCGGGGTTGCGCTCGATCACCTGCCCGCCGGCGGAGCCGCTGTCGCTCGACTTGTCGTCGTCGCCGCAAGCCGCCAGCGCGACCGCGCACACGAGTGCGGCAAGTGCTGCGAGCACTGAAAGGACAGGGTGACCGCGTCTCATCGGTGTCTCCTCTGTTGGGGGGCGGAGCGGCTCTACGCCGGGGGGAGCCTATCCGCTACGCGGCGGCCTGCAAGCCGCGCGGGGTGACCGCACGCTGCATCGCAGCGAAGAGCAGCTCGACCGACAGCGCCAGCACGGCGACGAGGATCGCGCCGGCGAGCCGGCCGTCGGCTCCGTACACGTTGGCGCTCAATATGTAGTCGCCGAGGGTCAGCACGCCGGCCAGCGGCGCGATCGTCGCGGTGGCGACCACGTTCACCGCCGACGTCCTGATCCCGCCGAAGATCGATGGCAGCGCCAGCGGCAGCTCGATCCGGCGAACCACCTGGTGATGTCGCAGGCCCATACCCTTGCCTGCGTCGATCACGTCGCGGTCCACCTGGCGCACGCCGACGTAGGTGTTCGTGAGGACCGGCGGGATTGCGAGCAGCACGAGCGCCAGCATCACGTTCGTGAACCCCACGCCGATGTAGGCGACGAAGAAGGCGATCAGCGCGAGGCTCGGAACTGCCCGCCCCACATTCGAGATGCTGATCGCGAGCAGCTCACCTTTGCCGGCGTGGCCCAGCGCCAGGCCGATCGGGACCGCAACCGCGCACGCGAGGCCGATCGCGGCGAAGCTGATCTTGAGGTGCTCCCAGGTGAACGTCCACACCTCGTGCAGGCCGCCGACCTGTACGCCGCCGGTCTGTGCCTCGCGCGTGTGGAAGATGAAGTCGATCGCGTCGCCGAAGTCCGACAGGAACGCGAGCTGCAAGGAAAGGCCGGCGTGGATCATGCGGGCTGGACCCTCCGCCACGGCGTCAGCATCCGCTGCACGAGCAGCAGCAACACGTCCAGCACGAACGCCATCAGGATCGCGAGGCCACCCGCCGCGACCACACCGGTCTTGAAGGTGATGTTGCTGCCGGAGATGATCTGCTCGCCGAGCCCGCCCGCGCCCGCGAACACGGCGAGCGTCGCGAGCCCGACGGTGCTGGTCGTCGCGATCCGCAGCCCCGCGATGATGTCCGGGATCGCCAGCGGCAGCTCCACGCGCCACAGCAGCTGGCGGTCGGTGAGCCCGACTCCGCGCCCTGCGTCGCGGGCTTCCGCGGGGACGTTCTGCAGGCCCAGCACGATGTTGCGGAAGATGATCTGCAGCGTGTACGCGGTGAGCGCGACGATGGCCGTGGTGTTGCCCCGCCCCGTGATCGGCAGGAGCAGGAAGAACACCGCAAGGCTGGGCAGCGTGTAGAGCACGCCCGTGAGGGCGACGAGCGGTCCCACGAGCCATCTGCGCCGCCGCGCGATCAGCGCCAGCCCGAAGGCGATCGCGAAGCCGAGCACGACGGAGATCACGACCAGGTACAGATGCTGCGCCAGCGGGTCCGTGTAGCGGTCGAAGTTGTCGACGATCCAACCTGGGCAGAGCTTGTTCTGAGAGATGCAGCTCGCCTGGGAGCGGTCGCGGATCTCGACCTGCGCGAGCGCCGGCGCGACCGTCGCGAGCTGCATCAGGTCTCGGCGCGCTCTGCCGCAGGTGTGAGGTGCCTGGTCGCCTGCGGCGAGCTCAGGAACTCGGAGATGATCTCGACCGACAGCACGCCGGCCACGACCCCGCGGCCGTCCACGACCGGCCCGTACTGGGTGTCAGAGCGCAGCAGGTCCGAGAGCGCGTCGCGCAGCACGTCCTCCAGGTCGAGGATGGGTTGGGGTGAGGCGCCGGGCTTGTCGGGCACCGTCTCACGCGCCATGTCGCGCTCCGTCATCCAACCCCGCGGACGGCCTCCGGCGTCCACGACCAGCGGATAGGGCAGGTCGGCCGCGGCGATCGCGGCATGTGCGGCGCTCGTGGGGTCGCCCGCCTGGACGAGCGGCGCCTTCCACAGGTCGATGTCGCGCACGCGCAGCAGCGAGAGCCGCTTCAGCGCCCGGTCGGCCCCGACGAAGTCCTCGACGAACTCGTCCGCCGGATTCATCAACAGCTCCTCGGGCGCCGCGTACTGCGCGAGGATCCCGCCCTTGCGCAGGACCGCCACCCGGTCGCCCATCTTGATCGCCTCGTCGATGTCGTGGGTGACGAACAGGATCGTCTTGCGGATCTCCGACTGGAGCCGCAGGAACTGGTTCTGGAGGCGCTCGCGGTTGATCGGGTCGATTGCGCCGAAGGGCTCGTCCATCAGCATCAGCGGCGGGTCCGCGGCGAGCGCTCGGGCGACCCCGACGCGCTGGCGCTGCCCCCCGGACAGCTGTGCCGGGTAGCGGTCACGCAGGTCGACACCGAGCCGGGTCAGCTCGAGCAGCTCGTCGACCCGCCCCGCGAGGCGCTTCCGGTCCCACCCGAGCAGCTTCGGCACCACCGCGATGTTCTCCCCGATCGTGAGGTGCGGGAACAGGCCGATCTGCTGGATCACGTAGCCGATCTCACGCCGCAGCTCGGCCGCGGGACGGGCGCGGGTGCTCTCGCCGGCGATCAGGATGTCGCCCGCGGTCAGCTCGATCATGTGGTTGACGAGCCGCAGCGCCGTGGTCTTGCCGCAGCCGGAGGGACCGACCAGCACGCAGATCTCACCGGCCGGCACGGTCAGCGAGAGGTTGTCGATCGCGGGCTCGGGCTGGCCCGGATAGCGTTTGACGACGTCGCGGTACTCGACCGAGGAGGCGGTCGATCGGGAGGTCGCGGAACTGTCCCCTGCCACGGGCGAATGCTATCCGCGCACGAGTTTCGATTCCTGGGCTAGGCTCGGTTTGGCCGATGTCCATTCACGCCGGAACCCCGGACGCCTACGAGCCCCGCTTCTGGCCGGCGCTCGAGGATGAGGAGCGCAAGGCGCTGGCATCCACCGGCATCATCCGCAGCTTCGCCGGGGGCGGCGCGCTGTTCCACGAGAACCAGCTGGCCGACCGGGTGCTCGTCCTGCGCGAGGGCTTCGTGAAGGTCAGCTCCTACAGCGACGAGGGGCGCGAGGTGGTGCTCGGGATCCGCGGGCCGGGCGACGTGGTGGGTGAGCTTTCGGCAATCGACGGTGCGGCCCGATCGGCGAGCGTGATCGCGCTGGAGCCGGTGGAGGCGCTCGCGCTGTCGACCGGTTCCTTCAACGCCTTCCTCGAGCGCCACCCGCGGGTGCTGCGCGTCCTCTTGCAGGTCCTCGCGGGGCGGTTGCGCGACGCGGACCGCCGCCGCGTCGAGTTCGCGTCCAAGGAGACGATGGGGCGGGTGGCCTCGCGGATCGTCGAGCTCTCGGAGCGCTTCGGCGCGGCGGCCGAGGGGGACATCAGGATCGAGTTTCCCCTCACGCAGGAAGAGCTCGCGGGCTGGACGGCCTGTTCGCGTGACTCGGTCGTGAAGGCGCTCCAGTCCATGCGTGACCTGGGATGGATCGAGACCGGGCGCAAGCGCATCACGGTCCACGATCTCGCCGCGGTGCGGCGCGCCGCCGCCTAGATCACCCCTGAGTGCCGATAAAGCCGCACGCGCGGCGCCGGAAAGTCCGACGAAGGCGGGGTTGATCCGGGCCACACTGCAGGCATGGGTGAAGCGGGGACCATCGGGGTACGAAGGGAAGCTGCGGCAGCGGAGTGGGTTTCCCCCGAGACCGCGCGACTCGCGCAGGCGGCCCGGATGCTGCAAGTCGGCAGCTGGGAATGGGACATCACCAGCGGCGCGGTCAGATGGTCGGCGGAGATGTACAAGATCCTCGGCCTGCGTGAGGGCTCCGGTGCGAGCTACGACGCCTATTTCGACCGGATCCACCCCGTCGATCGCGAACGCGTCGCCGGGCTGATCGCAGACGCCGTCAGCAGCGGAGTGCCGCTCGAGTTCGAGCACCGGATCGTGTGCCCGGACGGCACGGTGCGGGCGCTGCAATGCCGGGGCGAGGTCGTCTCCGAGGACGGCTCCGCCGTGCGCCTGTTCGGCATCTGCCAGGACGTCACGGCGCGTCAGCGGATTCAGGATGAGATCGCGCTCGAGCGGGAGCTCGCATTCTCCGTCGATGCGACCGGATGCCTGGGGGACGCGCTCGAGGTTGTGCTCCGGCGCCTGTGCGAGTACGGCGACTTCGCGCTCGGGCAGGCCTGGATGCTGGCCGGCGACGCCTACCTCGAGTTCGCCGCGGCATGGCCGTGCGACTCGGGGCTGGCCGCCTTCACCGAGCGCAGCAAGGCAATGACCTTCGAGCAGGAGAGTGGGCTGCCGGGTCGGGCATGGGCCGCACGGCGACCGGTCTGGGTGGAGGACGTGAAGTCGGACGCGAACATGCTGCGCGCGTCGTTCGCGCGCGAGGTCGGGATCGCCGCGGCGATGGCCGTGCCGATCCCCTCCGGCGAGCGCGTCGTCGCCGTGGTGGAGTTCTTCGCGACCGAGACCCGTCCCCCGGATGCGGCGATCTCGGCGCTGGTCTCCCGAGTGGCCACGCAGCTGGGCCCGATGCTGGAGCGCAAGCGCGCCGAGGCGGCGCTCCGCATCAGCGACGAGCGCTTCCGCCTGCTGCTCGAAAGCGTCGAGGACGCAGCGATCGTGATGCTGGACGAAGACGGCAACGTGGCGACCTGGAATCCGGCCGCCGAGCATGTCACGGGGTACGCCGCCGAAGACATTCTCGGCTGTCACGTATCCCGCCTCTACGCCCCCGAGGCGCTGGCGCAGGGCGAGCCCGAGGGCCACCTGCAGCAGGCCGCGGCGGAGCGCCGCATCGAGCATGGAGGATGGTGGATGCGCGCCGACGGCCTGCGCTACCGCGCCGAGGTCACGATCTGCGCTCTCCTGAACGGCGACCCTGACCCGCACGGATACAGCTACGTGATCCGGGACGTGACGCAGCGTTCCCGGCGCGACGAGGAGCTGCGCAGACTGCGCACGACCGTCGAATGCACCGAGGACGCGATTGTCAGCGTGACTCCCGAGCGCGGGATCGTGACGAGCTGGAACCGGGGCGCCGAGCGCCTGTTCGGATACGGCGAACGCGAGATGGTCGGCCGGCCCGTGGAGACGGTGTTCGGCGACCCGTCAGTCGCCGCGGCCGCCGCGATCCTCTCCCGGGTCCGCCGTCAGCAGCGCGCCGAGCACCACGACATGCGCGGGCTGCGCAAGAACGGCAGCGTGATCGATACGAGGCTCACGGTGGCGCCCGTCCGAGGCGGGGGAGAGGTGACCCTGATCGCCCGCGACGTGACGGAGCGCAAGCGCTCCCAGCAGTATCTCGAGCGCACCTTCGGCACCTATCTCGATCGCGAGATCGCCGAGCACATCCTCCGCGAGGGACCGGCGCTGCGCGCGCGGGAGGTCGACGTGACGATGATGTTCATCGACATCAGGGACTTCACTGCGTTCGCCGAGCAGTTCGACCCGAGCGAGGTGCTCGAGACGCTCAATTGCCTGTTCGAGCTGGTGGTCCCCATCATCGCCGAGCGTGACGGCCACGTGGACAAGTTCGTCGGCGACGGATTGCTGGCCGTGTTCGGCGCGCCTGCCCACCAGCCCGATCACGCCGACCTCGCGCTCGACGCCGCGGCCGCGATCGCGCGCGCGGCGGCCGAGAGGTTCCAGGGAGATCTCGAGATCGGGATCGGGATCGACTCGGGCAAAGTGATCGCCGGCAACGTAGGCGGTGGCGGGCGGCTCGACTTCACGGTGATCGGTGATGCCGTCAACACGGCGGCTCGGATCGAGACGGCGACCCGCGAGACCGGAGACGTGATCCTGTTCAGCGAGCACACCGCGCGGCGGCTGCGCCGCGACGGGCGGCAGATCGTGGCGCGCACACCGGTCTCGATGAAGGGGAAGCGCAACCACGTCGCCCTCTACGCCCTGGACCCGGAGGCCCACCCGGCCCCGCAGGCGGAGCTCACCGAGGCGCGGTCATGATCCTCCTGCTGGGGCTCCGCGAGCTTCAATGGAGCCGGCGCCGCTTCGCCGTGGCGGTGCTCGCGACCGCCCTGGTGTTCGCGCTCGGGCTGCTGATGTCCGGCGTCAGCGCAAGCTTCGACAATGAGATCGACCGCACGGTCGATTCCTTCGGCGCCGACGCGTGGCTGGTCCGCGGTGAGAGCTTCGGGCCCTTCACCGGCCCCGCGACGATCCCCGCCGCCGGCGTGCGGGCGGTGCGCGGACTGCCCGGCGTGCGGCACGCCGACCCGGTCGCGGTGCTGCGTGCCACCACGACCACGCCGAGCCGCCGCAACGTGAACCTGCTCGGTGTCGTGCCGGGCGGCGTCGGTGCGCCCGCCGGGTGGCAGGGTCGCCTGATCGGCGAGCGCCGGACCGCGATTGCGGATGCCAGCCTCGGACTTGCGGTCGGCGACGTGATCGACCTCAACGGGAAGTCGCTGCGCGTGGGCGCCGTGACGCACGGCCGGACCTACTTCGCCGGCATCCCGACAGTGACGGTGTCGCTGGCCGAGGCCCAGCGGCTCGCGCTGGACGGCCGTCCCCTGGCGACGGCCATCCTCACGCACGGGACCCCGGCGAGCCTCCCCGGCAACCTCGCCGCGCTCGACAACGCCGAGGTCGCACGCGACCTCGCCCGGCCCGTGCTCCAGGCGAAACAGACGATCGGCCTGATCCGCCTCCTGCTGTGGGCGGTGGCTGCGGGAATCATCGGCGCGATCGTCTACCTGTCGGTGCTCGAGCGCACCCGCGACCTGGCCGCGCTGAAGGCGATCGGTGTGTCGACCGCGCACCTGCTGGGCGGGCTGATCCTCCAGGCGGTCGTGCTGTCCGTGCTCGCTGCGCTGCTCGCGGTCGCGATCGAAGCGGCGATTGCGCCGGCAGTCGCGATGTCGGTCGAGGTGCCCGCGATCACATACGTGAGCCTGCCTCTGGTCGCAATCGCGGTGGGAATGCTTGCCAGCTTCATCGGCCTGCGACGCGCGGTCGGCGTCGACCCGGCGCTGTCCTTTGCGGGGTCCCGATGAGCCTCATGTGCAGCGACCTCGTGGTGGAGTACTCCGGAGGCGGTTATGTCGTGCGCCCCATCGACGGCCTGTCGATCGACGTCCGCAGCGGGGAGCTTGCGGTGCTGCTGGGCGCGAGCGGCTGCGGCAAGACGACGCTGCTGTCGGTGCTGGCCGCGATTTTGCGCCCGCAGCGCGGCAGCGTGCGGCTCAACGGCATCGAGGTCACCAGCCTCAACGGGCGCACGCTCAACAACTACCGGCGGCGCCGCGTCGGCATCGTCTTCCAGGCCTTCAACCTGATCCCCAGCCTGACGGCCGCGGAGAACGTGCAGGTGCCGCTGCGGGCAGATGGTGTCAGTGCGCGCGCGGCTCGACGGCGCGCGGCTGCCCTGCTGGCCGAGGTGGGCCTCGCCGAGCGACAGTCGCACCGCCCGGGAACGCTGTCCGGGGGAGAGCAGCAGCGGGTCGCGATCGCCCGCGCACTCGCGCTCGACCCGCCGCTGCTGCTGGCGGACGAGCCGACGGCGCATCTCGACCAGGTGCAGGTCGGCGGCGTGCTGCGGCTGCTGCGCGAGATCGCGGACGCCGGTCGCATGGTGGTAGTCGCCACGCATGACGAGCGCCTCGTGCCGCTCGCCGACGGTGTCGTCGCACTCGGCGGCGACGGAGCCTGTGCGGTCAGGGCTACGGCGGACGCGAACTTTCCGCGCGGCCAAGCGGTTCCGCAGTTACTCTGAAATCGGATTCGTAATCGGCGCCCCGCTGGCGCCCCTCATAGACAAGTCAGGGAGGACCAATGTCACGCAGGGGACTTGGACCCGCCCGGTTGGTCGTCGCGCTGTCGTGCGCGGCCATCGTGGGCATGCTCGTGCCGGCAGGCGCGAGCGCAACGACGCTACCGGCAGGATTCGAGGAGACCACCGTGCTCCCCGCGACCGGCAGCCCGAAGCCGCAGGACATCGCGATCGCGCCCAACGGGCGTGTGTTCGTCGCAGAGAAGACGGGAATCATCAGGACGTACGACAGCGTCGACGACCCGACGGCGACGGTGTTCGCCGACCTGCGCACGCAGGTCCACAACTACGGCTCACGCGGTCTGCTGTCGATCGTCGTGGACCCCGGGTTCCCGGCCAAGCCGTACGTCTACGTGTACTACACGCGGGACGCGCCGATCGGCGGGACCCCGCCCACGTATGGCGGGACCTCGTCGTTCGACTCGTGTCCGAAGTACACGGACCCGACCTACGGCCAGCTGGACAACTGTCCGGCCAGTTCGCGCATCTCGCGGCTGAAGGTCGCGGGTGAGGCCATGACCGGGGCCGAGGAGCCGCTCGTCACCGACTTCTGCCAGCAGTTCACCGCCCACGGCGGCGGCGGCCTCGCATTCGGCAAGGACGGCATGCTCTACGCGTCCGCAAGCGACGGTTCGACCTCGCAGTTCTGGGACTACGGTCAGACGGGATCGCCCAAGAACCCGTGCGGCGACCCGGGTGGCTCGAACCCCACCCCGCCGACATCGGAGGCCGGACGCCTGCGGGCTCAGGACCTGGAGACGACGGGTGACCCGGTGGGCCTCTCCGGCTCGCTGATCCGGATCGACCCGGCGACCGGCAAGGCCGCCGACGGCAGCACGTCCAACGCCAAGCGGATCGTGGCCTACGGGCTCCGTGACGCCACCCGCCTCGCAATCCGGCCCGGCACGAACGACGTGTGGGTGGCCGAGCGCGGCGGCGGCTACTGGGAAGAGCTGCACCGCATCGACACGTTCTCAAAGCAGCTCAACTTCGGTTGGCCCTGCTACGAGAACAACGAGATCCGCAAGCAGAGCGACCTCCAGGACCTGAGCATCTGCGAGAAGCTCTACAAGGGCCAGGGCGTCAACTCGAACAAGGCTCCGTTCTGGGCCTACGACCACGAGCTGCCGGTCCACAAGGACGAGAACTGCGAGAAGGACAGCCTCGGCAACCCGCCGGGCAGCACGCTGTCCGGCCTCCGGTTCTATCCTGCGGCGGGAGGCAACTTCCCGGCGATGTACCGGAACGCGCTGTTCTTCGCCGACCGGCTGCGAAGCTGCATCTGGGCGCTGCTGCCGGACGCGAACGGCATTCCGAAGAAGGGAAGCGTGATTCCCTTCGCCGGCATGGCCCCGCGGGCGACGGACCTGGAAGTCACCCCCACCGGTGACCTCCTGTACATCGACCAGACGGCTGACGTGATCAAGCGCATCCGCTACACGGTTGCCAACCAGGCGCCGGTCGCGGTCGCCACCGCGAACGTCACCTCCGGTGTCGCACCGCTGGCGGTCACGTTCAGCGGGCTCGGCTCGACCGACCCGGACGTGGGTGACACACGCGCCTACGCCTGGGACCTCGACGGGGACAACCTCCTCGACGACTCCACGGCGGCCCAGCCGGCGTTCACCTACACGACGCCCGGCACCTACACCGTGACCCTCAGGGTCACGGACAGCGCCGGTGCGTTCAGCACCGCGACGGTCGTGATCACCGTCGGCGCCACGCCCGGCCCGGGGCCCGGCCCCGGCCCGGATCCGACGCCGACGCCCAAGACGACCAACCCGTCTCCGTTCCTGCCGACGACCGGCGTGAACCCGACGGTGAAGGGCGCCGGGCCGACGCTGGTCCTGGTGGCCGCCCGCACGCAGCACCTGGTCGACACGCGGTCGATCGAGGTGCACGGGGGCTGCCTGTCCGCGTGCACGCTGAAGGCCACGGCCACGGTGTCACTACCGGGCGCCAGCAGGTCGCTGAAGCTGAGAGGTGCCTCGGCCAAGGCGGCCAGCGGCAAGGTGGTGACGCTGCGCATCAAGCTGTCGAAGCAGACGATGCGTGCCGTCCGGCGCGCGCTGCGCCGCGGCAAGAAGGTGGTCGCAACGGTCACGGTGATCGCGAGCGACGCGACCGGCGCCTCGAGCGCCAAGCGCAAGATCAGGCTGAAGCGCTGATTCGGCCGGGGAAGGGGCTGAGGCGCGCGGCGCCTCAGCCCTCCCCGCCCAGAGCGGCTGCCGCCGCCGAGCCCGTCTCGGCCGACAGCCAGCTCCGGGCCAGGGGGTCGGTGCCCGACCGCACCACCCGCTGCATCTCGGCGAGCGTCGCGCCCCGCAACTGGCGCTTGACGGTCTCGTAGGCGCCGGCGGGAACGGCGCTCAGCTCGGCGGCCATCTCCAGCGCTCGCTCGAGCATCGCATCGCGGGCGGCCAGCTCGTCCACGAGGCCCAGTGTGAGGGCCTCCGGCGGGTCCACCAGATGTGCCCGCAGCACCAGGTATCGCGCGGCGGGCGGCGACAGCTCGGCCTTCACCACCGCGAGCGCGTTCATGGGGTACGGAACACCGACCCGAGCTTCGGTCAGGCCGAGCTTGCCCTGCTTCGCCGCCACTCGGTAGTCCGCGCAGAGCGCGAGCACGATCCCGCCCGCGATCGCGTGGCCGTTGATCGCTGCGACGACCGGTCGTGGAAATCCGTACCAAGCCGCCACCATGCGATTGATGCCCATGATCATCGCGGCCTGTCCTGCATCATCCAGCGTGGGCACCAGGTTCAGGTCGAGTCCCGCCGAGAAGAATCCGTCGCGGCCGGTGATCACGACCGCGTCGGGTCCCGCGGCCGCGAGGTCGCCGCTCACCGCGATGATCTCCTCGACGAGCTCCGGGCTCATCGCATTCGCGGGCGGGCGGTCGATCCGCACGAGTGCGGTTCCGTCCCTTGACTCGACCGCGACGTGGCGATCAGACAACGAGGTGCGGGTACTCGCGCTCGACCAGTTCGCGGTACTGCGCGAACACGGGCTTCGTGATCGGGATCAGCTTGAGTGCCGCCTTCACGTCGCCGCCGCTCTTGATGCGCCGCCGCGCGAGCGCCATCGGCACGTTCTCCTTGCCCTGGAAGTACTTGTTCGCGACGTCGGAGTCCATCGTCATCTCGACCTGCGGCCGCCAGTCGACGTCGTCTGACCACACCCATCGCAGGTTCTGGTCACCCCCCGAGTCGTCGTAGGTGATGTTCACCACGGCGTCCTGGTCGGGAAACTCGAAGCGCTGCGGCACCCGCGCGTCGCGCAGCTTGGGACCCATGTCGGCGTCGGTGCTCATCAGCGTGAACACCTGGTCCATGACCTCGCGGAACTCCTTGGCGGAACGGAACTCGGCCATCGCGGGAGCGAGTCTAACCGGCTCGGTAAGCTCAGGCCATGGCGAAGGTCTTCGACGAGATCAACGAGTCGCTGCGCGAGTGGATCGCCCAGCGCGAGCTGTTCTTCGTCGCCACCGCGCCACTGCGCGCCGAAGGTCACGTGAACCTTTCGCCCAAGGGGCCGATCGGCATGCTGCGCGTGCTGGACGGCCACACGGTCGCGTACCTCGACCTGATCGGCAGCGGCGCCGAGACGATCGCGCACCTGCGCGAGAACGGCCGCATCGTCGTGATGCTGTGCGCCTTCGACGGCCCTCCGCGGATCCTGCGCCTGCACGGCCGCGGCGAGGTCGTGACGGCCGACGACCCGCGCTTCACGGCGCTGGTGGAGCGCTGTGACTTCGAGCAGCCGGCGGTCTCCGAGGCGCGCCGCGCCGTGGTGCTCGTGCACGTCACGAGGGTGGCCGACTCCTGCGGCTACGGCGTCCCGCTGATGAGTTATGAAGGAGCGCGGCCACACATGGAGGCCTGGGCGTCGAAGCGCCTGCGCACCGGCGGCCCCGATGCATTGCGCGATTACCAGCGCGAGAAGAACGCCGAGAGCCTCGATGGCCTGCCCGCCGTGGTGGTGGGCGCTCCCGGCTCAGCTGTCGAACCCTAGTCCGAGGCGGTCTAGCAGTCGCAGCCACAGGCCGCGGCGGCCCCGCCGCCGGTCGGCGGCCGCGAGTCGGTTGCGCGTCAGCTGGATCACCGCCCAGCGCAGCGGCTCCGGGGGGAACGGGACCGGCCGCGTGCGCGCATAGCGCAGCTCGGTCGCCTCGGTGCGGCGCCCGGCCAGCAGATCGAGTGCCATGCGGGCGCCGAAGCGGCTCGCGCCGATCCCCAGCCCGGTGTGGCCGGCCGCGTAGGCCACGCGCCCGCCCTGCGAAGTTCCGAAGAATGCGAAGAAGCGGCTGCACGTGTCGATCGGGCCACCCCAGCGATGCGTGAACCGCACGTCCTCGAGTTGCGGGAAGGTCGTGAAGAAGTGCTGCGCGAGCCGGGCGAACGTGGCCTCGCGCTCGCGCAGGTGTGACCCGACGCCGTTTCCGAAGTTGTAGACGGCGTCGAAGCCGCCCCACACGATCCTGTCGTCCGCGGTCAGCCGGTAGTAATGGAACTGATTGCCTGCGTCGCCGATTCCCTGGCGGTTCGCCCAGCCGACCGCCGCGCGCCGGGCGGCGTCCAGCGGCTCGGTCACGAGCACGTAGTCCCAGACCGGCACGATCCGCCGCCGCACGGCGCGCACGGGGGAACGGAACGCGCCGGTCGTCACCACGGCGCCGCGGGCGCTCACCCGGCCGCTCGACGTGGCGGCCTCGACCACGTCGCCCGCGCTGCGCAGCCGGGTCACGCGCGAGTCCTCGAATATCCGCACCCCGAGCTCGGTCGCCACGCGTTGCAGCTCCCAGGCAAGCTTCCCCGGATGCAGGATCGCGGCCCCGCTGCGCTGCCACAGGCCGGCCCGATAGAGCGGCGAGTGCACCTCGGCGCGCACCGCGTCGCGGTCGAGCAGCACCGCCTCGTGGCCGAGGCGGCGCAGCTCGCGCGCCTCCTGCGCGAGCCATCCCTCCTCGTGCGGCTCGAGCGCGACGGTCAGGTCCCCGGTCAGCTCGAGGTCGCAGTCGACCGCGTAGCGCTCCAGCGTGGCGAGGGTCTGGTCGAAGTTCTCGCGCCCGAGCCGCTCGAGTGTCGCCAGCTCGTCCGGGAAGCGCGCAAGGCCGTTGCCCACGCCGTGCGTCAGCGAGGACACGAAGAACCCGCCGCTGTGGCCAGTCGCACCGGACCCGATTCGCTCGGCCTCCAGCAGCGCGACGTCTCGCGCGGGATCTGCCTCCTTGGCCTCGATCGCGGCCCACAGCCCGCTCAGCCCGCCGCCCACGACCACCAGATCCACCTCCGCCGACCCCTCCAGCCGCCCGCTACGGGCGGGCGCGTCGGGCGAGTCCAGCCAGAAGGAGCCCGCGACGGCGTCCGCGTAGGACGCCCGGTGGCGGTCAGTGGGCGCGGCGCTCCACGGTGAAGTGCTGGTCATGCGACCGCGAATCCTGCCATGTATGGCGCAGCCGCCCGCCGAATACCATGCGCCTCGTGAGCACCCCTTTCGTGCACGAGCTGCGCGTTCGCTACGGGGAATGCGATCCGCAGCAGATCGTCTTCAACGCGAACTACTTCCTGTACTTCGACGTCGCCTTCACCGAGCTGTGGCGTGCGGCGATCGGGCCCTGGCAGGAGATGGTCGAGCGTGGCATCGATGCGGTGGTGGCGGAGGCGCACGCGCGCTTCCGGGCACCGGCGCGCTTCGACGACGTGCTGTCGCTGCGGGCACAGGTGACGCGACTCGGAACGACCAGCCTGACGACGCAGATCGACGTCATGCGCGATGCGGAGCTGCTGGTGGAGGGGCGCTTGCAGCATGTTTGCGTAGACGCCCGCACGTGGAAGAAGACGGAGCTGCCCGACTGGGTGCGATCGGGCCTGCAGCGGTTCGCCTGACAATGGCCAAGAAGCGAAAGCGCCGCTCCGCCCCGGATCCGCCCGCGACCGTCGACTACACGGACGCCGACGGCAACGTCCTCACACTGCGCGAGTCGGTGTCCGCGGGCACCGTCGCAAAGCTCGCCGAGCGGGCCGGCGGCGCGGCGGCGTCGGCCGAGGACCTGTGGCGCCGTCGCACGGAGATGCTGTTCGAGCGCTTCGCGGTGCGCTGGACGATCGCGGAGCTGCCGCTCGAGGGTCAGAAGGAGCTGCTCGCGCGCTACCGCATGGCCGACCAGGACACGCAGCGCTGGGTGCGCGAGACGATCGACGACCACCTGCAGAGATACCAGCCGCAGCTAGCCGACCGGCGCTAGCTCCCCACCCTGGACGGACACCATCGCGGCGTAGCGGCCGCCGGCCGCGATCAGCTCGTCGTGATCGCCCAGCTCCACGAGCCGTCCCCGGTCGAGCACCGCGATCTGGTGCGCCTCCCGGACGGTCGACAGGCGGTGCGCGATCGCCACGGTCGTGCGGCCCCGCGCGAGGTCGTCGAGCGCTGCCTGCACAGCCCGCTCGGTCTCGGTGTCGAGCGCGCTCGTCGCCTCGTCGAGCACCAGGATGGGAGGGTCGCGCAGGATCGTGCGGGCGATCGCGATGCGCTGCTTCTCCCCGCCCGAGAACCGGTAGCCGCGCTCTCCCACGACCGTCTCGTACCCCTCGGGCAGGCGCTCGATCAGGTGATGGATCTGTGCGGCGCGAGCCGCCTGCTCGAGGGCCTCGTGGGAGGCGCCCGGTTGCGCGAAGCGCAGGTTGTCGGCGATCGAGGCGTGGAACAAATGGGTCTCCTGCGAGACGACGCCCACCACGGCGGCCAGCGACGCGTGAGTCAGGTCGCGCACGTCGACGCCGTCGATGCTCACGCGTCCCTCGTCCACGTCGTACAGGCGGGCCAGCAGGTAGGCGAGCGTCGTCTTCCCCGAGCCCGTCTCGCCCACGAGCGCGAGCGTCGTTCCGGCCGGTACCTCCAGGTCGATCTCGCGCAGCGTCCAGGGGCCGTCCTTGGCGTACCTGAACCCGACCCCCTCGAACCTGACGGCGCCGCTGATCGCCGCGGGCCGCAGCGTTGCGGCTCCTTCGCGCTCGTCGATCTCGACGGGCAGGTCGAGGTAATGGAACACCCGCTCGAACAGGGCGAGCGAGCTCTGCACGTCGACTCCGACGGACAGCAGCGACTGCACGGGAAAGAACAGCCGCGTCTGCAGGGTGGTGAAGGCGACCAGCGTGCCGATCGTGATCGCGCTGCCGCCGCTTGCGATGGTGAGTCCCGCGAACAGGTAGATCAGCGCCGGCATCGCGGCGAAGCTCATCTGCACCGATGCCATGCGCCAGCGCCCCGCCATGCGGGAGCGGACCTCGAGGTCGGCCAGCGCCGCGGACTCGCCCTCGAAGCGCTCCGCCAGCTCCGGTGAGCGCCCCATCGTCTTGCCCAGCAGGATGCCGGACACCGACAGGGACTCCTCGACGAGCGAGGACATGTCGGCCAGCCGGTCCTGGCGCACCGCCGTGATGCGCCGCCGCTCCTGGCCCACGCGGCGGGTCAGCCACACGAAGAACGGCAGCAGTCCGAGCGCCGCCACGGCGAGCCGCCAGTCGAGCAGGAACATCGCAACGGTCGCGGCGAGCACCGTGGTCACGTTCGAGACGATCGAGGTGGCCGTGCTCGTCACGACCGTCTGCACCCCGCCGATGTCGTTCGCGATCCGGGACTGGATCTCGCCCGTGCGCGTCTGTGTGAAGAACGCCAGCGACATCCGTTGCAGGTGCCTGTACACCGCCGCGCGCAGGTCATGCATGACACGCTGGCCGACCGTGTTCGAGAGCAGCGTCGTAGCCACGCCGAGTGCGCCGGTCGAGATCGAGATGGCGATCATGCCCGTCACGAGCCCGGCCAGCAGCTGTGTGTCGTTGCGGGGAATGGCTTCGTCGAGCACGGCCCGCAACAGAAAGGGCGAGACCATGCCCAGCCCGGCCGAGACCAGGATCAGCCCGAGCACCGCGGCAAGCCGCCGCCGGTAGGGCCCGAACAATGCCAGCAGCCGGGCGCGGTCGACCGCGCCGGTGGGCCGGTCGTTCAGCATCGGTGCCCGCAGCCGTGACCGACGAGTCGCTCCAAGGTGTCGTGCAGCGCTCCGCGCTCGCCCGGCGACAGGGGCGAGAGCAGGTCCTCCTCAGCTTGCTCCGCCGCGCGCCACGCACCGGCCAGCCGCTTGCGACCCGCGCTCGTCAGCCGCACCAGATGGCGCCGGCGGTCGCCCGGGTCGCGCGCCCTCACGAGCAGGCCGTCCGCCTCGAGCAAGTCGAGCAAGCCGACGAGGTTGCTGGGGTTGATCCGCAGCGCGCGGCCCACCTCCTGCTGGGAGAGCGGGCCTGCCTCCGCGAGGTGGTTCAGGACGGCGAACTCGTGGGTCCGCATGTGCATGGAGGCGAGCGCCTCGCCCAGCCTGTAGCCCGCCATCCGCGACAGCCGGACGATCAGGAGCACGAGCCCGGTGGCGCTGGAGGGGGCGGATCTGGTCTGCATGGTGCCATGGTAGCGACAAATGATGATGTCCAACAATCGTTGGCAGCTATAATCGATTTTCCAATGCCGCCAGAGTCGAAAAGAGGCCCCATGGAAAACCTGATTCTCGTCCCGCTCGACGACTCGATCCTGTTCCCCGGCATGACGGCCACGATCGCGGCCGAGACCGGGGACGAGGAGCGCGTCCTGCTGGTTCCCCGCGCCGACGGCGACTTCGCCAGCGTCGGCACCGTCGCCGACGTCGTGGAGCGCATGCGCATCCCCGGTGGCGGCTCCGCCGTCACCGTCGAGGGAATCGCGCGCGGAGTGCCGGGCGCAGCCAACACGGACGCGACCGGCACGCTGCGGGTCGAGGTGACCGTTCACCGGGACCCGGAGCCCAATGACGAGCACGTGCGCGAGCTCCAGCGCGAATACCGCGCGGTGGTCGAGGAAATCCTCGACCTGCGCGGCGCGGACGCGCGCATCCGCGCGTTCGTGCGCTCGATCATCGGGCCGGGGCCGCTGGCCGACACGTCGGGCTACTCGCCCGACATCAGCATGCGCGACAAGATCGGACTGCTGGAGCTGCTGGATGTCACCGAGCGCCTGACCCGCGCCCTGGAACTCCAGCGTGAGCGCCTCGCGGAGCTGCAGGTGCGCGCCAAGATCCGCGACGACGTGCAGGAGGGCGCCGAGCGCCAGCAGCGCGAGTACTTCCTGCGCAAGCAGATGGACTCGATCCGCAAGGAGCTCGGCGAGGACGAGGGATCGGTGGCCGAGGAGTACCGCGAGAAGATCGAGGGCGCCGGGATGCCGGACGCGGTGCGCGAGCAGGCCGAGAAGGAGCTGGCCCGCCTCGAGCGCATGGGCGACTCATCGGGCGAGTCCTCGATGATCCGGACCTATCTGGACTGGCTGGTGTCGGTGCCGTGGTCGCAGCGCTCCGAGGAGCGGCTCGACCCGGTGCACGCACGCGAGGTGCTGGACGCCGACCACGCCGGCTTGGAGGACGTCAAGGACCGCATCACGGAGTACATCGCGGTGCGGAAGCTGCGCAACGAGCGCGGCATGAAGGAGGAGGCGCGCGCCGCCGGCGCGATCCTCACCCTGATCGGGCCGCCGGGCACCGGCAAGACATCGATCGGCGAGTCCATCGCCCGCGCGACGGGGCGTGAGTTCGTGCGCATGTCGCTGGGCGGCGTGCGGGACGAGGCCGAGATCCGCGGACATCGGAGAACGTACATCGGCGCTCTGCCGGGCCGGCTCGTGCGGGCCCTGCGGGACGCGGGCACGATGAACCCGGTGATCCTGCTCGACGAGGTCGACAAGGTCGGCGCGGACTGGCGCGGCGACCCGTCGTCTGCGCTGCTCGAGGTGCTCGACCCGGCCCAGAACCACTCGTTCCGCGACCACTACCTGGATGTGGAGCTGGATCTATCCAGTGTGCTGTTCATCGCGACGGCGAACGTCGCCGAGACGATCCCGGGCCCGCTGCTGGACCGCATGGAGGTCGTGCGCTTCGACGGCTACACCACGGCGGAGAAGGTCGCGATCGCGCGCGGCTACCTGCTGCCGCGCCAGCTGCAGCGCAACGGGCTGCACGAGGGCGAGGTCGTGCTGGACGACACCGTGCTGAACGCGATCGTTTCCGACTACACCCGCGAAGCGGGCGTGCGCAACCTCGAGCGCGAGCTCGGAAAGCTGCTGCGCAAGACGGCAACCGGACTGGCATCCGGCGAGTTGCAGGCCCCCGTGACGGTCGAGACCGAGGGACTGCGCAAGGCGCTCGGTCGCCAGCGGTTCTTCCAGGAGTCGGTGGAGCGCACCGCGGTCCCGGGCGTGGCGACCGGGCTGTCGGTGACGGGCGCGGGCGGGGACGTGCTGTTCATCGAGGCGACGCGCATGCCGGGCAAGGACGGCCTGGTGCTGACCGGTCAGCTCGGCGACGTGATGAAGGAGTCGGCCCGGATCGCGCTCTCATACGTGCGCGGTCACGGCGACGCGCTCGGCATCGCGCCCGAGGCATTCCAGGAGCGCGAGTTCCACGTGCACGTGCCGGCCGGCGCGATTCCCAAGGACGGGCCCAGCGCCGGCATCACGATGACCACCGCGCTGGCGTCGCTGCTCAGCGGCCGCCCGGTGAAGCACAACGTCGGCATGACCGGCGAGGTCACGCTCCAGGGCCGCGTCCTGCCGATCGGTGGGTTGAAGCAGAAGGTGCTGGCCGCCCACGCGGCGGGCCTCACCGACGTGATCCTGCCGGAGCGCAACCGCGGCGACCTCGATGACGTGCCCGAGGACGTGCGCGCTCAGATGAGGTTCCACCCGGTGATGACGATCAACGAGGTGCTCAGCCTGGCGCTCGAGCCTGCGCCGGCCGACGTGGCTCAGGCCGCGTAGCCGGGTTCTTCCACCAGGGTCCCGGGCGGCCGCTCCACGTGCGCGAGGATCGCGCTTGCCACCTGCTCCTCCGCGTCGGTGGTGAGCAGGTGGCCGCAGCCGGGGACCAGCTCGAGCTGCGCGCCCGGGATCAAGCTCGCGAGCTCGCGGCCGCGCTCGTGGGACACGAGGTTGTCCTCGAGCCCGTGCAGGACCAGCGTCGGGAGCCCCTCCAGCTCGCGTAGCCGCGCACGCGTGTCGTGCCCCGCGATCGCCCCGAGCTGCGCGTACAGGGTGATCGGCGAGGTGTTGTCCCGCAGCCGCTGCTCGAGGTCCTCGCGCACCCGCTCGGGTCGCGCTTTCAATGTCTCCTTCCCATACAGCGCCGGCGCCACCAGCGGGAACGTGCGGCGCGACCCGAGCACGGGGCGCAGCGCGGCTGAGGTCAGCAGGCGCCATGGCGGCGCCCCGCCGCGGCCGCCCGGGGTCGTGCAGGCCAGCGTCAGCGAGCGCACGCTCGCGCGATCTTCCAGCGCCAGGTGCTGGGCGATCATGCCGCCCATCGAGGCCCCGATCACGTGCGCCGACTCCACGCCCGCGTCGTCGAGCACCGCTCGCGCGTCGTGCGCGAGGCCCCGCATCGAGAGCCGCGTGCGCACCGGCGAGGAGTCGCCGGTGCCACGGTTGTCGAACACGATCGCCCGGTGACGGCGCGCGATCCAGGGCAGCAGCCGGAACCAAAGGCGAGAGCTGGCGCCCAGGCCCATGATCAGGAGCACGGGCTCTCCCGGCGCGTCGCGCTCGAGCGGTCCCTGCTCCCGCCAGGTGATCCAACCGTCGTGCATTCGTGCTGCGGGCACCCGCGTAGTGTTACGGTCCGCGCGGCATGACCGCTCGCTCCCTGCAGGGCAAGACGCTGTTCATCTCCGGTGGAAGTCGCGGAATCGGCCTTGCGATCGGGGTTCGCGCCGCACGCGACGGCGCCAACGTGGCGCTGATCGCGAAGACGGCAGAGCCGCATCCCAAGCTCGAGGGCACGATCTACACGGCGGCCGAGGCGATCGAGCGGGCGGGCGGAAAGGCGCTGCCGGTTGTCGGGGATATTCGCGACGAGCAGCAGGTCGGGGCCGCCGTGGCCCAGGCCGTGGAGCGCTTCGGCGGGATCGACGTGTGCGTGAACAACGCGAGCGCGATCAACCTCGCGGGCACCGAGGCCCTCGACATGAAGCGCTACGACCTGATGCAGGACATCAACACCCGCGGCACGTTCGTCGTGAGCAAGGCATGCGTCCCGCACCTGAAGCAGGCCGAGAACCCCCACGTCCTGACGCTCTCACCACCGCTCTTGATGGACTCGAGGTGGTTCCAGGCGCATGCCGCCTACACGATCGCCAAGTACGGGATGAGCATGTGCACGCTGGGCATGGCCGAGGAGTTCCGCGACGACGGCATCGCCTTCAACTCGCTGTGGCCACGCACGATCATCGCCACGGCGGCGGTCCAGAACATCCTCGGCGGCGACGCGGCGATGGCACGCGCGCGCAGCCCCGAGATCTACGCCGACGCCGCGCACGCGATCGTGACGCGCCCGAGCCGCGAAACGACCGGGAACTTCTTCCTGTGCGAGGACGTGCTCGCCGAGGAGGGCGTGACCGACCTGTCGCCCTACTCGTACGGCGGCGGCGACGCGGATCTGATCGGCGACCTGTTCGTCGAGTAACGGCGCCGTGCGCCCCGCCGCGTCAGCCCGGGTCCGGCTCGACCAGCCGGAAAACGTCGCCGTACTCGGCAAGGGCGGCGGCGATCGCGGCTGTGTCGCCGTCGCGCTGGAACGCGTCGAGCGCCTTAAACCACTCCAGCGTGCGGCCCGCGGGAGTCGTGCGCCAGGCCACCCGCGCCTGATTCGAGCCCGCGTTCCACATTTGATGCACGGTTCCCGCGGGGATGTCCAGAGTGTCCCCGGCCTCCAGCGTGCGCTCGTCCCCGCCCACGCGCGTGGTCATGCTGCCCGCCAGCACCTCGAAATGCTCGGCCTGCGCCGGGTGCAGGTGCGCCGGGGGCGGCGATCCGCCCGGGTCGTAGACGGCCTCCACCTCGAGCGCCTCGGTGCTCGCCTCACGCACGGTCAGGGTTGACCCGGGGCTGAGCTCGAGGGTCGTCATCGCGGCAATGGTAGGTGCTCCTGCTAGCCTGGACGTGCGGGTGGCGACGCTGCCCGCGAGGTTCTTGTCTCGTGCGCTCCGGCGGTCCGGGTCAGTCGAATCTCCCGAATCGTCCGGCGACGCCTTTGGCGCGTCGCCAGCAAGGAGTCCTATGTCCTCGCAGTCCTTTGGTGATCTCGGTGCGTCGCGTGGCGTCGTGAAGGCGCTCGCCGACCGTGGCATCACCGCCCCTTTCCCCGTCCAGCAACTGGTCGTTCCCGACGTGATCGCCGGGCGCGACGTACTGGTGAAGTCGCCCACGGGATCCGGCAAGACGCTTGCCTTCGCGGTGCCGCTGGTCGAGATGATCGCGTCCGGTGACCCCCGCCCGAGCGTGCTGGTGCTGGCTCCCACGCGGGAACTCGCGATCCAGATCAGGGACGAGATGCAGCCGCTCGCCAAGGCGAAGAACCTGACCGTCGCGGCCGTCTACGGAGGAGCGGGAATCCAGCCGCAGATCAAGGCGGCGCGGCGCGCCCACGTGCTCGTCGCGACCCCCGGCCGCCTGGAGGATCTGCTCGAGCGGCGCGCCGTTTCGCTGGGCGCCGTGCGGGTGCTGGTGCTCGACGAGGCCGATCGCATGCTCGACATGGGCTTCCGCCCTCCCGTCGACCGCATCGTCCGCCAGCTTCCGCGCCAGCGCCAGACGCTGTTCTTCTCGGCGACCCTGGACGGAGAGGTCGGCCGGCTCGCGAACGTGTACACGACCGACGCGCGCAGTCACGAGCATGCTCCCCGGCCGAGCGAGTCGGCAAGGTCCAGCATCGCTTCATCCGCGTCCAGCACGAGACCAAGCTCGACGCCCTGGTGCAGGAGCTGCGCGACGACCAGCGCGGCCTGACGCTTGTGTTCGTCCGCACCAAGCGCGGCGCCGACCGGCTCGTCAAGCGGCTCGGGGCGCGCGACCTGGAGGCGCTCGCGATGCACGGGAACAAGTCCCAGGCGCAGCGCGAGAAGGCCCTCGCCCGCTTCGGCGCCGGCCGGGTCGACACCCTGGTGGCGACCGACGTGGCAGCTCGCGGCCTCGACATCGACGACATCACGCACGTCATCAACTTCGACGCCCCCGCCGACCGCGAGGGCTACATCCACCGGGTGGGCCGCACCGGCCGCGCCGGCCGCAGAGGGGTTGGCGTCACATTCGTCGAACACCAGCAGGCATCGGACGTTCACCGCATCGCGAAGGTCCTGTGCCTGGAAGAGGAGTTCGCAAAGTCGGGCCTCACCCCTGCGGCGGTCCGAGGCGGCCACCATACTTCCCGGGCGAAGCCTTCCAGGGGGCAGCGGATTCGGCGCTCCCGAGGCCGGTGATACTTAGAATCCCCCAACCAGACACCGAAGGGAACCAGACGACGTGAAGACGCAGAAGGAGCGATCAGAGGAACGCCGGCAGGAGAAGCTGGCGGCCATGCAGGACCAGATCGAGCAGGGCACGCTCAAAGTCCGGAAGATGACGCCGGAAGAGCGAGCCGCCCTTCCCCCTCGGCCCACCGCTCCCAAACGGCGCCCCAGGTGAGCACCAGCCCGGCTGCGCTCGCCGGCGACGTTCAGCCGGTCCAGAACGAAACCCGCGACCGCATCATCACCGGCGTGGTGACGGTCGCGCCGTTCCTGGCGCTGGGCGTCGCCTGCTGGCAGACATGGGCCGACCTGCTGCACTGGCGCGACGTCCTCGTGTTCGGGGTGATGTACTTCGCGACGGGCTTGGGTGTGACGGTCGGGTTCCATCGGCTCTTCACGCACCGCAGCTTTGCCACCAGCCGGCCGATGCGCGCCATCTTCGGCGTGCTCGGGTCGGCGGCGATCGAGGGTCCGGTGATCTCCTGGGTCGCGGATCACCGCAAGCACCACGCATTTTCCGATCGCAAGGGCGATCCACACAGCCCGCACGTCGATCATGGCCGTGGGTGGTCGGGTGCGGTGAAGGGACTGCTGCATGCGCACGTGGGGTGGCTGTTCATCCACACACAACGCGGCGCGAAGGCGCGCTATGCCCCGGACTTGATCAAGGACCCGGTCATGAAGTTCGTCGATCGCACGTTCCTGGCGTGGGCGCTGGGTGGGCTCGCGGCTGCGTTCTGCCTCGGGTTCGCGATCGGTGGCACGCTCAGGGCAGGTCTCACCGGGCTGCTGTGGGGCGGGGGAGTCCGCATGCTCGTCGTGCACCACGTGACCTACAGCATCAACTCCCTCTGTCACTTCTTCGGGCGCCGCGACTTCGACACTCCGGATGAATCGCGCAACCTCCTGTGGCTCGCCCCATTCACTTTCGGTGAGTCCTGGCACAACAATCACCACGCGTTCCCGACGTCGGCGGCACACGGGATGCGCAGGCACGAGATCGACTTCTCCGCGATGGTGATCCGCGCGCTCGAGTCGGTCGGGCTCGTGTGGGACGTGGTGCGCATCGATCCCGCGCGCCGGCGTGCGAAGGCCCTCACGGCCGGTTAGCCGTACCATCTCGCGCGTGCCCCTCGCGCGTACAGCTCCACTTGCCGGCGAGCTGGAGCGGAACCTCCCCGAGCGGCCCTTCTCGGTTTCGTTCTGGGATGGGACGCGGGTGCCCGCGACCAACGGAGCCGGCCCGACCTTCCTGGTCCGCTCCCCCACCGCCCTCGCGCAGGTGCTGCGGGCGCCGGGGCAGCTCGGCGTGGGCCGCGCCTATGTCTCCGGCGAGCTCGACGTCGACGACCTCGACGCCGCCCTCGAGATGCTCGACCGCTGGCAGCCGCCGCCGTTCGACCCGGGCGCACGGGCGCGGCTGTTGCTGGCGGCGGCCCGCGCGTGCGGGCCACGGCTGCCGCCGCGCGTGCCGGCGGCCGAGCTGCGGCCCTCCGGTCGCCGCCACAGCCGGGCGCGCGACGCCCGGGCCGTGCGACACCACTACGACCTGCCGGCCGAGTTCTTCGGACTGTTCCTGGGACCGTCGATGACGTACAGCTGCGCGCTCTTCTCGCGCGGGGCGGCGACGCTCGCCGAGGCGCAGGAGCAGAAGCTCGAGCTCGTATGCGCCAAGCTCGGGCTGGAGCCCGGCGAGCGGGTGCTCGACGTCGGATGCGGGTGGGGGAGCTTCGCCATCCACGCCGCCGCGGAGCACGGGGTGCACGTCACCGGGATCACGCTCTCCGAGCCGCAGGCCGCGCTGGCCCGCCGCCGGGTCGCCGAACGCGGGCTCGAGGACAAGGTCGACATTCGCGTGGCCGACTACCGCGAGCTGGGCGGCGAGCCGTTCGACGCGGTTGCGAGCATCGGGATGGTCGAGCATGTCGGGGCGCGCCGCATCGACCTGTACGCACGTCAGATTGCACGACTGCTGCGCCCCGGCGGCCGGCTCCTGAACCACGGCATCACACGTCTGCGGCACGGGGACCCCGAGGCGGGTCCCTTCTCCGAGCGCTACGTGTTCCCGGACGCGGCGCCTCTGCACCTCTCGCGCATCCAGCTCGCACTCGAGCGGGCCGGCATCGTGACCGAGCACGTGGAGGGCCTGCAGGCGGACTACGCGGCCACGCTGACCCACTGGCTGCAAGGGCTCGAGCAGCGGCTGGACGACGCCGTGCGCCTCGCCGGAGCGGAGCGCGTGCGTGTGTGGCGGCTGTACCTGAGGACCGCGCGCAAGGGCTTCGAGACCGGCTTCCTGTCGATCTACCAGGTGCTCGGCCACCGCTAGGATCACGTCATGGGTGGCTACACGATCAAGCGCCTCGACGAGGTATCGGACCTGTTCGGCGGAAAGTACCCCGGCACGATGCGGATGCTTTCGGGACCGCTCGAGACCGAGCAGGTGGCGATCACCCACCGGCACATGACTCCACGGTCCGGGGGGAAGGGCGGTTACGGCCATCGTCACAAGACCCAGGAGGAGATCTACTTCGTGGTCTCCGGCACGCTCGAGTTCAAGCTCGACGACGAGATCCTGGAGCTGCAGGGCGGGACTGCGGTGCGCGTCGCGCCGGAGGTGGTGCGCTCCGTGTGGAACGAGGGCCCCGGGGACGCAGAGCTGATCATCGTCTCGACCCGCATCGAGAGCGCCCGCGACGACGCCGAGATGATCGAGAGCTTTTGGCCTGAGTAGCTGATCCGCCGGGGCGTGGCCACACGTAATGTCCTGTGATCATGTCCGCCCGCTCGGTGATAGCCAACTCGTATGCCGGCCTGCGCATCGCCTACGGCGCGGCGCTGCTGGTCGCCCCGCGCCCCACGGCGCGCCCGTGGCTGGGCGACGGGCTCGAGCATGGCGGCGGCCGCGTCGGCGCACGGGCGCTGGGCGCTCGCGACGCGCTTCTGTCGGGCGGCCTGATCCAGGCCCTGGCACGGCGCCATGACCCGCTGCCGTGGCTGGTGTCGCTGGCCGCCTCCGACCTGGTCGACATCGCGGCCACGGCCGTCGATCGCCACGATCTGCCCCCGCGCGCCGCGCCCGCAACGGCGCTGGCGGCCGGCGTGTTCTGTGCCTGTGGCGTGGCGCTCGCGGCCGCCTACGCGCGCGACTAGATGCGCGTCGCGGTCGTCGGCGCGGGCGTGTCCGGTTTGGTGGCTGCGCACCAGCTGGCGGGCGAGCACGAGGTGCACGTCTTCGAGGCGGGCGAGTGGGTCGGGGGACACACGCACACCGTCGACGTTGCCACCGAGCAGGGATCGGTCGCGGTCGACACCGGCTTCATCGTCCTCAACGACCGCAACTACGCCGGCTTCGAGCGCCTGCTCGATCGTCTCGGCGTGGCCACCCAGCCCGCCCCGATGTCCTTCTCCGTGTCCGACGAGGAAGGGGGGTTCGAGTGGTCGAGCGCCTCGGTCAACGGGATGTTCGCGTGCCGGGGCCACGTGGTGGATCCCACGTTTCATCGCATGCTGCGAGACCTGCTGCGCTTCCACCGCGAGGCCCGCGCCCTGGTGGGCCTGAACGGCTCGGGCCCCTCGCTCGGAGACTGGCTCGACGAGAGCGGCTTCTCCCGCCAGTTCGTCGACCGGCTGATCGTTCCCCAGGCCTCCGCCGTCTGGTCGGCGGACCCGCAGCAGATGTGGACGTTCCCGGCCAGCTTCCTCGCGGAGTTCTTCGCCAACCACGGCCAGCTGGGGCTGCGCGGGCGCCCGCGCTGGCGGGCGGTGACGGGCGGCAGCGCGCGCTACGTGGAGCGGCTCACGGAGCCCTTCGCCGACCGGATTCGCACCTCGACCCCCGTGGAGTGGATCGCGCGCGATCCCGGTCATGTCCGCCTGAAGGCGCGCGGGCACGAAGTCGAGCACTTCGACCACGTGGTGCTGGGACTGCACTCCGATCAGGCCTTGCGCGTCCTGCGCGACCCGAGTCAGCGCGAGCGCGAGATCCTGTCCGCGATTCCCTACCAGCCCAACGACGTGGTGCTCCACACCGACCGCTCGCTGTTGCCGCGCCGCCGGCGGGCCTGGGCGAGCTGGAACTTCCACCTGCTCGAGGACCCGCCCCCGCGCAGCACGGTCACCTATGACATGAACAGCCTCCAGACCCTCGACACCGCCGAGCAGTTCTGCGTGACGCTCAACCGCACCGAGCAGATCGATCCCCGGCACATCCTCGGGCGCTGGACCTACGACCACCCGCTGTTCACCCGCGCCGGTGTGGCGGCGCAGGCGCGCCACGCGGAGATCAGCGGCGTGCGGCGCACGCACTACTGCGGTGCCTACTGGGGCTGGGGCTTCCACGAGGACGGTGTGCAGAGCGCCCTGCGCGCCTGCGAATGGTTCGGCCGCGGGGCGATCGCGTGAGCGCCAGTTGCGCCTACGTGGGGAGCGTCCGTCACCGTCGCTTCGAGCCGGTCGAGCACGAGTTCCGCTACCCGATGTTCTTCCCCTACCTCGACCTGGACGAGCTGCCCGCGGTGCTGGACGCGACGCGGCTGTGGTCGTCGCGACGTGCGGCGCTGGCCCGGTTCCGGCGTGCGGACTTCCTCGGTGATCCGGCCGTGCCGCTCGCGGACGCGGTGCGGGCGGTCGCCCGCCGCGAGGCCGGCGTCGCGGCGGACGGCCCGGTGCGGATGCTCGCCAGCCTGCGCTACTTCGGCCACGCCTTCAACCCCGTGTCGTTCTACTTCTGCTTCACACCGGACGGCACGACCGTCGACGCAGTGGTCGCCGAGGTCACCAACACGCCCTGGGGCGAACGCCACGCTTACGTGCTTGCGGCCAACGGCGAGCCCGTGATCGCGGCGCGCATGCGCAAGGCGTTCCACGTCTCCCCGCTGATGGGCATGGATTACGAATACGAGCTGCGCGTGACGCGACCCGCGGAGAGCCTGGTGGTGCACATCGGCTCGGCCGGCGACGGCCGCCAGGTATTCGACGCGACCATGTCGCTGCGCCGCCGCGCGCTCGAGCGAGGTACCCTGGACCGGCTGCTGATGCGCTACCCGGCGATGACGTTGCGTGTCCTCGGCTCGATCTACTTCGAGGCGGCGCGGCTGCGCCTGAAGGGCGCGCGCTACCACCCACACCCGGGGCGGACGTGAGGGAGCAGGCGGCCCGGCGGCTGGTGCTCGCGTTCGCAGGTCGCGTGCGTGGCGGGTTGCTGAGAATCGAGGAGGCCGGCCGCGTGCACGAGTTCGGCGATCCGGCCGACGGGTTGCGGGCCTCCGTCAAGGTGCACTCGCCCCGGGTCTGGCCGGCGCTGCTGACCGGCAGCGTGGGCCTCGGCCGCAGCTACGCCGCGGGCTGGTGGGACACCGACGACCTCGTCGCCCTGACGCGGATCTGCGCGCGCTCCTTCGGACCGCTCGACCAGGTGCGGCGCCGGATCTGGCCGCTGCTGCTGCCTTTCCAGGCGGGGGTCGCGTCCCTGTCGCGCACCGGCCCGCTGCGCGCGCGCCGCAACGCCGCCTCCCACTACGACCTCGGCAACGACCTCTACCGCGTGTTCCTCGACGAGTCCCTGACGTACTCGAGCGCGATCTTCACGCGTCCCGGGATGACCCTGGAGCAGGCCCAGGAGGAAAAGCTCGACCGCGCGTGCCGGCGCCTCGGCCTGCGCCCCGAGCACCACGTCGCCGAGATCGGCACGGGCTGGGGCAGCTTCGCGATGCACGCCGCCGCGCGGTACGGCTGTTCGGTGGTGACCACGACGCTCGCGGCGGAGCAGCACGCGCTCGCGTCGGCGCGCGTTGCCGACGCAGGGCTCTCGGACCGTGTCAGCGTGGTCATGCAGGACTACCGCGCGCTCCGCGGCCGCTTCGACCGGCTCGTCTCGATCGAGATGATCGAAGCGGTCGGCTGGCGCCACTTCGACGACTACTTCGCGGCCTGCTCGCGGCTGCTGGCCCCGGATGGCGCGATGCTCCTCCAGGCGATCCTGATCGACGACCGCTGGTTCGAGGGTGAGAAGCGCATGCGCGGGTTTGCCAACACGCTGATCTTCCCCGGCGGCTGCCTGCCGTCGGTCACCAGCATCGCCCGCTCGGTTGCGCGCGTCACCGACCTGCGGGTCGCGGGGCTGGAGGACATCACGCCGCACTATGCCGAGACGCTGCGCCGCTGGCGCCAGCGCTTCCTGGCGCGCCGCGAGGACGTGCGCGCGCTCGGCTACGACGAGCGGTTCCTGCGTCTTTGGGAGCTGTACCTCGCCTTCAGTGAGGGCGGGTTCCGCGAGCGGCGGCTGCGCGACGCCCAGATCGTGCTCGCGAAGCCCGCTTGGCGCGGGGAGCGCGCGCTGCTGGCCGATTCCCAACCTCGCCGCGAGGAGGCCGACGAGCGCCGCGGGGCTGCGCGAGGCGAGCTTGCCACGCGCGAGCACGCGGCCCGGTCCGCAACGGATGCTGTCTCCCTGCTCGATTGAGGGCACGCCCCGCCCGGCGTCGATCACCCCGATCCTCTAGGTTTTCGCCCGATGCTGGGGGAGAGTTGGTAGGCACACGTCAACCGGGAAACCGCGACCTGGCAGGCATGCGGGAGCAGATCTACAAGGACCCGAGGCCGGCCGAGCAATTCGCGCGCTTCCACGAGCGCGCGCGGACCCGGCGGCCGGACTGGGTCTACGGCGTCGTGCGCTTCCTCACCACGGTCTACGGCATGGTCGCGTTTCGTGCCCGGGGCGTCCACCCGGAGCGCATTCCGCGCGAGGGGCCGCTGATCCTGGCTCCCAACCACTTCTCGTTCATGGACCACTTCTTCGTGGGGATGTTCACCCGCCGCCAGGTCCAGTTCATGGCGAAGTCGCAGCTCTTCAAACGCCCGATGCAGTGGGTCTACACCCATGGTGGCGTGTTTCCCGTGCGCCGTGGCCACGAGGACCACGAGGCGTTCATCACGGCCGAGGCGATCCTCGCGCGCGGGGGTTGCGTGGTGATGTACTGCGAGGGCGGGCGCTCCCGCACGGGCGAGCTGGCCGAGCGGCCGCGGCGCGGCATCGGCAAGCTGGCGCTGCGGTCGGGCGCGACGGTGGTGCCGGTCGCGATCCACGGTTCCCAGCGGGTGCGTAACTGGAAGCGCCTGCGATTCCCGCGGGTGACGGTGCACTACGGTGAGCCGATCGGCTTCGGGACGGAGCCTGATCCGAACCGCGACCGCCAGCAGGCGGTCGCCGATCAGATCTTCGGCGAGATCAAGACGCTGTACGCGGCGATCGACGACCCGCAGGCCAAGCTGCGCAAAGAGGCCGGTCGGGGAGCGACCAGCAGCCTCATCCGCAACGCCTAGGGCGAGCGCCGCACATCCGCTAGCGAGCCTCGCGCAGCGAGGCGATCACCGCTCCGGCCAGCGCGAGCGGGGCGAGCAGGGTGGCGATCATGCGGAAGTCTGCGCGCGACGCGGGGACATGTAGCCCGTGCGTCATCTCATCCCTCGAGGGCGAGCTCGCCCGCCGCCAGCCGGTCACGTTCGAAGAGCGACAGCTGCGGGGCGAGGTCCGGGACTGCCCGGCGGCGTGCGGAGCGCTTTCTCGCCGGCACGACCATGCGCGGCACGACCATGCGCGGCACGGCCTCGTAGACCTTGATCGGGACGCTGATGTTCTTGAGCTGCAGGGCTCCGAGCCCGCGCAGCGAGGCGGGGCACTGGTGTCCGGCCGCCCGTCGGGTCGCCTCGGTGACGAGCAGCTGGCCCGCTCCGGCCGCGTCGGCGATCCGCGCCGCGATATTGACGGTGCACCCCCACCAGTCGCCGGCCCGCTCGACGGCGCAACCGGAATGGATGCCCACGTGGATCGGGGGCAGGGAGCCGAGCTCTTCGTGTAGCCGCAGCCCCAGCGAGATCAGGCCGGCTGCGCACTCCGCGTGGAGCATGACGGCATCGCCGAGTCGCTTCACGACGAGCGCGCCGTGCTCGGGCGCCATTTCGGCGACCAGGGAAGCAAACCGGATGGCGACGTCGGCGGCGACATCGTCGCCCCCGAGCTCGCTCAGCCGCGAGTACCCGGAGATGTCTGCGAAGAGGAAGTTGTGGAGCGGTGTTGCGGCCATTCTGTGACATAGGGCGTGACTTTCGGGGGAACAGTGTTCCCCCGAACGTTTGACGCTATGTCACAGCGCGCTATGAGCTCCGGCGGCCTTTTCGACCTGGCGCGTCGAAGGGACCTCGACCACGTTCCAAGCCAGGCCGAAGCGGCGCATGCCCCGGATCACGAGACCTGAGACATCGAGCTCCCACCAGCGCATACCGTGGAATGCCGACCGCGGGAAGGCATGGTGATTGTTGTGCCACGCCTCCCCCATGGAGGGCAGTGCAAGCCAGAAGACGTTGCCCGAATGGTCGTCGGTCGGAAACCGTCGGCTCCCGAAGAAGTGGCAGATCGAGTTCACGCTGAAGGTTGCGTGGTGGAAGAGGAAGACGCGTGCCAAGCCGCCCCACAGCGCGGCCGTCACTGCGCCGCCGAGGCCTCCCGCCACGACGTAGCCGACGCCGAACGGGATCGCGATCCCGGCGGCTACGATCGGCAGGAACGCGCGGTCGATCACGGTCATCCCGCGGTCCTCGTAGATGTCGCGGGCGTAGCGGCGCACGTCTGCCTGGTGGCCCCGGGTGAGCAGCCAGCCGACGTGCGCATGCCATAGGCCGCGCAGTGCACCTGTGAATCCGGGGCCGAACTCATACGGGCTGTGCGGATCGCCCTTGGCATCCGCGTACGCGTGGTGCTTGCGGTGGTCGGCCACCCATGCGCTCACGGATCCCTGGACAGAAAGGGTTCCGAGCACGGCGAACACGTACTCCGTCGCCTTGTGGGTCTGGAACGAGCGGTGCGTGAGCAGTCGGTGGAACCCGACGGTCGCCCCCAGCGCCGACAGCGTGTACATCACCGTCATGATCGCGAGGTCGAACGGGTGCACGAACTCACTCCAGGTCAGCACCACGACGGCGACGAATGCCAGGAAGGGGACGATGATTCCGACCAGGTTTCCGATCCGCTGTCCCGTACTCATTGCCACGCTCCCGCTGCGATTCGACGAAGAGCGAGGATGCCCGGCGTGAAGAAGTAACCGCCGCCCTTCGTGATCACGAAGGGCGGATGCTCGGGCTTGTGCTTGCCGTTGGGCTCCCTACCGTCCAGGAAGATCGGCGGACGACCTTGGAGCGTCATCCTTTCGCCCGGTCCGCCGTTCGTGAGGAAGTCGCGCTCGTCCCCGAGCCAGAACGCGTCGCCGTCATTCAGCCACTGACCCTGGATGACCTCGAACTGCTTCGCGATGCTGGCTTGGTGGCACACGAACATCAGGCCGCGCTCCTTCGTCTGGGGCTCCGGGCCGTACGGCATGCCGCGCCGGATGATGCGATGCCGCTTGGTGAGCTTGCCCTGCCACCCGAGCGCATCCCTTGGATTCGCGCGCCGGATGTGGGCCCCAAGCGGGCAGACCTCGCCGCGCAGGTCGCGCCGGTACCGGAAGTTGTTCGACCCCCCTTTTGGGCCTCTGTCGGCCGCGATTTCAGGATCCGGCGAATTCGATGACAGCTCGACGGGCGTGCCGTCACGCCAGCGCCCGACGATTCCGGCCGCGAGCCACTCCTCTCGGGCGGGATTGCCGCCGGAGGCCCAACGCAGGTACTCGTTGAAGCGATCGACGTTCTGCTCGAGTTTGCGCACGACCGTGTAAGTCCCGTTCTTGCGCAGTGGCTTCACCGGTTGATACGCGTACGTCTTGTCCTCGGCCGGATAGCCCAGCACGAACTCCCCGGGTGCAACATCCTTCCACCTCCCCCAGCGCTTCGGGGTACCGCCACCCTTTCTCGGGTACGGACCCGCGTTGCCACGGATCGTGGGCTGAGCGAAACCGTCGGCGAAGCCGAAGTGCTCCCTTCCGACCTTGCCCTCGTCGGGGTGGCCCAGCAGTTCGGCTTCCTGCCGGTCCACCTCTACGACGCTCGACGCCGTCGCGCCGGCAAGCGCGTCCTGGACCCCTCGCTCCATTGCATCTGGATCACGCGCCATCACCGTGAGCATCACGTGTGTCGTCTCATCCCAGCGTCGCTTCCCCCAGTACTTCGGCGCGCTCGGGCCTTCGTCTCTGAGGTACGGCACCGCCCGCTTGCTCATGCCCTGGAGGAAGTCGCTGGGAAAGGTTCCAAGCAACGGCTCGGGCAGACCCAGCGCGCGCAGTCCGCTGCGGGTGAGCGAGACGTTCACGGTGTGTGCCGGCCTGGTCTCCGGCGTCCATGGGACGGCGGTCGTGACCTTGTCCGCGAGAGCGCCCAGCCACTGCCTGCCCTTGGCGGGGTCTTGAAACACCATGAAGTAGTAACGGGCGTGCGGATAGCAGTTTCCGTATCCGGCAAGCAAGTTGCCCTGGAGGTCCTGCTGGTCGATGTGGTACCTGTTCGACAGGAGCGGCATGGCGGGCTCGCTAGGTTCCAGTGCGCACCCTGCGCTGCCTTCTTCGTCTGGATGCCCTTGCCAGCGGCCCGCGGCGCCGGCGTCGCCGCCGCGCGAGCTCGACGGTCGAGAGCCCGGCCTTTTCGATGATCTCCGGCTCGAGCGCCGTGCGAAGCTCACAGCTTGCGTCCACTTCCGCGACGGTGTCCGAGTACCCGCCAAAGATCATGTGAGGCTTGACTCTGTGCAGCGTCAGATATGCGTAGAACTCCGTCTGGTCCTTGCAGCCCGGGTATGCAACACACTTGCCCCATATCTGGTCGGCGAGGCTCGGGCCGTCAGGGCCAAGCGTTCCCGGACTGTTCCTCAGCTCGCGGATGTACGCCGAGATGTCACCCTCGAACCAGCTGGTGAACAGCAGGTACGACACGTTGTCGATGGGGCGGCCGGTGTCCTTGAACGGGAGCGGGTCGACGATTGACCAGCGCGCCATGTGAGTGCCCTCCACGCCCGCCAGGGGGCTCGGCCTGCGGCCGTCCTTGCCGTCGGGGAGCGCGCACAAGAACTTCAACAACTCCGACTCATAGCCGGAGATGATCGGGCAGAGCACGGAGATCGTGTCTCTGGGCTCCCTGGGCAACCCGCCCAGCGCACGGCCCCGTGGTGCCCGCGAAAGCAACCCGCGACGCAGGAACCGCGTCGGCGGTTCGTAGTTGTCGGCGGCGAAGTCGTTGAACCTGCCTCTCTCGTCGAGCGCGGTGAGCACGATCCTCGTGGAGGAGTCCGGGTACGCGCAGTAGAAGTGCGCGGCGTCGGTGAATCGCTTGTCCACGTAGTCGAGGAAGGTGGTCACACGCCTTGGGCTCGGGAATCCGTACGCGCCGGTCCAGTTCACGCGGACTCCGAATCGCACCACGTAACAAAATGCCTCGACGTACTCGCGCCAGCCCCGGTTGAAGTTGGTTTGGAAGATCAGGTACGGATGTGGAAGAAAACGGCCCTTCGGATCGTTCGGAGGGATGCGGTACACGACAGACCAGTGCGCGAAGTGGATGAACGAGAGCCGGATCAGCCGTCCCCATGGATAGAAGCGGGTCGTAAGTTTCAGCCCGCGCATGTTGAGCCAGCCGAAGATGCGGCTGAAGCGCGCGCGCGGTCGTGACATCGGCGAGAACAGTGTCATCGGAAAGGCGCGCGTGTCCTCGCCTTCTCGCAGCAACACCTCCTCATAAGCCATCGGGGCGGGACCGCTATCCGGCGAACGCGCGGGCGAGAGAGGTGGTTCTGTCACGCCTAAGGAGTCCACGCGTCAGTTACACCGGGAGCTGCTCGGGATGATGAGCACTGCCGTCCTCCGCGAGATAGCGCACAGCGATCTCGCCGTTCGCCTTGAGGTCGAGAACCGCGAATCCGCACCATCGCCATTTGGCGCCGCGCTGGCCCGGGTAGCCCTGGTCGTACTCCCACCCGCCTTGCTTACTCGAGGCATTACCGAGGGCCTGCGGGATGGAGCCATGTCCGACGCAGGCGCCATAGCGCACCGCTTTCTGCTGGTTCGGGAACCGCTCGCAGATGTGCTCGTGCCCCCAAAACCAGGCGTCGATGCCACGGGGCCCATCGATCAGAGGCTTCAGCTGCTTTGGCAGGTTCCCGCCTAGGGCGCCGTGATGGTGCGAGCTCGCGTGCTGGTGGTGGGTGAGCAGGATGGTGCGAAGACCATCGGCCGGCTGCAGGCAGGACTCCGCCCACTTCGCCTGGGTGTCGTTCAACCAACCCGACAGGCGAAACGGATCTCTGACTGAGTGGTGCTCCGAGACGGTGTCGAGGCCGAGGATCTGCCAGTGCTCGTTGCGCAGCAGGAAGTAGCTGACGCCGCGCCCGCTGGAATCTTGCTGCGCGGCGAAGCGGGTCTCGCCCAAGATCGTTTCGAAGTACCCAAAGCCGCCTGAATACATGTCGTGGTTGCCGTTCAGCGCCCACGACAAGCGCTTGTCCTCTCCGGCCTTGATCGGCCACAAGTCGAGCACATGCCTCTGGGCCTCGCTTGTCTCACCCGAGTAGTAGACGTCGCCGAGGTGAATCAGGTGTGCCTCACGTGATCCCGCATCGTCCAGTTCCTTTTTGATCAGGTCTCTGATGGTGGTGGCGCGCCCGTTGCCCATGCCCCAGTCACCAACCAGCACGATCCGCGCGTCCACCGCCAGGCTGAACGTGGGGGGAGGGGTCGCCGTCACGAAGTCGTGGGGCTTGTCGCCCAACTGCCGCATGAGAGCGCGTGCGATGTGGACGGCGAACTCGATGCTGCGAAGCAGCTCGTCCGGGCTGATGTAGAGCGCGGTCGCCGCGGGACCGCCCGGTCCGGAGGCGTCGACTGCCGGCCGCAACGAACCGGAGTGTTGCTCGCGAAGTCGTTCCTCCATCGCGGTTTGCAGCATGCTTAGGATGCGGTTGCTCGGGAGGTATGTCTCGCGATCCCGGACTTCTACGTCTTCGGCGGCCAGCTGCTTGACTGGCCCTTCAGCCGCGATCGCCTCGGCGAGCTCCGCTGCTACCTCGGCGCGTGACGGTTCGTCCGAATCCTCGATCGCGAGTTCTGAAGATGGCGCTTCGAGCTGTCGCAGTACCACCTCGGCCTCCGCCAGCACGAACCGCTTGTCGAGGATCACATCGATCACTCGATGCGTTTCTCGCAGATGCCGACGACCATGTCAATCAACGGTCGCGAACGTTCACTGTTGTTGATGCGAACACGCTGTGGCGTGTATAAGGAAACGTCACGCGGTGAAACCGTGACAACGATGAACCATCAACCGAGACAAGCTCTTCCTAGTTCGGTGATGGTGAGCATTTTTGACACTGTGTTGTTGTTCCGAGAACGCAGATGACCGAGCGCGTCGGCCTCGTGCTCGCTGGAGGCGGGGCGCGCGGTGCCTACGAGGTCGGCGCACTATCCGAACTGTTGCCTCGACTCGACGCGGAGGAGCGGCCGCGGGTGATCGTCGGCACGAGCGTCGGGGCCATCAACGCCGCCTACATCGCCGCCACCGCGGATCAGCCGGTGAACGAGGCGCTCGCGCAAGGTTGCGACATCTGGCGCGATATGCGATGGGAAAGCGCGCTGTCGCCACTTGTCTCGTTTGCGCAGTTGCGACTTGTCTTGCGTGGCGCCGCTGATGCGCTTGGCATTCCCGGGGCCCGGGGCTGGAGCATGTTGGATCCGGGGCCGCTGCGCGGTACGCTCGACGCGCGGGTCCCGTTCGCGCGGATCCATCACAACGTCCAGTCTGGGCAGATCGCCGCTGCAGCTGTGGTTGCCACTCTCTCGACCACGAGCCTGAGCGTCGTCTTCTGCGACACGGAGATCGAGCTGCCGCCCACCGACGACGGGCGTGGCATCACATACGAGCGGACCACGGCACTGTCGGCTGAGCACGTGCAGGCATCGGCTGCAATCCCCGGCGCGTTCCCCGCCGTCGAGATCACCGATCCCGTCGGTGCTCGAGGGTGGTACTTCGACGGAGGGACGCGGCTCAACACCCCGATCCGGCCCGCGCTCGATCTCGGCGCGGAGCGCCTTGTGATCGTCGCGCTGCACACACCGCGGCTGGGTGCGACGCGCGGGATGCCGCGGGGGCGGCCGCAGATCCTCGACGGCATCGCGCAGTTGATGCAAGGCGTGCTCGTCGACCCGCTGGTGAACGACGTGCAGACGCTCTGCACGATCAACGAAAGCATTGCGGCCGGCGAAATCACCAGCGGCGGTGCGTTGAAGCAGATCCCGTACATCCTCATCGCCCCAGACGAACCGAACGCGATCGGCGAGCTGGCGACCCGTGTCTACCAGCGCCGCTACCAAGGTCCGGGCACTTTTCGGCGGCGGCGGCAAAGCGTTGGGCGGGTCGGGCGCCTGCTCGATGTTTCCGACGATCCGCTCCGCGGAGAGATGCTCAGCTATCTGTTCTTCGACGAGGAGTTCGCACAGGAACTCATCGAGCTGGGCCGTAGTGACGCCCGACGGTGGATCAATTCGCACCACGACCTCGGGCTCTGGCAGTTGCGGTCGGCAGCATGAACGAGGGCCATGCCACATCGCCACACCCCTCTTGGAAACGGCTAGATTCACTGCTACCGCTCATTCGGGGTGCCACTTGATGCAGCACGTGCAGCGCCAGTCGCTGATCGGCAGGGAAGGCGAGCTCGATCTCCTCGAGAGTGGACTGACCGACGCGCGGGCGGGGCGCGGCAACCTCCTTCTTGTGACAGGTGTACCGGGAATCGGGAAGACTCGCCTTGCAGAGACGTTCAGCGAGCGCGCGAACGCCGACGGGGTGCTGACGGTTTGGGGACGCTGCTGGGAGAACCCGGGAGCGCCTCCATATTGGCCCTGGGCACAAGCGCTGCGTGCGGTGATCGACGCACGCGAGGTCGCATCACTCGAACACGAGCTTGGGGGCGGCGCGGACTGGATCGCCGAGATAGTCCCGGAGCTGCTCGAACACATGACCGGCATCGAGCCGCTGGGATCGCTTCGCTCGGAGCAGGCCAGGTTCGCCCTCTTCGACGCGGTGAGCACGTTCCTCCGCAATGTGAGTGCCAGTGGTCCCGTGCTCGTGGTCCTCGACGATCTGCACGCAGCCGACCGCGAGTCGCTGGCCTTGCTGGACTTCATGGTGCGGTCGCTCAGCCAGGCGCCTGTCGTGCTGGTCGGCGCCTACCAGGAGGCCGCCGTGAAGGCGCGTCCCGAGGTCGAGAAGCTCTTCGGGGGCTTGAGGGTGAAAGGCCGCCACGTGGCGCTCAGCGGAGTGGACGAGAGGGACGTCGGCCTGATCGTCGAGGAAGAGACCGGCAGGGCTCCGCCGGCCGAGCTCGTGCGCGAGGTGTATGCGACGACCGAGGGGAATCCGTTCTTCGCGGGCGAGGTGGCCCGTCTGCTCTCGGCGGAAGGACAACTCGCTGTCTGGGCCGGTGGAGATGGGGGGCGCCTGCCACTGCCGGACACGGTGCGCGAGACGATCTGGCGCCGCTTCGAGCCGCTCGGACAGACCGGTATCGACTTGCTCAAGGCAGCCGCGGTGATCGGCCGGGTCTTCCGGATCGGCACACTCGAACGAGTCGCGGCTTCTGATCGCGAGTCGATGATCGCCCTGCTCGACCGCGCGCGCGCCGCGGGACTGGTCGACGAAGTGCCCGGTGGAATCGGCCGCTTCCGGTTTACTCACGGGCTGATTCGCGAGGCGCTGTACGCGGACCTCTCCACTGCCGACCATCTCCGTCTGCACGGATTGGTGGGAGAGGCACTGTTGGCAGTGCACGGCGACGACCCCGAGCACCTGGCTGAGCTGGCGCACCACTTCGCCGAGGCTGCACCGGGAGCCGATGCCGACCGAGCTCTGGAGTATGCAGACCGCGCGGGCCGCGAGGCGATGCGCGTGCGCGCATACGAGCGCGCGGCGGAGTTGTTCGAGCTGGCGCTCGACGTCAGTGACCAGCTTCCCTTCGACGCTCGCCGCAACACTCGGCTGCTGCTCGCGCTCGGTCTCGCCCGCACGCGCGCCGACGATCCGGCGGCGCGCGAGACGCTGCTGTCCGCGGCAGAAGGCGCGCGCGGCGTGAACGAACCCGAGCTGCTCGCACAGGCGGCACTCGGCATTCACGTGTTCAACCTGTCGCCGGGAGTTCCCGATGACATCGCGATCGCCCTGCTCGAGGAGGCGCTCGAGCGTCTCGGCCCGGACGACAGCGCTTTGCGTGCTCGCCTCCTCGCGCGTATCGCGACCGCGCTCTACTACCGCTTCGGCACGGCCGAGCGCCGAGACGCGATGGTCACGGACGCGGTATCGATGGCGCGCCGGCTCGACGACCCAGCGACACTTGCCTACGTTCTGATCAACGGACAGTTGGCGACGTGGGGACCGGACACGACGGAGCGTGACCTCGACTGGGTGGAAGAGCTTGTCGTGCTGACGGAGGAGGCCGGAAATGCCGAGCTCGGGCTGCAGACACGCACGCGCCAGATCGACTATCTGCTCGAGCTCGACGATCTGGTCGGCGCGGACATCGCGTTACTGGCACTCCAGCGCACGGCTGCCGAAAGCCCGGACCCGCGGGCGCGCGCATATCTGCCGCTTCAGCAAGCGCGCCGCGCGGCGCTCGAAGGACATTACGCCGAAGCCGAGGAGTGGAACGCCGAGGCGGCGAGCGTCGGGCGAGCGATCGAAGACCGAATGGTCGAGCTGCTGGCAGTCGCGCAGCTGACGATGCTGCGCTGGACCCAGGGGCGGATCGGAGAGGTCGAGGAGCTCGTACGGCGGTTCGCCGATGCGGCACCCGGCATCGTCGGGTGGCGCGCCGCGCTGTCTCGCATCTACTGTGCGCTCGGGCGAGAGGCCGAGGCCCGCCGGGAGCTCGAGCGGCTGGACCAGATGGGGTTCAGCAACCTGCCGCGTTACAACGGCTGGATGAACATGATGGCGCTGCTCTCCGAAACCTGTGCGCATCTCGGCGACGCGCAGCGGGCTGCCGCCGTCTACAAGCTGCTCCAGCCGTTCGAGCGCCGCAATGTGGTGACGGCCCAATGTGTGTTCGACGGTCCGGTGTCGCGTTTCCTCGGCATCCTCGCCACGACCATGGGGGACTGGGACGCCGCAGCGAGGCACTTTGAGATGGCCCGCGCCGCATCCGTGCGCACGCGCGGGCGGCCGTTCGTGGCGCTGACCGACATCGATGAAGCACAGATGCTTGCCGTGCGTGACCTGCCCGGCGACGCCTCGCGCGCCCTGAGCCTGCTTGACGAGGCGTGCTCAATCGCAGACGAGCTGGGCATGGACAAGGTCGTAGAGCGCGCGACCCGCATGCGTGACGAGATCGGCGACGTGGCGACAGATCGAGTCACGGTCACACCGTCACAGGAGGTCCCGCCCCCGACTTCGGCCACGGCCCGGATGCAGTGGGAGGGGGACGTTTGGACATTCGACTTCGACGGCCACCCGGTCCACATTCGTGACAGCAAGGGAGTTCGCTATCTCGCCACACTGCTCGAGAGCCCGGGGGTCGAGATCCACTGTCTCGAACTGGCAGCCGGTGCGCCCGCCCCTGACGCCAGGGGTCGTCACGCGCACCCAGCCGAACTGGTAATGAGCAGCGGAGGAGACGCTGGGCCGGCCCTTGACCAGGCGGCGAAGGCCGCATATAGGCGGCGGCTCGAGGAGCTGCGCGAAGAGCTGGAGGAGGCAGAGTCGTTCAACGACCCGGAGCGGGCGGCCGGCGCGCGCGAGGAGATGGACTTCCTTGCGAGCCAGCTGGCCGGTGCGGTCGGGCTCGGCGGCCGCGATCGCAAGGCCGCTACGAGTGCCGAGCGCGCTCGGGTCGCGGTAACCAAGGCGGTCCGTGCGACGCTGAAGCGGATCGGTGAGATGGATCCCGGCCTCGGCGAGGAACTCGTCGCGACGATCAGGACCGGCACGTTTTGCGTCTACGAACCCGACCGGCGACGGCCGGTCTCCTGGGAGGTGCTGCGCGGATGACATGTCTGGAGCCGATGGAGGAGATGGCGAAGAAGTCGCTGGCGGAGATCGACGACGACTTTGGCTACTACCCCGGCTACCGCGCCGCACAGGCAAAGGGCGTGCTCCTCAGCGGATGGTTCACCGCTGGAGACAAGGCCGGTGCACTTACCAGAGCGGTGCACTTCCAGCCCGGCAGTCGCACGCCGGTCACGACGCGGTTCTCGAACTTCACTGCCAACCCGGACCGGCATGACGGGGCCTTTGACGTGCGGGGGATGGCGACGTCGTTCCATTTGCCGGACGGCGAGCGGGCGGACATCACTGCGTTGCGGATGCCGCGGTTCTTCATCGGTGATGCCGAGACGTTCCTGCAATGGCAACGTTCGAGCAAGCGCACGAGCTGGGACCTGCCACGACCGAGATTCCTGAAGGCAATTCCGTACGCGTTCAGAGGCATAACCCCGAAGGTGGCATATCGCCAGGCAAGGCCGCTGTGCCGGGTCGACAGTTTCGCCGGATGCCGGTACAACGCCTTGCACGCGTTCAGGTGGGTGAACCGGGATTCCAAGCCGCAGTACGTGCGGTACTCATGGCTCCCCGAGATCCCGGAGGTCGCGATGAAACTGTGGCAGTCGCGGCTCTGGCGGGCGCCGCACCGGAAGGACCCCGACTTCCTGCGGACCGAGCTGGTCGAGCGAGTGGCCCAGTGGCCGGTGCGCTTCCGTCTCGCGGCGCAGCTTGCCGAAGACGGCGATCCCGTCGACGACGCGCGCAAGGTGTGGCCGCGGGACAGGCAAACCATCACGATCGGGGTGCTCGACCTGACCGAGATGGGGAGCTGGAACGGCGATCAGAACGGCTCGTTGCGCTTCGACCCCAGTGAGACGACCGACGGCATCGAGCTTCCCGAAGGGGACTCACTCCTGATGTTGCGCAAGCACGTCTATGAGGAGTCGGCCAAGCGCCGCAGCAAGGGGCGTCGAGTGTCCGTCCCGCCGCAGCTCCCCACCGTCACCTTGCCAAAGGAGCCACCGGACCTCGATCCGACGCAACGGGTCCGTGTGAACGAGGACGACGAGATCGACATCTGTTACGACGTGAGGCGCCACGCCAATGAGCGGCACGCACCGCTGCTCCTGATCATGGGCCTCGCCTGCCCGCTGACCTGGTGGCACGAGGACTTCTGCAGGATGCTCGAAGAAAAGGGGTTCCCGCTGGTCCGGTTCGACAATCGAGACTGCGGCAACTCGACGCGCGTCAACGCCAACGTCGGAAAGCGCTGGGGCCCAGTGCGCGCCTCGCTATCACACAAGGCTCCGTATACCGTGGATGACATGGCCGAGGACGCCGCCGGCCTGATCAGAGAACTCGAGAAAGTCGACAAGGTTCACGTGATGGGCATCTCGCTGGGTGGCATGGTGGCGCAAGCGCTGGCGATCAATCACCCGGACCTCGTGCTCTCGATGACATGCATCAACTCGTGCCCCAAGATGCGCGTGTGGCCGCCCTCACAGTGGCCGTCCAGGGCGGTGCGGAAACACATCAGCCTTGACCAGCCGACCACGTCACGAACCGAATGGATCGACTACTCCATGCCGCTCTGGCGTTTGCTGAGTGCAAGCCACTTCCCTCGCCAAGAGGAAGAGCACGTGCGGGGTCTGCTCGGTCTGCAATGGGCCTGGAGTCGCGGCGCCAATCCAAAGGGCGACCTGCGCCAGATGTGCGCCGCGCTTGCCTCGAGCGACCGCACCGCGGGCCTGCGGGATTGGAGCAAGCCCACGGCGGTGATCTACGGGCAGGAGGACCCGTTCGTGCGGCCAGCCGGCGGAAGGGCAACGGTGGAGGCGCTCGAGAGCGTGAGCGAAGCCGATCTCCGGGTAATCGAACTCGCGCAGACAGGGCACTACACGCCGCGGCGAACCTGGCCGATCGTCGTGAACGCTGTCGACTGGGTCGCGACGAGGGCGGAGGGTGGACCGCCGCCGGGCGGTGCCGGCGCTGGTCCGGAACCTACGCCGACAGACGTACGGGCAAAGTCTTGAGCTGGTTCAAGAAGGGCGACTCGACGAACACCGGCTTCCCCGCCATCTCCATCGCGGGGTAGCGCGCGAGCGTCTCGCGCAGCAGGATCTGCAGCTCCAGCCGCGCCAGCGCGGTCCCGAGGCAGAAGTGACGGCCGCCCGCGCCGAAGGCCTGGTGCTCCGGGTTGCGGCGCACGTCGAACCGGTCAGGGTCCTCGTAGCGGGTCTCGTCGCGGTTCGACGACACGTACCACATGACCACCTTTTCACCGTCGCGGATCTGCTGGCCGTTCAGCTCCGCGTCGCACGTGGCGGTCCGCCGGAAGTGCGCGAAGGCGGGGAACATTCGCAGCGCCTCCTCCACGGTGCTCGGTATCAGCGACATGTCCGCGATCAGGATCTCGCGCTGGTCCGGGCTCTCCATCAGCGCGCGCATCGCGCTGCAGTACGTCGCCTTCGTGCTGTCGTTTCCGGCGGCGACGAGGAGGAAGAACCCCATCACGATCTCGTGCTCCTCGAGCTTCTGGCCATCGACCTCGGCGTGGACCAGCACGCTGGTGAGGTCGTCCGTCGGGTTCTCCCGGCGGGCGGCGATCATCCGCCGGCAGCGCTCGAAGATCTCGGGGATGTCGCGCTCGAGCACTCCCTCGATGCCCTCCGGGTTGAGGTCGGGGTCGCCCGCGCCGAGCGTCGAGTTCATGAGGTTCGCCCAGATCTCGTCGTCCTCCGGCGGGATGCCCATGAAGGTTCCGATCACACGGGAGACGACCGGCTGCGCAACGTCGGTGACGAGGTCGCAGGTCTCGCGGCCCGCGAGGCGTTCCAGCACGTCGACCGCGATCGCGCGGATGTCCTCTTCGTGCGCGGCGATCCGCTTGGGCGTGAAACCGGCCTGGAACAGCGCCTTGATGCGGTCGTGCTTGGGCGGGTCCATGCCGATGAACATCGCCCGCGTCAGCTCGATGGGGAACACGTCGCTGACGGCCGTGACGCCGCCCAGCTCCGACGAGTACGTCTGCCAGTCGCGGCTCACGGTGTGCACGTCGTCCGCGGTCGTGACCGACCAGTAACCGGCCTCGCCCGGGTACTCGCTGATCTTCCCGGTCCAGTGCACGGGGCAGCGCCCGCGCAGCTCCCGGAACAGCTCGTGGGGCGGGCCCTCCACCCACAGGTGCCGTTCGCTGACGTGGACGTTCTCGAGATCGCTTTCTGTCGACGCCATGCTGCCTCCCTATAGGGCTCCGTGTCGGTTGCCGGGGACGGTGTGCCATCGTACCGAGGCGGTGACCGCGAACCTGCCACCCGAAAGCGGCGAGGCCATCACACCCGCGGGCCTCGTGGCCCTGAAGGCGGAGGTGGAGCGGCTCGAGACCGAGGGCCGGCGCGCCATGGGCGCGCGCCTCCTCGCGGCGCGTGATCTGGGCGATCTGAAGGAGAACGCCGAGTACCACATCGCCAAGGAGGACCAGGCGCACATGGAGACCAAGATCAAGCGCCTGCGCGCACGCCTGCGCAACGCAGTCGTGGTCGAGCCCAGCGCGACCGACACCACGTTTGCCCTGGGCCGCACCGCCGAGGTGCTCGACGAGGACAGCGGCACCGTGCACACCTGGACGCTCGTGGGTCGCACGGAGGCCGACCTGGGGAGCGGGAAGATCTCTGCCGAGTCGCCGGTCGGCGGTGCGCTGCTGGGCCGCGCGCCCGGTGACGTGGTCGAGGTGCAGACGCCGCGCGGCCCGCGCAAGTACCGGGTCGAGAAGCTCGTCGCCTGACCGCATTGCCGGTCGCGGAGCGTCTCACCGCCCAGCTGCTCGCGGGAAAGCCCATGCGCCGCCCCGAGGATGTCGTCGAGCGGCTGCTTGCGGTGCAGGGGCAGGACCCGCGCGGCTTCCGCCTCGCGATCCGTGCACGCACCAGCGGGCTCACGGCGGCAGACGTCGATCGCGCGCTGACCGAGGACCGCTCGCTCCTGGTCACATGGTTCAACCGCGGCACGCTGCATCTCGTGCGCAGCGAGGACTATCCGTGGTTGCACACCCTGACGGCACCGCTGAATCGCACGAGCAGCGACACGCGCCTGCGGCAGTCGGGCGTCAGCGCGGCCGCCGCCGAGCGTGGCATGCGCCTGATCGAGAAGTCTCTCGCGGACGAGGGACCGCTGACGTCGGCGCAGCTGCGCGAGCGGTTGACGGCCGGGCGTGTGCCGACCGCGGGGCATGCGTTCGGCCACTTCCTCTTCCAGGCATCGCAGCGCGGCCTGATCGTGCGTGGCCCGATGTCCGGGCACCAGCATTGCTACGTCCTCGTGCGTGACTGGCTCGGCCCGCCCTCGGCGGTCGACCGCGATGCCGCGCTGGCCGATCTCGCGCGGCGCTACCTCGCCGGGCATGGGCCGGCGAACGACCGCGACCTTGCCCGGTGGACCGGCCTCCCCCTGCGCGACACGCGCGCGGGGCTGAACGCGATCGCCTCGGAGTTGCACCAGCGCGCCGACGGGCTCGTGGACCTTGCGCGGCGGAAACCCGCCGCTGACATCCCGCCGCCACGCCTGCTCGGCGCGTTCGACCCGGTGCTCCTCGGATGGGTGTCGCGGGAGCCGTTGCTCGACGTCGAGCAGAAGATCGTCACGGTCGGCGGGATTTTCTACCCCTTCGCGCTCGTGCGCGGTCGTGCGGCTGCGCTGTGGACCGTGCGGGACGGCGAGGTGGCGATCGACCCCTTCGAGAAGATCACGAAGAAGGACCGTGCTGCGCTCCAAGCGGACGCGCGGGACGTCGTGCGGTTCCTGGATCAGTCCTAGCGGTAGCTCCCGACGAGGTTGCCGAGACCCCCTGGGCGCCGTGCCGGCGCAACGCCTGCCGGTACCGGCCGGGCAAGGGTGGATCGCGCTGTCAGTGGCGCGTTAGCCGGGTGTCACCAGGCTGCAAGGGAAGGTTGCGATCACGCGCGAAAGCCTGCCGCGGCTAGGTATGGGTCCTAGGGACGTTGCTTCGTTCGCGCGCGTTTCTGGGGATTGCGGGGGAGGAGGTGCGGGTGGGAACCCGGCTTGTGAGGGGGTGGGTCGGGTCGCTGGGTCGGGAGAACCGGCCGGGTGCTGGGTCGGGAAAACCCGGCTGGGTAAGGGAGTCGGTCCAGACGGCTCAGAGGCGCGCGGGCGGCGCGTTGATTGCGACCCAAGGCGCACGTGATGGTTGGGATTGAGCCGTGTGCGCTTGATCGTGTGGGGTGGCGGGGGCGATCGGCGCCGATCGGCGGGGTTCTGCAATCCACGTCCGTTTTCACGCATGGCGATTGCAGAACCCCGGCGGCCGATGCGCAACGCGCCAGGCTCTCGCTTGTGATCGCGACGTTTCGTTGCGCTTCTGTGACAGCTCGGCGCCTCGCCCGGCGCCGGCCTCATCCCCTTCCCTGCCCAGCCGGTGTCGGGCCAACGCCTCGCCCGCGCGGTCCGTCCCGCGGCCCGAACATGCGTGGTTGGGAGCTACGGCTAGCCGACCGGCACGCGGCCGTTCCCGGCGCGCGCCTGCGCGTACGTCTCCTCTCCGCCCCGGTACGGCCCCGGCTTCGGGCGTGGCTGTCCACCTGGAAACGCGAGGCGCAGAATCGTGCGCTGCACCATGCCGAGCTGCTGCAGGAACGGGCCGGTGTTGTAGGGCAGGCCGTAGCGCTCGCAGATCTCCTTCACCCGCGGCGCGATCTCGGCATAGCGCGTGCTGGGCATGTCGGGGAACAGGTGGTGCTCCACCTGGTAGCCGAGGTTCCCGCTGATGACATGGAACAGCGGGCTACCCTCGATGTTCGCGGCGCCCGCCAGTTGCCGCACGTACCAGGCGCCGCGCTCCTCGTCCTCCACCTCGGCCTGGCTGAAGGTGTACGTCTGGTCGGGGAAATGGCCACAGAAGATGATCGCGTACGACCACACGTTGCGGATCGCGTTCGCCGTGAAGTTGGCCGTCACGGCCGCGCGAAATGCCTGCGCTCCGCTGCGCACTGCCTGCCGGCGGCGGCCGCGGGCGACGTCCAGCGCGGCGGTCGCGAGGCCGCTCATCAGCGGCCACGCGATGTAGTCCTTGACGACCTGGCTGCGGGCCTTGCCGAAGATGCCCTTCAGCTCCCGCTTGATCTGCGCTTTGGACTTCTCACCCGAGCGGATCGCCTCGAAGTCGAGGTCGTGCAGGGCCACGCCCCATTCGAAGAACGCCGCCAGCGCCAGGTTGTACAGCGGCTGGAACAGGTACACGGGATGCCAGTGCTGGTGCGGGTCGATGCGCATGATCTCGTAGCCGAGGTCGCGGTCCTTGCCGCGAATGTTCGTGAAGGTGTGGTGCACGTAGTTGTGGGAGTGCTTCCATGCCTCCGAGGTGGACGCGGTGTCCCAGTCCCAGGTGGAGGAATGGATGTAGGGATCGTTCATCCAGTCCCACTGGCCGTGCAGCACGTTGTGGCCGATCTCCATGTTCTCCAGGATCTTGGCCATGGACAACGTCGCGGTCCCCAGCAGCCACGCCGGGCGGTGGTGCGCGAACAGCAGCTCCACCCGGCTCAGCACGAGCAGCCGGCGGTGCATCTCGATCATGCTCTCGATGTAGCGGCGGTCGCGCTCGCCCAGGTCCCCGTAGACGTCGTCGTGGATGGCGTCGAACTCGCGGGCCAGCTCCTCGATCTGCTGTGGGCTGAGATGGGCGAGCGGGCTCTCGATCAGGCTCTCGGGCATTCGTGTTCCTCTCTGATTCCGTGGGTCAAGCAAGGTCAAAGTTCCATCTCGATCGCGCCCTCGGGCGCGTTCACGCAAGTGCGGATCATCTCGTCGGGCTGCCCGAACACTTCGCCGGTGCGCAGGTCGCGCACCTGGCCTTCGCAGAGGCGCCCGACGCACGTGTGGCAGATGCCCATGCGGCATCCGAACGGCAGCGTCGCGCCCGCGTTCTCGCCCGCGACGAGGATCGGTGTGCCGCCGTCGCACACGGTCTCGACGTCGCTGGCGCGAAAGCGCACGGCGCCGCCCACGCCGCTGCCGGCGTCGCCGCCGATCACGGGCTGGAAGCGCTCCATGTTCAGCCGCGCCGGATCGCCCTCGCGCTGCCAGTGCTCGGTGAGCGCGTCGAGCATCGGGCCGGGCCCGGAGGCGAACGCCTCGCGCTCGCGCCAGTCGGGGCACAGGGCATCCAGATCCTGCACGGAGATGCGCCCCTGTTGCGCGGTCATCCGCAGGTGCAGCCGGAAACCGGCGTTGCGCTCGGCGAGGCCCCGCAGCTGCCGGGCGAAGATCACGCCGTCGGGGGTGCGCGCGGAGTGCGAGTGCACGACGTCGGAGACGGCGCCGCGGCGCTCGAGGCTGCGCAGCATGCTCATCACCGGCGTGATGCCGCTGCCCGCGCTCACGAACAGCAGCTTGCCGGGCACCGGGTCGGGTAGGACGAACGTTCCCTCGACGCCGCCCAGGCGCACGATCTCGCCGGGCTTTGCGCGCGTCACGAAGTACGGCGAGACCTTGCCGGAGTCGACGAGCTTGGGCGTGATGCTGATCCACCCGTCCGGACGGCCGGGGTCGGACGTCAGCGAGTACGCGCGCCAGTGGTGCACACCGTCGACCACCACGCCGATGCGCAGGTACTGCCCGGGCTGATGTCCCATCCACTCGTACCCGGGCCGGATCACGACCGTGACCGTGTCGGGGGTCTCGCGCTCGATGCGCTCGATCCGGCCGCGCAGCTCGCGCGTGGACCACAGTGGGTTGATCAGCTCCAGGTAATCGTCCGGGAGCAGCGGAGTGAACAGCACCCGCACGGCGCGCAACGCCCGCCGCTGCAGGGGATGGACCTTCGGAGGGGCGCCTCGTTCCGCCATGGCGGGTAGCATAGGGAAAGAATGAGAACAAGTGTCAACCTGTCGTTCTCATACTTCTTCTCAGACGAGGTGCGGTGGCCTCGCGGGTGACGCCGCTGCGCCAGGAGCGCGAGCGCGAGCTGGTGGCCGCCACCCGGGCGCTGTTCGACGAGCAGGGCATCCAGGACGCTCCGGTCGAGAAGATCGCCCGGCAGGTCGGCATCGCGCGCGGCCTGATCTACCGGCACTTCTCCTCCAAGGACGAGCTGTACGTGCTGACCGTCACGCACTACCTGGACGAGCTCGCCGGCGAGCTGCAGGCGGCGCTCTACGACGAGCGCGATCCCGTCGCAGGGCTGGAGCGCGCGACCGCGACCTACGCCAACTATTGCCTGCGCTACCCCGCTTTCATCGACTGCACCCTCGCGTTGATGCGGCGCCCGGCGCGAGAGCTGCACGACAGCGTGTCCGAGTCGGTCTGGCTGCGCCTCGGCCAGGGAATCGCCCGCTGCTCCAACTACATCGCCGACATCCTGCGGGCGGGCACAGAGTCGGGAGCGCTCGCAGTCGCCGACGCCGACTACATGGCGAACGTGCTCTGGACCCAAACGCTCGGCATCATGCATCTCGCCCGGATAAGGGTCGGGATCCGGCAACTGGCGGAGGGCGTCCCGGGCCTGTTCAAGATCGCGCCGGAGGACATCGTGCAGACATGCGTCGCCAGCGCGATCGCGACCGTCGGCGCACAACCGCGCTAGGCGCTAGTCGTCGCGGGGCGGGTACTCGAAGACGATCCGCTTCAGCTCCGAGACCGATTGCCCGCCGACGCGGACCGCCGTTTGGAAGCCCTCGGCTCCCAGCTCACCCGCGTCGAGCCGGCGGCGCAGCTCGTTCAGCGCCGCGCGCTCGGCCTCCGGCACGTCGTCGCGCGCCACCTCCAGCAGGATCAGATGGCGGGGGCGCTTGGCCGCCGCCGCCATCCGCGCATAGCGCTCGCGCTCCTCCGCGCTGGTGCTCTCGGCGGCGATCACGACGGTCTCGTTGGCGCCCAGCCGTTTGGTCACCGCAGCATCCAGCACCTCGGGCGCGCGGATCTCGATCTCGTCGTCGGCGACCCGCCCGGCCAGCAGGGAACGGACCTTGCCGAGTGACAACAACACCGCCTTGTTGGGGATCATCTGCTCGGTGAATCGCTTGCGCTCGGCCGCAGAGGAGCAGACGACCACCACCATGCTCCCGGGGGAGTAGCGCAGGTGGTCGGATGGGGTGAGCACGCGGCCGCGCACCGAGATGTTGGGCGCCCGGGCCGGACCCCCGTCGCGCCGCGGGCGCTCGGACGACCAGCCGGTGCGCTCGTCCTCGCCGATCTTGACGCTGCGGGTGGTGGGCTCGTCGGCCATGCGCACATCCTCGCTGATCGTGCCGCCGGATGCGGAGGGTGCGCTGTAAGCTCGCGTGCATGGCGGTCGCGGAGGTTCAGGGAGTCGATGGGCTGAAGGCCCTGATTGGCAGGGAGATCGGGCCCGGTGAGTGGCGCGAGGTGCGCCAGTCCGACATCGACGCGTTCGCCGACCTGTCCGGCGACCACCAGTGGATTCACACCGACGCCGAGCGCGCCGAACGCGAGAGTCCCTTCGGCACGACGGTCGCCCACGGCAACCTGACGCTCTCGATGATCGACGGCTTCCGGCTGGACCTGATCTCCTCGAGCGGCTTCGTGCTCGGTGTGAACTACGGCTGGAACAAGGTTCGCTTCCCGGCGCCGGTCCCCGCCGGCAGCCGCCTGCGCGCCAGGGCGGAGGTCGTCTCGGTCGACGACGTCGGCAACAACTGGTGGCAGGTCGTCACGCGTTTCACGATCGAGGTCGAGGGCTCCGGAAAGCCCGCGTGCGTCGCCGACAGCGTCGGCCGTGCGCTCGTGGCCTGACCGCCGCTCGGCTCGCCGAAGGGAAGGCGAGCCGGCCGCGGCGACTTGCACTCTCATTTCATCCTCATCGCGCTCTCATCCATCGTGGGTAGAACCCCTCGCGGCGTCGAGACATCGGCGCGCCCCCCTCCTCCAACCACCGACGGGAGCACAGTCCATGCAGAAGCGCGTACCCCTTGCAGCGATCACCGCAGTCATCGCCGCCCTCGCGATCTCCGCGTGCGGCGGCGACGGCGACGGAAAGTCCACGGCCGACGCCTCGAACCGAGGGCTGCCGCAGGGAAGCGAGCCCAGCAAGCTCGACCCCGCCGATTTCTCGACCGACATCGACAACCCCTATTGGCCGATGCAGCCCGGCAACCGGTGGGTCTACACCGAGACCGACACCGACGGCACCAAGGAACGGGTGGTCGTGACGGTCACCGACAAGACGAAGAAGATCGCGAACGGAGTTACGGCCCGCGTGATCAGGGACGTCGTGACCGACACCGAGACGGGGCAGCCGGTCGAGATCACCGACGACTGGTATGCCCAGGACACCGATGGGAACGTCTGGTACCTCGGCGAGGCCGTCCGCAACTTCAAGGACGGCAGGGTCGTCGACCGCGAGGGCTCGTTCGAGGCCGGCGTGGACGGAGCGCAACCGGGAGTTGTGATGCCCGCCGCGCCCGAGGCCGGTCTGTCCTACCGGCAGGAGTACTACAAGGGCGAGGCCGAGGACAGGGCCGCGGTCGTGGCGGTCGGCGCGGACCAGGTGGAGGTGCCGGCGGGCTACTACAAGGGCGTTCTGCTGACCCGGGACCTGGTGCCGCTGGAGCCGAAGGTGCAGGAGCTGAAGTTCTACGCGCGCGGCGTCGGCCCGGTGCTCTCCGTGCACACGGACGGGGCGGGCGGTCGTGCCGCGCTCGTGCGTTTCACCAAGGGCGGCGCATAGGGTCCGCTCACAGTGCGAGCACGCCCGCTTCCAGGTCGAGCAGCGCCCGCTTGCGCTCCAGGCCGCCGCCGTAGCCGGTGAGGCTGCCGTCGGCCCCGATCACCCGGTGGCAGGGGACGATCACCGAGATCGGGTTACGGCCGTTGGCCGCACCGACGTTGCGCGGCGTGGCGGGCGCGCCGACCCGGCGGGCAAGCTCGCCGTACGAGATCGTCTCCCCATAAGGGATGTCCTGTAGCGCGCGCCAGACTCGCCTTTGAAACGGGCTGCCCGTGATCGCGAGCGCCAGATCGAAGCGGATGCGCCGGCCCGCGAAGTACTCGCCGAGCTGCTCGCGCGCCGCGGCGAACGGCTCCTCGGCCGGTTCCCAATCGGGGCGGACCGAGGACGCCGTGCGGCCTTCCTGCATGTACAGCCCGTGCAGGGCGCGTTCGTCGCCGACCAGCAACAGCTCTCCGATCGGACTGTGCATCTTCGTGTGGAGCATGGTGCCTCGCTTGGTCGCAGGGACTCGGGGATGAAACGCCGCCACCGCCCCGGACGTGAGGTCGCTCGACAACCGCGCGGTGAAGAGTTTGGTGGCTGATCGCCCACCAAAGTCTTCAGCGAGGTGATGACGTTGCGGAGCCGAGGTGATCCGCGGTCGCGGCGAGCCGGTCGCGCACGTAGCGCGGGCGGCGCGTGACCTGCCCGTGCGTGAAGCGGAGGGTCGTCAGGCCGGCCGCGACGTGCGCCTGGTCACGCTCGTGGTCGCGTTCCTGCTGAAGCGGCGTGCGGTGGTAGCGCAGGCCATCCGTTTCGACCACCAGGCCGAGGTGCGGCCAGTAGAAGTCGACCCTCCATCCATGCAGTTGCTGTCGCGTGAGCGGCGCGGGTAGTCCTGCGCGGCGGGCGATCGGCAGGAAGCGGCGCTCGAGCTGCGAGTCGGTGAGGACGAAGGTCGGCCGGTCGAGCGTGTCGCGCAGGGCCCGTAGCCCGGGCCGCCGCGCCAGCGGGTGGAGGGCCGCCCGCAGCTCGTCGGGATCGACGAGGTCGCGCTTGTCGGCCTCGCTGATGGCGGCCTCGAGCTGGTCCCGGTCGAGGCGGGCGGCGAGGTCGATGAGCGTGCAGGTCGGATTGGTGAGCGGGATGCCGTGACGGCGCTCCACGTCTGCCGCGGTGAGCCACTTGCGGCGGTGGACCACGATGCCGGCCGGCACGCGCGCGACCACGGCGGGAACGGACACGTCGACGGGGTCGCGGGCGGCAGGGTGGATCCCCAGGACTTCGCCCGCGCATTCATGGCTGAGCGCCGCGTGCGGCCCGCACCGCAGGACCGCGGCCAGGTAGCGACCGTGGCGGGTCAGCTGCGGCCGCCCGACCGCATACACGCCCCGCCACGTGGGGTGCAGACGCCCCTTCGTGATCCGGTGCTTGATCGCCTCCGGACTGAATCCCAGGTCGAGCAGCTGGCGCCGCGTGATGACCCCGTGCTGCCGGCGGACCAGCGCCCAGGCCGCGGAGTGGGCTCGCTGAAGACTTTGGTGGCCCATCGCCCACCCAAGTCTTCAGCGACGTGATTCTCACCCCAGGCGGTCGACCACCAGGTGGCCGTGCGGGCCGACGCTCAGGGCACGGTCGCCGCGCAGCAGCTCGAGCATCTCCTCGCCCGCCGTGGCGCGCCGCCAGCCGGTCAGCAGGCGGTTGTCCGGCTCTGGGCGGCCCTGCACGGTCTCGAGCACGACCTCGCCGATCTCCGCGCGGTTCGCGACCATCTCGGGCGCGATCTGCTGCTCCTCGCAGCGCGCCCGCAGCAGCGCCTCGCAGAGCGCGGTGATCGGCCCGTACCACGGCGGCTGCTCGGGCCGGCGAGCCAGGCGAATCGGACTCGCCTGCCCGCCGCGCCGCACGGCGGCGAGCATCTGGTTGCCGTAACGCCGCAGGATGCCGTCGCCCACGCCGCGCTCGTCTTTGAGGGCGTCGAGCGTGTCCGGGCGGCGTCGCGCCAGCTGCGTCACGAGCCGGTCGGGCATCACGGAGCGCACGGGCCGGTCCTGCTCGCGTGCCGTGTGCTCCCGCCAGAAGACCAGCTCGCGTGCCACGGCGGCCTCGATCGGCGACAGCCGCGTGGTCGCGATCAGCCGCAGGAACACGTCGTCCGGGTCCCGCTCGTCACCGCTGACCGTCTCGAGCAGGCGGAACTCCTCGCGAGCCCAGGCGAGGCGATCCCTTTCGCGCAGTTGTCGCTGCAGCACGTCCGCGACCGCCAGCAGATGCTCGACGTCCTGCCCCGCGTATTTGAGCTGGGCGGCGGTCAGCGGGCGCTGATCCCATTTCGTGAAGCTCTCGGCCTTCTGCAGCGATTTGCCGAGCACCTGGCTGACCAGCAGCCGGTAGCTCGACTGGTACGACGTGCTGGTCAGCGCTGACGCGATCTGCGTGTCGAAGACGTTCGTCGCGGCGGCGCCCCACGCGCGCTCGAGCAGGGACAGGTCCTGACGACCGGCGTGGACCACGACCTCGACCCGCGGGTCCGTGAGCAGCGGCAGCAGCGGTCCCGGGTCGTCGTCGCCGAGCGCATCGATCGTGCCGACCAGCGGGCTCCGGTCCGCGCTGCCGTCCACCGCCACCTGCACTACGCACAGCAGGGGGTAGTAGCGCCCCTCGGACATGAACTCCGTATCGAGCGCGAGGCGTCCGGTGGCGGCCGCGCGCTCGGCGAGCTGTGCGATCGAGGCCTCTGGAGGGTCGGCGGACATCGGGCGCGCGAATTGTCACAGACCACCGCCCGCGCGAAGGCGATCGAGCGCGCCGTCATTCCATGGCGCAGAGTCGTCGCTACGCTGGCTGGAGTCAAGGCCGCCACGCCGGCCCCGGAAAGGAGCGCACCATCCCAGACAGAAACCGCTGGATCGCCCTCTACGTGCTGTGTGTCGGCATGCTGATGATCGTGCTCGACGTGACCGTCGTGAACGTCGCGCTGCCCTCGATCCAGGACGACCTCGGCTTCTCGTCGTCGAGCCTGGCCTGGGTCATCAACGCCTATCTGATCGCGTTCGGGGGGCTGCTGTTGCTCGCTGGGCGCCTCGGCGACCTGCTCGGGCGCAAGCGCATCTTCATGGTCGGGCTCGGCGTCTTCACCGCGGCCTCGCTCCTGTGCGGGCTGGCGCAGAGCCAGGAGGTGCTGGTCGCCGCCCGCTTCACCCAGGGAGTCGGCGGCGCGATGACCTCCGCCGTGATCCTCGGCATGATCGTCACGATGTTCCCCGAGTCGCGTGAGCAGGCCAAGGCGATCGGCGTCTACGCCTTCGTCGCCTCCGCGGGCGGCTCGGTCGGCCTCCTGGCGGGCGGCGTGCTGACGCAGTCGATCAACTGGCACTGGATCTTCTTCGTGAACATCCCGATCGGCATCGCGACGGCGTTGCTGGCCCAGCGGCTGCTCGACCACGACGAGGGAATCGGCTTCGGCGAGGGCGCCGACGTGCCCGGCGCGGTGCTGATCACAAGCTCGCTGATGCTCGGCGTGTACACGATCGTCAAGCCCGCCGCCGACTATGGCTGGGGCTCCGGCCGGACGCTGGGGCTGGCGCTGCTCTCGCTCGTCCTGCTGGCGGCGTTCCTCGTGAGGGAGGCGCGGGCGCGCAACCCACTGATCCCGCTGCGGATCTTCCGTTCGCGCAACGTCGCGGGCGCCAATGTCGTGCAGGCGCTGTCGGTGGCCGGCATGTTCGGGATGTTCTTCCTCGGATCGCTGTACCTGGAGCGCGTGCTGGACTACTCCGCCCTGCAGATCGGCCTCGCCTTCCTGCCCGTGACGATCGTGATGGGGACGCTGTCGATTCGCTATGCGGAGCCCCTGATCACGCGTTTCGGCGCGAAGAGGCTGCTGCTTCCCGGCATGGGCCTGATCGCCGCCGGGTTGTCCTGTTCACCCGCGCACCCGTCGCCGGCGGCTACGTGGAGCACGTCCTGCCGGTGATGATCCTGCTCGGCTTCGGCGCCGGCCTGTCCTTCCCGGCGCTGATGACGGTGGCGATGTCAGGCGCCACGAAGCAGGATGCGGGCCTCGCCTCGGGTCTCGTGAACACCTCGGCGCAGGTCGGCGGCGCCCTGGGCCTGGCGGTCCTCGCGACCCTCTCCGCCACGCGCAGCGAGAGCCTGGTCGACGGGGGAGCGGCGACCGCAGCGGCCTTGACGGGCGGCTACCACCTCGCGTTCTGGATCGGCGCCGGCCTCGTCGCCGCGGCCATCGTCGTGGCCGTCACGCTGCTGGAGCCGGAGGCGCAGGCCGAGGCGGGTGTCGCGACCGAGGCTGAGCTCGGTGACGCGCAGGCGGCCTATTCCGAGGCCGCCTGAGCCTTCGACCACTCGGCCTTGTGCGCGCGCTTGGCCGCCTGGTAGTCAACGAGCGCCTGCGGAGAGTCGACGTCGCCGAGCGTGGGATGCCACGGCACCAGGTCGCGCGCCGCGCCCACGCCGAAGCGCTTGGCCAGCACGGCGCCCAGCGCCTTCACCTTCATCTCGCCGAAGCCCGGCAGGGCGGTCAGGTTCGCGCGCAGCGCGTCGCCGTTTGCGGCGTCGGTCCACACGCGCGCCCCATCGCCACCGTAGCGGTCGCGCAGGTGGACGGCCAGGTCGTGTACGCGGCGTGCCATCACGCCGGGGTAGCGGTGGATCGCCGGCTTGGCCCGGAACACCGGCTCCAGGTCGGCAGCGGCCAGCGTGGCGGCATCGAGCGCTCCCAGGCGCGCGCGCAGCTCCAGCGGCCCGGCGAACGCCTTCTGCACGGGCACCTGCTGGTCGAGCGCGAAGCCGACCAGCAGCGCGATCGGATCGGAGGCGATCAGCGCGTTCGCCTCGTCGGAGTCGGTGAAGTACAGCCGGTCGGGCACGAGCCGCGATCGTATCCTGCGAAAAGAATTTGCCGCCATGTCGATTTCGCCCATGGTTGTTCGACGCGTGGGTAGAACCCCGAAAAGCGACCAGGAGGCACCACAGATGCGATTCATGGTGATGGTCAAGGCCACCACGGACAGCGAGGCGGGCGTGATGCCCAGCGCGGAGCTCCTGACCGAGATGGGCAAGTTCAACGAAGAGCTGGCGAAGGCCGGCGTGCTGCTCGCCGGCGAGGGCCTGCAGCCGAGCTCGAAGGGCGCGCGCGTCAGGTTCGCAGGCGACAAGCGGACCGTGATCGACGGGCCGTTCACCGAGACCAAGGAGCTGGTCGCGGGCTTCTGGCTGATCCAGGTGAGGTCCATGGAAGAGGCGATCGAGTGGGTCAAGCGCTGCCCCAACCCGATGGAGGGTGAGAGCGAGATCGAGATCCGCCAGGTGTTCGAGGCGGACGATTTCGGCGACGAGTACACGCCCGAGGCCAGGGAGCGGGCCGAGCGCGTGTGGACGCAGGTCGACTCCCGGTAGGGGTGACGGCTCCCGATGCGCATCGCGCGATCGATGCGGTCTGGCGGATCGAGTCGCCCAGGCTGATCGCCGGGCTTGCGCGGATCGTGCGCGATGTGGGCCTGGCCGAGGAGCTGGCACAGGATGCGCTCGTCGCCGCGCTCGAGCAATGGCCGCAGTCAGGCGTCCCGGACAACCCGGGCGCCTGGCTGATGGCCACGGGCAAGCACCGCGCGATCGACCTGGTGCGCCGCAGCGCGCGGCTGGAGCAAAAGCAGGAGGAGCTCGGCCGCAGGCTCGAGATCAGCGGTGCAGGCGAGTGAGCCGGACCTCGACGCGGCGCTCGACGACGACATCGGCGACGACCTGCTGCGCCTGGTCTTCACGACCTGCCACCCGGTGCTGTCCACCGATGCGCGCGTCGCGCTCACGCTGCGCCTGCTGGGAGGTCTCCGGACCGAGGAGATCGCGCGTGCGTTCCTCGCCTCGGAGCCGACGATCGCGCAGCGGATCGTGCGCGCCAAGCGGACCCTTGCCGAGGCGCGCGTCCCGTTCGAGGTTCCCGGCCCGGACGAGCTCGCACCGCGCCTGGCGTCGGTGCTCGAGGTCATCTACCTGATCTTCAACGAGGGTTACTCCGCCACCGGCGGCGATGACTGGATGCGGCCCGCGCTCTGCGAGGACGCGCTGCGACTGGGGCGCATCCTGGCCGAGCTCGCCCCGCGGGAGCCGGAGGTGCACGGCCTCGTCGCCCTGATGGAGATCCAGGCGTCGCGCATGCGCGCCCGGGTCGGCCCCGCGGGAGCGCCCATTCTGCTCGCTGGACCAGGATCGCGGGCGCTGGGACCACGTCCTGATCGGCCGAGGCCTGGCGGCGCTCGCACGCGCGCAGCGGCTCGGCGGCGCCCTCGGCCCGTACACCCTGCAGGCCGCGATCGCCGCCTGTCACGCGCGCGCGCCGACTTCCCAGGAAACAGACTGGGAGCGAATCGTGGCGCTCTACGACGCACTCGCCCAGCTCTCGCCGTCTCCCGTCGTGGAGCTGAACCGCGCGGTCGCGTACGGGATGGCGTTCGGCCCGGCGGCGGGCCTCGCGCTGGTCGATGCGCTGGTCTCCGGGGACTCGCTGCCCGGCTACCACCTGTTGCCGAGCGTGCGCGGGGACCTGCTCGCAAAGCTCGGGCGCGGCGCGGAGGCGCGCGTGGAGTTCGAACGCGCCGCCGGCCTCACGCGTAACTCGCGGGAGCGGGCGCTGCTGATGGAGCGCGCCGCGACCTGCGTATCCTCTCCGGGGTGAACTCCCCCCGCGAGCTCGAAGGACAGGTCGCACTGGTCACCGGGGGCGGTCGTGGCATCGGCCGGCTGATCGCGCGCGAGCTCGCCGATGCCGGCATGCGGGTCGCCGTCGCCGCGCGCAGCGCAGACCAGGTCGAGCAGACCGCGCAGCAGATCGGTGGGCTGGCGGTGACCGCGGACGTCAGCAAGCCGCAGGACGTCGAGGCGATGATCGCGACCGTCGAGCGCGAGCTGGGCCCGATCGACCTGCTCGTCAACAACGCGGGCGTCGGGCTGATGGGCGCGTTGCCGTGGGAGGAGGACCCGGCGGACTGGTGGCACGTGTTCGAGATCAACGTGCTCGGCGCCTACCTCTGCTCCCGCGCCGTCCTGCGCGGCATGGTCGAGCGCGGTCGCGGGCGGATCGTGAACACCGGCAGCGGCGCGTCATACCTCCCGATGGGCGGCGCCGCCACGTCCTACGGAGCGAGCAAGGCGGCGCTCGGGCGCTTCGGCGAGCTGCTCGCCGGGCAGGTCGCCGAGTACGGCATCTCGGTCTTCGTGTTCAGCCCGGGCCTCGTGCGCACCGAGATGACCGAGCCGTTCGGTGACGATCTGCCGTGGACGCCGCCCGAGCTGGCGCCGCGGCTCGTGCGGGTGCTCGCGAGCGGGCGCGCCGACGCGCTCGCCGGGCGCTACATCCACGCCGAGCACGACGACATCGACGAGCTGATCGCGCGCGCAGACGAGATCCGGGACCGCGACCTGAACGCGATCCGCCTGCAGCGCTGAGTGTGATCGCAAGGGATTTTCCAACCGGTTCCAGCTCGCTGGCAGCGGTCAGGTGGGGCGCGGCTGGCCCGTCACGACTCAACCGGAGGTAACCGATGCCCGACGTTCCCGTGATCCGCCCGAAGTTCCATCACGTCAACCTCAAGACCACGCGGCTCCAGGAGATGATCGACTGGTATTCGACGCTGGTGGGGGCGGAGGTGCTCTTCCAGTACGAGCTGGGCGCGTGGCTGTCCAACGACGAGGCGAATCACCGCATCGCGCTGCTGGCGTTCCCCAACTTCGTGGACGACCCCGAGAAGGACACCCACACGGGCATGCATCACTCTGCGTTCGAGTACGAGGACTTCGACGGGCTGAACGACAGCTACCTGCGCCTGCGCGACGAGGGAATCGTGCCGGCTGTCTGTCTCGACCACGGCATGACGTTCTCCTACTACTACGCGGATCCGGACGGCAACAACGTCGAGCTGCAGTGCGACGTGTTCGGCGACTGGGCCAAGTCGCGCGAGTGGATGCGCAACAGCCTGGAGTTCTCGCAGGATCCGCTGGGCAAGTTCGTGGACCCGGCCAGGGTCGCGGCCGACAGGGCCGCGGGCGCCGGCTTCGCACAGATCCACGAGCGGGCGATGGCCGGCGGTTATGCCCCCGAAGCACCACCAATCGATCTACCGGAGGCGTCATGAGGCTCTGCAGGTTCAGCGTCGACGGCCGCATCTCTCGTGGTTCGGTCGAGGGCGATCAGGTGCTCGACCGCGACACCGACGAGCGCCACGCGCTCGACGACGTGCGCCTGCTGGCGCCCGTGCAGCCGCGCAAGTTCCTCGCGATCGGCCTGAACTATGCCGACCACATCGCCGAGAGCGGGATGGAGGCGCCGCAGTTCCCGATCTTCTTCAACAAGCAGGCGACGTGCGTGGTGGGGCCGGGCGCCGACATCCACATGCCGCGCGTCTCGACGCTGCTCGACTACGAGGGGGAGCTGGCGATCGTGATCGGCGCGCGCTGCCGCCACGTGCCGGCCGAACGCGCATCCGAGGTGATCGCCGGCTACACGATCACCAACGACGTCTCGGTGCGGGACTGGCAGCTGCGCACGCCCACGATGACGATGGGGAAGTCGTTCGACACCCATGGGCCGCTGGGCCCGTGGATCGTCACGGCGGACGAGCTCGGCGACCCGCACGACCTGCGGATCCGCACGTTCGTGAACGAGGACCAACGCCAGGACGGGAGCACCGCCGACATGGTGTTCGACTGCTTCGCGCAGGTGGCCCACCTGTCCCAGGCCTTCACGCTCGAGCCCGGCGACGTGATCGCGACCGGCACGCCGGCCGGGGTCGGTGCGGCGCGCCAGCCCTTCCCCGAGGGATTGCTGAAGGTGGGGGACGTCGTGCGCGTCGAGATCGACGGCATCGGAGCGCTCACGAACACCGTCGTCGAGGAGCCCGCGGGGTTCGTGGTCGCCGCAGCGCAGGACGCGATCGCATGGGCGCACTGACGCCCGCGCTGAAGGAGTTCCTCGACGCCCACCGGGTGGGTGTGCTGGCGACCAGCGCCGCGGACGGTGCGCCACGCCAATCCCTCGTCTACTACGCGCGCGACGGCGACCGGCTGTTGATCTCGACCCTGGCGGGCCGGATGAAGACCAAGGACGTGGAGCGGTCGGGCTGGGCATCGCTGTGCGTGATGGGGCACGAGCAGCCGTATCCTGCGGCCGTCTTCTCGGGATCGGCCGAGATCCTCACCGCGGACATCGGCGCGATGACCGCGGCCGTGATGCAGCGCGTCGCCGGCCTGCCGGAGCCACCCGATCCGCAGACGGACGTGGCGCTGGCGGAGGTGGGGCGGGTGATCTTGCGGATCGCCGTCGAGCGGGTTTCGGCCGTCAACCACATGGAGGCGGGATGACGGTCGCCGACTACGACGTCGCGATCGTCGGCTACGGGCCGGTGGGACAGACCGCGGCTGCGCTGCTGGGGCGCGCCGGGCACCGCGTCGGCGTGTTCGAGCGGTACGCGCAGCTCTACGACCTGCCGCGCGCGGCCGTGTTCGACCACGAGATCATGCGTGTCTGGCAGTCGCTCGGGATCGTGGACCAGATCGCGGGCGATTTGCAGACTGTGCGGGAGTACGTGTGGTTCGGGGCCGACGGCGACCCGATCATGAGGATCGAGCTGCGGCCGGAGGACGTCCAATCCGGCTGGGAGCCGGCCTACCTGTTCTTCCAGCCGCGGCTGGAAGCGGCGCTCGATCGGGCTGCACAGGCTCAGCCGACCGTTGACCTGCAGCGCCCGTGGACTGCGGAAGCCCTGGATCAGCGAGCGGACCACGTCGCGCTGACGCTCCGCCAGGACGGTGTCGAGCGCACGGTCACGGCGCGGTATGTGATCGGCGCGGACGGCGCCAACTCGTTCGTGCGCGAGGCCGCCGGCATCGGCTGGGACGACCTCGGCTTCGCGGAGCGCTGGCTGACGCTCGACCTGCGCCCGCACGACATGGCCGCGCTCGACCGGCTGCCCACCTCGTGCCAGTGGTGCGATCCCGCCCGGCCGCACATGCACACGCGCAACGGCCGCGAGCACCGGCGCTGGGAGTTCATGCTGCTGCCCGGAGAGCGGGACGCGGACTTCGCCGAGGAAGCGCGGATCTGGGAGCTGCTGGCGCCGTGGATCGGGCCCGGCGAGGGAACGATCCTGCGCCACGCTGTGTACGAGTTCCGTTCGCTGCTCGCGGAAACCATGCGCCGCGGTCGCGTGTTGCTCGCCGGCGACGCGGCTCATCTGATGCCGCCGTTCATGGGCCAGGGAATGTGCACCGGGGTCCGCGACGTGCACAACCTCGCCTGGAAGCTCGATCTCGTCCTGCGCGACCGGGCCTCCGACGGCCTGCTCGACAGCTACAGCATCGAGCGCCGCCCGCACAGCGAGTGGATCACGCGCTTCTCGGTCGAGATGGGCCGCGTCTCGTGCGAGCTCGATGCGGCCGCGGCGGCCGAGCGCGACGCCGCTCTGCGCGCGGCGGCCGCGCCGCCGCCGATCGCGCCGCCGGGGCTCTCCGCCGGCCTCGTCTCGGGGGGCGAGTTGGCCGGCGTGCTGGGCGTGCAGGGGCAGGTCGCATACGAGGGGAGGGAGGGCCTGCTGGACGACGTGGTCGGCCGCGGGTTCATGGTGCTGAGTTCCGCGGGCGATCCGCGCGCGGTGCTCGACGACGAGCACGTTGCCTTGCTCGAAGGGCTCGATGCACGCTGTGTCTCGCTCGATCAGGTGCGGGACGTCGACGGCCGGCTCACAGCATGGTTTACCGACAACGACGTCGAGGTGGTCGTCGTGCGCCCCGACTTCTACGTGTTCGGTGCGGGGCGGTCGCTGGGCGACCTCCCAGCGCTGTGCGATGACCTGCGCGTCAGGATCCCGGCGGGCGGTAGTCGACCGAGCGCTGCGCCGCCTCGTCGACCTGTTCGGGGGTGAGCAGCACGACCGTCTTGGCGGTAGCTCCGCCCGTGGCGTTGACGCTCAGCGCAATCGCGGCCGCGGCCTCGTCGTCGGGAAGGTCGGCGATCACGTATGCGTCCGGGTCGCCGAATGCGAAGTAGAAGCTCTCCAGCCGGCCGCCCAGGCCGCTCACGGCGTGGGCCACCGCCTCGCGCCTGCTGCTGCCGCCCTTCGTGCGGACACCCTCGAAACCTTGGGGCGTGTAGGTGGCTTCGATCAGGTACTTGGGCATGTGTGTGTCCCTTCTCGCGGTTGGCGTAACCCGACGAAGGTTCCCAGATCCCGTGCAGCCGGGCAATCGCTCCGCGTGCACGTGGCCCTATCCGGCCTCCGGCACCTCGGGCTGGTTCGGGTCGGGAACGCTCACCAGCCGGCGCTCGGTCAGCACGCTCAGCACGAGGTCGGCCTGCTCGCGCTCGGCCAGCTCGACGTCCACCCCGGTGTCGTAGCGCAGCACGAGCTTCCGGAACGTCTCCGCGAGCAACGTGGACAACCGCGCCGCCGCGGAGTCGCCGAACACCACGCACGTCGTGTCGGGCGCCTCCGGGCAGGCGAACACGATCGTGCGACCGAGGCCGCGCACGCCGTTGTCCCACTGACGGCGCGACTCGCGGTGGGTCGAGTGGAAGTAGGCCTGAGTGGACTTCCGCTCGGGTTGCAGCTTGAGGCCGAGGTCCCCGGCGCCCTCCCGCTCGACGATGCGGATCTCTTTCCTCGAAGCGCGGCGCAGCGGCACCAGGGGCGCGAGCTCCTCCACGATGCGGTCGTAGACGACGAACGCCCCGTGCGCGTTCCAGTGCGTGTCGGTCGCCGAGTAGACCTGATGCGCGGGCTTGGCGGCCAGTAGCTCCTCGAGGGGGTAAACGACGCGCGCCCTTGCCTCGCGGCGGCTGAGATGATCGAGTAGCTGGAGGACGGGCCGCACGGGCCCCGGGACGATCGTCGGTGGCAGCTTCTCCGGATACACCACGTGCGTGTCGGGAGGGATCACCAGCATGTACTCCCCGCCACGGCTCCGCATGAAGGCCGCGCGCTGCTCGAGCGCGCTGCGCCAGGCCTCCAGCTGTGCGTCGGAGAGCAGAAACTCGCCCCGGTGCTGGGCCACGACCCGGTTCCCGTCGTGGTGGAGGAACAGCCAGCCGTCCTTGCCCTCGGTGACCTTGCCGTCGCCGGCCGCGCGCCGGGCGTCGAAGACGCGGACCTCCGGTTCCGCGAAGTCAGTCACGCGACATCCAGGCGATCGTAACATCGCCCGCTCTCATAAAGCGCTCCACCATGCTCCCGTTGAACCGCGACGGGCGCTCGTCCGTATCCCACATGAAACGTCAATAGACCGAGAGGACTGGTGGAAGATGAGACCGAAGATGATCGCGCTGGCCGCGTGCGTCGCGGCGTTGACGCTGCTCGTCGCTGCGTGCGGCGACGACAACGGAGGATCGACCGGAGCGGCGACCGCGGAAAGCGATGCCACGCCCGTCGGCGACATCGTCGCGGTCGCCCAGAGTGAGCCGCAGCTGTCGACCCTGGTCGACGCCGTGACGGCGGCCGACCTGGTGGAGACGCTCCAGGCGCAGGGCCCCTACACGGTCTTCGCGCCCACGAACGATGCGTTCGACGCGCTCGGCGGCACGCTCGACGAGCTGCTCGAGCCGGCGGCGAAGGACGACCTCGCCAACGTGCTGACCTACCACGTCGTCGAGGGCGACGTGAAGGCGGCCGATCTCGAGGACGGTCAGAAGGTGACGACCGTTCAGGGCGGCGAGCTGACCGTCGCGATCGACGGCGGCGACGTCAAGGTCAACGACGCGACGGTGGTGCAGGCCGACGTGCCGGCCGAGAACGGCACCGTGCACGTGATCGACAAGGTCCTCACGCCCTAACCCCGCGCAGGGTGCGGCGGGTGCTCGGCCGGCACCCGCCGCGCGGCCTGCGGCCCGCTATTTTGAGCGGCAGCATGGGTGACGAGCAGGAGCTGATCCGGCTGCAACACGCGTGGATGGAGGCCGTCAAGGGCCGCGACATCGACTTCCTGGAGCAGTTGCTCGCGCCTGAATTCCTGCTGATCACGGGCCGGCCCGGCATCGAGACCCGTACGCGGCAGCAGTACCTGGACGTGACGCGCGACCAATACCGGCTGGAGTCGTTCGAGTACGTGGAGTTGGACGTGCATGCGTACGGGGACTTCGGCTTCGCGCGCTCGCGCTACAGCCAGCGCGGCTGGATGGACGACAAGCAACGCAACCAGGCGTTCTTGATGACCGACGTCTGGGTCAGGCGCAGCGGCAGCTGGCAGGTCGTGTCGCGGCACATCAGCCCGCTGGACACACCACGCTGAGTTCCTACTCGGGCCGGAGCGCCGCTGACCGTGGCCGCCCGCGGGTCAGCCAACTCGTGCTCGAGCGCCCCCAGCGTCTGCTCGGGGGCGCTCACCAGCGCCGCGGAGAACGCCTCCAGCTCACGCTCGTCGAGCAACCACGCATCCTCGTGCTCGGCCGGTGGGGAAGTCGCCGCGTCGATCAGGATGCGGTCCGCCGCCCGTGCCCCGGGATTCTCGGAGAGGAGCGCCTCGAGACCGGGCGCGGCGGTGTCGATGGCCCGCACGCCCCACGGTCGGCGCCAGCGCCGGAAGCGTGACAGAACGTCGTAGGCATCGTCGATCAGCGGAGGGCTCCACGCCGGGAGCATCGGGTCGGCGGCGTCGCCGGACTGTTTGCAGATCTCGTTGACCGCGAGGCGGGCGGCCTCGTTGGCGCCTTCCATCGTCGCCAGATCCGTATCGGTCCGCACGTAGTCCGACGCGAGAAACAGGTTCGGGATCTTGGTCTTCGCCGTCGGCCTGTACTGCCAGGACTTCGGGGTGTTGAGCAGCAGTGGCTCGGCGTTTGCCGCAAGCCTTGTCCGTCCGCGGGTTCTCGAATGTGATGTCGGGGTCCACGAAGCAGGTTCGGATGTTGTCGTCGCGCAGCGCCTGCTTGGGGTCGTGGTCCAGATGCGCGCGCAGCTGAGCGAGCACCTCGCCCACGATCTGCTTTCGGCTCGAGCGCTTCGCGATCTTCCCGTTGGACTCACTCTCCCAGTCCGAGACGTCCACCGACAGGATGTCGCGCACCTGCCCGTCGCCCATTCCGGCCAGCCGCCGCTGCCAGAACTGCTGCTGGCAGATCGACGTCAGGGCCCACGGCGAGTCGATGTAGATCGAGTGACCGTGGACCTGCCGCTGAAGCGGCTCGCGCAGGTAGATCATGACGCCGTTCATCCAGCTGGTCTTAGTTGGTCGAGGGTCCCGAGCACCGGATCGGCCGTCACGCATCTCGGGTGTCACGAGGCACTTCATGACCTCGGCGGGCAGCGCCGCGATGAAGTAGTCACCCGTCACCTCTTCCTCCCCGTCCGGGCCTTTCACCGTGACCTTCTCGACCGCCCCGTCGGTGTCGAGGTGGATCCTGGTCGCTTCGTGACCGAGGCGGTACGTGACGCCGTTGGCGCGCAGATGCGCCAGCCACGGATCGATCCAAACGTCGTTCGTGGGGCCGTCGAGCACGCGATCGGCCTGTTCGTCGGCGCGCGTAAGGGCCTCGATCAGCTTCACCATGGTGCAACCGGCCGTGCGCGCGCTGATGTCGCTCGCCCGGGCCGCGACCATCGTGCGCGTGACGCCGGTCGCGAGGTACTTCTCGTAGATCGAGTTGTCCTTCCACCTTCCGGCCGCGCCGCTGTACTCGTACCATCCCTGCTCCTCGAACTTCGTGAACCACTCGTCCTTGCGCGCCATCAACTTCAGGACCTTGAAGACGAAGAAGCCGAACAGCTTCCCTGGTATCTGCAGCTCGGACCGGTAATCGAAGATGAATTTGAGCGCGGTGTAGACACCTGTGATCGGCGGCCCCGGCGTATCGAAGTCGAACAGGGCCGGGCCGTCGTTCGCGCGGGCCATCTGCATGCAGCTTGTGCTCGCCAGATGGTCGGCGACCATGTGCCCGGGAGGGCAACCCGGGCTGGTGCACGGGATTTCGCCCAGCGTCTGCGGGAGGTACCTGTAGAAGCCCGGGAAGAACCGGAAGCCGTGCTCGGCGGGCAGTCGCGGTCGCGTCCTGGACCGCGGGGTGGGGACGGGCATGCTGCGCGCCTTGCCGCCCGGGATCGCCCGGTACTCCAGCACCTCCACCTCGAACTTCCGCTTGGCGAGCTCGTGGGCGGCGCTCATGCCCGCCACTCCGCCACCGAGGATCACGACTCTCCTGCCCATCAGCGCTCCACGGCGAAAAGGCGCCACACGCCGGGAACGCCCTTCAGCTCCCGCTCGCCGCGATCGGTGAACCCCACGCCGGAGCCGACGACGAGGTCCTTGACGGTTCCTGAGACGAGCACCTCTCCCGCTTCCGCCTCCGCCGCCACGCGTGCGCCGATGTGCACCGCCAAGCCGGCGAGATCGCCGTCGTGCAGCTCCACCTCGCCCGTGTGCACGCCCACCCGGACCGGCATGCCGAGCGCGTGGGAGTCGTCGGCAATCGCGGACCCGCAGCGGATCGCCCGCGCGGGACCGTCGAAGGTGGCCAGGAACCCGTCCCCGAGTGTGCGGATCTCGCGCCCGTGGAAGCGATCGACCTCGCGCCGAGTGGCGCGATAGTGCTCGTCGAGCAGGTCACGCCAGCGGCGGTCACCGAGGTCCGCCGCGCGCGCCGTGGACCCGACGATGTCTGTGAACATCAGCGTGGTCAGCACCCGGTCGACCTCGTGGTGGTGACGCTCGCCCGTCACGAACTGCTCGACCTCGTCGAGCAGCGACTCGCTGTCTCCGAAGATCGCCATGTTGTCCTCCCCCTCGAGCGCGACGAACCGGGCCCCGGGTATCGCCGCGGCGACGCGTCGCCCCAGCTCGATGTCCACCAGCGGGTCCTCGCGGCGGTGCAGCACCAGTGTCGGCACGCGGATCGTCGGCAGGACCGTGCGGACGTCCACTGCGGGCTCCATCTCGACCAGCTTGCGCACGATGCCGGGGCTGGCCGAGTGCCGCTCGGAGTTACCGAACCACTCCACCACGCGCGGGTCATCCGCGACGCTGGGCGCGAACACGTGCACGGTGGCGCCCTCTCCCCATGCGTTGTCGATCAGGTCGAGGAGCAGCGCCTGCAGCGGCGGAGTCAGCATCTCCGAACCGACCGCCGAAGCGGCATACAGGATCAGGCCGGACAGGCGGTCCGGGTGCGTCGCCGCATACAGCGCGCACATCCGGGAGGCGTTTGTCTCACCGAACACGTACGGCCGCTCGAAGCCGGCGGCGTCCACCGCGCTCAGCATGTCCTGCATCTGCTGCTCGAGAGTCGGCGGGCCCGCCGTGGGGTCGGAGGCGCCCGTCCCGCGCCGGTCGAAGATCAGCACCCGGGCGAAGGAGCCCAGCCGGTCCAGGAAGCGCACGGCGAGCGGCAGATCCCACAGGTGCTCGACGTGGCTGGCCGGCCCGAAGGTGTAGACCAGCTCCGCCGGCCCATCCCCGAACACCTGGTAGGCGATGCACAGCTGGTCCTGGCGTGCGTACTTGGTGCGCGGCTTCATCCCGCGCTCCCGGCGGCCACCTCGACGGGGACACAGGCCTGCTTGCGCTGTTGTCCACCTTTGTCTCCGAAGCTGTCGAATGCCCACTTCTGGAGTGCAGGGCGACCTTAACTCGTCGTCGCGCCGGTGTGCAAACCGCCGCCCCGCCGATGCACGGGCGTCGCGCTGTCGGTTAGGTTCCTGCGTACCCGCCGATGGCGCAGCCCGTCGAACAGCTGTTTCCGGCCTCTCCTCGCAAGGCTCACGCCCGCGAGCTGTTCGCGCAGCTGCCGCGCGAGTACGACGAGATGGGCTGGTTGCTGAGCTTCGGCGAGGACCGGCGCTGGCGCAGGGCGATGGTGGCGACGATCGAGGCCGCTCCCGCGGACCGCATCCTGGACGTGGCCACGGGCACGGGCCTGGTCGCCGCGGAGCTTGTGCGCCGCTACGGCTGCACCGTCGTCGGCCTGGACCAAAGCGAGGACATGTTGAGCCGTGCGCGGCGCCGGCTGGCGAGCGCGCCGCACCTGGCGAAGCACGTCGAGCTCGTGGTTGGGGAAGCGGAGCGACTTCCGTTCGCGGACGGCGAGTTCGACGGGGTCACCGTCGGATACCTGCTGCGCTACGTGGACGACCCCGCCCACACCATCCGTGAGCTTGCCAGAGTCGTGAAGCCCGGAGCCCGGGTCGCATCTGTCGAGTTCGGCGTCCCGAGCGGGCGCTCGGCACATGCGCTCTGGAAGCTCTACACCGGATATGTGATGCCGGGAGCCGGCCGGCTGGCATCGCGAGGGTGGTATGACGTCGGCCGCTTCCTGTCGCGCAGCATTCCCGAGTACTACGCGCGGTACCCGATTGCGCGCCAGTGCGAGTTCTGGCACGACGCCGGCCTGCGGGAAATACACGTGCGGCGGATGAGCTTCGGCGCAGGCGTCGTCATCTCGGGCACGCGCGTGACCGATGGCGCAGCCCAGCGTTGACCGCCCTGCTTTCTACGCGCTGGCGCCCGGCGGCTGGCGCGATCTCGTCACGCTGCTGCATCCGCCCTACACCGCCTGGCACCTGAGCTACGTGGCCCTCGGGGCCGCGGCCGCGCCGACGCTGCACGCCGACCGCCTGGCCGCCGCGCTGGGCGCGTTCTTCCTGGGCGTCGGGGTCTGCGCGCATGCGCTCGACGAGTTGCACGGGCGGCCGCTCGGCACGCGCATCTCCGACACCGCGCTCGTCGCCCTGGCGGCGGGCAGCCTGGCCGGCGCGATCGCGCTCGGAGCGGTCGGGGTGGCGACGGTCGGGGCCAGCCTCGTGCCGTTCATCGCGGCGGGCATGTTTGTGGTGGTCGCCTACAACCTCGAGCTGTTCGGCGGCCGCTTCCACACCGACTTCTGGTTCGCGGCCGCGTGGGGGGCGTTTCCGGCGCTGACCGCATACTGGGCCAACGCGCTCGAGATCGGGGTCGCAGGGGTGCTCGTGGTGGTCGCCTGCTTCGCGCTGAGCGTGGCGCAGCGGCGCCTGAGCGCGCCGGTCAGGGCGCTGCGGCGCCGCACCGCCGCGGTGGAGGGCACTCAGACCATGGACGACGGCGCGGTCGTGGCACTGACGCGCGAGAGCCTCGCGGCTCCGCTCGACGGGGCCCTGCGTGCGCTGGCCGCGGGCCTCGTGCTGCTGGCCGCGGGCCTGGTGATCGTGCGGCTGTAGGCCCGCGGCCTCTGCGACTTTTGGCAGCGCGCCTTGCAGGCGGTTCTTGGGGAACTCGCCACGTGCCGATATGAGATGCGAGGCCGCGGATGAGCGAACGCAACGACAGCTACGACGTGCAGGTGGACTGGGCGACGGTCGTGCCCGACGGTGACGCGCTCGCGATCCGCACCCACGACGGCTTCGATGATCGCTGGGTGGAAGCACTCGGGCTGGTGCTCGACGAGCATCAGCGCAATGCGGCCGATCGGCAGTGGAGCGCGATCGACCTCGACTATGCCTCGCAGGAGGCCGGCCTGGTGCTATTCGTACGGCGGATCGAGCCGGGAGCGCGGTCGGCTGACCTGCGCCGCACGGTCGAGGACCTCGTGAAGGCCACCAACACGGCCGCGAACATCGGTACCCATGTGTACGCGCTGGCGCACGAGCTGCGCGAGCCCTGGGCCGCGAGCGTGGGTTCGTCCACACCCCCGCCGCAGTTCGACCCGCTGGCGGACGAGCTCGACGTCGCCGCTGCGTAACGCGGTCAGTCTCAGGTTGCCGCGCGGCGACCCGACCACCAGCGGTAGAGGCCCAGCAGGATCATCACGCCGATGATCGCGCTGACCAGGCCGCCCAGGTCGAATGCGTCCTCGTCGCCGATTCCGAGGCCGAGGGTGAATATCACCCACCCGAGCGCCGCTCCCACGAGGCCCAGGGCGATGGTCGCGACAAAGCCACCGGGATCGTCGCCCGGCATCAGTGCCTTGCCGACGAAGCCGGCTACCAGGCCGAGTATCAAAGCTCCGATCATTTCGTCTCCCTTCGCGTGCGCGCAGCCGGCGCGCTGGCATTGACCACCGAAGGTACTCGTGAGTCGGCGCTCGGGCGAGCCGCGGCGGTGCTTTGGCAGCTTGGCTTGCAGACCGGCGGGCCGACCGGCCGGGTCGGGCCTCAGGCGCTCGTGCGGCGCAGCGCGGCGGCGACACGCGCGCGCGGGAAGCGCAGGGTCAGTCGCGCGAGCTGGTCCGACCAGCGCGTGGCAAACGACCCGAGGACCGCCGTGAAGAGGACATACGCCGCGGCGAGCGGCCCGAGATCCGCCTCCACACCGGCACCCACGCCGATGCTGGCGATCACGATCGAGAACTCCCCGCGCGCGATCAGCACCGTTCCGGCCCGCATGCGTCCCCGCGGCCCGGCGCCGATGGCGGCGGCGGCCCGCCAGCCGGCCACGACCTTGGTCAGCGCGGTCAGCAATCCGATCGCCACGGCGGCGATCGCCACCGAGGGGATCGCGGAGAGGTCGATCTCGAGGCCGAACAGGATGAAGAACGCCGCGGCGAACAGGTCCCGCAGCGGAGACATCAGCGATCGGGCGCGCGTCGCGAGCGGGTCGGAGAGCACGATGCCGGCCAGGAACGCCCCCACGGCCGAGGAGACCTGCGCGGCCTCGGCCGCGCCGGCCAGGAACAGCGCGAACCCCAGCGTGGAGAGCAGCAGCACTTCGTCCGAGCGGCTCGAGATCGCGTCGCTCAACTGGTCGCCGTAGCGGGTCACGACCGCGAGCGCGACGATCACCGCAGCACCGGCCACCGCCAGCAGGCCCGCGCCGGCCGCGAGGCTCGTCCCCGCGAGCAGGATCGCGATCAGCGGTAGGTAGAGGGCCATTCCCAGGTCCTCGGCCACCAGCAGAGTGAGCACGGCCGGCGTCTCGCGGTTGCCCATCCGGCCGAGGTCGGAGAGCACCTTCGCGACGATGCCCGACGACGATATGTAGGTGATTCCACCCAGGAGCAGGGCGGCCTCCCACGTCCACCCCAGCGCGAGCCCGGCCACCAGGCCGGGAGTGAAGTTCAACACGCCGTCCAGCAGCGCGGAGGGCAGGTTCGAGCGCAGGCTGTCTGCCAGCTCCTGGCCCGTGTATTCGAGGCCCAGCGTGAACAGCAGCAGCACGAGGCCGACCTCGGCGCCCGTCTCGACCACCTCCTGGGAGAAGGAGAGGGGCCCCTCGGATATCTGCCCCAGCACGAGTCCCGCCATCAGATAGAGGGGGATCGGCGACAACTCGAAGCGGTCGGCCAGGCGGGCGAGCGTCGCGAGCGCGAATAGCGCCGTCCCCAGCTCGAGCAGCAGGCCGGCCTGGCTGCCCGCCGCGAGCGGCAAGGGGGTCAGGTCCCCTGGAGCAGTGCGAGCGCCTGTCGGACCCCGTCCGGCGTCCCCGCGACGACGGTCGTGTCGCCCGCCTCCAGCCGCAGGTCCGACGGCGGAGAAGGGATCGTCTCGGCGCCCCGCACGACCGCCACGATTGCGGCCCCGGTGCGTGCGGCAAGTCCCGTCTCGGCGATCGTGCGGCCCGCGTGCGACGACGAGCGCTCGATCGGCAGCCAGTCGATCGTGAGACCCCTCATCGACTGCCGCAGGCCGCCGAGGTGCTCGGTGACCCTGTCGGCACCCAGCAGCTCCGCGAGCACCCGGCCGTCGTCCTCGTCGAGCTCGATCAACTCCCGGCACGAGTCCGGATCGCCGGAGTCGTAGATGAGCAGCTCGCGATGGCCGCTGAGATGCGACAGCAACCCGATCCGCCGGCCGCCAGCGGTCACGAAATCGTGTCTGATGCCCACGCCGGGCAGACGGGTTTCCTCGACGTCAGCCATCGCTGGAGTCTTTCACGCGAGGGACGCGTGCCGGGGCACCAGGCATCGATCAGGAATGATCCGGGGCATGAAGAACCGCCTCAGGGCATTGTGGCCCAACCTGTCACAGAGCCTCGGGTTCATACCCGGGCTGATCGTCGTGGCGTTTGCCGTCCTGGGCATCGTGCTCGTCCAGATCGACGAGCAGCTCGACCTCGAAGGCGTCGAGGTCGTGTTCAAGGGCGACGGTCCGGCGGCACGCACCGTGCTGTCGGTGATCGCGGGCTCGCTGATCACCGTTGCGGGCCTCACGTTCTCGATCACGATGGTGGTGCTGCAGCTCGCGTCGAGCCAGTTCAGCCCGCGGATCCTGCGCACGTTCTTCGGCGACCGGGTGACCCAGGTCACGATTGGGTTCTACGTGGGCACGTTCGTCTACGCGATCCTCGTGCTGCGCGCGGTGGGCTCGTTCGGCGATGCGGGCTTCGTGCCCCGGCTGAGCGTGACAGCCGCTTCGCTGTTCGGGATCGCGGCGGTCGTGCTGTTGATCGTGTTCCTGCATCACGTCTCGCAGATGATCCAGGTCTCCCACGTGAGCGCGAACATCGCGCGGCAGACACTCGCGCGACTGGACGAGTTGTACCCCGACCGATACGGGGAGCCGGTCGATCAAGAGCAGGCGGACTCGCTGCTTGCCTCCTGGCGCGCGCAGGCGCCGGGTCGGGTGCTGCCACGCCGGCCGGGGTACGTGCAGCGCATCGGCATCGACGACGTTGCCGGGGCGCTCGCCCCTCACGCCGAGCGGATTGCGATCCTCGTAGCCCCCGGCGACTTCGTCAGCATCGAGATGCCGATTGCCGAAGTGTGGCCCGCGAGCGTTGCGGAGCAGTGCGGGCGCGAAATCCTCGGCGCGGTATCGCTGGCCAGCGAGCGCGACCTCAACCAGGACGTCGACTTCGGCATCCGCCAACTGACCGACACGGCGCTGAAGGCGCTGTCACCCGGCATCAACGACCCGATGACCGCGGTCACGTGCATCAGTTACCTGCGCTCGGTGCTGGTCCGCCTCACGGAGCGCGAGGCGCCGCCCGGCGTGCGCCGGTTTCCCGACCACGAGCTCACGGTGATTCTCCGTCAGCGCCGCTTCGACGAGTACTTCGACTCGATGCTGCAGATCAACCGTTACCTGGAGGGCGACGCGTGGGTGGCCTCGGAGATGCTCCACGCTTTGCGGGCCTGCCGCGAGGCAGCAATCCGGTGCGGGGCCGCTGATCGCGCGCGCTTCGTGCACGGCATCGCGATGACCATCGCCGCGCAGGCGGTCGACCAGGTCAAGAACGAGCGTGACCTGCTGACGATCAAGCGCCTGGCTGCGGAGTTCGATCAGCCGGCGAGCACGGGCCGGGCTCAGATCTCGGCAGGCGAGAACGACTCACCGGGCTCGAGCACCCGCGCCTCGTAGGAGCGCGCCGCCGCGGCTGCCGTGAAGCGCTCGCCGGCGTCGGGGATCGGTCGGTACCAGGGGTCGATCGCGAAGCCGTCGTAGTGCATCGGAACGACCGTCCGCGCGCCCAGCAGCTCGGCGGCGAGGGCCGCCTGCTCGGGCTCCATCGCCGCCGCCAGCGGGCTCGGTGGCTGGAGGTGCGGAAAGTCGACGACCGCTCCGTTGATCGGCGCGAACACGACATCGAAGGGCCCGTGGCGGCGCGCCATCCGCCACCAGTAGCTGTGGAAGACCGTGTCCCCGAGGTGCAGGACCCGGCGCCCGCCCGCCTCCACCAACCAGGAGATCTGGGGGTCGCCGAGGCCGTCGACGGCGGGCAGGGCCGTGAACGCGAATGGGCCCACCTCCACCCCCTGCCCCTGCGCGATCGCCCGTCGCGTCAGGCCCACCCGCTCGAGTTCGAAGTTGGCCTGCGCCAGGGCGAGGTTCTCGATGTCGGCCCCTCCCGGCCAGCCGGGCTCGTGGACCGCGGCATCGGCGGCCAGGGCCGCCGCGAGCGCGCCGGCGTCGGCGTGATCGCGGTGCAGGTGGCTGACGAGGCCGGCGACGGCCCCGCCCGCGGGTGCCACCACCGTCGGCAGCTCGGCCCGCTGGGCGTGTTCTCCGAGCGCGGCAAACGTGGCGCCGGGGTCGGCCAGCGGGTCGATCACCACCGCGACCCCGTCGACCTCGATCTCGACTCCCGCCCAACCCAGCCATCGAACCTGCATTGCTCCTCCTCCTTTATCGGACGATCGTACGGTATCATCGATTCGTGCCTCGCCGCGCTGCCGCAGCCGTCGCCGAGACCCGCGCCGCCGTCACCGCAGCGGCGGTCGATCAAGCCTCCGTCGAGGGCCTCGAGGGCCTCACGATCGGCGGCCTGGCCGCGCAGGTGACGATGCGAAAGAGCAGCCTCTTCAGCCTTTTCGGCAGCAAGCGGGAGTTGCAACTGGCGACGCTCGAGGCGGCGATCGCACAGTTCACCGATGAAGTCTGGGGGCCGGTGGCCGACGAGCGGCCCGGTCGGGTCCGGCTGCTTGCGCTATGCGACAGCTGGCTCGCGTATCACGAGCGGGAGGCGTTGCCGGGCGGATGCTTTCTGACCACCGCCTCCGTCGAGTTCGACGCACGCCCCGGCCCGCTGCGCGATGCGGTTCGCAGCGCGATGGATCGCTGGCTCGGCGTGCTCGCGCGCGAGGTGGGGGTCGCCGTCGACCGGGGAGAGCTCCCACCCGGCACGGAGCCGGCCGACACCGCCTTCCAGCTCAACGCGCTGGCGGCGGCGGCCAGCTACGGCTTCCAGCTCTCGCGTGACCGCGAAGTGTTCGCCAGGGCCCGGCGCTCGATGCGACGTGTGCTGGCGCGGCCGGGTTGAGCGAGCGGCTGGGTCACCAGGCGGGCCGGTGGGCGGGCTCAGCCCGGGATACTGCATCGATGTCCTCGGCGAACCTGGACCTCGTGCGCTCGATCTACGCGGATTGGGAACGCGGCGACTTCAGCTCGACGGGGTGGGCCGACCCCGGGATCGAGTTCGTGTCCACCGACGGGCCGGCACCGGGGACCTGGACGGGAGTGGCCGGGATGGCGCAGTCGTGGCGGGAGGTCCTCAGCGTCTGGGATGACCTGCGCATGCAGGTGCACGAGTACCGCGAGCTCGACGACGGCCGCGTACTCGTGCTGTTCCGCTTCAGCGGGCGCGGCAAGACCAGTGGCTTGGACCTCGGACTGATGCACGCGGACGTGGCGAACGTGCTCGCGCTCCGCGACGGCAAGGTGACGAGGCTCGTCACCTACTGGGACCGCGAGCGCGCGCTCGCCGACCTCGGTCTCGTACCGGACACCGGCGCCTGATACGTCATTTCCCTACTCCGGCGTCCTTCAGTGCCTGCGCGCGATCGTGATAGCTGACGTACCCCATGCACTTTCCCTCTTCGAACGTGAGGACGTGAGCGACGGGGACCTCGACATCGACGCCGCTTCCACGACCGCGCGCGTAGGTGTTGAGGATCGCAACGACCTTGTTCCCCGCGTCGATGAACTCCTCGGGCTCGTGCCGAAAGCCGACCCAGTCCTCCTGTAGGGACGCCATGTACCTGCGCACTTCGTCGTGGCCCCGCACGGGGTTGCCGCCGAGGGTCGCCAGGTGTGGGTGCCACGTGACCGTCGGATCGCACTCCGCCAGCACCGCGTCGACATCCCCGCGGTTGCGAGCCTCGTATATCCGCTTTGCGGCGGCCACGTTCGCCCGTGACATCGCCCCGCCAGTATTGCCGATCCATGGGGAACGGCCGGGTAGTTCAGCCAAGTGGGCGGGATACTCTGCGGGCCATGTCACAGGAGAACGTGGAACTGGTGCGCAGGGCCTTCGAGGAGTTCCGCGCTGGAAGAAGATTCGGTCTGCCGTCGGATCCCGAGGTCGAATGGGACGCCACCGAGCTTCCTGTACCGGACATCAGCGGTGTCTACCGGGGGCCAGAGGCCGTCCGCCGGTTCTGGCTGCAGTGGCTTTCAGCCTGGGAGGCGGTCCAATTCGAGTACGAGCTGGTCGACGCCGGGGCGCGCGTGGTGGCGCTGATCGACCAGCGGATGCGTGGGCGCTCCACGGGTATCGAGGTGCCCTTCGGGAAGTACGCGCACGTCTACACGTTCAAGGAGGGCCTGATGGTTCACTGGAAGTGCTACATGAGCCAGGCGGACGCCCTCGAGGCCGTGGGGCTGCCCCGGCAGGACGCGTCCGCCGGGGCGTCCTGAGCCGCTCGCAACGGGAGAACGGCCCGGCCGCCTATATCTGACTGGATATACTCTCCAGCATGGATGCAGGTTCCGCCATTCGCGCCGCGCGCCGGCGCGCAGGGCTTTCACAGGAGCGACTCGCCGGCCGCGCCGGCACGTCCCAGGCCACCCTGTCCGCGTACGAGAACGGGCGCAAGCAGCCCACCTTCGAGACGTTCGCTCGGCTTTTGGGCGCGACGGGGTCGCGCCTGGTCGTGCAGCCTGCCGAGCGAGCTGTGATCCGGCCCTCCGACGCCGAGCTCGAGCGCGCAGGCCGCGCGCTGGTCGGCGTGCTCGAGCTGGCCGCGGCACTGCCCAGGCGCCACAGGCGTGACCTGCGGTTCCCCCGCCTCGGCCGCACATGACCCTTCCCGAGAAGATCGTCGGGCTGCATCGTGCGCTTTCGAAGCGGCGGATCCCGCACGCGTTCGGGGGCGCGCTTGCGCTCGCTTACTGGACTCAGGACCCGCGCGGCACGAGCGACATCGATCTGAACATCTTCACGGCAGCCGCCCACAGCGGTCCGGCGCTCGCTGCTCTTCCGGGGGGCATCGCGTGCCCGGACGGCGCAGCGGAGACGATCACGGCGGAGGGCCAGATCCGGCTGTGGTGGGAGGAGACACCGGTGGACCTCTTCTTCGACTACGAGCCGGTGCACGCACAGGCGGCGCGACACGCGCAGGACGTTCCGTTCGTCGGAACGCACATTCCGATCCTCGGTCCGGTCGAGCTGACCGTCTTCAAGATCATGTTCGACCGCACGCGCGACTGGGCGGATGTCGAGGCGATGGTCGCCGCGAACACGGTCGACCTCGACGCGGTGCGCGCGACACTGGCGACGCTGGTCGCGACGGACGATCCTCGCTTGGGCCGTCTCACCGAAGCGGTGCGCCGCGCGGACGCGCCCTGATGCGAACGAGCCGGCCTCCTGCGAGACCGGCTCGCCACGATTTCCCTAGAGCTGGTTGAGCGGGATCGCCAGCCCGATCACCTGGTACTTCGCGCTGAAGGAGCCCAGCGACGTCGCGCGGCCCTGCAGCAGATCGATGCGGTACAGCTCGCTTCGTCCGTCCACCGTGAGCGCCGCGAGTGCCCGTACGTCCGTCGTCGTGCCGTTGCGCAGAGTGCTGTGGATGTCGAAGCCGAGCTGCGGCCCCGCGTCGACTCCCAGCTTGCCCGTCGCCGCAAGACGCCCGCGTGACTCCGACGTCTGCGAGATACTGCGCGGGCGATGTCGCGGGAGAACGTGGAAATTGTGCGCCGTGCTTTCGCGGAGTTCGAGCGGGGCAACTTTTGGATCCCAGAGGTCTTCGATCCGAGCATCCGCGTCGTCTGGCTGGACCCCATTGCTGGCGGAGCAACCGAAACCGTGGGTCTAGACGAGATGGCCCGCACGGTGAAAGAGTGGCTGGAATCCTTCGAGCACATCACGACCGTCGCTGAGCGTTTGATCGAGGCCGGAGATCAGGTTGTCATCATCGCCGAGTGGCGTGCGCGCGGCCGGGCGTCCGGCGTCTTTACGACGTGGCGCTACGGGGCGGTGTGGACCCTGCGGGACGAGCAGGTGACCAGCATCGTCTCGTATACCGACCCGGCCGAGGCCCTCGAGGCCGCCGGCCTGTCGGAGGAAGACGCTCGCGCCGAGGAGTCCGCGTCGCCCTCGGGGTCGTAGATCAGGCAGCGTGTCGGGACGGTGGCGCCTTCTGAAGCGGTTTCCGTGATCTGAGCTGCCCGCGGCGTTCGATTCTCACCCGCCGCCCACTCAGGGGCGGCCTCTTCGTGCTCGGCGCGAACTTCTTGCGGGGCTGGCGGGATGGACCGTGTTCGCCACCACGTCGTTATCGGGGCTTTTTGGGTTTGCCGGCGGTTGCCGACGGACATAGAACTTTCCGCGATCGTTAGCGGAAAAGGGGGCTGCACCATGGCTGGTACCGCGACCGCATCCGGCATCACGCTTCGAGCGCCGGAGCCGTCAGACACGAAGGAGCTCGCGCGAATCTGCTTCGAGGCGTTCGGCGGGATCCACGATCATCATCGCTTCCAACGCGATTTCCCCGTAATCGAGTTCGCCGAGCAGATCATCGGCAACTGGATCTCCCACCCCTCGATCGAGGGCGTCCTGGCGGAACGGGACGGCCGCGTCCTCGGCTCGAACTTCCTCGACGAGCGCGACCCGATCCGCGGCGTCGGCCCGATCACCGTCGACCCCGAAGGCCAGAACTCCGGCGTCGGCCGGCGCCTCATGCAGGCCGTGATAGAGCGCGGCGAGGGCGCGCCGGGGATCCGCCTGCTACAGGACGCCTTCCACCTGCGCTCGCTCTGCCTCTACCAGTCGCTTGGATTTGATGTGAAGGAACCTGTCGCGGTGATGACGGGCAAGCCGCGGAGCGGGCCGCCGAAGGGTGTCGAGGTGCGACCGCTGACCGACGACGATCTCGACGAGTGCGAGGCGCTCTGCAAAAAGGTCCACGGCTTCGAGCGCACGAACGAGTTACGCGACGCGACTCACGCGTTTGCACCGGTCGTCGCCGAGCGCGACGGTCGCATCGTCGGGTATGCCACGACGGTCACGTTCTGGCCGATGGCGCACGGCGTCGCCGAGAGCGAGGAGGAGATGAAGGCGCTGCTCTTGGGCGGGGCGGCGGCCTCGGCCGAACCGCTCGCATTCCTCGTTCCCCTGCGCTCCGGGCTGTTTCCTTGGGGGCTCGGCGAAGGACTGCGACTCGTGAAGCCGATGCACCTGATGGCGATCGGCGAGTACCAGGAGCCACGCGGAGGCTGGTTCCCGAACGTGTTGTACTGAGGAGGGAGTCACGGCAGGCTGTGTGGTGCGCGGCGCCGTGGCGCGCTACCGCAAAGCGCGAGTCGCAGCAGCGCGGCGTTCGTTGTCAAATCGACGTGAAAGCAGCATTCGAGCCGGCTTGAACCAAATGACCGCGCCCTGGGAGCTCAGCTGATGGGGGTGTCCGCGATCGCGACCAGCTGTTTGCCGAGGTTCTGTCCGTTGAATAGACGCTTCAGCGCGTCGGGGGCGTTCTCGAGCCCTTCAACGACGTCGACTTGGTTCTTGATCTTCCCCGCCGCCGCCCAGCTCGCCAGCTCGCCAATTGCTTCTGGGGCCCGATCCATGTGATCGAAGATGAGGAAGCCGCGCATCGCGGCGCGCTGAATGATCAGGCGGTAGTGATTCTTGATCCCGGGCCTGTTCTCGAAGTCGCTGTAGCCCGAGATCGCACCGCAAAGAACAACCCGCGCGCCGAGCGCGAGGTGGTCGAGCGCAGCATCGAGAACTTCACCGCCGACGTTGTCGAAAAAGACGTCGACCCCATCCGGGCAAAGCTCGCCGATACGCGCGAGCACGCCTTCCTCCTTGTAGTCGATCGCGTCGTCAACCCCGAGCTCGCTCCTCAGCCAGTCGCATTTGGCCGCTCCGCCGGCGATGCCGATCACGCGGCAATCCTTCACCTTGGCGATCTGGGCGACGAGTGACCCGACGGCTCCGGCAGCCCCCGAGACCAGCACTGTCTCGTGCGGCTTCGGCTTCCCAATGTCGAGCAGGCCGATATAGGCGGTGAGCCCGGTTATGCCGAACAGCGAGAGCGCCGTCGGAAGGTCGACACCGGGTGGCACCTTAGTCACTGGAAAGAATCCCCCGCCATCGCTCACGGCATAGTCCTGCCAACCGAAAACGCCCGAGACGAAATCGCCTTCGGTGAAGCCAGGGTGCTTCGACTCGACGACTTGTCCGGCCGACCCCGAGAGCATCACCTCGCCGAGTGGGAGCACCGGGATGTAGGTGTCGATCTCCATCCATGCCCGCTGCGCCGGATCGCACGACAGCCAGAGGTTTCGGACCAGGAACTCTCCGTCGCCAATCGACGGCACGGGCTCTTCCTTCCAGTCGAAGTTCTCGCGCTCGACCATTCCCTTCGGTCGCGTGGAGAGGACCCACTTGCGGTTCTTCTCGGCCACAATCTTCATTCCCTTCTGGGGAGGGCGACCTCCGATTCGGCCCGGACCGCGTCGTCTACCGGGGCTGACCGCCCAGTATCTCCGACCGCTCTCGGCAATTCCACCGTGGGGTTCACGCGACACGCTTACCGGATCCCTACGTCTGCTTAGCGCGAATCGCGGCAGCGCGGCGTTGTCGGATCCACCCGCAGTTTCTTAAGCCGTCGGCGGGCCGACCTTGACCAGCTCGTGTGTGTCTGCCACCGACTCGCTGCTCAGAACGTGACCGGCCTATTGAACATGCAGAAGGGTCCGCACCAACAAGAAGACCCTCCGCATCGGGAGGGCCTTCATTTCCAGCACTTATGAAGTAGCGGGGGCGGGATTCGAACCCGCGACCTTCGGGTTATGAGCCCGACGAGCTACCTGACTGCTCCACCCCGCGGCGTGGGCCCAAGTATAGCCACGGACCCAGCGCGGTCAGCGCGCCCCGTGGGCGCAGTCGCCCAGCAAGGGCCCCTGGCTCGCAGGCAACGCGCAGCGCAGAATCTGCAAAGCTTTCGGGCGCAAACTCACGGCTGCAGACATCGGAAAGGGGAGACGATGAACTCAGTTACACGGGAGGACACGCCGATCGCGATCGAGGGCGACGGGGTCGAGTTCCGCAAACAGGAGATCGGCGGCAACCTGAGCGTGGCCTTCGTGCACGCTCCCAAGGGCGCGGACTTCCGTCCCGCACTGGCCGGCCTGCCGGGCGATCTCTGCCAGTGCCCGCACTGGGGCTACGTGATCAACGGGCGGCTCAAGATGCACACCGGCGACGGTGAGCACGTGTATGAGGCGGGTCAGGCCTTCTATTGGGCCCCGGGTCACGCGCCGGAGGCGCTCGAGGACTGCGACTACGTGGACTTCTCGCCCACCGCGGAGCTCGACGAGGTGATCGAACACATCACGTCGCAGGGAAGTTGAAAGGCCGCTGAACGCAGCACGGCTGGCGCGCCGTGACGATCCCGGTCACGCCGACTGCGTGCCGGGACTCTCCGTGAACTCCGCGAGGCGTGCCGCGGCCTTGCGTCTCACCGTGGAGCGCACGAGCGGCGTCCAGCCGAGCAGCAGGCCGAGGGGCCCGAGCGCCTGCCGCGCCCATGCGTAGAAGCTGAAGCGGTCGCGGTGCTCGGCGATCAGCCCGCCCTCGAAGCGAAAGCTCGCGTGGATGTCGTTGATCACCGGCCGCCCGGTCTGGCTGAACGTGTAGTGAGCGCGCCAATGAGCTGATCCGCTCCCCTGGTTCGCCTCCCGCTCGAGCAGTTCGATGCGCAGGTCGCCGGGCGTCGACGTGAGCATGCGCCACATCGCTCCGGCCTGCGCCCCGCGCAGATCAGGGAACACAGGGTCGGAGAACCGCACGCCGGGCGCATAGCAGGCGGCCATCGTGTCCCCGTCGCGCTGGTCGAACGCCCCGTAGAAGCGCTCGATCACCGCTACCTCTGCGTCCGTCATCCGATCACCGGCGCAGTCTAACCACGGGGCACATGGAAGCCCCTGAAGCGCACCGCCCCGGCCGGTCAGGCGACTTCGTCGAGGCGCAGTCTGCTCGAGGGGGTCACCCGGTTGCGCCCGTCGCGCTTGGACGCGTAGAGCGCGGCGTCGGCGGCCGCGATCAGCGAGTGGCCGTCCACGGCGTCGTCCGGATATGTGGCCACCCCGAAGCTGGCGGTCACGCGCGGCTCCGACGTGTCGAGCTCGAATTTGCCGCGCAGCCGCTCGGCCGCGACCATGGCCTCGGCTTCACCAACGCCGCTGAGCACCATCACAAACTCCTCGCCGCCATAGCGGGCCACCATGTCGGCGCCACGGACCTCTGCGTCGAGTAGCTGCCCGACCCTGCGCAGCACGCGGTCTCCGACCAGGTGTCCGTGGACGTCGTTGAGCTGTTTGAAGTGGTCGATGTCGAGCAGTACGAGGCTCAGCTGGTCGCCGCCGCGGACCGCCTGCGCCAGGTATCGACCGAGGGCCTCCTCGAAGCTGCGCCGGTTGGCGATCCCGGTCAGGCCGTCGGTGGACGCGTAGCGCTCCAGCGCCTCCAGCAGCCACGCGTTCTGAAGAGCAAGGGAGGACTGCGACACGAACCGCTCGAGCATCGAGACGACCCGTCGCTCGATCCGGGAGTCGGTCCGCATGCCGTGTTCGCAGATCAGCAGCCCGACCGAGCGGCCCTCCGCGTGAAGTGGTGCCATCACCAGATTGCGGCAGTCGGGCAGCCGGGCCGCCAGCGCGGGGTCGTCGTCGGGGTCGAATCCCGATACGAGCAGCGTGTCCTGCGAGTTCGCGATCCGTGCGAGGAATGGGCTGTTGTCCAGCGAGGAGGCGGACGCGTCCAGCGGCTCGGCGGCCCCGATTTGATGCATGAGGAAGATGTCGCCCTCGTGCGCGCCGAACATCAGCACTCGCTCGAAGCCGAACTCATCCGCGACCGTCTCGGTCAGGATCCGGGCGACATCGGCGCCCGCGGTCACCGTCTCCAAGCCCATCGAGAATTTCGCCAGCGCCTCGAGGTCATACCGCCGGCGCCTCAGCTCCCGCTCGTTGACGGTGGAGAAGGCGGTCGTCACGACGACCACGATCCAGAACACGACGATGTAGCTGACCAGCAGCCGGAACTCGGTGTCGCCGATCGACACCCGCTCGCCGGTCGGCGTCGGCAGGATCCCCGCCTCCTGGGAGTGGAACACGATCAGCAGCAGCAGCGTCTGCCACAGGGCGAGCTTGAGGCCCGTCCGAAACGAAGCCAGCAGCGCGACCGAGATCAGCTGGATCAGGATCAGGAAGCGGATCGGGCTGCTGGTCCCCGCCAGGGCATAGGTGACCCAGGCCAGGAACGCACCGTCGAGCGTCAGGATCAGCCCGAACAGCGGGAGCGCCCGCCGCCTGCTCAGCTTCCAGACGCCGTCGGCGGCGAACGCGACGCCGAGGTATGCGCCGATGCTGAGCGCCAGCTCGCGCAGCGGCACCTGCCGGAACTCCGGCAGCAACGCCCAGGAAAGCAGCACCAGCGCCGCCGCCGCGATGCGGAACAGGCGCAGGTAGCGCATGCGCTCCCCGAGCGGGACCAGTTCAGCTGAATGGGTGGCGGAGCGGACTCGCATCAGCGACCCGCCTCGGCCCATGGAAGCGGCCCGAACCGCAGCTTCTCGTCCCTGTGGACGGGCGCCAGGGCCAGCTTGGGGTCTTTGCGATCGAGCCGGTTCTGGGCGAACATGAACAGGAGGGCCAGCAGTCCCAGGATGCTAGGCACGGCGATGCGCTTGCCGGTCTCGCTGGCGACCTTGCCGACTGCGTCGAGCAGCGTCTTGTCCTTGCCCGTTGCCGGGGGACTCTTCGTCGGCGGCCGGCTCTCAGGTCCGCTGCGCACGGGGTCGGGTCGCTGAGCGGGACTCTTGCGCGGATCGGGCTCGGTCGCTGCCTGCGGATGCGCCGTCGGGGCCGGCGCAGGCGAGGCGGGCGGCGCGGGATCTGAGTCGCGCGGCGGCGGCTCGCCTTCCGCGGGCGCCTGCCACTCGAAGCTCGCCGATGCCGTCTGCCCTTGGGCCGCGGCTGCGTCGCGCAGGCTCACCGAGATGCGGAAGGTCCGTGCCCGCGCTGCATCGGATGCAGTCCACGCCGGAAGCTCGCCATTCGAGCCGTCAGCCGGTTGCAGGAACTCGGCGAGGGTGCCGTCGAAGAGTGTGGTCCCGGAGAAGCCCGCGCAGTCGCCGTTGCCGCCGCCCGAGCCTTGCTCGATCTCGAGGTCGAGGAACTCGTCCAGCGGGCCCGAGCCCTGGCCCGAGAGTGTCACCGGCGCCTCCTTGGAACCGCCGTGCGTGACCCGTACGCAGCCGGTCACGCGCTCGCCGGGGCGCAGGTTTCCGGCAGCGAACAGCGGGGTGTCCCCGTCGTCGTCGGTGAGTTCGCTGTCGGAGGCCGCCATCCTGGATTCGGGGCCGGTCTGCGCGAGGGAAAGCGCCGCGAATACGCCGATCAAGACGAACGCGGCGAGCGGGAACAGGAACCTGCTCCCCCACCCTCTGCCTACTGGTTCCGAGCCTCCCACGTGAACGCGTGGCTGCCCGAGCTCTGCCCGGCCGCCGAGTTGTTGTCTTGGAGGGTGACCACGAAGCGATAGACCACGGCGTCGCTTGTGACCCACTTGGTGGCGACCGTGCCGGGGTTGTCGACCAGCCCATTGGCCCACGAGCTGTGGGTGGCGGCGAAGCTCGCCAGCGTGCCGCTGAACAGCGGCCCGCCCGCATCGGGGGTGAAGCCCGCGCAGCTGGGGAAGCCGGCCCCGGAGCTGCCGGCGTCGATCGTGAGGTTCACGTAGGGGCCGATCGCGCCGATCGCGTCGGCGGTGTAGAGCTTCACGTCGGCGTCCAGCGAGCCCGTGTAGGTGACCCTGATGCAGCTCGTCACGCTGTCGCCGGGCTTGCCGCCGGAGACGCTGTAAAGCGCCGCGCCGGTGTCGTTGTCGCCGATCGCGACGGTGCCCGCGGCAAACGAGTTGCCGGAGTTGGCGGTGGTCGCCGAAAAGGCCGCCAGCACGCCGTATGCGGCCAGGCTGCCCATGATCGCCACCACGAGGGCGCTGAGAAAGATCTTGCGGGTCTTGTCTGCCATGGCCGGTCCTCTATCCGTGGGCACGCAACCGCCCGGCGGCTTTCGCCGGGCACATGAGATGGATCGGCTTTTCGGGGCCTTGGCTTTAGGCGCCGGCGCGGCCGTCACACCCGCGAGCGCGTGCGGGCGCGCCCGCCGCGGCGGGCCCCGAGCACCAGGAAGGCGGCCACCCCGAGGCCGGCCAGCACGACCTCCCGGCCGGGCCCGGAGCGAGCGGGGGTCGCGGCGACACGCCGATCCGGCGAGCGTGTTTCGTCCCGGTGGATCGGCGCCGGCGCCTCCACGGGTGCGGGGCCAAAGGCAAGGGCGAAGGGATCCACCGTGAAACGATCAGCAGAGAAACGATCCGACGCGAACGGCTCCGCCACGAACGGCTCCGGCACGAATGGCTCCGCCACGAACGGCTCCGGCGCAGGCGCCGCCGCCGCGAGCACCGGCAGTCGCGGGGCCCACACGGGGACGGATGCGAGCGCGGGCGCGGCGGACATCGCCGCGGGCGCGGCAGGCGCGGGCTCCAGCGGGAGGGGGGCGAAGTAGTCCGCCTCGACGTAGTTGAGGCGCGGCGCGAAGAACGGGTGCGGCCCCGGCATGGAATCCGGGTCGCCGGCCCCAAACGCTCCGCTGCCGGAGGCGCGTGGCGCGGGCGCCGTGGTCGGGCGCCTGCGGGGCCGCCAGAGGCGCGTGAGCTCCATCAAGCCAACCAACAGAGCCGGGATCACCACCAAGGCGATTCGCGCTGCGGGGGTCCGCGTCTGCGCGAGGAGATAGCCGAGCTTGGGTATGCGCAGCCACACGCGGCCGATCGTGCCGTTCGCGGGAACGGACCAGCGCTCGAACGTATTGTTGGCGTCGCCCCTCGTCGTAAAGCGCCAGGTGCTGCCCTCGTCGCGGATCCGGCGCACGCGGTGGATGATCAGGCGCTGCTCCCCGGTCGGATCCCGGAACGAAACCACCTGCCCGATCCGGGCCTGATCGGGCGAGATCCGCTTGGTCACGACGATGTCGCCGGTCGCGATCATCGGCTCCATGCTGCCCGACAGCACCGTCAGCGACCGGTGCCCGGTGGCCCGCCCGACCCCCCAGGCCAGCGCCGCCAGGACCGTTACCGTCAGCGCCGTCCAGGCGATCGCGATGACGATCAGGCGCAGCGTCCGCACGACGCGGGTCGGGAACCTCGCGCCACTCACAGGTTCCGCGCCTCCCAGGTGAACGAGGCGGTGCCCGACTGGCCCTGCGCGCTGGGGTCGTTCGCGAGCGTTGCCCTGAAGCGATAGGAGTGCACCTCCGCGGTGGTCCATGTCTCGGGCGACCCCGCGTGCGGGTCCACGATCCCGGCCGCGTAGGAGGCCGGGTAGCCGGACAGCAGGCCGTCGTAGACGACTCCGGCACCGGCGCCGATGTAATCGGTCCCATCCGCGCTGAAGCCGGCGCAGGAGGGGAAGGAGGGAGCGGCGTCGGTGCCCCGCGTGACAGTCAGCGTCAGGTACGGGGCGAGCGCGCCCGAGACGCTGCCGTAAAGGCGCACGCCGGCATCGAGCGATCCGCTGTAGGTGACCCGGATGCAGCCGGTGGTCGAGTCGCCGGGCTTGGCGCCGCTCAGCGAGAGCATCGCCGTGGCCGCGTCGTTGTCGGAGATGCTGACCGTGCCGGCCGCGAACGAGTCACCTCCGTTGGTCGTGCTTTGCGAGAAGGCCGAATACGTGCCCACCCCGGCCAGCAGGCCGGCCAGGCCCAGCACGATCAGCGAGAGCAGCAGCTTGCGAGCGCGCGCCACGGCTAGCGCCGATCCGTTCGCGCCCGCAGTTGCAGCTGTGCGGCTGGCAGCGAGGCCCTCGTAGCGCAGGTCCTCGCCCCCGACCAGCCAGGCTCCGACCCGCACGCGCTGCTTGCCATGCACGGGCAATAGGTACATGCGCTTGCTCCAGGAGCGCAGCTGCTCGAGGGTTCCACTGGCGATCGTGCGCTTGCCGATCGCGACCTTCGCCTGCACCAGGCGATCCAGGTCGCGCCCGGATGAAACGAGGCGCAACTGCACGAGCACCGGCTTCCGCGTCAGGTTGGCGAGTTTCGTCGACTCGCCTCCGAACACCGGCCGGCCCGGGCGCAGGTCGCGCGCGGCGAGCAGCGTGTCCTCTCCGTCGATGCCGAGCTCACCGGTCGGCACGAGCCCGATGCTCAGGCTGGCCGGAGGCTTGGCGCCACGCGAGGGCACGTCGCCGTTTGCGACGACCAGGCACACGATCACGATCCCGGCCATCACGCCGATCGCGCGGGCGCGGAGATCGCTCGCGCGGCCGGCGGCGAGCGTTGCAGAGGAGCGGGTGTCCGGCCTGGCCGGCGCCCACCCTCTGCCTACTGGTTCCGAGCCTCCCACGTGAACGCGTGGCTGCCCGAGCTCTGCCCGGCCGCCGAGTTGTTGTCTTGGAGGGTGACCACGAAGCGATAGACCACGGCGTCGCTTGTGACCCACTTGGTGGCGACCGTGCCGGGGTTGTCGACCAGCCCATTGGCCCACGAGCTGTGGGTGGCGGCGAAGCTCGCCAGCGTGCCGCTGAACAGCGGCCCGCCCGCATCGGGGGTGAAGCCCGCGCAGCTGGGGAAGCCGGCCCCGGAGCTGCCGGCGTCGATCGTGAGGTTCACGTAGGGGCCGATCGCGCCGATCGCGTCGGCGGTGTAGAGCTTCACGTCGGCGTCCAGCGAGCCCGTGTAGGTGACCCTGATGCAGCTCGTCACGCTGTCGCCGGGCTTGCCGCCGGAGACGCTGTAAAGCGCCGCGCCGGTGTCGTTGTCGCCGATCGCGACGGTGCCCGCGGCAAACGAGTTGCCGGAGTTGGCGGTGGTCGCCGAGAAGGCCGCCAGCACGCCGTATGCGGCCAGGCTGCCCATGATCGCCACCACGAGGGCGCTGAGAAAGATCTTGCGGGTCTTGTCTGCCATGGCCGGTCCTCTATCCGTGGGCACGCAACCGCCCGGCGGCTTTCGCCGGGCACATGAGATGGATCGGCTTTTCGGGGCCGAACTTGAGCGGGACCGGACGCTCTTACAGGCCGAACTCGACCACGAACCACCCGACGTCGCACGTGTCCAGCGTGCTGTTGCGGTCCATGGTGATCTGATTGGCGGCGAGCACCATCGTCACCGAGCAGACGCCGATCACGTCGTTGGCGATGTACGGCGTGATTCCCATGTTCTGGCCGCCGACGGGCTGCACGGACGCGAACGCGACCGATCGGTTGGTCACGACGCTGCTGATGGGGGTTGTGCGCTGCGCCGTGCCCGGGGCGAAGCTCTGGCTGCCACCCTGCACGGTCGAGGTGTCCTTCAGCTCGATCGCCTGCCAGGCGATCTCGGGGATGTCCGATCCGTTCGACACGGCGCGGTCGAACGTGATCGTCGTGGAGTCGGTGAGCGTCGCCCGCAGCATCTTCGCCCCCACGTCATCGCTGCCGTCGGGTGACAGGTAGCTGGCGAGGACGAACGTCTTGTTCACGTTCACGGGGGTACCCAAGCCTGCGGTGGTGGAGGTTGCTGCACCGATCAGCGAAGTCGTGCCCTTCTGCACGTTGACGTCCGCGGGGTTGGTGAACTCGATCACCTGCCACCAGGCGACGTGACCCCCGGAATCGGGCGGCGAATGACGGAACTGCAGGTTCGACGTCGTCGTCAGCTCTGCGAGGGACGGATCGTTCTCTGAATAGATCACGTCTGTCGCCATCGAGGTCTTCGACCAGGTCACGAACGCTCGGTTCAGAGCCGCAACGGGGGTGATCGCCTGGTTGGTCGTGGAATTGGCGAGCGTCGTCTGTCCTCGCTGAACGTTCACACGCGGGTGCTCCACCACCGACCAGCGCACGTCGATCGGCGAGCCGGGCGCCCCCTCGTCGGAGACGCGCACGAACTCCAGCGACGTAGGCGAGGCGATGCGTCCTCTGACCTGGGAGCTGACAGGGCGGTCGCCGCTGTGGCGCGTCTGGAAGATCAGGAACGCCTTTGACGTGGTGACCGACGAGATCGGGACCGTGACGGTGTTCGTGGCGCCGTTGGAGGGCACCGACGCGGTCCCGGTCTGCACCCAGGGCCACGTGCCGGCCGAGAAGCTGTTGCCGCCGTTGGCCGTCGAGCTGCTGAAAGCGGCCACGGCAACGCCGGCCGAGAGCGCCGCCAGGGCGATCACCAGCGGGAACGCGAGCATGCGAAGCCGGGGATGTGTCCTCATCCTTCGTACAAGATCGACCGTTGAGCCCGTTTCTCAAGGGCCGGCGGGGGCTTACGCCGTGATTTCGCGCAGCAGTCCCGTTTCGACGTCGTAGACGAAGCCACGCACGCGCTTGTGGGCGATGAACGGGCTCGCGTGGATCCGCCTGATCGACTCGCGCACACTCTCGTCCACGTCGCTGAACGCCTCGATGCGCCAACCGGGCTCGGTCCCCGCGGCCGCGCGCAGCCGGGCGCGGACCTGCTCCTCGCCGGCACCCTCGAGGCCGCAGTCGGTGTGGTGGATCAGGATGATCTCCTCGGTGCCCAGCAGGTGTTGCGAGATCGCCAGCGAGCGCACGGTGTCGTCGGTCACGACACCCCCGGCGTTGCGAATGATGTGCGCGTCGCCCTCCTCGACCCCCACGACCCGCGACGGGAGGAAGCGGGCGTCCATGCAGGCCACGATCGCGATCTTCTTGCGGGGGCGGTTCGACAGGCCCCGCTTGTCGAAGGCCGCGGCCCAGCGGCGATTGTTCTCGAGCAGCTCGTCGGTGACGGACACGCGGCGCGCAGCCTTTCACACGGGCCGCGAGCGAGGATGCGTCAGCGGCGCCGCAGGATGGCCGGCAGCAGCGGCACCGACACCCACGGTCGCAGCAGCATCGCCTTCACCAGCGGCGTCGCATCGAAGTGCGCGTGGCGCTCCTTGATCTTCCCGTCCTCGAGCACGATGCGATCGACGGTGCTCCAGGCCACGGGGCGCCCGCCGAGATGCCCGCTGAGGCGCAGCTCGATCAGCACGCCGTCGTCGGTCGCGCCCCAGCTGCGCACCTCGCCGCGCAGGTCGGGGATCGCGCGGAACAGCGTCTCGAACAGCGGGCGAAACGTGTCGATGCCGCGCGCGGGCGGCGCCAGCGGCTGCGTCATCAGGACATCGGGATGGATGCGCGACTCGAAGTACTCGAAGAAGTTTCCGCGCGCTCCCTCGCGCCAGCCCGCGGCGAAGAACTCGACGAAGTCGGCCGCCTGGGTGCCCCCTGGGGCGCCTGGGTCGGGGTGGTGCGACCCATCCGCATGGCGGTCGGCCGGGTCCTGGATGGCTTGATCGGGCACGGGCGCTCCTCAGTCGACGGGCTGTGCGTGAATGGCACAGTATGGGCAGTACAGACCGCATGCGTGTGTGCAGAAAGTCACGTTCGGCCGCGGGCGGGACCCGGCGCGCATGCCAAGGACAGTTGTTAGCGTGGCTTCGCCGGCTCGTCGTGAGCCGGTTTGCTCCTCCAGGGGGTACAAGGAACAAGGAGGAACCATGAAGCGATGGATTTGCGCGCTCGGCGTCATGTCGATGGCATTGCTCGGAGTAGCGTCGCCGGCGATGGCGTCGGCTCCCGACCTCGATTGCAACGGGGTCTTCGTGGGCGGCACCTACGACGACGTGACAGTGCCCGACGACGGCGCCTGTGTGCTGGTCGGGGTCACCGTCGAAGGTGAGGCCAAGGCCAAGACGAACGCATATCTCGAGATCGACGGCGGCAGCGTCGACAAGAAGGTCAAGGGCGACAAGGCCACCACGGTCTTCGTCCACGACGGCGTGGTGATCGGCGACGACCTCGAGGTCAAGGAAACGCAACAGCTGTTCGCGTTCGACAGCACTGTCGTGAAGGGCAAGATCAAGGCCTACAAGGCGCCCTTCGAGTTCGGGACGGTCAACATCTGCGGCATGACCGTCGAGAAGGGAGACGTCGAGGTCAAGAAGAGCGGCAGCGACATCCTCGTCGGTGACCCGCTCGCGTCCGGCTGCGCCGGCAACAGCGTCAACGGCGACGTCAAGATCGAGGACAACCAGACCGACGTCGAGCTGATCGTGCGCGGCAACACGATCACCAAGGACCTGAAGGTGAAGGACAACACGGGGCCGTCCGACAAGGCGGTCGAGGACAACACCGGCGGCAAGAAGCTGGAGTGCAAGGACAACGAGGCGCCTTTCACCGCTTCTGGCAACACCGGTTGGGAGGAGAAGAAGGACCAGTGCGCGTAAGCGCCTGAGCGCTCCCACCGGAGCAGTGGAAAGGGCCCGCGCACGCCGCGGGCCCTTTCTTTTTCCAGGCCCGGCTCGCAGGGCACGGAGGGTCACCCTCGCCCGCGCGCCCCGAAGCTGTGGGGGGCGGGCAGCACGGCGCGCAGGTCGCCGGCCGCCGCAGCGGGAAGCGCCGGCTCGTCGGGGCGGCCCGTCTCGCGGCCGGCGGGCGGCTCGATGTGCTTCACGTCGGCGAGCGGCAGGTCCGCACGCGCGATGCCCGCGATCCGGTCGACCAGCACGTTGGTGGTGCCGAGCCGCCGCTCCAGCCGCCCGTGCGCGAGCACGAACGGCTCGGCCCGCACGGCCAGGCGGTGGCGCTTGTAGACCGGTGGAGGGATGATCAGGTTGATCGTGCCCCACTCGTCCTCGAGCAGCATGAACGTCACGCCCTTGGCGGTCGCCGGCCGCTGGCGCGCGACCACGAGGCCCGCGACGGACACCCGGCTGCGGTCGGGAGTCCGCTCCAGCCCGCGGCTTCCCACGACCGTCCGCGGCAGGTCCGGGCGCAGCAGCGCCATCGGATGCTCCGCGATGCTGATCTTGAACGAGCCGTAGTCGGCCAGCAGCCGCTCCCAGGCGGTGAGCGCCTGCAGCGCCGGCGCCGCGGGCGGCGCCAGCGGCAGCGACAGCTGCACGCCGCCCGGCACCGCGCGGCCCGGCGTCACGACGCCCATCTGCCACAGCGCCTCGCGCCGGGGCAGGTCGTCACACGCGCCGCTCCAGGCAAGCTTCTCCAACGTGTCGCGCCCGGCTCCGGATCGCGCCGCGAGATCGCCTGCGTCGCGATAGGGCCCACCGCGCTCCCGCTCCGCAACGAGGACCTTCACCTCTTCCTCCTTCACCCCCTGGACGTAGCCGAGCCCGACGCGCACGGCAAGGTGGGGAGGACCCGCCCGCAGAACGCTCTCGACCATGCACTCCGCGCCACTGACGTTGATTTGGGGCGGCAGCACCTCCATGCCGCGCCGCTGGGCCTCGTGCACCAAGGCGTCCGGGGGGTAGAAGCCCATCGGCTGTTCGTTCAGCAGCGCGCACAGGAACTCCGGCCCGTAGTGCACGCGCAGCCAGGTCGACTGGTAGGCGAGCAGGCCGAACGCGGCCGCGTGCGCCTTCGGGAACCCGAAGCCGGAGAAGCCGCGCACCTGCTCGAAGACCCGCTCGGCGACCTCGCGCCCGACGCCGCGCTCGACCGCGCCATCGATGAACCGCTCTTGGTACACGAGGATCGCCGCCTCCGAGCGCTTGCGGCTCATCGCGCGTCGCAGCCCCTCCGCTTCCCCGGGGCTGAAGCCCGCGAGCGCCATCGCCACCTCCAGCACCTGGTCCTGGAACACGATCACCCCGAGCGTCTCCTCCAGCACCGGCGCCAGCGACGGGTGCGCGTAGGGGATCTCGTAGTCCGGATCGGCGCGGCGCCGGACGCGCCGCTCTATATAGGGATGCACCGCACCGCCCTGGATCGGGCCCGGGCGCACGAGCGCGACCTGCACCGTGAGGTCGTCGAGTGAGGCGGGCAGCGTGCGGCGCAGGCTCTGCATCTGCGCGCGGCTCTCGATCTGGAAGACACCGGTCGTCTCGGCGCGCTGGATCGTCTCGTAGACCTCGGCGTCGCTGTAGTCCGTGCGCGACAGGTCGATCTGCTCGCCGCGCACCCGCGCGATCTCGTCCACACAGCGCTCGACCGCGGACAGCATCCCCAATCCCAGCAGATCGATCTTGAGGAAGCCCGCGTCCGAGCACGAGTCCTTGTCCCACTGCACGAGGTTGCGCCCCTCCATCGCCGACGGCTGCACAGGGCACAGGTCGATCAGCGGAGTGGTCGAGATCACCATGCCGCCGGGATGCTGCGACGCGTGGCGTGGGAGGCCGTAGGCCTCCGGGCCCAGCTCGATCAGCGCGCGCCAGCGCTCGGAATCGGCGCGCCGCACGCCGATCGCCTCCGCGACGCCGCGCCGGAAGTCATCGACGTCCCCGTACACGTCGGCCGCGCGCGCGACCCGCTCGACCTCGCCCGCCGGCAGCCCCAGCGCCTTACCGAGATCGCGGATCACGCCCTTCCAGCGGTAGGTCGCGAACGCCGCCACCAGCGCGGCGCGCTCGGTGCCGTAGCGCTCGTGCACGCGCGGGATCAGCTGCTCGCGGATGTCGCGCGGGAAGTCGAGGTCGATGTCCGGCAGCGAGGTGATCTCGTCGTGCAGGAAGCGCCCCAGCAGCAGCCTGTTGCGGATCGGGTCGATGTGCGAGAGCCCGGTCAGGTAGCAGACGATCGAGCTGACGCTCGAGCCCCGGCCGCGGCCGGGGGGAGCAGGCGGCGCACGGCGCTGCCGCCGCGTACCTCCGCCGCGACCTCGCGCGCCAGCTCGAGCATGTCGTGATGGAGCAGGAAGAACCCCGACAGGCCGAGCTTGCGGATCACGCGCAGCTCCTCCTCCAGCCGCGCACGGGCCTCTCCATGCTCGCCGTTGTGCGGGTATCGCTCGTACAGCCGCGCACCGCAAAGCTCGGCGAGCTTGCGGTCGGCTGCGGGATCCTCGGCGCCGGGATAGCGGTAGCCGAGGTCGCGCGTGAGATCGAACTCGATGCGCTGCGCGATCCGCGCCGTCTCGGCGACCGCCTCGGGATGGTCGGCGAACCGCGCCGCCATGTCGGCGGGAGAGGCCATCACCGATGTGCCGTTGCCGCGGCGCTGGGGCTCGGTCTGGTCGAGGGCGGACACCAGTCGCACCGCCACGAAGGAGTCCTGGAGGCGCGCGCGGTCGGGATGATGGGAGTGCACGTTGCCCGTCGCCACGCACGGCACCCCCAGGCGCTCGGCAAGCCGCGCCAGCGCACGGTTGCGCGCGCGGTCGCGGCGCCAGAACGGGCGCTGCAGCTCGACGCGGAAGTTGTCGCGCCCGAACGCGGCGAGCAGGCGCGCGCCATGGCGCGCGGCCGCGCCGGCGCGCGCGCAGCCCGACAGGCACACGAGGCCCTGCGCGTGCTGTTCCACCTGCGCAAGCGTGGCGTGCGGCGGCGTGCGCTCGCGCGGGTTCGCGCGGGTGTGCGCGTGTGCCGCGGTCAGCAGCCGGCAGAGGTTGGAGTACCCGGTGCGGTCGGCGGCGAGCAGGGTGATGTGAGCGGGCCTGTCCTGCTCGTCCTTGATCGTCACTTCGGCGCCGGTGATCGGTTTCACCCCGAGCCCCTGGCACGCATGCGCGAACTCCATCGACCCGTACAAACCGTCGTGATCGGTGAGCGCGACCGCCTCGTAGCCGTGCGCGGCGGCGGCGGCGGCGAGCTCCTCGGGAGAAGAGGCGCCGTCCAGGAACGAGTACGCGGAGTGTGCGTGCAGCTCCGTGTAGGGAACGCGCAACATCACGCGCCCTGCTGGGAGTACCACTTGCCGCTCACGAGGTCGCAGAACACGACCGCGTTCGCGCCGTCCGCCAGCGTCAGCTCGAAGTAGCGGCGGCGCAGCGGGCGGACCGTCCACCAGCGGTCCTCGACGAGCCACTCCTCACGCACCGAGTCGACCTCGCCGCGTCCCACTCGCTCGGGCACGCCGTCCGCGCTCGCCGTGACCGTCGCGGGCCGCGGTCGGTACAGGCGCCGGGCCACCCCGATGCGCTCCTACTCCGGGAAGGGTGTGAGGAATGCGCGCCGCTCGGGCACGCGCGAGCCGGGATCGGCGTCGAGCACGCGCAGCACCGACTCGCCGCCGGCGGCCGCGCGGGTCTGGCGCAATGCTTCCACGAGGCGCAGGCGGCGCTGCTCGCCGGGACGGTGGAACGAGAGCTGGTCGGCGACCGGCGGCCCGAAGGAGACGACGGTCAACGACAGCCGCTCGATCGGGGCGGGCAGCTCGCCGAGGCGCGAGCACAGCGCCAGCCGCAGGCGCTCGCGCGAGGTGGTCGCCTGGCGCAGCGCGACCTCCCGCCGCCAGGTGCCCCGCTCGACGAAGCGCGCGCCGAGGCGCATCCTGCGCAGCGCGCGCTCGCGCCGCTGCGGCCGCGCGAGCAGCCGGTCGATCAGCAGTTCGAGCGCCCGCTGGAGCTGGAGGCCCGTGACCGCTTCGGGCAGCTCGATCTCCTCGGACAGCGTCTCGCCGGGCGGCCGCGCCCGCAGCGGCGCGTCGCCCCCTCGGGCCAGCTCACGCGCGCCCAGGCCGGGGGCGCCGAAGCGGTCCGCCACGTCGGGTGCGGGCAGTGCCGCCAGCTCCCCCAGCGTGCGTACGCCGAGCCGCGCGAGCGCGGGGCACAGCTCGGCCGCGAGCGGCGCGGGCAGCAGGGACACCGGCAAGGGCGCGAGGAACGCGCGCTGCGCCCCCGCCGGGACGATCTTCGAGCCGCGCCCCGGCCGCGCGCGCGTGGCGGCCGCGAACGCGCAGAAGCGGCTCGGCGCCGCGCCCAGCCGGGCCGGCGTCCGCACCGCCCGGCGCACGCGCGCCAGCACGCCCTCGAGGTGACCGCCGTACATCCGGCGCAGCGCGGCCGCGTCGAAGTAGGCCTCGCCCGGGGCCGCCGGCTCGACCGCGGCGCCGATCCCCTCGAGCGCGGCGAGCACCGCCTCCCACGCGCTCGCCGCGCGCTCGGGGTCGGGCGGCACGAGTCGCAGCCCGGGGCAGCGCGCAAGCGCCTCTCCCAACCGCATCCCGGGGTGGATCCCGTGCGCCTCCGCCGCGCCCGACACCTCGCCCACGACCTGCTCACGGTCGGGCTCGGGAGCGAGCGCGATCGGCTGGAACATCGGCCCTGAGCCCTCGGAGCCCCCGGAATTTCCGGCCATATCCAGCGCAGCCAGCAGTGTGAACCGCGGGATCAGAACGCAAACGACCTGTGCCTCCCTCTGCATCGAACGTATGTTCGCATAGAGGCCAGGGCCGAGTCAACTGGGTGACAGGGAATTCCCACCGTGCCGGGCTATCCGGCTAGACTCGCCGCCATGAGGGGGACCGGGGGTGTGCCCGCCAAGGCGGTTGCGATCTGCGCGGCATGCTTCGTGCTGTTCGCCGTCCAGGCGACGACCGCCTCCGCCAGCTCGCTCACGAACATCGGCTCCTTCGCGGACCCGCGCACGGACCTGCCGAGCCGGCCCGGACAGCTCGTGCGCGCGCTCTACGGTCCGTTCACCGTGCCGGCCAACGACCAGCTCAACCATCTCGTCGCGTCGGTGCCGGCGCCCTGCACCAACTGCCGCATCACCGACATGGTGCCCAACCTGGTGTTCGATGGCACGGGCGCGACCGCGAACCTGGACAACGGCATGCTGCTGCACCACTTCGTGTTGTTCAACCCGGCCCAGACGGGCGTCGGCTGCCCGATCAGCGAGCCCTTCTTCGGCGCCGGCAACGAGCGCACGCATACCCACCTGCCGACGCCGTTCGGATACAAGAACACGGCCGCGAACTGGAACATGAACATCCATGTCGTAAACAAGTCGGGGACTGCGCGCACGGTCAACGTGGAGATCATCTTCCGCTGGCGGCCTCTGGACAACGAAACGGCCGACACGCGGCCGCTGTGGCTGGACATCGACTCGATCTGCAGCGGCGGCGACTCCGAGTACACGGTCCAGCCGGGCTACTCCGACACCCACGTGAACTGGACCGTGCCGGCCGACGGCCGGTTGATCGGCATGGCCGGCCACCTGCACGACATCGACATCATCGACCCAAGCTGGTGCCCGACCCACTGCCCGGAGCGCGGCGGCGCGATCGCGCTGTCAGCGGAGCTGGTCGGCGGATCGGGGAGCACGTACTACGGCCCGATCCCGCCCAACAACTCGCCGCCGGTCGATCTCGCGGGGGCGACGCTGTGCAGATCGGAGGCCAACCACGGCACCTCCTTCGGCGCCGGCAACGGCAGCAACGGCCATCTCGACACGGACAGCCACTGCGGGATCTTCAGCCATCTGCCCGCGGGCAGTCAGGCGCAGGCCTACCCGGCCGGTGGGGCGTACCCGAGCGACGGCATCCCGATCACCACGGGCCAGGTGATCAAGCTCCACAGCGAGTACCAGAACGACTCGGGCGCACCAAAGACCGACGTGATGGGAATCATGTTCTCGTGGTTCGTTCCCTCGTCGCCGGGCTACCCCCGGCCGAAGGGCGCCACACCGACGAGGGTGTCGCTGGTGCCGGCCTACAACCAGTGCACGACGGGCAACCGCACGCACGGGCCGCCACTTGCGTTCGCCTCGTGCAATCCGCCGGGGCTCGCCTCCGGGCAGTTGACGGTCGGCTCCCCCGATGCCAACGGCGCGCCGGCCAAGATGGACGGGTTCGTGAAGGTCGTCGCCATCGTCGGCAATGCAGCCACTCCCGCCGACGAGGCGGACGGCCGCTTCATCGTCTCGGTCACCGACGTGCGCCGGAACACCGCCGGACTTCCCGACTACACGGGACAGCTGCAGCTCGAGACGACCATCCGCACGACCGACCGTGACAACGGCCCGTCCCTGTTCGCCACCGGGCAGGACACGCCGTTCAAGGTGACCGTGCCGTGCACGGCCACCGCGGACACCACCGTGGGCTCGACGTGCTCGGTGAACACCACCGCGGACGCCGTCTCCGGAGCCGGCGCGATCAAGGAGGGACGCCGTTCGATCTGGCAACTGGGCCAGATGCGCGTCAACGACGGCGGCGCGGACGGCGTGGCCTCGACAGCTCCCAACACCTTGTTCGCGACGCAGGGCATCTTCGTCCCGTAGCCGCTCTGATCGTCCGGGTATCGACGACGCTTCCTCTGCCCGCGGCGGTCGCGTGGGACACGGTCAAGCAGCCCGAGACCCTGCGCTACGTGACCAAGGGCCTGCTCTCGTTTCGCGCCGCGGACGAGTTGCCCGGGCGTTTCGCGCAAGGCGAGACCTATCGCGTGCGCCTGCTGTTCTTCGGCCGCATTCCCGCGTGGCGGCACGAGATCCACATCGTGCGGCTCGACGACGCCGAGCGCGAGATGGTGACCGCGGAGCACGGCGGCCCGGTGCGGGAGTGGAATCACCGCATCACGGTCGACGAGCGCGGTCCCTGGAAGAGCCACTACACGGACGAGGTCGACATCGCGGCCGGTCCGCTGACGCCGTTCGTGTGGGCGTACGCGCAGCTGTTCTACCGCTATCGCCAGTGGCGCTGGCGGCGGCTCGCCCGCACGCTGGCCGATCAGCCGGCGGGCAGCGCGTAGGCCGCCACCGCCACGAACTGGAGCAGCGCGGCGGCGATCACCAGCACGTGGAAGATCTCGTGATACCCGAACACGGCGGGCGCGGGGTCGGGACGCCGTAGCGCGTAGACGACGGCGCCGGCCGTGTACAGGATGCCGCCGCCGGCGACCAGCGTGATGCCGACCGGGCCCAGTTCGGAGGCCAGTTTTGGAAACGCGATCACCGCCACCCATCCGAGCGTCAGGTAGACGGCGGCGGTCAGCCATTTGGGCGTATCGGGCCACAGCAGCGTCACGCCGATGCCGACCACCGCGCCGCCCCAAACCGCGATCAGCACGGCCCGGGCCAGCCCGCCGTCGAGCACGAGCAGCGCGAAGGGCGTGTACGTCCCGGCGATCAGCAGGTAGATCATCGAATGGTCCAGCCGGCGCATCCAGCGCCGCGCGGCGAGCGACTTCCAGCCGATGCGGTGGTACAGCGCGCTGGCGCCGAACATGGCGGCCACACTGATCGCGTAGACGGCCGCCGAAAGCGTTGCGCGACCCGACGGCGCCGCGATCACCAGCACGACGCCCGCAAGCAGCGCCACGAAGAACGCCCACTGGTGCGATACGCCGCGCAGGCGCGGCTTTACGACCTGATCGATCACGTCTCCCGATTGAACACCGGAGGGCACGATGGGTTTCTACCCCGGATCCGGCAGACTCTCGCGCATGATCGTCGCGGTCGTCGACGTGGGCACGAACTCCACCCGGATGTTGATCGCGCAGGTGGGCGACGGGCGAATCGTGCGCGAGCTCGACCGCCGCACGAGCGTCACGCGCCTCGGCGAAGGCGTGGACGCGGCTGGCCGCCTCGCCGACGAGGCCGTCGCGCGGGTGCTCGCGGTGTGCGCCTCGTACCGGGCGGCGATCGACGCGGCCGGCGCGGAACGCGTGGTCGCCGTGCTCACCAGCGCGGTGCGCGACGCGCAGAACGGCGCAGAGCTCGAGCGGGAGCTGCGCGCGCGCTTCGGATTCGAGGCCATGACGATCACCGGGGAGCGCGAGGCGCGCCTCACGTTCCGAGGCGCCACCGCGGCCCGCCCGTACGAGGCGCCCGTGATGGTGCTCGACATCGGCGGTGGCAGCACGGAGCTGGTCGCGGGGAGCGACGGGAAGGTGGACTTCTTCGTGTCCACGCAGATCGGCTCGGTCCGCTACACGGAGCGCTTCCTGCACGCCGACCCGCCGACGGAGGGCCAGCTCGCGGCGTGCCGGACGGCCGTGCGGGAAGGGCTCGCGGCCGCGGTGCCACGGCATGTTCGCGCCCTTCCGCAGGATGGCATCGCGGTCGCCGGCACGCCGACTTCGTTCGCGGCAATCGACCTGGGCCTCGAGCCCTACGACCGCGAGCGCGTCGACGGCCACGGGCTTTCGCTCGCGCGCTGCGAGCAGATCCTCGCGGAGCTTGCCCGCCAACCGGTGGCGCAGCGCCGCGACGTGCGCGGCCTGCATCCCGACCGCGCGCCCACGATCGTCGCCGGCGGGATCATCATGGTCGAGGCGACGAGGCTGTTCGACCTAAGTGGGATGGAGGTGTCCGAACACGACATCCTCGATGGAGCCGCGATCGAGGCGGCTGAAACTGCCCGGAAAATTGCATGATCGGGGGAGGTAGGCACCCGTGCATGGAATAAACGTCCAGTTTGGGGGCTTCGCGGTTGCAGGACGTCCTCGGGCCGGTCCATAATGCGAACGCGGGAAGATGTGACCTGCACCAACGGGTCCCACCTCCCAACATAGGTTCGGGCACTGCCGCATCGTTTACGGCGCCTCCCGTTGCTCGAGCCGCTAAGGCCCCCCAAGGCACGTACCCCTGCCCGTCCTGACGGGGCCTGTTTAGAAGAGGCGGCCGTTGAGATCTATCGGCCGCCTCTTCGCTTTTCGGATCCCGGCTTTGCTACGCCAGGTTGGCGCTGCGCGGATACACCACGGACGGGTCGGTCAGCACGTTCACGCAGGCGGGCTTGCCCGGATTCGAACGCGCGCTCGAGCGCGGGGCGCAGCTGCTCCGGGCGCTCGACCAGCTCGCCATGGCCGCCGAGCGCCTCGACCACCTTGTCGTAGCGCGTCTCGGGGATCAGCTCCGCGGCCACCGAGTATCCGTACAGGAACTCCATCGGGTGCTTCTCGAGCGCCCAGATGCCGTTGTTGCCGACCACGGCGACAACGGGCAGGCCGTGGCGCACCATCGTGTCGAACTCCATGCCGGAGAAGCCGAACGCGCCGTCACCCAGCAGCAGGCAGACCTGCTTGTCGGGACGTGCGAGCTTGGCGGCCATCGCATAGCCGGGGCCCGAGCCCAGGCACCCGAAGGGCCCGGGGTCGAGCCAGCAGCCCGGCTCGTAGGTGTTCATCACGCGCCCTGCGAACGACACGTAGTCGCCGCCGTCGCCGATCACGACCGCGTCGCGGTCGAGCACGTCGTCGAGCTCTCTATAGATGCGCATCGGGTGCAGCGGGGCGCGCTCGTCGTCGAGCTGCTCGCGCTCTGCGGCGCGCTTGGAGTCCTCGGTTTCGCGCAAACCGTTGCGCCACGCGGTGGTGCGCTGCGGGGAGCCGCCCGCGTCCAGCGCAGCCTGCCGCAGCGCGGCGAGCGTCGCCGGGAACCCGCCGTACAGCGCGCCCGCCAGCGCGCGCGGCGCCTCGCGGCCGGGGTCGGCCGAGTCGATCTGGACGAGCTGCGTGTGCTCGCCGAAGCTCCCGCCGAAACCGAGGCGGAAGTCCATCGGCACGCCCATCACGAGTGCCACGTCGGCGTCCTTCAGCGCCGCGCTGCGGGCCCGCGAGTAGAAGTTGGGGTGGTCCGCGGGCAGGCAGCCGCGCGCGAGGCCGTTCAGGAAGACGGGGATGCCCAGCGCCTCCGACAGCTCGCGCAGCGCTTGCTCGCCGTGGCCCCAGTAGAGGTCGGTGCCGGCCATGATCACGGGCCGCTCGGCTGCGCCGAGCAGTGCGCCCACGCGCTCGATCTCGCGCCCGTCGGCGGCGGGCAGCGCCCCCGCGTCGGGCAGCGCGGCCGGGGTGCCCGGGTCGTCGGCCTCCATGAACACGACGTCCAGCGGCAGGTCGAGGAAGGCGGGCCCGGTCGGAGCCGCGAGCGTCGCCTGCAGCGCTGCGTCCACCAACTCCGGAACCTCGGCGGTCGACGTGGCGGTGCGTGCGCTCTTCGTCAGCGGCGCGACGAACGGCACGTGGTCGATTTCCTGGAGCGATCCCTGGCCCCAGCGGAACTGCGGCGCGCGCCCGCCGAGCACCAGCACCGGCGAGTTGTTCTTGTGCGCGGAGGCGAGCGCGCTCATGCCGTTCGTGACTCCGGGCCCGGCCGTGAGCGCCGCCACGCCCGGCTCGCGGGTGACCTTCGCCCAGCCCTCGGCCGCGAACGCGGCGGCGGACTCGTGGCGCACGTCGACGATGTCGACGCCCTCGGTGCGGCAGCCGTCGTAGATCGAGAACAGGTGGCCGCCCGACAGGGTGAACAGCTTGGACACGCCGTGCGCCTTCAGCCGGCGCGCGACGAGCAGGCCACCGTGCGGCTGCTTCGCGTCATCGCTCGGCATTGCCGGAGCCTGCGTCTGGTCCTTCGTTGCCATCGTTCCTCCCTCGGGATCGCCTGCGCCGCAACCCTACTAGCCTCCGTTTGTCTTGAGCGAGCCACTGGGAGTCGTGCTGGCGGGTGGAAGCGGCACTCGCATGGGCGCCCCGAAGGCAAGCATCGAGCTGGGGGGCGCGCCGCTGATCGAGCGCCCGCTGCGCGCCATGGGCGAGGCCCGGCTGGAGGCGGTCGTCGTCGCGAAGCCCGGGACCGATCTGCCATCGCTGGACGTACCGGTGTGGCAGGAGCCCGCACAGCCCTCGCATCCGCTGACCGGGATCGTCGCGGCGCTGGAGCGGGCGAGCCGACCGCTGGTGGTGTGCGGGTGCGACCTGCCGTTTCTGTCTCCGGCGCTGCTCGCCCATCTCGCGGGCCGGCCCGAGCCCCTGGTCGTGATCGAGGCCGGCGGGAGGTTGCACCCGCTGGTCGGCCGCTACACGCCCGGACTGACCGATTCGCTGCGCGCAGGCCGGGACGCGCAACGACCGCTGCACGAGGTTGTCACCGAGTTGCGCGCGGTGCGCATCACCGAGCCGAAGCTGCGGCGCTACGGCGACCCGGGGCGGATCGTCTTCAACGTCAACACGCCGGCGGACCTGGCGCGCGCGGAGGAGCTGCTCAGGTCTTCTTGACGGCGCCCTGCGCGGGCCGCCGCCGGCGCACCACCGGCGAGGTCCGGAACACGCGGTCCCACAGGGGGGACGTCACGCCGAAGCCGCGGTCTGACTGCTGGAAGTGATGGCGGTAGTGGTAGCGCCGCAACGCGAGGCTGATCCTGTTGTCCGAGCGGTGGTGGTGGATGTGGTAGTGGCCCATGTCGTAGATCAGGTAGCCCAGCAGGAACCCGGCGAACGCGGCCAGCGACCAGTCCGGGCCGAGCACGCCGCGGAACACGAAGTACATGAGGATCGCGAGCGGGATGCTGACCGCCGGCGGCATCACGAGCCGCATCGGGTCGTGCGGATAGTCGTGATGCACGCCGTGGATGATGAAGTGCATCTTGCGGCCCCACTCGTTGTCGGGCCGCAGGTGGAAGATGAAGCGGTGCAGCGTGTACTCGAAGAACGACCAGAACGCCAGGCCGAGCAGGAACACGCCTACCACGGCCAGCACGGCCAGGTTCTCGGAGTTGATCGCCACCGACAGCAGGAACGAGATCACCGGCATGTAGATCAGCGGCGGCACGATCGGATGCACGCGCGACCCCCACTCGAGGATCGCGTTGTCGAACATCCGCGGCGAGATCTCCTGGGAAGCCTTGCCGGCCGGCGGTCCTGATTCCCCTTGCTCGCGCGGCAGCCTGCCGGCTGATTTCGCCGTCTGCGTGCTCACGATCCTCAATCTAGACCAAGCTCGAGCGCCAATCGAGTCGGGCATTTGGGCCCTGGTCTCGGGCGACCGCAACGAGTCTTGACCCCGCTGCGGTTTACGATCCGCGCGTGACGCCGAAGCCGAATCCGCCCGTGCGCAGCGATCGCCGCCGGATCCAGCGCAACTCGATCCCGTTCGGGCTGCACGTGCTGCTGAGTACGGCATCGGCATCCTCACGATCCTCTCGCCGTTCCTGTTCTCGTTCGACGATGACGCGGCGAAGATCGTCGCCGTGCTGATCGGCGCCGGCATCCTGGTGCTGGCCGTCGTCAGCGACGCGCCCACCGGCCTGGCCCGGACGCTGCCGGTCGCCTCGCACGTGGTGCTCGACTACGTGCTCGGCCTGGTGGTCCTGATAACGCCGTTCGTGTTCGGGTTCGCCGGCGACGATGGGCCGCGACCGCCTACTTCATCGTGCTGGGCGTCGGGTATGTCGTGTTCGCGGTGCTCACCCGCTACCGCGACGCCAAGACCTGAGCGCGACCGCGCTCGACCCACGCATACGGCGCGGCCTCGACGCGCAGCTGCGCGCGCTGCGGGAGCGCACCGCATCCGGAGAGCGGCGGCTCGGCTGGAAAGTCGCGCTGAACGACCCGCGCGTACAGCAGGCGCTCGAGATCCCGCAGCCCGTGATCGGCTACCTCGCCTCCGGCTCCGCGGTGCCCACCGGCACGGCGCACTCGCTGGCCGGCGCGACGCATCCCGCGGTCGAGCCCGAGATCGCGGTCCACATCGGCGCGGGCGGGGCGATCGCGGGCCTCGGCGTCGCGCTCGAGGTGATCGACGTCGACCTCCCCTTCGACGATCTCGAGCGCGTGATGGCGGGCAACGTCTTCCATCGTGCCGTCGCGCTCGGGCCGGTGATCGCGGGGCGCACGAGGGTCGACGGGCTGACTGCGCGGTTCCTGCGCGACGGGGAGGAGCACGTGATCGACGTGGCCGCCGCGGCGCTCGCGCCGGCGGACGTGGTCGCGCTCGCCTCCGGGTACCTGGCGGCCGCCCGCGAGTCGCTGCGGGCGGGAGACGTGATCATCGCCGGCGCGCTCGTACCCGCGCTGCCGGCGGCGCCGGGCGAGCGGTTCGAGCTGCAGGTGGATGGCCTCGGATCCGTTGCGCTCGAGCTCGCGCCGGCCTGATCCACGGCGGCTCCGCGGTTATGCTGCGCGCGGCGGAGCCGTCGGGCCACCCTCCCAGGAAGGAGCAGTCGTGTCAGAAGCCCCGGAGCGCACTCAGGCAGATGTGACCGCGGAGGCGGCGCAGAAGGCAGGCGGGCAGAAGACCCGCGCGCCGGGCCCCGGAAAGGTGGCGCGCGCCTATTTCGAGGCGGTCACGGCCCGTGATCCCCAGGGGATGGCGGCGCACTGGGCGCCCGGGGCATCGAGAACATCGCGCCGCTCGGTCGCCCGCTGGGCGTCCCGCACGAGATGGTCGCCTTCTTCACGGAGACGTTCGCGGCGATGCCCGACATGCGCTTCGAGGTGCTCGACGTGGTCGCGGCGCGCAACCAGGCGGCGGTGCGCTGGCACGCCACCGGCACCTTCTGCGGGGGCCCCTTCCAGGGGATCGAGCCGACCGGCGCGCGGATCGAGCTGGAGGGCGTCGACATGCTCACGGTGGAGGACGGCAAGATCGTGCGCAACGACGCGTACTACGACAGTGGCGCCTTTGCGCGAGCGGTCGGGCTGCTCCCCCCGCAGGCGAGCGCGACCGAGCGGCGCATGGCGGCGGCCTTCAACACCCGCACCCGCCTGCTGCGGCCCCTGCTGGCCCCCGCCGTCAGCCAGGTGGCGGACGGCGTGTGGCTGGTGCGCGGCGGCTTCCCGCTGAAGACCATGAACGTCTACCTGATCGAGGACGACGGCCAGGTGACCGTGTTCGACGCCGGCATCCGGGCGATGGTGCGCGGCATCGCGTCGGTCGCGGCCGGGCTCGGCGGCATCAAGCGCATCGTGCTCGGCCACGGCCACCCGGACCACCGTGGAGCGGCCCCGGGCCTCGGTGCGCCGGTCTTCTGCCACCCCGACAACGTCGCCGACACCGAGGGGGACGGGGGAGCGCACTACTTCGACTTCTCCAAGCTCGACTGGTATGCCCGCCCGCTGATGCCACGGCTGACGAGCATGTGGGACGGCGGCCCGGTGACGGTCGAGGGCACGGTGTCCGAGGGCGACGACGTCGCCGGCTTCAGGGTGGTCGACCTTCCCGGTCACGCACCGGGGCTGATCGGCCTGTGGCGGGAGCACGACCGGCTTGCGCTGGCCAGCGACACCTTCTACACGTTGAACCCGCAGACGGGCCAGAAGGGCGCGGCCCGCGTCCCGCATCCCGCGTTCAACTGGGACACGGACAAGGCCCGCGCCAGCATCCGCAAGCTGGCCGACATGGAGCCCGCCACCGCCTGGCCCGGCCACGCCGACGCCATCACCGGTGACGTGCGCGGGCAGCTGCTGCAGGCGCTGACCGGCGAGTAGCACCCGCCGGATGCCCGGGGTGGGAGTCGAACCCACAAGTCCGTGAGGACAGCGGGGTTTAAGCCCGCCCTGTATAGCCAGTTCCAGCACCCGGGCGCACGACCACTGTAGTCGTCCACGAAACCCCCGCAAGCGAGCGCAATCCTCGGCCCACCCCGGGATCGTTGCGGACCGGCGGATCGCAACTCCCCCGCTGCTACGGTGTTTTGCTTCGCGAGGCGGCCGGCGCCGCCCGCATACCGGATCGCGCGTGACCACCACCACCGCCACCAAGACCGCTCGCCCCGTCCTGCTCGGCGGCCGCTCGCCGCTGCTGCGCCTGCAGTCCGACGAGCGCCTGATCGCGCTCCTGCGGGGCGGCAACGACGCGGCCTTCGAGGTGCTGCTCGGTCGCTACAAGACTCGCCTGCTCGGCTTCTGCCGGCACATGCTCGGCTCCAGGGAAGACGCCGAGGACGTCCTCCAGGAGGTGTTCGCCAACGCCTACAACGCGATCCTCGCCGACCAGCGCGACATCAACGTGCGCCCGTGGCTTTACCGGATCGCACGCAACCGCTGCCTCAACCACCTGCGCCGACCGACCGCGGACGCGAGCGACACGATGGACGAGCACGTCGCCGCCCACGGCCGCACCGCCGCGGACGTCGTGCACCGCCGCGCGGACGTGCGGCACCTGCTCGAGGATGTCCTGAAGCTTGCGGAGTCGCAGCGCACCGCGCTGCTGCTGCGCGAGATCGACGCGCTCTCGTACGACCAGATCGCCGAGGCGATGGAGACCACCATCCCGAGCGTCAAGTCGCTGCTCGTGCGCGCCCGCATGTCTCTGGCCGAGGCCGCCGAGGCACGCCAGCTCAGCTGCGACGACGTGCGCCGCGAGCTGGCCGAGATCGCGGAGGGGCTGAAGAAGGCCTCGCCCGCGCTGCGCCGGCACGTGCGCGAGTGCGAGGAATGCCGCGAGTTCCGCGCCCAGCTGCGCAAGACCACCGCGGCGATGGCGTTGGCGCTCCCCATCGGGCCACTGCTGATCCTGAAGAAGCTGGCGCTGGCGAAGCTCGGTGGCGCCGCGCTCGCGGGCGGCGGCGGAGGCGGCGCGGCCGCAGCAGGCGGCACGGCGGCCGGCGCGACGACCGCGATGAGCGCGGCCACCGGCGCAGCGGGCACCGCAGCCGCCGGTGGCGCGCCGCGGGCGGCGCGGCTGCGGGCGGCGCCGCGGCCGGCGGCATCGCCTCCGCGGGCGGTCTCGGCCTCGGCGCCGTCGCCACGAAGGCAGTGGCCGGAGTGGCCGTCACGGCCGCGATCGCCGGCGGCGCGGTCGAGGCCAAGCGCGTCGCCGCCCCGGAGCCTGCGAAGCCCGCCATTGCGGCTCCGGCGCAGGTGCACCAGGCCGCGCCCCCGGTGAATCCCACCGGCGGCGCCTCGCTCCAGGGCGCGCCCGCGGAGCTCACCGAGCCCGCTCAGCAGGCTGCCACGGCGAAGCCGGCCGAGGCCGCGGCCGCCGACCCTGCGGCCCCGGTCGACAGCGGCGCGCCGGCGACGCTGCCGACCGATGCCGGCGGTGACCAGCCCGCACCCGCGCAGGAGCCCGCCGCCGTCAACGGCAGCGCCGGCCCCGCGCCCGACACCGGCGGAGCGGCTCCGCCACAAACGGCGCCTCCCGTCAAGCAGCATGCGCCCACGGGGTCGACCGGCGCGACCGGCAGCACCGCAGCGGTTCCCTAGGAGCTTCCGAACCGGAAGCTGCGAAACGGCTTCTGCAGGATCCCCTCGTCGCCGACCCGCGTGGGCGAGTCCGGCTCGTCCAGAGTGGTCGCCAGCATCGTGATCAGCAGTCCGCGGGTGGGGTTCTGGCCCGGGGGATGCTCCTTGTTGGGCTCGTTGTAGTCGTAGGGCTCGGGCAACACCACGATCCGGCCGAACAGCTGTCGCGGCTCCCCTCCACCGGCGCGCGCGAGGCGCGCGGTGAAGGCGAACTGGTAGCCCTCGACCTCGTTCACCCGCGCGCGGCCCTCGAATTGGAGCCGGAAGCGGTCGTAGCGCCGCGCGGCATCGCGTTGCAGGTCCGTCGCGACCAGCGGCAGGTATCCCGCGATGAACCCTGCGCGGCGCTCCATCCTGAACGGCGAGACGGTGAGGCTCGCCACCAGCTCTCCGTCCCTGCGCCGTTCCGCCCGCACGTACGCGCCCGGCGGCTTCGACAGCTGCAGACGGCTCGAGTGGTCGAAGCCGAACTCGATCGGGTTGAGGCCGCGCGCGCGGGCGTCGGCCGCGGTCTGCTGATAGCTCTTGACCGCGGCCTCGCTGCGGACTACGAGCGCAGCGATGCCGGCGAGCAGCAACAGCACAGCGACGCCGAGCGCGACGCGCTGCGGACGCGAGCGCCTCTGCAGCCATGGCTGCACTAGCTGCGGGAGGGAAGGCCCGTAGTCGCGCTCGGGCTCGGCGGTCGGTTGCGCCGCGGTCACAGCTTGACGATCACGATCACCGCCGAGATCAGGACGCAGATGATGATCAGGATCTGCACGGCGATCCAGAATGGAGGCATCGGCGGTCGGTCCATGGCCGGGTTCGAAGGGTAGCGGGACGGCGGCCGGTGGTTTTCATGAGTGCCGCGGTCCTGCCGCGAGAAGCACAGAACACTTATGATCGGCCCGCTTTTTCACTATTCCTCGGAGGAGGGGAGAATGTTCTCTCGGATCGTGGTGGGGACGGATGGCTCTGAGACCGCCAGGCATGCGGTGCGGGAGGCGACCGAGCTGGCGAAGAAGACCGGGGCCTCGCTCGACATCGTGAGCGCGTACGACCCGGTGCCCGCCTCGCGCCTGCGCGAGGAGCGCCTCGAGGTGCCCTCCGACATCGAGCACACGGTTGGTCCCGCGGAGGACGTCGACGCGACGCTCGCCGAGGCGGCGAAGGAGGTCGAGGCCGCCGGCGTAAAGGTGCGCACGTTCGCCCGCCAGGGCGAGCCCGCCGACGCGATCCTCGACGTGGCCGAGGAGGAGGGCGCCGACCTGATCGTGGTCGGCAACAAGGGTATGACGGGGGCCAAGCGGTTCCTGCTGGGCAGCGTCCCCAACAAGGTCTCGCACCACGCTCCGAGCTCGGTGCTGATCGTTCGCACGACGTAGCCGGTCGCGCGTCAGCTGTGGCTACGGCGCCGGCGCAGGGGCGAGCGGCGCGGTCGCGGCCGCCGCGTTCAGCAGGCCCCAGCCGTAGAGCTGGTCGTAGCCCGGTTGACCGAGGTCCCGCGCGGTGGACTCCAGCCGATTGGCGATGACCGCCGGCGCCGGGCGCTCACCGAGAGTGCGTGCGCCGAGCAGCAGCGCGATCGTGCCGCTCACGTGCGGCACTGCCATCGAAGTCCCCTCGTATCCGCCGGGCAGCCCGAACTTGCGCGGGTTCGTGCCGCGGAAGGTGTACTGGTAGATGTCGCGGCCCGGGTCCTCCAGCGGCTTGCAGTTTGCGTCGGTGTCGATGAACGCGTCCGCACCGCCGCCGGGCGCGACCAGGTCGAGCCCGGTCCCGGAGTTGGAGTAGTCCGCCACGCAGCCGTGCTCCGTCGTCGCTCCGACAGCGATCACGTGGCGGGCGCGGGCGGGGTAGGCGATGCGGGTCTCCTCGGTGTTGCCTGCGGCGGCGACCATCACGACGCGCTTGCGATGGGCGTAGCGCACGGCCGACAGCACGTCGGGGATCTCCGACGACCTGAGCCCGATGTCGAACTCGAAGCTCATGTTGATCACGTGCGCACCGCGGCGCACGGCGAGCCGGATACCGCGCGCGATCGTGGCGACGTCGCCCTTGCCCTCGTAGTCCAACACGCGCACGGGCATGATCCGGGAGCGGTAGGCGACGCCGGTCAGCCCGACTCCGTTGTTCGTGCTCTGCGCGATCACCCCGGCCACGAACGTTCCATGCCCGTTGCGGTCGTAGGGGAGCTTGTTGTTGCGCACGAAGTCGTAGCCGCGCACGAAGCGGCCGCGATCGAGGTCGGGAGCCAGCCGGTAACGGCGATCGGGCGACGTGCGGTACGCCACCCCGGTGTCGAGCACCGCAACGGTCACTCCGGCCCCGCCGCCGCGGCCGGCGGCGATCGCGTTGTCCCACGCCCCGCCGACGTTGATCCCGAACGGGCCCGCGAAGTTCCACTGGAGCGCGGACCACCCGCCGGGCCCCGCCTTGCCGGGGTCATTGGGCGCGAACGCGGTGGCGGTGGCGACGTAGTTGGGCACGGCATGTACGACGACGGCCTCACGCTCGAGCGCGGCGGCGGCCGCCCGGACCGAGTTCCCGCCGGCCCTCACCAGCTCGGTGCGGGGGTCGACCGCCACCGGGGAGTCCACGCCGGCGGCGGCCCGGGCCGCCGACCGCGCCGCGTCGGTCGCCCCCGCGCGATACTTGACCACCACCTCGCCGGGCACGTGCGGCGTCGCCGGCGCAGGGGTCGCTGCAGCCAGGCATGCGAAGACGGCCGCAATGGCCGTCAGAAGTCCAAAATATCTGGATTCAGACACGATTCCCGGGGACGCTTCGATGGTACAGGCCGACTCTGGTCAAGAAAACGCCAGCCAGAAGGAGAAGTATCGGTGAGTGAGGGTGCATGTGCCATAGATATCGCCGCGGCACGTGCTCCCGGCATCCCCGCGGGCCGCGCTCCCGGCGCCGGAGCGAGGCGATGAAGGTCTGCGTGACGGGCGCGACCGGGTTCCTCGGCGCCCACGTGGCGGCCCGCCTGGTGGAGCGCGGAGACGCGGTGCGGGTCACCGTCCGTGACCGGCGCCGGGTCGCAGCGCTGGGGGGCCGCGACGTCGAGGTCGTCGATGCCGACGTGCTCGACCGCCGCTCGCTGCGCCGGGCCCTGGCGGGCTGCGACGTGCTCTTCCACACCGCCGGCATGGTGGCTTCCCGCCCGCGGCGCGAGGTCTGGCGCGTGAACGCCGTGGGCCCGCGGATCGCAGTCGAAACGGCCGCCGAGTGTGGAGTTCCGCGCGTCCTGATCACTTCGAGCGTGGCCTCGATCGGGCCGGCCACCGGCGATCGGGCCGCCACGGAGCGCAATCCCTACCCGCCGCGCGGCACCGGGCTGCTCTACACCGACTCGAAGTACGAGGGCGAGCGCGCGGCCTTCGCCGCCGGCGGCCGCCTGGGAGTCGACGTCGTCGCGGCATGTCCGTCGTACGTCCTGGGCCCCGCGCTGAACCGCATGCGCCCGGGGGAGACCTCCACCCGGATCGTGGCGAACTACCTGCGCGGCCGGCTGCCGGCGATCGTCGACGCATACACGAACGTCGTCGACGTCGAGGACGTGGCCGCCGGGCATCTGCTCGCGGCCGCGCGCGGCCGCCCGGGCGAGCGCTACATCCTGGGAGGCGAGAACCTGCGCTGGTGCGAGGTGATCGAGCGCGTCGCGCGCATCTCGGGAGTGCGGCATCCGCTGCTCGTGCTCCCGCCGGAGATCGCGGGCGTCGCGGACGCGCTGAAGCGCGCCGGGGTCCCGTTCGGGATGCTCGAGGGAATCCGCCTGATGGCGCCGGACTGGCGCTATTCGTCCGCCAAGGCGCGGCGCCAGTTGGGCTACCGGCCGCGACCCGCGAGCGAGACGCTGAAGCGCACGGTCGACTGGTACCAGGAGCTGATCGAGGACGATCGCCTGGCCACGTCCCGCAGCCGGTCCTTCGACGTGATGACCTCCGGTGTGCGGGTCGCCGATCGATTCGGCCTGCTGCTGCCGCTGCGCGCCGCGGGCCAGGTGGCCGGCCGCAGGACCGTGCTGTAGTCGCCCGTCACCAGACCATGGACCGCTTCTTCCCCCGCGACGAGTACTACATGCGACTCGCGCTGCGCGAGGCCGAGCGCGCGCCCGGGCACGACGACGTGCCGATCGGCGCGGTGATGGTGAGGGAGGGAGAGGTGCTCGCGGCGGCCTGCAACGAGCGCGAGCTGCGGAACGACCCGACCGCGCACGCCGAGCTGCTCGTGCTGCGCGAGGCCGGGCAGAAGCTCGGCGGCTGGCGCCTGCCGGACTCGGTCCTGTACGTGACGATCGAGCCGTGCGCGATGTGCGCGGGAGCGATCGTGTGGGCGCGCGTGCCGCGCGTCGTGTACGGGGCCGCCGATCCCAAGGCGGGGGCCGCCGGCAGTGTGCTGAACGTGCTCGGCGAGCCGCGCCTGAACTGGCAGCCCGAGGTGGCCGGCGGCCTGCTCGCCGCCGAGTGCGCCGGGCTGCTGACGAGCTTCTTCGGCTCCCGCCGCTAGGCCGCGACCGGCTGGGGCGCATGCTCCAGCGAGTAGACGTCGGGCGAGACCTGCGCGACCCGGCGCCGGTACTCGAGCGTGTAGCCCGGCCAGTTGGTCGGGTCGCGTCCCTGCTCGTCGACGTACCAGCTGGAACAGCCGCCGGTCGCCCAGACCGTGCGCCGCTGGCGCTCGTGCAGCTCGGCCATGAAGGCGTCGTGGGCATCCGCGCGCACCTCGATCGCGCGGGCGCCGGTGCGGCGCAGCTCGCCGACGGCGGACACGACGTGGCGCATCTGGCTCTCGATCATGTAGATCGCCGAGCCCGATCCCCCGAACGTGTTGGGCCCGTAGATCAGGAACAGGTTCGGGAACTGCGGGACGGCGAGACCGTGCCACGCGTGCGGCACCTGGCCCCAGGTCTCGTCGAGGGTGCGGCCGGCGCGGCCCGCGATGCGCATCGGCGCGACGAACTCGCGCGTGCGAAAGCCCGTGCCGAAGACCAGCGCATCCAGCTCGACCGCGCGCCCATCGCCCAGCACGATCCCCGTCTCCGTGACCTCGTGACACGCCGTCCGTGACGACCTCGACGTTGGGCTGGGTGAGCGCGGGGTACCAGTCGCTGCTGAGCAGCACCCGCTTGCATCCCATCCGGTAGGCCGGGGTGAGCTTGCGGCGCAGCTCCGGGTCGCGCACCTGGCGGCGCAGGTGGGCGCGCGAGATCGCGGCCAGCGGGCGCATCGCCGCGTCGTGGCCGACGAACCCCGCGATGCCGGCCTCCAGGAACGCCCAGAAGCCGAAGCGGCCGGCCAGCTGCGCGGGCGGGAAGCGCTCGAACAGCCTCGTGTCGAACGCGCGGTACGCGCGGTCGGGCTTGGGCAGGATCCAGGGCGGCGTGCGCTGCACGACCGTCAGGGCGCGCACCAGCGGCTGGATCGCGGGCACGAACTGGATCGCGCTCGCGCCGCTGCCCAGCGCGCCCACGCGCAGCCCGCGCAGGTCCACGTCGTGGTGCCACTGCGACGAGTGGAAGGCGGGACCGGCGAAGCGCTCGAGGCCGGGCAGGTCCGGAACGGCGGGCCGCGTGAGCTGGCCGCAGGCGCACACGAGCACCTCGGCTGTGACCGGCCCGCGTGAGGTCTCCAGCCGCCACCGCGCCGCGCCGGCGTCCCACGTCGCGGACGTCACGTCGGTACCGAGCCGGACCCGGTCGAGCACGCCGTGGCGGCGCGCCACGTCCTCGACGTAGTGCTGAATCTCCGGCTGGCGCGCGAACCGCCGGCCCCAGCCGGGATTGCGCGCGAACGAGTACGAGTACAGATGGCTGGGAACGTCGCAGGCCGCGCCGGGATAGGTGTTCCTGTCCCAGACGCCGCCCACCCGCTCGCCGCGCTCCAGCACGGTGATGTCGTCGATGCCCGCCCGCCGCAGCGAGATCGCGGTGCCGATGCCGCCGAAGCCGGCGCCGACGATCGCGACCGAGGTCACGGCTTCGGGCGCGGGAAGTTGCTCGCGTTGAACGCGTCCCAGCCGCGGTCGGGCAGCACGCTGTGGATGCCCATGATCATGCGCGCGGACGGCGTCACGGGATAGCGCGTCCGTGGGCGCCGCCGCGAGATCGCCTTCTCGATCTTGCGCGCGACCGTGTCCGGGCCGCCCCCGAGCTTCGCGAGCGGGCCGTCGTACACGCCGGCGGTCGCCTCGGCGACGGCCGCGTTGAACTCGCTGTACGGCCCGTCGGCGCTCGTCCCGCGCTGGATGCTGTTGACCGCCGCCTCGCCGAACTGGGTGCGGATCAGGCCCGGCTCGATCACGATCACGTCGACCCCGAACCCACGCACCTCGAATCGCAGCGCGTCGCTGAGCGCCTCGACGGCGTGCTTGGTGGCGTGGTAGATGCCTCCCCCGGGGAACGTCATCTTGCCGCCCATCGAGCTGACGTTGACGATCTTGCCCCAGCCCTGGCCGCGCATCCCCGGCAGCGCCAGTTGGCACATGCGCACCAGCCCGAACACGTTCGTCTCGAACTGCGCGCGCACGTCGTCGAGGTGCACGCTCTCGACCGCGCCGCTCTGGCTGTAGCCCGCGTTGTTGACGAGCACCCCGACCGCGCCCTCCGCCTCCTCCACGTGGCCGACCGCCGCGCGCATCGAGGTCTCGTCGGTCACGTCGAGCGCCAGCGTCCTGCACCCTTTGTCCTTCAGGTCGTCGATCGACTCGGGTCGCCGCGCGGTCGCGTAGACCGTCCAGCCCCCGGCCGCCAGGCGCTCGGCGGTCGCCCGCCCGATGCCGGTCGAGCAACCCGTGATCAGCGCCGCCTTGGAAACCTCTGCCATCGTGCTCCTCCTCACTCGCCGGCGGGGGCGCCCGCCGCTCTATGCTGATCGATCAGCATACCCGGCTAGGCTTGGGAGGATGAGCACCGCGCCAACCGTCAAGCAGGAGCAGTCGGCCCGTTCCAAGAACGCTTTGATCGAGGCCGCCACGGTGCTGTTCGCCGAGCGCGGCTATCGCGAGACCTCGGTGCAGGCGATCGGCGCGCGCGCGGGCGTCAGCCGCGGCTCGATCTTCTGGCACTTCGAGTCGAAGGAGGGACTGCTGTGGGCAGTCGTCGAGCGCGCCTTCGGGTCGTGGGAAACGGAGGTCCTGGTGCCGGCCGTGGGCGACGCCACGGGGGTCGAGGCGATGCGCCGGGCGCTGGCCGCCCATCGGCGGTTCCTGGTGGAGCGGACCGCGGCCCTGCGGCTCTTCTACATCCTGGTCTTCGAGGCGCTGGGCCCGCGGCCCGAGCTGGCGCAGGAGCTGGCGCGGCTGCACGTCAACCTGCGGGCAATGACGGTGGACTGGATCCGCCAGGCGATCGACGCCGGCGAGCTGCGCGACGACGTCCACCCGGAAGCGGTGGTGATCTTCATCACGGGTGCGCTGGGCGGCATCGCCTACCAGTGGCTGCTCGACCCCGGCGGGTTCGATCTGGACCGCGTGTACGAGGACCTCGAGAAGACGCTGGCGCGCGGGATGCGTTGACCGGCGCCGCTAAGGTTCCCGCGGTACGTCCCCGGAGGGGTGCCGGAGCGGTTGAACGGGGCGGTCTCGAAAACCGTTGTGCGCGCAAGCGCACCGAGAGTTCGAATCTCTCCCCCTCCGCTCTATGGAGCGGGAACCTGGCTCCCGAAGCTGGTTCCCGCTCCTGCTCCTAAGGGGGAGCAGGCCCGAACAACCGACTCAGCGAGTTATTGCCCTCGTTGGACTCGTCCACGACGTTCGCGGAGTCGGCGGTCACCGTGGCCGTTATCACGTACACGTCGGGATCGCAGTTGATGCCCGGGATCACGATCTGCTCCTGGGTGCCGTCGATGGGACTCGGATTCAGCGGCACGGCCGGGTTCGTGTACGTCACGGTCGGCAGGTCCGGCGACTCCAGCTGCACCCTCGTGGTCGATGCGCCGGCAGCGACCGTCCCGATGTTGCCGCGCCGGTAACGCACGGTGCACGTGCCGAACCCCGGGTCGTAGGACAGCGAAACGATGAGGGGCACGACCAGATCCGGCTTGGGGCCGACGGGGAGGGGCGGAGGCGTCGGGCCCGGCACCGGAACGGGAGTGCTCGACGGAGGGGTCTGCTTGCCCTGAACCGGCGCGCCCAGCGGTAGCCCGGCCACCTCCAGCACGTCGAGCCGGCCGGCGGCCGCCCCGGCCCCGGCGCGCTTCATGATTCGCGCGCCGCTACGGTCACCGTTGCGCCGTAGACGGTTGGCGATCGAACGCAGAGCGTCGGCCGAGATCGATCGCACGTCCCTCATGTACTCGCGTTGCTTCGTCGCAAGCAGGGCCACCTGTCGCTTATCGGACAGGCGCGCGATCCGCCGCTGCTCGGCCCGGCTGCGGAGATAGGACAGCGTCGAGCGCAGCGCCCGCGCTTGGTCGATCCGGGCGCGGAGCAGCGCCCGCTCCGCAAAGCCACTCGCCTTCGACACCGATGAGCGAGCTGTCGAGATGAGCCGGCTGATGTCGAGGAGCAGAATCTTCCCCGCCTTCACGCGCGGCGCGACCAGCGCTGACACCGCGCTCGCCGGACGCTTCGCCTTGCCGGTCGACTTGATCGGTTTGGGCGTCACACACCCGAGCGCGTTGCTGAAGTCGGACATCGAGTGGATCCGGCCACGGTTCTGGGCCAGGACCTGGACCATCCGTCCGGGAGTCACACCGACGCAGGCGGATTGCAGGCGCTTGAGCTCGAACGCCACGTTGCGCTCGATGCTGAAGTCCTGCGAGTTGGAGCACGGGGTTGGGCGCACCTCGTCGGCCCAGTACTCGGCCCAGCCTTCGTTGAAGGCGAACCCGTGGTTCGTCGAAGAGCACGACGTCGAAGAATGCGACCGCAGGTACCAGAAGCGGGCGCTGTCGTAGGCGAAGTGCGCCTTGTTCCCGTCGAGCTGATGGCGGAACGAATGTGCGAACTCGTGTTGCGCGACGGAGCGCATCACCGGGGCGGCGGTCGTTCCGATGTTCCGTATCGGCGCGTAGTTCCCCGGCCAGAACACGTCGGTGTAGGGCGTGAAGGGCACGCCGGAGGTCGGCGCATTGTCGAGCACCGTGACCGTCCCGGCCGGGTTCGACGTGCCGGTGTTCGCCCGGTAGTTGTCGGCGGCCGCCTTGAACGCCGCCCACAGGCGGCACTCGGCTCCTGGGACCACCTGTGTCCCGTAGTCGGCCAGCGGGCGGTTGTTCTGGGTTCGTAGTGTGTCGTGGTAGTGATGCCAGGTCGTGGGGAAGTCCTTGACCCCCACGTCGTTGTTGACGAGCACCGCGCGCACGCGCCAGTTCGTCTCACCGCCCCTGACCCGCCACTCCCACTCGCCGTTGGGCCCGGTGCGGCCCGCTGCGCTGACCGTCTGGTTGGGCCAGATCTCTGGCAGCAGGCGGGTCTTGGTGTGCATGAGCTCGACCCGCATGTCCGCCAGCGGCCGGCCGTCGTTGCAGGTGAAGCGGCCCTTGAGCGTCATGTCGACCGCCTGCGCACTTCCGGGCGCCGCGGCAAGCGTGACGAGCGTGATCGCCGCCACCGCACCAGTCCTCCGTAACATTTGCGGACTATCTACGAGTGGACAGCCGCCGTCAACCGGCAATGTTCTCTTGCGGCTCGCTACTTCGGACAGGGGAGTCGCGTCCTTCGGCCGCACGCACGCGATGTGCCGGGGTCGCTGCACGAGGGTCGACGCACGATCTGGCAGATGGACCAGGTTCGCGTGTTCGACGGCGGCCCCGACGGCCAGGCGGACACGACGCCGAACACACTGTTGATGACGCAAGGCATCTTCGTCCCGTGATAGGCCTGACCATCCGGCGCTCCGGGGCGGCGCCGCGATGAACCAGGTTCGTCGCCTGTTCGAGGGTTCGAATCACTCCCCCTCCGCCTTGTGATCGCCGAGGTTCCGGCGCGCCGCATCAGGCCGCGACCGGCTCGGGCGTGCCGGCGCCCGACTTCGCCGGTGCGCTCAGCTCGTACGCGGCCACGTCGAAGCGCCGCGTCTCGCGGCGGAAGCGCCACGTGTAGTCGGGGTACAGCGTGGTGTTCATCCCGTTCGCGTCGAGGTACCAGCTCGCGCAGCCACCCGTGTTCCAGACGGTGCGGCCCATGCGGCTCTGCAACTTCGCGTTGTAGGAGTCCTGGGCGTCGCGGCGGACCTCGACCCGGGTGGCCCCGCGGACGTCCATCGCGCGCAGCGCGTCCATCAGGTAGTCGAGCTGGGCCTCGATCATGAACACGAGCGAGTTGTGCCCGAGCCCGGTGTTGGGCCCGGTGATGATGAAGAGGTTGGGGAAGCCGGCCACCGCGGTGCCGCGGTAGGCCTGCGGGCTGCCCTGCCAGGTGTCCTCGAGCAGCTCTCCACCGCGACCGCGGATGATCCGGCCAAAGGGCGCGTCCGTCACGTGGAAGCCGGTCGCGAACGCGATCGTGTCGGCCTCGTGCAGCACGCCCTCGCGGTCCACGATGCCGTTGGGCACCACCTCCGCGATCCCCTCGGTGACGACCTCGACGTTCGGCTGCGTGATCGCCGGGTACCACTCGTTGGACGGCAGTATGCGCTTGCATCCGAGCGAGTAGCTCGGCGTGAGCTTGGCGCGCAGCACGGGATCGGCCACCTGCTTGGCGAGGTGGCGTCTGGCGATCCGCTCCGGGAGCTTGAGGAATCGTGGGTGGCGCACGAAGCCCGGGACGAGCAGTTCGCGGCTCCAGTACACGAAGGCGCGCGCGATCCGCTGGAGGGCAGGGAAGCGCCGGTAGGCACGCCGCTCGAACCCGGTGATCGGCCGGTCGCGGTGGGGTACCACCCAGGGCGGCGTGCGCTGGAACAGCGTCACCTGCTCGACCCGCGGCTGGATCTTCGGGACCGCCTGGATTGCCGATGCACCGGTGCCGACCACGGCGACCCGGCGGCCGGTCAGATCGTGGTCGTGGTTCCACCGCGCGGTGTGGAACGTCGCGCCCTCGAAGCGCTCGAGTCCGGGCAGGTCCGGTATGGCCGGCGCGCTCAGGAAGCCCGGCGCCGCAAGCAGGACGTCGACGGTGAACGGGCCCTGCGTGGTCTGCACCCGCCAGAGGTTCGCGGCGTCGTCCCACTCCGCGGCCGTCACGTCGCAGCCGAACCGGATGTGCTCTCGCACGCTGAAGCGATCTGCGCAATCGCGCAGGTACTCCCGGATCTCCGGCTGCAGCGGATAGGTGCGCGTCCATTCGGGGTTGGGCGCGAACGAGAAGGAATAGAGATGCGACGGGATGTCGCACTGACACCCGGGATACGTGTTCGCCCACCACGTGCCGCCGACCTCGGAATCGCGCTCCCACACGACGAAGTCGTCGTTGCCGTCCTGTTTCAGGCGGATGGCCAGTCCGAGACCGCCGAACCCCGCGCCGAGAATGCCGATCCGGGTGTGCACTGGAGGCGAATCGCCGTTGGCTCGTGACGCCGTCACGCCCGCAAGCGTATTCGTTCGGGCCACGGCGTCGCGGTGCCTGCTCCCTTGCAACCCGCGCGCGGCGCGTCGCGAGCGTCTAGGGTTTCGGCCCATGAAGAGGATCGCGCTGGCAGTTCTGTGCTTGGCGATCGCGGCTCCGGCGCTCGCGGGGGCTGCGAACCCGCGCAAGGGCGGTCACTACGTGGGCAAGAGCCGGCCCCTGCTGGGCGAGGCGCGCCACACCGTCTCGATCCGCGTTTCCAGCGACGGCAAGCAGGGGACGCTGCGCTACTGCGGCGACCGCCGCCGGCGGGCGATGAGCGCCCGCTTCCGCGTGCGGAACGGTGCTTTCAAGGCAACCAAGCGCGCACGCCGGCGAGGTGGCAGGCGGGTCGTCATCTTTCAGGCGACCGGCCGCTTCACCAGCCGGACCCGAGTGCGCGGGAACATCGTGGTCGTGTTCGAGTGCGATCACGCCCCAGGCAGCTACACGGCGCGCCTGCGCCGCTGACGTGGTTCGTTTCGCGGCCGCCGTGCGGGGTATGGAGCGCCAGAGGAGGTGAGCACATGTACATCGGTTTGGGCACCCTTGTTCTGATCATCATCCTGATCATCATCCTGCTCTAGACAAACAGACACAGGCAGTTTCCCTTTCGACTGAGCGCGACCCCTCCGGTCGCGCTCATATCTTCCGGGGATCGTGGTCCATCTCCGAATCGTCGTTCCCCGGGACCTGGCGAGCCAAGTGCTCGAAGTGCTCGAGCGGTCGGCCGCCGTGTCGCACATCGTGCATCTCCCGGACGTCGCGCGACGGCCGCCGGGCGACGTGGTTCTGTGCGACGTCGCACGAGAAGCGGCGAGCATCCTGCTGCTCGACCTCCAGGAGCTGGGAGTTCCCGAGCACGGCGCGATCGCCGTGGAGCGCCCGGCCACCGTTCTGTCTCGCGCGGCGGACCGGTCCGAGCGGGCGGCGCCGGGCGAACCCGCGAACGCGGTCGTCTGGGAGGAGGTGGAGGAGCTCACGTCGGAGTCCACGGAGCTGACCGCCAGCTACCTGATCTTCATGACGCTCGCGACCTTGATCGCGGCTGTGGGGATCTTCCTCGACACGCCGATCCTGATCATCGGGGCGATGGTGCTGGGCCCGGAGTTCGGTCCGCTGGCGAGCTTCTGCGTGGCTGTGGCGCAGGGACGGTGGCCGCTCGCCCGCCGCTCCGTGCTGGCCCTGGCCGCGGGGTTCCCACTGGGGATCGCCGCGGCGCTGGTGGCATCCCTCTTGTTCAACTGGACCGGACTGACGCCCGGCAGCTTCTCCGAAAAAGACCACGGCCTGTCCGTGATCATCTCGAGCCCGAACTTCTTCTCCTTCTTCGTGGCGTTCTGCGCGGGGGTCGCCGGGACGCTGTCGCTCACAACGGCGAAGTCGGGGGCGCTGACGGGCGTGCTGATCTCGGTCACGACGATCCCCGCGGCCGCCAACATCGGGGTGTCGGGTGCCTATGGCGACTGGTCCGCGTTCGGGGGGTCGGTGGCGCAACTCGGCATCAACCTGTCGGCCCTGTGCATCGCCGGCGTCGCCACGCTGCTCGTGCAGCGCGAGATCTTCCGGCGGCGGCGCGCCGACCACCTGCGCAACCACGGCGATGTGGGCGGGCGCGGCGGCGCCCCGTTGCTACGCTAGCCGCGCCGCCACGAGGGCGGCTTCGCGCGCACCCGGAGAGGTGTCCGAGCGGCTTAAGGAGCGCGACTGGAAATCGCGTGGGCGGGGAAACCTGCCTCGAGGGTTCGAATCCCTCCCTCTCCGTTGAAGCGCGCCGGGGGCGCATCTCGCCGGGGCCCGGGCTGGGTTGAGTCCGGGCTGCGGGGTGTCGATGAGCCAATGGGGCTCACAAGAACCGAAGCCTCACAGCGTGACGCGGTGTCGCACCGGTCCCTCGAACACAACCCTGCCCTGCCTCGGCCCGGCATCCCGGCGGCCGGTGGGCCGAGCCTGCGCGCGGATCTGACGGCGCTTGGTCCGGAGCTCTCCCTGTCGATCGCACGGGCGCAGTCCGCCGAGCTGGCCGTCGCGGACGTGCTCCGCCGGGTGTGCGAGCACACGGGATGGGCACTTGGTCAGGCCTGGGTCCGCACGGCCGACGGCAGTGCGCTCGAGTGCAGTGCCGCATGGCACGCGGGCGTCCCGGGCCTCGAGTCCTTCCGGCGGGTGACCGAGGCGCTCTCGTTCCTCCCCGGCATCGGCCTGCCCGGCCAGGCCTGGGAGTTGGCGCGCCCGGTGTGGATCGCAGACGTGCAATCGGATCGGAGGTTCGAGCGCGGGCCGTTTGCCGCGCAGGCGGGCCTCGCCGCGGCCACGGCGATACCCGTGCCGGCGGGCGACGAGATCGTCGCGGTGTTGGAGTTCTTCTCGCGCGAGCAGCGGGAGCGCGACGAGCGCCTCGTGTCGCTGCTGTGCGCGGCGGCCGCGCAGCTCGGGATCCTCTTCCGCCGACAGCATGCGGAGCACTCGCTGCGGGCCGCCGAGGCGCACTTTCGCGCTGTGGCAGACAGCGCGGCGGACGCGATCCTGTCGGTCGATCCGCGGGGCCACATCGCATACGCGAACGTGGCCGCGTCGCGCATCTTCGGCCGGGCGCGCGCCGAGCTCACGGGCCGGCCGGTGACCGAGGTGCTGCCCCGCGGCCTTCCCGACCGCGGCAGCGACGGGCCCGGCCGCGTGCACGAGGTCGCAGGGTTGCGCCACGGCCACGACGACGCCCGCGCCGAGTTCCTGCTCGAAGCTGCCTTCTCGCGGTGGAACCCGGGGGGCGGTGAGACCTGCACGACCGCGGTCCTGCGCGACGCCACCACGCGCCGGCGCGACGAGGCGGCGATGCACGAGGCCGAAGAGCGCTTCCGCGGGGCGTTCGAGGAGGCTTCGATCGGGATGGCCCTGGTCAGCATCGAGCGCGACCGGGCCGGCTGCTTCCTGCGGGTCAACCGGGCGCTGTGCGAGATCGTCGGCTACTCGCCCGCGGAGCTGGTCGGCGTCGCCTTCGAGCACATCGTCGACGCGTCGGACCCGGACTCGTCGGACGCTCGCTACGTGCCGTGGATGCTGGCCGGGGAGGTCCGGAACTTCGAGGTCGAGAAGCGACTGCGGCGTGCCGACGGCGAGGTGATCGTGGCGATGGTGTCGGTCTCGCTCGTACCCGATGCCCGCCGGCGACCGCTCTACCTGATCGTGCAGGTCCAGGACGTGACGGCGCGCACGCGCGCAGAGGCGGCGCTAGTCGAGAGCAGCGAGCGCGTCCAGGCGATCATCGACAACACGGCGGCGGTGATCTACGTGAAGGACATGGAAGGTCGCTACACGCTGGTGAACCGTAGCTTCGAGGCTCTCTTCGACGTCAACCGGGAGCGAGTCACGGGTCGCACTGACGACGAGCTGTTCGCGCCCGAGGTGGCAGCGTCGATGCGCGCCAACGACCGCTACGTGATTCGTGAGCAGGTGCCGCTCGAGGTGGAGGAGGTGATCGACCAGGCCGACGGGCCGCACACCTACTTGTCGGCAAGGGTCCCGCTGCTCGACTCCAGCGGCCGACCGTACGCGGTGTGCGCGATCGCGACGGACATCACGCAGCGCAAGCGTGCCGAGGAGACGCTGCGTGACTCGGAGCGCCACTTCCGCCGGATCATCGACACGGCGCACGACGCGTTCGTCTCGATGGACGCCGCCGGCCGCATCACCGCGTGGAACCCGCAGGCGGAGGCGACCTTCGGCTGGAGCGAGCAACAGGCGCTGGGGCGGAGCCTCGCGGCGACCATCATCCCGCCGCGCCACCGGTCGAGCCACGACCGCGCGCTGCGGCAGTTCGTGTCGACGGGCAAGGGAGCGCTGATCGGCCGGCGGGTCGAGCTGGAGGCGCGGCATCGCGACGGCCACGAGTTCCCGGTCGAGTTCACGATCAGCGCCGTGCAGGCCGGCGGGACGCATTCGTTCAACGCCTTCCTGCATGACATCACCGAGCGAAAGCGTGCCGAGGAGACCCTGCGCCGGCTGGCCGACGTCGTGCAGGCGTCGCACGACGCGATCATCGCAACGGGACCCGGCGGGGAGGTCACCGCGTGGAACCAGGGGGCGGTCGAGCTGTACGGCTACGAGGCCCACGAGCTGGTCGGCCGCACCCTCGAGCTGCTGATGCCGGCCGAGCGCGCGGCCGAGGACACGCGGCTGCTCTCCGAGGCGCTCGCGGGCCGGCGGCTCCAGGACCACGAGACCGATCACCGCCGCAAGGACGGCAGCGTCGTGCCGGTGTCGATCACGGCGTCCCCGATGCGCGACGCGCGACGCGCGATCACGGGCGCGTCCGTGATCGTCCGGGACCGCACGGAGCGCAAGCGCGCGGAGGAGGCGATGCGCGAGGTGCAGGAAGCCTTCCGGCGCGCGTTCGAGGACGCTCCGATCGGTATGGGGCTGTTCGGAGTAGGCGCCGGCGACCGCGCGCGCCTGCTGCAGGTCAATCACTCCTTGTGCGTGATCATCGGGCGCGCCGCGGACGTGCTGGAGTCGATGTCGGTCGAGCAGGTCACGCACCCGGATGACCTGGACGTGGAGCTGCCACTGCTGGAGCGCCTGCTGAGCGGCGAGATCCCCAACTATCAGCTGGAGAAGCGGTTCCGGCGCGGGGACGGGAGCACCGTGTGGGTGATGTACAACGCGTCCACCGTGCACGACTCGGCGGGCCGTCTGCTGTACGGGATCGCGCAGGTGCAGGACATCACCCGGCGCAAGCACAGCGAGGATCGCCTCGCGAGCGTCGCCGCGGAGCTCGAGCAGCGCGCGACCGAGCTGGAGCGCTCGAACTCCGATCTCCAGGAGTTCGCGCATGTCGCCTCGCACGACCTCTCCGAGCCGCTGCGCATGGTCTCGAGCTACGTGCAGCTCCTGGCGCGCCGCTACGGCGGGAGGCTCGACTCCGATGCAGACGAGTTCATCGGCTTCGCCGTGGACGGCGTGAACCGCATGCAGCGCCTGATCGACGACCTGCTCGCCTACTCGCGGGCCGGCACCGAGGAGTACCGCACCGCCCCCGTCGACTGCGGGGAGCTCGTCCGCGACACGCTGGCGGGCATGCAGATGACCGTCGCCGAGTCCGGGGCCACGGTGATCGTGGGAGACCTGCCCACCGTCCGCGGCGACGAGGGCCAGCTGCGCCAGCTCTTCCAGAACCTGATCGGCAACGGCATCAAGTTCAGGGACACCGACCCGCCCCGCGTCGAGGTGGCCGCGCGGCGCGAGGAGGGGGACACGGCATGGCGCTTCAGCGTGGCCGACAACGGGATCGGGGTCGACCCGCGCCACGCAAAGCGCATCTTCACGGTCTTCAAGCGGCTGCACACGCGCGACAGGTACGCGGGCAGCGGGGTCGGCCTGTCGATCTGCAAGCGCATCGTGGAGCGCCACCAGGGCCGCATCTGGGTCGAGCGCAGCGAGCACGGAGGCAGCCGCTTCTGCTTCACGATCCCCGACCGCTAGAGCCCGGCGGCCCGACGGCCCGGCTCTGGACGCATGTCCGATCGCAGCCTGGGGGAGCGCTCTCGACAACTAACGGAGCGTCCATCGGCAACCAACGATCTGTGCGCGGAGGATCGGAACGTGGGATTCAGAGTGCTACAGGAGGGCAACATGATGGTCTCATCCGAGGCGCTTGACGCCGTCGCCCCCGAGACGGGCCCCTACACACGTGACCTGGCGCTGAACGCGAACGGAATCGACGGCACGCTGGAGATCCTGCTCGTCGAGGACAACCCGGCGGATGTGAGGCTCACGCGTGAAGTGTTCGAGGGCGGCCGGCTCTCCACCCATCTGAACGTCGTCAGCGACGGCGAGCAGGCGCTGGCGTTCCTGCGCAGAGAGGGCATCTACGAGTCCGCGCCCCGGCCAAAGCTCGTGCTGCTCGATCTGAACCTGCCGCGCAAGGACGGACGCGAGGTCCTGGAGGAGCTCAAGTCCGACCGCGCACTGTGTCGCATCCCCGTGATCGTGCTGACCACGTCTGCGGCCCAGAGCGACATCATGCGCGCCTACGAGCTGCGGGCGAACTGCTTCATCACGAAGCCGCTCGACCTGGACGAGTACATCGCGGTCGTGCGCTCGATTGAAGACTTCTGGCTCGCGACAGCGCGCCTGCCCTCGAGTTAGGGCCGCCATGAGCGTCACAACCGGATCGCAGGCGAACGGCTTTCCCGTCCTGCTGGTCGAGGACAACCCCGGCGACGCCCGCCTGGTGGTCGAGCTGCTGGCAGAGGCGACCGGGAGCGCCTTCCGCGTCACTCATGTGGAGCACCTCGCGGATGCGCGCCGACATGTGATGGGGGCCGGTCCCGGCTGTGTGCTGCTCGACCTGTCGCTCCCGGATGCCGCTCACCTCGAGGCGCTGATGCAACTGCGGGCCGCCGCTCCCGACGTGCCGATCGTGATCCTCAGCGGGCTCCAGAACGAGCTGCTCGCGGTGAGGGCCGTCCAGGAAGGGGCGCAGGACTACCTGGTCAAGGGCCGGGTCGACGGGGAGGCGATCGGCCGCTCGATCCGCTACTCCGTCGAGCGCAAGGCGCTCGAGATGCAGACCGCCCGCAAGGCCCTGCACGATCCCCTCACCGGCCTGCCGTACCGCACCCTGTTCGAGGATCGCCTCAAGCACGCAGTCGCTCGCGCGAAGCGCCACGAGAGCCTGATCGGGATCATGTTGCTCGGCCTCGACGGCTTCGAGGCGATCACCGCCGCGCACGGGCACGATGTCGGCGACAAGCTGATGGTCGCCCTTGCCGGCCGGCTCGCCGACGGCCTGCGCGGCAGCGACACGCCGGCCCGTTTCGGTGGGGAGGCGTTCGTCGTTCTGTGTGAGGACGTTGCCGACGAGCAGCACGTGATCGCGATCGCCGAGCGCCTCCAGCGAGTGATCGCGGCGCCGTTGCGGATCGAGCATCACGAGTTGCACGTGACTTCCAACCTGGGCGTCGTGGTCAGCAATGGCCGCGAGCAACGTGGGGCCGAGCTGATCCGCAACGCCGGCGAGGCGATGCAGCGCGCCAGGCGCGCGGGCCTCGCCTACGAGGTGTTCGACGAGCGGATGCGCAGCCGCACGCGGGCCCGCGCGCGGATCCAGTCCGACCTCGAACGGGCGATCGAGGAGCGCGAGTTCAGGCTCCTCTACCAACCACAGATCGACCTGCACAGCGGAGAGATCGTGGGCCTCGACTCCAGCATCCGCTGGGACCACCCCGCGCGTGGAGTCATCGAGCCGTCGGAATTCCTCTGGCTCGCCGAGGAGAACGGGTTGATCGCGCGCATCGGCGAGTGGGCGGTGCGTCAGGCCTGTCTGCAGGCGCGCGCGTGGTTCGTGCGCAGCGGCCGCCGGCTACCGGTGACGGTCAGCCTCGCGGGGCGCGAGCATCGCGACCCCGACCTGGTCGGCCGCGTGGAGCGCGCGCTGACCGAGACGCGCACCGATCCCGCCATGCTGTGCCTGGCGATCACGGAGAGCATGGCCGTAGGCGACGCCGCAGGCGCGATGTCCGCCCTGCACCGGTTGGGTGTGGCGCTTGCGCTCCACGAGTTCGGCACGGGCAACTCAGCGCTGGGATCCCTCAAGCGCTTCTCGCTGGACGCGCTGAAGATCGACCGTTCCTTCGTCTCCGGTCTCGAATCGGATCCCGAGGACGTTGCGATCGTGACAGCGATCACGACCCTCGCTCAAAGCATCGGGCTGAGGACGATCGCGGACGGGATCGAGACGAAGAGCCAACTCGAGTCGCTGCGGGAGCTCGGATGCGACATCGGCCAGGGTGGCTACTTCGCACGCCCGCGGCCCAGCGAGGCGATTACCGAGCTGCTCGGCTCGCGTGAGCCGGTCCCCCTGCCGCACGCATCGCTGTAGCCCACCTCCGCGCCGAGGGCAGGGTGGCCGGGACGCCTGCCGAAAGGACCGCCATGGGCGCGGCCGCTGAACCCCTGCCGGTGAGCTCCGGGAATCGCCGGACTCGCCGGGTTCTCTGGCGCACGCTGAAGTCGTTCTACGACGACCAGATGACCCAGCACGCCGCGGCACTCACCTACTACGCGCTGATGTCCCTGTTCCCCGCCGTGCTGCTGGGCATCTCGCTGCTGGCGCTGATCGGGCAGTACCCGAGCACCTACAACGCGATCCTGGGCTACCTGCGCGACGTCGTGCCGCAGTCGGCGGTCGCTCCGATCGACGACTCCCTGCGCGCCGCGTTCCGGAGAAAGGACACCGCCACCACGGCGGTCGTGCTGAGCGTGGTGGTGGCCCTCTACGGCACGACCGGGGTGCTCGAGGCGGCCCGGCGTGCGCTGAACGTCGTGTTCGGGTCCAGCAACGGGCGCAGCTTCTGGCGGCGCAAGTCGATCGACGTGGCGTTCACCTTCGTGCTGGGCGCGCTGGTGCTCGCGACTTTGGTGATGGTCTTCGTCGGCGGCCGCTTTGCCGACGACCTGTTCGGGTTCATCGGGCTGGGCTCCACCGCGGCGAAGGTCTGGAGCATCGTACGCTGGCCCGGCGCGCTCGCGGTCACGACGCTGATCTTCGCGCTGATCTATTACGTGACACCCGACGTGAGGCACCGCTCGTTCAAGTGGATCACGCCCGGCGCGGTGGTGGGTGTGCTGCTCTGGCTGGCGGCCTCGGTCGGGTTCTCCTTCTACCTGTCGAACTTTCCGAACGTGAACGCGCTCTACGGAGCCTTCACGAGCGCGATCGTGCTCGTGTTCTGGCTGTGGCTCACGAACGTGGCACTGCTGTTCGGAGCGGAGCTGAATGCGGCCATCGAGCGCGAGAGCGAGCACGGCAGGGCGAACGCACCCGAGCAGCATTAGGCGAGCAGCGTGCGCGCGATCGGACGCGCACGCTGCGTCGTGGTTGTTTCCTCACCGGAGCCCGGCTCAAACCTGCGCCTTCAGAGCCAGCCGGCCTTGCGGAACCGCACGTACAGGAAGATGCAGATCGTCGCGATCAGGCCGAGCACGAGCGGGTACCCGAACTCCCAGCGCAACTCGGGCATGTTTTCGAAGTTCATGCCGTAGATGCCGGCCACGGCGGTGGGCACCGCGGCGATCGCCACCCAGGCGGTGATGCGGCGCATGTCCTCGTTCTGGCGCACGTTGATCTGCGTCAGGTTTGCGCCCAGTGCGGTGGAGAGCAGGTCGCGGAACTGGTCCACCTGGGCGTTCACGCGCAGCATGTGGTCGTGCACGTCGCGGAAGTACGGCTGGAGGTCCGGCTGGATGACCGTGAACGAGCGGGTTGCGAGGCGCTCCACCGCCGGGACCAGGGGCTCGACGGCGCGCCGGAAGCCGAGCACCTCCCGCTCCAGGTAGTAGATCCGCTCCGCCGGATTGTGCCGGCCGGGAGAGAAGACCTGCTCCTCGACCTCCTGGACGTCGACGGTGAGGCCCTCGACCACCGGCTCGTAGTCGTCGACGATCCGGTCCACGATCGAATACAGGACCGCGCCCGGGCCGAGCGCGGCCAGCCCGGGGTCGCGCTCGAGGCGGGTGCGCACCTCCTTCAGTGGGCTGGGGTTGCCGTGGCGCACCGAGATCAGGAACTCCGGATTCACGAACACCGCAATCTCGCCGGTCTCGACCACCTCCTCGCGGTCGATGTAGCGGACCGGCTTGAGCACCACCAGCAGGGTCTGGTCGTACACCTCCAGCTTCGGGCGCTGGTGGGCCTTGACCGCGTCCTCGACCGCGAGCGGATGCAGGCCGAACTCCGCGCTGACCGAATCGAACTCCTCGTCGGTGGGCTCGTAGAGCCCCAGCCACACGAACGCGCCGTCGCGCCGGCACGCGTTGGACGCATCGCCGAGGGAGATCTGGCCGGCCTGGCGCCGACCATGCTCGTAGATCGCGCAGTCGACGATCATCCTGAGCCGCAGTATGGCGTCGAGGGCGGTCCTCGGGTCCGACGCGTTTCGTACGGTGCGCCCCGTTATGGCGGACGCCCCTGTCAGGACCGTCGTGAAGGTCGTGCTGGTCGTGGTCGCGGTGATCGCGTGCCTGTACCTGATCTACCTCCTGCGCAGGCCGCTCACGTGGCTGTTCATCGCGATGTTCCTGGCCGTCGCACTGGCCACGCCGGTGAACTACCTGAACCGGTACATGAAGCGCGGCTTCGCGATCGGGCTCGTGTACCTGGCGCTGCTCGGCGTGATGGTGCTGCTGACCGCGCTGCTCGTGCCGCCGATCGTGAACGAGGCAAACGATCTCGCTGACAATGCTCCGCAGTACGTTCAGGACGTGCGCGAGTACGTGCAGAAGAACGACCGGCTGCGCGAGATCAACAACGACTACCAGATCACCGACAAGCTCGACGAGGAGGCGGCCAAGCTGCCCGAGAAGCTGGGTGGCGCCGCGAGCGTCCTGCGTGACATCGGCTTCGGGATCGTGAACGGCGTCTTTGCCTTCGTGACGATCATGGTCCTGGCGGCCTTCATGCTGAGCGGTGGGCCTGAATGGCGCCGCCGGGCGCTGACGCTCCTGCCCGCCGAGCGGGCGCGTCGCATCGACCCCTTGCTCGACCACCTCTCGCGGGCTGTCAGCGGCTACGTGGCGGGCGCCCTGATCGTCGCGCTGATCGCCGGCGTGTCGACGTTCGTCGTGCTGAGCATCCTGGGCGTGGGGTTTGCCGCGCCGCTGGGCCTGGTTGCGGGCCTGTTCTCCCTGGTGCCGCTGGTCGGCGCCACGATCGCGGCAGTGCTGATCGGGCTCGTGACGCTGTTCAGCGGGGACTTTCCGTCGGACACGATCCTGTGGGCGATCTGGGCGATCGTCTACCAGCAGATCGAGAACAACCTGGTTCAGCCCCAGGTGCAAAAGCGCACCGTGAACGTGAACGGGTTCGTGGTGCTGGTCTCGGTTCTGTTCGGGGCGACGCTGCTGGGCGTCCTCGGCGCGATCGTGGCGATCCCGATCGCCGCGTCGGTCCAGATCGTGATCCGGGAATGGTGGGCCTACCGGCAGGACACGACGCCGCTGGCGACGGGCAGGCCGTCCGCGGATCCCGAAACGGGCCCGGCCTCTGCCTAGCGCCTAGGCTTCAGCTCGGCGTTCAACTCCGCGCCGAGCAGCACCGCGACGTTCGAGATCCACAGCCACACGAGGAACACGATCACTCCTCCGAGCGTCCCGTAGGTCTGGTTGTAGGAGCCGAAGTTCGAGACGTAGAACGCGAACGCGGCGGAGGCCGAGATCCAGAGGATGACCGCGAGGATCCCGCCGGCGGTGAGCCACGGGAACCCCGCTTGGTCCACGTCGGGGGCGGCCCAGTACAGCACCGAGAACATGAGGCTGACCAGCAGCACGAGCACGGGCCACTTCGCGATGTCCCACGCCGTCACGGCGGCGTCGCCGAGGCCGATCACGCTCCCGACCTGCTCGGCGAGCGGACCGCTGACGACCACCGCGATCGCGCCGATCGAGACCATCAGGATCATTGACAGGGTGATCGCGATCTGGACCGGCCGCAGCTTCCAGAACGGGCGGTCCTCCTCGACCCCGTGGATCGAGTTCGACGCCCGGATGAACGCCCCGACATAGCTCGACGCCGACCACAATGCAGTCGCGATACCGACGATCAGCAGCGCACCCGCCTGTCCCTGGCTGCGGTTCAAGTTCTCGATCGCCTTGGTGAAGATCTCCTGCGCAGGGCCCGGGGCGACCGTGGCGAGGTTGTCGAGCAGCGGTCCCGTCGCGGACTCTCCGATCACTCCCAGCACCGCGACGAACACCAGCAGGGCCGGGAAGATCGCAAGAATCCCGTAGTAGGTCAGTGCCGCCGCCCAGTCGGTGAGGTTGTCCGCCCGGAACTTCTTGACTGCGAGTTTGAGAACGCGCCACGCCACTCTCAGTTGAATACCATGACCGTCTGCGGCGCACTCCGGTCGCGCCGTGCAAGCGAGCCGCCATGCAGGGGCGCACCGGGTCGGTACGCTGCGGCGATCCAGATGGGCCTCTTTTCTTCACTCGGGCTGGTCGGCAGCCGCGACATGGCGATCGACCTCGGCACCGCCAACACGCTCGTCTACGTGCGCGGACAGGGAATCCTCGTGTCGGAGCCGTCCGTCGTGGCGGTCGATTCCACCACCGGCGAGGTGCACGCGGTCGGCGACGACGCCAAGCGGATGATCGGCCGCACGCCGGCCACGATCTCCGCGATCCGCCCGCTGCGGCACGGCGTGATAGCGGATTTCGAGGTGACAGAGCAGATGCTGCGGCACTTCATCCGCCGGGTGCACCAGAGCCGTCTCGCTCATCCACGCGTCGTGATGTGCGCGCCGTCGGGCATCACCGACGTCGAGAAGCGCGCGATCGTCGAGGCGTCGCTGTCCGCGGGCGCCCGCCGCGTCCAGTTGATCGAGGAGACGATCGCCGCGGCGATCGGCGCCGGCATACCGATCGAGGAACCGGTGGGAAACATGGTCGTGGACGTCGGCGGCGGTACCAGCGAGGTGGCGGTGATCTCGCTCGGCGGGATCGTCGTGTTCGAGTCCGTGCGCGTCGGCGGATACGACCTCGACGAGGCGATCATGAACTACGTCAAGCAGCGTCACGGCGTGACGATCGGTCAGCAGACGGCCGAACGGCTCAAGTTCGAGATCGGCTCGGCCTGGCCGCTCGCCGAGGACCTGACCGCCGAGGTCAAGGGCCGCGACCTGGTCTCGGGCCTGCCCAAGACGGTCGTGCTCACGAGCGAGGAGGCGCGCCACGCGCTCGAGGAGCCGATGCGGGTGATCATCGGTGCCATCAAGGAGACGCTCGAGCGCACGCCGCCGGAGCTGGCCGCCGACATCGCCCAGCGCGGCATCATGCTGGCGGGCGGTGGCTGCCTCCTGAAGGGCTTCGAGGACCGGGTCCGCGCGGAGACGAAGATGACCGCGTACCTCGCAGACTCTCCGCTCACGTGCGTCGTGCTCGGGTCCGGCCGCTCGCTGGAGGAGCTCGACGCGATGAGGGACGGCGGCACGAGCCGCGCCCGGCGGCGCCGCGCGCGGCGCTGATGCTGATCCTCGCGGTCAAACCGGACCACGATGGCGCCATCGCGGCGATCGAGGACCGGCAGCTGCTGTTCTCGCTGGAGTCGGAGAAGGACTCCTACCACCGCCACGCGCAGCTGACGCCGAGCAGGGTGCTGGAGCTGGCGGAGCGCCTCGGCCGGGTCCCGGATGTGATCGCGCTGGGCGGCTGGACCGACGAGCGCGTCACGGTCGGCGCCGGCTACAGCGGCGTAGAGGCACCGCTGCGCGACGCGCTCACGCTGTTCGGGGCCAAGGTCGAGTACTTCACCTCCACCCACGAGCGCTCGCACATCGCGATGTCGTGCGGGATGGCTCCGCGTGACGATGCGGCGTTGCGCGCGGTCCTGGTGTGGGAGGGAGCGCTCGGCAGCTTCTACCTGGTCGGCGCAGAGTGGGACGTCGTGTCCACGATCCCGGTGCTGATCCAGCCCGGCGCGCGCTACGCGTCGCTGTTCGCGATCGCCGACCCCCGGTTCCCCGACACCGGCTCCGCCCACCGCCTCGAGGACGCCGGCAAGCTGATGGCCCTGGCCGCCTTCGGCGATCCCGAGGCGTCCGACCCCGGCATCCGCGACACGGTGGAGCGCCTGATCGCGATCGAGGGGGTGCATCCCGTCCCAAAAGCGGACTTCAGCGACTCGCCCGTCTACAACGCGGGCGTGCAGTCGCAGGCGTGCAAGGACGCGGCGGCCGTTCTCAACGACCGGATCTTCGAGGTCTTCCGCGATGCCGCGCAGCGGCATCTCCCGCCGGGCATCCCGCTGCACATCTCCGGCGGCTGCGGGCTGAACTGCGACTGGAACATGCGCTGGCGCGAGCTCGGGCACTTCTCGTCGGTGTTCGTGCCGCCGTGCACGGACGACTCGGGCTCGGCGCTCGGGACCGCGATCGACGCGCTCACCTCGATCACCGGCTCCCCGCACATCGACTGGGATGTGTACGCGGGCCTCGAGTTCGTGTGGGACTCGCAACCGGACCGCGCGCTGTGGCAGCGGGCCGAGTTCGGCAACGACGCGCTCGCCGAGGCGCTGGTCCGGGGCGCGATCGTCGCGTGGGTGCAGGATCGCTGGGAGATCGGTCCACGCGCGCTCGGCAACCGGTCGATCCTGGCCGAGCCGTTCGACGCCGGGACGCGCGACGCGCTGAACAAGATCAAGGTGCGCGAGTCCTACCGTCCGATCGCCCCGGTGTGCCGCATCGAGGACGCCGACCGCCTCTACACCGGCGGCGGCTTCGAGGACCCCTACATGCTCTACTTCCGGCGCGCGAAGACCGCTGAGCTGGGGGCGGTCACGCACGTCGACGGGTCCGCGCGGGTGCAGACGGTGAGCCACCAGACAAACGCCGGGCTACACGACCTGCTCGGCGCGTTCGCGGCGCGCAGCGGCTCAGGGGTGCTGTGCAACACGTCGCTGAACTTCAGGGGCCGCGGCTTCATCAACCGCATGTCGCACCTGACCGAGTACTGCGAGCGGCGCGGCATATCGGACATCGTCGTCGACGGCCAGTGGTTCCGCCGCACCCAGGAGGTGACGCCCGGCGTCTCCACGGTCGACCCGGACAGCTACGCGAAGCCGGAGGCGGTCACGGGTTAGCCGGCACAGCCGGTTCGCTGAAGAGTTTGGTGGGCCATCGGGCCCCAAAGTCTTCAGCCACGATCGGAGATGATGCCGCCGTGCCGAGGATGCTGGCAGCCCTGATCGCGACCGCGGCGGCGACAGCCGCGGTCGCGCACGCCGGCCACGGCGCCGGCGGGGCCTCCGCGGCGAGCGCCGCAACGCCCGTCACGCAGGCAGCCGCGCCGCTCACGAGCACGGCCGCGATCAGGCGCGCACGGCGCTTCGCGCGATCACGACTCGGCTCTGTCGCCTTTACGGTGCTCGCGCCCGAGAGCCGGCCGCGCGGGCTGCGCCGCACGACCCACTTCCCGTCGGCGAGCGTCACGAAGGCGATGCTGCTCGTCGCCGTCCTGCGCGGGGCCGGAGGCGGGCCGCTGACCGACACGGAGCGCCGCCTGCTGCCGCCGATGATCACCATGTCCGACAACGCGGCGGCGGATGCGATCTACGCGCTGGTCGGCGGCGCGGGGCTGCGCAAGGTGGCCAGGGCAGCGGGCATGCGGCAGTTCGTGGAGGTCGGGCACTGGGCCGGTGCGCGGATCACCGCCGCCGACCAGGCACGGCTCTTCCTGCAGATCGACAAGCTGGTCCCGATCGTGCACCGCCGCTACCTGCGGCGGCTGCTGTCGTCGATCGTGGGCTGGCAGCGCTGGGGCATCGCCCGCGCCGCGCGGCGCGCGCACGTGAAGGTCTTCTTCAAGGGCGGGTGGCGCAAGGACGTCACCCACCAGGTCGCGCTGCTGGAGCGTGGTGGACAGCGGATCGCGCTGGCCGTCCTCACGAACGGGTCTCCATCGCAGGCCTATTGCGAAGAGACGATCGAGCGCATCGCGACTCGCATTCTGGAGTGATCGGGGAGATACTCCACCCGCGATGGAAACGTCACGCAGCGAGCGACTGTCGGTCTTGGCGGACGCGTTCACCGAAGCGCTCTTGACCGGAGATGCGCGTGCGGCCGAGCGGGTCGTGCGCGAAGCGATCGACGCGGGCCTCTCGCAGGGAACGATCGACGACGAGATCGTCGCTCGGGCGATGCGACGTGTCGGAGACCTGTGGCAGCGGGGCGCGGTCAGCGTCGCAGAGGAGCATCTCGCGACCGACATCAGCTTCAGGGTGCTCGCCCTGCAGCGTGAGGCGTTTCGGGTCGCCCGTCGCCACGCCGGGCAGCGAGTGATGCTCGCCGCCGTCGAAGGCGAGCACCACGTGCTCGGCCTCGAGATGGCGCGGAGCCTACTGGCGCACGCAGGCTTCGACGTGCGCGTGCTCGGCGCCGACGTTCCGATCGAATCGCTGCGTCCCGTGGTGGAACGCCACGAACCCGACGTGTTCGGCTTTACCGTCACGATGCAGACCGCCGCCGACCTGCTGCCACTCGCCATCGACGAGGTCCGGCGCAGCGTCCCCTCCGTCCGCGTGGTGGTGGGCGGCCAGGGCGTGCCGGACGATCTGGACCAGAGCTATTGGCTGGGAGTGGTGCGAGGCGTCGCGACCGTGGTCGAAGACGTTGACGCGCTGCTGTACCGACCGTCGCTCAACTAGGCAGTTGGCCAACGGCGACGATCGCCTGAGCCTCATGACGTACAAGCGCCAGCGTGCTCTGACGGTCGTCCTTATCGCGGCTCTGGTGTTCTCGGCGCTCGCCAGCTCGGCACACACCCAACCGACGGCGAAAGTCGTCGGCGGTCAGGACGCGCCGGTCGGCGCATGGCCCTCGATCGTGCCCCTGCTGATCGGCGGTCAGTCCGATCCTTTCCAGGCACAGTTCTGCGCCGGTACCCTGATCGATCCGCGCTACGTGCTCACGGCTGCGCACTGCCCAGCGGGTGCGGCCGCTGCCGGCGTCCAGTCGATCGAGATCGCAATTGGAGTCACGGACCTGTCCTCAATCGAGGACGCGCAGCGGCTGCCGGTGGAAAGCGTGACGGTCTATCCGGGTTACGATCCGGCAACCGCCGAGGGCGATGTCGCGGTGCTTCGACTGAGGGCGCCGGTCAGCGCTGCCATCACCGACCTGATTGCCCCATTGCGGGCGTCGCAGTGGGCCCCGGGAGTGCCTGCTCGTGTTGCGGGATGGGGTGATCTTTCGGGGAACCGGCTGTTCCCGGACGCACTGCAGGACGCGTCCGTGCCGATCGTCAGCGACGCGGCGTGCGCAGCCTGGTGGGGGCAGCTGTTCCATCCACCGGCCATGATCTGCGCCGGAGGGGGACGATCAGCCACGTGCGCAGGCGATAGCGGCGGGCCGATGGTCATAACCACCACGGACGGGTCAGGCGCGCTCGTCGGAGTGACGTCCGCGGGCCCACCCGATTGCCCGCCATATTCGGCACCGGCCCTCTATGCGCGGCTCGACAACTATCGGGCATGGATCTACCGGCAGCTTGGAATCGGGGTGCCCGGAGTCCCTGCGCAGGTGGTGGCGACTCCAGGACCGGGTGACGGCGTCGTGAGCGTCACCTGGCAGGCTCCTGCAAGCACAGGCGGGCGCCCGATCACCGACTACCGCGTAGCCCTCGACCCCGGTGGTCGCAGTGCGGTCGTGGACGCGGCGTCCGCCGGCACATACTTCTCGGGACTCGCTGTCAACACCGCCTATCGGGCGTCAGTGGAGGCGGCCTCCGTTGCCGGTATCGGGCCCGCTGCGCTGACTTCGGCCGTGAATCCGTCGCGGGCCACTCGGCCCTCCGTCACGCAGAAGCTCACCCTCCGGGTCAGCTCCGCCAAGCGCCAGCGCGCGATCAAGCGCGGCTCGTTGTCGGTGCGCGTTCGCTGCGGCTCCACGCCCTGCACTGTGAAGGCCGCGGGCAAGCTGTTCGTGCGCCGCACGCGCTCCACGTCCAAGCGCAGCTACGCGTTGCGCGCGGCGCGGCGCTCGATCGCCAAGCGCAAGTGGGTCACCCTGCACCCGCGGCTCACCCGCCGCGCGCGCCGCGAGGCCCGTCGGGCGCTGCGGGCAGGCCGTCGCTCCAACGTGCGCCTCACCATCACCGCCACCAAGAAGGTGACCGCTACCAAGCCCCTCAAGCGCACCCGCAGCGTGATCCTCACGGGCTAGCTGTTGGGGGACCTGCCCGCTTCGGTCGGCTGGGGACACGATGGGGCGTGGTCGCCACTGCATGCGGTCTAGGGGAGACACTGCTTTTCCGGTCGCGGCGTCGGCCCGCCCCGCTGCTTGTGGCCGACGGCGATGCCGGTTAGGGTCACTCGCACGGCCGCTCGGCGCGCCGTCACCCCCGGCGACGGCGATGACGTTCCTCGTCAGGCGTTGGTCACGGCTCACAGGTCCTGGCCACGGCCTCTGCGCCGGCCCCATAGGTCTTACCGTCGCCCGGGAGGGCGGGCCAACGCCGGGGTCTACGGGAGGTTTCCATGAAGAAGCTGCTACTCACACTCGGCATCGTGTCGGTGGCCATGCTCGCGGCCGCGTCGTCGGCGATGGCCGGACCCCAGGATCTCGTCAACTGCAACGGTGTCCCAGCCCCAGGCGTTTTCAAAAACGTCTTCGTGCCGCCCGGCAACTCCTGCGTTGTGACAAGCTCCACGATCGTGACGAATAACGTCACGGCCTTTGCCGGTGCCTACCTCGAGATCGACGGGGCCGCGGTCGGCCACAACGTCAGGGGTAAGGGCGCCGCCACCATTTACCTGCACGACGGCGCCTCGGTCGGCGGTGATCTCAAAGCCGCAGACGCCACCGAGCAGCTGTTCGCGTTCGACAGCCTCGTCAGCCACGACGTCATCGTCGACGGCGTGCCGACGACCTTCGGGACGGTCAACGTCTGCGGCATGACGGTGGGGCACGACATGAAGGTCACGAAGAGCGGCAGCGACATCCTGATCGGCGACCCGGCGACAATCGACTGCGCCGGAAACGACGTGCAGCACAACCTCAAGATCGCCCAGAACGTGACCGACGTGGAGCTGATCGTGCGCGGCAACGGCGTCGAGAACGACCTGACGGTGAACAAGAACAGCGGTCCATCGATGAAGTTCGTGGAGAACAACAACATCATCAGTGGCACGCTCACATGCATGCAGAACACGCTGCCGTTCACGGCCTCCGGCAACACATATCCTGCGGGCCAGATCCAAGGTGGCGATTGCTAGCTCGCAGCATCTGACTGGCTGAGAGGCCCAGTATCGACGAGACGGCCTGCACGGAAGTGTGGGCCGTCTTGCGTTAAGGCGTCAGCGCCGTCGCGCCGTCGGCCGTGGGATCGTAGAACCGGCGGACCAGGTCGACACGATCCACCATCTATGACCTCGATACACCCGCGGCTTCGAGCGCCTCATCCGTCGTCTGAAACAGCGTGCATCGCGAGACCCTGCCGTCGCGGAAGCTCCAGAGGTTCGCGACATGGGCCTCGACGCTGATGCCGCTGGCCCTTCCTTTGGCACAAGGTGCATCCGCCGTGACCAGACACTCGTCACCGCACTCGATGAACGGCAAAGGTGACCTCGTCCCACGCCTCCCATAAGACCGACAGAACCGGATCACAGCGTCCCGCCCACTGTAGATGCCGGCGAATGGCCCTTCGGAATTGGAGAAATCCACCACGATCTCATCGTTGAAGCAGGCCGAGATGCCAGGGATGTCCTGCCTGCGCGCGTCGCCGGCCCGCACGGTGAGTCCGCCTACTCATGTGGCGGCGGGAGCGTTCGAGAGTCGCCCTGCGCCCGCGAAGACGTTCCACGGCTCGATGCTCGTCGTCACGAGTCGCTCGGTGCGCACCCAGGGGTCGTCGGCGAAACGGCGGTGGATCTCCGCTTCGCTGTCGGCGATCACGATCACCAGCGCGCGCAGGCGCCCGTGCTCGCTGCCGGCGAGCGGCCCGGCCAGGAGCACGAAGCCCTCATCTGCGCGCGCGTTCATGAACGCCCCGTGGTCGCTCACAGCCGGCTGTTCGGCGATGCCTTTTCCGTCCGTCCAGGACGGTCCCGCTTCGCGGATGACGGCGAAGTAGCTCATCTTCGGCCTCCCTCAGGCTCGGGCGATCAGGTAGTGGAATGTGTTGTGGAGTCGATAGCTCCCGTCCGGGGTGCGGAGCGGCGCGAGGCCTCCACTGATTGCGAGGCACCTGCTGGGACGACTACCGCTCGAGCTTGAGCTCGCACATGTCGACCGAGGCGCGCGTCCCCGGCGTATCGGAGGGGTCCATGGCGCTGAACGCCGCGGCGCCCGCCTTCAGGTCCTCCTCCGTCGCGAAGTACTGGAGCACCACCGCCGTTCCTTGAGCTTCGTCGACCAGCATCTTCAGCCCGGTCGCGGGAACGTCGGGAGGCGGCCCGCCGGACTCCTCGATGCGGGCCAAGACTCCCTTGATCCGCTCAGCGCTCACGTCGGTGAACCGGACGACACGTACGTACATGGCAGCTCCTCCACGATCGCTTTCGAGCGATTGTACGTCTCATATGAGATCCGCCGCACAGCGATTCCCAGCAGAAAGCCCGGCAGCTCGTAACCAATTCGCAAGCACGCAGGCCTATGGTGATCGCATGCGACTGCCCGGCATCGTCACGCGCCACCCGCGCGTGGCTGGGATTCTCGCGCTCGCGGCAACGGGAGCGATCGCCTTCGTGCTGCTGTTCTTCGAGCCGCAGGCGCTCCTGTTCGACGACAAGGTGAACGAGGCACTGCCCGTTGCAGCGGCGCAGCAGGCCGCCGGTGAGACGAGCACCCTCGGCCGCGGCTCCTTCCGTGGTCTCGCCCACGGTGCGTCGGGAACGGCGCTGCTGATCGACGCCGGTGAAAGACGCTACCTGCGCTTCGAGGACCTCGACGTCAGCAACGGCCCCGATCTGAAGGTCTACCTGTCGCCCGCGCCGGCCACGAGCGACGAGAGTGCCTTCGACGACGCCGTCGTAAAGCTCGGCGACCTGAAAGGCAACATCGGCGACCAGAACTACGAGATTCCTGCCGAGGTGGATCTCGAGGGCTTTCGCAGTGCGGTCGTATGGTGCGAGCGCTTCGGCGTTGGCTTTGCGGTAGCGCCGCTGACCTGAACACTCGAGCCGCGCGACCGAACGGGCTCGGTGCGCGCTAGGGCGGCTATTACGGGCCGAGCCAGGACTCCGTCACGGGACGAAGATCCCCTGACGCGCGAACACCGCATTGGGATGCGTCGCGACCGCGCCGTCCGCGCCGCCATCGGAGACGAAGACCTGACCGAACTCCCAGATCGCGCGCTTGCCCTCCTTGACCGCGGCGGGCACGAGCGCGTCGAACGTGGTCACGATCGCGCAGGTCGAGCCGATGGTGGGGTCGGCCGTCCCGCTGCACTGCGCGGCGACCGGGAGGGGGATGTCGATCATGGTGGCCGGGTCGCCACCGCCACCCGGCGCGTTCGCGTTGAAGCGGTCCGTGATCCGCAAGACCGTGTTCGCCTCGACCTCGCCCAAGTAGTCGGTCAGATCGTCCCTACGCCGCACGTCCGTGATCTGCACCGCGATCTTCAGGTCGGCTTCATCGGCGGATGTGGCGGGATCGCCGACCAGGGTGCCGAAGCGCACCGAGCCCAGGAACCGCGTGGCCTGGCCGTTGGCGTCGGCGGTGGCGGTCGTGACCCAGTCCGACTGCTCCACGGGCGGGGCGCAGGAGGGGTGCGCGAGCGGGGGTCCGTGCGTGCGGTTGGCGCTCCCTGGATCGCACGCCTTGTAGGCGATCACCAGCGGCACCCTGAGTGGCGTCGCGCCCTTGGGACGCGCGTAGCCGGTCCTGACCCTTGCCGCGTAGACGTCCAGCGCCCCATTCGTGTCGTCCGCCACGAGTGACTCGAAAGTCTCGAAGAACACACGCGTGCCGTCCGCGGAGGCGCCGCTGAAACTCGCGCCGAAGTCGCCGTTGCCCCCCGCTGGACCCGTCGAGATCAGCGTCGTCGTCCCGTTGAAGCGCTCGTAGATATCGAGGCGGGTGTCCGTGTCGCCCGCCGCGAGCGGCTCGGCGGTCGAGAAGAACACCCGAGTGCCGTCTGCGGAGGCGCCGCGGGCGAAGCTCACGTCGAAGGGGCCGTTGCCGCCCGCCGGACCGGTCGAGATCCGGGCCGTCGTCGTGCCGGAACGCTCGTAGAGGTCGAGGCGGCTGTCCGTGTCGCCGGCGTCGAGCGGCTCATAGGTGTAGAAGAGCACCCGGGTGCCGTCCGCGGAGGCGCCCCTGAAGAAATTGGTGAAGTCGCCGTTGCCGCCCGTGGGTCCGGTCGAGATCCGCGTCGTCGTCCCGCCGGAGCGCTCGTAGAGGTCGATCCGGGTGTCCGTGTCGCCGGCTGCGAGCGGCTCGGCGGTCGAGAAGAACACCCGCGTCCAGTCCGTGCTGGCGCCGTCGAAGACCGCGGGGAAGGAGCCGTTGCCGCCCCCGAGGCCGATCGAGATCCGGGTCAGCGTCCCGCCGGAGCGCTCGTAGATGTCCTCGCAGCCGCCGCCGTTGGTGCAGCCCGTGTCGGTGTCCTCTGCCAGGAGCGACTCCCTGGTCATGAAGAACACCCGTGTGCCGTCCGCGGAGGCGCCATTGAAGGTCGCGCTGTGGGCGCCGTTGCCGCCCGCGGGGCCGGTCGAGATCCGGGTCGTCGCCCCGCCGAAGCGCTCGTAGATGTCGTACTGGAGGTCCGCGTCGCCTGCCTCGAGCTGCTCGAAGGTCAGGAAGAACACCCGCGCGCCGTCCGTGGAGGCGCCCAGGAAGGACGCGCTGTCGTTGCTGTTGCCGCCCGAGGGGCCCGTCGAGATCCGGGTCGTCGTGCCGCCGGCGCGCTCGTAGATGTCGCTGGCGGTGTCCGTGTCGCCGGCCGCGAGCGGCTCGGTGGTGTAGAAGAACACACGGGTCCCGTCCGCGGAGGCGCCCGCGAAGGTCGCGTCGAAGGCGCCGTTGCCGCCCGCCGGACCGGTCGAGATCCGGGTCGTCGTCCCGCCGGAGCGCTCGTAGACGTCGAGCTTGGTGTCGGTGTCGCCTGCGACGAGGGACTCGGCCGTCTGGAAGAACACCTTCGCGCCGTCCGCCGAGGAGCCCCGGAAGGTGGCGTCGGAAGCGCCGTTGCCGCCCGCCGGGCCGGTCGAGATCCGGGTCGTCGTCCCGCCGAAGCGCTCGTAGATGTCCCGGCACGGCCTGGGCGGGGGGTCGGGGAACGGGGGATCGGGGGGATCCTGGCACGTGTCCGAGTCGCCCGCCTCGAGCGGCTCGTCCGTCTCGAAGAACACCCGTGCGCCGTCCGCCGTGGCGCCTTCGAAGGTCGCGCCGTAGAAGCCGCCGTTCACCGTACCCGTCGAGACTCGCTCGACGGAGGAGTGGTTGGCGCTGGCAACGGCGGCGTGGGCAAGGAGCGCGACCGCCACGGCCAGCGAGGCAGCGCTCCGGGCGAACAGCGCTCGCCTCACGGTGGTCCCCCGGAGCATCGGTCGGAGCGTACTGCCTTGGTAACCGCCGTCGCCCTGGGCGAGGCTCGGCGAACGCCGCACATGGGTGGCGGTCGTAGAACTCACCGTCGCTTGCGTTGCGACCACTGCGCTCCCCTCCGGTCCGGCCCACACGGCCGAGCACGGATCCCCACCATAGTATCCCTGCGCACCTTTTTGGAGGATGGGCGCGGCTGGGATCGAACCAGCGACCTCTCGCGTGTGAAGCGAGCGCTCTCCCGCTGAGCTACGCGCCCGGGAGCGGTGATTCTAGAGCGGCCGAGAAGCCCGAGCGCTCAACGAGCGTCAGCGAGTGACCCGAACGGCGCGGCGTGAGGTGACCGCGTTGCCGGCCGCGTCCCGTGCGATCAGCGCAACCCGGACCCGCACCTTGTGATGCCTGCGCAGCGCGCGCCGCACGGCTCGCGCCGCCCGCTGCGGGAAGCGCAGGTCGAGTTGCGCGCGGCCGCCGCCGGCGATCTGGGCGGAAGCCGGCCGCAGCTTGAAGGCCCGCGCCGCGCCCGACACCACGATCCGCCCGGACGCGGTGGCCGCGCACGGCTCGCCCAGGCACCTGACGTCGAGGACCAATCGCCCGCGCTTGCGCCTGACGCGCAACTTGACGGCGGGCGGAGTCGAGTCACGGAGGCTCGTGGCGGCCGGTGGCGCGGCGAGTGCCGTGGCGCCCGAAAGGACCGACCAGTACCAGGTCGCGGGCGTGGGGTCGACGTTCCCGGCGGCGTCGGTGGCGCGCACGTTGAATGCGTGCGAGCCGACGCCCAGTCCCGAGTAGTGGGTGGGCGAGAAGCAGGTGCTCCACGCCCCGCCGTCGAGCCGGCACGTGAAGCTCGAGCCGTTCTCACTCGCGGAGAACTCGAACCGCGCCGTATTGGCCGTCGTCGACACCGGGCCATAGGTGATGGTGGTCGTGGGCGGCGTGTCGTCCGGCGCGGCCGGGTTGACGGTCCACGTGTGGATCGCCGGGGTCGGATCGGCGTTGCCGCCCGCGTCGATCGCGGTCACCTCGAACGTGTGGGCTCCAGGGGCCAGGCCCGACAGCGGCCAGGGAGAGGCGCACGGGGCGGCGGCGCCGGCGTCGAGCCTGCAGCGGAACGTGGCGCCATGCTCGGTCGAGTGGAATTGGAACGTCGCCGACGCGGACTGCGTTTCCGCGGGGGGACCCGAGTCGATCACCGTGTTCGGCGGGCCGGCGCCGGCGCCGAACCTGAGGCGCACGAACTTCGCCACCGAGGGCACGCCGTCGTCGTTCAGCACGAACAGCATGTAGTAGGTGGGCGGCGCAAGCTCGGGCCTCGCCGGCGCCGTCACGGTCAGCCGCCCGGCCGGCCCCACCGTGGCGGTGAGTGGCACGTTGCGCTGGCTCATGTCGTTCGCGTGCGTGACCGCCGCCGGCGCCATCAGCACCGCCTGCGTGGCGTCGGATGAGGTGTCCACTGTGAAGGACTGGCCGTACTCGATCGAGCTCGGGGCCGCCTGGATCGTCGGACGCGCGCCCCGGAACAGGTAGGGCGGCTCGTAGATCTCGGCGGTGTCGTTGGAGCTGCCGCCGTAGCCGTCGTCGCCGGCGGACAGCACGCGGCCGTCGGGCAGCAGCAGTGCGGTCGAGTGGTAGGTGCGCAGCTCGTCCTGCGCCGGGCCGAGGGTCCACTGACCACTGGCCGGGTCGTAGAGCTCGACGTTGCGGTGGATCGCCGGGTCGCCCGCACGCCGGTTGCCGTTGAGGATCCCGTAGCCGCCGCCGACGGTGACCATCGAGCGGTCCGGCAGCTGCACGGTGTTGTGGTGCGCGCGCCCGTAATTCAGCGGCGGCGCAGTGGCCCAGCCCGCGGCCGGGTCGGCTTCGTCGAAGGTCTGGACGATCGGCAGCGGGGTGGAGGTGCCCGTGTCCGGGAGAGCGTCGCGGTCCACGCCCCCGATCAACGCAACCCGCGTCGAGCCGCTTGCGGTACCTGGGAGCAGGACGCCGCTCCCGAAGGTGTGGCGAACCGGGTCGGGCGCCTCCTCCCACGAGAGCGCTCCGATGTTGCTCACCCTCAAGAACCAGCTGTCGCTCGGCTCCGGGCCGGCGACCAGCACGCGGCCGCTCGGCATCTGGAACATGTGCGGGTAGAGGCCGCCCGCCGGGGGATGGTCCGCCTGCCCGCGCACGCTCAGCAGCGTCACGAAGTCGAGGCCGGGAGTGTAGCTCTCGATCTGCGCATTGACGTGCGGCTCGCCGCGCTCGTCGAGGCCGTCCATCACGATCGTGCGCCCGTCCGCGAGCAGTACCTGGGTCGGGTACCAGCGGCCATGCCGCATGTTCGCTCCCTGGCGCCAGGTTTCGGTGACCGGGTCGAACAGGAAGATCGTGTTCAGGCCCTCCCTGCGCCCGACGGTGCCGCCCATCACGATCACCGTGCCGTCGTCGAGGAACGACTGGCCCGCGCAGAAGATGTTGGCCGGCTCGTCCTCGCCGCCGGGGACCTTCGGCGGGTACACCGCGCGCGTGGTCTGCGCGACCGGGTCGAGCAGGAACGCGCGGCCGGAGGTGGTGCCGGTGAAGTACAGAACCTTGCCGGTGTGCAGCATCACCGCGTGCACGGCGACGCCGGGAATCGAGAACTTGGGCGTCCACTGCCCGACCTGCGCGGGATCGGTGCTGACCGCCGCGGCCTGGATCGGCCCCGCGGTCGCAGCTTCCTCGTTGGCCGCCGCCGCTGCCGCGGGCGACCCCTGTGCGGCGGCCGCGTGCGCGTTCGCAAGCGCGCGCATCTGTGCGTGCTCGGCGGCGTGCGCCGGGCCCAGCGTGCGCGTCTCGAAGTCACGCAGCCACCGCTCTCCAGCCGGCGTGTCGGCCGTTCCGGCATGCGGGGCGTGCGGCGCTTGGGCGTCGCCGTGTCCGAGTGCCGGCGCCAGCGCCAGCGTCAGGCCCACGCTCAGGGCGGCGATCCATGCCTGCCAGGGTTGCTTCCCCGTGAGTGAGTTGCGTCCAGTGCCCGTAGGCAGACCCTAGTCGCGCCGTCCGGGTCGGGGCAACCGCAGCCGCGTGGGCAAGGCGCTACAGTGACCCCGGACCGTGCTAGGCGGGGCGCTAGCGGTGCCCTTCACCCGCAATCCGCTCTAGCGGGGCTGAATTCCCGTCCGAGGGTTCGGCTTTCAGGGTCAGTACGCCGCGCAAGGCGTTGATGGCCAGGTCCCGCGCGATGGAGTCCCGTGAACCAGGTCAGATCCGGAAGGAAGCAGCCTTAAGCGGTCTTCTCCATGCGCCGCGGAACCGCCTGGCTGGAGCCACAACGCGGCTGACACGCCTGGGGGCTCGTGTTCGGAGACGGGTGCACGGTCCTTAGTACCTAGTCGCAGCCCCGCTCGTAGAGCACCCACGACCGGCTCGCCGCCCTCGGCGCGAAGCCCGCCGGGAGCGCGGCCTCGAAGCGCTTCGGGTCGCGCGGGTCGAGCACGAACCGCTGCTCCACCTCGGCGGTGCGAGGGGCCACGTACAGGCCCCGGCGCGGCGCCTCGAGCTGCGCGGAGACGAAGTCGGCAGGCGGACGGTCGAGGTACCACGCGAGGATCGGGACGGGCCGGTGGTTGGGCACGTACACGGGCCCGCAGCGCTCCAGGAGCGGCCCCGCGACGTCCTGGCGCGTGAGGTCGCGCAGATCGTCCTGGATCGCGCCGCGCAGCTGGACGCCGTCGCGCAGCCGGTCGAGCCGGTCGCTCTGATGGGAGATCGTGGAGCCCACGAACGCGACCAGCAGCACGGCCGCGCCGCCGATCCACGCGGCCCGCAGGCGCGCCCGCGGCAGCCCCCGCCACCCGGCCGCGGCGTAGCCGAAGAAGATCGCCAGCATCGTGGCGGGCAGGAACAGGTAGCGGCCCAGCAGCGACAGCCCCGCGATCCCGATCCCGACAAAGGCCAGCCCGCCCAACACGGCGAGCGCAGCGGGCATCCAGGCCCGCTCGCGCGCGTAGCGCAGGGCGAGGAAGAAGCCGGCCGTGCCGCCCACCAACGGCACCCAGCGCAGGATCTCGCCCAGCCGGCGCGGCATGATCTCGGGCACGTTCTCGATCCCCTGCGGGCGGCCGAGCGTTTCCGCCGTGTCGCGCGTGAAGGTCAGGGAGTGCAGCGGGTCGCCCGTCACGGCCAGGTCGCTCAGCGCCCAGACCAGCGCCGGCGCCGCCGTCACCGCGGCCAGCATCACCGCGCGCCGCCGTGGCAGCCCGCGGCTCACGTAGAGCCAGTACGCGGCGCCGATCAGCCAGGCCTCGGGCCGCAGCAGCCCGGCCAGTCCCAGCAGCACGAGCACCGGGAGCCCACGTCTTGGCCTCCGCACCTCGAGCACGGCGGCCGCGATCACGAGCGCCAGGAAGGGGATGTCCACGTACGCGCGCACGGCCTGCGACAGGAACGGGTCGCGCGTGGCCACCACGAAGGCCGCCAGCGCGCCGGCGACGATCCCGAACGACTCGCGCCCGAGCAGGAACACTCCCCACACGAGCGCGCCCCACGCGAGCATCGCCAGCGCGAGCATCGCCGTGTAGCCGGCGTCCTGCCCGAGCAGGGACAGCGGGATCCCGACGGCCTCCGCCAGCGGGTGGGGCGTGGGGGCCAGCGTGGTCTCGTAGTCGGGCGTGCGCCCGTGGGCCACGTCCCGGCCCCAGATCAGCGAGTAGAGCGTGTCGTAGTTGACGAACGCCCGGCTGAACACGAGCCACGTGCAGCCGGCGATCGCCGCCGCGGCGCCCGCGTGGAGCAGCCAGGCTGGGAGGCGGGTGAGGGGGCGCACGCAGGGCGGACGATATCCGGGGCAGCCCGGAGAGGCTCTGGACCCGCAAGCTAGGATGGGACGGCCGCCGCATCGCCGCCCGATGACCAGCCTGTACAGGAGACATCGCCCCCAGACCTTCGCCGACGTCGTGGGCCAGAACGCGATCGTGCGCACGATCAGCAACGCGGTCGCCAACGGCCAGGTGCATCACGCCTACCTGTTCGTGGGCGCGCGCGGCACGGGCAAGACGTCGGTGGCGAAGATCCTCGCCCGCTCGCTGAACTGCGTGAACGGGCCCACGCTCGAACCCTGCGGCGTGTGTGAGTCGTGCACGGCGATCACGAACTCCACCTCGATGGACGTGATCGAGATGGACGCAGCGTCGAACAACTCGGTGGACGACATCCGCGATCTGCGTGAGAAGGTCGGCTTCGCGCCCACCGGTGAGCGCTCGTGGAAGGTCTACATCCTCGACGAGGCCCACATGCTCTCCCAGCAGGCGTGGAACGCGTTTCTGAAGACGCTCGAGGAGCCTCCGCCCAACACGATCTTCGTGCTCGCCACGACCGAGGCGCACAAGGTCCTGCCGACGATCGTCGACCGCTGCCACCGGTTCGACTTCCAGCGTCCCTCGCTGGAGCAGATCTCGACGGTGCTCGAGCGGATCGCCGCGGCCGAGGGCATCGAGGCGGACGGCCGCGCGCTGGCGATGATCGCGCGCTCCGCGGGAGGCAGCTTCCGCGACGCGATCGGCACCCTCGACCAGCTCGTCACCTATGGCGGCAAGCAGGTGTCGTTCGACGAGGTGCTGGAGCTGCTCGACGTGGCGGACGCGGACCTGATCTTCGCGGCGACCGACGCCGTGATCGGGCGGGACCCCGCCGCCGCGCTGCGCCGCGTGCAGGAGCTGAGCGAGTCCGGGCGCGACGCGGTCCAGTTCATGCGCGACCTGACCGCCCATCTGCGCCACCTGATCGTGGTGCAGACGCTGGGCGAGCCGCCCGACAGCTTCAGCGTGACGGCCGACCAGGTCCCGCGCCTCGAAAGCCAGGCCAGGGACCTGTCACAGACCGATGCGGTGCGCACGGTCGACCTGCTCGCCGACGCGATCGCGCAGGTGAAGGAGGGATCCGACCCGCGCACGCAGCTCGAGCTCGCGCTCCTGAAGGCGGCGCGGCCGAGCGCCGACGCTTCGGTCGGCGGGCTGGTGACCAGGATCGAGCGGCTGGAGCAGGGGAGCGCCCGGCCGTCCGGGCCGGCCCCGCCCGACGAGCCGCGCGTGACCCGTGCGCCCACCAAGCCCTCGGCACCGCCCGCCGAGTCTGCGCCGCCGCCCCCGGCCGAGCTGCACACGCTGTGGCCCGCGGTGCTGCAGCGCGTGGGCGAGGGCGAGGGCGGCGAGATGCTCGCCGCGCTGCTCGCGGACGCGCGACCGGTCGCGCTCGAGGAGGACGTGCTGGTGCTGTCGTATCCCGCCTCCGCTTCCTTCAGCAAGCGCAAGATCGAGGATCGCGCCAACGGTGAGCGGCTCGGCCGCGCGCTCGAGGTGGTCGCCGGGCGCTCGTATGCGGTGCGGTTCGAGCTGAGCCAGGAGGAGCAGGCCGCCGCGGCCGCACCCCGGCTCACCGAGGACGAGGTGGTCGAGCGCTTCAAGAGCACCTTCGACGCCGAAGACGTCCAGGAGGACTAGATGCCGCAACCCAACATGAACAAGATGCTGAAGCAGGTCCAGCAGATGCAGGCCGAGATGATGAAGGCGCAGGAGCAGCTCAAGGACGAGGTCGTCGAGGCCTCCGCGGGCGGAGGCATGGTGACGGTGAAGGTCTCGGGTGACCTCGAGATCAAGGAGATCGCGATCAGCCCCGACGCGCTGGGCGGCGCGGGCGAGGCCGCGTCCCCCGAGGACATCGAGATGCTCCAGGACATGGTGCTGGCGGCGGTCAACGAGGGCATCCGCTCGGCCCAGGAGCTGGCGAACCGCAAGCTCGGCGGCCTCACGGGCGGGCTCGACCTCGGCGGCCTCGGCCTGCCGGGGATGTAGCTTCCCCCACTTGTACTCCCCGTCGGTCAACAGGCTCATCACGGAGCTGTCCAAGCTGCCCGGCATCGGGCAGCGCACGGCGCAGCGGCTGGCGTTCCACATCCTGCGCGTGCCGGAGCAGGACGCACTGGGCTTGAGCGCCGCGATCAGGGAGGTGAAGGAGCGCGTCGGCCTGTGCGAGGTCTGCTTCAACCTGGCCGAAGGACCGCGCTGCGGGATCTGCCAGGACGAGCGCCGGGACCCCAGCGTGATCTGCGTGGTGGAGGAGCCCGCCGACGTGATCCCGATCGAGCGCACGCACGAGTTTCGCGGCCGCTACCACGTGCTGGGCGGCGCCCTGTCCCCGATCGACGGGGTGGACCCCGAGGACCTGAAGATCTCCCAGTTGGTGGAGCGGGTGCGCGACGGCGACGTGCAGGAGGTCGTGATCGCGACCAACCCCACGACGTCCGGCGAGGCGACGGGCTTCTTCATCGCGGAGGCGCTGCGCGCGCTCGGCAAGGACGTCGCGGTCACGCGCCTGGCAAGCGGGCTGCCCGTGGGCGCCGACCTCGAGTACGCGGACGAGATCACGCTCGGCAAGGCCTTCTCGGGGCGCCGCGCGCTGTAGCGGGAAGGGCGCGCGAGGCTCTGGCCTATCCTGAGCAATCGTGACGGTCCAGCACTCCAACGGAACAGTGGTCATGAAGTTCGGCGGGACGTCGGTTGCGGACGCCGCACATCTGATCGCCGCGGCCAAGCGCATGGTGCGCGCACGCGAGGAAGGCAGCGCGGTCGTGGCCGTGCTGTCGGCGCGCGGGGCGACCACGGACCAGCTCGTCGAGATGGCGCACGAGATCTCCCCGGAGCCCCATCCGCGCGAGATGGACATGCTGCTGTCGACCGGCGAGCGCATCTCCTGCGCGCTGTGCGCGATGGCCCTCAACGACCTGGGCTGCGAGGCGATCTCGCTGTCCGGCTCGCAGGCGGGGATCGTGACCGACACCTCGCACACGAAGGCGCGCATCCTGGACGTGCGCGCCGACCGCATCCGCGCGGGACTCGACGAGGGCCGGATCGTGCTGGTCGCCGGCTTCCAGGGGGTCTCCACGTCGCGCGACGTGACCACCCTGGGGCGCGGCGGATCCGATACGACGGCGGTCGCGCTCGCGGCCGCCCTGGGCGCCGACGTGTGCGAGATCTACACGGACGTGGACGGCGTGTTCTCGGCCGACCCGCGCATCGTGCCCGACGTGCGCAAGCTCCCCGTCGTGTCCTTCGAGGAGATGCTCGAGATGTCGGCCTCCGGCGCCAAGGTGCTGCAGCTGCGCTCGGTCGAGTACGCGCGCAACTACGGCGTGCGGATCCACGTGCGGCCGAGCTTCGGCGACGGCTCCGGTACCCTCGTGCTCGGTGAGCACGAGACCTTGGAACGCCCACTCATCACAGCCGTCACCCACTCCACCGAGGACGCTCGCGTGACGCTCACGGGTGTGCCCGACCGGCCCGGCATCGCGGCGCGCATCTTCGGCGCGCTCGCCACCGCCGACGTGAACGTCGACATGATCGTCCAGAACGAGCCGGTCTCGTCCGATCGCAGCGCCGAGATCTCCTTCACGGTGCCGAAGTCCGATGTGAACGTGGCGCGGCGCTCGCTCGAGGCCCTGACCGGGGAGCTGGGCCTCGACGCGGTGATCGCAAACGATCAGATGGGCAAGGTCTCGGTGGTCGGCGCGGGGATGCGCAGCCACCCGGGCGTCGCCGCCAAGGTGTTCGAGACCCTGGGCGAGCAGGAGATCAACATCGAGATGATCTCGACGTCCCCGATCAAGATCTCGTGCGTGATCGCCGCGGACCGCGTGCCCGACGCCGTGCGCGCCCTGCACGACGCATTCGAGCTCGGCAAGGAAGAGGTCGAGCGTGAGGACGGTGGGCCGCGATGAGCGTGCGCGTCGCCGTCGTCGGCGCAACGGGAGCCGTCGGGACCACGATGCTGAAGGTGATGAGCGAACGGCGCTTCGCGGCCCGCGAGGTGGTGCCGCTGGCGTCCGCGCGCTCGGCCGGGAAGAAGCTCGCCTACGGCGACACCGAGCTCGAGGTGCGCGCTCTCGCCGACAACGCGATCGAGGGGTTCGACATCGCGATCTTCTCCGCCGGGGGCGGGGTGTCGCGCGAATGGGCCCCGAAGTTCCGCGACGCGGGCTGCGTGGTGGTCGACAACTCGAGCGCCTGGCGCATGGAGCCGAACGTGCCGCTGATCGTGGCCGAGGTCAACGGCGCCGCGCTGGAGCGCCACGAGGGCATCGTCGCGAACCCGAACTGCTCGACCATGCAGATGGTGATGGCGCTGAAGCCGATCCTCGACGCGGTCGGCATCGAGCGCGTGATCGTGTCCACCTATCAGTCCACGTCCGGCACAGGCCAGAAGGCCGTCGAGGAGCTGCGCGCGCAGGCCGCCGCGGTGCTGGGCGCGGGCGATGTCGAAGCGGCGGTCTATCCGCACCAGATCGCGTTCAACATCCTGCCCCAGGTCGAGACCTTCAAGGACGGCGACGACTACACGACCGAGGAGCGCAAGATGATGGCCGAGACGCGCAAGATCCTGGAGCGCGACGACATCGCGATCTCCGCGACCTGCGTGCGCGTCCCCGTCTACAACGCCCACTCCGAGTCGGTCAACGTGCAGACCCGCGAGGACCTCTCGCCCGAGCGTTGCCGCGAGATCCTCGCCGCGTTTCCCGGGGTCGTGGTCGTGGACGACCCGGCGGCGGGCCGCTACCCGATGCCGATCGACGCGGCGGGCCACGACGACGTGTTCGTGGGGCGGATCAGGCGCGATCCCTCACACGAGCGCTGCCTCAACCTGTGGATCGTGGGCGACAACCTGCGCAAGGGCGCCGCGACCAACGCGGTGCAGGTGGCCGAGCAGCTCGTCGCGCGTGACCTGGTCGGCGCCCGGGCCGAGGCATTCGCCGGCTGATCCGCGCACCGATGCTCGCGCTCGCGCTGCTGTGCGTGGCCGGGCCCGCATACGCGGACGTCCCCGCGGCCCCGCGCGACACCTATGCGGAGGCTGCGCGCCCGGACCAGGTGGTGCTCACGTGGGAGTCGGGCTCCGACCCGGCGCCGCCGCTGGGGCTGTACGCGGTCTATCGCGACGGCGCCAAGATCGGCGAGATCGCCGAGCGGCGGTTCGAGGACGAGTGGCTGCGGGCGGGCACGACATACGAGTACGTGGTGCGCGCGCTCGGCGCGGACGGAGAGAGCGCGCCCTCGCCCCCGGCGCGGATCACGACGCCACCCTCGCGCGCGTTCGAGATCGGCCCCTACCTGCAGCAGCTCACGGCGACGGGCGCGGCGGTGGTGTGGCAGACCTACGAGCCGGCCACGACCGCGCTTTCCTTCGGGCCGGCAGGCGGGCCGCTGCAGGTCACGGCGCGCGATCCGGCGCTCACGCGGCGCCATGTCGTGGCGCTGCCCCAGCTCGCACCCTCGACCGCATACGAGTACCGGTGGGAGTCCGACGGAAAGCTCGGCGACGTGTCGCGCTTCACGACGCCCCCGCTTTCGCCGCGGGACTTCTCCTTCGGCGTGATCGGTGACTTCGGAATCGGCACACCCGCCGCGCGCGCGAACCTGCGCCGCCTGTCGCATGACCGCCGCTTGAGCTTCGCGATCACGACCGGCGACAATGCACAGATCTACGGCACCGAGCAGGAGTACCGCAGCTTCGTGCTGGGCCCGCTGCGGGACCTGATCGCGACCAAGCCGTTCTGGCCCAGCGTGGGCAACCACGACTACTACAACCTCCAGAACTACAAGCGGTTCTTCGCGTTGCCGGGCAACGGCCTCTACTACAGCTTCACCTACGGAGGCGTGCTGTTCCTGTCGCTCGACTCCAACCGTTTCGGCGCGCGCCAGCGCCGGTGGCTGCGTGCCGAGCTGCGCGCATCGACGGCGCGCTGCAAGGTCGCGTACTTCCATCATCCGCTGTGGTCGAGCGGCCGCGGCTACCGCAGCCACAGCCGGCATCTGCGCCGCAAGCGGTTCGTGCCGATCCTGCAGCGCGGCGGCGTCGATCTGGTGCTCAACGGCCACGTGCAGAACTACGAGCGCTCCAAGCCGCTGCGCTCCGGCCGCCGCAGCCGCAAGGGGATCGTGTACGTCGTGACCGGCGGAGGTGGGGCGCGGCTCAACGGCTTCGTCACCAAGCGCCGCCCGAAGTGGTCGGCACGCCGTGGCGTGTTCCATCACCGCCTGCGCATCAGGGTGCGCCGCCACATGCTCCGCGGGCGGGCGATCGACTCGTCGGGCAACACGCGCGACCGCTTCCGCGTTGCCTGCCGGTGACGCGCGGGCGGGCCGGAACTTCACGCGCGCCCGCGAGTTTCAACGGGCCGAGATGATCGTGCGCGCAGCAGGGCCGGCAGCAGTGCTTGCGGTGGCCATCGTGGCCTTGGCGGCTGCGGCTGCGGGGGCGACCGTGACCGTCGGCCACTCCGGCTGGCGCTGGGGCACCCCCAGCCCGCAGGGCCAGACCCTGACGACGATCGAGTTCGACGGCGCCACCGGCTACGCCGCGGGCGACTTCGGCACGCTGCTGCGCACTTCGGATGCGGGCGCGACGTGGTCCGGGGCGGCCACGGGAGTCACGCAGCGACTGGAGCGCATCAGCATCCTCGACTCCGACTCGGTGGTCGTGGCCGGCGGCTGCGCGGTACGGCGCTCCGACGACGGCGGCGCGACCTTCAGGCGGCTGCCCTGGGCCGCGTCGGAGGCGAGCTGCCCGGCCCCCGTGAGCGCGCTGGACTTCCCGGCGCCGGACGTCGGTTACCTCGTGCTGGAGGACGGGTCGGTGCTGCGCAGCACCGACGGCGGGACGACGTGGTCGCGCCGCAGCGTCCTCCCGGCGGACTCCACCGGCGCCGGCGGCCGGCCCACGGACCTCGCATTCGTGACAGCGGAGATCGGCGTGGTGACCACCCGCACGGGACACATCTACCGCACGATCGACGGCGGGGATTCGTGGACGCTCGCGCGCGCCTGGCCCAATCCCCTGCACGGCCTGTACTTCGTGAGCACCCTGCACGGCTATGCGGTGGGTGACCTGGGCTCGGTCCTGCGGACCACGGACGCGGGCGTGACCTGGATCCAGGTCACGCTCGGCACGGAGCGCCTCATCGGCATCCGCTGCGCCAGCGCCCTGCGCTGCCTGATCGTCAAGGAGTCGGGGGGCCTGCTGCGGACCGGGAACGGCGGCTTCTCGTTCGACTCCGTGAGCCCGGTGACGGAGCAGGTGCACGCCGCCGCGTTCAGCTCCGACCAGCGCGCCGTCGCGGTCGGGGAGGGTGGCGTGACCGCGATCTCCGAAGACGCCGGAGGCACCTGGCAGCCGGTCGGTGCGCGCCTGGGCGTGGGTCTGGCACGCGTGCGGGCCGCCAGTGCGTCGTTCGCGCTCGCAGTCGGCCCCAGCGGCGCGCTGGTCCACTCCCGGGACCGCGGCCGCACCTGGTCGCAGGCGAGCGTGCCGACCTCCGAGGACGTGATCGACGTCTCGTTCGCGGGCTCACGGCGCGGGTACGCGCTCGACGCCGCCGGGACCCTGCTCGCCAGCTCGGACGGTGGCCGGTCCTGGGCGGTCCTGAGGGTCGCGACCCCCGGCTCGCGACCGCAGGCGGTGCTCTCGCTGGGCGGGGGCAGGGTGCTGCTGGTGGGGCCAAAGGGAGTGATGCGATCGACCGATTCGGGCGAGAGCTTCGCGCGCGTGCGCGGTCGCGTGCTGAACCGCACCAAGCTCTTCAACGTCGACCGCGGCCGCTCGACGGTGTTCGTGTATGGCTCGAAGAACATTCTCGCCTCGACCACCGGCGGGCGCTCGTGGAAGAAGGTGCGCCTCCCGCGCAAGACCCTGATCCAGGCGGTCGACTTCGTGACCGGCGCGCGCGGCTTCGCGCTGGGCCAGGACGGGCAGGTGTTCAAGACGCGCAACCGCGGAGAGCGGTGGTCGGGCCTGTCGGGAGTCGGCAACGACGACGCGACCGGCATGTCGTTCTCCACCCGGTCGCGCGGGTACCTCTCGCTGCGGCGCTTCGGTGCGGACACGAACGGCTACGTGCTGCGCACCACCGACGGGGGTCGCACGTGGCGACCGCAACTGGTGGGCAGCGCCGAACCGTCGCCCGACGGCCTGGTGGCCGTCGGCAGGCACGGCGCGTTCCTGCTGGCCGGCGCGCGCACGCTGCTGTTCACGACCAGCGGGGGCGACCGCGGCGACGCGTCCAAGGTCACGCTGCGCGCGCGGCGGCGCGCGGTGCGCCGCCGGTCGGTGATCCGGGTGACCGGCCGGGTCTCCGGCGCCGAGGAGGGTGCGCAGGTCGTGGTCGCGCGCCGCGAGCGGGGAGCGCGCGCCTGGGTGTTCGAGACCGCCGCCCTTACGTCCGGCGGCAGGTTCACGACCAGGTGGAAGCTGCGCCGGACATCCGTGTTCGTGGCCCAGTGGGCCGGCGACGGCGACAGCGCAGGCGACGGATCGCCGCCGCTGGTGGTGCGCACCGCGCGGCGCTAGCGATCCGTCAGTCGTCCGCGGGCGGCGGGATCTCACGGCGCAGGCGTGCGCGGGTCTCGTCAAGTCGCCGCTCCAGTTCCTCGGCCGTCCGGCGCTCCGGCTCCGGCGCGGCGGGCGCGGGCGGGCGGCGGCGCACGGACTGGCGCACGTCGGCGGCGAGGTCCCTGAGGAAGACGATCCGGCGGCGCGCCACGCGCTACGCGGCGGTCGGGACCGCCGCCAGCTTGCGCTCGAGCGCGCCGGTGCGCACCACGTGCTTGCCCATCCCCAGTTCCTTGGGCTCGAGCCCGAGCGCCAGGCCGACAAGCTGGGGGAGGTGCAGTACCGGCAGGTCGAGGTCGCGGCCCACGACCTTGGCCGCGTCGGGCTGCTGGAGGTCGAGGTTGAGGTGGCACAGCGGGCAGGGCGTGACGAGCGCATCCGCGCCCTCGTCGATCGCGTCGCCGATGTGGCGGCCGGCCTGCTTGAGGGACGTCTCGCGGTTCATCGTGATCACGGGGAACCCGCAGCACTTGCGCGCCCCGTCGTACTCCACGGCGCTGCCGCCGAGCGCCTCGATCAGCCACTCGAGGTAGAGGTCGCGCTCCGGGTGCTCCTGGTAGCCGAGCCGCGTGGTCGGGCGCAGGACGTAACAGCCATAGAACGGCCCCACGCGCAGGCCTGCGAGCGGCCGCTTGATGTGGGTCACGAGCTGATCGAGGCCGTAGTCCTCGATCAGCAGCCACAGGAAGTTCTTGTTGGTGACGCCGGGCTCGTAGCGCAACCCTTCGGCGGCCAGCGCCTCGTTGATGTGGTCGCGATAGCCGCTGTCCGCGTCGAGCCGCTCCTGGCACTCCGACTGCGAGCCCTGGCAGGTGGAGCAAATGTTCATCATCATGTGCCCCGTCTGCTGCGCCATCGCGAAGGTGCGCGCGTTGAGGGTGTCGGCCAGCTCCGGATTGTGCTCGGCGATCACCCCGGCGCCACAGCAGTTCGCACGGTCCAGCTCGACCAGCTCGATCCCCAGCCGCTCCGCGACCAGCGCCATCGACCCGTGCAGCTCGGGCGTGAAGCCGCGCGACACGCAGCCGGGCCAGTAGGCAACCTTCACGTCGTCACCTCCGACTCGGGCGTCTCGCCCATGGCGGGTACCTTCTGCTCTGAATCCCCGCCCTCTCCGACGATGTAGAGGTTCAGCTCGGTGCGGTGCTGCTCGGCGTGGTCGTAGATGCGCTTCACGTTCTCGATGCCCGGCAGCCGCTCGTGCAGCAGCGCCGTCTTCGGGGTGATCTTGCCGCGCGCGAACCCGCGCAGGCCCGTCGGCAGCGCCTTCAGCAGCGCAAGGCCGCCCTGTGGCCGCAGCGGCCCGAAGCTGTCCTGGAGCAGCTTGCGCTCATCCAGGGTCCCCTTCTTGCGGATGATCTTGGTGAAGGCCTGCTCGTGGCGGGCGCCGTTGTTCTGGTCGTTGATGTCGTGATCGTGCACGGCCTTGCGCCGCAGGCGCATGATCTGGTCCATCGGGGCGACGCCCTTGGGGCACACCTCGATGCAGCTGAAGCAGTGGGTGCAGTCGTAGATTCCATGCGGGTCCTCGGCGAGGTCGCGCAGCCGCTCCTCGGTCTGGCCGTCGCGCGGGTCGCCGACGAAGCGATATGCCTTGGCGAGCGCAGCGGGGCCGATGAACAGGGGGTCCACCTCGAGCGACAGGCAGTCGGAGTTGCAGGCGCCACAGTGGATGCACGCCATCGACTGCGTCACGTCGATCATCGACTCCGGAGGCACGACGTACTCGCGCTCGGGGGGTGGGCCGTCGGGCAGCAGCCACGGCACGACGCGCTGGACCTTCTTCCAGTGCACCGCGTCCATGTCCACGATCAGGTCCTTCAGCACCGGCATGTTGCCCATCGGCTCGACCACGATCGCGCCGTCGTCGGCGCGCTCGACCGCGTCGCGCAGCTTGGTGTTGCAGGCGAGCTTGGCCTGCCCGTTCACGCGCACCCCGCATGAGCCGCAGATCGCGGCCTGGCAGGAGCAGCGGATCCCGAGCGAGCCGTCCTCGCGGTCCTTGGCCTGGAGGATCCCGTCGAGCACGCTGCGGTGGCCCTCCAGATCGACCGTGTAGTCGCGCCAGTAGGGGGCGTCGCCGGTCTCGGGCTCATAGCGTCGGATTCTCAGCGTGTAGTCGGGCATCGCCTCAGTATTTCCGTTCCTCCGGCTGCCACTGCGTGATCGTCACGGGTGAGTAGCTGATGTGCGGCGCTCCGTCGGCGTCGAGGGTCAGGTCGATGTGCTTCAGCCATTCCTCGTCGTTGCGCTCCGCATGGTCGGTGCGGAAGTGCGCCCCACGGCTCTCGGTGCGGTGGATCGAGGCGAGCACGGTCGCCTCGGCGCAGTCGAGCATGTACCCCAGCTCGATCGCCCCGATCAGGTCCTGGTTGAAGACCGAGCCGCGGTCGTCGATCGCGATCCCCGCGTATTCCTCCTTCAGGCGCTGCACCGTCTCGAGCGCGGCCTGAAGGCCCGCCTCGTCGCGGAAGACGGCGACGTGCCGGTCCATCGCGGAGCCCAGCTCCTGCTTGATCTCGGACACCCTGCGCGCCCGGCCGGGCTGCCGCCCGATCAGCTCGGTGAGCCGGCGTTGCTCGTCCGCGAGCAGCGCCTCGGACGGGGGGTTGAGGATCATGCTCGCCCCCCGCTCCGCCGCGTGGGCGCCCGCACGGCGGCCGAACACGAGCGTGTCGAGCAGGGAGTTCGCGCCCAGGCGGTTGCCGCCGTGGACGGACACGCAGGCGCACTCGCCGGCCGCGTAGAGCCCGGGCACCTCCGTCTGCCCGTGCACGTCGGTCTTGATGCCGCCCATCACATAGTGGTTGCCGGGCTTGATGTGGATCGGCTCCCTGGTGATGTCGACGCCGGCGAAGTCGCGGCCCACGTTCACGATCTCGCGCAGCGCCTCGTGGATCCGCTTGCGCGGCACCACCGTGATGTCGAGCGCCACGGTCCCGTCCGGAAAGCCGCGGCCCTCGTTGATCTCGGTCTGCTCGGCGCGCGAGACGACGTCCCGGGAGGCCAGCTCCATCTTGTTGGGCGCGTACTTCTCCATGAACCGCTCGCCCGCGGCGTTGTAGAGGTGGGCGCCCTCGCCGCGCGCGCCCTCGGTGATCAACAGCCCGTTCCCCGCCAGGGTGGTCGGGTGGTACTGGACCATCTCCATGTCCATCAAAGGCGCGCCCACGCGGTAGGCCTGCGCGATGCCGTCGCCCGTGCAGATCAGGGCGTTGGTGGTGGGGTTGAAGCACTGGCCGTTGCCGCCGGTCGCGAGGATCACCGACTTCGCCCTGAACAGCTCCATCGAGCCGTCGCGCAGGTCGCGGGTGATCGCCCCCGCGCAGTGGCCCGACTCGTCGAGCGCCAGGCCGGTCGTGAACCACTCCTCGTAGCGGTGGACCTCGTCGTGCTTCATCAGCTGCTCGTAGAGCACGTGCAGGATCGCCTGGCCGGTGATGTCGGCGACGTAGTAGGTGCGGGCGGCGGAGGCCCCGCCGAAGGCGCGCGTGCCCAGCAGCCCCTCTTCGTTGCGGTGGAAGGTGACGCCCATGTGCTCCAGGTGCAGCAGCTCCTCGGGCGCCTCCTGGCACATGATCTCGATCGCGTCCTGGTCGCCCAGGTAGTCCGACCCCTTGACGGTGTCGTAGGCGTGGGACTCCCAGGAGTCCTCCGGGTTCAGTGCGGCATTGATCCCGCCCTGGGCCGCGTTGGAATGGGAGCGGACGGGGTGGACCTTGGAGATGATGCCCACCGACGCCCCGGCCTGGGCGGCGCTGAGGGCGGCACGCTGGCCGGCCAGGCCGGCGCCTATGACGAGGACGTCATGCTCGGGCACGGCGCGGGATTCTATGCATCCGCGGCAAAGGGCTATGGAGTCGCCACGCCGGTCGGCTGCTGGAGTGCACGCCGGACCTGGTCCCAGGTGACCACGCCCTGGAGGCGACCGTCACGGTCGACCGCCATCAGTGCCCCGAGGCTCATCAGTGCCGACGACCCGAGCAGCGCCTCCAGCGGCTCGTCCGAGCGCACCCGCACGTTGTCGTCCTCGGCTCTCAGGATCTCCCTGACCGTGAACACGGGATGGCGGTCCTCCGGGACGCGCTCGGCGCGCGTTCGATCGACGATTCCCACGAACCGGCCGTTGCCGTCGACCACCGGGAACCAGTCATAGCGGTAGCGCAGGAAGTACTCGTGCAGGGCGTCGCCGATCGTCATCTCGCCCGGAATGGCGATCGGCTCCGCGTCCATCACGTCGGACACCGTGATGCCCTCGATGCGCGAGAGCACGGCGGACTGGTAGGTGGCCGTCCGCGCCGCCTGACCGAGGAACATGCCGATGAAGATGAACCACAGCGCCGATACCACGTCGAGCTTGCCGAAGGGCGGGATCTGCGCACCCAGCAGCCCGGCCACGCCGGCCCCGATCAGGACATAGGAGAAACCCTGTCCCAGCAGCGCGGCGCTGTTCGTCGCCTTGGTCCGGTCGCCCGTGGCCTTCCAGATCATCGCGCGCGCGATCCGTCCCCCGTCGAGGGGGAAGGCGGGGATCAGGTTGAACACGAGCAGCAGGATGTTGATGCTCAGCAGATAGGCGAGCATCGCGATGAGGCCGCCGGCCGTCCCCTCGGCGTCGAACGCGAGGGCGTTCCCGAACGCGTCCAGGCCGCCCGCGACCGCGATGCCGAGCCCGAAGCACAGGACCGCGATCAGCAGGGTCACCAGCGGACCGGCCACCGCCACCCTGAACTCCACGCCGGGAGACTGCGTGTCCCGCGACATCTTCGCCACGCCGCCGAACAGCCACAGGTCGATGCCGGCGATCGAGATGCCGTTGCGGATCGCGATCACCGCGTGCCCCAGCTCGTGCAGCAGGATGGACAGGAAGAACAGCAGGGCGCTGATCGTCGCCAGCGTGAAGGCTCCGCTGTCGCTGCCGCCCGGGAGCGCCGCCTGGTAGTAGTCCGTCAGCCACCAGATGAACAGGAACAGGGCCAGGAACCAGCTCGGGTCCACGCCGATGCGGATGCCAAAAATCCGCACGAGAGGTATCGATCGTCCACCCAGCATCTCCTTTGATGGTAGGGCTTGCCGGATTAGGATCTGCCCATGAGGGGTTGTGACGAGACTCCCACGCACCTGCGGGAAGAGGGCTTCTCGCTGCGCGACGCGGGGCTCACCATCGCCAGGGCAATGGGGGCAATCGGACTGACCGCCCTCCTCGTTGACTGGGTTGGCGCCGCGGGAATACTGGCATTCCCTGCATTGCTTTTCGTCTTCTGGCGCGATCTGAACAGGGAGCCAGTGGCGCAAGAGGAGGTCCCATGGCTGCCGGAGGTCCCGGAGAACCAGTGGCTCGACGATGCTTTTGCGTCCAGGCAGCGGGGAGCGGGCATCTCGACCCTCGCCGTGCGCTACGGAGTCGAGCCCGACTGGCTCGAGGCCGAACTATCGCGTTTCACACCCACCCCTCGGGTGTAGTTCGGGAAAGTTCGCCGGCTGCTAGTTCGGGTGCGGCAGGTGGCGATCGATGATCGCCCGGTGGTCGACGCCCGCCGGCAGCGTGCCGAAGGCGTGACCCCAGTCGCCCGCCAGGCGCGACGCGCAGAACGCGTCGGCGACCGCCGGGTGACCGTCGCGCACGAGTAGCGCGCCCTGGAGGGTGAGCGCCATTCGCTCGACGATGTGGCGGGCGCGCGCCTCCGCGGCCTCGAAGTCCGACAACTCACCCTTCAGGTCCTTGATCGCCGTGGCCACGCGGTCGTCCGAGCCCGCCGTCTGCTCGATCTCGTCGAAGAACACCTCGACCGACTCCGGGCTCTTCACCATCGCGCGCAGCACGTCCAGGCAGGCCACGTTGCCTGACCCCTCCCAGATCGAGTTCAGCGGAGCCTCCCGGTACAGGCGCGGCATGCCGGACTCCTCGACGAAGCCGTTGCCGCCGAAGCACTCGAGCGATTCGTGCGCGTGCGCGGCGCCGCGCTTGCAGATCCAGTACTTCGACACGGCCGTGGCGAGGCGCTTGAACAGGTTCTCGCGATCGTCGCTGCCCGCCTCGTCGTAGGCGCGCGCGAGTCGCATCCCCGTGATCGTGGCGGCCTCGGACTCGACGCACAGGTCCGCGAGCACGTTCTGCATCAGCGGCTGGTCGATCAGGAGCTTGCCGAACGCCGCGCGATGCGCCGCCTGGTGGGTGGCGCGCGCGACCCCGCCGCGCATGCCGGTCGCCGAGCCGAGCACGCAGTCGAGCCGCGTGTGGTTGACCATCTCGATGATGGTCGGCACGCCGCGGCCCTCCTCGCCCAGCATGCGCGCCCAGGCGCCGTCGAACTCGACCTCGCTGGAGGCGTTGGAGCGGTTGCCGAGCTTGTCCTTCAGGCGCTGCAGGTGGAACTCGTTGCGCGAGCCGTCCGGGAGGACGCGCGGCAGCACGAAGCAGGACAGGCCGCCGTCGGCCTGCGCGAGCACCAGGAACACGTCGCACATCGGCGCCGAGCAGAACCACTTGTGGCCGGTGATCTCGTATTCGGCGCCGGCGCCCCCGCCGTTCAGCGCTCGCGCGACCGTGGTGTTGGCGCGCACGTCCGAGCCGCCCTGCTTCTCGGTCATCGCCATTCCGATCAGCGAGCCGGCCTTGTCGTCGGCGCTCACGAGCCGGGGGTCGTAGGAGTTGGAGGTGATGCGCGGCTCCCATTCAGCCGCCAGCTCCGGGGTGGCGCGCAGCGCCGGGACGCCCGAGTAGGTCATCGAGATCGGGCACAGGTGCCCGCCCTCGGCCTGGCCCATCACCATGAAGAGCGCGGCGCGCGCCACGTGCGCGCCCGGCCGCGGGTCGGTCCAGGGAAGGGAATGCAGCCCGTTGGAGACGGCGACTTCCAGCAGGCGGTGATACGCGGGGTGGTACTCGACCTCGTCGATGCGGTGGCCGTAGCGGTCGTGCGTGCGCAGGGTCGGCTCGTGCTCGTTCGCGAGCCGCCCCCATTCGACGGCCTCGCCTCCGGCGATGTGACCGAGCGCGCGGACCCGGTCGGCGGCCCAGCCCGCGCCCTCACGGTCCAGGGCCTCGACCAGCACGCGGTCCTGCTCGAAAGCGTTGTAGGGCTCGAGCGGCGGTACTTGGTTGACGACCTCGTGCGTGGGCCCGGAGCGGGTCCGCTGGGGCTCTGCGACAGCCATGCGTCCAACTCTACCGCCGCCGTTACCGGTGCGCTCAAGGGATGGCCCGCGCTGCCGAAATGAGTCCCATGCCTCCCGACGGCAGCACGGGCTTCATGCTGCGGGGCCTGATCGAAGGCGGAGGCCTGCATTCCGCGTACCAGCCGATCGTCGACATCCGCTCGCTGGCGGTCGTCGGGTACGAGGCACTCGCACGGGGGCCGGAGGGATCCCCGCTCGCGTCGCCGGCGGAGCTGTTCGGAGCAGCTCGTCGCAGCGATCAGCTGACGGCGCTCGACCGGGCGTGCCGCGAAGCCGCGATCGAAGGGGCGTGGGCCAGTGGGATGGGCGGCGCGGCTGCGCTGTTCGTCAACATCGAGCCGGACGCCGTCGAGGGTGGCGAGCTCTTCAGCGACGTCGCGCTGGAGGAGATCCGCGCCAGCGGCCTGCGCGTATTCGTGGAGGTCACCGAACGCGCCCTCACGGCCCGCCCCGCCGAACTCCTCGCCACCGTCGAGCGGGCGCGGCGGGCCGGCATCGGCGTGGCGCTCGACGACGTGGGCGCGGACGATCGCTCGCTCGCGCTGATGCCCTTCCTGCGCCCCGACGTGGTGAAGCTCGACCTCGCGCTGATCCAGGACACGGCAAGCGCGAGCGCCGCGCGGACCGTGAACGCGGTCAATGCGGAGGCGGAGCGCACCGGCGCCCTCGTGCTCGCCGAGGGCATCGAGACCGACGCGCACCTGTTCAGAGCGGCGGCCGTCGGCGCACAGCTCGGCCAGGGCTGGTTGTTCGGCCGGCCGGGTGCCTTGCCGAAGTCCGTGCCCACGCCGCTTGACGCGGACATTCCCGTGATCCACCCGCGCGCCGCGCACTCCGTGCGGGCGACTCCCTTCACTCTGATCGGGGACCAGCGGCACTGCCGCCGCGGCGACAAGCGCCTGCTCCTGCAGCTTTCGAGACAGCTCGAGGCGCACGCCGCCGAGATCGGCCACGAGGCGGTCGTGCTCGCGACGTTCCAGCACAGGCGCTTCTTCACCCCGCACCAGGCCGGCATGTATCGCGACCTGGCCGCCCGCGTCGCATTCGTCGGGGTGTTCGGCGAAGACGTGGACGAGCATCCCGCGCCGGGCGTGCGCGGTGCGGACCTGGCCGGACGCGCCGACCTCGCCCGAGAATGGAACGTGCTCGTGATCGCGCCTCACTTCGCCGGAGGTTTCGTGGCCCGCGACCTGGGCGACGAAGGACCTGACGAGGCACGCCGTTTCGACTTTGCGATGACGTTCCACCGCGAGCTCGTCTCGACCGCCGCATCGATCCTGATGCAGCGCGTCAGCCCCAGCGCCGACGTGCTCGCCTGAACCGTTTAGCCTTACCCCCGTCCAGTCGAGAAGGGGGATTCGAGTTGAGTTACACCGTGACGTTCATCCGCGGAGACGGCACCGGTCCTGAGCTTGCCGAGGCAACCGCACGTGTGCTCGAGGCGTCCGGCCCCGGCTTCGAGTGGGACTGGCAGGACGCGGGGGTGGACGTCTACGAGCAGGAGGGCACGCCGATGCCCGACCGCGTGCTCGAGTCGATCCGGCGCAACAAGCTGGCGATGAAGGCGCCGATCACGACGCCGGTGGGATCCGGGTTCCGGTCCGTGAACGTCGCACTGCGCAAGGATCTCGACCTGTACTGCTGCCTGCGTCCGTGCAAGGCATACGAGGGTGTGCGGACCCGGTTCCCCCAGACCGACATCGTGATCGTGCGCGAGAACCACGAGGACCTCTACGCGGGCATCGAGTTCGAGATGGGCTCGCCGGAGGCGGCTCGCCTGCGCGACGCGATCAAGGAGTTCGCGGGCAAGGAGATCCGGGAGGACGCGGGCATCTCGATCAAGCCGATCTCGGTGTACGGGACGAAGCGGATCGTGCGCTCCGCGTTCGAGTACGCGCGGGAGAACGGCCGGCGCAAGGTGACCGCGGCGCACAAGGCGAACATCATGAAGTTCTCGGACGGCCTCTTCCTGCGCGTGGCGCAGGAGGTCGCGCAGGACTATTCCGACATCGAGTTCGAGGACCGCATCATCGACAACCTGTGCAACCAGCTGGTGTCACGTCCCGAGGAGTACGACGTCGTGGTGCTGCCCAACCTGTACGGCGACATCGTGTCCGACCTCGGTGCGGGGATGATCGGCGGGCTGGGCATGGCACCCGGCGGGAACATCGGCGACGAGTACGCGGTGTTCGAGGCGACCCACGGCTCGGCCCCGAAGTACAAGGGGATGAACAAGGTGAATCCGATGGCCTTGATGCTGAGCGGCGTGATGATGCTGCGCTACCTGCGCGAGCACGAGGCGGCGAACCGGATGGAGTCCGCGATCGCCGAGGTGATCAAGGAGGGTAAGTCCGTCACCTACGACATGAAACCGACGCGGGACGACCCCACCGCGGTGGGTACCTCAGACGTCGCGGACGCGGTGATAGAGAAGATGCAAGCCGGCGTTACGGCGTGATCCCGTCACCCGGCTACTTGGCGTGAAACCCGCCTTCACGGCGGCGGACCTTCCGCTCCTTCTGTAGTTCCTGGGTCACGCGGTACAGGTAGTTCTGGCGGATTCCCATGCGGTCCGCGATGTCCGCGACCGTGATGCCCGGGTTCTTCCTGATCAGCTCGAGCGCCTGGTCGCGTCGCGTTCCGCTGCGCCGGCGGCGCGGTCGGCCCGCCGCCTTGCGTGCCGTCGCCTTCCCGCCGCTGCCCGGCGGGCGGCCCGGCCCGCGCTTGCCCGGCGGGCGGCCCGGTCCCCGCCTGCCGTTGGCGGTCTTCACGCCGGCGAGCGCGTCACGCGCTGCAAGCAGTGTCAAGTACTCTTCGTGCGCCGGCTGCAGCTCCTTCAGCCGCGCCTCGATCTGCCGGCGTTGCTGTGTCAGGAAGTCGGTACGGGGCGGCATTCTTTCACCTCAAAAGTCGCTTGCTCCAGGTAGGAAAGCACTCTTTCACATCCGTTGGCGAGTTTCACCACGAAAGGAAGGAAGCGAACACGATGAGACGCAAGATCACTGTGGTCGGAGCCGGGAATGTGGGTGCCACCACTGCACAGCGACTGGCGGAGCGTGACTACGCCGACGTGGTCCTGGTCGACATCGTGGAAGGCATGCCCCAGGGCAAGGCGCTCGACCTGAACCAGGCCGGCCCCGTGGTGGGATACGAGCCGAACATCGTCGGCGCGAACGGTTACGAGGAGACGTCCGGCTCCGACATCGTGGTGATCACGTCGGGCCTGCCGCGCAAACCCGGCATGAGCCGCGACGACCTGCTCGCCGCGAACCGCGACATCGTCGGCGGAGTGACGCGCGAGGTCTCCGAGCGCTCGCCCGACTCGATCATCATCTGTGTCACAAATCCACTCGACGCGATGTGTCATGTGACACTCGACGCCTCCGGTTTCCCGCGCCAACGGGTCGTCGGGATGGCGGGCATCCTCGACTCGGCGCGCTTCCGCACCTTCCTCGCCTGGGAGCTGGGCGTCTCCGCCCGGGACGTGACGGGCTTCGTGCTCGGCGGCCACGGGGACACGATGGTCCCGATCGTGAGCTACACCAACGTGGCCGGCGTGCCGGTGTCCCAGAGGATCGGCGCGGGCCGACTCGAGGAGATCGTGCAGCGCACCCGCGACGGGGGCGCCGAGGTCGTGAAGCTGCTGAAGTCCGGGTCGGCCTACTACGCGCCCTCCGCGGCGGTGGTCGAGATGGTCGACTCGATCCTGCATGACCAGAAGCGCGTGCTGCCCTGCGCGGCGCTGTGTCAGGGTGAGTACGGCATCGACGGCCTGTTCGTCGGCGTGCCGGTGAAGCTCGGCAAGGACGGCGTCGAGGAGATCATCGAGATCGAGCTCTCCGACTCCGAGCAGGCCGACCTGCATCGCTCCGCCGAGGCCGTCCGTGAGCTGGTCGACGCGATGGCGGCACTCGAGCGCTGACCCGGTGAGTCTGGGGCGGCTGCCGGGCACGCTCCTGCGCCTCGAGGGCGGGGCTCTGTGCGGGACGGCGATCGCGCTGTACGTGCACGAAGGCTTCGGCGCGCTGGCATTCGCCGCGCTGATCCTCGCGCCCGACCTGTCGATGCTCGGCTACCTGGTCGGTGGGCGCGCCGGGCCGCTGCTCTACGACGTCGTGCACTTCGAGGCGTGGCCGCTGGTGCTCGGCACGATCGGCGTGCTGAGCGGCGCACCCGTCGCGGTCCAGGTGGCACTGATCTGGCTGGCTCACGTCGGGGTCGATCGCCTGCTCGGATACGGCCTCAAGTACCCGAGCGCGTTCTCGGACACGCATCTGCAACGGGTGTAGTGGCTTCTCCCAGGGTCGTGATCGCGCGCCATCTGCCCGAGGCCGGGCGCGCGCTGCTGGCCGCGCAATTCGACCTCGACGACGGCGGTGCCGGAGATCTGACGGCGCGGGTGGCGGGCGCGAGCGCGATCGTGGCCGACCCGACCGTGCCGGTGGACGCCGAGCTGTTGGAGGCCGCCGGCGAATCGCTCGAGGTGGTCGCGAACTTCGCGGTCGGCTACGACAACATCGACCTGGCGGCCTGCGGCGCGCGCGGCGTGGTCGTCACCAACACGCCGGACGTCCTCACGAACGCCACCGCCGAGCTCGCCGTGGCGCTGATGCTGGCGGCCGCGCGGCGCATCGGCGAAGCGGAGCGCATGGTGCGCGCGGGGGAGTGGGGCGGCTGGGAACCGGGGCAGCTGCTCGGCCGAGAGCTGTCGGGCAGCGTCGTCGGCATCGTCGGCCTGGGACGGATCGGGACTCGGGTGGCCGAGCTGCTGCGGGGCTTCGCGGTGCAACTGCTCTACACCGCGCGCTCACCCCGTCCGCAGGGCGCAGCTGGACCGAGCGCCGAGCACGTGCGCCTGGACGACTTGCTGGCGCGGTCGGACTTCGTCACGCTGCACGTCCCGCTCACACCGCAGACACGCCACCTGATCGACGGCCGCGCCCTGGGTCGGATGAAGCCGGGCGCGGTGCTCGTGAACACGTCGCGCGGCGGTCTCGTCGACAGCGCGGCGTTGGCGACGGCGCTGATCGACGGCCCGCTGTCCGCCGCAGGCCTGGACGTGTACGAGGACGAGCCGCGGGTACCGCCCGATCTCGTCGGGCTCGACAACGTGGTGTTGCTTCCCCACATCGGGTCCGCCACCCGCGAGGCCCGGGACGGGATGGCGCGGCTCGTCGCCGCGAACGTGATCGCCGTGCTCGCGGGGCGTGACCCGTGCACCCCGGTCGAGTCCGAGTCGCGCAGCTGACCGAGAGTCGCCCTCGGACTACCGAGGGCCACTCGTATCAAGCGGGGGGCGGCCATGGCCGCCCCCCTGATCCCTGTCCTCTTCCCCGGACATCCCTGTCCGCTTCCCCGGACGGGACAGGCCTCCGGCCGCGCGCGCCCAGGGGGTACCAGCTTCGATCACGGCTGCGCTGCCGGACATGGGTGCTTCCACCCATGTCGCTCGCGCCGAGGCCGCTCTCACCGGCCTGCCTCGATCAGGTGCCGCTCGGCCTGTGCCGATCCCGCGGGCGCATCGATCCGCACCAGGTCGGCCGCCAGCGGCGCGAAGGAAGGCCGGGCCTGGTAGGTCAGGATTGCCAGCCCGTACGGCTGGTTCTCGTGGAAGTTCCCGGCGCCGCCACCGCCGACGGTGCCCCCGTTCAGCACCACGACGCGTTCGGACTCGACCAGCTTCTGCTCGTGGGTATGGCCGGTCAGGAACACCAGCGGTGCGGCGGGTGGGGCCGCGCGCAGCTCCTCGAGCGCCCTTTCGGCGAGCGCCGGCGAGTGCACCATCACCGCATCGATCCGTCCCACCAGCGGTCGCAGCCAGTCCCAGAAGGCACGTTTCTGGCGCTCCGTCGCGTTCGGCTCGCGCAAGGCGCGATACCCCTCGGCCCGCCGGCGCTCGAACGGGTCGCTGTAGCCCGCCACGCGGATCCCGCCGGCGCGCACGACCGTGGCCCCGCGGCGACCGTCGGGCAGCAGCTGTCCGCGCTGGGTCAGCACGATCGCCCCGCGCCGCGCGAGGTCGCGGGCCAGCGTGTCGGAGTCGTGGTTGCCGGACACGAACACGAACGGCTTGCCCGCGCCCACCACCTCCCGCGTGAGGGCCGCCTCCAGGGGCACGCCGCTGGTGGTCAGGTCGCCGGCGAAGAACAGCGGGCCGCCCTGCGCCGCGCGCTCGAGCGCCGGCAACGCCAGCAGGTTGTTGTGCAGGTCCGATGCGAGCGCGAGGCGCGGCAGGGGCCGCAGATCGGCACGCTGCTGCGGAATCGAGATCAGGCGCGCCAGGTTCAGCAGTTGCTGGTCGAGGTCCTGGCTGATCGCGTCGGCCGAACGGGTGGCGTCCTGAGCCGCCTGGAGCGCCACCGGGATCGCCGATCCGTTCGCGTAGTAGTCGGGGTTCTCGACCGGTTCTCGTGGAGGAAGCAGCAGTGCGACGCTGAGCGTCGCCAGCGCCGCGGTGGCGCCCGCGCATGCCAGCTTCGGGGCCAGGCCATAGCGCGAGGTTCCGCGCAGCGCCAGCGCCACGAGGCCGCCGAGCGCGAGCGCAGCACCCGCGACCAGCAGCACCAGTCGCCGGATATAGGTCTCGATCGCGTCGCGCGCCTCCAGGCGCAGCCGGCCCACGTCGACCTGGCCGCCGGCGACGCGCCCGATCGCCTGGCTTTCGATCGTCCGCGCCTCGATCTTGAGGCGCGCGGGCAGCCGCACCGCGTGGAACCGCGCGCCCCAGTCCACCAGCGGGACGTAGATGTCGAGCGCTCCGGCGTGGCCCGGATCGACGGACAGGCGCACCGTCCCGGTGGACAGGTCCTGGTCAGACCGGTAGATGCCGAGGGCGCCGATCGCCCCGGTGAGGGTCGCCAGCACGATCACCGCGAACGGCCAAGATCGCAGCCAGGAGCGGCGTGGGAGGAGTCGGCGCACGACCCGCATCTATACAGCGGCCGTGAGGCGGACGCCTCCACACGCGGTGCTCGCGCCCGCCCGGCAGGGCGTCGTTCCCGCGTGGTGCGGACGACGCCGCGGCGGGGCCGCAGCGAATTTCCGGCGATTTGCGCGAAGCGTACGTATGTTCGCCTGGACAACTGGACGCTGCCCGGCGAGAGTGGCGCTCGGTCGCGAACATGCTTACGACTAAGGAGGCGCGAGTTGCCGCAAACGGTTGTTCTGGACGTCAGTGTCGGTGCCCAGCAGGCGGCCGCCAAGCCGGTCGCGCGGACCGCCCGCAAGCCGCGCTGCGACGACTGCTTCTTTCACCAGAACATGCTGTGCGCGCTCGAGGACAAGAAGCCGTGCCCGACCTTCCGGCCCGCCCACCCCGACGGTCTGCGCCCGCCCCGCCAGCTCTCCTTCGTGTTCCGCCAGGGTCGGCGGCCGGACCAGTTTGCCTTCGACGCTCCGTACCCCCAGACGCAGTAGCGCTGTCGCCTACAACCGTCCCCGAGGGCCCGGCCGGAGGCGGGCCCCTCGGGGACACTGCGCCCCGCTATGCTGGCTCCCGGTGTGCCGGGAAGCCTGGTCGGCGACACGTCGGCGACCCCCGAGGTTCTTCTTGACACCCACAGCCTCGCGACTGCTACTCATCACCGCGGTTGACCCAGCGCCCCATCACTCCGGGGCCTAGGGGCGGGGATGGCGATCGCGGTTGCCACATTTCTGATCGTGCTCGCCTTGATCGCGACCGAGCGCGTGCAGCGCACGAAGGTCGCGCTGCTCGGCGCGGCGATCGTGACCCTGTTCGTCTCCGCGTTCGACCAGGAGAAGGCGATCGAGGCCGTCGACTTCAACACGATCGGCCTGCTGGTCGGGATGATGGTGCTGGTCTTCGTGACCCAGCAGACCGGGGTCTACGACTACGTCGCCGTGAAGGCCGGACAGCTCTCGCGGGGCCGGCCGTTCGCGGTCGTGATGAGCATGGCCCTCACCACCGCGGGCCTCTCGGCGCTGCTCGACAACCTCACGACGATCCTGCTCGTGGTCCCGGTCACGTTCCTGCTGGCCGACACGCTCGACATCGACCCGATCCCGCTGATCATCATCGAGATCGTGGCCTCGAACATCGGTGGGACCGCGACGCTGATCGGCGACCCGCCGAACATCATCATCGCGGGTCACACCGGGCTTTCCTTCAACGAGTTCATCATCAACCTGGCTCCCATCGTCGCGGTCACCTTCGTCCTCGTGATCGGACTGCTCTACGTCTACTTCCGGCGGTCCTTCGAGATCTCCGATCGAAGTCGCGACTACGTGATGCGGCTGGACGCGTCGGCGTCGATCAGGGACGCGCGGGAACTGCGGCGGACCGGACCGGTGCTCATCGCCACGATCCTCGCGTTCTTCTTCCACCAGGCCCTGCACATCGAGCCGGCCACGGTTGCGCTCACGGGAGCTGCCGTGGTCCTGCTGGTGACGACGATTCCGCTCGAGAGGGCGCTGTCGAGCATCGAGTGGCCGACCCTCTTCTTCTTCGTCGCCCTGTTCGTGATGGTGGGCGCGCTCGAGGCAACCGGCGCGATCGGCGAGGTCGCGACGTTCGCGCAGGATCTCACCGGCGGGGATCGCACGGCCGAGCTGATGGGCATCATCGGGATCAGCGCGATCGGCTCCGCCGTCGTGGACAACATCCCGTTCACCACGGCGATGCTGCCCGTGGTCACCGAGCTGCAGGGCAAGAGCGGCGACGACGCGTACTGGTGGGCGCTGTCGCTGGGAGCGTGTTTCGGCGGCAACGCCACGCTGATCGCGGCGGCAGCCAACGTCGCGGCCGCCGGACTGACCGAGCGGGCCGGGAGTCCGATCGGCTTCGTCGCGTTCCTCAAGATCGGCGTCCCGGTGACGCTCGTGAGCATCGCCCTGGCCGCTTCCTACGTCATGCTGCGCTACATAGCCTTGTGACGAACCCCGGAGGTGACAGATGCCCGACTCCATCGTGAGACAGACCCTCATCGAGGTCGAGCCGCTGTCCGTGAGCGAGACGGTCGGCAAAGCTGTGCTGCGCTTGGTCGAGCTCGGCCTGCCGGGGCTCCCCGCCGTCGAGGACGACGGCAGCTTCGCGGGCATCTTCGGCGAGCGCGAATTCATGACGGCGCTGTTCCCCGGGTACGTGGGCACGCTGGCGAGCGCGCGGATCGTGTCCGCCTCCATCGATGCCTCGATCGAGCGCCGGGCGGCCTGCCGCAACGAGCCCGTGCGCACCTACCTCACCACCGATCACGTCCTCGTGGAAGACGACTTCTCCGATACGCAGCTGGCCGAGCTGTTCCTGCACCACCGGGTGCTCGTGATACCGATCGCCACGCAGGGCCGCGTGCGCGCCGTCGTGACGCGCAGCGACTTCTTCCGCAACCTGGTGCAGCGCTTCATCTCGTCGAGCTCCGACGCAAGCGGCTGACGCCTACCGATCGGCTTCCTGGAGTCTGCGTAGCACAGGCGGCACGGCCAGCGTGGTGAGCACCGACATGCCGACGATCACCGCGAACAGGTCGTTGTCGATCACCCCCGCAGCCCGGCCGATCCCGGCGACGATGATTCCCACCTCGCCGCGCGGCACCATGCCCACGGCCACGAACAGGGCTCCCCGGCGGCCGAGCGAGCGGGCGCCGGCCCAGCCGCCAACGAGCTTGGTCGCGGCGGCCAGCACGGTGACCGCGGCCAGCAGCAGCAGCGTCCCGGCGTCGGCCAGCGCCCCCAGCTCCACCTGGAGTCCGATGAACACGAAGAAGAACGGCGGGAAGAACGCATACAGGGGGGCCACCTCGTCCTCGATCGGGTGCTGATCGCGGGTCTCGGCGACGATCATCCCGGCGAGGAACGCGCCGATGATCGCTGCCAGCCCGATCTGCGCGGCGAGCGCCGCCAGCCCCAGGCAGACGATCACGGCGGGCAGCAGGGGGGACTCGGAGAAACGCGGGGCGTGCAGGAGCTGGGGACGCTGCCGCAGCAGCCGTGTCCCACCCAGCGCGAAGAACGCCACGAAGGTCAGCGCCAGCGCGGCCACGACGATCACGCTCGTGAGCTCGTTGCCGACCTGGGGGGCGCCGCTGCCCTCCGCGCCGGCAATGCCGACGGCCACCGCCAGGACCAGCATCGCGAGCACGTCGTCGACCACGGCGGCGCCGAGGATCGTGCGGCTCGCGCGCGTGTCGAGGACGCCCAGCTCGAGCAGCACGGCCGACGTGATGCCGACGCTGGTCGCCACCAGGGCCGCGGCCAGGAAGACGGCCGTGCCCGCATCCTCCCCGATCGCAAACCCGAGGCCGAGCCCGCCCGCGAACGGGATCAGGACGCCGAGGATGCCGACCAGCGCCGCCAGGCGGCCGACTTCGCGCAGGTCCGAGATGCGGGTCTCCAGCCCGACCCAGAACAGCAGGAAGACCACGCCCAGCTCGGCGAACACCTCCAGCACCTCGTCCGGCTCGGCGAGCCCCAGCACCGACGGCCCGATCAGCAGGCCGGCCAGGATCTCGCCCACGACCGCCGGCTGCTTGATGCGCTTGAACAGCTCGTCCCCCAGCTTGGCGGCGAGCAGCACGAGAAACAGGCTCGTGAGCGTGTCGGCGGCGCTCGCGGCGCCGAGCAGCGGATCGATCATGATTCCGCGTCCCGCGCTGCAAGCGCTTGTGTGACTACCGTCACACGCTGGGTGGGCGCGGCGGGTTTGGTGTCAGAATGCACTTGAGGTGAGGGATTCATGCGGTTGACGGTGCTCGGGAAGTCCCCGTCCTGGCAGGACGCGGACGGAGCCTGTAGTGGCTACCTGCTCGAGGAGGGCGGCACCACCGTGCTGCTCGATTGTGGCAACGGCGTGTTTTCGAAGCTGCGCCGCTTCCGTGATTACACCAAGGTGCACGCCGTGGTGATCTCGCACCTGCACGCGGACCACTTCCTCGACCTGGTGCCGTTCTCGTATGCGCTGACCTATGCGCCGCGCCAGCAGCCGACGCCGGTCGACCGCTGGCCGGGCACGGACGACCCGGCGCGGCCGAAGCTGTACGCGCCCCGGGGCGCGACCGAGTGCTTCCGGCGTGTCGTGGGCGCGTGGGGCAACGAGGACCTGATCGAGAACGCGTTCGACATGCGCGAGTTCTCGCCCGACGAGGACATCGCGATCGGCTCGATGCGATTCACGTTCCAGGACGTACCCCATTTCACCGAGACCTTCGCAATCGACATCGCCTCGATGAACGGGGGCGGGCGCATCACCTACGGCGCCGACTGCTCGCCGAACGAGCAGCTGGTCGAGTTCGCGCGGGACACCGACCTGTTGATCGTCGAGGCGACGCTGCCGCGCCCCGAGCGCACCGGCATCCGCGGCCACCTGACGCCGGCCGAGGCCGCGGAGCACGCATCGCGGGCGAACGTGAAGCGCGTGCTCCTCACGCATGTATCGGACGAGCTCGACGAGCTGTGGGTGCGCCAGTGCGCCTGCCGTGTGTTTCCGGGGCCGGTCTCGGTGGCACGCGAGGGAGCGGTCTACGAGACCGGCGGCGCGCCGTCCGCTGAAACCGCCCAGGCCGTCCCCGCCGAGCGCCCCGCGCGAGCGCCGGTCGCGGCCCAGCCGGTCGTCAGCTGACGCCGCAGCCGCGGGCCGGCGACCACCACTCGGCTAACCTTGGCCCCGGCCTCCCGGCGCGCTTCGCACGCGGTCAGGACCGCCCCGTATCCAGACATTGAGATGGCTCACAGATGACTCCACCACCGAGAGACCCCTTCGCGAACTTCGAGCGCATGCGGCGCCAGATCGACGAGCTGTTCGGCGACGTGTGGACCCGCGCGGGCCTGGCTCCGCACCGGCGCGCGTTCAGCCCCCGCGTGGACGTCTACTACTGCGGCGATCCGCCCAAAGCGGTCGTCAGGGTGGATCTCGCCGGCGTCGCGCTCGATGACGTCAACCTCGAGGTCCGTGGCCGCGTGCTGCTGATCTCCGGGGAGCGCAAGGCGCACGACCTGGAGGGCCGGGTCTACCAGCAGCTCGAGGTCGAGCAGGGCCCATTCCGGCGCGAGGTGCAGCTGGGCGCCGACGTGGTCGCCGACCAGGCTCGCGCCACCTACGAGCACGGGATTCTGCTCGTCGAACTGCCCGTCGCGGGCCCGCAGCGAGGGCGCCAGGTGCCGATCTCCGCGCGGGACGACGAGGGCTCCGTGGAATCGTGACCATCGAGGTCTTGCAGAGCCTCGATGAGGCGGTCCAGGAGCCGGTCGCCGAACTGCCGGACATGTTGCCGGTGCTCCCGCTGAAGGAGACGGTGGCGTTCCCGAACTCGATCACCCCCCTTGCGGTGGGCCAGGAGCGGTCGGTGCAGCTCGTCAACGACGCGCTCAGCCGCGACCGGATGCTGGTGATGGTCGCGAGCAAGGACGCGGAGGCCGAGCAGCCCGGCGCCGCCGACCTGTACCGCGTCGGCGTCGCCGGCACGATCGCGCGCATGCTGCGGATGCCGGACGGGACCCTGCGGATACTCGTGCAGGGCGGCCCGCGGGTGCGGGTCGACGAGTTCGTCTCCGAGCAGCCCTACCTCGTCGCGCGCATCCACGAGGAGGCCGACGTGCTGCAGCCCTCGCCCGAGCTGGAGGCGCTCACGCGCCACATCCAGACGACCTTCTCGACGATCATCGAGGGCGTTCCCTACCTGCCCGAGGAGTTGCAGATCGCGGTCGCCAACCTCGACGACCCGGAGGCGCTGGGGCATCTGATCGCGGGCTCGCTGCGGATCCGCGTCGAAGAGAAACAGGCCCTGCTGGAGGAGGCGAACGTCGCCAAGCGCCTGCGCCGCCTGTCCGAGATCCTCGCGCGCGAGCTCGAGGTGATGGAGCTCGGGTCGCGGATCCAGTCCGAGGTCCAGTCCGAGATGGACAAGACGCAGCGCGAATACCTCCTGCGCGAGCAGATGAACGCGATCCGGCGCGAGCTGGGCGAGGAGGACGAGGCCGAGGCGGAGGTCAACGAGCTGCGCCGGCGGCTGGACGAGGCGGGGCTGCCCGACGAGGCGCGCCGGCAGGCCGAGCGCGAGCTGTCGCGGCTCGAGAAGCTGCCGCCCGCGGCGGCCGAGCATGGGGTGATCCGCACCTACCTCGAGTGGATCCTCGACCTGCCGTGGAGCAGCTCCACCGAGGACAACCTCGACATCGCGCACGCGCGCAAGGTGCTCGACGCCGACCACTACGACATCGAGAAGGTGAAGGACCGGATCCTGGACCACCTCGCCGTGCGCAAGCTGAAGCCGGACGCGCGTGGCTCGATCCTGTCCTTCGTGGGCCCGCCCGGCGTGGGGAAGACCTCGCTCGGTAAGTCGATCGCCAGAGCGCTGGGGCGCAAGTTCGAGCGCATCTCCGTGGGCGGCGTGCGCGACGAAGCCGAGATCCGCGGCCACCGGCGCACCTACATCGGGGCGATGCCCGGCACCATCATCAGGGCCCTGCGCGACGCGGGCTCGAACAACCCCGTGTTCATGATCGACGAGATCGACAAGATGGGCGCGGACTACCGCGGCGACCCCGCCAGCGGGATGCTCGAGGTGCTCGACCCGGAGCAGAACTCGTCGTTCCGCGACCACTACCTCGACCTGCCATTCGATCTCTCGCACGTGATGTTCATCACGACGGCGAACATGCTCGACACGATTCCCGCACCGCTGCGTGACCGGATGGAGGTGATCCAGCTCTCCGGCTACACGGCCGAGGAGAAGTACGAGATCGCCAAGCGCTATCTGGTCCCCCGCCAGATCGAGCGCAACGGGCTGACGCCCCAGCAGATCGAGATCAAGGACGAGGTGATCGAGATCGTGATTCGCGACTACACGCGCGAGGCGGGCGTGCGCAACCTCGAGCGCGAGCTGGGCACCCTGTGTCGCAAGGTCGCGCGCGAGTTCGCCGAGGGCAAGGCGAAGCGCAGGACGACGGTCACACCCGCGAAGGCGCGCGCGATGCTCGGCCGGCGGCGGTTCTTCTCCGAGGTGCGCCGCCGCGTGAAGGAGCCGGGCGTCGCCACCGGGCTGGCGTGGACGCCGGTCGGCGGCGACGTGCTGTTCGTGGAGGCCACGGCGTATGCCGGCACGGGCAGGCTGATCATCACCGGGCAGCTGGGGGACGTGATGAAGGAATCGGCGCAGGCGGCGCTCTCGTTCGTACGGGCGCATGCCGCGCAGCTCCAGCCCACCCTCGCCGACGACTACTTCCAGGAGCACGACCTGCACATCCACGTGCCGGCCGGGGCGATCCCCAAGGACGGTCCCTCGGCGGGCGTCACGATGGCGACGGCGCTGGCCTCCCTGATCTCGGGCCGCAGGGTGCGCGAGGACACCGCGATGACGGGGGAGCTGACCCTCACCGGCCAGGTGCTGCCGATCGGGGGCCTCAAGGAGAAGGCGCTCGCCGCGCAGGACGCCGGGCTCGAGCGCGTGATCGCGCCGAAGCTCAACCAGCAGGATCTCGACGAGTTCCCGAAGCACCTGCGCAAGGACATCGAGTTCATCTGGGTGGAGCGCATCGATCGCGCGCTCGCCGAGGCCCTCGAGCCGGAGGGCGGGGCGCGCAACGGCGCAAAGCCGCCCGCCGAGGCGCGCCGCCGCGCCGCCGTCTCGCGCGACGGGACGGCCACGCGCCGCGCCCGCGCGGCCCAGGCCGCCCGCAAGCCGCCGCGCACGAAGGCCCGCTCCAAGTAGCGCGGGGCGCCTCAGTAGAACATGCGGCGCCAGAACTCGTCGTCCGCGAGCGCCTCGCGATAGACGCTCAGCGTCAACTCGACGTTGCGATTCATGCGCTCGTTCGTGAGCCGCTCCAGCAGCTCCTCGGGCACCTCGCCGGCGCCGCAGCGGCGCCGCGCCTCGTCCTCGATCTCCCAGGAGTCGACGCGCGTCAGCGTGCGCCGGAAGCCCGCCCCGTGGTGATAGATCAGGTCGTCGTAGATGCCGAACAGGACCGGGTGCAGGTTCCGCAGGTTCGTGCGTGACAGCGGCAGCCAGTCGACCTGCTCGTCCTCGAGCAGCTTGAGCAGGTTCCCGCCGACGTCGGTCCTGGGCTTGCCGCGGGTGTCCGGCAGGCGATAGCCGGGGATCCAGGTGGCCCCGCTGTCGCGCCAGAACCGCGGCGTGGTCGCGCAGAACGAAGGGTGCGGGAAGGAGTCGCCGCAGTTCTCGCGGCGCCGGATCGCCGCCAGCGGGTGGCCCGCGAGGATCCGGTCGAGCCCCACCCCGAGGTCCGCGATCGGGAAGGCGTCTCCGTCGAGGAACAGCAGGACGTCGTCGGGGTCGGCCTGCGCACAGATGCGCTCGGCCAGATCGTCGAGCTTCTTCCAGTGCGGGATCTTCTCCGTCGGCACCAACGACTCGTCGAAGCGCTCGGTGTGGGCCGCGGCGTCACCCTCGACGTAGGCATAGAGGCGGTACGGGCGGTCGAGGTGCGCCGTCAGGTGACGTAGCTGGAGATCGATCCACATGTCGGTCTTGAAGTGGACCGTGGCGATGTGGATCATGCGGGCGCTCTTACGCGCGGTGGGTGCCGGCGCGCTCGTACGCGTCGGCGCGCAGCGGGCGCGGTTGTCCGATCGTGCCGACCTCGGCGATGTCGCGCCGGAACGGCAGCCCGACCGTCCAGTCCACGACGGCCCGCACCTTGCGCGCGATGCCCGGGATCTGGCTCAGGTGGTAGGTGCGCGCCAGCCACCAGGCCGGGAATCCGCGCAACTGGAAGCGGAACACCTTCGCGACCGCCTTGTAGCGGCCGAGGTTCGCGAACTGCCCCCTCGACTTGTACGTGAACGGCCGCGCCGCGCCCACGCCCAGCGAGGCGGCGACGTTGCGGCCCGCGGTCCTGCCCTGGCGCACCGCGTGCTGGGAGCTGGGCGGGCAGAACTCGACGTCCTTGCGCGGATCCGGCACGGCGGCACAGTCGCCGAGCGCCCAGATGTGATCCTCGCCCGGGGCGCGCAGGTAGCGGTCGACCACGATGCGGCCGCGCGCGTCCGTCGGCAGCCCGAGGTTGCGCACCGAAGGATGGGCCGCCACGCCCGCGGTCCACACCACCGTGCGCGTTGGCAGCAGCTCGCCGGTGGTGAGCCGTACGGTGTTGGCGGTCAGCTCCTCGAGCGTCGTTCCGAGGCGCACGTCGATGCCGCGGCTGCGCAGCTCGCGGGTCGCGTAGTCGGCCAGCGACAGGTCGATCTCCGGCAGCACGCGGTCCATCGCCTCGACCAGCATCCAGCGCATCCCGTGCAGGCGCGCCGTCGGGTACTGCTCGATCGCCTCCGACGCGAAGTCCTGCACTTCGGCCAGGGCCTCGAGCCCGGCATAGCCGCCGCCCACGACGACGAAGGTGAGCAGCTCGTCGCGGCGCTGCGGGTCGTCGGTGGCATCGGCCATCTCGAGGCACTGGATCACGTGGTTGCGCAGCCAGATCGCGTCCGCGAGCGACTTGAAGCCGATCGCGTGCTCCTCCAGCCCCGGGATCGGCAGCACGCGCGACACCGACCCGTGGGCGATCACGAGCCGGTCATACCGGCACTCGTGCTCGCCTCCTTCCTGGTCGACCATCGTCACCGTCCGGCGCGCGGCGTCGCGCGCCGTCACAGCGCCGATCCGCAGGCGCGTGTGCTTCAGCACGTCGCGCAGTGGGGTGACCACATGGCGCGGCTCCAGCATGCCGGCCGCGGCCTCGGGGAGGAACGGGGTGTAGAGCAGGAAGTTGACGTCGTTGACGAGCGTGATCCGCGCGCTCTGGCGCGGCAGCATTCGCTCCAGCGTCCGCGCGGCGTAGAAGCCGCCGAACCCTCCTCCCGATATGACTACGTCCCAGGCGATTCGCCGATGCTAGCGACCCTGCGGCTCCGGCTTCGCAGGGGCGCCGTCGCCCCGCAGCTCGGACTCCGCCACCTCCTCCAGGCGTTGCAGCCGGCGCAGCCGTGCAGGCAGGTCCTCCTGGCGGAAAAGGCGCCAGCGGACCTCGCCGAGGAGAGGATCGCCGCCCGCCGGCGAGCGGGCCGAGCGAGGGGGACGAGGAGCGCCGGCCATTGGATGAAGGGTCGCGGCCGCGGGCCGTCGCGGCATCGGCCCGCGGTCCATGATCTGGGCCGGGGACTTGTACATGCGGTCCGGATCCCCGCAGGGAGGGCCTTTTCGAGCACGATCCGCCCAAGATCGGGGCTAATGTGCATTGATCGCCCACTTTCGGCACCGTATCCACTAGATGTTGTGTCTGACAGGGGAAATCGGGACTACATCTTGTAGACTGGACAGATGCGTTGTCCCTTTTGCGGCCACGACGACTCACAGGTCGTCGACTCACGCCTGAGTGATCCTGCGGACACGGTCCGCAGGCGCCGCGTGTGCCGCTCGTGCGAGCGTCGGTTCACGACCTACGAGCGCTACGACGAAGGGCCCCTGTACATCCGCAAGCGCAGCGGCCGCCGCGAGGAGTTCGACCGCGCCAAGGTGCTCGGCGGTCTCGAGCGGGCCGCGATCAAGCGCCCGGTCGAGCGCGAGCACCTCGAGGCGCTGGTCGACCGGATCGTGGCCGAGCTGCGCGCCCGGGGAGGGACCCCGGGCGTCGAGGAGGTGGGAGAGCTGGCGCTGCGCGGACTGCGCGAGCTGGACGCCGTTGCATACGTGCGCTTCGCCTCCGTGTACCGCAAGTTCGAGGACGTGGAGGAGTTCGAGCAGGAGCTGGAGCGGCTCGACCGCGAGCCGCCGCTGCATCACGAGCACCTCTTCGAGCCCGCCCGTGCACGCGCGCGCGGGGGCTCCGGAAAAGCCACATCCGTCCGAACCCGACGTCAGTCTGCGGTGTTACCCCCTGAGGCCGGAAATTCGCTTCACCGCGCCACCTCAGCGGGTTTTCTGGAGGGAAATTTCGAGAGTTGGAGGAGTAGGTAGATGGCCAGAATCAGAGACGAGATCGGCACCACCGAGGGAGTCCGCGCGGCGGACACAGGACTGGCCATCGAGCGGCGTTTCACGCGCCCGGGCGTCCACCCGTTCGACGAGCTCGAGTGGGAGATCCGCGACGCCGTGATCGGCAATCCCGCGAAGCCCGCCTTCGAGCAGCGCGACGTCGAGTTCCCCAAGTCTTGGTCGCAGAACGCCACGAACATCGTCGCCCAGAAGTACTTCCGCGGGCAGATGGGCACTCCCCGGCGCGAGCGCTCGGTCAAGCAGATGGTCGGCCGCGTGGCCGGCACGATCGCCGAGTGGGGCCGTAAGGGCAGCTACTTCGCGAGTGCGGCCGACAGCGACGCGTTCGAGGCCGAGCTCAGCCACATCCTGGTCAACCAGCTGGCCGCCTTCAACTCGCCGGTGTGGTTCAACGTCGGGTTCGAGGAGCAGCCACAGTGCAGCGCCTGCTTCATCCTCTCCGTCGACGACACGATGGAGTCGATCCTTGCGTGGAACACCAAGGAGGGAATGATCTTCCGCGGGGGCTCCGGTTCCGGGATCAACCTCTCCAAGATCCGCTCCTCCAGGGAGCAGCTCTCGAAGGGCGGACTCGCCTCCGGCCCCGTGTCGTTCATGCGCGGCGCCGACGCGTGGGCGGGCACGATCAAGAGCGGTGGAAAGACGCGGCGGGCGGCGAAGATGATCGTGCTCGACGTCGATCATCCGGACATCCGCGACTTCATCTGGTGCAAGGCCAAAGAGGAGGACAAGGCGGCCGCGCTCGCCGAGGCCGGCTTCGACATGTCGATCGACGGTGAGGGCTTCCACTCGATCCAGTACCAGAACGCGAACAACTCGGTGCGTGTCACGGACGAGTTCCTCGACGCGGTCGAGCGCGGCGACGAGTGGAAGACGATCGCGCGGGTCAGCGGCGAGACGATCGACACGCTCAACGCGCGCGACCTGATGAGCGAGATCGCCGAGGCGGCCTGGCGCTGCGCCGACCCGGGCATCCAGTACGACACGACGATCAACGACTGGCACACGTGCCCGAACACGGGCCGGATCAACGCTTCGAACCCCTGCTCCGAATACATGCACGTCGACGACTCGGCCTGCAACCTCGCGTCGATCAACCTGCTCAAGTTCCTGAAGGACGACGGCACCTTCGACACGGCCGGCTTCGAGCACACGGTGGACGTGATGTTCACGGCGCAGGAGATCGTGGTGGGCCCTTCGAGCTACCCCACCGAGGAGATCGGGCTCAACGCCCGCGCGATGCGCCAGCTCGGCCTCGGGTACGCGAACCTCGGCGCGCTGCTGATGGCGCGCGGGCTGCCCTACGACTCGCACGAGGGCCGCTCGGTGGCCGCGGCGGTCACGGCGCTGATGACCGGCCGCGCCTATCGCACATCCGGAGAGCTTGCCGCGGCGATGGGCCCGTACGACGAGTTCGCCAAGAACCGCGACCCGCACCTGCGCGTGATGCGCAAGCATCGTGACGCGGCATACCAGATCGACGAGCACGTCGAGGCCGGCCTGCTGGCCGCCGCACGCCGCGCCTGGGACGAGGCGGTCGAGATCGGCGAGCGCCACGGGCATCGCAACGCACAGGCGACGGTGCTCGCGCCCACCGGCACGATCAGCTTCCTGATGGACTGCGACACCACCGGCATCGAGCCCGACTTCTCGCTCGTGAAGCTCAAGGAGCTGGTCGGCGGCGGGCAGATGACGATCGTGAATCGCACGGTGCCGCGGGCGCTGCGCAAGCTGGGCTATTCGGACGAGCAGGTCGAGCAGATCGAGAGCTACGTCAACGACCACCGCACGATCATCGGCGCTCCGGGCATCCGGGACGAGGACCTGCCGGTGTTCGACGTGGCCGTCGGCCAGCGCGCGATCTCACCGATGGGCCACATCCAGATGATGGCCGCGACGCAGCCGTTCATCTCGGGTGCGATCTCGAAGACCGTGAACATGCCCGAGGACTCGACCGTCGGCGACATCCGCGACGCATACGTCGAGGCAGGCCGCCTGGGCGTGAAGGCGCTCGCGATCTACCGCGACGGCTCCAAGACCGCGCAGGCGCTGCGCACCGACGCGAAGTCGAAGAAGTCGAAGGACACGTCGGCGGAGGCTGCACCGGCGCGCAAGCGGCTGCCGCGCGAGCGGGAGTCGCTCACGCACAAGTTCTCGGTCGCCGGCCACGAGGGCTACATCACCGCCGGTCGCTACGAGGACGGCGAGCTGGGCGAGATCTTCCTGACCGACATCGGCAAGGACGGCTCCACGTTGCGCGGCATGATGAACGCGTTCGCGACCGCGATCTCGATCGGGCTGCAATACGGCGTGCCGCTCGAGACGTTCGTGCGCAAGTTCAGCTACATGCGCTTCGACCCGGAGGGCATGACGACGAACCCGGAGATCCCGTTCGCGAAGTCGCTGCCCGACTACATCATGCGCTGGCTCGCGTCGCGCTTCCTCGACCCCTCGGTGCACGAAGAGCTCGGCATCATGAGCGACGAGGTGCGCGCGAAGAAGCTGGCCGAGGAGTCGGGGACCGGCGGCAACGGCGGCGGGAACGGCCACTCGAACGGCCATTCGAACGGCGAGACCAAGGCGGAGGCCAAGGCGCCGACCACGGCGCTGACCGACAGGCCACCGGTCGTGCCCGCGAAGATCGAGGGCCTCGATCTCGGGCCGGCCTGCTCGCAATGCGGCGGGATGATGCAGCGCACGGGCAGCTGCTACACCTGCTCGAGCTGCGGCAACAACACCGGCTGCGGGTAGCTGTAGCCAGCAGTAGCCGGGGGCCCCGCCGGCTCCCAGCCGGCGGCTAAGGCGGACCGGGCGGGCGGGTCACCGCGAGGCCGGCGTCCCGCCACGCCTGGAAGCCGCCGATCAGATCGGTCGCGTCGAGGCCGAGCTCGCACAGCGTGGCGGCCGCCAGGCTCGACTGGTAGCCCTCGTTGCACATCACGATCACCCGGGGCGCGGAGCGCATCTGCTCCACCCGCCACTCCAGCACGTTGCGCGCGATGAAGGTGGATCCGGGCACGATGCCGTCCCGCGCCCGCTGGCTCTCCGCGCGGACGTCGACCAGCAGCGCCCCGCGATCCATCGCGGCCCGGGCAGCCGGCGGGTCGACGCGGTCGAGCCGCGTACGGGCGGCGCTCAGGCAGCTCCTCGACGGTGGCCTTCGCCATGACGCTTGCAGCGTAATTGCCGGCGGACGCGCGGGGGCGTACGATCGATGCTGATGCGCGTCAGATTCCTGGTCACGTGGGCTTTCAACCTCGTGGCGCTGTGGGTGGCCGCGGCGCTGCTCGGGGGCATCGACTACGACGGCTTCGGGGTCCTCGTGGTGGCCAGCCTCGTATTCAGCATCGTGAACATGTTCGTGCGGCCGCTTGTGATCCTTTTCACGCTGCCGCTCGTGATCGTGTCGCTCGGCCTCGCGCTGTTCTTCATCAACCTATTGATGCTCTACCTGACCAGTTGGATCGTCGACGACTTCACGATCGACGGCTTCTGGTGGGCGTTCCTCGCCACGATCATCGTGTGGCTGGTGAACTCGGTCCTCGAGGCGTTCTTCGGGGGCCAAGAGCGTGAGCGCCCGCGCCCGGCCCGACGTGGTCGACGGCCGCTACTAGGCGACGCTCGCCACCCGCACGTCGGCCGTGCCGGGAAGCTACCCTGGTTCGCCATGCGTGACCGGACCTCCCGCCCAGCCATCGTGGTGGTGCTGCTCGTGCTGCTGCTCGCGGGCTGTGGCGGCGACGACAAGGGTGACAAGCCCCAGGTGCGGGCCAACGAGACCGACATGGCGTTCGCGACCGCAATGCTGGCCCATCACGAGCGCGGCATCGATGCCGCGGAGCTTGCTCGGACGCGAGCGCGGGACCGCGTGATCCGGCGCTCGGCCACCGATCTCATCCAGCTTCAGGCGGTCGAGGTGCAGACGCTGCGCACCGTGCGCCGGGTGCTGGCGGAGGCGGGTGTGGCCCAGGGCGACCTCGGCGCCCCGCAGTCGCAGCTCGATCTCGCCGCGATGCGCCGGGCGCAGGACCTCGACCGTGCCTATGCCGACGCGATGATCCGCCACCACGAGGCTGCGCTGCGCATGTCGCGCGTGGAGCAGCGCACGGGCGTGCACGCAGAGCTGCGCCGGATGGCCGGCGACATCGTGGACCTGGCGCGGTTCCAGATCGGCCAGCTGGAGCGCCGGCGCGGCAAAGCCTAGGACGCGGGCATGCCCGCCCTGGGCGCTAGCCCTGGGCGTCGACGGCGCGCAGCCTGGCGCGGCGCCGTTGGTGGCGGCGTGCCCGTTGGTGGCGGCGTGCCCGTTGCCATGAGTTCCGGGATCGATGAAGGGGGCGACCAGCTCGCTGAGGGTCAGCTCCCCGAGCATGGAGTTCCGGAAGTTGGGGTGGGTCATGACGGCCGCGGAATGGAAGCGGTAGAGGTTCCGGCGGCCGCGGCGCTCCCGCGAGATGTAGCCGCCGTCTTCCAGCTCGGCGATGATCCGGTGGGCGGCCCGCTCTGTGATCCCGACAGCGTCGGCGATCTCCCTCAGACGGATCTGCGGCTCATGGGCAACGCACAGCAGCACATGAGCGTGGTTCGTTAGGAACTTCCACTCCGTCATTCGGCACCTCTGATGGTCGACTCTCGATACGTGTCAGCGGATCAAAATCGCGGCTGGAACCACTCACCGCCGGAGGCCCTTCCTCCGCGACGCCCGTTGGAAGGCGTCAGGGCCCCGATGTCCTGCTCGTACAACTACCCCCGATCCAACGGAAATAGTCGTCGGGCGCCTTGACAGGGCTCCCACGCTTGTGTTTATTGGCGCGACGAGGCCCGGCCAATCGTGGCTGCGCACCGGGGAGAGGCGGAGATTGGTGGCACAAAACGCGCGGATGGGCCTGCGGTTGGCGATGCTCGCGGCCACGGCCGTTGCCGTGGTGGCGCCTGTGGCCCAGGCGAGCCACTCGTCGAAGGACCTCCTGTCGATCGGGCCGGCGGGCGGCAACGGCACCCCCGACGTGTTCTTCAGCTTCGCATCGGTCAACGGCGCACGGGTGTTCTTCGAGACGCCCGAGTCGCTGGTCGCGTCGGACACGGACACGACGTACGACCTCTACCGCCGCGAGGGCGGCACCACGACCCTGATCTCGACGGGGCCCCTCGACGGCGACGACGCCTTCGAGGACGTGTTTCCCTCGGCTACGTCACCCGACGGCACGCGGGCGTACTTCGAGACGGACGAAGCGCTGGTCGCCGCTGATACCGACGCCTTCTTCGACGTGTACGAGCGCGTCGGCTCGACGACCAACCTGGTGTCGGCCGGGCCGGCCGGGGGCAACGGCGACTTCGACGCCTTCTTCCGCGCGGTGTCCGACGACGGCACACGCGTCTTCTTCGAGACGGATGAGTCGCTCGTGAGCGGCGACACGGACGCCAGCACCGATGTGTACGAGCGCACGGACGTGACGACGACGCTGGCGTCCACGGGCACGCCCGGCAACGATCCGGTCCCGGCGTATTTCGCCGCCATCTCCGACGACGGCACTCGCGTGTTCTTCGAAACGGAGGAGTCCCTGGTGGCCGGCGACACCGACACCACGTACGACGTGTATCAGCGCGCAGCGGGCGCGACCACCCTGATCTCGACCGGCACGTCCGCCGGCAACGGGCCCAAGGACGCGGCCTACCGCGGCGCGTCGGCGAACGGCACACGCGTGTTCTTCGAGACGGACGAGTCCTTCTCACCCTCCGACGCGGACGTGAGCAGGGACGTGTACGAGCGCTTCAGCGGCGCGACCAGCCTCGTGTCCGCCGGCGGAAGCGGCCCGTTCGCGGCCGGCTGGGAGGGGAGCTCGAGCGACGGGTCGCGCGTGTTCTTCGAGACTCGCGAGCCGCTGGCGGCCGGCGACACGGACTCGTTCGTCGACGTGTACGAGCGCTCCGGAGGCACCACCGAGCTGGTGTCCGCCGGAACGCCGGGCAACGGCGCCTTCGATGCGCGCTTCGTCGAGAGCTCGGCGCTTGGCACGCGGGTGTTCTTCGAGACGCAGGAGCAGCTCGGGGGTGGCGACGCCGATTCGGCGTTCGACGTCTACGAGCGGTCTGGCGGCACCACCACGCTGCTCTCGACCGGACCCGCGGGCGGAAACGGGGCCTTCGACGCGAGCCTCGGTGGAGCGTCCCTCGACGGCGCCCGGGTGTTGATCGAGACGGCCGAGAAGCTCGTGGCGAGCGACACCGACAGCTCCACCGACGTGTACGAGCGCTACGCCGGCGCGACCACGCACATCTCGTTCGGGCCGTCCGGCGGAAACGGTGCGATCGCGGCGTTCTTCGACGGCGTCTCCGCTGACGGCGCGCGGGTCTTCTTCGATACGCGCGAGTCGCTGATGACGAGCGACACCGACGCGGCGCGCGACGTGTACGTCGCGGATGTGGCCGGCTACGCGAGGCCGAAGGGCGCCACCCCGCTCCGGGTCTCGCTCGTGCCGGCGTTCAGGCCGTGCGCCGCGCCGAACCGCACCCACGGCCCGCCGCTGGCACACCCGTCCTGCAGTCCGCCCGTGCTCGAGTCGACCCACCTGACGGTGGGTTCTCCCGACGCCAACGCCAAGGTGGCCAACTCATCCGGCAGTGCGCGGTACCAGGCAGTTGTGGGAGTGCCGGGGGGCGTCGACGACTCGGACGTCGCCTTCGCGCTGAGCCTCACCGACGTGCGGCGAGGGGACACCCTGGCCGACTACACGGGTCAGCTGCAAGCGACCACCACCGTGCGGATCACGGACAAGCTGAGCGGCCCGTCGGGGACCGAGTCCGCGACCGGCAGCGAGATCGGATTCCCCGTCACCGTCCCGTGCACGGCCACCGGGGACGCTGCGATCGGATCGACGTGTTCGATCACCACCACGTTCGACGCCGTCACGCCGGGCGCCGTGGCCGAGGGCAAGCGGGCGATCTGGCAGTTCGACAAGCTGCTGGTGAACGACGGCGGCTCGGACGGCGTGGTGTCCACGACGCCCAACACGCTCTTCGCGACCCAGGGCATCTTCGTCCCTTAGCGTGATTCCGTAGGCTGGTCCGCGTGGCGGGACTGCTGTCGATCGAGCCGCAGGGCGCCGTGGCCCTCGTCACGCTGCAGCGGCCGGAGAAGCGCAACGCGCTGTCGATCGACCTCCGCCTCGAGTTGAAAGATGCGTTCGAGCGGCTCGCCCGCGACGACGGCGTCGCCTGCATCGTCCTGACCGGCGCCGGAAGCGCCTTCTGCGCGGGCATGGACACCGCCCAGTTCGGCGGAGACATCGAGCACAGGCGCCGCCTGGTCGAGACCAGCACCGGCGCCTTCCACGCCGTCGGCCGCTGCCCGAAGCCGGTGGTGGCCGCGGTCAACGGGCCCGCGCTCGCGGGCGGGTTCGCGCTCGCGTTGCTGTGCGACATGCGGATCGCATCGGAGCTGGCGACGTTCGGCTATCCGGAGCTGCCGATCGGGATCCCGCCGAGCTACGCCGCCGCCCGCGCGGCGCTCAGTCCCGCGGTTGCACGGGACCTGTGCCTCACCGGGCGGGTGGTGGACGCCGCCGCTGCGCAGCGGCTGGGCATCGCGAGCCAGGTCTGCGCGCCCGCCGAGCTGCTGCCGGTCGCCCTCGAGCAAGGCGCGGCGATCGCGCGCTTGCCGCGCGCGGCGCTCGCGGAGACGAAGCGCCGCATCCTGCTCGACGGCGAGCGCACATGGGGAGCCCTGTTCGAGGAGGAGGAACGCGTGTTCCGGGCGGCGCTGCTCGACGGCGAGCCCGAGCCCGCCGCGTAGGTGTAGGTACCGTCACAGCCCGGCTGCCGCGACCACCCGCGCCGCCGGCGTGGAGGGGTCGTCGAGCACGCCGTCGAGGCGGTCCCCGGCCAGGTCACGCGCCTTTTGGCGCAGGCGCTGCGCGTCCATCGGCTGCCCGGGCGAGCCCAGCGGCGACCGGACCCGTGCCGGCGGCGCGCCCCCGACCTCGACGCGCGCCTCCATCTCGGCAAGCGCCGTGTCGGTGCGCACCGACACGTGTCGTGCGAGCGCGCGCACCTGCTCGTCGACGCCCCCAAAGCTCGCCACCGTGGGCGCTCCCCGCAGCAGCGCGAAGGCGGTCAGGTAGGGGATCGAGAACTTCGCCTGCAGGCCGTCGCACGCGTCGTCCAGGGCTGCCGCCGCACGTGCGAGCGGATGCACGGTGACCGTCACGGCAGCCGGCGGCGCGTACGCGCCGCGCAGCCCGAGCGCGGCCTCGATCGCGCTGTGCGTGGCGAGACAGCAGGGATAGGCCTTGATCCAGTTCTCGTGCACCGCGAGCGCGGCGGCATCCGGCCAGGGAACGCCGAACACGTCGCCGAAGCCGGCGGGGCCGCGCGACACGGCGTCCTTGGGCACGCGGGCGCCAGCCTCGGCGATCCGCGCCGCCTGGAGTCCGGCGCCCGCCGCCATCCCCACCTGCAGGGCCTTGCCATCCGACCCGAACGCCGCGCGCAACCCGCCCGCGCGCAGCAGCGCGAGCGCCACGGCGTCGTCGGCGCGCGACGCGGTGAGGCCGAGCAGCCGGGCCGCGGCGACCGCGGCGCCGGCCGTCCCGCACACGGCGGTGGGGTGCCAGCCGCGCTCGTAGAGCGCCGGGTGACCGGCGCGCGCGAGCGCCGCCGTCATCTCGAACCCGGCCGCGTACGCGCTCAGCACGGCTCCCAGGTCGGACCCGAGCGCGGCGCCCAGCAGCAGCGCCACCGGCGCCACGGGGGCGCTGGCATGCACCAGGCCGGGGGAGTACGTGTCGTCGTAGTCGAGCACGTGGCCGGCGCAGCCGGCCGCGGTCACGCGGTCGAGGATGCTGTCACCGGCGGTCCGCGCGGCCAAAGCGGCCTGCTCCCCGGATCCAGCCACCGCACAGGCGAGCCAGTCCAGCAGCGCGACGCGGTAGGGCTCCGGCGCTTCCATCCGCCGATTCTAGGAGCGATCGGGCGCGCGTCGGCGCGGCGCGTGCGCTACGTCATCGCGCGCACAAGCGCCGTGGCGAGCGCGGCGCTCAGCATCGTGACGACCAGCGAGCGGCGCACCGCCAGCGCTGCGCCCGCCGCCGCCAGGCCGGCCGCCCGGGCGTCCAGCGCGAGCTCCTGATCGCCGGAGAACGTCTGGGTCACCACCAGCGCCGCCAGCAGCGCCGCGGCCAGCAACGTGATCACGCGCAGCGCCGCAGGCGGCAGCGAGCGGTTGCCCAGGACCACCGGCCCCGACGCCTTGATCAGGGCGGTGGCGCCTGCCAGCGCGGCGATCGTGACCCACACGTCGCTCATCGGCGCACCAGCCCCAGCGTCGCGCCGGCACACGCGGCGAGCACCGGGATCCCGGGCGGCACGAACGGCGTGAGCGCGAGCGCCAGCGCCGCTCCGATCAGCGCCGCGCCGACGGTCGTCCCGTCGCGCAGCTCGTTCACGAGCAGCGCGAGGAAGAAGGCCGGGAAGATGGCATCGAGCCCGAGGTCGCCGGGGCTTCCGATCACGTTGCCGCCCAGCGCGCCGATCGCCGCTCCCGCCACCCACGCGGGGTACTGCACGAGCGTGGCACCCAGCATGTAGGGGATGTCGAAGCGCCCGCCGCCGCGGTTCGCGATCGCCCATGACGCGTCGACCATGCCCTGGCCGACCGCGGCGCGGGAGGCCGGCCGGCCGCGCAGGGAGGGAGCGATCGCGATTCCCATGGGGATGAACCGCAGGTTCAGCAGGATGCCGGCGACGATCGCTGCGGCGGCGCTGCCGCCGTCGGCCAGCACGGCGGTGGCGGCGAACTGGGCCGCGCCCGCGAACACGATCGCGGACATCGCGATCGGGGCGACGTGACCCATCACGGGCTCGGCCACCACGCCGAAGGAGATGCCCAGCAGCAGGCCCGCCGCGCCGAACGGGATACCCGCCCGCGCCCCGGGGCCGAGCGTGGCCACCAGATCGTGTCTTCGCATCGGGGGATGGTGGCAGCCTGCCGCAAATACTCCCGCCGACAGCCCCGTTGCACCGTGTCTCGAAGCTGCGCCTCGCTACGGGACGAACACGCCCTGCCGGGCGAACAGCGTGTTCGGCGTGGTGGACAGCACGCCGTCCGCGCCGCCGTCGAACACCTGCACGCCGCCGAGCTGCCAGGAGGCGCGATCGCCCTCCTTGATCGTGCCCGGCACGAGCGCATCGAGCGTGGTCGACACACCGCACTCCCCGCCGATCGCCGGGTCGGCCGTGGCCGTGCAGGCGGCGGGCACGGCGAGCGGGAAGTCGCTCACGGTCGCGGGGTCCGACCCGCCGCCCGCGGCGACCTCGTTGTCGCGGTCCGTGATGCGCACGAGCGTGTCGACCTGCAGCTGGCCCGTGTAGTCGGAGAGGTCGTTGCGCTGGCGCACGTCGGTGAGGCTCAGCGTGACGCTCACATCGGCCTCGTCCGCGGGCGTCGACGGGTTGCCGACCAGCACCGAGAAGTTCACGTGCCCGGCCGAGTTCGCCGGCTTGCCGTTGGCGTCCGGCGCCCCGATCGTGAGGTAGTCGGATCGCTGCTCGGGCGGGTTGCACGACCCGAAGCCGAGTGGCGGGCCGTGCTGGCGGTCGGGCGCGGCGCAGGCCTTGAAGGCGGGCACGAGCGCCACGCGCAGCGGCGTTGCGCCTTTCGGCCGCACGTAACCGCGGGGCCGGTGCCCCTGCACCTCGACGGCCTGCTGGAACGTCGGGCGGTTGATCCAATGGATGGTGCGGACCGTGACCGCTCCGATCGGGCGGAAGCGCACGGAGTCGAAGCACCACTGGTCGCTGTTGCCGGCGGGGCAGGTGTCAACCCGCTGCACGCCGGCCGTTGCCGAGTCCTCGTCGTAGAGGGTGCTCGCGGGCACCGCGAGTGCGTCGGCAAGTGCCTGGCGCAGCGCGTCGCGGCACGCGCTGAGCGAGCCGTTCCCGCAGTACGTGCGCGAGAAGCCGTCCGACACCGGCTGCCCGAGCAGCCGCCGCAGGTCCTTGGAGACGTAGCCCCACCAGCCGTCCTGGTATGCGCTCCCGAGGTGGTCGCCGTGGTTGTTGGGCTCGTTGTCGAAGCCGAGCACGCCGTGCACGGCGTCGAAGAAGTCGGCGCCCATCGCGGGCTCGAACTCAGCTTCGAGCAAACGCGGCCACCACGCGTCCATGATCTGGACCGCGTTCGGGTGGTCGTATTGGCCGTCCTGGTCCTTGTCGACGCGGTGCGCGCCCGCGGCGATCCAGTCGTGCAGGATGCCGACGGCGTTTGCCAACTGCGGGTCGCTGGGGGTGCCCACCACGTCGAGCAGCAGTGGCAGCACCTGGCTGCCGCGCAGGTCGGTCGTGCCGGCCAACTCCATCGCGTCGATGCCCTCGGCCAGGCTGATCTTGCCGGAGCCCGCGAGGCGCTGGTCGATCTGCTCGTCCAGCGAGTCCGAGCGGTAGTGCGGCCCGTAGCCCCACTGGCCGTCGGCGGAGTCGTAGCCCGGTGCCTGCTTGTTGTTCCAGGAGGTGATGTAGTCCTGATTGATCACCCTGGGGTGCTCCTCGAACGGCGTGTAGTCGGCGCTTTTGAAGTGGGTCTCCCAGCCCTGCCAGTCGTACTCGCCGGTGCCCCAGTTGGGCAGGTCCGGGTCGGCCCCCGCGGCCCGCACCGGGTTGTCGCCGGAGTTGAAGTAGGCGATGTCGCGGTCGTCGGCGTAGAACCAGTTGAACGTGAAGTTGATCTTGTGCATGAGCCGCTGGAAGTCCTCGGCGTCCTGCACCTTCGACGGCTGGTTCAGGGCAGCGAACGCGCGCGCCGAGTCCGCCTCGTGGAAATAGGTGGAGCGCTGCTTGGTGAACGCCACGGGCTGGCCGTCGACCGTGCCTCGCTTGCTGACGATGCCGTGCACGGTGCGCTGCGCCTCCAGCGTGTACGTCTCGGGCGGTGAGGGGTCGCCCGCGTTGGGCGTGATCTCGTTCACGCGCGTGAGCGTCTCCATCTCACGGCACTCGCCCTTGTAGAGGTAGTGGGTGGACTGCACGTCGGGGGCGGACCCGTCGGGCTCGCACAGCCGCTCGGCGAACGTGTCGATGATGTCCTGCCCGGCCGACGTGGCCGACCAGGCATAGTCCTGCCCCCGGCCCAGCAGTACGTAGGGGCTGATGCCGGGGAACGCGGCGCCCTGCGCGTCGATGTCGGGGCCGTGCAGGTCCATCTCGACGAGGATCTGTGGCATGAAGTACGCGACCTGCGGGCCCATCACGGCGACCGGGCGGCCGGACTCCGACTCGGCCCCGGAGATCAACAGCGCGTTGGACATCGCGCCCAGGCCGCCGACGCCGCCCAGCAGGCCGCCCAGGCCCGCGCCGCCGAGCAGGCTCCCGCCGTTGTTGGGCGGGTTCACGAGCGAGCCCTCGTCGGGGAGCGCGACGCCCGACGTGCCGCGCTCGGGCGGATAGTCGAACGAGCCGTTGCCCGCCTTCACCGTGGTCGGCGCCTCGGGATCGTCGCGGCGCCGGAAGTCCTGCCAGGCCTGCTCGCCGGCGGCGCCGCCGAAGCGGTCCTTGGCCTCCTCGAGCGCCGCCGCGGCCTCGAGCTCGCCGCCGCCGCCCTTGCCGAAGATTCCGCCGACCAGCGAGGCGGTCGCGATCACGTCGGTGCCCTTCCAGTCCTCGAGGGGCTTGCCGATCGCGCCGTACTCGAACGGCAGCTTCGCGGGATCGGTGCGGGCCTCGGAGATGAACTGGTTGATGCCGGCGATGTAGTCGTCGAGATCCTGCTGGAGCTGGGCACCCTCGGCGCCGTAGAAGTCGTCGGCCAGGTCGATCTGCTGTTGCATGTCCGCCTCGGTGTACGGCGCGATCGACCAGACTTCGGCGTCCATCGCCTTGTTCGCCCCGCCGGCGAACCCGGACAGCTGGCCGCGGCCCGCGTGGCGCAGCACGTCCATGAAGAAAAGGCGGTCCTCGGCGCCCGCATAGCCCGCGCCAAACATCGTGTCCCCGCGGGTCAGGCCGTAGATGTGGGCCTGGCCGTGTGCGCTGTCGCGCACGATCGTGAGGCCCGCTCGCGGGCTGTAGGTCCGCTCCGCCTGGCCGGCGGGAACACCGAAGCTCGCGTCCTTGAAGTAGTTCGGGATCTGGGCCGCGGTGAGCCCGGGTGTCGCGTACACCAGGTCCTCGTACATCGAGAGCTGGTCGACCGCATGGGGGGGATGGGTGCCGCAGCATCCGAACAGGGCCGCATCGGCCGCGCTGAAGTTGCCGTCGGTGCCGGGCGGCAGGATGCTGCGGAAGCCGCCGTAATCGTTCGTCTGGTACGGCTGTACCTGGGCGGCGGTGGGGGACACGCACAGCGCGAAGGCGGCGATCGTGACGGCGGTTGCTGTCGACGCTCCCTTGAACATCCGACCCTCTCCCACGGACCCACGGCACCAGGACCCGCGAGGGGTCTACCCCGCTCGAGCCGCGCGGGAAACCTGACAGCCCCGCGCGGTGGCGAGCGGCACCCCGCCGCGGTAGGATCGGCGGATCGCGTGGCGGCGCCGTGCCGCGGCTACCCAGGGGAGGGTCCATCGCAAGCGACGTCAGGGAGGTCAGGGGTGAGTTCGGGAGGCCGTTACTCCGTCCGTAGCGTTGTGATCGCGATCATGCTCGCGGCGGCCGGTGCCGCGGCATTGGCGGCGACGCTGCCGGCCACCGCGGGGGCGCACGCCGAGCGCGCCACGACCTTCCCGGATCCCAATCAGGGCGCCTTTCCGCAGTACCGCACCACCGGGCCCGCAAAGATCGTGTGCGATCCCGCCACGACCAAGGAGCGCGTCAAGTGGCTCCACGGGCGCGAAAGGGCGCGCCACCAGCAGCTGCTGCGCGACTGCCGGTACAACACGATCCAGGCGGCGGTCAACGCCGCCGGCAACGACACCCGCATCCTCGTGATGCCGGGCGTCTATGCGGAGCTGCCAAGTCGCGGTCCGGCTCCGGCGGGTTGTGAGGACGTCTACCAGCGAACCGCGGCGGGCCAGTACGCGATCGCGTACGCGGAGCAGCGCCAGTGCCCGAATGCGCAGAACCTGATCGCGATCCTCGGGGACACGGACGGCGATCGCATCTGCGACGCCAAGTGCAACATCCAGATCGAGGGCACCGGCCCGAACCGCACCGATGCCGTGCTGAGCGGCGACCGCGCGAAGCTGAACATCATCCGCGCAGACCGCGCGGACGGCATCTACATCAAGAACCTGATGCTGCAGTTCTCGGACTTCAACAACATCTACGTGCTGGAGACGAACGGCTTCCGGATCGACAACGTGCTCTCCCGCTGGAGCCGCGAGTACGGGATCCTGTCGTTCACCTCCGACCACGGGATCTACGAGAACTGCGAGACCTACGGCAGCGGCGACTCGGGCATCTACCCGGGATCCGGGCCGAACGCCCGCCACGGCCGGCCGGACGTGCACGGTCACGTGTACGGCATCGAGATCCGCAACTGCAACTCGCACGACAACAACATCGGTGCCTCGGGCACGGCCGGCAACGGCACCTGGTACCACCACAACAGGTTCCACCACAACGCGATCGGCACGACCACGGATTCGTTCGCCGGGGGCCACCCGGGCATGCCACAGGACAGCTCGAAGTACGAGCGCAACCTGGTCTACTCGAACAACAAGAACATCTTCAGCGACGACCGCGACGCCTACTGCAAGCAGCCCGCCGCGCAACGCGACCCGACCGTCGTGTGCCCGACGTTCCAGGTGCCGGTCGGCACCGGAATGCTGATCGCCGGTGGCAACGAGAACATCGTCGAGGGCAACTACATATTCGACAACTGGCGGCGCGGGACGATGCTGCACTACGTGCCGTCCAGCTTCCGCAACGAGCCCGACCCGGCGAAGGGCACCGACACCTCCAACAACAACACCTACCGCAACAACTGCATGGGGATCCGGCCCACCTCGCTGTGGATCCCGAACTACGCGAACTGCCAGGGCTACCGCGACGCCAACGGCGTGGACTTCTGGTGGGACGAGGAGGAGGGCACCGACTGCAACGAGGACTTGCCGGGCTGCGTCGACCTCGAGACCCAGCGGGGCAACTGCTGGATCGGCAACAAGGGTCCGAAGGGCGCGGACCCGACCGCCGACCCGCCGCTGTCGTTCCTGCCCGTCTGCCCCGGGCTCGACAACGGGTTCAAGTTCCCGAACATCAACAAGCTCCTCGAGCTGTTGCCGTGTGCGTCGTGGGACCCGCACACGAACACGGACCCACCCGGGTGCGACTGGTTCACCACACCGCCTGAGCCGCACTGAGGCGACAGGCAACGCGCGCCGGAAAGGGGCGGCCTGCGGGCCGCCCTTTTCCTTGGGCGGGGACGGCTGAACCGGGGGACTACTTTTCGGCCGGCGAGGGTAAACCGGCATTCAGCAACGCGGCCGAGGAGCTTCTCTGGGGGTCGCGCGTCGGTATCGGTCGTCGATGGATCAGGGGGGTCAGTTGACAGCATCTGGGCAGATTCACGCTTCTACCACGCCGGATCGAGGGCTGCGGTGGCTCGCCGGCCTCACGCTCGCGGCAACAGCCCTGCTCGTGGCCGCGCTGCCGGCCGGCGCCGGCGCGCACGCGGAGCGCGCGACCTTCTTCCCCGACCCCAACCAGGGCGCCTTTCCCGAGTACCGGGCCTACGGCCCCGAGCTTGTGGTGTGCACCAAGGAGTCCAAGCGCATGATCCAGGACGAGATCACCGATCCGGTCGTGCGCCGCGAGGCCAAGAAGCTCAGCTCGAAGTGCCGCTACACGTCGATTCAGACGGCGGTCAACGATGCGCGCAACGGCTACCGGATCAAGGTGCTCCCCGGCGTGTACCAGGAGCAGCAATGGCTGAACAACCCGCCGCCCGGCTGCGAGGACGAGTACCAGAACACGGGCGCGCTGGCCTACGACCAGCACCGCCAGTGCCCGAACGCGCAGAACCTGATCGCGATCCTCGGCGACACGAACGGCGATCGCATCTGCGATGCCAAGTGCAACCTCCAGATCGAGGGCATGGGCGACGACCCGGGCGACGTGCGAATCGAGGGTCAGAAGCTGAAGCTGAACGTGATCCGGGCCGACCGCGCGGACGGCATCTACCTGAAGAACTTCGAGGTCGAGTTCTCCGACTTCAACAACATCTACGTGCTGGAGACCAACGGCTTCCGGATCGGCGAGGTCGTGTCGCGCTACAGCCGTGAGTACGCGATCCTGTCGTTTGCCTCCGACCACGGCATCTACGAGAACTGCGACACGTCGTACAGCGGCGACTCCGGCGTGTACCCGGGTTCGGGCCCGAACGCGCGCCACGGCCTGCCGGACGCGCACGGCCATGTGTACGGGATCGTGATTCGCAACTGCACCTCGCACCACAACACGATCGGGATGTCCGGAACGGCGGGCAACGGCACATGGGCGCACCACAACCGCTTCCACGACAACGCGACCGGCATCACGACCGACTCGTTCGCGGGCGGCCACCCCGGCATGCCCCAAGACAACTCGAAGTGGTCGCAGAACCTGATCTACTCGAACAACAACGACCTGTTCAACGACGAGCGCGACGCCTATTGCCAGCAGGTTCCCTGGGAGCAGCGCGACCCCCAGAAGGTGTGCCCGACGTTCCAGGTGCCCGTTGGCACCGGCCAGCTGATCGCCGGGGGCAACGCCAACGTCGTCGAGGAGAACTACATCTTCGACAACTGGCGGCGCGGCACCATGCTGCACTGGGTCCCGGCGGCGTTGCGCGGCGAACAGGACTCAGGGAAGACCTACGACACCTCGGCGAACAACCGCTACGTGCGCAACTGCATGGGGACGCGGCCCCTCGACATGTCGAGCGTGGACTTCACCCAGTGCGAGGGGACCAGGGACGCGAACGGGGTCGACTTCTGGTGGGACGAGGAGGAGGGCCAGGACTGCGTCGAGGAGCAGGCGGGCTGCGTGGACAACGACGCGGTCAACGGGAACTGCTGGGCCGGCAACCGCGGCTTCGACGGGAATCCCTACTCGAGCGACCCGCCGGACCTGCTGCTGCCGACCTGCCCGGGGCTGGACGCGTTCCGGCCGGGTAACAACGCAAAGCAGGCGACCCTCGTGCCCTGCGCGACGTGGAACCCGACCGACAACACCGACCCGCCCGGCTGTGACTGGTTCACGCGGCCGCCCGAGCCGTAGGCCGCCGGCCGCAGGGCCTTCGCTGGACAGGCGTTAGCGTTGGGGCATGGATGCCCGGCGCGTCACCTCGATGGCACTTGCTGCCGTGGTCGTACTGCTGGCCGGCTGCGGCGGTGACGACGCGCCGCGCCGGGACGCGCTCGCCTGGTTCGACACGCCGCGGGTGATCGTGCCCAAGACCCTCAGGCAGGACCGCATCCTGCAGGCGGAGGTGCGCAACGACTCCGACCGGAAGGTGCGCGTCAGCGCCGCGGACGTGCGCGTCTACGACGACCGGGGCCGCCCCGTGAAGGCGTCGGCGACGTTCGCCGAGGGTTACCTGCACTCGCTGTACCCGCCCACCCGCGGGCCCGCCAGCCTGCCCGACTCCGAGCTCGAGCGGCTCGGCAAGCTGGCCGAGATCGAGCCTGGGAAGACGGCGACGCTGACGGTTTCGTGGCGCGAGCCGCAGGGCAGGCACACCGCTGCGCGGGTCGACTACGGCCAGGGCTCGCTGGCGATCCCCGCGGAGAGCGTCAGGCGGGCCGAGCGGGAGCTGTAGATCAGCCCGTTCTAGTCCAGCAGGCCGCGGCGCTCCGCCGCCTCGACAGCCCGGGCCCGGGAGCGCACGCCGAGCCGGCGGTACAGCTGCGAGGAGCGGTTGCGCACCGTCTTCGGCGCCAGGCCGAGCAGGTCCGCGATCTCCGCCGTGGGCCGGCCGCCGGCAAGCAGGCGCAGCAGGTTGCGATCGTCGTCGTGCGCACCCCGCTCCGCGCGGTGGAAGGCCAGCAGCAGTCCCAGCAGCGAGGGGGCGACGAAGCACTCCTGCCGGCCTGCCGCGCGGACGGCAGTGATCAGATCCATGCGCGCGTCGCCCTCCAGCACGAACCCATACGCGCCGGCGGCGATGCAGTCGAGCAGGACGTGCACGTCCTGGGCGGACAGGACCACGACCACCTCCCGGCCGGCCCGCTCGAGCGCGCTCGCGACGGTGGCCGCGATGTCTGCGATCCCGCGTTCGCACACCACCGCGACGGCCGCCGGGCGCGGCCGCTCCGGCACGGCCGGATGCGAGGTCACCGTCAGTCCGTCGGTCGCGGCGAGCAGGCGCTCGATCCCGAGCCGCAGCAGCTCGGGCCGGCAGATCAGCTGCACGTGCCCCTCGACGACGTCCGTGTCCACGGGCATAGCTATACCGGTTGGCGGCCCGGCGTGTTGGTACCGTCACTCGCCGGTGACCACGGCCGCGATCACAAGCGAGGGAGTCTGGAAGACCTTCCGCCTCCCGCACGACCGCCCCTTCACGCTCAAGCAGCGGTTCCTGCACCCCCGCCAGTCGCGTCTCGCGAGCGAGTTGCACGCGCTGCGCGACGTGTCGTTCGAGGTAAAGGAAGGTGAGTTCTTCGGGATCATCGGGCGCAACGGCTCCGGCAAGAGCACGATGCTCAAGTGTCTGGCGGGGATCTACCAGCCCGATCGCGGCAGCTTGTCGGCTCTGGGGCGCGTGTCGCCGTTCATCGAGCTGGGGGTCGGCTTCAATCCCGAGCTGACGGCGCTTGACAACGTCGTGGTGAACGCGGCGTTACTCGGCATGCCGCGCGCGGAGGCGATCGCGCGGTTTCCGTCGATCATCGAGTTCGCGGAGCTGGAGCGGTTCGTCGATCTGAAGCTGAAGAACTACTCCTCGGGCATGCAGGTGCGCCTCGGCTTCGCCTCGATGATCCAGGCCGAGGCCGACATCTACCTCGTCGACGAAGTGCTGGCCGTGGGCGACGCTCGGTTCCAGGAGAAGTGCTTCGACACGTTCCGGCGCCTGAAGCGCGACCGCGGACGGTCGTGTTCGTGACCCACGACCTCGGAGCGTCGAGCGCTTCTGCGACCGGGTGGTGCTGCTCGAGCAGGGAGAGGTCGTGGCGGATGGCGAGCCCCACGACGCGATCCTTACCTATCGCGAGCATGACCTCGCGCACGAGCGCGCCGGTGCCATCGAGGCCGACAGCGGGGGCCGGCGCGTCGGTGACGGCGCCGCCACGATCGAGGAAGCCTGGATCGAGCGCGCGTCGGGCGAGCGCACCGCAGTCTTTCCGCAGGGGGAGCGTGTGACGGTGCGGGCACGAGTGGTGTTCGCGCAGCCGATGGAGGACCCGGTTTTCGGCCTGATCGTCAAGGGGGAGGCTGGGGAGCAGGTGATGGCCACAAACACGGTGCTGACGGACACGCCCACGGGCACATTCACGGCAGGGGAGGAGGCCGTCTACGCCGTGTCGTTCGACGCTCACCTGGCCGACGGCCGCCATGCGATCACGCTGGCCGTGTCGCACCAGGACGTGCACCGCATCGCGGACTGGCGCGAGGAGGTGCTGATGCTCGCCGTGCGGGCGCCGCGCTTCTCCGGTGGTCTGGTGGACCTCCCGCACGAGGTGCAGGTCGAGCGCGTGGCCGCCTCGGGCCTCGCGCCGCGCTGATCCGGGCGCCGACTCAGACCTCGGCGAACAGGACGACGCGCTCGCCCATTGCGTACTGGGCCTGTGCGCCGGCCGCTGGCTGGGCGCGGCTGACGTCCGCAAACCCGACCGCATAGAGCAGGTCGTACAGCGCCTCGAGGGTCGGCACCAGCACTACGGCGCCGCCCTCGGCGGCATGCAGTTCGTCGACCCTGCCCAGCGCGATCGCCGAACCGGTGCGAGGATTCGGATCGGGCCCCCACATGTAGGTCATCGCGGGAGTCGGTCGCGCGACCTGCGTCTCGATCACGCACAGCTCACGTGTCAGTGCGCGGGCTTTCTTGAGCGCCCCAACCGGGTCCTCCAGGTGGTAGAGAATGCCCAGGAAGAGCGTCAGGTCGAACGTGCCGATCCGATCCGGGTGGAGGTCGAAGAGATTGCCCCGCTCGAAGGTGGCGTTGTCGAGATCGGCCAGCTCGGCCACGAGGTGGGCGCGCTCCACGTGCTCGGCCCGCACGTCGACCCCTCGCACCTCACCCGCTCCCCGCAGAGCCGTCTGAATCGCGAACCACCCCTGATGGCAGGCCATGTCGAGACACCGCACATCCCGCCAGCGGCCCTCGAAGCGTTCGTCGAGCACCGGGAACACGAGGTTCGCGCGGGTCTCGTGGGTCGCCGCGATGAACGGGTCGTCGAGCCCGGTGGATGCCCCGTTCGCAAAGCTGAACTCGTAGAACCAGTCGTCATGGGCCGCCAGCGCCGCCTCGACGCGCTTGCGCTCGAGCTCCGTGGGAATGTCCCGCACCACCCGCGACACGGCCGGAAAGCTACTCCGTCGCCCGTTGCAGGTAGCCGTTTGGGTGGCACGTAATCCCGTACAGCTCGAGGTCTCGGCGGACCGCGAACCGCTCGCCGCCGTCGGTGCGCAGCCAGTCCTCGATCGCCGGGATCACCCCCCGCGGCCAGTCGCCGTCGAGCCGCAGCTCCTCGACGTCGACGCAGCCGTCCTCCACCACGAAGTAGCCGCCCGGCCGGACGAACTGCGCGAAGCCGCGCAGCGCGGCCGTGGTGGTGTCGTAGGTGTGCAGCGAGTCCTCGACCACGAGGCAAGGCATGCTCGGCGCAATCGCCTCGCGCACGAGCGCGGGCAGTACGGGGTCGAGCACGTCGCCCTCGATCAGCTCGACGGATTCGCGCCAGGCGGGGTCGACGCGCTCGAGATTCGCCGCTGCGGCGCGCAGGTCGACGTCCACGCCCACCACGCGGTATGAGCCGATCCGGCCATAGGCGTGCAGCGTGCGCAGGCGGTCGCGGAACCACAGCGCGCTGGCGCCGTGCTGGACGCCGATCTCGATCACCACCTGCGGCCGGGATTCCCACAGGAGGTGCTCGTAGACCCGCAGGTCCTCGGGAAACTTCGACATCGGTATGCCGAGATACGAGTCGTCGGTGTGCTGACGGATGCGGTCGCGCCAATAGTCCAGCACCGTCACCGACAGCGTTGCGCCGACCGGCGGCGGCAGGCTCATCTACAACTCCTCCGCCACGCGGCCCTCGGCGCGGCGGAACGTCCATCCGCTGCACGCCACGACGCCCATGAAGATCGCGAGCGGGATCAGCAACAGAGCCGGCTCACCGATTGCCTGCGACGCGCTGTCCGTGCTCGACGACACCAGCCAGTGACGGCCCTGCTGGACCAGCACGGCGAGCGGGTTCATCAGGATCAGCTCCTGGAAGTCCTTCGGCACGGACTCGATCGTGTAGATGATCGGCGTCCCCCAGAACATCAGCTGCAGCGCGACCTCCCAGATCGGCTGCACATCGCGGTAGCGCACGTAGAGCACGGAGAGCAGCACCGACAGCGCCGTCGCGAACACCACGATGCCGAGCACGCAGGCGAGAAAGCCGATCCACCCGAGCCCGGGTCCGACGCCGTCGACGATCGCGAACACGAATACGACGACGATCCCCAAAGCGACGTTCGCGGCCGCGGTCATCGACACCGAGATCGGCACTGCGATGCGCGGGAACGACACCTTCCGGAGCAGGTTCTCGCGGGCCACGAGGCTCATCAACCCGCCGCTGGTCGCCTCCGAGAAGAAGTTGAACACGACGATCGCCGCGAGCAGCACGACCGGGTAGTGCGGCACCTTGTCGCCGAAGCGCACGACGTGCGTAAACACGACATACAGGACGCCGAACAGCATCAGCGGGCGCAGTAGCGTCCATACGTAGCCCAGCACAGAGCCGAAGTAGCGCAGCTTGAACTCGGTGACCGTGAGTGCGCTGGTCACGTACGCGAAGTGGCGCCAGCCGGAGCTGCGGCGTGCTGTAGCCACCGGAGAGCCGGTTGCGGCGTGCGCCTCCATCACGAGAGGTGCGATCGGATTTCCGCGAGGGCCCCGCCGGGAGGCGGGGGAGCGGGCATCTGTTTCCAGCGGTCGGCCATCCAGCCGCGCAGCGCGTGCTCGATCTGGTCGGTCGCCGCGGGCCAGGTCATGCCGGCTACGAATCGCTCGGCGGTCGCGGCCATGCGCGCGCGCCGGGGCGCGTCGTCGAGCAGCGAGTCGAGCGCGGCGGCAAGCGCGAGCGGGTCGGCGTCAGCCATCTCGATCACGCCCTGCTCACGCCCGAACACGGACTCGGCGCTCGCGCCGCGTACGTCGACCACCGGGAGGCCGCAGGCCATCATCTCCTTGGGGATCAGGGAGTAGTTGGTGAGCGACAGCACCAATCCCACCGTGGCACGGCCGTAAAGCTGCGCAAGCTCGGTGGGCTGCAGCACCCCCGCGAAGTCGTAGTCGAAAGGCGCGGGTGGAGGCTTGCGGTCGCCGAACACGATCACCCGCGTGTCCGGCCGGCGTGCGATCAGCTCCTCCAGTGCGAGCATGCCGAGCTCGGTCGCGCGGCGCGGCGTGGCGGGCCTCGCGTAGAAGAGCACCGTCTGCGGGTCCCGCGGGCCGCCGGCCGGACGGTAGGCGTCGAAGTCCACCCCGTACTCGAACGCCTCGACCTGCTCCACCTCGTAGCGCGTCCGCAGCATGTGCTCGAGCCAGGGGCTGGAGGCGAGGCACGGCAGCCCGAGGCGGTACGTGCCCGCGGCCCACATGCGCTCCGCCGATGCGGGATAGAAGTCAGGCTCGTGGTCCTGGACGAGGTACGCCTTCAGCTTGCAGTTGCCGCGCATGGCGACTGGATATGCCGTCTGCCAGCCCGTGGCGAAGGCCACGTCCGCACCCTGCCAGTCGTCGAAGGTGTTGAAGACACCGCCGCGCAGGGGCGCAAAGTGGTCGACGATCTCGCGCCGGGCAAGCGCCACGCGCCCGTCCATCATGCCCACGTCGTCCTGGATCCAGATGGAGCAGGAATGTCCGCGCGCCTCGAGCTCGAGCGCGATGCGGAACAGCGCCATGTGCCCGCCGCTGCCACGGCGGAAGGGCGGTACCACCCAGGCGATGTGCCACAGCGCGCGCTCCCCGTCGTGGGGCGATGGGGCGGTCAGCGGCGCGGGACCGCGCCGGGCAAACTCGCGCACGGACTCGTAGCGGTACGCGCGGCGCCGCGCGGTGCGCGGCCCCGGGCCGTCGGCGGTGCTCCAGCCGGTATGACCCTCCAGCGAGAGGCGCCGTGCGATGCGCGAGGGAACGCGGTCGTGGCGGGATCCGAGGGCAGAGGCGAGCGCGCGGCCGGCGTGATGGCGCGCGGAGCGCAGCGCCCACGCGGGCAGGGCACCGCCGCCCGCACCGTTCGTGCGCATGTAACGCAGGTCGGCCACGACCTGCGCGCGCACCGTGCGTGCCACGCTGGTGGGGTGCAGGGGCTCGACGTGTCCGATTGTCTCCCGCAACCCCCGGTACTCGTCGAAATAGCGGCGCATGAAATCTGAGAAGGGGTAGTCGTGCGCGTGCAGCGCGCCGGCGGCGGGGACGTACGCCTTGCGCCATCCGGCCGCCATCGCGTCGCGCGCGAACGCCTGGTCCTCGGCGTAGGAAACGTCGCGGAAGCGCACCTCGGCCCAACATTGCCGCAGCACGGCCGAGTTGACGTTGGAGAAGAAGCCCGTCGCAGCGTCGGCCGGGTCCGGGCGATCGTCGACCCGCACGTCCGCGTCGGCGAAGTTCGCGAAGAACTCCGTCAGTTCGCGCGCGATCATCGGGCTGGTGCCGGGCCGCGGCAGGTGCGGCCCGAAAGACAGGCCCACTCGAGCGGCGGCGTCGAGCGGCGCGATCAGGTGCGCAAGCCAGTCGGGACCGGCGGGCGTCGCGTCCTGCGTGAGGAAGACGATCACTTCGCCGCCCGCGTGCTCCGCCGCGAGGTTACGCGTGCGCCCATGCCCGAACTCCGCGGGCGCTATCTCGATCACCCGGGCGCCGTGCAGGTGCGCGATCTCGACCGAGCCGTCGCGCGAGCCGGAGTCGACGACGAGCACCTCGACCTCGCCGTCGACGCGCTGCGTCGCGACCGCCGCCAGTAGCTCGTCGAGATAGCGCGCTCCGTCCTTGACCGGCACGACGACCGACACACGGGGGGCCATCAGGACCGTCCGCGCAGACGCCGGAGCACGCGCAGCAACATGGTGGCGGCCCGGAAGGCGAGCCGCAGCGGCCGGCGCCGCATCCAGGCGTCGAGGTCGATCTTGCCGCGCTCCAGCCAGTAGACCTGGCGCTCGAGCTGCGCCATCGCGATCGAGCGCGAGTCACGGACCTCCAAGAGCTCCTGCTCGGTGGCGGCGAGCGTGCGCCGCAGCTCGGCGATCTCTCCCGCACGGCGGTCCAGCTCGTCGATCCAGCGCCGCACCTCGAGGCCGTGCGTGAGCAGCCCCAACTGGTGTGGCGGCCCCGCGTCGGAGTGGCCGCACACCGCGAGCGTGTAGAGCTCCTCGCCCGGGCGCTTGCCGATCAGCTTGCCCGTGCGCAGATCGACGTCCGACCGCGCATTCCCTGTCACGAAGGCGTCGTCGCCGAGTACCGCGCTCACGATCCAGTTGTGCTGGCGCATCAGGCGCACATGCGCGAATGAGCCCTTCAGCAGCGCCTCGAACTCCGCCGCCTCCAGCTCCTGCTCGTGGAACGGGTTGCCGGGCGGATACACCCCACGGTTGGGGGAGGAGATCAGCAGCACCCCGTCGGGCCGCACGACCCGGGCCAGCTCCGCCACCGCCTCGCGCTGGGCGGCGACGTGCTCGATCGTCTCGAAGCACGTGACGACGTCGAAGCTCGCGTCCTCGCAGGGCAGGCGCGTGAGGTCGCCGGCCTCGAACGCGAGTCCCGCCTGGTCTCCGTACGCGTCGCGCGCGGCCGCGATCGTGCGCTCGTCCACGTCGATCCCGACACAGCGCCGTGCGCCCCCGAGGTCCGCAAGCAGACGGGAGCCGTACCCCTCGCCGCACCCGGCGTCGAGCACATCACGCCCCGCGACTGCGCCCGCCGCCCAGCGGTAGCGGGCGAGGTGCTCGGCCTCGACGAGCTCACCCCGGAACGACTCGGGGTCGAAGCGCTCGACTGGCTGGTCCGATGGCTCGGTCGAAGTTGTGGCGCTCACGCGATGGAATGCGGTCTGGCGGCGGCTCTTCCGCATCAGCGCGGGGGCCGCGGGGGCCCTTCATGGTAGCCTCGCCGCCCCGTGCTGCCGCGCCCACTTCTCTGCCTGCTGTGCGCCGTGGCGCTGCTGGGCGTCTCGTGGGCGGTTTTCGTGCCGCCCTTCCAGGCGCCCGACGAGAACAGCCACTTCGGCTACGTGCAGCAGCTGGCGGAGGACTTCGACTTGCCGGGCGATCCGGGATCGCCAGTTCTTCTCGACCGAGCAGCAGCTGGCGCAAGACCGCTCCAACTCCGATCAGGCGGCCGCCGTGCTCGACACGAAGCCGGAATGGAGCAAGGCCGCGTACGAGCGCTGGCGCGCGTCGAGGCGCGCCTGCCGGATTCAGCCCGCGGCGACGGCGGCGGCCAGAACCCTGCCTCATCGAACCCGCCCCTCTACTACCTGTACGAGTCGGTGCCCTACCTGCTGGCATCGGGCGGTGACATCTTCGACCGCCTGTACGTGATGCGCCTGTGGTCCGTCCTACTGCTGCTCGTCACGACCGCCGGCGCCTGGCTGCTCGCGGGCGAGCTGTTCGGGCGCAACCGCCTGCTGCAGCTCGTCGCAGCCGGATTCGCCGGACTGCAGCCGATGGTCACGTTCGTCTCGTCGTCGGTCACGCCGGACGCGCTGCTGTTCGCGACCTGGAGCGTCGCATTCTGGCTGTGCGCGCGAGATCACTCAACGCGGCCTGCGGCTGCGTCGACGGCGTCGCGCTGTTCGCGGTCGTCGGCCTCGGCATCGTGACCAAGGCGACGAGCTACGCGCTCGTTGCCCGCGGCGCTGCTGGTGCTGATCGTGGGCTCGTGCGCCTGCGGCGCGCGAGCGGCCCGCGACGCGGCCGGATGGGCGGTCGCCGGTCGCCCGCTGGTCGTGCTCGCCCTGATCGTGGGCGCCTGGCTGGGCACGGCGCGAGCGCTGGACCGCCCGGCGGTCAACCAGATCGCGACCGGCACGGCGCATCCTACGCCGACGCTCACCTCGCTCAACCCGCGCGAGGCCGGCAGCTACATGTGGCAGTACTACCTGCCGCGCTTGCCGTTCCAGCGGCGATTCGGCGGGCTGCCCGACTACCCGGTCTACGACATCTGGCTGAAAAGGGCTGGGCCGCGTTCGGCTGGCTCGAGGTAGAGTTCCCCGGCGCCGTCTACGTGCTGCTCGCGCTGCTGACCCTGGCGCTGCTGGCCGGCGCCGTGGTGGCCGTGGCGCGGGCCTGGCCGCGTATCGACCTGGCGCTGGCGGCCGCGTTCGCGCTGCCGTCGTGACGCTGCTCGCGGGACTGCACTGGACGGAGTTCCGGACCCTGATCGGCGGCTCCGGGCCCTTCAACCAGGGCCGCTACCTGCTGCCGCTGATCGCGCTGATGGGCGCTGCCGCGGCCGCCGCCGTGTCCGCGCTGCCGCCGCGCCGCCAGCCGGCTGGCGGCGGCGCTGCTGCTGGCTGGGCTGGCGGTGCTGCAGCTGGCCTCGCTGGGGATCGTGGCTGGGAGGTTCTATGCGTGAGGCCAGGCCGCCTCGCGCTGATGGCGTTCGGCGCGGTGTTCGTGCTCGGCGTCGTCGGGCTGCTGGCGGCCGCAGCGCTCGACGAGCGCCGGCTCGCGTTCACGCTCGGCGTGCAGCCCATGCAGGTCGCCGCCGTGCTGGCGCCAGGTGCCACCGCATGCCAGGGTCCCGATCGACGTGCCCGCGGACGCGCGCCTCGGTGCAGCTCCGGGTGGGCACGCTCGGAGCGCCGGGCCCGCCGCTCGAGGTCTTCACGCCGGCGCCGCGAGATCCGCGGGCCGCGCCGCGGTCCGCGGCCGGCTATGGCGACGGCACGACCGTCGCGGCGTCGCCGGCCGGCATCGCCGCCGGGCGCCGGATCGAGGTGTGCGTGCGCAACGCCGGACGGCGCAACGCGGCCCTCTATGGCGGCGCGCCGCAGGCAGCGCGGACGAGCGCGCTGATGGTCGAGGGGCGCGACGCCGGCACGGACCTGACGCTCGTGTTCGAGCGCGGCGAGTCGCGGTCGTTCCTGTCCGCGCTGGGGGACGCCTTCGACCGCGCGGCCCTGTTCCATCCACCCTGGGTCAGCGCGGGCCTGCTGTGTGCGCTGGCGGTGCTGCTCGTCGGCGCTGCCGGCGGCGCTGGCGCGGCGCTGCGCGCGTCGCTGCCGGCCGCGTCGACCCGGAGGCGCTGTGACCGTGAGGCCGTCAGCCCGGTCGGGCGGTAGTGTCCTCACTCATCGGACAGCGAGCACATGCAGGGCTTTCAGTGCGTCGGGGCGTACGCACGCGGGCACTGTTACCAGCCGTGACTGCGCGCGGGTACAGCGCTGGACGACGATCCCGCTGCCCGCCGATGATCCGGTACTCGCGTGCGCGGCGGATGGTAGGGCGAACGAAAAGGTGAGCCTGCAGGTTCACCTGCACGCGCGCTCGCCCGCGTGCCGGTGGGAAGACCCGTATACGGTCCCCTTTTTCCAGGCCGCTGCAGCCGTCGACGTCCGTGTTGCTCACCCGCCCAGCGGGCGTGCGCGCTCCCTGGCCTCGATCAGTTCAGCAGCGCTGTCCCGCCAGAGGGCGGCTGTCGATCCCGAGCCGGTGGTCGCACTTCGGGACGAACTACGTAGCGCACCTGGGTCCTGCACCGCGATCGCCCCGTGAGCCGGTCGAGGTGCATGCGCTGTCGTCGGCAGCATGCTGTCGTGCCAGGCGGGCTCATAGTCGTGCATCCGCACGAGCGCCTCGTTCCAGAATCTCTACGTCGCCTACCAGGCGCGGGCGAGTCGTGTCGATGTCGCCCAGCACCGCGGCGTGAAGGCCGCCTGGCGCGCCGCCGGGCAGCACGTCGTCGACCCAGTCGAGGCCGCGCTCGCGCTGCTGCAGCGTCTCCAGGCCGAGCTGTGCCTGCGCCGAGTCCTGCGCCGGAGCAAGCTTGCTCGAAGTCGTAGTCTACGCCGCAGCGCGCAGTGCGCGAGCAGCGGCATGCTGAATCGCCGCGACGCGCCAGGCTGGTGGCGCCACTGCACCAATGCGCCGATGGGTGAAGCGCCGCCAGCACGATGACCTGAGATGAAGAAATCCGGCCCGGTCCAGGTTCTCGTAGCTGAGCACGCTGCCGAAAAATCGGCCGCGCTCCTGTCGAGCAATGTCGTAAGAACGGGGACACGAACGAATAGCTGTTCTCCAGTCCGAAGTCGAGCTTCGCAAGGACCCAGATGGACACGATTGCTCCCGCAGGGATTCCGGCCCAGGCCAGCCGCGGCCGCGCCGCGAAGCAGAGCGCGCCCGTCACGATCAGAGGCACGATGTAGAACGCGTAGCGCTCCTGCACGAGCCCGATGCTGCGAACGTCTGACCGAGGCGGACTCGAGCACCACCGCGACGACGGTGAATCCCAGCACGAGCGCGAAGGCGTGCTCGGTTTTGCGCTCGGACCGTACGAGCGCCGCCAGACCCCAAGCGATCGCAAGCATCAGCGGGACCACCGCGATGTTCGCCGCGATCACGGCGAGGTGTGCGCGGAAGCTGCGGCTGACGCCGTGCGGCAGCAGGTCGCCGGTGAGCGTGTTGCCGTACTGGCCCGCCCCCTGACGCAGGCCGCCGGCGACCTCGAGCGCGGCGAGCGCCACGATGCCGATTACCACGGCGACGAGCAGCGCGACGTGGTTTCGCCCGCTGTCGCGCACGGCGCTCCAGAGCGCGCATCCGCGCGGCCGGGCGCGAAACCACGCCGGCCGGTAGGCGAGATCGTGGGTCAGGGCGGCGAGCACGAGCACCACGCCGAGGATCGCGAACTGAGTGCGCGTCAGCGTTGCGAACCCGACCGCGGCGATGGCGATCACGTCCCGGCGGGCGCTCGGCTCCTCGACCGCGCGCAGGATCGCGAGGATCGTCCACAGGAATACCGGATACGCCGCGGACTCGGTGATCAACATGTTGGCGTACACGACCCACGGGACCACGACCGAGATCGCGGCCACCAGGTAGGCGATGCCGCGCGAGCCCGCGACGCGGTGCGCGATCAGGAACGCTGGGATGGCGGCACTCGCCAGCAGCAGGGCGTTGATGAAGTGCGCGGCCTTGAACGCCGTCGGCATATCGAACAGCGCGACGACCGGCGCGATCAGCACCGGATAGACCGGTGTGAACTGCGCGAAGTACTTGCCCCGCACCCGGGGCGGCCCCCAGTTCAGCGCGAGCTTGGAATAGAGCAGCTCGTCGGTCATCAGCCCCCACTGGTCGACCTGGAGGGACCAGTAGGAAATGAAGACGGTCGCGGCCGCCACGATGCCCGCTAGGGGCAGGTCGATGCGCTTCAAGAGGGTCATCGGGAGGAGGTGCGGCGGCGGGGAGGTTAGCGTGAGGCCGCCGACAGTCCCGCCGGGGATCTCTGGCAGGCTCCTCGCCACCTCCTATAGTTCCCGCGCGTGATCGAAGGCGTGACAGTCATCCCGCTGCACCAGATCCCGGACGAGCGCGGCATGGTGATGCACATGCTGCGGGCCGACGACCCGCACTTCGAGGTGTTCGGCGAGATCTACTTCTCCGTCGTCGAGCTGGGCGCGATCAAGGCCTGGCACCTGCACGAGCGGATGACGATCAACTACGCGGTCCCGTACGGGAAAATCAAGCTCGTGGTGTTCGATGACCGCGACCGATTCGCCTACGCGTGGCCGAGTGGACGAAATCTATGTGGGCGAGGCCAACTACTCGCTTGTGCCGTGCCGCCCTTTCGTCTGAACGGTTCAAGGGATCGGGTGAGCACCGTGCGATCGTGGCGAACTGCGCCGTCGATCCCGCACGATCCGGACGAGATCGTACGGCTCGACCCCTTCTCCGACCAGATCCCCTACGACTGGTCGCTGAAGCACGGATGAGCGACCGCCCGTTCTTGGTCGTCGGGGCCTCGGGCCTGATGGGAGGACACCTCGCGCGGGTCTTTGCGGCGGACGGCCCGGTGGTCGCGACCGGACACGACCAGAGCGGGGAGGACCTGGTTGCGCTGGACATGCGCGACCCGGTTGCCGTCAGCGCGCTGGTCGAGCAGGCTGCAGCCCGCCGCTGTGATCTGCCCCGCGGCGATCTCGAACGTGGAGCAATGCGAGCTCGAGCCCGCCGCGACCCGCGCGGTGAACGTCGACGGCACGCTCGCGCTCGCCGGCGCCGCTCATGCGGTCGGCGCGTCGTTCGTGTTCTTCTCCTCCGAGTACGTCTTCGACGGGACCGACGGGCCCTATGACGAACAGCGCGAGGTCAGCCCGATCAACGAATACGGGCGCCAGAAAGTGGACGTCGAGCAGGCGCTGCCGGCGCTCACGGCGGCGACTTCATGGTCGCTCGGGTCTCCTGCGTGTACGGCCACGAGCGGCGGCGCAAGAACTTCGTGTTCCAGCTGTGGGCCGCGCTCTCGGAGGGGCACGAGTTCCGCACGCCCGGCGATCAGATCGGGACTCCGACCGCGGCGGCCAACGCCGCCGAGGTCGTGCGCGACCTCGTCGAGGCCGGGGAGCGCGGCGTGTTCCACGTGGCCGGCGCGGAGCGGATGTTGCGGTCCGACCTCGCCCGTGTCGCGGCCGAGGAGCTGGGTCTCGACGCTGCCCTGATCCGGCCGGTCGCGACGGACGAGATGGGCCTGGCGGCACCCCGGCCGCGCGGCGCGGGCCTGCTGATCGACCGCGCCGCGGCCGCCGCGCGCACGCCCCTGCTCGGGCCCCGCGACGGGATCAGGCAGATGCTGGCCCAGGCGCCGATCGCGGTGAGCGCCTGATGCGCTGCCGCTCGTGCGGGAGTGACGTGCGCTCGTTCCTCGACCTCGGCAGCACGCCGCTGGCAAACAGCTTCCTGAAAGAAGAGCAGCTCGGCTCCGCCGAGCCCTCGTTCCCGCTCGAGGTCGGGTTCTGCGAGACGTGCACGCTCGTGCAGCTGATGCACACGGTGCCACCGGAGCAGATCTTCCGCGACTACGTGTACGTCACGTCGACTTCGTCGTCGATCACCGCACACTTCCACGCGCTCGCACGGGACGCCGTGTCGCGGTTCGGGCTCACGCCCGACGATCTGGTGGTGGAGATGGGCAGCAACGACGGCACGCTGCTAAGGGCTTCGCGCCGTTCGGGACTCGCACAGTCGGCGTCGCCGGCCACCAACATCGCCGAGATCGCGCGCGCCAACGGCATCGACACAATCAACGAGTTCTTCGACCCGGGCATCGCCCGCCAGGTGCGGGAGGAACGCGGACCGGCGTCCTTCATGGTCGGCTGCAACGTGGTTGCGCACATCCCGGATCTGAACGGCACGATGGAGGGCGTCGCCGCCCTGCTTGCCGACGAGGGCGTGTTCCAGGTCGAGGCGCCTTACCTGCTGGAGCTGCTCGACCGCGCTGAGTTCGACACGGTCTACCACGAGCACTTCTTCTACTTCTCGCTGAAGGCACTCGAGCACGTGATGGCGAGGCACGGCCTGCGGATCTTCGACGTCGGGTTCTTCCCCGACGTGCACGGCGGATCGATCCGGGCATCGGTGTGCCGCGCGGAGGCGGCACACGAGCGGACCGAGGCGGCCGCGCAGGCGTTCGAGCGCGAGGAGCAGGCCGGCGTCGGTGACTTCACCACCTACGCGGACTTCGCCGACCGCGTCGCCGGCATCCGCACGAGCCTGCTCGAGCTGCTCGGCGACCTGCGCCGTGACGGCGCGCGCGTAGCCGGCTACGGGGCGGCCGCCAAGGGCAACACGCTGCTCAACTACTGCGGCATCGGTACCGACCTGCTCGACTACGTGGCCGACAAGAACCCGTTGAAGCAGGGGCTGTATACGCCGGGCATGCACCTGCCGGTCGTCGAGGCGGAGCGCCTCGCCGCGGACCGCCCCGATTACACGCTGATCCTGGCCTGGAACATGGCCGACGAGATCGTCGCCGAGCAGCAGGCCTACCGGGACGCGGGCGGGCGCTTCATCGTCCCGATCCCGACGCCACTCCTGTTTGACCCCTCGCTCGCTGGCTCGTCCGACCGTTGATCGGGCTACCGGATCGGCACTCGCGCGAAACCTCGGAGCATTTCGTGCTTTTCGGGATGCCTGCGCCGGGGCCAGGTCCGCACGTCGATGAGCTCTTTCAGTTGGACCGCTACGCTGGAGCGGCTTGAGCGCACGCCCGGGCCGGACGTACCCGAGCACCGGAAACGTCTCTGTGGCGACCATTTCGAATCCTGTGTCTTCGAGCAGGAGTTGCAGCGCTGTGGGGCGTAGTGGCCGACATGCCGTTCGGGTCGAGGTGGAACCAATTGCCTCCTTGCGCCGGCGCGCATAGACGCTCTGGGAATTCGGGACTTCGACGAGCAGGTGGCCCCCCGGCCGGAGCGCGTCTGAATCTTCGAGAGCGCGGCCCGGGTCCGCTAGATGCTCGATCACATGCCAGGCGCATCGACATCGAAGGTCCCGCGTTCAAGGTTCACCTGCTCGATGAAGCCCGGCCTGATGTCGACGCCCAGTCTGTTCCCGGGCCTGCTCGGCGAGGTCCGCTGCAGGCTCGATGCCGATGGGTTCGAAGCCGGCAATGCGGGCCTCGTCAAGGAAGTGGCCGGCCGCCGCGCCGACCTCGAGGAGTCTGCCGGCGCCCCGGAGCGGCGGACGAGGGCACCCTGATCCGAGCCTCGTAGCGACGCTGCGCCTCGTCTACCTCATATCCCTCGTCCTCCGGGGTACGCGTCAAAGTACTCCATTGCCATAGAGGTGCTGAAGGTCTTCCGCGGACGAGGGAGAGGGAACATAAACGAGCACGGCGAGCATCGGTACAGCTCAACCGGTTGCATCGACTCGTCGGCGCGACGCGACGCTGCGACAGACAGGCAAGTCATCGTCTTGGTCGATTTGTGGCGGGGCACGTAGCGATTCGATGGCCGCCGCGAAGTCTGAGGTATCGTCGTCCATCTCGTGTGGGGGCCGCTCGGGAAGGATCCGGTCGAGCGTTTCGCGGCATCCTACAGAGTCTGGATCCGGCCGGAATTGATCATCGACTCGTGGTGGCCTTCAACGATGTTCTGGGCACGACCGGCGCTGCCGGCCGGAGGCGTCGGCTGGCACCGGCTACGAGCCAGCTGCTACATGCCGAGGCAAGCTCGATCTCGCGGCGTACATGCGCGTGGCGCACGAGAGGATGCGCGAGTACCTGTATTTTCTGAACTCGAACAGCGAGCCGCTTGCGCCGGATGGCTGGATGCGCTGCTGCGGCAACTCCGAGGCCCGGCGTCGGGATCGTGTCCGCTAGCGGCTCCTACGAGAGCCTCGTCGACCCGTCTTCGATCCTCGTCTCGGGTCATGCGCCGGCGACGCTTCAACCGCGTTCCCGAACCCGCATCTCCGCACCAACGGTTCGTGCTGCGAGCGGGACCTGATGCTGTCACTGGATTGGCCCGAGGTGGGAACCAAACGCGGTGCGTGGGCCCTCGAGAGCGGCAGGCGAAGCATCACGCGTCAGGTCTGGGAGCGGGGTCTCGAGACGCTGGTCGTCGGCCGCGACGGACAGGCCTACGAGCGCGACCGGTGGTTCGACAGCGCTACCTTCCGTAGCGGCGGGCAACGCAACCTGCTCATCGCCGACAATCGCACGCGTCAGTTCGACGATGCGACTCCGAGGAGCAGCGGCGCCTGGCGAAGCTGCCTGGGGTGAGGCGGCCGAACACGCCGAATGCGCTCGGTGTGGCCGCGGTCAGTAAGGCATCACGTAGCAACCCGAAGGCAGGATGTCGTCAGCCGCGCGCAGCAGAGCGCGCGGCCGCCGACCGACCGCCACAGCAGGACGCCGAGCACGCCGTACAGGACGCCGGCGATCGCCAGGCCGGCGATTCGCCGGCGCGAGCCCGTCGGGGTCGATCACCAGCCCCACGAGCGGGAACACCAGCGCGAGCACCGCCGCGGGCAGGCACGCGACGACGGCGCGCAGGCCGGCCTGCGGAGTGCGGCGCCCGAACACCATCACCATGATCGCGATCACCAGGAGCGTGCCGCTCACGGCGTGCGCACCGGCGGCGGTCACCGGGCCCTGGGAGGCCGCGGGAATTACCAGCAACGCGTGGAATGGGATTATCGCCGCCGCGATCGCCGCCAGCGCGCGGTAGCGCTGCAGCGACAGCGCGACCGTCGTGAGCGGCGCCAGGATCGCCCACGCGAGCCCCATCAGCAGGAAGATCGCGCGACGATCCCACAGGATGTCGATTGTGTCCGCGGCTCAGCGGCCCCTCCAGCACGGCGTCGACGAGCGCGCGCCCGAACACTGCGTAGCCGACCGCCAGCGGGACGTAAAGGAAGACCGAGAAAGGCGCCATCTCCGCAGGTAGTCCTCGGCCGCGGCGGCGCCGCGCTCGTGCAGCGCGGCGATCAGGTTCGGCATCGTCACCAGCCCGATCACGCCGGCCGTGATGCCGCTGTCGCGAGCACCGTCACGAAGTAGGCGTAGCTGTACGCGGTCACTGCCCCGGTGCGCCCGGACACCGCCGCTAGGCTGATCGTTGCGGTGAGCTGGAGCACCACCGGCACCGACGCTCCGGCCAGCGCGGTCGCCGTCAGGCGCCACGTGTCGGGGCTGCCGCAGGGCGCGCCACGTCGGGTAAGGCCACGAACCGCAGGCGCCGCGTGTAGATCAGGTGTGCGGTGAGCAGCACGACCGCGGCGCCCAGCGCGCCGATCGCCGCGCCCTCGATCCCGACGGCCGCCATCAGCCCCGCGCCGAGGGCGACCGCGACGCCGCGCTCAGCAGGTAGAACAGCGCGCTCGCGACGAAGCGCCGCACGGCGCCGAGCACCGCCGACAGCATCGCCGACCACACCTGGCAATAGGCGGCCAGCGGCCAGGATCGCGACGCTCACGCGGCGGTGTCCTGCGCCTCGGCTCCGCCCCTTCGGCACCAGCGCCTTGCCCGACCAGCGGCGAGGCGACGGCAGCACCGCCGCGACCACCGCCGAGACGCGCGAGCAGCATCCGCACGTGCCGCCGCCGCTCGGCGGAACCCGCCTCGTCGGGTGGGGCCGAACAGCGGGACCAGGGCGACGCGCAGCGTCGAGCCGAACAGGATGAAGACCAGGTACACGGAGTACGCGGCGAGGAAGCCGTCGGCCTCCGGCCCCTCGCCCACGATCACGGAGATCAGCAGGGCCAGCAGGCCGCCGAGCAGGCTGCTCAGCAGCAGGCTGGTCGCGACGACCACCGACGACCGTGCGGTGCTGGCCGCTGCGACGAGCGGGCGGCGCCGGACGGCGTCGAGGTCACGGGTGTCGAGCGGCCCGCCCGCCCGCACGGTGCGCGGCCGTACACGACCATCCGCCCGGACCGCAGTGCGCGCACCCGCGCGAACTGCGCGCGGAGCACGCGCCGGCAGGCGGCGCGCGAAGCGCGGCAGCACCCGGCGCCAGCGGACGTGCCGGCCGGTGAAGCGCAGGATCCGCAGCGCGCGCCGCGGCCGTCCGGTCGCCAGCAGCGCCCCGGCGTGCAGCAGGCTCCGCTCGGCCTCGGCGTAGAGCGCGGCTCGAGCGTGCGCGGCGTCGATGCGCGACGCCCGGCCTCGCCGCCACGTCCTCCCAGCTCAGGAACGTCGACTCGGAGGGATCGTTGCCGTACCCGTGCTCCTTGGAGGTGTGCACGCGCAGGTAGCAGCAGCGGCTCCGCCACCCAGCCGACGTCCCAGCGGGTCAGCAGCTTCAGCCACAGGTGCACGTCGCTGGCGGGCGCGAAGCGCGCGTCGAAGCCGCCGGCCTCCTCGACGGCGGACGCGCCGCAGGAGCACGCTGCTCGGCATCCCGATCACGTTCAGCGAGTCCGGCCTGCACGCGCAGCGCGTCGGCTGCCCGCACGACGGGGCCGCCGTCGAACTCGGGTGTGCTGAGCGCGAACGTGCGTCCCTGCTCGTCGACGAAGAAGCCGTCCGTCGTGAGCAGCCCGATCTCGTCGTGGGTCTCCATCAGCGGGACCGTCCGGGAGAGATACGCCGGGTCCAGCCAGTCGTCGGCGCACACGAACTTGACCATGTCGCCGCGGGCCAGCTCGAGGCAGCGCGAGAAGTTGCCGAACAGCCCCAGGTTCCGCTCGTTGCGGAATGTTCTCATCCGCGGGTCGGAGAATCCGGCGAGCACCTCCTGCGTGTCGTCCGTCGAGGCGTTGTCGCTCACGATCAGCTCGAAGTCCCCGTAGGTCTGGGCCAGCACGCTCTCGATCGCGCGCGGGAGGTAGCGCGCGTAGTTGTACGTCGGGATGCAGACGCTCACGGCGGGCACGCCGGGGAGCTTAGACCCGCCCGCAGGACGGCCCAGCGGGCCTTGCATCGGCACGCACCCGTAAGCTTGCGGGGGAAATGCAGGGTTCGCGGCACCGCGACCCGGGCAGCATTGAAGTGTTTTGACCTCCCGGATGGCCTTCGAAGCGACCATGTCCCAGCGCCTCAGCAAGAGACTTGCGATCGTCCCCGCCTACAACGAGGAGGAGTCGGTCGCGCGCGTCGTCACGGCGATCCACGAGCGGTGCCCCGACTTCGACGTCCTGGTGGTCGATGACGGGTCCACCGACCGCACCGCCGAACAGGCGGAGCGGGCCGGGGCGGCGGTGATCCAGCATCCCTTCAACCTGGGCATCGGCGGCGCCGTCCAGACCGGTTACAAGTACGCTCAGCGCAACGCCTACGACCTCGCTGCCCAGGTCGACGCCGACGGTCAGCACGACCCGGGATCCTACCTGACCTTACTGCCGCGCTGTGCGACGGCGACGAGGTCGACATGGTGACTGGCAGCCGCTTCCGCGAAGGTCCCGGATACAAGGTGCCGCGGCCAACGCTGACAACACTTAGGACGGCAACGGTTTTCAGGTTTCGACGAGCGCAACCCGACGATGCCGACAACAATGATCGACAGGAATAGCACCCTCGCGACACTCGTGGCCTCGCCGAACCGAATCATGCCGGCCAGTGCAACGCCGACGGCGCCGATTCCGACCCACACCGCATAACCGGTTCCCGCCGGCAGCTGCCTGAGCGCCAACGCAAGCAGAGCAAAGCTGAGCACCGCACCGCCGACACCGACGACGCTTGGCCACAGCTTGCTGAACCCCTCGGACTGTTTGAGTGCGATCGCCCACACGATTTCGAGCAGTCCCGCGACGACCAGCATCAGCCACGCCATCGTCAGGCGTTCGTACCGCCGTCGGCAGTGAGCACCGCGCCGGTGATGTACGACGCCTCCGAACCTGCCAGGAACGCAACGGTATTCGCTATCTCGCGGGCGTCGGCATATCTGCCGAGAGCGGCTATCGCTCGCTGTTCGTCGGCGGTGTCGCCGTCGACCGGGATTCATATCGGTATCGGTGGAGCCGGGCTGGACGAGGTTGACGGTGATCCCCCTGGCACCGACGTCGCGTGCCAATCCCTTGGTGAAGCCGATGAGTGCGGACTTGCTCATCGCGTACAGCGCGACCCCCGGAAACGGTACGCGCTCTGCGAGATTGCTTCCGATGCTGATGATTCGGCCACCGTCAGACATGTGCCGCACCGCAGCCTGACTGGCGAGGTACACCGCCCGGACGTGGATATCGAGGGTCTGGTTGACCTCCTCGAGCGACACCTCGTCGATGACTCCGAACGGGAAGATCCCCGCGTTGTTGACCAGGATGTCCAGCCGGCCCGACTTGATCGCGGTCTGCTCGACCGCTGCCACCACGTCGTCGGAGGCGGCACTGTCCGCTCTTACCGCCACGCCACGCCGGCCGTGGGCCACGATCTGGCCGACGATCTCGTCGGCGCGTTCCTTGACTGCGCGTATGTGATGGCGACGTCCGAGCCCAGCTCAGCTAGTCGCACTGCGATGGCCGCCCCGATCCCCCTGCTCCCGCCGGTGACCATTGCAACGGTCGATTCAGACATCCGATCCTCCTTTTTGTGTCGTTCGATACATAATTCAACGCGAGCGCTACACTTGTCAATGATTTTCTGGCGTTCGATACATAAAGGGAGGGTCCGCGATGGCGACACGTGGCAGGCCACGGTCCTTCGACCGCGCCGGGGCCCTGCGACGGGCCATGGATGTGTTCTGGGAACACGGCTACGAGGGCGCCTCGATCAACGACCTGACCGCGGCGATGGGTATCAACTCACCGAGCTTGTATGCGGCGTTCGGATGCAAGGAGGAGTTGTTCCGCGAAGCGGTGGCGCACTACAACGACACATTGGGCGCCCCCGCGGCGGCCGAACTTCGCGAACGACCGACCGCGCGGGAGGCCATTGCCGCGGTGTTACGCCACCACGCGGTGGTGTTCTGCACCCCCGACAATCCCCGCGGCTGCATGATCGTGCTCGCCGCGACCACGTGTAGCGAGGACACCCGGTCAGTGCACGAGTATCTCGCCGGATGGCGCATGGCCCTGGAAACTGACTTTCATGAACGCATCGAACGCGGGATCGCCGAAGGCGATGTGCCCGCCAGTGCAGACGCTGCCATGATTGCCGCGTTCTACAACACGGTGAACCACGGCATGGCGATTCAGGCTCGCGACGGCGCCGACCAGAAGAAGTTGTCGTCGATCGCCGAATCCGCAATCGCGGCGTGGGACGGCCTCACCGCATTGAGTTGATTACGCGAGAGCCATCGATTCGCTCGCGTACCTCGGCCGGGGTCACGGTTTTCGCCTGTGCGGGTGGACCCGAGAGATGCGACGCAAGCACTTCGGCGGTCTCCGGAACTATCCGACGAGCCACCGCGAGCATCGGCCGAAACTCGTTGGTCGACAATGCCTTGACCCACGTCCGCGCGACAGGAGTCACGGCGGCGTCCACCGCGGCCGGCTGGCCGAAGTTGCCCAAGTGCCGCATCCACTTCGGCAGGGTCGCGATCGCCGCCGGTGCAAGCACTCGGCTGCCCGCCCACATCCGCACGCCGCGGTCTCCTGGTGTGTAGAGCAGGTAGTGCATGGCGCGGTCAGCATGTTCGGAAGTGCAGAGCCGCGGCGTACGGCGGCGAAGTATTCCCGGACTTCCTCCCGCGAGGCGGGCACATCGGCGGGCTTGCAGGTCTGCAGTTCCGCCGCGGTGGCGATTCGGACCAATACCGCTTCTCTTCTGCAAGAGAGAGCGGGCCCGGACCGTACACTCGTAGCACTTGAGGACCGAATGCCATCCGGTGACGTGGATCCACAGTTGTGACTCGGGATTGTTGGCGCTGTAACGCTTTCCGGTGATCGGCTCGATGCCCTTGACCCGCGTATGGACCCGCATGAGGATCTCGGACACCCCGAAGCAGTGCGCGCGTCGGCGACGGCCACCGTGAGGAAATAGGCGAGGGTGCGGTCCAGCCGCCCAGCGGATCACTGTAGATCCCTGCGTGTCGGCCACCGCGGCGGTCAGGTACGGGTCGAAGTGCTCCAGCACGACCGCCCGCTGGAAGCCAATCAGCGAGGTCGGGAGGCCCAGACTTTCCAATTCGGGAACCCGGCCCGAACAGGCCATAGTCCTCTCGCCGAATCGACAATCGTTCAGACATCGCGTCTACCTCCGCTTTCAGTGAATACAACGCCACCGTAGCAATTGCGTGTCCTCAATACAACGGTGACGTAATATTGTTGCCTGTGACCCGTCCCCGCCTTCGGCGTAAGTACGCCCCCCGGCTGCCGCCTGAACAGCGGCGCGAGCAGCTCTTGGACGCGGCCATGACAGTGCTCGCCGGGTGCCAGCTGCACGAGCTGAGCATGGAGGCCGTGGCGGAAGCCGCCGGTGTCGGAAAGCCGGTGTTGTACACGGTCTTTCGGACTCGTGCTGAATTGGTATCGGCGCTGTTGAGCCGTGAGCATCAACGTGGAGTGGCTCAGGTGCTTGCGGCGATGCCCGAGGACCTGACGGAACACGGACCGACCGGCGCGTACGCAGCGACGATTTCGGCGTTCCTGGACGGGGGCTTCTTGAATCCCACCAGGTGGCGACTCATCCTCACCATGCCCGACAGTGCCCCCCCGCGAATACCGCGACGACCTACGGCGCGCACGTTCGTCCATTCTGTCCCAGGCCGAGCAGCTGGCGAAGGCCGGCACTGGGATGGACCGGCGGTTGGCCGCTCTGGATCCCGCGCTGCTCGGCCACACCATGCTGTCCTTCGCCCAAACGCTCGGCCGACTGGCGATCAGCGACCCCGAGACTTATCCGCGCGAGCGCCTCGAGCAGTTCGCGCGCGCCGCGTTGACGTTGCCGCGGCCGAGGGGCTAAGCCTAAAGCCGATGCTGGTGCTGTGGTGCGGTCATGCCGCGTCGGGTTCGGGCCCTGCCCGGCTTTCGTTGTCGCCGTCGGGGTCTCGTCGTTCCCGATCGTCGTCGTCGGGGGGGCGGTGAAGCCGCTCGGGGCGGTGGTAGTCGTTGACGCGGGCTTGCCCGGTGTCAAGGTCTGGGGGTGGGATCCACTCGACATCGTTGTCTGCGTTGATCCGCGTGGTCCAGCCGCCGGGGCCGACCATGCGGTTGTCGGGCCCGCACGCCAGGCCGAGCTCGTCGACGTTGGTTTGTCCGTCCGTCGGCCCAATCGCGAGCCGCGTGATGGACTTGGCTGCCGTAGGCGGGCACGGTGCAGCCCGGCTTCGTACAGCCACCGTCACGGGCGATCAGCATCAACCGCTGAGCCCGGGAGGCGACCCGGCGGGCCCGAAACAAGTTCAACCGCCGACCCCGTGGCCCCGTCGAACACTGCAAGGAAGAGGTTCGACCGCCCCGCCAGCCCGATCACGTCCCGGATCGGCATCACGGTCCCACCGCCGGTGACGCCGACCCCGGCCCGACTCTCCAGATCCTGCAGCGTGGTCCGGATGATGATCGTCGCCGGCAACCCGTTGTGCTGCCCCAGTTCACCGCCCCTGTCCAGCACGCTGCGTCCCGCCGTCATCAGCGCGTCGTGCTGGCGCTGCGCCAGCGTGCGGTGGTCGTCGTCGACCTGCTGCTGGGTCGGGGTGCCCGACACGCACGGCTGGTCGTCGTCGGGGTTGCACATCCCCGGCGCGGCCGAGTGTGGCGAAGATCGCCTCGAACACCGCCCACGCCTGCGGGTGTCAGGGTGGCTGTGAAGGCGCACCATCCCGTCGGGCTGCTTGGGGCCCCTTGGTCTGCCCTCGCGGCGCACGGGCCCGTTCGGCGTCATCGGGTTCGGGGCCGTCCTGGTCGAGCAAGAAGATGGTGCGATCGGCGGTGTCCTTCAACTGTTTTTGGGGCCCACACTCATCGCGGTCTTGTTACCAGGTCGGCTTCGATCTGGGCGCGGGTCAGGCGAGTCGACGCAGCCGGGCGGGATGCGGTCCATCGCCTCGCGCACGACCTTGACGTGCTCGCGGTTGATCGACCCGTGAGCTTGGGCCAGCGCGGTCGCAGGGCAGCGCGGGGTCGAGCGGTTCGCCGCTCAGGGTGCGGCGTGGCGCCAACTGGGCGGCCTCGGTCGAGCCGGCGGGCGGCCTCGCTGGTCGAGATGCGCCACCGGATCGCCAGCACGTCGCGCCAGGACTTGGCGCCCATCTCCTTGGCGGTGGTCTCGGCCTGCAAGCGCGCCAGCATGCGATGGCTCTGCGACGGGCAGCTGGCAGCTGAGGGTTTCGAGTTCGTCGAGCGCACCGATCAGTTCAGGCTTGGTGAGCGCGTCGATGGGCTGCGCGGCCAGTTCGTCGTAGGCGGCGCGAAGCGCGGCAACCGAGGCCCGCACCGCTT
>CAWFMD010000005.1:0-214392 GCA_963816975.1 uncultured Solirubrobacterales bacterium | reverse complement strand
CAGCGCGCGGCGCTGCACCAGGTCGACGAGCCGCTCCATGCGCTCGCGCTTGACCGGGTGCGGGACCTGGTCGCCGAGCGTCGCCGCCTCGGTGTCGCGGCGCGGCGAGAACACGAATGTGAAGGCGGAGTCGTACCCGACCTCGTCCACGACCTCCATCGTCTCGCCGAAGTCGTCCTCGGTCTCGCCCGGGAACCCGACGATGATGTCGGTCGTGATCGCGCAGTCCGGCACGCTCGCGCGGATCATCTCCACCCGCTTCATATAGCGGTCGCGGTCGTACGTGCGGCGCATCGCCTTCAGGATGCGGCTGGAGCCCGACTGCAGCGGCAGATGGATGTGCTCGCACAGGCTCGGGAGCTCGGCATGCGCGGCGACGAGCCGCTCACGCACGTCCTTGGGATGCGGGCTCGTGTAGCGGATGCGCTCCACGCCTGCGACCGCGTCCACCATCGCGAGCAAGGCCGCGAAATCGATGCGCTCGTCCTTGGGCAGATCGCGGCCGTAGGAGTTCACGTTCTGGCCGAGCAGCGTGACCTCCTTCACGCCGTCGCCCGCGAGCAGCTCGACCTCCCGCACGATGTCGGCCGGCGTGCGGCTCGCCTCGCGCCCACGCGTGGACGGCACTATGCAGTACGAGCAGACGCAGTTGCACCCGACCGAGATCTGCACCCAGCCCTGAAAGGGGCGCGCGCGCTTCATCGGCAGGTCGCCGGGAAAGCCCTCGAACTCGAAGTAGCCCTGCGCCGCCAGGTCGTCGGACTGGAGGAACTCGCCCAGCTTGTCGATCTGGCCCGGCCCGAAGGCCACGTCCACGAACGGGAACTGCTCGAACACCCGGTCCTTCATCGACTGCGACCAGCAACCGCCCACGCCCACCACCCGCGCGGGGTCCTCGCGCTTCAGGCGCTTGGCCTCGCCCAGGTTCCCGATCAGCCGGTTGTCCGCGGACTCGCGGATCGAGCACGTGTTGAAGAGGATCAGATCGGCGCCGTCGCGCTCGTCGGCCTCGTCGTAGCCGAGCGTCTCGAGCATGCCCTTCATCCGCTCGGAGTCGTGCTCGTTCATCTGGCACCCGAAGGTGGTGACGTGGTACTTCTTCACGACGACGGATGTTAGATGGCGCTGCGGCCCGGCTCAGAGGCAGGCGGGGGCGGAAGCCGGGATCCGCAGGGCCCGGACGGCCGAGCGCGTTCAGGACCCACTGGAGTGCGGCGGGGTCGTAGATGATCCCGAGGTGCTCGGTCAGGTCCAATGGGCAGCGGTCCTGGAGCGTGACGTTGGTCGTCCGCGGCCCCGGCTCCAGATAGGCCGACCGGTAGGGAGTCACGACCTCGTCGTAGCGCGTCGTGATCTGGGTGTAGGAGATGTTCCCGGGCGTCTCGTCGCCGGCATTCAAGTTGCGGAGGAACGTCGATCCCGCAGCCTGCTGATCGCAGGCGACGCAGCCGATGCCCGCGGCGTACGGTGCCAGCGGATTCGTCGTCCCGTGGTTCGACGGAACCAGCCCGACCAGGTCGTCGACGGAGCTCCTACCCCCCAGGAACTTGATGAAGTGGCGGGGCATCATCCCGCCTTGCGAGTGCCCCACGAGCGACACCCGCGAAGCCCCCGTGGCGGTCAGCACCCGGTCTACGAAGGCGTCGAGCTCAGCAGCCGAGCTCTCGATCGCGTCGATCCCGCGGTTTCCGTAGTCGAGCGCGAAGACGCAGTACCCGTTCAGCTTCAGCGCCGGCGCGATCAGGTTCCACGAGACCGTCATGTCGCCGAAGGTCCCGTGCACGAGCACCACCGGATCCGGGTGCTGCGCGGCAGGCGCGCAACTCCAGTCGTTCGCACCGGGCGGCGAGATCCCGGGGGCGGCTTGGACCTGCGCCACACCAGTTGCCGGGAGCGACAAGACCGCCGCAACGAGCAGGATCCCCCAGAGCCCCTTCACGCCTTGGGCCTACCCGCCGGGACGGCGTTGTCAACCTATTTCGCGAAGTCCACCGAGCGGCTCTCGCGGATCACCGTCACCTTGATCTGGCCCGGGAACTCAAGCTCCCGCTCGATCTCGCGGGCGATCTCGTGGGAGAGCAGCGCGGCGGCCTCGTCGTCCACCGCGCCGGGCGACACCATCACCCGCACCTCGCGCCCGGCCTGCACCGCGTACACCTTCTCGACCCCGTCATGGCGGCCGGCGATCTCCTCGAGGTGCTCGAGCCGCTTCACGTAGTGGTCGAGCGACTCGCCGCGGGCGCCTGGACGTGCCCCCGAGAGCGCATCGGCCGTCTGGACGATCACCGCTTCGACGGTCTGCAGCTCCACCTCGTTGTGGTGCGCCTCCATCGCATGGGCGACGGCTTCTGGCTCTCCGTAGCGCCGCGCCAGCTCGCCGCCGACCAGTGCGTGCGGGCCCTCGACCTCGTGCGTGACCGACTTCCCGATGTCGTGCAGGAGCGCGGCGCGCCGCGCGGTCTTGGGGCTGGCACCCAGCTCGTCCGCGATCATCGCCGCGAGCCGCGAGACCTCGATCGAGTGACTCAGGACATTCTGGCCGTAGCTGGTGCGGAACTTCAGGCGGCCGAGCAGCTTTACGAGCTCGGGGTGCATGGCGTGGACATTGGCTTCGAACAGCGCCTGCTCGCCCTGCTCCATCACGTGATTGTCGATCTCTGCCTTCGCCTGGTAGTAGGCCTCCTCGATGCGCGCGGGGTGGATCCTGCCGTCCTGCACGAGCTTTTGGAGGGTCAGCCTGGCGATCTCCCGCCGCACCGGGTCGAATGCCGACAGCACGACCGCCGAGGGAGTCTCGTCGATGATGAAGTCGACGCCGGTGATGTGCTCCAGCGCGCGGATGTTGCGCCCCTCCCGACCGATGATCCTGCCCTTCATGTCGTCGGAAGGCAGGGCGACCAGCGACACTGTCGTCTCCGCCGCGTGGCCCGCAGCCAGTCTCTGCATGCAGGCCGCCAGGATGTTGCGCGAGCGGCGGCCGGCCTCGCGGCGCGCCTCCTCCTCGACCTGGCGCACGATGCGCGCCTTCTCGTGGCGGGCGTCCTCCTCGACCTGGCGCAGCAACGCCTGCCGGGCCTGCTGGCGCGTCATGCCGGCCACGCGCTCGAGGTCGAGCGCCGCGCGCTCGCCCGCGCCGGCGGCCGCCGTCTCGCGCCGCTCGACCTCGCGCTGGCGCTCCGCCATGCCCCGCTCGCGGCCCGAGAGGTCGACGACGCGCGCCTCGAGCGACTGCTCCCGCTGCATCACGCGCTCCTCGCGGCGCAGCAATTCGTCGCGGCGCGCCGGCAGGCCATCCGCGGTGTGACCGTCGAGCGTGGTCGTCGCCGGTTCCGTGTCGTCCGCACGGACCGGAGCGTCCACCGTGGCCGCCGGGGACGCGCCCACGAGCGCCACCCCGGTGACCGGGACCGGCCGATGCCGCGAGTGCGTATCAGCTACGGAGCCCGCTGGATCTGTGCTCGTCCTGCCTCGAACTGCCCACGCGGCCACGGCCGCGACGCACGCGAGTGCGATCACGATCAAAGCTTCCATGATCCTGTCTCCCCGACCAGGCCCAGCCTCCGCGAGTCCGGCGTGGCCCCGTCAATCGGTGTCGTGGAGCAGCTGCGCCGTCGCGCCGGTCCGCGCGCCACCCGCTGCTCCGTTTCAGGTCGTATCCCAAATCAGTCATCTAACGCAAAAAGCCGAGCGCCAGCCCGGCTTCGCGAGACCTGAAGTGTCGAGTTACGGCAGCCGGCCTGCGGCCGGCCCAGCTGTGACCGCCGGTGAAGCTGGGCGCTAGGTCGCCCCGCCCCTTCCGTCGATCGCCGTCATCGCTGGTGGCAGTCTCATGTGATCGTGAAAGCCGATCTCGTCACAATTCAAAAACTCTGGAAATAAGCGTCTTTTTCGTCCTCGCGCGGCCGAGTCGCCGCTCCGGCATCGTACTACCGAGACGCTCCGTTCTCAATCGCCCGGCGCGGGTGCGGGCGCCCCATCCAGCGCCTGCTCGCGGCGGCGCCGCACGATCACGCGGTAGGCGAGCCACACCAGCAGGGCGACGATCCCGGCCGGAAGCGTCACCGCCAGCGCGATGATCGCGCCACCCGCGGCGGCAGCCAGCACCGACAGGGCATCACGCCCGGCGTCGCCCAGCGACCAGCCACCGCCGTCGCCGCGGGCGGCCCCGGGCCGGATCGAGACGCTCACCGCCGCGAACGCGACGCGCTCGCGCAGTCCCCTGAGCTGCGCCTGCACGCGATCGATGCGGCGGTTGACTGCGCGCAGCCGGGCGCGCACCGCGGCGGTCTCGTTCGCCGTGTCGGCCTTGGACAGGCGGCGCAGCAGTCCGCGCCGCTCCGCGAGCGCATCGGCAAGGCGCCGGCGCGGTGAGCTGAACTCCGCCGTCACGTCACGCGCCGCCTGGGTGCGCGAGCGCACATGCGCCAGCTCGGACAGATCCGCCACCGCCTCCTGCAGGCGGTCACTCGGGATCCGCAGGTCAAACGACGCGCCGGCGTCGGCGCTCTCGCCCGCCGAGACGGACGAGCTGAGCACGAAGCCGCGGTGGCGGTCGATCACCCGGATCAGGCCGTCCGCGACATCCTCGATCTGGTCGCGAGGGGCGGACAGGACAAGCTCGGCCGAGCGCTCGACCTGACGGCGGCGCGCCCCGGGCGCGATGCCGCCCTGCGGCGGGCCGGGCACGGGCGGTGAGACGGCCGGAGCCGCTTCGCCCGTGGCACCGGCGGCCTTGTCCTGCGCCCGGCTCTCGACCGGAGCCGACGGGCTCAGCAGCGGTTCGGGTTGTGCGGTCCGCGCGCCGTCCTCGCCCGCGCCGCCGCCGAGCAAGCCGGTGGTCAGCACCGCGGTCGCGACGATGAACAGCGACGCCGCCGTGCCCAGCGCCAGCGGCGTGACCCGCAGCCGGTGTGGCGTGTGCAGCTCCCTGCGGCGGGCAGGCTCGGCGGTGTGGATGCCGGTCCGGCCCTCCGGCGCGAACCCCTCGTGTGCGCGCAGGTCCAGGGCCAACTCGAACTCCGGCCGCGGGCGCGGGCGCTCCGCGCGGACGGCCAGCGCCAGCTCGCGCAGGTCCGCGTGCTCCGGCGCCACATCTTCTCCTGCGAGCGCGGCGTCCAGCGCCGCGAGCGCGCGGACCGTCTCGGGGCTTGGCTGCGGCTCTCTACGCAGTCTCATGGCAGGCCTCCCTCAGCTTTCCCAGCACCCGGTGCAGGCGCGTGCCGGCGTTGGTCTCCGTCGTCCCGATCACGGCAGCCAGCTCCGCATTGGTGAGCCCGGCGAAGAACTTCAGCGCAACCAGCTCCCGTTCGCGCGGCGTGAGCACTTCCAGCGCCGCCCGCACGACCGCGCGGCGCAGGCCGTGCTCGACCTCCTCACCCACCGTCGCGTCCGCCGCCGGGGCCTCCGACTCCAAAGAGGCCGAGCGACCGCGGCGGCGCAACTCGTCCAGCGCCGCGTTGCGCGCGATTCCGAACAGCCAGGCGCGCGCGGAGCCGCGCGTGGGCCTGAAGCTCCCGCGGCGGCGGTAGGCGCGCTCGAAGGCAAGCGCGGTGATGTCCTCGGCGGCGAAGCGATCGCGCAGCAGCGTCGCGACGTATGCATACACGTCGTCGCGGCTCGAGCGGTAGAGCCGCTCGAATTCGAGGTCCGCCGGGGCCTTCGCCGACAACGCGAGAAGATCGCTCACACCCTTACTACGTCCGAGTCCGCGCCTCATCACAGGGAATCATCGGCAGAAATCGCCCAAAAGCGCCCCACCTCCGCCGGGGAGCGGAGGCAGGGCTTTCGGGGAGGGCTTGAGTGGTTGAGGAAGCTGTGTGAGCGACCGCGCTCAGGCGGCCTTGCGGTCCGGCACCGGCGGTGTCTCCGCGACAGCGCCGTTCTGACCGGAGTCAGGAGGCGGAGCAACCTCCGCGATCGGCGTGCCGGGTCGCTCGATGCCGAGCGCACCGTAGATCTTGCTCTCGATCTCGGCGACCGTCGCAGGGTGCTCGCGCAGGAAGGCCTTCGCGTTGTTGCGTCCCTGCCCCAGACGCTCGCCGTCATAGCTGAAGAAGGCGCCGGACTTCTGCACGATCTCGTGCTCGATGCCGAGGTCGAGCACGCATCCTTCGGAGGAGATGCCTTGCCCGTACTCGATGTCGAACTCCGCCTGGCGGAACGGCGGCGCGACCTTGTTCTTGACGATCTTGGCGCGCACGCGGTTACCGACGGCCTCGGTCCCCTCCTTGAGGGTCTCGATCCGGCGGATGTCGATCCGCTGGGAGGCATAGAACTTCAGCGCCCGCCCGCCCGGCTGGGTCTCGGGGGATCCGAACATCACCCCGACCTTCTCGCGGATCTGGTTCGTGAAGATGCAGATCGTGTTGGCGCGGCTCAGGTTCCCGGTCAGCTTGCGCAGCGCCTGCGACATCAGGCGCGCCTGCGCGCCGACCTGCTGGTCGCCCATCTGCCCCTCCAGCTCGGCGCGCGGCGTGAGCGCCGCGACCGAGTCGATCGCGACCACGTCGATCGCGCCGGAGCGCGTCAGGACGTCGGCGATCTCGAGCGCCTGCTCGCCGTGGTCGGGCTGCGACACGAGCAGCTCGTCGATGTCCACGCCGATCGTGCGCGCATACACAGGATCGATCGCGTGCTCGGTGTCGATGAACGCGCAGATGCCGCCCATCTTCTGCGCCTGGGCGATGATCTCGTAGACCAGCGTCGTCTTGCCCGAGGACTCGGGGCCGAAGATCTCGACGATCCGCCCACGCGGGACACCGCCCACGCCGAGCGCCAGATCGATCGACAGCGCGCCGGTCGGGATCGTCGGCACCCGCACGGCGGGGCGGTCCCCGAGCCGCATCACGGAGCCCTGCCCGTACTCGCGCTCGATCTGCGTAAGCGCGGCCTTCAATGCGGCGCCCTTGGCCGGATCGGCGCCCGTCTTGCCCTGCGTTTCGGCCTTGCCGTTCGCCTTCGCGTCGCCCGGCTTGGCGGCCTTGGCCTCGTTCTTCTTCGCAGCTTCCATTCGTTGCCTCCCAAACCGCTCAATCACTCGGTCGATCTGTGCTTGACCGAGGCAAGTTAGGGGCCACCTCGGACGGAACGACAGGCTAGGAAGGCGCACGTGCCGGGACAACGCGCAGGACGCGCAAGGGTGCGCCAGATGTGCGTCATCCTCCGCGTGCGGCGAGCGCATCGTAAACCGCGCCCTGCGGCCGCAGAGTCGAGCGGTAGAGGGTCAGCCGGTCCGTCGCGAAGGGACTCGACAGCGCGGCGGGGAGCGCGGGAAGGGCGACCCCTGTGGGCGTCTTCCCGCGCTGCGCGCGCGCCAGCGTCACGTGCGGCCAGAACGGGCGCTGCTCGGGCTCGTAGAGGCGGGCGGCCTGGAGGCGGTCGGCCAGGTCCTGCCGCCACCTGGTGAGCGCACCCTCCCGATCGGCCAGGCCCAGCGCGAAGAGCCGCGGCCGCCCGCGCGGCACGGGTCGCACGTCGGCGACTTGCAGCTCCACCCGGGCCAGCGGTTCGGCGAACGTCAGCGCGGCGATCCGCTCGACGTCGCGCTCGTACTGGTACCCGAGGAACACGAGCGTCACGTGCAGCGACTCCGGGCGCACGACGCGCAGGCCGGGCGCTCCCGCGAACGCCCCGCGGGCCCACTCCGCGAGCGCCGCCACGATCGCCTCCGGGAGGTCGAGCGCCACGAACAGGCGCGCGCGCGGGCTGCCGGGGCGCTCCTGCGGCATCGGGCCTACAGCGGAGCCGACTCGCGGCGCAGCAGGCGGCGCAGCAGGTGCAGGGCGACGGCCGTCGCGCGATCGCGGATGTCGCCGCGCGAGCCGGGCAGGTCGAGCGAGCGCGTGATGCGCTCCCGGTCGCCGTCGAAGACCGCAGCCACGCAGAACGACACGCGGCCGACCGGCTTGTCCGGGGTGCCGCCATCCGGTCCCGCGATGCCGGTCAGGCCGATCGCGGTGTCCGCGTCGAAGCGCTCCAGCGCACCGTCGGCGAGCGCCTCCGCGACCTCGTCCGACACGGCTCCATGCCGCTCGATCAGCTCGGCCGGCACGCCCAGCAGGCTCACCTTTGCGGCGTTCGAGTAGGCGACCACGCCGCCGGCGAAGTACCCCGAGGCGCCCGGCCGGTCCGTGAGGCGCGCGGACAGCAGGCCACCGGTGCACGACTCCCCCACCGCGATCCGCCTGCCGGCCAAGAGGCCCGCGACCTGCTCGTCGATCGAGCTGCCGTCGGTCGAGAACACGAAGTCGCCGTGGCGCGAGACCATGATCTCGACCAGCCGCTGGGCCGACGCGTCACTGGCCTCGTCGGAGCGGATCACTATTTCCAGCTCTGCGCGGCGCAGGCAAGTGGTGATCTCGAGACCGTCGAGGCCCATCTCGGCGTCCGCGACCCGCAGCGTCTCGGCGATCTCCGACTCGGGCACGCCGAACATGCGCACCATGGTCTGCCGGTAACGGGGTGCGCCCGCCACCGCCAGCAGGAACGGCTCGGTCTCCACCGCCTGGCGCCAGCTCTCCTGCAGCTCGCGCGGCGGGCCGGGCAGCACCACGACCACCTGGCCGTCGGCGGGCACCACCAGTCCCGGCGCAGTGCCGACGGGGTCCAGCGCGACGGCGCCCTCGGGCACCATCGCCTGCTTGCGGTTGGCGAGCGCGAGCGCCTCGGGGTCGAGATTCCAGCGCCGCGCGAATCGCGCGATGATCTCCCCGATGCGGCGCTCGAGGTCCTCGTCGAGCCGCAGGGGCCGGCCCGCGAAGTCGGCCACGATCTCCGCCGTCATGTCGTCGGCGGTCGGTCCGAGACCACCGCTTGTGATGGTCAGGTCCGCACCCTCGGTGCGCATGAACTCGAGCGCCGCGCGCAGGTCCTCGCGCCGGTCGCCCGTGATCAGGACATGCGCCAGCTCCACGCCCAGCTCGGCCAGCCGATCGGCGAGCCACGGGCCGTTGCGATCCCGCACGCGGCCCGCGAGGACCTCCGTGCCCGTCACCACGAGTCCGGCGCGGACGCTCAGCAGATCACCCGCATGTCGGCCGCCGGGCCGCGGACAGCAACGTGGTCCCCGCGTTTCGGACGAGGTATCCGATCGGCTCGGAGCGCTCGGGCGTGTCGCGCCGGCGCCCGTTGATCCGCAGGTCGCCGCCGCCGTTGCCGACGGTCACGCGAAACGACCGCGACCGGAACGGGCCCTGGCGGTCGCCCGCGGCCACGATCACGCCTGCCACCTGCTGCTTGCCCCGCGCATCCACGACGCATACCCAGACATTACGGGCCGGGATGATCTCGAGGCGCACGCTGCGCGGCCGTCTCTGCGCTTCCCGCGGCCCCGTGGCGGCGGGCCCACTGGCCGGACGCTCGGGCTGCGACGGCGTCTGCGTGGCCGGCGCGGCGGCCCCGGAGCCGCCTTTCTGGTCCTCCTCGCCGGTGATGCCCAGCACGAACAGGAAGGCGATGAAGGCCACGACCACCACGGCGGCCGCGATCCCGCGTCTGGGCGGGCCCACCCGGCGCGCCTGCTCCGGAATGCGACGGCGCCGGGTGAAGGCGGCGACCTCGAGGTGCTCCGGCTCCTCGAACCGGGCGCTGTACTCGTCCACCAGCAGGTGGGGGTCGAGCCCCAGGAACTGCGCGTAGGTGCGCAGGAAGGTCTTCACGTAGGTCGGGCCGGGGAGCACGACCCACTCCTCGTTCTCCAGCGCCCGCAGGTACTTGGCGCGGATCTTGGTCGACTCTTCGACGGTCGTGATGTCGATCTTGTTGCGGATGCGCGTTTCGCGCAGCAGCGAGCCGATGTCCGCCATTCAGACGTCTCGTGGCCGGAGGGAGGGCTCCACGAGCACACGGTAGCGCGCCCCGAAATCCCGGTATGTCCGGGAACAACGACGTGCGTTCGGGTCCGCCGCCTACAGCGGGTCGCCGGGGGCCGGCTGGTCGTCGGCCACGCCGGCGACCGTGACGCCGGCCCGGCCGCCGCCGCCCTCGTCCAGTACGCGTGACACGTCAGCCTCCGTGATCAGCACCTGGCGCGGCTTGGAGCCCTCGTAGCCCGAGATCACTCCGCGCCGCTCGAGCATGTCGATCAGCCGGCCGGCGCGCGTGTAGCCCACGCGCAGGCGGCGCTGCACCATGGACACCGACGCGGTCTGGGTCTGGGCGACGAGGCGGATCGCCTCCTCCAGCAGGTCGTCCTGGTCGGGCGAGAACTCGCCCTCCACCGCCTCGTCGGGCACGTCGCGGCCCTCGAGCAACTCCTCCTCGTAGGAAGGCTCGGCCTGGTCGCGCCATGCGTCCGTGACGCGGGCCACCTCCTCCTCGGTGATGTAGGCGCCCTGGATGCGCTGCAGCTTGGAGGACCCGATCGGGCGGAACAGCATGTCGCCCTGGCCCAGCAGCGACTCGGCGCCGCCGCCGTCCAGGATCACCCGCGAGTCGTGCTGGGAGGAGACGGCGAACGCGATCCGGGCAGGGACGTTCACCTTGATGGTCCCCGTGATGATGTCCACGGACGGCCGCTGCGTCGCGAGCACCAGATGGATCCCGACGGCGCGCGACTTCTGCGCCAGCCGGATGATCGAGTCCTCGACCTCGGCCGGGGCGACCATCATCAGGTCGGCAAGCTCGTCGATCACGCACAGGATGTACGGCAGCGGCGGGTCCCCCGCCGCGGCCCGCGCACGGTTCAGCTCGACGATGTTGCGCGTGCGCGCCTGGCCCATCACCTCGTAGCGGGACTCCATCTCGCGGATCAGGTTGGCCAGCACGTTCGCCGCCATCCGCGGGACGTGCACCACGGGCGTGAGCAGGTGCGGGATGTCCTCGTAGTAGTTGAGCTCCACGCGCTTGGGGTCGACCAGCACCATCCGCACCTCGTTCGGAGTGGCGCGCATCAGGATCGACGACAGCATGGTGTTGATGCAGCCCGACTTCCCGGAGCCGGTGGTGCCGGCCACGAGCAGGTGCGGCATGCGCGCCAGGTCGGTCCAGACCGCGTTACCGGCGATGTCCTTGCCGAGCCAGACCGACAGCGGCGAGCTGCCCGCCGACTTCCCGTCCTTCTCGGCCAGCTCACGCCGGAAGATGTCGCCCAGGTAGACCATGCGGTGACGCTTGTTGGGCACCTCGACGCCGACCGCCTGCTTCCCCGGGATCGGCGCCAGGATCCGGATGTCGGTCGAGGCGAGCGCGTAAGCGATGTCGTCTTTCAGCTGCGTGACCTTCGAGACCTTGGTGCCGGGGGCGAGCCGCAACTCGTGCCGGGTCACGCGCGGACCGGTGACGCGCCCGACGAGCTTGGCGTCGATGCCGAAATGGCCCAGCGTCTCCACCAGCGTGCGGGAGATCTCGTCCTGGTTCGAGGTGTCAGGGCCCTGCGCCTTCCCGGAGTTGCGCAGGAGCTTCGGCTCGGGCAGCGCATAGGTCAAGCCCTCGGACTCGGTGACGGCGGATCGCCGCAGGCCCTGCGGCGTGAAACGCTCCGGATCGCTCGTGTCCTCGGACTGGTGCGCGCGGGGTAACACCGGCTCCTTTGCATGGATCTCGCGCTCGACGCGCGTGAGCGGGTCCTCCTCCTCGGCCGCGAGTGCCTCGTCGTCGGCGGGCACGATCGCGACCTCGCCGGTGGGCTGCTCCTCCGGGTCGGGTTCGCGAGCCTCGATCCGGGGCTCGCCGAGCGGTTCCGCGGTGGTGGTCCGCTTGCGGGCGTCGGCGCGCGCGCGCTCGAACTCGGCGCCGGCCCGCGCCCGCAGGCCGCGCGCCCCGCTGCGCAGACCACCGATCAGCTGGGAGATCGACGCTCCGGTCAGCAGCAGCAACCCGGCCAGGAACATGCACACGAACGCGAGATGAGCGCCGGCGCTGGAGAACAGGGTCGAGGTCGCCCAGTAGAGCGTCTCGCCCGCGATCCCGCCGCGATCCATCATCTGGTCCGTGTCGAACAGGTCGCGGGACGGCCCGGCGGCGGGGCCGAGCCCGACGGACCCGGCGGCGAGGCCGAGGCTCAGCGCACCGATCAGGACGATCGCGCCGGTGCGCATGCGCGCGGGCGAGTCGAGATGCGGGCGCGCGGCGAACGCGATCCCGGTGCCGATCACGAACAGGGGTGCGAGATATGCGACGCCGCCGACCGCGAACCGCAGGCCATCGACCAACGCCTCCCCGACGGCGCCGCCCTCCGAGCCTGTCCACAAGACGAAGCCGAGCAGCAGTCCGGCCGCCACCAGGCCGAGCCCGATCGCGTCGAGCGCCGGCTGCTCCAGCTCGGACATCCGAGGCAGCCTGGGCCGGGGCCGCCGTGCGAGGAGGCCGCGGCGGCGGCGGGCGCGCGGCGGGCGCTGGGCGGCCCTGGCGCGGCTCGGCGGTCGCGCAGGCCGCGCGGAAGCGCGCACGGGGGCTTTCTTCTTGCGGCGACTGGAGGTTTGTGCCATGGCTGACCGGCGACCCTGGCTGAGGGCCGGCGTCCATCTCTTCGACGCCACCCGGCACGCCCCTGCCGAATAGGGTTGCGCCAGTGGACACGGCGGTGGTCACGGGAGCGGGGCGCGGCATCGGTCGTGAGATCGCGCGGGGGCCGATGGCGTTCGACGTGCGCGATCCCGACGGCCACCGGGAGGCCGCGGCGGCAGCGGCCGGACGCGGTCGGCTGCAGGTTTGGGTCAGGAAGGCCGGCGAGAAGAAGCGGGCGGCGGCTTGATTCCGGGTCGCCTGAGTGTCTTGACCCTCGGTGCCTACGACGTGCCGGCGCTGCGCGCCTTCTACGAGGGCCTCGGGTGGCCCAGTACGTCGCCTGCCGGCGACGAGTTCGCGGCGTTCCCCCTGGGCGGCGCGGTGCTCGCCCTGTATCGAATGGACCTGCTCGCGGGGGAGTCGCACAGCCCGGTGCCCACAGCCGGGGGCTTTCGGGGGGTCACGCTCTCCGTCAACGTCGAGCGCGAGGAGATGGTCGCCGCGGCGATCGCTGCCGCGCGCACGAGCGGCGCCGCGATTCGGGCAGAGCCGGTGAAGCGCGACTGGGGCGGCGTGTCGGCGTACTTCGCCGACCCGGAGGGCAACGTGTGGGAGGTCGCGTGGCTCCCGGACGGCCGGTTCGACGAGCGCGGCGCCCTGATCTGGCCTTACTGACGGCCCGGAAAGGCGAACGCCCCGCCGGGAGAAGGCGGGGCGTTCGGGTGATGCGTCGGCCCCCCAAGCGGAAGGCAGCGTGGGCTGCTACCGGCGCATCGGGTCGACGTAGATGTCGTCCAGCAGGACGCTGTTGTTGGTTGCCGCGCTCAGCACGGTGAAGCGCAGCGCGGCCTGGCGGGCGCCGGGCTCCGAACCGCCCAGCTCCGGCTGCAGGTCGATGTGGTCGCTGAGCTTCCACAGGTTGCCTACGTAGACGCCGAACCGGCCGTCGAACCGGGCCATCTCGCTCCACACCGGGTTGCTGACCTCGTGGTAGATCACCTCGACCTTGACCCGTGCGGCATCCGGGTCACCGGGCAGCAGGTAGCGCAGGATGCCGGGCAGCCCCGCGATCTCGCGCACGACCCGGTGGTACATCCGAAACGTGGGGAAGTTCAGGTCGACGCACATCGCCGGAGAGGTCGCCGTGGCGTGGTTCGGGAGGCGCAGGGTGCGGCCCTTGTCGGTCTGCACGACCTTGGCGCCACCGGTCAGCTGCCAGCCCGCTCCGCCGTCGTCGAACTTGCCGTCGGGGGCCAGCACGTAGTCGAGGTAGTCGCCCACCGAGGTGAACGGGTTCTCGATGTGCGGGTAGTCGCAGGTCGCGCGGGACTCAGCGGTCTCGACGATCTCGGCGGGCTGTGGCGCCGTCGCGGTCGACGAGTCGGCCTCCACGACGTGCGTGGTGTCCGTCGGGGCCGGGGCCGGGGGATCGACGGTCTCGATGATCTCGGTCACCTGGTCCGGGGCAGGAGCAGCGGGGTCCGATGAGCCGGAGTCGGATGCGTGAGCGGTAGTGGCGATCGCGAACAGGCAGGTGAGGGCGATCACGAGCGCCAGGGGGAGATTCGGGATCCTTCGCATGGTGGGGGGCTTCCTTCCGTGACTTTGGGGGGAGGCAGTGCGATATCCACACTAGGCAGGGGTCCCGCATCTGGCTACTCGGACAAGTGTCCAGATGGCGAGAACGCCCCCAGCGCTCAAGCAGGGGCGCGACGTGAGCGATGACTCTCATATGAACCCTGGGGCCGACCCTGCCCTGACGGATCGCAGCCTCGGAGGCCTCGAGGGCGAGGAGCTGATCGAGCGCGGCCGCGACATCGCCGCGGAGCGGCTGGCGCGCCGCGAGCTGGTCGGCGAGGCGGTGGCGGCCGCGGGATTCGTGGCGTGCGCCGCGGCGATGGCGCTGCTGCTCAGCGCGGACCGGTCCCTGTCGCTACCGCTTGCCGCGCTGCTGGTCGCCGCGCATGTGGTCGCGGCCAGGATCAAGTTCGAGGTCGGGGCCGGGTTCACGGTCCCCACCCAGCTGGTGCTCGTGCCGATGCTGTTCCTGCTGCCGACTCCGCTGGTACCGCTGTTCGTCGCGCTCGGCAACCTGCTCGGCGACCTGCCCGACCATCTGCGCGGCACGCGTCACCGCGAGCGCACGGTGCATCGCGCTGGCCGATTCCTGGTACTCGCTCGCTCCCGCGGCCGTGCTCGTGGCGCTCGACGCGCAGACCCCGGCGATCGGCAGACTGGCCGATCTACCTCGTGGCGCTGGCGGCGCAGAGCAGAGTCGACTTCCTCGTCACGTCGAGCCGCGAGTGGTACGAGCTGGGGCGCCACCCGCGCGTCGTGGTATCCGACTGGGCCTGGGTCAGCGCGGTGGACGCGCTGCTCGCGCCGATCGCCCTGCTGGCCCTGTTCAACTCCATCGGTGACGGTTTCGCGGTGCTGATGGTCCTGCCGGTCGTCGTGCTGCTCCACATCTTCGCCCGCGAGCGCGAGCGCGGCCTCAGCAGCGCGCTGCAACTGCGAAACGCCTACCTCGGCACCACGATCCTGCTGGGCGACCTGATCGAGGACGACGACGAGTACACCGGCCTCCACAGCAAGACGGTCGTCTCGCTGTCGCTGCGGGTCGCCGACGCGATCGGCCTGCAGCCGGCCGAACGCCGCCGCACCGAGTTCGCCGCCCTGCTGCACGACGTCGGCAAGATCGCGGTGTCGAAGGAGATCATCAACAAGCCCGGGCCGCTCAGCCGGGCCGAGCGCGAAGTCATGCAGACGCACACGATCGCGGGCCAGCGGATGCTCCAGCGCGTCGGGGGATTCCTCGACGAGGTGGGCCGGATCGTGCGAGCCTCCCACGAGCGCTGGGACGGTTCGGGCTACCCGGACGGGCTGCGGGGCGAGGAGATCCCGATCGAGGCGCGCGTCGTGAGCTGCTGCGACGCCTTCAATGCGATGACGACCACGCGCGCCTACCGGACCGCGCTGTCCACCGACGTCGCGCTCGAAGAGGTGCGCCGCAACGCGGGCACGCAGTTCGACCCGCACGTCGCCGCGACGCTCGTGCGCCTGGTGCAACAGGGCGCCGTCGGCGTGGTCCAGCCCGACGCCGCCCGCCACGGCCCCGGACTCGCCGGAGCCCGCCCGAGCGTCGGCGGTCGTCCCCCGGCCCTAGACCTCCACGACCACCGGCAGCACCATCGGCCGGCGGCGCAGGCGGTCGTAGATGAAGGCCGCGACGTCCTCACGCAGGTGTTCCTGCAGCAGCGAGACCTCGTGGACCTCGTCCGCGGCCGCGTGCGCGAGCGACTCCTCGATCGTCGGCCGCAGGTCGTCGAGCACACCGTCCGACTCGGCCAGGAACGGCACGCCGCGGGCGATCACCTCCGGCGGGGCGAGAGGCCGTCCGTCCTGGCCCGAGACGGTCGCCACGACGATCAGGATCCCGTCCGCCGACAGCGCGCGCCGGTCACGCAGGGCGACGTCCTCGATGTCCCCGACCTCGACGCCGTCCACGAAGACGACTCCGGTCTGTTCCTGCGCGCCGAACCGCGCGCCCGTCTCGTCGACCTCGAGCGGCAAGCCGTTGCGCCCGCGGAAGATGTCCGCGGGGTCGACGCCCACGGCCTCGGCGAGCAGTCCGTGCAGGTAGAGGCGCTTGTGGTCCCCATGGACCGGCATCACGTACTTTGGGCGGGTGAGGTTCAGCATCAGCTTGATCTCCTCCGACCAGCCGTGGCCGGACGCGTGCACGGCGGCGTCCTGGGCGGTGATCACCGTGGCGCCGATCTGGTAGAGGCGGTCGACCGTCTCGTTGACCGCCCGCTCGTTGCCCGGGATCGGGGTCGCCGAGAAGATGATCGTGTCGCCCGCGTGCAGCTTCACGTTGGGGTGCTCGCCGTGCGCCATGCGGCGCAGCGCCGACAGCGGCTCGCCCTGGCTGCCCGTGGTGAGCATCACCAGCCGCTCTTCGGGGAAGCTCTCGATCTCCTTGGGCGAGACCAGCAGCCCCTCCGGCACCTCGGCGTGGTTCAGCCGGCGCGCGATGTTGAGGTTCTTGCGCATCGAGCGGCCGACCACGGCGACCCGGCGATCGAGCGCGATCGCGGCGTCGATCACCTGCTGCAGCCGATGTACGTTGGAAGCGAAGGACGTGACCACCACGCGACCCTGGGCGCGGCCGATCACCTCCTGCAGGACCGGTCCGACGCTGGCCTCCGACGGGGCTGTGCCGCGCCGGTCGGCGTTGGTGGAATCACCGCACAGGAGCAGCACCCCCTCGCGGCCGAGCTCCGCCAGCCGGGCCGCGTCGGTGGGCGGGCCGTCCACGGGCGTCTGGTCGAACTTGTAGTCGCCGGTCACGATCACGGTGCCCAACTCACAGGTCGCGGCCACCGCACACGCGTCGGGAATCGAGTGCGAGACGTGGATCATCTCCAGGTCGAACGGACCCGCCTCGAACCGCTCACCGGGCTCGATGTCGTGCATCGGCACGTTCTTCAGCTTGTGCTCCTCGATCTTCGAGCGCGCCATCGCGATCGTCAGCGGCCCGCCGTAGACCGGGGGACGGGCGTCCAGCTCGCGGAGCACCCAGGGCAGCGCCCCGACGTGGTCCTCGTGGCCGTGGGTCAGCACGATGCCGTCGATCCGGTCCGCGTTGTCGAGCAGGTAAGAGAAGTCGGGCAGCACGAGGTCGACGCCCAGCATCTCCGGCGTCGGGAACATCAAGCCGGTGTCGATTACGACGATGCGTCCGTCGTACTCGAGCACCGTCATGTTCTTGCCGATCTCGCCGAGACCGCCGAGCGGCAGGACCCTCAGGGTGGAGGCCAGCGTCAGTCCCTCGCCGCCACTGCCGGCCGCAGCGCATCGAGCATCCTGCGCAACTCCGCCCGCTCCGCCTCGTCAACCTCGACGAGCGGCAGCCGCACGCCGCCCAGCTCGAACCCCAGCTCCGCGAGCGCCGCCTTCACCGTCGCCGGCGGCGGAGCGATGAACAAGGTCGCGTACAGGTCCTCGAGCTCGGCGTCCAGCGCCTGGGCGCGCGCCGTGTCGCCGGCACGGGCTGCCTCGAAGACCTCCTTCATGCGCTCCCCCGCGAGATGCGAGGACACGGTGATGCCACCTGCGCCCCCGATCTCCCCGAACGGGCGCAGCAGGTTGTCGTCACCGGCGTACAGCGCAAGGTCCGACTCCTCGACGATGCGGCGCGCCGCGTCCATGTCGGCGTTCGCCTGCTTGACCCCGACGACGTTGCCGATCCGCGCCAGCTCGATCAGCAGCTCGGGCTCGACGTTGATCACGGAGCGGCCGGGAATGTTGTAGATCAGCATCGGGGTGTCGCCGGCCGCCGCCGCGCACGCCTCGAAGTGCGCGCGTACGCCGCGCGCGTTCGGCTTGTTGTAATACGGCGTCACGACGAGCACCGCGTCGACGCCACGCGCAGCAGCCTCTCTGGTGAGGCGCACCGAGTGGGCGGTGTCGTTCGAGCCGGTGCCGGCGACCACGGTCGCGCGGCCGCCGAGCTCGTCGACCGCGGCCTCGAACAGGCGCAGCTTCTCCTCGTCGTCCAGGGTCGCCGCCTCCCCCGTCGTGCCGGCGATCACGACTCCATCGGAGCCGTGATCGACCAGATGGCGCATCAGGCCGCGGGCGGCGCCCTCATCGACGGCGCCGTGCAAGTCGAACGGCGTCACCATCGCGGTCAGGATCGCGCCCAGCGACGTCTCTGAGATCTCGGAGGCCATGGCCGCCGATTATTCCAGCTTGGGGCGTCGCGGTTCGGCTAGGCTCCATCCCCGTTCCACGAGGGGGTTGAGAAATGACCGAGGATCTGATGTTCGCACCCGTCAACGAGTTGGCGGCGTCGGTGCGCGAGGGGGATGTCTCCGCGCGGGAACTGGTGGAGACGTCGCTGCGGGCGATCGACCGCCTGAACCCCGGCCTGAACGCGTTCGTGACCCTCTGCGCGGAGCGCGCGCTGGCAGAGGCGGAGGCGATCAAACCCGGCGACTCCCGCCCGCTGGCCGGAGTCCCGATCGCCATCAAGGACCTCGTGGCCCTCACCGAGGGCGTGCGCACGACGATGGGCATGGCGGCCATGGAGGAGTGGGTCCCCTCCGTGGACAGCGCCCTCGTGCGACGCCTGCGCGCGGCAGGCGCGATCATCGTAGGCAAGACCAACACCCCCGAGATGGGCATCCTGCCCGTCACCGAACCGCTGCGCTTCGGACCCGCGCTCAACCCATGGGACACGTCCCGCACGACGGGCGGCTCGTCGGGCGGGAGCGCGGCGGCGGTTGCGGCCGGAATGGTGCCCGTCGCGCACGCCAACGACGGGGGTGGCTCGATCCGCATCCCCGCATCGTGCTGCGGGCTCGTCGGCCTCAAGCCGGCCGCGGACGGGTGTCGCTGGCGCCGGAGTTCGGCGAGTTCGCCGGAGCGGTGGCGATCGAGGGCTGCGTCAGCCGCAACGTCGCCGACACCGCGTTGATCCTCGACGTGATCGCCGGCTACGAGCCCGGCGATCCGTACTGGGCGCCCGACCCCTCGGCGCCGTTCGTCGATGCCGTGGAGCGCAGCCCCGGGGCGCTGCGCATCGCTTACACGACCGCATCCCCGACCGGCGCACCGGTCCACGAGGACTGCGCCGCGGCCGTGGTCGAAACGGCCGAGCTGCTCGAGTCTCTCGGCCACGCGGTCGAGCCGGCGCCGCCTTTTGCGGACGAGCAGTACGTCGAGAACTTCATCAAGATCTGGACCGCCGGCGTGGCTGACGAGGTCCACACCTACGGCCGCCTGCGCGGGCAGCCGCTCGACCTCGACAAGCTCGAGCCGCTCACGCGCGAGATGGTCACCCTCGCGGATTCGTGGAAGGCCACCGACTACCTCGCAGCGCTCGACTACCTGCGCCAGATGGCCCGTCGGCTGGTCGCCACCTGGAGCGACCTCGACATCCTGGTCACCCCCACCCTCGCGCAGCCGCCGCTGCCGATCGGCGGGCTCGCGCCGAAGGGCGGCGAGCCGGCGTTCCAATGGTTGCTGAACGCAGCCGGGTGGGTGCCGTTCACGCCGGTCTGGAACGTCACCGGGCAGCCCGCGATCTCGCTGCCGCTGGTGCAGTCGCCGGCGGGGCTGCCGATCGGCGTGCAGTTGGTCGGCCCCCCGGCCGGCGAGGAGCTGCTGCTGTCGCTCTCCGCCCAGCTGGAGGAAGCGCGACCGTGGATCACGCGGCGGCCCGAGATGGCTGTGGCATGACGGAGCTGCTCGAACAGTCCGCCGGCTGGATGGCCCAAGCGATCCGCGAGCGCGAGATCAGCCCGGTGGAGCTGGTCCAGGCGCACATCGACCGGGCCGAGCAGCGCAAGGACCTGAACATCGTCGTGCTGCCGCGCTTCGAGGAGGCGCTCGAGGAGGCGCGGGCTGCGGAGCAGGCGCTCGACGCCGGCGGCCCACTGGGCGCCCTGCACGGGGTGCCGTTCACCGCGAAGGAGTGCATCGAGGTGGCGGGGATGCCCTGCTGCGACGCCTCGAAGATCTTCGAGGGGAATGTCTCGACCCAGGACGCCACGGTCGTGCGCAGCCTGCGCGGCGAGGGTGCGATCCTGCTCGGCAAGACGAACATTCCCGAGTTCGCGTTCCACTACGACTCCAACAACCTGGTCTACGGGGCCACGCGCAACCCGCACAGCCCGGAGCGGACGGTGGGTGGATCGTCGGGCGGCGAGGGCGCAGCGCTCGCGACCGGGATCTCGCCTTTCGGCATCGGCTCCGACTACGGCGGCTCGATCCGCGTGCCCGCCCACTTCAACGGCGTCACCGGCCTCAAGCCGGGCCGCTGGGTGGTGCCTTACGGCGGCCACTTCCCGCCCCCCCAGGCGATGTCGATCCAGCTGTGGTCGGAGATCGGGCCGATGGCCCGGTACGTCGAGGACCTCGAGCTGCTGCTGCCGATCTTCGCAAAGCCCGACCCGACGACGGACCCCGATGTCGCGCCGCACGCCGTGACCGCGGACCGAACCGGGGGCCTGCGGGTCGCGATCTTCGACGAGGACGGAATCTGCCCCGTCGACCCGGCGATCCGCGCGGCCGTGCGCAACGCGGGACGTGCGCTGGCGGAGGCGGGCCACGAGGTCGTCGAGGAGCGCCCCCCGCTCCAGGCCGAGGTGCGCGAGGTGTTCGAGAGCATCGCGCTGGCGGAGACGATTGCCCTGCTGTGGCCGATGATCGAGCCGCGTGAGCAGGAGCTGTCGTCGCAGATCCAGCGCCTCCTGGCGCGCCGCGAGACGCTCAGCATCGGACCTCCCGACCTACGCGGGACAGCTCACCCATCGCCTCGACCTGGAGCGAGCCGTGAACGCGTGGCTCGAGACGAACCACATCGCGGTGTGCCCGATCTCGGCGACCGACCGCCTTCCCGATCGGGACGGAGGTGCTGGAGATCGACGGCCGGGACTACGAGGAGATCGACCTCTTCTCGATGTCCACGTACGTGAACGCGATGAGCCTGCCCGCCGTCGCGGTGCCCGCCGGCCGCACGCCGGACGGCCTCCCGATCGGCGTGCAGGTGATCGGCCGCCGCTACCGCGAAGCCGAGGTGCTGGCCGTGGCGAAGGAGCTGGAGACGGCGCTGGGCGGATGGATCAGGCCGGCGCTGGCCGCGCCGGCGCAGACCTAGCGGGCCTACATCACGTTTTCGAGCCCGACCGACGAGGCCGTCGATCTCCGCCACCTTGCCGCACCGCGAGCAGCACGCCCGGCATGAAGGACTCGCGCGAGAGCGTGTCGTGGCGCACGGTGAGCGTCTGCCCGAGGCCCCCGAAGATCACTTCCTGACTGGCGACCAGGCCGGGTAGCCGCACGCTGTGGATCGGCGGGTCGGAGCGCCCGCCCGCCTCGCCGATCAGGTCGGCGGTGCGCTGTGCCGTCCCGGACGGCGCGTCGAGCTTTGCCTCGTGATGCAGCTCGATGATCTCGCAGTCGGGCATGTGGGGGGCGATCAGCCGTGCCGCCTGCATCATCAGCACGGCGCCGATCGCGAAGTTTGGTGCGACCAGGCAGTTGCCGGCGGAGCGGCCCGCGATCGCGCGCAGCTCCTCGACCTGCTGTGGCGCGAGCCCGGTCGTCCCCACCACGACATGGGTTCCCTGCTCGAGACATAGCTTTGCATTGCCGAACACCGTGTCCGGGATCGTGAAGTCCACGACCACGTCGGGCGCAGTCTCCTTCAATGCCTGCTCGAGGGAGACCCCGAGGGCGGGGTCGACACGCTCCACCAGCTCCATGTCTCCCGCCGCTTCCACGGCGTCGCACACGGTGCGTCCCATGCGCCCCGCGGCGCCCGAGACCGCGACGCGGATCACGCCGCGCTGGAGAGCTCGGCGCTCACGGGCGCCAGCGCATTACGGAAGAGGTCTTCGTCACGGCCGATCGCCGCGACCGACATGCCGCTCGGCGGGTAGAGGTCGCCGGCGAGCTGCTCGAGCTCCTCGCACGTGACCGCCTGCAGCCGCGCGATCGTCTCGTCGAGCGTCAGCAGCGGCGTGTCCATCAGCACGGAGCGGCCGAGCCGGTTCATGCGAGCGCCGGTCGACTCCATCGACAGCGCAAGCCGTCCCTTCACGTGCTCACGCGCGCGACGCAGCTCGTCCTCGCCGACGCGCTCGTCACGCACCCGCGACAGCTCACCGCCGATCACGGCGAGCGCCTCGACCACGTTGTCCTCGCGCGTTCCGACGTAGATGCCGACCTGACCGGTGTCCTGGTACTGGCTGGCCCAGGAGTACACGGAGTAGGCGAGGCCGCGCTTCTCGCGCACCTCCTGGAACAGCCGCGAAGAGGTCGAGCCACCCAGGATCGCGTCCAGGATCGAAAGGGCGAAGCGGCGATCGTCGTTGCGCGAAATCCCCTCCCCGCCGATGCAGATGTGGTACTGCTCGGTCTCCTTGCAGTGGAACACGGCGCGCGAATCCCTGCGCGGCGGCGCCGCCTCAGGCGTCCGCAGGTCACCGTTGCGCGAAACACTCAACCAGCGCCCGGCGAGCCGCTCGATCGCCTCGTGCTCGAGGTTGCCCGCGGCCGCCACCACGATCGCGCCCGGCAGGTAGCGGGCGTCGTGGTACGCCGACACGGTGTCGGGCGTGAGCGCGGAGATCACGTCGCCGCGGCCGATCACCGGCCGTCCCAGCGGATGGTCGCCGAACACGGCCGTGGAGAGCACGTCGTGCACCTTGTCCTGCGGCTCGTCCTCGTACATCGCGATCTCCTCCAGCACGACCTCCCGCTCGGACTCGAGGTCCGAATAGGTCGAGCGCAGCAGCATGTCGCCCATCACCTGGAACGCGCGGTCGAGGTGCTCGTCGAGGAAGTGCGCGTGCAGGACCGTCGCCTCCTTGCTCGTGGCCGCGTTGATGTCGGCGCCGAGCCCGTCGAACTCCTGTGCGATCTGCTCGGCCGTCAGCTCCTGCGTGCCCTTGAACAGCATGTGCTCGAGGAAGTGCGAGATGCCGGCCTGCTCGGTCCCTTCGTCCCGGGAGCCCACGCGCACCCACAACCCGAGCGCGATCGACCGCACGGACGGGACGCGTTCGGTGACGACCCGGATGCCCGAGTCGAGTTGGGTGAGCGTGTGCTCCTGGGCCAACGTGTCGCTAGATGGTCGCGGGATCGACCATCGCTAGTCGCGGCGCTCGCGCGAGCCGCCCCGGTCGCGGTCACGGCCGCCGCGTTCACGGCCGCCGCGGCCGCCGCGGTCACGGTCACCGCGGTCCCGGCCGCCGGACGGCCGGCCGCCGTTGCCCGTGCCGATCTGCGACAGCTCCTCCGCCGTCTTGTCGGCGATCTCCGGATCATCGGCCAGCCGCAGGCCGATGCGGCCCCGCTCCTTGTTCAGCTCGACGACCCGGACCGTCACCTGGTCGCCGCGGTTGACCACGGCCTCGACCGACTCGGCGCGCCCGCCGGGCACGAGGTTCGAGATGTGGAGCAGCCCGTCGGTGCCCTTGCTGAGCTCGACGAAGGCTCCGAACGTGGTGGTCTTCACGACCTTGCCGGTGAACACCTCGCCCAGCTCGACGTCCTTGGTCATCTGCCGGATGGCCTCCACGCAGGCGTCGCCCTTCTCGCCGTTCACGGCGTAGACGAGCACCATGCCGGTGTCGTCGACGTCGATCTGCGCCTCGTACTCATCCGAGAGGGCCCGAATCGTCTCGCCGCCCTTGCCGATCACGGTCCCGATCTTCTCGGGGTCGATCTGGATCGAGGTGATGCGCGGCGCGTGCGGGCTGAGCTCGGCGCGCGTCTCGGCGATCGTCTCCTCCATCTTGCCGAGGATCAGCTTGCGGCCCGCGTGGGCCTGCTCCAGCGCGTCCTTCAGGATCTCGAAGGTGACGCCGGTGATCTTGATGTCCATCTGCAGCGCCGTGATGCCGTCAGGGGTGCCGGCGACCTTGAAGTCCATGTCGCCCAAGTGGTCCTCGACCCCGGCTATGTCCGAGAGGACGACGTAGTCGTCCCCCTCCTTGATCAGGCCCATCGCGACGCCCGCGACCGGCTTGCGGATCTTGACGCCCGCGTCCATCAGCGACAGCGTCGATCCGCAGACCGAGGCCATCGACGACGAGCCGTTGGACTCGAGGATGTCGGACACGACCCTGATCGTGTACGGGAAGTCCTCCTGAGACGGGATCACCGGCAGCAGCGCCCGCTCCGCGAGCGCTCCGTGCCCGATGTCGCGGCGCTTGGGACCGCGCATGAAGCCGGCCTCCCCGACCGAGAACGGCGGGAAGTTGTAGTGATGGAAGTAGCGCTTGGCGGTCTCGAGGCCGAGCGTGTCGAGCCGCTGCTCCTCGCGGCTCGTGCCGAGCGTGGCCACGGTGTAGGCCTGAGTCTGCCCGCGGGTGAAGATCGCCGAGCCGTGCGTGCGGGGAGCGACCCCGACCTCCGCCCAGATCTCGCGGATCTCGTCGGCGCGCCGTCCGTCGGGCCGCCGCTTGTCGACGGCGATCCGGCGCCGGATGATGTCCTTCTCGAGCTTGTCGAACGCACGTTGCACCTCGGCGCGACGCTGCGGGTCGGCGGGCTCCGCCGCTTCGTCGGTGACGCCGGCGTGCTGAGCGAGCACCGCCTCTTCGACGGCCTTGGTCGCATCCTGGCGCTCGAGCTTGTCCTCGACCTGCGTCGCGCGGTCGAGCTCGTCGCCGTGCGAGGCCTTGATCGCGTCGAGCAGCGCCTCATCCACCCGCGGCTCCTCGAGCACGATCTTCGTCTTGCCGGCCTTCGCGGCGAGGTCACGCTGAGCGGCACACAGCTTCTTGATCTCGTCATGCGCGATCTCGAGCGCGTCGAGCAACTCGGCTTCGGTGATCTCGTTCGCACCGGCCTCGACCATCAGGATCGCGTCGTCGGTGCCGGCCACGATCAGGTCGAGCTCCGACTCGGAGATGTCGGTCTCCGCCGGGTTGACCACGAACTTGCCCTCGAGCTTGCCGATGCGCACGGCCGCCATCTGGGTGGGGAACGGGATGTCCGACAGCGCCAGCGCGGCGGAGGCGCCGTTCATCGCGAGGATGTCGTAGGGCACGACGTGGTCGACGCACATCGGCGTCGCGACGATCTGGGTCTCGTTGTGCCATCCCTTGGGGAACAGCGGCCTGATCGGCCGGTCGATCATGCGCGCGGTGAGAATGCCCTTCTCGGAGGGACGGCCCTCCCGCTTGAAGAAGCTGCCGGGGATCTTGCCCGCGGCGTACATGCGCTCCTCGACGTCCACCGTCAGGGGCAGGAAGTCCACGTCGCGCGGATTTCCCGCCGTGGCGGTGCAGAGCACCATCGTGTCGCCGGCGCGCACTACCACCGAGCCGCCCGCCTGCTTGGCGAGCTTGCCGGTCTCGAAGCTGATCTCGGTGCCGGCGATATCGACCGACACGCGGTCAACGGATAGAGAGGACATTCATTTCCTTTCGGGGCAGCCTCCGGTCGGCTGCTCAGCGGTTTGGGACTCTCCGGAATCTAGGCGCGAACGATAGCAGCGGCCATCGGCCCCTTTTGGGGGTTTCCAGCCTCATCCGGAGCCCGCAAGCCCTGTTCAGGGCGCGGCCCGGAAACCCTGCAACGCCGTGCTAACGGCGCAGGCCGAGCTCTTGGACGAGCGACCGGTACCGGTCCACGTCGTGCCTGCTGAGGTAGTTCAACAAGCGCCGCCGCTGGCCGACCAGCATCAGCAGGCCGCGCCGGGAATGGTGGTCCTTCTTGTGTGTGCGCAGATGCTCGGTGAGCTCGTTGATGCGTGCCGTCAGCAGCGCGACCTGGACCTCCGGCGAGCCGGTGTCGCCCTCATGGGAGGCGAACTTCCGGATCACCTCTGTCTTGGCCTCTTTGGTGAGAGTCACGGCGAAGGAAGGTAGCAGTTACCGGGGCGACACCGACCGCGCGGCGATCCGCTCCACCTGCTCGATGTCATCTCTCATCTGCTCCTGGAGGTCCGCGGCGGAGTCGAACTTGAGCTCGTCGCGCAGGCGCTCGAGGAACGAAAGGCGCAGCCGCCGGCCGTACAGGTCGCCCTCCCATCCGATCAGGTGCGCCTCGACTCTCAGATCGCCGGCGTCCTCGAACGTCGGGCGCACGCCGATGCTGACCGCGGCTGGGACCTCCCCGCCCTCGACCCGCGCGGTGGCGGCGTAGATGCCGGCCCGCGGGATCAGGGCACCCGGCGCCGGCGCGACATTCGCCGTGCGCATATCGAGCTCGCGTCCCCGCGCATCACCGGGGACCACCTCCCCCTCCATGCGGTAGGGCGCGCCCAGCAGGTCCGCCGCAGCGACCATGTCACCTGCGGCGACCAGCTCGCGGATGCGGCTGGAGGAGACCGGCGAGTCGCCATGCTCGACGAGCGGCACGACGGTGGTCTCGAACTCCGGCCCCGAGCGCAGCAGGTCGACGTCGCCGCGCGCTCCGTGGCCGAAGCGGAAGTTCGCGCCGACGCTCACCTGGCGAGTGTCGAGCACGCCCACCAGCACGTCGGCCACGAAGTCCTCCGGCTCCATCTGGGACAGCTCGTCGGTGAAGGGGATCGCGAGCAGCTCCTCCGCTCCCAGCTGGGCCGCGATCTCGGCCTTTGCGGCTGTGTCGGTGAGCAGCGGCGGCGGGTCGGCGGGCTGCAGGACCCGCAGCGGGTGCGGGTCGAAGGTGACGACGATCGGGCGCAGCCCTTGCGCGCGCGCGTGTTCGACCGCGGTGCCGATCACGCGGCGGTGGCCGCGATGCACGCCGTCGAACGTCCCGAGCGCGATCGAGCGCCCGTGTTCGGCGGGTTTGACCTCCGCGAGCGACCTGAAGACGTCCATCGCCGTGGAGGCTAGATGACGCTAGCCGGGAGCGCCGGGCACGCGGCCCTCGCGGTGCACGGCGGGGCGCTTCACGAAGCGCCGGCAATCCACCCGGCGGCGCTTCTTTATGACTGCGCCGCCCGCGAACGAGTAGTCGGCGCCGAAGGACACCTTGCGGCTTCGCGGGCAGCGGGGCACCCGAGTCCAGAACAGGGGGCGCCGCCCCCGGCGCGCGAGCCGCAATCCGCGGATCTTCAGGTGGATCTCGGCGAGGTGCAGGTACAGGCCGGGAATCAACGGCTTGACGTACGTGGGCAGCTCGAGGCGGAAGCCGAAGCGCGCGCTCGTCCCGGACTCGTTCACCAGGCGTCCCTCCAGCACCTGATAGGCGTACACGGGCGTGAACTCGTTCGGGATCACGAGCACGGTCACGCCGGCCAGCGTGCCCGGCCCGCCGCGCGCGAGGAACAGGTGGATGTCGGCCGAGAAAGGCGTGTCGATGTGCGGGCGCGCGTCGAGCAGGATGGTGCCGGACGCGAAGTGGGAGCTGCGGCAGCGCGCCGGGTCGGGTGGGTAGCGCTCCAGCCGCACGCGATCGCAGTAGAAGTCGTCCCGCAGGAACGCGCGGCGCAGCGCGGCACCGCGGGGAAAGTGCACGGTCGCGTTTGTCAGGATCGGCGGCGGCGCGCCCGAGGTCTCGTACGCGCGCGCGTCGGCGACGACCGTGTACGCGCCGTAGGAGCGCTGCACGTCTTTGAGGCGGGCGTTGAACTCGCCCACCAGCTCCGCATCGGCGCCGGCGGGGAGCACGCAGAGCAGCGCACACCCCAGCATCCCCGTCACGAACCCCCTGCGCACCCGCCCATCGTAGGGACTCCCCGCGCGGATGAGACACATTGGGGGCGCTCTGGACCCCCCAAACCGCGCACCCCTGTCAGGAGAGGACCGTGAGCGGCTTGAGCTCCTCGCCACGGCCCTCGGCGACGGCCACCAGCGCGCCATCGAGCGTCAACCGCACGTGATGACCCTCACCCCCTACCCCACCGGGGTTCGCCACGCGCCGCCCATGCCGCACGGCGTCAGCCTCGACATCCGTCAACGGACGCTCCGGCAGGAATGGCAGCGCCTGCGACAGCGCCAGCACCCGCTCCGCGTCGGCGTCCGCCAGCGCGAACGGCCCCACCTCGGTGCGCTCGAGCGCGGTGCAGTACGCCCCGGCGCCGCACAGGTCCCCGAGGTCGGCGATCAGCTGCCGGATGTAGGTACCGCTCGAGCAGCGCACCGCCAGCTCCACCTGCGCCGCGGCGGCATCGAAGCGCACCACCTCGAACGCCTCGATCACCACCCGCCGCAACGGCGCGTTCACGTCCTCCCCACGCCGCGCCTTGCGATACAGGCGCTCCCCTCCGACCTTCACCGCCGAGTAGGCAGGCACGCGCTGCTCGATCTCGCCCGTCAACGCGACCATGGCCTGCCGCACCTGGGACTCGTCAGCGGTCCTTCGGGTCTCCGACACCACGCCCGTCGGATCTCCGGTATCGGATATCGCCCCCAGTCGCGCCGTCACCCGGTAGGCCTTCCCCAACCCGACGAAGTACCGCTGGAGTCGCGTCCCACGGCCCAGGAGGACCAACAGCAGGCCCGTCGCGAAGGGATCGAGGGTGCCCGCATGCCCGGTCTTGACGGCTCGCGCGCGGCGCACGGACTCGACCACGTCATGGGAGGTGACGCCCGCCGGCTTGGGGACCAGCATGACGCCGTCCACGTGTCCTACTTCAGCTGCCCCGCGATCTCGTCCCGCAGGAACTCGATCAGCTCCGCGCGCGGGCGCGTGGAGGAGAAGCCCGCCGCCTGCCGGTGACCGCCGCCGCCTTCCTCGCGCGCGATGACGCTCACGTCCACCGCGTCGGCCGAGGCCCGCAGGCTGACCTTCATCACGCCGTCGCGCCCCTCCTTGAGCTGCTCGCGCACGAGCGCCGCGACGACCGTGCCCTCGAGCGCGCGGATGTGATCGACGATGCCCTCCGAGAAGCTTTCGTCCGCGCCGGTCTGCTCGTAGTCGGAGCGCAGGATGTAGGAAACGGTCAGGCGGCCGTCGTCGTAGCGCTCGATCCGCGACAGCACGCGCGCCAGCAACTCCAGCTTGGCCAACGGCACGTTCTCGTAGAGCCTCCGGAAGATCTCGTGCACCTCGACGCCGTGGGCCAGGAGGTCCGCCGCCATCGCGTGTGAGACCGGCGTCGTGTTCTCGTACTGGAACTTGCCGGTGTCGGTCACCAGCCCGACGTACAGAGCCTCGGCGATCTCCGTCGTGAGCTCGGCCCCGAGGTCCTTGTTCAGGTTCCAGATGATCTCCGCCGTCGATGAGGCGCCGTCGACGACGAGGTTCGCGGTACCGAAGCGGGTGTTGTCGTGGTGGTGGTCGATGTTCACGATGTGAGCGTCATCCCGCCCCAGGAAGCTGACCGGCATGCGATCCACGTTGCCGCAGTCGAGGAAGACGATCGTGCGCTCCTCGGCGTCATCCGGCAGCGTGTGAGACGCGCCCGCGAGCGGTAGCCAGCGGTACTCGTAGGGCAGCGGGAACTCCTCTTCGGACATGAACATCACGGTGTCCTTGCCGAGCGCACGCAGGATCTCGTTCATCGCGACGAGGGATCCGAGCGCGTCGCCGTCCGGGTTTTCATGTGTGGTCAGCAGGAACTTGTCGCCCGCGCGAAGCTCGGCGAGCACCTGCTCGCGGCCGGTCGTCGTGTCGAGCGTCACGGCCGTGGCTCCTCCGGGTCCTCGCGCAGCAGCCGGGAGATGCGCTCGCCCCGCACCAGACTCTCGTCGTAGCGGAAGTCCAGCTGCGGCGTGTGCTTCAGCCGCAGCTCGGCGGCGACCCGCGATTGCAGGTAGCCATGCGCGGACTCCAGGCCGGCGAGCGAGTCGTCGCGCTCGCGCGCATCGCCCAGCACGCTCACGTAGACGTGTGCGTGACGCAGGTCCGGACTGGTGTCGACAGCAGTAACGGTCACGAAACCGATGCGCGGGTCCTTGAGGTCAGTGGTGATGGCCACGCTCAGAACCTCGCGTACGGCCTCGTTGACTCGCCGCATCCTGTTCACGGGCATGGTCTGACGGGGATGGCACCCTCTGGCTGGCGCCTCTCGGGCTCCCTCTGTTGACTATACAAGCGACGTTTCGCCGCTTCGACCCCGAACCCTCGCGCCCCCGCGCAACCTGGGTGCTCAAGGGTCGAGGTCCTCGAACGAGACGAGTCGCCGCTCAATTCGCACCCCTGCCGGGAATCTCCCCAGCAGGAACCGCTCGATTCCGTCGGCGACCTGTTCCAGGTCCCCGGCCGAGCGTCCCACCAGGCCCGCGGCCAGGGTGGCCCGCTGCCAGAGGTCCTGCTGGCCCACCTCGGCAACAGAGGCGCCGAAGCGCCGGTGAAGCGCAGAGCGCACCGACAGCAGCTCTTTGCGCTTTCCCTTGAGGCTGCCGTTGTCCGGCAGATGGAGATGGATGGTGAGGGCGACCAGGAACGGCACGTTCGGCCGTGCGCGACGCTACTCGAGCGTCTGTGCGACCTTCCGGGTCTCGTAGGCCTCGATCACGTCGCCGTTCTTGAGGTCGTTGTAGTTGTCGAGCACGATCCCGCACTCGAAACCCTCCTCGACCTCCCGCGCGTCGTCCTTGAAGCGCTTCAGCGAATTGATCGTGCCGTCATAGATGATCGTTCCCTCGCGCACCAGCCGCACGTGTGCGTTGCGCGTGATCTTGCCCTGCACCACGTGGCTTCCGGCGATCGTCCCGATCCGCGACGCGCGGAAGGTCTGGCGCACTTCGGCCATGCCCAGCGACTCCTCGACCTCCTCCGGCTCGAGCATGCCCTCCATCGCAGCGCGCAGCTCCTCGGTGACCTTGTAGATCACGGTATAGCTGCGGATCTCGACGCCCTCCTGGTCGGCCAGGGTCTTCGCCTCCGGCAACGGGCGCACGTTGAAGCCGATGATCACCGCGCCGGAGGCGGCCGCGAGCATCACGTCGGACTGGGTGATCCCCCCCACGCCGGTGTGCAGCACGTTCAGGCCCACCTGCGAGGTGGACACCTTCGCGAGCTGGTCCTGGAGCGCCTCCAGCGAGCCGGCGACATCCGCCTTCAGCACGATGTTGAGCGCGACGGCCTCGCCCTCCTTGACCCGCTCGAAGACGTCCTCGAGGCTGACCGGCGCCGACTTGCGCCGCGCGAGCGCCTCGGTCTTCAGCCGGATCGCGCGCTCGCCCGCGAGATGGCGTGCCTCGCGATCGTTGCCGACCACGCGCACCGGCTCGCCGGCGTCGGGCACCGTGTCGAACCCCAGCACCTCGACCGGCTCGCCCGGGGTGGCGCGCTTCACGCGCTGGCCGAGGAAGTCGTGCATCGCGCGCACGCGGCCCCAGTGCGCGCCGGCCACGAGCGCATCGCCGGTCTCGAGCGTGCCGCGCTGCACCAGCACGGTGACCACGGGCCCGCGGCCCGGGTCGAGGCGCGACTCGATCACGTGACCACTCGCGGGCGCGTCCGCGTTGGCCTTCAGCTCCTCGACCTCGGAGACCAGCAGGATCATGTCCAGCAGGTTGTCGAGGCCGTCCTTCGTCTTGGCGGACACATCGCAGAAGATCGTCTCGCCACCCCATTCCTCCGGGGTCAGGCCCTGCCCGCCGAGCTCTCCGCGCACGCGCTCGGGCTGCGAGTTCTCCTTGTCGATCTTGTTCACGGCGATCACCATCGGCACGCCGGCGGCCTTCGCGTGGTCGATCGCCTCCGTCGTCTGAGGCATGACACCGTCGTCGGCGGCCACCACGATCACCGCGATGTCCGTGACCTTCGCGCCACGCGCCCGCATGGCGGTGAACGCTTCGTGGCCCGGGGTGTCGAGGAATGTCACGATCCGGTCGCCGTGGTGCACCTGGTAGGCACCGATGTGCTGGGTGATCCCACCGGCCTCGCCCGCCGCGACCTCCGTCTCGCGGATCGCGTCGAGGAGCGAGGTCTTCCCGTGATCGACGTGACCCATGATGGTCACGACCGGGGGCCGGGCTGTCAGGTCCTCGTCGGCGTCGTCGAAGACCAGCGCCGGGGTCTTGTCCTCGGCAGCGCTCACGACCTCGATCTTCTTCTCGAACTCGTCGGCGATCACGCCGATCGCTTCGTCCGACAGCGTCTGGGTGATCGAGGCCATCTCGCCCAGCTGCATCAGCTTCTTGATCACGTCGGAGACCTGCACGCCAAGGTGCTCGGCGACGTCTCGCACGGTGGCACCGGAGGGAATCCGGATCGCCTCCGGCTCGACCAGCGCGGTCGACTGGTTCGACTCGCTCGGCTCCGGGGGCGGCGCACCGCGCCCGCGGCTGCGCCGCCGCCGCTGCGGAGGCGGCGGATGCGGCGCCTGGCGGCGCGAGGCCTGCGAGTCGATCACCACGCGGCGACGTCGCCCTCCGCCGCCACCGCCGGCGGGAGCGCCGGGGGCAGAGCGCTGCGGCGGGCGCGCACCGCCGCCTGCCGGGCGCTGAGCGCCCTGGGGCTGCTGCGCCTGCGGCCGCGGCGCGGGCTTGGAAGGTTGGTCGGGGCCCTTGGCCGGGGGCTGCGGCGGCGCAGGCTTGGCCCCCGCCGGCTGCGTGGCGGCGGCCTTCGGGGCGGGCTTCGCCGCCTGCTTGGGAGCCGCGGTCGCCTTGGGCGCGGCGGCCTGGGGGGCGCGTGGCTTGCCGTTGCCGGCGCCCGCCGCCGAGAGCACACGCGTGACGTCCGCCTCTTCCACGGTGGAAGCGGCTGCCTTCACCTCGACGCCGGCCGCGCGCAGCGTCGCAATCAGGTCCTTGCTGGAGACCCCCTGCTCCTTCGCCAGCTCATAAACGCGCTTCTTGGCCATAGGGCTCCGGGCTAGCGCTCCTCTTCGCTTCCGGAGGCGGCCGCCTCCGCCGGGGCCTCCTCGACGGCTTCCGCCGGTGCCGCGACGGGCGCATCGACCGCTGCCTGCACCGGCTCGTCCGCGGTCGGGGCCGCGCCATCGTCCGCGGCCGGCTCGGCATTCCCCGCCGCGATCTCGTCGCCCTCCTGGCCCTCGAGCGCCTGGTGCGCGGGCAGGCCGCAGTAACGCGAGCCCGGCTCGGCCGCGTTGGGGCAGCGCTTGCCGGTGCTGAGCACGGCGTGGCAGCGACCGGTGACGTCTTCCTCCTGGTCGTAGCCCAGCTCGGACTCCTCGGCCGCAAACTCGGTCTCGGACTTGATGTCCACGCGCCAGCCGGTGAGCCGCGCGGCGAGCCGGGCGTTCTGGCCCTCCTTGCCGATCGCCAGCGAGAGCTGGTCGTCCGGGACCACGACGGTCGCCTGCTTGTTCTCGTCGTCGACGAGCACCTCCCGCACGCGCGCCGGAGAGAGCGCCTTGGCGACGAAGCGCGCGGGCTCCTCGTTGAAGGGGATGATGTCGATCTTCTCGCCACGCAGCTCGGACACGACCATGCGCACGCGCGAGCCGCGCGGGCCCACACAGGCGCCGACCGGGTCCACGCCGTCCGCGTGCGACACGACCGCGATCTTCGAGCGGTAGCCCGGCTCGCGGGCGACGTTCACGATCTCGACGAGGGCGTCGGCGACCTCGGGCACCTCCAGCTCGAACAGCTTCTTGATCAGCTCAGGGCTGCGCCGCGAGACGATGATGCTGGGCCCCTTGGTGCTCGACGACACCTCGGTGATGACGGCCTTCACGCGCATGCCGTGGTCATAGCGCTCGTTGTCGACCTGCTCGGACTTCGGCAGCAGCGCCTCGACGCGCTCGCGCAGCTGGACCAGCGTGTAGCGGGAGTCGGACTGCTGGATGATCCCGGTGATCAGCTCGTTCACGCGGTCCTGGTACTCCTCGAACATCATGTCGCGCTCCGCCTCCCGGATGCGCTGGAGGATGACCTGCTTGGCGGTCTGCGCCGCGATCCGGCCGAAGTCACCGGGGGTGACGTCGCGGCTGCCGATCTGGTCGCCGTACTCGGCGAGCTTCTCGGGGTCGATCTCGGGCTCCTCGGGCTCGCGCAGCTCCCCGGTCTCGGGGTCGATCGTGCGCTCCTCCTCGATCGCCTCCTTGACGAGCTTCTCCTCGAGCTCGGGCGGGACGAGCAGCTCGAACACGCGGAAGTCCGCGGTGCTGCGGTCCATGTCGACGCGGGCGTACTTGGCGGCGCCCGGTGTCTTCTTGTAGGCGGACAGGAGCGCATCCTCGAGCGCGAGCATCAACTTCTCGGCCGAGATGCCCTTCTCTTTCTCGAGAGTCTGGACGGCCTCAACGATCTCCTTCGTCACGAAGTCCTCCCCGTGGTGCGAGCGGTTCTTGGGCTACGCCCACCTACGGTCCTGTGCTGCGCGCCTGCGGCGCTCGCTGACGCTTCGTGTGCGATCAGGTTCGAGCGCCGGATCCGTTCGAGCGGGATGCGGATTGTGCCCCCGTCGCCGGCCAGCGTGACGCCCTCCTGGTCGGCGCCCACCAGCTCGCCCTTGAGGTCCTTGCGACCTTCGATCTCGCCTTGCGTGCGCACGCGCACACGCCGCCCGATGAAGCGCTGGTAGTGGTCGAGCTTCGTCAGCGGCCGCTCCGGGCCGGGTGACGAAACCTCGACGCCGTAGTCCACGAGCAGGTCTCGAAGATGGTCCGTGACGCGCGTGCACAGCGCCAGATCGACTCCGCCGGGTCGGTCCACGAAGATCCTCAGCACCGGCGAGCGCCGCGAGCCGGCAATCTCGACGGCCAGCACCTCGACGTCGGGCTCCGCCGTCGCAAGGCGCTCTTCGACGCGCGCATGCAGGTCGCGCGGATCGGCCGGACTGGCCGGGCGCGCGCGGTTCGAGTCGATCTCGCTCTGGGCTTTTCTCATGGCTGGGTCTCGCAAATGTCGCAAAAAAAGTGGGCGGAGGCCCACTTCGAAGGCGCGGCCGGGGGGCCGCAGGTCTCCTGACCGAATCAGAGCCCAGAAGTATAGCGGCGGTCTATGCCCCCTTTCGGGCTGCTATCACGCTTCGAGAAGCAGCGTCACGGGTCCTTCATTGAGCAGCCGAACAGCCATGCGAGCGCCGAACCGGCCCTTCGCGACGGCGACCCCGAGCGCCTCCAGCCGCTTGCAGAACTCCTCGTACAGCCGTTCCCCCTGCGGCGCATCGGCGGCGTCGGTGAAGCTCGGCCGCAGCCCCCGGCGGGTGTCGCCGTAGAGGGTGAACTGGCTCACGCACAGGGCCGCCCCGCCGCTGTCGAGCAGCGAACGGTCCATGCGACCGGCGGCGCCGTCGAATACGCGCAGCTTGGAGACTTTGTCGGCGAGCTTCGCCGCCTGGGCTTCGCCGTCCCCGCGCCCCACGCCCAGCAGCACGAGCAGGCCGGCACCGATTTCGCCGACGATCTCGTCATCCACCGAGACCGACGCGGAACTGACGCGTTGGATGAGAGCCCTCAGGCTGCTTTCAACCTATCTCTGTAGAGCCGGTAGTCGCTGCGATCCGGGCGCATTCCGCAGGCGAGGGACATGTGACGCGCAGCGGCGCGCCGGTCGCCCAGTTTTTCCAGCGCACGGCCCAGGCAGAAGTGGGCGTAGTCGTTCGCGGGATGCTGCTCGACCACGGCCGAGAACTCGCTCGCCGCGTTCCCGTAGCGGCCGCAGCGGAAGTACGCACGCCCCAGCGCCTCGCGAATCGAGCTCTTGTCCGGCTCCAGCCGCCTGGCCTTCTCGAGTGGGACGGTGGCCTGCGCCCAGTGACGCTCGGCGATCAGGGCGAGTCCGCGCTGGAACAGGTCGTAGGCGTCCGACTCGCTCACCGGCCCCCTTTTTCACGCTGCCCGGCGAGTCCCGCCCGTAGCTCCTGGACGAAGTCCAGCACGCGAGTGGCCACCTCCTCCTTGGAGCTGCGCGGCACGTGCAGTTCACCGGCGGTACCGATGATCACCACCTCGTTCTGGTCCGAGTCGAAGCCGATGTCGGGTCGCGAGATGTCGTTCACGACGATCGCGTCGAGGTCTTTGCGGGCGAGCTTGGAGCGGGCCCGCGTCACCGCTTCCGGTCCGTGCTCGGCGGCGAAGCCGACGATCGACTGGCCCTCGCGCCGCATGGAGGCAACCTCGCTCAGCACGTCGGAGGTGGCGACCATGTCGACCGACAGCGAGTCCCGTCCCTCCTTGGTGATCTTGTCGTCGAGGGGCCGCGCCGGCCGGAAGTCGGCGACCGCCGCGGCCATCAGGAGCAGGTCGGCCTGCTCGAACCGGGAGAGCGTCGCATCGCGGAGCTCGGCGGCCGTCCCGACCGGCACGTAGGACACGCCGGGCGTGCGGTCGAGCGTGGTGTTCGCGGCGATCACGGTGACGGCGGCCCCGCGCCGCGCGGCCTCGGCGGCCAACGCAAAACCCATCCGCCCGCTGGAGCGATTGCCCACGAAGCGCACGGAGTCGAGCGGCTCGCGCGTCCCGCCCGCGGTCACGAGCACCCGCATTCCGTCGAGCGGGCGCGGTGCGCCACCGGCGACGATCTCGATCGCGGCGAGGATCGCGATCGGCTCGGCCAGCCGGCCGATTCCCCATTCGCCGCGGGAAGCGAGCTGCCCGGTGCCGGGTTCCACGACGTGCACGCCGCGGGCGCGCAGCGTCTCGAGGTTCGCCTGTGTCGCAGCGTGCTCGTACATGCGGTTGTTCATCGCCGGCGCGACCAGCACGGGTGCCGCACACGCGAGGTACGCGGCGGTCAGCAGGTTGTCGGCCTGTCCGGTCGCGAGCTTGGCGATCGTGTTCGCGGTCGCCGGCGCGATGCAGTACGCATCGCAGCGCGCCGCGATCTCCAGATGGCTGATCGGATCGTGGTCCGGCGAGGCCTCCCCGGGAAACGCGCCGCGCGCGGGGTCGCGCTCGAACTCTGCGACCAGCACCGGGGCTCCGGTGATCCCCTCGAACGTCGCACGCCCCACGAAGCGCAGCGAGTCCTCTGTCTGGATCACGCGCACGGCGTGACCCGCCTTCACGGCCAGACGCGCGAGCTCCACCGCCTTGTAGGCGGAGATGCCACCACTCGTGCCCAGCAAGATCCTTGCCATTCGCTACCCGCTTCTCACCGGTCCACGCCGACCGGCGTTTTCATTATGGCCTGTCTAGGCGCTGTGCCTAGACACCACGGTAGCGCGAGTTGATCTTCCCCTGCGCGACCTCTTCGAGCGCGATCGTCAGATAGTTCTTGGAGGGCGTGTCCACCATCGGCGGCGGGAATTCCTCGAATACTCCCTCACCGAGCGTGTGGTAGTAGTTGTTGATCTGCCGCGCCCGCTTCGCCGCCACGATGACGGCCGCGTAATGCGAGTCGACGTGGTCGAGCAGGTTGTCGATGCGGGGGTGGATCAAGAGTCCTCCTGTGGTCGGCCGGGGCAGGCCATTCTAGCTGAGGGGTTACCCGGCCCCGCCGCGCACCGGTGGGCCAGTTTGCATTTGGTCCTCCTGGGGTCAGGGGCTATAACGAGGCCTGTGCTTGCATGGCTGCTGCTCGCTATTGGCCTCGCGACATCGTGGGGACTCCTTATGGGCCTGATCTTCGGCTTCCCGTTCAAGCTGTTCGTCGGCGCGGCGCTGTTTGGCATCTTGGTCGCCACATGGATCGTCTGGCGCTTGCCGGTGGATTCCAAAACGGGTTCCTAAGCCGTCGGCACCCGGATCGCGTCGGGAGAGTCGTCGCGGTTGCATTCCAAACTGCGCACGGCGAGCCGCAATCAGCGAGGTGCCCAGAACGGGTGGTGCACGTTAGCCGCCATATAGGCGATTAGGTTGCATCACCCGAACGGGCCGCCGCGAAAACGTGTCGAGCCTCCCGCCGATCGAGTCAGGAGAGAGTCATTTCGCGGACTCGGCCCGAGCGCCGAGAGGGCGCGCCGTGGACGCTGCCTCTTGCCGAACCGAGCGCCCCTTCGGACGGGCCGCGCTAGGACTCCAGATGAGAGCGCACGAGCGCCGCGAGCTCGCTCGCAGCGCGATCCAGATCATCGTTTTCGACCACATGGCCGAACTCGCCCCGCGCCCCCAGCTCCTGCTGCGCGACCTCCAGCCGGCGGGAGATCTGCTCGGGACTGTCGGTCCCGCGCCCCTCGAGCCGGCGGCGCAGGTCCGCCGGCGACGGTGGCGCGATGAACACCTGGACGGCGTCCGGCACCGTCTCGCGAATCTGGCGGGCGCCCTGCAGCTCGATCTCCAGCACCACGCTGCGGCCCGCGGCCAGCCGGGGGTCGACCTCGGAGCGCAGCGTCCCGTAGCGGTGGTTGGCGTACCCCGCGTGCTCGATGAACTCCCGGGCCGCGACCCGCCGCTCGAACTCTTGGTCGTCCATGAAGTGGTAGTGGACGCCGTCGCGCTCCGACTCGCGCGGGCTGCGCGTGGTGGCCGATACCGACAGCTCCAGTTCGGGGACCTGGCTCAGCAGCCGCGCGATCAGCGTCCCCTTCCCGACCCCGGACGGGCCGGTGATGACGAACAGCCGCCCGCCGGGGCTATCGCTTGATGAGGTGTCCGATGAGCTCACGGCGCTGGCGCTCCGAAAGTCCGCCGATCGTCTTGCTCGGCGAGATCCGGCACTGAGCCAGGATCTTGTTGACCTTGACGTGGCCGTACTTGGGAACGGCCAGCAGCATGTCGGAGACCTTTGCGGTGAGAACGTAGTCGGGTGGATCACGCAGCAGAACTGCGACGTTCGCTGCGCCGTCCTTGAGCTTGCGCTTCAGCTTCGCCCGCTCGGTCCTGATGCGATTCGCCTCGTTCAGCGCCTCCATCCTCTGGGCCAGCGAGCGCTCGGGGGCTGTGGAGGCAGACTTCGTCGCGGCGGGCATGGGCGGCGATTATACGCACGGCCTCGCGACTCGCAACCGCCGACCCCGAAAAAAAATGTCGCAAATAAATACAAGGGTGCAGGCTGCCGAAACGTGCCGACAGCCGGTGCCGAAACCTGCTATCGCAACGAGCGGTTCGTTTCGCTTTCGAGCAGGCGTGCGAGCTCGTCACGCACACGCGCGGCGGCACGCGGATCGCGAAAGCTCTCCGTGCCGACCGCGACGCACGTCGCGCCCGCATGCAGGAAGTCGAGTGCGTCACGTCCGCTCTGGATGCCGCCCATCCCCACGATCGGCAGCTGCGTGCACGCGGCCACCTGCGCGGTCAATGCGAGTGCGACGGGCCGCACCGCGGGACCGGACAGGCCGCCATGACCCGCGCCCAGCCACGACTTCCCGGTACGGGGATGAATCGCGGTCGCGCGCAGTGTGTTGATCAACGACAGGGCGTTCGCGCCGCCGTCCTGGGCCGCTTGCGCGATCGGCCCCACATCCGAGACATTCGGTGTCAGCTTCACGATCAGCGGTTTCGCGGTCAGCGTTCGCACGCGGGACATGAGAGCAGCCATCTCGCCCCGCTCGCTCCCGATCACACAGCCGGACTTGACGTTCGGGCACGAGACGTTCAGCTCGACGGCGGCCACCTCGGCGCGGTTCGCCACCCCCTCGACGAGTGCGGCGAACTCGTCGTGGCTGAACCCCGCGACGCTCACGACCAAGGGGACCGGCAGGGTGGCAAGCTCGGGCAGATCGCGGGCGACGAACCCGTCGAGGCCCTTGTTCGGGAGCCCGATCGAGTTGATCAGACCGGCCGGGGTCTCCCACAGGCGGGGCGGAGCGTTTCCGCCGCGGGGGGCCAGCGTGATGGTCTTGGAGACAAAGGCCGCGAATGGGATCTGCTCGCGGGCGCCCGCCCCGAACGTGCGGATGGCGGCGATCGCGTCCCACGTGCCGGAGCCGTTCAGGACCGGATGGGCCAGGCGCAGCCCGGCGAGATCGACCGCGAGGCCCCTGGGCGGGGCGGCGACGCTCATTCCCAGCCCTCGGCGAGATCCGCCGCCGGCACCACGGGACCGTCCACGCAGAGCCGCCGGTAGCCGTGCCGGGTGCGCACCACGCAGCCGTAGCAGGCCCCGAACCCGCAGGCCATGCCGGCCTCCAGCGCCAACTGGCCCGGAACGGAGCGCGCCGCACAGATCCGTCGCACGGCCTCGAGCATCGGCGGGGGCCCGCACGCATAGACCTCGTCGCCGGGCGACAGGCGCTGCTCGAGCAGATCGGTGACCAGGCCGTGGTGGCCGGGGCCAGTGCCGTCATCGGTCGCCACCACGGTCTCGCCCCCGAGCAAGGACGCAGCCTCGGCGCAGGCGCCGTCGCGAAACCCCAGCAGCGCCGGCGCCGGCACTCCGGCGGCGCGCAGCGCCTCCGCCCAGATCACGAGGGGCGCGATGCCGATGCCGCCGCCCACCAGCAGCGGGCGCACGCCGGGCGCAGGTTCGCGGAAGCCGATGCCGAGCGGGCCGACCACCCAGGCGTCCTCACCCGGAGCGAGCCGGCCGAGCCGCTGCGTGCCGGGGCCGATCGCCTCCAGGAGGAACTCGAGCCGGCCCTCCCGCGCACGGCACACGGAGAACGCCCTGCCGACGTGCGGGCGACCGCCGGGTCCGCCCCAGCCGCGCGTCGTGCACAGCATGTAGAACTGGCCGGCCAGCGGGGCCGGGCCGGTCTCGTCGTGGAGGGCGATCAGGTCGTAGGGCCCGATCCGCTCGTTGCCCACCACCGCGCATGTGCGGCGGCCGAACGGCGCGAGGGTGCGTGGGCCGTGTTCGGGCGCGGCGAGGCCCGGTTCGAGCTCGACGCTCACGACGCGACGGGCGGGGTATCGGGCAGCGGCGCAGGCCGCGCCTTGCCGTGCAGCGCCTGCAGCGAGCGCACACCCGACGCGTCCTTTGCCCCGATCGCGCGGGCCGCCGCGGATGCGCCCGTCATCGTCGTGATGCAAGGAATGTTGCGCTCGATCGCCGCGCGGCGGATCTCCCAGCCGTCGGCGCGGGCTCCGCGACCGGCCGGGGTGTTGATCACGATGTTCACGTCACCCGACCGGATCGCGTCCGCGACGTTCGGCGACCCCTCGCCGATCTTCCTGAGCTGCTCGACCGGGATGCCCATCGCGCGGATCGCGGCCGCGGTCCCGGCCGTCGCCAGCACACGGAACCCGAGGTCGTGCATGCGCGAGGCGAGCTGCGTGGCGCCCGGCTTGTCCGTGTCGCACACCGAGATGAAGACGCTGCCCTCGCCCGGGAGCTCGACGCCGGCGCCTGCCTGCGCCTTGCCGAAGGCGGCGGGAAAGTTCTCGGCGATGCCCATCACCTCACCGGTCGACTTCATCTCCGGGCCGAGCAGCGCATCGCTCCCCTGGAGCCGCTTGAACGGCAACACCGCCTCCTTGACGCTCACGTGGCTGCCCTGGCGCTCGCGCGGCAGGTCCTGGGACGCGAGCGACTCGCCGAGGATCACGCGGCAGGCGACCTTCGCGAGCGGTATGCCGATCGCCTTGGAGACGAAGGGGACCGTGCGCGAGGCACGCGGATTTGCCTCGATCACGTAGAGCCGGTCGTTGTCGACCAAGCCGAATTGCACGTTCATGAGCCCGACCACGCCCAGACCAAGCGCGATCTCGCGCGTCTGGCGGCGCACCTCCTCCTGCATGTCCTCACCGAGGCTCAGCGGCGGCAGCACGCAGGCCGAGTCGCCCGAGTGCACGCCGGCCTCCTCGACGTGCTGCATGATCCCGGCGACGTAGGCATCCGTGCCGTCGGCGAGCGCGTCGACGTCCAGCTCGATCGCATTCTCGAGAAAGCGATCGAGCAGCAGCGGGTACATGCGGCCGGCGGCCTCGGCCGCGAGTCGCTCGAGGTAGCGCTCCAGGTCCGCTGCGGAGTAACACAGCTCCATCGCGCGCCCGCCCAGCACGTACGAGGGCCGCACGAGCAGCGGGAAGCCGATCCTCTGCGCGACCGCGAGTGCCTCGTCACCGGCCTGCGCCACGCCGTAGGGCGGCGCCTGGAGGCCCAGCCGCTCCAGCACGCCGCCGAAGCGGCCGCGGTCCTCGGCCAGGTCGATCGCCTCGACCGGCGTACCGAGCAGCGGCACCCCCGCATCCTGGAGCCCGGCGGCGATCCGCAGCGGCGTCTGGCCGCCGAACTGGACGATCACCCCTTCGGGTTGCTCGACCTCGACGACCTCGAGCACGTCCTCGACGGTGAGCGGCTCGAAGTAGAGGCGTGTGGAGGTGTCGTAGTCGGTCGAGACCGTCTCCGGGTTGCAGTTGATCATCACCGCGTCGCGGCCGGTGTCGCGCACCGTCATCGCCGCGTGCACGCAGCAATAGTCGAATTCGATCCCCTGTCCGATCCGGTTGGGCCCCGAGCCCAGGATCACGACGCTCGGGCGGGTGCCGCGCCGCAGCTCGGCGTCCGGCGCGTCTCCGCCTTCGAACGACCGTTCATAGGACGAGTAGAAGTACGGCGTCTCCGCCTCGAACTCCGCCGCGCAGGTGTCGACGGACTTGTAGGAGGGGCGCAGGCCCGCGGCCAGGCGCTCGGCGCGCGTCGTGCCGGCCTCCTCGTCGGAGAAGCCGAGGTCCTTCTTGCGGGCGAGCGCCGCGGGGCCGGTGTCGCGCTCCGCGGCGACCAGCTCGGCGAACTGCTCCAGGAACCAGGGGTGGATCGCGGTGCGATCGTGCAGCTCGGCCACCGAGCGCCCCCGCCGCAGCGCTTCCCACAGCAGCTCGTAGCGGTCGTGGGAGGGCGTCGCGAGGCGGCTCAGCAGCTCGTCGTCGTCGGCCGGGGGACGCAGCTTGGCGTCCAGCTCGCGCGAGCGTCGTGCCTTCATGAAGGCCTGCTTGAAGGTGCGCCCGATCGCCATCGCCTCCCCCACGCTCTTCATCTGGGTCGTGAGCCCGCCGTCGGCCATCGGGAACTTCTCGAAGGCGAAGCGCGGGATCTTCACGACCGCGTAGTCGATTGCGGGCTCGAACGACGCGGGCGTGCGGCGCGTGATGTCGTTCGGAATCTCCTCCAGCGCGTAGCCGACCGCAAGCCGTGCCGCGATCTTGGCGATCGGGAAGCCCGTCGCCTTCGATGCCAGCGCGGAGGAGCGTGAGACGCGCGGGTTCATCTCGATCACCACCACCTCGCCGTCGGCCGGGTTCACCGCGAACTGGATGTTGGACCCGCCCGTCTCGACCCCCACGGCGCGAATCACGGCGAGCGCCTGGTCGCGCAGTTCCTGGTAGGCGCCGTCGGTGAGGGTCTGCTGCGGGGCGACCGTCACGCTGTCGCCGGTGTGGACGCCCATCGGGTCGATGTTCTCGATGGAGCACACGACCAGCGCGTTGTCGTTGCAGTCCCGCATCACCTCCAGCTCGAACTCGCCCCACCCCAGCAGCGACTGCTCCAGCAGCACCTGGTTGATGGGGCTCGCGTTGAGCCCCTCCGACACCCGCTCGCTGAACTCCGCCGGGGTGCGGGCGATCCCGCCGCCGTGGCCGCCGAGCGTGAACGCCGGGCGCACGATCAGCGGCAGGCCGATGTCCTCGATGCAGCGCCCGGCCTCGGCGATCGAGGTCACGATCGCCGAGTTCGGCACGCGCAGGCCGGCCGCGATCATGGTCTCGCGGAACAGCTCGCGGTCCTCGGCGCGCTGGATCGCGTCGTAGTCGACGCCGATCAGCTCGACGTCGTAGCGCTCCAGGGTCCCGTCCTCCTGCAGCGCCTTGGCCAGGTTCAGCGCGGTCTGCCCCCCCAGGGTGCCGAGCAGCGCATCCGGGCGCTCGCGCTCGATCACCGCGGCCACGGTGGCGGGGTTGAGCGGCTCGATGTAGGTCGCGGTCGCGAATTCCGGGTCGGTCATGATCGTCGCCGGATTCGAGTTGACCAGCACGACCTCGTACCCCTCCTCCATCAGCACCTTGCAGGCCTGTACGCCCGAGTAGTCGAACTCCGCCGCCTGGCCGATCACGATCGGCCCCGAGCCGATGATGAGAATGCGCTGGATGTCGGTGCGCTTAGGCACTGATCAGGTTCAGGAAGCGGTCGAACAGATACAGGGAGTCGTGGGGGCCCGGCCCGGCCTCCGGGTGGTACTGCACGCACGCGCCCGGGACGTCCTTCAGGACCAGCCCCTCGACCGTGCGGTCGTAGAGGTTCACGTGCGACAGCTCGGCGGCGCCGAAGTCGGTCTCCCAGCGGACCGGCTCGTCGCCCTCGACGGTGTGCTCACCCCCCGGCCCGACCACGGCGAAACCGTGGTTCTGAGCCGTGATCTCGATCTTGCCGGTGTCGAGATCCTTGACCGGGTGATTCGCGCCGCGGTGGCCGAAGCGCAGCTTGAAGGTCTCCAGGCCGACCGCCCGGCACAGCAGCTGGTGGCCGAGGCAGATGCCGAAGACGGGGACCTCCCCGACCAGCTCCCGCACGGTCGCGACCACGTAGTCGAGCGCTGCCGGGTCACCGGGGCCGTTGGCCAGGAACACGGCGTCGGGATCGTGGTCGCGCACCTCCGCCGCGGAGGTCGTGCAGGGCAGCAGCGTGAGCCGCACCCCGCGCTGCTCGAGGTTGCGCACGATCGACGACTTGATGCCCGTGTCCAGGGCGGCCACGCGGGGGCCGGCGCCGCCCGCGCCCACGACGAGCGGCGCGCCCGGTGTGACCTCGCGCGCCAGGTCGAGGCCCAGCATCGAGGGCTCCCGCTCGATCAGGCCGCGCGCCTCGGCGACCGGCGTGTCGCCGGGAAAGACGCCGCCCCGCATCGCGCCCTGGTCGCGGATGTGCCGCACCAGCCCGCGGGTGTCGACCCCGCTCACGCCCGCGACGCCGTGCCGGGCGAGCCACGCCGGCCAGGAACCCTCCGACCCCGGCGGCGCCGCCTCGATCGCCTCCCGCATGATGACCGCGCGCGCGTGCGGGCGATCCGACTCACCGACGTCCGCCCAAGCGCCGTAGTTCCCGATCAGCGGATAGGTGAAGGTGATCACCTGGCCGGCGTAGGAGGGATCGGTGACCGCCTCCTGGTAGCCGGTCATGGCCGTGTTGAACACGACCTCGCCGAGCGCGGGGCCGGTTGCACCCACCGCCTCGCCGTCGAGGCGGGTCCCGTCCTCGAGCAGGACGTAAGCGGCGGTCATCTGCTGCTCCGTTCCGCCGGAGACCGGCGATTCTGGCTAAAGAATCGCCGTTTCACTTGACCAGCGCCTGCACTTCCTTGAACTCGGGAGTGCCGGCCTGTCGCAGCAACTCGAACAACGCGGTCTCGACACTCGTCACCGTGGCGCCCGCGCGCTCCATCTTGTGCAGGCCGAGCGCCCGGTTGGCGGCGGTGCGCGAGCTGACAGCGTCCTGGACGACGTGCACCTCGACCCCTTCGGCGAGCAGGTCCTCGGCCGTCTGATTCACGCACACGTGGGCCTCGATGCCACACAGCAGCACCTGGTCGCAGCGCGTGGCCTGCAGCGCGCGGGAGAAGCCGTCGGCCTGCACCGCGCTGAAGCAGACCTTCACGATCGGCTCCACGCCGGCGAGATGCTCGGCGATCTCCGGGACCGTGTGACCGAGCCCGTCGGGGTACTGCTCGGTGACGAGCGCGGGCAGGCCCAGCACGCGCGCGCCGCGGACCAGCACCGACACGCTCGCCGCGACCTGCTCGAAGTCGAGCACAGCCCGGCGGAACGCCTCCTGGACGTCCACGACCACGAGCGCCGCGCGCGCGCGGTCGAGCTTCACGCGCTCTCGCCGGCGCGCACGCCCGGATCGGCCGCCAGCCGGATCGAAAAGCCGCGTTCGCGGTAGGCCACCGCTCCTCCGGCGAGCGTCATCAGGACCCGGCCCTGGAGCACGCGGCCCGCGAAGCAGGAGTTCTCCGAGCGCGACTCGTATCCGGCCTCGCCCACGGTCCAGCGGGCATCGAGGTCGATCAGGCACAGGTTCGCCGGCGCACCCTGCTCCAGCGCGGGCGGGCCGAGGCCGTAGGGGCCGCCGCCGGCCGTCAGCCGCTCGACCAGCAGGCCGAGTGTCAGCACGCCGGGCTGCACGAGATCCGTGTACAGCACGGCGAATGCCGTCTCGAGGCCGGTGACGCCCATCGGGGCCTCCTCGAACGGCGCCTCCTTCTCCTCCCTGGAATGGGGCGCGTGGTCGGTTGCGACGCAGTCGATCGCGCCGGAGCGCAGGCCCGCGATCAGCGCTTCGCGGTCGGCCGCCGAGCGCAAGGGCGGATTCATCTTGAAACGCGAGTCGAGCGAGGTCACCGCCTCGTCGGTCAGCACCAGGTGGTGCGGCGTCACCTCCGCCGTGATGCGCACGCCGGCCGCCCGCGCCCGCTCCACGGCGGCCACGGACTCGGCCGCGGAGACGTGCAGGATGTGGATGGTCCCGTCTTCGTAGCGCGCGATCTCGGAGTCGCGCTCGACCATCGTGCTCTCGGAGATCGAGGGAATCCCGTCGAGCCCCAGGACCGTGGAGATCGCACCCTCGTGCATTGCGCCGTGGCCCGACAGCGCAGGGTCCTCCTCGTGCAGGGCCAGCACCCCGCCGGCCAGCCGCTGGTACTGGAGTGCCTGGCGCAGGCGGCGGGCGTCGACCACCGGGAACCCGTCGTCGCTGAAGCCGGCCGCGCCTTCGCGCGCCAGCTCCATCATCTCGGTCAGCTCGGCGCCCCGCTGGCCCTTCGTGATCGCGGCCAGGAAGCCGACCGGCACCACGGCCTCCATCGAAGCCCGCTCCTGGAGGGAGCGCAGCACGGAGGCGGAGTCCACGACCGGTTCGGTGTTCGGCATCGCGAGGATGCGGCAGAAGCCCCCCGCGGCGGCCGCGCGGGACCCCGACTCGAGATCCTCCTCGTCCTCCCGCCCCGGCGTCCGCAGATGCACGTGGGGGTCGACGAAGCCGGGGAGCACGACCTGTCCCTCACCCTCGACCAGCTCGCCGCCCTGCGGGGTGTCGAGCGCGCCGGGTGCGCCGAGCTCGGCGATCACCCCGTCGCGGATCAGCAGGTCGTGGGCGCCGTCGAGGCCGGCGCGCGGGTCGAGCAGGCGGGCGCCCCGGATCAGCAGCGTCGCCGGATCGGCGGGCCGCGCACAGAGCCGCACACGGGGGAACCGGGCGGCGCTCACGCGGGCTGCTCCACGGGCGGCGTGGGCACACCCGTGGGGGTGCCGTCGCGGCCGCTGCCCGTCAGCAGCTCGTAGAGGATCGCCATCCGCACGACCAGCCCGGCGGCGACCTGATCGACGATCAGCGCCTGGGGCGACTCGATCACCTCCGCGGACAGCTCGACGCCGCGGTTCACCGGTCCGGGGTGCATCAGCAGCTGGCGCGGGTGCAGCCGGCGGCTGTCGATCTGGTAGTTGGAGATGTACTCGCGCAGCGAGGGCACGAACGAATCCGCGTCACCCATGCGCTCGTTCTGCATCCGCAGCGCGTAGACGACGTCGGCGACGGCCACTTCGGCGAGGTCGTAGCGCACATCGCATCCGAGGCTCTCCACGCCGCGAGGGATCAGGGTCGGCGGGCCGCACACCGTGACCTGCGCACCCATGCGCGTGAAGGCATGGATGTTCGAGCGCGCCACGCGGCTGTGCAGGACATCGCCCACGATCCAGATCGAGGCTCCGTCGAGCGAGCCCAGCCGACGGCGCAGCGTGAACACGTCGAGCAGCGCCTGGCTCGGGTGCTCGTGCTTGCCGTCGCCCGCATTCACCACCGACGCCGAGGTCTGGCGCGCGACGAGGTCGGCCGCACCCGCCCAGGGCGCCCGGATCACGATCGCCGCGGGGTCGTAGGCCGACAGCGTCGCGATCGTGTCCCGCAGGGACTCTCCCTTGTCGACGCTCGACCCCGAGGAGCGGACGCTGACCACGTCCGCCGACAGCCGCTTCGCGGCCAGCTCGAAGGAGGAGCTGGTCCGGGTGCTCGCCTCGTAGAACAGGTTCACCACGGTCCGACCGCGCAAGGTCGGCACCTTCTTGATGTCGCGCTCCACCACTTCCGCGAAGCTCTCCGCGACGGTCATCACGCGCTCGATGTCGGAGCGGGAAAGGTCGGCGATCGACAGCAGGTGCTTCATTCGGCCTCCGTAGTCAGGGAACTCGAGCCCTCGGCAAACCCGGCAGCCGGCTTACCGACTGTCGGCCGTATCTCGATCTCGTCCACGCCATCGTTTTCTTCGAGGCGCACGTGCACGCGTTGGTCCCGCGAGGTCGGCAGGTTCTTGCCGACGTAGTCAGGGCGGATCGGCAGCTCGCGGTGGCCGCGGTCGACCAGCACGGCGAGCCGTACCCGGTCCGGTCGCCCGTAGTCGAACAGCGAGTCGATCGCCGCGCGCACCGTGCGCCCGGTATAGAGCACGTCGTCCACCAGCACCACCGTGGTCCCCTCGAGCGGGAAGTCGATTCGCGAGGAGTGCACGACCGGCGCGTCGCTGATCGGCCGCGACCCGACGTCGTCGCGGTAGAACGTGATGTCGACCTCGCCCAGCGGAACCGGAGTGCCGGAGAGCTCTTCGATCAGGGCGCGCAGGCGGCGGGCCATCAGCGCGCCGCGGGTGTGGATCCCCACGAGGGCCAGGGGGACGCCATCGGCGTTGCCCTCCACGATCTCGTGGGCGATGCGTACGAGCGCTCTACGAAGGTCGTCCCTGTCCAGGACGATGCCCGTGCTCTCCAAGCGTGATCCTTCCTGGCCTCTCCGGACCGGGTTAAAGGAACCGACTGCGCGAGTGTAGCAACGGCGCGTGACGCCGCCCGGCTACGGAGTCTGCGCGACTGCTTCCTTTTCCGCACGCTCCTTGTATTCCTTCCAGCGGATCAGCTCCGGCTCGCGGCCGGAGTCCGGATAGGGCACCTCGACCACGTCGAAGTCGCGCGGCACGACCGTGCGCTCGAACACCGCGCGCGCCTCCTGCTCGATCACCGGAGCGAAATAGCGCGACGACAGGTGTGTGAGCGCCAGCAGCGAGACGCCGGCGTCGCGTGCCACCTCGGCTGCCTGGCGCGCCGTCGAATGGCCGGTCTGGCGGGCCCGCGCGGACTCCTCCTCCGCGAACGTGCTGTCGTGCACCAGCAGCTGGGCGCCGGTCGCAACCGCAACGGTCGCGTCGCAGGGCTCGGTGTCGCCGGTGAAGACCAGCGTGCGCCCCGGGCGCGCCTCCCCGATCACCTCGTCCGGGGCGATCGTGCGTCCGCCCGCCTCGACGGGCTCGCCGCGTTGGAGGCGGCCGAACGCGGGGCCTTCGGGCACGCCCAGGTCCCGCGCGCGGGCGAGGTCGAAGCGCCCCGGCCGCTGCTCCTCGAACAGCGCGTACCCGAGCGCCTCGAGGCGGTGCACGGCGCCGTAGGCGCCCACCTGGAAACCGTCGAACGGCACCGCCTGGCTGGGCTCGAGCTCAGCCAGGCGGACCTCATAGGGGAGCTTGCCGTAGACCCGCCGCAGATCGGCCATCAGCGACTGCAGCCCGCGCGGCCCGTAGATGGTGAGCGGCGCCGTGCGCCCCCGCAGCCCGAAGGTCTTCAGCATCCCGGGCAGCCCGAGGAAGTGATCGGCGTGGTAGTGCGTCAGGAAGATGTGCTCGATGTCGGGCAGCCCGATGCTGCGCAACAGCTGGCGCTGTGTGCCCTCGCCGCAGTCGACCAGGATGCGCTCGCCCCCGCGCCGCACGAACAGGCTCGCCGGCGCACGCTGCACGGTCGGCATCGAGCCGGCGGTGCCGAGAAAGAGGACGGAGAGGTCCATGTCCCCTATATTCGCGGACTCGGCCCCGCAATAATGCGCCGCGATGACCCACGGGCAGGAGAGCGACAACATCCGCCTGCTGCGCCGCCTGTATGAGGCCTGGGACAGACCGGCGCACGAAGAGGTCCTCGCGGTGCTCGATCCGGAGTTCGAGTTCGTCAACCCCGACTACGCCGTCGATCCCGGGATCCGCCACGGGCACGACGGATTTCGCCAGGCATTGGCGAACCTCGACGCGTCGTTCGCCGAACAGCACCACCAGTTGGAGGACTTCGTCGATCTGGGTGAGCGCATCCTGGTCCACGCCGTGTTCCACGCTCGCGGCCGCGACAGCGGGGCAAGCGTCAGCGTCGTCGAGCAGCACCTGTGGACGGTGCGCGACGGCAAGCTGGTCCGCATGCAGTGGTTCCACGACGCGGCAGAGGCGGAAGAGGCGGCGCGTGCCGCGCAAGGCCCGGGATGAGGCCGCAGGCCGCTCGGTAGTCGAACCATGGCGTTTCGGGCCCGCATGGCGGACCCCAGGCGCCAAAGTTCAGGCGTCCGGCGCCGGCAGCAACGAGAACCGGTCCACTCCCCGCGGTTGAAGGCCGCGAGGCCCTGCCGCACCAACCCGACGTGCTCCTGCGACACGCCGCGAGTATCGCCGAAGCGCGGTCCATCTAGAATCGCCGGCGAGCGCGCATAGCTCAGTGGATAGAGCGCTGGCCTCCGGAGCCAGAGGTCGCAGGTTCGAATCCTGCTGCGCGCGTCGCGCACAGCGACCGCGCCGGCAGTCAGCGCAGCGGGTTCAGACGGCCGCGGGCGTGGCGGCCCGCACCGGAGCGAGCTCCACCGGGATGCCGTTCAGGACGGCGTTGCCGGAGGGGACGTCGACCGCCATCTCGTCGGCCAGGAGGTTGCTGTTGGCGCCGGGATGGGCGGCCGCCACCGCGAGCTGGGCCTCGGGATCGTCGTGGCCCCAGCCGTGGGGGATGCTGACCACGCCCGGCATGATCGCGTCGGTCACCTCGACGGTCACCTCCACCTCTCCCCGCCCGGAGGTCACGCTGGCAAGGCCGCCGTCGGTGAGGCCGAGGCGCTCTGCATCCTGCGGGTGCACGTGCACGGTGCAGCGGTCCTTGCCCCGCACCAGGTTCGGCACGTTGTGCATCCAGGAGTTGTTCGAGCGCAGCTGCCGCCGGCCGATCAGCACGATGTCGCCGTTGCGGTGGCGGGCCAGCGATGCCCGCAGCCGGTCGAGGTCGGCCACGATCGGCTCCGGCGCCAGCTCGATCTTCCCGCTGGCCGTGCGCAGGACCTCAGGGATGCGGGGCTGCAGCGGTCCGAAGTCGATCCCGTGCGGCGCGGCTTCGAGCTGCGCGAGCGTCAACCCACCCGGATCGTCACCGAAGCGGTCGCCGTACGGCCCCACACGCAGCATCCAGTCCAGCACCCGCTCCGGCCCGCGACGCGGCTCGAGCGCCGCGATCAGCTCCTGGGCATCGCGGCCTGCGAGCGGCGATCCCGGAGCCTGAATGTCACGCGCGACCAGACCGCCGAGCACGAGGTCGTCGAAGGCGTCGAGGTCGGCGTCCGGGCCCTGGCCCGCGGCGATCCCGGCAAGGCGCAGCAGCGTCTGCCACTCCGCCAACTGGGAGCCGTCCAGGTCGAGCACGGCCGGTGAGTAGTTCGCGATGTTGCGCGCCGCGAGCTGGTAGAGCGCCAGGTCGTAATGCGAGCGGTAGAGCGGCGACGGCGCCGGCAGGATCACGTCGGCGTGGCGCGTGGTCTCGTTCACGTAGATGTCGAGGCTCACCATCAGGTCCAGGCCCTCGAGCGCACGGCGCATGCGACCCGCGTTCGGCGTGCTCACGACGGGGTTGCCCGCGAGCGTGAAGAGCACGCGCACCTGGCCGTCTCCCGGGGTGTCGATCTCCTCCGCGAGGCCCGCCACGGGCAGCTCGCCGAGTGCCTCGGGCAGGCCGCGCACCCGGGTGTGCCAGCGCCCGACCTGCATGCCCTTGCCCTGCCCCGGCGTGCCGCGCGTGTTGGAGGAGCCCGCTGCCGCCTTCGTGAACATCGCCCCGCCGGGGCGATCGAGGTTGCCGGTGACGACGTTCAGCACGTCGACCAGCCAGCTCGCAAGGGTGCCGAACTCCTGCGTGCACGTGCCGATCCGCCCATAGACCGCGGCGCGCTCGGCGCCGGCCAACTCGCGTGCCATCCGGCGGATCTCCGCTGCGTCGATACCGCACGCCTGTGACGCCACCTCGGGCGGGAACTCGCGCGCCAGCGCCTGCACCTCCTCCAGCCCGTCGACATGCGCGGCGACCGTGCCGAGATCGGTCAGGTCTTCCCCGACGACCACATTGAGGATGCCCAGCAGCAGGTGAGCGTCGGTCCCGGGCCGGATGAAGTGGTGCTCGTCGGCATGCTCGGCGGTACGACTGCGGCGGGGGTCGATCACGACCACCTTCCCGCCCCGTTCGCGGATGCCGCGCAAGCGCCCGCGCATGTCGGGCGCGGTCAGCAGGCTGCCGTTCGACGCCAGGGGATTGGCGCCCAGCATCAGCAGATGGCCGGTGCGATCGACGTCCGGGATCGGGATGCTGAGCGCGGTGCCGAACATCAGCCCCGCCGAGACGTGCTTCGGCATCTGATCGACCGTCGTGGCCGAGTAGACGTTGCGCGTGCCGAGCGCCTTCACCAACGCCCGCCCGTAGATCAGCGCGTCCAGGTTGTGGGCGTTCGGGTTGCCCAGATAGACGGCGGCCGCGTCGCGACCGTGCTCTGCCAGCAACGGTCCCAGGCGCCGGTCGATCTCGGCGAACGCCTCGTCCCACGACGCTTCCTCGAAGCCCGCCGGCGTACGGATCAGCGGGGATCGGATCCGGTCCGGATCCTCGTGCAGGGCCTTCAGCGCGAAGCCCTTGGGGCAGATGAATCCGTGGCTGAAGACGTCGTCCGCGTCACCCCGGATGGACGTGATGGCGCCGTCCTCCAGCGTCAGCTCGAGCCCGCACGTCGCCTCGCACAGCGGACAGGTGCGATGGGCGGTGAGCGTCTCGGTCAAAGGAACCCCTCGGCCGGAATCCTAAACGGTGTCAGCGGCGGCACCAAAACGCTTGCCGCTCGCGTGGATCGCAGCTAGCCTCGGAGCATGGCGTCGTTCTCCCAAACGCTGCTGCTGATCGGCTGGTTCGTGGTGGCGGCGACGTTTGCCTGGTGGATCGTCAACGAGTGGATCCACACACGCCGCCGCGGGCGCTAGACGATCTTCCGCTGTCAGTCGCTGCCGTCGGGCCCGAGCGCGGCCAGGGTCGCGCCGATCACGATCACCGAGCCGACCAGATGCAGCCCCAGGGCCCCCAGCACGGCGGTCGTCGTACCGGCGGCCACGGCCCCGCCGATCGCGGCTGCTGTGACGGTCGTGAACCCGACGAAGATGATCAGGAGGGCCATCGCGGCGGATCATAGCCAGGCGCCAGGCCCGACCCGGAGAAAACTTTCCCCGCAGCGGGTTTAGGAACCGGGTTTCGAGGCGATAACGGAAGCACCTCCAAAGTAGAACCCTTGCCAGCCAGCGGCAAGGCACCTCTTGGAAAGCGTCTGTCCTCCCGGCGGGCGCTTTCCTCTTTCTGGGGGCGAAACTAGCTAGTAGTTGGCCGGGGGATCGCTGGCCGGAAAGGACTCGTCGGCCTCCCGATCGGTGCGCCGGTCGTCCCGCGCAGGCGGCAGCGGGTCGGGCGACACGTCCTTGCCGGGCACGTCGGGCTGCTCGTGCTCGGTGCCGGACCCAGGTCCCTCGCGCTCGCGGTTCTGGCTGCCGGCGGGCGGCTCGCGCGACTCCGCCGGCTCGGGGGAGGTCCGGCCGCCGTCGTCGCCCATCAGACGACCGCCGCGACGATCACGCCGGCGACCAGCGCCGCCGGGAAGTAGGCCAGGATGGTCAGCGACATGAAGTCGGCCAGGCCCTTGCTGGTGGCCCGGCCGCTGCGCAGCAGTAGCAGCGCGGGGACGTGGATGGCCGTCACGACCAGGCCGACGACGGCGAGCAGCGTGACGGCGACGCAGCCGGCGTCCAATCCGCCGAAGTCGTGCGCGAGCCGGCCCTGGCAGTCCGAGGCCAGCAACCACAGCGCGACCGTGCCGAGCGGGCCCAGCGCGAGTGCGACGCGGTCGCGGCGCGGCATCGGCGGCAGGTAGTCCGTGGCGGCCTCCTCGGCGCGGCGCCGGGCGGCGTGCTCACGACCCGCGGGCCGCACCTCGCGCACGTCCTTGACCGCCGTGCCGGCGGGGCCGGATTCGGCCTCGACGTACGTGATCGGCACCGTCAGGTCGCGCCGCACGTCCTCGAGCAGGCCCTGCTCCAGCCACGTGGCGGACTCCTCGGGGTGGGCGATCACGATCACGTCGTCGGCCGGGAACTTGACGAGCGCGTCCCGCAGGGCGAGCGCGGGCTCGGCCTCCCCCACCTCTCCGCCGGCCTCGATGCCCTGCCGGCGCAGCGCGTCGATCGAGGCCCCGAGGCGCAGCCGTGCGGCCTCGATCTCGTCGTCGACGTCGCCGGCGGCCAGGTCCAGCGGGGAGGCCACCAGCGCCGGTGAGACGATCCTCACCGTCGCGCTGCCGGAGTCCCCGACGCGCGCGGCGATCTCCTCGACCAGCCGCTCTCCGCCGACGGCCTCGTTGGCGAGCACGAGCACACGCTTGGCGCCGCCCGCGGGGCGGTCGTCGGTGGGTCGGGTGGCCATGCTGGAACGGTTACCCCGGCAGCGTGGCGCAAAACATGGCCATCTGACACCGTGACGTGGCTCAGGCGCGGGCCAGCGGCGTCTCGGCGAGCCGCTCGATCAGGTCGCCGATCGACTCGTACACGCAGGCCGCGCCGGCCGCCCGCAGCTCCTGCTCGGAGAAACCGCCGGTGAGCAGCGCCACGGTGGGCAGCCCGCAGCGCGCCGCCGCGATGCAGTCCCAGGTCGAGTCGCCCAGCATCACGGCCCGCTCGGCCCCGGCCTTGCGCTGCGCCGCGCCCACCAGGTCCGGGTGCGGCTTGGTGCGCTCCACGTCGGCAGACGTGGTCCAGGCCTGCACGAGCGCGCGGGCGTCGAGCAGCTCCAGGTAGCGTTCCACCTCGTGGCTCTTCGCCGAGCTCACGAGCACGACCGCATGGCCACGCGCCGCGAGCACCTCCAGCAGCTCACGCGCCCGTGGCAGCGGCTCGACCTCGTCGATCAGCTCCATGTACAGGTCCTGCTCGGCGGCGCGCACCGCGTCTCCCACGCGGCGGTCGGTCTCGGCGTCGCACAGGGCGGCGACGAGCTGGTCCCCTCCCATGCCCATGTGGCGGTGGATGCGCCACAGCGGCAGCACCACGCCCTGCCGGCGAAAGGCGCGGTACCAGGCGACGGCGTGGTGGTAGTTGGTGTCGACGAGGGTCCCGTCGACGTCCAGGAGCGCGGCCGGAGCAGTCATCGCCCTCCCTGTGTACCGCAGCGGCGGCGCGCGCCAAACCCGCGCACGTCCGCGCCCCGGTGATGGCGCCCGCGGCACGCGCGGCTCGGCCCCACGGGCTGCTCGTCGGCTGCTCGGGCTGGAACTACCCTGCCTGGCGCGAGTCCTTCTACCCCAAGGGGCTGCCCGCGCGCCTGTGGCTCGAGCACTATGCGCAGCGCTTCCGCACGGTCGAGGTCAACAACACCTTCTACCGGCTGCCCCAGCGGACCGCGGTCGAGCACTGGGCGAAGCAGACGCCGCCGGACTTCGTATTCGCCGTCAAGGCCAGCCGTTACCTCACGCACGTCAAGCGGCTCGGGACCGTCGCCGAGGGCTGGCAGCGGTTCCACGAGCGCATCGAGCCCTTGATCGACGCCGGCAAGCTCGGCCCCGTGCTGTGGCAGCTGCCCGCGAACTTCCGCTGTGACCTGGCACGGTTGCAGGCGGCGTTGGACCAGCTGCCGGACGGCATGCACTGCTTCGAGTTCCGGCACCCGAGCTGGTTCAACGACGACGTCTACTCCGTGCTGCGGCAGGCGGGGAGCGCGCTCGTGATCGGCGATCACCCGGAGCGCCCGTTCCAGCCCCACGAGCTGACAGCCGACTGGACCTTCGTGCGGTTTCACCACGGAGGCCGTGGGCGCGGCGGCAACTACTCCAAGACCGAGCTGGAGACCTGGGCGCGCCGCATCGCACGGTGGCGCCGCTCCGTCGACGTGTACGCCTACTTCAACAACGACTGGGAGACGTACGCCGTGCGCAACGCGCTCGCGCTGCGGCGCGCGCTGGGCGAAGACCGCCGCTAGGAGCGGGAGCCGGCCTTCGCGCGCTTCGTGCGCGCGGCGGGCTTCTTCGCCGCCGGTTTCTGCGCCGCCGGCTTCTTCGCGGCCGGCTTCTTCGCGGCGCTCTTCTTTGCGGCCGGCTTCTTCGACTTCGACGGGGCGCCGTTGGGCCCCGTGGCGGCGGCCAGGCTTGCCTCGAGCGCGGCCATCAGGTCCGGGACCTCGGTCGGCTCCTCCAGGTCGGGCTGCACGGAGATGTCCTCACCGGCCGCCTTGCGCTCGATCAGATCCAGTACCCGCTCGCGATACTCGTCGCGGTACTTGGAGGGGTCGAACTCCGTCGCCTGCGACTCGATCAGCTGGCGTGCCATCGCCAACTCGCGGTCCGTGGCGCGCGTGTCGTCGTCCGGCAGCTCGTCCAGCCGATCCGACGGCACGAGCTCGTCGGCGAACAGCATCGTCTCCATGGTCAGCACCTCGCCCGCCGGCCTGATCGCGGTCAGGTACTCCTTGGAGCGCAGCACCACCCGCGCGATCGCCACCTTGTTGGTCTCGCGCAGCGCGTCGAGCAGCAGGCGGTAGGCCTTGGACGCACCGGTGTCGGGCACCAGGTAATACGGGTGCTCGTAGTAGAGCGGGTCGATCTCGTCCAGGTCGACGAAGTCCTCGATGTCGATCGTGCGGGTCTTCTTGGGATCGAGCGCCTCCAGCTCCTCGGGCGTGATGATCACGTACTTGTCCGGTGCGATCTCATATCCCTTGACGATGTTGTCGTAGGGAACCTCTTCGCCGTCGGCAGGGCAGACGCGCTTCTGCTGGATCCGCACCCCGTCTGCGTCGTGCAGCTGGTTGAACCGGACGGTCTTCTTCGAAACGGCGCTGTAGAGCTTCACGGGCACGTTCACGAGCCCGAAGCTGATCGCGCCTCTCCAGATCGATCTAGCCATGTCCTTCCTTCATTCGACACAAAGGATGTTACTTACGCAAGAACCTCGGGCCTGCAAGGGAACTGTCATGAAACAGACGGCCGGCGCGCCGCGGATTCATCGCACCTCGAAGCTGCGACCACCGGACACCGTCCCCGCGACCCGGCCCGCGAGGGCCGCCCGTACCCCAGCGGCCAGCTGGGAGGCCGACACGACCCCGATCACGTGGCCCACCACCCGGCCGCGGGCGTCCACGAAGAACGTTTCCGGAATCCCGGTCGCGCCATAGTCGTCGGCGACGCCGCGGCGGGCGTCCCGGACGCTCGGATAGGTGAGGCCGAATCTGTCGCTGAACGCCCGCGCATCGCCGCGCAGGTCCTGGATGTTCACCCCGAGGAACGCGATGCCACGCGGCCCAAAGCGCTCCCAGCCCTCGCGCAGCCGCGGGGACTCCTCCTCGCAGGGCGTACACCACGAGGCCCACAGGTTGAGCACCACCGGGGTGCCCAGGAGCTCGGATACCGACAGCTTGCCGTCGGACATCGCGGCTCCCAGCATCCGTTCCAGGCGGGCGGGCACCGAACCGCGCTCCAGCACCTCGAGCGTGAAACCGGGCGCACGCGGCGCGCGGCCCTCGGCCAGGGCCGAGTCGATCTCATCGCTGGTGCCCTTCGCCGCCAGCCCATATACGAGCAACGCGAGGAAGAGCAGCGCCGCGCCGAACGCAGCCCAGCGACCCCAGGGGCGGCGGCTCGTGGGGAGCGTGGTGGCTTCCACAGCCAAAGCCTGACACACCCTCCCGGCCCGTTACGTCAGCCGCCGCCCGTAGCGTTCATCCGGATCGCGCCATGGACGACGAGTCGGCCGACAAGACATATCCGCTTGCGCTGCGCGAGCGCATGCCGCCGGTCTGCAACGCCTGCGCATCCGACCTGCTGCAACTGGAGGCCTGGCGCGAGCGTGGTGGTGGCGCGCTGACGCTGCGGCTGCGCTGCCCGGAGTGCGATGCGCGCACGGTCCGCGACATCAGCGCCGGCGACGCCGCGCGCGTGGACGACGCGCTGTCGGGAGCCCGTCTGGAGATGGTTGCCTTCTACGAAGCGGTCGTGCGCAGCAACATCTGCTTCGAGGCCGACCTGCTGGCGCAGGCGCTCGCGCTGGACCTGATCGGGCCCGACGACTTTGCTCCCTCCCGGAGGTGAGTGGACCCGCAAGCCGCGGTTTACAATCGATCGCGCTTTCCCCCGGTAACCCTGATGACGGCCGCCGAAGACCCGCTCCAATGCCGATCGCCTTCCGACCACGACTGCCACGCAGGACACGTGCGCGGCGCCACGGCGCCGCCGCCGCCCCCTCGCAGGAGCGCACCCAGCCGCACGTAGAGCAGGTCTCGCACGCCGGGATCCGGTGGATTCACATCGAGGAGCCCGGCCCCCTGGAGCGCGCATGGCTGGCGGAGCAGTTCGCCTTTCACCCGCTGGACCTCGAGGACGTCATGTCCCGCAACCAGCGGCCGAAGATCGACGAGTACCCGGACTACCTGTTCATCGTCCTGCACTTCCCGATCTTCGACAAGCAGGTCGGGCGGCTGAACGCGGGCGAGCTGGACCTGTTCGTCGGGCCGGACTACATCATCACCCTTCCGAACCAGCCTCTGAAGCCGGTCGAGTACCTGTTCGAGCGCTGCCGCACCAACGATGAGGTGCGCGATCAGTACTTCTCCAACGGGACCGGCTACCTGCTCTACCAGATCGTCGACCAGTCCTTCGACTATTGCTTCCCGATGCTGCGGAAGATCGGAAACAAGCTGGAGACGCTCGAGGAGGACATCTTCATCGGTCGCGGCGAGGAGATCGTGCGCGACATCTCCAACGTGAAGCAGGAGATCATCAACTTCCGCAAGATCATCCGCCCGCAGCGCACCGTGCTGCGCGACCTCGAGCGCACCAAGCAGCGTTACATGCGCGAGGAGCTGGAGGTCTACTTCGACGACATCGTGGACGCGTCCGAGCGCATCTGGGACATGCTCGAGAACTACAAGGAAGTCGTGGAGGCGCTCGAGGACACGAACGAGTCGGTGATCTCACACCGCGTGAACGACATCCTGCGGGTGCTGACGTCGATCAGCGTGATCGTGCTGCCGCTGACCTTCCTCGCCAGCCTCTGGGGAATGAACGTGGGCGTTCCCGGCGAAGGTGACCAGACCGCGTTCTGGATCATCAGCAGCGTGATGATCGGGGTACTGGTCGCGATGGTCGCCTTCTTCCGCCGGCGCGGGTGGCTGTGAGTGCGCTCGCCCGCCGCGCTGCGCAAGGCGACGCGCCCGCCTGATCTGGCCTAAGCCGCCTCCGCCCGCCGCTTGGCCGCGCGCAGCCAGTCACGGCGCAGCAGCACGCTGCCGAAGTGCGCAACGCGCCAGTAGCGTGAGAACGCGCGGCGGGCCGCGTCGTCGGTCAGGTGAATGCGCGTCTCCGTGACCAGGCGGGTCCCCGACCCGTCGGGCTCCGCCCAGAACGCAGTCGCAACCTTTGCCCAGCCCGGCTGGGACCAGGCGACGAACTCGGCCCGGGTGCGCAGCGGCGCGCCGCTCGCCGTCGGCTTCCAGGGCCGGCCGATGTAGCCCATCACGAGCGGCCGCCCGGGCTCGTCCGCGAAGGCCGCGAACCCCGCGGTGCGCATCAGCTCGTCCCACAGCGGGCCGCGCGGCACGAGCAGCCGGCGACGCGCGAGCATCAGCGGCACCGCGCGCACCGTCAGGAGCGCCAACGAGAGCGGCATCTCGCGGGCCGACACTGCGCGCGCCGCGCGCAGCGCACGCTCTGCGTCGGCGGACGTGTCGACACTGACCGTGTCGGAGAACTCGTGCGTCGGGAGCAGTCGGTCGAGCGCGTCCATACTGGAACGCTGACTCTACTGCTGCGCGGGAGCGCTACCCACCCGCCACGGCGGGCAGGATCGTGATCTCGTCGCCGTCGGCGACCGGGGTGTCGAGCCCTTTGCCGAAGCGGATGTCCTCGCCGCCGACGTACACGTTCACGAACCGCCGCAGCTCGCCGTTCTCGGTGATGCGATCGCGCAACCCTTGGTAACGCGAGTACACGGCGTCGAGCGCGTCCCCGACAGAGCCGGCCTCCACCTCGGCCTCGGACTCGTTGCCGGTCAGCGCCCGCAGCTGCGCCGGGATCTTGACCGTCACCGCCAACTAAACCGGCTCCACCGCGGTGATCGGGACCGTCTCGGTGAAGCTGGCGAGAGTCGGCTCCACGTCATATGTGGACACCACGTCGCGCACGGCATCGAGGGTCTTCAGACCCTCGCCCGTGTTGTAGATCACGACGCGATCGGACGGGCCGAGGTCGCCGCGCTCGGCGAGCTTGGCCAGCACCGCGGTCGTCACGCCACCTGCCGTCTCGGTGAAGATGCCCGTCGTTGCGGCCAGCAGGCGGATGCCGTCCACGATCTCCGCGTCGGTGACCGAGTCGATCGAGCCACCGGTGCGCCGCGCCACCTCGAGCGCGAAAACGCCGTCGGCCGGATTGCCGATTGCAAGCGAGCGGGCGATCGTGTCGGGCCGCACCGGCCGGCAGATCTCGTGACCGTCCGCGAACGCCTGGGCGACAGGGCTGCAGCCCTCCGCCTGCGCGCCGTGGAAGGCGGGCAGGGATCCTTCGAGGATGCCCAGCTCCAGCCACTCCTCGAAGCCGCGCGCGATCTTCGTGAACAGCGACCCCGAGGCCACCGGGCACACGATGTGGTCCGGAAGCTCGAAGCCGAGCTGCTCCGCGACCTCGAACGCGAGCGTCTTCGATCCCTCGGCGTAGTAGGGCCGCAGGTTCACGTTCACGAACGCCCACGGATGCTCGCCCGACAACTCGGTACAGAGCCGGTTCACATCGTCGTAGTTGCCCTTGACGGCAACGAGCCGCGTGCCGTAAACGCCGGTCGCGAGGATCTTCTGCTCCTCCAGGTCGGCCGGCACGAAGACGTACGAGTCGAGGCCCGCAGCGGCAGCATGCGCGGCCACGGCGTTCGCGAGGTTGCCTGTCGACGCGCACGCGACGGTCTCGAAACCCAGCTCCTTGGCCTTGGCGATCGCCACGTTCACGACGCGGTCCTTGAACGAGTGCGTCGGGTTGGCCGCGTCGTTCTTGACCCAGACCTCACCCACGCCGAGACGCTCGGCGAGTCGCTCCGACCTGATCAGCGGCGTGAAGCCGGCGTCCAGCCCGGTCCGGGGGCGGCGGTCGAACGGCAGGAAGTCGCAGTAGCGCCAGATCGACGGCGGCCCCGCCTGGATCTTGCGCCGCAGCGCGGCCGGGTCATCCAGCCCGGAATAGTCGTAGCTCACCTCGAGCGGCCCGAAGCAGTGCTCGCAGACATAGCTCGCCCCGAGCTCGTACTCCTCCCGACACTCTTTGCATTTCAGTGCTACAGCCGGCATCTAGTCTCCTTCAACGAAAAAAACCTCTGCCCGGGTGTGGCAGAGGTTCCGTCGAGGAGCTCTCGTCCACATCTCCCAGGCCTTAACTTGGAGCCTGCTGGAATTGGCACCGTTTCTCGAGCTCGCGCTCGGAATGGTTGCCGGGGCTTCAATGGGCCAGTCCCTCCACCCCTCTGGATGCTTGCTTATGTGACCGGGGATTAAAGCAAACCGCGAGGTCGAATGCCAGCCGCGGCCGTTCTCGTAGGATGCGAGCCCGTTGGCCAACCATCGACTATGGGCTCCCTGGCGGCTGCAGTACCTGAAAGGCGACAGACCCGACGAGTGCATCTTCTGTACCCGCCCCGCCATGGGCGACGATCAGCGCGCCCTGATCGCCCATCGCGGGAGTAGCTGCTACGTGATCCTGAACGCCTTCCCCTATGCCACCGGGCACCTGATGGTCGCTCCCTATGGCCACGTGTCCGACCTGCGCGAGCTCGACGGCGAGGCCGCCGCCGAGCTGATGTCGCTCACACAGCGCTCACTTGGCGCGGTGAAGCAGGTCTATGGGCCGGAGGGGTTCAACGTCGGCATGAACCTCGGGGAGGTGGCGGGAGCCGGTTTCGCCGGCCACGTGCACCAGCACATCGTGCCCCGCTGGAAGGGTGATACGAACTTCATGCCCGTCGTGGGCGACACGCTCGTGCTGCCCGAGGTACTGGCGGACTCGTGGGGCAGGCTGCGCGACGCCTTCCATGCGCAGGAGGCGGCGTGACCGAGGTCTCCGCCGAAATCTTCAAGGCCTATGACGTGCGCGGCACCTATCCGGACCAGATCGACGAGCACGTTGCCTACCGTGTCGGCCGCGGGTTCGCGCGCGTGCTGCGCGATCTGCGCGACGCCGGCGACCGCACGCTGCGCGTGGCTGTGGGTCACGACATGCGCCTCCACTCCCCCTCCCTGGCCGCGAGCTTCGCGCGCGGTCTGACCGACGAGCGCTGCGACGTGCTCGACATCGGGATGGTCGGGACCGAGATGGTCTATTACACGGTGGGATCGCGAGCGTTGGACGGCGGCGTGTCGGTGACCGCCTCCCACAACCCCAAGCAGTGGGCCGGCTTCAAGCTCGTGCGGGAGGGCGCCCTGCCGCTGTCGGGCGATCGCGGCATCCCGGACGTGCAGCGCGTCGTCGAGGAGGGCGAGTTCCCTGTGCCGAACGGCACCGGCACGATCGAGCGGGCCGACGTCTACGAGGAGTTCCGCCGCTACGTGCTCGACTTCATCCGGCCGGACGCGATCCGCCCGATGCCGATCGTGCTGGACGGCGGGAACGGCATGGCCGGCGCCATGATCGGCCCGTTGATCGACTCCTTCCCGATCCGCGGCGAGCGGCTCTACTTCGAACCCGACGGCGAGTTCCCCGGCCACGAGCCCAACCCCCTGCTCGAGCAGAACCGCAGGCTGATCATCGACACGGTGCTCGATCGCAAGGCCGAGCTGGGAATCGCATGGGACGGCGATGCGGACCGCTGCTTCTTCATCGACGACCTCGGCGAGTTCGTGCCGGGCGACTTCCTCACCGCACTGCTGGCCGAGGCGATCCTCGCCAAGGAGCCGGGCGCCACGATCATCTACGACGTGCGCGCCAGCCGGGCGGTGCCCGATACGGTCGAGCATCTGGGCGGGCACGCGGTGGTGAACCGCGTCGGCCACGCATTCTTCAAGGCCCGCATGCGGGAGCAGGACGCCGCCTTCGGCGGCGAGGTCTCGGGCCACTACTACTTCCGCGATTTCTGGTGCGCGGACTCCGGGGTGATCCCGGCGCTGCTCGTGATGGAGCTGCTATCCGTGCGCGGCAAGACCATGTCGGAGCTGCTGCGCCCCCTTCGCGAGAAGTACTTCATCTCCGGCGAGATCAACTCGACGGTCGGCGACCCCGAGAAGAAGATTCAGGAGATCGCCGCCCGCTACTCCGACCACGAGGTGACCTGGCTCGACGGCGTTTCGGTGGACTGCGGCAGCTGGCACTTCAACGTGCGGCCCTCGAACACGGAGCCGCTGCTCCGCCTGAACCTCGAGGCCTTCAGCAAGGAGGAGCTGGACGCCCACACCGCCGAGGTGCTGGCGCAGATCCGCTCATGAGTACTTGACCGAGCCGCTCACCGCCGAGGCCGCCCTCGCCCGGGCAGCGGCCGCCGGCATCCATCTGCTGCGGATCCCGACCCCGTTCGCGGTGGGCCGGGTCAACACATACCTGATCGACGACGACCCGCTCACCCTGGTCGACTCGGGTCCAAACTCGGGCCGCGCACTTGATGAGCTGCAGCACCAGCTGGCCGAGCACGGTCGCTCGCTGGAGGACATCGAGCTGGTCGTGCTGACCCACCAGCACATCGACCACCTCGGCCTCGTCGACATCATCGTTTCCCACTCGGGGGCGGAAGTCGCCGCGATCGACAAGCTCGCCCACTTCGTCGAGCACTACGGCGAGGACGCCGCCCGCGACGATCAGTTCGCCGGGGGGGTGATGCGCCGCAACGGCATCCCGGACGAGATCGTGCGCGCGCTCCAGACGGTGTCTTCGGCGTTTCGCGCGTGGGGCTCGAAGGCGAAGGTCACGCGCCCGCTGCGCGACGGCGAGCGGCTCACGCTGCGCGACCGCACGCTCGAGGTCCTGCACCGGCCCGGCCACTCCCCGTCCGACACGGTCTTCTGGGACGAGCAGCGCCGGATCCTGGTCGCGGCGGACCACCTGATCAAGCACATCTCGTCCAACCCCCTGATCAGCCGGCCCCTGGACGACCGCGAGGCCACCGACCCCGCGCGGCGCCCACAGGCACTCGTCACATACCTCGAGTCGCTGCGCCGGACGCGGGAGCTGCCTGCCGAGATCGTGCTCTCGGGCCACGGCGAGCCCATCACGGATCACGTGGCGCTGATCGACGAGCGGTTCGAGTTCCACCGCCGCCGCGCGGACAAGATCCACGACCTGATCATCGAGCGGCCGCGCACCGGGTACGACCTCACCCAGGCGATCTTCGGCGACATCGCCGTCACGCAGGCCTACCTGACGCTGTCCGAGGTGCTGGGCCACGTGGACCTGCTGCTGAACGAGGGCCGGGTGCGCGAGGTGGAGCAGGGCGGCATCGCGCATTTCGAGGCGACTTGAGCGACAGGTATCTTTCCCCGCCCGTTCCGGGTACTTGTAGACAGTGATGGTCCAGTGATGCAACCCACGATCACCGAGCCCCCCGGCATCGCCGACGCGGAACCGCGCGAGATCCCTGCGGGGACCAAGCCGCGGATGCTGCTGATCGTGAACCCGTTCGCGACGACCGTGTCGGGCCGGCTCAAGAACCTCGTCGTGTACGCCCTCCGCGGCCGCTACGACATCGAGGCGGTCGAGACCCAGCGCCCCAACCATGCGACCGAGCTGACCCGGCAGGCCGTGGGCGAGGGATTCGACCTGGTCGTCTCCTTCGGCGGCGACGGAACCCTCAACGAGGCGGCCAACGGGCTGGCCGGCTCCAACGTGCCGCTGTCCGTGCTGCCCGGCGGCTCCACGAACGTCGTGTGCCGGATGATCGGCATCCCGACCGACGTCGTGGACGCCACCGAGCACCTGCTGCAGCTCGCCGACGAGCTCCAGCCCCGGCGGATCGACATGGGCCGGGTCAACGGACGCCACTTCATCTTTTCCAGCGGCGTCGGGATCGACGCCGACGTGACGCGCTGGGTGGACGCCCATCCGCGCCTGAAGGCGCGCGGCGGCGACGCGACGTTCACGTATGCGGCGCTGCGCAGCTACTTCCGCGACTATCGCGGGCAGCCGCCGATCTTGGAGGTCGAAGCCGGGTCATCGGGAGCAGGCGCCGGAGACACCGCGTTCCGGGTTGCCGGGCTGAGCGCGATCGTCCAGAACTCCGATCCGTACACCTTCTTCCGTTCGACTCCGCTGCGCGTATGCGAGGACATCGCCATGGACGACGGCACGATCTCGCTGACGGTCATGCGGCGCGCGTCCTTCGCCCTGGACACCCCGGGAATCCTCTACCGGTTGTTCGCGCGCACGGGAAGGCTCGCGCACCACCGCCAAGCCTCGAGCTTTCCCCGCATCCAGCATGCCACGATCCGCTCGCTCGACGGCAGGGCACTGCCGCTGGAAGTCGACGGCGATTACATCGGCGAGAGCCCCGAAGCCGTCTACGACGCGGCGCCGGGCTCGCTGCTGGTGATCGCCTAACCGCTAGCCGGGCGTGACTCGGTAGGCGTCGAACACCGAGTCGACGTTTCTCAAACGGCTGATGCAGTTCTTCAGCGTGACCGTATCGGAGACCTCGACGACGAAGCGGTTCTTCACCATCGGGTGGTCGACCGTGCAGCGCGCTTCGAGGATGTTGATGCCCGCCTCGGCGAAAGTCCGCGACAGGTCCTCCAGCAGGCGCGTGCGATCCCACCCGTCGACCTGCAGCTCCACGCGGAACCCGGTCTCGTTGTCTCCGTCCCAGAGCACGTCGGTGAAGCGTTCCTTCTGCTTTCTCAGGTTCGCGACGTTCTTGCAGTCCTCGCGGTGGATCGTGATGCCGCGGCCCAGTGAGATGTAGCCCACGATCTCGTCGCCCGGGACCGGGCGGCAGCACTTCGCGAGGCGCACCATGACGTCGTCGATGCCCTCCACGCGGATGCCGTAGCGCGATGCCGTCCCCTCCGGGCGGGCGCGCTCCTCCTTGCCGCGCACGAGGCCTTCGCCGGGTTGCTCCTGGACCGCCGCCTCGCCCTGCTTGAGACGCTGCAGCACCTTGTTGACGACCACGCGAGCCGACACCTTTGCCTGGCCCAGGGCGATGTAGAAGTCGTCGGCCTTGCGAAAGCCCATCTCGCGGATCACGTCGGCGAGCAGCGGCGATCCGGTGATCTTCTGCGCCGGCAGGCCCTGCTTGCGCAGCGTGTCCTGGAGCAGCTCGCGGCCCCGGTGCTCGGCGTCCTCGCGGCGCTCCTTCGTGAACCAGGCACGGATCTTGTTGCGCGCGCGGGTCGTGCGCACCAGCGACAGCCAGTCGCGCGACGGCCCGCGGTCCTGTTTGGAGGTGAGGATCTCGACGATGTCGCCCGACTCGAGGCGGTAGTGGAGCGGCGTGATCTTGCCGTTCACCTTCGCGCCCACGCAGCGGTGGCCGACGTCGGTGTGCACCGCGTAGGCGAAGTCGAGCGGCGTCGAGCCCGCTGCCAACGACTTGACCTCGCCCTTCGGCGTGAACACGAACACCTCGTCCTCGAAGAGGTCGATCTTGAGGGTCTCCATGAACTCCTTCGGGTCCTGGAGCTCCTGCTGCCAGTCGAGCAGATGACGCAGCCACGCGGGCTTCGCGGCGCCGGTCTCCGTGGCGTCGGCCGAGTCACCGTTCACCTCGTCGGGGCGCCCGTCCTTCTTCCTTCCGGTTCGTCTGCTTACAGACGAACCGTCCTTATAGATCCAGTGCGCCGCAACGCCGAACTCGGCCGTGTAGTGCATCTTGCGCGTCCGGATCTGGATCTCCAGCGGACGTCCCTCGGGGCCAATCACGGTCGTGTGCAATGCCTGATAGAGGTTGAACTTGGGCATCGCGACGTAGTCCTTGAAGCGGCCGGGGAGCGGCTTCCACAGCGAGTGGATGATCCCGATCGCCCCGTAGCAGTCCTTCACCGAGTCGACGATCACGCGCATCGCGGTGAGGTCGTAGATCTCGTTGAACTCGCGGCCCTTCTTGGTCATCTTGGAATAGATGGAGTAGAAGTGCTTCGCGCGTCCGGAAACCTCTGCCTTGATGCCGACCGCCTCCAGCTCCTGCGTGAGGTACCCGCCGGCGCGCTCGACGTAGCCCTCGCGCTCCTCGCGCTGCTGGTTGACCAGCGACTTGATCTCGCTGTACTTGCGCGGGTGCAGGGACGAGAACGCGAGATCCTCCAGCTCCCACTTGATGGAGTGGATGCCGAGGCGGTGCGCTAACGGGGCGAAGATGTCGAGCGTCTCCTTCGCCTTGTCGATCTGCTTCTGCTTCGCGAGCGCGTCCAGCGTCCGCATGTTGTGCAGGCGGTCGGCCAGCTTGATCAGGATCACCCTGATGTCGGTGGCCATCGCCACCATCATCTTCCGGTAGTTCTCCGCCTGTTGCTCGTCGCGGCTCTGGAACGTGATGCCGGTCAGCTTCGTGACCCCGTCCACGAGTTGGGCGACGTCGTCGCCGAAGTGCTCGCGCACGTCGTCGAGCGAGGCGGACGTGTCCTCGACCGTGTCGTGCAGCAGGGCCGCGCAGATCGTCTCGGTGTCGAGGCGCATCCCTGCGCAGATCTTCGCGACGCCAACCGGATGGGTGATGAACGGCGCACCCGACTTGCGGCGCTGGTCCGCGTGGCGCTCGCAGGCGAATGCGCACGCCCGCCCGACGCGCTCGACGTCGACGGGGCGAACCGCGTCGTCGGAATGCTCGGAGATGACCGCGCACAGATCCGCCAGCAGTTCCTGCTCGTGTGGAAGGAGGTCGAGGCCGACGCCCGCGGCCACCTTCGCCGCGGAGGGACGGTCGCGAACTCCGACGCGGATGTGGGCGTCCGGCGGCAGCGCGCTCGGAGCGCCGCCGGCGTCGCGGATCGGCTCGCCGGAGCGCGCGCCGCCGTTGCCGTCTACGCGGCTCTCACGCTCGGTGCTCTCGGTGTCAGGCTGCTCAGGTATCGAAGTCTTCCTTCACCCGCGGATGAGCAGGCCCGAAACGTCTCCGAACGCTCCAGATCGACCCGCTTTCCGTTGATGATCGTGCAGCTAACGGTACTGCTTGAGCGCTGGAATCTCGCGAGATCAAGCTCTGCCAGGACCCGCATGCAGCGACCGGCCAGCGCGGCGCCACGCGGATGGCGCCCTTCACCGTCCAGCGTGCGCGCGCGGAATCGGGCATCCGGGCGGTTCCAATGACCCGAGCGCGCGATACACCTCGGTGAGGTGGGGCCGCAGCTGGTACTGGTGGGCCACGACGGCGTGCGCGAACTCGACCTCGGCGGGCCCCCATCCCAGGTGCAGGAATCCGCGGCCGCTGTTGCGGAGCAGCGCATCCGCAGATGCCGAGGCCGGGGGATCGAGCGCGAACACGTGCGCAAAGGGCACCGCGACTTCCGGATTCGCCGCAAGCCCGGCGTGGTCCGCCAGCATGAGGTCACTCGCGCCCCCGGCCGCGCTCGCGCAGCAGTGGGCCGACAGTTTGGCCCAGGGCCGGCGCGCGAAGCGCGTCGCGTCGAGGTCGCGATCCAGCACGGCGGCGCGGCGCGAGACATCGGCGCAGACCACGAGCACCGATTCGCCGGTCGTGAGCAGGTCGCCGAGCAGGCCGAGGGACCCTTCGCCGCGGCGGTCGACCGCCGTGCGCCGTGCGCCGTGCGCCGTCGGCCGGTCGCCGTCGGCGGGCGGCGGTTCACTGTAGTTCGCAAAGACCGCGTCCCACCACTCGGCGTCGTCCATGCGGCACGTGCACGATGCGCATCCGGCGGCACCGTCACGGTCCTGCTTGTCCTCCAGGGGGTGCAGCGAGCGCACCACCAGCCGTGGCTCGACCGCACCCTGCCACTCGTTCGCCTCGATGCGCGCGGCGAGGTCATGGCGCACGTCGCTGCCGGCGAGCGCGCCGCTACCGGGCGCGATGCCGAAGCCGACCGCCCGCGATCGCAACCCACCGGAGGTGACGGTGAAGCGCACATGGCGACCGCCGCCCATCGGGCGCACGTCGGAGACCTTCGCGGCGGGAACCAGCACGTTCACCGCGGGGTTGCCCATGCCGAAGGGCCGCAGAGCCTGCAGCTCCTCGGCCAGCTCGAGCCCGAGCGCGTCGCCGGGGACAACCGCGTCGACGTGCTCGACCCTGGTCAGGTCCGCGGGGGTCAGGCAGCTGCCGGCATGGCCCACGAGTGCCGCGCGGAAGGCGTCCAGGCATTCGGACCTGACCTGGAGCCCGGCGGCCATCCGGTGACCGCCGAATCCCTCGAGATGGTCTGCGCTGGCGGCCAGACCGGCGTGCAGGTCGTACGGCCTGATGCTGCGTCCCGATCCACGCCCCTCCCCGGACGGCGACATCGCGACCAGCACGAAGGGCCGGTGATAGCGGTCCACGAGTCGCGAGGCGACGATCCCGATCACGCCCGCGTGCCAGTCCGGGTGCGCGAGCACGTACAGCGGATCGGGCGCACCGCCGGACCCCGTGGCTCCCCGCTCGGACAGCAGCCGCTCCGCCTCGAACAGGATCGCGGTCTCCACCGACCGGCGCTCGGTGTTGATCGCATCGAGCTCGCGCGCGATCTCGAGCGCGCGGTCCTCGTCGGGCGTCAGCATCAGCTCCAGCGCGGCGTCGGCGCGGTAGAGGCGCCCCGCGGCGTTGATGCGGGGTGCCAGGGCGAAGCCCAGCGTCTGCTCCGTGACGCTCTGCGGATCGACGGCGGTGACGCGCAGCAGCGCGCGCAGACCCGGCCGCGAAGTGCCGGCGATCGCGCGCAGGCCCTGCTTGACGAGCGCACGATTCTCGCCGACGAGCGGCACGAGGTCGGCGACCGTGGCGAGCGCGACCAGGTCGAGCTGCGACTCCAGCTCCGCGAGGTCGCGGCCCGCCGCCCGGTACAGCGCCTGCGCGAACTTGTAGGCGACGCCGGTCGCGCACAACTCGGCCGGGTACGCGCAGACCGACGGATGCACGATCGGGCACGCGGGCAGCGCCTCGCCCGGGCGATGGTGGTCGGTCACCACCATGTCCATTCCCAGCTCGCGGGCGCGGTCGGTCTCGGCACAAGCGGTGATGCCGCAGTCAGTGGTGATCAGCAGTCGCGCGCCGGCCGCGTGCAGCTCCTCCACACGCGCCACCGACAGGCCGTAGCCCTCGGCGCGGCTCGGTAGCCGCACGTGCACGCGGGCCCCGAGCGACTCGAGCGCGGTTGCGAGCACGGCCGCGGAGCACACGCCGTCGACGTCGTAGTCGCCGTGCACCGCGATCGGCGTGCCGGCGGCGGCGTGGCGCATCACGACCGCGACCGCGTCGCGGATGCCGGCGAACTGGTCCGGATCGTGCTGCTCGCCGCCTTCCAGAAAGCTGCGGGCAGCCGGCCCGTCGCCGAAGCCCCGGCGCACGAGCACGGCCGCGGTGGTGTGACTCACCCCCAGCTCGGAGGCGAGCGCCACCGCCCGCTCGTACGGGTAAGGCTCAGCGCGCCAACGGGCCTCCGGGCTTCCGGTCACCCGGCAAAGCTACGGGCAGGCGCGGACGGACCGGCTAGGTGTGCTGCTGCTGCTCGGCGCTCGACCCGCGCGCCCCAGAACCAGGAGGCCGCCAAGCCGAGCAGGGCCCCGGGCACCGCCTCCAGCGCGGTCACGAGGCTGGTGTTCTCGAACTCGCCGCCGGACAGGATCAGCCCGACGACCGCGGCGCCCAGCGCGGCCGCACCGAAGGCGCCGACGATCCCACCCCGGAAGCGGTCGGGGACGAACACGGCGAAGTGCCAGATCGCGATGCCCATCGTGACCCAGACCAGAAAGTTCATGCGGTGCTCCGGTTCATCGCGCTCTCCCGTGCTTGCGTTTGCGCTGCTGTCTGGCCGCCCGCTCCTTCTTGCGCGCGGCGCGCTCGGCCTTGAGCTGGGCGGTGCGATCGGCGTCGGGCGCCGGGCCCACGGGTGCCGGCTCCTGCGCGAGGTCCATCTCGTGCCCGTCCTCGGAATGCTCCAGCCCGAGCTCGGCGGCGACCTCGTCGTGCTCGTCCGTGGTCGTGGTCGCAACCGGCTCCGTCTGCTTGGCGGGCTTGCGGCGGCTGCGCGGCAGGCGCTTGTCCGAACGCTCCGCCGGCTCGTGGTCGTGCTCGCCCGCCACCGTCGTGGTGACGGGATATGGAGGCACGAACCCGAGCTCGTCGACGATCCGCCGTCGTCGCTGGCGGAAGGTCGGCTCGCGCTCCTTCCACTCGGTCAGCACCGGCGCCGCGATGAAGATCGACGAGTAGGTGCCGGAAGCGATGCCGACGAGCAGCGCGAAGGCGAAGTCCTTCAGCGTCTCCCCGCCGAACAGGAGCAGCGCGGTGACCCCCATCAAGGTTGACAGGGAGGTCGCGAGAGAGCGCGTCAGCACGTCGCTCATCGAGCGGTTCACGATCTGCGAGAAGGCAGCCCGCGGCATGCGCGGTGCGTTCTCGCGGATTCGGTCGAACACGATCACCACGTCATAGAGCGAGTAGCCCAAGATGGTCAGGATCGCCGCGACCGTCGACGTCGTCACCTCCCGGCCGGTGAGGGAGTACACGCCCGCCGTGATCAGCAGGTCGTGGAACAGCGCGATCATCACGGGGATCGCGAACTTCGGCTCGAACCGGAATGCGACATAGGCCATGATCAGGAACAGCGACGCCACGATCGCGAAGCCCGCGCTGCGCGCGACGGTCGCCCCGAACGTGGGACCCACCGACTCGCTCGAGAAGCCCTCGGGTATGACGTCGAACCGCTGCTCGAGCAGCCGCTCGAGCCGCTGCACTCCGCCCGGCCCCAGCTCCGCCGTCTTGATCTGGATGACGTGCTCTCCGAGCTCGGGGTTCTGGACGCTCTGCACCTTCGCGTCGCCCAGGTTCAGCGGCGAGATCGCATCCCGGACTTCCTCGACGCTGGGATCCTTGACGAGGCTAGCTGTCACGCGCGTGCCGCTCTCGAAGTCGATGCCGAAGTTCAGCTCCTTCGTGGACAGCGCCAGGGCGCCGATCAACAGGATGCATCCCGACATCGCGAAGAAGTACTTGCTCCTCCCCATGAAGTCGAAGTGCCAACGCATGTGGCGCTCGCCGGCGCCGAGCATCGCCGGGCTGCGCAGGATCTTGGAGCGCCCCATCGTGCCCAGCACGGCCTGCGTGAACAGCACCGCCGTGAACAGCGAGACGAGCGTCCCGACACCCAGGGTGAAGGCGAAGCCCTTGACGCCGGCGGTCGCCAGCACGAACAGGATGAACGCCGTGATCAGCGTGACCACGTTCGCGTCGATGATCGTCGCGATGCCGCGCTTGTAGCCGGTGGCGATCGCCGACATCGCCGATCTCCCCGCTCTCAACTCCTCCTTGATGCGCTCGAAGACCACGATGTTCGAGTCCGCCGCGATGCCGATGGTGAGGATCAGTCCCGCGATGCCGGGCAGGGTGAGGGTGATCGGAATCAGCTTGATCAGCCCGTAGAAGAGCCCCGCGTACATGACCAGCGCGACTCCTGCGATCACGCCCAGCAGGCGATAGAAGGCCAGCAGGAACAGGATCACCAGCCCGAAGCCCACGATGCCCGCGAGTAGTCCTTGGTCCAGCGCCTGCTTGCCGAGCGTCGCGGACACCTGGGTCTCACTGATCGGCTTCAGGTTGATGGGCAGCGCGCCCGTCTTGAGCACGTCAGCCAGGTCCTGCGCCTCTTGGAGGGTGAATCCACCCGAGATCTGGGCCCCGGTGCGGCCGTCGATCCCGTCCGGGTTCTCGCGGTAGTCGATGAACGGCCGCGACACGACCTCACGGTCGAGCACGATCGCAAAGGTCTGGAACGAGCTCTCGACGGGCTGGCCGGGGATCTGGCGAGTCTGGCCGCGCTCGGCCAAGCGGCGCGTGACCTCCTGGAAGTTCTTGCGGCCCTGGTCGGTGAACCTGAAGGTGACGATCGGCTCGTTGGTCGTCGGGTCGGACTCCTGGCGGGGGTCCTTCAGGTCGGTGCCACGCACCTCGGGGTTGTCGCGCACGACGAAATAGCGCTCGTAGGGGGCGTCGGCGGACAGGGTCTCGGGGCGCTCCGCGCGCAGGACGACGGTGCCCTCTGGGACCCTCAGGATCTCGTAGCCCTTGGGCACCCGCCCGTCGTACTCGGAGAGCAGGTCGTCGCGCGAGGCGTCCGGGCCCGACGCGAGCAGCTTGTTGGCCTTGAAGAGGTAGTAGGTGCCCGTGGTCGAGTTGTTGGCGTCCTTCACGGGCTGTTGCTCGGATGCGCGCTTGACGGGCGGGTAAAGACCCGCGATGGGCGACTGGGGGCTGCCGATCACGCTGCGCTCCCAGTCGTAGAGGAGCAGCTGGGCGGTCGTGCCGACCTGCTTCTTGGCGCGCTCGAGGTTCTTGACGCCCGGCAGGCCGACGGAGATCTGATCGGAACCGAGCCGCTGGATCTCCGGCTCCGCGACACCAAGGCGGTCGACGCGCTCGCGGATGATGTCGATCGCACGATCGATCGCCTCGGGCGTGACCTTGCTCTGCGGGGTCGGCTCGCCCTGGTAGACCAGCTCGACTCCGCCCTTCAGGTCCAGGCCGAGCTTCGTCTCCTTCGTGAGGATCACCACAGCCGACGCCGCCAGGAGCACCAGCGTCAGGCCGATCACGGTCAGGTTGCGCCTGCGTGAGGTCATATCTTGCGTTCGCGAGGTTGCAAGCTCTCGATCCCCGCGGTGATTCTAGACGCGGCCCCGTGGGCCGGAGCCGTCATCACCGCTTGGGCGTCAACACCAGCAGCAGGCCGCCGTCGTCGTCGTAGGCCGGGAACACGTCTGCCGTGGCCTTCGCCGGCAGGTCGCCCTCGGCCTCCACCTGCACGTTGCGTCCCAGCACACGTACGCCCCACTCCAGCGAGGTTCCGATGGGATCCTCGTCCTCGGCGAACTTGAGCCCCAGGACCTCCGTCACCGGGCGCCCCAGAGTCGCCTCGTCCTTGAGGCCCGTGAGCTCGAAGCTGCCACGGCCGCAGCCGATGATCCGGGCCTCCGCGTCGCAGACGAAGAAGGCCGCGTCCGGCGCGGGGTAGTAGTCGTCGAGCAGCTCGAACATGAATCCGAACCCGCACTTCGAGCATCCGCGCGGCTTGGACGAGAACCCAGCCGTGCGGTCCTGAGTGTTCAGGCGGTTTCCGCAGTTGGGGCAGATGAAGACGGGCATCGCACCTCGATGAGATCGACTTCGGCATCCATGCCGCGAATCCTGAGCGCCGACCACCGCGGCGCCGCCGTTGAAATTCTGACTGCTCCGCTTTAAGCGAGGCTTAGAAGAGGCTAGCGCCCCGTCCGCCGGTTTCCGGCGGACGCGCGGCACCGAGGTGCTCGTAGGCGGCCGCGGTCGCCACCCGGCCGCGGGGAGTGCGCTTGATCAGCCCGCGCTGGAGCAGGTACGGCTCGTAGACGTCCTCGATCGTGTCGGACTCCTCGCCCACCGCGACCGCCAGGGTGGAGAGGCCCACGGGCCCGCCGTCGAACTTCTCGACGATCGCCCGCAGCAGCTCGCGGTCGAGCCGCTCCAGGCCGGCCACGTCCACCTCCAGCATCTCCAGTGCTTCGGCGGCGATGTCGACGGTCACCGTCCCGGTGCCGTGCACCTCCGCGAAGTCGCGCACCCGCCGCAGCAGGCGGTTCGCCACGCGGGGCGTGCCGCGGGCCCTAGCCGCGATCGCGTGCGCGCCCTCGTCCTCGATGCCGACGTCGAGGATGCGCGCCGATCGCTGCACGATCCGGGCGAGATCGTGCGGGGGGTAGTGCTCCAGGCGGTGGACCACGCCGAAGCGCTCGCGCAGCGGGGTCGTCAGCAGGCCGGTGCGGGTGGTGGCTCCGATCAGCGTGAACGAGGGCAGGTCGAGCGTCACCGTGCGGGCGCCCGCCCCCTGTCCCAGCACGATCGGCAGGCGGCGGTCCTCCATCGCCGGATAGAGCGTCTCCTCGACCGCGCGCGTGAGGCGATGGATCTCGTCGATGAAGAAGACCGAGCCGGGCTCGAGCGCGGTCAGGAACGCCGCCACGTCGCCCTTGCGCTCCAACGCCGGGCCCGCGGTCTGCACGAGCGGGGCGTCGAGCTCACGCGCCGCGATGTGCGCGAGCGAGGTCTTGCCGAGACCCGGCGGGCCCGCCAGCAGCACGTGGTCGAGCGCCTCGCCGCGCCGCCGCGCGGCCTCGATGAACAGGGCGAGCTGGCGCTTGACCGGCTCCTGCCCGACGAACTCGTCAAGGCCCTGGGGCCGCAGCGACCGGTCGAGCTCCTCCTCACCCGGGCGGGCCGCGGGGACCTGCACGCTGATCTCGCCCCCGGAGGCGCTCATGCGGCCCGCACGGCGGTGCGCAGCGCTGCCGCGATCAGGTCCTCGGGGGCCGCGTCCTCGGGCGCGCCGGCGAGCGCCTCCGCAAGCATCGACTCCGCCTCCGCAGGGTCGTAGCCGAGGCCCACGAGGCCCTCCCGGGCCAACACACGGGCGTCCGTCCCGGACGTCGCGCGCGCCGGCTCGGCGGCCAGCTCCCCGGCGATGCGCTCGCGCAGCTCGACGATCACGCGCTCGGCCGTCTTGCGCCCGATGCCGGGCACGACCTGGAAGCGCTTCACGTCACCTGACGCGATCGCCAGCCTGGTCTCGGCCACGGGCGACCCCGACAGCACCGCCAGTGCCATCTTGGGGCCGACGCCGGAGACCGAGATCAGGCCCAGGAACAGCTCGCGCTCCTCGGCCGCCGCGAATCCGTACAGATGAGCGCCGTCGTCACGCAGGATCAGATGGGTGAGGACGCTCCCCGGCTTGCCCACCCCGGGCAGCTTCCCGAGCGTCTGCGACGACGCGGCCACACGGAAGCCGACGCCGCCGCACTCGATCACGGCATGGTCTGCTCCGCGCTCCAGAACTTTGCCGTTCAAGGAAGCGATCACGTGTTCGTGATTCTCCGCCGCGGCCCGGACGCCTCTACGCCGACCGGCGGCCCTCGACCGCCGGTCGCGCCCGGAACGCGTGGCAGATCGCCAGCGCCAGGGCGTCCGCCGCGTGATCGGACCGCGGGGGCTCGGGCAGCGCGAGCAGCGCTCCCACCATCCGTTGAACCTGGTCCTTGCGGGCCGCCCCGCTCCCGCAGACGGCCAGCTTCACAGCCTGCGGCGTGTACGAGAAACACGGTACGCCGCGCCCGCCCGCGGCCGCCAGCACCGCGCCGCGGGCCTGCCCCACCGCGAACGCGCTGCGCACGTTGCGCCCGAAGTAGACCTCCTCGATCGACAGGGCGTCGGGGGCATGCTCGTCCAGCAGCTCTCCCAACCGCGCCGCAATCGCGGCCAGCCGTTGCTCCAGCGGCACGCCCGCGGGGGTCGAGATGACCCCGCCGCAGACCGTGCTCAAGCGCTGTGCCTGAGACTCGACGACGCCAAAACCGGTGGAGGCTGTGCCGGGGTCAATCCCCAGCACCCTGATCGTGCGCGGCTCCATCACCGGAGGGAGTTTCTGCGTCCATGCGGACGTCCCCTGCCAGCGTCAGGTCCCAGCGCTCGCCGTCCTGGAGCCGGCCGAGGCCGAGCCACATGAACTGGACCATCGAGCGGACGACTTCCGCACGCGGGAAGCCGGGGTTGCGCAGCGACCAGTCGGCGAGCGCGTAATAGCCCGCAACGATCATCTCCGCGAGCTGTTCGATGTGCGGGCGCGTCATGCCCGCGCGGGTCTCCGGCGGCTCCATCTCCATCACGTCCGCCATCGCGGTCACCGCGCTCCGGCGCAGCGCCTCCTGGCGCTCGGAGATCTCGGGGTCCGTGACGTCGCGGACGAACGTGTGGAAGGCATGCGGATGCTCCTGCACGTACCGGAAGCCGGCGGCGGCGGCGTTCTCCATGCGCAGCGCCCCCGCCATCCCGGGCGCCGACGCGGCTGCAACCAGCCGCCCCAGCATCTCCAGCGCGGCACTGTTCATGAGCTCTATGTAGAGCTCCTGCTTGCTCGCAAAGTGCTCGTATATGAGCGCCTTCGAAATGCCGGCGGCGGCGGCCACGTCGTCGATCCGGACGTGCTCGTAGCCGTGCTTCCCGAACACTTCGCTGGCCGCCCGCAGGATGCTTTCCCGCCGCTCCTCCGCGCTCAGGCGGCGGCGTGGAAAGCCGTGATCGGCAGCCGGCTGGACGGGACCGCTCATGCGGAAATTCTCACACAGGCGGGCCGGTTCCCGACCGGTCAGTCGGGAACGGGCATCGGCACGCCTACGCGGCGGCCTCCTCCATCACGTCGGCCCGCATGTCGAAGTTTGCGTGCACCTGGTCCACGTCGTCCTGCTCGTCGAGCGCGTCCAGCAACTGGAGCAGCTTGCGTGCGTCGCCGGCCTCGACCTCGACGGTGCTCTTCGGGAGCATCGACTGCTCGGTCGACTGCACCTCGATCCCGGCCTGCTCCAGCGCGTCGCTCACGGCCCGCAGGTCGGGCGCCTCGCACACGATCCGGAGCGAGTCCGCCTCCGGCGCAAGATCCTCGGCACCGGCGTCGATCGCCGGCATCAAATCGTCCTCGCCGTAGCGGTCAGCGTCGACCAGCAGGACACCCTTCTTCTCGAACATCCAGGCCACCGAGCCGGGCTCGCCGAGACTCGCGTCGGCGCGTCCGAAGATGTGCCGGATCTCCGCCGCGGTGCGGTTGCGGTTGTCTGTCAGGCACTCGACCAGGATGGCTACGGCCCCGGGGCCGTAACCCTCGTAGGTGACGGCCTCGATCGCGGCGGCGTCACCGCCGGCGCCCGTGCCCTTGGCGATCGCGCGCTCGATGTTGTCCTTGGGCATGCGCAGGCTCTTGGCCTTCTCGATCGCGTTGGCCAGCGCGGCGTTGCCCTCAGGGTCCCCGCCCCCGTCGCGCGCCGCGACCGTGATCGCGCGCGCGAGCTTCGTGAAGAGCTGCCCGCGCTTGGCGTCGGCGGCGCCCTTCTTGCGCTTGATCTGCGCCCACTTGGAATGACCGGCCATTGAAGTGATCTTAAAAGGCCGCCACAGCGTGGATCGCGGCGGCCGGTGCCTAGGCCTCCCAGCGAAAGCCGGTCGCGCTCGGACGCGGCTCCAACGGGCTGTCCGGCAGCCCGGCGGGCGGGTCCGCGAGGTTATAGCCGCCGGGCGCAACGTCGTTCGGCGTGTCGGGGTGAAACAGCGAGGCCAGGTACTGGATGTGGCCGCGGCCGGGCCCGAGCTCGAACTGGCCGCCACCGTAGCCGCCGATGCCGCGCTCGGCGAGGTAGTCGTAGGCATCCATCAACGAGCGCAGGCCGCCGAATCGCGAGGGCTTGACGTTCACCATCTTCGGTGGATAGGGCAGCGCCTCGATGTCCGCGATCGAGTGGATCGGCGCGTCCCATGTGAAGCGATCGGCGTGCGGCTCGAGGATCGGCAGGACCTCCTCGCCGAGGTCGGGATCCTCCAGCCACGCGGCCGGGAACGCCTCGACGACCTTCCGGTAGAGCACGGGGTCGGGCGGGTTGTCCACGACCGTGCCCTTGTAGTGCCCTTTGAAGTCGACGGAGTCGACGGCGCCGGTGTCGACGAGCTGGGCGATCAGCGCGTCGGTCCACTCGGGGGTCGGATCGAGCTTGAAGCGCAGGCCCGGGTACCGCTCCAGGCGGCGGCTCACCGGGTCGAGCGTGGCCGGCTTGCCGAGCCGCAGCGACACGACGAAGCTGACGGGGCGCAGCTCCCGGCCGAGGGCCTGCGCGAGGGTCGTGCCCTGCTGGCGCAGCGCCAGGTCGAGCGCCGCGCTCTCGAAAGCCCAGCGCCGGTAGAGCCGCGACACGTCGCGCACCGGCGCCGCCGGGAACAGGTCGAGCCCGCCGACGTGGTCGCAGAACGAGCCGATGGTCCACGACCCGCCCAGCTCCTGCACGGATCCGGCGTCCTGCAGCGCGATGTGATCGAGCGTGTCGTAGGTGACGTCCTCGCCGACGCCCTCGCTGCCGCCGCCACGCATGTGGATGACCGTGCTGGCGCGGGTGAAGTCGCTCGACACCTCCTGCTCGAGCGGCTCGAGCTCATAACCCTCCACCTCCAGCGGGATGCCCGCGAGCTTGTCGTAGGTGCTCATCAGGCGGGAGAGCCTAGTCGCTCCGCGGGGTGCTGCTCAGGTCGCCGGCGGCGCGAGGTCCGTTTCGACCTCGAACATGCGCTGCACGGGCAGGCCGGACGCCCGATCACGACGGGTGCCGTGATGGAGATGCAGCGACGTAAGCGCCACATGCCGGAACGTCTGAGTCCGGGCGCGGGGTCGGCGAGCGCTAGTCCCGCGCCGGGACGATCACCAGCGGCGTGTGCGACAGCTGCAGGAGCTTGTGCGGGACCGAGCCGAGCAGCGCGCCGCGGATCGGTCCCTCGCCGTAGCTGCCCACCACGATGAACCTGGCATCGCGCTCGGCGGCGAGGTCCACCAGCGCGGGCGCGGGCCGCTCGGGGACGAGCGCGACCTCGGCTTCGACCCCGGCCGCGCGAGCGCGCTCGAGCGCCTCGGCCGTCGTCTGCCGGGCGAGCTCCTCGAGTGCTTGCTTGTGCTCCTTGTATTCCTCGCCCACGTTGCCCGGCGGCGCGACGCCGAAGCACACCACCACGCGGTCCCCGAATTGCTGGGCGAGCGCGAGCGCCTGGTCGAGCGCGGCCTGCGCGCCGAGCGACCCGTCGTAGCCCAGCACGATCGTCCCCGCCACCTAGACCGCCTCCTCGGGCACCGCCGCGGTCCCGGCCTTGCGACCCGCGGCGACGTCCGGGTCGACCACCTCGCGCTTGCGCCCGAAGAAGGTCTCGTGCCCGGTCACCCGCCACAGCAGCATCAGCCCGACGCCGAGGATCAGCAGGCCCACACCCAGCACGACCGGGATCGCGACCCCGAACAGCGCGTTGCCGGTGTAGGACTCGTCGGTCTTGCTGTACTCGACGATCGCCTTGTAGAAGAGGTACGCCAGGATCCCTCCGCCGACCACCGGTCCCACGCCGATCAACACGAAGTCCTTCACCGACTTCGTCAGTTCACGTCTGTAGTAGATCGCGCAGGCAAACCCGTTCAGCGCGTAGTAGAAGGCGATCATCAGCGAAAGCGAAGTCAGCGAGTCGAAGAGGAAGTTCTCCGACAGGTTGAACAGCACCGCGAACCACACCGCCGACAGGGCACCGACCACGATCGTCGAGACGTGCGGGGTCAGGAAGCGCGGGTGCACCTCCCCCAGCGCGGCCGGGAACGCGCCCTGGCGCGCCATCGAGAGCGCCGTGCGCGATGCGGGCAGGATGGTCGTCTGCGTGGATGCGAGCGCCGACGTGATGATCGCGAGCACCACGATCCAGTCCAGCCCGTTGCCGAGCACGTCGGGGGCGATCGCGCCGAAGAGGCCGGGGTCGTCCTCGTACTCGGCGACGAGCTCGAGCCCGGCGAACGCGACGATCGCCGTCGCGGTCGCGACGTAGGTGACGAGCAGCACGACGGTGCTGACGATCGCGGCCAGGCCGGGCGCGGTCTCGGAGTCCTCGGTCTCCTCGTTCAGGTTGACGGCGCTCTCCCAGCCCCAGTAGATGAACACCCCGGAAAGCAACCCGACCACGAGGATGCTGAGGCTGTCGACCGCAAATGGCGAGAACCACGACCACTGGACGTCGATCGAGCCGGCCGGCGCATCGGCGCCGGCCACCTTGATCAGGGCCACGGCGGCGAACACCAATAGAGCCCCGACCTGCGCGAGGATCATGACCCGCTGCAACCGCGCTGAAAGCTCCGTACCGAGCACGCAGATGAGCGTCATCACGGCGATCACGCCAACCGTGAACACCGTCTCCCACAACCGTGAGTCACGCAGGTACTCGAGGCTGAGCAAATCGAACGTGTAGTAGACGGCCACCTGCGCGAGCGATCCGACCACGATGATCCCGGTCGTGCACACGGCCCACCCACCGACCCAGCCGGTGGCCGGGCCCATCGCGCGCGTGATCCACGAGAACGTCGTGCCACAGTCCGGGTCGGCGCGGTTCATGTAGTAGAAGGACCCCGCGATCAGGAACATCGGCACGAAGGACGCGAGCAGCACCGCGGGCGCCTGCACGCCCACGATGCCCACCACGATCGCCAGCACCGCGGCCAGCGAGTAGGCGGGCGCCGTCGAGGCGATCCCGATGATCAGGCCGTCGAGGAACCCGATCGCGTTCTTCTTCAGGCCCTTCTCGCCGACCTCGGCATCGAGGTCGGGGTGCAGGGGGTGGTGGGCATGCCCGTGAGCTTCCATGTCAGGGGATTGTCTCTGGCCGCACGGATGCCATTCGTGCCGCACGCCGCTGCTGCAACACGGTCGCCAGCATCAGCGCGACCGTCACCATGAAGATCATGGTCGCGATGATGTTGATCTGGGGCGGCGTCGCCACGCGGGCCGCACCCCATACGAACAGCGGGAACGTGACGGTCGAGCCGGCGTTGAAGTTCGTGATCACGAAGTCGTCGACGGACAGGGCGAAGGCGAGCAGCGCCGCGGCCAGCACACCAGGCGCGATCAGCGGCAGCGTGACCCGGACGAATGTCTGGAAGCCGTTCGCGCCGAGGTCCTGGGCCGCCTCTTCGAGGCTCCGGTCGAAGCCGATCAGGCGCGAACGCACCGTCACCACCACGAAGCTCACGTTGAACATGATGTGAGCGATCAGGATCGTGGTGAACCCCGTCGCGATGCCCACCGTCAAGAACAACGACAACAGTGACGCGCCCAGCACGACTTCCGGAGTGGCGAGCGGCAAGAAGATGAAGAGGTTCGTGGGCGCCCGGCCGCGGAACTGGTAGCGCACCAGCGCGAGCGCCATCATCGTCCCGAGCACGGTCGATGCGACCGTCGACAGCGCCGCGATCTCGAGCGAGCTCTCCAGCGCCTCGGTCAATCCGGGAACCCCGAACGGGTCCTTCCAGTAATCGAGGGTGAACCCCTGCCAGACGATGTTGAAGCGGCTTCGCGGGTCGTTGAACGAGAACAGGACGATCACGGCGATCGGCACGAGCAGGTAGACCAGCGCGAGTGCCGCGTACAGGTTGAGCGACTGGTTCAGCAGACCGCGGCCGAGCGCCAGGACGCGGGGATGCCGCACCGCGCGCAGCTGCGCTGCACTGCCGGCGCGGGCGGGCGCGTCCATCAGCGTGCCTCGGCGCCCATCAGCGCCTCGGTGCCCGCGATCCGGGCCCACAGCAGGACCAGCACGAGGATCAGCGCCATCAGCACGAAGGACAGGGCGGCCGCGGTCGGGTAGTCGGTCAGCTCCAGGTAGCGGCTCTGGATCACGTTCCCGATCATCGCCTGGCGGGGCGTGCCCAGCAGCTCGGCGTTGATGAAGTCACCCGCCGCCGGGATGAACGTCAGCAGCCCGCCCGCGACCACGCCGGGCATCGACAGCGGCAGCGTGATGCGCGTGAACACCGCGCGCCGCGACCCGTACAGGTCATATCCCGCCTCCAACATGCGGTGGTCGATCCGCTCGAGGCTCGCGTACAGGGGCAGGATCATGAACGGCAGGAAGTTGTAGGTGATGCCGGCGATCACCGCACCCGTGGTGGCGAGCACGCGCCCGTCGCCCGCGACCAGCCCGACGGCCTGCAGGACGTTCACCACCACGCCCGAGTCGCTCAGGATCGTCTGCCACGAGAGGGTCCTGATCAGGTAGGTCACGAAGAACGGGGCGATCACGAGCATCAGCAGCGCGGTCTTCCACTTTCCGCCGCGGAACGCGATCGCATAGGCGAGCGGATAGCCGATCGCGAGCGCGAGCATCGTGGCCGCGCCCGCATACGCGAACGAGCGCACGATTTGCTCGTCGTAGGTCGAGATCGCGTCGGTGTACGTCTGAAAGTTCCACGCGAACTCGTAGCCGGTGAAGATCGACCCCTCCTGCAGGGAGACCTGCGCCATGTAGTACATGGGGACGGCGAAGAACAGCAGCAGCCACAGGAGCCCCGGGCCGAGCAGGAGGAACGGCAGGAGGCCCTGCCGCCTTTGGAGCAACCGCATCCGGGTGTGCGCTCCTCAGGTGCCGATCGCGGCCTGGAACGCGGTCTCGATCTCACGCTCCTCGTCCTCGGGGAAGGACTTGAAGTTGTGGGACAGCCCGAGGTCGGGGAAGATCAGCTCGCTCTCGGCGAGTTCCGGGTTGCTGCGCTCGAAGATCTCGCGCACGCCTTCCACGGGCGGCACGAAGTTCAGGTACGCCGTGAGCGCCGCCTGGATCTCCGGCCGGTAGACGAAGTCCATCAACTTCTGCGCCGTGAACGCGTGCGGCGCGCCGACCGGCACCTGCATGCTGTCGGTGAAGATCATGAACCCCTCTTCGGGCTGGCGGTAGGCGACGTTCTTGCTGTCGATCTGGAGCTGCACCGCGTCCCCCGACCACCCCAGGACCGCGGTCGAGTCGCCGCTCACGAGGGCGCGCGTGTACTCGTTGCCCGTGAAGCGCCGGATCTGTCCGTCGCGGGAGGCCTTCGCGATCTTGTCGATCGCCTCCAGCGCCTGGTCCTTGGTCGCGTCCCCGGGCTTGACGCCGTTTCCCAGCAGCACGGAGCCGACCGTGTCGCGCATCTCGCTGAGCATCGTGACCTTGCCCTTGAACTTCGGGTCGAACAGGTCGTTGATGCTCGTCAGGTCTCCGCCGGTCAAGTCCTTGCGGTAGATCAGCAGCACCTGGCCGGACGTCCACGGCACCGAGAACTCGCGCTTGGGGTCGAAGTCCGGGCTCGCGACGGCAGGCTCGATGTTCTTGACGACGTTCGGCATCTCGGACTTGTCGAGCTTCTGCACGTAGCCGAGCTGGATCATGCGGTTCGCGAGCCAGTCCGTGACGACGTGGAGGTCGCGGCCGCCGGAGCTGCCGCGGTCGTACTGCTGGCGCACCTTGCCGAAGAACTCCACGTTGTCGTTGATCTCCTCGACGTACTTGACCTTGGTGCCGTACTCCTTCTGGAACTTGTCCAGCGTCGGGCGCTGCTTACCCTTCACGTCGATGTAGTACGGCCAGTTCGAGAAGGTCAGGGTGTCGGAGACCTCGCCCTTCGGGATCACCTCGGCCGTGGCGCCGGGGCCGCCGTTGTCGCCGCCGCATGCGGCCAGGAAGCCCATCACGCCGAGGCTGAGCGCGCCCGCCCCGGCATGCCGGATCAGGCGCCGGCGACTGATGCCGGCAGCCAGCATTGCGTCCAGCGCGCGTTCGATGTCCCAGTCGTTGTTGTCGCTCACCGCTCCTCCTCTTTTCCAGGAACTGAACCCTAGGTTGCCACCACGTGCATGTGCTCCGCGGCCCATGCCAGCCGCACGCGGGCTCCCGCGCCGGGCAAGATCTGGCGCTCGGCCTCGTCGGCGTTCGGCACGAGCACCGTGAGGCGCACGTCGCCGGTCAGCAGGACCACCATCTGGGTGGCGGTGCCGAGGTACACCGCCGACTCCACCACTCCCTCCACGCTTGGCTGCCCGGGCGTGGCCGGCTCCTCGACCCGCGCGACACGCAGCTTCTCCGGGCGCACCACGCCGTGGCAGCGCTCGCCCCGTTGCACGCCGCGGCCGTGCGTGCGCACGACGGGGCCGCTGTCGAGCCGCAGCGACACCTCGTCGCCGGTGACCGACTCCACCTCGCCGGGCAACAGGTTGGACACGCCGATGAACCCGGCCACGAACTCCGTCGCGGGCCGCTCGTAGACCTCCTCCGGGGACGCGAGCTGCTCGATCGCACCGTGGTTCATGACCGCGATCCGATCCGACATCGTGAGCGCCTCCTCCTGGTCGTGCGTGACGTACACGAAGGTGATGCCGACGTCGCGCTGGATGCGCTTCAGCTCGATCTGGAGTCCCTTGCGGAGCTTCAGGTCGAGCGCGCCCAGCGGCTCGTCGAGCAGCAGCACGGCGGGACGGTTGATCAGCGCCCGCGCCAACGCGACGCGCTGCTGCTGGCCGCCCGAGAGCTGGCGCGGCTTGCGCTTGGCCTCGCCCGCGAGGCCCACCCGCTCGAGCTCGGCGTGCACTCGACGCCGCACTTCGGCCCGTGCGACCCGCTTGCGGCGCAGGCCGAACGCGACGTTGTCCTCGACGCTCAGATGCGGAAACAGCGCATAGCTCTGGAACACGGTGTTGGTCGGGCGCTTGAAGGACGGCATCCCCTCGACGTCGACGCCGTCGATCAGGATCCGGCCCGCGCTGGGCCGCTCGAAGCCGGCCACCATGCGCAGTGTCGTGGTCTTTCCGCAGCCGCTGGGGCCGAGCAGGGTGAAGAACTCGCCCGCGGCGATGTCCAGGTCGACCGCGCGCACGGCCGTGAGGTCGCCGAAGCGCTTCGTGACTGCATCCAGTTGGACGTTGGGGCGTGCCAACCCGTCCGAAGATTCGGTGTCCGCGCTCACCGAGCCACTCGCCGTCGACATCTCGCGGCCAACGCTACGTCACGTGCACCCGCCCCACAAGGGGCGCGGTCCCCAAGTATGAGAAGGCGCGTTGGCCATTCGGCACAAGTCAAGCATGATTGTTTTGGCCAAGCGTCGGTCCAAACCTGCTTGAGACTGCTCCAAACGAGCTATAACGTTATACAGGCCGTCGAGTACGCATCCCAAGAGAGAGGACCGAGATGGCTTTAGAGGTTGGAATCGAGCAAACGGCGCCGCCTCGTGCCGACACCGGCACCCTTCAAGCCCAGGCCAAGCGCCACCTGTGGATGCATTTCACCCGGATGGGCGGCTATGCAGATCACGACGTGCCGATCATCGTGCGCGGCGAGGGCTGCTACGTCTGGGATGAGCACGGGAACAAGTACCTGGACGGCCTGTCCGCCCTTTTCTGCGTGAACGCCGGCCACGGGCGCGACGAGCTCGCCGAGGCCGCCGCCCGCCAGGCCCGCGAGCTCGGCTTCTACGTGAACTGGAGCTATGCCCATCCGCCTGCGATCGAACTGGCGACGCGCGTCGCCGCCCTCGCCCCCGGGGACCTGAACCGGGTGTTCTTCACATCCGGCGGGTCCGAGGCCGTCGAGTCCGCCTGGAAGCTCGCGCGCAACTACCATCACATTCGCGGTGAGGGCAAGCGCACGAAGATCATCGCCCGTGAGCTCGCCTACCACGGCACCACCCTGGGCGCGCTGGCCGCAACCGGCCTGACCGCCCTGCGCACGCCGTTCGAACCGCTCGCGCCCGGCGGATGTCACGTCCCGAACACGAACGGCTACCGCTGGCCGCCCGACCGCGACCCGCTTTGGGCCGCCGACGCGATCGAGGAGCGCATCCTGTTCGAGGGTCCGGAGACCGTCGCGGCCGTGATCCTGGAGCCGGTGCAGAACGCGGGAGGCTGCTTCGTCCCGCAGGACGGCTACTTCCAGCGCGTACGCGAGATCTGCGACCGTCATGGCGTGCTGCTGATCTCGGACGAGGTGATCTGCAGCTGGGGCCGCCTCGGCCACTACTTCGGCTCGGAGCGCTACGGCTACGTTCCCGACATCATCACGACCGCGAAGGCGCTGACGTCCGCGTACGTGCCGATGGGCGCCGTGATCGTCTCGGACCGCATCGCGGAGCCGTTCATGCACGGCACGGCGATGTTCGCGCATGGGTTCACGTTCGGCGCCCACCCGGTCGCGGCAGCGGTGGCGCTGGCGAACCTCGACATCTTCGAGCGCGAGGACCTGAACGGGCGCGTGCGCGCGCACGAGGGCGAGTTCCGCGCCCTGCTCGACGGGCTGCGTGACCTGCCGATCGTGGGTGACGTGCGTGGCGCCGGCTACTTCCACGCGATCGAGCTCGTCAAGGACAAGCAGACCAAGGAGAGCTTCGACGATGCGGAGTCCGAAAAGCTGCTGCGCGGCTTTCTCTCGGGCGAGCTCTACCGGCGTGGCCTGATCTGCCGGGCCGACGACCGCGGCGACCCGGTGGTCCAGCTCGCTCCCCCGCTGGTCGCGGGGCCTGAGCAGTTCAAGGAGATCGAAACCGTGCTCCGGGACGTACTGAGCGAGGCCTCGGACCGCATGGCGGCGTAGGGCGAGGAGCGCCGTGCTCACCGTTCAGAGCCTGGTCGACGAGCTCGGGCTTTCACTCGCCGCCGGCAAGGCGGGCGCGGAGTCGCCCATCCGCTGGGTGCACATCAGCGAACTGCTCGACCCCACGCCCTGGATGTCCGGCGGCGAGCTGCTGCTGACGACGGGCATCCAGCTTGCCGAAGAGGAGCAGCAGCGCAGCTTCGTGCGGATGCTGACGGACCATCATCTGGCCGGCCTCGGGTTCGGCACGGGGCTCGAGCACGACCAGATCCCGGCGGCGCTGGCGGACGAGGCGGAGCGGCTCGGGTTCCCGCTTTTCGAGGTGCCCTACGAGATGCCCTTCATCGCGATCACCGAGAAGGCGTTTGCGCGGCTGGTGAACGAGCAGTACGAGGTGTTGCAGCGCGGAATCGCGGTGCATCGCCGCCTCGAGCAGCTGGTCCTCGAGCAGCGCGGGCTGCAGGAGGTTGCGCGCGCGCTGTCCGCCGCAATCGGCGGGACGGTCGTGATGCTCGATTGGCAGGGAGAGGAGATGTCGTCGGCCAACTTCCGGCGCGAGCTGCCTCCGGGGGCGCTCGCCTCGATCCGGGCGGAGACCGAGGCGCGCAACGCCGCGGGTCGCCCGGCGGCCTTCGAGCCCAGCCACGACGAGGTGTCCGGGCGGGCGCTCGCGCTGCCCGTGACGGCCGAGCCGCAGGGCGGCCCGCGCGCGTGGATCATCGCGATCCGCGACGGAGGCGGGCTCGGTGAGTTCGAGCGGCTGATCCTGCACCAGGCCGTCACGATCGTGGCGCTCGAGCTCATGCGCCGGCGCGTGGTACGCGATACGGAGCGCCGCCTGGCGGGCGACATACTTGCGGAGGTGGTCGCGGGCGAGCTGGACGAGGCGGAGTTGCGCGGGCGGCTGCGTCCATTCGGCGTCGGCGCGAGCGCCGCTGTGCTGATCTTCGCGCTGAGTGACCCCGAGGCCGCGGAGAATGCACTGGAGGCGGCGCTGGTCGAAGCCGGCAGCCCCGCGCTCGTGGCAACCCGCGACGGGCTCCTGTGCGCGGTCGTGGACGGCTCCATCGACGACCCGGTGGGACTTGCCGGCCGCGCGCGCGAGGCGCTCGCCCGCGAACACGGCCCCGTGCGGGCGGCGGCCAGCCGCACCAGCGGCGTTGCTCAGCTGAAAAGGGCCTTCTTCGAGGCCCGCTACGCGCTCGAGGCCGGCGCGCTGCTCGACGGTCGCGCGCCCGAGGTGTCGTCGTGGCGCGACCTCGGTGCGCTCCAGTTCCTGCTCTCCGTGCAGGAGGACGAGGCGCTACGGCTGTTCCGCGAGAGCGTGCTGGGCCCGATCGAGCACGGTGAGGGTGAGTACGGCGGCGAGCTGCTGCGCTCGCTCGAGGCTTTTGTCGAGCACAACGGTCAGTGGGAGCGCGCCGCACGCGAGCTCTACTGCCACCGCCACACGCTGCGCTACCGGATCCGGCGAGTCGAGCAGCTCACCGGACGCGATTTGTCGAGCGCGCGCGACCGCATCGAGTTCTGGCTGGCGCTGAAGGCGCGGGAGCTCGTGGGTGAGCTCCACCGCCCACGCCGCCCCCATGAACGTCGCGGTGCTGGGCGCCGGCGGCACGATCGCCCCCGCGATCGTCAGAGACCTCGCTGAGTCGGACGAAGTGTCCGGCCTGATCCTCCTGGATGTCCACAAGGAGCGCGCGGAGGCCGTCGCCCGCGAGCACGGGGGAGCCCGTGCGCAGGTGCGATCGGCCGATGCGCGCTCCGGGCTCGCGGCGCAGCTGTCGGATTGCGACGTGCTCGTCAACTCCGCGAGCTACAGGATCAACCTCGATGCCATGCGCGCATGCCTCGAGGCCGGCTGCCACTACGTCGACCTGGGCGGTCTTTACTGGCTGACGGGCAGGCAGCTGGAGATGCACGAAGAGTTCGAGCGCGCCGGACTGCTGGCGCTGCTCGGCATGGGCTCGAGCCCGGGCAAGACGAACGTGATGGCCGTCAAGGCCGTACGCGAGCTGGGCACGCGACCGGAGCGCCTCGACGTACTGGCCGCCGGGCGCGACATCAACCCGCCGGCCGGCCCGTCCTACCCATACGCTCTGCAGACGCTGCTGGACGAGCTGACGATGCGGCCGGTCGTCATCAAGAACGGCACGCCGGTCGAGATCGACCCGCTCGCCGCAGGAGGGACGGTCGGGTTCGGCGAGCCGATCGGCGACGCCGAGACGATCTGCACCCTCCATTCGGAGCTACGCACCTTTCCCGACAGCTTCGGGTGCGAGCAGGCGAGCTTCCGCCTCTCGCTTTCACCCGCGGTGCTCGAGCGCGTGCGAGCGCTCGTGGGGGCGCCGCCGGAGCAGATCGAAGCTGCCGCGGCGGAGGCCCTGCCCCCCTCTTTCCACACCGTGTCGGTGCACGTGATCGAGGCTTACAGCGGGGGGCGCAGAACGAGGGTGCGCGCCGTGACCACGCCGGTCGAGAGGTGGGGGCTCGGCGGCGGAGTCGTGTCGACCGGTGCCCCGGCCGCGGCGGCCGTGCGGCTACTCGCGCGGGGCCGGATCGACGCGCGCGGCGCGCTCCCTCCCGAACGCTGTGTCGATCCGGATGACCTGTTCGGAGAGCTGGAGCAGCGTGGCACCAGGTTCGACGTGTCGGTGACGGAGGGAGCAGTGGCATGAAGGTCGGCGTTCCGATCGAGATCAAGCCCGACGAGTATCGGGTCGCGCTGACGCCTGCGGGCGCGCGCGAGCTGGCGGAGGCCGGCCACGAGGTGCTGGTGCAGGCGGCCGCGGGTGCGGGCAGCTCGATCGGCGACGACGCATACGTCGCCCAGGGTGCGCGCATCCTGCCGGACGCGGAGGCCGTGTTCGGCGAGGCGGACATGATCCTCAAGGTGAAGGAGCCACAGCCTTCCGAGGTCGAGCTGCTGCGCCCGGGACAGGTGCTGTTCACCTACCTGCACCTCGCCGCCGACCGGGAGCTGACGCTGGCTCTGTGCGCCTCGGGGGCGATCGGCGTCGCCTACGAGACGGTCGAGGACGCGGACGGCAAGCTGCCGCTGCTCGCGCCCATGAGCGAGATCGCGGGCAAGCTCGCGACCCAGGCGGGCGCCTTCATGCTGGAGAAGCCGTTCGGCGGGCGCGGAATCCTGCTCGGCGGAGTGCCGGGCGTCGCGGCCGCGACCGTGATGATCATCGGCGGGGGCGTCGTCGGCATGAACGCGGCGTTCATCGCGATCGGCATGGAGGCGGAGGTGCTCGTATTCGACAAGTCGATCGACCGGCTGCGCGGCCTCGACATCGCGCTCGGAGGGCGCGCCTCGACGGTGTACTCGTCCACTCTCTCCGTCGAGGAGATGCTGCCGCGTGCGGACCTCGTGATCGGCGCGGTACTCGTGCACGGCGCCCGCGCGCCGCGAATAGTCAAGCGCGAGCAGCTCGCACTGATGAAACCCGGCGCCGTGCTCGTCGACGTCTCGATCGACCAGGGCGGCTGCTTCGAGACCTCCCGCCCGACGACGCACAGCGACCCCACCTATGAAGTCGACGACGTGCTCCATTACTGCGTTGCGAACATGCCCGGTGCCGTACCGATCACATCGACGTACGCGCTCACCAACGCGACGCTGCCCTATGTGCTCGAGCTCGCGGAGCACGGGATCGCGCAGGCGGTGCAGCGCGACCCGGCGCTCCGGCCCGGTGTCAACATCGCGGGTGGGCACGTGACGCATCCCGCCGTCGCGGACAGCCTGGGCCTACCGCTCGTCTTGCTCGACGACGCGCTGCGCACCGCCCTGCCGACCGCAACCTGACCCCCACAACCATTCCCGGAGGAGACATCATGGCGACCGCCGCACAGACAGGCACCGAGATCCAGAACTTCATCGACGGCGAGCACCGGGCGCCGGTCGACGGCGCCAGCGAGCCCGTCCTCAATCCGGCCACGGGCGAGCAGATCGCAACCTCCCCGCTGTCGGGCGAGGAAGACGTCGACGCCGCGGTGCAGGCTGGAAAGCGTGCCTTCACGGGATGGTCCGAGACACCTCCGGGTGAGCGCGCCTACGCCCTGCTGAAAATCGCCGACGCCCTCGAGGAGCACGGCGAAGAGCTGTCGCAGCTGGAGTCCGCGAACGTCGGCAAGCCGATCGAGGCGATGCGCGAGGAGATCCCCGTCCTGGTCGACAACCTCCGCTTCTTCGCAGGCGTGGCGCGCTCGGTGGAGGGACTTGCCGCCGGCGAGTACATGCGCGGCTACACGTCGATGATCCGGCGCGAGCCGGTCGGCGTCGTCGGCCAGATCGCGCCGTGGAACTACCCGCTGATGATGGCGATCTGGAAGATCGGGCCGGCGCTCGCGGCCGGTAACACGGTGGTGCTGAAGCCTTCGGAGCAGACGCCGCTGACGGCCGCCCGCCTCGCGGAGCTGGCGGGGGAGCACCTGCCGAACGGCGTGCTGAACGTGATCTTCGGGCACGGCGAGCCGGCCGGGGCGGGCATCGTGCGCCATCCGGACGTCGACATGGTGTCGCTCACCGGCGACGTGGCGACCGGAAAGGAGATCGCACGGGCGGCGGCCGACACGCTCAAGCGCGTGCACCTCGAGCTGGGCGGCAAGGCGCCCGTGATCGTGTTCGACGACGCCGACCTGGAGGCGGTCGTCGAGGGCGTGAAGGTGGCCGGGTACTTCAACGCCGGCCAGGACTGCACGGCCGCAACGCGCGTGCTGGCCGGGCCGAAGCTCCACGACGACTTCGTGTCGGGGCTGACGCGGGCTGCCGGCTCGCTGAAGATGGGCGATCCCGGCGACGAGGCCACCGAACTGGGCCCGGTCGTGTCGGAGGCGCAGCGCGCGCGCATCACGGGCTTCCTGGACCGGGCGCCGAGCCACGCGACCATCGCCACCGGCGGCAAGGCTGCCGAGGGCCAGGGCTTCTTCGTCGAGCCCACCGTCGTCGACGGCCTGCGGCAGGGCGACGAGATGATCCAACGCGAGGTCTTCGGGCCGGTGGTCACGGTGCAACGGTTCTCCTCCGACCAGGAGGCGCTGGAATGGGCCAACGGCGTCGATTACGGCCTCGCCGCGAGCGTCTGGACCCGCGACGTGGGCCGCGCGATGGACGCCGCCCGGCAACTGCGGTTCGGGACCGTGTGGGTGAACGACCACATCCCGCTGGTCTCCGAGATGCCGCACGGCGGGTTCAAGCAGTCCGGCTACGGCAAGGACCTCTCGATCTACTCACTCGAGGACTACACCGTGATCAAGCACGTGATGGTGAGCCTGGCGCACTAGTTCCGGCTGGAGCGGCCGCGGGCGGGGGCCCGGTAGCCTGGCGCGGGATGCGGATCGTGAGCTACAGATCGGAGCGCGGGCTGCGCGCCGGTGTGCTGCGCGCCGACCGGGTGCTCGATGCCTGGGACGCGCTCGAGCCAGGGACCGCCGACGCCAGCGTGCGTGCGCTGCTGGCACACGGCGCGCTCGATCGGCTCGGGGAGGTGCTCGACGGGGAGGGCGTGCCGCGCGCCGACGTGGAGCTTGACGTGCCTGTCCCCGATCCCGACAAGATCGTCTGCATCGGGCTGAACTACCGCGCCCACGCGGCCGAGGCGGGCATCGACCCGCCTTCCGCGCCCACGTTCTTCGCCAAGTTCCGTAACGCGCTCACACCGGACGGCTCAGAGGTGAGACTGCCCGCGGCGAGCCGCAAGGTCGACTACGAGGCGGAGGTCGCGTGCGTGATCGGACGGCGCGCGCAGGAGGTGTCCGAGGCCGATGCGCTTGCGCACGTCGCCGGCTACACGCTGTTCAACGACCTGTCCGCGCGCGACCTGCAGTTCGCGACCCCGCAGTGGATGCCGGGCAAGGTCTTCGACGGCTCCGCTCCCTGCGGGCCCGCGCTCGTCACGCCCGACGAGGCCGGTGCCCATGACGCGATCGAGATCGAGCTGACCCTGAACGGCGAGACCATGCAGTCGGCGGACACGAGCGACCTGATGTTCTCGATCCCCGCGATCGTGTCCAATCTCTCGCACCTGATGACGCTGGAGCCGGGAGACATCGTTTCCACCGGGACCCCTGCGGGCGTCGGCAGTGTGCGCGATCCGCGTGTGTGGCTGCACGACGGGGACGAGGTCGTCGTGTCCTCCCCGTCCCTGGGACGGCTCGCGACGAAGATCACGCGCTGAGCGCCTAGAAGCCCGTCGGGTGGCGCGCCGTGAACGCGCGGCTGGACCGTGCGGCCTTGCGCCAGCGCGGTCCGCGGGGTCCGGGGCCCGACGTGTCGAAGCGCAGACCGGCGAGCATCAGGTAGGCGTGGCCGGGGTTCGTGTAGACGGTGATCCACTGCCCCTTGCCGTTCTCGCCCCAGCTCATGAAGGCGCGGGAGTGCAGCGGGCGCTTCAGCAGGCCGCCTCCGCGCAGCGCGAAGCTCACGCTGCCGGAGCAGTCATATCCGCTGTCCTTGAACCTGCGATGTCCGCCGCCATAGCGGTAGGGCTTGCCGACGATGCTGTTGGCCGCGTAGATCGCGTCCTTGACCTCCTGCGGCGCGGCCGCGGGCGGAACCGCGGTGCGGCCGTCGCGCGAGAGTTGCGCGGTCGGCATCGGAGTGGTCAGCGGCGGCGGCGTGCTGCCGATGCCCCCGGTGGGACCGGGAGGCGGTGGCGGCGGCACTCCGGCACCGCCGGTTTCCGCGAGCGCGGACCGGGGTCGCGGCGAGCGCGAAAACAACCAATGCAGCTAGGGCGTATGTACGTCCAAGCGCTGAGGCGCGCAAACTGACAACTCCTTCGTGAGCCTGCGGGGTTAGCTGACGGACTGGCGCGAAAGGAGCCTGCGCCTCCACGCAATGCGTGGATTAGCCCCAACAACTTGGGTCCCCCGCCCCCCGCGACACGCGGAGGTTCGGCGTTTGCCCAGTTACAGCCGCGGCAGTCTAGAGGAAACCTCCGACGGCTGCACGGGGTGTCAAATACCCATCGGCGGGAGTTCCCCAAACCTTTGATCTCATGCCGATGGCTGGACATGTGGCGAACCGCACGAGCTGCCTCCTCGATGCCGCCCGGTTGCTAGACGGCGAATCTGCCGTCGACCTGCAGCGGCTCGCCGTCCACGGTGATGCGGCCGCCCTGGCGCAGGTCGCACACCATGTCCCAGTGCACGGCGGAATCGTTCTTGCCGCCCGTCTCGGGATACGACATGCCGACGGCGAGATGGACCGTGCCGCCGATCTTCTCGTCCAGCAGGATCTCTTTCGTGAAGCGATCGATCCCATAGTTGGTGCCGATGCCGAGCTCGCCCAGCCGGCGCGCGCCGGGATCGGTGTCGAGGGTCTTGAGCAGGAAGTCCTCGTTGCGTTCGGCTGACGCGTCGACGATCTCGCCGTCCTCGAAGCGCAGCTTGACGCCGGCGACCTCGCGTCCGCCGTAAACGGCCGGGTACGTGTAGGTCACGTGACCGTTCGCCGAATCCTCGATCGGCCCGGTGAAGAATTCGCCGTCGGGCATGTTGTGGTGGCCGTCGGCGGCGATGAAGGTGCGGCCGGACACGTTCAGGCGCAGGTCGGTCCCCGGCCCCTCGATGTGGACCTCCTCCTTGCCCGCGATCCAGTCCGCCAGCCGATGCGTCTCGGCGGACTGCGTGCGCCAGGCCTCCACCGGGTCGGCCACATCGCACAGGCAGGCGCGGTAGAAGAAGTCCTCGTAGTCGGCCAGCGACATCTCCGCCTCGGCGGCGTACGCGTGAGTCGGAAACAGCGTGAGGCTCCAGCGGAACTCGCCGGCGGCGGTGCGCCGCATCATCGACTCCATCAACGGCTTCGCGGCAGCCTGACGACGGGTCTGGCGCGCGGGATCGACGCCCGACAGCGCGCGTGTGTTCTCCTCGGCCATCAACCGGATGCGGGCATCTGCGTGTTCGGCCGCCCACTCCGCCGTCGGCGAGATCCAGTCGAGCTGGGAGTCCTGCGCGTGCTTGAAGTACGCCGCCGCCTGACCCTCCATGATCAACTCGACGATCGGCAGGCCGCCGGCCTTCACGACTTCCTCGTAGACGGCCAGGGCCAGCGGCTCGGCCGCCGACTCGCCCTGGATCAGGGTCACGTCACCCTCGCCCACCCCGGCCGAGTAGTGCACCAGGATGCGCGCAAGGGCGTCTGCGCGATGATCCCTCACGTCCCGCTACTTCGCTGTAGGGACTTGGCGTCCTTCCGCCCCCCTGCCCGTCCGCCGGCGGACGCGCTGCCCGGTTCGCCGATCATTGCCAGAAACAGGGCGTGCAGGCGCAGATCCTCGGTCAGCTCCGGGTGGAACGCGGCAACGAGCATCTGACGCTCGCGCGCCACGACCGGGTGGCCGTCGATCTCGGCGAGCACCTCCACTCCCGCTCCCGCGTGCTCGATCCAGGGAGCGCGGATGAACACGGCGCGCAGCGGCTCGTCGCCCAGCCCGCGCACCCGCACGTCCTGCTCGAAGCTGTGCACCTGTCGCCCGAAGGCGTTGCGGCGCGCCGCGATGTCCATCAAGCCCAGGTGCGCGCGGTCGAGCATGATCAGTCCGGCGCACGTCCCCAGCACGGGGCGGCCCGCGCCGACCATCTCCCGGATGGGCTGCTCGAGGCCGGCGGCCTCCAGTTGGATGGTCATCGTGGTGCTCTCCCCTCCGGGGATCACCAACCCTTGGAGGCCGGTCAGCTGCTCGGGCCGGCGCACCTCGACGGCGCGCGCGCCGAGCCGCCCCAGCGCGGAGCGATGAGCTTCGAAGCCACCCTGCAGGGCCAGCACCCCGATCCGGAGTGTGCTGCGCTGCTTGTCGGAGCCCGGAGGTGGAGTCGCGTCGACGCTACCAACCACGGTGCTGGAGCAGGCTGCCGTCGTCGAGCGCCCTGATGTCGAGCCCGGGCATCGCCTCGCCGAGCGCCTCCGAAGCCTCGGCGATCGCCTTCGGGTCCTTGTAGTGGGTCGTCGCGTGAACGATGGCCCGGGCCCGCAGCGGCGGGTCGGACGACTTGAAGATGCCCGATCCCACGAAGACGCCCTCGGCGCCGAGCTGCATCATCAGCGCGGCGTCCGCCGGGGTGGCAAGCCCACCCGCGGAGAAGTTCACGACCGGCAGCCGGCCTTCGGCGGCGACCTGCCGCACCAGCTCCAGCGGCGCGCGCAGCTCTTTCGCGGCAGCGGCCAGTTCGGAGCCATCCATCGATCCGAGCCGCCTCACACCGGATTGGATCGCGCGCATGTGACGCACGGCCTCGACCACGTTGCCCGTCCCCGCCTCGCCCTTGGTGCGCATCATGGCCGCTCCCTCGGCGATCCGGCGCAGCGCCTCGCCCAGGTCGGTCGCGCCGCACACGAATGGAACCCTGAAGCCCCATTTGTCGATGTGGTTGGCCTCGTCGGCCGGGGTGAGCACCTCGGACTCGTCGATGTAGTCGACCTCGAGCGCCTCCAGGACCTGCGCCTCGACGAAATGGCCGATGCGCGCCTTCGCCATCACCGGGATCGTGACCGACTCCTGGATCTCGCGGATCTTGACGGTGCTCGCCATCCGCGCCACGCCCCCCTCGGCGCGGATGTCCGCGGGCACCCGCTCGAGTGCCATCACCGCGCAGGCACCGGCCTGCTCGGCGATCTGCGCTTGCCCGGCATCGGTGACGTCCATGATCACACCGCCCTTGAGCATCTCGGCGAGACCGCTCTTGACGCGGAATGTGGCTTCCTCACGCACGAGAGAGGAGTTTAGCCGTCACGATTTCCGCGCCGCTCGAACCACCGGGTTTCCAGCGTCATCCCGTCGCCACCGAGTTTTCCGGCGTCATCCCGTCGCCACCGAGTTTTCCGGCTAAGGAAAACTCGTTCGTTCTACTTCAGCTTGTAGGCCTTGATGCGCTCTTCGTATGCCGCCTCGTCGTTCGAGTACACCGCGTAGGCGAGCGCCTGGATCAGCGACAGCAGGGCTGCGTGCGAGCGCGTGTAGGAGGGGCTGTTGGACGAGTAGTACAGACAGTGGTCCGAAAGCTTGGTCAGCTCGGAGATGCTGGCGTCGCTGACCGCGACCGTCGCGCAGTCGCGCTTGCGCGCGAGCTTCGCGGCGCGCAGCACGAGGGCGTGTGGACGGCCGCTGCAGAACGTGATCACGAGGGTCTCATCATCGATGCGGGCGAGGCGCGCGAGCGCCTCCTGGCTGGCAGACGCCACCACCTCGGCGCGCAGGTCCAGCAGCGCCAGCAGGTGGCGCAGGTAACTCGCGAAGAAGGCCATCTGGTCGACACCGACCATCACGACGCGCTCCGCGCGCGTGATCAGGCCGGCGACCTCCTGCACGTCCTCGAGGGTGACCCGCCGGGCGCTCTCGTCGAGGTTGACGAGATCGGTCGCAAGCGCAGTCTCGAACTCGGAGTTGCCGAGCGTCAGCAACGCCGACTCCGAGCCCTCGCCCGTGGATGCGCTGGGGGCGTGGCTGCGCCGCTTGTACTCGTCGCGGGCCGCCTCCTGCAGTTCCGGGAAGCCGTCGAAGCCGAGCGCCTGCGAGAACCGCACGACGGTCGAGCTGGATGTGTCCGCGCGGCGCGCGAGCTCCTCTGCCGTCTGGAACGCGGCCTCCTCGAGGTGGTCGACGATGTAGCGCGCCACGTCCTTCTGGGAGCGCGAGAACTCCTCGAAGCGATCGGTGATGTATGCGGACAGCGTCATACCCTTGGGAATCGGCTGATGCGCCTCTTCGAGGGTGGTCGCGGTGGGGCCGTCGGACGTGCGGGAGCTACCGGTAGGTGTCTTCATGGCCCCTGAGGTTCGACGTCATCGACGTCCTCCCTTTAGGGATCGAACGGCCCCGGCGTTCTGCAACCAGAGCGCCGGGTCCGGGAAGCGGCAGCTCGCCTATCCGGGCACGGCGCGCAGTGAGGCCCACAGGTACCACGTCGCGACGGAGCGCGACGGGCGCCATGGCCGGGCGAGCTTGGTGAGCCGCTCGGGCGACGGGAGCTTGCGCAGGCCGTACTCGATCATCGCCGCGCGACGCACGCCGAGGTCGCCCACCGGGAGCACGTCGGGCCGGCCCAGATGGAAGATCAGGAACATGTCGACGGTCCACTGACCGATCCCCTTCACCTGCACGAGCCGCTGCCCCACATCCCTGTCGGAGAGCTCGTCCAGCTCCTCGAGCACGAGCGCACGGGACTCGACGTGCTCGGCGAGGTCGCGGAGGAACGCGACCTTGGACCGCGACAGCCCCGCCGCGCCGCGCAGCTCCTGCGGATCGTCGGCGAGAATCTGCGGTGGCGTCGGGGTGCGGCCGTCGAACCGCGCGTATATCCGCGCGAGGATGCTGCGAGCCGCGTGCACCGAGAGCTGCTGTCCGACGATGGAGCGCACGAGCGCGCCGTAGTGGTCGGGCGCGGGCCCGCCCCGGTCGGTCGCGTCACCGAGCAGGCACGGGCCGACGCGGTCGATGATCGATGCCATCACCGGGTCCGCGGCCCGCAGGTGGGCGACGGCTGCCCGGTGGTCGCTCAAAGGGCTGCTAGGGCTCTACCCGGACAAGCGTGCCGGGCCCGGCGGCCGTCACCCACACCGCACCCTCCCCGATTGCGACAGCCGAAGGCTGGCGGCCGACGTCGACCGAGTCGGTCACCTTCAGGTCCCCCGGGTCGATCCGCTGCAAGGTGCCGTCGCTCACATTGGCGACCCACACCGATCCGTCGCCCACAGCCAGGCCTCCCGGCGCGCCGCCCAGCTTGATCGGCTGATCACCCGCCCGGTTCGTGGCCGGGTCGATTCGCGAGAGGGTCTGGTCGCTGATGTTGGTGACCCACACGGCGCCCTCGCCGACGGCGACGTCCCCCGGGCCGTTCCCGACCCGAATCGTCGCCACCACCTTGTTGCTGTTCGGATCGATCCGCGAGACCGTGCGATCGCTGAAGTTGGCGACCCACACGGCGCCCGCGCCGACGGCGACGCCCTCCGGCGCCGCACCGACCCTGATCGGCCGGCCCACCACCTTGTTGGTGCGCGTGTCGACGCGGCGGACGTTGCGCTCGACCGAGTCGGCGACCCACGCCGCGCCCGCGCCGACGCCGACGCCGGACGGCTCGATCCCGGCGATGATCGTCGTCTGGAGCCGGCCCGTGGAGGCGTTCACCCGCACCAGACGCGAGCCCAGGCCCGACGTGACCCACACCGAGCCCTCCCCGAAAGTCGCATACTCGGCCGCCTCGCCGACCCGCACGGGCTGGCCCCCTGCCTCCCGCTTGTCCGGGTCCACCCGCACGAGCACGCCCGCGGCGTTGCTGGCGACCCATACGTAACCGCCGCCCACCGCGACCGCGGCCGGGGCGTCGCCGACGTTGATCGTGTCGGTCTTGTGCGGGCCCCCGTCGCCCCGGACCAGCAGCACAACCACGACCGCCACGGCGACCAGCGCCATCAGCGCGAAGCCGGTTCTACGTCTGCGATTCGCCGTGAATGACATTCGAGTTGGGCCACCCGCCACGCGGGCGGCGGCAGCCTAGCACTCGGCTCCCGCGGAGCGGCTCGGCGCCGAGACTCCGGAGTATCATCGCCGCGGATGGGAGCTACCGACCAGCAGCAGGAGCACCGCCCCGTCCTGTTGGCCGTCGACGCCGACCTCGACGACCTGCGCCGTATCAGCGAGCAGCTGAACCTGCGCTACAGCACCGACTACGACGTGATCTGCAACCGGTCCCCGGCGCGGGTGCGCGACATCCTCGGGGAGCTGCGCGATGCGGGCCGCCCGGTGGCGCTCGTGCTCGCGAGCCAGTGGCTCGACGACGACACCGGAACGGACCTGCTCGCCTACGTCAAGCACGTCCACCCGCGCGCGAAGCGCGGCCTGATGGTCGAGTTCGGGGCCTGGGGCGACCGCGCGACCACCAGCGCGATCCTCGAGGCGATGGCGCTCGGCCACATCGACTACTACGTGCTCAAGCCGTGGGGCACGCCCGACGAGTTCTTCCACCGCACGATCACAGAGTTCCTGCACGAGTGGCGGCGTCACGTCGGGTATGGCACCCCCGAGGTCGAGGTCGTCGGCGAGCGCTGGTCGCCGCGCGTGCACGAGCTGACGACGCTGCTGATCCGCAACGGCTTTCCGCACGTGTTCTACAGCCGCGACAGCGAGGAAGGGCGGCGCATCCTGCGCGCCTGCGGGTGCGAGGACGAACAGGTGCCCGTGGTGCGCATCCTCGGGAAGACGATCCTGCGCGATCCCACCCGCGAGCAACTGGCCGCCGCCTACGGAGTGTCCACGACGCTCGACGCCGAGTCCGACTTCGACGTGATCGTCGTGGGCGCCGGCCCCGCCGGCCTGGCGGCTGCCGTGGCCGCGTCTTCCGAAGGGCTGCGGACCCTGGTGATCGAGCAGGAGGCGATCGGCGGCCAGGCCGGCTCCAGCACCCTGATTCGCAACTACCCCGGCTTCTCGCGTGGCATCAGCGGGGCCGAGCTGGCGCAGCGCGCCTACCAACAGGCGTGGGTGTTCGGCGCGAAGCTGCTCCTGACGCGGGCCGTGACAGGGATGCAGCGGCTCGGCGACCGCCACGCGGTCGAGCTGTCCGATGGAAGCCAGGCCACGGCACGCTGCGTCGTCCTGGCGACCGGCGTCACCTACCGCAAGCTCGAGATCGCGCAGCTCGACGCGCTGGGCGGCGCCGGCGTGTTCTACGGCGCAGCGGTGTCGGACGCACAGGCGCTGGCTGGACACGAGGTCTACATAGTCGGCGGAGGCAACTCCGCCGGCCAGGCGGCGATGCACCTGCGTCGCTTTGCGCGGCGGGTGTTCCTCGTGGTGCGCGGCTCGTCGCTCGCCGACAGCATGTCGCAATACCTGCGCGCCACGATCGCGGCCCACTCCGACGACATCGAGGTGCTGCTCCGAACACGGGTGACCGGGGGCGGCGGCGAGGGCCGCCTGCAGCACCTGCGGTTGTCCGGGCCGGATGGCGCGGAGCGCACTGTCGAGGCGGCGGCGCTGTTCGTCATGATCGGCGCGGTGCCCCGCCAGGAGTGGCTGCCGGGAGAGATCGAGCTCGACGACTGGGGATACGTGAAGACGGGCCGTGACGCGCTCGAAGCCAAGCGGTTGAAGGGCTACGGCAACCCCTCGCGGCGATTCGGCGAGCTCGAGACCTGCGTCCCGGGCGTGTTCGCGGTGGGGGATCTGCGGCACGGCGGTGTCAAGCGTGTCGCCTCGGCGGTCGGCGAGGGCTCGGCGGTGGTGCGGCAGCTGCTCGCTTATCTCGTGGAGGAGCCGGCCGGCGAAGTCGTATGGGAGCCCGCCCAGGGCTCCCCCGCCTAGCGCCGCGCTAACGGCGCGAGAGGCGCTCGATCGAACGCGCGCGGTCTCCGTGGTCGAGCCTGGCGCGATCGCGGCCCCGGCCGCCCGACACACGGTCGCCGCCACGCGAGTCACGGGTCGAGAGCCAGTCGTTGCCATTGTTGCCGTAGAGGCGGTCCTCGCCCTTCCCCGCCACAAGCCGATCGCGCCCGCTCTGCCCCTTGAGGACGTCGTTTCCGGAGTTGCCGTAGAGGCGGTCCTTGCCGCGTCCGCCGAACAGCCGATCCTTGCCGGCGCCGCCGCGGATCACGTCGTTGCCGCCCAACCCGCGGATCCTGTCGTTGCCGCTCAGGCCACAGATCACGTCCTTCCCAGCAGTGCCCACCAGCCGGTCGTCCTCGTCGGTGCCGCGAATCGTGCAGGAGCTTCCGCCCGAGCGCACCGGCGCGGGCGGGTCGCTGGGCGCGAATCCCAACGTGCGACCGTGACAGGCTCCGGAGCCGGAGTCGGTGAAGGTCCCACCGGCCTCCGGGAGGAAGCGCCATTCGTAGCTGGTCGGGTGCAGCGTCAGCGCGAGTACGCCGAACGTGTTGTTCTGCCGCACCTCGCTGTTCGCCTTCAACTTGCTCCAGCCGGTGAAGAACACCCCACCGGTACCGACCACGAATGCGCGGATGCCGCGCACGGGGTCGAGCGCGCCGTTCGGGTCCTGCGGTGCGAAGCGCTCGTAGTCGTGCGCGTCACCGCTCAACACCAGGTCGGCGCCGGCCGTGTGCAGCACATCCCAGAACGGCTGCGATGCGAGGGAGTTCCCGCGAAAGCCGGAGTTGAACCGCGGGCTGTGCCAGTAGGCAAGCGTGCACGACGTGCGATGCGCGGCCAGGTCCGCCTGCAGCCACCGGTTCTGCGGCGAGCCCGGCGCGCATCCGTTCAGCGCTCCGCCATGGGCGACCTGATCGCACTGCGAGTTGAGCGCGATCAGGTGCCAGCTGCCGATGTCGAAGCTGTAGTAGCCCTTGTCGCGGTCTCCGGCCGGCCCGGTGTGTTTGCCCTCCCCGTTGAAGTAGTCGAAGTACCCGCGCGCGTTGGACGTGGAGTACTCGTGGTTGCCGACCGCGGGGCGCATGATGGGCTTCACGCGACCCCACGTCTTGTCGAACACGGCTTGGAAGTCAGACAGGGCGCCCACGTGGTACTGGGTGTCGCCCAGCGCCAGGACCGAGGAGAAGCCCCCCGCCACGAGCAGGTCCGAGGTCGCGCGCTGGCGGCAGTGGCCCGGCTGCCCGGCGCCGCCGTTGTAGTAGTCGCTGGTCGTGTCGCAGGCGATGTCGCCGGCCGCGGCGATCACCGGGGCCGCGGCGGCCGGCGCGGCGAAGGCGATCCAGCAGGCAGCGGCCGCGAGCAACCCGGCCAGACAGCGACCAGCACGGGTCGTGCTGACCCGCTGCGCCCGACCGTGGGCTCCCCCGCTTACCGTCCGTGGTGACACTCGGAGTCCAGGCTATCGCCATCAGGGCGCTCCTGCAGCAGTAGTTTCGCTGCCGGCGCCCGTAGACTGCGTGCGTGCCCTCCAACGGCGCCCAGAAACCGAAGTTCGACTGTGCCAAGTGCCCGGCCTATTGCTGCACCTATCCGCAGATCCCGGTGACGCCGGCCGACGTGAGACGGCTGGCCAAGCGCTTCGGCCTCGACGCGGAGCTGGCGGAGCGCCGCTTCACGAAGAGGGCCGCCGACGGCACTCGCATCATGCGCCACAAGGTCGACCACATCTTTCCGAGCGCCTGCCAGTTCCTCGACCAGGAGACGCGTCGGTGCACCGTCTACGAGCACCGGCCCAAGATCTGCCGCGAGTTCCCCACTCACCGGTGCGGCTACTTCGACTTCCTGATGTGGGAGCGTGAGCAGCAGGAGGACGACGAGTTCGTGCCGGTGGTCGTCTAGATGGTCCGTTAGCGCGTCGTGGACCTCGACGCCGTGCAGGTACGGGTGCTCGGCTGCTTGGTGGAAAAGCAGCACACGACCCCCGACGCATATCCGCTGACCCTCAACTCGCTGCGGCTGGCGTGCAACCAGTCGACGAACCGCGACCCGGTCGTCGACTACGACGAGGCGACGGTGCGCGAGGCAGCGCAGCGACTCGGCCGGCGGGGGCTCGCCCGCCTGGCGAGCTACCACGGCAGCCGCGCTCACAAATACCGCCATCTGGTCGACGAGGAGCTTGGGCTCCATGGCGACCAGCGCGCGCTGTTGTGCGTGCTGATGCTGCGCGGGCCGCAGACCTCGGGAGAGTTGAAGCAGCGCAGCGAGCGACTGCACTCCTTCGCCGACCTGGCGGAGGTCGAGGACGCGCTCGAGCGGCTCACCGACCGCGGCCTGGGTCGCTGGCTGGAGCGCCGGCCCGGCCACAAGGAGGCGCGCTACACGCATCTGATGGATGCGGATGCGGAGGCGGAGGCCGGCGCGGTTCCCGAACCCGTCCTCACGGTCCCGCCCGCTCCCGAGCCGCCCCACTCCGAACCAGCGGCCGCAGACATCGCCGCGCAGGTCGCGGCGCTGCGGCGGGAGCTCGACGACCTGCGTGAGGACGTCGCGGCGCTGCGCGAGCGGCTCGGCTGACGATACGGTAGCCGCGCTCGTAACCCATCCCGTGTGGCCACCGGCTGCAGGAAAGGCAGGGCAAGATGGCAACGCTGCTCGTGTTCCACGAGGTAGACGACGTCGACCACTGGCTCGCTTCACCGAAGCGGGAGGAGTTCTTCGCTCCGCGCGGGATCACAGTACGCACCTTTCGGGACCCGGAGGGCTCGAACCGGGTGGGGCTGATGGCGGAAGTCCCCGACATGACGACCTGGGAGGATGCGCTGCAGACCGATGAGGCGGCGGAAGCGATGCAGCACGACGGAGTTCGCCCGGAAACGATCGTCACGCTCGTCGAGGCATAGCGCACCGATCCCCGCCGGCCGAGCGGTCTTCCCGTAACGAGGCAACCAAGCGATGGGCCGGGGAGGATTCGAACCTCCGACCTACGGATTATGAGTCCGCTGCTCTAACCGCTGAGCTACCGGCCCCCGGTGCGGTCGGACGAAGGCTAGCGCCGCCTTCGCACGCACCGGTGTCGCGATAACCGCGCAAGCGGGCGCCCGCCCCGCCCCGGGCGGATACACCCGCTTCCCCGGTTGCCTCCCCATGGCGCGCCGATCGTGGCGCTGCCGGCCGCCGATATTGGCATAGAGCCGGAGGGCTCGTGCGGGTTCGCACCCGGAGCGGTCAGGGCGATGACCGGCGACCTGCCGCGGATCAGCCCGCGGCGAGCGCGCGAACGCCGAACCGGGCGTCCGGCGCCAGCACGGCGGTGGTCTCGCGGCCCCGCCCGCGCATCACGATCGTCCCACCGCGGCTCGCCCATACCCGTGCCCCCGCGCGGTGGCCCAGCCGCCGGCCGCCCAGGCCGGTCGCCCACACGCGCGCGAACTCCCGCTCGCCTTCGGCACGATCGCGGATCGTGTCCCACCGCACGCGCAGGTAGGCGAGGTCGCGCTGCACACATGGCGCGTCACACGCTTCGTCGAGCGGGCCCCGCCGCCACAGCTCGTAGCGGCCGCCGCCCCACCCCGCCGCGCCGGCGGCCGGCCGCGTGCCACCGGCCAGGTCGAACAGCAGGCGCAGGTCGTACTCGCCCAGGGAGGTCGCCCGCACCTTCCTCCACCCGGGTCCCAACGAACCCGCGAGCGGCGGCACGCGCACAGGCTCGGGGCGCTCATCCTGCGCGTACCCGCGCGGGTGCAGGATCTGCTCGGCCGAGCGCGGCCGCCGGAAGCGGTAGATGGAGTCGACCGGCCGCCACTGCGCGCCCGCGCCGCGGAACTCCGCGATGAACTTCACGCCCTCCACGTACGGGAAGAGCAGCAGCTTCTCGACGAACGGCGGGAGCGGTGCGCTCGCGGGCACGCCCGTGAGCGTGAGCACGTCGCCGAGGCTCAGGTACTTGTCCGCGTAGTCGATCATCAGCGCGGTGGCCGAGCCCTCGGCCAGCGCCGCCTCGGCCAGCACCGCATCGTCGGGAAGACCCTTGCCGCTGTTGAGTCCGAAGCGCTGGTCTTCGAGCGCGTGCACGAGCTCGTGCGCCAGCGTGACCTCGAGCAGCGGCCGCGTGGCGCCCGGTTCGCGGATCACGACCAGCCGCTTCGAGCGTTCGTCGTAGAAACCCAGCAGCTGCTGCTCGTCCACGGCGTCGATCGCTGCGCCGAGATCCACCGAGGGCCGCAACAGCCCGAGCAGCTTCAGGCTCTCGTCGTCGATCCGGCGCCGGTGCGCGGGGTAGTCGGAGCGCGAGATCTCCTGCGCCAGCTCGAGTGCCTCGCCGCGGTCCAGGAACAGCGCGCGCACGGGTCGCTCGAACCGCAGGCCGCGCAGGCGCTCGACGCGTTTCGCGACGCGGGCCACGTCCGCCTGCGAGAAGGTGGCCGTGGGCGGCGCATGATCTCGCTCGCGCTCGAGCGCGAGCGCCAGCACGAGCACCGCCGCGACGGCAGCGACGACGCCGCGCTCGTAACCACTCAGCGGATCGCTCTGCGCACCGAGGCGCGCAGCTCGTCAGCCGAGAAGGCGCCCTGGATACGGTCCACGACTCGGCCGTCGCGGCCGATCGTGAAGAGGACCGGCTCGTTGCTCAGATGCCAAGCTGCGAACTGCGGCCGGGGCCCCTTCTTCAGATCGTTGTCCCGGTAGATCTCCATGTGGATGAAGTCTGCATCGCCGTCGAACTCGGACTTCACCTGCTCCGCGACGTCGGCGACGGGCCCACAGATGCGGCTCTCGCACAGGGCGGGGGTGGCGAACAGCAGCACGACCGGGCGTTTGCGGTCGAGCGCGCTCGCGAGGTCCACCTGATGCATCGTGTCGGGCGGCACGCGGGTCTCGATCTTGTCGAGATCGCCGCCGGCCGATGCGACCGTGGGAGTGTGAACCCGGATCGCCCGATCCCCCGGGCCGGGGACCCGGCTGTCGGCGACCTTCACCTCCGTGATCCCGGCCACGAGCCTGCCGTTCAGCCTGGCGACCGCCGCCACGGTGTAGCTGCCCGCGCGCGCGAAGCGGGTCTCGGCGACGTAGATGGACCGGGCGGAGTCCGGATCCTCGACACTGTTGCGGCTGCGAAACTGCGGTTTCACCTCGATCGAGTGGTATCGCGCGACGTACGGCCCGCGGGCGGTTTCGTCCATCCCACGGGAGATGTAGATCCTTACGTCGAGGCCACCGATCTGGCGGTTGCCGCGGTCGAACAGGGCGAACGGGAAACGATTCCTCCCCGGCTCGAGGACGCCCGCGGCCGGCGCCAGCTCCGGCCCCTGGCGAAGCTTCTCGAGGATGCTGCGCATGCTGCGGTGGGCCGGAGCGGGGAAGGGAACGGCGGACGACGACTGCCCGATCGTCGGGCTGTCGCTGGAACCCGACGGGTCCGTGCTGTCTTCGCCGCAACCGACAGCCATCGACGCGGCCACGACAAGCGCGACGGCGGTCATGCCCAGGCGCGGTCTGCGCGTCACGGCTTCACGGTAGCGGACCATGAAGCCGGTAATGCCGCTTGCTGACTATGGTTCCGGGCGTGCGGCTGCCGCTCCAGACTCGCGCCGAAATGCTCGCGGTGCTCGCGCGCAGGGGGATGGTGAGGCCGATCCGGCCCGATCGCCTGGCGCGTGCGGGGCTGGCCCTGCATCGCTGGGGCCCGACCCCCGCGGGCTCGTTCACGGTCAACGCGATCACCCGTCGCGACCAGGTCGCCCTGATCGACGACGAGGAGTCTGTCACCTACGGCGAGGTCGAGGCGCGCACCAACGCCATCGCGCGCGGGCTGCGGGCGTCCGGTCTCGGCCCGGGCGACCGGCTGGGCATTCTGTGCCGCAACGAGGCCGGATTCGTCGAGACGATGGTCGCGGCGTCGAAGCTCGGCGCCGACTCGCTGATGCTGAACACGTCGATGTCCGCGCCGGAGCTGGCGGCCGTGCTGGCGCGCGAGCTGCCGAAGGTGCTCGTGCACGACGGCGAGTTCACGAACGTGGTCACGGAGGCAGAGGTGGGTTCCGTGATGCGCGTGATCGCCGCCCCCAACGGCCATGGGGAACACCTGCCGACCCTCGCCGAACTGCGTTCCGGCGACCCCTCGCCGCTCGATGCGCCCGCCGAGGAGGGTCGGACGGTGATCCTCACGTCCGGGACGACGGGCGCCCCGAAGGGGGCGCAGGTGCGGCGGGCGGACAGCCTCGAGCCGCTCGCGTGGTTCCTCAGCCGCGTCCCCATCCATGCTGGATCGGTGTGCCTGGAGCCCGCACCGCTCTACCACGCGCACGGGCTCGGCCAGACGATGATCGCGGCCGGGCTCGGGTGCACGGTCGTCTTGCCGCGGCGCTTCGACGCGCAGGAGACGCTCGCGCTGATCGAGCGTCATCGCGTGCAGGTGCTGACGGTCGTGCCGACGATGCTGCGGCGGATCATGGACCTCGATCGTGCCGTGCGCGCACGGTACGAGACAGGCTCCCTGCGCGTCGTGGTGTGCAGCGGGTCCGCGCTCCCCGGAGGCTTGGCCCAGGAGTTCATGGACGAGTTCGGCGACGTCCTCTACAACCTCTACGGCTCGACCGAGGTGGCGTGGGCCACGATCGCGACGCCACGCGACCTGCGCGCGGCGCCGGGCACGGCCGGGAAGCCCCCCGCCCACACACGACTCGAGATCCTCGACGACGACGGCCGTCCGCTGCCACCCGGCCGAACGGGCCACATATTCGTGGCGCACGAGATGCTGTTCGAGGGCTATACCGATCCCGCGCACGACCGCCGCGTCGTCGACGGGATGATGACCCCCGGCGACCTCGGGCACCTCGATGACGCGGGCCGGCTCTTCATCGACTCGCGCGAGGACGACATGATCATCTCGGGCGGGGAGAACGTCTATCCCGGACAGGTGGAGGAGGTGCTGCGCGGGCATCCGGACGTGGAGGATGCCGTCGTGATCGGCGTCGACGACGAGCGGTTCGGACAGCGGCTCGTCGCATTTGTCGTGCCGCGTCCGGACAGCGGGCTCACATGCGAGGACGTGATCGACTTCGGCCGCGCCAACCTCGCGCGCTTCAAGGTGCCGCGGGAGGTGTTGCTGCGCGACGAGCTGCCGCGCAATGCGCTGGGGAAGGTGCTGAGACGAGAACTACGCCTGAACGGTTGACGCTCGGGCGATACAGGAGGAGGTCGAGGTGGCGGACAAGGCAGCGTTGATCACGGGAGGCTCCAGCGGCATCGGGCTGGCGGTCGCGCGAGCGCTCGGAGAGGATGGGTACGGAATCACGATCTCGGCCCGGCGGCCGGACAAGCTCGAGGCAGCGGCCGAGGAACTGCGCAAGGACGGTCTCGACGTGCTCGCGATCGCGGCGAACATGGCCGAGGAGGATGACATCAAGCGCATGGTGTCCGGGCACATCAAGCACTGGAACCGGCTCGACTTCCTGATGAACAACGCCGGCGTGGGCATCGGGGGCGCGATCGCGGACATGGAGACCAAGAAGCTCGACATGCAGATCTCCGTGAACCTGAGGGCCGTCTATCTGGTGACACGCGAGGCGACGCCGAAACTGAAGGAGGCCGGCGCACAGGGTCAAGCGATGCTCGTGAACACCGCTTCGATCGCCGGCAAGCAGCCGCAGGGGTGGCTCGCGGCCTACTCGGCGACGAAGGCCGCCGTGATCGCGCTGACCGAGGCCACGGCGAAGGAGATCGCCGCCGACGGCGTGCGCTGCACCTCGATCTGCCCCGGGTTCGTCGACACGCCGATGACGGAATGGATCAGGGGCCAGGTCGCACAGGCCGACATGATCCGCCCGCAGGACGTGGCCGAGGTGGTGCGCTGCCTGCTGCGGCTGTCGCCCGCGTGCATGATCCCCGAGGTGATGATGATCCGGCCCGCGGACCTGACGTCTGCGGCCGGGCCCTAGACGTCCGCGGTTTCGCGTTCGCGCTCGGACTCGGGGGTGCTCTGCTCGCCCATGGCGCCCCGCACGGCGTCGCGGTAGCCATCCCAGCGGCGGAAGGGCCCGAGCCAGGAACCGGGGCGTTTGCGGCGAGCGGTCGGCGGCAGCTCCGGACGCAGCGTCTGCGCGCGCCGGTCGTCGTCCTCCCAGAGGCTCGCCTCGAGCTGCGCGATCAGGGTGCGCAGCTCGCGCTCGCTCGCCTTGCGGGCACGCTTGGGCGCGCCGGTGAACCGGTCCCACGCGCGCGCGAAGCTGCGGTAGTCGGTGCGGCCGCCGCAGCGATGCGCTGCGAGCATCGGGCAAACGCCGCCGGTGCGGTCCGTGTAGGCGCCCACGATGATGCGGTCATACCGGCCCATGCCCTCGAGCATCGCCACGCGGGTCTGATACGGCAGGCAATCGACGACGCGCCGCAGCCGCAGGGCCTCGCGCCGGTGCGAGCTTCGCAGGATCATCGTGCAGTGCGGGTATGGGACGTCATCTCTGGCCTTGCGGGGGTGCGGATAAGCTACCGCCCCGCTCGCCATACCGTTTTACCGGAGCGTGGCGACTTTTCAATAGCGAGGACGTGGCTCTGAACGCGGCTCTTCAAGATCTGGGGGCGGAATCATGAAGCTGGGACTGTTCGCAGGCTACTGGGGACTGGGGATCACGGGTGACGAGCAGCTCGAGATGGCCCGGGAGGCGGATCGCCTCGGCTACGACTCGATCTGGGCCGCGGAGGCATACGGCAACGACGCGGCGACGGTGCTCGCCTGGCTGGCCTCCAACACCGAGCACGCGAAGATCGCCTCCGGGATCTTCCAGATGCCCGCCCGCACCCCCGCGATGACGGCGATGACCGCCGCCACGCTGGACAACATCTCGAACGGCCGCTTCATCCTCGGCCTGGGGATCTCCGGGCCCCAGGTCGTCGAGGGCTGGCACGGCCAGCCCTTCGACCGCCCGCTGGGGCGCACGCGCGAGTACGTCGACATCCTGCGCATGGCGCTGGCACGCGAGACCGTCAGCTATGACGGCGAGTTCTACAAGCTGCCGCTGCCCAACGGCACGGGCCTGGGCAAGCCGCTGAAGCTGATCATCAGGCCCGTGCAGGAGCGCATCCCGATCTACCTCGCGGCGATCGGGCCGAAGAACACGGCGCTCGCCGCCGAGATCGCCGACGGCTGGCTGCCGACGCTGTTCGCCCCCGACCACCTCGACGTATTCCGCCCCTCGCTGGAAGAGGGCGCCGCGAAGGCCGGGCGCCCACCCGGCGCCCTCGCCATCGCACCGCAGACCTCACTCGCGATCTACGACGACCTCGAGCAGGCCCGCGACTTCATGCGCCCGTACCTGGCGCTCTACATCGGCGGGATGGGCGCGCGCGAGAAGAATTTCTACAGCAAGCTCGTGACACGCTACGGATACGGGGACGCGGCCGCCGAGATCCAGGACCTGTACCTGGCGGGCAAGCAAGCCGAGGCGATGGCGAAGATCCCTGCCGACCTGATCGACAAGGTCGCGCTGGTGGGCTCCAAGGCGCGCGTGAAGGAACGCCTCGGCGCCTACCGCGACGCGGGAGTCGAGACCCTGCTCGTCACGCCGGCGGCGACCACGCAACAGGATCGCCTCCGCATGATGCGCGACCTGGCAGAGATTGCCGCCTGACGGGAAAAGCCGCCTCCGAATCTTCATAGGAGCGTTCGGGGACGCCGGCCACGCGTTCCCGGCGATCGCGCTCGGCGCCCGCCTCGCACGGCACGGGCACGAGGTCGCGATCGAGACGTGGACCAAGTGGCGGCCCCACGTCGAGGCCGAGGGCATGTGGTTCTACGCCGCTCCGGAGTATCAGGTGTTTCCCACGCGCGAGCGGCCGCTGAAGCCCTACGAGGCGGTCGTGCGGGCCGTCACGGAGACGACACCCGCAGTGCGTGACTTCCACCCCGACGTCGTCGTGAACGACGTGCTCACGCTGGCTCCTGCGCTGTCCGCGGAGCTGGAGGGCGTGCCGCTGGCGACCCTGGTGCCGCACTTCTATCCTCCCCCGGCGCCGGGCGTGCCGCCCTACGGACTCGGGGCGATGGCTGCGGGCACCGCGCTCGGGCGAGCCTTCTGGCGCGCGACCGCGCGCCCCATGAGCCGCGGCGTCGAGCTCGGCCGGCGCGAGCTGAACGAGACCCGCCGGCGAGTGGGACTGCCGCCGCTGGAGCGCACCTACGGCGGGATCAGCGACCGCCTCTGCATCGTCGGGACGCTTCCGCAGCTCGAGTATCCGCGCGCCTGGCCGGCGGGCGTGCACGTCACCGGGCCGCTCATATGGCAGCCGCCGGGGGGCGAGTGGGAGTGGGCGCAGGGCACCGGACCGCGCGTGCTGATCGCGCCCAGCACGGCACAGGACCCCGGACAGACGCTGTTGCGCGCTGCGTTGCGCGGGCTCTCCGCGCTGCGCGTGAACGTGCTTGCCGTGCGCCGGCCCGGGACCATTGGGCTGCCTCCGGCGCCCAACGCGCGGCTGGTCGAGTGGGTCAGCTACGAGCAGGCGATGCCGCGCGCCGACCTGGTCGTGTGCCATGCGGGACACGGCACGCTCGTGACCGCGCTGGTGCGGGGTGCACCGGTCGTGACGGTGCCCGCCGCGGGCGACATGGCAGAGAACGGCGCGCGGGCTCAGTGGGCCGGTGCCGGCCTGAACCTCCCGGGGCGGTTCCTGTCCGCCGCCACGCTGCGCCTGGTGGTGCAGCACGCGCTCGAGCGACCGGGCCTGCGCACTCGCGCCCGCGAGCTCGCCGGCTGGGCGCGCACGCACGACGGAGCAGAGACCGCGGCGCGGCTCGTCGCACGCTTCGCCGCCGTGAACAGGACCTAGTCGAGCTTGCCGATCTTGAAGATCTTCGTCCCGCAGTCCGGACAGGTGCCCTGGATCGCGGGCCGGCCGTTCTTCATCGTGACCTGCTTCGGGTCCTTGATCTCGACCTTCTTCTTCTCCTTGACGCAATAGCCCTCGGGCATCTCTTCTCCTTGCTGTCGGTGGGCCGGTGGGCGGCCCGATTGACCATCGGCGACGCTAGAGGGCTACCCGGACGAACAAGCCCAACAGCCGCCGGCACCCTGCCGAGGTGAGCAAGAGCCTACGGAACGAAGATGCCCTGCCGCGCGAAGTTCGTGTTCGGGGCGGTGCCCGTCTGGCCGTCCGGTCCGCCGTCTGCGAGCAGGAACTCGCCCATCTGCCACACCGCGCGCGCCCCCTCTCGCACGGCCCCGGGGACCAGCGCGTCGACGGTGGTGGCCGCCGTGCACGTCGAGCCGATGCCCGGATCGGTGGTCGCAGCGCAGTTGCCCGGGACCGGGAAGGGCACGTCCACGACGGTCGCGGCGGTCGTGCCGCCCCCGGCGGTGGTGTTGTTCCAGCGGTCGGTGATACGCAGGTTGAGGGACCCCTCGACCTCCCCGGTGTAGTCGAGCAGGTCCCCGCTGCGGCGCACGTCGGTGATGTGGAACGCGATGTGCACGTCGGCTTCGTCGGCCGTCGTCGACGGGTCCCCCGCGATCACGCTGAAGCGCGCATGGCCGATCGAGTTGGCCACCCGCCCGTTGGCGTCGCCGGCGCCGACGGTCAGCGACCCGGAGGCCTGCGCCGGGGGGCTGCACGCGGCGAAGGCCAGCGGCGGGCCGTGTGTGCGGTTGGGCGCCGTGCACTGGCGGTAGGCCGGGACGAGCGACACCCGCAGCGGCGTGGCTCCCTTGGGCCGCGGGTAGCCTCCGGTCGCGGCGGCGACGGTGGTGGTCTCGACGTCGGAGTTGTTGCCCGGAGTGTCGTCGCCCTGGTTGCCGTCGACGCTCACCTGGTTGGCGGGCATGCCGGCGGCCGTCGGGGTGACCTCGATCACGACCGTGGCAGCGGCGCCGTCGGCGAGCTCCCCGAGGTCGCAGGTGACCGCTCCGGCGGCCTCGAAGCAAACGCCCTGGCTCGGGTCGGCGCCGACGTACGCGGTGCTGGGGTGCAGCATGTCGGTGACCACCACGCCGGAAGCGTCGGACGGGCCGTGGTTGTTCACCGTCAGCGTGTAGGTGAGGGTGTCGCCGACGCTCACCGGGTCCGGCGCGTCGGTCTTGACCACGGCCAGATCGGCGCGGCGCGGGTCCGCGACCAGCAGCTCCACGTTCTGGTCGTCGGCCGAGCCCTCCCCCGAGCCGAGGCCCGCCTGCGGATCGTTGTAGGCGAGCTCGCGGCCGAGCGAGGCGAGCATCGCCTCGTCGAACGCCGCCGCCGAGCCCGGGGCGGGCGCGGATGCCGACGATGCCGCGTCCAGCACCGTGGCGAAGATCGAGAGCGTGCCGTCCTTGTTGTCCATCAGCTCCACCAGCCGGTGTTGGACGGGCCAGTCCGCGGTCGCCGAGGTCTCGATGCCCCACCACACGCCGCCTCCCGAGCGTGTGAACGGCTGCACCCGGTTCTCGTGTGTGTGCCCGGCGACGTAGGCCAGCACGTGCGGGAAGCGGTTGAACAGCTCCGACAACGTCTCGTCGCTGCTACCGGACGGGCGCTGCGCGGGCTCGCCGTAGTGGATCGGAGTGGAGGTGCGCGGGTCGATGTCGCAGCCCGGATTGTGGTCGTGCTCGGGCACGTCCCCATGTGAGTGCGGGGCGCCGGCGCACGCCCCGGCCGCCTCGTCGGCGACGTTCGAGCTGAGCGACCGGATCGGGTGGTGGCCGAACACCACGATCAGCTTGTCGCTGCCCGAGGCGAACTCCAGCTCACGCTCGAGCCAGCGGAACTGAGGGTCGTCGATGTTTCCGTTGGACGACTGCTCGACGATGCCCCCTTCGGAGAGGGTGTCGAGCGAGATGAAGCGCGTGCCGGGCGCCTCCGGCGGATCCCACGCGTAGTACGAGGCGCCGAAGGCGGAGTTGATGTTCTCGTCCTCGTCCACGAAGGCGTAGCCGTGGGCGTCGTCCTGCCCGTTCGCGGCATAGATCTGCTTGGTCTGCCGCTTGTCGACGAACCGCCGGCGGGGGTCGGGCGGGACCAGCGTGCCCGCGGAGGGGACCAGCAGCAGCGACGGATCCAGCGGCTGACCCGGCGACGGCGTGCCGGTGCTCCCGAGCGCCTTGAAGCAGCCGGTCGCGATGTCCTCGAAGGCCTCGTTGCCACTCTGGTTGCCCTGTACCAGCCCGTCGTGGTTGCCGTTGGTGACGTAGCTCGGGACGTTCAGGCCGGCGGGCGCGAAAGGCAGCTGCGCGCGGTCCATCAGGCCCGGATATGCGGGCCAGCCGTCCTGCGCCCAGACGCCCTGCGGGGCGTCGGGGTCGTAGAAGTAGGGGTTCGCGCCCTCGTCGTAGTCGTCGTAGTCCTGCACGCCGGTGTACCTGGCGGCCTCGGCCAGGTTGGCCGCGTTCGGCGGGTAGGCGGCGCAGCTGGGGTGAGCCACCGGGTCCCAGTCTGCCGGGTTCTGGCTGCCGCTGTTGGGATCGATCGGCGTGCCCTCGAGCAGGCCGCGCGTCCACAGCATCTCGTTGCGCTGCATGTTGTCGGCCTGGTCGCCGGTGATCAGCGCGAAGTCCATCGCGGCGCGGGCGCCACCCGACTGCGCTACGGGACTTGCGCCGGAGAACAGGTTCATCTGGCGGATCGACCAGTCGATGATGAACGGCTGGAGCGCTTCCTGCGGGCGCCAGGCCGACGCGGCGAAGCCACTGGGGTCCTGGTCGGTGAACTCCACTCGCGCCGGAGACTCCTCGTCGGCGAGCTGGAAGTCGGTGAGCTGGCCCACGTACGCGAGCGACCGGCGCCTGTCCGCACGACCCGCCTGCGCGCTCGGGATCAGCGGGGAGCCTTCCCGCGCGCCGTCGCGCACGACGTGGGACACATCCACCGCCTGGCTCGACAGCGTCGCGTAGCCATTGGAGGGGTCGGCGCCCGCGATCACACGCTCATACGTCGTGTGGCCCGCCACGTCCGAGAAGAGGTGCCCGGCCTGCGCCGTGCCGCCGAAGACCAGCAGTGCCAATCCGGCCACCGCCGCCGCCGACCGGCCACGCCGATGCGTACCGTCCGTTGAGCTCCGTCGCATTCCGCCGCCCTCCCCAGTGCGGGCTCGCAGGCTATCACTCACCAGGACGGCAGATCATTCGGCGCAGAGCCGGCTCACAGGCCTCGCGCCAGCTCGTTCACCAGGCGCTGCGAGCAGTTCGTCCCCTCCAGGTCCTCGGCGAGGTCGGCGGCCAGGTCACGGGCCCGTTGGCTGCCGCGGTAGGACGCTACGGGCTTGTGCCGGGCGACGACGACGATGTGCCGGGCGGCGCGCACGGCCCCGCCGATCGACGGTCGGCCGCCCCGACCGGCGAGGTGGCGCGCCACTCCGCGGCAGTACCGGCGGACCGCCGTGACCGACCGGGCGACCGCCACCCGCTCCTGCGCCGTCAGCGAACTCTGCGACCGCACGGGCGGCGCGGGCGATGCATCGTCTCCGCAGCCCGCCAGGCAGGCGATGATCAGCCCCGTCGGCAGCAGCGTTCGGCGTCCCACGGCCGCAGTATCGCCCACCCGGTGGGATGCCTCGGCGAGCCGAAAACCGCCACGCGAACCGGTTGTGGCGGCTACCATGGGATGACAATGTGGGGGCGGGGGGTTTCGACGCGTAGCGCGCGACGATGCGTGGCTTTGGCCGCGGTTGGCGCGCTCGGCCTGCTGGGGACGGCACAGACGGCCGGCGCAACCCCGACCTTCCTGTCACCCGTGGAGGTCTCCCCCGCCGGCCAAGACGGTTTCGAGGGCGTCGTTGCAGTCGACTCCACGGGCCAGACCCACTACGCATGGACGGGCAGTGACGGCGCAAACCTGCGCATCAAGTACCGCACCAGGGACGCCGACGGAACCTTCGGGCCCGTGCTGTCGATCTCGGACCCGGGCCAGAACGCCTCGGATCCGAACATCGCCGTCGATCCCAGCAACAACGTGATCGTCGCGTGGTCGCGCTCGGACGGGACCAATATCCGGATCCAGTCTGCCTTCGCCCCGGCCGCGGGCGCCTTCGCCGCGCCCGTGACGGTGTCCGACCCGGGCTTCGACGCGACCAAGCCGGAGGTGGATTTCGACAACTCCGGCCGGGCGTTGCTGGTCTGGCAGCGCTTCGACGGAGCCAACCTGCGGGTGCAGGCCACCACGCGCACGGCCGGTGTGCCCGGCACCTTCGCGAACGAGACCACCTTGTCGACGGGCGGACAGGATGCCTTCAACCCGAAGGCCGACGCCGGCCCGGTCGTCGACGCCAACGGGGTCGCCGTGTGGACCCGCACGGACGGGACGAAGCTACGGGTACAGAGCGCACGCCGGCGTGACGTCACCGGCTTCCCACGGCCCAAGGGTGCATCGCCGAACCGCGTGTCGCTGGTGCCCGCGTACGCGCAGTGCACCGCCCCCAACCGGACCCACGGCCCAGCGCTCGTGTATCCCTCGTGCAACCCGCCGGTCCGCGCCTCGGGAGTGCTGACCATCGGCACGCCGGACGCGAACTCGTTCGTCGCGAACTCCCAGGGCTGGGTCAAGCTCGCGGTGATCGTCGGCAATGCCGCAACGGAGGCGGACGAGGCCGACGTCGCCCTCGCCGTGAACATCACGGACGTGCGCAACCACCCGTCCGGCTCCGACTACACGGGCCGTGTGGGCGCGCTGACGAACCTGCGGATCACTGACAACGCGAACTCCGACGAGCGGCCCGACGCGGGCACGACCCAGACCGTCCCGCTGCAGTTCGGCGTGCCGTGCACGGCCACCGGCGACACCACGATCGGCGGCACATGCGCGCTCGTCACCACACTCGACGCACTGCTGCCGGGCGCAGCACAGGAACGCCAGCGCGCGGTCTGGGAGGTCGGCCAGATCCAGGTGCGCGACGCCGGCCCCAACGGCACGGGCTTTGGATCCTGCCCGCCCACGTGCGGAGACGGGGACGAGACCACGTTCATGAGACAAGGTCTGTTCGTCCCGTAGGGCCCGCAGCGGCGCCAAGCGCGCCATTTTCCCGCTCGCTGCGGCAAAGCCTGCCCGCAGCAGCCAATCGCTCGGTAAGGTTCGCGGCCAGCGGTCCCGTTTACGTCCGATGGCGACGGGATAACCAGGTATGGACGCATGGTGCCAACCATCCCCAGGCAAGGTGGCCGAGAAATGAAGAGCCGGCGAGTCGTGATCGCCCTCGTGCTCGCGGGGGCCTGCGTCGCGACGATTGCAATGCTCGCCGCCGTCCGGGGTCCGGCCTACGAGGTCCGCGGAAACGCCTCCGTGCCGTACCACGCCGGGACCGTGAAGGAGGTCCGCGTCTTCGACTCGATCACGGTCTACGTAGACGGCGAGCCGAAGCCCGGCCCGAGCGTGATCGGCGGCATCGGGCTGATCGTGCTCGCGACGGCCGCGTTCATGACGGCCGCCGCCCTGCGCGCCGCGCGCCGCCGGGGCAGGCTGATCGCCTTCTACCTCCTGATCTGGGCCGGGCTCGGGTACGCCGGCCTCGACGAGCTGTTCGCGATCCACGAGACGATCGGCCACAACCTCCAGTTCCTGGCGGACGTTCCCGGCGTGACACGTCCCGACGATTTCGTGATCGCCGCCTACGTGATCCCGGCAGGGGTCTTCGCGTTCCTTTTCCGGGACATACTGCTCGGCAACCGATACGCGGCCATGGCACTCGGCGCGGGCCTCGGGTTCTTCACGCTGGGCGCGGCGGCGGACCTGACGGGCAGCACCACGGCAGAGGAGTACGCCGAGTTGTGCAGCGGCATCTGCGTGGCCGGCGGCCTCGCCGCGCTGATGTACGGGCATCTGCTGCGCAACCTGCGTCCAGACCACGATCCCCCGACCGAGGTACCGACCTACCGGGCGACACGGGTCGCCGAGCATCCCCCGTCGACGTCCCCCGTCGAGCAAGCCTCCGAGGCGCTGACGCCGCCGCGCTGAGTACCGAAAACCCCTGCATCAGCAGGGGTTTCGTGAGGCTCGGGGGGTGGGACTCGAACCCACAACCTACTGGTTAACAGCCAGCCGCTCTGCCGGTTGAGCTACCCCCGAACGTGTACGAGAAGTTCGGCCACGGGGCCGGGTTCCCTCTCGTTCGCGCATGCGCCCGCCACGGGCGCGCGGACTAATACTAGAGCCGTCTGCCGGTCAGTCGGACGTGGCGTCCTGCAACGCGCGCGCCATGCGGAACTTCTGCAGGCGCCGCAGGGTGCGGATCTCCATCTGGCGGATCCGCTCGCGAGTGACCCCGAAGGCCTGGCCCACCTGCTCCAGCGTCATCGGGTCGTTGCCGTTCAGGCCGTAGCGCAACTCGATGATGCGGCGCTCACGCTCGGGCAGGCCGGACAGCGTCTTCTGCAGGTCCTCGCGCATGATCTTGCGCGCCGCGATCTGGTCGGGCTGGTGGCCTTCCTCGTCCTCGATGAAGTCGGCCAGCGACGCGTCCGTCTCGCCCATGGGCGCTTCCAGCGAGACGGTCTCGCGCGACAGCTCGAGCAGCTCCTCGACCTTGTCGGCCGGCAGGCCGAGCTCCTCGCCGATCTCCTCGAAGGTCGGGTTACGGCCGAGATCCTGCACCATGGAGCGCTGGGTGCGCGTGACCCGGTTGATCGCGTCCACCATGTGCACCGGGATGCGGATGGTGCGCGCCTGGTCGGCGATCGCGCGGGAGACCGCCTGGCGGATCCACCAGGTGGCGTACGTGGAGAACTTGAAGCCCTTGCGGTAGTCGAACTTCTCGACCGCGCGGATCAGGCCGAGGTTGCCCTCCTGGATCAGGTCCAGCAGGTTCAGGCCGCGGCCCATGTAGCGCTTTGCGACGGACACGACGAGGCGGAGGTTTGCCTCGATCAACGCGTTCTTCGCGTCCTGGTCGCCCTTCTCGATCAGCTTTGCGAGACGCACCTCGTCCTTGGCGCTGAGCAGCGAGACCCCGCCGATCTCCTTCAGGTAGCTGCGCACGGGGTCCGGCGCCTCGGCGCTTTGGGACTCGCGCTCCTCGACGACCGGCTCGTCGAACCGGAAGGCCCGCTCAGCCGTGCTCATGCGCGGCCTCCGTGGTCGAGGGCGAGGGCTCCCCGCTCCCCATCAGCCTGGCGATCGACTCTGTGACCCGGCTGCGTTCCACGGACAGTTCGCGCCGGCGCTCGTACTGCTCGCCCTGCGCCGCGATCTGCTTGATCTCGCGTTCCAGCCTGCGCCGCTCGAGGCCGAGGAAGCCGATCTCGAGTGCATGCTCGCTGGCCGGCTCGCTCGATGCTCGCACGATTATCTCGCTCACCGTGTGCATCAGCTCGGGGTCGTCAGGGCCGAGCCCGGCAGTCGGTGACTCGAAATGCTCGAGAATCCAGGTGCGGGCCCTGCGCAGCACGTCGGACGAGAGGTGATCGTCCAGCAGCCGTGCGAGGTACTCGCTCCCCCGCGGCCCACTCGACACGCACATCGCGAGAAACACTCGCTCGGAGCGCTCCACTCGCGACGCCGCACCGCGTTCGCCGAGGCGGGTGGTACGGGCCGGGGCGCCCTCACGCGGGCGTGCGAGCAGTGGCGCGAGCAGGTGCTCCGAGAGGTCGAGCCGGTCCGCCACCTGGCGGATCTGCTCGTCGCGCTCGGCCGAGGGCTGCACAGCGGTGAACACGGGCGCGAGCTCTGCCACGACCCTGTCCTTGCCCGCCGCGGAGCTCATGTCGGCTCCGTCGAGCGCACTCGACACCTGGAATTCCAAGATAGGAATGGCGTCCCCCACTGTCGTCTTGAAGCTGTCCGGGCCTGCCTCGATGAGGAGGTCACAGGGGTCCTTATCGTCCGGCAGCCTCACCACCTTGAGAACGACGCCGCGGCCTGCGGCCGCCCTTTGCGCCCGCAGCATGGCCTCCTGGCCCGAGCGGTCGGCGTCGAAGGCCAGCACGACCTCCCGCGCGAGGCGGGCCAGCTCGCCCAGCTGCTCCTCGGTGAGCGCCGTTCCCATCGCCGCGACGGCGTTGGAAAAGCCGCCCTGGTGCAGGGCCAGCACATCGGTGTACCCCTCGACGACAAGCGCGCTGCCCGCCTTTGCGATGTGCGTGCGGGCCTGGTCGAGGCCGAACAGCTGGCGTCCCTTGCGGTAGACGGGCCCCTCGGACGAGTTCACGTACTTCGGCTGCTGATTGTCCCGTGTGGCGCGGGCGCCGAAGCCCAGCACGCGGCCGCGGGCGTCGCGCAGGGGAAACATGATCCGCGCCCGGAACCGGTCGTAGATCCCGCCCTGCCTGCCCTGCTGGCCGAGCCCGGCGGCCTGCAGCTCCTGCTCGGTGAAGCCCGCGGTGCGAGCGCTCACGAGCACGCGGTCCCAGGCGCTGGGCGAGTAGCCCACCCCGAACTGCTCGAGCACCTCGCGCCCCAGGCCGCGCTGCTCCAGATAGGCACGCGCCGGTGCGGCCTCCGCCGAGTCCCACAGGTAGCGCGCGTAGAAGTCGGAGGTCTTGGCGAGCAGCTCCAGCAGGCGCTCGCGCGCCCGGCGCCGCTCGTCGTCGCGGGCACCCTGCTCGAACTCCAGCTCGACGCCGTAGCGGTCCGCGAGCTGCTCGATCGCGTCGCGGAAGTCGAGGCCTTCCTTCTCCTCGAGGAACCTGAAGATGTTGCCGCCCGCATCGCAGCCGAAGCAGTAGTAGAGCTTCTCGACCGGGTCCACGGAGAACGACGGCGTACGCTCGTCGTGGAACGGGCACAGGCCCAGCCAGCGCGCCCCGCGATGACGCAGCTCCGTATGCGCGGAGACGATCTCCACCATGTCTGCGGCCTGGCGCACCCGCTCGATCGACTCTTGCGTGACGCGGCTCACGTGAACGCGCGCGGCACCGTCAGGCGCTCGAACTCGCGGATGCAGAAGCGATCGGTCATCCCGGCGAGGTAATCGGTGACGCGCGTCGCGACATCGGTGCCGGCATCGGCGGCGAGGATCGGTACGACATCCGGGTCCGCTACGTAGTGATCGAACAGCGCGTGCACAACCTGCGTCACGCGCTGCTGCTCACGGCGTGCCGCCGCACCGAAGTAGACGTTGTCGAACATGAACTTGCGCAGCCGGGCCATCGCGCCGCCCACCCGTTCCCCCTGCGCGATGTCCCCGGCCCGCTCGGATGCCTCGACGAGGTCGTGCACCAACAGGTCGATGCGCGCGGAGCCGCTCGCGCCGAGGACCGCGATCTCCTCGCTCGGCAGGTCGTGCTCGGCCAGCACGCCCGCGCGCAGAGCGTCGTCGATGTCGTGGTTGATGTAGGCGACGCGGTCGACGACCCGCACGATGCGGCCCTCGAGCGTGGCGGGCAGGTCCGGCCCGGTGTGGCGCAGGATGCCGTCGCGCACGGCCTCTGACAGGTTCAGTCCGTGACCGTCGCGTTCCAGCACGTCGACGACGCGCAGCGAGTGCTCGTTGTGGCGGAAGCGGCGCCCGAAATGCTGGTGCAGCGCGCGATCGAGCGCCTCCTCGCCGGCGTGCCCGAAGGCCGGGTGGCCGAGGTCGTGGCCCAGCCCGATCGCCTCGGTGAGGTCCTCGTTCAGCCGCAGTGCGCGGGCCACCGTGCGCGAGATCCCGCATGCCTCGAGCGTGTGCGTGAGCCGGGTGCGGTAGTGGTCGCCCTCGGGGTCGACGAACACCTGCGTCTTGTGCTTCAGCCGGCGGAAGCTCTTGGAGTGGACGATGCGGTCACGGTCGCGCTGGAACGGCGTGCGCAAGCGGCAGGGCGGCTCGTCGCGCGCGCGGTCGGGCGGATACGACCGCGTCGCGAGCGGCGACAACTGGTCGTCCTCGAGGCCGCGGATGCGGGCCTCGAACGCGGCCGCCACGGCGGCGTCGCTGAGCGAATGGTCGACGTCGGCGGCGTGGGCCTCCATGCGAACGATTCTGTCAGCCGGCTAGGCGGTTCTGGCCGCGGCCTGCTCGAGGCCCTTGCCCACGGCTTCGGCGAGCGCCATCGCCGCGGACAGCGGCCGCACCATGACCGTGAAGTCCGCGATCTTGCCGGCGGCGTCGAACCGCAGCAGGTCGAGGCCCTCGACCTGCTTGTCGCCGACCCGGGCCTGGAACACCAGCGCCTTGACTCCGTCACCGTCGAGCTCGTCGGTGTAGCGAAAGTCCTCGAAAGTGCGAGAAACGACGCCCAGCAGCACGGCGACCGACTCGCGCCCCTCGAAGGGCCTGAAGGTGATGGGGCTGTGGAAGACCACGTCGTCGGCCAGCGCGCCCACCATCTCGTCGAGATCCCCTGCCTCGACGGCTGTCCGGAATGACTCGTGACTCATGTGCGGCTCCTCTCGGCGATCTGGCGGTAGACGGCGGCGGTGCGCTCGCCGTTGCGCTCCCACGTGAAATGGGCGGCGACCGTGCGACGGGCGGCGGCACCGAGCCTATCGCGCTCACGAGAATCGCTCACGAGGAGGTCGATCGCCCGCGCCAGCATCCCGTCGTCGCCGGCCGGCACCAGCACCATTCCATCCCCGGCCGCGGCGATGTCCTCGGCACCGGTGCCGGCTCCCCCGATCGCGGGCAGGCCGGCGGCCATCGCCTCGATGTGCGCCACGCCGAACGCGTCGTGGACGCTCGGCATCACGTGCACCCAGCCGCGCGCCATGCGCGCCAACGCCGCCGCGTGGTCGAGGGGGCCGGCGAAGGAGACCCGATCCGCCACCCCGAGCCGCGCGGCCAGCCGCTCGAGCGCGGCGCGATCGGGGCCCTTTCCGATCAGCACGTACCCCAGCCCGGGGTGCCGGTCCCGCAGCGCAGCGACGGCGCGGACCACTGCCGCCTGGTTCTTGTGGGGCTCGAGGTGGGCGACGGTCACGAGCGTCGGGTCGGGCTCGCGCTCGGCCGCCGCCGCTGGCACGTCGGCTCCCGGGTGGATCACCTCCAGCACCGGCAGCGGGCCGGTCAGGTCCTCGATCCCGCGCCGGGTCACCTCGCTGTTGGCGATCACGGCGGCCGCTGCCCGCAGCACCCGGGTGACGACCGCGCGCCCGCGCTCGCTGCGGGCGGCCGTGTACGAGAGGTCGCCGCCGTGCACCGACACGACGAGGGGCACTGCGTTGCCGCGCGCGATCCAGCGCAGCACGGCATCCCCGGCGGGCACGGCGTAGTGCGCGTGGACGACCGTCGGGCCGCCACCCCTCGTCCAGCGCCCGCCGGACCGCGCGCGCCGCCCAGCGCCCCCAGGCGGCGTAGCTCCACGGCCGCGGCGGCGAGACAAAGCGGACGTAGCGCACGGGCACGCCGTCGAGCACCGTTCGCCCCTCCGGGCTGACCAGCTGCCGGGCCCAGTGCGCGAGCGGGCCGAGGTCCGGGAGCGCGCGCAGGTCGCGGCGCGCGGGCAGCGGCCGGTCGAGCGCCACGACCCGCACCTCGACCCCGGCCTCGCGCACGGACTGCGCCTGTCGGTGCGCCCAGATGCCCCAGGCCGGATCGGCGGGCCGCGGGTAGTACTCCGCGACGACGGCGACGCGCACCAGTGCCCCTATACGCGGCGCCGGATCGCGGCCTGGGCCGCCGCGACCCTCGCGATCGGGACGCGGAACGGAGAGCAGCTCACGTAGTCGAGCCCTGCCTCCTCGAAGAAGTCGATGCTGTCGGGGTCTCCGCCATGCTCACCGCAGATGCCGAGCTTCAGGTCGGGGTTCGCGATGCGGCCGCCCGCCGCCGCGGCCCTCACCAGGCTGCCCACACCCGGCACGTCGAGCGTCTCGAACGGGCTGCGCTGGAGGATCTTCTGCTCGAGGTACTCGCTCAGGAACCCGCCCTCCGCGTCGTCGCGCGAGAAGCCGAGCACCGTCTGGGTCAGGTCGTTGGTGCCGAAGCTGAAGAAGTCCGCGTGGGCCGCGATCAGGTCGGCGATCATGCACGCCCGCGGGAGCTCGATCATCGTCCCCACGGTGACCGTGAACGGGGCCGCGGCCCGCTCGACCAGGGCGCGCATCTGCTCCAGCTCCTGCTCGTAGCTGACCAACGGGATCATGATCTCGACTGCGGGCGCGGTGCCGGTGCGCTCCCGCACCGCGAGCGCGGCGCCGACGATCGCCCGCACCTGCATCTCGTAGACCTCGGGGTGCAGCACGCCCAGCCGGCAGCCGCGTGTCCCGAGCATCGGATTGACCTCCTCCAGCTCGCGGACGCGGTCCAGCAGATGCTCGAGCTCTGCGATGCGCGCGGAGTCGTCGGATCGGCGCAGGCGCTCCCTTTCGACCAGCAGCTCGGACTTGTCGGGGAGGAACTCGTGCAGCGGCGGGTCGAGCAGCCGGATCGTGACCGGACGGCCTTCCATCGCCTCGAAGAGCCCCTCGAAGTCGGCGCGCTGGTGCGGCAGCAGCTCCTCGAGCGCGACTCGGCGCTGCGCCTCGGTCTTGGCCATGATCATCGCGCGCATCTTGGGCTGGCGCCGTTCCTCCAGGAACATGTGCTCGGTGCGGCACAGCCCGACGCCCTCGGCCCCGAACTCGCGCGCGCGCCGCGCATCCGCCGGCGTGTCGGCATTCGCGCGCACACCCAACCGCCGCGCGTCGTCGGACCACTCGAGCACGGTGTCGAAGTACTGGCTGATCTCGGGCGCGACCAGCGGCACGTCCTCGGTCGTGACGTGGCCGTTCGTGCCGTCGATCGCGATCAGGTCGCCGGCCGCGAGACGCGTCCCGTTCACGCTCACGACACGGGCCTCGAGGTCGATCTTGAGCCGCGAGGCTCCGGCCACACACGGCCTTCCCATGCCCCGCGCGACGAGCGCCGCGTGCGAGGCCTTGCCGCCCTCGGAGGTGAGGATCCCTTGCGCGGCGTGGAACCCCGCCACGTCCTCGGCCTCCGTGAAAGGCCGCACCAGGATCACGTCCTTGCCTTGCTCGGCCTCGAGCACCGCCTCGGTGGCGGTGAACACGATGGATCCCTTGGCCGCCCCGGGGGAGGCCGGCACACCGCGCGCCAGCGGCTCATACGAGTAGCGCCGATCGAAGATCGGGTGCAGCAGCTCTTCGAGCTGCTGCGCATCGATGCGCAGCAACGCCTCCGCGCGCGTCAGCAGCTGCTCCTCGACCATGTCGACCGCGACCCGCACCGCCGCCTGGGCGGGGCGCTTGGCGCTGCGGGTCTGGAGCATGTAGAGCGTCCCCTCCTCGATCGTGAACTCGACGTCCAGCATGTCGCGGTAGTGGCGCTCGAGCGTGCGCATGATGTCCATCAGCTGCGCGTGTACCTTCGGCATGAAGTCCTTCAGCTCCGGCAGGTCGCGTGTGTTGCGCACGCCCGAGACGACGTCCTCGCCCTGCGCGTTCTGGAGGAAGTCGCCCGAGGGCTCCGGCGCGCCGGTCGTCTGGTCGCGGCTGAAGGCGACGCCCGAGGCCGACCGCTCGCCCTTGTTGCCGAACACCATCTGCTGCACGTTCACCGCCGTCCCCCACTCGTCGGGGATCCGGTTCAGGCGCCGGTAGTGACGCGCGCGGGCGCCGTTCCACGAGTCGAGGACGGCACGGATCGCCTCGCGCAGCTGGTCGCGCGGCTCCTGCGGGAACGCCACACCGCTCTCGGCCGCGTAGATCTCCTTGAAATCACCGGTGAGCCGCTCCAGCGCACCCGCATCGAGGTCCGTGTCCAGCGCGGCGCCGGTGGACTCCTTCAACTGCTTGATCGCCTGCTCGAAGAGGTCCCCTTCGATGCCGCGGACCACGTTGGCGAACATCTGCACGAAGCGCCGGTAGGAATCCCAGGCGAAGCGCTCGTTGCCTGTGCGCGCGACCAGGCCCCGCAGCGAGCCGTCGTTGAGTCCCAGGTTGAGAATCGTGTCGAGCATGCCGGGCATCGACTCCCGCGCGCCGGAGCGCACGGACACGAGCAGCGGGTCGTCGGGGTCGCCCAGGCGCTTGCCGGTCTGCTCCTGCAGGCGCGCGAGCGCCTCATCCACCTGCTGCTCGAGGCCGTCGGGGAACCGGCCGTCCGCCTGCATGTACGCGACGCATGCCGCGGTCGTGACGGTGAAGCCGTCGGGCACGCGCACGGGCCCGCCGATGCGCTTCATCTCGGCGATGTTCGCCCCCTTGCCTCCCAGCAGCTCGCGCATCTCGCGCGAGCCCTCGGAGAACTCGTACACCCACTTGGTCACGGGCGCGCGATTCTATTCCGGCGGGTGGAGGGCCCGGCCCGGATCAGGCCACGCTGCGCAGCCGCACGTGGGCGTGGTACTCGACGGTGCCCGACAGCGCCCGCTCCACCTGGGTCAGAGTCGGGCCCGACGCGGTGGGCGCGTCCTTCAGGGGAGCGGCCAGCGCGGCCACCATGAAGGCGCGCGCGGGCGCGTCGAGCGTGAAGCCGTCGCCCGCCCCGCAGTCATGGCAGATCACCCCGCCCGCGGCGGCCGAGAAGCACAGCGCCGTCCCGCCGCGAGCCGGCGAGTCTGCTTGTGTCCTGCCGCGAACCGGCGAGTCTGCTTGCAGACTCGCCGTTATGTTCTGGCCGCAGCGGGCGCAGTCGGCCAGCTCCGGCACGAACCCCGCCGCCAGCATCAGCTTCATCCGGAACGCCAGCAGGTTGGCGCTGCCCGCCGCCTCGGGGCGCGCGTCGAGCAGCTGCAGCTCGTGGCAGAGCAGGTTGTAGGCGGCCTCGTTACCCTCGCCCTCGCCGAACAGCCGCAGCACCGACTCGCACGCGGCGCCGGCGTAGTAGATCGCGCCGCCGTGCTCGCGCAGCCGCGGGTACCACTCGACGCAGGTCGCCTGCGTGACCGTGTCGAGATCGCCGCGCCCCTCGTACATCACGAGGCTCACGCGGGAGAAGGGCTCGAGCCGGCCGCCGAACCGGGACTTCGTGCGGCGCACGCCCTTCACGACGGCACCGACCTTCCCGCGCGTGCCGGTGTACATGTGGACGATGCGGTCGGCCTCGCGCAGGCGCATCGAGCGAAGCACGATCGCCTCCGTCTTGTAATAGCCGGGCACCGGTCCCTCGCCTCCGTTCGAACTGTCCGTCACGACGGCAGGGGCAACTGCCCCTGCGGCTTCTACACTTTGGCGCAACCTCCGGATGGAATCGACGAACGGACAGCCGCGGATCACCGTCTACACGACGGACCCCTGCGCGCGCTGCATCCGCGCCAAGGACCTGCTCGCGAAGCGCGACCTCGCGTTCGCCGAGATCAACCTCGCGAAGGATCCGATCGGCCGCCGCGAGCTGGCGGAGTTCACCGGGCGCATGACCTTTCCCCAGATCGTGATCGACGGCGAGCCGCTGGGGGGCTTTCAGGAGCTGCTCGAGGCAGACGAGGCAGGCCGCCTCGAAAGCCTCGCGGCCTAGTCGCCGGGCTCGACCCCCGCGGCGCGCAGCGCCTCCGCGGCCTCCGCGAACCACTCATAGCGGATCAGCCTGCCGTCACGCTGGGTGGTGACCACGGCGAACGGCAGCGGGCCGAAGGGCATGCCGCTGCCGCGGCCGCGCCCGGTGAAGGTGCCGGTCGCGACCACCCGGTCATCGACCTCGACGATCCGGTCGTGACGGAACCGCAGGTCGTCGAAGGCTTCGAGGAACCCGTTCATCCCGGCGCGCAGCCCGTCCGGCCCATGGCGGGTCCCCGACTCGAGCGCGTGGTCGGGATTGACGAACTCCACGTCGGGGGCGGCCAGCGCCACGATCCACTCCACGTCGCCGCGCTCCATCGCACGGAAGCCCTCGATCAGCTGCTCGACGTTGCGGGAGGGCATCGCTAACGCAGGTCGGAGAGGGCCGGGATGCCGTGCAGCGACGTGGCCCGCCGGCACGCGTCGCGGATCGCCTCCGCCGTCAGGGCCGCACCCACGACCCCGACGACGAACGGCTCCACGCGACCCGCCGTGCCGCTCGCCAGCGTGAAGACGACGTCGCCGTCGAACTGGGAATGGACGGGATCGACCGCGCGCGCCATCCCCGCCTGCGCCATCTTCGCCACGATGCTGCATTCGGTCTTGGTCAGCTCCGCGTCGGTCATCAGGCACACCAGCGTCGTGTTCTCGAGCGGCTCGCCGCGGCGGAAGCTGGGCGGCTCGATCGGCCGGGTGCGGATCAGCTTCGTGGAGCCGATGAAGCCGCCGTCCTCGCCGCGGGTGCCGGCCAGCACCTGACCGTCCTCCCCGATCACGTCGCCGAACGCGTTCACGACGGCGAGCGCGGTCAGCTTCGCGCCCTGCGGGAGGTGCTGCTTGGCCAGCCCGACGCCGCTCTTCACCGCGAAGTCGCGGCCTCGCAGCTTGCCCACCGCGGTGCCCGTGCCGGCGCCGACGCTGCCCAGCGGTGGGTCGTCCGTGGCGGCATCGCAGGCGGCGGCGCCCTCTGTGGGGCCGGGACGGCGCGTGGGGTCACCCGTGACGAGGTCGTACACGACCGCGCCCGGCACCAGCGGCACGAGCCCGCCGGGGGTTTCGTAGCCGCGGCCATTGGCTTCCAGCCACCGCACCACGCCGTCGGCCGCGGCCAGCCCGAAGGCGCTTCCGCCGGTCAACAGCACGGCGTGCACGCGTGACGCGTTGGCGATCGGGTTCAGCAGGTCGATCTCGCGAGTGCCCGGCCCGCCGCCGCGCACGTCACCCGACGCCACCGCGCCGGCGGGCGGGGCGAGTACGACGGTGCAGCCGGTCGCCGCCCGGGCGTCGGTCCAGTGGCCGGCCGCGAAGCCGGCCGGGAGGGGCGGTTCGCTCACCCCGCTGCCGGCACGCGCCTGCGGCGGGGAGCGCGTTGGCAGTTGGGACAGATATAGGTCCCGCGGCCGGCCGCCACCAGCTTCGTGATGGTGGCGCCGCAACGCCGGCACGGCTGGCCCTCGCGCAGGTGGACCAGGAACTCGTCCTGCATGGAGCCGCGCTCGCCGTTGGCGTCGCGGTAGTTGTCGATCGACGAGCCGTGGTGGGCAAGGCCCTCCTCGAGCGCCGCGACGATGCCCGCGTGCAGGCGCTCGAAGTCGGCGCGGCGCAGGCGGCCGACCTGTTTCAGCGGATGGATGCCGGCGCGAAACAGCGCCTCGTCCGCGTAGATGTTCCCGACTCCGGCCACCCGGCGCTGGTCGAGCAGGAACGCCTTGATCGGCGCGCTGCGGTTGCGCGCCGCCGCGCGCAGGACCTCGGCGGTGAACCCGGGGTCGAGCGGCTCCGGCCCGAGCCGCTGGCCGAGGTAGTTGGCGAGCCGCTCGGTCCCCTCGATCACCACCCCGGTGCCGAAGCGCCGCTGGTCGGTGAACAGCAGCCGGTGATCGTCGTCGAGCACCAGCCGCACGCGCAGGTGCGGACGGCCCGGGGCGTCATCGGCTGCTGCGACCCACAAGAGGTTCCCCGTCATGCGCAGGTGCATCACGAGGTGGCGGTCCGAGTCGAGGTCCGCGACCAGGTACTTGCCGCGCCTGCGCAGCCGCTCGATGCGCCGCCCGCGCAGCGCCGCCTCCACCTCGGGCGGCAGCACCGGTGCGCACCACAGCGGGTCGTGCACCTGCGCGTCCACGATCGTCCGGCCGGCCACGCGGTCGGCCAGCTGGCGACGGACGGTCTCGACCTCGGGCAGCTCGGGCACGCCCTAAAGCGTACGCGCCCGCGATCCGGTTCTACGGGCTGAACACCCCGGGCCTAAGGAACACGCGGTTGCCTGCCGTGGCGGTGACGCCGTCGGGGCCGCCATCGCGCACGTGTACGCGGTCGAGCTGCCAGATCGCGCGGCGGCCCTCCTTCACGGCGCCGGGCATCAGCGCGTCGACGGTGGTCGACAGCGAGCAGCTCGAGCCGATCGAGGTGCCGGGAACGGTCTCCGCGCACGGCACCGCGAAGCGCAGGTCGAACTCTTCGACGGTGGCGGCACCGGGTCCGCCGGGGTGGGGCGTGTTGTCCTTGTCGGTGATCTGCAGGAACATCACTGCCTCGAGCTCGCCGGTGTAGTCGACGGGGGTCGTCGCCTGGTTGGCCGCGCCGCAGGTGGCGGGTGGGCTCGTCGGGCTGCAGCGCACGTCCGTGGCTGCGACCTCGAGCGCGACGTCGGCCTCGTCGGAAGGCGTGGCCGGGTTGCCGACCAGCGTCCTGGCAAGCAGGTGGGCGATCAGGTTCACTCCCGCGCCGTTCAGGTCGGGGGTGCCGACCGTCAGGTGGGGCGAACTGGGTACCGGCGGGTTGCAGGACGCGAACGCGAGCGGCGGACCGTGCTCGCGGTTGGCCGAGATGCAGGGCGCGTAGCCGGGCACGAGCGAGAAGCGGGTCGGGGTCGCGCCCTTGGGCCGGGGGTAGGAGTTGACGGGGATGGGCTGCCAGTCGGGGTCGACATCGTGTCCCGTGGTGAGCGTCACGTCATTGCCGCCCCCAGCGTCCATCACATGGATGGTCAGTGGGAATGGACCCTGCGAAAACGCGATCCTCGCCCCGTCCGGGGACCAGGCCGGGTCGACCTCATCGGCCGAACCGGCGGTCAGCTGAGTTCGCCCGGAGGCATCCGGGTTCATGGTCCAGAGGTTGAAGCTCGCGCTCAGGTTGCTGTCGGAATAGGCGATACGAGCCCCCGACGGCGCCCAGTCCGGCCCAATGGGGCCGAGGGCCGTCGATCCGTTGATCGTGCCCGAGCCATCTGCACGAACCCGCACAAGGTTCGTCCACAACCACCGGATGCTCTCGCGATCGTGCTCGTACTCGACCTGCTCGGCCTCGATCCACTCGCCGTCGGGAGACCAGGCAGGCGCTTCGTATCCGATACACGTCGAGCGGATGGGATAGACGGGAGGACAGTCCGATCCGATGATCTGGGTTCTGGCGCCGCCCGCAGCCGGCACCCAGTCGATGCCCCAGTCCGAGAAGGCGATCTTCGTCCCGTCGGGAGACCAGGTGGGCACCGTGCCCGAGTTCGCGAGCGATGCGCCCTGCCCAGCGATGGTAACGGCGATCTCGTTCTGCGCCGTGCCGTCGGCGTTCATCGTGTAGACGGCTTCGCCCCGGGAGAAGGCGATCATGGTTCCGTCAGGTGACCACCGCGGGTGCCGGTCGGGCGCCGGATGGTTCGTCAGGCGCGCGATCCCGCTGCCGTCAGGGTTCATCGAGTAGATCTCCGCGTTGCCGTCACGGTTGCTCGAGAACGCGATCTTCCCGTTCTGGCCCGGGAATGCGGCGTCCGCCGACACCGGCAGGCCCAGCACGATGATGGCCACAAGGAGCCAGACGCCCCTCCGCATCCCAGATCCCCCTTCGGGAATTATGTGAGTGCCACCCTAGCGCGCCAGGCGCCGGTTGTGGTCGATCTGGTCAGCCCTGCCGCGCCCGCGGGTGCGCGCGGAAATACGCGTCCTTGATGTGCTGGTTGGAGAGGTGTGTGTAGAGCTGTGTCGTGGACACGTCGGCGTGGCCCAGCATCTCCTGCACCGAGCGCAGGTCGCAGCCGCCGGCGAGCAGATGCGTGGCGAACGTGTGCCGCAAAGTATGCGGGCTCATCTTCTCGGACAGACCCGCCGTCCGCGCGTGGCGGCCGACGATCTTGTAGAGGCCCTGGCGCGTCAGCGGCCCGCCGCGGAAGTTGACGAACAGGCGCGATGTCGTGCGCTCGCCCACGAGCTGCGGTCGGCCGCGGCGCAGGTAGTCGGCCACCGCCCGGGCGGCGGTGCGGCCGACCGGGACCAGCCGCTCCTTCGACCCCTTCCCGCGCGCCAGCACCACGTGGTCCACCAGGTCCACCTGGCTCATGTCGAGGTCGACGGTCTCCGACGCGCGCAGGCCGCACGCATACATCAGCTCGAGCAGCGCGCGGTCGCGCAGCGCGATCGGGTCGGTCCCCTGCGGCTGCTCGAGCAGCCGCTGCACCTCGGCGCGGCCCAGCACGCGCGGCAGCTTGCGGCTCTTGCGCGGCGGCGTGAGCTGCGCGGTGGGATCGGACTCGCGCACGCCATCGCGGCGCAGGTGGCGGTAGAACGAGCGCAGCGCCGCGGCCTTGCGCTGGATCGTGGAAGTCGTCGCCGGCGGGCGCCCGGCGCCGCGCGCCAGCTCGGTCAGGAAGTCGGCCACGTCGGCGGGTTCGGCGTCCTCCGCCCCGCGGCCGCGCCCTGCCAGGAACGCGCCGAACTGCAGCAGGTCGGAGCGATACGACTGGAGCGTGTTGCGCGCCATGCCGCGCTCGAGCTCGAGATGCGCGAGGAAGTCGAGGACCAGCTCCTCGAATCGCCCCTCAACCGCCGCACCCGTCGTCGCCATCGATGACCCCTTTCGGGGGCGCCGGCCGGCCTCCTTGGCGCGCAAGCCGGGTTGCCGGGAGCGTTACTCGAAGCCGATCGCTGCGAGCGCCTCTCGCTTGGTCCTGTACTCCCAGCCCTCCACGGCCAAGCCGTTGCGCATCTTGTAGACGAAGACGTACGGGTCGTTGACGGCAACCCCGCTGGCGCTTCCCCATCCGTGCATCACGGTCGACGCGATCACGTGATCGCCGGCATCGGTCAGTTCCACCAGATCGAACGTGAGCTTGGGGAACGCTTCCACGAACGCCGACCAAGACCGTTCATACGCATCGCGGCCGATGTGCGTGGTCCGGTCAGGTTCGTCCGCGCGAGAATGGAAGACCAGATCAGGGTGAAGGCCGGCGGCGAAGGCCTCGCGTACCGAAGCCCAGTTGTCCTGGGTGTACGTCAGCTCGTACAACCGCCTGATCCGATCGATGCCCTCCTGCGACGTGCGTCGCTCCGCGAAGCGGCAGAACGCCTGCAACTCCTTGCGGATCTCGCGCGCGGCGCGGTGGCGCACCCACTGGCTGCTCTCCAGCAGCCTCCCGAGCGGCCCCAGCGGGAGCTGGTAGTTGACGTCCAGGTCGACGCGCGTCGCGCCGTCTTCCTGATGCATGAGCACCGTGGCACGGCCGCGCGTGCCGAACGGGCGCGCATCCCAGACCCGCGTGTGCATCACCGGCGCCTCCACCTCGGTGACCTCCACGCGGCTGCGCACCAGCGACTTGAACCGCAGGACGTAGGTCGTGCCGGGCTGGTCGAGCGGGCCGCTGATGTCGCGCACCGACCGCGCACCGGGAAACCACTCCGCAATCCTGGGCCCGTCGAGCTGTGCCGCCCATACGCGCTGGGGCGGGGCATCGGCGAGATCGGCGACTCTCACGTCCGGCATCACAGAACAAACGCGCGGAACCACATCAGCGCCACGAGGCTCTTCGCGTCCTCGCACATCCGGATCACGTCGTCGAGCCGCGACAGCGGCTCCGAGACGACCTCGATGCGCTCGTTCTCCTCCGCGTCCAGCGGATCGTCGGTGAGGTCGGTTGCGAGGTAGGCGTGGATGCGCTCGTCGGTGAATCCCGGGCTCGCGTAGAACGTGTGGAGGTGCTGCCACGTCGCGGCGGCCTTACCGATCTCCTCCCGCAGCTCGCGCTTCGCGGTCACCAGCGGATCGACCCCGTTCAGCTTTCCCGCGGGCAGCTCGAGCAGCGACTGCTCGCCGACCACCTCGCGCGGCTGGCGCACGAGCCAGATGCGGTCGCCGTCGAGCGGCAGCATCACCGATGCACCCGGATGGTCGATCACCTCGCGCGTCACCACGTCACCGTCGTCGTGGCGAAACCTGTCCACCCGCACGGTGCCGATCCGGCCCTCGTAGAGAACGTCGCCGCCCACCCGCTCGAAACTCATGTCAGGTCGCGCTCCTTTCGGGGATCATGTCTGCGAGCAGCGCGCCGCCCGCGAGCGCCGCGAGGAAGAAGTCGCGGTCCTCGTCGAAAGCGCGCCCCATCGTGCTGGTCGGGAGCCCGCTTGAAAGATAGGGCTCCACCAGCCCGGACACGTCAACGGCCACGCCGTCGTGCGACGTCCCACGCGCGATCGCGCGTGTGAGGCCGGCGCCGGCCGGCAGCGAGACCCCGCTCGGCAGCGCCACGTGCACCGGGCGCAGCAGCATCGAGAGAACGGTCTCGGTGTGATGGCTCAACCCGCGGTGGCGCTCGCGCTCATCGCCGCTCGACAGCCGTGGGACGAGCGCGACGGGACAGCCCAGCGACAGCGCCGCGTGCGAGTTCGCGAGCGCCGCGAGCCCGCCGTGGCCGAGCGCCGAGTTGGAGCCGAGGATGCCCGGTCCCGGGCCCACCACGGCGCAGTCCCAATCCAGGCGCCGCTGCGCCGCGTCGAGCGCACCCTCGACCGTGATCGCCTCGTCGGGCGCGCCGTGACAGGGACCCGCCGTCACGTGCCCCGCGAGCAGCCCGCGCTCGCGCAGGTCCGCCACGATGTCCGACAGACCGCCCGGAAGGGCGCCGCCGATCGTCTGCACATACCCGAGCCGCGTGCCGGACCGCAGGTGCGCGACGGCGAACGCGACACAGGGCAGCTGCCCATGGAGCGCCAGCACGCCGACCGGCACCCCCGCGCGCGCGGGCGCCGCCTCGAGACCCTCCTCGACCGGATTCACGGCGTGCTGCAGGGACGTGTAGTTGAGCTTCATCACGTGCGCGTCGTCCGCATTCTCTCCGCCAAGGCCACGCGTGAGGTTGCAGTGCACGATGTCGTAACCGCCGCTTCCCAGGGCCAGGTCCCGCGCCTCGACGTTCACGACGACGTCGTCCCCCGCCTCGACCGGCCCGGTGAGCGCCGGGTACGCGACCGCCTCCCGGCTCTCACCCGAGTGCTCCAGCGTCACGGTGAGGCGTGCAAGGCGCATGCCGGCCTCCGCCACCGATGCGACCCGTGCGCGCCGCAGCTTCAGCACCCGGACGTCACCCGGCGGCGCGCTCGACCAGCCGTGCAGCCACGGCGAGCGTCTGCTCCAGGGCGCGCCGCCCGACCTGCTCCTGCGGAGTGTGGTTGCGCTCGACGCCGATCGCGAGGTTCACGCAGGTGAGTCCTTTGGCCGTGAACGCGCTTGCGTCGCTGCCGCCGCCGGTCGCCGTGGGCACGGGCTCTATGCCGCAGTCACGCAGGGCCGCGGAGGCCAGCGTCACCGCCGGGTGGTCCGGGGCGATCCGGTACGCGTGGAAGTGCTCCTGCACGGTCGTGTCCACGTCCACCTCGGCGGCGCTGGCCGCATAGGTGATCGCGTCGACCACACGGCGCACCTCCGCCGACGCCTTCGCGTCATCGAGACTGCGCACCTCGGCCTCGACCGCGCACCGGGCGGGCACCACGTTCGCCGCGGTCCCGCCGTGGACGGCGCCCACGTTGGCAGTGGTCTCCTGATCGATGCGGCCCAGCCGCATCGCGGCGATCGCGGCCGCGGCGGCGGCGATCGCGCTGCGCCCGTCCTCGGGGCTGATGCCCGCGTGTGCCGCCCGCCCCAGGAAGTCGGCGTGCACCGCGTAGTAGGTCGGCGCGGCCAGCACCATCCGCCCCAGCGGCGCGGCGTGGTCCAGCACGAACCCGAAGTCCGACTCCAGCCCCCCGACGTCGAACGCGTGGGCGCCCCGCAGCCCGACCTCCTCGCCGGTCGTGAAGACCAGCTCGCACCCCGCCGGCGCCCCGTGCTCGGCCAGCCGGCGCGCCAGCTCGACCAGGACCGCGACCCCGGCCTTGTCGTCCGCGCCCAGAATGGCTTCGTGGCGGTTGCGGTACATGCCGTCCTCCAGCTCGACCTCGATCCGGTCCACGACCGGGACCGTGTCCATGTGGGCGCACAGCATCACGCCGGGGGCACCGGGCGGACCGGGGATGCGCGCCATGAGGTTGCCGCTGCCGGCACCGGTGTGGGCCGCGGTGTCGTCCTCGGTCACCTCCAGGCCGAGCGCGCGCAGCTCACCTGTGACGTACTCGGCGACGTGTTCCTCGCTCCCGCTGGGGCTCGGGATCTCACACAGCCGCACGAACGTCTCGCCCAGCCGGTCGGCCCCCAGTGCCCGGGGAGCCGCCTCGGGTTGGTTCACCAGTTGCCGCGCTCGGCCCGCTCGGGCGAGTCCACCGTGCGCTCCGCCCTGATCTCCTCGGGCTCGCCCTCGGCCGCGCGCGTGGCCGTACCCCGCTCGCGGCCGCGCTCGAGCGCGGCGGCGACGAACTCGCGGAACATCGGCTCGGGCCGGTCGGGGCGGGACTTGAACTCGGGGTGGTACTGCGACGCCATGAAGAAGGGGTGCTCGGGCAGCTCCACGACCTCGACCAGCCGGTCGTCGGGCGACGTCCCGCTGAACACCAGGCCATGGTCTGCCAGGCGCCGGCGCAGCAGGTTGTTCACCTCGTAGCGGTGGCGGTGGCGCTGGTAGATCACGGGTTCGTCGTACGCGGCCCGCGCGCGCGTGCCGTCGTGCAGCTTCACCGGGTCGGCGCCGAGCCGCATCGTGCCGCCCATGTCGTCGACCTCCTTCTGTTCGGGCAGGAGGTCGATCACGGGGAACGGGGTCTCAAGATCGAACTCGGCCGAGTTCGCGCCGTCGAGGCCGACCACGTGGCGCGCGTAATCCACCACGGCGAGCTGCATCCCGAGGCAGATCCCGAGGAACGGAATCTGGCGCTCGCGCGCGACCCGCGCCGCGTTGATCTTGCCCTCGATGCCTCGGACCCCGAAGCCGCCGGGGATCAGGATGCCGTCGGCCTGCTGCAGCAGCTCGCGGCCCTCCTCGTCGTCGAGCGACTCGGAGTCGACCCAGAAGACGTCGATCTTGGCGCCGTTGTGGATGCCCGCGTGCTTGAGCGCCTCGACCACCGACAGGTAGGCGTCCTCGAGCCGCACGTACTTGCCCACCAGCGCGATGCGCACCTGCTCGCGGGCTTCGCCCGCGCGCCGCACCATCGCTTCCCAGTCGCCCAGATCAGGGGCCGGCGCCTCCGTCTTGAAGTGGTCGAGGATCAGGTCGTCGACACCCTCGGCCCGGAACATCAGCGGCACCTTGTAGATGTCGTCGACGTCGCGCGCCGAGATCACCGCCTCGACCGGGAGGCTCGCGAACAGCGCGATCTTCTGGCGGATCTCGCGCGACAGCGCACCCTCGGAGCGGCACACGACCATGTCGGGCTGGATCCCGATCCGCCGCAGCTCGTTCACGGAGTGCTGGGTGGGCTTGGTCTTCAGCTCACCGGCGTGGCCGATCCACGGGACGAGCGTGAGGTGCACGAAGATGCACCGGTCCCGGCCCAGCTCGGTCTGCAGCTGGCGGATCGCCTCGAGGAACGGCAGCGACTCGATGTCCCCCACCGTGCCGCCGATCTCGGTGATCACGAAGTCGAGGTCCTGGGACTCGGCGACGAGCTTCACGCGCTGCTTGATCTCGTCGGTGATGTGCGGGATCACCTGCACCGTTCCGCCGAGGAAGTCGCCGCGGCGCTCCTTGCGGATCACCGAGTAGTAGACGGCGCCCGACGTCACGTTGGACGTGCGGGACGTGTTCTCGTCGGTGAACCGCTCGTAGTGCCCGAGGTCGAGATCGGTCTCGGCGCCGTCCTCGGTGACGAACACCTCGCCGTGCTGGAACGGGCTCATCGTGCCCGGATCGACATTGATGTACGGGTCGAACTTCTGGATCTGGACCCGCTGGCCGCGGCTCACGAGCAGCCGCCCGATGGAGGCTGACGCGATCCCCTTGCCCAGGGAAGAAACAACGCCGCCTGTCACGAAGATGTATTTGACCATGCCCGAGAGCGCCTGCCGAGTGAGTCTAGCCAACGCATCAGAGGGTTCCGCTCGACAGCTGCGCTGATCGATCGAAACTCGCCGTAAACAGTGAGAACGGCGAGCACGCCGAGCGCGATCGCCTCACCCGTCGGCCCCAGCGCGAGCACCAGCCACAGCCCCGCGACCGCCCCCAGCACGTTCGAGCCCGCATCTCCGAGCATCGCCCGCTCACGCAGGTCATAGGGAAACAGCACGAGCGCGGGGCCGATGAACAGGCCCAGTGCCTGCAGGGCGTACGTGTCCCACGAGCCGAGCGTCAGCACGGCGCCGAGCGCCACGAAGGCCTTGCCGGCCCGGCCCGGGCGCAGATCGAGCAGGTTGAACAGGTTCGTGCTCAGCACCAGCACGCCGACGCCGACCAGGAACTCGGCCGCCGAGCGCCCCTCCCCGGCCAGCACGAACAGGGCCAGCCCCAGCGTGCCCAGGGCCTTCAGCATTCCGGTGCTGAAGTCGCCGCGTGCGGCGGCGTGGAGGTGACCCCGGATCCCGCGCGGCGAGTGCAAAACGGCGCCCGCGCCGGCGGGACGGCGCCCGCCCAGCAGGTCGTCGACGAGGCCCAGCACCCCCACTCCCAGCACGAACACCAGGGCCAGGCCGACCTCGGGGGCAAGCGTGTCCGAGCCGGCCAGCTCCGCGAGCGCGGCCAGCGGGCCCACGGCGATCGCCGCCGTCATCGCGATCAGCATGCCGGCGGCCGCCGGGAGCACCAGGCCGCGGTAGTTCTCCCGCACGACGCCGGCCGCCTGCAGACGCGCGAGGAGGGTCGGCGCCAGCAGCGCGGCGAGCGCCAGCGAGGCCCCCAGCCCGAGCCATCTCACGCGCCTAGTTCCTCGATGCAGGTCGCTCCGGAGGCGGCGGCAGCAGGCGCTGTGCCGAGTCCTTCACGCCGAACCGCCCGTCGGCGCCGAGCAGGGCCCACACCAGCGCCGTCTTGCCCTCCACGAGGTCGAGGTCATCCGCGCTGGTCACGCCCTCGTCGGCGTACCACGACACCTGCGACGGGTCTGTGTCGGTCTGCTCGACGCCCACCACCTGCACCTCCGACGCCTTGGCGGCGTCGATCAGGGCGGACTCGAAGCGATCCTGCCGTGACTTGTCCTCGCCCTTCAGCTCGTCCGGATCGCGGACCAGCACGATCCCGTCGACACCCCGGTACTCACCGCGCGAGGTGGAGAACACCTCCTGGCGCAGCCGCCTGATCAGCTCTCCGCCCTGGGCCAGCTGGCGCCCGATGCGGCGGCCGAAGCGCTCCAGCACGTCGTCGTCGCGCGCGACTCGCTCGAGCGACGTGCCGTCGAGCTCTCCCTTCACGCGGCCCAGGGGCAGCGGGGCCTCGACCACCGAGACCGACTCGATCGCCGCCCCCGCGGGCTCCACGGCGTCGCGCACGTCGGCGACATAGCCCGATGGCAGGCGGTTCATCGCGACGATCCCGATGCGCCACTCGGGCAGCAGGCCTCCCACCAGCGCGGGATAGGCCTGGCGCTCGAACTCCTGGCGCTGCGCGAAGTCGCGGCGGAGGTCCGAGGCTCGCGCGCGCGCCTGGTCGAGGTCGCCGCGCAGCGACTGCTCGAGGTCGCGGCTGACGTCGGAGACGACCCCCTGGTCGCCGATCGCGACGCCCAGCGCGACGCCGATGCCGAGCGCGAGGAACACGGCCACCAGCGAGACAGCGTGGTAACGAGGGGTGAACACAAGAACAGGCCGCGCCGCCTCTGAGGCGACGCTCTCGCCTAGCTCCCCTGCAGAAGGACTTCCAGCTTGAGCAGCAGCAGGTCGATCAGGCGCCCGATCTGCGGCGAGCTGAGTGCCACGACGACGATCGTGACGAGCGCCGCCGCGATCAGCGCGACGGTGAACAGGCTGCTCGGACTCGAGCGGTAGAGGCGGCTGACGCCCTTCGTGTCGACCAGCTTGTCTCCGACGCGCAGCCGGGTGAGGAACGTGGAGGACATCCCCTCGCGATCCTTGTCGAGGAACTCGATCAGGTTGAAGTGCGACCCGACGGTCACGATCAGGCTCGCCCCCATCTCGAAGGCGACCAGCATCGCGACGTCCTCACTGGTGCCTGTGGCCGGCAGCACCTGGTGCTCGAGGCCGAGCCGCTCGAGCCGCTCGCGCCCGGGCGCCCTGCCGTCCCGGTAGGCATGCACGACCAGCTCGGCGCCGGACATCAGCGCGCGGTCGGACGCCGAGTCCATGTCGCCGAACACCATGTCGGGCTTCAGCCCAGCCTCGATCAGCGCGTCGCCGCCGCCATCGACCCCGACCAGCACCGGCCGCAGGTCCCGGATGTAAGGGCGCAGCATGCGCAGGTCGCGGCGGTAGTCGGTGCCCCGCACGACGATCAGCGCGTGCCGGTCCCTGAACTCCGTGCTGAGGTCCGGGATCTGGAGACGGCCGGCGAGAATCTCGCCCTCGTCGCGGATGTGCGTGAGGGTGTTCTCGGCGAAGTCCTGGATCGCCTGGCCGATCAGATGCTGCTGCTCGCGCGCGGTGCGCGTCAGCTCCTCGACGGTCAGCACGCGCCCTTCCGCCAGCACGCCGTCCGGGCCGATGACCGTGCCGCCCCGGACCGTCACGGGATCGCCGTCGGAAAGCTTGTCGAAGAGGGGAGCACCGACAGCGTCCACCAGGCGCACGCCGGCCCGCGCCAGGATCAGCGGCCCGGGGTTCGGATAGCGGGTGCTGGTGGAGGAGGCCACGTTCACGACCGCCTGCACGCCCGATTCGACGAGGTCCTCGGCTGCCATGCGATCGAGGTCGGCGTGGTCGATCACCGCGATGTCCTGCGGGGTCAGGCGGCGCACCAGGTGCTTGGTGCGCGTGCCCAGCCGCGCGGTGCCGTGCACCTCCGGGACCAGGGTCGCGAACGGCGAGAGGCCCGTCGTGGCCGGCAGGCGTGTTGTCGCTCTCGATGCGGGCAAGGGCTGGCGGCCACGTCCCCGGCGTCCCGCGAAGAGATGCCGGCGTCGCGCCGAAGGCCTGATTCTACGCGGCCCGGAGCAGGTTCTCCGCGTGCCGCCGGGCCGCCTCGTCGCCGCCGTCGGCGCCCAGCATGCGGCACAGCTCCTCGACGAGCTCCGCGCGGCCGAGCCGCTGCACCTCGGTGCGCGCCACCGGGGTGTCCACGGCGTCATGGAGGGCCCCGCGCTTCACCACCCTGAAATGGCGCTCCGCCAGCGACGCGACCTGCGGGAGGTGGGTGATGCAGACCACCTGGCGCCCGCCCGCGAGCGCCCTCAGCCGCTCGCCCACGGCCCGCGCCGTGGCACCGCCGACGCCCGCGTCGACCTCGTCGAAGACCACGGTTCCCGAGCCCTCGGCGGTCGCCACGCTCATCAGCGCGAGCATGATCCGTGACAGCTCGCCTCCCGAGGCGATCTCCCGCAAGGGTCCCGCCGGGACGCCGGGATTGGGCCCGATCAGGAACTCCACGGCGTCCGTGCCGGCCCGGGTGGTCTCCCGCTCGGAGACCACCACCTCGAATGTCGCCTCCGCGAGGGCGAGGTCGGCCAGCTCGGCCACCACGCGCTCGGCCAGGTCGCCACCGGCTGCCGTGCGCGTGGCGTGCAGCGCCGCCGCCGTCTCGCGCAGCTGCGTGGTCGCGGCCGCCAGCTCGCGCTCGAGCCGGCCGCTCGCCTGCTCCGCGCCGGCGAGCCGGTCGCGCTCGGCGCGGCAGGCTTCGGCGTGCTCGAGCACCGCGGCGATCGACCCACCGTGCTTTCGCTTCAGGCGGCCCAGCTCGTCGAGCCGCTCCGCCACCGCCGCGAGCCGTTGCGGATCGGCCTCGAGTGAGTCCAGATAGGCGCGCAGGTCGCCCGCCACGTCCTGCAGCTCGAGTGTCAGCGACGTGAATCGCGACGCCAGCGCGCCGAGCGCGTCGTCGGCCGCAGCCGCGCGCTCGAGCTGGGCGCCCGCGGTTGCCATGCGCGCCACCGCTCCGTTGTCGTCGTCTGCCGGATCGAGCGCCGCGGTCGCGGTCGCGGCGGCTGCGCGCAGAGACTCGACCGCGCCGAGCCGCGCGCGCTCACGCTCCAGCTCCGCCTCCTCGGCTTCCGTGGGTGCGATGGCGTCGATCTCCGCGATCTCGAACTCGAGTAGGTCCAGGTCGCGCTCACGCGCGCCGATTCGCCCGCGTACCGCGTCCAGCTCAGCCTCCAGCTCCCGCGCCCGCGCGAAGTCGTGGGCGAACCGCTTCCGCGCGGCAAGGTGCTCGGCGCCGCAGAACGCATCGAGGATCTCGAGCTGCGCGGAAGCGAGCATCAGCCTGCGGTGCTCGTGCTGGCCGAAGAAGTCGAGCAGGCGCGACCCCGCCAGACGCAGCTCGCCGGCCGACACCGAGCGACCCTGCACGTAGGAGCGGGTGGGACCGTCCGGCACCACGCGCCGCGCAAGCACCAGTTCGCCCTCGTCCAGGGGCACGCGCTCGGCGAGCTCGGCCAGCTCCGGGTCGGCGGCGAATCCGGGCGGTGGCTCGAAGACTCCTTCGACGTAGGCCTCCTCGGCGCCGGGGCGCACGATGCCGCGCCGCGGCTTGCCCCCGAGCAGCAGGTCCAGGGCGTGCGTCAGCATGGTCTTGCCGGCGCCCGTCTCCCCGGTCACGACGTTCAGCCCCGGCCCGAGCGCCAGCTCCGCGCTCTCGATCAACAGCAGGTTCCGGACTCTGAGCTCCGCGAGCACCGAGGTATCTCTAGCAGTCAGGGTGGTCATCTGGTGTAGTACGAGGCGATGAGCCTGCACGTCGAGACGACGCCCGCCAGCGCCGAGGCCAACCCGTACCTCGAGGGTCCCTACAGGGCAACGCATGACGAGCTCACGGTGCGCGGGCTCGAGGTACTCGCCGGCCGCCTCCCCGACGACCTCAACGGCGTCTACGTGCGCAACGGCCCCAACCCGCAGCACCACCCGGTCGGCCGCTACCACTGGTTCGACGGCGACGGCATGGTGCATTCCGTGCACTTCGCGGACGGCGAGGCCACGTATCGCAACCGCTGGGTGCGCACCGACGGCTTCCTGGCGGAGCGGGATGCCGGCCGCGCGATCTGGCGCGGGATCATCGAGCCGTTCGGCGCGAACCCGCCCGACGCTCCGGAGAAGGACACCGCGAACACCGACGTGCTGTTCCACCGCGACCGCCTGATCGCGCTGTGGTACCGGGCCGGGAAGCCCTACGCGCTCGACCCCATCACGCTCGAGACGCTCGGCCCCGAGGACTTCGGAGGAACGCTGCGCTGCGAGGTGTCGGCGCACGCCAAGGTCGACGAGTCGACCGGCGAGCTGATGTTCTTCGACTTCGGCGTGAAGCCGCCCTACATGCGATACGGCGTCGTCGGCGCGGAGGGCACCGTGCGGCATTTCGTCCCGATCGACCTGCCCGGGCCGCGACTCCCGCACGACATGGCGATCACCGCGCGCCATTCCATCCTGATGGACCTCCCGCTCGTGGCCGATCCGGCGGCGGCCAAGGAGGGGCGCCACAAGCTGCGCTTCGAGCGGGACCTGCCCGCGCGGTTCGGCGTGATCCCGCGCTACGGCGACGCCCACGCGATCCGCTGGTTCGAGGCGGACCCCTGTTACATCTACCACTCGATCAACGCGCGCGACGAGGGCGACGAGGTCGTGCTCGACGTGTGCCGTGTGCAGCAGCCCAAGCCTGTGCCGGCCGATGCGGGCCCGCTCGCGCAGATGCTGACCTATCTGCGCCTCGACGCCCACCTGCACCGCTATCGCTTCGACCTGCGCACCGGCCGCACGACCGAGCAGGTCATGGACGACGACAACAGCGAGTTCCCGTCCATGCACCAGGGGCTCGTCGGGCGTCCCGCGCGCTACACCTACAACATGCACATCTCGCCCGAGAAGACCCTGCTGTTCGACGGGGTCATGAAGTACGACGTGGAGCGCGGCACGGCCGAGACCCACTGGTTCGGTGACGGCCGCTGGGGCAGCGAGGCGCCGTTCGCGCCGCGGCCCGGCGCGCGCGCCGAGGACGACGGCTACCTCGTTTCGTACGTGCACGACGAGCGCGACGGCAGCTCCGAGGTGCACGTGCTCGACGCGCGCGACCTGGCGGCGCAGCCCGTCTGCCGGCTGCGGCTGCCCGTGCGCGTGCCGCTCGGGTTCCACGCCACCTGGATCCCGGGCGGGGCGCTGCCCGGCGGCTCGGCCTGACGCGCACCGGCGTCAGCCTCGGCCTGTGGCAGGACCGCGACCCGCTGGAGGCGCTGGCCACCGCGCGCGCGGCGGACGAGCTCGGCTACCCGGAGCTGTGGGTCGGCGAGATGGCGACCTGGGACGCGTTCGCGCTGGCCACCGCGATCGCGGCCGAGACCCGCGAGATCGAGCTGTGCATCGGGCCGCTGGCCACGGCGGTGCGGGATCCGATGGCGATGGCGATGGGCGTCGCGAGCGTCGCCGCCGTCGCGCGCCGCCCGGTGCACCTGGCGATCGGCAGCTCCAGCGAGATGCTGGTCGCGCGCTGGCACGGCCGCGCGCGCGAGCGCACCGCCCGCCACATTCGCGAGACGGCCGAGGCGCTGCGACCCCTGCTGGCCGGGGAGAAGGCGCACTACGGGGGGGAGCTGGTGCGGACGGAGGGCTATCGGCTGCGGCTGCCCGCTCCCGAGACGTCGCTGACGATCGCGGCGTTCGGCGCGGCGACGGTGCGAGTGGCGGCCCGGGTCGCGGACCGGATGGTGCTGAACCTCGTCACGCCGGCGCTCGTCGCGCAGATGGCCGAGCGCCTGCGCGCGGAGACCTCAGAGCCGCCGCGGCTCGCGGCGTGGGTGGTGGCGGCAATCGACCCCGCAGCCGAGACTCACGCGCAGCTCGCGCGGGGGCTCGTTCCCTACCTGGGAGCCGAGGGGTACTCCGACATGTTCATTGCTGCCGGGTTCGGGGACATCGTGGAGGCGGCCCGGGCCGGAGTGCACCCTGGGCGGCTGCTGGACGACATGCCCCCGGCATTGGCCGCGAGCGTGGGACTGGTGGGTACGGAGGAGGAGGTTCGGCGCCGGGCAGGTGAGTACATCGACGCGGGCGTCGACGACCTCGTGCTCGTGCCCGCGACCGCCGGCGACGACGCCGGGCGGCGCACCCTCGAACGCCTGCGGAGCCTCGCCCCCCGACGAACTACGAGGTGAGTTGGAGCAGCTTCTCGCGGAAGCGGCGGTAGAAGCTCGAGCCGGGTAGCTGCGCGAGGCCGACCACGTCCGGCGCGAACTTGATCTCGCACTCCTCGTGCGGGGCAAGCTCCCCCGTGCGCATGCCGTCGATCACGATGTCCACCGGGTCGTTGCCGTCGTTCAGCACGCGCAGCACGTCCTCCGGAGCCGCAACCAGGGCGCGCGAGCTGAGGGCGTGCGGGGCGATCAGGTTCACCACGAATCCCTTCACCCCCCACGCCACGATCGGCCCACCCGCCGAGAGGCTGTACGCGGTCGAGCCGGCCGGCGTCGCCGCAATCAGCCCGTCACACGGTACGCGGGCGACCCATTCACCGGCCAGCGAATAGGACAGGTGGGTGATGTTGATCTCCGGCCGCCGCTGGAAGGAGATCTCGTTGATGGCGAACCGCTCCGACGAAGCGCGGCCGTCGATCACGAGCGCCGGCAGCGACACGACCTCGAACTGTCGCGTGAGGGCGAGCTCCAGCGACCGCGGCACGTCCTCGCGATCGACCGTCGCGAGAAACCCGATCCGCCCGAAGTTGATCGCGAACACGGGGACGCCGGTGCCGGCGTGCTTGCGCAGTGCGCGCAGGGTCGCGCCGTCACCGCCGAGCACGATGCAGATGTCCGCCTGCGCGGGGTCATCGGCATCGAACACCAACCGCACGCCGGCCGCGCGCGCCGCGTCGGTCAGGAGGCGAACTGCTTCCCTGGTCTCCTCGGGGCGGTCATGGGTGAAGACCTCGACCGTGCGGATCGTCGGAACCGTGGCGCCGCTCACGAGGGCGCGACCTCCAGCTCCGTACCGCCGGCGGCGGTGATCAGGTCCTGCGCTCCCGCCCGCGCGGCCTCGGTGCACCACATGAAGCTCTCGCGGTTCCCGGCCGGCCCCGGCAGGCCGGAGGAGTGATAGCCGTGCACGCTCAGCGCGGCCCGGCGCGCTGCCTCCCCGGCGCCTACCAGCGCCTCGATCCGATCTGAGGGCATGCGTACTACCCCTCCCTTGCCCACCCGTCCCTTGCCCAGCTCGAACTGGGGTTTCACCAGTGCGAGCAGGTCGAAGCGCCGCGCCGCACAGGCGGCCACCGCCGGCAGGACCTTCGCAAGCGAGATGAAGGACAGGTCCATCACGATCAGATCAGGTCGATACGGCAGGGCCGCGGGCTGCAGGCTGCGCGCGTTGCGACGTTCCATCACGCTCACACGGGGATCCTCTCGCAGGCGCCAGTCGAGCTGACCGTAGCCCACGTCCACGCAGACCACCCGCGCCGCGCCGTGCCGGAGCAGGCAGTCGGTGAACCCCCCGGTCGATGCGCCCACGTCGAGACAGCGCCGCCCCTCGACGGCCACCTCGAACCCCGCGAGCGCCCGCTCGAGCTTCAGCCCGCCGCGCGATACGTATCGCGGCCCGCCGGCGACGCCGACCTCGGCGTCCGGGGTGACGAGCATGCCGGGCTTCACCGGACGGGGGCTCTCGATCGTGACCGCGCCGGCCATCACGGCGGCCGCGGCCCGGCTGCGGCTCTCGAAGAGCCCGCGCTGCACGAGCAGCGCATCCAGCCGGATTCGCTCCCTCATGCCGCAAAAGGTACCTGCAAGCGACTCTGTGACGACGTTCACATAGGAACACGTGTTCGACGGTCACAATGAATATCGACATGACCCTCGCAAGGCTCGTACCCCTTCCCATCCACGCGGCGCTCGAGGTCGCAATGGCCCCGATCGTGATCGCGGCGCCGTTCGCGCTCGGCCTGGACGCCGGCGCATACCTCGTGGCGCTGATCATCGGAGTGCTGCTGATGGGCACGGGGCTCGCGACGACCACCCTCCTCAGTGGCCGCAACGCACCGCAGGGACTGCGGGTTTCGGCGCACCTCGACCTCGACCTCGGGATCGCCCTCGCCGCGGCCGCCGCCGCGCTCGCATTCGCGATCGTGGGCGAGCTGGCGGCGGGAGCGCTGTTCGCGACGATCGCCGCGGCGCAGGGCCTCCTGGCAGTCACCACGCGTTACTCCGCGCGGGCGTAGCGCGCCCGGCAGCACCCTGGCTTTCCGCGCACACATCACATAGCGAATCTCTCCTCCCCAAGGGCGCCTCGTGAAAACGGGGCGCTCTTCCCTTATGACGGGAGCTCTGCGGGTTCGGCCCGGCCCTTAAAGGCCCGTCTGGAATAGGTCGATTGGGTTCAGGTGAGGAGCCGACGCCCCCGCTCACTCGCCGGGATGGCGATGGTCCTGTTCGTGCTCGCGGCGCTTGCGCTGACGGCCGAGCGGCAGCCTGCCTTCGCGGCGCAGCCGCAGGCCGATCTGATCGTCGCGCCGGACGTGCAGAGCGACATGCCGCCCGTCTCGGTTCGCCGGGCCATCCGGATCGCGGACGGCACGGCCGGCGTGCGGCAGCAGCGGCGGCGACACCCCGCCCTGCGCCCGGACAACGTGGTGCTCTTCAGGGGCAGCGGCAATTGGTCCGTGAGCTACCTGTCGGGCCCGGACAAGCTGGCCGACGTCTACGTCGATTCCCGCACGGGCAGAGTGGTCAAGGTCTGGCAGGGAACACAGGCGGCGTGGATCATGGCGCGGGGTGAGAACGGCTACTTCGGGAAGCGGTTCGAGGCCTGGTACATCTGGATCCCGCTGTGCCTGCTGTTCGTCGCGCCCTTCTTCGACCCACGGCGCCCGTTCCGCATGCTGCACCTGGACCTGCTCGTGCTGCTTGGCGGCTTCGGCATCTCGCACCTCTTCTTCAACCAGGGCGAGATCGGGACCTCGGTGCCGCTCGTATACCCGGTGCTCGCCTACTTCCTGGCGCGCATGCTGGTCGCGGCGTTCCGCCCGCGGCGCACCGCCGAGCCACTGGTTCCAATCGTCCCCACAGCACTGCTGGTGGCAGGCATCGTGTTGCTCGGCGGCTTCCGGGTGGGGCTCGACCTCGTGGAGGGGAAGGTCGGCGACGTCGGCTACGGCAGCGCGATCGGCGCGACGCGCATCCAGGAGGGTCAGCCGCTCTACGTCGACAGCGGTCCCAACGATCAGCACTTCGACACCTACGGTCCCGTCAACTACCTCGCCTACGACCCCTTCGTGCGGATCTGGAGGCCGTCCCAGCAGGAGATCGATACCCCGGATGACTACGCGCTCGGGGCCGCCCGGGCCGCCGCGCTGGCGTTCGACGCGTTCACCGTGCTGGGTCTCTTCCTGCTCGGGATGCGCCTGCGGCGAGGGCGCGAGGGGCGGCTGCTGGGAGCGGCGTTCGCGTATGGCTGGGTCAGCTTCCCGTACACGTTGTTCCCGCTGATGACCAACAGCAACGACACGCTGATCCCGATGCTGCTCGTCTACGCGTTGCTGGCGCTGTCGTCCGCGCCCGTGCGAGGCACCATGATCGCATTGGCGGGCGCGGCGAAGTTCGCGCCGCTGGCGCTCGCCCCGCTGTTCGCCACCGGTCGGGGCGAGGGTTCGCGCCTGCGCTCGTGGATCTCGGTGAGCATGGCGTTCGCGCTCGTCGGGGGGCTCACCGTGTTCCCGCTGATCCCGGCCGAGGGAGGCTGGCGCGTGTTCTGGGACCAGACCATCGGCTTCCAGTTCGGCCGGTCCTCGCCGTTCAGCGTGTGGGGCCAGAACCCGGGCCTCGATCCGCTGCTGAACGCCCTCAAGCTGGCCGTCATCGGGCTCGGCGTGCTGGTCGCCTTCGTCCCGCGGCGGCGCGACCTGCTCCAGGTGGCGGCGCTCGGCGCGGCGGTGCTCGTGGCGACGCAGCTGATCGCCATCCACTGGTTCTACCTGTACATCGTGTGGTTCGCCCCGTTCTTGCTGGTGGCTTTGTTCGGCGAGTACTCGACCGCGCGCGGCCGCGCGCGGGAGGCGGTCCCCGAGGCCGTCGCGGCCCCGGCCGACCCGGTGCGCGAGCGCGAGCCGCAGCTCGCCGGCGCGTTGTAGCTGCCGCAGCCCGCTAACCTGCCGGCGATGGCGCCCGGCCCCGCCACGATTCCCTTCATGCGTTACGCCGACGCGCCCGCCGCGATCCGCTTCCTGGTCGAGGCCTTCGGCTTCGAGGAGAAGCTGGTGGTGCCGGGCGAGGACGGCGCGATCGCGCACGCCGAGCTGACGTTCGGCAACGGGATGGTGATGCTAGGCTCGGCGCGGGACGACGACTTCGGCATGCGCAGCCCCAGGGAGCTGGGCGGCGCCAACCAGGGCGTGTACGTCGTGGTGGGCGATCCCGACGCCCTGTACGAGCGCGCGAAGCGAGCCGGCGCGGAGATCCAGCGCGAGCCGGCCAACCAGGACTATGGCTCTCGCGACTTCACCGCCCGCGACCCCGAGGGCAACATCTGGAGCTTCGGCACGTACGACCCGCTCGCGCCGCAGAGCTAGGCGGAGCGGCGCAGGCCGCGGGCGATCGGGACCAAGACCGTCGTGAGAGTCCCGACCACGGCGATCACGGCGGTGATGCGGAAGTACGTCACGTCGCCGGCATCGCTGACGAGCGTGACCGTCAGCAGGGTCGCGACCGTAAGGATTGCCAGGAGCGTGACGACGACAAGGCCCGCGATGGCACCGTTGTCCTCGGCCTTGACGCGATTCAACACGATTGCCGCCCATGCAAGCGCGAACGAGAAGATCGCGAAGCTCCCAGCAATCTCGAAAAGCGTCAGGTTGCCGTCGTCAAACTCGTCCAGAGGCCAGATGGCGATCATCAGCAACCCGAACCCGGCGACAGCCGCGAGTGCCGCAAGCCACCCGACCCACGCAAACGTGCCCGTGGTCGAAAGACCCACCACAGCGAGGGTGCCGAACAGGAGCAGCCCCCCAGCCGTGTAGATGAGGTTCACCTCGATGAACACACCGTCGGCCACAACCAGCACGACGATGCCGGCCACCGCGGCAAGGCACAGTCCGGCGGCGATCGCGTACAGGCCGCCGCGTCCCATGACTAGGCGCTGCGTAACGTCTCTTGGCGGTCGAGTGCGCCCTGCACCCGTTCCGCGACGCGCTCGGCGGTGAGGCCGACCTCCTCGTGCAGGAGCGCCGGCTTTCCGTGCGTGACGTAGCGGTCCGGCAGGCCGAAGCGGATCACCGCGGGGCCCGCCGCGAGCGTGCCAGAGTCGGACAGGTGCTCCAGCACCGCGGAGCCAAAGCCGCCGGCCAGCACGTTCTCCTCGATCGTCACGAGCAATTCGTGGCTCGCGGCCAGGGAGTGCAGCAGCTCGCGGTCCAGCGGCTTCGCGAAGCGCGCGTCGCAGACGGTCGGCTCCACCCCGCGCTCACGCAGCAGTGCGGCCACGCCGAGCGCGATCTGCACGCCGGTCCCGTAGCCGACGAGCGCGACCCGCTCGCCCTCGACGAGGGTCTCACCGGTGCCGACGCGGATCTCGCCGGCGCGCTCCGGCAGTGGCACACCGATCGCGGCGCCCCGCGGGTAGCGCAGCGCCACCGGTCCGTCGTGCGCGATCGCGCTGTGCAGCATGTGCACCAGCATCGCCTCGTCGCGCGGCGCCATCACGACCATGTTCGGGATCGCGCGCAGGTACGAGATGTCGTAGGAGCCGTGGTGCGTCGGGCCGTCGTCGCCGACCAGGCCCGCGCGGTCCATCGCGAACACGACGTCGAGCTTCTGCAGGCAGACGTCGTGGATGATCTGGTCGTACGCGCGTTGCAGGAAGGTCGAGTAGATCGCGCACACCGGCTTCATGCCCTCGAGCGCCAGGCCGGCCGCGAACAGCACCGCGTGCTGCTCGGCGATGCCGACGTCGTAGTAGTGGTCGGGCAGCTCGCGCGCCAGCTCCGACAGCCCCGTGCCCCCGGCCATCGCGGCGGTGATGCCGATCACGCGCGGGTCGCGGCGCGCCTCTTCGACCAGAGCCTGGCCGAAGACCTCGGTGTACTGCGGCGCAGCCGGGGGCTTCACCGATCCCTTCGTCGCGGGAGCCTCGCCGACAACGAGGCGACCCCCTTTCTCAACGCTCTTGGGCTTTGCCGCGTGCCACTTCTCCATGCCCTCCAGGCCGCCGTCCTCGGCCGGCGCGAAGCCTTTGCCCTTCACGGTCTTGATGTGCACGACGACAGGCCTGTTGGCACCCAGCGCCTGGCTCAGGGCGCTGCGCAGCGCCTTCACGTCGTGTCCGTCGATCACGCCGACGTAGGCCAGGCCCAGCTCCTCGAAGAACAGGCCGGGCGCCCAGAAGGCCTTGATCGACTCCTTCAGCTGCGGGCCGAGCCGCTCGATCCGCCCACCGATGCCGGCCGGCAGCCGCGTGAGGCCGGCCTCGACCGCCTCGCGGGCCTGCCAGCCGCGCGGGTTCAGGCGCAGCCGGTTGAAGTAACGCGAGAGAGCGCCGACGTTCGGCGAGATCGACATGCCGTTGTCGTTCAGCACGATCACGACCGGCGTCTCCAGCCCGCCCGCGTTCAGCAGCGCCTCGAAGTTCACCCCGCCGGTCATCGCGCCGTCGCCCACGACGGCGACCACGCGCCCCTCGGGCTCGTCGCCATCGCCGGTGATCCCCAGCTCACGGCGCTTGCGCATCGCCTCCTTGATGCCGACCGCGTAGCTCGCGGCGGTCGAGGCGTGCCCGGCCCCCATGATGTCGTGGGGCGACTCCTCGCGCGAGCAGAACGGCGCGAGCCCGCCGTACTGGCGGATCGTGGGCAGCCCCGCGCGGCGGCCGGTGAGCACCTTGTGCGGGTAGGCCTGGTGGCCGACGTCCCACAGGATCTTGTCGCGCGGCGACTCGAGCAGGCTGTGCAGGGCGACGGCCAGCTCGCACGTGCCGAGGTTCGCGCCGAAGTGCCCGCCGATCTCGCCGACCGTGTCGATGATGTAGTCGCGGACCTCCTGGGCGAGCTGCTGGAGCTCGTCCTCTGCGAGCTCCTTCAGATCGTCTGGCCCGTCGATGTGGTCGAGCAGGCGAGCCACTACGCATTCCTCGCGAATATGAAATCGGTCAGCAGCTCGAGGTCCGCAGCGTCACCGGCCAGCTCGTGCCGCGCCCCGTCGAGGGCGGCTCGCGCCCGTGCGTGCGACCGCGCCGCCAGCTCGCGCGCACCGTCGAGCCCGAAGACACTGACGTACGTGCGCTTGCCGTGGCGCTCGTCGCTGCCGGACGGCTTGCCCATCTCGACCTCGGATCCCGTCACATCGAGGATGTCGTCCACGATCTGGAACAGCAGCCCCACTTCCTCCGCGAAGCGGTCGAGCGCGGCCCGCGCCGCGTCGCCCGCTCCCAGCAGCAACGGCGCGACCGCGACGCTCGCGCCGATCAGCCGTCCCGTCTTCAGGGAGTGCATCAGGCGCAGGCCCTCAGCGCCGAGGTCCGCCTCCCCGGCGACGTCCACGTACTGGCCGCCGACCATCCCTCCCACCCCGATCGCATCCGAGATCGCGCGCACGGCGGCGAGCACCTGCTGCGCGCTGCCCTGCTGGTGCTCCAGTATCAGCCGGAAGGCCTCGGCCATCAGACCGTCGCCGGCGAGGATCGCGACGTTCTCGCCGTGTGCGATGTGACACGTCGGGCGTCCGCGGCGCAGGTCGTCGTCATCCATCGCGGGGAGGTCGTCGTGGATCAGGGAGTAGGTGTGCACCAGCTCGATCGCCGCCGCCGTCGGAAGCACATCCTCCGGCGTGCCGCCCACCGCGCGCGCCGTGGCGAGCGCCAGCACCGGCCGGATGCGCTTGCCGCCGGCCATCAGGGAATAGCGCATCGCCTCGTCCAGACCCGCCGTTTCGGGGCCGTCCGAGAAGCGCAGCGACGCCAGGTAGTCCTCGACCAGCGAGCTCAGGTCGTGGGGGTAGGTCGCCGCGGGGGTCGCCTCGCGCGCGACCGTCAAAGCAACTCCTCCTGGCCCGGCGCGGGATCCCCCGGTGCGAGTCTCGTAAGCCGGTCGAGCTCCACCGCGGCCTGCGACGCAAGCTCCGCGCACTCGCCCGCGAGCCGCATCGCCTGATCGGGGTCGAGGTCGTCGGCACGAAGCCGGCCGGCGCCCTCGTCCAGCCGCCGGGAAAGCTCCGACAGCCGCCGCTGAGTGTGTTCGGTCTCGTTCATGGGCTGTCTTCCCGGGTGCCCGCAAGCTCCCGCACGACACCGCCCAGGATGCCGTTCACGAAGCCCGGCGCGTCCGCTCCGCAGAACACCTTCGCGGTCTCGACGGCCTCGTCGATGGCGACCTCCTCCGGCACGTCGTCGCGATGCAGCACCTCGTACAGCGCCGTGCGCAGGATCGAGCGCTCCAGCGGCGCGATGCGGTCGAGCGACCAGTCCACCGCGTGCGCGGAGATCAGCGCGTCGAGCTCCTCGCGATGCTGCTCGACGCCGAACGCCAACTCGCGTGCGAACTCGGTCAGAGGTCCCTGCGGGAGGGGGGCTTCCTCCTCGCCCCCGTTACGCGTGTCCGAGAACGGCCCCCGCGCGACCAGCTGCGCGAGCGGCGTTCCCGTCACATCGTGTTGATAACCAGCGAACACCGCGGCCCTGCGCTGGTCGGTCCGGCGCACCGGTTACGCCCGGGAGACGTATTCGCGGGTGCGCGTGTCGACCTTGACGCGGTCGCCCTCGTTGACGAACAACGGCACCTGCACGATGACCCCCGACTCCAGCGTCGCCGGCTTGTTCCCTCCGCCCGAGGCCGTGTCACCGCGCACACCGGGATCGGTCTGCGTGACCGACATCTCGATTGCGATCGGAATCTGCACGTCGGACGGCCTATCGTCGACGAACAGCACGTCCACCTCATCGTTCGGGAGCATCCAGTCGAGCGAGTCGCCGATCACCGTCTTCGACAGCGACACCTGGTCGTAGTCGCTCATGTCCATCATCACGGCCTCGTCGCCCGACTCGTACAGGTACTGCATGCGGCGCACCTCGGTGCGGACCGGGCGCACCTTCTCCCCCGCCCGGAAAGTCTTGTCGATCACGGCCCCGGTGCTCACGTTCTTGAGCTTCGACCGGACGAACGCGCCGCCCTTGCCCGGCTTCACGTGCTGGAACTCGACGATCCTGAAGACCTGGCCGTCGAGCTCGATGTGGCTGCCGTTCTTGAACTGGTTCGTGGAGATCATGGGCGAGGAAGTGGCCGGAGACCGCCGCAAACACTAGCGACCGGAACCGCCTACGAGGGACGCCCGGCTCCGCGGCCGGGCGTCCGTTGGGGCAGCCGTCTGCCGCTGCCGCCGGTCAGGTCTGTGCTGCCGGGCGCACGGGTTGGGCTGCCGGGGTGGCGTATGCCGCCCAGATCCCCCCGGCGCCGAGCATCAGGTGCAGGATGTTGGCCTCGGTGTTGACTGGGATGACGCTCAGGATCGAGCCCCCGTCGCCGGCGATGAATCCCCAGCCCGCGGCGACCAGGTACACGACGCCGAGCGCCACCGCGCAGTTGCGCGCGGCGTGGACGCCGGCCCCGTAGGCCAGCAGCGCCAGGACCCCCGTGAGCACGTGCACGACGTTGCTCCAGCCGTTCACGTCGAAGACTCCGAACACCGCGTCCCGCACCGACTCGTCGGATGTGAACTCGGCGTTGTAGAAGAAGCCGATGATCCCGGCGAGTACCAGGACCGCTCCGACGACACCCGCGTAGAGCATCGCCGGGGTCGAGCGTTCAGCAGAGTCCATGGTTCCTCCTTTCGTTACTTATGTCACATACCCCCACGACGCCGCCCGGGTAACCCGAAGTGATGCGGGCGCGCCCGCAGAGCTCCCGTCATTTGCGCCTAAGCAAATGACGGCCTTTCTCAAATGACGGCATTTAGATAACGATCAGGTCCTTCGGGATCGAGGTGAGGATCTCGGGCGGCCCCGTGGCGTCCACCGCCACGAGGTCCTCGATGCGCACCCCGAACCGCCCGGGGACGTAGACCCCGGGCTCGACCGTCACGATGTTGCCCGTCTCGAGCACGCCCTCGGCCGAAGGCGCGAGCCCCGGCGCCTCATGGATCTCGAGACCCACGCCGTGGCCGAGCCCGTGGCCGAACTGCTCCGCGCGGCCCGCGCCGGCGATCAGCTCCCGCGCGACCGCGTCGACAGCCCGGCCCTCGGCGCCCGCGCGCACCGCCGCCAGCGCAGCGGCCTGCGCGGTGCGCACCAGCTCGTAGCACTCGCGCGCCTCGTCGTCGATGTCGCCGGTTGCGAAGGTGCGCGTGCAGTCGGAGCAATAGGAGTCCACGACGACCCCGAAGTCGACGACCACGAGGGTGTCCGGCGCGATCACTGGGTCGCGGCGCGGCTCGGCGTGCGGGAGGGCGCCGTTCTCGGCCGCGGCGATGATGGCCGGGAACGACAGGCCGTCGGCGCCCAACTGCTTCGCACGCTGCTCCATCTCGACCGCGATCTCACGCTCGGTGTGGCCGGTCAGCCCGTGCTCGGACACGAGCCAGCGGTAGACCTCGTCGGCGAGCTGCGCTGCGTGCCGGATTGCCGCGACCTCGCCCGCATCCTTCACAGCGCGCAGCTGCTCCACGAGGCCGCCGGCCGCCACGAGCTCGATGCCCGGACCCAGCCGGCCGGCCAGCTTCTGATGCGCACGCACGGTCACGTGCGCGTCCTCGAAGCCCAAACGCTGCGCACCCCACTCCTGCACCAGGCCGGCGACGCTCTCGAGCAGGTCGTCGCGGCCGCGCACCACGTCGAATCCGGCCACCTCCCGCTGCGCGCGCTCGATGTAGCGAAAGTCCGTCATGAAGGCGCGCCGCCCGGGCCCGATCAACACCGCGCCGTTCGTGGCGGCAAAGCCGGTCAGGTACCGCACGTTCACGAGGTTGCCGACCAGCAGCAGGTCGATTCCCTGCTCCTCCACCAGCGCGGCGAGGCGGTCCGCGCGCACCGCCGGGACGCTCATGCCGCGGCCGGGGGATCGATGCCCAGCTCACGCGCAAGCAGCTCCAGCGCCTCGCGGTAGCCGTCGGGGCCCTTGCCGGCCACGCGGCCGGTGACGAGGTCGGCCAGGACCGAGTGGCGGCGCCACTCCTCCCGCTGTTCGATGTCCGACAGGTGCACCTCGATCGCGGGAATGTTTGCGATCTCGAGCGCGTCCCGGATCGCATAGCTGTAGTGCGTCCAGGCGCCCGGGTTCAGCACGAGCCCGTCCGCGACCTGCGGCGCCTGGTGCAGGCGCTCGACGAACACTCCCTCCGAGTTGGTGTTGAAGAAGCTCGTCTCGAGGCCGAGCTGGCGCGCCCAGTGGCGGATGCGTACCTCCAGCTCCACCAAGGTGAGCGTCCCGTAGTGCCTAGAGTCGCGCTTGCCCAGCATGTCGAGGTTGACTCCGTGCAGCACCTCGACGCGGTTCAGGGTGCCGGTCACGCGCGCAGCTCCTCGATCGCGTCGGCGAGTTCCTGCTCGGCCACCTCCGTCTCGATCGCGACGTCGCCCGGCGCCCGCAGCAGCACGAGGTTTCGCCGCGCGCCGCGCCGCTTCTTGTCGCGGCCGATGTGCTCCAGCAGCTCCGCCGTGTCGGGCCCGCCAAAGGAGGTGGGCAGGTCGTTCTCGGCGAGCAGGCCGCGAACCTGCTCGCGCACACTGACCGGGAGGCCCAGCTCCCGCTCCGAAAGGCGCAGTGCGGCCAGCAGGCCGATGGCCACCGCCTCGCCGTGGCGATAGGCCGAGTAGCCGGTCGCCGACTCGAGCGCGTGCGCCAGGGTATGGCCGAGGTTGAGCGCCGCCCGCACGCCGGCGTCGCGCTCGTCCGCGGCGACGACGGCGAGCTTGGTGCGCACGCAGGCCTCGATCACGGCGACCAGGCCACCCGTGTCCTCGCGCACGGCGTGCTCCAGCGGAGAAAGCGCGAGCACCCGTTCCCACAGGCGCCCGCCCGCGATCAGCGCCGTCTTCACGACCTCGGCGTAGCCCGCGCTCAACTCCTCGGCGGGGAGCGTTCCGAGCACCGCGGGATCGGTGATCACGGCGGTGGGCTGATGGAATGCGCCCGCGTAGTTCTTGCCCTCGGGGAGGTCGACGCCCGTCTTCCCGCCGTAGGCGGAGTCGACCTGTGCGACGACTGTCGTGGGAACCTGCAGGACCGGTACTCCGCGCTGATAGGTCGCGGCGCAGAAACCGGCGAGGTCTCCCACGACCCCGCCGCCGAACGCGACGAGGGTCTCGCCACGCTGCATTCCGGCCCGCGCCATGGCGCGCAGCACGCGCTCGGCCTCGGCAATCGTCTTGTGACCCTCGCCGGGAGGCACCGCGATCGTCTCCGCAACCTCGACGCTTTCGGCCAGCGAGCCCAGCAGGCGCTCCCCGTGCAGTGCGAGCGCGCGCTCGTCCGCGACCACGAAGCAGCGGCCGCCGCCGGGCCACAGCGGGCCCGCTGCGTGCAGCGCGCCGGCGCCGATGTACACAGGGTGGCCCGGTCCCACCCGCGACCAGAGCATCCGCACGCCGTCGGGCACGCCGGGCCGGGAGAGGGCGAGTGCCGCTTCCGCGGCGCCGTCCACCTCCTTCCCGCCCGTCACGACCGCCCGCGCGAGGGACTCGTACAGCGGCCGGCGACGCTCGAACAGCGAGGCGAACTCTCCCCGGTCTCGCGCCAGCGGCCGTGCAGACCGCGCGGCCCGGGTCCAGGCCGTTTCCAGGTCCACGTCGACGTGGATCACGACATGACCGTTGAGCGCCGCCCGCACCGCGTCCGCCTCGACCGCACCGCCACCGAGCGCCACGACGGCCGCATCCGGCGACCGCAGCAGTTCCAGCACCACGTCCTGCTCGCGCTGCCGGAAAGCGGCCTCGCCCTCACGGTCGAAGAACTCCGGGATCGGCTCGCCGAGCCGCTCCTCCAGCACCACGTCGGCGTCGGCCAGCGTCCAGTCGAGATGTGCGGCCGAGTTCCGGGCGAACGTGGATTTTCCGGCCGCCATGAAGCCGACTACTACGAGCTTCGCCAACCTGTCCGCTCCCGGTACGCGTGCAGGGCCGCGAGCACGTCGCCGATCGCGTCCCCGCCGAACTTGTCACGGGCGGCCCGCGCCAGCTCGAGCGCGAGCATCGCCTCCCCCACCACCCCCGCGGCCGGCACCGTGCACGAGTCGGTGCGTTCGCGCAGCGCCTCGGCGGGCTCCTTGGAGTCGATGTCGACGGAGCGCAATGGCTTGGTCAGCGTGGGTAGCGGCTTCATCGCGACCCGCGCCACGATCGGCGCGCCCGTGGTCATGCCGCCTTCGATGCCACCCGCGCGGTTGGTCTCGCGAGCGTAGCCGCGCTCCCGGCTCCAGAAGATCTCGTCGTGGGCCTGCGACCCGTCGCGGGTGCCGAGGTCGAACCCGTCGCCGATCTCGACGCCCTTCATCGCGTGGATCGACATCAGCGCAAACGCGATCCGCGCATCGATCCGCTCGTCCCACGCGACGTGCGAGCCGAGTCCGGGCGGAACGCCGTACGCGCGCACCTCGAACACGCCACCGAGGCTCTCGTTGGCCTTGCGGGCACGATCGATCTCGGCGACCATCGCCACGCTCGCCTCGTCATCGAGGCAGCGCACGGGCGACGCGTCGACCCCGGCGAAGTCATCCGACCCGGTGGGATCGACCCTGGGGGCAGTGACTCCTCCGATCCGCACGACGTGGCTGTGCACGCTCACGCCCAGTTCGCGCAGGAACACCTTCGCGAGCGCTCCCACCCCGACGCGCGCCGCGGTCTCGCGGGCGCTGGCCCGTTCCAGCACGTTGCGGACGTCCGTGTGTGCGAACTTGAGCACGCCTGCCAGGTCGGCGTGGCCGGGCCGCGGCAGGTGGACTTCGTCGACGTGGGCCTCGACGGGCCACGGATTCATGCGCTCCGCCCAGTTCGCATGGTCGCGGTTCTCGATCAGCAGCGCGATCGGCCCGCCCAGCGTGCGGCCGTGGCGGATGCCGCCCCAGACCCGCGCCCGGTCGGACTCGATCTTCATCCGGCCGCCGCGCCCGTGGCCGAGCTGACGGCGTGCGAGGTCCGAGTCGATGTCCTCCGGAGTCACCTCCAGGCCGGCCGGAAGACCCTCCAGGACGGCCACGAGGCCGGGCCCATGGGACTCCCCTGCCGTCGTGAAACGCAGGCTTGCCATGGGGCTAAGGCTACTTCCAGTACTTCCGGACAGGAGTGCAAGCGCACTCGTGACCGGCGGGAGCCCCGCTGCGGACTAGAAGCCGATGGCCCCGATGCGAGCGGCGAACCCCTCGCGGGTGTGCGCACGCCGGGCACGCTCGGCACGACGGGCGGCGCGGCTGGCAGTCGCGCTGGAGCTCGGCGGCTTGGTGTCCTCGATCTTGATCTCGAGGAGCTTCAGGACGAAGGTGACGACCTCCCCGTTCGAGTCCACGGACTCGAAGCTCTGCTGCTGACCCGCCTTCATGTAGAGGAAGGTGCAGGTGTCGTCCGGCTCGCAGTTGCCCTCGCCGGTGGTGCCCGACCCTTCCGACACGAGGAACACCGCGGTCTTGCCGTCGGTCTTCACGCCCATGAAGACGACCACCGGGTTCTGCGAGCTGGGCAGCGCGCGAAACGGGTTCAGGTTCTTCTTGTCGAGGTTGTCGGCCTTTCCGAAGCGCACGTCCACCGCGTAGGTGAAGTAGGTGGGCGTCGAGCCGCTGGAACCTTCGCTGTGGCCCTGGCTCTCGCCCGAGCTGTCCGTGGTGCCTGCACCGGACGTGCCCGAACCCGAGCCGGGCGCCGGGCTGCTGTCGCTGCCCGCAGAAGTGCCGGCGTCACCGGCTGCGGCCCCGGTCACCACGGTCGTGTCCCCGCCCTGGCCGGCGATCTTGCCGGTCGACAGCTCATGGACCTTGAACGGGTCCTTGCTGTCGAAGGCCTTCAGGCTCCTGCCGATGTCGGAAGACTCTGGGCCCTGGCGGGTGCTGACCACCGGCCGGAAGGCGGGCAGCGAGCTGCCGGTGCCGCCGGCCGGCGCCGCGGGGCCGGGTGTCGTCGTCGCACCGGGGCCTTCCGATGCCGAGCTCGACAGCAGGACCGGAATCGCGATCAGCGCGATCGCGAGCGCGAGCGCGACGGGCCACAGGCGGCGCTCGACGAGGTCGTGGAAGACCATCCTCAGGCTGGCGTTCAGCTGGTTCATGGGCTGGTCACCGCGGCCGTCGGGGGGACCGCGCCGGTGGATCCGGCCGAGGCGGCCTGCGGCGCGGCCGGGTCGGTGCCCGGCGGCGCCTGCGGAGATGCTCCTCCGAACAGGTTCTGGTCGGCGGGCAGCACGTAGCTGGTCGCGAGCACGGTGATCTTGCCACGCGTCATCGCGAACCCCTCGATCGTGATCAGGCGACCCGCGATCGAGAGCCCCTGGTTGCGCTCGCCGACGAGCTCGTTGACGTTGTGGATCAGCTTCCCGAGGTTGTAGAAGCCGCCCTTGAACTCGTACTGGAAGGGAACCTTCTTGAACTCGGCCGGAGCGACGGTCGCGCTGCCGCTGATCGACGTGGCGCCGGCCGCGCCGGTGGCCCCGGTCGCGCCCGCGGGAGTGGCTCCGGCTGCGCCGGTCGCCCCGGCGGCGGGGGCGGGCGGCGCGGGGGCAGGCGGCGCTCCAGCCGCATCGAGCTTCAGCTCGACGGAGCGGAAGTCCACCCGCGCCTGGGCCGCGGCGTGATTCAGCTGCACCAGCAGGGACGGGACGTCCTCGTCGGGCGGCACGGCCTTTCCGAGGCGGCCCAAGCTCGCATACATCTGCGGAAATGTCAGCTGCGCCCGCGCGAACGAGACCTTCTCCTGCTTGGACTGGTCGAGCTGCTGCTGCGCGGCGGAGATGGCCTGGTCGAGCTTCGCGGCCTCGTTGCGCTTGGGCGCGAGCGCCAGCAGCCAGTAGGCGGCGAACGCTCCCACGAGCCCGATCACGATCACGATGTAGCGGTCCCGGCTGCTCATGGTCATGGCGTGCCCCCTGCGCTCCCGCCGGCCTGTGCAGCTGCGCCCTGCGCCGCGGCGATCGGAGCCGCCGACCCGGCGGGGACACCGGCCTGGGCGGCCGCGGCGGCAGCGTCGTCGGCGCCGCCGAACGCGACGAGCAGGTCGAACTTGGTCACGCGCGAGGAGCCGACGCAGTCCTGGACGTCCTCGGTCGGCTGGCTCTGGTCGGTCGCGGCCGCACCAGCCGCCCCGCTGTCGACACCCTCGATGCGGGCCGACTTCGCCAGCCGCACCTCGGTCACGTCGTCGAGGTTTCGCATGCGGGTCATCATCCGGGCGACCGCGTGCTGCGAATACGTGCAGCCGGTCATCGCGAACGCCGGAGCGGTCGTCTCGTTACGCAGACTGGAGACCCCACCGCTGCCGCCGGCCTCGATCTCGATGTCGGGCGACTCGGTCGCCGCCACGTTGAGCAGGTAGACGTTGCGCGGGATCGCGAGCGACAGCTGGCGCAGCGCACGCTCCCAGTCGAAGCGGCCCGAGGTGAGCGAGATGATCTGCTGGTGGCGGGACCGCTGGAGGTCGGCGAACTGACCGTAGGGGCGCAGCGCGTCGGCGACCTGCTTCGCACCCTGTGCCTGAGCCTGGAGGCCCGTCAGCTGCTCGGACTTGCTGTTCACCGAGTTCGACGTCATCACGAATGCGAGCACACAGACAACTGCCACGGCGAGACCGCCCAGCACCGCGTAGCCGCCGACACCGGTGCTCTGACCCGGGACGCCGGCTGAGCCGCGCCGCTGATCGGGCGGAATCAGGTTGATGGGCCTCACTTGGGGACCTCATTCAGGGCAAGACCGGTGGCAACGGTCAGCTCGGCAGCCTCGATGCCGTCGAGGACTCCCGGGTTCACCTTGACGCGGCCCATGCTGCGCGGCTGGACCGGCATGGCCAGCTCGGTCTCGAAGAAGGATGCGAGGCCCTCGATCGCGATGCCGGGACCGGCCATCACGGTGGTCGCAACTCGCCGGGCATCGGGAACGGTCGTGTGGTAGTACTCGATCGACAGGCGCATCTCATCGGCGATGCGGCGGGCGCCGGAGGTCAGTACCTCGCGCGCCTCCTCGATGATCTCGCGCTCCCCCTCGAGCCCTTCGATCCCACGCTCGAGACCGACGTAGCGCAGCCACTCACGCGAGTGATCGAGCGTCAGCCCGCGCCGCTCGGCAAGCGTCGCGGCCATCGACTCCACGCCGTTTTGCAGGACGCGGTTGAAGACGCAGCTGTCACCCACGCCGATCGCGAGGTTGGTGAGTCCTCCGACGTAGCAGTAAAGAGTCGCCACGTCCGGAGTCGACGCGGCCAACGCCCCAGGCTCGGGCGCGCTGATCAGCTCGCCGTTGGGGCCAAGCTCCGGAATGGCCGTGATGTCGGCGCTCGCGAGGTCCTCGGCCGTCGGTCCCGGCGGGACGTAGAGCGCACGGATCATCGCGAATGCGGAGAGGTCGATCAGCTCGGGCTGCAACCCGGCCTTGCGGGCCACCGCGAGCAGGTGCTCGACGGTGTCGCGCCGGGCACCGACGACGACGACGCGCATGCGGCCACCCTCGCCGTTGTCGACCCGCTCGAGCACGTGGTAGTCGAGCACTGCCTGCTCGAGCGGCATCGGCAGCTCCTCCTGCGCTTGGAACCGGACGGCGGCCTCGAGCTCCTGCTCGTTGTTGATCACCGGCAGGTCGAGCACGCGCAATGCGATCTTCTGGCTGGCGACCCCGAGGCGGATGCGCTTCGGCAGGTCGTGCTCGCGGAAGAAGGCACGCACGCAGTCGGCCAGGCCGTCGACATCGACCACCTCGCCCTCGTGGAAGAGGCCGGGGCCGAGGGTCTGCGTCGCGGCGCGCACGAGCGAGGGCGAGCCGCCCTTGCTGAACTCGGCGGCGGCCAGAAACCCGGGCTCGATGTCGAGTCCCACTACCGAACGCGATTTTGAGTCTAGAGGTCCCATTCTTCCTTGAGGTGGCGCAGGCCGGCCTGAGTGACACACGCACCCCGACGGCCTCAGCCGTTGATTCCCGCACCGTGTATCGACGCCCGGAAGGGCATCCTTTAGTCCTTGCAATCTCCGCTTAACCTGCCGCGCCCGCGCTTGCGCTCCCACGCCGCGGCACCCGTGCGCGGCCTGCCGCGAGGTCAGCCGGAGAGGCCCGATACTCCGGCGTACCAGTCGATCAGACCGGTGCCGAACAGCAGCGCGAGGATGCCGCCCGCCGCCAGAAACGGGGCGAACGGAACACCCTGCTTGCGGGCGGCGGGGCCGTGCACCGCGACCAGCGCGATACCGACGAGCGCGCCCGCCGCGAAGCCGATGAACAACGCCGGCCCGACCAGCTTCCCGAGGAACAGGCCCATCACTCCCGCCAGCTTCACATCGCCCATCCCCATGCCCGCGGGGTAGGCGACCGCCGCGATCAGCAAGAACCCGCCCGCGCCGGCGCCGGCGATCAGGTTCTCCGGGATGCGGCTCGGATCGGCCGTCGTCCACAGGACGATCGCGAGCACGGCGCCGGCGGCCATCAGCCGGTTCGGGATGATGCGCTGCTCGAGGTCGGTGGCCGCGGCGGCCACGAGGATCACCGCAAGCGCCAGCGCGGGCCACAGGGCGGCCTCGCGGCCGAGCTTGAGGCCGAGCACGACAAAGGTCGCCGCCGTGACCAGCTCGACCGCCGGATAGCGGACCGGGATGCGCATGCCGCAGTCGCGGCAGCGCCCGCGCAGCAGCACCCACGACACCAGCGGGACGTTGTCGCGTGCGCGGATCGTCGTGCCGCAGCCTGGACAGCGCGAACGCGGCGCGACGATCGACTCGCGCCGCGGGAGCCGGTAGGCGAGCACGTTCACGAAGCTTCCGAAGGCAGCGCCGCACATGCCCAAAACGATCAGCTCGCCGGGACTCGCCTGCATGACTACCAGGTCCCGCCGGCCTTGCAGCCCCCGGTATCGGCCGGCGCGCAAGTGCGCTCGATCGTTCCGGTAGGCGTGCGGTGGACCTTGAAGGTGACGGGTTCGGTGGACGTCGACGACGTCTGCACCTCGAACTCGTTGCTGGTCGCGATCGTCACCGTCAGGTTGTGTGCGTCCCGGAGCGCGGTCTGCAGCATCTCGAGCTCCGCGTTCGTCGCGCCTGCGTATGTTCGGTGCTCCAGATAGTAGGACTCCATCGCGGTCTGAGCCTCACGGGCGTGGACCTTCGCGTCCACGTCGTGGGCCTTGTTCTGCTGCGTGGCGTAGGCCGCGATCACGATCGCCGCGAGGATCCCGATGATGATCAGGACGACGAGCAACTCGATCAGCGTGAGCCCGCGCTCCTCTCTATGAAGGCGCACGACCGCCTTAACCATGCGCGATTCAGGCATGGGATGACTATCGGTCCCGCTGTCGAGCGCCTTGACCGACCGGTTGCGGGGATGCAGAGCGCCCGAGAACGAGAAAGGGCGGGCCCTGGGGCCCGCCCTTTCAGCGACGCTTGCAGCGTTTCCGGCGACTACCAGGTGCCGCCGCTGGTCGCGGAGCAACCGCCCTTGTCGGCCGAGCCGGTGGCGCACGTACGAGCCGTGGTACCGGCGGAGGCGCGGGAAAGGGTGAACGTCGCCGCACCGGAGTCCCGGTTGGACGCAACCACGACCTGGTAGCTGTTGGACGTGGAGCTGACCGTCAGGCGCGAGCCTGCATCGTTCAGCGTGGGCTCGATCGCACGCAGTGAGGCAAGCGAGCAGGACGTGTACGCACCGTTGTTGTCGGTCGCACAGGTCTCGAACGCCTCAGCCGTCGTGACGGCCACGGACTTGGCCTCGGCGTCGTTGCCCTTGCTGCGCTGGTTGAGGAACGAGGGAATGGCGATCGCGGCAAGGATGCCGATGATCAGGATCACGACCAGGAGCTCGATCAGGGTAAAACCCCGCTCGTCCTGGGCGCGCTCGCGAAACTTCCGCAACATGTTGAACTCCTCTTGGGTTGGGGGGCTGTACTAACGGTTCGCCAGGTCCCGGCAACTGTGGGAGGCGCTGATGAAGCGGGGGGCTCCGACGCCCTCAGATTCGGCGTCCGCCCCGGGTACGGGAGCGGGCGCCGAGCCTCAGCCTGACGCTCGGTGTATCGACGCCGGCGCGAGGTTCTTTAGGCCCCGGACGCCCTTCTGGACGGCATCGCCCAGGCTCCCGTACATGCGTCCAGGGATGGCCAGAAAGGCGAGCGCGACCGCTCCGTCTCGACGACTCTGAGCAGGACGAACGCCATGGACGTGCATGCAAACTCATACAGCGACGCCGGCGGGCGCGGGAGTGCTTTCCTCGCCCGGGCGAGAGGCCACGCCCGCCGCGAAAGCGGAGTGGGACTGGTCGAGCTGCTCACAGTGCTGCCGATGATCGCGATCGTGCTGCTCGGGATGTACGCGCTCTACAACGTCAGCGCCAAGAGCCAGCAGAAGACAGACAACCGCGTGCGCAGCCTCGTGCAGCAGCAGCAGGGCCTCGAGCGGATCGCGCGTGAGATGCGCCAGGCGACGGCCGTGACCCCGGTCTCGGCGAGCGTCCTGGACGCAACGACCTGGGTGCGTCCGACAAGCGGAGCGGCATCCGTGGAACGTCACGTGCGCTACGACTGCTCCGCGGGCACGTGCCGGCGCTCGGAGGGCCCCGCTGGGGGCACGACCTATGACGTCGGACCGGTGGACGTGATCGGCAACGTCCTGAACTCCGATGTCTTCACCCTCCAGCCGGACTCCGTCAACCCCACCTACGTCACGACGCGGGTGCAGGTGCAAGTCAAGGGCGCCAGCAACCCGATCACGCTCGAGGGCGGCTTCGCCCTGCGCAACCTCCATCTGCCCGCCGAAGAGGCCCCGGAAGAGCCGGACGAAGAGACATGAGATCTTTGCTTGACCACCTCCACCGCGCCCTGCGTGGCGCCCGCGACGAACGCGGCTTCTCCCTCGTGGAGCTGCTGATCGCGATGGCCCTCATCTCGGTCGGGGTGGCGGCCACGATCAGAGTGTTCGGCGCGTCCGACCGGACGACCCTGGCCGCCCAGCACACCGAGGTCGGGGCCCACCAGGCGCAGCTCGAGCTCGACCGCCTCTCGAAGCTGGAGTACGGGCAGCTCGCGCTGAGCGCGACCCCAGTCCACTCGACCGACCCCGCCCACCCCAACCACCGCGTCAGCGGGACCAATTTCACGACGGTAGCCGGCGCGGAGCCGCTCGTCACCACGCCCCAGGGCGGCGAGGTCGCGATGGTCGACCCCGGGCCGCAGGACTTCACGGTCGGGGCCGGTGGCTCGGCGATCACCGGCAAGATCTACCGGTACGTCACCTGGCGGGACGAGACGTGCCCGCCCGGCGTCTGCGATGGCACCCAGGACTCGAAGCGGTTGACGGTCGCGGTGACCGTCGACGCATCGCCCGGCCGTGCCGCGCGCGCGGCCCTGTGGTTCTCACAGGTGATCCCCGACCCCGGCGCGAGCCCGGGCGTCACCTCGGGAGCCGGCGACAGCGAGGAAGTCGACGACGGCTTCAGCGCCCAGCCGTTCTACCTCTACGACATCGGCTGCAAGAAGGAAGAGCGCGAGGCGCCCACTGCGAGCCACAGCACGCGCATGACCGCGGGGCTCGACGCCAACAAGGACAACACCTCGACCTGCGAGAACGGCGACGCGATGGAGCAGCCGGACCTGATGGGTCCCGAGTCGCTGGGCAGTGGGAACCCAACTCTCTACAAGTACTCCACCGACCTCAGCGGCACCTATCCGGGTGGGCTCGCGATGATGCGCAACGGCTCGAGCTGCGCCACCTCCTACACCTACGCCAACCGGGCGAACACGTCGGTGCCCAACAAGTGGGGCGTGCACGCCTGGTCGACCAACAAGTTCAAGGACCCGTTCATCCTCACCAGCAAGGTGACGACTTCGATCTACACCCAGACCCTCGGCGGGCTCGCCGGCCGGGGAGTGCTGTGCGCCACGCTGATCGACCGCAAGGAGTCGGGGGGATTTCCCTCCGACATCGTGGTCGGCTCCGCGACCCACGACCTGGCGGCGTGGCCCACGACACCCACGCCCGTGACCTTCGGCTTCACCCTCGCATCGCCCTACACCGTCGCCAAGGACCGGCGACTGGTGCTCGTGCTGCACCTGCGGGGCGAGTCCGAGCATGACATCGCGATTCTCTACGACCACCCCACCTACCCCTCGCAACTCGAGGTGAGGACCTCGACCCCCCTCTAGGAGGCCCGGACCAGATGCGGATCAACAAGTTTCTCACCGACCAGAGTGGAGTCGCGCTCCCCGTCGCGCTCGCAATCCTGTTCGCGACAGCGGGGCTGGCGACCGTGGCCGCGCGCTCGGGCATCGTCTCGAGCAACCAGTCGTTGCGGGACAAGAACGCCAAGCGCGCCGTGCAGGCCGCCAACTCCGGCCTGCTGGCCGCCCGCCACCGGGCCAACCTGATGCAGCCGGACGACCAGCAGTGCCCCGTGAAGGTCGCGGGCCAGCTCACCAACGTGGCCGTCGCGGGCGGCTGGTGCGCGGAGCAATCCGAGGATCTCGGCGACGGAGCCGCCTACACGATGCAGATCTCGGCCGCCTCCGACGTCGTGCCCGCCGCGAACGGCCAGCAGCTGGTGCAGCGCACAGTGGTGTCGACCGGGATGGTGAATGGGGTCCGGCGGCGCGCCACGACCACGCTCGTCACGGCCAAGGGCTCGCCCCTCCCCCCGGGGTACGCGATCGTCTCCGGCAAGAAGCTGAAGATCGACGACCGGGCGACCGTCACGGGCGGCCTCGGCTCGAACGGCGACATCGAGTTCAAGAAGGACTCAACCGTTTGCGGACCGCCCCCGATCACGTACGGGAAGGGCAAGCAGCTGAAGGTCAAAGAGAATCTCAGCACGTGCGGCTATCCACCCGTCGAGGCGACGCAATCCTTCGTCCTGCCGCCCGTGGACCTCAGCGGACCCAAGGCGTCGAACGACAACGTCCGCATCACGAACGCCGTCAACGGGTCCGGCACCCCGACCGACACCTGCTCGCGCTGCGACAAGATCAGCTGGAGCCCGGTGACGCGCGAGCTGACGCTCGAGAAGGATGCGGTCCTGACACTCAGCGGAAACGTCTACCTGGTCTGCAAGCTGGAGGTGAAGAAGGGCGCAACGCTCCAGATCGGCGCACGGACAACTCCCCTGATGTTCTACCTCGACTCGCAGGACAACTGCAAGAAGGGCAGCGAGGCGACGATCGACGGCAAGATCCTGAACCTCAACTCGGCCGCGGCCTCGTTCATCCTGCTGGCGGCGGGCAAGCCATCGCACCCCACGCACATCCACGGCAAGATCAAGATCGGTAAGGACGCGATCACCGCGAGCGAGGCGCCGATGGCGATCTACGCTCCGATGTCGAAGGTCGAGATCAAGGAGAACCTCGACTTCAAGGGCACGATCGTCGGCGGTGAGGTGAAGATCAAGAAGGACGTCAACATCACCTACGACGTCGGCCCGAGCGTGCCGACCGTCAAGCTCTACGACAGCGCCACCGGCGCCTACAAGGAGTGCACCAGCGTCGCGACCAGCACCACGCCCAGCTCGGGTTGTTAGCTCGCCGCGAAGCTTGACCTGACGCAGCGAGGGCCCGCACGTCGTGCGGGCCCTCTTGCGTTCGAATCTTGCGACCGGCTGTCTACGTGCCTAGTCGCACTGCCCCTTCTCTTCGTCCCAGCCGGTGTTGCCCGACTCGAAGAAGGGCGCCTGGTTGTCCTTGCAGTCGAGCTTGTGACCGCCCCTGTTGTCCTCGACGACCTTGTCGGAGGAACCGCGATTCTTCTTCACGGTGAGGTCGTGGCCGATCTTGTTGCCGCGGATCACGAGCTCCACGTCGGTCGCGTTGTCCTCGACCTTCAGGTCGTGACCGATCTTGTTGCCCGCGCAGCCGGCGGTCAGCGGGTCCCCGATCAGGATGTCCCGGCCGCTGTCCTTGACCTCGACGTCGTGGTCGATCTTCATGCCGCAGATGTTCACCACCTCGGAAGCGCGCTTGACCTTCAGGTCACCCTCCGTGATGAAGCTGTCGAAGGCGAACACCTGGGCCGTCCTGTCGGCGTCGATGCCCTTCTCGAGCACGGAGCCGTCATGGACGTAGATGGTCAGAGCCTGCTTGGCCCTCACGTCCTTCCCAACCGACGTGTGGTCGGCCTCGAAGTACGCGTTCTCCTCGACGTCGACCTTGCCCTTCACGGTCGAGTCGATCAGCGTGCACGTTCCGTCTGCGGGCACAGTGACGTTGTCGAACGCGCCGGTGTACGACCCGTTGCAGGTAAAGCTGGATGCGGCGGCCGGTGACGCCATCGCCAGGCAGGCCGTCAGCAGCAGGCCGAACAGCGCGAGTCTGGTGTTCATGAAACCCCCTCTTTCGCGGGATCGGATGATCTCCTGAAACCGACCCATGGATCCCGCGGAAAGGTCCTCCCCGTCCTGAGATCCCGTCAAAGCCCCTGCCTCGACGCGTGGGGTCAGCCGATATCCACGATAGGGGCGATCTCGCCGATCTGTCAAAGGAACTTCAAGGAAAGGAACTTCGAAGCGGTGGAGCCCGGCCCACACTTGGCGGCGACATGGGAGAGGGCCCGCGGTGCGGGCCCTCTCGTGATGCAGGGGTCTCGGTCCGTCAGACCCTTACTAGCACTGCCCACCCTTGAACTCGTCGGCCGTGTTGCCGGAGGCGGTGAACGGCGGTGCGTTCTCCTTGCACTCGAGCGTCTTGCCGACCGTGTTGCCCTCGACGGCCTTGTCCGAGGGGCCGGTGTTCTTCTTCACCTTCATGTCCTTGCCGACCGAGTTGCCGCGGAGGATCAACTCCACGTCGGTGCTGTTGTACTCGACCTTCAGGTCCCCGCCGATCGAGTTGCCCGCGCAGTCGATCGTGAACGGGTCGCCGATCAGGATGTCCTGGCCGCTCTTCTTGACCTCGACGTCCTTGCCGACCGTGTTGCCGCACAGGTTGACCACCTGCGTTGTCTTCTCCACCTTGACGTCGTCGCTGAAGGAGCTGTCGAACAGGAACACCTGGAACGTGTCCTTCGCCTCCACCTTCTTCGCCGACGCGCCGTCGTGCGTGAAGATCGTCAGGGCCTTGTCGCCCTTGATGTACTTGCCGATGGACGTGCCGTCGGCCTCGAAGTACGCGTTCTGCTTGACCTTCACGTTTCCGGTGACCGTGTGGGCCGACGTCAGCGTGCAGCTGTCATTCTCCGGCACCGTCACGTCGTCGTAGGTCCCGGCCGGCAGCGTGCCGCTGCAGTCCGTGTTGGATGCCAGCGCCGGCGACGTCAGTGCCGCAAAGGCCACCACCAGCAACCCGAACAGCACGAATCGCTTATGCATCAGGTCCTCCCTTTTTGGGATCGGCGAGCGCCTGCTGAGAGACCGACCCGCGGAAGCGCCCAACCAAACAATCCACCCAGGATCCCCTTCGAGAACCCCTGCCGCGGGAGCGCGAAGCCGGTCCGGATTGCACCCTATGGAAGACCCGCCCGTGTGTCAACCACGGACGCGTGCGCGTGGACCCCGGACGCGGAGAGGGCCCGCACTTCAGTGCGGGCCCTCTCGCGATACAGGGGTCTCTCCGTGCGTCAGACCCTTACTAGCACTGCCCACCCTTGAACTCGGCGGCCGTGTTGCCGGCGGCGGTGAACGGCGGTGCGTTCTCCTTGCACTCGAGCGTCTCGCCGACCGTGTTGCCCTCGACGGCCTTGTCCGAGGGGCCGGTGTTCTTCTTCACCTTCATGTCCTTGCCGACCGAGTTGCCGCGGAGGATCAGCTCCACGTCGGTGTTGTTCTCCTCGACCTTCAGGTTCCCACCGATCGAGTTGCCCGCGCAGTCGATCGTGAACGGGTCGCCGATCAGGATGTCCTGGCCGCTCTTCTTGACCTCGACGTCCTTGCCGACCGTGTTGCCGCACAGGTTGACCACCTGCGTGGTCTTCTCGATCTTGACGTTGTCACTGAAGGAGCTGTCGAACAGGTACACCTGGAACGTGTCCCTGGCCTCCACCTTCTTAGCGGACGCGCCATCGTGAGTGAAGATCGTCAGGGCCTTGTCGCCCTTGATGTCCCCGGCGATGGATGTGCCGTCGGCCTCGAAGTACGCGTTCTGCTTGACGCTGACGTTGCCCGTGATCGTGGCGGCCGCGGTCAGCGTGCAGCTGTCGTTCTGCTGCACCGTCACGTCATCGTAGGTACCAACCAGCGTGCCGCTGCAGTTCGTGTTTGATGCCAGCGCCGGCGACGTCAGTGCCGCAAAGGCCACCACCAGCAACCCGAACAGCACGAATCGCTTATGCATTAAGTCCTCCCTTTTTGGGATCGGTAACCGTTCTCCTGAGCTGACCCCGCACAACATCCCTGCCGAGGATCTATTCGAGACCCCTGCCTCGGACTGGCGACGCCAGTTGGCGATAACCCTACGCCAGTTTCCGCGCCGGTGTCAACCCGGATCACAGGTAGATCACATGCCGGCCCTCGAGGCTTGCGGCGCCAGTCTCGCATCCAATAGAGTCCGCAGGTCGCAGGGCGTTCAACGGCGAGCAGGGGGAACAGGCGTGCGGGGGTCAAATCGGAAGCTGCTGTCGACGTGCGCCGCGGCGAGCATCGCGGCGGTCGCCGTGGGCCTCGCGCTGGGACCGGGCGCGGCCGGGAACCATGCCACCACCGAGCGGGTCTCGGTCGGCCAGATCAACGGCAACGGCAACTACAGCGCTTCCTTCGCGGGCGCCTCGGCCGACGCCGGCCGGGCTTTCTTCACGACCACCGAGCAGCTGGTCAGCGCCGACATCGACGGCGCGGCCGACGTCTACGAGCGCGCGGGCGGCACCACGACGCTCGTCTCGACCGGCCCTGCCGGGGGCAGCGGCGAAGTGGGTGCTCAGTTCGCCGCCGCCTCCGCGGACGGCTCGCGGGTGTTCTTCACGACGGAGGAATCGCTCGTCGCGGGTGACACCGATGCGAACTGCGACGACCCTCCGGATCCCGCTCTGCGCCCCTGCCGGGACGTCTACGAGCGTTCGGGCGGCACCACGACGCTCGTCTCGGCCGGTCAGATCAACGGCAACGGCACCTTCGACGCCGACTTCAACGGCATCTCCTCCGACGGCACGCGCGCGTTCTTCGCGACGGCCGAGAAGCTGGTCAGCGCCGACACCGACAGCGCGCGCGACATCTATCAGCGCTCCGGGGGTACCACGACGCTCGTCTCGGCCGGTCAGATCAACGGCAACGGTGCCGTCGACGTCGACTTCTACAGCGTGACCGCGGACGGCTTGGGCGTCTTCTTCGGGACGCTCGAGAAGCTGGTCAGCGCGGACACCGACAGCGTGGACGACGTCTATCAGCGCTCCGGGGGTACCACGACGCTCGTCTCGGCCGGTCAGATCAACGGCAACGATGCGTTCGACGCGTACCTCTCGGGTGCGACGGCGGACGGACTGCACGTGTTCTTCGTCAGCTACGAGCAGTTGGTCAGCGCGGACACCGACAGCTCGCGTGACATCTATCAGCGCTCCGGGGGTACCACGACGCTCGTCTCGGCCGGCCAGATCAACGGCAACGGCGCGTTCGACACCGGCCTGTCCGGCTTCTCCACGGACGGGCAGCGGGTCTTCTTCAACTCCTACGAGAAGCTCGTTTCCGCCGACACGGACAGCTCTCTGGACATCTATGAGCGCTCCGGCGGCACGACTACGCTCGTCTCGGCCGGCCAGATCAACGGCAACGGCGCGTTCGACGTCTTCCTGCGCGGCGCTTCGGACGACGGCACGCGTGTGTTCTTCGCGACGGCCGAGCCGCTGGTCAGCGCCGACGCGGACACCTCGCAGGACGTCTACGAGCGCGCGGGTGGCACGACCACCCTCGTCTCGGGCGGCCAGATCAACGGCAACGGCCCCTACTCCGCGGCCTTCCGGGGCGCGTCGGCGGACGGCAGCCGGGTGTTCTTCACCACCAGGGAGCGCCTGGTCAGCGCCGACAGCGACCCCGCGCCCGGCACCTGCATCATGAGCACGTGCTCGCAGGACATCTACGAGCGCACGCTCGGAACCACGTTCCTGATCTCCCTCGGACCGCTCGGGGACACGGGCAACAAGAACGCCAACTACGGCGCCGCGACCTCCGACGGCACGCGCGTCTTCTACACGACCGCCAAGCAACAGGTGAGCGGAGACACCGACACCGCGCAGGACGTCTACTCCACGTCCCTGGCGCCCGGCCAGATCCGGGTCGTGCTCGACGCGGTGCCCGACGACCCACAGGACTTCGCCTTCACCACCGGCGGCGGCCTCAGCCCGGGGAGCTTCAGCCTCGACGACGACTCCGATCCGACGCTCCCGAACACGTACACCTTCGACCCGGTGGCGCCTGGGTCGGGTTACTCCGTGTCGCAGACCCTGCCCGCCAGCTGGTCGCTGGCCGACGTGCGCTGCGACGACGGCAGCCCGCCCTCCAACATCGCGGTCTCCTCAGGAGAGATCGTGACCTGCACGTTCACGAGCTCGCGCGGCTATCCGCGACCAAAGGGCGCCAGCCCGCTGCGGGCCGCGCTGGTGCCGGCGCAGCAGCCATGCACCTCGTCCAACCGCACCCACGGGCCGCCGCTGGCATTCCCCTCGTGCAACCCGCCGACCCGCACCTCGGGCTTCCTCACGATCGGCAGCCCCGACGCGAATGGAGCGCCGGCGAACTTCTCGGGCTCCATCAAGTATGTCGTGGTCCCGGGCGTACCGGCCACACCTGCCGACGAGGCGGACGTGACGATCACGGCCTCGCTGACCGACGTGCGGCGCTCATCCGACCTGGCGGACTACACGGGCGAATTGCTGGGGGTGACGACGATTCGCATCACCGACCGCAGCAACGACAATGGGATCTCGCTGACCGCGCCCGGCACGGTCCAGGAGACCGATTTCTCGTTCACTCTGCCGTGCGCACCGACCGCCTCGACCACCATCGGCTCCGCGTGCTCACTGAGCACGACGGCGGATGCGGTGATCCCCGGAGCGGTACCCGAGGGCAAGCGCTCGGTCTGGGCGATGGGCCCCGTCCAGGTCTTCGACGGCGGCCCCGATGGTGACGCGGACACCCCCGCCGGCAACACGCTGTTCGCGACGCAGGGCATCTTCGTCCCGTAAGACCTGCGCGCAGCTTCTCCAGCCGTATTACTGGATCTTGTCGTAGAGCTGGAACAGCGGCAGGTACATCGAGATCACGATGAACCCGACGATCGCGCCGACGAGCATGATCATCACCGGCTCGAGGATCGAGGTCAGGGCCTTGATCACAGCGGCCACCTCGTCCTCGTAGAAGTCGGCGACCTTGCCGAGCATGCCGTCCAGGTTACCGGTCTCCTCGCCGACGCCGACCATGTGGGCGACCATCGAGGGGAACATGTTGCTCTGCCGCAGGGGCTCCGCAATCGTCCCACCGCGCTGGACGGACAGCTTGACGTCCTCCATCGCCTTCTCGATGTGGGAGTTGCCCGCGGTCTTGGCCGTGATGTCGAGCGCCTGGAGCAGCGGCACGCCGCTGTGCACCAGCCCGGAGAAGGTGCGCGACCAGCGCGCCAGCGCGATCTTGTGGATCACGTCCCCGATCTTGGCCGGGATCTTCAGGCGGATCTTGTCCCACTGCCAGCGTCCCCAGGAGCTTTTCTTCCACTTCTTGAACCCGACGATCACTCCGATCGTGGCCGCGATGATGATGTACCACTGGCCGCGCAGCGCCTTCGACATCCCGACGCTGAGCTGCGTGATGAAGGGCAGCTCACCGTTGAAGTCGGCGAAGACCTCCTCGAACACCGGGATCAGGAATGCGACCAGCGCGAGCAGCACGACCAGCGCGAAGATCCCGATCATCATCGGGTAGGCCATCGCGGCCCGGACCTGGCGTCGCAGCGAGTCCTGCTTTTCCATCTGATCCGCGACACGCTCGAGGGACTCCTCGAGCATTCCCGCGGACTCACCCGTGCGGGTCATCGCGACGTACAGCTCGTCGAACGCCACCGGGTGCTTCTCGAGCGCGTCCGACATCGAGATACCGGCCTCGATGTCCTGGCGCACATCGGCGAGGATCTGCTTCAGCTTGTCGTTCTCGGTGGTGTCCTCGAGCACGTGGAAGGACCGCAGGATCGACATTCCTGATGCGACCATGGTCGCTAGCTGCCGCGTCATCACGGTCAGCTCCTGCGGCTTGATGCGCTTGAAGCGCTCGAAGAGATCCTGGCTCGAGACCCCGGTCTTCTGCTGGCTGATGTCGAGCACGATCAGGCCGCGTTCACGCAGCTGATCGGTGACCGACTGCTTCGACTCCGCCTCTAGCTCGCCGCGCGCCGGCACGCCCGCGAGGTCGACTGCCTTGAAGGTGTAGGTGGCCATGTTCCTGTGCGCCTCCGCTGTCCCGGCCCGTGGCCTAGGCGGCCCTCATGCCGGCGCCCAGCAGCCTGCGCAACTCCTCGGGTGTCGCCGAGCGCGACTCGGCCATCTCGCGCGTGATCTTGCCGGCGCGAACGAGCTGCGCCATCGCCGAGTCCATCGACTGCATGCCTTGGGACGCCCCGGTCTGGAGCACCGAGTGGATCTGATGGGTCTTGCCCTCGCGGATCAGGTTTCGGACGGCGGGCGTCAGCACGAGCACCTCACAGGCCGCGACCCGCCCGGAGCCGTCGGCGGTCGGCAGCAGCTGCTGCGTGATCACTCCCTCGAGGGCGACCGACAGCTGCACGCGCACCTGCTGCTGCTGGTGCGGCGGGAAGACGTCGATGATCCGGTCGATCGTCTGCGGCGCGTCCTGCGTGTGGAGGGTCGCGAACACGAGGTGTCCGGTCTCGGCCGCGGTCAGTGCGGTCGAGATCGTGTCGAGGTCGCGCATCTCCCCAACCAGGATCACGTCCGGGTCCTGTCGCAGGGCGGCCCTCAGGGCGAGCGAGAAGGTCTGCGCGTCGTTGCCGATCTCACGCTGGTTGACCACACACTTCTGGTGGCGGTGCATGAACTCGATCGGATCCTCGATCGTGAGGATGTGATCGCTGCGCGTCTTGTTGATCTCGTCGATCATCGCCGCCAGCGAGGTGGACTTTCCCGATCCGGTCGGTCCCGTGACGAGCACGAAGCCGCGGGGCCGCTTCACCAGCTCATGGGTCACCGCCGGCAGGCCGAGTTGGTCGACGGACTTGATCTCCGTCGGGATCAGGCGCAGCGCGGCGCCGACCGAGGCGCGCTGCATGTAGGCGTTCACCCTGAATCGGCCGAGGCTCGGCACCGAGTAGGAGAAGTCGACCTGCCACTCCTCCTCCAGCTTCTTGCGCTGGTCGTTCGACAGGATGCTGTAGACGATCTCCCGGGTGTCCTTGGAGGACAACGCCGGGTAGTTCTCGAGCTGCCGGACCTCGCCACGCATGCGCACCATGGGCGGCAGTCCCGTGGTGAGATGCAGGTCCGACGCCTTCAGCTCGGCCGTGGACTTCAAGATCTCTGCGAAATCGATCTCCATGTCTCTCCCTAATCGGCAGCCAGCGCCGAACCCGTAATCCTTGCCACTTCCTGAATGGAGGTGATCCCCATCCGGAACTTCTCGATGCCGTCCTCCTGCAGCGGCCGCATGCCCTGCTCCATCGCCACGGCGCGGATCTTGCTCGCGGAGGCGCGCTCGATCGTGAGCTCGCGGATCTCCGTCGTGAGCGTCATCGCCTCGTACAGGCCGACGCGGCCCTTGTAACCGGAGAAGCTGCAGCGCTTGCAGCCCTTCGGCGAGTAGGCCTCGACGTCGTCGTCGACGCCGAAGCTGCGCAGCACGTCGGCGCGAATGGTGATCGGCTCCTTGCACTGCGAGCACAGCAGCCGCGCAAGCCGCTGCGAAACGACGCAGTCGAGCGCGGACGCCGTCAGGAAGGGCTCGACGCCCATCTCGGTGAGGCGCGAGATCGCAGTCGGCGCGTCGTTGGTGTGCAGCGTCGAGAGGACGAGGTGACCGGTCAGCGCCGACTCGATCGCGATCCGCGCGGTCTCCTTGTCGCGGATCTCCCCGACCATGATCACATCGGGGTCAGAGCGCACCATCGAGCGCAGGCCGGTCGAGAAGTTGAGGCCGGCGCGGAGGTTCACCTGGACCTGCGTGAGGCCGGGGATCTGGTACTCCACCGGATCCTCGATGGTGATGATGTTGCGCTCCGGAGAGTTGATCTCGTTGAGCGCCGCGTAAAGGCTCGTCGTCTTCCCCGAACCGGTGGGGCCCGTCACGAACGTGGCACCGTAGGCGCGGCTGAAGGAGTTCCTGAAGCGCGCGAGCGTGTCCTCCTGCATGCCCAGCCGATCCAGGCCGATCAGGGCCTGTTCCTTGTCGAGGATTCGCAGGACCACCTTCTCGCCCTTGACCGAGGGCAGGGAGGCCATGCGGATGTCGATCGCGTGGCCCCCGACGTTGAGGCCGACGCGGCCGTCCTGCGGCATGCGCTTCTCGGCGATGTCGAGGCTCGCCATGATCTTCAGGCGCGACGTGACCCCGGGGACCATCCGGCGGGGGACCGTGGTGGCGTCGTGGAGGATGCCGTCCACGCGATAGCGCACCCGCATCTCCTTGCCCTCGGGCTCGAAGTGAATGTCGGAGGCGCCCTCGTCGATGCCCTTCGCGATCACCCCGTTGACGAGCTTGATGACCGGCGCGTCGCCCGCGGACTCGCGGATCTCGGTGATCTCGCCCTCGGCGAGGCCTTCCTCCTCATCCTCCTCGATGGCCTCTGCGATCGAGGAGTCCAGCTTCGTCGCGTTGGAGACGGCGGCATCGATGTCCTCGGCGGAGGCGACCGCGGGGCGCACATCCAAACCGGTCATGATCGAGATGTCGTCGACCGCGCGCACGTTCGTCGGGTCGGCCATCACCACCAGCAGCGTCTCGTTGCCCACGAAGGCGACCGGGATCGCGCCGTAGCGCTTGGCCGCCTGGCTGGGAATCAGGTTCATCGCGCCGAGATCGATCTCGAACGCGTTCAGGTCGAGGTGGTCGAGCCCGAAGCGCTCGGAGGTGGCGCGCGCGAGCTGATCGCCCGTGATCGCCTGCGACTGCAGCAAGACCTGCTCGGGAGTGAGGCCGCTCGACCGCGCCTCGTTGATCGCATGGTCGACCTGCTCCTGGGTCGCGTAGCCCAGCTCCACGATGTGATCGGTGATGAAGCGCCCGGAGCCGCCACGCCGGCGCGGCGGCGTGAGACCCGGGCGATCGCCGCCCGGCTGGCCGCCGTTGGAGGCTGGCGGCGCAGCTTCGTCGGGGCCTTGCGCACCGAGATCCAGGTGCGGCACCGCCTCCACACCCCCGCGGGGCTCTTCCTCGAGCGTGCCGCTCACCGATACCGGGCGCGTTCCCTGCCCCCCAGCTTCGGGGTCGTCGGCAACCGGCCTCAGTATGGGATGTGTGTCAGTCTGCTTTGTCTGTTGCGCCACTTCTCATAGCCCCGAGCGGCGCACTCATCGCAGTCCAAAGACGGAAGCTCGCCGCGCCTTGGTGGACCAGCACGTCGATTCCGTCAACACACCGCAGACCGCGCGCCAGAGCGGCGCGCACGAGCGGGGTTCGTTCCTGACGGTAGACGAGATCCACCACGATTAACCGATCGCTCCATTCATCGGCCGTTAGCGGCAGCTCCTTGATGGGGGGCGGTTCTCCCTGTGCAACAGGGCCTGGGTCGCGACTCACCATCCCCACCGAGGTGGCGTTCACGAGCAGATCGGTCTGATCGAGGCGGGGCGCCGTGGTGACCTCGAGCGCGCCGGCCCCGCCGGCGCCGGCCAGGTCGGACACCAGCGCCCGGGCCCGCTCGGGGTGGCGGTTCCAGACCTCGACGGCCGCGGCGCCCTCCTCGACCAGCGCGTAGGCGACGGCGCGGCCCGCGCCCCCCGCTCCCAGCACCAGCGCGCGCATCCCCCGGGGCGCCTCGGGCGCGCGCTCGCGCAGCGCGGTGAGGAAGCCCTGTACGTCGGTGTTGTCCGCGTGCACGGCGCCGTCGCGGAAGACCAGCGTGTTCGCGGCGCCCACGACTCCGGCGACCTCGCTCGCGGTGTCGGCGACCTCGAGCGCGCGCAACTTGTGCGGGATCGTGACGTTGGCGCCCGCGTAGCCTCGCGCAGCCAGGCCGCGCACGACATCGTCGAAGTGCTCCGGCTCGACGTCGATGGCCTCGTAGCGCCAGTCGTCGAGGCCGAGCTCCCGGAAGGCGGCGTTGTGCATCGCCGGGGAGCGGCTGTGCCCGATCGGATGCCCGAGGACCGCGACTAGCACTTCGTCGGAGACTGTCCTCCCGCGGCCTCGCGCGCCTCGTTGTAGCGCTGCCGGTCGCGCTCGAACTCCGCTGCGGTTGAGGAGAAGGCGTGCTCCCCGCAGGTTCCCGGCTTCACCACGTAGTAGAGGTACCCGACGCGCGCCGGGTGTGCGGCGGCCTGCAGCGACGCAAGACCGGGGTTGCCGATCGGCCCGGGCGGCAGACCCGCGTTCGTGCGCGTGTTGTAGGCCGAATCGATGGCCAGCTCGCTCGGCGTCAGCGGCTGCCGCCAGTTGCCGGTGGCGTAGCGCGTGGTCGCATCGATCCCGAGCGGCATGCCCTGCTTCAGGCGGTTGTAGATCACCGCGGCCACGAGCTTGCGCTCGCGCGGCTGCTGCGCCTCCCGCTCAACCATCGAGGCGATCGTCACGACGTCGAAGGCGGTCAGGTTCTTGCGCCGCGCATACGCGAGGTCGACCTGCGCGAGGTTGTCGCCGAAGGCGGCGAGCTGGCGCTGGACCAGGTTCTGCGCCGATGCCCCGCTGCGCAGCTCGTAGGTGGCGGGGAATAGGAACCCCTCGAGGCTCTGGAGGTCGTTGGGCAGGCCATACCCGCGCGCATCGATCAGCGACGTGGCGACGCTCGCGCGCAGATAGTCACCGCGCACACCGGCGCGGGCGGCGACCGGCACGATCTCACGCCGGCTGAGGCCTTCAGGGACCGTCAGCTGGATCACCTGCCGCGCGGGGCCCGCGACCAGCCGGTCGATCGCGTCGCCGTAGGACATGTCCTTGCGCAGCACGTAGACCCCCGGCTTCAGATCTCCACGATCGCCGCCGATCGTCGCCCGTACCTCGAACAGCGTCGCGCTCGCGATCACGTCGCGGTCGGCCAGGGTGTCGGCGATCTCCCCCACGCCTGCCTGCTTGGGGATGACCACCCGCACGGGCTCGCCGCCATCACCCTTGAAGGGCTGGAACAGGGCCAGCAGTCCCACGATCGCGCAGATCGCGATCGCGCCGAGCACGATGCGCCGCGTCAAGCCTGGGCCTCCAGGTATCCCAGCAGCAGATGCGCCGCCGCGCGCGAGTCCTCGGACGAGCGGCCCGGCGTGGTCTGGGCCAGCCTGGTCGTGAAGCGCTCGTCCCAGGTCTGCACCGGGACGCGCACGCGCGCCGCCAGCCGCTCCACGAATTCGCGCACCTCGTGCGCCTGCGGCCCCTCCTCTCCGGAGAGGCTGAGGGGCAGACCGACCAGCACCGTGCCCGCATCGTGCTCGGTGACCATCTGTGCGATCCGCTCCATCCCCTGCGGCGAGCCCGGGCGCGCAACCTCCGGAAGCGGCGTCGCAAGCGTGCCGGTCGGGTCACTGATCGCGCAGCCGCAGCGGGCCCGGCCGTAGTCGAGCGCGAGCACCCGGGTCAAGCCGGCTCGCCGAGCTTCGCCTCGATCGCCCTGCGTGCCGTCTCGAGCGCCTCGCCCAGCTTGCCGGCGTCACGGCCGCCGGCCTGGGCCATCGTGTCGCGTCCGCCCCCGCCGCCGCCCATCACCCGCGCCGCCTCCTTCACGACGGCGGCCGCCGACAGGCCGCGCGACACGGCCGCGGGGGTGAAGCTCGCGACCAGCACGGGCCGTCCGTTGCCGGCGGCGCCGACGACGATCGCGGCGTCCTCGAGGCTCGACTTCAGCCGGTCTGCGAGCTCCAGCAGCTCGTCGGCGCTGGACACGTCGCAAGCCGCCGTCACGACCCGCACGCCGCCGATCTCCGCGGCGTTTCCGGCCAGCTCGCCGGCCAGCTCCCGCACGCGGCCCACACCGCCCGACCGCTGCTGCTCCTGGAGCGCGGCGGCGCGCTCGAGCTGGGACTCCAGGGCCCGCACCGCATCCTCCGGCCGGGTTCGCAGCCGCGCCGCGATCGCGTTCAGCGCCTGATCGTGGCGGCGCAGGAGGCGCACCCCCTCCGGCCCGGTGACGGCCTCGATGCGGCGCACGTTCGCGGCGCTGGACCCCTCGTGCAGGATCTTGAACACGCCGATCTCCGCGGTGTCGTGCACGTGCGTGCCTCCGCACAGCTCGCGCGACACCCCGTCGACCTCGATCACGCGCACCTCGTCTCCGTACTTCTCGCCGAACAGCGCCATCGCGCCCATCTCCTCCGCACGCGCGCGCGTCGTGTGGATCGCGCGGACGGGGTGGCTCCCGACGATCCAATCGTTCACGGCGCCCTCGATCGCGCTCAGCTCCTCGGGGGTCAGGGGCTTGCCGTGCGTGAAGTCGAAGCGCAGCTTGTCCGGGCGCACGGCCGATCCCGCCTGGCGCACATGGGTACCGAGACGTTCCCGCAGCGCAGCGTGCAGCAGATGAGTCGCGGTGTGGTTGGCTTCGGTCGCGTGGCGGGCGTCGCGGTCGACGGTCAGCCGCACGCGCTCACCCTCGTGCAGGTCACCGCGCTCGATCTCCAGCGCCACGGCCTGGTCGTCGCCCAGCCGGTAGACGTCCCTGACGCGCGCCGCGCCGGAGTCGCTCTCCACGACCCCGGAGTCGGCGACCTGCCCGCCGCCCTCGGCATAGAAAGGAGACTCCGCGAACTTCGTCAACAGCGCACCGTCGGCCCGCCGCAGCGCGCCGACGCTGGTTTGGACAGCGGTCGTCTCGTAGCCGACGAACCGGGTCGGGAAGCCGGCTGCGCGCACGAACTCCCGCACCCGCTCGTGCTCGCCGTCCGCACCGGTCGCACGCGCCGCGCCCGTGCGCGCACGGGCGCGCTGCTCCTCCATCAGCTCGTGGAAGCCTGCGTCGTCGACCGCGAGCCCCTCGCCCTGCAACAGCTCCCGCGTGAGGTCGTAGGGGAACCCGTACGTGTCGTGCAGGCGAAAGGCATCCTCCGCGTCGATCCACGACGTGCCCTGCTCCTGCGCACGCGCGACGATCTCGGCCAGCAGCTTCGTGCCCTGCTCGAGCGTGCGGCCAAAGCTCTCCTCCTCCGCAGCCAGCCACTGGTGGACGGCGTTGCGCTCGACCGCGAGCTCCGGGTAGACCGGGCGCATGATCTCGATCACGAGGTCCGCGAACCTGGCCAGGAACGGCGGCTCGAGGCCGATCGCCTTTCCCTGCTGGATCGCGCGACGCATGATGCGGCGCAGGATGTAGCCACGGTCCTCGTTCGAGGGCGCCACACCGTCGGCGATCAGGAACGTCATCGCGCGGCTGTGATCGGCGAGCACCCGCAGCGCCTTCGTGACCACCGGATCAGAGCCATAGCGCCCCCCCGACAGCTGCTCTCCGAGCTCGACCAGCGGCCGGAAGTGATCGGTCTCGTAGACGGAGGGCACGTCCTGCAGGATCGAGGCCATCCGCTCCAGGCCCAGCCCGGTGTCGATGTTGGGGGTGGGCAGGGACTCCAGCCGACCGTCCTCGAAGAGCGTGTACTGCATGAACACCAGGTTCCAGAACTCGAGGTAGCGCTCGGTGTCGTCGCCGGGACGGCCCTCCGGGCCGAACGCGGGCCCTCGATCGACGTACAGCTCGGAGCAGGGCCCGCATGGGCCGGTCGGTCCCGCCTGCCAGAAGTTCTCGGAGCGGGGCAGCCGCACGATGCGCTCCTCCGGCACCCCGATCGCGCGCCAGAGGTCGATCGCCTCCTCGTCCGGTCCCAGCCCCAGCTCGGGATCACCCGCAAACACCGTGATCCAGATCTGCGCCGGGTCGAGGCCGAGCACCTGCGTGGACAGCTCCCACGCATGCGCGATCGCCCCCTGCTTGAAGTAGTCCCCGAACGAGAAGTTGCCGAGCATCTCGAAGAAAGTGAGGTGCCGGGCGGTGTTGCCGACCTCGTCGATGTCCGTCGTGCGGAAGCACTTCTGGCAGGAGGTGAGGCGCGGGTGCGGCGGGGGCTCCTGCCCCAGGAAGTAGGGCTTGAACGGCTGCATGCCGGCGGTCGTGAGCAGCACGGACGGGTCGTAGGACGCGGGAATCAGCGATGCCGAAGGTTCGCGCAGGTGGTCCCGCTCCTCGAAGAACGAGAGGAATGCGGCGCGGATCTCTGCGGAGGTGCGCGGCGGCATGGGGCCAAGTCTATGCCGCGATGGTGCCGTGACCGACGACGCGGTCGCCGTCCATCAGGCAGGCCGTCTGACCCGGGGCGACTCCGGCGGCGGGCTCCGCGAGCGTGATCTCCAGGTGGTCGCCGCGGGCGGCCAGGCGGCAGGCCACGGGCTCTGAGCGGTAGCGCAACTTCACCCGGTCGACCCGGGTGTTCTCGCGGTGCAGCACCGTCCCGGTGAGGGGCACGGCGTGGGTCGCGAGCGCGGTCCGCGGGCCGACCACGACGCGATTGCCGCGCGGGTCGGTCGAGAGCACGTACAGCGGCTCTCCGGTGGCCACGCCGAGTCCCTTGCGCTGCCCGACCGTGAAGCGGTGGTGTCCGCGATGGCGGCCGAGCACCTCGCCGCGGGCATCGACCACGTCGCCCGGCGCGTCACGCACGTCCGCGTGGCGGGCGAGGAACCGCTCACGGCTGGTCCCGGCCAGGAAGCACAGGTCCTGGCTCTCGCGCTTGCCGGCCACGGAGAGATTCGCCTGCCGCGCGATCTCCCTCACCTCAGGCTTGGTGAGGCCGCCGAGCGGGAACCGCAGGCGGCCGAGCAGTTCCGGCCGCACACCCGCCAGCATGTAGGTCTGGTCCTTGTGCGGGTCCGCGGCGCGCTCGAGCAGCGGCCCCTCGCCGTCGTCGGTGATGCGCGCATAGTGGCCCGTCGCGAGCGCGCTCGCGCCCAGCCGATCGGCGAGCTCCAGCATCGCGTCGAAGCGCACGAGGCCGTTGCAGCGCACACAGGGGTTGGGGGTGCGGCCCGCGACGTGCTCGGCGAGGTAGTCGCCGACGACCGCGGCGCGGAAGCGCTCCTCGAGGTCGAGGGTGAGGTGCGGCAGGCCCATGTCGTGAGCCAGGGCGCGGGCGCCGAGCACGGCCTGCGGGGAGCAGCAACTGCGCTCGCCGTCGCCTTCCTGATCGGCCCACAGCTTCAGCGTGACGGCCACCACCTCGTAGCCGTCGCGGGCACACAGGTACGCCGCGACGGCGCTGTCGACCCCCCCGCTGAGGCCGACCAGCATCCGCTGACGGCCGGGCAGGGCAAGACGCGTGTTGCTGCCCGCCGCGCGCGCGAGCGCCCGGTGCAGCGCGTCCGCGGCGAGGTCGGCCGCGTGGAGCTTGCCCGGCGACAGCCCGCCCAACCGGTGTGAGATCGATGCCGCGGAGATCCGCGCGGCGTCGAGCACGGCGCTCCCCCGGGCGAGCGCCACGCAGGCGCTGCCCGCGGCAAGCGTCGCGCCACAGCCATCGGCATCGAAGGTGATGCTGGTGAGGCGGCCGCCTTCCACTCCCACCGCGATCCGCACGACGTCGCCGCACGCGGCGCCGCCGGCGCTGCCCACGAAAGCGCCCTCGGGCACGGGCCCGCGTCCATCGGGCTGCGTCAGGTGCTGCTCGAAGGGATGCACCCCGTGAAGTCTAGAAGTGCGCCCCCTGGGCCGGGGAGGCTACTTGCGGCGAGAGGCGTTCGAGACGAACTCGTCGATCGTCTGGAAGTCGTAGTAGCCGCTGAGGACCTCGGCCTGGTTGCGGCTGTTGATCACGATCACGGCGGGCGTCGTGTTGACGCTCGCGACGGCGGTGATGCGTGTGTAGCGCGCCAGGTGGTTGACCGTGTCCGAGAACTTCGCGACCTTGCCGCCACGAGGCGACAGCCGATCGATCGACTTCTTCACGCTGCGGTCCTCGACGCCCCTCTTGTTCCAGATCAAGAGCACCACAGTCTGCTTCGCCGCCAGGGCCTTCGCCACCGGAGACGGCAGGGCCTGGCTGCCGGCCCGACGCTTGCCGGGTGACGGCGCGCCCGTCTTGTCCGGCGTGGCATTCGCCTGCGGCGACGTGGCGGGCGTCGTGGTCGACGGGCTCGCGGGCTGAGCGGGAGCAGGCGTGGCGGGCAGGCTTTCCTCGCCGCCGCGGCGCGTCATGAAGAACAGCCCGAGCACGGCGACCACGCCAACGATCGCGAAGAGTGCCGGCCGTGGCAGCTGAGCGGTCACGGCTTAAAGTCGCCCCAACTTGCCGCTGCCGCCTCTGAGTTGAACCTGCCGAGGCAGGTGGGCGCCCACAGGACGCGCAGGCCTACGGCCCGCGTGCCCGATTCGGGCTCCCAACTCGATTGTGTTGGCTCAAACGCTGAGCGACTGGCGTACAAGTTCGGGCTCCTCGGAAGTTACCAGGGACTTCGTGAAGAATCGGCATGGAGGCCGGAAACCTTAGGAGCCACCTCCCAATGGCGCACGGCGTGCAAGCCCGCCGCCCGGCCTGCTCAGGGTTGGGGGCTGCCCGGCTCCACCCGGATTCCCAGCTCCCGCAGCTGTTCCGGCTCGAGGGACGCAGGGGCGCCCGTGAGCGGGTCCGTGCCCGAGGCGGTCTTCGGGAACGCGATCACGTCCCTGATGGATTCCCGCCCGGCGAGCAGCGCCACGATGCGGTCGAGGCCGAACGCGATGCCGCCGTGTGGTGGTGCCCCGTGCTTGAGCGCCTCGATCAGGAAGCCGAACCGCTGATCCGCCCGCGCCCGGTCGATGCCCAGCGCCTCGAGCACGCGGTACTGGACCTCGGGCCGGTTGATCCTGATGCTCCCGCCTCCCAGCTCGGTTCCGTTCAGCACCAGGTCGTAGGCGCGCGCCCGCGCGGCCGCCGGGTCTGCCTCGAGCAGCTCGAGCGATTCCTCCGTGGGAGAGGTGAACGGGTGATGCAGCGCCTGCCAGCGGCCCTCCTCGTCGTTCCACTCGACCAGCGGGAAGTCGGTTACCCACAACGGCCGCCAGGCGCCCGCCCCGATCAGGCCGAACCGCTTCGCCAACTCCAGCCGCAGCGCGCCGAGCGTCTGCGCCGCGACTCCCGCGTCGTCGGCGACCAGCAGCAGCAGGTCCGCGGGGGCGGCGTCGAGCGCAGCCCCGATCGCGGCGCGCTCCTCGTCGGACAGGAACTTGGCGACAGGCGAACGCCAGCCGCCGTCGGGCTCGACGTATGCCCACACGAGGCCCCCTGCGCCTTGGCCCTGCGCGAACTCGATCAGCTTGTCGAGCTCGGCGCGCGACAGCTCCTGCGCGCCCGCGTTGATCCCGCGCACGGCGCCGCCCCGGTCGAGCACCCCGCGAAACACCTTGAACCCGGTGCCCTGCAAGGAATCGCCGAGGTCGCGGATCTCCAGCCCGAACCGCGCGTCGGGACGATCGGTGCCGAATCGCGCAATCGCGTCGTCATAGGGCATGCGCGGGAACGGCGGCTGCAGGTCCACGCCGCCGGCCGCGAACGCGGCGCAGATCACAGCCTCGGTGACGGCCATCACGTCCTGCTCGGTGACGAACGCCATCTCGATGTCCAGCTGGGTGAACTCGAGCTGGCGATCCGCGCGCAGCGCCTCGTCGCGGAAGCAGCGCGCGATCTGGTAGTAGCGCTCGAACCCGGCGATCATCAGGAGCTGCTTGAAGAGCTGCGGCGATTGCGGCAGCGCATAGAAGGTGCCGCGTTGCATGCGGCTCGGCACCACGAAATCGCGGGCGCCCTCGGGCGTCGAGCGGGTCAGGATCGGGGTCTCGAGGTCCAGGAAGCCGACGTCGTCCAGGTAGGCGCGGATCGCCTGCGTGACGCGATGGCGCAGCTCGAGGGACCGCTGCATCGGCTCCCGCCGCAAATCGAGGTAGCGGTGGCGCAGTCGCAGCGCCTCGTCCACCTGCGTCTCCTCGTCGATCGGGAAGGGCGGGGTCTCGGCCGTGCCCAACACCTCGAAGTCCGCGACGCGCAGCTCCACCTCTCCGGTGGCCATGTCGCGATTGACCGTCTCCGCCGAGCGCGGCACGATCTCGCCGCTCACCGAGATCACCCACTCCGAGCGCAGGTCGTGGGAGCGCGCGTGCGCCGCGGGCGCGGTCTCGGGGTTGAGCACCACCTGCAGCAGGCCGGTGCGATCGCGCAGGTCCACGAACACGAGGCCGCCGTGGTCCCGGCGGCGGTGGACCCAACCGGCGACCCGCACCTCGTCGCCGATCCGCGCCGGCGACATCTGGCCGCACCAGGCGTCCCGATAGCCGTTGGCCCGGGGCGGCGGCAGCGAGGACGCGCCGTCAGCGGGCACGTCTCAGCAACTCCTGCCTGAGCCGGGAGAGCGGCACCTCGTCCTGCTCGCGGCGGGTCATGTCGCGCACCGCCGCCGCCGATCGCTCCCACTCCTGCGGACCGACGATCACGACCCACGGCGCTCCGAGCCGCTCGGCCTGCCGCATCTGAGCCTTGAGGGAGCGCGACCCGAGGTCCAGCGTCGCTCCGAAGCCCTCCTCGCGCAGCTCCGAAACCGCCCGGAACAGGCGCGGGCCGGCCTGCGGCTCGCTGACGATGAACAGGAACTGGGGCCCGTCGCCGCGCGCCGCCTCCTGCTCGGCGCCCTCCGCGCGGGTCTCGGCCAGCACCTGCTCGATCCGCTCGAGGCCGGTCGCCCATCCGGCGCCCGGCGTCGGCGGCCCGCCCAGCTGCTCGATCAGACCGTCGTAGCGCCCGCCACCGCCGATCCCGCTCTGCGCGCCGAGTTGATCGGACCTGAACTCGAATACCGTGCGCGTGTAGTAGTCCAGACCGCGTACCAAGCGGGAATCCAGCTCGTAGTCGATGCCCGCCCCGTCGAGCAGCCGGCGCACCTCGTCGAAGTGCTCGGCGTCTGCGTCGGACAGCCGCTCGATCATCTTCGGCGCCGCTTCCGTGACAGCCACGATCCCGGGCGCGTCCCAGTCGAAGGCGCGCATCGGGTTGATCTCGATCCGAGCGCGCTGGTCCGGGTCGAACACGTCATGGCTGAGCAGGAACTCGCGCAGCTCACGGGTGTACTCGGCGCGCGAGCCCGGGTCGCCGATGCTCGTCAGGTGCAGGCGCGCCGCCGGCAGGCCGAGCCGCGCGTACAGGTGCGCGAGCAGGTCGATCAGCTCGGCGTCGACCGCGGGGTCGTCGGAGCCGATCGTCTCCGCGCCGACCTGGCTGTGCTGGCGGTAGCGCCCGGACTGGGGCGCCTCGTAGCGGAACATCGGCCCCGTGTACCAGAGCTTCACCGGCTGCGGAAGCTTGTGCATCCCGTGTTCGAGGTAGGCGCGGCACACGGGCGCGGTTCCCTCCGGGCGCAGCGTGAGGGAGCGGCCGCCGCGGTCCTCGAACCCGTACATCTCCTTCCTGACGATGTCGGTGGCCGCCCCAACGGTCCGTACGAACAGGTCGGAGTCCTCGAACGTGGGCGTGTCGATCTGGCCGAATCCGGCTCCCCGCAGCAGCCGCCGGGCCTCGGACAAGATCTCGCCCCGCAGGGCTGCCCGGCCCGGGAGCAGGTCGTAGGTCCCGCGGGGAGCTTGGTGCTTCGCAGCCATCTAGGGGACTTCTTCCGCGACGGGGCGCCGGACCCTGCGCGGCGCGGGCCCGCCGGGCAGCCACCGCCTCAAGGTTTGCTCACGATTTCCTCAAGATCCGCCCGCCGCCAGCTCCGCCAGGAACGGGTTCGTGCGCCGCTCGGCGCCCAGCGTGGTGACGCCCATGTGGCCCGGATACAGCGTCGTCTCCTGCGGCAGCGATTCCACCAGGCCGGCGATGGATGCGAGCAGCGTGCCCCAGTCGCCGCCCGGCAGGTCGGTCCGCCCGACGGAGCCCTGGAACAGGACGTCGCCCGAGAAGGCCGCGCGCTCGGAGGGAATCGAGAAGGTCAGATGCCCGGGGCTGTGCCCGGGCGTGAACAGCACGTCGATCGCCATGCCCGCGATCTCGAGTTGCTCCCCACCGCTCAGCGTGTGGTCGGCCTCGTAGCTCTCGAAAGGCCCAATCCCGGGAAACGGTACGTAGCGCATGATGTCGGCCAGCACGGGGCGCTCGATCTCGGAGACGTACACCGGCGCGCCGGTCGCGCGCGCCACGGGAGCCACCGCGCCCACATGGTCGAAGTGGGTATGGGTGAGCAGCACCGCCTCCACCGTGAGCCCCGACTCGGCGACCGCGCCGAGGATCCGGTCGGGCTCGTCGCCCGGGTCGAAGATCACGGCGCGGTCCGACCCGTCGAGGCGGGCGATGAAGCAGTTCTCGGCGACGGGGCCGACGGTGAGCATCCCGACATCCATCATTTCTGTTGCTCCCGCTTGCGCATGCGGCGGCGGTAGGCGAACGTATCGATCGCATGGAAGGCGGGCGTGTAGATCAGGCCCGCCATCAGCGCCAGGCCGACGGCGCCCCCGACCGGGGCCTTCAGCAACAGCACGAGCAGGGCAAACAGGCTTGCGGCCGCGATCCCGCCGCGCGTGATCGCGCCGCGCCAGGTGGGTGGAGCGTTCTGCTTCTCCCTGCGGCGCTGCTCGGATGACTGGCGGACCTGGCCGCGGGTGCGCGGCCGCGAGCGCCGGTCGGGGCGCACGACTCCGGCCTGGGTGCCGCGGTGCTTGCGCCGTCTGCGCTGGGCAGCCATGGCTGAGTTATATGCGCCGCGCGGGCGCGCGCGGCACGCGGTTCTCGAGGACGTGCCGGCGCTCGTCGAAGCCGCGCAGCTCGACGTCCGGCGGAAAGCCCTCGAGCGCCGCCGCCGGCGCCAGCCCCACGAGCTCCGCGACGCCCACCGAGGTGTCCAGCGCGGCGGCCGCGGCGCGCACCGCCTCGAGCACTTGGGCCAGGGGCACCGCAAACGGGTCCTGCACGTTGGTCGAGACCTGTGCCACCCCGCGGGTCGCGAGCTTCACGCCGATCGCCCGCACTCCCACCAGGCCCCCATTTGCCTCGCGGACCTTGGCCGCGATCTGCCTCGCGATCTCGACGTCGCCGGTGCCGAGCTCGACGTTGAACGCGACCAGCGGCGGCCGCGCGCCCACGAGTGCCGCGCCGGCGGTGGGATGCAGCCGCGCCGGCCCGAAGTCCGGCGCCAGCTCACCAGCGGCCATCCGTGCGGACAGCGCGTTCACGCCACCCTCGCGGAAGAACGAGCGCTCGCGCCGGTGGTCCGCGGTGGCCAGCTCTCCGTATATGAAGACGGGCAGGTCCAGCTCCGCCGCGAGGCGGTTGGCGACGCTCAGCGCCTCGTCGTGGGCCAGCTCGCGATCGTCCTCGCGCAGATAGGCGATCGGCACGACGTCGAGCGCACCGATGCACGGGTGAGCCCCTTCGTGCATGCGAATGTCGACGTGGTCGACCGCCGTGCGCGCCGCGGCGAGCAGGGAGTCGGCGAGCTCCTGCGGGCCGCCCACGAGCGTGAAGACACTGCGGTTGTGGTCGGCGTCCGAGTGGACGTCGAGCAGGCTGCACCCGTGCGACCCGAGCGCGCGACGGCAGGCGGCGATGCAGGCGTCGTCGCGGCCCTCGCTGACGTTGGGCACGGCCTCGAGCATTGTGTGATCGGAGCTCACGAGCGAACTGGCGCCATTCTAGGACCCGAGGCCCGCTGCCTGCAGCGCTTCGGCGCGACTCGTGAACACCCGGCCCCAGGTGATCAGCTCGCCTTCGACCCGCCACAGCCAGGCGGCCGGCGAATCGGAGATGTAGCCACCCTCCCCGCGCGCGTAGACACGGCCGAACACGAGCACCCGGTCTCCCAGATCGTGGTACTCGTGGGGAATGATGTCGAGCTGCTTCCACACGCGGGCGGCGTCCTCGAAGTAGCGCCGCAGCCCATCGTGCCCGAGATAGGGCTCGCTGCGCTCGACCATGGAGGCGGTCACCGGGGGAAAGAACTCCAGCCCGGGACCGGTGAGCGCGATCATCGCGTCGAGGTCGCGCTCGTCGAAGGCCTCGTACAGACGACGTACGAGCGCGACGTTCGCGGGCTGGGTCGATTCCACGGTTTGCACGTTTCTGAGAGCTCTTCGGGAGCGCCGACGCACGTCGTGAGCATCTCGTGCGCGGAGTCGGCGAGTGGTCCTGAGCGCCGCCCACCCCTTGCTAGGCTTGCCCCTCCCGGCCGGAGTAGCTCAGTCGGTTAGAGCAGCGGAATCATAATCCGCGTGTCGGGGGTTCGAGTCCCTCCTCCGGCATCGCGCGCCGAGCCGCTCACGAGAACACCGGCGCGGCGCGCTGCGGGAACACCTCGGGAAGCCCGTCGCTCACCCTGTCGGTGAACTCCGGCTGCCGCTTCTCCAGGAACGAGGTGACACCCTCGCGCGCGTCGGCGGACTGCCCGCGCGCGAACATCGCCCGGGAGTCCGCGCGGTGGGCCTCCATCGGGTGTGCGGCGCCCAGCATCGTCCACATCAGGCGGCGGGCAAGCGCGACCGAAACGGGCGCGGCCGTCGGCGATCTCCGTGGCGAGCGCACGGGCCGCGCCCTGCAGCTCGGAGCCCGGGTGCACGCTGCGCACGAGGCCGCCGGAGAGCGCCTCCTCGGCGGAGAACACGCGCCCGGTCGCCACCCATTCCATCGCCTGCGCAATCCCCACGATGCGCGGCAGGAACCAGCTCGAGCACGCCTCCGGGACGATCCCCCGGCGCGCGAACACGAACCCGAGCTTGGCGCCGTCGGCGACCAGGCGGACGTCCATCGGCAGCGTCATGGTGATGCCGACCCCGACTGCCGGGCCGTTGATCGCGGCGATCACGGGCTTCGCCGAGTCGAAGATGCGCAGCGCCACCTGTCCGCCGGTGTCGCGCGGGACCTCGTCGCCGGCCTGGCGATCGCGCCAGTCGAACGTGTCACCGCCCCCGCCCAGGTCGGCGCCGGCGCAGAAGCCGCGGCCCGCACCGGTCACGATCACCACGCGCACGTCGTCGTCGGCGTCGGCGCGGTCGAACGCCGCGATCAGCTCGCGCCCCATCGTGGGCGTGAACGCGTTCAGCCGGTCGGGCCGGTCGAGCGTGATCGTCAGTATGTGATCGGCGATCTCGTAGCGGATCTCCTGGAAATCCATGTGGGGCCTCCTGTCGAACGGTCGGCTGGGTGCGCCGCGAGCGTACCCTCCCGCGGTCGCGCGGCCCGCGGCGCCTACTCGAACAGCGCGTCGACCGAGACGGTGATGCGCCGGGGCCCGCTGCCGGGGCCGGATAGTCGGCCCTGCTCCTCCACGGGCCGCACGACCTCACACAGCCCCTGCACCTCGCCGGTCAGGAAGCGCGAGGGCTTGCCGTAGCCGTGAGCGTCGTCGCGGCCTGCCGGGCGGTGGTAGTAGCGCACCGGCACGTACAGGCGCAGCTGGCGCCGCGCCCGCGTCAACGCGACGTACAAGAGGCGGCGCTCCTCGTCGATGCTCTGCTCGGAGCCGGCGGCCATGTCGGCCGGGAAGTTGCCGTCGTAGAGGGCCAGCACGTGCACGGCCTGCCATTCGAGGCCCTTCGCCGAGTGGACCGTGGACAGCACCAGGTAGTCCTCGTCGAGGTGCGGCGGGCCGGCCAGGTCGCCGCTCGACCGGGGAGGGTCGAGCACCAGCTCGCCGACGAAGTGCCGCAGCTCCGCGCCCGACTCGCGCGCCGCGCCAACCAGCTGCTCGAGGTCGTGCAGGCGCAGCGCGCCGTCCGGGTAGCGGGCCTCGATCAGCGGTGCCAGCGCGTCGCGCAGCCGCTCGGCGCGCGCGCCGGCGCTGGGCTGCGCCCGGGTCTCGCGCAGGGCGTCCACGACCGCGTCGGCGCGCGCGCGAGCCGCGGCGGGCAGCCGCTCGCGCGCGTCCGGCCAATGCGCGAGCTGGTGGCCGGCCCCTCCGGCCACCAGCGCGTCCAGCGCCCGGCGCGCGGTCGCCGGGACCCACACCTTCGAGCAGCTGGAGCAGTCGGAACCACGAGATCTCGTCGCCCGGGTTGTCCGCGAGCCGCAGCAGCGCGATGAAGTCCTTGACGTGCGCCGCCTCCAGGTAGCGCAACCCGCCGTACTTCACGTACGGGATGCGCGCGGCGCGTGAGCTCCAGCTCGAGCAGGTCGGTGTCGTGCGACGGTGCGGCTCAGCACCGCCTGCTCGCGCAGCTCCATGCCCTGCTCGCGGGCCTCCAGAACGCGGTCGCACACCTCGGCGGCCTGCCTGCGCCTCGTCGCGGCAGAACACAGCTCGGGCGGTTCGCCGTCCGTGCGCTCGCTGCGCAGCGGCTTCGGGAACGCCTCGTCGGCCTGGGCCGCGACCGCGTTCGCCACGTCGAGGATGCGGCTGGGTCGAGCGGTAGTTGCGCTCCAGCGTGACGGTCGCCGCGTCGGGGAAGTGCGTCGGGAACTCCAGGATGTGCTCGGCGGACGCGGCCCGACAGCCGTAGATCGCCTGCAGTCGTCGCCGACCGCGGTGACGTCGCAGCGCGCGCCCGCGCAGTGCCGCGACGATCTCGACCTGCAGCCCGTTGACGTCCTGGTACTCGTCGACCAGCATGTGGTCGAACCGCGCCGCATGCTGCGGCCGACGACCTCGTCGCCGGCCAGCGCCCGCCAGTACAGCAGCAGGTCGTCGAGGTCGAGCACGCCCAGCGCGCGCTTGCGGGCCGTGTAGGCCTTGAACAGCGCCGCCATCGCGTCGAGGTGCTCGGCGCACCACGGAAAGTGCTCCGCCGACACGCCCGACAGCGGCTGCTGGGCGTTGACCGTGCGCGAGTAGAGGTCGAGCAGCGTGCCTTTCTGCGGGAAGCGGCGCGTGCTCTGCGGCGTGCCCATGCTCCTCGCGGACCATGTCGATCAGGTCCGCCGCGTCGCCGGCGTCGAGCACCGCCGAAGCCGGGCGCCAGCCCAGCGCCGCGGCGTGCAGGCGCAACAAGCGGTGAGCCACCGAGTGGAAGGTGCCGCCGACCACGCCGCCGGCCGCGGCCGCCATCGGCGATCAGCGCGCGGCGCGCGCTGGAGCATCTCCCGCGCCGCCCGGCGCGTGAAGGTGAGGAGCAGGATCCGCTCGGGCGGCGCGCCGCCGCGACCAGCCAGGCCACCCGCGCGCACAGCGTCGTCGTCTTGCCGGTGCCGGCGCCGGCCAGGATCAGCAGCGGGCCGCCGGGGTGCGTGGCGGCCGCGCGCTGCTCGCGATTGAGCCCGGTGAGCCAGGCGGGTGCGTCGGCGGACGCGGATGCTGAACCGGAAGCGAACACGCGTTCGACACGCTATGGCCGCCCCCGGACGGAGGCCGAGTTCGGCTACGGGTCGATCCGCACCATGGCCAGGTTCGAGCCTCCGACGCCCCTCACACGGGCGCGCAGTCGCAACATGCGGCGTCCACTCCAGATCCGAGTCTGGCCGAAGGACAGCCACGGCCGCCCCTGCTCGAGGCGCACGCTCGCGGTGTAGACGTCGTCGCGCAGCGGCATCGTGCCAACCCGCCACCACTGGCCGTCGCGCCTGACCTTCGGCACGGCGTCATCCGCTGCGGCGCGCTCGCTCCCGGGTATCCGGGCACGCAACCGCACACGCTGCCCGGGGCGCACCGATGCGGCGGCCACGGTGAGCCGCACGGGCCGCCGCAGCTTCTTGCGGACCGTGGCGGGCGCGGCTTGGGGAATCAGGGGGAAGGTGATGCACGGGCTGCCGGGTTGCAGGCGGAAGTCCTTTGCGGCCCGGTTCACGTAGCCCGGGTCGATCACGATGCTCTCCACCGCGGGATAGGCGAGCGCGGGCCTGGACACCTGCCGGATTGCCGACGTGCCGGGTGCTCCACAGGCAGTTGCGGCGGGCCACGTTGCCCGCTGCCCGTGAGCTCGAAGTCCTCGAGGTTGTAGCGGACGACCGGGTTGGAGATGACGTTGTTCTCGATCACGTTCAGCGCGGAGGTGCGCGAGACGACGACTCCCTGCCCGTTGCCGTCGATCACGTTGCGCGCGACATAGGTCTTCTGCGCGTCGGGAAACAGCTGCACGCCACGGTCCGCGTTGTCGTAGATCCAGTTGTCGGTGATGCGGGCCCCGTCGGAGGCCTCCACATAGATGCCGTGATGGTGGTTCGTCGCAGGCAGCTGCCCGCAGTTGTGGATCCGATTTCGCTCGATCACGGTGCCGCGGGCGCGGCCATACTCCCGGGAGCCGAGCACGAAGCAGATCGACGTGTTCCGGTTCGTTATGTCGTTGTCACGGAACGCGACGTTGTCCCCGTTGACAGTCGGGCTGGGCAGGCGCGCACGGTTGTACCCGTCCAGGTCGAGCTGCTGGAGGACGACGTTGTTCGCGCGATCGTTCACGTACAGGCGGCCGAGCACGGTGGCGCGCTCGCCGGGGTAGCTCATGATCGTGATGGGCGCGGTGAAGGACCCGCCCTTCTTCACCTCCACGTCGCGCTGGTAGACGCCCGCGCGCAGGCACCCGGTCTGCCCGGAGCGCAGCGAGCCGGCGAGCTTGTCGACCGTCAGGTACGGATTTGTGACTGTGCCCGAGTTGCTGTTCGACCCGAGCGGCGAAGCGACCTTGTCGCACGCCGCTTTCGGTTTGGCGGCTTCGACGGCCCCGGGCGACCGGGTCACCTCGCTGCCGAGGAATGCCACGACCGCAGCCGTGACGGCCAAGAACTTGAGCGGCAAAGCGCAGGACTCCCTTCCGTGCTTCGACAAACCTGCGTTAATCCTAACCGTGAAACGCTGCTCAGGCGCGGAATCGTGAGTCGCGGGCGGCGCGGTCCGAGATTGCGGGCGATGTGCTCGCGGGCGCCGGCGATCGCGCTGTTCGCCAGCGCGGCGCTGGTCACCGCGGTGGCGGTCGCCGGGTGTGGCGGCGGGGACGAGGGCCCTCGGGTCGCCGAGCGCATCGAGGTGGGAGAGGCTCCGAGCGACGTCGCGGTCGGCTACGGCGCGGTCTGGCTCGTGAACAACGAGGCCATCCAGAAGATCGACCCCGAGCGCAACCGCACCGTCCTGCCCTCGCCGCCCGACGTCGGGGAAGGTGGGCTCGGGCTGGCGCTCGGTGCCGGATTCGTATGGTCCACCGCCGCGCTCGACGAGGCCCTCGTGCGCTTCGACCCGCGCACGACCAAGCGGCGGACCCGGCGGATCCCGGGTGCGGGACCCTCCGACGCCGCCGTCGGTGAGGGCGCCGTGTGGGTGGTCAGCGCCACCGGCGAGGCAGTGGCGCGGGTCGACCCGCGCCGCATGCGGGTGACGCGGCGCGCGCGCGTCGGATTGCAGCCATCCGCGGTCGCCACGGGCGCGGGCTCCGTCTGGGTTGCGAACCTCGGCGACAACACGGTGACGCGCGTCCGCCCCAGGGACGCTCGGCCCAGCGGGGAACCGATCCGGGTCGGGCGCGCGCCCGCCGGAATCGCGGTCGGCGAGGGGGCCGTGTGGGTCGCGAACTCCGGCGACGACTCCGTGACCAGGATCGACCCCCGCAGCGGCCGGGTGAGCGCCACGGTGACCGGGATCGGCGCCGCCCCAGCCGACGTCGAGACCGGGCTGGGCTACGTCTGGGTGGTCAACTCCCAGGACGGCACGCTGGTGCGGATCGACCCCGCGCGCAACGCAATCGACGGCGATGCACTGAAGCTGGGCACCGGGCTCACGGACGTCGCCGTCGGCTTCGGTTCGGTGTGGGTAGCCGCCTCGATGGCCAACGAGGTCGTGCGCGTCGAGCCCTGAGCCGCCGCATCGACGGCAGCGCTCACCGGGCTCAGTGCCCGGGGAGCACCAGCGCCAAGACGAGCATCAGTGCGAAGTAGCCGAATGCGATGCGAGAAAGAACCATGGGGCGTGGCTTTCTGCAGCGCCCCGGCGCATCCTGCGCCGAGGCGCGTGGTGGATTCCGCGGTGAAAGTAGCCGCCCGGTCGGACCGATCGCGGCGAGCCGCCGCTACTCCCCCGTAAGCCCCGCCAGACAGCCGGAGTACACGGCCTCGGCGCCCCCGCGGCCATAGGTGCGGCGCGCCGCCTCCTGCGCGATGTCCTTGGGGTCGGAGCTCTTGATGCTGTACTCGCGGCGCATCCCCTCGATCCCGGCCTCCTTGCAGAAGAAGCGAGACGACTCGTAGATCTGGCGCTCGAACTTCTTCACGTCGGCCTGCGGCATCGGCGCCGCCTGCAACAGCTCGCGCTCACGCTTGGTCAAGCGCCGGGCCGGGGTCTGCGTGTCGAGCTGCAGCTCCGTGGCGCCGGTCGCGCCCTGCGGCGCGCCCTTGCCGAGCTGCTCGTCCGAGAGCGGGGTCTCGGCGGCCCCGCCATCCTGGTTTTGCGCCGAATCGCCGTTTCCGCCCCCGTCACCGCCGCAGGCGGCCAGGCCGAGCACCATCACGAACATGGCGGCGGCCGCCGCGTGGGCGATCAGGCGCTTGGCAGTGGAGATCCGGCCAGCACGAGGAACCACAGCAACGCCACCACGATGCCGAGCAGCGCCGTCGACACGACCACCACGTCCAGCACCGTCACCTCCGGCCGCGAGTCCGCGTCCCCGCGCAGGCTGCGCATCCAGGGCAGGCGGACGCGCACGGTCGGGATCCGGCCGCTGACCTCTTGGTAGCGCCGGTGAATCCGCGCCAGGGCCCAGGAGACGGCGATCGTGGAGGCGAGAATGCCGAGCGCCACGACCGCGTAGGGGCCCATGCTGGCGCGCTGCGCCTCGGACATCTGCGAGCCGATCCAGAGCCAGATCACCGGGTTGCCGAACCACAGCATCAGCCCGCCCAGCACCATCAGCGCGACGAGGCCGGTCTGCTTGACCGTACGGGACATCCACCCGTCGATCATAGTGCCGGTGCGCCGCTGTCAGACCCGCTCGCTGCCAGAATCGAGGCCGGAGGAGAACGGACGTGGCCATCAGAAAAACGTGTCCCCGCTGCGGCCGCCAGGCACGTGAGCGCGCCGCGCGCTGCCGCGGTTGCCGCTACCGGTTCCCCGAGCAGTCGAGCCCGAAGCCGGCCGGCCTCGCGATGGGCGCGGGCTTCCCGCTGTTCGTGACGGGCACGCTGATCCTGCTGGTCGGGGATCTCTCGACGGCGCTCAACGCGATCGCCGCGACGATGGTCGTGATCGGCGCGGTGCTCTTCTTCGACCCGCGCTAGGGGCGCGGCCAGCCGGCGGCGGGCTCGGCGGCTCTGCCGGGCGCGAAGCGCACGACGAGCCGCGCCACCGCCGCCGCCAGGTCGGCGCACGCGGCCGCGCCGCCGCACACCAGCAACGGCACCACCGGGATCAGATACCGCAGCACGAACTCGGAGGTGGCGGCCGTGCCGAGCAGCATCGCGAGCGCCGCGCCGCTCAGCAGGAACACCTCCCGGCGGCGCGGCATCGGGGTGTGGCGCAGGAGCCCCGCCGCGGCCGACGCAAGCAGCGCGGCAACTGCCGCGAGCGCGAGTGCGCCCATCAGCGGCCGCGGCGTGTGCACGGCCTGGTGGTAGTCGCGCATGCGCTGCGCCGGCGGGCGCACGTGCGGCACGAAGCCGGGGAACCAGCGGTCACGCGCGACCTCGTTGTTGCCGACCAGCCGCCCGAACTGCGGCAGCTGCACGGCCAGGTCGGAGTTGCCGCGGGAGGCGGCGCCGCCGTCGAAGTAGCGTGTGAAGTCGTCCCACACCACGTCCGCGTAGCGGCCCGGCCGGTCGCGGATGATCGCGACCGCGAAGTCGCGCAGGATCCGATTGGAGCGCGCCTGGACCTGCGGGTCGCGGCTGATCCCGCCGAACACGCGCCGCGCCGGGCCGTCGGCGTTCCAGATGTGGTAGGCCGCGCCCTCGCGACGGTCGCGCGCGGTGCGGGCGCACAACACGCGGGCATCGCGCGGGATGTCGGCCGTGCCGCAGTCGGCGATCTCCCCCACCCGGCCGTACAGGAACCAGCCATCGGCCTGCGTGAGTCCGAAGCGCCCCGTGTCCGCGGCGTGCCACGCCGAGTAGGCCAGCAGTGGGACGATGAGCGCGATCACCGCCGGCGCGATCAGCCGCATCGCGCGGTGCGACCAGAGCACGTACGCGAGCCACACCGGGATCGCGAACAACGCTGCCGTGCGCATCGTCGCCGCAAGCGCAAGCAGCAGGCCGCCCGCGGCCAGTGACGCAGGTGCGCGGTCGCGGCCGATGACGAAGAAGAACGAGGCGACGAGCGCGAGCGTGAAGAACGCCTCCGCCAGCACCTGCTGCTCGAGCGCGATCGCGTAGGCATCGAGCACCACGACCGCAGCGCCGAGCGTGGCGAGCCAGCGCGGGAGCCGCACCCGCAGCATCAGCACGTACACGAGCACGCCGGTCACGAGTCCCGCGACGTGCTGCGCGATCGTGATCGTCCCGAGGTCACGGCCGAACACCGACAGCAGGTGGATCGCCTGCGGGTAGCCGCTTGGCCGGTCGGGCGCGAAGCCGCCCTCGAAGGCGAGGTTCAGATACACCCACGAGTCACCGAAGAACACGGCCGGCCAGTACGCGATCGCCACGCCGATCCGCACGACGGCGGCGACGGCGAGGACGATGACGATCAGCCAGTGGGTACGGAGGAGCGCCCGCATCGGGCCCCGAAGGGTAGCCCTGGCGGCCGGGCGCTACGGAATGAAGAGCCCCTGCGTCGCGAACAGCGTGTCGCCGGCGGGTGTGTCGGCGTCCTCGTCGAGGCCGCCGTCGTAGAGCTCGACGCGGCCCAGCTGCCAGATCGTGCGCCGGCCCTCCTTGACGGTGCCGGGCGCAAGCGCGTCGGCGGTGGTGGTCGCGGCGCAGGTGGATCCCTCACGTGGGTCGGCGACCGGCGTGCAGGCGGCGATCACGTCCAGCGGGATCGCGGTCGTGGTGGCGGCGCCGGGGCCGCCGGGGTGCGGCGTGTTGTCCTTGTCGGTGATGCGCATCGTCACGTGCGCTCTGATCTCGCCGCGTGTAGTCGTCCAGCGCGTTGGTGAACACGTCGTCCATGAACAGCTCGAGCCGCATGTCGGCGTCGTCGGGGCCGCCCGGTGCACCCACCAGCGTGGAGAGCTTCAAATCGCCCTCGTTGAGGGGCGGTTTGCCGTTGGCGTCGGCGGTGCCGACCGTCAGATATGCCGAGGTCTTGTGCGGGTTGGAGCAGGAGCTGAAGGCGAGCGGCGGCCCGTGCGTGCGGTCCGGCGCGGTGCACGGGTCATAGGCGGTGGTCAGCGACACGCGCACCGGGGTCGCGCCCTTGGGGCGGGCGTAGGAGTTGATCGGGATCGGTTGCCAGTCGGGCGAGAATCCATCCGTGAGGTCGACGACGGCCGTCCCGTCTGGGTTCGCTGTCCTGATGCGGCCGCTACCGCATCCTGGAACGCAATCCTCGCTCCGTCCGGCGACCAGGCGGGCTCGTACGGCTGAACAGCCGTATAGGTGACCCGGCCGGTGCCGTCCCGGTCGATCACGCTGAGGGTCGGGCGCGCAGAAGCCGCCGCACTGCTCATCGCTCGAGAACCCGATGCGCGCCGCATCGGGGAGACCACGTCGGGCAAGCGATTCGCGGCGAAGTCCTGGCAGTGCGTCGGGAGTCGAACCCGGTCCCGTCAGGAACGATCACGGCTATCCCCCAATAGCAGTTTCCTCCCGCCCCCTCGCCCTGAAATGCAATCAAGGAACCGTCCGGCGACCACTCCGGGTCCTTCAGACCTGGCCCTCCGTACGGATGAGTCGCCGTGTAGATCGGGGTGCGGCCCGTGCCATCGACGTTGATCGTTGCGAGTTGGTCGTCGCCGCCGTGATACACGAGCTTGTTACCGTCGGGCGACCATCGCCGGCTCCAGTCCGCCGGGGCAGCAGGGTGCACTCCCGGTGACCATGGTCGCGCCGGTCCCGTCGGCAAGCATCACGTAGACCTGGATCGGACCAGAGGCATTCGCAGTCGAACGCGATCCGGTTGCCGTCCGGGGACCAGGCTGGATTGCGCTCGGCCGCGGCGGTGCTCGTCGAGGTTCACCTGCCCCGTGCCGTCCGGTTCCATCGTCCAGATGTCGCCGCCGCGCTCGAACGCGATCTTGCCGTTCGCGCCGGGGAAGGCTGCGTCGCCCGTGGCAGGCGCCAGCAACAGGATCGAGAGCACTGCCAACGTAAGGCGCTTCACAACCGTCTCCCCTCGTTCGGACCTTGAGCTGAGATCCTACTCAGCCCCCTGGCCCGGTCAACATGCTCTACTCGGCCCGCCCTGGGACTTCACTTACTGAAGTAAGCTCTTTCCGGTGAGGAGCTTCGTGCGCATGCTCGGCTTCCTGCGCCCCCACCTGCGGGGGTCGGTGTGGTCGCTGGTGCTCAGCTGCCTGGCGGTCGCGGGCACGGTCGCGATCCCCCTGCTGCTGGGCGAGGTCGTCGACGCGATCGATCGCGGCGATCGCGACCTGGTGCTGCCGCTGTCGCTGGCGATCGTCGGCGCCGGGGTCCTGCGGCTCGCGCTGGCCGTCCCGCGCCGGCTGATCTCCGGGAAGGTGTCGCTGGGCGTCGAGTACGACCTGCGCAACCGCCTGTACCGGCATCTCCAGTCGCTCGAGCTGGGCTTCTTCGACCGCCAGCAGACCGGGCAGCTGATGTCGCGCGCGACCGTCGACCTGCAATCGGTGCGGTTCTTCCTCGGCTACGGCCTGATCTTCATCCTCCAGAACTTCCTCACGATCCTGCTGGCGGCCGCGGTGATGTTCGTGCTCCAGCCGTCGCTGGCCGCGATCACGCTCGCGCCCGTGCCGCTCGTGATCCTCGCGGCCGCGCGCTACGGGCGCCATTCCCGGCCCGCGCTGCAGGAGGTGCAGCAGCGGATCGCGGAGCTGACCGCGGAGGCGGAGGAGAGCATCTCCGGCATCCGCGTCGTGAAGGCCTTCGCGCGCGAGCACGGAGCGCCATGCGAGCTTCACGCACCGGGTCGGCCGGGTGTTCGACCAGAGCATGTTCTCGACCCGGCTGCGCGCCTTCTACAACCCGATGATCTCGTTCCTGCCGAACCTCGGGCTGGCCGCGGTGCTGCTGGTCGGGGGCCGCCTGGTCGTGGACGGCACGATCAACCTGGGCGAGTTCGTCACCTTCAACACCTACCTGCTGATGCTGATGTTCCCGATGCGGATGCTCGGCATCGCGCTCGGGATGGCCCAGCGCGCGGTGGCCGTCGGGAAACCGCGTGTTCGAGTTCCTCGACCGCGCCCCGCGCCTGGAGGTGCCGCGGGACCCGCAGCCGCTGCCCCCGGGCGGCGGGCGCATCCGCTGCGCGACGCCACGCTCGCCTACGAGGCGGGCCGCCCGGCGCTGGCGGACGTGACCCTCGACGTCGCCCCCGGCGAGACCCTCGCGATCGTCGGCCCGCACGGGGTCGGGGAAGACCACGCTGGTGGCCGCCGTTGCGCGCCTCTACGACGTCACCGGGGGAGCGATCGCGATCGACGGCGTGGACGTGCGCCGATCTGGATCCCGCGGAGCTGCGCCACGCGATCGCGCTGGTCCCGACGACGGCTTCCTGTTCTCCGCCACGTGCGCGACAACATCGCATACGCGCGACCCGAGGCGACGTTCGACGAGGTCGCGACAGCCGCGCAGCGTGCGCCAGATCCACGAGTTCATCGATGGCCTCCCCGACGGGTACGACACACTCGTCGGCGAGCGCGGCCTGACGCTGTCGGGCGGGCAGCGCCAGCGCATCGCGATCGCGCGTGCGATCGTCATCGGACCCGCGGATCCTGGTCCTCGACGACGCGACCGCAAGCGTCGACGCGGCCACCGAGCGCGAGATCAAGTTCGCGCTGCGGGAGGTGATGGAGGGCCGCACGACACTCGTGATCGCGCACCGGCTCTCGACGATCGCGCTGGCCGACCGCGTGATCGTGCTGGAGGGCGGCCGCCTGACGGCACAGGGCACGCACGAGCAGCTGCTCGACGGCAGCGCGCTGTACGCGGAGATCGTCGACAAGGGCATGCCGCGCCTCGGGGCCGCGCTCAGCGGCCTCGACGGCGGCGAGCCGGACGACCAGGACGCTGACGCCGGTCGGGGCCGCACGCTGATGAGGCTGCTGCCGCGCCCGCCCGTCGGATCGAGCGGCCGCGAGCGGCGCGCGGCGCCTGCGGGGGTCGCCGAGCTGCTGCGCCCGTACCGCGGCGCGTGATCGTGGCGTTCGGGGCCCTGGTGCTGGCTACCGCCGCCAGCCTGGCCCCTCCATACCTGGCGAAGCTGGCGATCGACGACGGCATCACGCCCGGGGACCTCGCGGCGCTGAACCTGATCGTGGCCGCCTTCGTCGGCTCCGCGCTGCTTACTGGGGAGCGACGTACCTCCAGACCTACCTCGTCGGGTGGGTCGGCCAGCGGCGCGCTGCAGGACCTGCGGCTGCGGATCTTCACCCATCTCCAGCGCCAGTCGATCGGCTTCTTCAGCCGCCGCAAGACCGGCGTGCTGATCTCCCGTCTGACCAATGACGTGCAGGCGCTGGACCAGCTCGTGACGGACGGCATCGTGACGCTGTTCTCCAGCTCGCTGACGCTGATCGGCACCGTCGTGATCCTGTTGCTGCTGGACGTGAGCTGGCGGTCGTGGTGTTCGTCGCCACCCTCCCGTTCCTGGCGATCGGCAGCGTCGCGTTCCGCTACTTCTCGGCGGGCGCCTACCGCGCGGTGCGGGAGAAGATCGCGAACGTCACCGCGTACCTCAGGAGACGCTTCGGGCGTGCGCATCGTGCGGGCTCGTTCGGCCAGGAGCCGCGCCACGTCGAGCGCTTCGCGGAGCTGAACGAGGAGCACCGCGCAGGCCAACTACCGCACGGTGCAGCTGAACGCCACCTACTTCCCCGGGCGTCGAGTTCCTCTCCTCGATCGGCACCGCGGTGATCCTGCTGTACGGCGGCTACCAGGCGATCGACGGCCAGATCACGATCGGCGTGCTGGTCGCCTTCGTCGGATACCTGCAGAGCTTCTTCGACCCGATCCAGCAGCTCTCCAACCTCTACGTCACCTACCAGCAGGGAATGGCCGCGATCGACAAGATCTTCGACCTGCTCGACACCGAGCCCGACATGCGCGACGCGCCCGGAGCGCGCGAGCTGGGCGCGATCCGCGGCGACGTCGAGTTCGATGGCGTGTGGTTCTGCTACGGCGATCCCGATGACGCGGAGGTCGCGACGGCGTGGGCGCTGCGCGACGTCTCGTTGAGCGTCGGCGCGGGCGAGACGCTCGCGCTGGTGGGCGAGACCGGCGCCGGGAAGTCCACCCTCGCGAAGCTCGTGGCGCGCTTCTACGACCCGCAGCGGGGCGCCGTGCGCGTCGACGGGCAGCGATCTGCGCGAGGTCACGCAGGCGAGCCTGCGCCGCCAGCTCGGGATCGTGCCACAGGAAGGCTTCCTGTTCGCCGGCACCGTGCGCGAGAACATCGAGTTCGGGCGGCCGGGAGCCGGCGAGCTGGAGTTGATCGGCGCGGCCAAGGCGGTCGGCGCGCACGACTTCATCAAGGCGCTGCCCGAGGGCTACGAGACCGAGGTGGGCGAGCGCGGCAGCCGGCTGTCGGCCGGACAGCGGCAGCTGGTCGCGCTGGCGCGGGCGCTGATCGCCGACCCGCGGATCCTGGTGCTGGACGAGGCGACCGCGAACGTCGACGTGCACGCCGAGGCCGCGATCGAGGTGGGACTGCGCAAGCTGCTCGCCGGCCGCACCGCGATCGTGATCGCGCACAGACTGTCGACCGTCATGAACGCGGACCGCATCGCGGTGCTCGAAGGCGGTCAGGTGGTCGAGGTCGGCTCGCACGACGAGCTGATCGAGGCGGGCGGGCCGTACGCACGGCTGTACCGCAGCTGGGCCGGGCAGGCGGCGGCGTAGGCGAACATACGTTCTGTCCGAGGCCAAGTGTACGGTTCTGACGAACCGAAGCTGCGGGGCAGGGACTCGAACCCCGGTTTTCCGGTCCAGAGCCGGACGTCTTACCGACTAGACGACCCCGCAAGGCAATCAAGGAGGATAGCCATTGGCCCACACGACGCGCGAGAAGGTGAGCGAGATGCTCGAGTTCGGCGTGGGGACTAACGAGATCGCCCGGACCCTAGGGATCCAAGCGTCGACGGTCTGCTACCACAAGGCCAAGCTCGGCTATTCGATGGAGGACAGTTGTGCTGCGCGGTACGACTGGCCCGCGATCCAGAAGTATTACGACGAGGGCCGCTCGATTCTCGAATGCATCGAGCGGTTCGGGTTCTCACGGTGGGCCTGGGCGTACGCGGTCAAGCGAGAAGCGATCACCCCAAGACCTCAGACGATGCCTTTGGATGAGCTCCTGATTGCCACGCCGAGATGTCGCAACAACATCAAGCAGCGGCTTATCGCCGCCGGCATCAAGCGCAACGAGTGCGAGCACTGCGGTATCAGCCGCTGGCGCGACCGAGCCCTCTCACTGTGCCTCCACCACGTGAACGGTGATCGCCACGACAACCGGCTCGAGAACTTGCAGCTACTCTGCCCCAACTGCCACAGCCAGACGCCAAACTTCGGCTCGAAGAACAAGCGGGCGATGGCGGCCTGACTCAGACGTCTCCGGGGTCCCGCGGCCGCGCGCGGTACACCGGCATCGTCATCCAGACCTCCTCGTCGCCGGCGATCTCCGGGCGGATCGGTCCCTTGCGCCAGCGGTCGAGCAGCGGGTAGATCTGCGCCACCGCCTCCTGGCGGACGAGGATGTGCAGCACGTCGCCGCTCGCGAGCTTCGTCGAACCCCGGGGCGGGATCGCCCTCCCCCCACGCACGATCACGTTCACGAGCGCGTCGCGCGGCAGTCCGAGGTCGCGTACGGCAAAGCCGACGATCGCGTCCTCGTGCACGATCGGGAACTCCACCACCTCGGCGCCGAGACCCTGTGCCCTCGCGGAGTCGGCCAGCGGCCGCGGCAGCGCCGGCTCGGACGTCGTCAATCCCAGGGCGCGCGCCAATGGCTCGAGCGTCGCCCCCTGCAACACGGTCGACAGCAGCACCGCGAAGAACGCGATGTTGAAGAACTCCTCGCTGCGCGGCACCCCTTCGATCACCGGAAACGTCGCGAGCACCACCGGAACGCCGCCGCGCAGCCCAGCCCACCCCAGCACCAGGCGCTCCCGGAACGAGTAGTGGTCCAGGGCGGTCGCGACGAACATCGCCAGCGGCCGGGCGACGGCGACCGAGACGAGCGCCACGATCGTGCCCTCGACCACCACGTCCGCGAGCTGGCTCGGAAAAACCAGCAGGCCGAGCGTGAAGAACATCGCGACCTGGGCGACCCAGGCCACGCCTTCGTGGAAGGCCGAGATCGTGCGGCGCGCCGGGATCTCGCGGCTGCCCAGCACGAGGCCCGCCAGGTAAACGGCGAGGAAGCCGGATCCGTGCAACACCTCGGCGCCCCCGAAGGAGATCGCCGCGATCGCCAGCGTCGCGACCGGATACAGGCCGCTGGCCGCCATCCGGGAGCGTTTCAGCAGCGCCGCCCCGGCAAAGCCGGCCGCCAGGCCCACCGCGAGGCCGATCGACAGCTCTTCGGCGAACAGGCCGGCCATGTCCACGACGCCGTAGTCGGGGCGCTGGATCCAGTCGATGAACCCGATCACGAGCAGCACCGCGACCGGGTCGTTGATGCCCGACTCGCCCTCGAGGGTCTGCGCCAGCCGGCGCCGCAGCGTCGAGGTCCGCAGCACCGAGAACACGGCGGCGGCGTCGGTCGCGGCGATGATGGAGCCGACCAGCAGCCCTTCCAGCGTGGACAGGTCGAACAGCCACGCCGCCACGAACCCGGTGAGCAGCGCCGTCAGGAGCGTCCCCACCACCGCCAGGCTGACGACCGGGCGCAGCACCGGGCGCACTTCGCTCCACCCCGCGGCGAGCCCGCCCTCGAACAGGATCAGAGCCAGCGCGATGACGCCGATCCGGCGTGCCACCTCGTAGTCGCCGAAATCGATCCAGCCCGTGGCATCCGAGCCGATCGCCATGCCGGCGAGCAGGACCAGGACCAGAGCCGGCACCTGGAAGCGCGCGGCAAACAGGGCAGCCGCGAGCCCGGCGGCCAGCAGGGCGCCTCCCGCGAGGATGAGTTCGCCGTCGCTCATGGCGAAACGATGTCACGCGCGCGCGCCGCGGCGGTCCGCGCCCGGGGCCGCGGCGAGGCTATTGCGGCAGAGTCGCGCTCCAGCCGGGGCCCGCGGGGGCTTCGGTCGCGTATGCGGGCGACTCGTGTGCCACGTAGTACATCGTGCTCCCCCCTCCCTGCCAGGCTGCGACGTAGTAGGGCGCACGCCCCGACGAGGGATCCGAGTTGATCGAGACCAGCATCACCGGCCCCCCGCCACCGCCGACGACCTGCACGATTCCGGCGGCGGTCGGGGTGGCAGTCGTGTAGCGGTTCGTCGGGTCCTTCGCCTGTAGCGCGGCGACCAGGTCATCCGCCGACCCGCCCGGCGCGTCCGCCTGCACGAGCGCAGCGCTCACGAGACTCGTCTGCAACCCGGCGATCGACGCGGCGTTGCGCGCCTTGTCGACGTTGCTGATCAGGCCCTCCGCCGGCCTGCTGTCGCCGCAGCCCGCCAGCGCCAGCACGAGGCCGGCGGCCGCCAGGCAGGCGATTCTACGAAGGCGTGGCATGGTTCCGGATTGGGATCGGCGCCCCCTACGCAAGGCTTGAGCACCACGCCGCCGGCCTGAGCGCTTGACCCAGTGGGACGCTAGGAGGCCGGCCGGTTGCCGTCGCCGTTGCCGCGATACGCGCCGAACAGCTCGCACACGGCCGGCTCGTCACCCGGATTCAGCACGGCGAGCACCTCGTCGCCGGGCTCGATCCTGGTGTCGGCCTTGGGAACGAAACCCGCCCCGTTGCGCAGCACGGAGACGACCAGGCAACCGTCAGGCAGTTCCAGCTCGCTGATCATGGATCCGGCGGCAGGAGCCCCCTCGGCGACCTCCAGCTCGATGATCTCGAGCTGCTCTTGGCGCAGGTCGAGCAGGTGCACGAGTCCGTGGTGCGGCACCTCGTGCTCGATCAGGCGCAGGATCAGGTCGGTCGCGGACACCACCGGGCGCACGCCGAGCAACTCGAAGTGCTCGAGGTTACGTGGATTGTTGACGCGCGCGATCGTGTGCTCGACCAGGTACTTCTCCTTGGCGACCTGGCAGATCAGCATGTTGTCCTCGTCGTCGCCGGTGACGGCCACGACCATGTCGGCGCGCACGATGCCCGCCCGCTCCAGCACCCACAGCTCCGAGGCGTCGCCGTGCTGCACGCTGTGCTCGAGCTCCTCCTCGACCACCAGATAACGGTTGCGGTCGGACTCGATCAGGGTCACCTCGTGACCTTCGCCGATCAGCTCGCGCGCGAGGTTCCACCCCACCTTCCCGGCTCCGGCGATGATGATGTACATCAGGCAGGGACCTCCGGGGGCATGTCGCCCTCGCCGATCACGGCCTCGCTCAGCATGTCGATCGCCACCTGGGTCGGGCAGACGGTGTGCAGTCCCTGCTGGTGGTACCAGTCCGCACGGTACGGGTCCAGCACCCGCAGGACCACCTTGGGCACCTGAAACCGCTTCTTCGCGAGCTGCGCAACGATGATGTTGGTGTTGTCGCCGTCGGTCGAGCACACGACCACGTCGGCTCGTTCGATGCCCGCCTCGTTGAGCGCGTCCACCTCGAGCGCGGTGCCGACGGTGAAACGGCCGCCGGAGTCCTCCCAGCTCTGGTCCATGTCGTGATCCAGGAGAGCATGGGCCTCCTGGTTCTCGTCGAGCACGCTGACCTCGTGTCCCTGGCGCAGCGTGCGCTTCGCGATCGCGGAGCCGACGCGGCCGCAGCCGACGATCACTACGAACATGGCGACCTGCCAGGTCGTTGGGCGCGCGACGTCTTGGACATTCCCCTGCTCATTCGGAGCGAGTTCCTCCTGTCATTAAATCTAACTCGCCGTCTTGCACGTGCTCGGCGGCGGCGGCACCGTCCGGCGGGGCCGTGACGAGCACCCGGCAGGGACTCTTCTCCAGCACGTAGGTCGTCACCTCCCCGAGCTCGTGCTGCCGGGCGCCGGCGATCCCGCCGAGCAGCCCTCCCCCCTTGATGCGGGAAGGCGGCTCCGCGCCGATCACGATCGCCTCCACCCCGCGCTCGCGCGCCGCCGCGATGATCGCGGCCCCCTCGGCCCGGCCTCTGATCTGGGTGGCGTTGACCGTCACTCCTTCATATTCCTCCCCCACCTGCCGCGCGCGCTGGAGGGCTGCCTCGGCGCGCTCGAGGCGCTGCTCGGGGAGCTGCGCGTCGAGCGGCAGCGACATCGGTATGACGTGGACGTACACCGCCTCGATCGTCGCCCCACCGCTGTCGGGATCGCTGGCGAGCTGGCCCGCCGTGCTGAGGATGTCGTCGTCGAGCTCTTCACCGAACACCGGCACGAGGATGCGCGCATATTCGACCTCGGGCTCCACCGACATGCGTTCGGCGGGTACCTCGACCATGCGCGTCAACGACAGGCCCTCGCGCGATCGGTATACGACGTACAGCAGCAGGCCGAATGCCATCCATGCCGAGCCGAACAGGCGCGCCTCGTCGTGATAGAGGAACGTGCCGACCCAGGCCGCGATCGACAGCACCGCCCCGACCACGGCCGGGATCGGCAGCTCGCTGCCGCGTACGCGCACGTTCAGCGGCACCTTGTAGGCGCGCCGGCGCCCAGGCTCCTTGAAGCGCAGGACGCAGACCGACAGATGCGCGATCGAGAACGCGATCAGCGCCCCGAAGGCGAACATGCCTGCGAGCAACTCGATGTCGAGCGGGATCACCAGCGCGAACGCGAGCACCGCGAAGATCGAGATCAGGATCCACGGCGTTCCATACCGCGGGTGCAGGCGCGCGACACCGCGCGGGATCTGCCGGTGGGTGGCGAGCGTGTAGGCGGTGCGCGCGATGCCGACCATTCCCGCGTTGGCGGCCTGGCTCAGCACGAGCATTGCGACGAGCGCGACCGCGTACCCGAGCAGCTCGCCCGCAAAGCCCCCGGTGAGCGCCTCCACGACCCCGAGCACCGGCGCCTCGATGTACTGGCCGCCGAGCGGCGTGCCGAACCCGGCGGTGCCGTTGTCGACCGACATCGGCACCCCCGCTGCGACCGGCAGCGCCATCAGCGCGACCACGGACATCCCCACGAACACCAGCAGCACGACCGCGGCGCCGGCGCCGACCGTGCGGCGCAGCGCCTCTTTGCCGACGCGGACCTCGGGCGCCAGGTTGGCGGCTGCCTCGATGCCGGTGAACGCGATCACGGCCACGGTCATCCCGAAGATCAGGTCCGCCCAGGTCGGGACCTCTCCCACGCGCACGTTGTCGGTGATGGCGGCCGGGTCGAAGGCCGTCGCCAGGCCCAGCCCGACGATCATCAACACCAGCGCCAGGTCGACGACCGAGAGGGCGATCGTGCGGCGCCCGCGAGGTGCCTTGCCGAGATAGTTGTAGCGGGCGACCCCGAACAGCACCAGCAGGGCGATGGAGAGGGTCGCGCCGTCGTCACCGAACTCCCCCCAGAAGGCCGTCAGGTAGTGACCGATGGACAGCGTGCTGATCGCGACCAGGATCAGGAAGTCGAGCAGGATCGCCCAGCCGGCGACGAAGCTGAGCAGCTCGTTGAAGGCGTAGCGGGCCATCACCGCCGACCCCCCACGCTCAGGGTGCAGGGTCATGCCCTCGAAGTACGTGAGGGTCGTGACCACGAACAGCAGGCCGGCGAGCAGGAACACCAAGGGGGTGAGCCCGAGCGCGAAGGCAGCGACTACCCCGAGCGCGAAGTAGATCGACGATCCGACCGTGCTGTACGCCGTCGCGAACAGGCGCGGAGTCCCGACGCTACGCTCGACCGCCACGAATGCTTCCCTGCGAAGCCGCGGCGCAGCGTCGCCCCCTGGCAGCGAAGGACGGTCCATTCCTCTGCGATTAAAGCAGCAGTTCTAGACCGTAGCCCGATCGCGCTCGGGCCGGGGCTTTCGCAGAGGCTTGGCCGGAACCGAATCGACGATCACCCGGCAGGGGCGCTTGGCCAGCACCACCTCGAGCGTCTTGCTGAGAGCCTTTCCGGACGGGCGCCGGGCAGGCATCGGCATCACGATCGCCTGCGAGCGGGCCTCGATCGCCTCCCGCACGATCCGGTGGCCCGCCTCGTCGGGGCGCACCTTCACGACGCGCCCGCGTACCCGCTGCCTGCGACCGGCCCACTGCCGCGCAGCTTCGATCACTGCCTGCGCCGTCGCCTCCGCATCGGGCAGCGGCGCGGTGATGTCGAGGTGCTGCGGCACCGTGACGGTCACGACCACTCGCACGTCACCGCTTCGATGGGACGCGAGCTTCAGCGCCGTCGCCATCGCGTCCTCGGAGTAGGTCCCCTCCTCGAAGGCGACGAGCACCGCCGCGTAGCGGACCGGCTCCGCTCCGACGACGGGCGGCAGCTTGACCTTGCTGGTCTCGGCCAGCGGCAGGCCCCTGCGCTTGCGGTAGGCGTAGTAGCTGACGATCCCCAACCCCATCCATCCCATGCCGACGTACAGCGTCGTCGTGTAGAGGCCCATCACCGCGATCCAGGCGGCGAGCGTGCCGAGCCCGCCGATCACGGCGAACAGCGGCACGTCGACGCCACGCAGGCGCACATTGAACGGCGCCCTGTACCAGGCCTCCTCGCGCTCGACCTCCACGTCGCCCGGCAGCTTGCGCATCCGGCTGCGCGCCAGTCGCCAGCGCAGGGCGATCAGCGAGATGTGCGCGATCGTGAATGACAGCATCGCGCCGAACGCGTACAGCGTGGCCAGGAAGTCGGCCTGGCCGGGAATCATCACCAGGCACGCGATGGCGCCGAACACCCCGATCGCGGTGGCGGGGGTGCGAAACCGCGGGCTGATGCGGCGCAGGCGGTCGGGCAGCTGCTGATACTGCCCCATCGAATAGGTGAGCCTGCTGACACCGAAGATGCCCGCGTTCGACGCGATCACCAGGATCGTGGCGGCCAGCACCCCGACGTAGTACTGGGCGGCAGTCTGCAGGAAGCCGAGGTTCATGTTTTCGACGATGCCGAGGATCGGGTCGCCCGCGTAGGTCGTGGCCAGCTGCGTCGTGTACCCGTCGGCCGACTCGGTGACGGGCAGGGCCGAGAGCGCGACGGCCGGCAGGCCCGTGTAGATCACCATCACGGCGAGCACCACTAACCCCATCGCGCGCGGAATCAGCTTGCGCGGCTCGCGGGCCTCCTCGGCGAGGTTCGAGATCGTCTCGATGCCGGTGTAGGAGATCATGGCGATCGTGATCGACAGGACGAAGTCCCCGACCGTGGGTGCGGTCCAGAGGTGGATGTTGTCGATCAGGGTTCCGAAGTTGAGCACCAGGAACACGCCCAGCAGCAGGAGCAGCAGCTGCGTGGCGAAGTCGATCACCGCGAGCAGGAAGTTCAGGCGCGCGGACTCCGTGACGCCGACGATGTTGATCGCGGACAGCAGCACGACGATCACGATCCCGCCGATCACGTCGCCCGGGCTCTCTGCGAGCGGCTCCCAGAACACGGCCAGGTAGTGCGGCACGAAGAACGCGGAGATCGCGACCGTGATGATGTAGTTGAGCATCTGGCCCCAGGCCGCGAGGAAGCTCACGAGCTCGTTGAACGCGCGCCGTGCGAAGCTCGAGGAGCCGCCCGCCTCCGGGAAGTTCGTGGCGGCCTCCGCGTACGTCATCGCGGTCATCACGAACAGACCGCCGGCGATCAGGTACACGATGGGCGTCATGCCGAGCGCGAACGCCGCCACCAGACCGAGCGCGTAGTAGATCGACGAGCCCACGTTGCCGTAGGCGGTCGAGAACAGGGCGCCGACCCCGAGCACGCGCTCGAGGCCGAGTCCCTTGGGTCGGAAGCGGGCCATCTAGGAGGTGGGAGCGGCTGTCAGTGGGAAACGGGTCTAGAGACCGTAACGCCGCAGGAAGCGGGAAAGGCGCTTGCGGAAGGTCTTCGCGCTCCGCTCCAGGGGAACGCCGTGGCCGGTGTTCCCGAGAATCAGTGACCGGCCCTTCGAGAAGCGGTCGGCCTGCGCCTCGCACCCGAACGGGGCGTACAGCACGTCGTTGCGACCGCAGGCGACCAGCACCGGGGCCTTCACCTTCGCGACGTTGGCCGCCTGCCGCTGGATCGTGTCGATCAGCGAGTAGTTGTCCCCGCAGGGATCGGGGTTGTGGAGGGTGATCGCTCGGTCCCGCACCGCCTTGGTTGCGCTGTGGAACATGGTGCTGCTGAATCCGGCAGGCGTGCGACCGAAGAGGGCGTAGTCGCCGAGCCCTGGGAATGGATCACCGCCCCCGTCGCACGCGATCCGCTGGAAGCCGAACTCGTCGTTGCCGCGGGGCAGGTTGGAGTAGGAGAACCCGACCACCACGAGCGCGCGCAGGTCGCGGTACGAATAGGCCTCGGTGATGCCGATCTGTCCCGCCGCCGAGTGGCCCGCGAGCGCGACCCGCCTGAACTTCCGCGCGCGCGCGCCGGTCACCGTGTAGGAGCCGGCCTTCAGCCGGCCCACGATCTGGTGCGCGATGTCGGCGTGGGACCCGATGCAGATCGCCTTGCCCGATGCGGGCTTGTCGCTGGCCCCGTATCCCAGCCGGTCGATCGTGACCGACACGTGGCGGGCGCGCGCCATCTTCCGGGCGAAGCTGTAGCGCTTGACGGGGAAGTTCCACAGCCACTCGCCCAGGCCCAGCCCGTGCAAGTACAACGTCGCGCCGGGACGCCTGAACCCACGCGGTCCCGTGATGTGACCGCGGATCGTGTAGGTGCCGCCGTCCGGCGTGCACGGGGCGATCGCCGTGTTCGTGTTCTTGACCGTGAAGGCGACGGGCAGGGAGGCGACCTTCACGGCCCGCGCCTCCGCCGTACCGCACAGCAACGCAGCCAGCAGCACCGCGGTCGCTGCTGCGCTGGCCCGGTTTCGAAGCGTTGCAGCCTCCTAGATGATGAAGGGCACGATCAAGAGCGCGACGATGTTCGCGACCTTGATCATCGGGTTGATCGCGGGACCCGCGGTGTCCTTGTACGGATCTCCGACCGTATCACCCGTGACCGCGGCCGCGTGCGCTTCCGAGCCCTTTCCGCCGAAGGCGCCGTCCTCGATCAGCTTCTTCGCGTTGTCCCACGCGCCACCGCCGGAGGTCATCGACACGGCCACGAACAGGCCCGTGATGATCACCCCGATCAGCAGGCCGCCGAGCGCCTGGTAGGAGAGCACCCCGACGATCACCGGGACCACGATGGGAATCAGCGAGGGGACGATCATCTCCCGCTGCGCGCGCGCGGTCACGATCGCCACGCAGGTCGCGTAGTCGGGCTTGTCGGTGCCCTCCATGATCCCCGGCTTCTCGCGGAACTGGCGCCGCACCTCCTCGACCACCTGGCCGCCCGCGCGGCCCACGGCCTCGATCGCGAACGCTGCGAACAGGTAGACCATCATGCCGCCGACCAGCAGCCCGATCAGCACCTCGGGCGTCGCCAGGTCGAACGACTTCACCACCTTGTCGCCGGCCTCGTCGATCAGCTCCTGCCGCCAGCTGACGAACAGCACGAGCGCCGCCAGCGCGGCCGATCCGATCGCGTAGCCCTTGGTGACGGCCTTGGTGGTGTTGCCGACCGCG
>CAWFMD010000004.1:90000-255460 GCA_963816975.1 uncultured Solirubrobacterales bacterium | reverse complement strand
AAGGACGGCGTCGCGGAGTTCTTCCAGGCGGTCTCGGAGAATCTCGAGTTCCACAGTTATGCGCCGCAGAATCTGCTCGCGGGGGGCAACCAGGTGGTGGCCACGATCAGCTTCGACGCGACCGCGAAGCAGACCGGCGAGCGCTTCCGCGACGAGGAGATCCACCTGTGGACGTTCGACGAGTCCGGCAAGGTGGCCGCCATGCGCCACGACCTCGACACGGCGAAGCACATCCGGGCGGCACAGGGGTCTCACGCTTCGGTGACGTGAGCGATCGCGCGATGTAGCATGCGGCCGAAGCGGCCGAGCGAGGGAGGGTTGCACTGCCAGGTCTTCGCCGCATCGCGATAGGGATCTGCACGGCTGTGGTTGCATCGCAGCCGCCGCGCCGGCCCTTGCCGCGTTCCCGGGCGAGAACGGCCGCATCGCCTTCGCCAAGTACGACGGCAACGGTTTCGACATCTTCAGCGCGGAGCCCGACGGTAATGCGGTCGCCCGGCTGACCCATGACGGCCAGAGCATCAATCCCGCCTTCTCGCCGGATGGAACCCGCCTGGTGTTCACGTCCGGCACGCGCGTCTACATCGGGGACCAACACGCCCACGATCGACAGTTCGTGCTCGACATGGGCGTCGGCGCCTGGGAGCTCGACTGGTCACCGGACGGCACGCAGCTGGTGGGCGCGTTCCCGAGCTGCGCGGACCCGGATCTGGCGTGCGAGCCCGACATCTACGTGTTCGGCACCGACGGCGGCGGCCTCACCAACCTGACCAACACGGATGGGCCAGAGTACAACCCGTCGTGGTCGCCTGATGGCGACACCATCGCGTTCGACTCGCCGCGCGCAGGCGAGTCCGACATCTACACGATCGACGCCGACGGTGGCGGCGAGCTCAACATCACCACCGATCTGAGCAGTCCGGCCACGGAGCCGGACTGGGCTCCGGATAGCTCGAAGCTGGCCTTCGAGGTCGACCTCCCGTTCTATGCCGTGAGCGTGTGGACGGCGCACCCCGATGGGAGCGACAAGGAGCAATTGCTGACCGCTCCGTCCGGCGCGTTCCAGCCGGCATGGTCACCGGACGGTGAGCAGTTGGCCTTGCCGATCCGGTCTTCGGCGGCCGCGACCCGACGGCCATTCGCGTCACCGGCCCCCACCCGGCTACTACGAGCCGGACTCCGGGGTGAACGGCCGCGAGCCCGACTGGCAGGTGCGCCCGCCCGACCCGTCGCCCCCGGCCCCCAACGGCGCGGGATACGCGCGGCCGGCGAGTGCGTCGGCGGTGCGCGTGCCGCTGGTGCCGGGCTTCAAGGAGTGCCGCACGACTTCGGACGGGGCCCGCTACCAGCACGGACCCCCGCTTTCGTATCGGTCCTGCGTGCCGAACTACTTCGAGCTTCATCCGATCTCGGTGGGCACGCCGGACGTGAACGACAAGCCCGCAATCGCGTCCGGGTTCGTCCAGTACCGGGTCGTCGTCGGCGACCCCAACACGCCTGAGGACGAGGCCGACGTCCGTATCCGCGTGCATCAGAACGACGTCCGGATATGGCGATCTCCGTACGACGACGCCGTGGGCACGCTCGTCGTCTATGCGGATCTGCGCGTCACGGACACGTTCAACGCGGGCGGCGGCAGCGACGGGTCGGCGACCGTGGTCGACCAGCGGCTGTACGCGGGCGCCCCGTGCGTCTCCACGGCGGGTCCCGAAGGCGCAACCTGCTCCCTGGACACGTCGGCCGATGCGCTGGTTCCCGGGATCGTCCCGGAGCGCAGGAGGGCGATCTGGCAGATCGGCAAGGTGCGCGCCTACCACTCGTTCGGCGCAGACCCCCACCTCGTCAATCCGTTGGTGACGTTCGCCCAGGGCGTCTTCGTCCCCGAGCGTGACCCCTCGCACAGGCCCGGCTGCGGGCACCGTCTAGCATTCCCCCGTGGCTGCGATCGAGGTACGCGGGCTCGAGCGCCGTTACGCCGGAGGTGTGCTGGCGGTGGCGGGGATCGACCTGGAGGTCTCGGAGGGCGAGATCTACGCCTTCCTGGGGCCCAACGGGGCGGGCAAGACGACCACGGTGCGGATGCTCGTCACGCTCCTGGCGCCGACGGGTGGCACCGCCCCCGTGGCGGGCTACGACGTGATGCGCGACGCGCCCAGCGTGCGGCGCGCGATCGGCGTGGCGCTCCAGGAGGCCGCGCTCGACCCGCTGATGACCGGCCGCGAGCTGATGCGCCTGCAGGCCACGCTGCACGGGCTGTCCGGCCCCGAGGCGGCGCGCCGCGGGGATGCGCTGCTGGCGCGCGTGGGCCTGGTCGACGCAGCCGACCGGCGCGTCGGCACCTACTCGGGCGGCATGCGCCGCCGGCTGGACCTCGCGACCGCGCTGGTGCACGACCCCAGGGTGCTGTTCCTCGACGAGCCCACCACGGGGCTCGACCCGGTCAGCCGCATCGCGATCTGGGACGAGGTGCGGCGCCTCAACAACGAGGGCACGACCGTGTTCCTGACCACGCAGTATCTGGAGGAGGCGGACCAGCTCGCGGACCGCGTGGGGATCATCGACGAGGGCAAGATGGCCGCCGAGGGAACGCCGGCGCGCTGAAGGCGCAGATCGGTAGCTCGCACCTCGAGGTCGTGATCGCCGAGGGCGGCTCCGAGGCGGCCGAGGCGATGCTGGCCCGCTTCGGCGACCCGATGCCGTCGAGGAACGGCGTGCTGATGGTGGGCCTGCAGGGTGGCGCGTCCGACGTCGCGCCGGTCGTGCGCGCGCTCGACGACGCCGGGCTGTGCGTCGAGTCGCTCAACCTCGTGCAGCCGACCCTCGACGACGTGTTCGTGGAGAAGACCGGCCGCCACCTGGAGGGCGCGGACCAGCAGGAGCCGCAGCCGGCCGACGAGCCGGTCTCGGCGTGACGGCGGCGACCGCGCGGCTGCGCGCGCCCGGGCTTGGCGCGCGGCTCGTGAACGAGGGCCGCGTGGTCGCCGCGCTCAGCCGGCGGTCCGTGCGGCAGGCCTTCCGGCGCCCCCAGTTCCTCGCGCCGATCATCATCTTCCCGTCGCTCTTCCTGGCGGTGAATACGGGCGGCGCCGGCCGCGCCGTGGACCTGCCCCAGTTCCCCCCCGTGCACGGCTTCCTCGACTTCCAGCTTGCCGGGGCGATGCTGCAGTCCACGATGCTGGCCGGGGTGAGCGCCGCGATCGCGCTCGCGCTCGACATCGAGATCGGCTTCATCGACCGGTTGTTCGCGGCGCCCATCGCGCGCGGTTCCTTCGTCCTGGGGCGGCTCGCCGCGACCGCCGTGATGGGCGCGATCTCGGCAGTGTGGTTCCTCGGCGTCGGGCTCGTCTTCGGCGCGCACATCGAGGCCGGGTTCATCGGGGGCGTGGTGGTGATCGTGCTCGTGGTGCTGAACGCGACCGCGTTCGGCACCCTCGGCGCCGCGCTCGCGCTGAAGGCGAAGAGCGCCAGCACCGCACAGGGGATCTTCCCGATCGTGTTCGTGATCCTGTTCCTGTCGAGCGCGTTCTTCCCCGAGAACCTGCTGCTGGAGCCGGCCAGGACGATTGCGGAGTGGAACCCCCTGAGCCTGATCGCCGACGGGCTGCGCGACCCGATCATCTCCGACCTGTCGCTGCGTCCGACGCTGGAGGCGCTGGGCGGCATCGCGATCGTGGGCGGCATCGGCGCGGCGTTGTCGGTGTGGGCCCTGCGCCTGAGGATCCAGGGCACGTGACGGGCATCGCCTACGACGCGCGCACCACCTGGACGCTGATGCGACGCGGCATCAACGAGATCGCCCGCGTGCCCGGCGCCGCGATCCCGGGCGTGCTGGCGCCCTCCATATTCATGTGCGGCCTGACCGCGGTGTTCGGGAACCTCACGCAGCTTCCCGGCTTCACCACCGACGACTACATCAACTTCATCCTGCCCGTGGGCTTCCTCCAGGGCGCCGCGTTCACGGGCGCCGCCACCGGGGTGAACCTCGCGCGCGACATCGAGCTGGGGTGGTTCGACCGGCTGCTGGCGTCGCCCGCCCCGCGCGGCGTGCTGCTGGCGGGCACGGTCCTGTCGGCCAGCCTCCGCGTGCTGATGCCGATCACCCTCCTGATGATCGTCGGCCTCGCGATCGGGGTCAGCTTCCCCGGGCTCGACGGCCTGCTGATCGGGCTGGTCCTGGCGGCCTGCTTCGCGGCGGTCGCCGCCTGTTACGGCGTGGTGGTCGCGATGCGCTTCAAGACCCAGGCGGCCGCGCCGCTGATGCAGGCCGGTGTGTTCATGGCGGTGCTGTTCACGACCTCCTACGCGCCCCAGGACCTGCTCACGGGCTGGCTGCACGACGTCGCGAAGTACAACCCGGTGACGCAGATCCTCGAAGCGGTGCGGCAGGGCTTCATCGGCGAGGTCACGTGGGCCGAGACGTGGCCCGGCGTGGTGTCGCTGGTCGGCATCGCGGCGGTCTTCGTGGCGCTCGCGCTGCGCTCGCTGCGGCGCGCCGGCGAGTAGCCCGGACCGGGCCCGCCCGGGGCTAACATGGCGGGGATGCCGCCGCTCGCCGACCTGATCGATCTGGCGACGCTGCACCTGCGCCCGGGCGAGGGGCGCCGCGTGGACACCGCGGTGCGCGTCGCGCCGCTGCTGCTCGCGGGAGAGCCCTACTCCGTCGACGGCGGGACGGTGGACACGCGGCTGGACGTGTCGCGCACCGTCTCCGGATATGCGCTGCGGCTGCGATTCGACGCGCCGGTGGCGGGCGCCTGCATGCGCTGCATGACGGAGGCGATGCCCGTGATCGCGGTCGACGCGCGCGAGATCGAGCAGCCGGGCGACGACGAGGAGCTGCACAGCCCCTACGTCGAAGGCGACGTCGTCGACCTCGCGACGTGGGCGCGCGACGCGCTCGTGCTCGCCATGCCCGCGCAGGTGGTGTGCAGCGAGGACTGCCTGGGGTTGTGCGCGGTGTGCGGCGCGAACCTCAACGAGGCCGACCCGGCCGAGCACCGCCACGCCGGCGCGACCGATGCGCGCTGGGCCAAGCTGCGTGACCTGAGGCTCGGCTGATCCGCGCGGGCGCGGCGGACCGGGCTGAGATGATTCCGGCGTGACCACGGCCGTCCCCGAGCGCTCCCGCCGGCTGGCACCGGTGTTCCGCGAGGAGGAGCGCGTCACGCCGCTGGAGCTGTTCTTCGACCTCGTGTTCGTGCTCGCGCTCACGCAGTGCACGGCCCTGATGGCCGACAACGCGACCTGGGAGGGGCTGGGCCAGGGCCTGTTGATGATCGGGCTGATGTGGTGGGCCTGGACCGGCTACGCCTGGCTGACCAGCGTGGTCGAGCCCGAGGAGGGTGCCGTGCGGCTCGTGATCTTCGCGGCGATGGCGGGACTGCTCGTGGTCGCGCTCACGATCCCCGAGGCGTACACCGGCGAGGCGCTGCTGTTCGCGATCGCCTACGGCGTCGTGCGCTACGGCCAGATCGCGCTGTTTCTCGTGGCCAGCCGGGACGAGCCCGCGCTGCGGCACTCCGTGATCACCGGGCTGGTGGGGAGCACCACGTTCAGCGTGGCCCTGCTGGTGGGCGGGTCGTTCGCCGACATCGGCCTCCAGACCGCCCTGTGGGCGCTGGCGCTGGTGCTGGACATGGGGGGCCCGCTGCTGTTCGGGGTCGAGGGATGGAAGCTCGTGCCGGGCCACTTCGCCGAGCGCCACGGCCTGATCATGATCATCGCCCTGGGAGAGTCGATCGTGGCGATCGGCGTCGGGGCCGAGGTCGGCGTGGACGCCGGGGTGGTCGCGGCGGCCGTGCTCGGCGTGGTCGTGGCGGCGGCGCTGTGGTGGCTGTACTTCGACGTGGTCGCGCTGGTCGCCGAGCGCCGCCTCACGCGCGCCGCGGTCGGGGCTGAGCAGAACGCGATCGCGCGCGACTCGTACTCGTTCCTGCACCTGCCGATGGTGGCCGGCGTGATCCTGGTCGCGCTCGGCATGAAGAAGACGCTCGGCCACGTCGACGACCCGTTGAAGACGGTGCCCGCCGTCGCGATGCTGGGCGGGACAGCGCTCTACCTGCTCGGGCACGTCGCGTTCCGGTGGCGCAACATCCGCACGCTCAACCGCCAGCGCCTGGTGTGCGCGGCGCTGCTGGTGGCACTCGTCCCGCTGGCCCTGGAGCTGCCGGCGCTCGCGACGCTCGGGCTGCTGGCCGCCACGCTCTCCCTGCTGATCGTCTACGAGACGCTGCGCTTCGCCGAGCTGCGCAATCGCATCCGCCACCAGCTGGCGCGGCAGGCCGTCCGCTAACCTCTCGGCCGATGGCGGTCCCCAAACAAAAACAGTCGCACTCGCGCACCAACAAGCGCCGCTCCCAGCACAAGGCGGCCAAGCCGACGGTGACCGACTGCCCGCAGTGCCACTCGCCGCGCCTTCCCCACCGGATCTGCCCGGAGTGTGGCTACTACGACGGCCAGCAGGTCGTCACCGAACGCGCCTCCTCCGAGGAGGAGGGGCCGTCGCGACCGTCGCGGTAGACGCCCTCGGCGCCGACCTGGGTCCGCATGAGGTTGCAGCCGGAGTGCGGGCGGCGGTGTCCGGCGGGACGCGCTGCATCGTGTTCGGCCCGGCCGCGGACCTGGGCCCCGCGCTCGGCGACGTCGCTGAACTGGTCGACGCTCCGGTCGAGGTCTCGAACTCCGAGGATCCGGCTCTCGCCGTGCGCGCCAAGCCCGAAGCATCGATCGTACGCGCGGCGCAGGCCGTCGCCGAGGGTCGCGCCGACGCCCTCGTGAGTGCCGGGTCGACCGGCGCCACGCTCGCCGCAGGGCTGCTCCACATCAAGCGCCTGCCGGGCGTCTACCGCCCGGGATTGGCGGTGCTGCTGCCGGTGCCGGGCCGGCCGACGCTGCTGATCGACGTGGGCGCCACGGTCGAGGTCCGTCCCGAGCAACTCGTGCAGTTCGCGTTCATGGGGGCTGCGTTCATGGGTGCCGTGATGGGCGTCGCGCAACCGCGCGTCGGCCTGCTGAACGTGGGCGCGGAGCCCGAGAAGGGGACGCCCGGCGCAGTCGAGGCGCACGCGCGCCTGGCGGCGATCGCCGGCGCCCCGTTCGAGTTCGCCGGGAACCTCGAGGGCGACGCGTTGGTCGCCGGCCAGGCGGACGTGGTGGTGACGGACGGTTTCACGGGGAACGTCGCGCTGAAGCTGATGGAGGGGACCACGCGCACGGTGGTGGGCGCGATCCGCGGGGCGATCCGGGCAGGCACGGCGTCGAAGCTCGGCGGGCTGCTGATCAGGTCGCGGCTCGGCGACCTGCGCGCGCAGCTCGATCCCGAATCGGTCGGCGGCGCCTACCTGCTGGGCTTGCGACGGGGCCTGGCCGTCGTGTGCCACGGCGGCTCCTCGCGGCGCGCGATCGCGAGCGCGATCGCGCTCGCGGAGCGCGGGGTTGAGGAACAGGTCACCGAGCGCACCCGCGCCGCGCTGGAGGCCGCCGGAGTCGCGCGCCCGCAAAGTCCGGGAGCGGGGCCCGCCGCGTCCGTTACCGCTGATAGCGTCACGAATATCTGATGGCCCCGAACCGCGCAGAGGTGGTCGACCGGATCCGCACTCACCTCTCGGAGGAGCTTGGCATCGACGTGTCCGCCATCACCGAGGACAGCAGGTTCAAGGAGGATCTCGAGGCGGACTCGCTCGACCTGGTCGAGCTGGTGGTCGAGCTCGAGGACCGCTACGGCATCCGCATGGCCGAGGACCAGGCCGAGCGGATCAAGACCGTCGGCCAGACGGTCGACTTCGTGCTCGCGCAGGCGCCTGTGAACCCGACTCCCCAGTAGCCGATTGCTCCCGCATCCCCGCTGAGACTCCTTGCCCTATTCGACGAGCTGCCCGAGAGCCTCACACACCAGGCGTTCTCCCACTCATCGTGGGTGGGCGACCGCGCGCAGTCCTACGAACGGCTGGCGTTCCTGGGGGACAGTGTGCTGAACATCGCCGTGTCACGCGCGCTGTTCCCGCGCTTCCCCCGCTCGACCGCCGGCCGGCTGACCAAGATCCGCGCGCAGACGGTGAGCCGCCGGTCGTGCGTGGAGATCGCGCGCGCGACGGGCGTGCCCGAGCGGATGCGCGCCGCCGCCCCCCCGGGCTACGAACACCAGGTGGAGAGGCTGACATCCGCCGACAGCGTGCTCGCGGAGGCGGTCGAGGCGGGGATCGGCGCCTGCTTCCTCGAGTACGGGTTCGCGCGCACGGCCGAGGCGGTGACCGAGGCGTTCGAGCCGCAGATCGAGTTCGCGATCGCGAACCTGTACGACTTCAAGAGCGAGCTCCAGGAGCGGCTCGCGCGCCGTGGAGCCGTGGTCACCTACCGGGTCGCGTCCGAAGCGGGCCCTCCGCACGACCGGCTGTTCGAGACCGTGGCAGAGGTCGACGGGCGCGCGCTCGGATCGGGCAGCGGCCGCTCCAAGAAGGACTCCGAGCAGGAGGCCGCGCGCACGGCGCTCGAGACGCTCGACGCGGACGAGGCCCCGGCGCGGGGATAGGAGAGGTGTCCGCGTGTACCTGAGGTCGCTCACCCTGAAGGGCTTCAAATCCTTTCCGGACCGGACCCGCCTCGAGTTCGGGCCGGGCGTCAGCGTGGTCGTCGGCCCCAACGGCAGCGGCAAGTCCAACATCACCGACGCGGTGCTGTGGGCGCTCGGCGAGCAGAGCCCGCTCGCGGTGCGCGGCCAGACGATGCAGGACGTGATCTTCGCCGGGGGCCACGGGGTAAAGGGCCGCAGCGCAGCCGAGGTCGAGGTCGTGATCGACAACTCGGACGGCCGGCTCGACTCGGAGTTCGCCGAGATCGCGATCTCGCGCCGGATCGACCGCTCCGGAGAAGGCGTGTACCGCCTCAACGGCGGCCGCTGCCGGCTGGTCGACGTGCTCGAGGTGCTGTCGGACACCGGCCTCGGGAAGGAGATGCACTCGGTGATCAGCCAGGGCCGCGTGGAGTCGATCGTGAATTCCAAGCCGGTCGACCGCACGGCCCTGATCGAAGAGGCGGCCGGTCTCACCAAGCATCGCAAGCGCCGTCATCGCGCCCAGTTGAAACTCAACCGCACGCAGGACAACCTGGACCGGGCGCTCGACGTGGAGCGCGAGGCGCGCTCGCATCTGCGCCCGCTGAAGCGCCAGGCCGAAGCCGCCGAATTGCACATGCGACTCGAGCGGCAGTCGCTCGAAGCCCGCGCAAGCCTGTTGACCGACGACCTGCGCATCATGCGCGCCGAGCTCGAGGTCGTCACGGCGTCCGCCGCGGCGGCCCGCGCGACACGCGACGGGATCGACTCGGATCTCGCCGGCGTCGCCGGCTCCCGCGAGGATTCCGAGCGACGGCTGGCCGAGCACGGTCGCGAGCGCGAGCGGCTCGCCACGCACGCCTTTGCCGCGCGCTCGTCGGTGGACCGCATGTCGCTGCGGCTGGAGTCGGTCGAGCGGGCGGCCGAGGGCCTGCGTGCCCGGGTCGAGCGATCCGAGCGCGCGCTGGGGCCGCTGCGCGAGCAGGTGGCGCAGGAGCGTGACACCGGCGCGGGTCGCCTGGCCGCGCTCGAGGCCGAGCTCACGCAGCTCGAGCAGGAGCGCGCCTCGCGCCTGGACGCGGAACTGGCCGGGCTCGAATCCGAACGTGCAGAGGCACAGCGGCGCATCGAGGAGCTGACCGGCGACGGCCGGGCGGCCGACGGCGAGCTGGAGCAGGCCGAGGCTCAGCTCGCCGAAGCAAACGCTCGCCGCCAGGCCGCGACCGAGGTCGTCGAGCTGGCGGCCCGCGCCCGCGGCGCGGTCGCCGAGCGCCTCGAGGAAGCGCGGGAGCGGGCGAACCTGGCCCACCAGGACGGCGGCACCGAGTCCCTGGCCGCGCGCCTGGACGTGGAGCCCGGCTACGAGGCCGCCGTGTCCGCGGCGCTGGGCGGGTTGCTGCGCGCGCGGGTGGTGTCCAGTCTCTCGGAGGGGACCAGCGCCGTCTCGGCGCTGGGGGAGGAGGGAGGTCGCGCGCTCGTGCGCAGCGGCCGCCGCGCAGAACGTGTCGACGGACCACCGGTGGCGGGCGCGGAGCGCCTGCTCGATCGCGTACGGCCCGCGGCCGAGGTGGCCGAGCTGGTCGAGTCGTTGCTGGGCGCCGCCTGGATCGTCGATCGCCTCGAGCAAGTGCCGGAAGGCTTTGCGGGCGTCGCGGTGACGCGCGACGGCCTCGCCTACGAGGCGCGCCTGGGCGAGGTGCGCCGGCTCCCGCTGGGCGCCGGCGGGCGGGATCTGGCGGCGCGCAACCGGCTCGCCGACCTCGAGGCCGAGCTGGGCCGTGTCGACACCGAGCTGGAGCAGGCGCGCACGGGCGCCCGCGAGGCGTCCGCTGCCGCGCAGCGCGCGGACGAGCGGCGCGAGGCCGCCGAGTCCCGGCGGCGCGACATGCGGCGCGAGCAGCAGCAGGCCGAGGAGGAAGACCGCAGGCTCACCTGGCTGGTGCAGCAGCGTCGCGAGCACGCCACGGGACCCGACGATGCGCGCCGCGCGACGGTGGCGGCGGAGATCGCGGTCGAGCGCCGCGTCGCCGACCGGCTGGAGCAGGAGCGCCGTGAGCGAGTCGCACGTGTGGAGTCGCTCGAGCGGGCGCTGAGCCAGGATCGTGCGCTGCTGCCCGAGGCCGAGGGGCTCGGCAGATCCCTGCGCGCGGCGCTCGAGGCGGCGCAGGGATGGCGCGCGCGCTTTGACGAGGAGCTGAGTGCCGACGAGGCCCGCAGCGACGGCTTCGCCACCGAGCTGCGCGAGCTCGCGCGCCGCGAGTACGACCTGCAGGGGCGCCTGCGCGAGGCGAGCGAGGCGCTCACGCAGGAGGAGGTCCGGGTCGCCCAGGCCCGCGACCGCGAGCAGCACGTGGCCGCCGAGGTCGCGCAGATCGAGCAGCGGCTCGGCACCGGTGAGGGGCAGGCCGCGGGACCCGGTGAGGCGCCGCAGCAGCTGTCGGCGCAGGAGCGCGCGGAGCTCGCAGCACGGCTCGACCGGCTGGAGCGGCGGCGCGAGCGGCTCGGCCCCGTGAACCCGCTGGCCGAGCGCGAGTACGAGCAGGCGCTGGAGCACGTCGAGGAACTCGAGACGCAGCGCACGGACCTCGAGACGGCGCTGGCCGAGTTGCGCGGCCTGATCCGCGAGACCGACCGCCGCATTCGCGAGAGCTTCGAGGAGACGTTCGAGGCCGCAGCGCGCAACTTCGAGGACGTGATCGGCCGGCTGTTCCCGGGCGGCAGCGGCCGGCTGCGTCGCGTCAGCGCTCCCCGCCCGCAGACCGTGTTCGCCGCCGAGGGCGACGCGGACAGCAGCCAGGAGCCCGCCTTCGGAGCCGAGCCGGCTGCTGTAGCAGCCGCAGGACACGGTGCCGATCCCTCGGCAGATCCGGACGACGCCCTGGCGGCATCCGGCAACTCGTCGTTCGATTTCGTTACACCCGGTATCGAAATCGAGGTCACCCCGGCGGGCAAGGCCACGCGGCGGCTGTCCTTGCTCTCCGGTGGGGAGAAGTCGCTCGTCGCGCTCGCGTTCATGTTCGCCGTGTTCCTTGCGCGCCCCTGCCCCTTCTACATCCTCGACGAGGTCGAGGCCGCGCTCGACGACAGCAACATCGACCGCTTCCTGCAACTCGTAGGCGCCTACTCCGACCGCTCCCAGTTCATCGTGATCACACATCAGCGGCGCACGATGGAGGCGGCTGACGTGCTCTACGGCGTCAGCATGGGCAACGACGGCGTGTCGAAGGTCGTGTCGCGCAAACTGGTGAGCTCCGAGACGCCGGGCACGGCGGAGGCACGTGCGGCCTGAGCCGCCGGCCATGGACCGTCCACACCTGCTCCTCGTCCCGCAGGTCACGGAGATCGAGTGGCTGATTCGCGACCAGCTCGAGTCCTGGGCCGACGTCGCAAGCTACGATGCGCCCGGCGTCGGCGAGGAGCGGCGTGTCGACGACTTCGGCTCCGCGGCGGTCGCACAGCGAGGCCTCGCAGAGGTGAAGCGGCGGGGCTGGGACACCTACTTCGTGGTCGCGGACGAGTTTGGTGCGGCCGCCGCCACCCGCATCGCCGTCGATGCCGGGGATGCGCTGCAGGGAATCGCGATCGGACACGCGCGCCTGTCCAATTCGCTGACCGGCGATCGCCCGGCGGTCAACCGGGAGGTGCACGCCGCCTGCCTGCACCTGATCCGCACGGACCCACGCACGTTCGTGCGCCAGCTCTTCCGGATGACCGGCGGCGAGGCGAGCCAGGGCGGTTTCGGGGACAACCTCGTCGAGCAATACATCGCGCGGGTGCCGATCGAGCTCGAAGAGATCTTCTGGGAGACGCGCACGTTCGAGGGCGAGCGCATCGGGGAGCGTCTCGCGCAACTGAACGTGCCGATGCTCCTCGCCCGCCACAACGGCTGCCTGCTGTTCACCAGCGAAGGCTTCGAGGATGCGGTCGCAGCATTTCCGGATGCGCGCACGGTCAGGTGTGCGGAGAAGCCGGGCACCGACGTTGCCTTCGCGCATGCGCTGCGCGAGTTCTGCGCAGAGGCCGCCGGCGTTCCCGGGTAGCCGTCCCTACAATCGCGCGCCATGGCCAAGACCTGGCAGGACGTGTTCATCAGGGCGGACGGCGCGGTCGCCACAGCTGCCGAGCCCGAGCCCGAGGCGCAGGGGCGGGGGCTCTTCCGCCGCCTGCGCGACAACCTCTCCAAGTCGCGTGAGGCGCTCGGCGGCGAGCTGCGCGCGACCTTCAGCGGCCCGCTCGACGACGAGACCTGGGAGCGGCTCGAAGAGATCCTGATCTACGCCGATGTGGGCGCGCGCACGACTGCGCAGGTGGTCGCACGCCTGGAGCGCGAGGCACTGGAGGGCACCCTCACCGGCGGTGAGGACCTCGAGCGCCGCCTCCGCGAGGTGCTGACCGAGGTCGCGGGAGTCGGGGACGACCGGATCGACGTCTCCCACCGGCCGTCGGTGCTGCTGACCGTCGGTGTGAACGGCACGGGCAAGACCACGACGATCGGCAAGCTGGCCTGGCACCTGCAAAAGGAGGCGGGCCTGTCTGTGATCATGGCCGCGGCGGACACCTACCGCGCCGCCGCGCAGGAGCAGCTGGGTGAGTGGGCCGACCGGGCGGGCGCAGAGATCGTGCGGGCGGACCCCGGCTCGGATCCAGGGGCCGTCGTGTACGACGCGATCGAGGCGGCCGGAGCCCGCGGCCACGACGTCGTGATCGCGGACACCGCCGGGCGCCTGCACACGCAGGTGCCGCTGATGGAGGAGCTGGCGAAGGTCCGCCGCGTGATCGAGAAGCTGATGCCGGGAGCGCCGCACGAAACGCTGCTCACGGTGGACGCCACCACCGGCCAGAACGGCCTTCGCCAGGCCCAGCTCTTCCGCGAGACCGTCGATGTGACGGGCATCGTGCTCACCAAGCTCGACGGCACCGCCAAGGGCGGCATCGCGCTCGCGATCGCCGCAGAGCTCGGAGTGCCCGTGAAGCTGATTGGGATCGGGGAGGGCCTCGAGGACCTGCGGCCTTTCGATGCACAAAGTTACGCACGCGCGCTGCTGGACGAGTAGGGTCTACGCAGGCAGGGGTGGAGCGGGCCGTTGTTCGTGAGCCGCCTCTTGGTCATTTCCTCCGGGAGGGAGATTGCGCAGCTCGATATCGGTTCGAGCGCCGCTGTCAGCGCTGATGCTGACGCTCGCGGTGCTCGCCGGCCTGGTGTTCACGCCCGCGGCCTCTGCGGCCCCGAACGTCGTCGTCTTCGTGACCGACGACCAGCGGCTCGACGGGACCATGCAGGTCATGCCCCAGACGACCAAGTGGTTTCACACCGGCGGCGACCTCGGCGGCGGCGCCGGCACCGTCGCGGGCGGAACCAACTTTCCCAACGCCGTCGCGAACACGCCGTGGTGCTGCCCTGCGCGCTCGTCGATCTTCACCGGCGACTTTGCGCACAACCACCACGTCGAGCAACTCGACGGCACGGCGCTCGGCACCACCGAGAGCGCTCCGACGCAACAGAAGACCATGCAGGCTTACCTGAAGGGGGCAAGTCCCTCCTACCGGACGGGCATCTTCGGCAAGTACCTGAACAACTGGGGGCTCAACTGCCCGGATCCGGGAGGCCCTCCGCGGCCGCCATTCTTCGACGACTACGCGATCTTCGAGAACTCGTCGTATTCGCCCACGTGCGTGCTCGAGGACGAGGATCCCGCCCAGAAGTGGGTGTGGCAGTACTCGACCCACTACGTGCGCGACAAGGCGCTGGAGTTCCTGGACCAGGCGGAGGCCGCGGGGCAGCCGTGGTTCCTGTACGTGGCGCCCTATGCGCCGCACAGTCCTTTCCTGCCCGAGTCCCGCTACCAGGATGCAAACGTGCCCGCCCTCCCGGAGACCGCGGCCCTGTTCGAATCGGATCGCACCGACAAGCCCGACTGGGTGCGCACCGGGGAGCTCAACGACGCGGCCACGATTCGCGCGCAGTGGAAGCAGCACCTGCGGATGCTGAAGTCCGTCGACGACACGGTCGACGCGGTGATGCGTAAGGTCAAGGACCTGGGTGAGGACGAGAACACGATCGCGTTCTTCACCTCCGACAACGGCTACATGTGGGGCGATCACGGCGGCCAGGCCAAGGCGCGGCCCTACCTCGCCTCGGTCAACGTGCCGCTCTACATGCGCTGGCCGGGATGGGCCGGTCACTCCCCGAACGAGACCGATGATCGCCTCGCGGCGCTGATCGACATCGCGCCCACCGTCCTCGACGCGGCCGGGATCACCCCCGGCGACGAGAAGGACGGTCGCAGCCTGATCGAGACGTCGAGCCCGCGCAACCACATCCTGATGGAGCAGAACGGCGAGGGGCTCACGTTGCCCAGTTGGCTGTCGATCCTCACGAAGACCTACCACTACATCCAGACCTACGCCGAGCCGGGCGGCGTGACGGACTATTCGCAGATCGAGTCACGCGAGTACTACGACCTCACCCAGGACCCGTTGGAGCTCAGGAACCTGCTCGGCGACGACGATCCGCTCAACGACCCGCCGACCGCGGGGCTGGCCGCGCAGATCGTCGCCGACCGGGCGTGCGCGGGCCTCACCTGCCCGCCCGAGGGCGGCGATGCGCCGCTCGAGGTCCAGATCACGCGCGGGCCGGCGGACGACGACCACAACAGCGGCTCGACCAGCCCCAGGTTCTACTTCACGAGCTCCGAGCCGGGCAGCGCGTTCGAATGCCGGCTGGAGGGACCCTTCGTGACGCCGTCGTGGGTCGATTGCCTGGGCTCGCAGGGGTACTCGGGGCTCGTGAACGGCGACTACACGTTCAGCGTGAGGGCCCGCATGCCGGGGCCGGTGTACTCGGACGTCGTGACCTATGCCTGGCACATCGACGCTTCGGTCCCCGAGACCACGATCACGTTCCCGCGCTCGAGGCGCTCGACGAGCCAGACCGCATGGTTCGGCTTCGCGAGCTCCTACCGGCCCGATTACTTCGAGTGCCGCCTGAACGGCGGAATGTGGCAGACCTGCACGAGTCCCTACAGCGTGGTCGTGCCGGACGCTCCCGAAAGCGCACCACACGAGCTCGAGGTGCGGGCGGTCAGCCCCTACTCGCTCGCAGTCGCGGATCCCACGCCCGCGAGCTACGAGTGGTCCGTGGACTCCACGCCGATGGAGATCGACCCGGCGACCTTCAACGCGACGGCGCCCTCGCATCTGGGCGAGGCGCGGTTCGAGTTCTCGGCCAAGGAGAAGCCGGAGAGCGCGCAGCCGCCCGGTAAGGAGCAGCCGACCGGATTCGATTGCAGGCTCGACGGCGGCGCCTGGGATCCGTGCACGTCGCCCAAGCAGTACACCGGCCTCGCGGCGGGCCACCACAGCTTCAGCGTGCGGGTCACCGACCAGGCCGGGAACGTGTCCGCAACCCGCGATCACGAGTGGGACATTGCCGCTGTCCAGACCTATCACACACTGCCCGACACGTCGTGGCCGGACGTCACCGCCGGGGCCGAGGTGCGCGCGGTGATCGCCGATGGCTGTGGGGGATGGTATGCGGGCGGCACGTTCAGCGAGGTGGGCGCAGCGGCGGCCGGCAACGTCGTGCACATCACGGCGGGCAAGGCGGTCGACACCACCTGGGCGCCGGCCGTGACCAGGACCACCGGCGGATCGCCGTCCGTGCGCGCGCTCCTGCTGGTCGGTGGGACCCTGTACATCGGGGGCCAATTCACCCACGTCGACGGGATCCCGCGCAGGAATCTCGCGGCGCTCTCCGTCCCCGCGTGTGGCGCTGCGGCCGCGGCCGCGGTCACCGCCTGGGATCCGTCGCCCAGCAACGTCGTCTATGGGCTCGCGCCCGGCCGTACGGGGATGAACACGCTCTACGCCGTCGGTGCGTTCAACAACTTCGGCCAGGGCCCCGGTTCGACCATGCGCCGAAAGGTCGCCGAGGTCCAGACCACCGGTACGGGCGCCGTGACGGACTGGAATCCGGACGCGAACTCCAACGCGACCCTGCTCGCCGTCACCACGGGGACGACGGGCGTGTACGTCGGGGGGTCGAACCTCACGTCGATCGGCGGCGAGGCGCGCTCGTACCTGGCCGAGCTCGATCCCGTCAGCGGTCAGGCGACCTCGTGGAACCCGGCCCCCGACGGTGCGGTGCACTCGATCTACTGGCGGCGCACCTCGGTCGCCGACTCGGTCGCCGCTGCCGCTCAGCTCCCCACCCTGCTGATCGGCGGAAGCTTCTCCCACATCGGCCAGCCCCTCCCGGGGACCGGACAGCCCATGCGCAACAAGGCCGCTGAGCTGGGCGCCTCGGACGGAGGCTTCGCGACCCCCTGGGATCCGTCGCTCAACTCCACTGCTCCGACGATCGGTGCGGCCTACGACATCCTCCCGGTGACGACTTCGAGCACGATCGTCGCCGGCGGGTTTTCGACGGTCGGCCCGGTCGCCCGGGGCCGCCTGGCCGAGACCGACCGCGGCACGGGTGCCGTTCTCGACTGGACCCCGACTCCGGACGCGGGCGTGTTCGGGCTTTCGCACCGGCCTTCCGGGAACAAGCTGGTGGCGCCGCCCGTGCTGGCCGCCGGCGGCTCGTTCAGCAACCTCGGCAGCCCGGCGCAGCAGCGTCGGATGCTCGCGTTCTACTGCCGGATGGACCTGCCCGAGACCTGCTAGCAGGCGCTCAGATCGCGCATTCGCCCTCGCCGCGCACGACCTGGTAGAGGTCCTTGCGCTGCCAGTCGATGAAGTGCGTGATGTGCGCGGGCGTGAACTCGACGGGCAGCGAGAGGTCCTTCACGAGCGACTCGAAGTCGTCCGTACCGACCCGGTCGACGAATGCGTTGAACTGCTCGCCGTCAGCTCTGTTGCGCTCATAGTGGCGAACCCAGCGCTCGACCGCGTCGGGGACGCGCTTGGCGGGGATACGCGACTTGAGGCGCGTGCCCATCACCACCTCGCCGCCCTCGTAGTTGCCGCCGAGGTGGGCGATGTAGGCGGGGATCTGGCGGCCACCGACCTTCATCGCCGCGCCGTAGAAGCCGATGTTCGCGATGTGGTGCTGTGAGCATCCGTTCGGGCAGCCGCTCATCTTCACGTGGATGCCGCGCGTCACGGGATCCTCGATCTGCATCTCCTCGAGACGCTGCTGCACTGCCTGGTTGAGCCCCATCGAGCTGGTGATGCCGAGCTTGCAGCTGTCGGTGCCGGGACAGCTCACGACGTCGGTGATCTGGTGCGCGCCGGGGTCACCCAGCTCCAGCTCCTTGAGGCGCTGCCAGAGGTCGTAGACGCTCTCTTCACGGACCCAGCGCAGCAGGAAGTTCTGGTGCACGGTGGTGCGCGCATAGCCGCCGGTGAAGTCGCGCATGACGGCGGCGAGGCCGCGGAACTGCTCCGGCGTGAGGTCGCCGCGGATGACCTTCACCTCGACGGTCGAAAAGCCCTGCTGGCGCTGCGGCCTCACGTTCGAGGCCGCGAACTCGGCGAACTCCCGCGCGTCGCCGTTGGCGGCGCCGAAGTCCGATGGCGCAGCGGGCGCCTTGGCCTGCTCGTTGTCGACGAACAGCAGCGGGTCCGGGTTGAAGTCGCGCTCGGTCACCCAGTCACCCTCGAGCTCTGCGTCGACCATGCGCCGGAACTCCTCGATGCCGACCTTGTCGATCAGGAACTTGATCCGGGCCCGGGCCCGGTTGGCCCGCAGCTGCTCCTGGCGGTCGAAGATCCGCAGCACCGCCTCGGAGACCTTCAGGTACTCGCCGTCGTCCACGGTCGCGAACTCCCAGAACGGGGCTCCGACGCGCGGCATGATCGACGTGCCGCCGCCGGTGCGGATCTCGAAGCCCTTCACCTGACGGCCGTCGATCTCGCGGATTCGCGGGACGAAGCCGAGGTCGTGGATGTTCGTGATCGCGCGGTCCTCGTCGGTGGCCGTGAACGCGACCTTGAACTTGCGCGGCAGCAGCTGGCACACCTCGTTGCGCACGAAATAGCGCACGAACGCGCCGACATAGGGAGTCGGGTCGAACAGCTCGCCCTCGCACACGCCGGCCCACGGGTCGCCGGTCACGTTGCGCACGGTATTGCCGCAGGCTTCGCGGCTGGAGAGCCCGGTCTCGCCGATCATGCGGATCGCCTTGGCCGCATCGGAGAGCGGGATGTGGTGGAACTGGAAGTTCTGCCGCGTCGTGATGTGGCCCTTCTTGAGCGGCGTGTACTGCTCGGCGAGGTCAGCGAAGGACTCCATCTGCTCCGGCGAGACGCCGCCGAACGGGAGCTTCACGCGGATCATCTGGACGCCCTCCTGGCGCTGGCCGTAGACGCCCTGCTTGAGCCGGAAGCCGATGAACTGGTCCTCCGCGGTCTGCCCGTCGAGGAACTTGTGCGCCTCCGTGTCGAAATCGTCGAACTCGCGCTCGAGGATCGGGATCACGTGACCGGGCACGTTCTCGAGCACCTCTGGGTTCTCGAGTGACCCCTTGCGGCCCTTGGGCTTTGCGTCTACGGACGTGGGTTCCATGCGATCTCCTGGCAGAGGCTGGGCGTCGGCCGAATATAGCAAATAGAGGACTGGAATTAGGGTATTTCCGGGCACAGGCCTTTGACATCCGGACCCGCCTGCCGTAGAGTCGGCACTCAGATGCTGAGGCGAGGGTCTCTAGGCGCGATCGCGAGCGCGACGCTCTTCGCACTCTGCTCGACCGCGTTCGCCGCTTTTCCGGGCGAAGACGGCAAGCTTGCGTTCGCCGGCGACCAAACCGACATCTACGTCGTGAACTCGGACGGGAGCGGCCTCGTCAATCTCACCGACGACGTGGCGACGGACTCGGGGCCGGCATGGTCCCCTGACGGCAAGCAGATCGCGTTCGCGACCACACGCGATGGCCCGGGCAGCGAGATCTACGTGATGAACGCCAACGGCTCGGGTCAGACCCGGCTCACAAATGACCCGGCCTCGGACCGCGGCCCTGCCTGGTCTCCGGACGGGACCAAGATCGCCTTTCACAGCAACCGCGACGACGACTTCGAGATCTGGATCATGAACGCCGACGGCACGGGCGCTGACCAACTCACCTCCAATTCGGTCACGGACGTGAGCCCGAGCTGGTCCGCTGACGGCGCGTCCATCGCCTATGTGCGCGACGCAGGCGGTGGAGAGGGCGAGATCTTCACGATGGCCGCCGACGGCACGAACCAGTCCCAATTCGCGAGCTGCTCCTTCCTGTTTTGCGGCCTCTCCCGGCCCGACTGGTCGCCGGAGGGGTTGAATCGGATCCTGTACCAAGTCGACCAGGTTCCGGACGGAGACCTCGAGCAATTCCTCGTCTGGGAGCCGGTCGGCGGAGGCCCCGGAGATACAGTCGCGAGCGCCTTCGAGGGTGAGAATTGCTGCTTCGACGGTCATTCCTGGTCGCCGAGCGGCACGCGGGTCGCGTACGCGCTGGGCGGCCTCCAGATCGCTGACCCGGATGGCGGCAACGTCACGACCGTCCCCACAGGCAGCGTCTACGCGGCGGACCCCGACTGGCAGCCGGTGATCCACAAAGGGTTCCCGCGGCCGAAGGGGGCGACGCCGGTGCGGGTGGCGCTCGTGCCGTCCTTCATTCCCTGCACCGCGCCGAACCGCTGGCATGGCCCGCCGCTCGCGTCTCCTTCGTGCGGCAGCCCCGGATGGCCCGCCCAGCAGTCCCCGAACGCCTCGATCGGCTCCCCGGACTGGGATGGCGCGCAAGTGATGTTCACCGGCGTGATCGTCTTCAGAGCGATCCTCGGTAACCCAACTACGGCGGCCGACGAAGCAGACGTGCGCATCGAGGCCGACCTGCGGGACGTCCGCTGCTACCAGGCGGTCGCATTGTGCGGCGCCCCGAACGCCTTCGGTCGCCCCGACTACACCGGGTGGCTGGTGGGCGCGGTACCGCTGCGCATTACCGACAAGGACAATGCGCCCTTCCCAGACCCGGCCAGCGGCAGTGGGCCGGGCACGGTTGCGGATACCTCGTTCGCATTCCTGATCCCCTGCGCGCAGAGCTCCCAGACCAACGCCGGTTCGATCTGCTCCGTCGTGACCACGGCCGACGCGGTCGTCCCCGGGACCATCCGCGAGCGGCAGCGCTCCAACTGGGAGCTCGGCCAGGTGTTGGTATTCGACGGCGGGCCCGACGGAGACCCTGGCACAGCGGCGGACACGGAGATATTCCTCAGACAGGGCCTGTTCGTGCCGTGACGGGCTCGCCGCCGGTTGCCCGACGGCACCTCGGGGGCCCCTTCGATCGCGACGCGCCGGCGCCCCTATCCTTGTAGCCAGGTGTTCGACGCACTCTCCGACAAGCTCCAGGCGGTCCTCTCGGACGTCCGCGCGCGCGGCAAGCTGAACGAGGACGACGTCAACAAGGCGATGCGCGAGATCCGCCTCGCGCTGCTCGAGGCCGACGTCAACTTCAAGGTCGTGCGCAGCTTCACGGCGACCGTCAAGGAGCGCGCGCTCGGCAAGGAGGTGATGGAGAGCCTCAACCCCGGCCAGCAGGTCGTGAAGATCGTGAACGACGAGCTGACCGCGCTGATGGGCGACTCGGCCCGGCAGATCGCCTTTTCCCAGAAGGCGCCGACCGTGATCCTGATGGCGGGGCTCCAGGGCTCGGGCAAGACGACGGCGTGCGGAAAGCTCGCCACGCTGCTGAAGTCCGAGGGCAAGGACGTGGCGCTCGCCGCCTGCGACGTCTACCGGCCGGCTGCGGTGGACCAGCTGGTGAAGGTCGGGGCGCAGGCCCACGCGACGGTCTATCAGCAGGGCACCGACCGCGACCCGCGCGACATCGCCGCATGGGCGCTCGACCAGGCGCGTCGCGAGGAGCGTGACGTGCTGGTCGTCGACACCTCCGGCCGGCTCCACATCGACAAGGACCTGATGCGTGAGCTGGCCGACATCAAGCAGCGCGTGCGCCCGCACAACGTCCTGCTGGTGGTGGACGCGATGACCGGGCAGGATGCCGTCAACGTGGCCGAGCAGTTCGCCGAGACCGCGCAGTTCGACGGAGTCGTGATGACGAAGCTCGACGGCGACGCGCGAGGCGGCGCGGCGCTGTCGATCAAGGCCGTCACCGGCAAGCCGATCATGTACGCCTCGACCGGCGAGAAGCTTTCGGAGTTCGAGCCCTTCCATCCGGACCGGATGGCGTCGCGGATCCTCGGGATGGGTGACGTCCTGACCTTCATCGAGAAGGCCGAGCAGACCGTCGACGACGACCGCGCGCAGGAGCTGGAGCGCAAGATCCGCAAGCAGGAGTTCGGCTTCGACGACTTCCTCGACCAGATGAAGCAGATCCGTCGCATGGGGCCGCTCGGCAACCTGATGGGAATGCTGCCTGGCTTCGGGCAGCTGAAACAGCTCAAGAACGCGAAGATCGACGAGCGCGAGCTGGACCGGATCGAGGCGATCGTCCTGTCGATGACCGCCGAGGAGCGGCGGCGCCCCCAGGTCATCAACGGGTCCCGGCGAAAGCGGATCGCGACGGGGTCGGGCACCAGCGTGCAGGCCGTGAACCAGCTGATCAAGCAGTTCGGCCAGATGCAGAAGATGATGCGCTCGCTCCAGCAGGGCAAGATGCCCTCGATGGACCAGTTGATGCGCGGCGGGGGCTGACACCAGCGTGCGCTGGGACGCCTGAGCCCGTTGACTGCCCTATCCTTCCCAGCGTCCCGGAACGATCGAAAGGTGTGACTTGGCGGTAAGGATCAGGCTGACGCGGGTGGGCGCACGCAACAACCCCATCTGGCGAGTGGTCGCGACGGACCAGCGCAACCCGCGCGACGGGCGCTTCATCGAGGTGCTCGGTCACTACAACCCCCAGACGGACCCCTCCACGATCGATCTGGACGAGGAGAAGATCAGGGCCTGGATCCAGCAGGGCGCGCAGCCCTCGGGGACCGTCAAGAAGCTGATGAAGGCGAAGGGGATCACCGCCTGAAGGAGCTCCTGGAGTTCCTCGCCAGGACCCTGGTGGATCACCCCGACCAGGTGCGGGTGGACGAGTTCGAAGAGGAGGACGAGACCCTCGTCTACGAGCTGATCGTTGCCGAGGAGGACCGCGGCAAGGTGATCGGCCGCAACGGCCGCACCGCGAAGTCCCTGCGCGCGATCATGAAGGCCGGTGGCACCAAAGAGGGAAAGCGGGTCCTCGTCGAGATCGTCGACTAGAGAAGAACCGTCATCCGGCCAGCCGGATGACGGGTCTGCGACGGGCTCCGGCCAGCCGGATGACGGGTCTGCGACGGGCTCCGGCCAGCCGGATGACGGGTCTGCGACGGGCTCCGGCCAGCCGGATGACGGGTCTGCGACGGGCTCCGGCCAGCCGGACGACGGGTCTGCGACGGGCTTGCTGCGAATCGGACGAGTCGGGCGGCCGCATGGAACGGAGGGCGCGTTCACGGTGGGCGAGCCCACCAACCGCCTCGCGCTGCTCGACCCCGGCCGCAGCTTGATCGTGGGCGGACGCGAGATGCGGGTCGCCTGGCGCGGGGGGACCGCGGCACGTCCCCTCGTGAAGCTCGAGGGTGCGGACGGGCGTGCCGGTGCGGAGGCGCTGCGCGGCGCCGAGATCCACGTTCCCCGGGGAGATGTGGCCATCCCCGCCGGCGAGTTCCTGGTGGACGACCTCGTCGGGTGCGAGGTGGTGGACGGATCAGAGCCGGTGGGGACCGTCGCCGACGTGCTGCTGCTCCCCGCCGCGGACGTGCTCGAAGTCGCACGGCCGGCAGGCGGGTTGCTGCTCGTGCCGCTGGTCGGCGACGCCGTGCGCTCCGTGGACGTGGGGGCCGGGCGCATCGACATCGACACGGGATTCGTGGGCGACCTTGCAGATTGACGTCTTCACGCTGTTCCCCGAGTGGTTCGGGTGGTTTCACTCGCAGCGGCACGTGCGCAACGCGCTGGGGCTCGGGCACGATCTGCGCCTCTTCAACTACCGCGACACCACGCCGCTCTCGAACGGGCAGGTCGACGACAGCCCCTACGGCGGCGGCGCGGGCATGTTGATCCGCGTGGACGTCGTGGACGCGGCGCTGCGCGCGGTGTACGGGCCGGACACCGGGGCGATGCTGGCGGAGCGCCGCGTGGCGGTCCTCGCCCCGGCCGGGCGCCGGCTCGACGATGGCGTGGCGCGAGAGCTGGCGGCGGTCGAGCGGCTCACGCTGCTGTGCGGGCGCTACGAGGGCGTGGACCAGCGCGTGCGCGAGCAGCTCAGCAACGACGCACTGTCGGTCGGGCCATATGTGCTGTCAGGGGGCGAGCTGGCGGCGATGGTGGTGGCGGACGCAGTGCTCCGCAAGCTGCCGGGGGCACTGGGCGACGCGCAGAGCCCGGTCGAGGAGTCCTTCAGCCCGGCGCTGGAAGGTGGGGTCGAGTATCCGCACTACACGCGCCCGGCGAGCTACCGCGGGTGGGAGGTGCCGGACGTGCTGCTGTCCGGGGATCACGAGCAGGTTCGGCGCTGGCGTTCCGCTAACATCAGCCGCCCGCGTTGATTTCCCCCTGGAGCCGCCGCACCGAGGCGGCTCTTTCATCGCCGTGACCGAGATGATCGACACCCTCGAGCGCCAGCAGGTGCGCGCAATTCCGGACTTCCGCGTGGGAGACCGCGTCCGCGTGCACTTCCAGGTGGTCGAGGGGACGCGCCGGCGCACGCAGGTCTTCGAGGGGGTGGTGCTGAAGCAGAAGGGTGGCGGATCCCGGCGCACCTTCACGGTGCGGAAGCTGTCGTTCGGCGTGGGCGTCGAGCGGACGTTCCCGGTCCATTCTCCGAAGATCGAGCGCATCGAGGTCGTCGGTCGTGGCGAGGTCAGGCGGGCGAAGCTCTACTACCTGCGGGGCCGGATCGGGCGTGCCGCCCGGTTGCGCGAGATGCGCGACTTCCGCCCGGAGGAGGTCGGCATGCTGGCGGCGCCGGAGCAGGCGCCGCCCGCAAGCGAGCCGGCGACGGCAGACGCGGAGGCGGCCGAACCTGCCGGGGCGGCCGAGGCTGTGGCAGCGGCCGAGCCCGCCGAATCCGGGGCGGAGGAGGCTGAGGCCACTGTCGAGCCGGCGGCGGCAGAGCCCCCGGCCGAGGGTGCCGAACCGGGGGATGAGGCGCCCCAGGGCGAGCAGCAGCCCGCTTGAGCACTTTTCGCTCCGTGCTGCGGCGCATCAGGGAGAACCCGCTGGTCGAGTTGGTCGTGATCGTCGCGTTGGCGATCGGGCTCGCGCTCGGCATCCAGGCGGTGCTGGTCAAGCCCTACCGGATTCCGAGCGAGTCGATGGAACCGACGCTGGACGTCGGCCAGCGCGTGCTGGTGAGCCGCGTGAACTACAAGGTCAGCGACCCCGATCGCGGCGATGTGGTCGTGTTTCACCCGCCGCAGGGCGCAGCGGACAACACGTGTGGAGCGCAGCACGCCGAGAACCAGCTCTGCGCACGGCCCAGTGGTGGCAAGGACGGGGTCAACTTCATCAAGCGGATCGTCGCGATTCCGGGCGACACCCTGTCCGTGCGCGACGGCCGCGCCGTCGTCAACGGGAAGCTCCAGGCGGAGTCGGACATCAGGCCGTGTGCACCCGGAACCTGCAATTTCCCGGATCCCATCAAGATTCCGGCTGGACACTTTTTTATGATGGGCGACAACCGTGGGGCGAGTGACGACAGCCGGTTCTGGGGACCCGTCCCGGAGAAATGGATCATCGGGCAGGCGTTCGGCACCTACTGGCCCCCGAAGCGAATCGGGATCCTCTGACCAATTGCCGGCCGCCGGTAAGGGACGAGGGCGGCGGAGGAAGACGGCGGCGCGGCTGTTCCGGTTCGATCGGGAACTTGGGCATCGGTTTGTCGCCGGCGCCGACGAAGCCGGGCGCGGGAGCCTGGCCGGGCCGCTCGCCGCGGCCGCGGTGCTGCTCGACTACGAGCGGCTGACCACGCGCGAAATCCGTACGCTGACGCGGCTCGACGACTCCAAGGCACATGACATCGAGGAGCGCGAGGCGCTTTATCCGCTCGTGATGCGGACCGCCGTGCGGGTCGCCGTGACCTCGCGCTGCGTGCGCGGGATCGACGAGCGGGGACTGCACGTGACCAACCTGGCAGCGCTGCGCGACACTCTCCGGCGGGTCGCGGTGCCGGGTTGCATCTGCCTGGTCGACGGGTTCCGGGTGGGTGACGTGGGCCACACGCAGCAGGCGGTGATCGACGGCGACGCGCGCAGCGCGGCGATCGCCGCCGCATCGGTCGTCGCAAAGGTCACCCGCGATCGCTACATGCACCGCATCGCCGACGAGCTGCCCGGGTGGCACTTCGAAACCAACGTCGGCTACTCGACGCCGGAGCACCGCGCCGCGATCGCGCGGAACGGGATCAGCGCCTTGCACCGGCGGTCGTTCCAGTCGATCGCCTACCAGCAGCTCGCGATCGACGCCTAGCGCTAGAACGCGCCCTCGATGTGCTCGAGGCGCAGCAGCTCGCCGGCCGGTGAGAGGACGATGCCGATCACGTCGAGGCGCAGGTCCGGTGCGCCGTTTCCGGCATGCGCGGCGAGCCATGTCCGTGCCATGCGCCGCACCTTCACCTGCTTGCGGTAACCCACCGCCTCCAGGGGATTGGCCGGGCCCCGCGCCGGCCCGCCGCGGCTGACGAGCGTCTTCACCTCGCAGAACGCGAGCACGTCGCCGCGGGCCGCGATCAGGTCGATCTCTCCTTCGCGCACACGGTAGTTGCGCTCCACGATGCGCCAGCCCGCGCGCTCGAGATGGCACGCGGCAATGGTCTCACCGCGGTGTCCGAGTATCTGGCGCCGGTCGGGAGACATCGCGACGGTGTAATGCACCACGCACTTGAACTTCTCCGCGCACGGTCACGAATCGGCACCAACTGCGCCGCTCGTCTGACACATCTCCATCTACGGTCACCGGCGTGCTCGCACGTGCCCTCACGTTCTCGCTGCTCGGCGTGGACGGAATCCCCGTGACGGTCGAGGCCGACATTCATTCGGGCCTGCCCGCGTTCACGATCGTCGGCCTGCCCGACGCCGCGGTGCAGGAGTCGCGCGAGCGTGTGCGCGCGGCGCTGCTGAACTCGGGATTCGACTTTCCCCTGCGACGGATCACGGTGAACCTGGCGCCCGCCGACCTGCGAAAGGCAGGCCCCGGCTTCGACCTGGGCCTTGCGGCCGCGGTCCTGGCGGCGTCCGGGCAGGTCCCGAGCGAGCGGGTCGCCGCCTGCGCGCTGTGCGGGGAGCTGGGCCTCGACGGCTCGGTGCGGGGTGTGCGGGGCGCGATCGTGATGGCCCAGGCTGCGCGCGCGGCCGGCTGCGACACACTCGTGATCCCGCGCGCGAACGCCGCCGAAGCGGCCTTGGTCGAAGGCCTCGAGGTGGTGCCGGTCGGGTCGCTGCTGGAGCTCGTGCGGTTCCTCGCGGGCGCGGAGCAGCCGGTCGCCCCGGCGGTGGACGTGGCCGCACTGCTCGCGGGGCCGCGCGACGGGGTCGAGGACTTCGGCCAGCTGCGCGGGCATCACGCGGTGCGCCGGGCCCTCGAGGTCGCGGCCGCGGGCGGCCACAACGTCTTCATGGTGGGACCGCCGGGCAGCGGCAAGTCCATGGCCGCCCGGCGGCTGCCGTCGATCCTCCCGCCGCTGGCGCTCGACGAGGCGCTGGCCGTCACGCGCGTGCACAGCGTCGCCGGTGTGCTTGGCTCCGACCCGATCGCGCGCGTTCGGCCGTTTCGCGCTCCGCATCACTCGATCTCGGCCGCAGGCCTGGTCGGCGGCGGGGTTCCGCCCGCGCCGGGCGAGGCGAGCCTTGCGCAGCACGGCGTCCTGTTCCTGGACGAGCTGGCGGAGTTCTCCCGCCCGGCCATCGAGGCGCTGCGCCAGCCGCTGGAGGAGGGCTCGATCCGCATCACGCGGGCGCAGCGTGCGGTCACGTTCCCGGCCAGGTTCATGCTCGTGGGCGCCAGCAACCCGTGTCCCTGCGGACACCACGGCGCCGCGCGCCGCGACTGCACGTGCCCGGAGCCGGTGATTGCCCGCTACCGCGCGAAGCTCAGCGGCGCGCTGCTCGATCGCATCGACATCGTGCTGCGCGTCGAGCAACCCGCGCGCGCGGAGCTGCGCGCCGAGGCCGAGCCGGAGGCGTCGGCGCCGATCCGCGCGCGCGTGATCGCGGCTCGCGCGCGGCAACGCACCCGACTGGCCGGGACGGCAGCCGCGTGCAACGCCCAGATGGGCTTGTCCGAGCTGCGGCGCCTCTGCCGGCTCGACGGCGCCGCGGGGCAAGCATTGTCCGACGCGCATGACCGCGGCACCCTCACCATGCGCGGCCACGACCGCGTGATGCGCGTCGCGCGTACGCTTGCGGACCTCGACGGGTGCGACACGGTGCAGCGGCGTCACGTGGCGCAGGCGGTGGCGTACCGGGTGCCGGCATGAGCGCATGTCAGAAGTGCCTCCGCCGGGCGGCGCTGCTGGGCCGGCTGGTGCCGTGGATCGAGCGCGCGCGCGGCGAACGCCGCCGCGTGCCCCAGGTCCTTGCGCTTTCCAACGAGCAGCTGATCAAGTCGGTGTGCGAGCACAAGCGCGGGCAGATCGACGAGTTCATGGAGCGATTCGATGCCGACGCGGCGCGGCGGGAGGCCTTGGCCGCGGGCCTGTGGACCGTCTGCCGCCACCACCGCGGCTATCCGACGCGGTTGCGGGTCGAGCGTGATGCGCCCGCCGCCCTGTACCTGAAGGGCGAAGCGGCGCTGCTCGAGTCGCTGGAGGCGGACATGCCCGTCGCAATCGTGGGCTCGCGCAAGGCGTCCGAGTATGGAAAGCAGGTTGCCTACGCGCTCGGCCGCGAGCTTGCGGCGAGTGGCGTGCCGGTCGTCAGCGGTCTCGCGTTCGGAGTGGATGCGGCCGCGCACGAAGGCGCGCTGGCAGGCCGCGGCCCGGCGGTGGTCGTGATGCCGTCGGGCGCAGATGTCGCGTACCCGCGCTCACACCAAGGACTGCACAAGCGGCTGTGCGAGCAGGGTCTCGTCGTCTCCGAGCTGCCGCCCGGCACGCGCCCCATGAAGTGGTGCTTTCCCGCGCGCAACAGGATCATGGCCGGGCTTGCGCAGATGACGGTCGTGGTGGAGGGGACCGCGACCTCGGGCTCGCTGATCACTGCGCAGTTCGCCCAGGACGGCGGGCGCGAGGTGGGTGCAGTCCCGGGAGAGGTCACGTCGAGCCTGGCGGCCGGACCCAACGCGCTGCTAGCCGACGGGGCGTGTGTGGTGCGCTCCGCGACGGATGTGCTCGACGCGCTCTACGGGGCAGGCATCGGGCCACCGCGCGACATCGTCGTGCGCGACCCCCTGGAGCCGCGCCTGGAGGAGCTGCTGCGGGCGGTGGAGGCGGGGCAGGGCGTGGACGCGATCGTGCGCGATGGGACGGCGGTGGATGACGTGCTCTGTGGCCTCACGGAGCTGGAGCTGCTCGGTCTCGTGCGGCGCGGCGCGGGCGGCGCCTACGTCCGCACCGCTGCGGGCGGCGCCTATGCTTGACGGCGATGGCATCCGGCACAGTTCGCATCCCCCGGGCCTTGTCGATCGCGGGCTCCGATTCGGGCGGCGGCGCCGGGATCCAGGCGGACCTGAAGGCGTTTGCGCGCTGCGGCGTGCATGGCATGACGGCCATCACCGCACTCACGTGGCAGAACACGGTCGGCGTGGAGGGCATAACTCCGATTCCGCCCGAGGCGATCGTCGGCCAGGTCCACGCCGTGGCGGCCGACATCGGGGTCGATGCCGTCAAGATCGGCATGCTGGGCTTCGAGCAGACCATCGCGGCAGTGCGCAGTGCGCTGGACCTGATCCCGGATGCACCCGTTGTGCTCGACCCCGTGATGGTGTCGGAGAGCGGCGCACAGCTGCTCGCGCCGCAGGCACGCCGGGCCCTCGTGGACCTCCTGCCGCGCGCCACCGTCGTGACGCCGAACCTGCTCGAGGCCCGCACGCTCTTGCAGGAAGCCGGCCGCGACGTGCCGGATGATCCGACCGCGTTGGCGCGCGCGCTCGCAGCGCTCGGCCCGCGGTGCGTCGTGGTGACGGGTGGGCACTCCACCGATGCGGACACGATCGACTACTTCAGCGACGGCGAGCGCGTGGTCGGGATTCCGGGCCCGCGCCATCCCGATGGTGCGGCGCACGGCTCGGGCTGCACGCATTCCTCCGCCCTGGCCGCATACCTAGCGCATGGGCTGCCGCCACTCGAGGCCGCGGTCGCGGCGAAGGCGGTCGCCTCGGAGGCGGTGCGCGACGGGCTCCAGGACGTGGGTGCGGGGCCCGGCCCGGTCGACGCGCTGGGCGTGGCCGCGCGAGCCGTCCCGCGGGAGCGGGCGCGAACCCCTCTGGCATAATCCTGGGCATGAAGTTCCTGCGTCTGATGCCGGGCAGGGGAGAGGTCGTCCTCGCGGAGGGTGACCCACAGCTGTCCGAGGACGAGGAGCGCTTGATCGACGAGTTCCGCAACCAGCTCGACTCGGGAATGTGGGCGGCCGTGCCCACGACCGACGGATCCACGGGCCGTCGCGAGGCGCTGATGGTGAAGGACTACGCCGAGATCCCGGACGGCACCGAGCGCGTGATCTTCTTCCCGCGTGCCGCCGGCGGGTAGCGCAGCGCCGGCGTGTCGACGCTCGCATTCGTCGTCGTTGCGCTGATCGCGGCTGCACTCGCGACCTTCGTGGGGCTGTCTCACCTGCGGGAACGGCTGACCGCGGGGGACGGCACGCGCCGCGAACGGCGGCGCGCGCCCCGGATCGACCCGGGCACGGAGCGCCGGGCCGAGCGCCGCGCACAGGCGCTGCTGCGCTCGATCGTCAACCGCGACGAGTGGGAGATGTACCGCGACCTGGGCTTCATCCGCATGATCGGCCGCAACTCGCTTGACGAGAGCGGGGCGGGCGCCTACTGCTATCTGATCTACCCCCACAAGCCGATCGTGGCCTACCTGCCGGGGTCGAACAGCCTGATGAGCGAGTACTGCGTCGAGTTCCCGGACCACGACGAGCGCGTCTACGGCCCGCGGCTGCCCGATTCCGACGACGTGCTCGCGAAGTGGCTGATGCTCAGATCCGACGAGGAGGGCCTGATCAAGCGCGCGAACATGCACCTGCCCGGCCGCCAGGTCGACCCTCAGCAGGTGCGCCGGGACCTCTGGCGCCTGCGGGCCTGGGAACGTGAGCGCCAGGCGCGCCGCGCGACGCGGGGGGCCGTCAGCGCATGAGCCCCGGGCGTGAGACGACCGTCGACACCCGGCGCCGCAGCCGCCGGGTCGTGGAGGGCCCGGAGCGCGCCGCCGCGCGCTCCTACCTCTACTCGATCGGGCTCAGCGACGAGGACCTGCGCAAGCCGATCGTCGGGGTCGCGAACACCTGGATCGGGACGATGCCGTGCAACTTCCATCTGCGCCGGCTCTCGCAGAAGGTGATGGAGGGCGTCCGCGCCGCCGGCGGAACGCCGCTCGAGTACAACACGATTGCGATCTCGGACGGGATCACGATGGGCACCGAGGGAATGAAGACCTCGCTCGTGAGCCGCGAGGTGATCGCCGACTCGATCGAACTGGTCGCGCGCGGTCACATGTTCGACGCGGTCGTGACGCTGTCCGGTTGCGACAAGACGATTCCCGGCACGGTGATGGCGCTCGCGCGCCTCGACGTGCCCTCGTTGATGGTGTATGGAGGCTCGATCGCGCCGGGGCGCTTCCGTGGCAGCGACGTCACGATCCAGGACGTGTTCGAGGGCGTCGGCGCGCACGCTGCCGGCGACATCAGCGATGCCGACCTGTCCGAGCTCGAGCACGCGGCCTGCCCGGGCGCGGGCGCGTGCGGGGGCCAGTTCACGGCGAACACGATGGCGACCGCGTTCGAGGTGATGGGCATCTCTCCGATGGGCAGCGCGATGGTCCCGGCGATGGACCCGGACAAGGACGAGGTGTGCTTCGAGGCAGGGCGCCTGGTGATGAAGCTGCTCGAGTGGGACCTGAAGCCGAGCGACGTGATCACCCGCAACTCGCTCGAGAACGCGATCGCCGCGGTGGCCGCCACCGGCGGCTCGACCAACGGCGTGCTGCACCTGCTGGCGGTCGCCTACGAGGCCGGGATCGAGCTGGAGCTGGAGGACTTCGATCGCATCAGCGCGGGCACGCCGCTGCTCGCCGACCTGAAGCCCGGCGGCCGGTTCGTGGCCGCCGACCTGTACGCGGCCGGCGGCGTCGGGCTGGTTGCCAAGCGCCTGGCCGCCGCCGGAGTGCTGCACGCAGACGAGCGCACGGTCACCGGCCGCACGATCGGCGAAGAGGCGGCCGATGCTGCGGAGACTCCGGGCCAGCAGGTGGTGCGCCCGCTGGAGGACCCGCTCAAGCAGACCGGCGGGCTCGTGATCCTGCGCGGCAACCTCGCACCGGAAGGCTGCGTGGTGAAGGTGGCGGGCTACGAACGCACGTCGCACCGCGGCCCCGCGCGCGTGTTCGAGTGCGAGGAGGATGCGATGGAGGCGGTCACCGCCGGCTCCATCGAGCAGGGCGACGTGGTGGTGATCCGCAACGAGGGCCCGAGCGGCGGTCCCGGCATGCGGGAGATGCTGCTGGTCACCGCGGCGCTCGTGGGTGAGGGCCTGGGGGACAAGGTGGCGCTGCTCACCGACGGCCGCTTCTCCGGCGCCACCCGCGGCCTGATGGCCGGCCACGTCGCCCCCGAAGCGCCGCACGGCGGCCCGATCGCGGCCGTGCGCGACGGCGACACGATCGAGCTCGACATCGACAACCGGCGCCTCGAGCTGGACCTTCCACAGGACGAAATCGCACGTCGCGTCGCGGCCTGGAAGCCACCGCCCCCGAAGTACGAGAAGGGCGTGATGGCGAAGTACGCGCGGTCGGTGTCGTCCGCGTCGCTGGGCGCGATCACGCGCTAGGAGCGGGCCTAGACGGCTCCCTGAAGGAAGTCGTCCAACAGCCCGTTGAACCGGTGCGGGCGCTCGATCATCGGCACGTGGCCCGTGTCCTTGAAGATGACCTTGCGCGACCCCGCGATCAACCGCTCGTACTCGTGCGCTCCGGCGACGGGCACGATCCGGTCGTCGCGCCCCCACACGATCAGCGTCGGATGCTGCACGTCCGACAGGCGTTCGCGGAAGTCATAGTCGAGGATTGCGCCGAACGCGTCGAGGAATCCGGGCTTTCCGGCACCACTTGCGATCTCGTAGCAGAGCTCGGGCTGGAGGAGGTCGGGATGGCGGGCGACACCGTAGAGGAACATCCGGCGCAGCCCGCGGCGACGGACCCAGTGCTCGCGGCGCGCGACCGTGCGCGCCGTGACGAGATGGAAGAAGGGGGCGACTCGCTGTGACAGGGCGAGCTGGCGGGGTGGAACCGTCACGAGGCCGGCTGCGGATACGAGCACGAGCTTCTCGACCCGGCCCGGATGGTTGAGCGCGACCTCGGCGGAGATGAAGCCCCCCATCGAATTTCCCACGACCGTCGCACGCTCCACGCCGATCGCGCCGAGGAACGCATCCACGAAGCGGCCGTAGCCGGGGATCGTGATGTCCTCGTTGGGCAGGTCCGACTCGCCGAAGCCGGGCAGGTCGACGGCAATCACCCGGTGCCGGCCGGCGAAGTGGGGAATGTTCTCGAGCCAGTTCTGCCAGCAGCCGGCAAGACCGTGGACGAAGACGACCGGCGGCCCCGCGCCCAGCTCGACGTAGTTCACGCGAGTTCCGTGCACCGACGTCGCGCGCAGGTGCCGGCGCCAATCGATGTCGAGCCAGGCCGACCGCCCGTCCGGTCCGTAGCCGTCGGGCAAGGGCGCGAGCTGCGGTGTTCCCGGGCTCGTCTCTCTGCGCCTGGTGGGCGTCGTGCTCACTCGATCCAGCTTAACCGCGGGCGGCATGGACGGCCCGCCCGATCACGCGTAGCCCATGCGCTCGAGCACCGGGATCTCGTGGATCTGCGGCGGCTGCAGGTGGTCCCACAGGATGCCCCGGGGGCGTTGGTAGGCGCGCTCCACGTCGATCGCGGCGCGCGGCGTGGCGATCAGGTCGACCGGAATGTCGTGCGTGGTGACGGGCAGGTTCTCCCGCATGATCTGAAGCGGGTGGACGGTGGTCACGATCGTCGTCTTCTCCGACACCGCGCCGGCTTCTGCGAGCAGCGCGTACTCGAGGTCGCTGAACCCGCCACCCTTGCCGATCCGCGCCCCCTTCAGATTGACCGCGACCGACCCGCACAGGATCAGGTCGAGCTTCGGCACCTGGTCCACGTCGATCACCTCCCCGTGCCGCAGTGCGCCCTTGATCGTCGCGGCCTCGCGGATCTTCACCTTCGTGAGGCGCCCCGGGTCGAGCAGCCTGAAGGGATGGTCGTCGCGCAGCCGTGGCACGGCCATCACGAGGATCTTGCCCTCCTCGAGCGCCAGGCGGCGCGAGTGCGTCTGGGGAGCGTCGGGGTTGGCCTTGATGGTCTTGGCCTTCCTCCAGGCCGAGTGGCGCGCCAGGCGCTCGGCGGCTCCCCGTGCGTTTGCGAAGTTCGGGATCCGCTCCTGCGCACCGGGGAAGCGGGCGACGCCCTCCTTCTCCATGGCGGTCCAGACCGAGCGGCGGATCGCGTCCTTGGACCGGACGCCCTTCCTGGTGTTCTCCCGCGGCACGGAGGGCATCCTATCCACGGGCCTGAACGCCTCGGGGGATGGCTCCTGGCAAGATGCCGCCGATGCCCTCGAGCCGCCGGATACTCGTCACCGGGCTGTCCACTTATTGGGGGGGACGGCTCGCGCAGGCCCTCGAGCGCGATCCCGAGGTGGACGTGATCGTCGGTGTCGACTCCGAGGACCCGACCCGCGAGCTCGAGCGCACCGAGTTCGTGCGTGTCTCGAACCAGCACGCGCTGATCCGGCGCATCGTGCGCGCCGCCGAGATCGACACCGTGGTCGACACGCGGCTGGTGGTGGACTCCGCAACGACGGCGCCCCGCCTCGCGCACGAGAACAACGTGATGGGGACGCTGAACATCCTGGCCGGGTGCTCGGGGCCGGACTCACCGGTGCGGAAGCTGGTGTTCAAGAGCTCCGCGCACTACTACGGGACCGGTCGCGACGACCCGGCCTTCTTCACCGAGGACATGCGTCGCGATCATGCACCGCGCACGCCGCTGAAGCGCGACATCGTCGATGCGGAGACGTCCGTCTCGGACTTTGGCGACAAGCACCCGCAGGTCGCGGTCACGCGGCTGCGGTTCTGCAATGTGCTGGGCCCGGACATCTGGACCTCGCACGCGCGGCTGCTCGGGCTCTCGGCGGTCCCGACGATCGCCGGCTTCGACCCGCGCTACCAGTTCATCCACGCGGACGACGTGGTGCGCGCGCTGGAGTTCTCGGTCAAGCACGACCTGCCCGGCATCTACAACATCGCGCCCGACGGAGTGCTGGCGCTGACCGAGGTGATCGGGCTCCTCGGCAAGCCGGCGCTCCCGGTGCTGCCTCCGTGGGGAACGGGGCTGACCGCCTCGGTCCTGAAGCGTGCCGGTTTCCGGTTGCCTCCGGAGATGGTGCTCCAGCTGCGCTACGGCCGCGGGCTCGACAACCGCAGGTTCAGGGCAGCGGGGTTCGCCTACGACCACACGACCCGGGACACCGTGCTGAAGTTCGGGGAGCACCTGCGGCTGGGGTCGGTGTTGAAGGGAGTCCAGGAGCCCTACCGCTACGAGAAGGAGGTCGAGGACTTCCTGCGGTGGAGCCCCAGCGTGCGGGACCGCGATCCCGCGCACGGCGACGGGGCGGTACTCGGCGCAACTTGACGGCCGAGCGGACCGTGAACCTTTTGGTCCGGTTCCGCGTACTCTAAATTGAATGGCTCGTTTGCGGGGGTTTTCCTCGACCCGGGACGAACCACCAGACCATGCTTCGAAAGCGAGCCTCAATCGTCGCGGTCCTGTCCGTCGCGCTCCTGATCGCGCTGGCGGTGGCCGCCTACGGCTACGACACGACGCGCGACGACCTGATCGCCGACGGCGTCACGGTCGCCGCCGTGAACGTGGGCGGCATGCGCGCGGACGCCGCCGCCCAGAAGCTCCGGGAGAGGCTGGGGCCGGGCCTCGAGCGCCCCGTGCGCGTGGCCGCCGCAGGCCGGCGCCTGAAGCTCACGGCGGCGCGCGCGCATCTGGTGGCGGACGTGGACGGCATGGTGGACGAGGCACTCGAGGTGAGCCGCGACGGCGGCCTGCCGGCGCGCGTGTGGCGCGGACTGACCGGGGGCGAGGTGGACAAACGCGTGGAGGCGCGCGTCAGCTACTCCCAGGTGGCCGTGAAGCGCTTCGTGCGCCGCGTACGGCGCCAGGTGAACCGGGCTCCGCGTGACGCCGACGTCAGCTTCCAGACGGCCAGCCTCCCCGCGATCCCGGCGCAGACAGGGCTGAAGCTCGATGCCAAGCGCCTCGCCCAGGACGTGGAGTCGGCGTTGGTCGCCACCGGCAGGGCCCGCACCGTGCGGGGCCGGGTGAAGGTCGTGCAGCCGCAGGTCACGACCGCGCAGCTCGCCGGCAAGTACCCGCACGTCGTGACCGTCGACCGCGGTGCGTTCCAGCTGCGCTACTTCCGCGACCTGAAGCTCGCGAAGACCTACCGGATCGCGGTCGGCCAGGTGGGCCTCGAGACTCCGTCCGGCCTGTACCACGTACAGAACAAGGCGGAGAACCCGGCCTGGCACGTGCCCAACAGCGATTGGGCGGGCGACCTCGCCGGCAAGGTGATCCCCGGCGGCCGCGCGGACAACCCGCTGAAGGCTCGCTGGCTCGGCATCTACGACGGGGCCGGCATCCACGGCACCGACGCGATCAACTCCCTGGGGACCGCCGCTTCACACGGCTGCATCCGGATGGCGATACCCGACGTCGAGGAGCTGTACGACGAGGTCCCGGTCCAGACGCCCGTCTACATCCAGTAGCGCCGCCTGCGGGCGCGTCATGCCCCGGCTCGGATCTGGTCGACGCTGACCTCCTCCCAGCCCGCCCGCTCCAAAGAGGCTTGACGGTCGCCGTAGCGAATACAGAGCGTGCCGATCCATGCGCTGCGCTCGCGGCCCTCGACTCGTTTGCGCAGGACCACGTACACGGCTGTGGAAGCGTCACCTGGACCCTGGAGCGGATGCCAGGGAAGGCCGGGGGGCTCGCGGTCGGAGGCCTCGCCGGCCTCGACCAGCATGGAGTGCGTTGCGACCCGGCCCGAATCGACGTTGATTAAGAAACGAGACATCCCGCGCACATGGTAGATACGCCCGCAGTCCAGGAAGAGCTGTCGCGCGCCTGGCGATCGGCGCTGACGCGGTTCGACGAGAGCCTCGCGACCCGCGGCATGGCGGAGAAGACGCGCCGCGCGTACGGCGGCGACGTGGGGGAGCTGGCGCGCTGGGCCGGCGACCGCGTCGCGCCGGGCGCGGTGGACTACCGCCTGCTGCGCCGCTATGCCGCGCACCTCGGTGGGACGGCCCGTGAGGGGGCCCGCACGCTCTCGGCGCGCTCGGTCGCGCGCAAGTTCGCATCGATACGAGCGTTCTACAAGCACATGGTCGAACGCGGTCAGCTGTCCCAGAACCCGGCCGATCTCGTATCCCACGCCCGCCGCCAGGCGCCCCTGCCGAAGCTGCTGCGCACGGACGAGTTGACCACGCTGCTCGATCGCATCCCGGTACGCACGCCGCTCGAGACCCGCGACCGGGCGATGCTGGAGCTGACCTACTCGTGTGGCCTGCGCTGCGAGGAGGTCGTCAATCTCGACGACGGCGACCTGGATTTCGACGCCGAGGAGCTGCGCGTCACCGGCAAGGGCTCGAAGACACGCATCGTGCCGGTGGGGGAGCCCGCGCAACGTGCGCTCGAGCGCTATCTGTCGACAGGACGCCCGTCCCTGGCCCAGGAGGGCCCGCACGCGGCGCACGCGGAGCCCGCGCTGTTCCTGTCGAAGGCCGGCCGGCGCCTGTCGCCTTCGGATGTGCGGCGGCGCCTGCGCCTGTGGCTGCGCAACGCGGGCCTGCCGTCGGATGCCTCTCCGCATGCGCTGCGCCATTCCTTCGCCACGCATCTCCTGGAAGGCGGAGCCGATCTGCGCGCGATCCAGGAGCTGCTGGGCCACAGCAGCGTTTCCACTACCCAGATCTACACTCGGGTAGAGTCAGCGCGGCTGCGCCGCCAGTACAGCCGGAGTCATCCGCGGGCGTAGGCCCCCTCCCCGATGGACACCCGAGTACGGCAACAAGACCTGAAGGAAACCTGGGCCCGCTACAAGAAGGACGGGGACGAGAAGGCCCGGGAGACGCTCGTGCTCGCGTACTCGCCGCTCGTGAAGTTCGTCGCCGGCCGCATGTCCAGCGGCCTACCGGGCCACATCGAGGAGGCCGACCTGATCTCCTACGGGCTACTCGGCCTGATCGGCGCGATCGAGCGGTTCGACCTCAGCCGCGAGATCAAGTTCGAGACTTTCGCGGTCGCTCGGATCAAGGGGTCGATCATCGACGAGCTGCGATCGCTCGACTGGGTCCCGCGCTCGGTGCGCGCAAAGGCCCGCGAGATCGAGGCCACCCAGACCAAGCTCGAGCACGAGCTGGGCCGCGCGCCGACCGACGAGGAGGTCGCGCAGAAGCTCGACATATCCGTGAACGACTTCCGGGAGAGCCTGCTCCAGATCTCGAACTCGACGGTGGTCGCGCTCGACGAGCTGTGGACGGTGTCCGACTCGAGCGGCGACCAGGTCTCGCTGCTCGACACGATGAAGGACCCCAATGCGGTGGACCCGGCCAAGGAGCTGGGCGTGAGCGAGCTGAAGGACCGCCTCGCGCACGCGATCTCGCGCCTGCCTGAACGCGAGAAGCTGGTGATCGCGCTGTATTACTACGAGAACCTGACCCTCCGAGAGATCGGGGAAGTCCTCGGCGTCACCGAGTCACGCGTCTCGCAGCTCCACACGAAGGCCGTGCTGCGCCTGAAGGCCAGGCTGCAGAGCGAAGTCGAAGCCTAGGCGCCACCCCTAGAATCCCCCCTCGTGGTGTCGTTCGAGGAGAGGAGATAGCTGGTGGCGCACAAAGGCGCTCAGCGCATCAGGAACATCGCGATCGTCGGCCACCGCGGGTCCGGCAAGACGTCGCTGAACGAAGCCCTGCTGTTCGAGGCCGGCGTGATCAACCGGCTCGGCTCCGTCACCGACGGCAGTACCGTCTCCGACTCGGAGGCCGACGAGCAGCAGCGTGAGATGTCGATCTCCGCGAGCCTCTCGTCGTTCGAGTACGAGGACCGCAAGATCAACCTCCTGGACACCCCGGGTGATCCGAGCTTCGTGGCCGACGCGCTGGGCGCGCTGAGCGTCTGCGAGAGCGCGGTCTTCTGCGTGAACGGCGTGATGGGCGTCGAGGTGTCGACCGCGCGCCTGTGGGAGCGCGCCGCCACGCGCGGCCTCGCCCGCCTCGTATTCGTGAACATGCTCGACCGCGAGCGCGCCGACTTCTTCCGCACGCTCGACTCGCTGAAGGACGCCTTCGGCCCGCACGCGGTCGCGACCGAGATCCCGATCGGCTCCGAGCACGAGATGCGGGGGATCGTCGACCTGATCGACATGAAGGCCTACGAGTACTCGGGCGCGGGCCGGTCGAGCGCGACCGAGATCGAGATTCCCGCGGAGATCGCCGACCAGGCCCAGGAATACCGCGAGAAGCTGATGGACGAGGTCGCCGAGAACTCCGACGACCTGATGGAGCGCTATCTCGAGGGGGCGGAGATCTCGCACGACGAGATCGTGTCCGCGCTGAAGGACGGCGTCACCGCCGGCAGCATCTTCCCGGTGACATGCGGCGTCGCCACCAAGAACCTCGGCACGGACAGGCTGCTCGACGCGCTGGTGCAGGACCTGCCCTCGCCCGCCAAGAAGGGGGCGGTCAAGGCGCGCGACGCCGAGGGCAACGAGGTCGAGATCGCGCCGGACGACGATGTCGAGCCGATCGCATATGTGTTCAAGACGCTCGCCGACCCGTTCGCCGGCCGGATCAACCTGTTCCGCGTCTTCGCGGGCATCGTCAAGCACGACTCGCAGCTGACGAACGGGCGCGCCCACGCGAAGGAGCGGATCGGCCAGCTGCTGGTCCCGCACGGCAAGGAGATGGGCCACGCCGACGAGTTCGGGGCCGGGGACATCGGTGCCGTCGCGAAGCTCAAGGAGACCCACTCCGGCGACATGCTCGCGGGCAAGGAGTCGACGATCACGATGCCGCCGCTGGGCCTGCCCAGCGCGGTGATGGCCTTCGCCGTGGAGGCGAAGTCCAAGGGAGACGAGGACAAGATCGGCAGCGCGATCCGCCGCCTCCAGGAGGAGGACCCGACGATCGACTTCCACCGCGATCCGCAGACCGGGGAGCAGATCATCGCGGGGCTCTCACAGATGCACGTCGAGGTGATCGTGGATCGGATGAAGAACCGCTTCGGCGCCGAGGTCACCCTGAAGCCGCCGCGGGTGCCCTACCAGGAGACGATCAAGGGCTCCGCCAAGGCCCAGGGCCGTTACAAGAAGCAGACCGGCGGCCGCGGCCAGTTCGGCGATTGCCACATCGAGATCGAGCCGCTTCCCCACGGCGGGGGCTTCGAGTTCGTCAACAAGATCAAGGGCGGCGTGATCCCGACGGGCTTCATCCCCGCCGTGGAGAAGGGCGTGGTCGACGCGATGCGCTCGGGCGTCGTCGCGGGCTACCCCCTGCGCGACGTGCGGGTGACCCTCTACGACGGCTCCTACCACTCGGTGGACTCGTCCGAGAACGCTTTCAAGGTGGCGGGCTCGATGGCGTTCAAGAAGGCCGCGGAGCAAGCACAGCCGACGCTGCTCGAGCCGATCATGCAGGCTGCTGTGGTCGTGCCCGAGGACGCCGTGGGCGACGTGATCGGCGACCTCAACGGCCGCCGCGGGCGCCCACTCGGGATGGAGCCGCAGGGCGCGATGACCGAGATCAAGGCAGAGGTCCCGATGGCGGAGATGCTGCACTACGCGCCCGACCTGCGTTCGATCACGGGAGGCCGCGGCGAGTACACGATGGAGTTCGCGCGCTACGAGGAGGTGCCGGCGCATCTCGCTCAGAAGGTGATCTCGGCCGCGACGACCGAGGAGGAGGCCACCGCCAAGGCATGATGCGGGTGGCGGCGAGCACCTGATGCGCAACAGGGTCAACATCAACCCGATCACGGAGGACCACATCTCCTGCGAGGTGTGCCATCGCACGATGCTCAAGGGTGAGCAGGCCGAGCCGTACCTGACGCCCTCGCGCGAGCGGCGGCTCGTATGCCAGCTGTGCGCGCCCCGGGCACAGCACGAGGGCTGGATTCGCGAAGCAGCCGCGCCCGAGATGCCGGCCCGCCCACAGCGTCCGCCCGAGCGCCGGGGCTTGCTGCGCCGCCGGCGCGCGCGCGGCGCCGAGGACGACCGTCCGCCTGTTTCGGTCGAGCCCGCGCCGCGCCGCGCCGCCAACGGCGACGCGCCCGACCCGGAGCCCGCCCCGCTGCGCAACCTGATCCGCCGCTCGCGACCGCGCAGCCCCCGCCAGGTGAAGGCGGTGCCCACCAACGCGCAGCTGAAGATCGGCCGTGCCCTCGAGCTGTTCAACGCCTCCGAGCACCCGCGTACGGTCGCCGGCCTGGCGCGCACGCTCGGGCCCCCACAAACGGGGGCGGCCACCTCGGGCGCCTCCGCGGCCGAGGTCGTGCTGACGGTCGCGTGGGAGCTTTCCTGGTACCAGTTCAACGTCGACCTCTCGGACGGGCGCGATCCGGTGCGCCTGCGTGGTCAGGGGCACGAGCTGGACGAGCTGGCCCCCGCGGCACGCGACTGGAACTGCCAGATGGCGGACGACGGCACCATCGCGCTCGGCGCGGGCACCACCGCCGAGGGGGAGGGCGGCCCTGCCGGCAACGCGGAAAGCGCTGGCGATGGGGAGGAGCGCCCCCTATAGTGGCGAAGGATTCCCCATGATCTACTGCGTGATACCCGAGCCGCTCGCCGACCAGCTGTTCGACAGGCTGGCCGACTACTACAAGGACGACTCGGGCGTCGAGGTGATCATCGACCGCCGCAAGGAGGAGCGCCGTGAGCGCGGCTCCACGGGCGGCGGCCAGCGCATGATCCGCGACCGGCGTCGCCGCCGGCCGGGGATGTTCCCCCGCACCGAGCTCAAGTAGGCGCAGGCCCATCGAGGCCGGTGTCGCACCAGACCGGGTGGTCGTCCACGTCGACGGCGGCGCGCGCGGCAATCCCGGCCCGGCCGGGATCGGCGTCGTGATCACCGACCCGCAGGGGGGCGAGCTGCTGCGCGCAAACGACTTCATCGGCGTCGCCACCAACAATGAGGCCGAGTACCGGGCACTGCTGCTGGGGCTCGCGCGCGCCTCCCAGCTGGGCGCCCGTGAGGTCGAGGTCGTGAACGACTCGCAGCTGGTCGCCCGCCAGATCACCGGGGAGTACCGGGTCAAGAAGGCAGACCTGAAGCCGCTCCACGCCCAGGCGATGGCCGCCCTGCGCGGCTTCGAGCGCTGGCAGGTGAGGTCCGTGCCGCGCGACCAGAACGAGCGTGCGGACGAGCTCGTGAACGAGGCCATCGACGCCGGCGCGCCCACGACCTGACCTGAGTGCTCCCACCCTCGCCTAAACTTGACGTCGGGCCTGCCGCTGCAGGGAGCGGGGTCCGATGTGACCTTATGGCTCAGAACGACCCGACTGACACAGGCGGCCTGTTCATCGGCCGTCGCCCCGGAACGGCGCCGCTGCGCTATCGCGAGCAGCCGGCCGCCGCGGGGGCGACGCGCCGGCGTTTCGACGGCGTGCTCGCCGGCGGCATCCTGGTCGTCGAGGTGCTGCTGTGCGCGACGCTGTGGGGCCCCCAGCCCGCGGCCTGGCTGTGGCTCGGCTCGCAGCTCTACCACGAGACGAACTCGATCGGGTTCGCGATCCTCCTGGCGTTCGCCGGGATGCTCACCACGATCCTGGGCACGCTCGCGATCGCGATGCGGCTCGACCGGATCTGGAAGATCGTGCGCCGCGCAAGCGGGCACGAGCAGGAAAAGGGCGCGCTCGAGGCGATCTTCGTGATCAGCATGGCGGTCGCCGGCATCGCCTTCCTGATCTGGTTCCTCGTGATCCAGGGCCCGGGGGCCGAAATCGCGCCGCGCTAGCGGCGGGCCGGTCGATCTGCACATGGGCCTGCTGGACTACTACAAGCAGTTCGACGACATCGACGAGTCGGAGTTCAACGCGGGTCTGCGCGCGCGGCGGGCGGAGGAGAAGGCGCTCGCACTCGAGCACGTTCCGATGCTCGACCTCTCCGGCACGGAGTGGCCGGAGCTGCCGAACGCGGAGGTCGTGGGGGCGTCCGTGTACCAGGCTCGCGGCCGCCTCAACGGCTATCCGGATTCCGAGGCCGGGCAGGTGCGCCGGCTGCTGGCCGAGCGCCACAACATCCGCTCCAGCCAGATCGTGTTCGGCAACGGCGCTGCCGAGCTGATCCGCAGCGCCGTGTACCTGCTCGCGTCGGAGGGCGACGAGGTCGTGGTGCCGCGCCCCTCCCGGGCGCGTTACGCAGCGATCGTCTCGCGTGCGGGCGCGCGGCTCGTGCAGCCGGCCCTGCCCGCAGGCATGCTCGACACCGAGCGGGTGCTGGCGGCGATCGGGCCGCGCACCCGCGTCGTGATCCTGTGCAACCCCAACGACCCGACCGGCACCTACGCGCCCTCGGCCGGGATCGGCGACCTGGTCGCGCGGCTTCCGGATCACGTGCACACACTCGTCGACGAGTCCTACGTGGAGTTCCAGGACGTCGAGCCGCGGGATTCCGTGATGTCGCTGGTAGAGGCGTTTCCGCGGCTGGTCGCGCTGCGCTCGTTCTCGAAGATCTACGGCCTGTCGGGTGTGCGTGCGGGCTACGCGGTCGGATCGGCCGCCGCGTCGTCCCTGCTCGCGTCGCTCGCGCCCGCGCTGGGGGTGAACGCACTCACGCAGGCTGCGGTCCGGCAGGCGCTGACGGTCGGTGACGCCGACATCCGCCGGCGGCGCGCAAGCGTGATCGAGGAACGCAACCGCCTGCTCGACGCGCTCGCGACGATGGCGGTCACGGTGCCGGACAGCCAGGCCAACTTCCTGTGGATCCGCGCGCACGAGGTGCCGGGTACCGACCTCGCGGCGCGCCTCGAGGCCTCCCGCGTGCGGGTCGCGGACGGCGAGCCGCTCGGCGACGCCGACTGCGTGCGGGCCGCGATCCGGGACCGGCGCGCCACGGACCGCCTGCTGTGGGCGCTGCGCGAGGCCCTCCAGGCCGCGCCGCCGGGCCCAGGCCGCAGATGAGGGCGCTCGCAGCGGCGACCGCGGTGCTCGCGCTCGCGGTGCTGGGCGGGTGTGGGTCGGACGCGCAGCCCACCGGACCGCAGAAGCTCGATCTGGAGATCGGGAACCTGCTGCCCCTGACGGGTTTCCTCGACCCGTTCGGCAAGCCGGCGCAGCGCGCCGCAGACGTGGCCGCGGAGGAGATCCGCAAGGCGGCCGCGAAGGCCGGCGCGCGGCACACGGTGCAGATCCACAACGTGGACTACGAGTCCGATCCCGAGCAGGCGGTCGACCTGGGGAAGAAGCTGGTCAAGACCGGATCGACGTGCCTGACCGGGCCGTTCGGCTCGGGACACGCCGCCCGCGCGGGCGCCTTCGTCGCCACGCCGAAGAAGACGCTCCAGATCACACCCTCTGCGGGCGCGATACAGATCTCGAGCGTGAGGGACCGCGGCTACCTGAACCGCATCGTGCCGCCCGACACACTGCAGTCCGAAGCGCTCGCCGAGTACATGGCGCGCCGGCTGAAGGGCGGCGCCAAGGGCAAGACGGTCAACATCGGGTTCATGGAGGTGACGTACGGCAAGGCGCTCGCCAAGCGCTTCGAGCAGGCCTGGAAGAGCAAGGGCGGCGGGATCGGGCGCACGGTCAGCTATCGGCCCGACTCCACGATCTTCACCGAGCAGGCGAAACAGTTGCTGGAGGGAAAGCCCGACGCCTGGGTGTTCTTCGACTTCGTCGATACGTACGTGAAGATCGGGCTGGATCTGTTGAAGGACAAGAAGGCGGGCTGGGCGCCCCGCAAGACGTTTGGCACGGACTCGCTTGCCAATCCACGCCTGCCGATCGTCGGACCCACGGTCACGAACGGACTGAGCGGCGTGGCGATCTCGGCGCCCGCGAGCGGAAAGGCACAGAAGGCCTTCGACGCCGCCTTCAAGCGCGTCGGCGGCGTCAACCGGCAGACCTTCGACGCCCAGGAGTTCGACGCGGTGGTCCTCTGCTACCTCTCGGCGGTCGCGGCCGGCACGACCAAGGGCGAGGACATGAAGGACGAGCTGCGGGCAATCACCGCGGCCCCGGGGCGCAAGTACACGTGGCTCGAGCTGGACCAGGCGATCCGCGCGCTGGAGTCCGGCAAGGACATCAACTACGAGGGCGTGTCGGGACCGATCGAGCTGAATGACAAGGGTGACGCGACCGCCGGCGTCTATGACATCTACCGGGTCCGCAAGGGCAAGTTGGACGTCGTGGACCAGATCGCCATCCCGCTTCGCCCCGGAGGCGTGTAGCTACTCGCCGACGGCCGCCGCGACCGAGGTGGACATCGGCACGACCCGCTCGACCTGGGTGAGCAGCAGCACGCGCTTCACGTTGGAGTGGTCCGGCACGACCAGCTCGAGCTCCTGACCGCGGTTGCGCAGCCGCTGAGCCAGCTCGAAGAGCATCCGCACGCCGGAGCTGTCGAGGTACTGCGTGCCCGACAGGTCGAGCACCAGGGCAGTCGCGGAGTTCGGCGTCGCATCGACCAGCCGCTCCGTCAGGGATGTTGCGTTGGAGAGGTCGACTTCTCCGCTCACGTGTGCGACCACGACCTTGTCCAAGTGCTCCAGCTCGAGCTGCTCAAGCGCCATCCTGCGCTCCCTTCAGCCTGCGCTTCATGGAAACCTCAGTGCCTGACTGCGGGCCGGTGACGATGTTCACGGAGTCCATCAGGGTCTCGATCAGCGCCAGCCCGCGGCCTCGGTTGTTGCCGCGTGAGTCCCGCCATCGACCGGAGTCGCGGACCCTGATGGCCACCTCGTCCCCGGAGAAGGTGGCATCGATCTGCACAGACGCATCGCCGGGACCATATGCATGTTCGATCGCGTTTGCACATGCCTCGTTGCAGGCCACGATGATGTCGTAGCTTTCGGCCTCGCTCGCCTGGCACTCCGCGAGCCAGCGGCGCAGCGCGCGGCGCAGAGAGCCGAGCTCGAGCGGCTCGGCCGGCAGGGTCAGCTCCATCCGCTCGGGAGCCAACGGCACGGACCGCAGCGCGAGCAGCGCCACGTCGTCCTCCGAGCCCGAGACACTCGCGAGCAGGCGGTCGCAGAGCGTCTCCAGGTCGTCATCCGGGTTGGCGCTGACACCCTTCGCGAGCAGCTCGAGGCCGTCGTCGATCGGCGTGCTGCGCTTCTCGATCAGCCCGTCCGTGTAGAGCAGCAGCGTCGAGCCCGGCTCGAGCTCGTACTCGGCCTCGCTGTACGTGGTTTGGCGCGCGACGCCGAGTGGGAGGGAGCGCCCATCCACGAGGTACACGGTGCTCCCGTCCGCCAGCGCCCGGAGCGGCGGCGGGTGCCCGGCGCTCGACATCCGCAGATGGCCGGTGGCCGGATCGAGCACCAGATAGATGAGCGTCGCCATCACCACGCCCTCGCGGCGCCATGCAAGCCGGTTGAGGTGCTCGAGCGCGGCCGCGGGGGGGTGCTGCTCGAATGCATATGCACGCAGCGCGTTGCGCAGCTGGCTCATCAGCGCGGCAGCCTGGATGCCACGCCCGGCGACGTCGCCGATCACGACGCCGATCTGTCCGCTCTCGAGCTCCAGCACGTCGTACCAGTCTCCGCCCACGTCGACACCGGTGCCGCCGGGCTCGAAGCGCGCCGTGAGGCTGATGCCGGGGATCTCGGGGAGCCGCTCGGGCACGAAGCTGCGCTGTAGCACGTCGGCGCGCTTGCGCTCCGTGATGTCGCGGATCGAGCTCGATACCAGCACGCCTGATTCCGTCTCCAGGGGGCTGAGGCTGATCTCGACCGCGAACTGCGTTCCGTCCTTGCGCAGTCCCCAAAGCTCCAGGCCCGCGCCCATCGGTCGCGCCGCCGGATCATCGAAATAACCCGCGCGGTGGAGCGGGTGTGAGTCCCGAAAGCGCTCCGGCACGAGCAGGTCGACCGGCGCGCCGACGAGCTCGTCGCGTGTGTAGCCGAACACTCTCTCCGCCTGCGCGTTGACGAGTTGGATGGTGCCCTCCTGGTTCACGATCACCATCGCGTCCGGCGCCGACTCGATCAGCTCGCGGAACTGCTCCTGCGCGCGGCGGCGCTCGGTCACGTCCTGCGTGGTGCCGAACATCCGGACCGGCCTGTCGCCGTCGTCCGCCACCACCTGACCGCGCTGGTGCACGATGCGCACGTCTCCGTCAGGTCGCACGAGCCGATGCTCGAAGCTGAACGGGGAGTGCCCGACGATCGTATCCCTGAGGGTGCGGTCGACCATCTCCCGATCATCCGGGTGCACGTGCAACAGCAGACCTTCGTAGCTCGTCGGGGTCCCGTCGTTCTCGAGCCCGTGGATCCGGTACAGCTCGTCCGACCAGGCCACCTCGTCCGAGGCGACGTGCCACTCCCAGCTCCCGATGTGCGCGACTCCCTGCGCCTCACCGAGCAGCGCCACCAGGCGCTCGCTGCGCTGCCGCAGGAGCGAGATCAGGCCGCCGGCCACGGTCAGCGTGACCGCCACCCCGAACCAGTTCAGCGCCGGATCGGCCGCGTCCGCGCGCGCGACCAGGGCGCCCGCATAGGCGGCCACGGTCACCAGCAGAGTGGCCGCCGCGTAGCGCAGGTCGAGGAAGTAGAACGCCGACAGCACCGCCCAGAAGTAGATCGTCGAGTATGCGACGGCGGCGTCCGCGCCGCCCGAGTACACGAGTGACGTGATCAGGACCGAGCCCCACAGCGGCAGGAAATGGAAGACCCATCCGGGAATCCGCTCGAAGCCGATCAGCATCAGCGCCGCGACCACGTACGCGATCAACGCCGGCGCGACCAGCCCCGGGACGAAGCGGTCCGGGTCGTGCGGGAGCAGCAGCGTCACGAGCACGAGCGTTGCGCCGATCCCGTACAGGTAGGCGAACGCCTGCGCCATCACCACCGGGCTCGTGACAGGCATCAGCCCGCGCACGCTCCAGCGCAGCCGCCCCAGCATCACCCGGGGGAGCGAGCGCCCACCGCCGCCGGTGGTGCCTCTTGAGCGGCCGAGCGTCATCCCCGCGCCACATTATGGTCCAGGCCGAGGATCGGTGGCGGGCCCGATCGGCTGCGGGTCAGCCGATCAGGACGCGTCCATCGAGGCGGCCTGCTGTCACTCGTCCACGGCGCGCCCGAGTGCCTGCAGCGCGCGGGCTCTCGACATGAAGCCTTCCGCACGCTTGATGCGCCCGTCCTGGACGGTCACCACCGAGGCCCAAGGCGCGTCCATCTGGATTCCCGTCGTCCGGAAGTGGCCGGTCAGGCGCTGCTCGGTCAGGAACGTGTCGGCGTCGAGCCGCTCGATGCCGTCGACCGCGATCACGACATCGGAGAAGGCCTCCGCGATGTCCGCCCACCACCGCTGCACGCCGTCGTGTCCCTCGTAGGTGGCCTCCACCGCCCAGCCCTCGGCATTGACGATCACGGCCTCCGGGTGCCACAGGTCCACGGCGACGTCACCGCGGCCGGCGGCCTGCGCCCAGCGCGCGACGGCTTCCGCGTTGCGATCCTCCATCCGGCGAATATTTCAGCAGGTCGAAGAGTCGGCGTGACCGTCCCGCTCCGAGAGACCTGCGGCTCTGAGGGCCGCCGCGCGGTCCATGTATCCCTGGATCCGGACGATGCGCCCGTGTCGCACATCGACGACGACCGCCGTGTCGACCACGAGCTCAATGCCGCTCCGCTTGCCGCGCTGGTACTCGCGCAGGTAGACGACTACTTGGTCACCGGCGTCGATGAACTCCTGAGGCTCGATTCGATGCTCGTCCCAAGTCTGCTCGACGCTTTCGTAGTCCTGCCTGATCTCGCCGAGGCCGCGCACGAGACGGCCCTCATCCATGCCTCCGACAGTCCCATGCTGCTCGACGCTCGGATCAACCAGGTCCACGATCGCGTCCCAATCCATGCGTAGCGAATGCTCGCTGAACCGACGCACGATCTCGACGTTCTCCTGCGACATCGATGGGAGTATCGCGCAGGCGATCGGACGGGAAACAAGCGTGCCCGGGCGGAGCTTCAGCGGGACGGCGCAACCTTGCTCGTCAGGCGAAGCGGATGATGGGACTCGAACCCACGACCTTCTGCATGGCAAGCAGACGCTCTAGCCAACTGAGCTACATCCGCAGAAGGGCCTGAGTATAGCCCTGGATCCGGGCTCCGTAGACGCTGCGGAGAACGGTTGCGTAGGGAACCCGCATCGCCGCGCGCGCAGCGCCGGTACGCTGGAACTGTGAGCAGTCGGGCTGCCGACAAGGAGCGCGCGAAAGCGTCGCGGGTTGAAGCCGAACGCCGGATCGCCGAGGCGCAGCGCCGTCGGCGCCTGCTCCAACTCGGCGCGGTGCTGCTGGCGGCGGCTCTGATCGTGGGCGCGCTGATCGCGGTCAGCCAGTCCGGCGACGACGGCGGCGGCCGCGTCGAGGGCGGCTCCGAGGCCGCGGCGCTGCTCGCCGGCATCCCGCAGGACGGCAAGCTGCTCGGCAGTCCGGACGCCGGCGTTGTGATGACGGAGTTCGCCGATCTGCAGTGTCCTTTCTGCGCCCAGTACGCCGCCGACGTGCTGCCCGATCTGGTCCGGCGCTACGTCCGCCCCGGCCGCGTGCGCATGGAGATCAACTTCCTGCGCTTTCTCGGGCCCGACTCGGACCCGGCTGCGCGCGCCGCCGCCGCGGCCGGCCTCCAGGACAAGATGTGGGAGTTCTCAGAGGTCTTCTACCGCAGCCAGGGCGTCGAGAACTCGGGCTATGTCACCGACACCTTCATCCGCGACGTGGCCGATGGGGTTCCCGGCCTCGATGCCGATCGCCTGATGCGCGACATGGCGAGCACGCGCGTGGAACGCGCGGTGGCGGCCAACGAGACTCGGGCGCAGCGGCTCGGAGTGAACGCGACTCCCACCTTCTTCGCCGCCCGCCGCGGTCAGAGCCCCCGGCGGCTCGAGGTGACCTCCCTGGAGGCCGGCTCCTTCACCGCTCCGCTCGATCGCCTGATCGGGCAGTGAGCGAGCGCCGCGCGCGCGGGACGATGGTCGCGCTCTGCCTCGCCGGCCTGGGCGTCGCGGCCTATCTGACTTGGGTGCACTACCAGGACGTGGCGCCGATCTGCGTGACCGGTGGAGGTTGCGAGCGCGTGCAGAACTCCGACTACGCCGAGTTGGTCGGAGTCCCGGTCGCCCTGCTGGGCCTGATCGGGTACGCGCTGATCCTGGCGACTTTGCTGGTCCCCGGCGAGCTTGCCCGCCTCGCGACCGCCGGCATCGCGCTGAGTGGCGCCGGCTTCAGCGCGTACCTGACGTACCTGGAGCTGTTCGTGATCGACGCCATCTGTCAATGGTGCGTCGCCAGCGCTGTGATCATGGCCGCGATCGCGGTGCTGGCCGTGATGCGTGTGCTGCGTGCCGAGCACTTGGAGCCCGCAACCGGCCGCTAACCTTCGCCCCGCCCGGCGACGTGGCGGAGTGGCTTACGCGGGGGCCTGCAAAGCCCTTTACACCGGTTCGATTCCGGTCGTCGCCTCTAGCGGAATGTCGGGTGTGTTGAGGACCCCTAGAACGGGCGTTGGCTCAGGGAGTCCGAGCCGAAAGCCTGCGAGGGCGCACCTGAGTTCGTCAATCGCTTCATCAGATCGAAGCGCCGCTCCCGCGTCCGGCGTACGGCTTGGAGCATTCGCTGAACCTCTCCCTGGCGCGCACCTAGGGCAGCGCGAGCTTACGTTGCCGTTGGACCAGCCACGTGAGACCGAGTACCGGGAAGCTGAGGGTGAAGGCGTAGAACAGGGACCACGCCATGAGTGCCAGCCAGCAGATCCCGTCGGCCGGTACGAATACCTCTCTACCGCCGTCGCGGCAAAGCACCCCGGGCGGAACCCGCTGGACCCTTGCTCTTGGACCGGCGCCGTGCCCCGTGTCAAAGCACCGCGTTGGCACATCGCCTGTACGGGCCGCCCAGTTCGACGTCCAAAACTGCTCTGTTGCAACGACCAGGGTCATCAACGCGAACAGAAGGACAAAGTGGTGCCGCCACTTGCGCCCGACCGCCACAAGCGTGAGGGTGGCCGCCGCGAGGAGCGCAATAAAGCCGATACCTCCGAACCACCCAGCAACGCTGGTCGCAGTGTCGTCGATCGGGGGATCGAATGCTCCTGTGAGCTCAATCGAAAAGTAGGCCGCGAATCCGATACCGCCGACCACATACGCAACGCCCGCCGCAACCCAAGGTCGAGACCTACGGCCCACCACAATCGCGGCACCCGTCCCCGCGACGCCGATCCACACGATGGTCCATACCACCCCAGCCATGTGCAGAAGAGGCTAGGTCATCGACGCCGGAGCTCGTAACGGCGACGCGGTTCGTTCAGTCCGGCTGAGGGTCCGTGCGGCTCGCGCTCCGGTCCGGTTCGATTTGGGGATCAGCGCCGGGCTTTGGACTTGTTCAGCGCCACGGCGGCGCGCACGAGAGCCTTCAACGCCTTCGCGTCGATCTTCTCGCCCTCGTGGAAGTCGATCGCACGCCTCGTGTTCCCTTCCAGGCTGGAGTTGAACAGGCCCGCAGGATCCTCCAGGGCCGCCCCTTTGGCGAAGGTCATCTTCACGACCTTCTTGTAGGTCTCGCCCGTGCAGATCATTCCGTCGTGTGACCACACCGGAACCCCTCTCCACTTCCACTCCTCGACGACCTCGGGGTCGGCTTCCCTGACCAAGGTGCGGAGCCGGCTGAGCAGCTCGCCCCGCCAGTCGCCCAGCTCCTCGATTCTCGCGTCGATCAGCTGGGAGGGGGACCTGCTTGTCTGCGAACCGGCCACGGTGCCGATTCTAGCCCGCTGGGGTTGACGCTCCGCTCTGTCGCTGGCCCCGGAACAGCCCTGCGCCGGTTTCGGTCAGACCGTTATCACCAGCGGCAAAACCATCGGCCTTCGCCCCAGGTCGTCGTAGATGAATCGCGCAAGGTCGTCGTGCAACACCTGCTCCAGGAGCTCGACCTCGCGGAGTTCCTCAGCGGCAGCGCGATCCAGGGACGCCTCCACAACCTTGCGAGCCCGCTTGACGAATTCCTGCTCGTCACCCGGGAGCGGCACGCCGCGCATGAGCACCTCTGCCGGGGCGAGACTGTTTCCCTCCTGGTCGGAGATCGTCGCTACGACGAAGATGATGCCGTCGCTCGAGAGGGCGCTGCGGTCCCGCATCACCGCGTCGGATGGATCGCCGATGTCGATCCCATCGACGAACACCATGCCGGCTTGCACGGGCTTTCCGAAACGTGCCCCCTCCGCATCGATCTCCAGCGGGAGCCCATTACGCCCCTTGAAGATCCTGTCCTCGGTGATACCCACTGCCTCGGCCAGTTCGGCGTGGAACCGGATTCGCTTGAAGTCCCCGTGCACCGGCATGAGGTACTTGGGCTTGGTCAGGTTCAGCATCAGTTTGAGCTCCTCCCGATGCCCGTGGCCCGACGTATGGATAGGCGCATCGCCGGCAGTGACCACATCACAGCCAATGTCGAAGAGGCGATCGATGGTCTCATTGATCGCGCGCTCGTTCCCCGGAACGGGTGTGGCGCTGAACACGACCGTGTCACCGCCTTTGAGGCGAATCTGCCGGTGCTCGCCGTAGGCCATCCGGCGCAGCGCGGAGAGCGGCTCGCCCTGAGAACCGGTGGTCACGATCACCAGCTGGTCGTCGGCGAGCGAGTCCATGTCCCGGGGGTCCACCAAGGTGGAGTGGTCGAAGGTGATGTGGCCCAGACTACGTCCGATCTTCACGTTCTTGATCATGGACCGCCCGGTCAGCGCGACGTGCCGCCCGAGCGCCTCAGCCGCGGTCACGACTTGCTGCACGCGATGGATGTTGGAGGCAAAGCTCGTGACGATGATGCGCCCGCGGCAACGGCTGAACAGGTCACGCAGATTGGGACCGATGACCGACTCGGACTGGGCGAAGCCCGCGCGGTCGGCGTTGGTCGAATCGCCACACAGAAGCAGCAGTCCCTCGGTACCGAACCTGGCAAGACGATCAAAGTCGGCGGGCCGGCTGTCTATCGGGCTCTGATCGAAGCGGTAGTCGCCGGTGAACAGGACTGTCCCAAGCGGACACTTGACAGCGACGGCAGCGGCGTCGGGAATCGAGTGGGTCATGTGGACGAGCTCGATCTCGAACGGGCCGGCCCGCCGCACCTCGCCCGGATCCATAGCTGTTGTCTTGAACTCGGCAAGCTTGTGCTCGTCCAGCTTGGACCGTGCCATCGCCATCGTCAGCTTTCGGCCCAGGATCGGGAAACGCGCCGATGCGGGCAGTTCGCCCACGACCCAGGGGAGCGCACCGAGGTGGTCCTCATGGCCATGGGTTATGACGACTGCCTCGATTGCGTCCGCCCGATCGCGGACGTATGTGAAGTCCGGCAGGACGAGGTCGATGCCGTGCATTTCGGCCGTGGGGAACCGCAGCCCCATGTCAATCACGACGATCCGACCGTCGTACTCGACCAGGCTCATGTTCTTGCCGATCTCCCCGAGCCCACCGAGCGGGAGGATTCTCAGGCTCCCTTGCGCCACCATCGGTTGGCTACCCTACTCGGACCCTCGTTACGGACAGTGCGCTCGCCTCGAGGTGATCGAGCAACGGGCTGACTCAGCGGGCGCCGACCGAGCGCCCCCCACCGCGCAGGCTCCCCAAATGGAGGGGCCCCCGAGAAAGATCGGGGGCCCGCTCTGATCCGAAAGAACGTGCCACCGGCGTCCACAGACAGCGCACCGGCCCGTCGGTTCTTCCTTCATCTGTATCGGAGGCCTAGCGGCCTACTTGAGCGCCGCGAACTCCGTCGCTCTCCTAAAGGAACGTCCAGACCTGCCTGATGTTGCACCACGCGTGTTGGGTTTGGGTTAAGTTTCCGAGCGCGAGCGAGCGGAAGGGCGGCACATGAAGTACCTCATCACCGGCGGATCGGGCTATATCGGGAGCCGGCTCACCGACCTCCTGGTCGAGCGCGACGACAACGAGGTCGTGAACCTGGACATCAAGCCGCCGGCCGTGCCGCGCTCGCGCACCCGCTTCGTGAGCATGGACATCCGGGACCGGGGGATGCGCGACCTGTTCGAGCGGGAGCGTCCCGATGCCGTGATCCATCTCGCCTTCGTGCTGAACCCGATCCGGGACGAGCACGCGATGTACGACATCGACGTGAACGGCACGCACAACGTGCTGGAGGCTGCGTCGGCCGCGGGCGTCGGCCAGCTTTTGGTCGCGTCCAGCACGACCGCCTACGGGGCGTTCCCCGACAACCCGGTCCCGATGGCCGAGGAGTTCCCGGTGCGCGGCCTGCCCGCATACGAGTACGCGCGCGACAAGACCGAGATCGACCGCCTGTGTCAGCTGTGGGCGGCTCAGCATCCCGATCGGGTGATGACGATCGTGCGGCCCACGATCGTGTTCGGACCGAACGTCGACAACTACATAGTGCGCTTCTGGACTACGAGCCCGTTCTTCCCGCTGCTCGACGGCCACGACCCCGACTGGCAGTTCGTGCACGAGGAGGACGTCGTGTACGCGATCTCGCGGCTCGTCAGCGAGCGGCGCGGCGGCATCTTCAACCTCACCGCGGACGGGACGATCAAGCTCTCCGAAGCGGCCCGCATCGCGGGCCTGAAGACCCGCAGGATGTCGCTGAAGCTCTACCGCCGGATCGCGAAGGTCGCCTGGCGGCTGCACCTGCCCAACGTGGAGGCGCCGCCCGGCCAGATCGAGTTCCTGGTGCACCCCTGGATCGCGTCGAACGAGAAGATCAAGGCAGAGCTCGACTGGACGCCGCGCTACACGAGCCGTGAGACCTTCGAGGACACGATGCGCGCGAAGGGCATCGGCGCGGGCGCTCCGGCCGCGCCGGAGCCGGCGCTGCCCCCGGCCGCGCCCGTCCCTTAGCACCGCAGCTAAACTCCGCTCCGCGGGCGCATAGCTCAGTTGGGAGAGCACCAGCTCGACAAGCTGGGGGTCACTGGTTCGAGCCCAGTTGCGCCCATCACCGCCCCCGCGCCGCCCTGACACCCCCCGCACACGGCGTCCCCGAGATGGGCTAAGGTGCCGCCTTCGCGCGGGCCAGGGTAGGCGCCGCAACCCAAAGCGCTCGGTTGTTCGCCGGCAGGGAAGCCCGGCAAACACGGACGGGCAGGGACCGCAAGGAGGCCCGCTTTGCGAAGCTCCAGGATATTCCGCTATGGCTGGCCGCTGGCGCTCGTCCTCGCGGCGATCGCGGTGCCGGCATTCGGCGCAGAGACCGTCGTGGACATCATCCAGGGCGAGGACACGTCGAAGGTCAGCGGCAAGCGCGTCGAGCCCGTCACGGTCTTCTACACGAACGGCCGGGTCGAGAAGTCCGTGCGCCTCGACCGGCGCGCCACCAAGCTCGTGGTGAAGGCCGATTCGGGCCCGAAGTGCGGCGACCAGTGGCCGCACATGGTCGTCGAGATCGACGACGTGGCGGTGCTCTCCACCTCCGTGCAGGAGAACGGCTACACCGCCGCGCCGGTCGACATCGCGCCCGGCAACCACACCCTCGCGGTCGTCTTCGACAACGACTACCACGAGCCGGCCGACGCATACACGACGACACCGGCCAAGCCGCTGACCTGCGACCGCAACCTGTACTTCGACGCGGTCGGCCTGCTCGCCGACGAGAAGACCGAGCCGGGACCGGCGCCGGTGCCCAACCCCGGCCCGGGCCCGTCACCGACACCGAGCCCGCCGCCGAACCCGTCACCGAGCCCGCCGCCCGGTCCCACTCCACCGCCACCGCCGCCGACGCCCGACCCCAAGCCTCCGCCCGCCAGCCCGGAGGACATCCTGTGGACCGGCGATGCCGAGCAGCCCTGGGACGACTCGCTGTCGGGCAAGCGCTGGCCGGACAACAACGAGTGGGTCAGCTTCAGCTGCGAGGACCGCTCGCGCTTCGACCAGGTCACGGCCGGGGCTGTGCAGGGCCGGCGTGCCTACCGCATCGAGGTCCACGACGGTGACGACTCCTACGGGGAGCGCTGCGAGCTGGACAACGGCAACACCGAGGCGAAGCGCCTGCACCACCAGCTGCTGTTCCACGACGGACAGGAAGCATGGGTCGCATTCCAGACCTTCCTGCCGCTGAACTTCTCGTTCGCGTCCGACGGCGCGCCCGTGTCGTTCAAGAACGATGGCGGCCTGATCATGCAGATCAAGCAGCTCGGCTCGTGCGGCACGCCCGCGCTGGGCATCGTCTCCAGCCGCACGGTGTTCGCGCTGCGCAACAGTGCGGCCAGTCACTGCGAGTCGGGGCCGATGCGCTCGTTGTGGAAGGTCCCGATGGTGATGGGCCGCTGGGTCAGGTGGCTGCAGCACATCCGCTTCTCCACCGACCCGCGCGTCGGGTTCATCGCCACCTGGTACGACCCGGACGGTCTCGGCCTGCGCCAGATCCCGCCGACCCTCGACCTCGGGCACCGGGTGATCGAGAACAGGATCTACACGCACACCCAGAAGGCTCCCACCGGGCACCCGGACCCCGCCTGCCCCGCGGACGACGTCTGCTCGCACGCGCGGATCGGGATCTACCGCGACCCCGACGTGTCCGGCACCTCCGTGATCTACCACGACGGCTGGACCGTCGCCAAGACGCGCCGCGCGGCCGTGGCCAACGCCTTCGCGCCGTAGGCGCCGCCGCCCGCGCGGACCCGCAAACCAAAACGGCCGCCCTTTCGGGCGGCCGCTTTTGGGGTTCTGCCTCTTTGGGGAGGGGGAGGAGTGCGGTGAAAGATAGAAATCGAACCTGAACGGTTCCTGAAGATCCGGCGAATGCCCTGTTAAGGCGGCGGACAGGCGGATTACAGTAGTTCGCGGGATGCACGGCAAGATCGAGGTGCGGGAGGTCACGGATCCGGTTGCGGCGCCCGGGTTGCTGTACGGGGCGATCGACAAGCCGCGCCCCGGGCCGGACGGGGTCTCGGCCGCCGAAGGCTGGTCCCTGGACGTCCGCGGCGCCGCCGTCGGCGACGGCGACGTCGTCACCCACGTCGACTTCCAGGGGCCCGGCGGCGTGATCCACACCGCGCCGTGTGATGCCCTGCGGCCGGCGCTGGCCGCCGCGCGACCGGACCTGCCCGGAGCGGAGTCGAGCGGTTTCTACGCGACGCTCGGGGCACTCGACCTGCGCTCCGAGTTCGAGCTCGGAGTGTGGGCGGCTTTCGCCGGCGGCGGCCGCGCGCGCGTCGGAGCGATCACCGGCAGGCGGGCACGGCTCGAGACGGCCTTCGAGCCACGCATGCAACCGCTGATCGTGACCGGCCCCGGGCGCAGCGGATCGACGATCCTCGTGCAGATGCTCGCCGGGCATCCCGAGATCCTGGCGTGGCCGCCGTTCGACCAGGAGCCGCGCGTCGTCACGTACTGGATCGAAGTGCTGCGGAACCTCGCGCGCCCGGACAGCTTCATGCGGCAGGTCGCGCCCGGTGGCGACCTGAACGGCGATTGGTGGCTCGGCCGGCGCGATCCGCGGCCGCGGTCGCTCGGCGACGCCGAAACGCAGGCGTGGCTGGCGGGAGCGGCGGTCGAGGACATCGCGGCGTTCGCTCAGTCGCGCATCGACCTGCTGTACGCGCGGCTGGCCGCGCGCGAGGAACGGGAGCGCGTCGCATACTTCGCCGAGAAGATGCGCAACGACATCGTGTCGGACCTCGCCTGTGAGCTGTATCCCGGCGCCCGCGAGGTCGTGCTGGTGCGCGACCCGCGCGACGTGCTGTGCTCGGTCCTGGCCGCGAACGCGAAGCGCGCCGTGCGACCGCCGCCCGCGGACCTGGTGCGCTGGATCGGCGAGGTCTTCGAAGGGCGGATCGCCTCGGTTGCGGACAGCTGGCAGCGTCGGGGCGCGGGGGCGCACCTGGTGCGCTACGAGGACCTGATGCGCGAGCCGGCCCAGACCCTCACGCGCATGCTCGAGTACCTCGGCCTCGACGCGGGCGACGCGGCCGTGCGACGGATGCTGGCCCATTCGGAGGGGTCGTCACCGCGCATGTCGGAGCACCGTACGACCCCGGACCCGGAGGCCTCGATCGGACGCTACGTGCGCGACCTCGAGCCCGCGCTGATCGAGGAATGCGAGCGCCGGCTCGGGGACGCGATCGAGCTGTTCGGCTACGACCGCGCGACCGCGCGGCCCTGACCACTGCAGGGCCTGGCGCGTTTCGCCCCGTGTCGGCAGGGGTACCGGTGCGCCCGCGGAAGAAGTTTCCGTCGGGCCCGAGTTCTAGTTTGCGCCTCATGCAACGATTCCTCGCCAGAAGATATGCGGAGCGTGACGTCGCGGATGTGGAGACCTACGTCCGTGAGGTCGTGCGTGGGATGGCTCCCGCGAGCGAAGCCGAGGCAGACGAGCTGGTGGCGCGCGGCATATTCCTCGTGCGCCGCATCGCCGTCGCGCTCCCGCCGGAGGCCTCGCTCGAGGAGACGCTGCGCGAGCGCCTCGCCGTTGGACTCAATGCCCTGCGGGAGGAGGCCGGGCCCCCCGGCACCGATCCCACCGGCGCTCCCACACGCCGCGCTGCCTGAGCGGTAAGCGCCCTGCCGCCGGGCGTTTAGGCAAGCGGCGGCCGAGGTACACACGGCTCGCAATGGGGATGGGAAGCCTCAAGCGGATCGCAGCGCTGTGCCTGCCGGCCACCGCCGCGGTGCTCGCGTGCGGTGCGATGAACGTGTTCGCGCTGACGGTGCCGGGCACCGCGGTGACCCTGCCCGCCGCGCCGGTGACGGTCCCGAGCCCGACGGTGCGCGTCCCCTCGACGGCGCCCGCACCGCCACCTGCGCCACGGGTCGCGACGCCGGCGCCCAGCGTCCCGCCCGTCGTGAAGGAGGTCGCCAAGCCGGTCACCGACGTGGTGCGCAAGACGACGCCAAAGACGTCCCCCAAGACCTCCGGCGCCCCCCCCAAGGCCGTTCCACAGACTCCACAGACCATCGGTGCGGTGACAGACACCGTCCCGCTGGCGACGAATCAGATCAAGCAGACGACCGGGAAAGTCCCGGCGAAGGCGACGGAGCTGATCGGCGGCGCGGGCGCCGGGTCCGGCGGCGGGCCGGCGGGTCCGGCCGGCCCCGTCGAGCGGATCATCGGACACGTCACCGGCGGCGCGGGCGAGGACCGTGGCGCCGCGGGCGGTGGCGCCGCGGGCGGTGGCGCTCCGGGTCGTGCCGTCGGCCCCGACGGCACGGCCGGCGGCTCGCTGGCGACGATGCTCGCGGGCGCCGGTCCGGCGCAGCTGCACGCCGTCCTCGGTCAGCTCGAGGGATGCCTGTCCGCATTGCCCGCTGTCGACCGTCGCGTGATCTCCATGCGCGCAGGTGTGAACGGTGCGCCGCTCACGCGGCTGCAGATCGGCGGCCGGCTCGGGCTCTCCCGGCAGGCCGTTCGCAACACGGAGCGCCGCGCGCTCGACCGTCTTCAGCACGCGGCGGAGACCACCGACTGCGCCGCGACCGTGGTCGGTCCCTTCGACGCGGCCGGCATCGGGAACCTCGCGCCGCAGTTGATCTCCGCGGGCGCGGTGCCCGTCGGGGGGGCGGCGGGTTCGCCTGCCGGGACCTTCACGCAAGCCAGCGGGATCATGTCGGAGTCCGGGTCACCGGTCTTCGACCTCGGTGGCAGCGCCGAGAGCGGCCCAGCCTGGGCGATCGTGCTCTTCACGGTGCTGTTCTCGGTCGCGATCGCCGCACTCACGCGCGAGCTGCGCGGCTCTTTCTAGGCACCCGCAGGCGGGGCGCTCCCGTCTGTGCGGAAGCGCACGGATTTCCCTGCTCACATGGCGTATCTTGCAAGGATGGGGACGATTGCGTGCGGACACTGCGGAACGAACAATCCGGAGGGCGCCCGGTTCTGCATGTCCTGCGGGAACGCGCTCGCACGGACGTGCCCCAACTGCGGTAATCCGGCGCCGGGCGAGGCCCGCTTCTGCATGAACTGCGGGTTCTCACTGGTGGGGGACGCATCACCCGCCGCGCCGCCTCCGCCCGCGCCGGCTGCTGCCGCCCTGCCCGAGGAGCGCCGCCAGGTGACCGTGCTGTTCGCCGATCTGTCGGGCTACACGGCCGTCGCCGAGCGCATGGACCCGGAGGCCGTCAAGAGCCTCGTCGATCGCGCGCTGCGACGGCTGGGCGAGGAGGTCGATCGCTTCGGCGGCCGCGTCGACAAGTACATCGGCGACAACGTGATGGCCGTGTTCGGCGCCCCGGTCACGCACGAGGACGATGCCGAGCGCGCCGTGCGGGCGGCTCTCGGCATGCAGGACGCGATGGCCGAGATCAACGAGAGCCTCGGCGCCACGCATGGCGTGAACCTTGCGCTGCGCGTCGGCGTCAACACCGGCGAGGTGGTCGCCGGCGCGGTCGGCGACGGTTACACGGTGATCGGCGACACGGTGAACGTCGCGGCGCGCCTGCAGTCCGCGGCGCAGCCGGGCAGCGTGACCGTCGGGGAGCGCACGTTCCGCGCGACCAGCCAGGCGATCACGTACACGGAGCTCGAGCCCCTCACGCTGAAGGGCAAGGCCCAGCCCGTCCCGGCCTGGGAGGCCGAGCGCGTGCTCGCGCGCCAGGCCTCGGCGCGGCGCTCGAGCCTCGGCGAGACTCCGCTCGTCGGGCGCTCCGACAAGCTGGACCTGCTGCGCTCCGTCTACGACCGCGTCGAGCGCGAGCGCCGCGCGCACCTCGTCACGGTGCTCGGTCAGGCCGGCGTCGGCAAGTCACGCCTGCGCCAGGAGCTCGAGCGCCAGCTCGGGCAGCGCGACCCGGCGCCGACGTTCCGCGAGGGACGCTGCCTCCCCTACGGCTCGGGCATCGTGTACTGGGCGCTGGCCGAGGTGATCCGCGCCGAGGCCGGGATCCTGGACGGCGACAGCACGGAGGAGGCGTGGGCCAAGCTGCTGGCCGCGGTCGACTCCCTGATGAAGGTCTCCGGTGAGCTGGCCGAGCCGCCCGAGCGCCGTGCGGCCGTGATCGGGCGCTTGCTGGGCATCGAGGCGCCGCTCGACATCTCGCAGTCCGAGAGCGAGGACCCGCAGCGCATGCGAGAGGTGTTCTTCTCGGCGGTGCGCTCGGTGATCGAGGCGATGGCCTTGCGCAACCCGCTGGTGCTCGTGTTCGAGGACATCCACTGGGCCGACCACGGGATGCTCGATCTGATCGAGTACCTCACGCAGTGGGTGCGCGGACCGCTGATCCTGCTGTGCCTGGCGCGCGACGAGCTGATCGACCGGCGGCAGCGGTGGGGAGGCGGACGCCACGAGGCGACTTCGATCCTGCTGGACCCGCTGACCGTCGAGCAGACCCGCGAGCTGGTCGTCTCGCTGGTCGGAGGCGGCAGCGAGGACAGCGACGCGGTCGTCGCGGTCGCCGAGCGCGCCGGCGGCAACCCCTTCTTCGCCGAGGAGATGGCCCGCCGCCTGGCGGACGAAGGCGGCGGCGAGCTGTTCGAGCTCCCGGACACGGTGCAGGGTCTGCTGGCCGCGCGACTGGACTCGCTCGAGCCTGCGGAGCGCGTGCTGGTCCAGCATGCCGCGGTCGTGGGCCGCACGTTCTGGGAAGGATCTCTTCCGATGGCCGGACAGGGCGAGACCGCGATCCGCGAGGCGCTCCAGAGCCTGCAGGAGAAGGACATCATCGTGCCCGACGTCGGCGTGCGCCTGGCGGGCGAGCGCGAGTACTCGTTCAAGCACGTGCTGATCCGCGACGTCGCCTACGGGATGCTGCCCAAGGCGGTGCGGGCGCGCAAGCACTTCGACATCGGGCGTTTCCTCGAGGACCGTGCCGGGGAGCGGACCGACGAGGTCGTCGCGCTGCTGGCCGAGCACTTCGGGCGCGCCGCGATCCTCACCACCGAGGGCGGCATGGAGGGCATCGACGCCGAGCCCATCCATCGCAAGGCGCTCCAGTACCTCGAGGGAGCCGGCGACGCAGCCGCGAGGCTCTACTCCAACCCCGAGGCCTTCGAGCAGTACGAGGCCGCGCAGAAGATCGACTGCCCGCACGATCCAGGTTCCGTCGCGCGTGTCACCGAGAAGCAGGCCGACGTGGCCTTCCGCATGGGCCGCGTGGGCACCGCCGTGGACCTGTGGGAGCAGGCGCTCGAGTTCCACCGCCGCCAGGAGGACCTGACGCGCGTCGCGGACCTGCATCGCAAGATCGGAGCGGGCCTGTGGAACCGCGGCGAGCGCAAGCAGGCGATCGAGCGCTACCAGAAGGGCATCAACCTCTTGAAGGACGGGCCGCCGAGCCTGGAGCTCGTGCACCTGTACGAGGAGGCGGCGTCGCTGTACATGCACGCAGGGGACAACATGCTCGCGATCTACGCCTCGGAGAAGGCGCTGCGGCTCGCCGAGAAGCTCCAGGAGACGCGCGTCGCGAGCCGCGCCCACGGAATCTTCGGACGCGTGTTCGGGCGCATCGGCGACACGGAGAAGGCGCGCGAGAACCTGGAGCGCTCCGTCGAGCTGGCACGCGACTCGGACGACGGCGAGACGATCCGGGCGCTGCTCACACTGGGTCACCATCTGGAGGTCTCGGAAGCCGACTACGACGGGGCCGGGCAGGCCTACGGCGAGGCGCTCGCGCTCGCGCAGCAGGTGGGCGACCTGCCGGCGCAGGTCGAGCTGCAATCGTCGATCGCCCAGGTGGCCGCCTATCGCGCCGCGTGGGACGAGGTCGAGGTGGCCGCGGAGGCCAGCGCCGACCTCGCGGAGCGCGAGGGCCTGGTCGGCAAGCTTTGCTATCCGTGCGTGCTGCGCGGAATGCTGGCCTGGCGCGAAGGGCGCTGGGAGGACGCGGAGCAATGGTGTCGCCGCGCGCACGAGCTGGCCGAGCAGGTGGGCTGGTCCGAGGTGTCCTTCGCGGCTCTCTACTGGCTCGGCCGCGCGCTGCGCGACAGCGGCGACTACACCGCCGCGATCACCGAGCTCGACCGCGCGCTGGACGTGTGCGAGCGCGCCGGGCTGATCGCGCAGTCCATCGAGGCGATGTCCGCGCGTGCGATCACGCTCGTGATCGCCGGCAAGCAGGAGCAGGGCCGCGAGACCGCGGAGGAGGCCGGGCACCTGGCCGACCGCCTGCACTATCCGGTGGGCAGCGCCGCCGCCCTGATGGCGATGGGCACGACGGAGTGCGATCCCGTGGAGGCAACGCGCATGATGGCCGAGGCCAGGGAGCTGTGGGAGGGCATCGGGCGACCGCTCGACGCCGCGATCGCCGACTTGCTGCTCGGGCACGTGCTGCACGAGGCGGGCCGCCAGGAAGAGGGACGTGCGGTGCTCGACCGCGCCGTGGCGGACTTCGAGCGGCTCGGCGTGGCGCACCTGGCCGAGTACGCCAGGACGTTCGTCTCGTAAGCCGGCCAGAGCGCTCTGCCAAACTTTTCCGCATGCCTGTGATCAGCCGGCCCGACGGCGCGCAGCTTCACTGGGAAGAGCGGGGCGCAGGCCCGAACGTGGTGGTCGCCAACCAGTTCTTCTCGCCGCTCTCGGTCTTCGACGGCTTCATCGGCCTGCTGGCCGAGCGCCATCGCGTGGTCACCTACGACATGCGCGGGACCGGCAGCTCGAGCGCGGGGGGCCCATACGACATGGACACCGACGTCGCGGACCTCGCGGCCGTGATCGAGGCCACATGTGACGGCCCGGTCGTGATCGCCACGATGGGCGACGGCTCCAACCGGGCGGTGCGGATGGGCGCGAACCGGCCCGAGCTGGTGCGAGCCGTGGTGTGCGTCGCCGCGAACCCGGTGAACCGCGTCGCCGGCGAGGGCGGCGAGGGCCTGGCCGCCTCCGACTCGGTGGTCGAGGCGCTCCTGTCCATGATGCAGACCGACTATCGCGGGGCGCTGCGCACCATGATCTCCACCGCGAACCCGAGCCTCGACGAGGACACCGTGCGCAATCGCGTCAACGTCAGCGCCGAGTGGTGCCCGCAGCAGGCCGCTGTTCCCCGGATGCGCGCCTGGGTCTCGGACGAGGCGCTCGAGACCTCCCGCGCGCTCGGTGACCGCCTCTGGATCCTCGAGGAGGAAACCAACCCCTGGTTCATGGAAACGACGAAGCGGACCGCTGAGCTGCTGCCGGAGGCACACGTCCATGCGGTCGAGAACGGCGCGGTCTCGCGGCCCGACATCGCGGTGGCCTGCATCGGCGAGATCACCGGCGTCGCGCACCCGACCGGCGCGCGTGGCCGCGACCCGCGCGGCTGAACGAAAAAGGGCCGCGCTCCCGGCGCGGCCCTTCACGTACGCCGTCGCGGACTAGCCGCAGACCGGCCAGTGCCCGCGCCCGCTGCGTGTCAGCAGCATCGCGGCGCGCCGGTCCTGCTCGGCCTCGGATGCACGCGCGGGGTCGCCCTTACCGCCGACGCTCGCCCAGGTCCCGAACGAGAACTGGTACTTGCCGCGGTAGGCGCCGCCGCCTCCGATCGCGCGCGGGTTGCCGTGCGACTCACAGGCGGCGATTCGCCGGAGCGTCGCCCGGACCGCCGGTGTCAGGCCGGCGCGCTTGTCGCGCAGGTCGGCTCGCACCCTGCGGATGCGCTTCCCGAGCGTCCGGTTGGCGCTCACGAGGCCGCGATCGGACCAGCGCAGCTGAACCGGGGCGCGCACCTTGCGCACGTTGCGGCCGTCGCGCTCCGCGATCAGGCGGTTGAGCCGCTTCCTGAGCTTCAGGAAGCGCCGGGCCAACCTGCGCTGGCGCAGGGCTTCGGCGGGTGTCGTGGTTGTCTTGGTCACTGTCAATCGCCCGACCGGCTTCAGCGGGTTCGTTCCCGCCGGAGGCGCGGTGCGAGCCTGGTCAATTGCCTTCACGTCATTCGGCGTTGACGCCGAGATCGCAACTGCTGGTACCGCTGCTGCGACGCCGACGCTGAGAACGGCAATCAGGGGGGCCTTCAATGGTCCTCCTCATGTCGTGGTCAGTGGTCGGCCTCTCTCCCTCTGCGCAGCGTTCGTCCGAGCAGTCACCTCCTTCTTTGCGGTGTGCCTATGGACGGCTGCGTCTGGCCCTTCCACGGCCTGTGGGCCGCTTCCGGGGTCCGGCGGGCGAGTGGCCCGCGAGATCGACGCTCGCCCAAGGGCGTTGCCACGTCGTCATCTCAATCCGGCCCGCCGCGGCCACCCGTGTGGTGGTCCGTGCGGTGCAGGCCGGTGTCCGTTGTCTCGTTCCGGTGCTGCTTACCCAGTTGACTGATACGTCAATCGAGACCCTAGCAGGATTGGTTGACGATCCGTCAATACTGCGTGCGATCTGTCACTAGATCAGAGCCCGCGCACCCTCGGGTGGCGCTGCTCACCGGGGCCAGAACCCCGTTGTCCCTGCAAAGTTGCGCCTCCGAGGGACGCCGAGAGCGGCCGTTAGCATCACGCGTGATGAAGGTCACACTCCCCGACGACACGTCCAAGGAACTCCCCGACGGCGCCACGGGCGCCGACCTGGCCCGCGCGATCGGGCCGGGCCTGGCGAAGGCCGCGCTGGCGGTGAGCGTGAACGGCCACACGCTGGACCTCGCTGCGCCGCTGCCCGCGGGACAGCGGGTTGAGGTGGTCACCGATCGCAGCGCCGCCGCGCTCGACCTGATCCGCCACGACGCCGCACACGTGATGGCGACCGCCGTGATGGAGCTCTATCCGGGGACGAAGGTCTCGATCGGTCCCCCGATCGAGAACGGCTTCTACTACGACTTCGAGTTCCCGGAGGGCGTCAAGGTCTCCGACGACGACCTCGGCCGCATCGAGGACCGGATGCGTGAGCACGTCGCCGCGGACGAGCCGTTCGAGCGCACCGACCTGCCCGTCGGGGACGCGCGGCGGCGTTTCGAGGACGAGGGCCAGGACTACAAGGTCGAGCTGATTCGCGACCTGGTCGCAAACGAGGGCGTGGAGACCGTGTCGCTCTACCGCAACGGGCCGTTCACGGACCTCTGCCGGGGTCCCCATGCGCCCTCGACCGGGCGCATCAAGGCGTTCAAGCTGTTGTCGGTCGCCGGGGCCTACTGGCGCGGTGACGAGCGCAACAAGATGCTCACGCGGATCTACGGCACCGCCTTCCTGTCGCAGCAGGACCTCGAGCGCCACCTGGAGATGCTGGAGCAGGCGCGGGCCCGCGACCACCGCCGGCTCGGGCCACAGCTGGGCCTGTTCGTGCTGCGCGAGGAGGCGCCGGGCATGCCCTTCTACCTGCCCAACGGGATGATCGTCGTGAACGAGATCCAGCGGGTGCTGCGCGAGCACATCGAGCGCCGGGGCTACGACGAGATCCGGACGCCGCACGTGCTCGACGTCGAGTTGTGGAAGCGCTCCGGCCACTGGGACAACTACCGCGAGAACATGTTCTTCACGCGGTCCGGCGACGGGGACGGCCGCGAGTTCGCGCTGAAGCCAATGAACTGCCCCGGCGCGTGTCTGGTCTACGCCTCGGGCCGCCACTCGTACCGCGAGCTGCCGTTGCGGCTCGCCGAGTTCGGCCTGTGCACACGCAACGAGCGCGAGGGCGTGCTGCACGGGCTGCTGCGCGTCCGCGCCTTCACGCAGGACGACGGGCACGTGTTCTGCACGGAGGAGCAGATCGTCCCCGAAGCGCGCGCCATCACCGAGGTGATCGACGAGCTGTACGCGCTGTTCGGGTTCGGCGACGTGCGCGTCGAGCTGTCCACGCGCCCCGAGAAGTCGATCGGCACCGCCGATCAGTGGGAGATGGCCGAGCGGGCGTTGGCGGATGCGCTGCAGGGGATGGGGCGCGAGTACCAGGTGAACCCCGGCGACGGCGCCTTCTACGGGCCGAAGATCGACTTCCACATCACCGACGCGCTGGGGCGCAGCTGGCAGTGCGGGACGTGCCAGTGCGACTTCTTCATGCCGGAGCGGTTCGGCCTCACCTACACCGACTCGGACGACAAGCAGCGCACTCCGGTGATGATCCACCGCGCGCTGCTCGGCTCGATCGAGCGGTTCCTGGGCATCCTGATCGAGCATCACGCCGGCGAGTTCCCGGTGTGGCTCGCGCCGGTGCAGGCCAAGGTGCTCCCGATCGCCGATCGCCACGCCGAGTACGCGCAGCGTGTCGAGCGGGAGCTGCGCGCCGCGGGCGTGCGGGTGGCGCTCGACGACCGCTCCGAATCAGTGGGACGGAAGATCCGCGACGCCGAGCTTTCGAAGGTCCCCTACATGCTGGTCGTGGGCGACAAGGAGTTGGAGGCCGCGGGCGTCTCCGTGCGGCGGCACGGTCAGGGAGACCTCGGGCTAATGCCACTTTCGGCCTCTGCCGATCGAATCCGTGGTGAGGCACTTTGACGTCACCCCCGGCGCTATACTCGCTCTCAATGACGGGCACTTTTCGACCGCAGCGCTAGCCGTTTGCCGCGTGCCCTTTCCCTGCCTTTGCCCTTTCACCACATCGCCTTCTCCTCACTACGCGCGCAACGACTGCGTGACTAGCTAGTGCCGATTCCGCGTAGGTTCGATCGGCGCCCGCCCGAGCGGGACACGACGCGCATCAACGAGCGGATCCGTGTGCCCGAGGTGCGGCTGATCGACGAGAAGGGAGAGCAGGTCGGCGTGGTGAAGGTGGACTACGCGCTCGACTACGCGCGTGAGCGCGACCTCGACCTGGTCGAGATCGCGGCCGAGGCGCGACCGCCGGTGTGCAGGGTGCTCGACTACTCCAAGTACAAGTACGAGCAGGAGCAGAAGAAGAAGGCCGCGCGCAAGCACCAGCAGCAGGTGACCATCCGTGAGATGAAGCTGCGGCCCAAGATCGCGACGCACGACTACGAGACCAAGAAGGGCCACATCCTGCGCTTCTTGAAGCAGGGTCAGAAGGTGAAGGTCACGATCATGTTCCGAGGGCGCGAGATGGCACACCCCGAGCGCGGTGAGGCGCTGCTGCGCAAGGTCGCCGACGAGCTCGCGGAGTTCGGCACGATCGAGCAGAGCCCGAACCAGGAAGGCCGCAACATGATCATGGTGATGGCGCCCGTGAAAGCGCCCGCCCGCAAGGCCGAGCGCCCGGCGGAGAAGGCTGCGGCCGCTCCGGCGGGGGACGCCGTCGCAGAGCCGGCGGCCGCGGCGGCGGAGGCGCCCGCGGAGGCCGCTGCGCCCGCCGAGGACGGCACGGCCCCGCAGGACGCCGCACCTGCCGCGGCAAAGACGGCACCGGCGGAACCCGCGCCGGAGCAGTCCCGGCAGGCGAGGTAGCCCCGACGGCGCTCGCGCTGCCGCCCGGTGGGCTCGCGGACGACGTGGTTCGCCTGCGCCCGCCGGCGGACGGCGACGCCGGCCGGATCGCGCGGATCTGCGCGGACCCGGAGATCGCGCGCTGGACCAACGTGCCGGCGCCGTACACGCTGGAGGATGCGCGCGCTTGGATGGCACTGGCCGCGGTCGAGCGCGAGCGCGGGACGGCGCTGCACCTGGTAGCGGTACGGACCGCCGACGATCGCGTGGTCGGTGCGGCCGCGCTGCGGCTGCACGAGCTGCCCGAGCCTCACGCGGACGCCGGTTACTGGGTGGCGGCGGACGCCCGGCGCACCGGAATCGCCGCTCGCGCGGTCGACCTGGTCAGCGGTCTCGCGTTCGGCGCCCTCTCGCTGGCGGCCGTCGAGCTCGTGGTCTCTCCCCAAAACGAGGCGTCGCTCGCGGTCGCGCGGCGCTGCGGCTACACGGAGCGACGGCGCGAGCTGCGCGAGTTCAAGGGTGCGCTGGCGGAGTTCGCGATCTTCCGCCGCGCAGCGCCGCTGCGTGAATCGGCCGAGTGATCGGAGAAGCCGGGCCGGCCCGCGGAGGCGAACCATTCTTGTTGCGACCCCCGCGGGCCCCCTGCCACGGAAAGTGCGCCTCCTTGGCGGGCCTCGCGGCCGCCACCTTCCGTCAGCCCGGCCTCCGCTGCCTCAGGCACAGCGAAGATACGCCTCGCCGACTGGGACCGCGCCGGTTCCCCCCACTGTTCCGGCCAAGAGCGCCCATCTGCTTCAATAGCGGAGCCTCGATGCCCAAGATGAAGACTCATTCCGGCGCGAAAAAGCGCTTCCGCAAGACCGCCACCGGCAAGCTCGTGGCGCGTCACGCGTTCACCTCGCACAACCTGGGCAAGAAGCCCCCGAAGCGCAAGCGGCGCCTGGGCCGGCCGGTGGAGGTCAGCGACTCCGACCGCACCGAGGTGAACAGGCTGCTCGCCGGCGGAAAGGGCGCGCGATGACCCGCGTGAAGCGCTCGGTGCATGCGCGCAAGAAGCGCCGCACGGTGCTCGAGCGCGCAAAGGGATACCGGGGCGAGAAGCACTCCAGCTATCGCCGCGCCAAGGAGCAGGTGATGAAGTCGGACGCCTACGCGTATCGCGACCGGCGCACCCGCAAGCGCGACTTCCGCTCGCTGTGGATCGTGCGCATCAACGCGGCCGCGCGCCGCGAGGGCCTCACCTACAGCCGCCTGATGGCCGGGTTGCGACTCGCCGAGATCGACGTCAACAGGAAGATGCTGGCGGACGTCGCCGTCCGCGACCCCGAGACCTTCCGGCGATTTGCGGAGCGAGCCAAACAGGCCCTGGAGGTGTCCGCGGCCGGATCTTGATCCACAGCGGACGACGCAGCACTCTCAGGGCGGCGACCATCGGGTCGGCGCCTTTTTTGTTTTCGGACCGAGATGACACAGCCAATCACAAGCCAGAGCAACCCTCGCCTGAAGGAAGTGCGCAAGCTGCACGACCGCAGGCACCGTGAGCGCACGGGCCTCTTCCTCGCCGAGGGGGAGGACATGCTGGCCGCGGCGCTGAATCACGGCCACGTGCCGCAGACGGTGTACTTCGATCCAGAGTCGGCCGACGGGCTGCCACCGCTGCCGGGCGAGGTGGAGCAGGTCGCGGTCGGCCACGCGGCCCTCGCGAGCGCGGGCAGCCTCGGCAGCGGATCGCGCGTGATCGGTGTGTGGCCGCAGCGATGGGCGGACCTGGATGCGCCCGCCCTCTACCTGCACGACGTGGCCGATCCGGGCAACGTCGGGACCATCCTGCGGGCGGCGGAGGCTTTCGGTGCGGGCCAGGTCGTGGTCAGCCCGCATGCGGCCGACCCGTTCAGCCCCAAGGCCGTGCGGGCCACGATGGGAGCGATCTTCGGCCAGCCCCTGGTGCGCGCGACATGGGCCGCGACACGTGCGGTCAGCCAGTTCGCGGTGGCGCTGGTTCCGGGCCAGGGCTCGCCGTTGCGCGAAACGCCCCTGCCCGGCCCGCCGCTGTTCGTGCTGGGGGCCGAGCGCACGGGTCTGCCCCCCGAGGTCACGGCCGCCTGCGAGCGCGTCGCCCACATCCCGGTGGGGGGTGCGGGCTCCCTGAACGTCGCGATGACGGCGACCCTCTGCCTCTACGAATATCGTGCACGGACCGATGCCTGACGCGCCGCTCGACCCCCAGCAGGCGATGGAGCGACTCGGCCGCCTGGCGGAGGAAGGCGAGCGCGCCGTGCTCGAGGCCCGCTCCCCCGCGGAGCTGGAGGAGCTGCGGGTGCGCTATCTCGGCCGCAAGTCCGAGCTGACGCAGATCCTGCGCTCGATCCCGAACCTGCCCGAGGAGTGGCGGGCGCCGCTGGGCAAGAGCGGCAACGAGGCGCGCGGCGCGCTCGAGGCGCTGCTGCAGGAGCGCTCGGCCACGCTCGCCTCGGGGGCGCTCGAAGCGCGCCTGCACGACGAGGCGATCGACGTGACGCTGCCGGGCGAGCCTCTCGATGCGGGGCATCTGCACCTGCTGACCACGACCAGGCGCGAGCTCGAGGACATCTTCGTGGGCCTCGGGTACCGCGTCGTCGAAGGGCCGGAGGTCGAGCTCGACTACTACAACTTCACCGCGCTCAACCATCCTCCGGGTCATCCGGCGCGGATGCTCCAGGACACCTTCTACTTCTCGGACGAGGTGCTGCTGCGCACGCACACGTCGCCCATGCAGGTGCGGGTGATGGAGCAGCAGGAGCCGCCCGTCTTCATCGTCGTTCCGGGCAAGGTCTACCGGCGCGACTCCGACGCGACCCACACTCCGATGTTCCATCAGCTCGAGGGCCTGGCGGTTGACGAAGGCATCACGCTCGCCGACCTCCAGGGCACCCTGCACCAGGTCGCGCGCGAGTTCTTCGGCGGCGACCGCCGCGTGCGCCTGCGCCCGCACTACTTTCCGTTCACGGAGCCGAGCGTCGAGTTCGACGTCTCGTGCTTCGCGTGCGGTGGCTCGGGCCTGCTGCGCGGCGGGTCGCGCGACCCGCTGTGCAAGGGCACCGGCTGGATCGAGGGCGGCGGCGCCGGGATGGTCGATCCGAACGTCTTCGGCTTCGTGCGCAAGCACGGGTATGACCCCGAGCACGTCCAGGGCTTTGCGTTCGGGCTCGGCATCGACCGCATGGCGATGCTGAAGCACGGTGTGCCCGATCTGCGCCTGCTGTTCGAGAACGACCTCCGCTTCCTGGAGCAGTTCTGATGCACGTGCCCGTCTCGTGGCTGAAGGAGTACTGCGATCCGGGGCAGGACGCGGACGCGCTCGCGACGACGCTGGCGATGAGCGGCACGGAGGTCGAGCGTGTCGCGAGCGTCGGGGTGCCGCGCGGGGACGGCAACGGCAGCCTGTTCCGGATCGGCGAGGTGCTCGACGTCGCGCGCCATCCCGACGCCGACCGGCTGAGCGTGTGCCGGGTGCGGCTGAGCGGGTCGGACGAGCGCACGATCGTGTGCGGGGCGCCCAACGTGGCCGCCGGGCAGGCGGTGATGGTCGCCCTGCCGGGCGCGGTGCTGCCCGACGGCACGCGCCTCGGCAAGGCGAAGCTGCGTGGGGTCGAGTCGGAGGGCATGATCCTCTCGGAGACGGAGGTGAGGCTGGGCTCCGACAGCGAGGGGATCATGGTGCTCCCCGATTCATACGAGGCCGGGGAGGAGGCGCTGCGCTACCTGCCCGTGGGCGACGACGTGCTCGAGTTGGAGGTCACGCCCAACCGCCCGGACTGCCTGTCCGTGTACGGCGTGGCCCGCGAGGTGCACGCGGCCACGGGCGCTCCCCTGGCGCCCGACCCCGGAGCACAGGACGCGGATCCCGCCTCGGCGGGAGGCAGCAAAGCAGCCGACCAACTGATCTCGGTCGAAGTCGAAGACTTCGACCATTGCCCGCGCTTCAGCGTGCGCGTGTTCACCGACGTGCGGGTGGGGCCGTCGCCGCTGTGGCTGAAGGCGCGCCTGATGGCGGCCGGCCAGCGTCCGATCAGCAACGTCGTCGACATCACGAACTACGTGATGCTGACGCTCGGGCAGCCGATGCACGCCTACGACCTCGACCGGGTGGCCGGCCCGCGCTTGCATGTGCGCGCCGCACGCGAGGGCGAGCGCCTCACGACGCTCGACGGCGAGCAGCGCGTGTTCGACAGCGACGCCGTGCTGGTGTGCGACGCAAACGGGCCGACGGGCATCGGCGGCATCATGGGCGGAGCGACCAGCGAGGTCGGCGAGCGCACCACGCGCGTGGCGATGGAGGCCGCCACGTGGAACGGCCCCAACATCCTCCAGACCTCCAAGAAGCTCGGCCTGCGCAGCGAGGCCAGCACGCGGTTCGAAAAGCAGCTGCATCCGCGGCTCGCGCTGGAGGCGCAGAGGCTGGCCGCGCGCCTGATGGTCGAGCTGTGCGGGGCTCGCATGGTGCCGGGCACGATCGACGTGGCGGCCCCCGAGCCCGCGCCGCACCGCATCACGATGCGCGTGGCGCGCCTGCACGGCCTGCTCGGCGAGCGGATCGAGCCGGCCGAGTCGCAGGCGATCCTGGAGCGGCTCGGGTTCACGGTGGAGCCCGGACCCGGCGAGCCCGGCAAGGGGGCTGGAGCCGCCAGCAGCGGTCTGCTCGTCGAGGTTCCGTACTGGCGCCACTACGACGTCACGCGCGAGGCCGACGTGATCGAGGAGGTTGCGCGCGTGCACGGGCTCGACCGCCTGCCCACCACGCTGCCCGCCCGCCGCGAGGCCGTCGGCGGCCTGTCGGCCGCGCAGCGGCTGCGCCGCACGATCGAGGACTACCTGCGCGGGCGCGGACTCAGCGAAACGGTCAGCTTCAGCTTCATCTCGCCCGACGCCGTGCGGCGCCTGCGCCTCGACCAGGACGCAACGCGCGGCCGGGTGCTGCCGCTGGCGAACCCGCTCAGCGAGGACCAGTCGGTGATGCGCTCGTCGCTGCTGCCCGGCCTGCTCGACGTGGTGCGGCACAACGTCGCCCGCGACCGCGCGGACCTGCGGCTGTTCGAGAGCGGTCGCGTCTTCTACTCCAAGGGCCCCTACGAGCAGCCTGACGAGCGTCTGCACCTTGCGCTCGTGTGCACCGGCGACTTCGTGCCCGCTACGTGGCGGCGTGCCGCGGTGCCGGCCGACTTCTATGTGGTGAAGGGGCTGCTGGTCGGCCTGCTGGACCTGCTCGGAGTCCGCTGGCGGCTGATCGACGGCGGGCCGCGGTTCCTGCATCCGGGGCGCGCGGCCGAAGTGGTCGTGGACGCGCGCGAGGCCGGCTGCCTGGGAGAGCTGCATCCCGCGGTCGCGAGCGATTTCGGCCTCGGCGGCCTGGATCGCTCCCCGGTCGTGCTCGAGCTGGACCTGGACGTGGTGCTGCCCGTCGCCGCGCGCGGCGAGCGCCGCCACCGCGACCTGATCAGCTACCCGCCCGTGTTCCAGGACCTGGCCGTGGTTGTCGACGAGCCCGTCGAGGCGCAGACGGTGGTCGACAGCGTGCGCGCGGCCGCGGGCCCGGACCTGCGCGACGTGCGGGTGTTCGACCTGTATCGCGGCGACCAGGTCGGCGCGGGGCGCAAGTCGCTGGCCCTGCGACTGGAGTTCCGCTCGGAAGAGCGCACCCTGACCGACGAGGAGGTCGCCGCGACCCGCGAGCAGATCAAACAGCAGATCGCACACGACACGGGTGGGTCGCTGCGTGAGTAGGCCCGTACCCGCGCCGGCAGTCAGCCGTCAGCCGTCGGCAGGCGAGGCTGTCGCGCGGGCGTGCGTCGTGGGCGCGTCCGGGTTTGCCGGTGCTCTGACCGCGGCGCTGCTGTGGGAGCACCCGCGCATCTCGCTGTCGGCTGTGACGGCGCGCACGGATGCCGGGCGCCGGCTCGACGACCTGTACCCGCGCTATCGCGTACCGCTCGAGCTCGAGCAATTCGATGCCGCGCGGCTGGCGGCGAGCGCGGATGTCGCGCTGGTGTCCTATCCACACGGCGCGGCGGCCGCCGCCGTCGCCGAGCTGCGCGCGCAGGAGTTGCGGGTCGTCGACCTGTCGGCGGACTTCAGGCTGCATGATGGCGCCGAGCACGAGCGCTGGTACGGCCAACACGGGGCGCCCGCGCTGCGCGCCGAGTCCGTGTTCGGCCTGACGGAGCTGCACCGCGCCGAGATCGCGAGCGCGACGCTCGTGGCGAATCCCGGCTGCTACGCGACCGCGGCGATCCTCGCGCTCGCACCGCTCGCCCGCGCGGGGTTGATCGCCGATGCGGTCGTCGACGCGAAGAGCGGTGTATCGGGCGCCGGCCGCGAGGCGAGCGAGCGCACGCACTTCGTGTCCGTGGACGAGAACGTGCGCGCATACGCGCTCGACGGGCACCGCCACGCACCCGAGATCGACCAGGAGCTGGGCGCGCTGGGGCTCGCGCGGCACGTGACGTTCGTGCCGCACCTGCTGCCGCTCGACCAGGGGTTGCTGGCGAGCTGCTACGTGACGCCGGCGCGCGCGCTGCGCGACGCGGAGGTCGCGGAGTTGTTCGAAGATGCGTACGGCGGCGAGCGGTTCATCGAGCTGGCATCCGCGCCTCCCGGCGTCCGTGACGTGCGCGACACGAACATCTGCCGGATCCACGCGACCAGCGCACCGGACGGGCGCGTGCTGGTGTTCGCCGCGATCGACAACCTCTGGAAGGGAGCGGCCGGACAGGCAGTGCAGAACCTGAACGTGATGCTGGGACTCGACGAGGCCGAGGGGCTGCGGTGAGCGCGGCGCACGGCGGCTTCTTTCGCTCGCGGTGGGTGCAGGCGCCGGCCGGCGTCGGCGAGCTGGCGCCCGGACCGCTGCCGCGCGGGTTCCGCGCGACCGGGATCGCATGCGGGATGAAGCCGTCCGGACGGCTCGACCTGGGGGTGATGGCGTGCGACGCCGACGGCGTGACGTCGGCCGCGCTGTTCACCCGCAACGCAATCGTCGCGGCGCCGGTCGAGGTCTCGCGCGGCGCCGATTTGAGCCGCCTGCGCGCCGTGGTCGTGAACAGCGGCATCGCGAATGTCGGTGACGGCGAGCGCGGCCTCGCGATTGCGCGCGAGATGGCAGCCGCCACGGCCGCGGCGCTGGGAGTCGAACCGGCGCGGGTGGGAGTCGCCTCGACCGGGGTGATCGGCGTGGGCCTCGATCAGGAGCCGGTCGTGGAGGGCATCGGACGGGCCGTCCCACGGCTGTCCAGCGACGCGGGCGCAACGTTTGCGGAGGCGATCATGACGACAGACCGCTGGCCCAAGCACGGCGCGCTGGACGTCGCGCTGTCCGGCGGGTCCGTGCGCCTCTGCGCGCAGGCGAAGGGGGCGGGCATGATCTCCCCGTCCTTTGCGACGATGCTCTGCTTCGTCCAGACGGATGCCACGATCGACGCGATCACGCTCGACCGGCTGCTGCGCGCCGCGGTCGAGCGATCGTTCGAGCGCACCTCCGTGGACGGGCAGCTCTCGACCAATGACTCCATTTTCTGCATGGCGAGCGGTGAGGCCGGCGTCGCGGTTGCGGCGGGCACGGACGACGAGCGCTCGTTCGGCGCCGCGCTCGATGCCCTGTTGCGCCAGCTCGCGCTGGAGATCGTGGCCGACGGCGAGGGCGCGGAGCGCGTCGCGCGGCTGGTGGTGCGCGGGTCCATCGAGGCGGTCAACCCGGTTGCCCGCGCCGTGGCAAACTCGCCGCTCGTGAAGTGCGCACTGCACGGAGGCGACCCGAACTGGGGCCGCATCCTGGCGGCGGCCGGGCAGGCCGTGCCGGATGCCGATCCCGGCGCGCTGGACCTGTTCATCGAGGACGTCCAGGTGGCAGACGGGGGCACCGCCGTGGCGCTCGACGCCCGTGGACGCAGCCGGCTCGACGCGGCGATGTCCGAGCCGGAGGTGGAGCTGCGGCTCGATCTGTCGCCGGGTGGGGAGGAGGCGGAGATCTTCTTCTGCGACCTCGGTCATGGGTACGTGTCGCTCAACTCGGAGTACTCGACATGACCGACGAGCGCCGGGACATGGCCCGCAGCGGCGGGCGCATCGAGATGCTGCTCGAGTCGCTGCCCTACATCAGGGAGTTCTTCGGCAACACGATCGTGATCAAGTACGGCGGCGCGGCGATGGCCGAGGAGCACCTGCGTGAGGCGTTCGCCCGCGACGTCGTGCTGCTCAAGTACGTCGGCATGAATCCCGTGATCGTGCACGGCGGCGGCCCTGAGATCACCGACTACATGCAGCGGCTGGGGCTCGAGGTCGAGTTCGTGCAGGGTCTGCGCGTGTCCGACGAGCAGACGGTCGAGATCGCGAAGATGGTGCTGATCGGGAAGCTCAACAAGGACATCGTGCTGCACCTCAACCGCCATGGGCAGGCGGCCGTGGGGCTGTGCGGCGACGACGGCCGTCTGTTCCAGGTCGCCAAGCGGCGTGTGTCGGGCCCCGACGGCGCCGAGCTGGACCTCGGGTTCGTGGGCTCCATCAAGCGCGTTGACGTCGACGTCCTCAATCACATCGCCGAGGACTACATCCCTGTGGTCGCATCGGTGGGCGCCGACGTCGAGGGGCGCTCCTACAACGTCAACGCCGACGAGGCCGCGGGCGCGGTCGCGGCGGCGCTCGGCGCGTACAAGGTGATCTTCCTGACCGACGTCGAGGGGTGGCTGGCCGACCCGGAGGATGCCGGCACGATCATTTCGGAGACCGACGTCGAGCAGATCAAGCACAGCATCGACGCGGGCGAGGTCCGGGGCGGCATGCTTCCCAAGCTCCAGGCCTGCGTGGCGGCGGTCGAACGCGGCGTGCGCTCCGCGCACATCGTGGACGGGCGCGAACCGCACTCGCTGCTGCTCGAGCTGTTCACGGATGCCGGCATCGGCACGAAGGTCAGGGGACAGAGGTGAGCGCCGTCCGCCGTGCGCCGTTCGCCGCGGCCGCGATCGAGCTCGAGGCGAAGTACATGATGCAGACGTACAAGCGCCTGCCGGTCACGTTCGTGATGGGGGAGGGGTGCTACCTGTACGACGCCGAGGGACGCGCGTACCTCGACTTTCTCTCGGGCATCTCGGTGCTCAGCACGGGCCATTGCCACCCGCACGTGGTCGAGACGGTGCGGGAGCAGGCCGCGCGCCTCGTGCAGGTCTCCAACCTGTTCTACAACGAGCCCGCGGCACGGCTCGCCGAACGCCTCGCGGAGAGCTTCAGCCCCGGGGCCCGGGTGTTCTTGTGCAACTCCGGCACCGAGGCGAACGAGGCCGCCATCAAGCTCGCGCGCAAGCGCCGGCGGGGCGGGCGGATCGTGGTGCTGGAAGGCGCCTTCCACGGACGCACGATGGGCTCCCTGTCGGCGACTCCCCAGCCCGACAAGCAGGAGCCGTTCGCCCCGCTCGTCCCGGGCTTCGTGGCCGTTCCGCGTGACGACCCCGAGGCGCTCACAGCGGCGGTCGACGGGGACACCGCGGCGGTGATGATCGAGCCGATCCAGGGCGAGACCGGCATCTGGCCGATCTCCGAGCGGATGCTGCTCGCCGCGCGCGCAGCGTGCGACCGGGTGGGGGCGCTGCTCGTGTTCGACGAGATCCAGTGCGGGCTCAGCCGCACGGGGACGCTGTGGGCGTTCGAGCTGACGCCGGTGCGCCCCGACGTGCTCACCTGCGCAAAGGCGCTGGCCGGCGGCCTGCCGGCGGGCGCCGTGATCGCGGCCGGCGAGGCGGCCGGCGTGCTCGAGCCCGGCGACCACGGCGCGACGTTCGGCGGCGGCCCGCTGGTCGCGGCGGCGGCACTCGCGACCCTCGACCTGCTCGACGACGACAAGCTGCACGCGCGGGTGCGGGTGCTCGGCGACCGCCTGCGCGTCGGGCTCGAGGCACTGCGCGAGCAGGGCCGCATCAGCGACGTGCGCGGCCGTGGGTTGATGGTCGCCGCCGATCTGCCCCAGCCCAATGCCGCCGACGTCGTGCACAACGGTCTCGAAGCGGGCTTCGTCCTGAACGCGACAGGACCGGCCACCTTGCGCTTCCTCCCGCCCTTGATCGTGACCGAGCACGAGATCGACAAGGTGCTCGGGTTCCTCGGGGAGGCCCTGTGAACGACCGCCTGCCGGCCCCGATCGCCTCCTACGAGGCCGATCCGGACGACGTCGGCCGGGTCCTGCTGCTGTATTCGGGCGGGCTCGACACCTCCGTGATGCTGAAGTGGATCCAGGACCAATACGGCGCCGAGATCGTGGCGCTGACGGTCGACCTGGGCCAGCCCGGCGAGGACTTCGACGTGGTGCGCGACAAGGCGCTGCGCCTGGGCGCGCGCGACTGCCTGGTGGTCGACGCGAAGGAGGAGTTCGCGCGCGACTACGTGCTCCCCGCGATCAAGGCCAACGCGCGCTACGGCGGCGGCTATCCGCTGTTCACGGCGCTGGGCCGGCCGCTGATCGCGAAGCTCGCCGTCGAGAAGGCGCGCGAGACGGGCTGCGACACGATCGCCCACGGCTGCACCGGCAAGGGCAACGACCAGGTGCGCATCGAGGCCACGGTCGCCTCGCTCGATCCCGAGCTGAAGATCATCGCGCCCGTGCGCAGCTGGCAGATGGGCCGCGAGGAGGAGGTCGCGTACGCGCGCGAGCACGGCATCCCGATCAAGGGAGGGACCGAGGCGCCGCCGTACTCGGTCGACGACAACATCTGGGGCCGCTCGTCCGAGGGCGGGCCGATCGAGGACCTCGCGGAGCCCCCGCGCGACGACGTGTGGGCGATCGTGACGCCGCCCGAGCAGGCGCCGGACGAGCCCGAGACGATCGTGATCGGCTTCGAGCAGGGGTGCCCGGTGTCGCTCGACGGCGAGCGGCTCGGGCTCGTGGAGCTGATCGAGCGCTGCGCGGCGATCGGCGGCCGTCACGGCGTCGGCATCGTGGACCACATCGAGGACCGCATCGTGGGGCTCAAGGTGCGCGACATCTACGAGGTGCCGGCCGCGGAGATCCTGCTGACCGCGCACCAGGAGCTGGAGAAGCTGGTCGGCACGATCCACCAGAACAACTTCAAGCCCGACCTCGACCGCCGCTGGGCGTTCCTCGTGTACGCGGGTCTGTGGTACGAGCCGCTGCTGGGCGACCTCAACGCGCTGATGGACTCGGTCAACCGCTGGGTCACCGGCACGATCACGATGCGCCTCTACAAGGGCCGCGCCGTGGCCGTCGCCCGCTCGTCCCCGCACGCGCTGTACGACGCGGCGCTGGCCGGTTTCTCCGAGTCCGGCGGGCTGTTCAGCCAGCAGGCGAGCCCGGGCTTCATCGAGCTGTGGTCCCTGCAGAGCCGCATGGCCCACCGCGTGCGGCGCCGCGATCACGGAGAATAGGAGGGGCCCGAAATGGGAAGGGACGTGTTCTACAAGGCGCTTGGATACACCGTCTGGAAGCTGGCGATGCGCTACCTGCGCCGCCGCTACGGCCGCTACCGCAAGCCCGCCCTGGCGCTCACCGTCGCCGCCGCGATCGCCGTGATCTACGTCGCCACGCGCGACGAGTAGCGCGCGGCAGCGGCGCGAATAGGCTACGGGCCATGTGGCGCAACTGGGCAGGGGACCAGCAGTGCGTGCCGGCGGCGATCGAGCACCCCGCCTCGGTGGACGAGCTGCGCGCGGCGATCGGCCGTGCGGCGCAGGCCGGCCACACCGCGCGGGTCACGGCGTCCGGCCATTCCTTCACCGACATCGCGTGCACGGACGGCACGATGATCCGCATGGACCGCATGAACCGCCTGCTCGACATCGACCGCGACGCGGGGCTGGCGCGGGTCGAGGGCGGCATCGTGATCCGTGAGCTGAGCGAGCGGCTCGCCGCCGAGGGCCTGGCGCTCGAGAACCTCGGGGACATCGACGTGCAGACCGTGTCCGGCGCGATCTCGACCGCGACGCACGGGACCGGCGAGCGCTTCCGCAACATCTCCAGCCAGGTCGAGTCGGTGGAGCTCGTGACCGCCGACGGCGCGGTGGTCGAGTGCTCGCGCGAGTCCGACCCGGAGCTGTGGCGCGCCGCGCGCGTCGGCCTGGGCTGCCTGGGGGCGATCTCCGCGCTCACCTTCCGCGTCGTGCCCGCCTTCACGATCCGGCGCCACGATCACCGGCTGCCGCTCGACGAGGCGCTCGCGAGCATCGACGACCTCGCTGCGCGCAACGACCACTTCGAGTTCTACGTCTTCCCGCACACACAGGTCGCGCTGTGCCGTGAGTCAAAGCACACGGACGGGCCGCCGCAGCCCCGCAGCCGTGCCGCCGACTACCTGCTGGAGACGGTGCTCGAGAACAACGCGCTCGCGCTCCTGTGCCAGATCGGAAAGCGCTTCCCGTCCCGCATCCCGGCGATCAACCACCTGATCGTGCGCGCGCTCGGCGGGTCGGTGAAGACCGACGCGAGCCACCGGGTGTTCTCCACGACCCGCCGCGTGCGCTTCACCGAGATGGAGTACGCGATCCCCCGCGCGGACGGGCCCGCGGCGCTGCGCCGCGTGCTCGACGTGATCGAGCGGCGCGGCTTCGCGGTGCCGTTCCCGATCGAGTACCGCGTCGTGGCGGGCGACGACGCCTATCTGAGCACCGCCTACGAGCGCGACACGGTCTACATCGCCGTGCACATGTACCGCGGCATGGCGTGGGAGCCCTACTTCCGCGCGGTCGAGGCGATCATGGACGACTACGCGGGCCGCCCGCACTGGGGCAAACGCCACTTCCAGAAGGCCGCGACGCTCGCGCCCCGTTATCCGGAGTGGGACCGCTTCCAGGCCGTCCGCGCCCGGCTCGACCCGCACGGCGTGTTCCAGAACGAGTACGCGCGCCGCGTGCTGGGCCCGGTCCGCGCCCCGGTCTCCGCGTAGCGTTCCAACCCCCCCACCCGAGGTGGCACGCTTTTTTCGGCCTGGGCCCGAAGAATCCGACTCACTTCGAGGGATGGGTGGCAGGATTCGTCCGGTACTTGGCCTTGCTGCCAGGGCCGAGAGGAGGCATGATGCACGCATGAGCGAGCCGCGCCGCGTCGTGATCGTGATCTTCCCCGGCGTCCAGCCGCTCGACGTGATCGGCCCCGCCGAGGTCTTCCACACGGCTGCGCGGATCGACCCGCCCGGCTACGCGGTCGAAGTGGTCGCGGCGAAGCCCGGGCCCGTGCGCTCGTCGACGGTGGGCCTCACGGTCGATCGCACGATCGCCGCCTGCCGCGGTCCGATCGACACCCTGGTGGTCGCCGGAGGCGGCGGCGTGTCGGCCGCGGCCCAGGACCCGCGGCTGCTCACATGGCTGGAGCAGGCCGCGCGGCGCGCGCGGCGGGTCTGCTCGGTGTGCACCGGAGCGTTCCTGCTCGCCGAGGCCGGCCTGCTCGAGGGGCGCCGCGCCACGACGCACTGGGCCGGCTGCGTCGCGCTCGCGCGGCGGTTCCCGGGCGTCGCCGTCGAGCCCGACCAGATCTTCGTGCGTGACGGCGAGGTCTACACGTCGGCGGGCGTGACCGCCGGGATGGACCTCGCGCTCGCGCTGGTCGAGGACGACCTCGGGCGCGCGACGGCGCTCGAGGTGGCCCGCTGGCTGGTCGTGTTCGTGAAGCGGCCCGGCGGGCAGTCGCAGTTCAGCGCGCAGCTTGCCGCCCAGACCGCAGAGCGTGCGCCGCTGCGCGAGTTGCAGGACTGGATCGCCGGGAACCTCGGCGCCGACCTCTCCGTGCCGGCGCTCGCCGAGCGGGCGCACATGAGCGAGCGCAACTTCGCGCGCGCGTTCCGCAAGGAGCTGGGCATGACGCCCGCCGCATATGTCGAGACCGTGCGCGTCGAGGCAGCCCGCATCGCGCTCGAGTCCTCGGAGGCACCCGTCGAGGTCGTCGCGAGCCGCAACGGCTTCGGCACCGTCGAGACCATGCGCCGCGCCTTCCACCGCCGGATCGGAGTCGGCCCGGCCGGCTACCGCGCCCGCTTCAAGTCACCCCAAGCCGCCTGACCAAAGGAGCCACCCATGCAGATCGCGATCCCGCTGTACGACCGCTTCACCGCCCTCGACGCGATCGGGCCCTACGAGGTGCTGTCGCGCATCCCGGGCGCCGACCTGAAGTTCGTGGCGACCGAGGCCGGCCCCTACAAGACCGACAACGGCATGCTCACGATCCTCGCCGAGGGCTCGCTCGACGACATGCCGCGCCCCGACATCCTCTGCGTGCCCGGCGGCTGGGGCACCCGCGATGCGATGTCCGATCAGCGCCTGGTGGGCTGGATCCGCGCGGTGCACGAGACCAGCCAGTGGACCACGTCGGTCTGCACGGGGTCGCTGCTGCTGGGCGCGGCCGGGATCCTCGAGGGCCTGGACGCGACGTCGCACTGGCTGGAGCTCGAGACCCTGCGGGAGATGGGCGCGAACCCGACCGACCGGCGCGTCGTGGAGCAGGGGAAGGTGATCACGTCCGCCGGCGTGTCGTCGGGGATCGACATGGCGCTCACGCTGCTGGCGAAGATCTCCGGAGACGAGTTCGCGAAGACCATCCAGCTGCTGATCGAGTACGACCCCCAGCCGCCGTTCGACGCCGGCTCCACGAGCAAGGCGCCGCCGCAGATCGTGCAGCAGATCCGCGACCTCGCGGCCGCGCGCCAGCCCGCCTAGAGAAAGGTGCGGCCCTCGCCGCGGTACGTCGGCACCTCGTCGACGACGCGGTCGCCCGACACCAGGTGCAGCGAGTCGAAGCGCTCGCACAGCTCCCCGGCCTTGGTGTGGCGGAAGTACACGCGGTCGCCGATCGCCAGGCGGCGGGCCGCGTCGCCGAGCACCGGCGTCTGCACCTCTCCGGCGCCCTCGAAGCGGTCGAGCCGCAGGCCGGCGGGCAGGTGGGGGGAGGGGACGCGACTTGGCTCCCCGGGTCCCGAGGCGAGATATCCGCCGCCCAGCACGGTCGCGATCGCCGGGGACGGCCTGCGCACGACCGGCATCGCGAACATCGCGGCGGGGCGCAGGCGAAACGCGCTGTAGGTGTCGAACAGCGCGGGGGCGAAGAACCCCGATCCGGCCGCCAGCTCGGTGACGGCGTCTTCGCCCGCGGTGCCGTGCAGGCTGCCCGTCCCGCCGCCGTTCACGAAGTCCAGCTCCGCCAGCTCCGACACCGCGGCCACCACGGCTGCGCGGCGCTCCCGGATCTCGGCCGCCGAGCGCGACTGCATCCACTGGATCGCCCGGCCCTGGAGCCGCTTCCCGGGCGGCCGGTCCCCGAGCCCGGCGATGTGACCCTCGTAGGCCATCAGGCCCACGAGCCTCAGACGCGCGCGGCGCAGGATCTCGCGCGCAAACGCCGCGGCCTGGGGCGGCGTGCGGATCGGCGAGCGCTTCGGTCCGACCTTCAACCTGCCGCCCAGCGTCCACCAGCCCACGTCCAGCTCGATCGCGACCCGGATCGGCCCCTCACCCGGGCCGGCGGCGCTCTCGATCAGGTCGAGATGCTCGACCGAGTCGACCATCAGCACGGGAGCCGCGTGCGGGCGCTCGTCGGTCAACCGCGCCAGCTCCGCGATCGCGCCACGGTCTGCGGTGGGGTAGCCGATCACGAGGTCGCCCAGCCCGTGGCCGGCCAACCACAGCGACTCCGGCAGCGTGTAGGTGAGCAGCCCGCGATAGCCGGCATCCCGCGCCAGGATGCGCTCCAGGACGGGTCTCGAGCGCACGGACTTCGACGCCACCCGGATCGGCTTCCCCGCGGCCCGCCGCAGCATGTCGTCCGAGTTGGCCCACATCGCATCGAGGTCAACGAGCGCAAACGGCGCCTCGATGCCTTCCGTAGCCTTCTCCAACCGCTCGTAATCGCCGGAAAGAGCCTGGTGGGAAAGGGCGGTTGCCACGGATCGGAGCCTACCGACCACCGTGCCGACCGCCGCAAATTGCGACAAATTGCTATGGTCCCGCGCCGCCGAGTCCCTGAGCCGCCAGGCGACGGGAGCGGGGGAACCAGGCGGCGGCCGCCGGCCGTCCGGGGCGAATCGCAGACTGATGCGTAGCGCCACTCCTTCGGTGCGAGCCCGACAGCTAACCCCGCAGGCACAGAAGGAGCATGCAACCGGCCCCCGGACATCCCCCCGCGGCATCGCCGCGCCTGCGCCTCGCGTGGCTGGCGAGCATCTTGCTCACCTTGCTGATCGTGGCGCCGAGCGCGCATGCGGCCGACATCCCGACGCTCCAGGCGCGCGTCGACAGCGCCCGCGCAGAGGCCCGCAATCTGGCCTCCGCGCTCCAGCTGCGCACGGCGGAGTTGAGCGCCGAGCAGCAGAGAGCTGCCGTTGCGGCGCGCCGTCAACAGGTTCTGGAGGAAGTGCTGGCCCGCAACGTCGCCCGCGCACGAGCGCTCGAGGCCCGGCTGACCGCTGCGCAGGAGCGCCTCGCGCAGGCGCAGGCGCGCTTCCACCGCGCGCAGGGCGTGCTGTCCCGCAGGCTGGTCGCGATCTACAAGAGCGACGCGCCGGACCTGACGACGGTCCTGCTCGAGGCCGACGGCTTCAGCGACCTCCTGACCCGCACGGAGTACATCCAGCAGATCAACGAGGCCGACACGGTGCTCGTGAATCGCGTGCAGGCGCTGCGCAACCACGTCCGCGCCGCGCTCGCCCGCGTGCGCGCCGCGCGTGCGCAGGCCGCCGCGGAGGTCCAGCGCGTGGCTGCCGCGCGCGACGAGATCGCCGGGATCCGCGCGGCCGCCGCGCAGCGGGCTGCGGCGCTCGCGCGGGCCCAGGCCGCCCAGCGCGCGTCACTGTCGACGCTGCGCTCGCGCATGGCCGGCTGGCAGCAGCAGGTGCGCGAGTTGCAGGCGGCGATGGGCACCCCGGGCGATGCCGCGGGCACGGTCGGCCAGTGGTTCGACGGCTTCGCGATCCCGAAGGCGATCGTGATGTGCGAGTCGGGTGGCGACTACGGCGCGCTCAACCCGTCGACCGGCGCCGGCGGCGCCTACCAGTTCCTCCCGGAGACCTACAAGGGTCTCGGCGGGCAGGCGGAGGCGCCGCACCTGGCGCCGAAGTCCGAGCAGGACCGGCTCGCGGCCAAGCTCTGGGCGGACGGCCAGGGCCGCGGCAACTGGGAGTGCTAGGCGCGCGCCACGGCTGGGAGTGCTGAGCGGCGGCGCCGCGCCGCGGCGCGTGAGGCGACCGGGCCTGCCCCGGCGAACCTTGGCGACTTGGGCCCGCCAGGCGGGCCCAAGTCGCCAGAGTTCGGTCGGGACGAAACCCGGCCGCCTCGTCCGAGGCGGCCGGGTTACTAGGTGCGGACGGGCCGCCCTAGCAGTTGACGGTCAGGTGGAACGGCCGGTCGGCCTTCGTACCTGCGCTGTCGCGCGTCACGACCGCGACCGCCTTGGCGTTGCCGGTCCGCTGTGAAGCACCGGCCTCTCCCGCAGGAGCCTCGGTGGTGTCCGTCGAGCCCAGCGTGACGTTGTAGGCGCACGCCGTCACGTCGCGGTCGAACACGACCTCGTACTCGCCGGTGCCGAGCTTGGCTGCGGCGGTGGCCGCGTTCTTGCGAGGCAGCGCGCCGTCGGCCGCGACCACGGCCCACAGGTCCTTGGCCTGCGCCACGATCTCGCTCGCGTGCAGGTCGTCGACGCGGTCGGCGTTGAGGTTCGCCACGCGCGCCGCGGCGTTCGTGTTGAACGGCACCGCCTTGGCGTTCACGGGGCCTGTGCCGACGTCGATGAAGCCACCCTCCGTGCCCTTCGAGACCGCGAACTCGAATGCGCGCCCGTTCTCCAGGTTGTTCGCGCGCACGCACGGCTCACGGCCCGGCGCCGAGCGGCAACCGTAGATCGCGCCGCCGCCGTCGCCCTGCTTCTTGTTCGACTGGCGGGTGCCGTAGGTCCCGTTCTCGGTCAGGATCTGGGTCTCACGGGTGAGCGCGGCGCTCTTGTTGGCGCTGGGGTTGCGCTTCCCGCCCTCGATCGGGTCACCCTCCCCCGACGCCAGGGCCAGGGGGGCCACCAGCAGTGCCAGGACGAGTGCGCTCCAGACCACGTAGCGCCCCGGCCCGGCCTGGGCGCCGGCGCGCCGGCGGATCATGTTCAGCATGCGTGTACCTCCTGTTTCGATGCGTGGACGTCGCCCCCGGCGGTCGGGGCGTACCTCTCAGCCCTAACACGGCCCGCCGGAAGGGAAACGGCCTCAACACGGGCTTAACGGCGATCGCCGCACCGGTCCGCGAGGCCCTTAACCGCAGCTCAATCTGCCGAGCGGCGCGGGCAGCGGCTTGCACCGGCCGGAACCTGGCGCTCCCGGCCTCCGGGGGATTCGCTCGCAACGCGCGCGATAACGCACCGATCAGACGCATTTCGCGCTCGTCAGGCACCCGCTGGCGTCACCCCTCGCCCCTACACTTCACGGCCCGTGAGCACGCCTGACGCCGTCCACCTGCACGTCCACTCCGAGTACTCGCTGCTCGACGGCGCGTGCAAGATCGACGCCCTCGCAGCCCGCTGCGCCGAGCTGGGCATGCCCGCCCTGGGGCTCACGGACCACGGCGTCCTGAACGGGGCCGTCGAGTTCTACAAGGCGTGCCGCAAGCACGACGTGAAGCCGATCCTGGGGCTCGAGGCGTATCTCTGCGAGAACCGCCACGACCGCGAGAAGGTTCGCTACGAGCGCAACCACCTGACCCTGCTGGCGCGCAACGAGGCAGGGTTCCAGAACCTGATCAAGCTGTCGTCGCTGGGCTACCTCGACGGGTTCCGGCGCGGCCAGGCGAACGTCGACATGGAGTTGCTCGACCGCCACTGCGAGGGCGTGATCGCGCTCAGCGGCTGCCTCCAGTCGCGCTTCTGCCAGCGCATCGTGCAGGAGCGCGAGCAGGAGGCGCGCGCCCACGCCGACGAGTTGCTGGGGGTGTTCGGCGCGGACAACGTCTACTTCGAGGTCCAGAACAACAAGATCCCCGAGCAGGACCGCGCAAACGAGGGCATCGTGCGAATCGCGCGGGAGCTGGGCCGGCCGCTGGTCGGCACCGCGGACGTGCACTACCTGCGCCGCGAGGACTACTCCACGCACTCCGCGCTGCTGTGCGTGCAGACGAAGTCGACGCTCGCGCAGCCGAAGCTGCGCTTCGACACGAACGAGTTCTACCTGAAGAGCCCGGCGGAGATGGCGGAGTCCTTCGCCCAGTGGCCCGAGGCGGTGCCCACGTCGCTCGAGATCGCGGAGCGCTGCGACATCGAGCTGCAGCTCGACCGCATGATGCTCCCCACGTACCCGACGCCCGACGGCTCCACGCCGACCGCGTACCTGCGGCGGCTGACCGAGCAGGGGCTGCGCGAGCGCTACGGCGACCCGCCGTCGGCCGCCGCTTTGGAGCGGCTGGAGACAGAGCTTGCCGTGATCGAGGACATGGGGTTCGAGTCGTACTTCCTGATCGTGTGGGACTTCGTCAAGTACGCGAAGGACAACGGCATCGCCGTCGGCCCCGGCCGCGGATCGGCGGCGGGCTCGATCGTCAGCTACGTCCTGCGGATCACCGACGTCGACCCGCTGGACATGGACCTGCTGTTCGAGCGCTTCCTGAACGCCGAGCGCAAGACGATGCCCGACATCGACATCGACTTCTCGATCCGGGGCCGCGAGCGCGTGATCCGCTACGTGCAGGACAAGTACGGCCGCGACGCGGTCGCGCAGATCATCACCTTCGGCAAGATGAAGCCGCGCGCCGCGACGCGCGACGCGGCCCGCGTGCTCGGCGTCGACTACGCGACCGGCGATCGGCTCGCGAAGCTGATCCCCGAGCCGATCATGGGCCGGACCCCGAGCTTTGAAGAGTGCATGGCGCCGGGCACCGATTTGCGCAAGGCATACGACACCGAGCCCCAGGCGCAGCAGGTCGTCGACGTGGCACGCGGCCTCGAGGGGATCGTGCGCAACAACTCCATCCATGCCGCCGCGGTCGTGATCGCCGACCGGCCGCTGACCGAGATCGTGCCGCTCCAGCTCGCGGAGGACCGGGGCGCCGTGGAGATCGTCAACCCGAACGCGGGGGGAGGCGGCGAAGCCGCCGAGGGGGGGAAAGCCCCCGCGCGTGTACAAGACGGTCACGCAGTACTCGATGAAGCCGATCGAGGAGATCGGGCTGCTGAAGATGGACTTCCTCGGTCTGCGCACGCTCGACGTGCTCGAGAACGCCGTCGCGATCATCGAACGCTCCGGCGGGCAGGCGATCGACCTCACCAACCTGCCACTCGACGACCCCAAGACCTACGAGATGCTCGCGCGCGGCGACTCGGTCGGCGTGTTCCAGCTGGAGTCCGAGGGCATGCAGGACGCGCTGCGCGAGGTCGGGCCGACCGAGTTCGGCGACATCGTCGCGCTCGTGGCGCTCTATCGCCCCGGCCCGATGCGCTTCATCAAGGACTACGCACGCGGCAAGCGCGATCCGGCCACCGTCCGCTACGTCGACGAGCGCCTGAAGCCGATCACCGAGCACACGTACGGCATCGCGGTCTACCAGGAGCAGCTGATGCAGATCGCGCGCGACTCGCCGGCTTCCCGGGCCCCAAGGCGGACACGCTGCGCCGCGCGATCGGCAAGAAGGAGCGCGCGCTGATGGCGACGCTCAAGCAGGACTTCGTGGAGGGCTGCCGCGAGGGCGGCACGAACGCCTCGGTCGCGAACCAGCTCTGGGGCCTGATGGAGTCGGCCGCCGACTACTCGTTCAACCGCTCGCACGCCGCCTGCTACGGCCTGATCGCGTACCGGACCGCATACCTGAAGGCGAACTATCCCGCCGAGTACATGGCGGCGCTGATCTCGAGCGTGATGTCCACCAAGGACAAGGTGCCGTTCTTCGTCTCGCGCTGCGAGGAGATGGAGATCAAGGTGCTGCCGCCCGACGTGAACATGTCCGGCCACGACTTCGTCGTCGTCGAGGGCGACATCCGCTTCGGCCTCGACGCGGTCAAGAACGTCGGCTACGCGGCCGTCGAGAAGATCCTCGAGGCGCGCCAGGCCGGGGGAGAGTTCACGTCGATCTGGGACTTCTGCGCGCGGGTCGACTGCCGCACGGTCAACAAGAAGGCGATCGAGAGCCTGATCAAGTGCGGCGCGCTCGACTCCACGGGCGGCACGCGCAAGGGGATGCTGACGGTGCTGCCCCAGGCCCAGGGCGCCGGTGCGAAGGCACAGGAGGACGCACTTTCGGGCCAGGGCTCGATCTTCGACCTCGATCCCGCGGGGGCGGCTGCGAGCACGCCCGCGACCGCCCACTACCCACCGCTGCCGGCCGAGGAGTTCGACGGCGTCGAGCTGCTCGCGATGGAGAAGGAGACGCTCGGCATCTTCCTGTCCAGCCACCCGCTGAGCGAGGTGCGCCACCTGCTGCGCGCGCGCACCGACTGCTCGCTCGGCGAAGTCTCGTCGAAGCCCGACGGCGCATGGGTGACGGTCGGCGGGTTGATCGTGCAGGCCAAGCGCATTCGCACGAAGTCGGGCGAGCCGATGATGTTCGCGACGCTCGACGACCTCGAGGGCCAGATCGAGGTGCTGATCTTCAACTCCGCGTACGCGGCGAACGAGTCGCACGTGGCGGTCGACAAGCGCGTGATCGTGCGGGGCCGTCTCGACCACAAGGAGCGCGGCGAGACGAAGCTCGTGGTGCAGGAGATCGAGCCGTTCGAGCCGAGCGCGGAAGACATCGCGGCGGCCGGCGCTCCGCCGCCCCTCGACCTCGACGCGGGACGCCGTGCGCGCCGCGGCCCGGCGGCCGCCGGGCCCGTCGTGATCAAGGTCGACGCGCAGACCTGCGACGAGCACCTGATTGCCGAGCTGAAGGCGCTGCTCGAGCATTTCCCTGGTCAGACGGATGTGTTGCTCGAGATGGGAACGGGCGCCGGCCCCCGGCGGCTGCGGTTCGGGCCGAGCTACCGGATCGCCATGTCGGGCAGCCTGCGCGCCGAGCTCGACGAGCTGCTCGGCCCGGAGGCACTGGTCGCCTAAACGTTCTCCGCTGCCCGCCTGGACATACGTTGAGCGGGGGGTGCGAACGTGGGTACACTTGCCGCCATGGCAGTCAGGTCAAAGACCAAGCAGGCAACCGAGTGCCGGCAGTGTTGCGCGTTCTGCGACAAGACGATCGAGCCGCGCGGCTGCATCGAGGCCAACTGCCCGTTCCTCTACACATACGACGACGAGCGCACCGGGCGCAGCTACATGGGCTGCCTGCAGAAGGTGTTCGATGCGGAGATCGACGTCGAGATCTTTCATCACGCGGAGCGCACGCGCGCGGGCTACGGCGGCGTCAAGGCCAAGCGCGAGCCGCTCCCGATGTGCCCGTTCTCGGTCGAGCGCTCCTATGAGGGCAACGGCGCCGCGTTCGACTGCGTGAACCCGCGCTTCTTCGACACTGCCGAGGGCGACCCCGGCGGCTACCGCGCGTTCGACCTGCGCGACCGCGTCTGAGCGCTCACACCTGCCTCACCTGATGCAGGCGGACAACCGGGCCATGCGGGAGGACCCGGCTGAGGTGAAGGCCCGGCGCCTCGCCCTGCTGGAGAGGCGTCACGCCGCGCTCGGCGAGGAGTTCAACTCCGCAGCGCACGCGCGCTCCACCGGTCGTGCTCACGTGATCTGCATTGGCGACAGCCACGTGCGCGAGATCGCCGCCGGGCTTGCACCCGAGCACGCAGCCCCGCCCATGGCGCACGCCTGGGTCGACACGTGCAGTGTGATCGGCGCCACGGCCCGCGGCCTGACGAACCCGCGCTCGCAGACCAACGCGCTGTACATGTTTCAGCGCCGCATCGAGCTCGCCCGGACGTGGCAGCAGCTCGTCTTCCAGCTGGGCGAAGTCGACTGTGGATACATGATCTGGCAGCGCGCGGAAAAGCGCGGTGACTCCGTCGAGGATCTCATGCAGACGAGCATCGAGAACTACGTGGTGTTCCTGGACGGGGTTCGCGCACGGGGGTTCGAGGCGCTGTTCGTGCTGAGCGCGCCGGCGACCGGCGACGCCCGGGCCAGTCACCGCGAGGGCGAGACGGTTTCGCAACAGGAGCGCACCGACCTGACCGTGCGCTTCAACCAGGAGCTGGAGCGGCGGGCGGGCGTGTTCGCGTTCGTCGACATCACCACGCCCACGCTGGACCCCGCGACCGGCCTGGTCGCGCCCGCGTTCCTCAAGGACCCCGTCGACCATCACCTCGCGCCCGAACCGTATGTACGGCTGATCGCGGACCGGCTAGGACCGCACCTGACCCCGCCCTCGTAGCCGCTTCGCGATGTCGATCTGCCGCTTGTCGGGGCCGTGGCCGTCGGGCCCCGGCACCTCCACCAGCACCGGCAGCCCCTTGAAGCGCCGCTCGCCGAGGAATACGCGGATGCCGGCCTCGCCCAACTCGCCCTCGCCGAGGTTTGCGTGCCGGTCGACGTTCGCTCCCAGCCCGACCTGCGAGTCGTTCAGGTGCAGCGCGCGCAGCCGGTCGAGTCCCACCACGCGATCGTAGTCGTCGATCACGGCCTTGAAGGCCGCCCTGTCGCGCACCTCGTAACCCGACGCCAGCAGATGGCACGAGTCCAAGCACACGCCGAGCCGCGCCCCGCCGCCGGACACCTCGATCACGCGCGCCAGCTCCTCGAACGTGCGCCCGATCGTGAAACCCGCGCCGGCGGTGTTCTCGAACAGCAGCGGGGTCGAGTCCGTGCCCTTCAGCGCGGCCGTTATCCCCTTGCCCAGTCGCTCGAACGTCGGGGCCGGCGCCTGTCCCTTGCCGCTGCCGGGATGGACGATCACGCCGCTTGCGCCGATGCCGTCGCCGACCGCCAGCGCGTGCGTCAGCGAGGTCAGCGACTTGCGGCGCACCTCCGCGTCGTCGCTCGCCACGTTGATCAGGTAAACGGCGTGGATGTAGACGGACTGCACCGGGCTCTGTGCGAACCGCCCGCGGAAAGCGGCGAAGTCGTCCGCCGAGTACTTCGTCGGCCGCCACGCCCGCGGGCTCTGGTGAAAGATCTGCATCGACTCGGCGCCAAGCTGCTCTGCACGTTCGAGCGCCCGCACGAGCCCGCCCGCGGTCGAGACGTGAGCGCCGACTAGCATCTGCCGCCATGTCCGGGCATCGATTCAGGTTCGCGCCCAGCCCCACGGGGTTCCTCCACATCGGCGGCGCGCGGACGGCACTCTACAACTGGCTGCTGGCGCGTCAGTCGCCCGAGAACGTGCTCGTGCTGCGGCTCGAGGACACCGACCGGGAACGCTCGACCGACGCCGCGGTCGATCAGATCCTGGACGCGCTGCAATGGCTCGGCCTGGACTGGGACGAGGGGCCGCTGCGCCAGACCGAGCGCGCGGACCTGTACGCGCGGCACCTGGAGGCGCTGCTTGGCAGCGGCGCGGCGTACTGGGACACCGCCGGCGCCGCCGAGGTGAAGGCCGCCAAGGAGGCGTCCGGAGGAACCGGCTACCGCGGCACCCCGGCGCCGGAGGGAGCCGAGGGCGCGGCGGTGCGGCTGCGCGTGCCCGACGAGGGCCACGCCGTCGTGCGGGACGTGATCCGCGGCGAGTCGGCGTTCGAGCACCGCCTGCTCGACGACTTCGTGATCGCCCGCGCGGACCGCACGCCGCTCTACAACTTCGCGGTCGCGGTCGACGACACCGACATGGGCATCACGCACGTGGTGCGCGGCGAGGACCACCTCTCCAACACCGCGCGCCAGCTGCTGGTGCTGCGCGCGCTGGGCGCCGAGCCCCCTGTGTACGCGCACCTGCCGCTGCTGCACGGCACCGACGGCAAGCCGCTCTCGAAACGCCACGGCGCGGCCTCGGCGCAGGAGCTGCGCGAGATCGGCTACCTGCCCGAGGCGGTGCTCAACTACCTCGCCCTGCTGGGCTGGGGATACGACGCCGAGACCACCTTCTTCACGACCGCGGAATTGATCGAGAAGTTCTCGCTGGAGCGCGTCTCGCGCTCGCCCGCGGTCTTCGACGAGCAGAAGCTCTCGTGGATGAACGGCCACTACATCCGGGAGCTGGATCCGGCCGAGCTGACCCGCCGGGTCGCCCGCTGGATGCGCGCGCGCGATGTGCCCGGCGCGGACGACCCGCGCCTCGCGCTTGCGGTCGCGGCGGTCAAGGACAAGGTCTCGACGCTCGCGGAGGTGCCGCGCCTGACGGGGTTCGCCTTCGGGCCGATCGAGATCGATCAGAAGGCCTGGGAGAAGGTGATGGGCAAGGAGGGCGCCCGCGACCTGCTGCAGCGCGCCCGCGATGCGCTGGCGGACGTCGAGCCCTTCGACGAGCCTCACGTCGAGGCGGCGCTCCAGCAGGTGGTGGAGGCCACCGGAGCGAAGCCTGGAGCCGTCTACCAGCCCATCAGGGTTGCGCTCACGGGCAGGACCGTCTCGGCCGGGATCTTCGAGAGCCTGGCGCTCCTGGGGCGTGACGAGGCCCTGCGGCGGGTGGACGCCGCGCTGGGCCGGACGTAGCCCGCGGCTCACGCCCACTCGCACTGACCGTCAACTCCTGCGGCGTTCCTGCCGATAGGTGGGTCAGCGATGGCAACACGTGCAGCAGGGAAGCGGGATTTGGCAGGAAGCCAAGCGATTGACGCGGCGCTCAAGGGCGACGCGGCCAGTTCGCTGTCCACCGGCAGGCAGAACGAAGGCCATGGGCGACGGCTGACGGCCGCGTTCGAGGCCCTCGAGGCGTTCCCTGCCCTCGCGGAGTCCCGCAAGAGAGTGCTCCGGCTCGTCAGCCAGGACCAGCCCTCGGTCACCGAGATGGTCGCTGCGATCGAGTCCGACGTGGCGCTCGTGATCTCCGTGATGCGGCTCGCGAACAAGCAGGCCGACGGACGCGGCCGCGTGCGCGGCATCCCCGAGGCGATCGAGGTGCTCACGCCGGCCGGCGTCGAGGCGCTGATCGGCGCCACCAAGACCTTCGACTTCTTCGAGCGCACTCCGCTGTGGGACGCGGCGCCCGAGCGTTTCCGCCTGCACGCGGTCGCCACGCAGCGCGCCGCCGACAGGCTTTGCTCCCGCATCGACTTCCCGGAGCGCGACGAGCTGCTCGTCAGCTCGCTCCTGCACGACATCGGCAAGCTCGTCTTGGTCCAGGCCTACCCCGGCTACCCGGCGCAGATCCACACCACCGCGCGCACGCCCGAGCAGCGCATCCACGTGGAGCGCCGTGAGCTCGGCATCGACCACGCGCTCGTGGGCGGCGTCATGGCGCGCCGGTGGGGGCTGCCCCAGCCGCTTGCCGCGGCGATCGAGCACCACCACTCCGAGGACGCTGTCGGAGAGGCCGCGCTCGTGCGCCTGGCCGACATGCTGTCGCACTACGCTCAGGGGCAGTCGATTGCCCCCGATCAGCTGCTCGCGGTCGCGCGCCGCATCGGCCTCGGCCCGCAGGACCTGCGCGAGGTGCTGTTCGAGCTACCCGGCCCGCCGCCGGATCGCAAGCGCTCGGTCACACCGTGCCCGCTCTCGAACCGCGAGCTGGAGGTGCTGAAGCGGCTCGCCGAGGGCAAGGTCTACAAGCAGATCGCCCTGGAGCTCGGCCTTTCGACGAGCACCGTCCGCACCCACCTGCACAACGTCTACGGCAAGCTCGGCGCAGTCGACCGCGCCCAAGCCGTCCTGATCGCCTCAGAGCGGGGCTGGCTGTAGCAGAATTAGCTGCGACGCCATGAGCGAGCAGCACATCAACGAGAAGCAGTTCGAGCTCCTGCTGGAGGAGCTGCGACGCGTCGGCGACGAGCTCGAGGCCATGCGCCGGCGGCTCACGATGCTGGAGGCAATCCCTCCGGCGATCGAGGAGCTGTCGCGTCTGTCCACGGCGCTCGAGGCGCTGGCCTACGCGGCGATCGGCCGCGACGGCCCGCGGATCCGGCGGCGCGCGTAGATCACCAGCGCGGCGATCGCCATGCCGATTGCGTCGATGCCTACGTCGACCGGAGTCCCATGGCGCCCATCGATGAACGTCTGGTGGAACTCGTCCGTGCATGCGTAGAGCACGCTGATCGCGAGCGCGCCCACAAGCGCGGAGCCTGAGCCGAGGCCCTGTAGCGCGCGCCACCACAAGACGGTCAGCACGGCGTACTCGGTCACATGTGCGAGCTTGCGCAGCGCAACGTCCCACCAGGCACGGTCGACGCTGTCGCTGGGCTGGCCAGAGAGCACGAAGATCAGCCCCATCACCAGGAGGGGAGGTATGACCAGCGCGGCGATGCGCGCCGGGGAGCGGTTGGCGGACGGGGTCATGAATAGACTCTCGACGCGGAATGGTGGCATTTTGATCACGATCAGCTCGAAGTCCCGTTACGCCGTGCAGGCACTCGCGGAGCTGGCCCGGCAGGGCGCGCAACGCGACGGGGCGCCCGTCCCGATCGCCGAGCTGGCGCGGCAGCGCGGCATCCCGCTCCAGTTCCTCGAGCAGCTGTTCGCGACGCTGCGGCGTGCCGGGCTGCTGCAGAGCCAGCGCGGCGTCAAGGGCGGCTACTCGTTCCTGCGCGACCCCGCGCAGATCTCGGTGCTCGACGTGGTGCAGCTGCTCGACGGCCAGTTCGACGCCGAGGCGGCGGCCGCGGGCGGCGCGAACGAGGTCTGGACCAGGGCGGTCACGTCGCTGCGCAACGAGCTGAACGGCACGACCATCGCCGACGTCGTCGCGCGCGAGGCCCAGGCGGCGGGCGCGCAGACGTACCAGATCTAGCGCCGCCGCTTTCTGCCGCGTGATCCACCCCGCCGTGGGCGTCGTATCCCTGCCGACAAGCGAAGGCAAGGAGTCGAGATGTCCAATCCGCTCACACCCGTCGTGCTGATCGTGCTCGCCGCGTTTGCGTCGTTCGCCCTGTCCGTCACGCTGTGGTTCAGCGGCGACAAGGACGAGGGCCTGTTCGTGGGCCTGTGGGTGCCCTCGATCCTTGCGTTGGGAGCATTCGTGCTCTCCGCCCAGCGCTCGCTCGGAAGGAGGCGCTGAGATGAGCAATGTCGGCATCTTCGTCGCAGGCGTGATGGTGACGCTTGCCGTCGGCGCCGCCCTGGCGCTGATCGTATGGGGGCTGATCCAGGACGGGCGCGTCCAGCGGGCCTACGAGGACGAGGATGCGCTCCGCAGGGCCGGAAAAGGGCCCACCGAAGCCAGTCCGCACGCGCCGGCTTGAGCCCGAGGGTGGCGCGGATGAGTCGCGGCCCATATGATCGGACGGCTGCCGTGCAAACGGGAGGCCGCACCAATGGGTTCGCCAATTCGCTCAGGGATGAGGATTGCTTGTTTTGTCCTAATCGCGGTTACGTGCGCGCTCCCGCTGCCCTCTACCTCCGCGGCACAGGCGCCGTATCCGCAGATCACCGCCTCGCCCTCGTTGTATCCGGCATTCGACCCGGCGGTTCCCGACTACGTCGTGCGCTGCAGCGCCGGGACCGACGTGGGCCTCACGGTGACGGCGCCGGCGGGCAGCGAGGTGAACGTCGACGGTCAGGGATCGCGCAGCGGTACCTTCACCACGAGCGTGCGCCTCAGCCCCGGGCAGGGCTTCGCGATCGCGGTCACGGGAGCGAACGGGCAGAGCCATCGCGTGCGCTGCCTGCCGGATACCTTCCCGAGGACGACCTTTCAGCGCTCGGGGCAGCCGCAGGCGCAGTGGTACACGATCGCACCGGTCGGTCGGACCGACTTCCAACCGCCGCCCGCCGGTGTCGGTCTGGGCTACGTCTCTCTCTTCGATGGCAGCGGCGTTCCCGTGTGGTGGAAGGACACCGACGGGAGCCTGACGGACTTCCATCCATTGTCGAACGGCAACCTCAGTGTCCTCCGCGGCGCTGGGGGTCAGGAGCTCCGCCTCGACGGCTCGGCGGTCCGGGCGGTGGCCCCGGTCGGCGCTAGCACCGACCAGCACGAGTTCCTGTTGCTGCCGAACGGGAACTACATGCTGACCGTCCTGAGATTGCTGCCGACGTATACCTCCTGCGGGAACACGGAGACCGACGTCCTCGACGACGGCGCGCAGGAAATCACGCCGCAGGGCTCCGTTGTTTGGACCTGGTGGGCCTCGGAACACATCCCCGCGTCCGAGATTCCCGCGACCGGCTGTGGAGTTCGGGACCAACTCGGCCGCCCGGACCCGTTCCACATCAACTCGATCGAGCCCGACGGCGACGGATTCCTGATGTCCTTCTACCGTCTCAACGCGGTCTACAGGGTCAACAAGGCCGACGGCAGCATCACGTGGAAGCTGGGTGGGACCACGCGGCCCGAAAGCCTCACAGTGCTGAACGATCCCTTGGGCCCGGGTGACACGCTGCGCGCTCAGCACGATGCGCGCGTGCTGAGCGACGGCACCGTGACCGTGCACGACAACGGCTGGCGCAATGCGGGCCCGCGGGCTCCGCGAGCGGTGCGCTTTTCGATTGACACGAACGCGCGGACGGCGACCCTGTTGGAGCACAGGCCCGAGCCCGGCATCGTCGCGGGCTGTTGTGGGAGCGCCCGGCGCCTGCCGGGCGGCAATTGGGTGATGGCCTGGGGCAACGCGGGACTGATCACCGAGGTGACCACCACCGGCGACCGCGTATTTCGCCTCACCTTCGATGACGGCCTGTTCGCCTACCGCTCGCACCCGGTGCCGTTCGGCACCTACAGCCGCACGTCGCTGCAAGCCGGGATGGACGCGCAGTTTCCGCGCGGCTACCCCCGCCCCAAGTCTGCGGGTCTTGGTCAGCCGATGAAGGTGCCGCTGGTGCCCGCATACAAGGAGTGCACCGCGCCCGATCGCACGCACGGCCCGCCGCTGGCCTTCGGGTCGTGCAGCACACCGGCGGGTGCCTCGGGCTTCCTCACGGTCGGCACGATCGACGCGAACGGCGCGGCCTCGAACTCGAGTGGATTCGTGTCATACCGGGCGATCATGGGAGACCCGGCCACGGCGGCCAGCGAGGCGGACGTGAGGCTCCGCGCGCAGCTCAGCGACGTGCGCTGGAAGTCGGACCTCTCCGACTACGGCGGCCAGCTGCAACTGCGCGGTGCGATCCGTATCACCGACCGCTTCAACGGGCCGCTCGGAAACGAGTCCGCGACCGGCTTCGACACCGAGCTGCCGGCGCTGGTGCAGTGCAGTGCCACGAGCGATCCCTCGACCGGCGGCAACTGCTCCCTGACGACGACGCTGAACGCGATCGCCCCGGGCGTGATCACCGAGGGTAAGCGCGCCATCTGGCAGATCGGCCAGGTGCGCGTCTACGACGGCGGGGCGAGCGGGTATGCGGGCGCCTCCGGGGCCACGCTGTTCGAGACCCAGGGGCTATTCGTGCCGTGACGCCCAGATCCAGCGCTCGTCCGTGCTTTCGTCCGCTGGTAACGTTTTCACGCTCAAGGCTCATGCCCTCCTGAGCCAAGCACGTCTGCAAACGGCCCCCCGTGGGAGAAAACTCGACACACCAGTTCTCGGCCTCCGAATACCAGGACCTCGTCGGGGCGGTCCGCGACCTCGTGTCGATGACCGTGCCCGCCGGCGGGAGGTGCCTCGTCATCAGCAGAGGGGACGAGGAACTGGTCAGGTTCGAGCACCAAGAGGCCTGGCACTTTCCCAGGGGGGACGATGGGGGTTACGCAGGCTTCCACCCGGAGAGCGGCGAGCAGGCCATCGACCACCTGCGATCCCTGCACGATCAGGGAGCCCGCTACTTGATCATCCCCGCGACGTCGCTTTGGTGGCTCGACTTCTACTCCAACTTCGCCGACTACCTGGCGCACAATGCGACGACCGTGTGCAGGGATCCGTCGGCACACGTGTACGCGCTGCGCGACAGGCACGGGTTGCAGCCTGCTTCGCCGGATGGCGTCGCCCGCCCGCTCGGCCGACTCCTGAGCGGGATCCTGCCCGCAGGGGCGAGTGTGGCGGTCGTGTCCTCGGGGGACTCGCGCCTCCTCGCGCTCGACGGATGCAGCGCACAGCACTTTCCGCAAGGGGTGGGGGGGACATATATCAGCGATCTCGAGGGCGGAACCGCAGCCGCGCTGGCACAGCTCGTCGAGTTGCGTGACCGCGGCGTGAAGTATTTGATGGTGCCTTCCATCGCACCATCATGGCTGGACACGCACAGCGACTTCCTGGAGCAGGTCGAGCGCACCTACGCATGCGTCGCACACCGTAGACACGTCGGTACGCTATATGCACTGGACGGTCTACAAGACGAGGCACCGCAGTCGATTCGCGCACCTGAGGCCGGTGCCGACCACCTGGCGGCACCGAGTACGTCACGCCTGCGCAGGTTCCTCAAGAAGCTCCGCTGACAAACCGAGGGTAAGAGGGAAGTCGTGTCAAGGAAGAAGATCCTCTACGTAGTGCACACTCACCCTGCGATCCGGCCGGGCGGGGCAGAGGTCTATGCCCTGCGGCTGTACGACGCCATGCGGTCTTCACCGGACTACGAGCCGATCGTGCTGACGCGCAACGGCCCGCCGCAGACGATGGCCTATGGCCACCCGGACGCCCCGATCACGATGATCGTGGACGACCCCGACCAGTCGTCCCTGGAGACCGATGCCCGGAACTACGACTGGTTCTTCGGGACCCTGCCGGAGAAGCCCGTCCTCACAAAGCACTATCGCGATTACCTGCTGATGCACAAGCCCGAGATCGTGCACTTCCATCACACGCTCTATATGGGATGGGACATGGTGCGGCTTACCCGCAGCGTGCTCCCCGACGCTGCGATCGTCTTTACGCTGCACGAGTACCTCGCCATCTGCCACCGCGACGGCCAGATGGTCCGCACCACTGGCGATGAACTGTGCAGCGAGTCCTCACCACGGCGCTGCCACGAGTGCTTTCCGGACATACCGCCACGCGAGTTCCTGCTGCGAACGCTGTTCATCCAGTCGCACCTCTCGGAGGTGGACCTCTTCGTGTCGCCCAGCCGTTTCCTGAGGGACCGCTACATCGACTGGGGCATCCCGCCGGACAGGATCGTCTGGGAGGACAACGGGGCGCCCCCGCTCGAACTCGACGAAGCGCCGTCGAACGGCGCCGTCGAACGGAGCGGCCCTACCCGGCTCGGATTCTTTGGCCAGTTCAGCCATTACAAGGGCGTGAACGTCCTACTGGCTGCGATGCAGATCCTCGCGGCGAGGGACCCATCTGTCCATCTCTGGCTGCATGGCGCCAACCTCGACATGCAACCGCAGGACTTCCAGGACGATTTCAATGCGCTTGTGGATGGCGCGCAGAACGTGACGTTGGTCGGGCGCTACCGTCCCGAGGAGATAGCCACGCTGATGGCGGGCATCGACTATGTGGTGCTCCCGTCGCTGTGGTGGGAGAACGCGCCGCTTGTGATTCCGGAGGCATTTGGGATGGGGCGGCCCGTGATCTGCTCGGGCATCGGCGGTATGGCGGAAAAGGTCGAACACGGGGTCAGCGGGCTGCACTTCCGGGTCAATGACCCGCTGAGCCTCGCAGAGGCCATCCTCGAGGCCTCGAAGCCGGGCACATGGGAGCGCCTGCACGCCGGCATTCCGGCGCTCCATTCGATGGACGAGCACGTTCGCAACCTCACGCGTCTTTACGACGAGGCACTCAATTGGCGACATGCGCGGACTGCGAAGGCGCTCGAGCCGGACGGGGAGCCGGTCGGTTGACGACCTCCACGAGCGGCGCTTGGCTGACCGAGAGCTTGCTCCTGCTGGCGCTGGACAGCGAGCTCGACGTGACCACGGCGGACGAGACCGGCGCCGTGGCGTCGGCATCGGTGGATGGCCACGAGGCTCCGCTCCGGGTCGAACCGCTGTGGTCCATGGGAAACGGGAGTGGACGCAGTGCCGGTTCGATACTTCTGGCCGAACTGCCACCCGACTTGCCCGTCGGCGGTCAGGTGACCCTGCGCCTGGGCGGGCGCACCATGGTCATGGAGCGAAAGGTGCACGGGGCGCCTCCGACAGATCTCACGGGATTGCTGCGCACCAGGCTCAGCCCGCTTCCGCAAGAGACCCGCGAGGACCTGCTGGAGCGCATACTGGATGCGTGCGTACGCGAGCACGCACAGCGAGGAGGCGACGGCGGGGGCATCGCGCTCTCGAAGAACCTGCGGCTTTTGCGTGATGGGCTTCGCGAGCCGTTGCCCTACGCGACCGTCGGGGAGGATGAGGCTTTGTGTCACCACGTGGAAGAGATGCTGTGCATTGACTCCCAGACCTTCTGGGCGCGGGGATGGGTATGGGACATGGATGCCGACCTCGCGGGAATGCGCATGGTCTCGCCGGAGGGCGCGCGTGCGGAGATCCTGGACAGGGCGTTCCGTTATCACAGGCCCGACATCGACTCCATGTACGTGGGCCGGGGAGTCAAGGACACGGCGAACGGGTTCATCTCCTGTTTCGAGGTCGATGTGCCCAGCCGCCTCACCTCGGGCTGGATCGCAGAGCTTCGAGACGCGCTCGGCACGGCCGTCGAGGTCGAGATTGGGACCCTGAATCGCCGTCCCGACCAGGTGCGGGCGATTGTCGCAAGGGCGGTCGGGGATATGCCACGGAGGAAGTATCAGCTGGTGGCCGATCATGCCTATCCCGCCATCCGCCGCCTTCAGGCTGCGCAGGAGCAGGCCACTGTTGTGGACGAGGAGACGTCGTTCGGGCGACACCCTCCGCATCCGGATGTATCGCTGATCGTTCCGCTCGGAGACAGGTTGGACGTGCTCGAACACCAGCTTGGGCAGTTCAGCCGCGACGCGGACTTCGAGCGCGTCGATCTCATCTACGTCACCGACTCTCACGACCATGCCCATCGCCTGGCTCCGAAGGCCTTCGAGTTGCACGAGATCTACCAGGTGCCGTTCCGGCTGGTGCTGCTCTCCGACCGCGTCGGGCCTACGGTAACGACGAACAAGGCTGTGGAGCGGGCCCGGGCATCAAGGCTGATCTTCCTGAGCCCCGACACCTTCCCGTCCCAAAGCGGCTGGCTGGGCCAGTTGCTTGCGTTTCACGGCGAGCAGCGCAATGCGGGCGCGGTAGGTCCCAAGCTTCTCCACGAGGACGGCTCGCTTCAGCATGCCGGCTTGCAGATAGAACATGTCTCGCCCGGTGAGATCGGATTTGGTGATCTTCCCGACGGTGGCGTCCTGAGCCTGCGCAGTCGTTTCAAGGGGCTTCCGGGCAGCACTCCGCGCGCGACGATCGGCGCCGAGGTACCGGCCGTGAGCGGTAGCTGCCTGCTTGTGGACCGGGGCGTGTTCGAAGAGGTTGGCGGCCTGCGCAATGTCTTTCTGGAGGGTGAGAACGAGGACGTCGATTTGTGCCTGCGCCTGAGCGAGTCCGGCCGGGCGAATTGGTACTTGCCGGCGGTCGAGCTCTATCACCTCGCAGGTCGATCCCAGCCGCCGGTGAGCAAGGATGCCGCGCAGTACAACGCGTTGCTGCTCACGCAGCTGTGGCGGGAGCGTCTCTTGGGATCCTGACTCGCCTCGGCCTACTTGTCGAACTCGACGCGGACACGCATGAGGTCGCGATTCGGCCCGGGCTTGCAGTCAGCGTAGTGGAACTGCGTGTAGTAGAGATACGGGCGCCGACCGCTGACGTCGAAGCTGCGCGACGGTGACCCAGGGTCGATCAACGAGGGGTAGAGGATGGGGTCCGGATCTCCACACCGGTGAGTCCACAGTAGCTCCTTCTCCCTGAGCAACTTACGCTTCGACCAGTGGAGCAGATCGTCGGACAGGGAGTAGTAGATCCCGTGAATGACCTCGTTCCTGCTGGCGTCGAACACTCCGGACAAGCCGACGAGCAACCACTGGTCGAAATACGTGTTGAACGTCAGGCTGCTCGTCATCGACTGGATCTCGTTGAACGCGACAGGGGCGCACACGTGACGCCCGGCAGAGGTGACAGGCCCGTGGTAGGGATCATCGAAGCGAACGCTGAAATCCTCCCCATCCCACGCTCGCCATGCGTCCGGGTCGGCGAGGTTGGGCGTTCGCATCAGGCATGTACCCACGCGTTGGGACCTGTGCCGTTCCGCCCGCACGAGCGAGTAGTACTTGTCGTCCTCGGGGTTGAAAACGATGTTGCTCGGCTCGAACAGCCCGACCGGTCCTGAGTCGGGCTTGTAACGGTATGGCACGGCTGCGACCAGGTGACGTGGTCCGGCGCGATGCGAGAAGGATGCGCCGCCATCGTTTGACACGGCTTGGGTGACTGCGTTGTACCAGCACGTCACGTAATCACCCGTCGCGCACCGCCCAGGGTGGCGGTAACCCTGAAACTCGTTGTGCAGCAGCGCATGGACCTTCTTGCCATCGCGTGTGAAGAGCGAGGTGATCCACTCACGATCCTCGAACTTCGCCGGGTTGGGGTTCGAGGCCGACCGCATCACGGGATCGCATTCGACCTCGAGTCGGCCCAGCGTGCGACCGACCATGCGGTAGTTGTCGAAGCTCCCCAGGATCAGCTGCACGCGGCCCTTCGAATCGCGAAACGCGCGAGCCGGTGTGTCCGGTACGTTCCACTTCGAACAGGCTTCGCGGCTGTAGTCGAACACCACCTGTTTGAACCCACTGACCCTGACCTTCGCGCTCGACGTCGGTGCCTCGTCCGCGGGAAGCCGGCCGAGCAGCGACGCGCCCAGCACGGCGAGCGCCGCGAAGCCGCCGAGCGTAGCGATCGCCACCAAGCTCGAGACGACGATCGTGAGCTTCGACGGACCGCTTCCGCGCGACCGGCCCGTTCCGGCGCCGGCCTGCTGAGAGAAGATCACTCCTCGATTATTCCGCCCGCTCCGAGCCGGTTCGCCGGTCAGTCCCGTGAGTACCCGAATTCGGCGAGGACCGGCTCGTAGGATTCGTCGAATGCGCGATTGACCGACTTGCTCAGGTCTCGTCGCCAGCGCCCCACGGAGTCGGCCACGCTGCGGGCCGTCTGGTGGTCCTCCTGCGCCTCGATGTCAACTCCCTCGGTGACCATGCGATCGATCAGCTCGTCGGTCGCGTCCACCTCCAGATAGCGCAAGAGGGCACGTAACGTCGGCTGCGGGTCGTTCACCAGGTCCTCATAGCGCACGAGGTGTGCGCGGTGGCTCCGATCCCGCCAGGTCTGCACCATGGCAAGCGCGCTCTCCAGCAGCGGCCCCGTGACAAACTCCTCATCCGAGTCGGCGAACTCACGGCCGAACCCCGGGAAGCCGGTCTTCTTCGCGAAAGCAAGGGCCGAGCACGCCATGTCGCGGAAGTCGCGCACGAGGAAGATCTCCTTCATGCGTGGATAAATAGCGCCGAGCATCGCCTGCGCCGTAGAGGCCGGCGGGACCTTCTCGACGAAGTAGTGCGCGCGCGGGTGGCGCATAACGGGCGCTGCGTGGTCGTAGAACTCGTCGATCTGGGTCCTGCACATGCGGCGCAACCTCTCCGCGTATCCCGTGTCGAGCCACCGTCTGACGTCCGGGTCCTCGACCATGGGGTTGAGCGGCAACCGGCGGGCGGACCCGACCCACCAGGACGGGCCGTAGGCCTCAGGCGCAATCAGCTGCTGATAGCTCTGGGACTCCGAGAGCGAGCCGAGCACGTCCATCCAGTACCACGCCGCGCGTGGCTCATATCGGTAGGGCCCGAACACGAAGATCTCCGGGTGTTGGGCCAGGAGTCCTGTGAACCAGGTGGAGCCGGTGCGCCCCAGGGTAGTCACGATCAGGGGTTGCAGGCGTGAATGCCCTTCGACGATCGGCGCACGCCATTCTCCCCTGATCCTTCCAACCGAGATGGTGGTCTCGTCGCCGAGCACCACGCTGAGGTGGAGGGAGAATCCCGGCTCGAGCTTGAGGGCGGAGATGCCGCCCTCGAACCCGCTGGTCTCAGCCCAGGGCCGATCCGGATGACGTTCCGCGACGTCAGGACGGCGGACCGTGACCGGCAACCTCACCGCAGGAAACGTGACGCCGCTGACTTGCAGCCACTCTACGGGGCCCGTCGCGCCCACCGCCCGTCCCCGCAGGGGCATCCGGAACGAGTCACCCGTGAAACCGGACTGCGGCTGCTCGAGCGCAAACTCGACGAGGTGCTCGCCGAACGTGTGGTCCCAGGACTGCGCCGTCTTGACGTTCAGCAACGCCGTGGATCTGGAGGGCACGAAACGACTCAGGTGATCGCTTGGACGCGGTCGGCTTCGGCGTTGATCGACTCGATGTGGCGACCCCAGCGCATGGTCTGCAGCCAGGTGTTGTACCTGTTGGCCGCCAGCCTCAGGCCGGCCAGGGGAAACGACTGTCCCTCCAGGTGATACAGCTCTGCGCCGGGCATGTACCAGTTCTGGCGGCCGTCCTCCAAAAGCTTGAGACAGAGGTCGGAATCCTCGTAGCCACCCATCACGAACTCGTGTGACAATCCGCCGACTCGGTCGTAGAGCGTCCGGTCGATCATCAAGCATGCACCCGTCACGGCCGGGACCGGCCTGGCGATGTTCGCCGCCGGCAAATCCCTCGAATACCCCTTGAAGTAGTGCACGTTGTGCCACACGCTCCAGTCCGAATCCCACTCGAAGTGCATCCCGGCGTGTTGCACGCTGCCATCCTCGTATAGGAGCTTTGGCCCCAGGGCGCCGATGTCCGGCGTCGCGTCGTAGGACGCAGCCATTTTTCCGAGCCATCCGGGCCGGTCGGGAAGCACGTCGGAGTTCACCAGCACCAGCAGGCGGCCCTCGGCCAGAGAGGCACCTGCGTTGTTGACGTTAGCGAAGCCGACGTTGCGATTCATCGTCGCCAGGCGAAACGGCAGGCCGTGTAGTTCATGCAGCTGGCGCGCCTCTCGTGTCACCTCTTCCGCGATGGCCGGGGTGTCGAGCATGAAGATCAAGTCTGCGCGATGTAGCTCCCGATCCCTCGAAAAGGCGGCGATCTGATACTCGAGCAAGTCGGCGTGCTTGTAGATGAGGACGATGACCGATGTTCCCGCGTCCAGTCCGGCGGCCGCCCGAACTGAGTCACGCTGCCCACCTCGACGATCGAAACCAGACGTTCCTGGACCCTGCCCAGGGCCGCGTGGACATGGCTCGCCGTCAGCTCGTGGCTGCCCGGACGCTCATGATGCTCGAGCAGTCTGAAGACATGGTCGCGCACGGTGTCCAGGCTCGCTCACCGACTCGACGGGCTGGGCTTCTATGCCGCGTGTCGGAGTCACCAGCTCGGCAGTCCAGCCGATCGGCACGAGGCTCGGGGTGTCCAGCAGGCAGAAACAGATGTATCCGTGCTCTATCCAAGGTCACGTCGAGCGGACCGCCGTAGACATCCTGGATGTCGGGTCGAGGAAACCTGAATGCCGTCTCGAACATCTCCGACCGCACTCCCTCCGGGACTGACGGCCGTCAACCTGGTCGTGTAGCCCTCGGCATCGTGCAGCCCATCCACTGATCCAGAAACAGCGTTCGTCGATCGCCAGCACCTTGTCCACCGCTACCGCCTGAGGCTCGTTTGGCTGCATCGGGGCGTAGGGCATGGGCGGAATTAACGCGTCGCGTATCGCCTTCAGCGTTACGGCCAAAGTGAAGCCGCCGAGCCCACTCAGAGATGGACGCGCGACGCGCAAGATCGTGCCGAGCGCTCCATAGCGATAACCCATGTCGCGGTCGCCGAGCGCCTCGTCGACCAGGGCTTGCCACTCGGACGTCTTGCCGCGGACACATCGAATGCCACGGCATGCTCGTTGTCCCCCACGCGTAGCTTCATCGAATCGACCTCGGCCCAAATCCGACCCTCCGGGAACCGCGCTGCGAGGATCCGCTCAGCGGGCTCATGCGGGCGCGCCGTTTCCAGCGGCCAGGTGCACGCGTCGAGCTGCCAGGCTTTACCCGCCGCGGCCGCGGCCGCGGCGACGGCTGGAACAGGGCCGTTCGGGTGGTCCCCGAAGCGACCGATCACTAGGAACAAGTCGGGCCCGAGCCAGCACACCCGTCGTACCTCGGCTCCTGTTGCGTTTCGTCCGTCGCCCCCGTTCACGTCTTTGCTCATGCGGTTTCATCATACGCGGCACAACGCAAGCAATTCGCGCCCGAAATCCGCGCAAGCCCCCTGGGTGTCGGGTTAAGATGCGGCGATGGACGATGGGGTGGGTGCCCAGCCCGTGGTTGCAGCCGCAGGCGGGTCGGCAGGGGTGAATTCCGGAGCGCGTCTGCGCTTCGAGCCGGACGAGCAACTTGCACGCCATCAGCTGATCCGCCGGATTCGGGACGTGATCCGTTGCCATGTTCCGCAAGGCGCGCTGGTCCTGATGATGGTCGGCAGCGATGACGAGGACTACCTGCAGCCGCCCGTCTTTCGGCGCCCGCTGAGGCGGATTCCCACTTCTGACGCCGGGCAATTCGATCCCGCGGCGGTAATTGCAGAGCTTGAGGCTGCCCGCGCAGGTGCTGAGGCCGTCTATGCCGTGCTGCCCGCAAGCCCAGGTTCACGACAAGGCTCCACCGATCACGCCGAGGTCGTGCGTTACTTGGAGCGCGAGAGCCGGCGCGTGATAGTGGAGCCGGACAGCTGCACGATCTACCGCGTCGCGGCCGGGCGCACCACGGAGGCCGACCCAGCGCACCCCGAGCCACACACGAGCCTGTGGCGGCCCATCCGAGACGTCGCGCCGGACGATGTGGCCTACCGAGTCGACCCTGACAACTACTTTCAATGGGCCTGGCACGGTCTGGAGGCCGTCGAGCGAGCACTGGCCGCGGCGGGCAAGCCGGCATCCGAGGTCAAGCGGATTCTGGATCTGCCCTGCGGCCATGGGAGGGTTCTGCGGGTTCTGAAGGCCCGTTTCCCGGACGCCGAGCTCACCGCATGCGACCTGCTCGACGACGGGGTCGACTTCTGTGCCGAGTTCTTGGGTGCCATCCCCGTGTACTCGAAGGTCGACCCGGCCGCCGTGGTCCTCCCGGGCGGCTACGACCTGATCTGGTGCGGCTCTCTCCTCACGCACCTCCCCGCTGAGCGATGGAGGGGCTTCCTCGAGCTATTCAGCGCACACATGCCCCCAGGGGCAGTGCTCGCCTTTACGACCCATGGGCGGTTCTACGCCGAGATGATCCGCCGGAAGGCGTACCGGTTCCCGTTGCCCGACCTCGAGACCTTCTTGCGCGACTACGACGAAACGGGTTTCTCGTATCAACGCTTCGCGCAGGGCGGAGAGTATGGCGAGTCGATGTCCGCGCCCTGGTGGGTGTGTCGCGAGGTGGAGGAAGAACACCCTGGCCTGCGCCTGGTGATGTTCGCGGAACGCGGCTGGGGTCGGTTTCAGGATCTGGTCGCGTGCATGCGTGTCCCGGACGACGATTTTGATGCGACTGCGGCGGAGATGCTGAGAAACACAACCCGCACCCGCATTCAGTAGGCTGCGAACCGATCGACGGGCCACCGGGGACAGTCCGGCTGACTTCGACGGAAATCCTGGCTCGTCCAAGTTGCTCACCGTGCGCCTAGGCGACGCCAACAATCCGACGCTCTACCGCCCGACTCTCGAGGACCTGGGGGGGCCGCCTCTCCCCGGAGGCGAAGTCATAGAGGACATCTCGCCGAATGACCAGATGTACAGGGCGTCGCAGGCGTTCTACTTCCTGACGGGCGAGCAAGCAGTCAACCACGCGAAGCTCGCGATGGTGATGACGGGCTGCGCTCCCTATACGAGCATCCTGGACCTGCCGTCCGGCCATGGTCGCGTGCTCCGCACGCTCAAGGCTGCGTTTCCGGACGCCAGCCTTACGGCCTGCGACATCGATGCCGATGGGGTGGAGTACTGCGCCGAGGTATTCGGGGCGACCCCGGTCGTCAGCACCAAGAAGCCGGCCGACATCCCAATGGAGGGGCGATTCGACTTGATTTGGTGCGGCTCCCTCCTGACGCACCTCGACCGCGAGGACTGGTCGGGTTTCCTGCGCTTCTTCGAGTCCGTGCTGGTACCTGGGGGCGTGCTCCTGTTCACGACGCACGGCCGGTTCGCCGCGGACCGCTTGCGGAACAGCATCATGCGCTTCGGCGTCGCCCCGGATGAGATCGAGGGTTTCGTCGCCGACTTCGATCGCGAGGGGTTCGGGTTCCGTGACTATCCGCACCTCAAGGGGGAGGGCTTGGGGGTGTCGTTGGCGTCGCCCGCCTGGGTCTCGGGCTTGCTCGAGGAGTGCCCGAGTCTGCACCTGCTCTTCTACTCCGAGACTGGTCACGGCCGCGCCTGGAGTGGCCAGGACCTCGTCGGTTGCGTGCTCGAGCCTCAGGACCGCTACCGACAGATGGTGATGACCGCCCCCGACCCCGGCAAGCACGGCCTCTTGACCTGATTGCCCGACGCCCGGCCCCGGCGGACCGCGATCGACGGCTGACCGGTCACGCGGGCAGGCCGAGGTGGTGGCCCCCGAAGAAGGGGGAATCCAGTTCGTAGAGGAGGCAGCCGTGGCGCTCCAGGTCGTCAGTGATGACCCGGAAGCGGCGGTCGAGGTGCTCCCGCAGCGTGGGCAGTCCGTCGAGCCACCCGACGGACGTGCGCGGCACCACCAGGTACTGCGCGCCCTTGGCGCGCAACTCGTCGATCTGCACCATCAGCGGCCAGGAGTCGTTCGGGCCCAGGCCTGGGATGAACTTCCCCGCCCCGTCCTGGGGGAAATGCGACGCGGGACGTCCGAGCGCATCCAGGAGGTGAGCGTTGCCCTCACTCGCGACAAGCACAGCCGACATCGGCGGCACCGTCGCCGTCACGATCTCCCTCATCTTGCCGGCCGGATCCGCAGGGCCGGCTGCATCCCAGGACGCGACGGCGGCCTCGTCCCGGAACGCGAGCAGCAGGAAGCGGTCGAGCTGTGGGGAGTCCGGCTTTGGTGGCGATCGAAACCAACCCCAGACCCGGAAGTGCTCGAAGCCCATCCAGCGCAGCACGGCAGTGGCGACGGCCGGCCCGCTCGGCCACCATGTGAGTCCATAGACGCCTGACAGCAGACCCTCCTTCGACTCCTCCCCGGCGACGAACTCGCCGTCTCGCCGGCCCGGCACCGATGCGCTCGCCAACAGCATCACTCCGCGCGTTAGCTCGGCGACAACTTGGAGCGCGCGGATCGGATTCGGCAGGTGATAGAGCAGCCCCGTGCAGATGGTGAAGTCGGCCGGCTCGATCTCGCGCTCGGGAAGGTCGTAGATGTCGCAGGTGTCGAAGTGCATGTCGTCGCTGGGGCCTTGGCGGTGGCGGGCGAGGAAGCGTGCCTGCTCGATCCAGATGTCGCGCACGTCGAAGCCACGGCAAGTTCCCGCCCCGGCCTCCTTCGCCGCGAACAGAAAGGCGCCGTTGTTGCACGCGACGTCGAGCGCCGTGCAGCCTCCGAGTCCAGTGGGATACAGGCGCTCGAACAGCGAGTTCATCCACGGGCGCGGATCAGTGAAGCCCTGCGCAAGGTTCTCACCCGAGGCTTCGTGGAGGTCTCGCGTGCTCAGATCAGGAGTTATCTCGACCTGGAGATGCCACGGCGCCAGGCGCACGCCCTCCTGCCGCAGATGCTCGAACGAAGTCTCCACCTCTCAGTACTCTCGATCAGATTGCGCGATCGGCAGGCCGAGGTGGTGGCCCCCGAAGAAGGGGGAATCCAGTTCGTAGAGGAGGCAGCCGTGGCGCTCCAGGTCGTCAGTGATGACCCGGAAGCGGCGGTCGAGGTGCTCCCGCAGCGTGGGCAGTCCGTCGAGCCACCCGACGGACGTGCGCGGCACCACCAGGTACTGCGCGCCCTTGGCGCGCAACTCGTCGATCTGCACCATCAGCGGCCAGGAGTCGTTCGGGCCCAGGCCTGGGATGAACTTCCCCGCCCCGTCCTGGGGGAAATGCCAGGCAACGCGTTCGTAACCCGGTCGGTCGAACACTTTCAAGGACGCGTCGTCTCCGTCGCTCGCGACGAGTACTGCCGCTCTTGGCGGCGCGGTCGCCGTCACCGTCTCCATCATCCTGTCCAGCGGATCCGCAGGGGCGTTTGCATCCCAGGACGCGAGGGCGGCCTCGTCCCGGAACGCGAGCAGCAAGAAGCGGTCGAGCTCGGGGGAGTCCGGCTGAGGATCGTCGCGAAACCAGCCCCAAACTCTGAAGTGCTCGAAACCGATCCAGCGCAGCACAGCCGTGACAGTGGCCGGGCCCGTCGGCCACCAGGTGAGTCCGTAGACGCCCGAGAGCAGCAACTCCTGGTCCTCCTGACCCGCGACGAACGCGCCGTCTCGACGGCCGGGCACCGAGGCGCTCGTTAGCAGCAACACTCCGCGCGTCAGCTCGGCGACGATCTGGAGCGCGCGGATCGGGTCTGGAAGGTGGTAGAGAAGTCCTGCGCAGATCGTAAAGTCAGCTGGCTCGATCTGGCGTTCGGGCAGGTCGTAGACGTCGCAGGTGTCGAAGTGCGTGTCGTCGCTCGGGCCTTGGCGGTGGCGGGTGAGGAAGCGCGCCTGTTCGATCCAGGTGTCGCGCACATCGAAGCCACGGCAGGTCCCCGCCCCGGCCTCCTTCGCCGCGAAGAGGTGAGCGCCGTTGTTACACGCGACGTCGAGCGCACGGCGGCCTTCGAGGCCGTCGGGATACAGGCGCTTGAGCAGTGAGCGCATCCAGGGGCCCGGATCGGAGAATCCCTGCGCGAGGCTCTTGTCAGAGGCTTCGTACAGATCGCGCGTGCTCAGATCAGGAGTTATCTCGACCTGGAGATGCCACGGCGCCAGGCCGAGACCCTTCTCGCGCACGTCATCAATCGAGGCCGCCACGGCTTTACCGCCAAACAACCGTTATCCCCCCTTTTAAGGACTCTCTCCGGCCCGAGCGGCTGCATGCCCCGGCACCGCTGAACTGCCTGACCCCTCGGAAGGGATCCTTGAAGGACAAGCTCTGCATCCGCGAAACCGCCGCTTATCGTAGCGACGGCCTACTGTAGTTGGCCGTAGAACCGGGCGAGCCCCGCAACCCGGTTCGTCTCCTGGCCGAAGGCGTGATTCTCATGCGTCTCGCGCGCACGAGCATGACGAGACGAGGGCGTGTAATCAGGGAGAGGCAATCGGTCAAGTCGGTGCCACCCCAGGGGAGCAACTCCTGTCGCACGCAAGAAAGCCCTTCGAGTTGGCACGCCCTCGACACAAGCTCGGCGTTGACGCTCGGCGCTCTCCAATGCTCCTCGGCGACCTTCTGCCCGGCGAGGTTCGAGTGATGGATGAACGCAACCCCATCAGGGGACAACGTCCGTGCGATCTCCGCGAGGTAGCTCCGCATGACTTCCATCTCTGCATGCACGAGAGAGTCAAAGCTGAAAATGAAGTCCGCACCTTCGTCTGCCACAGCGGGCAGCGACACGCCGTCATTGGTATGGAACTCGGCGTGCTCGTCGGGGAACCGCTCGCGGCATGCTCGAGCGCAGCTTTCCACGAGGTCGATCCCGATGAAACGCTCGCAGAACCGCAGCAGGTATTGACTCCACCGCCCGTGGCCGGTCGCGATCTCCACGATGGTGCCGGCGGGCAGGAACGGCATCACCCGCAGGTAGATGCTTCCCCACCACTGGTAGTCCGAGCCGCCCCAAGGCGAGGACCACTTCTCCATGAGCGCCGGCCAATCGCGAGAGTCCCAGGCCTCTCGATTCTGGTCGATCGTAGCCACCGCCCAAGGATATCGGGGGCTCGATCGCATCGCCGGCGTCAAGTACGCTCGTGCAGGGGGCTCCAGGACAGTGACGCAGGACAAATCTCCGGCGGATTACGACGACCTCGTGCGGCGAATCCGGCAGGCAGTCAGGGAGTCCGTTCCAGCGGGTTCGATCCTGCTCGTCGTGAGTCGCGGCGACGACGCCCTGTTGGAACACGATCACGTCACTGCTTGGCATTTCCCGGGCGAGCCGGACGGGCGCTATGCGGGATTCCATCCACGTGACAGCGCTGCGGCGCTTGCACATCTGGACGAATGGCGCTCGCGGGGGGCCCGGTACCTGCTCCTGCCCGCCTCAACATCCTGGTGGCTCGATTACTACGAAGACTTCCGGGAAGATCTCCGCCGGCGCGGAACTGTCTTGGAGATCGACGCGTGCACGATTGCCTGCATCGGCGAACACGGCCTGTCCAGGGACTCCCTGCTTGCTGCCGACCACGTCCTCGACCACGTCGCGGAGTTGGTAGACACCCTGCTCCCCCGAGGTGCCAACGTGGCGGTCGTGTCCTCCGGGGACGAGCGGTTCGTTCGCCTGCACGGTCGCCGCGCAGCCCACTTTCCAGCGGACGCTGCCGGCCCGCGGCCTGATGGAGAGCAGCCTGAGCCCGAGGAGGCGCTCGCGGCGCTGGATGCGATGCAAGAGAGCGGCGTCGAGTACCTGGTCGTGCCGAGCATGTCGCCGTCATGGCTCGACGACCACCCGGATTTCCTGGTCGAGGTCGGACGCAGGTTCCCTTGCGTCGTCCGACGCGAAGGTGTCTGCTCAGTTTTCGAAGTCAAGGATCGATAATCAACGGGATGCGTCGAAAAAAGGTCCTCTACGTCGTCCACGGTCACCCGTCGATCCGCCCCGGCGGCGCCGAGAACTACGCGCACGAGCTCTACGAGTCCGTGCGGGATACGTCGCGGGAGTTCGAGCCCGTGCTGCTCGCCAGGACGGGGCCACCCGACTCGCCTGCGGTCGCCCGGAGTGGCACCTTGAGCGCGCTGGTTGGTGACGACCCCAACCAGCTTCTGTTCGGGACCGATGGAACCGCGTACGACTGGTTCTACGGCACGTCCCCGAGCAAGGTTCCGCTCACGAAGTACTACCGGGAGCTTCTCGAAGCGCTCCGGCCCGACGTGGTCCACTTCCACCATTCGCTGTTCCTGGGCTACGACATGATCCGGGCGACGCGGCGCACGCTGCCCGCCGCGGCGATCGTGTTCACGCTGCATGAGTTCCTGCCGATCTGCCATCGCCACGGACAGATGGTGCGCACAAGGGACGACGAGCTCTGCACCGAGGCGTCCCCCCGCCGCTGCAACGGGTGTTTTCCGGACATACCGCCACGCGACTTCGACCTGCGCCGCCGATACGTCCAAGCCCACTTCGACGAGGTGGACCTCTTCCTCGCCCCGAGCCGCTTCCTGGCGGAGCGTTATGTGGCATGGGGTATCCCCGCCGGCAAGATCCTCCAGCAGGACTTCGGCCGCAAGCCTGTCGAGCGGCTCGCCGAAGACAGCCGCACCGGACGCCGCACGCGCATCGGGTTCTTCGGGCAGTTCACCCACTACAAGGGCGTGGACGTCCTGCTCGAGGCCATGGCGGTGCTGGCCGAGCGGGATCCGGAGATCCGTGCGTGGCTGCATGGGACGAATCTGGACCTTCAGACGGACGCGTTCCGTGACAGGTTCCAGCACCTGCTCGCCAGGGCCGGCGACAACGTCGTGGTGGTGGGCCGCTACGACAGCGCCGACCTCCCGCGCCTCATGCACGAGATCGACTGGGTGGTGGTTCCGTCGCGCTGGTGGGAGAACTCACCGCTGGTGATCCAAGAGGCGTTTGCCTGCGGGCGGCCGGTGATCTGCAGTGGAATCGGCGGGATGGCAGAGAAGGTCACGGATGGTGTCAACGGCCTACACATTCGCGTGGGCGATCCTCACAGCGTGGCCGCCACGATCGCATCGGCCGTTGCTGACGAGGGGCTCTGGGCGCGGCTCCGATCAGGAATTCCAAGCGTGCCGTCGATGCGCGACCACAGCCGCGCACTCGAGGCGATCTACACCGACCTGACAGAGCGGATTGGCAGCGACGCTGCGCTGGCCGGCGGCGGCCGCGGCGCCCTGCAGGAGAGCCGCGGACGGTGATCGGCTCCCAGCCACGTGCCGCCCGGCTCGGCGGCGATCTGCACCTTGTCGTGGGCGCACCTCGAGTCGGGGACGAAGCCGTCGAGCTGCCCGCTCCCGGCGGGCGCGGCACGATCGTGCTGTCCGTCGGCCGTCTCGTGGAGTCGCCCATCGGTCTCGGCATCGACGATGTCTCATTGACCACGTTCCTCAGAACCGAGCTTGCCGCGCTCGATGCGCCGGCCCGGGTGACGGCGCTCCGGTTCATCGTGACGTCTGTGGCCGAGGACCTCGATGGCGCTGCCGGACTCGCGTTGGCAAAGAAGCTGAACGTCGTCCGTGACGCGTTGCGCGAGCGCCTCCCCTACTCGGTCCCCGGGCCGGATGAGCCCATCGCCCTGCACGTCGACGACATCCGCGGGATCGACGAGCGCATGTTTTGGCTGAAGGGATGGGTCCGCGGCGCGGACTCACCAGGCGCCACGCTCGAATTCATGTCGCCGGAAGGGTGCGCCGTGGAGGTGCTCAAGTCTGCGTTTCGCTACCGCCGGCACGTCGAGGATGCTGGCGCCGGGGTCGAGTCCGAGCGGCGGACCAGGGGCTTTTTGGCGTGCGTCGAGCTCGAGGTGCCGAGCCTGCTGTCCGGGGGCTGGGTGGTGCAGCTACGCGACCCGGTCGGAGGGGCGATCGAGGTCGAGGCGCCACGCGCCAAGCGCGACGGCATGGATGCACGCGACGCGATCATCGGCGACCTGGGGGAGGTCGCGGGAGCGCGCACGCACCTGATCGCCGGTCATGCGTTCCGGGCCGTTGCACGTGTCCAAGAGCGCGCCGCCGAGATGGCCGTGGTCGAACGTGACGAGCGGTACGGAGCGGCCGCCGCGGAGCCCGCGGTGTCGATCGTGATTCCAGTTTCGGGCCAAGCCGGAGCGCTCGAGCACCAGCTCCTCCATCTCTCCCGAGATCCGGAAATGGCGGCTGCCGAGTTGATCTTCGTGGCCGACCCGGCAGTGGCCGGAATCGTCAGCTCGAAGGCCGCCGAGCTGCACTGGCTCTACGAGATCCCGTTCCGGCTCGTGTCTCTGGGTCAGCAGGCCGGGCGGGCTGCGATGCTGAACGCCGGTGCATCGTTGGCCCGTGCTCCGCAGCTGTTGCTGATGAGTCCCGACGTATTCGCCGATGCCCCGGGCTGGCTTGGAACCATGCTTGCGTTCGGGTCCGGGCGGCCGGAGGTTGGCGCGGTGGGGCCGATGCTGCTGTACGAGGACGGCTCGGTGCAGCACGCAGGGATCGACTTCCGCCCGGTCTCACCTCAGGAGCTCCAGCTCGTCGAGTCAACCAACGGCCTCGAGCTGAGAGAGCCCCGCCATCGCTTCAAGGGTCTGCCCGACACGGTGCCGGGCGCGACGGAGAGCCGTTTGGTACCGGCCGTCACGACGGCCTGCATGCTCGTATCCCGTGCCCTGTACGAGCGCGTGGGGCGCCTGCGAAACGCGTTCATCGGAAGCGACTTCGAGGCTTCCGACCTCTGCCTCCGACTCGCCGAGGCGGGTCACGAGAACTGGTATCTGCCCGCCGCGCGACTGCGTCATCTCGAGCGCCCGGCGAACGCGGGCGCCGAACCGGCGGCCGCGCAGTACGACGTGATCGCGCACTCGCACCTGTGGGGCGAGCGCATCGAGGCGCTCGTTAGCTGACGGTGCCCTGGGTCCGCACGAGGTCCTGCACGGATGCGGACCGCTGGTCGCGCAACTCCGTGTAGAGGTCCCCGAGTCGCTCCAGATGCTCTTCCATGCTGTACACCGGTGCGATGCCGGCTCGGAGCTGATCCCACAGGTCCGGCGTCGAAACCGCGCGTTGTATGACATCGGCCATGCTCATGGCATTTCCGGCCGTGAAGTGGAGGCCGTTCACGCCGTCGGTCACCTTTTCGGCCATGCCGCCGATGTTGCTGCAGATGACCGGCCTGCCATGCATGAAGGCCTCCTGGATCACCAGCGGCGAGTTCTCCCACCAGCGCGAGGGCACGACGACCCAATCCACGTCGGCCATCAAACGAGCGAGATCCTCGGGTTCGTAGCGGCCGTGCATCGTCACATTGCTTTTCGTCTCTTCCAGCAGCCTTGCGAGCTCCTCCTGGAACTCGGGTGGCTGCATGTCGAGATTGGCTCCGTGCAACACCAAGTGGACATCGTCCTCGCGTTCCTTCAGCAAGCCCATCGCTTCGAGGAGCGGAATGACGCCTTTGTAGTCGTTGAGCTGGCCAAAGAACCCGACTCGATTGCGGGGCCCGGGCCCCCGCGGCGACCTCGGCGCCGGCTGCTGCTCGAGCCGTCCATAGTCCTCGAAGCGGATGCGATCGCGTGCGATGCCCCATTCGACGTACCGCTCGAGTAGGAATCGGCTCGGCGCCAGAAACATATCCACGTCCTCCATGTGGGATTTGATGAAGCGCTCGCGCATGAAGAACCGCTGTGGAGGGATGTCCGGAAAGCACTCATGACAGCGACGCGGTGATGCCTCCCTGCAAAGTTCGCCGGTCCTGCGGACCATCTGGCCGTCGCGGTGGCATATCGAAAGGTATTCATGGAGCGTCAGCACGATCGGTACGTCCGGCAGGACCCGCCGCGTGTGAGAGACAGCATCCCACCCCACGAAATGCATGTGCTGGAAATGCACGATGTCGGGCTGATGCACGTCCAGAAAGTCGGTCAGGAATCGCGTGTATATCCGCTTGTCGCGAGAAGTCATGCGGAACCAGTCGTAGCTCTCCCAGTCCGTATATAGAAAGAACTGGTTGGGGTCGTCGGCGGTGACGACGCTGAATGGCGCCCCGGGATGTCCCTGCCGCTCAATCGCGCGTCCCGACCCGATGCGGGCGACCAGCATCGGATCGAACTGATCGGATCCGCGCATCGCCTCGTAGAGCTCGTAGGCGTACGCCTCCGCTCCGCCGGGGTAGACGGCCGGATGGTTGTGGAGAATGTAGAGAACCCTGGTCTTCGCCATCCTGAGCAGGCCGGTGATCGCCTCCAGGCCACATTAGCGGAGCACCCAGCCCGCGCGCGCACCGTGTCGTGCCGGTGCATGAGCCGGCATGCGCGCTTGCCCTACAGTCCCAGCCATGCACGCGGTGATCAAGGCGGTGTCGAACCGCAAGGGCCCACAAGTCCAGGTCCTCGGCACGGTCGAGGTCGAGGACGGCGTGGCGGTCCCGTCGAACCGCAAGGTCGCGCGCCTGCTGGAGGGGCTCGAGGTGACGGACGAGGATCGCCGGCCGCTCGGACTCGAGGAGGGCGACGCGTACGTGCGCGCCCTGCCCAAGGCCGTGCGCGGCGCGCACGAGGCAACGCTCGCCGACGACGAGCCCGAACCGGATAGCCCGGCGTGACGTGAGGCGGTCGGCCCTCCGCCGGGCCCTCTTTGCCGTACGACGGCGGGTCTAGCATGGACCCGTCCAGCGAGAGGAGGAGTTCAGTGGATTTCGCGTTCGATCGGAGCCGGGACCTGTCACGGCAGGTCAGAAACGCACTCGAGGACGAGGTCGCACAGCCGCTCCGGGAGGTCCAGCGGCATGCCCCCGAGGATTGCGACTACTTCTCGGAGTTGGAGGCCAGCCTGGGCGAGTGGAGCTTCGGGTACGGCGTCGCTTGGGCGCTCGCCCGCGCCGGTGACCCGATGATGTCCTCTTCGGCCGCCGCGCGCATCGCGGAGGCCGCGACGGCCGAGGCATGGAGCCTGTTCAGCACCAGCCAGCGGTGGACGGCGCTGATGGCGGCCGATCGCGCGCATCGCGGTCCGGTCGACAGCGACCTGACCGCGGACGGTGCGGATGCGGCGTCCTCGGAGCTGGGCCAGTTCATGGAGAAGGTCGCCCGCTCCCGTACCCGCCGGTTCAGCGACCAGCGCGCCACCGAGCGAGGCACCGGCACCGACGGGTAGCGCCGCTCCCGTGTTCCGGAAGCGAGCGTCTGGTGTCTCGCGACCGGCATCGGCCTGATTGGCACAAGGAGCGCAACCTTTGGTTAGGCTTCCGGTTTAGCTAGTTCGAGGGCGGCCGGCGGCCATGGTTCTGGCGCCGGCTCAAGCTACGCCCCGTTGCCCTGCAAACCCGGAGGAGGAGCGCAATTGCGTAAGAAGCTCATAGCCGTGCTCGGCGTCGGTGCTGCGTGTGCCCTGCTGGCGTCCGCGGCATTCGCCGCAGTCCAGGTGGCATTCAAGGCCGAGGTCAAGCCGAACAAGGCAAACAAGCCGGCCGGTCTGAACGTGAAGATCGAGTCCACCGACCCGGCCGCCGACCAGCCGCCGATCATGAACCGCATCGTGATCCGCCTGAACGAAGGTGGAAAGTACAACGCGAACAAGTTCCCGCGCTGCGCGCTCGCGAAGCTGCAGGCCCGTGGGCCCAAGGGCTGTTCGTCGAAGTCGAAGATCGGCTCCGGCCGCGGCGTCGGATACGCCAAGCCGGTCGTGACCGACCCGGTGAACGCCAAGCTGACGATCTTCAACGGAGCGAAGGTCGGGGGCAAGGACACGATCCTGGTGTACGTGTTCCCGGACCTGGGCCCGACGTTCGTGTCGGTCGGCAAGGTGACGAAGAAGCGGTCCGGTGGTTTCGACTACAACCTCGACTTCAACATCCCGCCGATCAAGACCCTGCCGAGCGCGCCCGACGCGGCCACGGCACTGGTCGACACCAAGACGCCCAAGAAGACCATCAAGAAGGGCAAGCGCAAGTACTCGCTGATCGTCTCGCCGAAGAAGTGCAAGAAGACCTGGAAGGCAGAGGGTCAGTTCTACTTCGCGGACGGCAGTTCCGTGACGACGCCGTTCTCGTCGAAGTGCAAGAAGTAGCGACGTAGGCGCCCTTTCTGGGGTGGTTCGAAGGCCGGTCCGCTGCGCGGGCCGGCCTTCTTCTTTCCATGGGGCGGGAGTGGGTATCGTGCGGCCAATGTCCCGAAAGCGGATCGAAATTCCCGCGAACGTCTCCGACCTGGTGGGGCGCACGCCGATGGTCAGCCTCACCCGCCTCACCGCTGGGCTCGGGGCGGAGGTGATCGGCAAGCTCGAGGCCTACAACCCGGCCGGCTCCGTGAAGGATCGGATCGGCGTGGCGATGATCGCCGCGGCCGAGGCCGAGGGCCGCATCGAGCCCGGCGTGACCACCGTGATCGAGCCGACCTCGGGCAACACGGGGATCGCGCTCGCGTTCGTGTGCGCAGCGAAGGGCTACCGGTGCATCCTCACGATGCCCCAGGGGATGAGCCGCGAGCGCGAGGCGCTGGTGCGGATGTACGGCGCGGAGGCGGTCGTGACCGAATCGATGGGCGGCATGCACGAGGCGGTCGACGAGGCCATGCGCCTGGCCCGCGAGATCGACAACTCGTTCGTCCCGCAGCAGTTCGAGAACCCCGCCAACCCCGAGATCCACCGGCGCACGACGGCCGAAGAGATCTGGTCGGACCTCGACGGACGGGTGGACGCGTTCGTCGCCGCCGTGGGCACCGGCGGCACGATCACCGGAGTCGGGGAGGTGCTGAAGGAGCGCAACCCGGACGTGCGGATCGTGGCGGTGGAGCCCGCGGCCTCACCTGTGCTGTCGGGCGGGGCGCCGGGGCCGCACCGCATCCAGGGCATCGGCGCCGGGTTCGTCCCCCCGATCCTGAACCGCGACGTGATCGACGAGATCATTCCCGTCACCGACGACGATGCGATCAACACGGCCCACGCACTGGCTCGGCGGGAGGGAGTGTCCGCCGGGATATCGGCAGGCGCGGCAACGTGGGCCTCGCTGCAGGTGGCCGCCCGGCGCGAGTTCAGGGGCAAGCGGATCGTGACCGTCATCTGCGACGCCGGCGAGCGCTACGTCTCGACCCCGTTCTTCGCTGCGTAGCCGCAGAGTCAGGGGGGCCGTCGCGTACCCTTTGTGGGGTGTCGGCAGATCTCTCCGAAACCGAGCTGGAGCGCTACTCGGCGCAGGTCGAGCAGATCGGCGTCGATGCCCAGCTGCGGCTGAAGGCCACGCGCGCGATCGTGATCGGCGCCTGTGCCGCCGGGTCCGCGGCGGCGGCCGAGCTGGCCTCGCGCGGCGTCGGTTACGTGGCGGTCGTCGATGGCGCGACCACCACCCTCGGCGACCTCTGCGCCCAGTCCGCGCTGTACACGCCCGACGTCGGTGTCAACCGCGCCGAGGCGGTGGTGGCGAAGCTCGGCGTCCTCAACCCGAACGTCCAGGCGGAGGCGTATCCCGTCGACGTCGACGACTCCAACGCGGGCGCGATCGTGATCGGTCACGACATCGCGATCGACTGCTCCGGCGACCGCGCCGGGCAGCTCGCGGCGGCGTGCTCAGAGCACGGTGTCGAGCGCGTCGCGGCGGACGATGTCGGCACCGTCGCGGGGGCACTCGCCGCCGGGTTCGCGATCCGGCGCCTGGTGGAGCGGGTGCCGTCGGCCGAGGGCATCCGATGAGGGGCCTCCGCTCGATTGCCCGGGTCGCACAGGAGCTGCGCAAGGACGTCGCGGCGGCACGCGACCGCGACCCCGCCGCGCGCACCGTCGGCACGCTCGAGATCCTGCTCACCTACCCCGGCGTGCACGCGATCCTCGCCCACCGGATCTCGCACGCGCTGCACTCCGCCGAGGTCCCGCTCCTGCCCCGCCTGGTGTCCAACGCCAGCCGGATCGCGACCGGGATCGAGATCCATCCGGCCGCGAAGATCGGCGAGGACCTGTTCGTGGACCACGGCACCGGTGTCGTGATCGGCGAGACGGCCGAGATCGGGGACCGCGTGACGCTGCTCCAGGGCGTCACGCTGGGCGGCACCGGGTTCGCGGCGGGCAAGCGCCACCCGACCGTCGAGGACAACGTGACGGTCGGCGCCGGGGCCAAGCTGCTCGGGCCGATCACCGTCGGCCACGGCGCGAAGGTGGGAGCGAACTCCGTCGTGATCCACGATGTGCCTCCGAACACGACCGTCGTCGGCATTCCCGGACATCCGGTGCGAGTGGAGGGCCGCAAGCCCGAAGGCCCCGACACGGACTGGCTGCACCTGCCCGACCCGGTCGCGGACGCCCTGCACGGCCTCGCCGAGCGCATCGGCCGGCTCGAGCAGGCGCTCGCGGAGCTGACCGGGAAGAAGCACCAGCAGGCCGCCGAGGTTCGCCCACTGCGCCGGGACAAGGGTCAGAGCCCGGTCGGCGGGTAGGGCCGGCGTGCCCTCCGAAGCGCCCGCGGCGAACAGCGCGACGAGCCCGCGCGCGGAGCAGGCGTCGCGCGCGGACGAGCTCCTCGAGCACCTGAACCCCCCGCAGTGCCAGGCCGTCACGCACGGCGTCGGACCGCTGCTGGTGCTGGCCGGCGCCGGGTCGGGGAAGACCCGGGTGCTGACCCATCGCGTGGCCCACCTGGTCGCGACCGGCCAGGCCAAGCCGTCGGAGATCCTCGCGATCACGTTCACCAACAAGGCCGCCCAGGAGATGCGCGATCGCGTCGAGGGCCTCGTGGGGCGCATCGTGCGGGTGATGTGGGTGATGACCTTCCACTCAGCCTGCGCCCGCATCCTGCGCGCCGAGGCCGAGCGGCTCGGGATACACGAAGCGCTTCACGATCTACGACGACGCCGACTCGGTGCGCCTCGTGCGGCGTTGCCTGAACGAGCTGTCCATCGACCCCAAGCGGTTCGCCCCGCGCGCGATCAAGTCGCAGATCTCGCGCGCGAAGAACCAGCTCGAGGACGCGTCTGCGCACCGGGAGCGCGTCAGCTCCTTCTTCGAGCAGACCGCCGCCGACGTGTACGAGCTCTACGAGAAGCGCATCCACGAGATGAACGCGATGGACTTCGACGACCTGCTGTTTCGCACGGTCAACCTGCTGGAGCTGTTCTCCGACGTCGCGGACCGCTACCGCGCCACGTTCCGCTGGATCCTGGTCGACGAGTACCAGGACACCAACCACGCGCAGTACCGCTTGCTGCAGCTGCTGGCCGGTGAGCAGCGCAACGTGTGCGTGGTGGGCGACGACGATCAGAGCATCTACGGCTTTCGCGGGGCCGACATCAACAACATCCTCGACTTCGAGCGCGACTTCCCGGGCGCCAAGGTCGTGAAGCTCGAGCAGAACTACCGCTCGACCCAAACCATCCTGTCAACGGCGAACGCGGTCGTCTCGCACAACGCGGGCCGCAAGCCCAAGGAGCTGTGGACCGATCGCGGCGCGGGCGAGCCGGTGCGCGTCACGGAGCTCGAGGACGAGCACGCTGAGGCCCGCTACATCGCCTCCGAGATCGAGCGACTGTCGGACGATGAGGGCATTTCGCGCGACGAGATCGCGGTCTTCTACCGCACCAATGCGCAGAGCCGCGTGCTCGAGGACACGCTGGTGCGATTCGGGGTCAGCTACCAGGTGATCGGGGGCACGAAGTTCTACGAGCGGGCCGAGATCAAGGACGCGCTCGCCTACCTCACGCTGCTCACGAACCCGAGCGACTCGGTCTCGTTCGGGCGCGTCGTGAACTCGCCCAAGCGCGGGATCGGCCAGACCACCGTGGCCCGCGTGCTGGCGCACGCGAACACGATGGGGGAGCCGGTGATGGAGATCACGGCAGTACCCGAGCTGGTGCCCGGCCTCGGCCCGGCTGCGGTCAAGGCGCTCGACCGCTTCGCGTCGATCGTCGAGCGGCTGCGCGAGCTGGCCGAGCACTCGTCGGTGGGCGACCTGCTGGAAAGCGTGCTCGAGGAGACCGGCTACATCGAGGCGCTCGAGGCCGAGCGCACGATCGAGGCCCAGGGCCGGGTCGAGAACCTCCAGGAGCTGGTCGGCGTCGCGCGCGAGTTCGACGCGAACTGGGAGGGAGAGGCCGGCGTCCCGGCGCTCGCCGAGTTCCTCCAGCAGCTGTCGCTGTACTCGGAGCAGGACGCGCTGCGCGACGCGGACAGCACCGTCACGCTGATGACGCTGCACAACGCCAAGGGCCTCGAGTACCCGGCGGTGTTCATGATCGGCTGCGAGGAGGGCGTGTTCCCGCACTCGCGCTCGATCGACGAGGGCAACCTCGAGGAGGAGCGCCGCCTGTGCTACGTGGGAATCACGCGCGCGGAGTCGCTCCTCTATCTGACCTACGCGCGCACGCGATCGCTGTTCGGCTCGCGCTCGTACAACATGCCGTCCAGGTTCCTCGGCGAGCTGCCGGGTGAGCTGGTCACCGGCGACGGCGCCACACCGGCCGATCAGTGGGCGACCAGCTCACCCGCGCCGCAGGAGGCGCCGCCGGCGTTCCACGTGGGCGACGATGTGATGCACGCGACCTTCGGCGAGGGCGTCGTGATCGGCTCCGCGCGAGGTGGGGTGGTGACCGTGCGATTCGCCGCAGACGGCTCCGAGCGGCAGCTGATGGCGGACTACGCGCCGCTCAAGCGAAGCCGGTGAGACGCGCAGCGGTGGCGACCATCATCGACGGCAAGGCTGTTGCGGCGCGCGTGCGGGCCGAGGTCGCGGAGGAGGTCGCGCGGATGAGCACGGCGCCCGGCCTCGCGACGGTGCTGGTCGGCGACGACCCCGCGTCGCAGGTCTACGTGAGCGGCAAGCACAAAGCGTGCGGCGAGGTCGGCATCGCATCGATCCGCCGCGACCTGCCGGCCGCGACGTCCGAAGCGGACGTGCTCGACGTGATCGCGCAGCTCAACGCGGACCCGGAGGTCAGCGGCATCATCGTGCAGCTGCCTGTTCCCGCACAGATCGACGCGGGGCGCGTCACGGCGGCGGTCGACCCGGACAAGGACGTCGACGGGCTGACACCGACCAACGCCGGGCTGCTGGCGCAGGGCCGGGCCGGCCTGGTGCCGGCGACACCCGCGGGCGTGATCGAGCTGCTGCGTGAGTACGACACACCGCTGGAGGGCGCGCACGCGGTCGTGGTCGGCCGCAGCGACCTGGTCGGAAAGCCGCTGGCCGCGCTGCTGCTGGCCCGAAACGCGACCGTCACGATGTGCCATTCGCGCACGCGCGACCTGCCGGACGTGTGCCGCGGCGCGGACGTGCTGGTGGCCGCGGTGGGGCGGCCGCGCCTGGTCACGGGTGAGATGGTGAAGGAGGGCGCGACGGTGATCGACGTCGGTATGAACCGCACGGCAGAGGGGCTCGTCGGGGACGTGGACTTCGCATCCGCGTCCGCCCGCGCGCGCGCGATCACTCCGGTGCCCGGCGGCGTGGGACCGATGACGATCGCCATGCTGCTCAGGAACACCCTGACGGCAGCCTCCGGTGCAGTCCGACCCGTATAGCAAGATTGGCCGCGGCTACCCGAGGAGGCATTCGATGGACTTCAGCAAGCTCAGGACCGGAGAGTTGGTGGCGGCCGTCGGCGGCGTGGTGCTGCTCGTCGCCATGTTCGCGTTCAACTGGTACGAGATCTCCGGCTTCGGTGGCCTGATCGAGCAGTTCGGCGACGCGGTGGGCGTCGACACCGGCATCAAGGCCTGGGACGGTCAGGGCTTCTTCGGCACGATCGCGAATCTCGTGATCCTCGCGGCGGCGGTCGCGGCGGTCACGCTTTCCGTCCTGACGGCGACCGCCCGGACCGTCGCGCTACCCGTGGCCGCGAGCGCGATCACCGCGGGACTCGGCATCGGCGCCGTCGTGATGGTGCTCCTGCGCATGGTGTTCCAGCCCGGGCCGAACGAGGTCGTGGACCTGCGCTTCGGCATCGTGCTCGCACTGCTCGGCGCCGGCCTGGTCGCGTACGGCGGCTGGCAGAGCATGCAGGAGGAAGGCACGTCCTTCGAGGAGGCACGCGACCAGCTGCGCGCCACGGTGGCGAGCGAGGACACGCCGTCCGCTCCCCCCGCCGAGGCGTCGCCTCCCCCGGCGGCGGCGCCCCCTCCAGGCGAAGAGCCGCCCCCGGGTGTGCGGTCCACTCCAGGCGCGGAAACCTCCCGGCCGCCGCCTCCCGACCGCCCGTAACAACGGCATTCATTCCCGCTCCTCATTCATGTAGGCTGCGCCCGTCGTATCAAGCAAGCAGGGTTCGGGGCTCGCTTCGGGCCTTGCGGGAAGTACTAGGAGGGGTAGTGCCAGAGGGGACCGTGAAGTGGTTCAGCAACGAGAAGGGCTTCGGGTTCATCGAGCGCGAAGGAGGCGACGATGTCTTCGTGCACTTCTCTCAAATTGCCCAGGACGGTTACAAGTCGCTTGAGCAAGGGCAGCGTGTTTCCTTCGAAGTCACCGAGGGCCCTAAGGGCTTGCAGGCGGCGGAGGTCAGGCTCGTCTGACAGAAGAGGCTGATACAAGCCACTTTGGGGCCCCTCCGAAACGAGGGGCCTTTTCTTTGCGACGTTAACCTTCAACCGATGATCTCCCGCGAACAGGTGTTGCACGTCGCGCGCCTCGCGCGCCTGCGGCTTTCAGAGGACGAGATCGACCGCATGTCGCGCGAGCTGTCCACGGTGCTGGACCACATCGAGAAGATCTCCGAGCTCGACCTGGACGGCGTGGCGCCCACCTCGCACGTGATCGAGGTCGACAATGTGATGCGCGCCGACGAGCCCCGCGAGAGCTGGCCCGTGGAGCGCGCCCTGGAGGCCGCGCCGGATGCGTCTGCCGCCGGATTCCGGGTACCGAGTCCGGGCCAATGAGCGACGCCGCGATCAAGCTGTCCGCCGCCGAGGCGATCGAGCAGATCGCGACCGGCGACCTGAGCGCGACCGAGCTGTTCGCGGCCTATCAGGAGCGCATCCAGCGCCACGACGGGGACTTCGGAGCCTTCCTGTGGGCGGCTGAGCAGGCCGCGGCTGCCACCGGGCCCCTGGCGGGCGTGCCGCTCGCCGTCAAGGACCTCTTCTGCACGGAAGGCGTGCCGACCACCGCCGGGTCGCGCATCCTCGAGGGTCACCGGCCGCTGTACACGGCGACGGCGGTGCGCCGTCTGAGCGCGGCCGGAGCGCCGATGATCGGCAAGACGAACATGGACGAGTTCGCGATGGGCTCGTCGAACGAGAACTCCGGCTACGGCATCGTGCGCAATCCGTGGGATCGCGAACGCGTGCCGGGCGGATCGAGCGGCGGCTCCGCCGCGGCGGTGGCCGCCGGGCTCGCGCCGTGGGCGATCGGGACCGACACCGGCGGCTCGATCCGTCAGCCCGCCGCGCTGTGCGGCATCGTCGGGCTGAAGCCGACGTACGGCGCGGTCTCGCGGTACGGCATGGTCGCGTTCGCGTCGTCGCTCGACCAGTGCGGTCCGCTGACGCGCACCGTCACCGACGCGGCGCTGCTGCTCGCGCAGCTCGTCGGGCACGACCCGTGCGACTCGACATCGCTCGGACTGCCCGAGCCGGTGCGCATGCCGGGCCGCACCGACCTCAAGGGCTTGCGCTTCGGCGTCCCGACGGAGCTCGGCTCGAGCGCCGCGGGGGTCGAGCAGGGAGTCGGGCGGACCTTCGATCAGACGCTGGCAGCTGATCGAGAGCCTCGGCGGCGAGGTGGCCGAGACGAGCCTGCCGCATGCGCGCCACGGCATCGCCGCGTACTACGTGATCGCGCCGGCCGAGGCGTCGTCGAACCTGGCCCGCTACGACGGAGTGCGCTTCGGACACCGCGCCGGCAACGGCACGCTGCTCGACCTGTACGAGCGCACGCGCGCCGAGGGCTTCGGCGACGAGGTGAAGCGGCGCATCATGCTCGGGACCTTCGCTCTGTCGGCCGGCTACTACGACGCCTACTACGGCCGCGCCCAGCGGGTGCGCACCAAGATCGCCGACGACTTCCGCGCCTCCTTCGAGAGCTGCGACCTGATCGTGACCCCGACCTCCCCGACCGTGGCGTTCAAGCTCGGCGAGCGCACGCACGACCCGCTCGCCATGTACCTGTCCGACTACTGCACGGTGCCGATGTCGCTGGCCGGCATCCCCGCGATCTCGATCCCGGCGGGGCTTTCGCGGCCGGCCGACGGCAGCGGCCCGGAACGCGGCCTCCCGGTGGGCCTCCAGATCACGGGCCCGGCCTTCTCCGAGAACCTGATCCTCGACGCGGCCCACGCGCTCGAACAGGCGATCGCGTTCGACGTCACGGGAGCCGTCGTGTGACGCCCGCCACCTGGGAGCCCGTGATCGGGCTGGAGATCCACGTCCAGCTCTCCACCCGCACCAAGATGTTCTGCGCGTGCGCGCTGTCGTTCGGCGAGCCGCCCAACACCCGCACCTGCCCGGTCTGCCTGGGCCACCCCGGCACGCTGCCGACGCTGAACGCCCAGGCGGTGCACTACGGGCTGATGATCGCGATGGCGCTCGACTGCGAGATCGCGCCGCGCTCGATCTTCCACCGCAAGAACTACTTCTATCCCGACCTGCCCAAGGGCTACCAGATCAGCCAGTACGACATCCCGCTGGCATCGGCCGGCTCCCTGCAGGTCCCGGACGGCCCACACGTGCGCATCCATCGTGCGCACATGGAGGAGGACGCCGCGAAGCTCATCCATCACGGCGAGTCGGGCCGCATCCACGGCGCGGGCGCGTCGGTGGTCGACTTCAACCGCGGCGGCACGCCGCTCGTTGAGATCGTGACCGAGCCCGACCTGCGCTCGGCCGCGGACGCGCGCGCGTTCGCACAGCTGCTGCGCACCACGCTGAAGCAGATCGGCGTGTCCGACGTGAACATGGAGGAGGGTTCGCTGCGAGTCGACGCGAACGTGTCCGTGCGACCGGCGCGGCAGCGACGAGCTGCGGACCAAGACCGAGCTGAAGAACATGAACAGCTTCCGGTTCCTCGAGCGGGGCATCGACGCGGAGATCGCGCGGCAGATCGAGATCTGGGAGTCCGGCGGGACGGTGGTGCAGGAGACGCATCCACTTCGACCCGGCGAGCGGCTCGTTGACCCCGCTGCGCTCGAAGGAGGAGGTGCACGACTACCGGTACTTCCCCGAGCCCGACCTCGTCCCGGTCGTGCCGACCGGCGAGATGCTGGAGCGCGCTCGTGCCGAGCTGCCGGAGCTGCCGTCCGCGCGACTCGCGCGCTACGTGGCCGAGTACGGCCTGCCCAGCGACGTCGCGGGAACGCTGGTCGGGTGGAGCGAGCTGGGCGTCCTTCTTCGAGGAGAGCGTTGCCGCCGGCAACGGCAACGCGGGCGCGATCGCGCTCTGGACCACGGGTGAGCTGGTCGCGTTCCTGCGCGAGCACGACATCGAGGACCCGCGCGAGTCGAAGCTCTCTCCGGTCGGGCTCGCGGAGCTGGTCGGGATGGTCGAGCGCCGCACGCTGTCCCGGTCCGCCGCGAAGGAGGTGCTCGCCGAGCTGACCACGCAGGGTGGGGAGCCCGCGGCGATCGTCGCGGCCCGCGGCCTGGCGCCGATCGCCGACGCAGGTGAGCTGGACGCGATCGTCGAGCGCGCGATCGAGGCCAACACGACCGCCGTCGAGCAGATCCGCAAGGGAAAGGCGCAGGCCGCGGGCGCGATCGTGGGCGCGGTGATGAAGGAGACGAAGGGACGCGCCGACGGAGCCGAGGTCAACCGCCTCATCCGGGAGAAGCTGGGTCTCTCGTGACGTGACCGGCGGGGCGTTGATCGTGATCGCCTTCTGTTTCGGCCTCGCGGCCGGGATCGTCGGCAAGATCAAGGGCAGCTCGTTCCTCGTGTGGTTCCTGATCGGCGTGTCATTGCCGGGAATCGGGCTGATCGCCGCGCTCCTGTATCGGTGGGAGGGTCAGGAGCCGCGCCGCCGCTGCCCGCGCTGCGGCTCGATCCGGCCGATCTCGGACCAGGTGTGCACGGTGTGCGGCGAGGACATGGACTGGCCCGAGCCCGCGCAGGTCGTGCCCCCGGCCCGCGCGCCCTGACCGACAGGCGGGGCGGGTTTTGCCTGCGCTGAGGGGCAAATCGCCGGTGGTACACTCGCCCATCACGGGCGCGCGGGGGCGTGATGCGCTTTCTTTGCCCGTTTTGCGGGGATTTTCCCGTTTGTCCAGAACAACGGCGGCAGGCCCGACGTTACGAAAGGAGGGTGCCATGCGAGCAGTCGACGCGATGATGGAATGTCTCAAGGCGGAGGGTGTCGAAGCGGTATTCGGCATCCCCGGCGGAGCGAACCTGCCCACCTACGACGCGCTCTACGACGCCGGCATCCGCAGCATCCTGTGCCGTCACGAGCAGGGCGCGGGCCACGCCGCGGAGGGCTATGCGAAGGCCTCCGGCCGCGTCGGCGTCGCGCTCGCGACCTCGGGCCCGGGTGCGACCAACCTCGTCACCCCGATCGCGGACGCGATGCTCGACTCCGTGCCGACCGTGTTCATCACCGGTCAGGTGAGGACCGACCTGATCGGGACCGATGGCTTCCAGGAGGCCGATGTGATGGGGATCACGATGCCCGTGATCAAGCACTCCTTCCAGGTGCTCGACCCGCGCGAGATCCCGCACATGATCCACGAGGCCTTCCATGTCGCGCGCTCCGGGCGACCGGGGCCGGTGCTCGTCGATGTCCCGCAGGATCTCTCCCGCGCGGACATCCCCTACGACCCGAGCGAGGCGCAGAAGGTCGACCTGCCCGGCTACAAGAACTTCGTCGAAGGCAACGCCAAGCAGATCAGGCTCGCCGCGAAGGCGCTCGCCAACGCAAACCGCCCGATCATCTACGCGGGCGGTGGGGTCGTGAACGGCAACGCCGCGGAGGAGCTGACCGAGCTGGTGGTGACGGGGGGCTTCCCGGTCACGTGCACGCTGATGGGCCTCGGCGCCTTCCCGGCGCCGCACGACCAGTGGCTCGGGATGCTGGGCATGCACGGCACGCGGACCGCGAACTACGCCATGGACCAGGCGGACCTGATCGTCGCGATCGGCGCGCGCTTCGACGATCGCATCACGGGCAAGCTCGCGGAGTTCGCCCCGCGCGCGAAGTTCGTCCACATCGACATCGACCCGGCCGAGATCTCCAAGAACGTTCCGGCCCACATCCCGATCGTCGGAGACTCGAAGCGGATCCTGCCGAAGCTCACGGCCGAGTACCGTGCGCTCGAGGCCGACCGCGCCCGCATGGACGACTGGTGGGCGCAGCTGCGCCGCTGGCAGGACGAGTGGCCGCTGAAGTTCGAGGGCTCGCAGGACGGCGACATCCCGCCGCAGCGCATGGTGCAGGCGCTGTACGCGGTCACGGGCGGCGACGCGATCCTGACCTCGGACGTCGGCCAGCACCAGATGTGGACCGCGCAGCACTTCCACTTCTCCAAGCCGCGCCGCTGGATCAACTCCGGCGGACTCGGCACGATGGGCTTCGGGCTTCCGTCGGCAATCGGCGCGAAGGTGGCGAAGCCGGACGAACTGGTCGTCTGCGTGGCCGGCGACGGCAGCCTGGTGATGACCTGCCAGGAGCTGGCGACCGCCGTCGAGCACGACATCGACGTGAAGGTCTTCATCATGAACAACGGATACCTGGGGATGGTGCGCCAGTGGCAGGAGCTGTTCTGGGACAAGCGCTACAGCTCCGTCCACATGGGCTCGAGCCCCGACTGGGTGAAGCTGGCCGAGGCGTTCGGCGCCCGCGGCATGCGCGTCGATGCGGATGCCGAGGTCGAGGACGCGATGCGCGAGGCGATCGAGACCGAGGGTCCGGTGGTGCTCGACGTGCGCGTGCGCCAGGAGGAGAACTGCTACCCGATGATCCCGGCGGGCGCGGCGGCCAGGGACATGGTCGGCTGATGGGCGAACCGGGAACGAAAGAGGTCCTGCGCCTCGAGGATCTCGAGGCCGCCGGCAACATCCACACGGGCCGCAAGCACGTGCTGTCGGTGCTCGTGGAGAACAAGCCCGGTGTGCTGACCCGGATCGCCGGCCTGTTCGCGCGGCGCGGCTTCAACATCGGCACGCTCGCCGTCGGGCCGACCGAGGACGAGTCCGTGTCGCGCGTGACGATCACGCTCGACGGCGCCTCGCACCCGATCGAGCACGTCACCAAGCAGCTGCACAAGCTCGTCAACGTGATCAAGATCCGCGACCTCGAGCCGGAGGAGACGATCGCGCGCGAGATGGCGCTGTTCAAGGTTTCCGCCGACGGCTCGAGCCGCGCCGAGATCATGCAGCTCGCAGACATCTTCCGCGGGCGCATCATCGACGTGTCGAGCCGCACGGTCACGATCGAGATCACGGGCACCGCCGACAAGGTCGAGGGCTTCGAGAGCATGGTGCGGCCCTTCGGCCTGGTGGAGATGGTGCGCACGGGCGAGATCGCGATCGCCCGCGGCAAGTCACAGACGTAGGATCGCCGAACTTTGGCGATCGCCCGCGGCAAGTCCCAGAGCTAGGCGAGCCGAACCTCGGCGATTAAGGACCGTGGAGCGGTCCCGTTTCGCCATTGTTCGGGGCTGGGGACCCGCCGGGCAACAGGCAGCGGGCGCGGGGGGTCGGCGGGGGCACGGCTGGTCACATTCCCAGCATCCGGCGCAGGTCCGCGACGACCGGCTCCGGCGTCGCCGTGACCTGCTGCCAGGTGTAGCGCGCGACCACGTAGCCGGCCGCGCGCAGCGCGAGGTCGCGGCGGCGGTCGCGCTCGAGCCGCATCGGTGTGCCGTGCGCGGCTTGGCCGTCGAGCTCGACCACGACCTTCTCGTCGAACCACACGGCGTCGACCAGCCAACCCGCGACCCACGCGTTCATCACGGGCGGATCGAGGGCGCGGCACTCGCACAGGAGCACGAACCTCTCCTCGAGCAGGCTGCGCGTGCGCGCGAGCTGCGGGCGGTGACAATCGAGTGCGGCGCGCAGGGCGGCGCTGCCACGGCGCCCGCGGCCCAGCACGGCCGCCACGTCGTCGAGCGTCACGAGGCGCAGGTACTCGGCCTCGGCCAAGGCGCGGCGTAGCTGCGTAAAGCGCACGACGCCGGCGATGTCGAGCAGCGTCTCGGCCGGTGGCATGACGGGGAAGCGGTTGTGCCAGGTGCGCTCGAACCTTCTGCGAGCGTGTACCCGCACCCCTTGCGGCGACCGGCGCCGGCGGGGCGTGCAGACGTGAACCGTGCGCGGCCTGGCTTTGATCAGGCCCAGCCATGACCCCGCCGTCAGCCCCCACAGGGCCGCACCGGGCCCCGCATACAGGAGCGCGCCCGCCAGCCTGCCCTCCAGCGCGAGCGCAGGATGACCGACCGCGTAGACGCCGGGGTGGAGCCGGTGCAGCCGCTGTTCACCGACCCAGCGGCACACTTCTCCCTTCGTGACCCCCTCGGCCTCGAGCTGGGCGCGCGTGATCACGCCCCACTGCCGCTCCGCGATCTCCGCCAGCCGAAGTTTGGCGATCAGGGACCGCCGAGCGGTCCCTTTTCGCCATCGTTCGCGCTCGGGTGCCGGTGCGCGGGTGGGGATCGAGGTGCGGGCCGGCATGGACCTGGAGCGTCGCCGCCGGCGCGTGACGTGTGGGGACCGGCGACTCAATTTGTAGAGTCCGGGGCGTGACTCCCCGTCACCTCCCGGTTGTCAGCGAGGCGCTGCAGGCGCGCACCGCGGAGGCCGTCGTCCGGGCCCGGCGCGTGGGGCGGCCGGTGCTCGCCAGCGTCACGGTCCCCGTCGATGGGGAGCTCGACGTCGCGGCCTGCACGTTCGCAAGCCGCCGTGCCGGCGAGCGTTGGTTCGTGTGGGAGCAGCCCGAGCGCGACGGCTTCGCGATCGGGGCGCTGGGCACCGCGGCGCTGGTCGAGGCGGCTCCCGACGATGACCGCTTCGCGCAGGCCGCCCGCGCCTGCTCGGAGGTGATGCGCGACGTCGTGCGCGACGATCAGCTCGACAGCCCCGCGAGCGGCCCGCTGTGGGTCGGCGGCTTCAGCTTCTTCGCCGACGGCGGCTTCGCCCCCGAGTGGTCGTCCTTTCCCGCCACCGCGCTGGCGATGCCGGAGCTGTGCCTGACGAGGTCCGCGGGGACGGCCCACGCGACGCTGAACGTGATGTGCCGCGCGGGTGACGACCCCCGAGCGCTCGCCGCGCGCGCCGCCGGCCGGCTCGCCGCGCTCAGCACCGATCCGCTCCCGCTGGTTGACCCCGACCCCGCGGGCGGATACGAGATCTCCAGCACCCGACCGCCCACCGAATTCGAGCGGGCGGTCGAGGAGGGCGCGCGGCTGGTCCGCTCCGGAACGGTCGACAAACTGGTGCTCGCGCGCGAGGTGCGCGTGGGCGCGGCCCGCCCGTTCGACTCAGGGGCCGTGTTCGGTGCGCTGCGCTCCGCCTATCCAAGCTGCTACTGCTTTTGCGTAGGCACCCCCGAGGCGGCCTTCATCGGCGCGAGCCCGGAGCTGCTCGTGCGCCGCGCCGGCGCCGTGCTCAGCACCGTGGCGCTGGCCGGGTCGACGCGCCGCAGCGCGGACCCTGCGGTCGACGACCACCTCGGTGAGCGGTTGCGGCGCAGCGCGAAGGATCGCCAGGAGCACGGCATCGTCGTGCGCACGATCGAGCGGTCCCTGCAGCCGTTGTCGGTGTGGGTCGCACCCGCGGACGAACCAACGCTCGTGAAGGTGGCCAACATCCAGCACCTCGCGACTCCCGTGCGCGCGCAGCTCGCGCAGCCGCGCAGCGTCGTCGAGCTGGCCGGCGCGCTGCACCCGACTTCCGCGGTCGGGGGCGAGCCGTGGGCGAGAGCGGAGCCGCTGGTGCGCGAGCTGGAGCAAATGGACCGCGGCTGGTACGCGGCGCCGGTGGGGTGGATGGACGCTTTCGAGGACGGGGAGTTCTGCGTCGCACTGCGCTGCGCGCTGCTCGCCGGTCGGGTGGCCCATTGCTTTGCCGGGGGCGGCGTCGTGGGAGAGTCGCAGCCCGATGCGGAGCTGGCCGAGACCGAGGTGAAGCTCTCGGCGGTGCTGCCGGCCCTGACCGCCTCCTAGATCGCGGCCGCCCAGCGGAGCGGGTCGTGCTTCAGCCACCCGTGCGCGGGGCCGATAGGTGAAGCGGATGTCCATGTTTCGCCTGCTCCGCATCGCCGTGATCGGCGCGTGTCTCGCGCTCCCCGCCCAGGCGGGAGCCGCCACCACGCTCGGCGCGCTCGATCCGGCGGGTGCCCCGTCCGGCAGCTGCGCGGGCGACTCCGGCTGGGTGCAGGGCGCAGAAACGGGCGCCGGCTCCTACACCGTTCCGGCCAACGGCGGCGTGATCACATCGTGGAGCCACAGGGCGAACGCGTCCGCCGGCCGGGAGCTGGCGCTGCGCGTATGGCGGCCGACCGGCACTGCCGGCACCTACATCCTCGCGGCCGGCGAGGGGTTCGAGCTGCTGAGCCCGTCCACGGTCAACACCTTCTCCACCCGGCTTCCAGTCACGGCGGGTGACCGCCTGGGCCTGCGCGTCGGCAACCCGGGGTTCCCGATCGGCGGCGGCGCTTCGTGTGCCTACCCGGCCGCGGTGGGCGACACGGCCTACGCCGTCTTCGGGCTCGCCGAGCCGGCGGCCGGCGGCAGCATGACGCTCGGTAACACCTACACCTCGATGCGCCTGAACGTCACCGCGCAGGTCGAGGCCGACGCGGACGCGGACGGATTCGGCGACGAGTCGCAGGACCTCTGCGCCGGTGTCAACGGGCCGATCGACGGATGCGCGGCTGCCACGGGCGGCGCCCCGCCGACGGACGGCACACCGCCCGCGGCGGATACGACGCCTCCGCTGGCGCAGGTGAGCGCCCCGCGTCAGAAGATCGCGCGCGGCAAGGTCCGCGTGTCCGTGACGGCCACAGAGGACTCGAGCGTGACGATCACCGGTACCGTCGCGGTACCGCGCACCGCCAAGCTCCATCGCCTGCGAAAGGTGACGCACTCCGCGCGCGCGAACCAGCCGCTGGTGGTGCGCCTGCGGCTGTCGGGCGCAACCCGACGGGCCGCGCAACGGGCCCTGCGCAAGGGCCGGCGCGTGCGCGTGCGGGTCACCGTGACGGTGCGTGACGCAGCCGGCAACGCCCGCTCCACGCGGGTCACGCTGCGGCTGAAGCCCTAAACCGGGTCCGGCGGGCCGGCGCGGCTGGCCGCGACGGCGACGACCGCGCTGACCCGCGCGAACAGCTCGCGGTGCAGTGCGACGTTGCGCGGCCGGTTCAGCGGGATCTCGACGAGGCCGGGCGCCTCCAGCGCTCCCGGCAGGTCGGCATACCGCCCCACCCGTGTGAAGCGCAGGCCATAGAGGTCCGCGACCTTTTCCAGGTCGAGCCCGGTGGGCGTCGCGAACAGCTCCTCGTAGCCCGCGCGATGCCCCGCGATCGGGAGGAAGTCGAAGATCCCGCCGCCGCCATTGTTCATCACCACGATCGTGGCCTCCACGCCGAGGCGGCTGATCGACAGCAGGCCGTTCATGTCGTGGTGGAGGCCGACGTCGCCGGTCAGCACGAAGGTGCGCCCGGCGGCCACCGCGGCCGCGCCCAGGCCCGACGAAATCAGCCCGTCGATCCCGTTCGCGCCCCGGTTGGCGAGGAATCGCAGGGGGCGGCCGGTGCTGGGCATGAACGTCTCCAGGTCCCGGATCGGCATGCTGGAGGCGACGTACACGGTGCTGTGCTCCGGCAGCAGCGCGCTGAGGTCGCGGTGCACCCGCGGCTCGAAGAGCTCGTCGCCGAGCCCGGTGAAGAACGTGTCGACCTCCAGCTCCGCGGCGTCGTTGGCCGCCCGCCACAGCGCCGGCCAGCCCTGGTCGGCGGGCGGCGCGAGCTGCTCGGCGAAGGATGCGAACAGCGGGCCGGGGTCGACGCGGGCGATCAGCTCGGCCATCGCGGTCGGCTCGTTCCAGCCTGCCCCGGGATCGAACACGACCTGCCGCACGTTCGCCGCCGCGGCCAGCCAGCTGCGCACCGCCTTCGAGGTGACCATGTCGCCGACCCGGATCACCAGCTCGGGCGCCAGCACGCCCGGCAGCTCACGAAAGATCAGGTCATAGGAGGCGACCACGTGCTCCAGGTCATGCGGTCCGCAGCGCAGCTGCGAGGTCGGCTCGGCGAGGATCGGATACCCGCACGCGCGGGCCAGGGCGACCGTCGCGGGAACCAGGCTCGGATCGGTGTTCCGCCCCGCCACGATCACGCCCCGGCGGCACCCGGTGAGCAGCTCGGCCAGCGACGCGACCAGCTCCGGCGGCGCTTCGAGCCGGCCCTCGGCGACGGCGGTCAGCGGCCGGTCGCCGCGACCCTCGCGCGCCAGTGGCGTGGTCGCCGTCACCGACTGAGCGCCGGGATCCGGTGCGAGCGGCTCGGTGAGCGCCACGTTCAGGTGCACGGGCCCGGGCGGGCGACCGCGCGCCTGCGCCACCGCGCGCACGGCGGCGGAGCGGTAGTGGAGCAGGCCCGTGTCGTCCGCGGCGGCCACGCCCAGCTCGCAGAACCAGCGCACGGCGTCGCCGAACAGCTTCAGCTGGTCGATCGTCTGTCCGGCCCCGCGGCCGCGCAGCTCCGGCGGGCGATCCGCCGTCACCACGATCAGGGGCAGGCGCGCCTCGTGGGCCTCGGACACGGCGGGGTGGAGGTTGGCGCCCGCCGTGCCGGACGTCGTCACCACGACGACCGGAGCGCCGCTTTCCTGCGCGATGCCGAGTGCGAAGAACCCGGCGGAGCGCTCGTCGATCACGCTCCACACGTGGATGCCCGGTTCGTTCCACATCGCCAGGGCCAGCGGCGCGGAGCGCGATCCCGGCGCCACGCAAGCGTGGCGCACGCCCGCCCGAGCGAGCTCCTCGGCGAGCGCCGAAGCGAGTGCCGTGTTGCGATTCGTGGCGTCCACGGGCGAGACGCTAACCGAGGTCGATCCGCCGGCGGGCGAGCGCGGCGTCGTCGATCTCGACTCCCAGGCCGGGAGCGCCGGTGAGGTGGAGTTGCCCGCCGCCCACCTCGCACTCCCGGGCGGCGATCGTGTCGGCGAACAGCCGCGCGGTCGCGAGCCCGTGCGCAAACCCCGTGGCCGGGAGGGCGAGCGCGACGTGGGCGGCCGCCGCGATGCCCACCGGTCCGTCGAGGGCGCTGGACATGTAGACGGGGAGCCGCGCGGCGATCTGCCGGGCCGCTGCGATGCTCCCCACCTTCGCGAGCTTCACCGTCGCGGCCGCGCACACGCCCGCGGCGCGGTCCGCATCGGCCACGGTCACGACGCTCTCGTCCGCGGCGAGCGGAGTATGCGTGCGCGCCCGCAGCGCCGCCATCTCCTCGATGCCGGACACAGGCTGCTCGGCCAGCTCCAGCGGCTCCATCCGGCCCAGCGTGGCGGCGGCCTCGTCCACGCTCCACATCGCGTTCGCGTCCACCCGGACCCGCGCAGCGGCGGGCAGCGCGGCCCGCACGGCGCGCACCTGCTCGACGTCTCCCACCATCCCGACCTTCAGCTTGAAGGTGCGAAACCCGTCCGCGCTCCACTCGCCGGCGCGCGCGGCGAGGGTCGCCGGATCACCGGCGACCAGCGTGGCGTTGCACTCCACCGCCGCCGGGCGGGAGTCGAGCAACTCGCACAGCGGCAGCCCGGCGACCTTGCCCTGCAGGTCCCAGAGGGCAAGCTCGACCGCCAGCCGGGCCTGCGGGGAGGCGCCCCGCGCGGCCATCCGCTGCGTGTGCTCGCGCGGATCGCGCCCCAGCGCGGCTCCCACCAGGTCCTCGCGGCAGCGCTCGAGGTCGCGCGCGATCGCGGGGAGGCTCGTGCCCCCGCGCAGCGCCAGCGCAGCCCCCTCGCCGAGTCCCACCAACCCGCCGGCGTGCAGCCGCACGAGCAGCAGTTCGCGCCTGTCCAGGCGCCCCCGCGCGGTCACGTAGGGCTCGCGGAACCGGAGCGCGTACGGCGTCACCTCCAGCGACTCGATCCGCATCTCAGTAACCGAGCAGCGATCCGGCGGCCAGCAGCAGCGAGAACGCGGCCAGCAGCATCCCGGTCCGGGCCAGCGCGCCGTTCAGCGCGGGGCCGTCCGTGCGGGTGGCGACGGTGCGCTGCAGCGCCGGGACCAGCGCCGCGGCGAGCAGGGGGAGCGCGAGCCACGGCTCGCCCTCGATGACCGCGAGGCCGGCGACCCAGGCGAACGCCAGCCACAGCGTCGCGCCGAACGCGAAGATCGCCCGGCGCCGGCCGATCCGCACGGCCAGAGTGCGCTTGCCGGCCCTGCGGTCGGTGTCGATGTCGCGGACGTTGTTCACCATCAGGATCGCCGCGGACAGCAGCCCCACGGGCACGGCCGCAGCGAAGGCCAGGGCCGTCAGCGCCTCGGTCTGCACGTAGTAGGAGCCGACCACCGCGACCAGGCCGAAGAACGTGAACACGAACACCTCGCCCAGGCCCTCGTAGCCGTAGGGCCGTGGGCCGCCGGTGTACAACACCCCGGCCAGGATCGACGCGGCGCCGATCGCGAGCAGCTCCCAGCCGACCAGCGCGATCAGGTACGCCCCGGCCGCCACGGCGATGCCGAACGCGAGCCAGGTCGCGACGAGCACCTTGCGCGGCGGCACGAGGCCGCCGGCCGTCACGCGGACCGGCCCGAGCCGCTCCTCGGTGTCCGCGCCGCGGCGTGCGTCCGAGTAGTCGTTGGAGAGATTCGTCCCGATCTGGATGAAGACGCTGCCGACGAGCGCCGCACAGAAGGCGATCGGACGGAACTCGCCCTCGGCGCCCGCCAGGGCGGTGCCGACCAGCACCGGCGCGATCGCCGCGGGCAGCGTCCGCGGCCGCGCGGCCATCAGCCAGATGCGCAGGGGGACGGTGGTGCTGCGCGTCACTCTCAGGGCCGGCGGGGGAACTTCGAGAAGTCGGGCTCGCGCTTCTCCTGGTAGGCATTGCGCCCCTCCTGCGCCTCCTCGCTCATGTAGAAGAGCAGGTTGGCGTCGTGCGCGAGTTGTTGGAGGCCCGCCAGCCCATCCTCGGAAGCGTTGAAGCTGGCCTTCAGCAGGCGCAGCGCAAAGGGTGAGAGCTTCAGCATCTCGCCGCACCAGCGCACGGTTTCGTGCTCCAGCTGCGCGAGGGGGACCACCGTGTTCACGAGCCCCATGTCGAGCGCCTCCCGCGCCGAGTACTGGCGGCACAGGAACCAGATCTCCTTTGCCTTCTTCTGGCCCACCTGGCTCGCGAGCAGCGCCGCCCCGAAACCGCCGTCGAAGCTGCCGACGCGCGGCCCGGTCTGCCCGAAGCGCGCATTGTCGGCTGCGATCGTGAGATCGCAGACCACGTGCAGCACGTGACCTCCGCCGATCGCGTAGCCGGCCACCATCGCGACGATCGGCTTCGGGAGCCGCCGCATCTGCACCTGGAGGTCGGTCACGTGGAACCTGCCGACCGATGCGCCGCCCGCCACGTAGCCGGAGTCACCCCGGACCCGCTGGTCCCCGCCGGAGCAGAACGCCTCGGTTCCCTCCCCGGTCAGCACGATCACGCCGATCGACGTGTCCTCACGAGCGCGCTCGAGCGCATCCGAGAGCTCGATCAGCGTTTCCGGGCGAAACGCGTTGCGGACCTCCGGCCGCGAGATCGTGATCTTCGCGATGCCCGTGGCGTCCGCCGCGCCCGTCTCGTAGCGTATGTCCGTATAGGTCCCGGTGGGAGTCCAGCCGAAGTCCATGCCGGGGCGCAACGATAGACGTTCACCGATGCCGACCCACCACGCCACATGAGGGTTGACGACTGGCTCGCGCGGGCCGCTGACGCGCTGCCCGACCGGCCTGCGCTGGTCGCGGGCGACCGCGTCCTGTCCTTCGCGGAGCTCGAGCGCGCAGCGCGTTCGATGGCGCGCCGGGTGGCGGGAGCGGGCGTGGGGCATGGCGATCGCGTGGCGCTGGTGCTGGAGCCCACGGCCGACCACGTGATCCTGCTGCACGCGCTGACCAAGCTCGGCGCAGTCGCGGTTCCGCTCGATCCGGGCGCGCCCGCGCCCGATACCGACCGGGCGCTCGCAGCCACCGGCCCGCGGCTCGTGGTGCGATCGGTTGCGGAGCTTGCGGACACGCCGCAGGCGCCGGACCAGGAGGCCGGCCGCGACTTCGACACCGACGCCGTCCATTGCGTGATCCTCACCTCCGGCACGGGCGGGCGGCCCCGGGCCGTGGAGCTGACCTACGGCAACCACCTGTGGAGCGCGATCGGGGCCGGCGTGCGGATCGGCGTGGCGCCCACCGATCGCTGGCTGTGCTGCCTGCCGCTCCATCACATCGGGGGCCTGTCGATCGTGTTGCGCTGCGCGCTGTATCGCATCCCGATCGTGCTCGAGCCCTTCGACGCCGCGCGCAGCGGCGCGACGTTCGAGCGCGCCGCCGTCACGATCGTGTCGCTCGTGCCGACGATGCTGGGCCGGCTGCTCGATGCCGGGGCCCCGGTCGACAGCCTCCGCTGCGCCGTGATCGGGGGCGCCGCGGCGCCCCGCGCGCTGATCGAGCGCGCGCTCGCCGCGGGCGCACCGGTGGCGCCCACCTATGGCCTCACCGAGACGGCCTCGCAGGTCGCCACGATGCCGCCGGGCGAGGTGCGCGAACGACCGGGCAGCGCCGGTCCGCCGATCCTCAGCACCGAGGTGCGCATCAACGACGAGGGCCGCATCTGTGTCCGCGGCCCGACCGTCGCCCCCGGCGTCGCCGGACCGGACGAATGGCTCGTGACCGGCGATCTCGGCCGCGTGGACGAGGACGGCTACCTCTATGTGCTGGGCCGCGCCGATGACGTGATCGTGACGGGCGGCAAGAACGTCCTGCCGGCGGAGGTGGAGGAGGTGCTGGCGACGCACCCGGCCGTCGCGGACGTGGCGGTGCACGCCCGCGCCGACCCCGAGTGGCAGCACGCGGTCGCGGCCCACGTGGTGCTGGCCGGCGATCGCAGGGCGAGCGAGGACGATTTGCGCGGCTTCTGCCGCGAGCGGCTCGCTCCCCACAAGGTCCCGAAGGCGTTCGTGTTCGTGGCCGAGCTGCCGCGCAACGCCCAGGGAAAGCTGCTGCGCGACCGCCTGGCCTGAGCCCGGCGCGCTGGGCGCCTGGCTATCCTTCCGCGCTTATGGGCGACGTCTACTACGAGAGCGACTCCGACCTCTCACAACTCGACGGCAAGACCGTCGCGATCCTCGGTTACGGCTCACAGGGCCATGCGCACGCACTGAACCTGAAGGAGTCAGGGGTCGATGTGGTGGTCGGCCTGCGGCCGGATTCCGCCAGCCGCAAGGCGGCCGAGGCGGAAGGGCTGCGCTTGCTGGACGTGGCCGACGCGGCGAGCGAGGGCGACGTGGTGATGATCCTGCTGCCCGACGAGCGGCAGGCGGAGGTGTGGGAAAGCGAGATCCGCGACGGCATCGCGCCCGGCAACCTGCTGCTGTTCGCGCACGGCTTCACGATCCACTTCGGGCAGATCGAGCCGCCCGCCGAGGTCGACGTCGCGATGGTCGCGCCGAAGGGCCCCGGCCACCTCGTGCGCCGCCAGTTCAGCGAGGGCCGCGGGGTACCCGGCCTGATCGCGATCCACCAGGACGCGACGGGGCACGCCAAGGACCTGACGCTGGCCTATGCGAAGGGCATCGGCTGCATGCGCGCCGGCGTGATCGAGACGACCTTCAAGGACGAGGCCGAGACGGATCTCTTCGGCGAGCAGTCGGTGCTCTGCGGGGGCGCGACCGAGTTGGTGCGAGCGGGCTTCGAGACGCTCGTCGAGGCGGGCTACGACCCGCGCCTGGCTTACTTCGAGTGCCTGCACGAGCTGAAGCTGATCGTCGACCTGATGTACGAGAAGGGCATCACCGGCATGCGCGACTCGATCTCCAACACGGCCGAGTACGGCGACCTGACGCGCGGCTCGAAGGTGATCGGGCCGGAGGTGCGCGCGGCGATGAAGCAGGTCCTGGCCGACATCCAATCGGGCGACTTCGCCCGCGAGTGGATCGCGGAGAACCGGGCCGGCCAGGAGAACTTCCAGCGGATGCGCGCCGAGCAGCAGGGCCACCAGGTGGAGCAGGTCGGCGGCGAGCTGCGGCGCATGATGCCCTGGATCGAGGAGTGAATAGGCCGTGATTTCGCAAGCGCGAAATCACGGGAGCTCCGAGAGCCCGACGCGGCAAGCGCGAAATCACGGGAGCTCCGAGGGCCCGACGCGGCAGTGAACGACCGCGTGATCCGCCTCACGATCCTGGACGCGTCGCTGGAGCGCAACCGCTGGACGGTCGGCTTCCGCCCGATCCTCGCGATCCCGCACTTCATCTGGCTGGCGGGATGGTTCGTGCTGGCCGTACTGGCCGCGATCCCCAACTGGATCGTGGCCCTCGCCCGGGGCACCCCGTCATCCACGCTGCACCGGTTTCTGTCCGCATACATGCGCTACGCGGCGCACGTGGGCGCGTACCTGACCTTCGCCGCGAACCCGTACCCGGGCTTCACCGGCCGGCCCGGCAGCTACCCCCTCGACGTCGAGATTCCCGCGCCGGAGCGCCAGAACCGCTGGGTCACGGGATTTCGGCTGGTGCTCGCGTTCCCGGCGATCCTGCTGGCGGACGCGCTCGTGGGGTTCAGCTCGACGGGGGTCGCGGCGACGGCGGGCTTCCTGGGCTGGTTCTACTGCCTCGCGCGCGGGCGCATGGCGGAGGGCCTGCGCAACGCGTCCGTGTATGCGATCGGCTACATGGCCCAGGTCTTCGGCTACCTGTTCCTGTGCACCCAGCGCTACCCGAACAGCGACCCCGCGACCTATGAGTTCGCGAACGCGTACCGGGCCGACCCGATCCGCCTCGCGGTCACCGATGACCTGCAGCGCTCGCGGCTCACGACCTTCTTCCGCCTGCTGCTCGCGATTCCGCACCTGGTCTGGCTGGCGCTGTGGAGCATCGCCGCGCTGTTCGCCGTGATCGCGAACTGGTTCGCGACCCTGGTCCGCGGCACGTCGCCGCGCGGGCTGCACAACTTCCTGGCGGCCTATCTGCGCTACTCGATCCACGTGTTCGCGTTCATCCAGCTCGTCGCGAACCCGTTCCCGGGCTTCACGGGCGCACCGGGGACCTACCCGGTCGAGGCCGAGATCGACGGCCCGCAGCGCCAGGACCGGTGGGTCACGGGCTTTCGCCTGTTCCTGGTGATCCCCGCGCTGCTGATCGCGAGCGCGCTGGCGACGGCCGCCTGGCTGGCCGCGCTGTACAACTTCTTCCACGGGCTGTTCAGGGCGCAGGTCCCGCGCGGATTGCGCAACCTCGGCGCCTATCAGCTGCGCTACCACGCGCAAGCGTACGGCTATCTCTTCCTGCTCACCGGCCGTTATCCGTTCAGCGGCCCGGCGGCCGGCTGGCAGATGCCGCTGATCCCGGCCGCCCAGCCACACCAGGCCTGACCCGCTACCTGAAGTGGATCCTGCCGGCCGCCGCGATCGCGGCGGCCTGGATCGTCGCCGGGTCGCTGCTGCTGCCGACCGAGGTGCCGGGCGACCTGCGCCTGCCCGACCTCGATCCGGGCGCGTTCTTCGACCCCTCCGAAGTCGAGCGGGCGCGAGACTACGAGACCTTCACGACCATCAACGTGATCCTGTCGACGATCGCGCTGGTCGTCGTGCTCGCGCTGTACGCGCGGCACGGGGAGCGCTTCACGCGCGAGTCTGCGGCCGGCCGGATCGGCACCGGAATGCTGCTCGGCATGCTGGGCTTCGCCTTCGTGTGGTTCACGCAGCTGCCCTTCGGGCTGGTGCAGCTGTGGTGGGACCGCAGGCACGACGTCTCCGAGGTCGGATACCTCGACCAGGTCGTCACCAGCTGGCTGTCGCTCGGCGGGGTGTTCCTCTTCGTCTGCGTGGCGATCGTGATCGTGATGGCGCTGGCGCGCCCGTTCCGCGAGCAGTGGTGGATACCCGGGGCCGCCGTGTTCGTCGGGCTTGCCCTGCTCTTCTCGTTCGTCGCTCCCTACCTGGTGCCGGATCAGTCGCCCCTGCGAAACCAGCGCCTGGCCGCGGCGGCCGAGCAGCTCGCCCGCGAGCAGGGCGTGCCGGACATCCCGGTCAAGGTCGAGAACGTGGACGCGTTCACGGACGAGCCGAATGCCTTCGCTGCGGGTCTCGGCCCGACCCGCCGGGTGATCCTGTGGAACACCCTGCTGGAGTCGCCGTTCAGCGACCGCGAGGTGCGCGTGGTGATCGCGCACGAGCTCGCTCACCACTCGCGCGACCACATCTGGAAGTCGTTCGGGTGGTTCGCGCTGCTGGCCGCTCCGATGGCGCTGCTCGTCGCCTTCGCGACGCGCAGGAAGGGGGGGATCTACGAGGCCCGGGCCGTCCCGCTCGCGCTGTTCGTCGTGATCGTCTTCCAGATCGCCGTGAGCCCCGTGCAGAACGTCGTCAGCCGCCGGCTCGAGTCCGAGGCGGACTGGGTCGCCCTGGAGACGGCGCGCGACCCGCGGGCCCAGCGCGACGTGTTCAGGGACCTGACCGGGACGAGCCTCACCGACCCGGACCCGCCGCAATGGGAGGTGGTGCTGTTCGGCACCCACCCGACCGCGATGCAGCGCATCGAGATGGCCGAGGCCTGGCGAGCCCGCCACCGCCCGTAGGGACCGCCGCGAGCCGATCGCCGGTCCCCGGCGCCGACGCCGACCGCGCCGTGGTCACTTTGCTACCGCCTGGGTAGCGAAGTGACCGCAGCGCCCAAGATGACTCGCCCCGGGGCGTACCGGGCCGTTCGCTATTCTCGGCCACCCACGATGACCCAGATCTACGGCAAGCAATATCTGATGACCGCGGGCCCCACGCCGCTCCCGCCGGCCGTTTCGCAGGTGATGGCCGAGCCGATCCTGTACCACCGGGCGCCGGCGTTCGTGGAGGTCTACGCGCGCGTCCTGGAGCGGCTCAAGATGGTGTTCCAGACCGACAACGAGGTCCAGCTGTTCGCGGCCTCCGGGACCGGCGCGATGGAGTCCGCCGTGGCCAACCTGCTGGCCCCGGGCGACACCGCGATCGTGGCGTCGGCCGGCAAGTTCGGCCAGCGCTGGGCCGAGCTGTGCGAGGCCCACGGAGCCGACACGGTGCACCTCGAGACCGAGTGGGGCGAGCGGGTCGATCCGGCCGAGGTCGAGCGCGCGCTGGCCGAGCGCGGGGGAAAGGTGAAGGCGCTGTTCAGCACGCAATCGGAGACGTCCACAGGAGTGCTGAATGATGTCCGTGGGCTCGCCGAAGCGGCCGCGGGCCACGGGGCGGTGAGCGTGTTCGACGCCGTCTCGGGACTCGGGGTCGTCGACCTGCCGATGGACGCCTGGGGCGTCGACGTCGTCGTGTCCGGATCGCAGAAGGCCCTCATGTGTCCACCGGGCCTGGCGTTCGCGGCCGTCTCCGAGCGGGCCCTGGCGCTCGCCGCCGACGCTCGTGCCCGCGGCGCGCGCAGCTACTACTTCGACTGGGAGCGCACGCTCAAGGGACAGCGGAAGGATCCGCCGGACAGCCCGTTCACTCCCGCCGTCACCTTGATCCGTGCGCTGGACGTCGCGCTCCAGATGATCGAGCAGGAGACGCTGCAGGGAGTGTTCGAACGTCACGCGGTACTCGGTCGCGCCGCCCGCGAGGCGGTCAAGGGCATGGGGCTGGAGCTGTTCGGCCCCGAGGACGAGCACGCGAACGTCGTGACCGCGGTGCGCATCCCCGACGGCATCGACGGCGCCGCGGTGCCCAAGACGATGCGTGACAAGCTCGGCGTCACGATCGCGGGCGGCCAGGGCCACCTGAAGGGCAAGATCGTGCGCATCGCGCACTGCGGCTACTACGGGGCCTTCGACATCCTGACCGCGATCTCCGCCCTCGAGCTGGCGCTCGACGAGCTCGGCCACGACGTGACCTTCGGCGCGGGAACCGCCGCTGCGCAGGAGGTCTTTGCGCGCGCCGGCCTCCACGCGGCGCAGCCGGTCGGCTGAGGCCGCGGGCAGATGGCCGACGAAAACGGCTACCGCGTGCTCGTCAAGGAGAAGATCGCCGACGCCGGGGTCGACCTCCTGCGGGAGCACTTCGACGTGGACGTGCGCACCGACATGTCGGAGGAGGAGCTGCCCGGCGCGATCGGCGGCTACGACGCGATCGTGATCCGCTCCGCCACGAAGCTGACCGCCGACGTGATCGAGCGTGCCGACCGGCTGAAGGTGATCGGCCGCGCCGGCATCGGCGTCGACAACGTCGACGTGCCGGCGGCCACGAAGCACGGCATCATCGTCGCGAACGCTCCCGAGTCGAACATCGTGGCGGCCGCCGAGCACACGATCGCGATGATGCTCGCCCAGGCGCGCAACATCCCGCAGGCGCACGGGTCGCTGAAGAGCGGCAAGTGGGAGCGCAGCCGCTTCGGCGGGGTGGAGGTGTACGAGAAGACGCTGGGCATCCTGGGCTTCGGCCGCATCGGCCAGCTCGTGGCCGAGCGGGCGCGCGCGTTCGGGATGCACGTGGTCGCCTTCGACCCGTTCGTGGCCGCCGAGCGCTACCGCGAGCTGGGCGCCGAGCGCGCCGACAGCCCGGAGGCCCTGTACGGCTGCGCCGACATCATCACGATCCACCTGCCGAAGACACCGGAGACCATGGGCTACGTGAACGCCGAGTCCTTCACGCATATGAAGGACGGCGTGCGGATCGTGAACTGCGCGCGGGGCGAGCTGATCGACCTCGCGGCGCTCGATGATGCGCTTTCGTCCGGGAAGGTGGCCGGGGCCGGCATCGACGTGTTCCCGGACGAGCCGACCACGGAGCACCCGATCTTCGCCCACGAGAGCGTGGTCGTGACGCCGCACCTCGGCGCCTCGACCGCGGAGGCGCAGGACCGCGCGGGCGTGATCACCGCCGAGCAAGTGGTCGCGGCGCTGCGCGGCGACCTCGTGTCGAACGCCGTCAACATCCCGAAGGTCCACAGCGAGGACCTCGCGGTGCTCGAGCCCTACCTGCCGCTGGCCGCGCAGCTCGGGCGCCTCGCGATGTCGCTCGCCACGGCGACGTCGGTCGACCGGATCGACGTCGGCTATCACGGCCGCCTGGCCGAGTTCGACACGCGTTTGGTGACGCTGGCCGTGCTGAACGGCGCCTTCCAGGGCCGCGTGGCCGAGAACGTCAACTTCGTCAACGCGCCCGCGATCGCCGAGGAGCGCGGCATCCGCGTGAGCGAGTTCAACGAGAGCGAGGAGCGCGACTACGCGAACCTCGTGTCGGTCGCGGTCGTCGCGAACGGCGATCGGACCGAGGTCGCGGGCACCACGATCGGACCCCGCCACGCGGCGCACCTGACGTCGGTCTACGGCCACAGCTTCAACATCGAGCTGGCCCCGCAGATGGCGGTTTTCCGCTACTCCGACGTGCCCGGCATGATCGGCAGGGTCGGCACCGTGCTCGGGGAGCACGGCATCAACATCGCCTCGACCGCGGTCGGCCGCGAGCCGGGGCGGGAGGCCGGGACTCCGGCGAGCGGGACCGGGCGCCATGCGGTGATGGTCGTGACCGTGGACTCACCGATCCCCGAGGAGGTCGTGCGCGCGATCCTCGCGCTGGACGGGTTCCAGGACGGCCGCGCGGTCACGCTCTAGCGATGGCGCGGGTCGCGGCGATCGCCCCGGACCTGTTCTTCGCATCGAAGATCGACGCGACGCTGACGGCCGCGGGGCACGAGGTGACGCAGACGGTGTCGCCTGACGCGGACCTCGTGATCGTGGACCTCGACAACGCGGCTCCCGGCGCCGCGCCGCCGGGCGTGCCGCGCCTCGGCTTCTACTCGCACGTGGACGTGGACAAGCGCCGCGCGGCGGAGGAGGCGGGCTTCGACCTGGTCGTCCCGCGCTCGCGCATGGCGCGCGAGATGCCGCAGCTGGTCGCCTCACTGCTGCGCCATTAGCGCCCCGCGTGGCCGCCTCCCCGAACTTTGGCAAATGGGGTCCGCGGGGCGGTCCCTTTTCGCCATCGTTCGGGTGGAGCCCGGGTAGAGCGCCGGGAGCGTGGGTACGCCTGGTAGGATCAGCGTCAATGTCGAGTCGGCCCCGCAGCGCACCCAGTTCCCGGAGCACCCTGCTTCCCGCGCTGCTCGGCCTTCTTCTCCTCCCCCCTCGGGGGGAATAGCGAAGCCGCGGGCCCCGGCCCGCACAGCGCAACAGGAATAGGCTGACACCAGGAGAAGGAGGAAGCACCATGACGCCCACAGAGGGCCCCCAAGCTGCGAACGGCAAGCATGCGGACCGCGTCTGCATCTTCGACACGACGCTCCGCGACGGCGAGCAGTCCCCCGGGATCTCGCTCAACACCCAGGAAAAGCTCGAGATCGCCCACCAGCTTGCGCGGCTGGGAGTGGACGTGATCGAGGCCGGCTTCCCGATCACCTCCCCCGGCGATGCCGCCTCCGTCGCGGCGATCGCGAAGGCGGTGGAGGGGCCCGTGATCTGCGGCCTGGCCCGCACGTCGGCGCAGGACATCGACGCCGCCTGGAACGCGGTCAAGTTCTCCGAGCGCCCGCGGATCCACACCTTCATCGCGACCTCGGACATCCACATCGAGCGCAAGCTGCAGACCACCCGCGAGGACGTGCTCGGTCAGGCCCGGGCGGCCGTCGCGCACGCCAAGGGTTACTGCGACGACGTGGAGTTCTCGCCCGAGGACGGCAGCCGGTCGGACGTCGAGTTCATGGCCGAGGTCGTGAAAGCGGCCATCGAGGAGGGTGCGACCACCATCAACATCCCGGACACCGTGGGCTACACGATGCCGCACGAGTACGCCGAGATCTTCCGGGACCTGTACCGCCTGGTGCCGGAGCTGACGAACGTGGTCGTCTCGGTGCACTGCCACGACGACCTGGGCCTCGCGGTGGCGAACTCCTTCGCGGGGCTGACCGCGGGTGCGCGCCAGGTGGAGTGCGCGGTGAACGGCATCGGTGAACGCGCGGGCAACGCATCGCTCGAGGAGATCGTGATGCTGCTGCGGACCCGGCGCTCGAGCGTGGGGCTCGACACCGGCCTGAACACCCGTGAGATCGCGCGCACCAGCCGGCTCGTCTCGCGGCTCACCGGGTATCCGGTCCAGCCCAACAAGGCGATCGTCGGGCGCAACGCGTTCGCGCACGAGGCCGGCATCCACCAGGACGGCGTGCTCAAGGACCGCACCACGTACGAGATCATGGATGCGACCACGATCGGCCTGCAGACCAACTCGATCGTGCTGGGAAAGCACTCCGGGCGCCACGCGCTGCGCAATGCGCTGGAGGAGCTGGGCGTGCGGATCGACGGCCAGGCCCTGAACACCGCCTTCAAGCGCTTCAAGGAGGTGGCCGACCGCAAGAAGCACGTGACGGCGCTCGACCTCGAGGCGATCGTGTCCGACGAGGTGCGCGAGCAGGCCGAGGCCTACAACCTTGCGCGATTCGAGCTGCACGACGAGTCCGGGACGGCTCCCACGGCGAGCGTCGAGGTCACGACGCCGAGCGGCGACACCGTGAAGGGCGACGGGACGGGCGATGGAGCCGTGGACGCCCTCCTGCAGGCGATCAACGCCGCAACCGGGATCGCTGGCGTGCTCAAGGAGTACCACGTGGCCGCGGTCACCGCTGACACGGACGCGCTCGGCGAGGTGTCCGTGCTGGTGGAGCACGAGGGACGCCTCGTCTCCGGCCAGAGCGTCTCGACCGACACCCTGGAGGCGTCGGCGCGGGCGTACCTGCGCGCGCTGTCGAATGCGCTGGCCGGAGTGTCCGCGGGCTCGGGGCTCACGTCCGAGACGGAGGCGGCACGCCCGTAGAAGACTTCGACTTCATCTGGAACGACGGCGAACGCGTCATCCGCTTCGGGTTCGGGGCGCTCGCCGAAGCTCCGGAGCTGCTCGCCGCGGCGGGCTTCGACAACTACGCCCTGGTGACCACCGCGAGGGCGGAGGGCGAGTCGCAGGCGATCGCGAACCGGGCCTACCTGGTGGCCCACGTCCCGGACGGGCCGGTGCCCGACGCGGCCGCGGCGGTGCGGGAGCGGGTCAACGATCGCCCGCTGGTGGCGCTCGGCGGTGGACGCGTGATCGACGTGGCCAAGGCGATTGCCGGGGCCGACGACCTGCGCTGCGCGGCGATTCCCACGACCCTGTCGGGCGCCGAGATGACCCCGTTTCACCGCATGCCGGCGGGCGTCGACGAATACCGCCTGGTGCGGCCCGCGCTGGTCCTTGCGGCGCCCGGCCTGATGGCCTCCCAGCCGATGCCGGATCTCGCGGCCAGCGCGATGAACGCGCTCGCGCACGCAGTCGAGGCGCTGTACACGCCGCGGTCGAACCCGGTCGCGCGGATGGCGGCGCTGCGCGCCGCCGAGCTGATCGCCGCCGGGCTCGCGGACGAGGACCCCGATCGGCGCTCGCTCGCGCTGGGCGCGCTGCTCGCAGGCTACGCGAGTGGCCTCGCCGGCTTCGCGATACATCACGCGGTCTGCCAGACGATCGTCCGCATTTGCGGGAGCCCGCACGCGCAGACGAACGCGATCATGCTGCCGCATTTCGTGGGCATCATGGAGCTGCGCGCCCGCGAGCAGATCGAGCGGTTCGGGGTGGCCCTCGGCGCGGATCATCGCCGTGGGGCCGCAGCCGAAGCCGTCGAGCGCCTCGCGCGCCGTGCGGACGCCGGCCGGCTCTCGTACTACGGGGTGGACGGCGACGCGCTGCACGAGATCGTGAAGGCCGTGGCCACCCGCCCCGAGCTCCAGAACACTCCGGAGCCGCCCAGCGAGGGTGAGCTGCTGGGTGCCCTGGAGCGCGCGCTCTGACGTACAGATGTACGTGATAACGTACGGCGATGGCCCTGGCCCTCGCGCACAAGCTCGACGTCGGACCCCGCATCAAGGCGCTGCGCGAGGCGATGGACCTCTCGCTGCGTGACCTGGCGGAGCGCAGCGCGGTGTCGGCGCCGATGCTCTCGCAGGTCGAGCGCGGGGACACGTCGCCCACGCTGGCCGTGGCGGCCAAGATCGCGGCCGGGCTGGAGCTGACACTCTCCCAGTTGCTGCGCCTGGACGAGGGCGACGGCGTGACGGTCGTGCGTGCGGAGCAGCGCCTCGAGGGGGGGCACGGCGACGGGCACCGGTACGAGGTGCTGACGCCGGCGCTGCCCGGCCAGCGCGCCGAGGTCTCGCTGCATACCCTGGCGCCGGGCGCCTCCACGGGCGGCCCCGACGACCCTCCGATGCACGAGCCCGGCAGTCGCGAGACCGCGATCGCGCTGGCCGGCAGCGTGACTCTGATCTGCGACGGCGCCGCCCACGACCTCGAGCAGGGCGACGCGGTCACGTTCGACGCCGACCTGCCCCACCACCTCGAGAACGCGGGCCGCCGCGAAGCTCAGTTCATGTCGGTGATCGCGGCCGGCCTGCGCAGGAGCTGATCCACATGGCCAGGACGATGTTCCAGAAGATCTGGGAGGCGCACGAGGTGCGCCCGCCCGCGCAGGAGGGAGGCGCGTCGCTGCTGTACGTGGACCTGCACCTCGTGCACGAGATCACCTCTGCCCAGGCATTCGAAGGGCTGCGCCTGGCCGGGCGCAAGGTGCGCCGGCCCGATCGCACCCTGGCGACCGCCGACCACAACGTGCCCACCGACCCGCGCGAGCGCACGGCGATCGACGCGATCGCCGACGAGCTCTCGCGCAAGCAGGTCGCGGCGCTCGAGCGCAACTGCGCGGAGTTCGGAATCCCCCACTACGGGATGCGCAGCCGCCGCCAGGGCATCGTGCACGTGATCGGCCCGGAGCTGGGCCTCTCCCAGCCGGGCATCACGATCACCTGCGGCGACTCGCACACGGCCACGCACGGGGCGCTGGGGGCGCTCGCGATGCCGATCGGGACCTCGGAGGTGGAGCACGTGCTGGCCACGCAGTGCCTGCCGCAGGTCAAGCCGCGCACGATGCGGATCACCTATGCCGGGACGCCCGGCTTCGGTGTCACGCCGAAGGACCTGATCCTCGGGACGATCGGCCAGATCAGCGCCGCGGGGGCCACGGGGCATGCCGTCGAGTACGCCGGTGCGCACATCGCCGCCCTGTCCGTGGAGAACCGCATGACGATCTGCAACATGTCGATCGAGGCCGGCGCGCGGGTCGGCATGATCGCCCCCGACGACACGACCTTCGAGTACCTCGAGGGCCGGCCCGGCGCGCCCGCCGACTACGCCGCGGCCGTCGCGCGCTGGCGGGCGTTGCCCACGGACGACGGTGCCTCGTTCGACACCGAGGTCGAGGTCGACGCGGCGGCGCTCAGCCCCCAGGTGACATGGGGAACGAATCCGGGCCAGGTGGTCCCGGTCACCGCGCGGGTCCCCGACCCGGGCTCCTTCGAGAGCCCCGCGGACCGCGAGGCCGCCGAGCGCGCGCTGGCGTACATGGCGCTCGAGCCGGGGACCGCGATCGAGGACATCGCCCTCGACCGCGTGTTCATCGGCTCGTGCACGAACTCGCGCATCGAGGACCTGCGGGCGGCGGCGCGTGCCGTGGAGGGCAGGCAGGTCGCCCCGTCGGTGCGCGCGATGGTCGTCCCGGGCTCCATGCAGGTGAAGGCACAGGCCGAGCAGGAGGGCCTGCACGAGGTCTTCCGCCGCGCCGGCTTCGAGTGGCGCGACGCCGGCTGCTCGATGTGCCTCGGCATGAACCCGGACATCCTGCAAGCGGGAGAGCGCTGCGCCTCGACGTCGAACCGCAACTTCGAGGGCCGCCAGGGCCACGGCGGACGCACCCACCTCGTCAGCCCCGAGATGGCGGCCGCGGCGGCGATCGCCGGGCACTTCGTCGACATCCGCGCATGGTCCGCATGAGCCCCGCGCCCGGTGCGTGCTGGCAGCAGGAGCGGATCGTGGCGGGGTTCGTCTGCGACCGCCGCGCCCTGATCCCGCTGATCGACGCGCAGGAGGACGTCGTGCGCACGCTGCTGACGCGCGGGGAGCGCGCGGTGCGCCGCTTCTGCGACGTCGGCGCGGGCGCCGGGGCGTTCGCCGAGGTGGTGATGGACACGCACCCCGGGGCGACCGGGGTGCTGGTCGACTTCTCGGAGCCGATGGCCGCGGCGGCGCGCGAGCGCCTGGCGGCGCGCGCCGGGCGCTGGGAGTACGTGCTCGCCGACCTCGACTCGCCGCGCTGGCGCGAGGCGCTTCCGGGCGGGAGCTACGACGCGGTCGTCTCGGGCTTCTGCATCCACCACCTGCCCGACGCCCGCAAGCGGGCGCTCTATCGCGAGTGCTTCGAGCTGCTGGCGCCCGGCGGCCTGTTCGTCAACTGGGAGCACGTCTCGGCGGGCGCCCTGGTCGAGGGCATCCTCGAGGAGCAGATGATCGAGCGCCTGCTCGCGGCGGAGCGGTCCCGGCCCGACCCCCGGCCCCGGGAGGTGCTGGTGCGCGACTACTGCGACGCGGCCGAGCAGGACATCCTTCAGGACGCCGAGACGCAGTGCGGCTGGCTGCGCGGAATCGGCTTCGCGGACGTCGACGTGTACTTCAAGGTCGAGGAGCTCGCGATCATCGCGGGTGTCAAGCCAGGGGAAAGGGGAGCGTCGTGATGGAGCCGGTGAGGGTCGTATCGGGCGGCGTCCACGAGCTCGACCGCGCCAACGTGGACACCGACCAGATCATCCCCAAGCAGTTCCTGAAGCGCATCGAGCGCACCGGCTTCGGCGAGTACCTGTTCCACGACTGGCGCAAGGAGGGGCTGACGCTCGACCCCGAGTGCCCGATCCTGGCGACGGGCCCCAACTTCGGCTGCGGGTCGTCGCGCGAGCACGCGGTGTGGGCGTTGCGCGACTTCGGCTTTCGCGCGATCGTGGCGCCGAGCTTCGCGGACATCTTCTACACGAACTGCGGCAAGAGCGGCCTGCTGGCGGTGACGCTGCCCCAGGAGGAGGTCCACGGCCTGATGCAGGCGCGGGAGGGGATCGTCGACCTCGAGCGCCAGGTGGTGGAGTTCGGCGGCCGCGAGGTTCCGTTCGAGATCCACCCGGAGTTGCGCGAGCGCCTGCTCCAGGGCCAGGACGAGATCGCGCCCACGCTCGAGCGGATCGACGAGATCGAGCGCTTCGAGGCAGAGCGCGCGCCCGCTGGGTCGCTGACGACTTCGCTAGGCTGACCCGCTGATGCAGCAGCCACCCCCCTACAACCCTCCGCCGGGCGAGCCGCCCACAGAACCGACCCGGCGGGAGGTCGAGGCGGTCGCGCCGGCGGCGGTCGAACGGGAGTACGCGCTCGACCCGGCGCTGGCCGAGAAGATCGACCGCGCGAGCTTCTGGTCGCGATTCGGCTCGGCGGCCGCCGTCGCCGCGGCGATCCTCGGGGTGATCGCCCTGTTCGTCGCACTGGACGCGCGTGACAAGGCGAACAACGACGGTGGAAACAGTCCCGAGCTGCGCTCGGACGTGAACCAGCTTCAAAGCGACGTCCAACAGCTCGAGCGCAAGGTGTCCTCGGCCGATCGGAGCAGCAGCAGCGACGTCGAGTCGCAGCTTTCGGACATCCAGGACGAGTTGCAGCAGATCTCCGACGACCAGAAACAGCAGGCGCAGGACATCCAGAGCGTCCAGCAGGATCTCTCCGAGCTGAGCGACCGGGTGGACCAGGTCGAGCAGGCTCAGGAGGACGCGGCCGCAGGCGGGCCATAGCAACCGCCCGCAAAATCGTCGCCCTACCGGGCGACGGCATCGGTCCGGAGGTGGTCGGGGCGGGGCTCCGGCTGCTCGAGGCGCTCGCCTCGCAGTCCGACGCCGGCTTCGACGTGGAGCATGCCCCCGTGGGCGGTGTCTCGATCGACGAGCACGGGACCCCACTGCTGCCCGACGTGCTGGAGCGCTGCCGGAAAGCCGATGCGGTGCTGCTCGGCGCGGTGGGCGGACCGCGCTGGGACACGACGGATCCGGACGCGCCGCGCCCGGAGCAGGGGCTGCTGGGCCTGCGCAAGGGCATGGGACTGTTCGCGAATCTGCGCCCGGTGCGGGTCGTCCCGGCACTCGCGAGCGCCAGCCCGCTGCGCGAGGAGCGCGTTCGCGGCGCCGACGTGATCATCGTGCGGGAGTTGACGGGCGGCATCTACTTCGGCGCGCGCGGGCGCCGAGACGGCGTCGCGCACGACACCTGCGTGTACTCGGTCGACGAGGTGGAGCGGATCGCCAAGGTCGCGTTCGAGCTCGCGGGAACGCCGGCCCGGCGCGGGCGGGTGGTGTCGGTCGACAAGGCGAACATCCTCGAGACCTCCCGCCTGTGGCGCGAGACGGTCGCGCGCGTGGCCGCGGACTACCCCGGAATCCAGCTCGAGCACATGCTCGTCGATAACGCAGCCATGCAGCTGATCGCACAGCCCACGCACTTCGACGTGCTGCTGACCGAGAACATGTTCGGAGACATCCTCTCGGACGAGGCCGCGATGGTCGCGGGATCCATCGGGCTGCTGGCATCGGCCTCGATCGGAACCTCGGACTTCGGCAGACCCGAGCGCATCGGCGCGCTCGGCCTATTCGAGCCCGTGCACGGCTCCGCGCCCGACATCGCGGGCAAGGGCGTGGCGAACCCGCTTGCCATGTTCGGCTCGGTCGCGCTGATGCTGCGCCACTCACTCGGGATGGAGGAGCAGGCGGCGGCGGTAGAATCGGCTGTGGACCGGGTGCTGGAGCAAGGGCTCCGCACTCCGGATCTGGCCTCAGGCCACGCGGAGGAGACCCAAGTTGGCACCGCCGCGATGACCCAGGCGGTGATCGACGAGCTGGGCGCCCCGACCGGGGGCGCGTGAAAGGACCGGTAGCGATGCAGCAGGCTGACTTCATCTGGATGAACGGGGAACTCGTCCGATGGGAAGACGCCAAGGTGCACGTGCTCACCCACGCGCTGCACTACGGCTCCGGTGTGTTCGAAGGCATCCGTGCCTACGAGACCGAGCGCGGCACGGCGGTCTTCCGCCACCAGGACCATCTCGATCGCCTGCGCCGCTCCGCGGAGCTGTACTACATGGACCTCCCGTACACCGTGGAAAAGCTGCGCGAGGCGACCCACGAGCTGATTCGCGCGAACAAGCTGCGCAGCTGCTACATCCGCCCGGTCGCGTACCGCGGCTATGGCGAGATGGGACTGTTCCCACTCAACCTGCCGGTGGATGTGTTCATCGCCGTCTGGTCGTGGGGCGCCTACCTCGGCGAGGAGGGCCAGAAGCACGGCGTGCGGTGCAAGGTTTCCTCCTGGCGGAGGATGTCCGACGCGAGTTTCATTCCCCAGGCGAAGGCAACCGGCACCTACCTGAACTCGAGCCTCGCGAAGATCGAGGTCGCCAAGGCGGGCTACGACGAGGCGATCCTGCTGAACGAGCAGGGCAACGTCTCAGAGGGCACTGGCGAGAACGTGTTCGTGGTGCGCGACGGCAGCATTTCGACGCCGCCCGCAAGCGCGTCGATCCTGGACGGCATCACGTCCCGCTCCGTGAAGCAGATCGCCGCCGACCTCGGCTTCGAGGTTGTCGAGCGCGACATCGCGCGTGGCGAGCTGTACCAGGCCGACGAGGTCTTCCTGACGGGCACGGCCGCCGAGATCGTGCCGGTGCGCGAGATCGACGACCGCACCCTCGGCGAGCCGGGCGAGCTCACCAAGGCCATCCAGAAGGTCTTCTTCGACGCCATCGCGGGCCGCCGCGAGGAGTACCTCGAGTGGCTCGACGTGGTCGACATGGGCAACGAGGCAGCGGCGCGAATTAGCGCCGCGGCGCGCCCGTAAGCGCGCCGCGTCAGCGTCTCGTCCCGTCCAGCGTCGGAAAGGAACACCCCGTGAGCAGGCAAATCGAGCTATACGACACGACTCTCCGCGACGGCATGCAGGGAGAGGGGATGTCGTTGTCCGCGGACGAGAAGGTTCGCGTCGCGCACGCCCTGGACCGCCTCGGCATTCACTTCATCGAGGCGGGCTTCCCGAGTTCCAACCCGAAGGAGGAGGCGCTGTTCGAGCTGCTCGCGGGCGAGCGCTTCGACAATGCGCAGATCTGCGCTTTCGGCATGACGCGGCGGCGGGACCTCGCGGCCGATGTGGATCCCGCGCTCCGCTTGCTGGCGGACTGCTTCGCGCCGGTGTGCACGCTCGTGGGCAAGACGTGGAAGCTCCACCTCGAGAAGGTGATTCACACCGACCCGGACGAGAACCTGGAACTGATCCGCGATTCAGTCGCCTTCCTCGTGAGCGGCGGCAAGCGGGTGATCTACGACGCCGAGCACTTCTTCGACGCGTTCCGCGACGACGCGGACTACGCATTGCGCTGCCTCGCGGCGGCGCTCGAGGCGGGCGCCGAGAACGTCACCGTCTGCGACACGAACGGGTCGAGCCTGCCGAACCAGGTCGCCGAGGCGACGGCCCGCGTGGTTGCCGAGGTCGGCGGCGAGCGGGTCGGGATCCACACGCACAACGACGCCGAGTGCGGCGTCGCGAACTCGCTGGCCGCCGTGGAACAGGGGGCCTCGCTCGTGCAGGGCACCATGAACGGGGTCGGCGAGCGCTGCGGCAACGCGAACCTCGTGTCGATCCTCCCGGCGCTGCAGGTGAAGCTCGGGTACTCGTGCGTAACGGCGGAGCAGCTCGCCGCGCTGACTGCCACGGCCCACCTCGTGGACGAGCTGTGCAATGTCACCCCGGACCCGAACCAGCCCTACGTCGGACGCAACGCGTTCGCGCACAAGGGCGGCATGCATGTGGCCGGCGTGCGCTCCGACGCGCGCACCTTCGAGCATCTCGAGCCCGGCGTGGTCGGCAACCGGCGCGAGCTGCTGGTCTCCGAGCTGTCCGGCAAGGGCACCCTGCTCGCACGGGCCGAGGAGGCCGGCATCGAGCTTGGTCCCGAGCGTGCGATGCATGCGATCGACCGGCTCAAGGAGCTGGAGCACCGCGGGTACCACTTCGAGGCCGCGGACGCGTCGTTCGATCTGTTCCTGCGCAAGGAGGCGCATGCCTACGAACCGCTCTTCCGGCTCGAGAGCTTCCGCGTGATCACCGAGAAGCGCGAGGACGGGCGCGTGCAGACCGAGGCCACGATCAAGGTCTGGGCGAAGGGCGAGCGCATGGTGCGCACGGCCGAGGGCAACGGCCCGGTGAACGCGCTCGACCGCGCGCTGCGCGACGCGATCGGCGATCTCTACCCGCGGCTGCGCGACATCGAGCTCGTCAACTACAAGGTGCGCATCATCGACGAGCACAAGGGCACCGGCGCGGTCACACGGGTGCTGATCGACGCATCGGACGGCGAGCAGACCTGGGGGACCATCGGCGTGTCCGAGAACATCATCGAGGCGAGCTGGGAGGCCCTGGTGGACTCGCTCGAATCCGCGACGCAGCGACGCGAGCCCGTCACCCCGCCCGCGGACGCCGAGCCGGCGGTGACACCTCCCGCGTGAGTGCGGACCCGATCCCGCTCGCGCGCCCGGACGTCGGGCAGCGGGAGCAGGAGCTCGTCGGCGAAGTGCTGCGCTCGGGGCGGCTGTCCCTGGGCCCGATGCTGGAGCGCTTCGAGCAAGACTTCGCCCGGTGGCTGGGCGCCGAGGGAGCGGTCGCCGTGTCGAGCGGCACCGCCGCGTTGCACCTCGCCGTGCGGGCGCAGGGCTGGGGCGCCGGCGACGAGGTCGTGACGAGCCCACTGAGCTTCGTGGCCTCGGCCAACTGCATGCTCTACGAGGGCGCGACGCCGGTGTTCTGCGACATCGACCCGCACACGCTCAACATCAGCACCCAGGCCGCGGCCGCGGCCTGCGGTGAGCGCACCGCGGGGTTGCTGCCGGTCCACATCTTCGGCTACCCGGCCGACCTCGAAGGGCTCGAGCAGCTCGCTGCCGAGCGCGGCCTGGGCATCGTGGAGGATGCGTGCGAGGCGCTCGGCGCGATCGACGCGGCCGGCGTGCTCATCGGGGCCCGCGGCAACCCGGCGGCGTTCGGCTTCTACGCGAACAAGCAGCTCGTCACGGGGGAGGGAGGCATGCTCACCACGGGGGACGCGGACACCGTCGCGCAGGCGCGCAGCGAGCGCAACCAGGGCCGCGGCAGCGACATGGACTGGCTCTCGCACGACCGCCTCGGCTTCAACTACCGGATGTCCGACGTGACCGCGGCGCTGGGCGTGGCCCAGGTGGAGCGCCTCGCCGGGCTGCTCGCCGAGCGCGCGCGGGTGGCCGGCCTCTACGCGGAGCGGCTGGGCGCCATCGAGGGCCTCGTGCTGCCCTGCGCGGACCGGGGCGCCGAGCGCCGCAGCTGGTTCGTCTATGTGGTGCAGCTTCCCGATGCCGTGGATCGCGATGCCGTGATCGGCCGGCTCGCGCAGGCCGGAATCGCGTCGAAGGCATATCTGCCGGTGATCCACCTCCAACCCTTCTACCGCGAGCGCTTCGGCTACCGCGGGGGAGAGTTCCCCGTGGCGGAGGCGGTCGCGGCGCGATCGCTGGCATTGCCGTTCTTCACGGCCATGGGGGAGAGCGAGGTGGAGCGCGTGGCGGAGGGGCTCGAGATCGCACTCGACCGGTAGGCGACCACCGGTAATCTCCATAACGTGTCAACCCGCGGCGAGCGCATTCTGGGCGTCGCCGGGCTGGTCGCCGCCGCTGCGATCCCGGTGATCCTCTTCCACGACCTGCTGGGCAAGGTCGCGGCCACTTTCGAGCCGAGCCTCGACTGGCTGCTCACGGGAGCGAGCGGGTTCGCGCTGATGGCGGCGGGATTGGCGGCGGCTGTGCCGGTCGTGCTGTCCATCGGGCGCACCCCCGACAGCCGCCTGTACCCCCGCAGCCGCGGGGCCCTCGCCGGCTGGGGGGTCAGCCTCTACCTGCTGGGCACCATGCTTCTGCTGCAAATCGGCGCGATCGCCGGGAACTGGTAACCCGGCCCCCGTCCTAAACTCAAGGGCATGGGCCGTTTTCGTGACCCGCCGGATCCCGCATTCCACGCGCTGAACGCGTCGATCTCGTTCGACCGGCGCCTGGGCCCCTACGACGTGCGCCAGTCCCAGGCCCACGTGGCGATGCTCGCGGAGGCCGGGATCCTCACGGCCACCGAGGCCGCCGAGCTGCGCGCCGGCCTCGACGAGATCGCGGCGGAGCTCGACCGCGGCACGTTCGAGTTCCTCCCCGACGACGAGGACGTCCACATGGCGATCGAGCGCCGGCTGACCGAGGTCGCCGGGCCGGTCGGAGGCAAGGTACACACGGCCCGCTCGCGCAACGACCAGGTTGCGACCGACATGGCGCTGTTCGTGCGCGACCAGGCCACGGAAGCCCGCAAGCGGCTGGTCGACCTGATGGCCGCGCTCGCCGACCTCGCGGAGCGCCACGCCGACTGGGCGATGCCGGGGTACACGCACCTGCAGCGCGCCCAGCCGGTTTACCTGTCGCATCACCTGTTGGCGTACTTCTGGATGTTCCGGCGCGATCTGGAGCGCTTCGCCGGCACCTCGTGCGCAACCGCCGAGCTGCCGCTCGGGGCCGGCGCGCTGGCGGGGGTGAACTGGGACACGCGCCGCGAGTCGGTCGCGCGCGCACTCGGATTCGACGGGATCACGGAGAACTCGCTCGACGCCGTCTCGAATCGCGACTTCGTGCTCGACTACCTGAGCGCGGCCGCGATCTGCGCCATGCACCTGTCGCGGCTGGGCGCCGAGCTCGTGCTCTGGTCGAGCCAGGAGTTCGGCTTCCTGGCGCTCGGTGACGCGTTCACCTCGGGTTCGAGCCTGATGCCTCAGAAGCAGAACCCCGACGCGGCCGAGCTGCTGCGCGCCAAGGCGCCGCGGGTCGCCGCCCATCTGAATGCGCTGCTCGGCGTGATGCACGCGCTGCCGCTCGCGTACAACAAGGACATGCAGGAGGACAAGGAGCACCTCTTCGACACGGTCGACACGCTCAACCTCTGCCTCGATGCCGCAACGGGGATGCTGCGCAGCGCGCGGTTCGACCGCGACCGCCTCGCGGGGGCGGCCGCGGACGAGTTCCTTGCGGCCACCGACATCGCCGACCTGCTCGTGCGCCGCGGCGTTCCCTTCCGCGAGTCGCACGCGATCGTCGGCGGCCTCGTGCGCCACGCGCTCGAGCAGCACAAGCAGCTGTCCGAGCTGACGCGCGCAGAGCTGGCCCAGTTCGACGCCAACCTCGACGACGAGTACTACGCCGTGCTGTCGAACGGCTCGTGGCTGGAGTCGAAGGTCTCGGAAGGCGGCACGGCGTCGGCCCGGGTGCAGGAGCAACTCGGGCGCGCCCGCGCGATCCTGGAGGGAGTCACTCCGTAGCGATGGCGAAGCGCGAGGCGCGCATGGTGTCGCTCGGCTACGGCAAGCTCGTGAAGGCCGACCGGATTTACGCGCTCGTGCCGATCGAGGCCGCGGACCGCGGCGACGGCCGCCGCACCTTCGTGCACGTCGACGGGCTCGACCAGCCGATCGTCGCCTCCCGGTCGGAGCGCGCGATCCTCGCCGACGTGGAGGCGGCGCTGACCGAGGCCGCGGGCGTCCCGCAGCGGCGCCGGCGGGCCGCCACGAAGGATCAGGAGAACCTGTTCTGACGTATTCGCTCACGATGGCGCTCCCGACCGAGGCGCTGCCGCAGGCCTTCTTCGAGCGCTCCGTCCACGCAGTCGCGCGCGACCTGATCGGCTGCACGGTGCGGCATGGCCCGGTGGCCGGGGTGATCGTCGAGACGGAGAGCTATCACGTCGACGATCCGGCCTGCCACGCATACGGCGGGCCGACGCCGCGCAGCAGCGTCCTGTTCGGGCCGCCCGCGCATGCGTACGTGTATCTCTCGTACGGAATCCACAGCCTGCTCAACTTCGTGGCCGAGCCCGACGGTCACGCCGCGGCTGCCCTGATCCGCGCGCTCGAGCCGGCGGAAGGCATCGACGTGATGCGCCGGCGGCGCGGCGTGACCCGCGTCGAGGACCTGTGCTCGGGGCCGGGCAAGCTCGCCCAGGCGCTGGGCATCGGGCTCGCGCTGAACGGAGCCCCGCTTGTCGGTGGCCCGATCCAGGTGTCGCCGCGCTCCAGGGACCGGCGCGATCCCGAGATCGTCACCGGCCCGCGCGTCGGCATCACGAAGGCGGTCGACCACCCATGGCGGTTCTGCCTGGCGGGGAGCCGTTACGTCTCCCGGCCGTGGCCGCGTCCCTGACGCGCATAGTTGCGAGCCGCTGGACCCTTATGGAGGAGATGAAAGAGGGACGCAAGGCCCCGCGGTTCAAGCTGCCCGACCAGGACGGGAACATGGTCGGCCTCGCCGATTTCGAGGGGCGGACGGTGGTGCTCTATTTCTATCCCAAGGCGGGCACGCCGGGATGCACTGCGCAGGCGTGCGGGATCAGGGACCGCTCCGCCGAATACCACGCCGCCGGCGCGGTGGTGGTGGGAGTCTCACGCGATCAGCCCGCGCAGCTGCGCGAGTTCGCGGACGAGCACGGGCTGCCCTTCACGCTGCTGTCCGACCCCGACCACAGGGTCGCCGAGAAGTACGGCGTGTGGGTCGAGAAGTCGATGTACGGCCGCAGGTACATGGGCGTGCAGCGCGCGACTTTCGTGATCGGACCCGACGGGAAGGTCCTGAAGGCGTTTCCGAAGATCACGCCGAAGAAGCACGACGAGCTGGTGCTGGCGACGCTCGCCACCTAGTCGCCGGACCGCACCTCAGGGCTCGCCGCCGGCCGGACCGCCTGCGCCACCGATCCCGCCCGATCCGCCGCTGCCCCCGCCGCCGGAAGGGGGCGTGGGAGCGGGCGTCGGGTTGGGAGCCGGATCCGGCTCGGGCGCAGGCTCGGTCGGAGCCGCCTCCGGTGTGCCGTCGTCGGGCGCCTGCTGCGACGACCCCTTCTTGCGCTTGGGCTTCTCGGTGGAGGGCTGCTCGGTGGCAGTGGGATCCACGGGTGCGGCCGGGACGCCCACGGGGCCGGTCGGGCCGGTCGCTCCCTGGTCGCCCTCCGCGCGCCCCGCGCGGATCTCGTTCGCGCTCACCATGAAGTCGTGCCAGATCTCCGCGGGGAACGTCCCGCCCGCGACCGGCTCGCCGCGGAACTCGGTCTCCATCGGCTTCGCTCCCTCCGGATAGCCGACCCACACCGCGACGGTGAGGTCGTCGTCGAATCCGACGAACCATGCGTCCTGGTAGTTCTCCGTCGTCCCGGTCTTGCCCGCGGCGAATTCGCCGATCTGGGCCGCGCGGCCGGTGCCCGAGCTGACGACGGTCGACAGGATCTGTGTCGCCTGTTGAGCGACACCCTCCGGAATCACCCGCTTGTGCTCGACCTTGTTCTTGTCGTCGATGTTCCCGCCCTCGACCCGTGTGAACGTCACCGGACCGCCGTCGTAGGGCGCCAGCGATCCCGACACGACGTTGCCCTCCTGCGCAAGCGTCTCGTAGGACTTCGCGATCTCCAGCGGCGTCACGCCCTGTTTGAGGCCGCCCAGCACCATCGCCGGGTTGCGCGACACCGGCGTGCGGATCCCCATCGCCTTGGCTACCTTGGCGACCGCGCGCGTGCCGACCAGCTTGTAGCCCACCTCGGCGTACACCGAGTTGTCCGAAACCGTGGTGGCGGTCGCCAGCGAGGTCACCCCGCTGTAGCGGTCCTCATAGTTCTCGACCTTGAAGTCCCCGCGCGGCCCGGACAGCGTCTTCGGGCCGGAGACGAACGTGCGGCCCGGGGAGATGCCCTTCTCGAGCGCCGCGATCAGGGTGAACGGCTTGAAGGCGGAGCCGGGCTGGCGCCGGCCCTGCGTGGCGAGGTTGAACGGCCGCTGCTGGAAGTCGGAGCCGCCGACCATCGCCCGCACGCCGCCCGTGTCGTTGTCGATCGCCACCAGCGCGGCGCTCGGCCCGATGCCGCCGAGGCGCGTGGCGATCGCCTGCTCGGCGGCCGCCTGCAGCTCGAGGTCGAGCGTGGTGCGGATCTTCAAGCCGCCCGCGAACGCGTTACCGCTGCCGTACCGGTCCACGAGCTGGTCCTCGATCCAGGCGGTGAAGTACGGCGCGCGGCTGATCTTCTTCGGCGTCTGGATCCGGTTGCGCGACGGCAAGGCCCGCTGCTCCGCCTCGATCCGCTCGCTGGTGGTGATCAACGACTGGTCGTACATCTTCCGGAGCACGAGGTTGCGCCGCGCGATCGCGGCGCCGGGGTTCTGGATCGGGCTGTATGCGGCGGGTGACGCGATCATCCCGGCCAGCAGTGCCGCCTCGGCTGGGTCCAGCACCGCCGCGCAGCGCGGCTCGCAGTCGGGGTGGTTCCAGCCGAAGTAGACACGTGCAGCCGATTCGATGCCATATGCCCCCTCGCCGAAGTACACGGTGTTCAGATACTCCGTGAGGATCTTCTCCTTGGTCCACTTGCGCTCCAGCTGGTAGGCAAGCGCGGCCTCCTTGAGCTTCTGGAACAGGGACCTGTTCTTTTGCGCGACGAGCGCGTTCTTCACGAACTGCTGGGTGATCGTGGATGCGCCCTGGGCGGCGCGCTGGCGCCGGACGTCCTCCCACAGGGCGCGGGCGATACCTCTGTAGTCGACACCCTTGTGTGAGTAGAAGCGTTCGTCCTCGACCGCCACGACCGCGCGCTTCACGTTGGAGGAGATGTCACCGGAGCCGACCAGGATGCGGTTCTCGGCCCCGGTCAACACGGCCAGGCGCGCCTTCTTTCCTCCAGGGCCGGTCGCGTACAGAACCGAGTTACGCGCCTCGCGGAACTCGTTCTGGGATTCGAGCTCGGGCA
>CAWFMD010000004.1:0-85000 GCA_963816975.1 uncultured Solirubrobacterales bacterium | reverse complement strand
GAAGCAGCCACCCTTGAAAGAGTGCGTAACAGCTCACTGGTCAAGTGTTCGGGCGCGGACAATGTAACGGGGCTCAAGCTAGCCACCGAAGCTGTGGGTTCGTTGAACTCTTCGGAGTTCTTCGAGCGGTAGGAGAGCGTTCACACGCCAGCGAAGCGGCCGCGGAAGCGAGCCGTGGAGGCGTGTGAAGTGAGAATGCCGGCATGAGTAACGAAAGAGGAGTGAGAATCTCCTCCACCGATTGTCCAAGGTTTCCTGAGTAAAGTTCGTCTGCTCAGGGTTAGTCGGGACCTAAGGCGAGGCCGAAAGGCGTAGTCGATGGCCAACAGGTTGATATTCCTGTACCACGTCGCATCCGCTTGACCAATGGGGTGACGAGGAAGGCTAGGGGAACCCAGGCGATGGTCGTCCTGGGGCAAGCGCGTAGTTAGCGCCCGTAGGTAAATCCGCGGGCGTGTTGATGCGAGGCGCGATGCCAGCTGGCCGGAAGGCCGGCGAGTCCCCGACGCCATGCCTCCGAGAAAAACCTCTAGGGAGGATGCGCGTGCCCGTACCAAAACCGACACAGGTGGACAGGCAGAGAATGCCAAGGTGATCGAGATAACCCTCGTTAAGGAACTCGGCAAAATTGCCCCGTAACTTCGGGAGAAGGGGCGCCCCGGTAGGGTGAAGGCACTTGCTGCCGGAGCCCGAGGGGGCCGCAGTGAAAAGGCCCAAGCGACTGTTTACCAAAAACACAGGCCTCTGCTAAGTCGCAAGACGACGTATAGGGGCTGACGCCTGCCCGGTGCCGGAAGGTTACGCGGAGTTGTTAGCCACTCTTCGGAGAGGCGAAGCAGTGAAGCTAAGCCCCGGTAAACGGCGGCCGTAACTATAACGGTCCTAAGGTAGCGAAATTCCTTGTCGGGTAAGTTCCGACCTGCACGAATGGCGTAACGACTTGGGCGCTGTCTCAACGAGGGGCTCGGTGAAATTGTAGTCTCGGTGAAGATGCCGAGTACGCGCGGCCAGACGGAAAGACCCCGTGAACCTTTACTGCAGCTTGATATTGGAGTTCGGGACACCTCGTTCAGGATAGGTGGGAGGCTATGAAGCAGTGGCTGCGGCTGCTGTGGAGCCAACCTTGAGATACCACCCCTGGTGTTCTGGGCTTCTAACACCACGCCGTAAGCCGGGTGGTGAACAGTGTCAGGCGGGCAGTTTGACTGGGGCGGTCGCCTCCCAAAATGTAACGGAGGCGCCCAAAGGTTCCCTCAGCACGATTGGAAACCGTGCGCAGAGCGTAAAGGTATAAGGGAGCTTGACTGCGAGACTGACAGGTCGAGCAGGTACGAAAGTAGGGCTTAGTGATCCGGCGGTAGCAAGTGGAAGCGCCGTCGCTCAACGGATAAAAGGTACTCCGGGGATAACAGGCTTATCGGGTCCAAGAGTCCACATCGACGACCCGGTTTGGCACCTCGATGTCGGCTCGTCGCATCCTGGGGCTGTAGCAGGTCCCAAGGGTTGGGCTGTTCGCCCATTAAAGCGGTACGCGAGCTGGGTTCAGAACGTCGTGAGACAGTTCGGTCCCTATCTGCCGTGCGCGTTGGAGAGTTGAGAGGAGTCGTCCCTAGTACGAGAGGACCGGGACGAACGGACCTCTGGTGTATCTGTTGTCCTGCCAAGGGCACTGCAGGCTAGCTACGTCCGGACGGGATAACCGCTGAAAGCATCTAAGCGGGAAGCCCACCTCGAGATGAGCTCTCCCATCCCCTCGAGGGAGTAAGGCCCCTGGAAGACCACCAGGTTGATAGGCCGGCCGTGTAAGCGCAGTAATGCGCTCAGCGGACCGGTACTAATAGGCCGAGGGCTTGACGGTTTTTTTTCAGATCCCCGTTGGTTGAGGCCACTGTGCAGTTTTCAGGGCCCGGCGAAGTGTGCCGGTCCCACATACCGGGCGCCACCCGTGCGTCCGGGCACGATTTCGGTGGCTATAGCGAGAGGGAAACACCTCTTCCCATTCCGAACAGAGCAGTTAAGCCTCTCAGCGCCGATGGTACTTGGCCCGCAAGGGCCCGGGAGAGTAGGTCGCCGCCGTTTACTTATCGAGCGACCCCCGCGCGGGGGTCGCTCTTTGCTTTCGGCGTGGGCGCAGCGCACCCGGCGCCCGCCGCCGCGAGTTAGTGTTGCGCCGGATGGCTGATCCGAGCGGCGAACTCGCAGTCGAGCAGCGCGGCGCACCAAGCGCCGAGGCCGCGTTGCGGGATGCGCTCGGCGTGATTCGCATGCTGGCGAGCGACATCGGCCCGCGGCGTCCGTGCTCCGCAGCCGAGCAGCGCGCGGCCACCGCGCTGGTCGCCTGGCTGAACCGGCGTGGAGTGGGAGCGCGGACGGAGGAGTTCAGCGGATACTCGACGTTCGCGAAGCCCTACGCGCCGCTCTTCGCAGCCGCGCTGGCGGGCGGCCTGCTGCAACGCGCACGCGGCCCGCGCAGGCGCGCGGCGGGGACGGCGCTCGCGCTGGGCAGCGCTGTCGTGGGTGCACTCGAAGCCGACCTGCGCCGCACACCGCTGTCCGACGCGCTCAGCACCGAGTCCAGCGTGAACGTCATCGGCCGCGTACCGGCCGGTGGGCCGACGCGTCTGCGCGTATGCCTGGTGGGCCATCTCGACACCAGCCGCTGCGGCGCGATCTTCCATCCCGCGGTCGCTCCCCACCTGGCGAAAGTCCTGCAAATACCGGCTATTTCCGCGACTGTGCTGGCGATCGGGCCGCTCCTGCGCCGGGCTCCCGGTGGCCGCATGCTGCACGCCGCCGCGCTCGGCGGCATGGTGCTCTCTCTGGCGGCGCTGGCGGAGCGCGAGCTGCGGGGCAGCGACGTTCCCGGCGCGAGCGACAACGCCTCGGGCGCGGCGGTGGCGATGCAGCTCGCGGCCGAGTGCGCCGCGTCGCCGCTGGACCACACCGAGGTCGACCTGCTGATCACGAGCTGCGAAGAGTCGGGAATGCTCGGCGCACAGGCCTACGCACGCGGCCACGAGGAGCGCGCGGCCGCGTCGACGTTCCTGAACTTCGACACCGTCGGCGGGCCCGCTCCGCTGACCTACATACTGCGCGAGGGCAGCGCGTCGGCGAACCGCCCGGCCTCCGCGCGACTCGTGCAGATGCTCGAGGCGATCGCGCTGCGCCGCCCCGACCTCGGCCTCGTACCCGCGCGCACGACACCGGGACTCCCGACCGACGCGACGCCGATGCGCGCGCGTGGGTGGGAGGCCATCACGCTGCTGGCGCAGGGCGACACGATTCCCAACTATCACTGGCCGACCGACACCTACGAGAACGTCGACCCGCCCACTGTCGGCCGCGCCCTGGAAACCGGGCGCGAACTGCTGCTCGCCCTCGACGCCCAGGCCGGCGGGGCGCCGCCGCCCGGCTGTTAGCGGGCAGGGCGGCCGGCGGCCGTGTCGACCGTCGAGACCGTGCAGGGCTGCTGTGCCGCCTCGACCCCGCCGCGCCGCCGCGCGACACGCCGGCGGGTCGCCGGACGGCCGTGGCGCACGATGCGCCGCGCTGCCGTCGTCGGGCACTCGGCGACCGCCTCGCGGCCGGCCTTGCAGTGCGTCTGCGGCACGCGCGTGAACAGGAACACCCGGCGCGTGGGCTCACGGTCGCGGGCATGTGGCGTGTCGCCGTGCGGTGCGGCATCGGTGCGCTCGTAGGCGCCCAGCGTGGCGAAGTCGGCCAGCAGGCGCAGCCGCGCGCGCAGCTGCTGCCGCGGGTCCGGGTCGCCTGATCCCTCGACGGATCGTGCTATTGAGTTTTGCGTTTGCCAGAACATAGGTTCGTAAGGTACGCGCGCCCCCGGACAGAACACGTGTTCTGCACGGGATGTTGCACCTGGAGCCCGGAGGCCCACAGAATCGGCTCTAGAACGCCAAAAGTCAAGGTCGCATAGCTCCCACCCCGGCGAGGAATCCGATGATCGCACGCGAGAGCTGGGCGCCCCGCCAGGCGAGCGGGGAGGCGCCCGGCTGCTCGCTCACCAGCTCGGCTCCCTCGATCCGCTCGGCATAGGTGCGGGCCACCTCGTAAGGGTGCTGGGGGTCGAGCTGGTCGTGGCTCGCCACGATCAACGTCGGCACCGCCAGCTGCTCCAGTGCCACGACGCCATCGAACGCCTTCGAGCGCGGCACCACGCGGAGCGCGTTCGCCACCGCGTCCGGGTGGCGGTGGCGCGCGATTCGCTGTCTGATTGCCTCCACGATCAACCCTCGAAACCTCGGCTCGACGGGAGGCTCACCGTAGGCGCGCATGAAACCTTCCACACCGGCGCGCTCGAGGCCCTCTGCCAGCGCGTCCCACCGCGCCAGCTCGAGCGGGTCGGTCTGCGGCAGGCCCAGGTGGGCGGGCGTCACCTGTACCAGCGCCGCGACACGCTCGGGATGCGCGAGCGCGTACGCCAGCGTGGTCGCGGCGCCCATCGAAGCCCCCACCAGGACGACCTGGTCGAGGTCGCGCGCGTCGAGCACGGCCTCCAGGTCGGCGACCAGGTCGGAGTACTCGTACGAGCCCGGCGCGCGCGCCGGATCGGAGTCACCGTGGCCGCGGGCGTCATAGGAAACGACGCGATGCCCGGCGCGCTCCAGGCCCCGCGACCCGTGCACCACGTACCTGCGCGTCGCCGTCAGCCCGTGCGCGAGCACCAGCGGCGGCGCGGGGGCAGTGCCCTCGCCCGCCTCTTCCAAGGCCAGCGAGACGCCGTCCGAGCGCACCCGGGCCGCGGTCAGCGCGCCGGCTCCCCGCTCAGGCTCTTCCAGATCTCGAGCTTCGTGCGCACGCGCGCGATCGCTTCGTCGGTCAGCTCCGACGTGGTCGCGTGCCCGCCCAGGTCCGGTGTCCGGATCCCTGCCGCGGCAGCTTCCATGACCGCCTCGTAGAGGGCGCGCGACGCCGTCGCGGCGCGTGCGTGGCCCGCCTCCCCGAGGTAGCGCAGCAGCGCCGCAGTCGCGAGGATCATCGCCATCGGGTTCGCGATGTCCTTGCCCTCCAGCGCCGGGGCCGTCCCATGCGGCGCCTCGGTCATCACCACCGTGGTGCTGAGCTGTTCGTCGAACGACAGCAGCACCGACTCCGCCCCGGCAATCGAGCCGAACAGCGCAAGCACCAGCTCCGACAGGCAGTCGCCGTCGCGGTTCAGGGCCGGGATCACGAGCGGCGCCTCGGAGGGAACGCCGCCCACCAGGCCCGCGTAGGTCACGTCGATCAGCTGCGGCGCGTAGGGCACGTCCACATACCGGCCGGCGGCGGCGTCCATCTCCTCCTTCAACATGCCCTCGTACAGGGGACTGACCGTCCACTTCGGTCCACCGTAGACGCGCGCATGGGTCCGCTCGGCCGTGCGGAACGAATACTCCGCGACCGCGCGGCACACCGAACGGTGGACGCGCTCGGTGCGAAACGCGACCTCGTCTCCGTGCTCGGCCTGGCGATGCTCCTCGGCGCCGTAGGCATCCTCGACCGCCATCCGCACGACCGACACCGGGTGGTGCACGCCGCCGACGGGGGTCACCCCCGGGATGCGGCGACCGGATCGGATGATCACCTTGCCGTCGACCGCCTCGCGCAGGATCTTGTTGGGGCTGCCCACGTCGTCGGCGCCCTCGGGGGTGATCGTCGCGGCCTTGATGCCGTAGCCCGCCTCGCGCATCGCCTCCGCGGCCGTCAGCACGACCTCGTTCTGGGTGCGGCGGCGGTTCTCGAGCGAGAGGTCGTAGTGCTCGAGCTCCACGGCGAAGCCGCACACGTCCTCCTCCAACAGCCGCAGCGCCTGCACGAGCAGCTCCTGGCCGGTCTGGTCCCCCTCGAGGACGATAATCCGGGGACGGTCGGGCATCGGCCGCAATCTATCCCAGGAGGAGCGCAAAGCGACGATGGTCCCACCGGGCGCGTCGAAGTGCACTTGGTGCGGCAACCCGGTGGAGCCGACCGACGGCTTCCGGCTGGGCGAGCACGCGGGCGACCGCGGCGCGGTCTTCTGCCGGCTCGAGCACGTCGTCCCCTGGGCCATGCAGGGTGCGCACTGGGAGGCGGGCGAGCCGCCCCAGCCGGCGGGCACCGACACGACGCGCGCCTGCGCGCGCTGCGGCGCCGAGCTGGGCGAGGGCCACCTGCTGCTGGTGCGCCACCGCGGCGAGCACCGGATCCCGGACGGCTTCTGCTCGGTCGCCCACCTGCTGGACTGGGCGAAGGCGGGAGGGAGGTGGCAGTGACACCGCAGCCCCCACACGGCCGACGGCAGACAGCCGACACGCGCTTCAATTGCAGGACTTTTTGGCCATGGGCCGCACTGTTACCCTTCGAGAGCCTCAAACCCGGCGGTTGATGTGGACAAGTTCGTAATCGAAGGCGGATATCCGCTCTCCGGCACGGTTGTGCCGGCGGGCAACAAGAACGCTGCCCTGCCGATCCTGGCGGCATCGCTGCTGACCGAGGAGGAGCTGGTCGTCGGCAACGTCCCGCGCATCCGCGACGTGGAGTCGATGCTGGCGCTGCTCGAAGACCTCGGCGTGAGCGTCCACTGGCGCGAGGAACACCAGGTCGTGCTGCGCGCAGCCTCCATCACGAGTGCCGACGTCGACGCCGAGCTGGCCGGCCGCATCAGGGCGTCGTTCCTGCTCGCCGGCCCGCTGCTCGCGCGCACGGGCGAGGCGCGCATCCCGCCGCCGGGGGGCGACTTCATCGGGCGCCGCCGCCTCGATCCGCACATCGACGCGCTGCGCGCGCTCGGTGCGCAGGTGCACCTCGACCGGCTGTACGAGATGTGGGCCCCGCAGGGCCTGCGCGGCTGCGACTTCTTCATGGACGAGGCGAGCGTGATGGCGACCGAGAACACGCTGATGGCGGCGGCTCTCGCGCAGGGCACCACGACGATCCGCAACGCCGCATCGGAGCCGCACGTGCAGAACCTCGCTCGCCTGCTCGTGAGCATGGGCGCGCGAATCGACGGCATCGGGTCCAACGTCCTCACGGTCCACGGCTGCAAGCGACTGAGCGGCGGCCAGGTCGACATCGCGCCGGACCACATCGAGGTCGGCAGCTTCATGGCGCTCGCCGCGGTGACCGGCGGCGAGCTGCGCATCCGCAACACGGTCCCCGACGACCTGAAGATGATCCGGATGGTGTTCGAGCGGCTCGGGCTGAAGTCCCACCACGACGGCGACGACCTGATCATCCCGCCCGAGCAGCGGCTGCGCGTCCGCGACGACGCGGGCGGCGCGATCCCGGAGGTCGATGACGGCCCGTGGCCGGCCTTCCCGGCCGATCTCACCAGCATCGCGCTCGCGGTCGCGACGCAGGCCGAAGGCGTGGTGCTGATCCACGAGAAGATGTTCGAGAACCGCCTTGTATTCGTCGACAAGCTCATCCCCATGGGCGCTCGAGTCGTGGTCTGCGATCCCCACCGGGCGATCGTGCACGGCCCGAGCCGTCTTCATGGCGAGCGCATGGACAGCCCCGACATCCGGGCCGGGATGGCGATGCTCATCGCGAGCCTCTGCGCGGAGGGCGTGTCGGAGATCGGCAACGTGGGGCAGATCGACCGCGGCTACGAGCGCATCGACGACCGCCTGCGGGAGCTGGGCGCGCGGATCGAGCGCAAGTCCGCGGATCGCGTCTCCGCCTAGACGGACTCGCGGGACCGCGTCATGACCTTTCCGATCCCGCCGGGGACGCGCGACATCCTGCCCGACGAGATGCGGGAGCTGCGGCGCCTGTCCGCCAACCTGCTGGAAACCTTCGAGCGGTTCGGGTACGGCGAGGTGTGGACGCCCACGATGGAGTACGAAGACGTGCTCGTGCAGGGCGACGAGCGGGCCGCGGGCGCCTCCTACCGCCTGTTCGACGAGCACGGACAGGTGCTGGCGCTGCGGTCCGACATGACGATCCCGATCGCGCGGCTGGTCGCCACGCGGTACCCGGACGCAGCTGTGCCGCTGCGCCTGTGCTACGTCTCGCACGCATATCGCGCCGTGCGCCCCCAGCGCGGCCAGCAGCGTGAGTTCCTGCAGGCCGGCATCGAGCTGATCGGCGCCCAGGCGCCGGCCGGGACCGTCGACGTGCTCGAGGTGCTGTGCGCGGCGCTCGACGCCGGCGGCCTGCCCCGCGCGCGCATCGGCCTCGGCGACGCCGGCCTGTTCCGGGGACTTCTGCAGGCGATGGGGGTGAACGCCGCGGACGGGAAGGCGGTGATGGACGCGCTCGAGCGCCACGACCTGGTGGAGCTGGAGCAGCGCGTCGCAGGGCTGCCGATCTCCGCGCAACGCCGGCGCGCGCTGATCGGCCTCCCGCAGCTGCGCGGCGGGCGCCGAGGTGATCGAGCGCGGGATCGCCCTGGGCGGGGCCGACATCCGCGGCCCGTTCTCCCGCCTCACCGAGGTGGCCACCGGCCTGGAGCAGCGGGGCCTCGCCGATCGTGTGATCTTCGACCTCGGCCTGGTCCGCGACCTGGGCTACTACACAGGCGCGATCTTCGAGGTGTACGACCCGGCGCTCGGGCACGTGATCGGGGGCGGCGGGCGCTACGACGACCTGCTGGGGCGCTTCGGACGCCGGCTGCCGGCCTGTGGCTTTGCCCTGTACGTGGAGCGCATGCACGTCGCGCAGGCGGAGGAGGAGCGGCGCGCGGGGGAGCAGCCGTGAGCGCGGTCAGCGACCCGCTGCGGATCGCGGTACCCCGCGGCGCGCTGTTCGGTGAGACGCTCGACCTGCTGGACCGGGTGGGCATCGACACGGCGCCGCTGCGCGCCGACTCTCGCTCCCTGCTGTTCCCCGGCGAGGAGGTGACCATCGTGACGATGCGCCCCAGCGACGTCCCCACCTACGTGGAGGCCGGTGCCGTCGATCTCGGGATCACCGGTAAGGACGTGCTGATGGAGCAACACGAGCGCGTCGTCTACGAGCTCGTCGATCTCGGATACGGCTACTGCCAGATGGTCGTCGCGACGCGGGCGGGCGACCACTTCGCCGACGATCTCGAGCGCCGCCTCGGCGCCGTGCGGATCGCGACCAAGTACCCGCGGATCGCCACGCGCTACTTCGAGTCCTCCGGTCGCCAGGCGGAGGTGATCGAGGTGAAGGGCTCGGTCGAGCTGGCGCCGATCTCCGGCCTCGCGGAGGGCATCGTGGACCTCACCGCGAGCGGGCGCACGCTGCGCGACAACCACCTCGAGGTGCGCGAGGTGATCGCCGACTGCACCGCGCGCCTGGTGGCGAACCGGGTTTCGCACAAGCTGCGCCAGGCGGATGTCGACGACCTCGTGACGCGCATCGGAGAGACGACGGATGCAGGCTAGGCACTTCACGCTCGAGTCGCGCGCGCGCGGCGACGTCGATGCGCTGGCCGAGGCGATGCGCGGGCTGGTGGAGCCGCCCGGCGCGGTCACGGCCGCTGTCGCGGGGATCCTCGACGAGGTTCGCCGCGGCGGCGACCGTGCGGTGCACGAGCTGACCGTGCGCTTCGACAGCGAGGCCGCGCCCGCGGACTTCCGCGTGCCCCCCGAGCAGATCGCCGTCGCCCCCGATGAGATCGACGGCGACGTGCGCGTCGGGCTCGACGCGGCGATCGCCAATGTCGAGCGGCTGGCTCGGGCCGAGGTGTCCGGCGATCTCACCGTGGAGATGACGCAGGGACAGTCGGTCACGATCCGCGAGCTCCCGGTGCGGCGCGTGGGCGCGTACGTCCCCGGCGGGCGCGCGGCGTACCCCTCGTCGGTCGTGATGTGCTGCGCGCCGGCCCGCGTCGCCGGCGTGGACCAGATCGCGGTGGCCACCCCGCCCGGCCCCGACGGTCGCGCCAATCCGGTGATCCTCGCGGCCTGCGCGCTGTGCGGCGTGGACGAGGTGCACCTGATGGGCGGCGCCCAGGCGATCGCTGCGCTCGCCTACGGGACGGCGACGGTCGCTCCGGTCGACGTGATCGTGGGGCCCGGCAACTCCTATGTGCAGGAGGCCAAGCGCCAGCTCGCCGGCCTGGTCGGCATCGACGGGATCGCGGGCCCCAGCGAGCTGCTCGTGATCGCCGATGGTGACGCCGATCCGCGCCTCGTGGCGCTCGACCTCGCCGCCCAGGCCGAGCACGGCCCGGACACGCTGGTCGCGGTCGCCTCGCCCAGCGCGGAACTGCTGGCGCAGGTGGAGCGCCAGGCGGCGGCCATCGCCGCGGCGCGGGCGTCCGTGCAGGACGCTCCGCTCGCCCTCGTGCGCACCGCCGACCTCGGTGGCGCAATCGACGTGGCGAACGCCTTCGCTCCCGAGCACCTCGAACTGGCCTGCGCGGATGCCGAGGCGCTGGCCGAGGGCGTGCACTCGAGCGGCTGCGTGTTCGTGGGCGGCGCCGGAGGCGCGGCCTTCGGCGACTATGCCGCCGGTTCCAACCACGTGCTGCCCACGGGCGGCGCCGCGCGCTTCTCGGGACCGCTCGGCGCAGGCGATTTCCGGCGCCGACAGGCGCTGGTAAGGTTGCCCCCGGAGGCGGCGCGAGCGCTCGCACCCTACGTGGCCAGCGTCGCACGCGCGGAGGGATTTCCCGTCCATGCAGAATCGGCGGAGGCCCGGGCCGACACGCCCGAGCGGGCTTCCCGGGACATCTGATGGCCATCACCACACCACCGCGCACCGCCGAGATCGAGCGCTCCACCCGCGAGACCAGCATCCGCCTGCGGCTCGCGCTGGACGGCACGGGCGAGTGCGCGGCCTCCACCGGGGTCGGGTTCCTCGACCACATGCTCGACCTGCTGGCGCGCCACGCGCACCTCGACCTGGACGTGGAGGCGACCGGCGACCTCGAGACCGGCACGCACCACACCACCGAGGACATCGGCATCGTGCTGGGCAAGGCGCTCGACCGCGCGCTCGGCGACCGCAGCGGCATCGCCCGCTACGGCGACGCGACCGTCCCGATGGACGAGGCGCTGGCCGCGGCCGCGGTCGACGTGTCGGGCCGCCCGTACTGCGCGTTCGAGGGTTCCATCCCGGAGGCCACGATCGGCGGCTGGGAGACCGAGCTGACCGAGGAGTTCTTCCGCGCGGTGGCGAACAACGCGCGGCTGACGGTGCACGTGCGCCTGCTCGCGGGAACGAACGCGCACCACATGATCGAGGCGAGCTTCAAGTCGTTCGCACGCGCGCTGCGGGCCGCCACCGCCCTGGACGACTCCGAGACGGGAGTGCCGTCGACGAAGGGGCTGCTGTGAGCCCGGGGCCATCCGGTAGCGGTCCGCGCATCGCGATCCTCGACTACGGGATGGGGAACCTGCGCTCCGCCGAGAAGGCGCTCGAGCGCTCCGGCGCGCGGCCGCACATCACCGCCGATCACAGCGCGATCCGGGCCTCCGACGGGGCCGTGCTGCCCGGCGTCGGTGCATTCCCGAAGGCGATGCGCAACATCCGCGAACGCGAGCTGGACGGCCTGATCGGGGAGCTGCTCGCGGGCGGCATGCCGATGCTGGGCATCTGCCTCGGGATGCAGCTGCTGTTCGAGACGACGACCGAGAACGAGGGCGGCTGGGGCCTGGGCCTGCTGTCGGGCAGGATCGAGCGCCTGCCACGCGTGGCTCCGCCCCCCACGGCTGCCGAGGACCCTCCCCCCGCGCCTCTGAAACTCCCGCACATCGGGTGGAACGTCGTCAGGTGGGAGCAGCGCACCGCGCTCGTGGACGACCTGCCCGACGAGTCCCCGTTCTACTTCGTGCACTCGTTCGCACCGGTGGGGGTTTCGGGGGAAGACGTGCTCGGCACCTCCAGCTACGGCCGGCCCTTCGTCTGCGCCGTCGAGCGCGCGCCCGTCTACGGGGTCCAGTTCCACCCCGAGAAGTCGAGCGTCCACGGACTGCGCCTGCTGCGCAACTTCACGTCGATCTGTGCTGCGGTTGGCGCCACCTCCTAGCGGTTCACCGGTGCCCGCGCTCTATCCCGCGATCGACATCCTCGGCGGCAAGGCGGTGCGGCTCGAGCAGGGCGACTACGAGCGCCGCAAGATCTACGACTCGGACCCGCTCGACGCCGCGCGCCGGTGGGTCGCCGAGGGCGCGACGTGGCTGCACGTCGTCGACCTCGACGGCGCCCGTGAGGGCCGGCCCGTGAATCTGGAGCATCTGGAGCGCATCGCCGCCCGCGCGGGCGTGCCGGTGCAGTTCGGCGGCGGCCTGCGCACGGTGGATGCCGTGCTGAACGCGGTCGGCGCCGGCGCGGACCGAGTCGTGATCGGCACGGTGGCGTTCACCCAGCCGGAGACCCTCGACGGCATGATCGAGCGCGGCGGCGAGCGCGTGCGCATCGCGGTGGACGTGCGGGACGGCCTGGTTGCGACGGGTGGGTGGCTGTCCAGCACGTCGATCTCGGCTCCGGACGCCGTGACCACGCTGCGATCCCGCGGCGCCGGCGGCTTCATCTACACGAGCGTGGATCGCGACGGGACGATGCAGGGACCCGATCTGGAGGCGCTCGCGCGTGTCTGCGAGGCGGCCCGCGGAGGTCCGGTGATCTACTCCGGCGGGATCGGCGACCTGGCCGACCTCGAAGCGCTGGCGGCCCTGCCTGCGCCGGAGATGGAGGGCGTGATCGTGGGCAAGGCCCTCTACGAGCGCCGCTTCTCCGTGACCGAGGCCCGCCTGGCGCTCGGGGAGGAGGTCGCATGAGCGTCCTGAAGCGCGTGATCCCATGCCTCGACGTCGACAAGGGCCGCGTCGTGAAGGGCACCAACTTCATCGGGCTGCGCGACGCGGGTGACCCGGTCGAGCTGGCCGAGCGCTACGACGCCGAGGGCGCCGACGAACTGGTGTTCCTGGACATCACCGCGTCGCACGAGCAGCGCGACACGATCGTGGCGCTCGCGCGGCGCACGGCCGACAACGTGTTCATCCCGTTCACGATCGGCGGCGGCATCCGGTCACGTGAGGACGCACAGGCGGTGCTCGACGCGGGGGCCGACAAGGTGGCGGTCAACTCCGCCGCGGTCAATCGGCCGGAGCTGCTGGACGAGCTGGCGGACACGTTCGGCGCCCAGTGCGTGGTGCTCGCGATCGACGCCCAGCAGACCGCCGGCGCAACCACCTTCGAGGTGTTCGTGAACGGCGGCCGGGTGGCGACCGGGCGCGACGCCGTCGAATGGGCGCGCGAGGGGGCTGAGCGGGGGGCGGGGGAGATCATGCTCACCAGCATGGACCGCGACGGGACGAAGGACGGCTACGACCTGCCGCTCACGCGCGCGGTCGCGGATGCCGTCGAGATCCCCGTGATCGCCTCCGGCGGCGCGGGAAAGCTCTCACACCTGACCGCGGCGATCACCGAGGCACACGCGGACGCGGTGCTGGTCGCCTCGATCTTCCATTACGGGGAGTACCGGGTGCGCGAGGCCAAGGAGCACCTGCACGCCGCCGGCATCCCCGTGCGGCTCTAGCTACTTCCGGCTGCGCTTCACCGGGTCGAGGGCGGTGACGCTCGCGTAGCCCGTCAGGTAGAGGCGCTGCCCGTCCGAGACGACGGGGTTGTATGCGCCGCGGCTGCGGCGGAACACCCGATCACCGGTGCGCGCATCGACGCCGAAGGTGGACTTGGAGTCGAGGTCCGCGAAGTACACGACGCGCCCCACGACGGTGGGACCGCCCGAGATCCGGCCGCCACCGGCATGCGTCCAGCGCGTGGATCCGGTGCGCGCGTCGAGCGCGTACAGGTTCCCGTCGTAGGACCCGATGTAGACGCTCGGCTTGGTGCCCGGCACGTTGGCGGCGGCGGGCGACGAGTACACGTAGCCGCCGGTCGACTTCGACCACGCAAGCGTGCCCGTGCGCGCGCCGAACGAATACACCTTGCCGTCGGTGTTCCCGGAGAACACGCGCCCGAACGCGACGGCCGGCGTCGAGTAGAAGTTGCCCGCCGCGAAGCCGAACTTCGATCCCGACGTGCCGGTGGACCAGCGCTCCCGGCCCGTCCGCGCCCAGACCGCGTACATGCGGCCGCTGTAGTCGCCGAAGTACAACGTCGAGCCCGACAGCGCGGGCGACGCCTTGATCGCGCCGGAGGCGCTGAACTTCCACTTCACGCGGCCGGTCCGCGCATACAGCGCATAGAGCTCGCCGCCCTCGGTCCCGAAGTAGACGACCCCCTTCCGGATGATCGGGGAGGACTCGGTGCGGCTGCCGAGCTGCTTCTGCCAGACGAGCTTCCCGTTGCTCGCCTTCAGCACGGTGAGCTTGCCGCTCAGCGACGTGACGAACACGCGGTCCTTCCAGTACGCGGGCGATGAAGCGGACAGCTTGCCGATCTGGTTCTTCCACCTGACCTTGCCGGTGTCCGCGTCGAGGCGGTAGACGCCTCCGTTGTTGCGGATGAAGAAGAGGCTGTCCCCGATCACGATCGGCGGGAACTCCATCAGGACCCGGCCGCCGAACACCCAGCGCTCCTTGAACGGCGGGTCGACCCGGGCCGGCAGGTAGCCGGTATGGGCGAGGTCGTAGTGATACACGGGCCAGTCCGTCGTGCGCACGCGCGGGCGCTCGGGCCGGGGCGGCGCCTGGAACTCGACCTCGGCGCCGCGACGCACGTCGTCGGTGCGGTTGCCCAGCACGACCAGCGCCGCGACCACGGCGCCCGCGACGACGACCAGCGCCGCGGCGACCAGCAGGGGCAGACGGCGCCTGCGACGGCGCGCGGAGATGAACATGCCCCAAGGGTAGTTACGCCGCCAGCGGCAAACGGCGGTACAACTTGTTCCGAGCTCCCGCCCCGTTGTCCCCTGCACTCCCACAGATGAGACTCCGAACCTTCGCGCTCCTGCTCGGCATCCCATTGCTGCTGATGGGAGCGCTGATCGTGGGGCTGCGCATCGGCGAGGACGAGCTGGCCGACAGCGTCCGCAGCGATGCGGCCCCGCCCACCGGCACGGACGCGCGCACGGGCACCGGGGCGGCGCCCGCGCAGGAGGCCGCCCGCGGCGTGCGGCTGCAGCGCATCGGCACGTTCGACGACCCGGTCCTGGTGACCGCGCCGCGCGGCGACCGGCGGCGCGTGTTCGTCGTGGAGCAGACCGGTCGCATCCGGGTGCTGCTGGGGGGCAAGCGGGTGCGCCGGCCCTTCCTCGACCTGCGCCGCGACGTGACCGCCGGAGGCGAACAGGGCCTGTTGGGGCTGGCGTTCGCGCCCGGATACTCGCGCAGCGGCCGCTTCTACGTGTACTTCACCGGCCGCGACGGAAGCCAGAAGGTGCAGGAGTTCCGCCGCTCCAGCCGCAGCCCGAACCGCGCAAACAAGTCCTCGCGCCGGCAGGTGATGTCGATGGCCGATCCCTATCCGAACCACAACGGCGGGAACCTGGTGTTCGGGCCCGACGGCTACCTGTACATCGGCACCGGGGACGGTGGCTCGGCCGGTGACCCGCAGAACCGCGCCCAAAACCTCGAATCGCTGCTCGGCAAGATCCTGCGCATCGACCCACGCCGGCACGGATCGAGCAGCTACCGCTCGCCGCCGTCCAACCCGTTCGTGGGGCGCGCCGGGCGCAACGAGATCTACGCATACGGCCTGCGCAACCCGTGGCGCTACTCGTTCGACCGCCGCACGGGCGACCTCTACATCGGCGACGTGGGCCAGAACTCGGTGGAGGAGATCGACTTTGCGTTCCGCGGTCAGGCGCGGGGGCGCAACTTCGGCTGGAGCTGCTTCGAGGGCCGCCGCCGCTTCGACGACTCGCGCAATTGCCCGAACGCCGTCGGCCCGGTGCTCGAGTACGGCCGCGCGGGTGGCGAGTGCTCGGTGACGGGCGGGGTGGTGTCGCGCGATCGCGCCGTGCCCGACCTCGCGGGACGCTACGTCTACGGGGACTACTGCGCCGGACGCCTGCGCAGCTTCCGCATCGCCGGCGGCCGGGCCACGGACGACCGTGGGCTGGGCCTGCGGGTCGCCTCGCTCAGCTCGTTCGGCGAGGACGCCCGCGGGCGCGTGTACGCGGTGTCGCTGGACGGCCCGGTCTACCGGCTCCGCGCGCGCGGCTAGCTAAACCGGGCAGGCGGCCAGCGCCTGCAGGATCGCTGCCTGGTCGCGCTGCTCGCCCGGGTGGTTGACCATCTTGTTACCGCAGCCCGGTCGGCGTCTGCCGGGCTTTACCCGGCGCAGCGAACGTGCCGATAAGGCGTCCATGAGGTCGCGCCTCACACTCGCGGCCGCGCTGTGCGCGATCGCCGCCTGCTCGACGCTGCTGGCGCTGGCCAATACGTCCCAGGGCGACTATCCGCGCGACGCGGCTCCCGCCATGAACGCGCTGCTCGACGGCGACGTCGGCGCGGCGCTCGCGCAGCAGCCGCTGATGGGCAGCCTCTCGCTGATCGTGCGACTGCCGTTCGCGGCGCCGGCGCGGGCCGCCGGCGGGGACGACCTGCTCGTCTACCAGCTCGGCACGATCCCTTGCCTGATCGCCGTGGGGCTGCTCGGACTGGCGCTCGCCGCGCGCATGCGGCGCCGCGGCCAGGCCCCGGCCGCGTGCGCCGCCGCGGCGATCCTCTGCCTGGTCAACCCGCTCACCTGGGAGGCGATCAGGCTCGGGCATCCAGAGGAGTTGCTCGGCGGCGCGCTGTGCGTGGGCGCGGTGCTCGCGGCGCTGCGTGGCCGCGCGCTCGGGGCCGGGATCCTGCTCGGGCTGGCGCTCGCCACCAAGCAGTGGGCGGTGATCGCCGTGCTCCCGGTGCTGGCGGCCGCGCCGGCACGCCGCGTGCGCCTGGGCGGCGTGGCCGCGATCGTGGCAGCGGTCCTCACGCTTCCCCTCATGCTGGGCAACCCGGGGAGCTTCTCGGGCGCGGCCAAGCAGGCTGCGCACGCCGGCGAGCGGGTGCACCCTTTCAACGCGGTTTGGCCGGTCTCGCCGTCGGAGGACCGCGTGATCGCCGTCGGGACGGACCAAAGCGTCGTCACCGTGCGCACGCTTCCGGCCTCGGTCTCGCGACTGCTGCATCCGGGCATCGTGCTGCTGGCCGTCCCGCTGACGGCGCTGTGGTGGTTCTCGCGGCGGCGCACGCCGGACGACGTGTTGGCGCTGCTCGCATTGCTGTTCCTGATGCGATGCCTGCTCGACCCGGTGAACAACGCCTATTACCACGTGCCCTTCCTGCTCTCGCTGGTCGCGTGGGAGGGGCTCACGCGCCGCGGGCCGCCGCTCGTGTCGCTGCTGTCCTCGGCCGCGATCTACTACACGATCTACAAGGCCGGTTGGGCCGACGGAGTCGCCGCGCGCAACGCGCTGTACCTGCTTTCGACCGTCCCGGTGGGGGTCTGGCTGGCGGCGCGGCTGTACGCGCCGTCACAGCGGCTGCTGCGCCTGCGTGCCTGGCCCTACGCCGCCCCGCGCGTCCCCGTCTCGTAGCCGAATGCCGCGAGTGGGGCGGCAAACGCCTCGGCGCAGGCCTCCTGCAGCGCCGCCGGCAGATCGTGGCGCCAGCGCCCGATCGACGCGTGCTCGTCTGCGCTCGTGCGGTGGCCGGCCTGCCGCTCGGGGGCGCGCGCCTGCGCGCGCTCCAGTGCGCGCGCGACCGTTTCCTCGTCCGCCGCAAGCCCGGAGTGCTCGTACAGATCGTGCAGCGTCTCCCGCGGCCTGAGCATCAGGTCCTCGTAGCGCAGCAGCATCGCGTCGCCGCGCAGCGCGCGCCACGACTCGTAGAGGTCGTCGACCTCCGTCCGCATCACGCCGCGCACGTATTGCTCGTCGCCGACAGACGGCCCGTAGCCGAACTGCGTCAGCCCGGTCCTGCGGTTGAACGCGATCCGCGAGGCGAGCAGGTCGCGCATGTCGCGCACGAGGAACACCAGCCGTGCGTCCGGATACAGCTCCCGCGCGAGCTCGATCTCATGCCACTCGTGCGCGCGCTCGACGAACCGCAGCGCGCCCGGCTTGCCGTCCCATGCGGCGACCCGCTGGTAGAACCCGTCGACCTGCGCCTGCGCAAATCCCGCCAGGCCCTCGATCGAATCGGTCTCCAGCCAGCGCGCGACCTCGCGGTCGTCCCCGACCGACAGTGGACCACGGGAGCGTTTGCGCCCGACCCACCACGCGCGCTCGGTACCGACGTCCGGATCGATGGCCTGGGCGTAGCTGTGGGGGTGCGAGAGCGTACGCACGATCTCCAGCCAGTAGTCGAGCACGCGCGGCTCGAAGTCGAATGGGCGGTAGGCGAGAGCCTGGGGGTGCGCGCCGACCGCCTGCGTCATCCAGGTCGAGCCTGCCCGTCCGAGGGTCTTGACGAGGATCGGCTGGAACCGCGGGCGCAACCCGGTGGCGATGTGCCGTCGCCTCCCCTCGACGAGCGCGATTCTGACCGCCGGCGCCGCTTCGAACGTGGCCTCGATCTGCAGGCAGAATGCGGCCGGCAGGCCGATCAGCGAACAGGCTGTGCTGAACCCGCTGCGCTCGCTCCCCGGGATGCTGGGGAACCGAGCCCCGATCTCGGGCCGCCGCGCATTGGGCTCGGTTGCGACCACGACGCGCCGCAGCGGCGGCCCGTCGGGCAGCGGCACGACCGCCACGACCCGCACGCGGCGGGGGAGCCCGGCGTGCCCCAGCGCCCAGCCCTCGAGCTTGAGGCTGAACGGCGAGGACTCCACGGGCGCTCGCAGCTCGCTGCCGGCCAGGTCGCCCCCGGCGTCACCCGCGCACTCGAGCCGCGTTATCTCGAGGTCCTGCACGCGCCCAACTTAGACCAGCCCCGTTTTCCGGGGCCACCTCGACCCTAGAATCGGTCCATGACCGCGACCGTCGAAGTCGAGACTTTGATCCTGGCGCACCCCAATGCGGATTTCGACGCGTTCGCGGGCATGCTGGCGGCCCAACTGCTGTATCCGGGTGCACGGATCTGCATGCACGGCGGGGCCAACCGCAACGTGCGCGAGTTCTACAACCTGCACGCGGACCAGATTCCCGTGGTCGAGCCGTCCGCGCTCGATCGCGACAGCGTGCGCCGGCTGGTGCTGGTCGAGGTGACCGAGCCCGAGCGGCTCGGCAACCTCGGTGAACTGGCCCGGCGCGAGGGTGTGGAGGTGATCGCCTTCGACCACCACACGGACGCCCGGCTAGACCGGGGGACCGCGCTCGTCGGGGACGACGGGGCCGTGGTCACCGGGCTGCTGCGGTTGCTGATGGAACGGGAGACGCGCATCACCCCGATGCACGCCACGGCGTTCGCGCTCGGCATCCACGAGGACACCGGTTCCTTGACTTACACCTCTACGACCGCCCGTGACATCGAGGCGCTGGCCGCCTGTGTGCGGCTCGGTGCGAACCAGGAGCAACTCGGCCGCTACCTGCGCAGCCCGCTCGTGCACGAGCAGCGAGACCTGCTGCGACGGCTCCTGGCCGCACGTGACGAGCGCGAGGTCGCCGGACTGCGCGTCGTCACCGCGGCCGCCGGCGCGAGCCGCTACGTGGAGGATGCCGCGGCGCTCGTCTCGCGCGTCGGCGACGCGGTCGACTGGGACGCGCTCGTCCTGTGCGTGGAGATGGAGGGACGCGTGCTGGTGATCGCGCGCTCGCGCACCTCGGCGCTGTCCGTGGACGCGGCGCTCGCGCAGCTGGGCGGGGGCGGACATGCACAGGCCGCCTCGGCACTCGTGCGCGACTCCGATCCCGAGGCCGCGCTGGAGCGTGTGCTGGCGGAGGTCGGGCGGGTTGCCCAGGAGCCCCTGCGCGCCCGGCAGGTGATGTCCCGGCCGGTCCACTCAGTCGCGAGCACCGACCAGATCGCGGCTACGCTCGTCGAGTGCCAGCGGCTCGGCCTGAGCGGGATCCAGGTCTCCGAGCACGGCGACCTCACCGGGGCGGTCTCCCGCGAGGACCTCGATCGCGCGGTGCGGCACGGCCTCAGCCACGCGCCCGTCAAGGGCGTGATGAGCAGCGGCGTGGACGTGATCGGCGGCGACGCGACGCTCGGGGAGATGCGTGAGCTGCTGGCGACCGGTCGGGCGGGCCGGCTCGTGGTCGTGCCCGACGGGCCGCACCGCGCCGCGGCCCGCGTGGCGCCGGACGAGGTCACCGGCATCGTCACGCGCGGCGACGTGCTGCGCGCGCTGCACGAGCCGGTGAGCGTGGAGCGGCCGACCCCGAGCGCGGAGGCGACGGCAGCGGTGCGCGCGCGCCTGCACGAGATCGAGCGCCTCGAGGCCGTGCTGCCCGCGATCACGGCCGTCGCCGCCTCGCACGAGGGCGTGTACCTCGTGGGCGGGGCCGTGCGCGACGTGCTGCTCGGTGAGCAGAGCCTCGATCTCGACGTGATGGTGGAGGGCGACGCGATCGCGCTCGCGGAAGAGTTGGCGCGCGCCCTCGGCGGACACTCCCACCCGCACGACAAGTTCCAGACGGCCGTCGTGAAGGCGCCGGACGTGCACGGCCACGAGCTCCGGGTGGACCTCGCCACCGCGAGAACCGAGTTCTACGGTGCGCCGGGGGCGCTCCCCGAAGTGGAGCGCTCGACCCTGCGCCACGACCTCGCGCGCCGCGATTTCACGATCAATGCGATGGCGACCTCGCTGCGGCCCGACGACCTGGGCGCGACCTACGACTTCTGCGGTGGATACCGCGACCTGCAGCGCGGCACCGTGCGCGTGTTGCACAACCTCAGCTTCGTCGAGGATCCGACGCGCCTGCTGCGGGCGATCCGCTACGAGGCCCGGCTTGGGTTCCGGATGGACGCACACACCCTCTCCCTGGCGCGCGGCTGCATCGACATGCGGCTGGTCGGAGACCTGTCCTCGGCCCGCCTGCGCGACGAGCTGCTCGACCTGCTCGCGGAGGGCAACGTGGGCGCGGCGCTGGAGCGCACCGCCGAACTTGGGCTCGACCGCGCGCTGCATGCGCACATGGACGCCCGCGGCGCCGCGAGCCTCGTGCAGGCCTCCGAGCAGACCATGCGGGGAGCCCTCGCCGAGGCCCGCCGGCCGCTCGTGCGGCTGGCCTGCCTGTGTGCCGGGCTGGCGAGCCACGAGGCCTACGAATGGCTGGACCGCCTCAAGGTCCGCCGCCGCGACCAGGACGTCGTGGCCGCGGCCGTGACACTCGGGCCGGTGATCGCCGCAAGGCTGTCGGGCGATGCGGCGGCGCCGTCGGAGCTGCACGAGCTGCTCGCGGGGCAGCCGCTGGAGGTCTTCGTGATGGCGATCGTGCTCGCCGCGCAGCCCCAGCCGGTGGCGGAGCGCCTGCACGCCTACCTCGAGCGGGCCCGCGGAGTCGCCCTCGAGATCACCGGCGCCGACCTGCGGGGGGCGGGAGTCCCGGAGTCGCCGCAGATCGGCGCGGCGCTGAAGGAGACGCTCGCGCTGAAGCTCGACGGATTCGTCAGCGGACGCGACGAGGAGCTGGCCGCAGCCCTGCGGCTGCTGGGCCGCTAGCCGGTCCAGCGCCGGCGCGGTGAGCGGCTCTGCAGCGCTTGAATAGACTCGCCGCCGTGCCCGCACGCTGGAACGCGCTGCAGTGGGACGGCGAACCCGGCCACTACGAGGTCCACTACCTGACGTTCACCGACCCGGCGTCGGGCGTCGGCTTCTGGATTCGCTACACGATGGTCGCGCCGCTGCCCGAGACCGGACAGGACGCGACCTGCTCCCTGTGGTTCATGGCGATGGACCCCGCCGACCCGAGCGCCAACGTGGGGGAGAAGGTGAGCTTCCCGGTCGCGCTGCTGCAGGCCCGCGAGCGCCCTTTCGAGCTGCGGATCGGCGACGCCGTGCTGAGTGACACCGGCATGACCGGTGCGCTGGAGCACGACGGGCGCCGCTGCGAATGGGACCTGCGCTGGCAGCCGGCCTTGCCGGCCTACGGACACGTGCACCCGTTCCTGCGCCGGGCCGGCATCGCCAAGACCGTGCTGTTCCTCCCGCACCCGGACGTGGAGGTGTCCGGCACGGTCAGCTGGGGCGGGCGCAGCGTCGAGCTCGCGCCGGGCGCGCGGGGCGGCCAGGCACATCTGTGGGGCTCCAAGCACGCGACCCGCTGGGCGTGGCTGCACTGCAGCGATTTCGGTGAGACCACCGGCGGCGGGACCTTCATCGATGGGGTCAGCGTGTTCGTGCCGCGCTTCGGGCGCGAGCTGGGACCGAACACGCCCGTCGTCGCCCGCGCCGGCGGCGCCGACGTGTTGTCGATCAGCCCGCTCGCGGTGCAGCGCAACCGCAGCGAGTTCGGCCCCTCGGGGTGGACGTTCGAGGCGCAGACACTGCGGCGCAAGGTCGCGTGCGTGGTCACGGCGCGGCCCGAGGACCTCGTGGGGGTCACGTATCACGACCCCGACGGGGAGCGGGCGTACTGCTACAACACGGAGGTGGCCGACCTCCGCATGGATGTCTTCGAGCGCACCGGGCCCTTTACCCGGTGGCGCAAGGTCTGTGAGCTCGCATCGGACCGGCGTGCGCACTTCGAGTACGCGCAGCGCACGCCGATCGAAGGGCTGAACCTGGCGGTCCGGTGAGTCGCGCCGCCACGCTGCCGCGGGTGAGCGCTCCGTTCGAGTGGCGCACGAGCGGTCAGGTCGTGTGGCTCGAAGCCGACCTCGGGCACGCACATGCGGCGTTCAGCACCCGCTTGGGCGGCAGCAGCGAAGGGCCGTTCCGATCGCTCAACCTGGGCGTCCTGACCGACGACGACCCGGATCGCGTGCGGCAAAACCGCTCTCTGCTGGTGCGAGCGCTCGGACGCGCGCCGGGATCGGTCGCAATGGGGCGGCAGGTGCACGGCCGCGACATGCAGGTGCGCGACCGCGTCGTCCCGGGCGAGCTGGAGGAGGCCGATGCCCAGGTCACGGCATCGCCGGACCTGACACCGCTGGTGCTCGTCGCGGACTGCGCGCCGCTCGTGCTCTGCGCACCCGGGGCGGTGGCCGCCGTCCATTGCGGTTGGCGCGGCGTGGCCGCGGGGATCGTGCCGCGGGCCGTCGACCAGGTGCGCGCGCTCGGCGGAGGTCCCGTGGCGGCCGCGATCGGGCCGGCGATCGGCCCGTGTTGCTATGAGGTCGGCGCGGCGGTGCTCGATCGCTTCGCCGAGCGCGGGCACCAACTGCCGGGACCGGTGCTGGACCTGCCGGGCTGTATCGCGACCGAGCTCGCGTGGGCCGGCATCGAGACCCAGGTCGCCGGACTGTGCGTCAGCTGCGACGCCGATCTGTTCTTCTCCCACCGGCGCGACCGCGGCGTCACCGGCAGGCAGGCCGGCCTGGCGTGGCTCGCCTCCTAGACGCGGTCGACCCCGCCCGGGTGCGGGAGCGGCTCGCGCAGGCGCACGCGGCGATCGAGGCAGCGTGCAGCCGCGCGGGCCGCGACCCCGCCGACGTCGAGATCCTTGCCGCGACCAAGTACGTGCCGCTCGAGCTGATGGGCGCGCTCGCCGAGGCCGGCGTGCGCCTCGTCGGAGAGAACACCGCTCAGGACCTGATCGCAAAGCAGGAACGCTGGGGAGATGCGTTTACGTGGGACTTCATCGGCCACCTCCAGAGCCGCAAGGCCAAGCAGGTGCTGCCGCGCGTGCGGATGATCCACTCCGTGGAGAGCGACTCGGTCGTCGCACAGCTCGAGCGCCACGCCAGCCGTCCGGCCCGGGTGCTGCTGGAGGTGAACGTCGCAGGGGAAGCGAGCAAGTACGGCGTGCCCGTCGAGGAGGTCGAGCGGTTCGTCGAGCGTGCCTCGGCGAGGGCGCACGTCACGTTCGCCGGCCTCATGACGATGCCGCCGTTTGCGGAGCGAGCCGAGGAGGCGCGGCCCTACTTCGCGCGCCTGCGCGAGCTGGGCGAGGGGCTGCGCGCCGGCTGGGCGCCGCGACACGAGTTCAACCGCCTTTCCATGGGCACCAGCCAGGACTACGAGGTCGCCGCTGAGGAGGGCGCGACGATCGTACGGCTCGGCGGGGTCCTGTACGGGTAGGGATGCCATACTTTCTGCCGGAAACGGCAGGAATCCACCCGTACCGGGCGAATTGCCGTCCAAGTAAGACCGTGAGGTCCGACTCACCATGGCACTGAGAGACACCTGGCATCGCGCACTTCTTTACTTCGGCCTGGCTCAGGACGAGCGCTACGCCGATGACGAGCTCGATGACGGCCTCGAGCCCGAGGCGGAGCTCGAGGAGCGCTACCGCACACGCGATCAGGTGCGCCGCGTGGCCCCCCGGCGGCGCGACGAGATCGACGACATCTTCGCCGACGACTCCGCGCCGGGCGGGACCCAGACCCGCGTCCTGCGTCCTGTGGGCAACGGCCGCGCGGGCGACCAGGTGCGTGTGCACCTCGTGGTGCCCAAGAACTTCAACGACGCCCAGCAGATCGCCGACAAGTTCAAGGACTCGGTCCCGGTGATCCTCAACCTCCAGGGTGCCGACACCGATCTCTCCAAGCGTCTGATCGACTTCGCGAGCGGGCTCACCTATGCGCTCGACGGCGGGATGCAGCGGATCGCGGACAAGGTCTTCCTGCTGACGCCGCGCAACGTCGAGGTTTCCGCCGAAGAGCGCGCGCGGCTGCTGGAGAAGGGCTTCTTCAACCAGAGCTAGTGGCTCGGTTCGAGAAGGGCCACTCGTGGTTGTAGGCCTCGTCGGAGCCGGAAACATGGCTGCGGCGCTGGTGCTCGGCTGGTCGGCCGGGCAGACCGGCCCGGACGGCATCGTGGTCAGCGACGTCGACTCGGACCGCGCGCGCGGGCTCGCCGACCGCAGCGCCGCGAGCACCGCCGGGTCCAACCGAGACCTCGCCGAGCTCGTCGACGTGCTCGTGCTGGCGACCAAGCCCGCCGCGCTCGCGGCTGTCGCCGAGGAGACGCGCGTGACGGTCCACGAGCGCTCCCTGCCGGTCGTGTCGATCCTCGGAGCCGTCTCCACCGACGCGGTCGAGCAGGCCTATGGAGCAGGCACGGCCGTGTTGCGGTTCATGCCCAACGTGGCCGCCGAGGTCCGCGCCGGCACGTTCTGTTACGCGCCCGGATCGGCGATCGACGCAGGCACCGTGCGCAGCATCCTCGACCTCTTCGGACTGCTCGGCGAGGTGATCCCGGTGGAGGAGCGGCTGATGGACGCCGCAACGGCGATCTCCGGCTGCGGACCCGCATTTTTCGCGCTGGTGGTCGAGAGCCTCACCGATGCGGGGGTGAAGGAAGGGCTGGATTCCCGCCAGGCCGCGCGGCTCGCGCTCACGACGATGGCGGGGACCGCCGAGCTGCTGCGCCACCGCGACGCGGTCTCACTGCGGCGGGCCGTCACCTCGCCGGGCGGCGTGACAGCCGCCGGTGTCGCGAAACTGGAGGAGTACAAGCTGCGCGCTGCGTTCGGCGCGGCGGTCGGGTCCGTTGTCGAGCAGGCAAAGGGGGGACGTTGAACTTCGTGCTGGCCGCCGTCGGGCGCGCCGAGATCGCGGACTACGTGGACGCGCTGTTCCTCGTCTACCTGATCCTGATCTTCGTGCGCATCCTGCTCAGCTGGATCCCGCGCATCCCCTACAACCCGATCCTGAGCGCGGTGATCGGCTTCATCAACGACGTGACGAACCCCTACCTGAACCTCTTTCGCCGCGTCATCCCTCCGGTGGGCGGCGGCGGCTTCGCGCTCGACCTGAGCCCGATCATCGCGACGATCGTGCTGATCATCGTGCGCTCCATCGTCGTGGGCGCGATCGAGCCGTAGAGCTCGTGGAGGCGCGGCGCGCCTGGGCGCGCGCGTTGGCGGTGACGGGGATCGTGGTCGCGCTCGACCAGGCGGCCAAGCAGCTCGCGGTGACACGCGTCGACAGAGGCGAACCCGTCGACGTGATCTTCGGGTTCAAGCTCTCCAACGTGCGCAACGACGGCATCGCGTTCGGGCTGCTCGGCGGCGCGGCCGACGCGGTCGTGATCGCGTTGACGCTCGGTGCACTCACCCTGCTGGTCGGGTACTTCGCCGCGAATGCAACCCGCTCGGACCTGTGGCTGGCTGTCGGCCTCGTCGTGGGCGGAGCGCTCGGGAACCTCGCCGATCGCGCCCGGATCGGGGCGGCGATCGACTTTCTCGATCCGCCGCTGTGGCCGGCTTTCAACCTCGCAGACATCGCGATCGTCGCGGGCGTGAGCCTGCTGGTGTTCGCGATCCTGTCGCCCGAGGTCCATCGTGATGCGCATGCGTGAGCTGGTCGTGGCGCCGCAGGACGCGGGCACCCGCCTCGATGCCTGGCTCGCGACGGCCGGCGGCGTCTCGCGCGCGGCGGCCGCGGCGCTGGTCGACACCGGCGCCGTGCTGGTGGACGGAACCCGGCGATCGAAGAGCACCCGTCTACGCGGCGGCGAGCGCGTGCTGCTCGGTGACCGGGCGCCGGAGCCGGTGCCCGAGCCGCCGGAACCCACGATCGTCTGGGAGGGCGACTCGTTCGTGGTCGTGGACAAGCCGCCCGGGATCGTCGTGCATCCCGCGCCCGGCCACCGCGGCGTGACGCTCGTGGAGTGGCTCGCGCGGCGCTCGCCCGGGTGGGACCCACACGCCGTGCATCGCCTCGACCGCGACACCTCGGGCCTGATGCTGGTGGCAAAGGGAGTGACGGCGCAGCGCGAGCTGCAGGCGGCCCTGCGCCGGCGCGAGGTGCTGCGCGAGTACCTGGCGCTCGCGACCGGCAGGCTCACGGCGCGGACCGGCACGATCGACGCGCCGCTGGGGCGCGACGTGCGGCGCCGCACGCGCATGTCCACGCGCACGGACACGCCCCGCGAGGCGCGCACCCACTTCGAGGTCGAGCGGTTCGCCGGCGGCCACACCCTCGTGCGCGCGCAGCTGGAGACCGGGCGCACGCACCAGATCAGGGCCCATTTCGCCGCCATCGGCCACCCGCTCGCGGGCGATCGCGACTACGGCGCGCGCGACGACCTCGGCCTCACGCGCCAGTTTCTCCACAGCGCCCGCCTGGCGCTGCCGGTGCCGCCCGGGGGCGACCTCCGCACGTGGCGATCGGAGCTGCCGCCGGACCTGGCCGCGGGGCTCGAACGCGCACGAGCCGGCGCCGGCTCGTGACAAACGCCACGCTTACCGGGACTTGCGTAGACTTGGACGGTCCTTCGACCCGGCCGGTACGGTCGCGGCCCTGCCCGTGCGAGCCCTTGCTCGCCGGGTCCCGCGTGCCGCCGCGCCGGATTCCACGTAACGCAAAAAGGGAGCGCAATTGGCAGAAGTAGGAGTAAGAGAGCTGCTGCAGGCCGGGGTTCACTTCGGCCACCAGACGCGCCGCTGGCACCCGAAGATGCGTCGCTACATCTTCGGCGAGCGAGACGGCATCTACATCATCGACCTGCTGAAGACCGAGGTCCTGCTGGAGCGGGCCCGGGCCTTCGTGTACGACCTCGCGTCGAAAGGCGGCATCGTGCTCTTCGTGGGGACCAAGAAGCAGGCCAAGGACACGATCCGGGAAGTCGCCGAGGACGCCGGCATGTTGTACGTGCACGAGCGGTGGCTGGGCGGACTGCTGACCAACTTCAACACGATCCGCAAGCGGATCAACAGACTGCACGACCTCACGCGCCTCGCGGAGGAGGGCCAGCTCGCGCTGTTGCCGACCAAGGAGCGCATGTCGATGGAGGCCGAGCTCGCGAAGCTGACCACGAACCTCTATGGCGTGCGCAACATGGAGCGGCTGCCCGACGCCGTGTTCGTCACCGACCTGAAGGTCGAGGAGATCGGCGTGCGCGAGGCGGGCCGGCTGCACATCCCGACGATCGGACTGGTCGACACGAACTGCGATCCGGAGGCGGTCGACTATGTGGTCCCCGGCAACGACGACGCGATCCGCGCCAACGAGCTGATCATCCGCACGCTCGGCGCCGCGGCGGCCGAGGGCCGCGGCGGCTTCCTGCGCCGTGAGGAGCAGGCCCGCCGCGAGGCCGAGGAGAAGGCGCGCCACGAGGCCGAGGAACGCGCGAAGCGCGAGGCCGAGGAGAAGGCGAAGGCGGAGGAGAAGGCGCGCCAGGAGGTTGCAGCGGCGGCGGCCGCGCAGGCTCAGGCGGCCGCGGGGGAGCAGGCGCCGGCCCCGGCCCCGGCGCAGGGAGCCCCGCCAGATCAGCCCGCGCCGGCGCCCGCGGAAGGAGACACCCGGAAATGAGCATCACCGCGGCCGACGTGAAAACCCTGCGCGATCGCACCGGCGCGGGGATGATGGAGTGCAAGCAGGTGCTCCAGGAGACCGACGGCGACGCCGAGAAGGCGATCGAGCTGCTGCGGGTCCGCGGCCAGGCCAAGGCGGCCAAGCGCGGCGAGCGGCAGGCCGCGGAGGGGGTGATCGGCCACTACGTCCATTTCAACGGCAAGGTGGGCGCGCTGGTCGAGGTGGACTGCGAGACCGACTTCGTGGCCAAGAACGAGGACTTCGTGAACTTCGCGCGTGAGATCGCCGTGCACGTGGCCTCAGCGGCCCCGCGCTGGGTCTCCGAGGAGGACGTGCCCAACGACGAGCGGGAGCGCGAGCGGGCGATCTTCGAAGCGCAGGCGGACGAGAGCAAGCCGCCCGAGGTGCGCCAGAAGATCGCCGAGGGGCGGCTGCGCAAGTGGTATCAGGAGGTCGTGCTGCTGAGCCAGGCGCATGTCAACGCCGACAAGCACGACGGCCGCACGATCGAGCAGCTGCGAGCCGAGCTGTCAGCGCGTGTGGGCGAGAACGTCGTTATCCGCCGCTTCGCGAGGTTCGCGGTCGGCGATTAGCCGTTCCGTTATTTTTCTGGCGTGTCCGAGGAAGTCGGTAACAGCGGGCCGTCCTCCGCCAATGGGAAACCCGCGTTCCGGCGGGTCCTGCTCAAGCTTTCGGGGGAGGCCCTGCTCGGTGGCCTCGACTACGGTGTGGAGCCCGAGCGCCTGCACGCGATCGCGCGGACCGTCAAGCGCGTGCGCGACCGCGGGGTGGAGGTGGCCGTCGTGGTCGGCGGCGGCAACATCTACCGCGGGCTCGAGGGCACGGCGCAGGGGATGGACCGCGCGGCCGCCGACTACATGGGGATGCTCGCGACGGTCCTGAACGCGCTCGCGCTGCAGGACGCACTCGAGCACGAGCAGGTCCACACGCGAGTGCTGTCCGCGATCGAGATCCAGGAGGTCGCGGAGCCCTACATCCGCCGGCGCGCGATGCGCCACCTCGAGAAGGGACGGGTGGTGATCTTCGCCTCCGGCACCGGCAACCCGTTCTTCACGACCGACACGGCGGCGGCGCTGCGCGCACTGGAGATCCACGCGGAGGCGATCCTGATGGCCAAGAACAACGTCGAAGGGGTCTACGACATGGACCCGCGCGAGCACGCGCACGCGACCTTCCTGCCGCGGATCACCCATCACGAGGCGATCGAACGCAACCTGCGGGTGATGGACTCGACCGCGCTGGCACTCTGCAAGGACAACGATCTCCCCATCTACGTCTTCAACATGTCCGATGAACGCAATATCGACCGCATCGTCAACGGCGAGCGCGTGGGAACGGTGGTGGCGACATGATCGACGACCTGCTGAAGGACGCGCGCGACCGCATGGGCAAGTCGATCGAGGCGACCAAGCACGAGTTCGCGACGGTGCGCACAGGCCGCGCATCGCCGCAGCTGCTGGACCGCGTCAGCGTCGACTACTACGGCACGCAGACCCCGCTCAACCAGATCGCGTCGGTCTCCGCCTCGGATGCGCGGCTGCTGACCATCACTCCGTACGACAAGTCGTCGATCAAGTCGATCGAGAAGGCGATTCTCGAGTCGGACCTCGGGCTGACGCCGAACAACGACGGGAACGTGATCAGGCTGGCGATCCCCGAGCTGACCGAGGAGCGCCGCAAGGAGCTGGTCAAGGTCGTGCACGGACTCGCCGAGGAAGGGCGCATCGCCGTCCGCAACATCCGCCGCGACTGCATGCACCACCTGCGCGACCTGCGCAAGGGCGGCGACGCCGGGGAGGACGAGGAGCGCCGCGCGGAGACCGAGTTGCAGAAGCTCACCGACGCCACCGTCAAGGACATCGACGAGCTGCTGAAGGGTAAGGAAGAAGAGATCCTCGGCGGATGAGCCCGACCGCCGTCCCGCGTTACGTCGCGATCATCATGGACGGCAACGCGCGCTGGGCCGCGAGTCGGGGGCTGAGCGTGACCGAGGGACATCGCGCGGGCACCGACACGCTCAAGCGCACGGTCGACGTCGCGGGCGACCTCGGCATCTCCCAGCTCGCCGTGTATGCGTTCTCCACCGAGAACTGGACTCGCCCGGACCAGGAGGTGACCGGGATCATGTCGCTGTTCGTCGAGCGGCTGCGGCAGGAGGCGCCCGAGCTCGACGAGCGGGGCGTGCGCCTGCGGATCATCGGCAGGCGCGATCGCGTGAACGAGCAGGTGCGCGCGCAGATCGAGTGGGCCGAGGAGCTCACCGCCCACAACACCCAGCGCACGCTGTTCGTCGCGTTCGACTACGGCGGCCGCGCGGAGATCCTGCATGCGGCCGCGCGCTACGCGGGGGGTGGGGAGGAGGAGTTCCGCAAGCACCTCTACGCGCCCGACCTCGAGGATCCACAGCTGATCATCCGGACCGGCGGGGAACTCCGGATCTCGAACTTCCTGTTGTGGGAGGCCGCGTACTCGGAGCTGTACTTCTCGGAGAAGATGTGGCCGGACTTCGACCGTGACGAGTTCGAGCGCGCGGTGTCCTCCTACGGCTCCCGCGAGCACCGGTTCGGGGGAAGGTAGTGCCGCAGACACGACGTCCGGCCGCGCGACGCCCCGCCCCGCGGCGACCCCGGCGGCGCAGAGGCTCCTCGACCGGCGCCCGGATCGCCGTTGCCGCGCCGTGGGCCGTCGTCGCGCTCGTGATCGTGTTCTCCGGCAACCGCACGCTGTTCGCATTGCTGGCGGTGGGGCTCGGATTCGTGGCGCTGCACGAGCTGTACCGGCTGCTGGCGCCGGTGCACCCCCTGCCGCTCGCCGGCTTCATCGGGATGGCGGGCGTGGTGGCCGCCGCCACCTACGGGGACGAGTTCCAGATGGTGCTGGCGTTCGCCGGCGCGGTGGTCCTGACGGCGCTGCTGGCCATCCTGCGCCCGCTGCGCCGACACGTCACGCTGGGGGTTGCGGCAACGCTGCTCGGCGTCTTCTGGATCGGCCTGGGGCTGGCCCACGCGGCCCTGCTCTTCGGGCTCGACCACGGAGAGAGCCTGCTGTTCGACGTGCTGCTCGCGACTTTCGTCGGTGACACCGGTGCCTACTTCGGCGGGCGCCTGTGGGGCACCACCCAGCTCGCCCCGCGCATCTCGCCGGCGAAGACGGTCGAGGGCCTGGTCGCCGGCCTCGTGTCGGGCACGATGGCGTTCTGGTTCGCGGGGCTCTACCAGGACTGGCTGTCGGGCATCGACGCGCTCGTGATCGGCGTCTGCGTGGCCGCGACGGCGCCGATCGGGGACCTCTTCGAGTCGATGGTGAAGCGCGACCTCGCAGTCAAGGACAGCGGCCGCTTCTTCGGCGAGCACGGCGGGGTGCTGGACCGCCTCGACGCCGCGATCTTCACGGTGATCGTGGGCTACTACGTCGCGAACGCGCTGCTCTGAACTAGGCTTGCGCGGTGGCCGCCGAGCTCGTTGCCCTCGTGAAGCACGACTGCCCGGTGTGCGACCAGCTGCTGCCGGTGCTCGACGCCGCGGCGGCGGCCGGCGCGCCGGTCCGCGTGTTGTCGCAGTCGGGGGCGCAGGACACGGCGGGCCAGGCTGCCCGCCTCGGCCTCTCGACGGTCCCGGCGCTCGACGACGAGCTCGCGCTGTCGGAGCGCTACGACCCGGACGCGGTGCCCACGGTGCTGCTGCTCGACGGCGGCGTCGAGCAGGGTCGCGTGGAGGGGATTCAACGCGAGCGGCTGGGTGAGCTCGCCGCGCGCGCGGGCGTGGCGCTCGACCTCGACGGGCTGCCCGCGCAGCGCCCGGGCTGCGCGAGCCTCACGCGCGACCCGCAGGTGGCGGCGTCGCTCGCGGCGCGCAGCGCGCGGCGCGCGGGCCGGATCCGCTCCCGCGCGATCGAGATCGGCGGGCTGGAGGACCCGTTCGAAGCGCTACACGACCGCGGTCTGACCGACGGCCTGCCGGTGGTGCCGCCGACTCCGGAGCGGGTCGTGGCGATGCTCGAGCACACGAGTCGCGCCCCGAGCGAGATCGCCGGAGTCGTGCCGCCCTACGACGGCGAGGCCAGCGTCGAGAAGGTGGCGATCAATGCGGTGATGGCCGGCTGCCCGCCGCAGGCGCTGCCCGTGGTGCTGGCCGCCGTCGAGGCGGCGTGCGCACCGGAGTTCGCGCTGCACGGCCTGGTGGCCACCACCTATCCCGCCGGTCCGACGATCGTGGTGAGCGGACCGTACGCGCAGCAGATCGGCATGAACGCGGGCGGCAACTGCCTCGGGCAGGGCAACCGCGCCAACCTCACGATCGGGCGCGCGCTGCAGCTGGTCGTGCGCAACGTGGGCGGTGGCAAGCCGGGGGAGGAGGACCGCGCGACCCACGGGCAGATGGGAAAGGTCGGATCGTGTTTCGCGGAGCTGGCGGACGGCGCGCCGTGGGAGCCGCTCGCGCAGGCCCGCGGAGTGCCCGCGACCGAGACGGGCGTGACCTTGATGGCCACCGAGGCGCCCCGTGCGATCGTCGACCAGTTGGCGCGCGAGCCGGACGGATTGTGCGCATCGCTGGCGCTGGCGCTCGAGTCCGTGGCCACGCCGAAGCAGCGGCTCGCCTTCGACGCACTGCTGGTGGTCGGCCCCGAGCACGGCCGCGTGTTCCGCGAGGCCGGCTGGGACCGCGCGCAGGTACAGGCCAAGCTGCACGAGCTCACGCACCGGCGCGCGGGAGATGTCGTGCGCGGCGCGCTGGGCGCGCCCGAAGGTGTCGACCCGCAGTACGTCAGCGATCCGGAGATGCCGGTCGCGAAGTTCGCGGCGGCGGACCGGATCCTGCTGGCCTACGCAGGCGGCGATGCCGGCCTGTTCTCGATGGTGTTCGGGGGGTGGGCGTCGGGTGAGATAGGCTCGGCGCCGGTCACCAGGAGCATCGAGCCATGGCGCTAGAGACCCTCGAGATACTCGACCCCACGCCGGAGCGCGAGTCGCCCGGGCTGCCGCTCGCCGCGCCGCCGGCCCCGGGCGCCCGAATCGCGCTGGTCGACATCCGCAAGCCGCGCGGTGACATCTTCCTGGATGAGCTGGAGCGCCTGCTCGCGGAGCGCGGGCACCCGGTCGAGCGCACGATGAAGCCCACGTTCACCAAGCCCGCGCCGGCCGACGTGCGGCGCGAGATCGCGACGCGCTGCGACGCGGTGATCGAGGCGCTCGCCGACTGAGGATCCTGCGTGTCGTGCGGTCTGCGCGACGTCCTCGAATTCGAGCGTGAGGGCAGGCCGGCGGTGTTGGTCGCCTCCGACGTGTTCACGGCCGCCGCCGACAAGCAGGCCCGGATGCTGGGCCAGCCGGCGGCGCGGCGCGCCTTCGTGCCGCATCCCGTCCAGGACCGCACCGATGAGGAGCTGCGCGGCCTGGCGCGTGCGGTCGTGGACGACCTGCTCGCCGCACTCCAGCGTCCGTAGGCGTCCTGCGCGACAGGCAGCCTGCCCGGCGTGCGGGGCCGAAGCCGCCACTATGATCCCGCCGCGTGCGTCTGCTCCCGATCGGCATAGCCGCCGTGGTCGTGCTGCTCGCCGCGGTTGGGGGCGGGCGCAGCGACCGCTCGTCCCCGCGCGCGACCGATGTCCCCGCCGCACAGGCGGTGCAGAGCAAGCGCGGGAACGTGCAGCGCTTCCGCTCGCTCCCCGGACTGCGCCCGCCCACCGTGCGGGTCAGGAAGCGGGCTCGCGGGGTCGCCCCCGGCCATGTCTTCGTGGCGCCGTTCAACGGGCCCGGCCAGGACGGCCCCATGATCCTCGACAACCGTGGTGAGCTCGTCTGGTTCCACCCTTTGCGCCGCAAGGTCGCCACGGCCTTCCGGGTCCAGACATACCGGGGCCGGCCGGTGCTCACCTGGTGGGAGGGCCGGCCGGTGCGCGGCTGGGGTGACGGTCAGTACGTGATCGCCGACTCCTCCTACCGTGAAGTGGCGCGCATCCGCGCCGGCGCAGGCTTCGATGGAGACCTGCACGAGTTCGTGATCGGCCCGCAAGGAACAGCGCTCGTGACGACCTACGAGCCGGTGCGCCGGGACCTGCGCTCGCTCGGCGGCGCGCGTCGTGCGACGGTGATGGACGGCGTCCTGCAGGAGATCGACATCGAGAGCGGTCGGGTGCTGTTCCAGTGGCGCAGCCTCGACCACGTGCAGCCCGCCGAGTCCTACAAGCAGGTGCCACACCGGGCCGGCGACCCCTGGGACTACTTCCACATCAACTCGATCGACGTGGACACGGACGGCAACCTGCTGGTCGGGGCCCGCAACACGCATGCCGTCTACAAGGTGAGCCACGCGACCGGCGCGATCATCTGGCGCTTGAACGGGAAGCGCAGCGACTTCAGGATGGGGAGGGGCACCCGGTTCGCATGGCAGCACGATGCCCGCCGCCAGTCCGACGGGACCATCACCGTGTTCGACAACGGGGCCTCGCCCAAGGTGCGCAGCCAGTCGCGGGGCCTTGCGCTGAAGGTGGACGTCGGGCGGGGCCGCGTGACCTTGGGCCGCCAGTACCGGCATCCGCGCCGCCTGCTCGCCCCCAACAAGGCGAACATGCAGATGCTGCCGGGGGGCGACGTGTTCATCGGCTGGGGCGCCGAGCCCTACTTCTCGGAGTTCACCGAGCGCGGGCGGCTGATCTTCGACGCGCGCTTCCCCAAGCAGGTCGACTCCTACCGGGCGTACCGGTTCGGCTGGAGCGCAGCGCCGACCGGCGAGCCGGCGCTCGCGGCCAGGGTCCGCGGCGGCCGAGTGACCGTCTACGCGAGTTGGAACGGCGCCACCGCGGTCGCGCGCTGGGAGGTGCTGGCCGGTGAGGCCGCCGACTCGCTGCGGGGCGTGCGATCGGCCTCCCGGCGAGGCTTCGAGACGGCGATCAGCGTCCCCGCCGGCGACCGCTACTTCGCCGTCCGCGCCCTGGACCGCGCCGGACATGTGCTCGGCACGTCGCGCGCCGTGACGGCCGGGCGCTGAGCGCGGCAGACGCCTCAGGGGCGATCGCTATCGTACCGGCTGGTGAGACCCGTCCCATCAGCGGAGACGACCTCGCACGCGATGCGGACCGTGGGGCGCACGTGCGCCGTGCTGTCCGCATTCTCCCCGGCGGATCCCCGTCTGAGTCTGCGCGAGCTCGCGGCGCGCGTCGGGCTGCCCAAGGCGACGGTGCACCGGCTCGCCGGCGCGCTGGTCGCGACCGGCTTCATGGAGCACCACGACGGCAGCTACTGCCTCGGGCCGAAGCTCAGCGAGCTCGGCGCGCTGGCCCGCGCGGACCTCGACATCGTGACCGCGTGCTCGCCGGCGCTCGATGCGCTGGCGACCGCCACCGGGGAGTCGGTTCTGCTCGCGGAGGCCGACTGGGACAGGCTCGAGATGAGCGTGGTCAGCGTCCGCGTCGGCCCGCAGACGCTGTCCGTCGTTCCCACCGTCGGGACCCGTGCGGCGATTCCGGCCGGCTGCCTCGGCAAGGCGATGCTGATGGGCCTGCCCGCGCACGAGGCCGAGAGCGTGCTGGAGCGCCTGCCGCTGCCCGCACTGACCCGCAAGACCCACACCGACCGGGCGCAGCTCGCGGCCGAGATCTCCCGCGCGCGGGCGACCGGCTTCGTGCTCGCGGACGAGGAGTACCTCGACGGCGTGTCCGGCGCGGGGGTGCCGGTGGTCTTCGAGCAGGGGCGACCCCGGGCCGCGATCAGCGTCGTCGGGCCGACACCGCGGATGGCAGGACAGCTCGAGCGGGTCGGGAAGTTGATGCTCGACCTGACCGTGTCCCTGCGCCCCGGCGCAAGAATCCCCCAGGAGGTGGCATAGATGCTCGAGCTGATCGGCGCGGGCCTGCCCCGCACCGGCACCCTCACCCAGGCGGAGGCGCTCAAGATCCTCGGGATCACGCCGTGCTTTCACTGGATCGACGTGCTCGCCGACCTCGACGGGCAGGTCCCGCAGTGGGACGGCGCGCTGGACGGCAGCGTCGACCCCGCGCAGATCCTCGACGGCTACCGCTCGACGGTCGACTGGCCCGGCGGCTACTTCTACAAGCGGCTGCTGGAGGCGAACCCCGATGCGAAGGTGCTGCTGAGCGTGCGCGACCCCGAGCGCTGGGAGCCGAGCTTTCGCGAGACGATCGTCGACATGTGCCACGGCGAGTCGCTGATCCGGCTGCTGGCGAGCGCACGCGCGCACGTCGACCCGTCCTGGGCACGCTACCTGCGGTTCGTCGATCGGATGTTCTGGAGCGAGGTCGGCACATTCCCCGACGGCCACAGCCCGGAGGCGCTGATCGAAGCGTTCGACGCTCACAACGAGCAGGTCAAGCGGACGGTGCCCGCGCAGCAGCTGCTCGTCTGGGAGGTCACCGACGGATGGGAGCCGCTGTGCGACTTCCTCGGCGTAGCGGTCCCGGACCAGCCGCTGCCGCATGCCAACGACCGGGCGACGTTCCTCGGGCGGGTGATCGGCGGCGCGATCACGAAGCTGGAGTCGTGGCAGGCCTCCCAGGAAGCCGCGGCGTGAGCGTCCCGGTCCTGCCGAGGATCACTCGGCTGGAGGTATCCGACACGCACGCCGCCCTGTCGCAGGACGAGGTGTTGTCCCTGCTCGGGCTCGAGCAGGAGGAGTTCGCCCAGGGCCTGTTCGGGCGCAGCACGGTCACCACGCGCAGCCTCGGCTTTTTGACCGTGGCGCTCGACAGCACCCTCCAGGGCCGCAGCGCGCAGATCGAGGACCGGCTCTTCGACGAGGCCGTCGAGCTGGTCGAGCGCCTCGAGATCGACCCCGCGCAGATCGGGACTGTGGTCACGTCGAGCCTCTACTCGCTGGGCGGGCCGACGATCGCGCACCGCCTCGTCGAGCGATTCCGCATGGACCCGGCGACCGACAAGTACCACGTCGTCGGGGTGGGGTGCGCGAGCGCCGTGCCGCTCACGCGCCTGGTCACCCACTCGCTCAGCGCCTACCCCGACAGGCTCGGCCTGATCGTCGCCGCGGAGAGCATGAGCGGAATGCTGATGCGCTCCACGCCGCACGACGACCGCGCCAAGACCGTCGGCTCGGCGCTGTTCGGAGACGGCTGCGCGGCGGCCGTGATCGAGCACGCCCCCGCCGCGCCGAACGGTGGCGGCGGGGCCGGCGTGGTCGCCTCGCGGGTGCACCAGATCGAGGGCACGCTCGGCGCGGTGAGGATGGAGCTGAGCGACGACGACAGCTACCTGCACCTCGACCGCAATCTCCCCGACCTCGCCGCCGCCGGGCTGCCCGAGCTGGTCGACAAGTTCCTTCGGTCCAGCGGGATCTCGCGCGCCGACATCGACCACTGGATCGTCCATCCCGGCGGCCCGCGGATCCTCGACCGCGTCCGCGACGCGCTGGACCTGAGCCACGCCCAGGTGCAGGACAGCTACGACGTGCTCGCCAGCCGCGGCAACGTCGGCACCGCCTCGATCTTCTACGTGCTCCACGAGACGCTGCGGCGGCGGCCGGGACCCGGGCAGCGGGGCCTGATGGTCACGATCGGCCCGGGGATCACCGTCGGGCTGATGCTGCTCGAGTTCTAGGGGGTCCGGATGGTGGGTACCTGCCGCCGTAGCCCAATCCCCTCGCAGATCAGTTCAACGCGGCGCAATGTTGGACCGCCCACGAAGCCACCAACGAAAAGAGGCGTCCAACAATCGAATTCCTCCGACAGAAGCCAGAGATGTGTCGTATTGCAACGCCTCCTCTGGAGCCAATGGACGGCAGCAGCTACGCGCGCTCAGGTACGGCTGAATCGCGGCGCCGGGCCGGCTCCGGAGGCTCCTCGGCGACGACCCTCGAGATCCACGCTGCCCGGTCGAGAGTCGAGCCCGGCTTCAGGTCGCGCGCACGAAGCGGAGCCGCGGCGAGCCGCTGCACGAAGTCTCGTAGAGGGTCGTCGGCGTGCCCGTTGGCAACCTCGGCGATGCAGTCCGACTCGTCGGCCGTGGCGGCCTCTGCCTTCTTCAGGACCTCGACGACGAACTCCGGCCACCGGGTGCAGAACACGAGCCAGTGGACCAGCTTCTTCTGCTCGGCCGCCTGCGGCGGCGCCTCGGGCCGCCACAACAGGATTTTCACCAAGCGGTGGACGTTCACGAGTCGCTTCAGCTCGCGTGGATTGCTACAGATGAACTCCTGCATCTCGCCGAATGCGTCCAGCTCCTCCTTGCTGTCCTGCACCTCCATCAGGTTCTGTACGCGCGGCGACGATACGAGGGCGAGGTCGGCTGGGAACCAGGTCACCGTCGGCGATTTGCGCACCGTCTCAGGCAAAGGTGTCCCGGCCGGGCTCGACCCGGTGCTGGCCGCGCTGTTGCCGTGCATCCCCGCCTCGTGCCGAGCTTCGGCACTGAACAGCTGCGCGATAAAGAACGCCCGCCTGTCCACAGCGGTTTGAGGCAGCTGGAAGGAGAGCTGGATGATCTTACGCAGGTAATCCCGCGCGTATTGCTTGCCGTGATCCTCATTCGGCTCGTACCCCCGCAGCCGGGCAATCGCCTCGTGCACCATCTTGGTATCGATGCCGAGGAACACGAAGAAGTCGCTGGCGCCCAGGATCAGATGGATCGCGCTCAACACATCGGCCACCTTTTCGTCCGAGCAGCGATCGAGGTTGTCGATGAACACCACCACCCGTGGTCCGTCGATGCCGCCGCCGCGCAGGGCGCTGAGGCCCGATCGCCGTGGCTTCAGCCGCCGGCACAGGAACTCCAGGTCGTCCATCACGCGGTGCTGGTATCCCATCTCGCTGCGGTAGTCGGGCCCGCGGACGTATTCGAGCACGCGGTCGCTGACGGACAGGATCACCTTGTGCACACGCCAGAGCACGAACAGGGCCGTTGCCAGTCCTGACCCGACCGGGACCACGACGCTGAGCATCGATTTGCTTCCCGCCCCTTCGATCCTGCCGCCGAGGGAGATCGAGGCCAGAAAGGCAAGCACGGCGAGCCCTGCCGGCAGCACGAACCTGATCCAGAACTCCGCCGGTCGTTCGTGGATCGAGTAGGCGACACGCAACCGCATGCGCGCGGGCCACGACATTGCCCGCTCGAGCCGAGCTGTGATCGTCTGCGCGATGCCCGCCCAGATCTGGCTGGCGTTCTCATACCGCCATGCGTCGAACTGAACGGTGAGCACCCTCTGCTCCGCCAGCTTCTCGAGCCCCTTCACGAGCTTTCGCCTGCTGTCGTCCAGGACGCGTGGCGAGGGCGACGCTGCGAGCTCGGTGACGTGGCCCTCGGCGGACGCGCCTGGACCTCGCGCGATCTTCTCCTCCACCTCTTTGAGCGCCTCGAGCAGCCGGGCGGCCCGCCGCCGGTTCGAGCTCAACCGAGCCGTCGCAAGCCAGAACGCGAACGCGACCCTGAAGAGGACTCGAACGCTGCGGTGAGCAGAGCCGACCAGCCCGACCACACGACTGCGTAGGGGCCGCAGGTCGGCCATGCTCTCGACGATATTTCGCACGAGCGCGTAGCGGATGAAGTTCATGAACGACGACTTCCCGCCGCCCCAGGGCGCGTGTATGCCGATCGTCAAAGGTTGTGTCTCCGGCATGAGGGTGAGCCGCGCGAGCCCCTCCGCGTATCGGGACACGCCGAGGAAATCACGCTCGGCCGCATCGTCCCCCGCAAGTGCCGAGTCCGAGTAGCGGTAGTGGACCTCGCTCGCGGCCGACGGCTTGGCATCTTTCAGCGAGACCTCGGCGAAATGGACGTCGTCGCGGGGGAGCTGGAAGTCCGATGGAGCTCCGGACAGCACGAGCCCGAGCCGCTCTGGCATCTCCTGCATCGCCTCGAGCAGGCGCTCCCATTCCAGCTCGGGCCCTGGGTCGCCTTCCACTTCACAGAACAGGACGAGCCGGTCTCCCACGCGGAGCGTCTCGGGATCCGCCAACGCCCCGAAGAATGAGTCCAGCCACTCCCTTCGTAGTCCGCCGCCGCCGATCAGCACGCGGGTGTCCCACCTCCGGAAGAGCCCGTCCATAGCGGAAGAGCGCAGGACCTGGACCCACTCACTGCTCGCGAGTCCGCCGCCGCTTTCTATCTGCGGAAGGAAGTCGCCAGGCAACGACTCGCTGCCGTCACGGCTCGAGCGCAGGCGCTGGATGTCGGCCGCGATCGCGGTCATCAGCGTTCCAAGAAGCGGGCCCGAGCGGAGGTGGTACCGCGCCGTGAAGCACCGGTTGTACTGCTGCTCGTGACAGAGCGCCTGGAGCGACTGGAGGCTACGTGCATCGCGTGCCAGCACCACGAAGCCCCGCTCCCGTGCGGGAGCGCCGGCACCCTGTTGCTTGGCGGCATTGGCGAGGATCGCATTGAAGGCCTCGTCGTAGGGCAGGTCGTGAGGGCGGATCGTGGGTAGAACGGGCCCAGCGTCCGTCTGAATGGGATCAGCTGACATGGTCTTCCTCCTGTCGCGGGAGTTGTGCACGGCGGCCGTCGTCCATGTCCCCAATTCTCATTCCGCGCGCGATCGCGAACCGCCGACCATCCGGCATTACGGATGCCGAAAACGCAGCAGAAGTGTGGGCGCCTCGCTCATATCGTCACCTCCGTCCATCAGAAGTGCAACGGAGGAGGTATGTCAATGCATCGCATGCGAGACAGCAGGTTGCACACAGGCTGTTCCTGCACGGTCGCACCGCCAAACGTCCTGGCGGCGATCGCCCGCGAGGGAAACGTCGAGGATCGCGAGGCGGCCCTGCGCACGCTCGCTGCAGCGGCGGGCATGCGCGCTCGCCGTGCGGTCATCGCGAATCTGGTCCGAGCGAACGCGATCAACCTCGACGCCCTCGGGGTCAGGGCTCCGAATGGCAAGCAACGGAACGTGCACGATCTCGAGCATGGCTCCTCGCTTCCGGGCAAGAACGTCCGCGGGGAAGGCGATCCGCCCTCATCGGATCCGGCCGTGAATGAAGCGTATGAGGGCAGCGGCACGACGTACGACTTCTACTACGACGTCTTCGACCGCAACAGCATCGACGATCAGGGCATGGAGCTGGTGTCCTCGGTCCACTACGGCGTTGACTACGACAACGCCATGTGGGACGGCACGCAGATGATCTACGGTGATGGCGGCCGGTTCTTCACCAGAGGCGGCTTCACGAAGTGCCTCGACGTGATCGCCCACGAGTTGACCCACGGGGTGACCGAGTTCACCGCAGGCCTCGTCTACCGGCGCCAGCCGGGTGCGCTCAACGAGTCGTTCTCGGACGTGTTCGGATCGCTTGTGAAGCAGCGCGCGCTCGGCCAGCGCGCGGACGAGGCGGACTGGCTGATCGGGGAGGGACTGCCCGGGCCGGCGATGGAGGGCAATGCACTGCGCTCCATGAAGGACCCGGGAACGGCCCACAAGTTCGATGATCAGCCGGCACACATGGACGACTACTGTGACCTGCCGGACGACAACCGCCCGGAGAACGACAACGGCGGCGTCCACGTGAACTCCGGTATCCCCAACCGAGCCTTCTACCTCGCCGCAACGACAATCGGCGGCTACGCGTGGGAGAAGACCGGACACATCTGGTACGCCGCGCTGACCAAGCACCTGCAGTTCGACTCTGACTTCAGAGCGGCAGCCAGCGCGACCGTGACCGCGGCGGGCGAACTGTTCGGGGCAGACAGCGCGGAGCAGCAAGCGGTTGACGAAGCTTGGGTCGAGGTTGGGGTTGTCGTCCCGAGCGCGCCGGGAGTGCCTATCCTGACCGCATGAAGGTTTCGATCGTCCGGGGTGGTGGCGTGGCCGGGCTCGTCACCACCACGGCCATCGACTCCGACTCACTTTCGGCCGAGCAAGCGCGAGACCTCACCACGCAACTCGAGGAGGCGGGCGTCTTCGACCTGCCTCCTCGGCTCATCGGCAAAGGGGACCGACCCGATCAGCTGACCTACTCCCTGACCGTCGAGGACGTGGATCGTGCGCACACCGTAGTCATGGCCGAGGACGCTCTGCCGGAAAGTGTCCGTAGGCTGATCAGCTGGGTCGAGTCGTCACCGGCTAGGCAGGAGTCGATCGGATCCCCGGCGGGCGGCGGTGCCGCACCATCGAGCGACGCCTGACCCGGGTGGTATGTCCCGCCTTGTCGCGTTCGCGCACGAGTCGCTGCGCGACCTGTCCCGGGGTGAGGTCGTCATGCGCAGACAGTAGCTAGCCGCGCCGCGATATCTGACCGGTTGACGAAGGCGTCTCTAGACAGAGGGTCGCGCGGGCGGGAACCGAACCACTACGAGTTGCCGTTAGTCCTATATCGAAAGTGAGCGCTCCTAATCGCAAGGTCGTGAACGACGTTCATGGTCTGCAGGTCTATGAAGAGCCTCGACCGATGTGCGCGCGGATGGGTCCGCTACGTCCGATTAAGGGCACCCAGGAACAACGCTTCCTGAACGCGGTCACGGTCGCGGTTGAGGTAGGAGCCGTTATGACGGAGCGTGACCAGCTTGCCTACGACCTCTACAGCGCGGCCATATCGATCGGCCACTACTCGCCTGACGCGCGACTCGCCTGCTCATGATGGCGGTCGAAACTCTGATGGACCTCGAGCCGCGGGAGCCTGAGGTACAGGCTCACGTCGATCGATTGATCAGGGAGACTCGCGAGGCGGACCTACCGGAGAGCCAAGTTCAGTCGATCGTCGGAGCCCTGCGCTGGCTCCATGACGAGTCAATTAGCCAGGGCGGTCGGAAGCTCGCTGCTCGGCTGGGGAAGCGCGATTACATGGGCGAGTCCGCGCGGAAGTTCTTCACTAACTCGTACACGCTTCGCAGCCGATTGATGCACGGCGAGGTCCCGAGGCGCAATCGAGCCGAGGTCGACGGGCGCGCGGGGCACTTGAGCTATTCGTGCGGGACCTACTCAGCCTCGCGCTACTAGAGCGCATCCCGGACTGACGGGCACTGACCGCGACCTGCTGGCCAGCGCCTTGCCACCATTCGTCCGAGCGCAGCGGAGGTTCGGAACGGCGCCCTGGCTTTAGTGGGCTTTAACGGATAGTGATGGGTAGCAGCCGCCATGGCCCACTGATCTGCTCTGTCGTGTTCAAGCGATTGCAGAAGTGCGATGCGCTCCACGCGAGACGCCTCCTGCTCGTCCCAATCGGGGACGAGATTCGCCATAAGGGGTGGCTGCTGCCAGAAGGGAGCGACGTTGAAGGCGAAGACCTTGTCGAAGCGCCGATCGCCGAGGTCCACGTCCTCCAGCGCGATGGCCTCGAGCACAGCTCTGCCCGCGTCGACGTGCTCGCGGTTCCTCCGCGTGGCCATCTCGATCATCTTGGGCGAGCGGTCGATCGCGGTGATCGTTCCCGTCGTCAGCCTCTCGCAGACCAGGGCGACCGCGACGCCGTGGCCGCATCCGACCTCGAGCAGGCGGTCGGTCGGGCGGACCTCCAGAGTGTCGACCGCCCAGACGAACCGCTCCGATGCCTTGCCCGCCACGCCCCAGCAATAGCATGCCGCGCCCGTGAAGCCCATGCTGATCTACTCGATGAGTGTCTCGGTGGACGGCTCTATCGCCGACCGCGAGGGCGGGTTCGGTGGACGGCCCCTAACGAGGAGCCGTTTCGTTTCCACATCGTGCAGACACGCGAGGTCGGCGGGCAGGAACGCTCGGTCGATGCAGCTCGCGGCGCTGGGAGCGAGCGGCCAGGGTCCGGTGGTGCATCCTTGAGGACGCCGGTGCGGATGTCGCAGTCGTGTTCTTTAAGCGGGCCACGTAGGCCGCGCCCGCTGCCAGCTCCCGGTCGTCGTTCGTTGCGGGCACCACGACGCCGTCTGGACGTTCAGCGGCATGAGGCCTGTTTCGACGCGGCGTTTCCAGAGCGATCTCCGAGGCCCTGGAGGTCCTAGGGGTGCTGCTGGGGCGGTGTGTTCGAACCCTCGCGTCCAACTCGCGATTTGCCCAAATGGCAGCCGAGGCGGGTTTGGCGGGAAGCCCGGACGCAGATGCCCGCGGCCCCTGCGGCTGAGCCTCAAAGCTCGACGATCGCCTTGAAGCCGCCGTAGATCATCCGCGACATGTCCGCCGGCATGTCCTTCGGGTCGTAGTCGGCGAGCCGCGGGTCGGACATCACCTTCTTATTGACGGCGTCGCGGTGCTTGCGCGACCTGTAGACGATCCAGGAGAAGCCGACGACCTCGTTGCGCTTCGCCTTGACGCTCATCGCGAAATCGGTGACCTTTCCCTTCGGCACATCGTCGCCGATGCACTCGATGTACTCGAGCGCGCCGTGCTCCCTCCATACCTTCCCGGCCTTACGCGCGACCTTGCGGTACTCCTCGACCTTGCTCTTGGGGACTGCGAAGACAAATCCGTCGACGTAGCGGGCCATCAGAACACTCCTTTGCTGGTTCGCTTTGGTTGGTCTCACAGTTGAGACCGGCGAATGGCATCACACTATCGGCACCATGGGTCGCGAGGCTGTCTGCGAAAGCGGCAGGCCTGCCCGGCGGGAATCTCGCTCTACGCTTTCTTACGTGGCAACGAGACCCCCGGACCCGCCCTCTTGGTTCCCCGTGAGGTTCAGTGGTGATGCGTCGGACCACGTTGACCTTGGACATTGGATACGAGTCACCGGAGCAAGCAGCACGGGGGGACATCCCGGAGCAGTTCGTGAAGGTTGCGGAGGTCAGGATCGAGGGCGACTACGCCGTGGTGTCGATGCTCACGAATGACCGGCCTCCCCACGAGCCGGAGGAAGTGGCACTGGTACGGATCGGCTCACGCTGGTTCCCGATCTGAGAGTGGTGAGCACTACTCGCCCTCGCCCTCGCCCTTACGCGCCGTGCCAGCTCGCCATCGCCCGCAACGTCGATGGGCACCACTTACCTTGCGCGGTCGGCGCACCCTTCCGCTTCGTTCGAGCCCCCGGTCCACGACCGCTCGCTACGCGGAACCGGCCGCGATCACGGCGGCCCACCCGGCGCCGACAGCCAGCATCAGCAGGGTGCCGGCCTCGAACACGATCTTCACAAGCGCCGAGCCCAGGCGCTCGAACCCGAGCACAATCAGCGCTGCGAAGGCTCCCCCGATCAGCCCGCCGAGGTGGCCTCCGATCGAGATGTTCGGGATCGAGACCGTCAGCACCAGGTTGAGAACGATGAAGAACCCGAACTGGGTGACGAGCCCTTCGATGCCGCGACCGCGGGCGACCACCAGCACCGCCGCCATCAGGCCGAAGATCGCGCCCGAGGCGCCGACCGTGAGCGAGTTCGGGTCGAGCAGCAGGGCTCCAAAAGAGCCGGAGAGCAGCGAGATGAAGTAGATGGCGAGGAAGCGGGGTGTCCCGATTCCCGGCTCAAGAAGCGTCCCGGCGACATAGAGGACGTACATGTTGAAGAGCAGGTGAAGCGGCCCGGCGTGCAAGAAACCGCCAGTGACGATCCGATACCAATCGCCATCGTTGATGGCGGGCCCGAAGATCCCCCCGTCTTGGACGAGTTGCCCGGAGGTCGCGCCGCCCCCGGCTCCGAGCTCGGCGATGAAGACGACCACGTTGATTGCGATCAGGGCGTAGGTGGCGTAGGCAGTCCTCCGCGCGCTTGAGGCGCCTGCACCGCTCCTCACGTTAGTGGGCGGCTTGGAGCACTCTGGACAGCGCATGCCGACCGGGGTTGCGGTCATGCAGTCGGGACAGATCGGCCGCCCGCAGTTGGAGCAGGAGACGCCGGTCTCGCGATGCGGGTGCCGATAGCAGGTCTGCACGGATTTGGAGCCTAGATGACTGGCAACACAGCACTATCCGCCTGGAAACACAACCACTCCGGCTACACCCCGAATCTCGCCACCCGGTCGCCGCCTCGTCGCCGAAACGAGAATCTCCCGGACATCGTCGCGCTGAGCGCGTAGAGCAGCGGCGCGGGATCGCCTGACAGGCGCCGCGGCCCTCGTCATCGGGCTCTATCCACTCATCGGCTCATCCCGCCCGGCGGTAGCGAATGTGTGTGGCGAGCGGCGAATGCAAGACCTCGACGGGCTCCAACCCGAACGACTCGACGCCGTCGAAGATCCGCTCGCCGGAGCCGAGCAGCACCGGCGCGACGTCGAGCGTGAGCTCGTCGACGACCCCGGCAATGAGTGCCTGGCGCACGGTCGAGGCGCCACCCGCGATGTCTACGCCGCCCTCGCCGGCCGTCTCACGCGCTTGTGCGTAAGCGGCGTCAAAGCCGTCGGTGACGAAGTGGAAGGCGGTCCCGCCTTCCATCTCGATCGGCTCGTGGGCGTGATGGGTGAGTACGAACACCGGCGCGTGGTACGGCGGCTCGGGGCCCCACCAGCCGCGCCAGTCCTCATCCCACTCGCCGCGGATCGGCCCGAACATGTTCCGCCCCATGACGTAGGCGCCGCGTGGGCGCAAGAGCCAGCCGGCCGCCGTCGCGTCGGCTTCGTTGGCGCGCTCGTCGCCGAGATGCCAACCGTGGAGCTCGCGCCCGCGTTTGCCGAGTGGATCCTCGCGGCTCTGGTCGGGCCCCGCGACGAAGCCGTCGAGCGAGATCGACATGTGGCAGGTGGTGTCCGGCATCGGCGCCCTCCCAAGCTGGTTTGCAGGTACTGCTGCTCGGGCCACGACCCTAGGGCGCACAGGACCCGATCACGCGGCCCCTGTCATCGAGCGCCTGCACGGTCACGCGCGCGGGCTGCCCGGCAACCGCAAGCGACGTCTCGAAGCCGCTCTTTCGCTTTTCGCCGACCCGCCGCGGCCGCCCCTCGCCCGAGTCGGCCAGCGCCCTCCAGCGGGCCAGCTCGGTGGCGCCGTTGAAGCTGGCGTAGATGGTCGTGCGGTCCGCGCCGCGCCGGACCACGCACCGCGGCCCCCCCGGAGGCCGCCCGGTCCAGGACTGGACGTAGGCGCGGTAGGTCAGGTTCGGCGCCGGCAGCGAGGCGTCGAACACCAGCTTCCCCGACTCGTCGAACGCCGACATGTAGGGCACCTGTCCCCAGCCCACGAATGCTCCGCCGCCCGGCAGCTCTTGCTGCGAGCCCATGAACTGCGAGCTGAACGTGACACCGTGCGAGAGCTCGCGCAGCGGCCGCGCGGTGCGCCGCGCGGTGTCGAGCTTCAACGTCAGGCCGCGCGAGGGCCCCGTGGGGTCGAGGTATTCGCCGACGCCGCTGAACTCGCAGCAGTGGTTGTCGAACAGCGTCACGACCGAGCCGGGCCGGGCCTGCACGTCGTGCTGCCACTCGAAGCGCGCCGCCGCGGGCAGGTCGAAGTCCGAGCGCTTGCCCCCCAGCCGCCATGCGATGCGCCCGCTGTTCGCATCGACCATGTAGCCCGCCCAGGTGTTGCGCATCGAGACCAGCATCCGGTCGGCGCCGGTCAGATCGATGGAGTTGATGTGGTAGGCGTCCCACGGGAAGCCGTTGGGCGGCGGCTGGGCCTCGGACTCGCCCGGGCTGATGTGGTCCCGCGCGCTCCAGGTCGACAGCAGCTCGCCGCTGCGCAGGTCGTAGCGCTGCACGCCGGAGTCGACCAGCACGCCGTTGTTGACCCCGCCGTACTTCGCGAGGTCGGCCTGCACGTTCTTGTTCGCCGTCACCCACGCGACGTCGCCGCGGATCTCGAGCTCGTGCAGCGTCAGGATCCAGCCGTCGCGCCCCTTGATGCGCGCCAGCTCGCGGTAGCCCTGGTCGACGATCACATACTCGCCGCTGGCAGTCTCGCCGGTCTCGGTCAGCACGCCCTCCCACCAGGCGAGCACCGGCCGGCCGCGCCAGGTGTGCGCCTCGAGGTTGGCCGCGACCACTTCCTCGGGCACGGGCCGGAACCAGACCGGCTGCAGGTCGCCGTCGAGGATCATCGGCCCGCTCTGCCCCACCAGCGGGGCCTTGGTGAGGTCATAGAAGTTGGTCGTCATGATCAGCCCCGGAAGCCGGTGCCCGGCGGACTCGGGGACCTCCACGCGCAGCTCGGGCGGGTGCAGGCCGGGCTCCGACGCGAAGCTCAGCGCGCCGCGCTGCGTGAACGCGCCGATCGGGTCGTCCTCCGAGCGCGGCAGCCCGAAGCCGACCGCCAAGAAGGCGCCCACGACCACGGCCGCGGCCGCCACCACGCGGCGGGCCGCGCGCTTGACCGCGCGCTCGGGTGAGCCCGGCAGCAGCGCGAACGTCAACACCGCGGACAGCGCCGCCAGGCACGCGCCGATGATGTAGGCGACCTGGAAGCCGTCCGTCAGCGACTCCTCGACGGGCCGGCCGTCGCCGATCAGCCCGGCCGTGTGCGCGGTGCCGAGCGTCACCAGCACGGCCAGGCCGAGGCCGCCGCCGACCTGGCGGCTGGTGTTCACGAGCGCCGACATCAGGCCCGCCTGCTCGGGCCGCGCGGTCTGCGTGGCGGCGATCGTCGACGCGACGATCGAGAAGCCGATCCCCAGCGCGGTCAGCACGCCGGGCAGCACGATGTACTGGATCGGGCTGCCGCCGTCGCGGATCTGCGCCAGCAGCACGAGGCCGGCCGTCATCAGCAGCAGGCCGCCGCCCAGCACCGCGCGCACGCCGGCGCGGTTGACCAGCTTCCCGGCCTGGGAGGCGCTGGCGAAGATCGCCAGCGCCATCGGCAGGAAGGCCACGCCCGTCTCCAGTGGCGAGAGCGCGAGTACCTGCTGGAGGTAGAGCGAGCTGACGAACCACATCGAGAAGATCGCCGCGCTGAAGAACAGGACGATGTGGTTGATCGCGGTCACCTGCGGGTTGAGCGCGCCGGGTGGGATCAGCGGGTCCTTGGCGTGCGCGCTCGAGCGCGAAGAACAGCCCCAGCAGCAGCGTCCCCACCCCGATCGGGACGAGCGCGTCGGCCGAACCCCAGCCCTCGGTGCCGGCCGTGACGGCGCCGTAGGCCGTCAGCAGCAGGCCGGCGGTCAGCACCAGCGCGCCGCCGAGGTCGAAGCTCCGGCGCGCGGCGCCGCGCCGCTCGGCGACCACGCTGCCGGCCACGATCGCCGCGGCCAGCGCGACCGGCACGTTGAACAGCAGCACCCAGCGCCAGCTCAACAGCTCGGTGATCACGCCGCCGCCGATCACCCCGGTGGCGCCGCCCAGCCCGTTCATCGCGCCCCACAGGCCGATCGCGCGGGCGCGTTCGGGCCCGGGCGCGAACGCCGAGGTGATGATCGCCAGCGAGGCCGCCGCCATCCCCGCACCCGCGAGCCCCTGCAGGCCACGGCCCAGGATCAGCACTCCCGGGCTGGGCGCGAGCCCCGCCACCAGGGACGCGACGCCGAACACGCCCAGCGCCGCGACGAAGGTGCGGCGCTGGCCGAGCACATCGGCCGCGCGCCCGGCCAGCATCAGGAAGCCCGCGAACAGGATCGCGTAGGCGTCGACCACCCACTGCAGGTCGGCCGCGGAGATCTTCAGCCCGGTCTGGATCGACGGCAGCGCGACGATCACGATCGACAGGTCGAGGATCACGAGGAACTGGGCGAGGCAGCAGACGACGAGGATCAGGCGCTTGCTGCGCGTGAACAGCGCCGCGTCGCCGGCGGGAGCGGCGGCCGGGGCTTCCGCGATCTTCACGAGCTCAGTACCCGCCGGTGTCGGTCTTGGCGATCTCGTCGCCCGAGGGCTCGATCAACAGCCAGGTCCCGCCGTCGGACTCGATCCCCGCGCCCGAGATCGTGCCCTGCCCGGTGTGCGTGTAGAGCGCCTTGTCGGCGTACAGGACCTGCTTGGTCCCGTCGTCGCGCGTGAAGGACGACAGCAGCGCGGGGTCCGTGCCCGGGCCGGCGGTCAGCTCGCCCGCGGCCTCGAGCGGCTTGAACTCCTTGATGCACCTGCCCGCGCACGCGCTGCCGCCCGCCGGGTCCTTCGTGTGCACGTACAGCGTCTCCTCGGACCCGGTCGCGAGCACGGTCCCGAATCCGGCCGCCTCGACGGTGCCGACCGTGGCCGAGCCGGCGGGCGCCGTCCCGGCCGCGGGGGCGGTCGACGACGATCCGCTCTCGTCGCCGCATGCGACGATGGCCGTCGCCGCCAACAGCAGCGGCAGGAGCAGGAGCGGCGCGAGCCGGCGGCGGCCGTCGCGCCTCGAGATGCCGCGGGGAGGCCGGAGCACGGCGGCGGATGCTACCACGGGGTTTGCGGGGCAAACCCCGGGTGCGCGTCAGACGCGCAGCGCAGCCAGGATCCGGTCTGCGAGGTCGGCGCGGCACACGACCAGGTCTGGCATATAGGGGTCCGGGCGGTTGTAGAGCGCGGGCGAGCCGTCGATCCGGCTGGTGTGCAGCCCGGCGGCGGCCGCGACGCCCACGGGCGCGGCAGAGTCCCACTCGTACTGGCCGCCCGCGTGGACGTAAGCGTCGGCGTCTCCGTGCACGACCGCCATCGCCTTGAAGCCCGCGGAGCCCATCGGCACCAGCTCGGCATCGAGGCGCTCGGCGAGCTGCGCGGCCTCGGCCGGCGGGCGGCTGCGGCTGACCGCGATGCGCAGCCGCTCGCCGGGCTGACCGGCGGGCGCCGGGACGTCAGCGGTGGACATGACCTGCTGCAGGCCGGGCAGCGCGACCGCGGCGGGGCCGGGGACGCCGTCGATCGCCAGCGCGACGTGCACGGCCCAGTCGTGGCGCCCCTCGCTGAACTCCCGGGTGCCGTCCAACGGGTCGATGATCCACACGCGCTGCGAGTCCAGCCGGCTGCGGTCGTCGGCCGCCTCCTCGGACAGCACGGCGTCAGCTGGTCGCGCCGCGCTCAGTGCGCGGGTGAGCCATTCCTGCGCGACCGCGTCGCCGGCGCTCCCGAGCGGCTTGCCCTCGATCAGCCCGGCTGCGCGCACCGCCAGCAGCAGCCGGCCGGCGCCCGCGGCGAGGGCGGCGGCCAGGCGATGGTCGTCGAGCACCGTCGCGTCGCCTGGATTGGGCCCGGGCACGCGACAGAGTCTGCCAGAAGCGGCGCCCGGTCTAAGGTCGCGCGATCCTCGAGGCGCCCAGCGTACGCCCTCGCGGGGACTTGGCCCTGACCTGGAAGTAGCGCGCGCCGCCGGGCACCTCGACCGCGGTCTCGAAGCCGCGCTTGGGCGCGGAGCGCACCGGCTCCAGGCTGCCGCGGCGCGCGCCGGCCAGCACCTGCCAGCGCGACACGCCCGTGGCGCCGTTCCAGCTCGCGTACACGCGCGCGCTTCCGGGACTGAGCGCGCGCACCGCGATCGCCGGGCGCTCCGCCGGGCGCCCGGACCACGGCATCCTGTACACGCGGTAGCTGTTGACGCCTGACGGCAGCTGCGCGTTGTAGATCGCGCTGCCGCCGCGGTCGAACTCCGTGTAGTTCGGCTGGTCACCCCACCCGGCCAGGAAGTGACCGTTGGGCAGCGGCTGGAAGTTGCCCTGGGTGCGCGAGACCTTGTGCACCGGATTGGGGTACGCACGGTGCAGCCGGGCCTCGCCCTGCACCGGGTCGAGCGTCAGCGCGATGCCGCGCGACTGCGCGTAGCCCTTCGACTTCTGGCCGTTGTCGAAGATCGTGATCGACCCGTCCGCGCTGCGGCGGGCGTCGTGCTGGGCGATGAACGGGGTGCCCGGGCCCATCTCGAAGCTGCTGCACCTGCCGTCCAGGCGCAGGTCCAGCTCCACGCCGGGGCCCATCTCGAAGGGACTGCACCTGCCCCCGAGGCGCCAGATCACCGCGCCTGTGGTGCGGTCGACCTTGTAGACCGCGTTGGGTCGCCGGGCGCTGATCAGCAGGTTCCCGTCGGCGTCGATGTCGAGCGAGTTCATGTGGAAGAAGTCGTACGGCTTGCCGGCCTTGGCCGGCGGCACGCGCGAGGACTCGGCGAACGCGACGTGGTCGAGCGCGCTCCACTGGAACAGGACCTCGCCGGTCGCGAGGTCGATCTCCTGCACGACGTTGTCGAGCACGTTCGTGTTGGGCGCGCCCCCGACCGCCGACAGGTCGCGGTTGACCGTGACGAAGCTCATCACGATCACGCTCCTGTCCGTGAAGCGGACGTCGTGGAAATCGGCCTGCTGCCCGTTGGCCGCCTCGATGCGCGCGATCTGCCGGTATGAGCTGTCGACCACGATCCAATCCCCGCGGCCGTAGCCGGGGAACAGGTCGCCCTCCCACCAGGTCAGGGCCGGCCGGCCCAGGTAGTCGATCGCGTGCAGGTTCGAGCTGAGGGTCCCCTTGCGCGGGTGGAACCAGACGACCTCGCCGCGATCGTCGGCGATCATCGGACCGTACTGGTCCGGCGCGCCCTGCTCCCGCACGCGGATGGAGAAGAACATGTATCCGGGCGCCGTGCGACCCGATCGCTGCGTGACCTCGATCTCGGGCGGTCGCAGATCGGGCCGCGAGTCGAGCTGGCGCGGCGTGTATACGCGCGGCTTGCCATCCTCGGCCTGCTGCGCGCCGGCGATATCGACCCCGGCCCCCGCCGCCGCCAGCGCTGCCAACAGGACGAGCGAGCCGAGCGCCAAGGCGAGCGATCGCATCGCGTGGCACGTTACACAGTCGCGCGCGCGTGGCCCCCGCATCACGAGCGCCCTTACCATGACCTGCGTGACCCGCCTTCGCAGAGGATCGGCGCAGCCGTGACGAAACGGTTGTCCGAGCACGAGGCGCGGGAGTCGTCCGGCCTCGACCACCGCGCGGAGTTCTCTCCCGACGAGCTCCAGCTGGCCGCGCGCAACCACGGCCTTCCGCTCGAAGCCCTGCGCTACGACGTCACCCCCGTCGGGCTGCACTATCTGCTGATCCACTACGACATCCCCTCCGTGGATGCGGCCACCTGGAGGCTCGCGGTGGGGGGCGAGGTGGACCGCGAGCTCTCGCTCTCGCTCGCCGACATCCGGGCCCGCCCGGCCGTCACCCTGCACGTCACGATGGAGTGCGCCGGCAACGGCCGGGCGCAGCTGTCACCCCGTCCGATCAGCCAGCCGTGGCTGGTCGAGGCGGTCGGATCCGCGGAGTGGACCGGGACGCCCTTGAGGGGCGTGCTGGAGGACGCGGGGGTCCGCGCGGAAGCCGTCGAGGTGCTGTTCGGCGCGCTCGATCGCGGCGTCGAAGGTGGCGTCGAGCAGGCCTACGAGCGCAGCCTGTCCGTGGCGGATGCCATGTCCGACGACGTCCTGTTGGCGTATGCGGTCAACGGTCAGCCGCTGCCGCCTCAGCACGGCTATCCGCTGCGCTTGATCGTGCCCGGCTGGTACGGCATGGCGCACGTCAAGTGGCTCGCCCGGATCACCTGCCTGAGCGAGCCCTTTCGCGGCTACCAGCAGGCGCAGCGCGTATCAGTATGTGGAGCGCGAGGGAGATGACGGCATCCCCCTCACCCGCATGCTGCCGCGCTCCTTGATGATGCCCCCGGGGATACCGGACTTCATGTCGCGCGAGCGTTTCGTCGAGGCCCGGCCCTGCCCCATCGAGGGGCGGGCGTGGTCGGGACTGGGATCGATCGCGCGGGTCGAGGTCAGCGTCGACGGAGGCCGGCACTGGGAAGACGCCGAACTCGGAGTGCCGGCGTCGCGCTGGGCCTGGCGTTCCTGGCGCTACGACTGGACCACACCGAAGCCCGGCACCCACGTGCTGTGCGCGCGGGCCACCGACGAGGCCGGCAACGGCCAGCCCACGGACGTGCGCTGGAATCTCAAGGGGTACGCGAACAATGCGGTCCAGCGGGTGGCGGTGACGGTTCGCGCCTGAGCGGGCCGGCGGACGGGGTGGAGGGCGCCCCTACACTAGATCCCGCATGAGGAAGCTCGTGATCCTTGGCTCCACCGGCTCGATCGGCGTGCAGGCGCTCGACGTCGTCGCGCGCAGCGAGGACATCCAGGTCGTCGGGCTGGCGGCCGCCACGCGCTGGGAGCAGCTGCTGGCGCAGGCCTCCGAGTTCGGCGTGCCACGGGTCAGCCTGCAGGACGAGGCGGCCGCGCGCGAGGCCCGTGACGCTTGGCGCGGCGAGGTGCTGGGCGGTGCGGAGGGACTGGTGCGCCTGATCACGGAATCCGGCGCGGACCTGGTCCTGAACGGGCTCGTCGGGTCCGCGGGCCTGGCGCCCACCGTCGCGGCGCTCGGCGAGGGGATCGATGTCGGGCTCGCCAACAAGGAGAGCCTGGTGGTCGGGGGAGACCTGGTGATGCAGCTCGCCGAGGCGACGGGCGCCCGCGTGATCCCGGTCGACTCCGAGCACTCGGCCCTGTACCAGCTGCTGCGCGCGCAGGCGCCCGGAACGGTGGACCGGGTCGCGATCACCGCCTCCGGAGGCCCCTTCCGGGGGATGACGGCCGCGCAACTGAGCAACGTCGAGGTGCGCGACGCGCTCGCCCATCCGACCTGGGAGATGGGCGGCAAGATCACGATCGATTCCGCCACCCTCATGAACAAGGGCCTCGAGGTGATCGAGGCGCACCACCTGTTCGGGCTGCCCTACGACCAGATCGGGGTGGTCGTACACCCGGAGTCCATCGTGCACGCGCTCGTCCATCTCAACGACGGCGCGACGCTGGCGCACCTCGGGCACCCGGACATGCGGGTGCCGATCTCCTACGCGCTGCATCATCCCGAGCGCGCGGATGTGCCGGTGCGGTCGCTTGACCTCGCGGAGGTCGGACGCCTGACGTTCGAGCCACCCGACCTCGACACGTTCCGCTGCCTGGCGATCGCGCGCGAAGCGGGGCTCGCCGGCGGCACCGCTCCCTGCGTGCTGAACGCCGCAAACGAGGTCGCGGTGCACGCCTTCCTGGCCGAGGAACTGCGCTTCCTGGACATCGCGCGCGTGATCGAGGGCACCCTCGCCGCGAGCGCGGCCGTTCCCGTGCACAGCTTCGACGATCTGTACGACGCCGACGCCCAGGCGCGGCGCACGGCAGCGGCACTCGTGGAGCGCCTGGCGGTGCGCGCTTGAGCTGGTTGCTGGCGTTCGCGGGCTTCTCCGCGCTGATCCTCCTGCATGAGCTGGGCCATTTCACGGCCGCGAAGGCGGTGGGCATGCGCGCGGAGCGGTTCTCGCTGTTCTTTCCGCCCTACCTCGTGCGCAGGCGCCGCGGCGAGACCGAGTACTGCGTGGGCCTGGTGCCGCTCGGCGGCTTCGTGAAGATCACCGGCATGAACCCCGAGGAGGAGCTGCCGCCGGAGGTCGCGCCGCGCGGCTACTACCACCAGCCCGTTTGGAAGCGCGTGCTGGTGATCGCCGCGGGACCCGCGGTGAACCTCGTGATCGCGTTCGTGATCCTCTTCTTCCTCGCATTCGGCGCAGCGGAGGTGGAGCCGCGCGTGGCCGACATCACGCCCCGCTCGGCGGCGGCGCAGGCGCTGCGGCCGGCCGACCGCATCATCTCCGTCGACGGCGTGCGCAGCACCGACCCGACGGCGCTGGCGCGCCAGATCTCGAGCCACCGGTGCGCGGGCGAGGCACGGCCCGGCTGCCGCGCCAAGACGCCGGCCGTGCTGCGCATCGAGCGTGACGGGCGCGTGCAGACGATCCGCGTGCGACCGCGTTACGACCGCGGCGCCGGCCGCACCGTGATCGGCTTCTCGTTCGGGCGCCGGCCGCTGGACCCGAGCATTCCGCAGGCGGCGGACCTCTCAGTCGACCTGATGTGGACCGTCACCACCGGCACCGTGCGGGTCATCGCGCAGATCTTCAATCCCGATCGTCGCGACGAGATCTCGGGGGTGGTGGGCAGCTACGAGGTGACCCGGCAGGCCTTCCAGTTCGACCTGCGCCGCGCCTTCACGATCCTGGCGCTGATCAGCCTCTCGCTGGCGGTGATCAACCTGTTCCCGTTCCTGCCCCTCGACGGGGGCCACATCTTCTGGAGCCTGGTGGAAAAGGTGCGCGGCCGCCCGGTCCCGTACCGGATCATGGAGCAGAGCGGGGTGCTGGGCTTCATGCTGGTGATCTTCCTGTTCGTGGTGGGCCTGTCGAACGACATCGGGCGCTTGACGGGGGACGGCTTCGGCCAGCGCTGACCCGGCGGTCGATATGCTCGAACCTCAGGCTCTTTTGGAGGAGAGGAGAGGTATGGAACGCGCAACGGCCGACAAGGCAGCCCGTCCCAAGGGCGTGGAGGGATCGACGGTCGCCGAGGCCTTCGAGCTGACCGCCCTCGCTCACCCGGAGCGCGTCGCGCTGCGCACGCGCGGCGGCGAGTCCGAGACCACGTGGGGTGACTATCTGGAGCAGGTCGACCGCGTCGCGCTGGGGCTGCGCGGGCTGGGCGTGGACCGGGGCGACATCGTCGCCCTGATGCTCACCAACCGACCCGAGTTCCACCTGGCCGACACGGCTGCCATGAGCCTCGGAGCGACGCCCTTCTCCCTTTACCAGACGCTTGCGCCCGAGCAGATCGCATACCAGGTGAACGACTCGGGTGCCGAGCTGATCGTGACCGAGCCGGGCTTCCTCGAAGACGTGCAGGTCGCTTTGGCCGACGCGCCGAATGTGAAGCACGTGGTGCTGGTCGACGGCGACGGCTCCGAGCGCGACACGATCCCGTTCTCCGAGCTGCAGGCAACCGAGGGAGACACGGAGCAGGTCCGGCGCTCACGCGCGATGGTCGAGCCGGGGGACCTGCTCACCCTGATCTACACGTCGGGCACCACGGGACCGCCGAAAGGCGTGCAGATCACCCACGACAACATCATGAGCGCGGTGCGCGGCTTCGACGAGGTGATCGACTTCCCGCAGGGGGCGCGGGTGGTCTCCTACCTGCCGATGGCGCACATCGCCGAGCGCGCGACCGGCCACTACATCCCGATCGTGCTGGGCCACTCGGTGACCTGCTGCCCGAACCCGCGTGAGGTGATCGCGTACCTGCCGGAGGTGCGGCCCAGCTGGTTCTTCGCGGTCCCGCGCATCTGGGAGAAGCTGAAGGCGGGTCTCGAGGCGATGGTCGAGGGGGAGTCCGACGCGGAGCGCAAGCGCGCGCTGCAGTGGGCGATCGAGGTCGGCCATCAGCAGGTGCGGCTGGAGCAGGCCGGCAAGCCGGTGCCCGACGAGCTGGCCCAGGAGCACGCGAAGGCCGACGCGGCGGTGCTGTCGAAGCTGCGCGCGCAGCTCGGGCTGGACCAGCTCGAAGCCGTGTACGTGGGCGCCGCACCGACGCCGCGCGCGGTGCTCGAGTTCTTCCACGCGATCGGCGTGCCCGTGGCGGAGCTGTGGGGCCTGTCGGAGAGCTGCGGCAGCGGCACGGTGAACCTGCCCGGCGCGATCAAGATCGGAACGGTCGGGCAGGTCGCCCCGAACATGGAGCTGAAGCTTGGCGACGACGGCGAGGTGCTGATCCGGGGACCGCAGATCATGAAGGGCTACCGCAACATGCCCGACAAGACCGCCGAGGCGATCGACGCCGAGGGCTGGCTGCACACCGGCGACATCGGGGAACTGGACGACGACGGCTACCTGACGATCGTCGACCGCAAGAAGGAGCTGATCATCAACGCGGCCGGCAAGAACATCTCGCCCGCGAACCTCGAGTCCAAGCTCAAGGCGCACCCGCTGATCGGCACCGCCTGCGTGATCGGCGACCAGAAGCCCTACCTGTCCGCGTTGATCGTGCTGGACGCCGACATCGCGCCGGTCTGGGCCGCGGGCCAGGGGATCGAGGACACGTCGCTGGAGGCGCTCGCGGGCAACGACGCGGTGCGCGCTGCGGTCCAGCGCGGAGTGGACGACACCAACGCCCAGGTCTCGCAGGTGGAGGGCATCAAGAAGTTCACGATCCTGGGCACGGACTGGCTGCCGGGTGGGGAGGAGCTGACCCCGACGATGAAGCTGAAGCGCAAGCCGATCGCCCAACGCTACGCACAGCAGATCGAGGCGATGTACGCGAAGTAGGAGCGGCGCTGCGCGAGTATGGCTGCGATGCCCGAGCGTCCGCCCAATCTGATCCTGCTCGTCACCGACCAGCAGCGCGCGCCTCAGCACTGGCCGCACGACCCGGCGTGGCTCGACGCGCTGACGCCAAACGACGCCGAGCTGCGGCGGACGGGGATCAGCTTCACACGTGCTTTCATCGCCACCGCGATGTGCTCGCCGAGCCGCGCGAGCTTCCTGACCGGGACATTCCCATCGCGTCACGGAGTCACGCTGACCATGACCGTCGGCGATCTGTTCCCCAACCCGCGCAACCTCCCCGCGGTGCTCCGGACCGTCGCCGGGCTCGCGCGCAGTGGCGAGGTCCCCCGGCCGCGCCTGGCGCGCGCTTTCGGCCGCGGGCTGTTCCGGCTGGGCCCCAAGAGCGGGAACGAGCCCCAGCTGGCGCCGGGGTTCGAAACCCTGGCGACGCTCCTGCGCAGGCGCGGCTACCACGTCGCCCTGAAGGGCAAGTGGCACCTGTCGAAGCCGCTCGACGGCCGTGAGTGGAGCGCGGCGGACTCCGCCCGCATCGAGCGCGACTACGGGTTCGCCGGCTGGGAGCCTCCCGACGCCGGCGGCGACGCGAAGGCGGAGACGTTCGGCGGCGGCAACGCGGGCACGACGCACGAGGGCTGGGACGAGGACTACACGCGCCAGATGGAGGCGTGGCTCGCCCAGGAGAGCCTCCCCGAGCCGTTCTGCCTCGTCTTCTCGCTCGTCAACCCGCACGACGTGCTCGGGTACCCGTCCTCGTTCGAGCGCGGCGGCTATGCGGTGGAGGAGTTCCGTGGCCTGGGTGTGCCGCTGCCGCCGACGATCGACGAGGACCTGCGCGACAAGCCGACCGTCCAGTCGCTGATGAAGCTGGGCCAGACGTCGTACATCGGGGCCCTGCGCGGGCCCCGTGAGCAGCAGGACTACGTCGACTTCTACGCCCACCTGCACCGTGTGGTGGACGAGAAGATCGGCCGCCTGCTGGCGGCGCTCGGCGATCCCGGGGACCCCGGATCCCTGCGCTCGCGCACTGTGATCGTCCGCACGTCCGACCACGGCGAGCTGGGCCTGTCGCACGGCGGGCTGCGCCAGAAGATGTTCAACGCCTACGAGGAGACGATCCGGGTGCCGCTGGTTGTCTCGAACCCTGTGCTGTTCCCGCGGGCGCGGGCCAGCGACGCGCTGGTCTCGCTGGTCGATCTCGTTCCCACGTTCCTCGGCCTCGCGGGCGCGGCCCCGGAGCCGGAGCGGTTCGACGGGCTCGACCTCGGCCCGCTGCTGCGCGGGGACGCGGAGCGGCTGCGCGACGCAGTGCTCTTCACGTATGACGACCACCAGGCGGCGACGGCGTTCCAGGAGGTGCCGGGCCAGCCGAACCGGATCCGCTGCGCGCGCGACACGCGCTGGAAGTACGCCGTTTACCTCGACCCGACGGGAGGCGTCGCGCCCGAGTACGAGCTGTACGACCTCGAGCGCGACCCCGACGAGGCGCACAACCTCGCCGACAAGCGCACCGGTCGGGGCCGGACCGCGGCGGCCGAGCGCGAGCGCGTCCGCATGCACGAACTGCTCGCGCAGCTGTGCACCGCCTCGGGCACGTTGTCACCCACGCTGCCGCCCACCGCCTCGGACGCCCTCCCCCTGCCATAGGCTGGACGAGTGTCGCGTAGGTATTCGCCGGTCCTGATCGTCGCGCTGCTCGGGCTGCTCCTCCTGTGGTGGGTGCGGCCGATCTTCCACGGGCTCGCGATGTTCTTCTACACGAGCCCGATCGTGTGGTTCCCGCCCCTTGCGATCCTGGCGATCGGGTTCGGCGTGCGCCGCTTTCGCAGCTCCAAGCTGAGCAGGCGCGACCTCGAGCTGCTGACGGGCGGCGAGCGCGACGAGCCCGACGGGGCTGCGTTTCGCCTGCCCTCCGTCGGCGCCGGCGTGGGAGTGGTGATCGGGCTCGCGTTCGCCTCGTTCGTGCTGGGCGCGATCTTCAAGAACCCGCTCACCAACCGTGCGATCTACAGCAACACGGAGTACGCGTCGATCCCATCGCTTCCGGAGGGCGGCGTCGTGCGCCTCGTGCCGCAGGAGGTCGCGGTCGAGATCGCTTCGAGCGGCTTCAACTCCCCGACCGAGAAGCTCACCGACTTTCGCAGCGTGGTGACTCCGACGGGCCTGGCCTGGACCGCCTTCCGGACTCCCGACGGCGCCTTCCGCGTCTTCTCGAAGAAGAGCCAGGGGCTGGTCACCCTGAACGCGGAGTCGACCGTGCGCCGCGTGCGGCAGAGTGACGCCGAGTTCGAGGTCGCGCCCGGCCAGCTGCTGACCGACAACCTGCGCTGGCGGCTGTTGAAACGCCACTACCTGATCGACCTCGTCAATCCCGTCGCTGCACTCGACGGTGAAGGACGCCCGATCATCATCGTGCCCTACGTCTCGTACAAGGGATGGCTGATCCGCCGGCCTGTGCTGGGCGGCGTGTTCGTCGTGCATCCCGACGGAGAGATCGAGGACCTCTCTCCCGACGAGGCCCGCAGCCGGCCGGAGATCGCCTCCACCGGCCGGCTCTTCCCGGACACGCTCGCGCGCCGCATCCAGGACGCCTACGCCTACAAGCGCGGGATCTGGAACCGGTTCGTGCTGCACGAGGAGCAGACCCAGATCAGCGACACCGAGAACAACCGGCAGCCCTACCTGATCGACTTCGGCGAGCGCGGCGTCAAGTGGGTGACGGTGGCCGAGCCATACGGCCAGGCCTTCGCGGCCAATGCGATCTTCCTGACGGACACCGTCACGGGGGAGACCGAGATCTGGCGCGTGCCGCGCAACGCGAGCATCAGCGGCAACCGCCGCGCGATCCAGACGGTGCGATCGGTCTCGATTCCCGGCGTGGTGTTCGCGGGCGAAGGCGACCAGGGCACCGACGGCCGCTTCAAGGTCGTGGAGCCGCGCCCGGTGTTCGTCGACGGCCGCCTGCTGTATCTCGTCTCGGTGATCCCCGAGAACGGCAACTCGGTGTCGAAGAGCGTGGTCGTGGACGCCGCCCGCAACAAGGTGGTGGCGATCTTCGACAACGACACCGACCCGTCGGCCGATCGGGCGGTGCTGCGCTACCTGGCGAGCGGCGACCTCGATCCGGACGCCCAACCCCGGCAGCAGTCCGGGACGCAGGGAGCGACCGGGCAACCGGCTGCTCCGGCGCGCGATCGCTCGCCGGCGCAGTCAGGGCAGGACGCGCCCAGCGACCTGCAAGAGCGGGTCGACCGGCTGATCGAGCAGCAGCGCGACACGCTGCGCGAGACCGAGCGACTGGCAAAAGAGATCGAGCGCGCCAAGTAGGACGGCGTTCAGCGCGGCCACGGCGTGCGCCGCGGGATCCAGCGCGGCACGTGCCGGCGGTAGTCCTCGTAGTCGCGCCCGAAGCGCCGGGCGAGCCCGGGCTCCTCGATCAGCGGAAACCACACCGCGTTGACCGCGAAGAACACCGCCGCCCACGCGGCCACGGCGAGCGAACCGGCCACCGCGGCCTCGCCCAGGAGCACCGCCAGCACCCCGGTGATCATCGGGTTGCGCACGAACCGGTAGGGCCCGCGCACGACCAGCTTCCGCGTGGGGTCCCAGGGCGCCAGCGTGCCCTCGCCGGTGCGGGCAAGCAGGGCGATCGTGCGGTACATCAGCGTGAGGCCGGCGCCCAGCATGGCTGCGCCCGCGAGCACGGGGAGGACGCGCAGCGCGCCGGCCAGCCCCCATCCGACCTCGAAGTCCGTGACTGCCAGGATCGCCGCCGGTACCCCGACGACCCCCAGGCCCGGGAGCAGCCCCACCGCGCGCACGTGCCGCCACACATCGGGCAGGCTATCCGGACGGCCGCGACCCGCCGGTAACATGGCTGCATGGCCTCCAAGCGCCAGATCTGGGTCGGCGGCGTGCCCGTCGGCGGCGGCGCGCCCGTGGTCGTGCAGTCGATGACCAAGACCGACACCAGCGACGTCGAGGCGACGCTCGCCCAGATCGGCCGCATGGTCGAGGCCGGGTGCGAGCTGGTGCGGGTCGCGGTGCCGCGCGACAAGGACGCCGTCGCGCTGGAGACCATCGTCGCGCGCTCGCCGGTGCCCGTGATCGCGGACATCCACTTCAACCACACGCTCGCGCTGAAGGCGATCGACGCGGGGGCGCACTGCATCCGGTTGAACCCCGGGAACATCGGCGGCCGCCAGAAGGTCGCGGAGGTGGCCCGCCGGGCGACCGACGCCGGCACGCCGATGCGGATCGGCGTCAACTCGGGCTCGCTGCCCAAGCACCTGCACGACCTCGAGCGCACGGATCCCGTCGAGGCGCTCGTGCGCGCCGCCGTCGAGTTCGTGGAGATGATGGAGGACCTCGACTTCGAGAACTTCAAGGTGTCGGTCAAGTCGACCAGCGTGCCCAACACGATCGCGGCCAACCGGCTGCTCGCGGGCCGCATCGACTATCCGCTCCACCTCGGCGTGACGGAGAGCGGAACCAAGTGGTCCGGCTCGCTGAAGTCGGCCGTCGGCCTCGGGACGCTGCTCGCGGAGGGGGTGGGGGACACGATCCGCATCTCGCTGTCCACGTTCCAGGCCGAGGAAGAGGTGAAGGTCGCCTGGGAGATCCTGAAGGCGCTCCAGCTGCGCGAGCGCGGTCCGGTGCTGATCGCCTGCCCGACCTGCGGGCGCCTCCAGTTCGACATGGACACGGTCGTGGCCGAGATCGAGCGGCGGCTGGAGCGCTACCCGCAGCCGATCGAGGTGGCGGTGCTGGGGTGCGCAGTGAACGGGATCGGCGAGGCCTCGCACGCGGACTTCGGGATCACCGGGGCCAAGCACGAGGGCATGATCTTCGCCCACGGCAAGCCGCTGCGAAAGGTCGCACAGGACCGGCTCGTGGACGAGCTGTTCGCCGAGATCGACAAGTCGCTCGCGCGCGGCGGCGTCGAGACCGACGCCCGCAAGGCCGCCGAGGCAGCCGAGTGGCTCGCACAGATCGAGCGCGAGAACGCCGGTGAGCTCACCCCCGAGCGCATTGCCGCGATGGAGCAGGCCGCCGCGGAGGCCGCGGAGAACGACCCGATCGCCGTGCCCGAGGCCGAACCCGAGGCCGTCGCCGGGCGCCGGTTCAACCGCGCGCAGACCTAGTCGATCGGGGTGGCGGCGCGGCTCGTGCCGAGTGCGCGGTCGCCGGAGAACGCTCGGTAGCGGTACCGCGGCGCCGCTGGCAGGCGGGTCTCGAAGTACCCGGCGTCGTCGGTGTCGACCCGCCGCGCGGGCACCCACCGGGCGCCGCGGCGCAGCTCGAGGCGCACGGTGCGCCGGCCCTTCCCGGGACGCACGCGGCCCCACACCAGCACGCGGCCGGCGCCGCGGGTGTGCACGACGATCGGAAGGCGGTACGCGCGCCATGCAGGCTTGCGGCGCCCGTCGGTGAACCGCAGCCCCGTCTGGAAGCCCGACCAGACGGCGCGCTCGTCCACGCCCTCCGGGCGCGGCGGATCGTCGTGCATCAGGTACTGCGAGTAGCTGCGCAGGCGCGGGTAGCGGTAGGACAGCTCCTCCTTCTCGTTGATCAGGGCTGCCTGGCGCGCGAGGGTCGTGCTCACCGTGGGGTCGGGCGGGTTGCTCTGGAGCCCGAACTCGGTGCTGTAGATCGGCAGGCCCGCGGGTAGCCGGCCCGCCCGCGCGGCGCGGTCCAGGTAGCGGCCCAGCCGCCGGATCACCAGCAGGCTGACGATGTCCTGCTTGGCCGGCACGCGTTGCGTGGGGCCGTAGGGGTGGTGGGCGAAGCCGTCCACGTCCAAGCGGCCCAGGGATGCACAGCCGCGGTCCAACGGGGCGCGCCGGAAGTCCTGGTCGAGGCACAGCCACCGGCGCATGAACTCCGCCGGCCCGATCGTCGTCCCGGGCCTCCCGACGGGCGCCGTCTCGCCCACCAGCACCTGTGCGTCCGGCGCGTGCTCGGCGATCCGGGGCAGCGCCGCCGCCACCAGCGCGCGATAGATCCGCGGCGCCTCGCGCTGGGGCTTCAGGAACAGCACGTGGTTGGGCTCGTTCCAGATCGAGAACCAGTCGACCCGGTCGCGGTAGCGGCGCGCGACGGCCTCCGCGAAGTCGCCGAAGGCGCCCGCATCGGGACGCGTGTTGACGTTCTCCGCGGTGACCGCCGCGCGCGCGGCCGTCGCCCAGCGCGGCGCGTCGGGGGCGAGATAGGCGATCACGCGAAACCCGCCCTCGCGGGCGCGGCTCAGCAGGTCGTCGTACGCGCTCCAGCCCGAGTAGATGCCGCGCCGGGGTGCCACCTCGTTCCACTTGATCCCGATGCGCAGCGTGTCCACGCCGAGCGCGCGCAGCTCTGCCAGGGTCTGGGCACGCCGGGCCTCACCCTCGCGCACGAGCGCATCGTGGTCCTCGAACACCGACAGCTGCGAGCGGGCGGTGGGCCCGCGCTCCGCCGTGCCTCCACAGCCGCCGAGCGCCACCGCCGTGGCGGTCGCCAGCGCGACCAGCGCGGCACGGGTCATGGCTTGGCGGTGCGGCTGGTCCCCAGCAGGGCACCCTCGGCGTCGTAGGCCTTGAACCGGTAGCGGCCCGACACGCGGCGCTGCACGCCGAAGTACCCGCGCGCGCTCGTCTTGGTGCGCGGCCCGAAGCTGCCACCGCGGCGCTGGATGCGCACGTACCGCCGGCCGGTGCCCGGCCGCACGCGGCCCCACACGTACACGCCCCGCCGCCGTTTCTTGACCACGATCGGGAACCGGTAGGCGTTGTAGGAGGGCTTGGCACGGCCGCTGGCGAAGCGCAGGCCCGTCTGGAACCCGGACCACTTCACGCGCAGCGACCCGCGCCGCGCGGGATCGTCGAACAGCAGGTACTGCGAGTGGCTCTTGAGGCGGGAGTAGCGGTACGCGTACTCCTCCTTCTCGTTGATCAGCGCCGCCTGGCGCGCGAGGCTGGTGCTGACGAAGCGGTCCGGCGGGTTGCTCTGCAAGCCGAACTCGGTGTTGTAGATGCCCAGGCGGCGGCTGAAGCGCTTCGCCCGCCGGGCGCGGTCCAGGTAGGCGCCGAGCGTGCGGATCGCGAGCATGTTGATCACGTCGCGCTTGCGCGGGACGCGGCTGGTGGGGCCGTAGGGGTGGTGGGCGAAGCCCTGCGCCTTGATCTGCTTGAACTTGCGGCAGCCGCTGCCGCGGCGGGTGCGCCGCAGGCGCCGGTCGAGGCACAGCCACTTGCGAAAGAACTCCTTGGGGCCCATCGCGATCGGCGCGCGGCCGACCGGCGCCAGCTCGCCCACCAGCACCCGCACGCCGCCGGACCCGTGGCGCCGCACGAGTGGCAGGGCCGCATCGACCATGTTGCGGTACAGCCGGGGTGCCTGCGACACGGGCTTCAGGAAGTTGCGGTGGTTGGGCTCGTTCCAGAGCGTGAAGTAGCGCACCGCGGGCAGCCCCGCGAAGCGCCCCGAGTAGCGCCGCGCGACGGCGGTCGCGAAGCGCCCGTACTCGCGGGCGCTGACCTTCCAGTTGGCGGTGCGGAAGCTCCGCCCGCGGGCACCCGCCGTGGCCCAGCGCGGAGCGTCACCGGTGATCGTGACGATCACGCGCAGGCCGAGCGCCCGCGCGCGGGTGATCAGGTCGTCATAGGGGAAGAACCCCGGGTACGCGGCCGGGTTGGACGCGTCGAAGCCGGGCCTCGTGCGGGCGGAGGGCTGGGGCGCGACCTCGTTCCACTTGACCTCGACTCGCAGGGTGTCGGCGCCCATCCGCAGCCGGATCTCCTCGAGCGTGCGCTGGCGCTCGGCCGGGGTCGTGCGCACGAGCGCCGTGTGGTCCTCGAACACGGACCACATGGAGCGTGAGGCGATCGCTGAGCCCGGAGGCAGGAGGAGGACCGACGCACCCACCGCCACCAGGAGGCGGAGAGCGTGCATCGGCTATCCGGGAATCGGTTTCGCGGTGCGGCTGGTGCCCAGCAGCCGGCCGTCGGCGTCATAGGCCCGGAAGCGATAGCTGCCCGTGGCCGCGCGCTTGACATCGAAGTAGCCCAGCGAGTTCGTCCTCACCCGCGGGCCGGAGTTGCGGCGGCCCTTCTGCAGCTGGACCGAGCGGATGCCCGACCCGGGCCGCACACGACCCCAGATCGCCACGCCGGAGCTGCGCTGCTTGACCACGATCGGGAGCCGGTAGGCGTTGTATGCGGCCTTGCGGCGCCCGTCGGCGAAGCGCAGGCCGGTCTGGAAACCCGACCACTTGACCGACAGCGGGCCGGGACGCGCGGGGTCGTCGACCAGCAGGTACTGCGAGTGGCTCTTGAGGCGGGAGTAGCGGTACGCGTACTCCTCCTTCTCGTTGATCAGCGCCGCCTGGCGCGCGAGGCTGGTGCTGACGGTCCGGTCCGGCGGGTTGCTCTGCAGCCCGAACTCGGTGTTGTAGATCGGCAGCCTCGCGGTGATGCGGCCGGCCCGCGCAGCCTGGTCCAGGTACTTGCCGAGTTGGCGGATCGCGAGCAGGTTGATGATGTCGCGCTTGCGCGGCACGAGGCTGGTGGGGCCGTAGGGGTGATGGGCAAAGCCCTGCGCGGCGATCTTCTGGAAGCCGCCGCAGCCGGCGCCGCTGGAGGTGCGCTTGAAGCGCTTGTTGAGGCACAGCCACTTGCGCAGGAACTCGGTCGGCCCCATCGCCTTGGGGGCGCGGCCCACGGGCGCCAGCTCGCCGACCAGGATCTTGGCGCCGCCCACCGCGTTTGCGCGGATCTGCGGGATCGCGGCGTTCACCAGGTCCCGGTAGATCCGGGGTGCGTCCTTCGTGGGCTTGATGAAGTTGCGGTGGTTCGGCTCGTTCCAGATCGAGAAGTACTTCACCGCGGGCAGATCGGGCAGCTGGCCCGAGTAGCGCTTTGCGACCGCGGCCGCGAACTGGCCGTACTCGCTTGCGATCACACGCCGGTTGGCCGTCTCGAACGTGTTGCCGAGGCCGCCCTCGGTCGCCCAGCGCGGAGCGTCGCCGGTGATCGTGATGATGATCCCGAACCCGAGGCCGGTCGCGCGCCGCACGAGATCGTCGTACGGGTACCAGCCGGGGTAGGAATCCGGCCCCGACGCGTAGGCCAGCGGGTCCGACGCGTTGAAGTCCGGCTTCGTCTTGGCGCCCGGCTCGGGAGCGATCTCGCTCCACTTCACCTCGATGCGCAGCGTGTCGGCGCCGAGGTCGCCGCGGATCTCCTGCAGCACGCGGGCACGCGTCTCGTCGCCCGACTTCACGAGGGCCGTGTGGTCTTCGAACACCGACATCTGCGAGCGTGAGGCAAAGGCCGCGCCCGGCAGCGCAGCCAACGCCGCCAGCGCGGAGAGGCCCAGGACGGTGAGGCGAATTCTCACTTCGGCGCCCTCGCGCTCCTGCTGGTGCCGAGCGGCGTGCCGCCCTGGACGGCGAACCCCACGAAGCGGTAGCGCGCGCGCTTGGAGCGGCGGACGGTGAAATAACCGCGGGAGTTGGTCGAGATCGGGGATCCGTCGTTCACGTAAGAGCCTCCCTGCTTGCGCTGTAGCTGCGCAACCCTGGTGCCGCTGCCGGGCCGCACGCGACCCCAGATCAGCACGCGCCTGCCGCGCTTCTTTACGACAATCGGCAGCCTGTAGGCGTCATATGAGGGTTTCAGGGTTCCGTTGAAGTTCTTCAGCCCGGTCTGGAAGCCGGCCCACTTCAGCGCGGAGGGGCCCGCCCGGGCCGGATCGTCGTACAGGAGGTACTGCGAGTAGCTCTTCAGCCGCGAGTAACGGTAGGAGTACTCCTCCTTGTCGTTGAGCAGCTGCGCCTGCCGCGCGGGCGACGTCGAGATGAACGGGTCGGGCGGATTGGTCTGGAAGCCGAACTCTGTGTTGTAGATGGCCAGGCGGCGCGGGATGCGGCCCGCGCGAGCAGCCTTGTCCAGCACGCTCCCGAGCCGCCGGATCACGGAGATGTTGATGATGTCGCGGCGCGCCGGGACCGACCCGGTCGGCCCATACGGGTGATGCGCAAACCCGTGCGCCCTGACCTTCTTGAAGCCTCTGCACCCGGCCTTGCGCGCAGCCCGGCCGCGCAGCCGCTTGAAGCGCTTGTCCAGGCACAGCCACCCCTGGATGAACCGCCTGGGGCCGAGCACCTTGGTGGCGGTGCCCACCGGCGCCAACTCACCGACGAAGATCCGGGTCCCCGCAGCCGCCGTGGCGCGCAACGCGGAGATGCCACGCTCCACCAGCCGTCGATAGATGCGCGGTGATTGCGATCGAGGCTTTAGAAAGAAGACATGGTTGGGCTCGTTCCAGATCGAGAAGTACTTCACCGCGGGCAGGCCGCCGAACGCGCCCGAGTAGCGGCTCGCGACCGCTCGCGCGAAGTCGGCGAAGTCCCGGGAATCGACTTTGTAGTTTCCGCCGCGACCGCCGGCCGTCGCCCAGTTGGGCGCATCGGGAGCGAGTGTCATCATGATCCGGAAGCCCTTTCCGGCAGCCCTCCGCACGAGGTCGTCGTATGGCTGGAAGCCGGGATACGCGGAGGAGTTCGTCGCGTCGAACGCCGGCTTGGCCTTCGCGGCGGGACTTGGCGCGACCTCGCTCCACTTCACCTCGACCCGCAGCGTGTCGGCGCCGAGGCTGCGGAGCTCGTCCAGCGCCTGTTCGCGCACCGCGTCGCCGGACCGCACGAGGTAGACGTGGTCCTCGAACATGGACCACTGCGTCTTGCTGGCCGCCGCGGGCGAGGCCGGCACCAGCATCGAGGCAGCACACGCGAGCATGCCCAGCGAAGCGAAGGCCAACCGGCGTGTGCGACTGTTGCGTGCGGTTCGGGTCATTGTGTGTCGATCCCCTGCTCGATCCGGCCGCGACGTCACGGCCCATTGCTCAAACGCACGGCAGCGCGTCAGGTTGCGGTTTTCGTGGCCCCGTGCATCCGGGCCTGCCTGCGGAGGGCCGGTCCTGCTCGAAGCCTAGCTACGGCTCATTACGGAAAAGCTGCTTGACCGTGTCGAACGACGGTTTGGGCGCACCTGCCTGGTCGACCAGGCCCTTCGTGTTGTAGGGCGGCGTGGGCTGCGGATTCCCGCCGTCGTAGCCGGGTTTCACGCGGAAGTCCCGCAGGACCCAGACGAGCGCCCCGTTGATGAAATCCATCTGCCCGATCACGTTCAGGTGAAAACCAAGGAAGTCCCGCTGGAATGCGAACGTGCCCTTCTCCGTGGGTAGGCCCGGGCGGTTGGCCTCGGCCCCGAACTCGGTCACGAACAGCGCCTGCTTGCGATAGTCGTCGTGCAGGCGCTGCAGGTACGGCGCGAGACCCGCGCGGTCCGTGATCGACCCCAGCGGCCCGGCGTACCAGCCGAAGTAGTCGTTCACGCCGAGGGCGTCGAGCTTCGTGTACAGGTTCTGCTTGCCGATCGTGGGATAGCCCGGAAAGGCGAGACCCACCAGCCGCGTGGGATCCAGGCGCCGCGCGAGCCGCGCCGCGCTCCCCACGTAACGGGTGAAGCCGCGTCCCGGCCTCGAGGTGTTCTCGTTGCCGAGGCTCCAGACGATCACGGCCGGGTGGCTGCGATCGCGGTTGACCATGTCGCGCACCTGCTGCACGGCACGCCGGCGCACCGCGGCGCGGCGGAACAGCTGATCGCGCATCTGGTAGACGGGCACCTCGGACCAGACCACGATCCCGTAGCGGTCCGCCAGCTCCAGCGCCAGCGGGTGCATCGGGTAGTGCGAGCGCGTCATGTTGGCGCCCAGCTCCTGCAGCAGCGCGAAGTTCGAGCGAATCTCGTCCGGGCGCAGCGCGGCCCCGCGTACGGGATCCTCCTCGTGCACGCTCGCCCCGCGCAGGGTCAGGCGGCGCCCGTTCAGGAGCAGGCGCCCCTGCGGGTCGCGCTCGATGCTGCGGATCCCGGTGCGCTGCGTGTAGCGCTGCACGACCTCGCCGTCCAGCGACACCTCCAGCTCGACCGTGTAGAGATGGGGGTCCGCGGGACTCCACAGCCTCGGCGAGGCGATTCCGGCGCTGCCGCGGAAGAGGTGGAAGCCGCGCGCCCCGATCGTCTTCGGCGTGAAGCGGATCCGCTTGCCGCCGACCGTGGCGGACAGCTCGGCCCGCGCCGGCACGCGCTCCATGTTCGCCACGATCGCGCGCACGTAGATGCGCGCGTCGCACGTCGGGCAGTCCAGCCGCGGGCGCGCGTACACGTTCACCAGGTCGAACGTGTCGACCCGCCGCAGGTAGACCTCGCGCAGGATGCCGGCGTAGTTCCACCAGCCGCCCACGTACTTGCCGCCGTCGCGTACGCCGAGCGGCGGGATGGCGGCCTCGCTGCGGCGGCTGTCCACCCGCACGACGAGGCGGTTCGTTCCGGCCCGCACTCCCTTGGCCTCGAGCTCGAACGGCAGATACCCGCCGGTGTGCCGCCCGAGACGGCGTCCGTTGAGCCACGCCGTCATGCGGTAGTTGACGGACTCGAAGCGCAGCACCCAGTTGGTCGCGGCGCCGGCCGGCGCCTCGAAGTCCTTCCGGTACCAGTACACGCCCCCGAGGTAGCTGCGTGCCGACATGTCGGCGGCGTTCGCGGCGTCGGGCACCGTCACTGTCTGCCAGCCGGACACGGCGCGCGCCCGCGGATAGCCTGCCTTGAGGCCGCGGTCGCGTGGATCAGAGCGCCGGTACCACGTGCCGTCGAGCAGATACCTGCCGGACGGGCCGTTGGCGTAGAGCGCGCCGGCCGTCGGCACCTCCGCGATCGCCGGTGCGGGCGGCACCAGCCACAGCGCCGCGAGCGCGGCGCCCAGCACGATCAGCTTGCTTGTCAGGGTCAGGTTCCGGGACAGCACAAGTTCTCGAACAGACGAGGGGACGAAAGGTCGCGCCAACGCTGCGCCTGCACACACGCTTGCTCGGCACGTTGCGGGAAGCACCGAGTCGGCAGCACAGCGCTGGGCCAAAGCGCCTGCATACGGTACAGACCGCGCCAGCGGTAGTCGCCGATAGTGGTCCACTAGACTCGCGGGGCCCCTGCCCCGATGACGCGTCTTTCCAGCTATTTCCTGCCGACCCTGAAGGATCCGCCCGCGGACGCCGAGGCGCGCTCGCACGTCCTGATGGTGCGCGCCGGCCTGATCCGCCAGCTCGGCGCCGGGCTGTGGACCTATCTGCCCGCGGGTTGGCGTGTGCACCGGCGAATCGAGCAGGTCCTGCGGGAGGAGATGGACCGGATCGGCGCGGGGGAGATGTCGATGCCCGTGCTGCACCCGCGTGAGCTGTGGGACCGGACCGGTCGCAGCGCGATCCCCGAGCTGTTCAAGCTCGAGGATCGCAACGACCGGCCGCTGGTCCTCGCGATGACGCACGAGGAGAGCATCACTTTCCACATCGCCCGGGACGTGCGCTCGTACCGCGACCTGCCACTGCTGCTCTACCACATCCAGACGAAGGAGCGAGACGAGCCGCGCCCGCGTGCCGGCGTGTTGCGCACGCGGGAGTTCGTGATGAAGGACTCCTACAGCTTCGACCGCGACGTGGCGGGCCTGGACCGCTCCTACGCCAAGCACGCCGAGGCCTACGACCGCATCTTCGACCGCTGCGGGCTGCGCTGGTACAAGGTCGAGGCCGACGTGGGGATGATGGGTGGGTACGGCGCCCACGAGTACATGGCGCCCTGCCCGGCGGGGGAGAACGAGGTCGCGCTGTCGGAAGCCGGATACGCGGCCAATGTCGAGGTCGCGACCGGCACGCCCCCGATGCCCGCGTTCGGCGATCCGCTGCCTGCGCCCGAGCGCGTGGAGACGCCGGACGCGCGCACCATCGAGGAGGTCTCCGGCCTGCTGGGGCTCGACCCGGCCACGCTGCTGAAGTCGGTGCCGGTCGTGCGCGCCGACGGGTCCGTGGTGCTCGCCCTGGTGCGCGGCGACCACCGCGTGAACCCGATCAAGCTCCAGAACGCGCTGGGCGAGGAGACCCGGCCGGCGACCGACGACGAGATCCGGGCGGCGTTCGGCGCCCCGCCGGGCTTCATCGGCCCCGTGGGCGTCTCCCTCGACGTCGTGGCCGACAACAGCGTGGAGTCCGGCGTGTACGTGGCCGGGGCCAACGAGGGCGGGATGCACCTGCGCGGCGTGGAACCCGGGCGCGACTTCCGGGCGCGCTTCGCGGACATCCGCACCGTGGAGGCGGGCGACCGCTGCCCGCAGGGCGGCACGATCCGCATCGAGCCCGCGATCGAGGTCGGGAACATCTTCAAGCTCGGAACCCGGTTCTCCGAGCCGCTCGGCGCCACGTATCTCGACGAGGATGGCCAGGAGCAGCTGATCGTGATGGGTTCCTACGGGATCGGCCCGGCGCGGATCGCCGCCGCGGCGATCGAGCAGTCCGCCGACGAGCACGGGATCTCGTGGCCGCGCTCGATCGCGCCCTGGGACGTGCACCTCGTGGGGCTCGGCAAGGAGGGCACCGCGGAGCGCAGCCTGGCCGACCGGCTCTACGAAGAGCTGCGGGCGTCCGGCCTGGAGGTGCTCTACGACGAGCGTGACGTGCGACCCGGCGAGAAGTTCGTGGAGGCCGAGCTGCTCGGCTGTCCGCTGCGGGTCGTCGCGGGGAAGCGCAGTCTCGATTCGGGCGAGCTCGAGCTGCAGGTGCGGCGCGGCCTCGAGCAACGCGCGGTGCCCATCGATGGCGCCGCCGCGGCGTTGCGCGCCGTGTTCGACGAGCTTCCCTGATGCCGCGGGGGACACGCATCGGGGTGGGCCGTCTGTTCGGCCTGCGCAGGGGTGGGCCCGACCCGCCCGAGACCCGGGCGGGCGCGCCGCTGCGCCCCCTCACGATCCCGAACGCGATCGGGTATGCGCGGATCGCACTACTGGGCGCGTTCGCGGCGATCGCCCTCTCCTCCGACGACGGTCGCGACCCGCTCGCGACCACCTGTTACGTGATCGCGGCCACATCCGACTACCTGGACGGGATCGCGGCGCGGGTGACCGGCCAGTACAGCCGGCTGGGTGCGCTGATGGACCCCCTGATCGACCGCCTCGTGGTGCTCACCGGTGTCGCCGTCACGTGGAACTTCGAGCTGCTCCCGCGCTGGGCGCTCGGGGCGCTCGTGGCGCGCGAGGTGTTCATGCTGGGGGCAGTGTCCGCCGGGCTGCGCGCCGGGCTGGACCTCCACATCAACTGGATCGGGCGGATCGCGGTGTGGCCCACGATGGGCGCGGTGGGGGCGGCGCTGTTCGGGTGGGAGGGCTTCGACGAGGTGCTCCTGTACCTCGGCCTCGCCGGCTCGCTGGCCGCGACCGTGCAGTACGGGACGGACGCCATGCGGGAGTTGCGGGCGCGCAGGTCAGGCTGAGGGCCCGGCGAGCCGCAGGCCCTGACCACTGTCCACGATCACCGTGCGGTCGCGGCCGGCCCCCTTTGCGGCGTAGAGCGCCGCGTCGGCGCGGGCGATCAGCTGCTCAGCAGACTCCCCCGGCTCCCATACCGCGATGCCGGCCGAGCACGTCTGATCGAAGGGAGTGGCCGCCCGTACCCGCTCGATCACCACGCGGGCGTCCGCCGTCGAGCAGTCGGGCAGCACCACCACGAACTCCTCGCCGCCGTAGCGGGCCATGAAGTCGCTGGCTCGCAGCGCGGCGATCCAGCGATGTGCGCTCTCGCGCAGCAGCGCGTCGCCGGCGGGGTGCCCGTGCCGGTCGTTGTACTGCTTGAAGCGGTCGAGGTCGAGCATCGTGAGGTACAGGCTGAAGCCCTGGCGGCCCGCGCGCGCAACCTCGCGCTGCAGCTCCTCGGCGAGCCAGCGCCGGTTCGGAAGCTTCGTGAGCTCGTCCCGGCGGGCCTGGGTGCGCAGCGTCTCCACCAGCGCCTCGCGCTCGGACTCCAGCCGCTTGTGCGCGGTCACGTCGGTTGCGCGCGCGTACACGAGCCCGTGCGCCGGGCTGAACGTCGCGCTCCAGTCGAGCCAGCGCCAGGTGCCGTCCTTGGCGCGGTAGCGATTCTGGAAGTACACGGCGTCCTCGCCGCCGAACACCCGCTCGGCCTGTGCGATCGTGCGCTTCCGGTCGTCGGGGTGCACGAGGTCGAGGAACGGCAGCGCCCGCAGCTCGGCCGGCGAGTATCCGAGCAGGTCGCTCCAGGCCGGGTTCGTCTCGACGAAGTGCCCCTCGGGGCTGGCCGTGCAGAGCATGTCGCGGGTGAGCCAGAAGAAGCGCTCGGCGCGGTCCTCCGTGGCCTTCCCGCGCGCGACCAGCCAGGCGGTCACCGCGCCCGCCACCGCCAGCGCGAAGGCGGTCAGCAGCCACCGCGTGAGGGGAGAGAACCCGCCGGCGTGATCGACGGTCGAGAGCACGGCGGCGAGCCACGCGAGCAGCCAGGCGAGTTGCGCGGCCGCGACGGCCGGGGAAAAGAAGTAGGCACTGACGAGCACGGCCCACACGAACATCGTCGAGTACAGGCCCGCGGCCACACCGGAGAAGTGAATCGCGCCGCAGACCATCACCGAGAAGCCCGCGACGGCCGCGCCGGAAACCGGGGGCGGGGTCCGCTGCGCCGCCGCCAACAGCGCGGCCCCCACGCCGAACGCGAGCCCGGCAATCGCGCGCAGCAAGCCGTCGTCGCTGCCGACCGGGTGGGGCAGCAGCAGCGCGATCGTCATCAGCGCGGCGCCCAGCACGAACAGAGCCCCGACCACCCGGGCCAGGAGCGGGTCGCGCTCGGAGCGGGCGGGCCAGGCAGCGCCGAGTCGCTGGCGCGTCGCGGCCATGTCGCTCGTATCGGCACCGGGCGGGCCCCGCTTGACGGCAGCCCGCTGCCGGCGGTTCCCTGGGAAGATGCCCTGACGTGAAGGCCGTCGTCATGGCCGGGGGGGAAGGAACCCGCCTGCGCCCGCTCACCTCCAACCAGCCCAAGCCGATGGTTCCCATCGCGGGAAAGCCCTGCATGGAGCACATTCTCGAGCTGGTGCGCCGGCACGGCATCACCCAGGGGGTGGCGACCTTGGCCTACATGCCGCAGGTGATTCGCGGCTACTTCGGCGAGGGCTCCCACCTGGGCCTGGAGCTCGACTACTCGGTCGAGGAGGTGCCCGCCGGCACCGCCGGCAGCGTGAAGCTCGTGGAGCCGTACCTGGACGAGACCTTCCTCGTGGTGAGTGGCGACGCAATCACCGACATGGACCTCACCGCGCTGCTCGAGTTCCACCGCTCCACGGGTGCGATGGCGACGCTTGCGCTGAAGCGCGTGCCCGACCCGCTCGAGTTCGGCGTGGTGATCACCGCCGAGGACGGCCGCATCGAGCGCTTCCTCGAAAAGCCGACCTGGGGCGAGGTCTTCTCGGACACGATCAACACCGGGATCTACGTGCTCGAGCCCGAGGTCCTGCGTGATGTGCCCGACGACGTCCCTTACGACTTCTCCAAGGAGCTGTTCCCGAAGCTGCTGGCCGCGGGAGCGCCGCTCTACGGATTCGTGGCGGACGGCTACTGGCAGGACGTCGGGAACCTGATCCAGTACCAGGAGGCCAACCGGGACGCCCTCAACGGCCGGGTCTCGCTCCAGCTGCCCGGAGTGCGGCTGCGCGAGAACGTGTGGGTGGGGGAGGGCACGCTGGTGGAGCAGGTCGAGCAGGTCGAGGGCCCGGCCGTGATCGGCAATTACTGCGCGATCGACGAATCGGCCTCGATCGGCCGCTACACCGTGCTGGGCAACAACGTGATCGTGAAGGAGTTCTGCGAGACGGAGTTCACGATCGTGGACGCGAACACCTATCTCGGCCCGCGCACGCAGGTGCGTGGCGCGTTGATCGGCAAGAACTGCGAGATCCGGGCGCACGCCTCCGTGTCGGAGGGCGCTGTGGTCGGCGATGAGTGCTCCATCGGCGAGCAGGCCACGATCGCCCCGCACGTGCGGATCTACCCGTTCAAGCGGGTCGAGACAGGTGCGCACGTGCAGCGCTCCCTGATCTGGCAGCCGCGCGGCACGTCGACGCTGTTCAGCGACGAAGGCGTGACCGGCATCGTGAACGTGGACATCACACCCGAGACGGCCACGCGGCTGGCGATGGCCTACGGCACGACGCTGCGGCGCGGCGACCAGGTCGTCGTCAGCCGCGACGCGCACCCGGCCTCACGCATGCTGAAGCGCGCGATGATCGCGGGCATCACCGCGACCGGCGTGTCGGTCGAGGACCTGCGCGTGGCGACCAGCGCGGTCACCCGGTTCGAGCTGGCCAACACGAGCGCGCCGGGCGGTATCCACGTGAAGATCTCCGACCGCGATCCCGAGCGCATCCAGATCATGTTCTTCGAGGGCACCGGCATCCTCGCCAGCGACACCACGCGCAAGGAGGTCGAGAAGTACTTCAACCGCCAGGAGGTGCGCCGCGCGCTGCTCAACCAGCTCGGCGACCTGTCGTTCCCGCCCCGCGTGACCGAGGCGTACGTGTCCGAGCTGGTCCGGCATGTGGACGTCGAGCGCATCCGCGCGGCGCGCCTGCGGATGGCGCTCGACTACGGGTACTCGGGCGCCGCCATCTCGATGCCCACCCTGCTGCGCTCGCTGCGGGTGGAGTCCTTCTCCACGCACTCTGTGATCGATCCCGACGAGCAGGCGATCCTGGCGGCCGACCTGCCGGCGTTCACGACACAGACGACCCGCCTGGTGGAAGCGATGGGCGCGCACCTGGGCGTCGTGCTCGACCGGGCCGCCGAGCGCCTCGTGCTGATCGACGAGCTGGCCCGCGCGATCCCTCCCGACACAACACTGCACCTGCTGATCGGCCTGGTCGCCAAGCATCGCGCGGGAGAGGGCCGCATCGTGATCCCGGCCAACGTCTCGCGGGTGGCCGAGCGGATTGCCGGCGCATACGACGTGCAGATCGAGCGCGCCGGCATCACCCAGGCCGGCCTGATCGCGGCGGCCGCCGCGGACGGCGTGATCTTCGCGGGCGCGCCCGACGGCGGCTACGTCTTCCCTGAGTTCCAGCCCGGGTTCGACGCGATCATGAGCATCGCCAAGGTGCTCGAGCTGCTCGCGCTCGAGCACAAGCCGCTGTCGGAGCTGCGCGCCGAGATTCCGGTGTCGGCACTGATACATCAGCGTGCGCCCGTGCCCTGGAGCCTCAAAGGGCTCGCGATGCGGGAGCTGAGCGAGCGCGTCACCGGAGTGCGTGACGAGGCGGCAGACGGAATCCGCGTCGAGGAGAACGGCGGCTGGGCGCAGCTCGTCCCGGACCCGGACGAGCCGCTCTTCCACATCTACGCGGAGGGCACGACGGACGACGAGTCCGCGGAGCTCGCGCGCCGCTACCGCTCGCTGCTCGACGAGGTGCTGGACGGCGCCGACCGCTGACCGCGGGGACCCCTACCCTCAACCTTTGATCGACCCTTGCCGAAGCGGACGTATAATCCCCGCATCCGATAGGCAGCGATGGCCCTTTCGCGCCCGGGCCCGGATGCCAGCCGACTTGCGACCGGACTGCCCCCCGCAAGGGATTCGGCCGCAGATGACCGACAAAGGAGCAATATGGAGGACTCGTTTCCAGATCTCGGCTCGCTCTCGGATGCAGAGCTCAAGGAGCTGATCCAGAAGCTCACCGACGAGGAGGAGAAGGTTTCCTATACGCGCCGCATCCTCCACGGCAAGATCGACATCCTGCGTGCGGAGCTGGTGAACCGGCTGCGCAAGAAGCGCGAGAAGGGCGAGGCGGTCATCACCGGCGCCGATGTCCAGCAGCTGACCGACATCCTCGCCGGACGGGCTCAGGGCGAGTTCGACTCGCAAGAGAACTGAGCGCCCCACGTGATGGAAGCGGGTAGAGCGACTCAGCACTGCCCCGAGTGCGGATTCATCAACAACCCCGGGGCGAACTTCTGCCAGAAGTGTGGAGCCCACCTGACCGCCGACGAGCGCGAAGGCGACCAGACCACCATCACCTACAAGGTCGACGAGACCGGGGACTTCAAGGCGGTCGACCTCGAGGAGGTCGCCTCCGCCGAGGGCGGGGCGCTGGTCGTGCGCACCGGCGGCGGTCGTGCGGGGGAGACCTTCCCGATCGAGGGCGAGCGCGTCACGATCGGCCGCAGCCCCGAGGCGAGCGTGTTCCTCGACGACGTGACGGTATCGCGCAACCATGCGCTGCTGGTGCGGCGTCGGGACGGGCTGTACCTCGATGACCTCGGGTCGCTCAACGGCACCTACGTCAATCGCCGGCGAATCGAGTCGCACAGGCTCCAGAACGGCGACGAGCTGCAGGTCGGGAAGTACAAGCTGACCTACCTGGAGCGGTGATGGCCATGGATGCCCGCACCCACGCGCGCGAGGCGCCGTTCGGGGATCGCCCCAGGAAGATGACGATCGGCGCGGTGTGCGACACGCTGCGCCGTGAGTTCCCCGACATCTCGATCTCGAAGATCCGCTACCTCGAGGACCAGAAGCTGCTCTCGCCGCGCCGCACCCAGGGGGGCTACCGGCTCTACTCCACGGCCGACGTGGCCCGGCTGCGCACCATCCTCCGCCTCCAGCGCGACGAGTTCCTGCCGCTGCGCGTGATCCGCCAGGAGCTGGCGGCGGGCCGCACGGCGCCGGCCCACAGCGAGGACTCCGCCGACGACGACGCCCGGCCTCGCCGCATGGCGGTGTCGGGCGGACCGGGCCAGCGCCACTCCCTCGACGACGTGCTCGAGTACAGCGGCGCGGACCAGCAGCTGCTGCGCGAGCTCGAGGAGTACGGCGTGCTGGCGCGCGCGCGCAACGGTGCGCGCGACTTCGACGCCGTCGAGCGGGAGATCGTGCGCACGGCGGCAGAGCTGGCGCGCTACGGCGTGGCGGCGCGCAACCTGCGGGTGCTGCGCACCTCGGCGGACCGTGAGGCGGTGCTGATCGAGCAGATCCTGGGCCCGGCGCTGCGCTCCCGCAACCGCGAGCGCCGCCGCGAGGCGGTCGACAACCTCGAGAGCCTCGCGGCGGTGATGTCGCAGCTGAAGCACCTGATGCTGATCCGGGACCTCCGCAAGCTGGTGCCCGAGTGATCATCATCACCGCCGCCCGCGGCGGCGGTGGATGGTAGTGCCGCGGGCGCGCCGCTCTCAGGTGATCGCCGCGGACCGCGGCGCCGTATGGCGCGTGATCGCCGACCCGCATCATCTGCCGCGATGGTGGCCAAAGGTCGCGCGCGTGGAGGACGTCCACGAACGGGAGCGGGGGGCGGGCAGCCGCTGGACCGAGGTGCTCGAGACCGCGTCCGGCAAGGGCGTGCGGGCTGCGTTCCGCTGCCGCCGCTCCCGCGAGCCCGAGGAGTACGAGTGGGAGCAGGAGATCGAGAACACCCCCTTCGACAAGGTCTTCAGGACTTCGGTCACGACGGTCAGGCTCGACGAGGCGGGCACCGGCACCCGCGTCACGCTGGAGCTCGACCAGGAACTGCGCGGGCTGTCGCGGCTCGGCGGTTTCATGGTCAGGCGCGCGTCCGGCGACCAGCTCGACGGCGCGCTCAACGGGCTCGCGAACGTACTCGGCGAGACCGGGCATGGCTGAGCTCCAGCGGCCGATGAAGTGGTGGGGGTGGGGCGACCCCGAGCACCATGCCGAGATCCCCGAGCCGGCGCTGGCGGCATTGCACGGCGAGCTTGGCGCGCCCGCGCGGGAGGTGCCCGTGCCTGCGCTGGCCCAGCTCGCGCTCCCCGACCCGGGCCTGAAAAAGGCACGCCGCCGCCGACTGGAGCGGATCGTCGGGGACGTGTGGGTGCGGGACGATCGCCTGACGCGCGTCACCCACGCCGCCGGCAAGAGCTACCCCGACCTGCTGAAGATGCGAGCCGGGTCGCTGGAGCACGCGCCGGACGCGGTGGTGTACCCCGGCGATGCCTCAGAGGTGCGAGACGTGCTCGCGGCGTGCGTGGACGAGGAGGTCGCAGTCGTCCCGTTCGGCGGAGGCACGAGCGTCGTGGGCGGCGTCGCGCCGCTGCGCGGCGGCCGCGATGCGGTGATCAGCCTCGACCTGGGACGCATCGCGCACGTCGAGTCCGTCGACAGGCAGTCGCTGACCGCGGTGCTGGGCGCCGGCCTGCGCGGGCCAGCGGTCGAAGCCGCGCTCGCCGGGCACGGCCTGACGCTCGGCCACTATCCGCAGTCCTGGGAGTACGCGACGGTCGGCGGCTGGGTGGCGACACGCTCCGCGGGCCAGGCCTCGACCGGCTACGGCGCGATCGACAAGCTGGTGTCGGGCCTCAAGTGCGTGGCGCCCGGCGGAGACATCGCGCTGCAGGCCATCCCGGCCACAGCCGCCGGCCCCGGCTTGCGCCAGCTGCTGGTGGGATCGGAGGGGCTGTTCGGAGTCATCACCGAAGCCACCTTGAAGGTGCGCCCCCAGCCGGCGCACGAGCGCTACGAGGGTTGGATGTTCCACGACTTCGAAGAGGGAGCTGAGGCATTCCGGGCGCTGGAGCAGCGGCACGTGACACCCGACGTGGCGCGACTGTCCGACCCGGACGAGACCCGCCTGTCGATGACGCTCTCCGACGACGGCTCCGTGTCACGCCGCGTGGGACGGCGCTACATCGGCGCCCGCGGGTACGAGCGCGGCTGCATCGCGATCCTGGGCTGGGAGGGAGAGCGCGGGGACGTCGACGCGCGCCGCGCGAGGACCGAGCGCATCCTGCGCCGCGCCGGCGGCCTGTCGCTGGGCACGGGTCCCGGGCGCGCGTGGAAGCGCGGCCGCTTCGCGGGCCCGTACCTGCGCGACGCGCTGCTCGACCGGGGCGTGATGGCGGAAACGCTCGAGACCGCCGCTTCGTGGTCCGGGCTGATGCGGCTGTACCGGGCGGTCGCGGACGCACTGCGGACGGCGCTGCGGGAGCGGGGGACGCCCGGCCTCGTGATGTGCCACGTCTCCCACCTGTACCCGGACGGCGCATCGCTCTACTACACGTTCATCGCGCCGCAGCAGGTGGGCGCGGAGCAGGAGCAGTGGTGGGCGGTCAAGTCCGCCGCGTGCGACGCGATCGTGGACAACGGCGGCACGATCACGCATCACCATGCGATCGGCCGCGACCACGCCCCCTGGATGCCCCGCGAGATCGGCAAGACCGGGGTGGACGGGCTGCGGGCGGTGAAGGAGCGCCTCGACCCGGCCGGGATCCTGAACCCCGGGAAGGTGCTGCCATGAGGATCCCCGCGACCAACATGCACGAGGCGCTCGGCATCGAGATGGAGGACGCCGGCGACGGGGTCGTCGCAGGCCGGCTGCCGGTCACCGACGAGGTGCGCCAGCCGTTCGGGCTGGTGCACGGCGGCGCGCTGCTGACGCTGGCCGAATCGCTCACGTCATTCGGGACCTGGATGGGCGTGAAGGACCAGGGCCAGGTCGCGCTGGGCCAGGAGATCAACGCCAGCCTGATGCGCCCGATCACCGAGGGACACGTGCACGGGACCGCCACGGTCCGCCGCCGCGGCCGCACGGCCTGGGTCTGGGAAGTCGAGATCACCGACGACGCGGGCAGGCTCTGCGCCCTGATCCGCGCCACGATCGCGGTCCGAGAGGCCCCGCAGGCCTGAGGTACGAAGCTCCCGTCATTTGCCGGCTAAGGCAAATGACGGCATATTCGTCAGCCCTTGAAGCGGTTCGTGATCGGCAGGCGGCGATCACGGCCGAAGGCGCGGGGGGAGATCTTGATCCCGGGCGGCGCCTGGCGGCGCTTGTACTCCGCGGCGTCGACCATCCGGATCACGCGATCGACGATGTCGGCGGGCATCCCGCGCCGGATCAACTGCTCGCGGCCCTGGTCCTGCTCGACGTAGGCCTCGAGGATCGCGTCCAGCAGGTCGTAGGGCGGCAGGGAGTCGCTGTCGCGCTGGTCCGGCTTCAGCTCGGCTGACGGAGGGCGCTCGATGATCCCCGCGGGGATCACGGGCTTGCCCAGGCCGTTGCGATAGTGCGACAGCCGGTACACAAGGGTCTTCGGCACGTCCTTCAGCACCCCGAAGCCGCCTGCCATGTCGCCGTAGAGGGTGGCGTAGCCGACGGAGTACTCGCTCTTGTTGCCGGTCGTCAGCACGAGCCACCCGAACTTGTTGGACAGCGCCATCAGCAGGTTGCCGCGAATCCGCGCCTGGATGTTCTCCTCGGCCACGCCGGGCGGCGTGCCCGCGAACACGTCGGCGAGGGTCTGCTCGTACCCGCGCATCAGGGGCTCGAGCGCGAACTCGAAGCGCTCGATCCCGAGGTTGTCCGCCAGCGCGCGTGCGTCGGCCTGCGTCTCCGCGGAGGAGTGGGGGGAGGGCATCACCGCGCATCGCACCTGCTGCGAGCCCAGCGCGTCGACGGCGACGCAGGCCGTCAGCGCGGAGTCGATCCCGCCCGACAGGCCGAGCAGCACTCCGCCGAACTCGTTCTTCCCGACGTAGTCCTCCAGCCCGAGGCACAGCGCGGCGTAGACCTCGGCGTCGGGGTCGAGCGGCTTTGCGCGCGGGCCGCCCACCTTGGTGGAGTCGTGGTGCGCGGGGGCCGCAAAGCGCCCCAGGTCCGCGACCCCGGGACGGCGCGTGCGCGCCGCGGGCCGGTGGCGCGCGTCGCGCAGCCGCGCGGCCTCGGCCGTCGAGGGATCGATGTCGCAGACGAGCAGCTGCTCGTCGAACTGCGTGCCCCGCGCCATCAGCTCCCCGTCGGGGTCGATCACCAGGCTGTAGCCGTCGAAGACCAGCTCGTCCTGGCCACCGACCGCGTTGCAGTAGACGATGTAGGCCAGCGAGTCGCGCGCGCGCTGCATCAGCATGCGCTCCCGCTCGGCCCCCTTGCCGCGGTGGTAGGGCGAGGCCGAGATGTTCACGATCACCTCGGCGCCGGCCAGCGCGAGGTCGCTGGCGGGCGGGCCCGGCTCCCAGATGTCCTCGCAGATGGTGAGGCCCAGGGTGGTGCGGTTCAGCCGCGCGATCGCGGGGCCGGCGCCGACCTGGAAGTAGCGGTGCTCGTCGAATACGCCGTAGTTCGGCAGGAACATCTTGCGGTAGATGCCGCGCACCTCCCCGTCGGCGAGCACGGCCAGCGAGTTGAAGACGTCCTCGGCGTGTTCCGCGAATCCGACGAGGGCGACCGTATCGCGCACATGCCGGGCGAGATCTGTGAGGGCGCTGCGGCCCGCCGCCAGGAAATGGGTCTTGAGCAGCAGGTCCTCGGGCGGGTAGCCGTTCACGGCCAGCTCGGGGAACACGACCAGCTGTGCGCGCTCCTCGACGGCGCGGTCGAGGTACTCCCGGATCATGCGCACGTTCCCGTCGATGTCGCCCACGGTGGGGTTCATCTGGGCAAGCGCGATGCGAAGCGGGCGCGCGATTTCGCTCATGCGCTCGATTCTACGCATGGGACCGGGAAATTCAGGTGCCTGACGGGTGACCCAAACTGCGCGTTTCCGTCTCGGTTCGCTGGGTATGAATCAACCCCGGAATCCCAAGCACTCAACTTGGAGCCAGCCCAGGGACCAGCAATGGCCCGGTTTCAAGGCTTGGGTTCGGCCGTGCAGGCCCGGTCCGACGCCCGGGCCTGCGCGCTTTCCAGGCCTCCATCCTCGCTTACGTCGTGGTCAGCCGGCCGGCTCGGGCGTTCGCTAGCCCTTGCCGATGCGCAGCGCGAGGAACTCGGCGCGGCCGGTCTGCGTCGCCACGGGGGAGTCCGCGCTTTCGACGGTGACCTCGTCCACCAACCGCTCCAGGGACTGGCCCAGCCCCGGTACCTCCATCTCCTGCAGCAGCCCCTTTGCGCCGCCCTCGCCCAGTGGCCCGATCCGGAAGTCAAGCGTGCCGTCGCCGTCGGCGATCTCGACGCCGACGTCGCCGCCGGCGATGTACTCCGACGCATGCGCCGCGATCGCGTCGCTGACCAGCACGGCATCCGCGAGGCGGTCGAGCGGGAAGTCCGCGCGGGCCGCGAGGATCGCCGTCACGCGACTCGTCACGGGGGCCACCAGCGGCCCCGGCTGGATCAGCATGCCGGCCGCGCGCGGCGCGTCGAACGAATGGGTGATGCGCGCGGCGGTCGTCTCGTCGAGCGGGTCCCAGCCGTCGTATTCGCTGGGGGCGAACAACATCTCGACCTCCAGGCCAAGCTCCGGGCGACCGCGGATGCTGAAGCTCCTGGAGAGCGTCGCGATCAGCGGGAGGCCGAGGCCGAGCGTGCGCTCCTCGACCGCGATCGAGCGCGGCTGGATGCCGCCTCCGAAGTCCCGGACCACCACGCGGGCGCCCACGCCGTCGGAGTCGGCCTCGACCTCCATCAGACCGTCCTCTGACTCCTCGTAGGCGTGGAGCACGACGTTGTTGCAAGCCTCGGTGACCGCGGTCTTGATGTCTCCCAGCAGTTCCGCGTCCAGGTCGAAGGCGTCGCCGAGGCCGGTCAGAGCCTGGCGTACGACAGCCACGTTCTCGGGACGCGCGGGGAGTCGCAGGCTGACTGCCGCCGTCATTCCGATACGTGTCCGGTGCTGGCGGCCTGGACGGCCGCATCCCGCGCCGGGTGCACGGGCAGGACGGGGATCAGACCCGTCACCTCGAGCACTCTACGCACCGCCCCTGAGTCGTCCTGACCGAGCGCGACCGCGAAACCGACACCCTCCTCATCCGCCCGCCTACGGGCCTCCAGCAGCACACGCAGCACCGAGGAGTCCACGAACGTGGCGGGAGTGAGGTCGATCACGAAGGGCACGCGCTCTCCGATCAGGGCGTCGACCTGCTCGGTGATCGAGGGAGCCGTGTAGACATCGTGCTCTCCTTGAACTGAGACCACGGCCACACCCGGGGACGTCCGATCCACCTCGATCCGGTTCTCCTGCACGGCGCGAAGGATACTCAGAGCATGCTCAGGCAGGCTGCACGACCGGCAACTCTCCCTCGAAGCCGCCGTCCGGCGTGACGAGAATCGCGCCCTCGCCGGTCACGTATGCCTCCTCGCCGTGCTGCGTCACGTCGAGGCCCAGCGCCTCGTCGCGCTCGCTCACGCGCAGCGGCATGAAGAGCGCCATCACCTTGAGCAGCGCGAACGTCGCGCCGAACGCATAGAGAGGGGCGGCGAGCGCCGCCAGCGCCTGATCGGCGAGTT
>CAWFMD010000003.1:0-400873 GCA_963816975.1 uncultured Solirubrobacterales bacterium | reverse complement strand
ACCAAGTCCGACGTCGACAAGGCAGTGCAGTGGTCGCAGAAGAACGCCTTCCGCATCGACATGGCCTTCAACGGTGAGGGCAGCGTCGAGGCCGGCGCCAAGGACGACCTCACGAAGGAGTTCCTGAAGGACGCGCGGTACTTCTACTGGATCAACCACACCTACAGCCACCCGAACCTCGACGACCTCAGCTACACGGAGATCAAGGACGAGATCCAGATGAACATCGACTGGGCCAGGAGCAAAGGTCTGCCCATCGATCCGGCTGAGCTGGTGACCGGCGAGCACTCGGGCCTGTTCAACCCGAACATGGCGCAGGTGCTCACCGACACGGGCATCAAGTGGTTCGGCGACGACAACTCGCGCCGGCCGGCCCAGTGGCAACTCGGGCCCGCCCGGAGCCTGCCGCGGTACCCGACCAACGTGTACTACAACGTGGCGACGCGCAACGAGCAGCTCGACGAGTACAACTACCTGTACCTGCCGCCGAAGCTGGGAGGCGTATGCGTGAACACGTCCACGACGACCTGCTTCTCGAAGCCGGCGACCTGGAAGGAGTACGTCGACCGGGAGGCCACACAGGTCCTGCGGCACACGCTCGGCAACGACCCACGCCCCCACTACATGCACCAGGCCAACCTGGCCAAGGACGGGATCATGTACGAGGTGCTGGACGAGGCCCTGCGCCGGTACAAGTCCTACTTCAAGCCGGCCATCGAGCAGCCGATCCACAAGGAGGCTGCGGAGTTGATCGCGACGCAGGCCCAGTGGGGGTCTCTGGCCCCGCAGGTGGACGCGTACGTACAGAACGGCAAGATGGTGGTGAAGTCGAACGCATCCACGAGGATGCAGGTCCCGGTTGCCGGGGCCACGGGCCTGGGCGGCCTGGGCCCATATGGGGGGCTGACGTCCGGGTGGGCGACGGTCGCTGCGGGCGGCACGCTGACGCTCGGCGTCACGCTCACCAACTAGGCGCACACCTGCCGAGCGAACGGGGTACGCGGTGCTGATCGATACATCGATTCGGCACCGGCCTGCCCCGTCTCGGCCTTCCGCCCCGGGCGCCCGCGTACTGCTGATCACCGAGGGGACCTACCCGCACGTGATCGGCGGCGTCAGCTCCTGGTGCGACCTGCTGATCGACGGCATCCGCGAGATCAAATGGCAGGTCCTCCCGATCGTCGCGGCGCACGACCGCGACCGCCGCTCCTTCGAGGTGCCCGCGCACGCGGAGCTGCTCCCCAGCATCGACCTGTGGTCGATCGACCGGCCGCGGCGCAGGCGGCGCCCCGGCCGCGCGAACGCCGAGTTGGCGAGCACCCTGGTGCGAGCCCTGATCGGCTGGGACGGCGACCACGACGCGCTGGTCGACGCGCTGGTCTGGTGCCGGCGCAATCCGCGCGCTGTGCGGCCGGCCTTTCGCAGCCGGCGCGGGTGGACACAGTTCCTGGGGGCGCTGCAGGAGGTGCTCGCCGAAGCAGGCCCACGGCTCCGCCCGGCCGCCCGAGCTGGACGCGGTCGAAGCTGCGACGCTGTACCAGACCCTCTACTGGGTGGCGCGGACCGCGAGCACTCCGACGCCCGACACCGATCTGCTGCACGTCACGTGCGCGGGCTGGGCGGGCATCCCGGCGCTGGTCCACAAGGCGCTGCACGGCACCCGCGTGCTGCTCACGGAGCACGGCGTGTACGTGCGTGAGAGCTACCTCGCCGCCGCTCGCAGCCGCGCGACCGCCGGCCAGCGCTTCGTGTCGACACGGCTGGCGCGAGGGCTCGCGCTCGCCACGTATGCGGCCGCGGACGTCGTGGCCCCCGTGTCACAGGCGAACGCGAAATGGGCCGTGGCGATGGGGGTCGACCCGTGCAAAGGTGCAGGTGATCCACAACGGCATCGCCGAGCCCAAGCGCCCCAAGCCGCTGCCGGCCGCCGCGACCGTGGTGGCGATCGGCCGCATCGACCCGCTGAAGGACGTGCACACGATGCTGCGCGTTGCGGTCGAGGTCTGCGAGCGGGTCCCGCACGCGCGCTTCCTCTACTACGGGCCGTCGTCTCCCGAGCAGGAGGCCTACGCGAGGTCCTGTGAGGACCTGCACCGGCAGCTGGGTCTCGACGAGCGCTTCAGGTTCATGGGCAGCACGCGCGACGTGAACGGCGCGCTGCAGGTCGCCGACATGCTGCTGATGACGAGCATCTCCGAGGGCCTGCCGATGGGAATCCTGGAAGCACTCGCGCAAGGCCGCCCGGTCGTGGCGACATCGGTGGGCGGAGTGCCCGAGGTGCTGCGCGGCTGCGGGATCGTGGCGGCGCCGGGCGACGTGCACGGCATCGCCGTCGCCACCTCGACGATGCTGACCAACCCCGCCCTCGCGGCCAAGCTCGGCAAGCGCGGTCACCAGCGGGTCGCGCGCAGGTTCACGAAGGACGCCTGCCTCGGCGGCTATCGGGAGCTGTTCAGCCGGATGACCACGGACGTGGTGGCAGCATGAGCGCCATGAGCCCGCGGCGGGCTCGCGCCGTGGTCGAGGCACGCCTGGGCCGGCCCGTGCAGGACAGTCTCGAGGCGGCTGTCGTGCTCGAAGCCTGGTGCGGCCTGCAGGCCCGGGACGCAATCGATCGCGGCCGCGAGCTGATCGCCCACGCCGGCGGCGGGGCAGCGCGGAGCCGTCACTTCGATGAGCCCGAAAGCCACTGGACGCCGCGCCATGGCGGAGGGCATCTCGTTGGTGCTGGCGATCGTGGCGGTCGCGATGTGGGCCTCCCCGCTCAGCAGTCACTTGGGCGCGGCGGTGTGGGAGACGGCGGTGCGGGTGGCGCTGCCGCTGTCGTTCGCCTTGCAGTGGATCATCTGGAGCCGGCATCTGAGCAAGGGAGGGCGCCTCGGGTCGCTGCGCCGCGAAGGGACGGTCGCGATCGTCGGTCTCGCCGCGATCGGCGCGGCCCTGCTCGCCCAGGGCGACAGTGGCGCGGTCGCGGCCCTGCTGCTCGTCACGTGGACGGGGGGCACCGTGCTCGTGAACCGGGGCTGGGGACTTCTGTACGCGCTGATCCTGGCCGCGGTCGGGCTCGGCCTCGGCTTCGAGCTGGACCCGTACGCGCTGCTCGGCGCCGCCGCACTGTGTTCGATGGCGGCCGTCACAGCCGCGCTGATGACGTCCGGGCCGGCCGCCGCCGCCCCGGGAAGCTGGGTGCAGGCACTCGCGGTGGGCGCCATCGGTGCCGGTCTCGGCGGGCTGTTGGTGACCGACCACACGATCGGCTGGGGTTTCTTCGGCACGCTGCCTGCGCTCGCGCTGATTCCGTCAGCCGTCGGCGGCCTGTGGGGCGGGCGCCACCTCGCCCGTGTCCACGTGGAGTTGCCGCGCGCGCTGCGGGAGACGCCGGCGGCCCGCGCCGATCAGGCGCGTCGCGGCGGCCCCGGGCTTGCGATCCTCGCCGGCGCGATCCTGCGACTCGTGCTCGTCAGCGCCGTCCTCTCCTCCCTCTGCGTGCTCGCCGGGATCTGGACGTCGGGCACCATCGCCACGACCCTGTTCGTGGGATTCGGGGGCCTCGCGCTCGCGACCCTGCTGGTCAGCCTGCTGGTCTCGCTGGGCCGCATCGCCTGGGCGCTGGCCGCCGTCGGCGCCGCGCTGCTCTTCGAGGTCGCGTGCGAGCTGCCGGCCGCGCTTGCGCAACCAGGCAGCGGCCTGATCGCGGGCAGCGTGATCGCTTCCGCCGTTGCGCTTCCGCCCCTGGTGAGGCTCTTCCGGCGTCCCGGCCGCGCACTGGCGACAGCGGTGTGGATCACATGAAGAAGCTGATCACCTGTCTTGTCGTCGCGGGGCTGCTCGCCCAGCCGGCAATCGCCGGCGCCGGACATCCAACCGCGGCTGCACACGTGACGGCCGCGAAGTCGTGGACCTTCACGGGCCGCGGTCCGCAGCGCATCGGCACGGTCAAGCTCCGCCGCGCGGCCACCCTGCGGTGGAGCACTGGGCGCGGCACGCTGCGCATCGTCGGCACACGGGGCTTCCGCCTGCTCGAGACCCGCTCCCGCCGTGGCAAGACCACCCTGCGGCGCGGGACCTACGGGCGCCTGGTCACCAGCGCGCCGGGCGGCTGGCGGATCACGATCCGCGAGCGGCGGTAGCTCGCCTAACGGCAGGTAGTGCTCGGCCGATCGAGGTCGGCCCGTGCGTGCACGGCGTTGATGCGCTGCCGCCCGGCGCGTTTGCAGAACTTCGCGGGCGGGAGCTCGTATTCGACCGCGAACACCGGTTTTCGCGCCCGCCGGAACGGACGCGTCTTGCCGCACTCGTCGTACTGGAAGCACTGCTCGACCACCGCGAAGTCGAATGCGTTGTGCAGCGCGGGGACCTGGTCGAGGTCGTTCTTCAGCCCCACGGCCATGCCGGCGTCGTGAGCGAGACGGGCCAGCCGCCGGTTGTAGCGGAGCTGATCCCGGGCCGTCAGCGGAAAGCCCGTCTCGTTCGCATAACCGTCGACGTTGTCGGGCTCCACCGCATCGAAGCCCTTGCGGCGGCACTTGGCGATGCGGTCCCGCATGATCGGGATGATCACGTCGGTGCGCCGGATGTCGAGCCAACGCTCGCCCGGCCATCCGTTGTCGCGTCCCAGTACCGACGCGGGGAAGCGCCGCCGGTCCGGGCGCCAGTCCTCCCAGGTGCCTGCGTCGACGTAGCAGATTGCATATCGCCGGGACCTGTGCAGCCGCGCGACGAACGAGGCCGGTGTGTCGAATGCGTCCACGTCGTACACCCGGGCGCCGGTGATCCGCAGCCTGCCCTGGAGCTGGTAGGACCAGGATGCGGTGAGAGGCGGTGGCTTGCACCTGCTGCCGGAGCAGCGGGCCTGACCGTCGTCGAGCAGGAGCTGCGTCATACCCACGGCGAGCATGGCGGCCACGCGCAACCCCGATCGCGGCTGCTCCCAGGAGCCGGCGCCGCGGCTTGTGAGTGCTGGGATCCATCCCCCTGAGCTATCGGCATGCTAGGCCGTCCTGCCAAACGCTCGGATGTCCTATGGCATCTCGATCGCGGGTGAGGCATAGGATCGCCGCGGCGCCGGCGACCACGAAAGGAGCACCGATGAGCGAAGTCATCCTGAGCGAGCGGCCCGCGGCACACGTGCGGCTGGTGACGCTCAACCGGCCCGAGCAGCTGAACGCCATCAACGCCGACCTGTGCGCCGCGCTGCACGAGGAGCTGCGGTCCGTGGCGGCCGACCGCTCCTGTCGCGTCCTGATCGTCACCGGGGCCGGCCGAGGGTTCTGCGCGGGCGTCGATCTGCGCGGCTACGGGCAAGCGCCGGGAAACGACGGCACCGACCCTGCCCGCGACCACTTTGCCAACCAGGAGCACATGTCGCGGCTGATCCTGCAGGTGCGGGCGACACCGCAGCCGGTGATCGCCGCCGTGAACGGCGGCGCCGCGGGCTTCGGGATCGCGCTCGCATGCGCCAGCGACCTCCGCTACGCCGCGCGCAGCGCCGTCTTTCGTGCGGCCTTCGTCAACATCGGCCTGTCCAACTGCGACATGGCCACGAGCTGGTTGTTGCCGCGTCTGATCGGTGCGGCGCGCGCCCACGAGCTGATGCTCACCGGGCGGCGGGTGGACGCCGGCGAGGCCGAGCGGATCGGGCTGGTGGCCGACGTGGTGGACGACGACCGGCTGTTCGCCCGGGCGCTGGAGGGCGCCGAGCAGGTGGCGGCCTGGGCGCCATGGGCGATGCGCCTCACCAAGCAGGGGATGTGGGCGGCGCTGGAGATCCCTTCCGAGCAGGCTGCGGTGCAGTACGAGGACCGCCAGCAGATTCTGGCCCTGCACGGGGCCGCACCGGGTGAGGCGATCGCCGCGTATCTGGAAAAGCGCCCGGCCAGCTTTACGGACTGAGCCGATGGCCGCGCGGTCGCTGCTCGATCTCGATCTCACGCTGTCGCTCTCCAAGGCGCAGGAGCGAAAACGGCTTCCGCTCGCACAGCGGCGACTGCTGGCGCTGCGACTCCAGCTGGGCGGCAAGTTCGGCGACGGCCGTCTCGGGCCGGCCGTGTGCATCCTGTTCGAAGGCTGGGACGCCTCGGGCAAGGGTGGTGCGATCAAGCGCCTCGCCGCCCCGCTCGATCCGCGCCACGTGCGCGTCGCGACGTTCGGCGCCCCGACCGAGGAGGAACAGCGCCATCACTTCCTGTGGCGGTTCGAGTCCGTGCTGCCGGGCTGGGGCGACCTGACTGTGCTCGATCGCTCCTGGTACGGGCGGGTGCTGGTGGAACGGGTCGAAGGCCTGGCCGCCGTGGACCAGTGGTCGCGCGCCTATGACGAGATCGTCGCGTTCGAGCAGATGCTCGCCCGCGAGGGCGCGATCATCGTGAAGTTCTGGATGCACGTGTCAGACGCGGAACAGCTCATGCGATTCGAGCGACGCGCGCAGGACCCACTCAAGCGCTGGAAGCTGACGGACAGCGACTGGCACAACCGGGCCCGGCGGGCGGACTACGAGGAGGCGGTCGAGGACATGCTGGCGCGCACCGACCACGAGCTCGGCCATTGGCATCTCGTCGAGGCCGAGTCCAAATCCTACGCGCGGGTGAAGGTGATCGAGACGGTGATCGCCCAGATCGAGCGCGGCATGCGGGAGCGCGGCATCGATCCGGTCGAGATGCCGGAGAAGTGAGCGCGCAGGATGGGTGTGATCCGGCCTAGGCGCGCCCGGACCGGCGGCGCTCCGCGGCGAGGATGCGTCGTGCCAGCGTGCCGCACAACTGATCGAGGTACTCGGCGACGGTGGCGTCTTCGCCGACTTCGCACAGCGCCTCGTCGAAGCTGCGCACCACCTGGCCTTCGCTCAATCCGAACTGCCGCGCAGATTCGAACACGGCGCGCAGCGGAGCGGCTGTCGTGGAGTTGGAGTTCATCCGTTCCATGTGTGTCCCGTACCCGGGGTCGATCGAGCAGTAACCCGGGCCTGCCTGGCTTTGTCAAGCGGTTTTCTCAGGGACTTCTCATTTTCTGACGATGAAATTCGCTCTGTGCGAGTTCTGATCGTGGAGGACGACAAGCGGATGGCTGCGGCTGTCCGGCGCGGTCTCCAGGCGGAGGGGATCGTGGCCGATCTCGCCTCCACCGGTGAGGACGCGCTGTGGATGGCAGCGGCCACCGAGTTCGACGCTGTCGTGCTGGACGTGATGCTGCCCGGCATCGACGGATTCGCGACCTGCCGCCGACTGCGCGATGACGGAGTGTGGGCGCCGATCATCATGGTGACCGCACGGGATTCCGTCGACGACCGCGTGCAGGGTCTGGACCAGGGCGCCGACGACTATCTGACCAAGCCGTTCTCGCTGGCCGAGCTGCTCGCGCGCCTGCGCGCGCTCGCGCGCCGCGGGCCGGTCGAGCGCCCGCCGGTGCTCGAGGTGGGAGACCTGCGCCTGGACCCGGCGACGCAACAGGTATGGCGCGGGGAGGAGGAGATCACGCTCTCCCCGAAAGAGTTCGCGTTGCTGGAGACGTTCATGCGCCGGCCAGGGGAACTGCTGAGCCGGTTCCAGCTCCTGGAGCACGCATGGGACTACGACTATGAAAACCGCTCGAACGTCGTCGAGGTCTACGTGCGCTACCTGCGGGAGAAGATCGACCGCCCGTTCGGCGTGAGATCGCTCGAGACCGTGCGCGGGGCCGGCTACCGGTTGCGGAAGGACGGGGGGACGTAGACCTGAGCCGGCTGCCGATCCGGGTGCGGATGACGGTCGCGGTCGCGCTGGCGATGACGCTGCTGATCGCCGCGATGGGGTTCTTCGTGTACGAGCGTCAGGAGAGCAACCTTGACGAGATCGTCAGCACGTCGCTGCGTTCACGCTCGGACGACCTCGCTGCGCTCGTGCGGTCGAGTGATACGAGCCGCCCCGTGGCCGGCGGCCCGCGGCTGGTCGAGTCGGACGAAGGCTTCATCCAGATCCTCGCCTCCGACGGGCGGTTGATCGACGGGACGGCGAAGAACCGTGTCTCCGCCCTGAGCCCCGCCGAGGTACGCCGGGCCGCGCGCGGTCCCCTGATGCTCGAGCGCCGTGTTGCGGGAGTGGACGGGCCGGCCAAGATCCTGGCGCGCCCGGCGAGGGCCCCGGGCCGCACCCTGGTAGTCGTCACGGGTGCCTCGCTGTCGGATCGCAACGACACGCTCACGACCCTCTCGAAGTCGTTCCTGATCGGCGGGCCCATCGCCGTGCTGCTCGCCTCGGGGTTCGGCTACGCGCTCGCGACCATCGGCTTCCGGCCGGTGGAGGCGATGCGCCAGCGGGCCAAGCGGATCTCCCTCACCGAGGCGGGCGAGCGGCTGCCGCTGCCGGACGCTCACGACGAGATCCACCGCCTGGGAGAGACGCTCAACGAGATGCTCGCACGGCTCGAGAGCGCGTTCGAGCGCGAGCGGCAGTTCGTTGCCGACGCGAGCCATGAGCTGCGCACGCCGCTTGCGGTCGTGAAGGCCGAATTGGAGGCCGCGATGCGCGCACCCGGCAACGGTGGCGCCGTGCGGGAATCGCTCGTCGCGGCCCTCGAGGAGACCGATCACCTCGCACAACTCGCCGAGGACCTGCTGTTGATCGCGCGCTCAGCGGATGGCCGGCTTCCGTTGCGCCCGGAGGAAGTGGAACTGCACGACCTGCTGGTGCGCACGCAGCACCGCTTCGGGGACCGGGCGGCGGAGCAGGGTCGGCAGATCCATGTGGCCGCCCCCGATGACCTGCGGGTGACCATCGACCCACTGCGCAGCCGCCAGGCGCTTGCGAATCTCGTCGACAACGCGCTGCGCTACGGCGCGGGAGACATCAGCCTGGCGGGCCGGCCCGCCGGCGATGCGGTCGAGATCGACGTCAGCGACCAGGGCGCCGGCTTCCCGCCCGACCTGGCGCCACACGCCTTCGAGCGGTTCACGCGCGGCGACGGCGCTCGCACCCGCGGCGGAACGGGCATCGGCCTGGCGATCGTGCGCGTGATCGCGGAGGCGCATGGTGGGACCGCGGCGATCGTCTCCACACCGGCCACCGGAGCGACGGTGAGGCTCCGCGTGCCGGTCGTGGCGCATGCCACACACTGAGCAGTTCCTCTCATCTCCATTTCAGCTACTCCGGGCAGTAGTGCATACATGACGAACACACGGAAAATCATGATCGCGGGAATCGTGGCCGTCGCGCTCAGCGCGGGCGCGGTCGGCATCGCGCAGGCCGTCGGCGGCGAATCGGACACGAAGGTCACCTCCGCGCAAGAGGCGCGGGCCGCACGCGCGGCGCTCGAAGTGGTCGATCGCGGCCGCGTGGTGAGCATCGCGCACGACAGCGAGGGTGTCGCCGCCTGGGAGGTGAGGGTCTTCAAGCCCGGGCAGCAGCTGGACAGCTTCAGCGACCGGCCGGCCCCGGGACGCCACATCGTGGTCTACCTCGACCGCGACTTCGACTGGCTGCAGGCGAAGGTTGTGCGCCACGGCCCTGAGCACTGATTGAATCATCGAATTCGAACGGAAGGCGGCAAGGGAATGACGCGACGCAGGAAGCTACTGATCGGAGGCGCCGTGGTGATGGCGCTGGGTGCCGGCGGAGTGGGCTACGCCCAGGCCGGCGGCGATGACGACGAGCACGTGACCGGCCCGGACGCAGACCGCGCCAAGCGGGTGGCCGTGGCGGTGGCCGGCGGCGGCCGCGCCGTCGGGGTCGAACGCGAGGATGAAGGAAACGCGGCTTGGGAGGTCGAGGTGCAGCGCGACGGCAAGACGGTCGAGGTGAAGCTCACGGACGGCCTGCGGCCCGTGGACGTGGAAGCTGACGACGACTCCGGCTCCGGCTCGGAGAGCGACAGCGGGGGGCAGGACTGATTCGCGCCCTTCTACTGATCCCCGCCTGTTGCCTGTTCGTGGTCGCGGGCTGCGGATCCGACGACGACGGAAAGGCCACCACCGCCACGGAGTCGACGACGCAGTCGACCACCGACAGCGCGTCGCGCCTTCCGCAGGGCGCCGACCCCGTCGACCTCGACCCAGCCGACTTCACGACGAAGATCGACAACCCGTACTGGCCGATGCCGCGCGGTGCGCGTTGGGTCTACCTCTCGGACACCGAGCGGATCGTGGTCGAGGTGACGAACCGCAAGAAGCGGATCCAGGGCGTCGAGGCGTTGGTGCTGCGCGACACCGTTACCCGGCGTGGCGGCGGTGACTTCGTGGAGGTGACCGACGACTGGTACGCGCAGGACAGGGCCGGGAACGTGTGGTACCTCGGTGAGGACACCAAGGAGTACCAGAACGGACAGGTCTCGTCGACCAAGGGATCGTGGGAGCACGGTGTCGACGGCGCGTATGCCGGAGTCATCATGCCGGCGCAGCCGCGGTCCGGACTGGGCTACCGCCAGGAGTACTACGAGGGCGAGGCGGAGGACGTGGCGCAGGTACGCGGCCTCGGGGCCAAGGTCACGGTTCCCTTCGGTACCTTCGAGAACTGCGTGAAGACCGAGGACACGACTCCGCTGGAGCCGGGCGTCCTCGAATACAAGTACTACGCGCGCGGCATCGGCCACGTGCTGCGGACCAACGGGGAAGGCGGCGGGCGCGAGGAGCTTGTCAGCTTCAGCAAATAGAGGGGACCCAGGCGGCCCTGGCGGCGGCGACGTCACCCTCGAGGCGCGCGGACTGAAGAAGGCGTACGGGGGCGTGGTGGCCCTCGCAGAGCTGAGCTTCACCGCGCGGGCCGGGGAGGTCCTCGGGCTGCTCGGGCCAAACGGCGCCGGCAAGACCACCGCGATCCGGGTGTTGACCACGATCCTGACTCCGACGGCGGGCAGTTTCACGGTCGCCGGGATCCCGTCGACCCGGCCGGTGGAGGTCCGCCGCAGGGTGGGCGTCCTGCCCGAGAGCGCGGGCTACCCCGAGCAGCAAACCGGGACCGAGTTCCTGCGCTATCACGCCCGGCTGTTCGGCCACTCCCGCGCGAGCGCCGGCGCCACCGCCGCGGCGTTGCTCGAGCAGGTCGGCCTGGCGGAACGCGGTGCCACCCGCATCGCCACATACAGCCGGGGAATGCGCCAGCGGCTCGGTATCGCCCGCGCGCTGGTCAACGACCCCGAGGTCGTCTTCTTCGACGAGCCCACGCTGGGGCTCGACCCGGCCGGCCAGCGGCAGGTGCTGCGGCTCGTCGACGGGATCGCGCGCGACCGTGGCGCGACGGTGATCCTCAGCACGCACTTCCTCGGTGAGGTCGAGGACACCTGCGCGCGCGTGCTGATCCTCAACCGCGGCCGGGTCGTCGCGGAGGGATCGGTGGCGGAGGTGGCGAGGCGCGCCGGGGCGCCCCGGCGCGCGCGTTTCCGCGTGCCGGCCGAGCTGCGTGACCGCGCGGCCGACGCCCTTGGCCGGGTCCCCGGGCTCGCGGAGGTACAGCCGCTCGACGGCCGCCCCGACTGGGTCGCGGTGAGCCTCGTGGACACGGGCGAGATCGCAACCGCCGGTCTGCAGGTGAGCGAGATCGTGCGCGCGCTGGCCGACTCCGAGATCCCTGTGCTGGCGTTCGAGCTCGAGGGCACGCGGCTGAGCGACGCCTTCCTCGCGATGACGGGAGAAGGCTGAGGTGCAGCGCCGCGGCTGGGCCGTCGTTGCGCGCCAGGAGCTCCGCGACCTGTGGATCGGCGGACGCGGCCTGGTGCTGCTGTTCGGCTTCAGCGTCCTCGTGAGCGCGATCACGTACGTCGGCGCCACCAGCGAAGGGATCAACTTCCTCGAGCAGCGTGAGACGGTCAACCTGACCCTCCAGGTTGCGATCGCGTTCGGTGCGCTGGTGGCGCTGCTGGCGGCGGCCGATGCGATCAGCGGCGAGCGCGAGCGGGGCACGCTCGAGAGCCTGCTGCTGACGCCCGTCGGGCGGCGGCACCTGGTATCCGGCAAGCTGCTCGCCGCGGTCTCGCTGTGGTTCGCCTCGCTGGTCGTCGCGGTTCCGTACATCTGGTTCCTGGGGCGCGACGTCGGCGCGGTGGCCGACGCAATCGTCGCCGGTCTGCTCGTGGGGACGCTGGTCGCGGTGTCGCTGACCGCGTTCGGGATCATCGTCAGTGCATTGGCGAGCACCAACCGCCTGAGCCTGTCGCTCAGCCTGTTCGTCCTGCTGGCGCTGTTCGCGCCCACCCTGCTCCCGGGGGGCGCCAAGCAGGGCTGGGCGGGGGAGCTGCTGCAGCGCGTCAACCCCATGACCGCGGCCGAGCACTACACGCGCAACGTCGTGATCAACCAGTACGACTGGACGCGCGAGCTGGCGTGGCTCGTGTCCCCGGTCGCGGCGAGTGTGGGCCTGGCGCTCGTCGCGCTCCTGGTGATCCCGCGGTTCGTGACCCTGCGCGGGGGAGGGGACGCGTGAGGGCGATGCGGCTGGTCCTGGCGGTCGTCGTCTGCGCGCTCGCGACCGCGCCGGGCGCGGCGCCGGCCACGGCCGCCCAGACGGCCGACGTCTCGGTCAGCCGCAACCAGGTGATGACGCGACTGGGCGATGACTTCACCTTCAGCACGAAGATCACGAACAAGGGCAGCGGAACCCTCACCGGTTGGGTCGCGCACCTGAACGTCGTCGGCTTGAGCAGCGGCATCTACGTGGATCCGGAGGACTGGTCCTCGCAGCGCACGAAGCGCGTGCCCGCGCTCGCGCCGGGCGAGTCGACGTCGATCTCCTGGTCCGTCACCGCCGTCACCGGCGGACACGCCGCGATCTATGTCGTTGCGCTGCCGCAGGACGCAGGCACCACGAAGCCGGTGGCCAGTCCCGCCATCGACGTTCGCATCGCGGACACCAAGAACCTCAACTCGGGCGGCGTGCTGCCACTCGCACTGGGCGTACCGGCGCTGCTGGGCCTGCTCGGCCTCGCCACTCGCCGGCGACGCAGCCGCTGATCGGCCCGCGCCGGGGCGCTCCGAGCGGAGCCGGGCCCTTCGCGCTTCTACCGGCGGCGGATCAGGCGCTCGACGCCGCGCACCGCGTCGCCGCGCTGGACCCGCGCGCGGTCACGACCGCGGCCGCCGTTGACGATGTCGCGCAGCCCGTTGCCCGAGACGTCGATGTAGTCGTTGCCGCCGTTGCCCAGCACGCGGTTGCGACCGCCCTCGCCGTACAGGCGGTCCGCCCCGCCCTGGCCGCGCAACAGGTCGCTGCCTGCGCCGCCCCTGATCAGATCCCGTCCGCCGCCGCCGTTCAGCACATCCTTGCCGCGGTTGCCTTCCAGGCGGTCGCGTCCGCCGCCGCCATCAACCCGGTCGTCGCCGTCGCCGCCGCGCAGCACGTCGTTGCCGCCGCCACCCGCGATCCGGTCATTGCCCGCCAGACCGCAGATCACGTCGGCCCCGCTTGTGCCCCGCAGCACGTCGTTGCCCGGCGTGCCCAGCAGCGTGCACTTGCTGTTGCTGTGGTTCGGGCTCGGGGCCGGTTTGGGCTTCTTCTTGCCCTTTCGCGGGGGCGGCACGCCATGGCAGGTGCCGGTTCCGGCGTCCGAGAACGTGGAGCCGGACGGTGCGATGAACCTCCAGGCATACCCATCCGCCTGCAGGGTCAGCTCGAGGACACCGAAGGTCGAGTTGTCGATCACCTGGCTGTGCTTCTTGGGGGCTCCGACGGTGCCGATCGAGTGGCCGCCGGTGCCGACGACGAAATCACGTATGCCGAACGCGGGACTGCGCCCCACCGAGGTCTGCGGCGCGAACCGCTCGTAGTTCCGCGACTGTGCGGACAGCGAGATGTCGACACCCCCTTCGTACAGCGCCCGGTACATCGCGCCCATGGAGAGCGCCCCTCCGGGACGGCCGGAGCCGAACCGGCCGGCGTGCATGAAAGCGAGTGTGCACGCGTTTGGATGTGCGGCCAGGTCGGCGCGCAGCCAGCGCTCTTGCGCGGAGTCCGCGGCGCACCCAACCTGCGCGCAGTTCGAGTTGAGCGCTACCAGGTGCCACCCTGCGAGGTCGAAGCTGTAGTAGCCCGCGTCTGGAGTTCCGGCTGGGCCGGTCGCGGCGCCGAGTCCGTTGAAGTAGTCGAAGTACCCCGCCGCTCCGGCCGTCAGGTAGTCGCGGTTGCCGGGAACCGGATGTGTGATCGCCTTCACCTGCCCCCAGCTGGGCTCATAGGAGGCCGCGTAAGCCGACAGCGTGCCGGTGGAGTACTGGTTGTCCCCCAGGGCGAGCACGCCGGCGAGCCCGGCCGGCAGCAGTCCCGCCGTTTCGCTCTGGCGGCAGCGCGTGGTCGTTCCCGCGCCGGCGTTGAAGTACGGGCTGGCCGGGTCGCAGGCGATGTTCCCGGCGGCCGCGATCACGGGGTCGGCGGCACGCGCGAGCGCCGGCAGCATGGCGGCCACGAGCGCCGTGGCCAGCATGGTCGCGATTACGAGATCTTTGATCGTCGGGCGTTCCGTCGCCCCTGTGCTCAGCGTCATTGCCTCAATTCGGTGGCGGCTCCTGAACCAGTGTTGCAGAGAAGGCGATGCGCGTGCCATCCGGTGACCAGGTCGGCTTCGCGGGAAAGATCTTGTCGTCGGTCAACCGCCGCGGCGCGCCGGCCCCGGTCGCGTCGATCACGGCGACGGTGGCCTTGTCCAGTTCCTGAAGGATGAAGGCGATGCGCTTGCCGTCGGGCGACCAGGCCGGCTCCTGCGCGCTGATCCCCGCATCGGTCACGATCCGGCGGCCGGTGCCGTTCTTGTTCATCGTGACGATTGCCCACATTCCGGTGGCCTGCTGTTCGGCGAACGCGATCTGGCTGCCGTCCGCGCTCCAGGAAGCGTTGGTCTGCTGCTTCGAGTCGTGGGTGAGGCGGCGCTCCCTGCCCGTCACCGGGTTGACGGCGTAGAGGTCGTAGTTGCTCCCGCGGATCTGCCTGTGGAAGGCGATCAGCACACCGCCGGGCGACCAGTCCGGAGCTTCGTCGGACGGCCCCGTGGTGAGGCGCTGCGACGTGCCGTCGGTCGTGTCCACCGAGTAGATGCCGCGGCCGAGCCCGACGGCGGCGACCTTGCGCGCGTCCGGTGCCCAGGACGGCTGGAAGACGTGCTCGACGGTCGTCTCGATTTCGGTCTCGGGCCCGATCGGGGCGGCGGGGTCGACGGCGGCGAGCGTCGAGGTGCACTCGTCGCATTCCATCGTGCTGAACGCGATCTGCCCCTGCGGGGACCAGGAGGGCTCGAGCGCGCCCTCGCCCCGATGATTCGTCTCCTGCGCCAGCTGGCCCGTGGCAGTGTCCACGCTGAAGATGTAGGAGTGCCCGACGTGGGAGTCGACCGCCGGGCCGGACTCCGGTGGCGACGCGGAATCGGCCACGCCGAGCGCGATCACCGCCGACCCCGCGACGATCGCAGTCGCGATCGCCGCCGTCAGCTTCCTTCTTCGTCGCGGCAGGCGCATGGCTATGGGATCGCCAGCACCAGCTCCGGCCGGAGCGTGGCGGCTTCGCGGTTGTAGAAGTCGACGCCGTCACTCGACGTCGTCACGAGCGTGAAGCTGTAGGTGCCGTTCCCGGTGACGAAGGGCGTGACGTCGTACTCGGCCCAACTGTTGACGGGAATTGCGCCCTTGTCGTCGGTCGCGGTACTCGTGCGGGCCGGGCGCGTGTTCCAGTTGATCGTCGTCTCGGACCATGAGGTAGCGGTGGTGTACAGGGCGGGACCGTCCACGGTCCCGTTGTATGCGTAGAGGCGCAGCTTGGCGCTCTGCACGCTCCCGGGCGGCACTCCGGTGACGGTGAACCGCAGGAAGGACTCGACGTCGAGCTCGGTGCCGCCGTTGGCACGCAGGTAGGCGGTTCCGTAGTTAGTGGTGGGCGATGCCTCGTGGGTGCGCGCGTCGGCCTCTGGCGCGACCGTCAAGATGGTGGCGACGCGCGGCGTCGTAACCGACACCGAGTCACTCGGATCCGAGAGGTTCCCTGCGCCATCCATGGCGCGAACATCGTATTGGTAGGTGCTGTTCGCCGCCACACCAGTGTCCGAGTAGGCGGTGGTGGCACCGAGGCTCGCGATCGGCTGACCGTTGCGATAGACCGTGTATCCCGTCACCGCGACGTTGTCGGTGGACTGCTGCCAGCTGAGGTCGACCCGGTTCGCGTTCACCGCGTCGGCGGCCAGGCTCCCGGGGATCGTCGGCTTCTGGTTGTCGGGCGCGCCGGTCGTCACGACCAGCTCGGGCCGCAGGGTGGCCGCCTCGCGTGAGTAGATGTCGACGCCGTCGGTGGAGGTGCCGGTCAGCCCGAAGCTGTAGGCGCCGTTACCGGTCACGAACTGCGACACGTCGTACTCGATCCAGCTGTTCGTCGGGACCGCGCCCTTGTCGTCGGCGGTCGCGCTCGTGCGCGGCGGGCGGTTGTTCCAGTTGACCGCCGTCTCGCTCCAGGCGGGGTTCGTGGTGAACACGGCCGGTCCGTCGACGGTGCCGCTGTACGCATACACGCGCAGCGTGGCACTGCGGACGCTCCCCGTGGGAGCACCGCTGACGTTGAAGCGCAGCAGGCTCTCCACCGAAGGGGCGCCGGAGCTGCCGTCGACCCGCAGGAAGCTCGTGGCGTAGTTCGTGGTTGCGGGCGACGCCTGCACGCGGGCGTCGGCCTCCGGGGAGAACGTGAACGTGGCCGAGGGGGCCGGCGTGGTGACGTCGGCGGCGTCGCTGGGATCCGAGAGGTTCCCGGCTGCATCGACCGCGCGGGCCGTGTACGAGTAGGCCGTCCCGCCCAGGACGCCGGCGTCCGCGTAGGAGGTCTCCTGCCCGGCGGTCCCGATCGGCTCGCCGTCACGGAAGATCCTGTAGCCCGTGACGCCGATGTTGTCGCCGGACGCCTGCCAGGTGAGGTTGACCTGGTCCGGTCCGGCGGCGACGGCGCTCAAACTGCCGGGAGCCGTCGGCTTCTGATCGTCGGGCACCGCGGCGGTCGCCGTGTTGCTCGGGTCGGACAGGTTGCCCGCGGCGTCAAGCGCGCGCACCACATATTCGTAGCCCGGAGCCGTGACACTTGTATCCGAGTACGTCGTGACGGCGTCGACGGTCTCGAGCGGGACTCCGTCACGGTAGATCCTGTAGCTCGTGACGGCCACGTTGTCGGCGGAACCGTCCCAGGTGAGGTCGACCTGCGACGCGGTTGCGGCCGCCCCGAGGTTCCCGGGTGGAGTCGGCTTCTGCACGTCGGGCACCGTTGCGCTCGCAAAGTTGCTCGGCTCCGACACGTTGCCCGCCGCGTCGAGCGCGCGCACGTCGTACTCGTAGGTGAGCGGTGCGGCCACGTTCATGTCGGACCAGGACGTGACGGCGACGACCGTGGCGACGAGCTCTCCGTCGCGGCGAATCTCATAGCCCGTGACGGCCCGGTTGTCCGCCGCGGCGTCCCATTCGAGGTCGACCTGCTCGGCGGCCGCGTGCGCCGCGAGGTTCGCCGGCGGGCCGGGGTCCTCGGTGTCGACCGGCAGCACGGTGATCGTCGCCGTGCCGCTCGGATCGGATCGGTTTCCCGACGGGTCGAGCGCGCGGAGGTGGTAGGCGTAGTCGCCGGGACCGACCGCGTCGGAGTAGGAGGTGGCGGGATCGATCGTGTCGATCAACTGGTCGTCCCGGTAGACCTCGTACTGGGCGATGCCGACGTTGTCCGTGGCTGGCTCCCATGCGAGCAGCACCGGGCCCCCGTCCGCCGCGGCCGCCGTGAGGCCGGAGGGCGGCGCCGGGTTGTCCGTGTCGGGTACCACGACGCTCGCCGGGTTGCTCGGGTCGGACAGGTTGCCCGCGGCGTCCTCCGCGCGCACGACGTACTCGTGATCGCGCGCCGGGACGGCTGTGTCCGAGTACCCGTCTGACGGGTCGATGGTCGCGATCAGCGCGCCGTTGCGGTAGACGCGGTAGCCAGTCACGAGCACGTTGTCATTCGACTCATCCCATGTCAGGTCGACCTGGTTGGAGCCGTTCAGCGTGGCCGTCAGATTGCCGGGCACGGTGGGGTCCTCGTCGTCCGGCGGGACCATGGTGACGGTGTCCGGGTTGCTCGGGCCGCTCTCCAGCCCGGCCGCATCGAGCGCGCGCACGTGGTAGGTGTAGATCGCAGGCGGCAACACGTAGTCGGTGTACGACGTCACGGGACCGACGGTGTCGATCGCTACGTCGTCGCGGTAGATGCGGTAGCCGGTTACACCGACGTTGTCCTGGGATTCCTCCCAGGTGAGGTCGACCTGGAAGGAGCCCTGGGCGGAAGCGTCGAGGTTTCCCGGGGCTGTCGGCGGCTCGATGTCGGGCACGGTGGGGGTGACCGCGTTGCTCGGCTGGGAGAGATTCCCGGCACTGTCCAGTGCGTGCACCGTGTACTGGTAGGTGCCCGGGGCGATCGGGCCGTCCGAGTACGAGGTGGTCGCCTCGGTCACGTCGGCGATCGGCGTGTCGTCGCGGAACACGCGGTACCCCGTCACTGCGACGTTGTCGTTGGAGCCGCTCCAGGCGAGGTCCACCTGGCTGCCCGTGACCGCGGTCGTGTGGAGGTTCCCGGGAGCCGCGGGCGCGATCGTGTCGGGCACCGTTACCTGCGCCTCGTTGCTCGGGTCGGACACGTTCAGGGCTGCGTCGACTGCTCGCACCGTGTACCGGTATGTGGCGGTCGCGGAAACGCTCGTGTCCTCATAGAACGTCGCACTCGCGGGGGCGGCGCCGATCTCGGAGTCGTCGCGGTAAATCCGGTAGCCCGTCACGCCGACGTTGTCCTGCGATGTCTGCCAGCCAAGATTCACCTGGGCCGACGTTGGCGCCGCTGCCGTGAGGCTGCCCGGAGGATCCGGCTCGTCCACGTCGGGCACCGTGGCATCCGCGACGTTGCTGGGATCGGAGAACAGCCCGGCGGCGTCAAAGGCCCGCACGGAGTAGTGGTAGGTGCCGGGTGCAAGGCCCGTCTCCGTGTACGAATTGGTTGAGGGACCGACGGTCGCGACCACGGTGGTCCCGCGGTACACCTCGTATCCGGTGACCCCGACGTTGTCGGTCGACGGCTGCCAGGCCAGCGCCACCTGCCCCGCGCTGCCCGTTGCGCTCAGGCTGCCCGGAGAGGTGGGTTTGGTGGTGTCGGGCACGACGGCGGTCGCGGTGTTGCTGGGGTCGGAGACCAGGCCGGCGGCATCGACAGCGCGCACGGTGTAGCTGTAGCCGCCGGCGGCGAGGGCCGTATCGGCGTACGACGTCACGTTGCCGCCGAGCGTCGCGATCGGAGTGCTCCCCCGGAAGACCTGGTAGCCCGTGACGCCGACGTTGTCGGTCGCTGCGTTCCAGTTGAGCGCGACTTCGCCGGCGGCGGGGACGGCCGTCAGGCCACTCGGGGGCATGGGCTTCTGCGTGTCCGGCCCGGACGTTGTCACAACCAGTTCCGGTCGCTGCGTGGCGGTCGTATGCTCGCGCGAGCGGAAGTCAACCCCATCACTGGACGTCGTCGCCAGGTCGAAGCCATACGTGCCGTTGCCGGTCACGAACTGCGTCACGTCGTACTCGACCCACGTGTTCGTCGCGATGGCGCCCTTGTCGTCGACGGCGCCGCTGGTGCGCGCCGGCCGGTTGTTCCAGTTGATCGCGGTCTCGCTCCAGCCCGTGTCGGTCCGGTACACGGCGGGACCGTCCACGGTGGCGGTGTAGGCGTAGATGCGCAGCTTGGCGCTCGCCACCGTGCCGGTCGCGCCGGTCACGTTGAAGCGCAGGAACGTCTCCGTGTCGAGGTTCGTGCCGCCGTCCGTGCGCAGGGTCGAGGTCGCATAGTTGGTGGTGGCCGCGGACTCCTGCACACGGGAGTCGGCCTCCGGGGAGAGCGTCAGGATCGTGGAGGCAGGCGTGGTGGCGCTTGCCGCAGTGCTTGGGTCGGAGAGGTTCCCGGCGGCGTCCTCGGCGCGCACGGTGTAGCTGTAGCCGGTGTTCGCCGCCACGCTCGTGTCCGTGTACGAGGTCGACGTGCCGACGGTTCCGATCTGTGCGCTGCCGCGATAGATCCGGTACCCGGTGACACCCACGTTGTCGGTAGAGGCGATCCAGTTGAGCGCGACCTGTCCCACGCTCGGGGTGGCTGACAGGTTCCCCGGTACCGACGGCTTCTGGGTGTCGGAACCACCGGGTGGCGGCGTGCCCCCGTGGCATGTGCCCGTCCCCGAGTCCGTGAACGTCTTGCCCGCTTCGGGCACGAACTGCCAGTCGTAGCTGGTGGGGTGCAACGTCAGCTTCAGCACTCCGTAGGTGTTGTTCTGGCGCACCTGACTGTTTGGCTTCGGCGTGCCGACGCTCGTCCAGAACGCCCCTCCGGTGCCCACGACGAACTGGCGGATGCCGCGCGCGTTGTCCAGCACGCCACTCGGGTTCTGCGGCGCAAAGCGCTCGTAGTCGTGCGCGTGGCCGCCGAGAACCACGTCGGCGTCCGCGTTGTAGAGGGCTTGGAAGAGCGGCGCCATCTCGTCCGCGTTGCCGTCGTGACCCGAGTTGAACCTGGGGTCGTGCCAGTACGCGAGAGTGCAGTAGTTGGGGTTCGCGGCGAGGTCGGCCTTCAGCCAGGCCTCCTGCGCGGATCCCGCGGCGCAGGGGATGATCGTGCAGTGGTCCGTCGAGTTGAGCGCGATCAGGTGCCACGTCCCGACGTTGAAGCTGTAGTACCCCTTGCTGCGGTCACCGGCCGGCCCGTTGGCCACTCCCGTTCCGTTGAAGTAGTCGAAGTAGCCTGCGGCGCCCGTCGTCTTGTACTCGTGGTTACCCGGTGCCGGGCGCGTGATCGACTTCACCCGGCCCCACGTGGGGTTGTACGAGTTGTTGATGCCCGAGAGGCTCGCGCTCTCGTACTGGATGTCACCGAGCGGGAGGACCGCCGCGAGCCCGGCGTTGACGAGCAGATCGGAGGTGTACTTCTGCCGGCACTTGTCGACCGTCCCGTTGCCGCCGTTGTAGTTCGAGCTGGAGGAGCTGCAGGCGATGTCGCCGGCAGCCGCGATCACCGGATCCGCGGCGAAGGCATTCGCGGCGGACCCGTGGGCGGCAGCGGCCACGAGCACGACGAGGCAGGCAAGCCTCGTCGAGGACCTGCCAGTGAATCCTTTCCCTGCCGCGCCTCTGGCCATCCTTCTCCAAGGTCCTTGCGGCGCCCGCCGGCCACTGACCGGCGCAACCCGTTGCGCGGAAACTAACCCACCGGCACGGACGAATCAAGCGCCGTGTTCTGTCCCCGTCCCCGGTCCCGGCCGGACCAAAAAAAATCAGGCCCGCACTTGTGCTGGCATCGCAAATTGCGTTATGTTGCGGCTGCTTTACGGATGGAGGCACGGAAGGTGATTGTGGATTCGGCAGGGAAGGCGGGTCGCACGGGGTGTCACGGTTGTCACCCAAGCAGGCCCGGCGACACAGCGGGTTAGACGGGCTTGAGGAACACACTCAGGTTCCGTGCCGCGCGGTCGCGCGAGAACGGAGTCATTCCACATGCGGGTGGCGTCGCGGTGCCGGCAACGGTCGCCGGGCTGAACGGCAACGCCCCGACTCCCGCGATCTCGGTGGTCGTTCCCACCCGCGCGGAAGCCGACAACGTCGGCCCTCTCGTGGCGCGACTCGATCGTGTCCTCGCCGATCTGCCGGTTGAGGTCATCTTCGTCGACGACAGCGATGACGACACCCCCGACGCGATCCGGAGGATCGAGTCCACGCGTGCCGTGTATTTGATCCACCGGCAGGGAGCGGAGCGCGTCGGAGGGCTGGGAGGCGCTGTGGTCGCGGGGATGCGGGCGGCTCGCGCACCATACGTCTGCGTCATGGATGCTGACCTCCAGCACCCGCCGGAGGTGCTCGAGGACATGTACCTCGAGGCCCAGGGTGCAGCATCCGACGTCGTGGTCGCGAGCCGCTTCTGCAATGGCGGCGACAAGGGAGCGTTCGGCCGCGCCCGCACGGCGCTGTCCCGCATCTCCACGCGTGCGGCAATGCTGCTCTTCCCCACCAGCCTGTGGCACGTGAGCGACCCGATGAGTGGGTGCTTCCTGGTCCGGCGCGACGCGGTCGACCTCGACTGCCTGCGCCCGCGTGGCTTCAAGATCCTGCTCGAGATCCTCGTGCGCACGCCGGGCCTGAGCGTGTCCGAGGTTCCGTTCGGCTTCGGTGAGCGCCATTCCGGCGAGACGAAGGCATCAGCACGCGAGGCGATCAGGTATCTGGGCCAGCTCGCTCGCCTCGAGCTGGGTCAGCTGTCCGCCCGCTTTGGCCGCTTCAGCGCCGTCGGCGCGACGGGGCTGGTCGTCAACACGCTGCTCCTGGCGCTGCTCGCCGACGTGGCCGGCATCTACTACGTGGCCGCGGCGATCCTCGCGACACAGGGGTCGACCCTCTGGAACTTCTCCCTGACCGAGGCGTGGGTGTTCGCGGGCCGCGACCACGAACGCAGCCTCACCCGCCGTGCGCTGCTGTTCTTCGCCATGAACAACGCCGCGCTGGCGCTGCGCGTGCCGCTGCTGTTCGCGCTGACGACCGGCCTGGGCATTCACTATCTGGCGTCGAACATCCTCACGCTGGTGGCCCTCACGGTGATCCGATTCGTCGTGGCGGACGGCTGGATCTGGGCCAAGGCGCAGCGCCGCGACGTCGGCTCGTACAGCTACGACATCCACGGCATCGTGACGGTCACGTCCGAGGTCCGGCTGCCCGAGCTCCAGCGCTTCATGGTGCCCGAGGCGCTCAGCCGTCCCACCATCCGCGTCCGCATCGGCCACATGCGAGCCGCGGCGGCGGCCGGGAACGGCACGGCCCATCTCAACGGGAACTCGCCGGCCCACGTCAACGGAAACTCGCCGGCCCACGTCAACGGGAACTCGCCCAGCCTCGCCGAGCTCGCGAAAGGAAACGGCAACGGCGCGCGCAGCCTCAGGTACACCGAGGGCTTCGGGGCCCTCGGCTTCGGGGTCGAGATCTCCCAGCTGGGAGAGCGCGTCGAAGTATTGGCCGCTCCGCTGCTCCAGCGCTCGCCCCATGTGCTTTACACGAACGTGGTTGAGCCCATCTTGCGCTGGACGTTCGCGAGCAAGGGCTACGCGCTCGTGCACGCCGCATGCTTTGCGGACGGCGACCACGCGTTCATGCTCACGGCCCGCACCGACACGGGCAAGACGACCACCACGCTGAAGCTGCTCGATCACTATCCGTACTCGTTCCTGTCGGACGATCTCACGATCGTCTGCCCGGACGGACGCGTGCTCGCGTATCCGAAGCCGCTGACGATCAGCCGCCACACGGTGCACGCGGTGCAGACTCCCAGGCTGTCGCGGCGGGAACGGGTGAAGCTGATCCCCCAGAGCCGGCTCCACTCGCGCTCGGGCCGGCGCTTCGCGATGCTGCTTGCCACGATGCGGATCCCGGCCGCCACGCTGAATGCGGTCGTCCAACGGCTGATCCCGCCGCCCAAGTACGACATCGACCGCCTGATTCCCAGCGCTCGCGTCGCGCCCCAGGCGCAGATCGCGGGCCTCGTGATCATCCAGCGCGAAGACGACTTCGAGCGCGCGCTGGAGACGGACGAGGCGCTCGAGATCCTGATGGCGAACTGCGAGGACGCATTCGGCTTTCCCCCCTACTCCAAGATCGAGGCTTTTCTGCAGGGCATGCACGGACACGACCTCAAGGACGCCGAGCGCCAAGTCGTGACGCAGGCCTTCGGAAGCGTGCCGGCGACGCTGATCGCCAGCAGCACCATGGACTGGTGGCAGCGCCTGCCGTCGGTCATGGCCGGCCCGCTGAGCTAGCCATCCAAGCGCGGTGAAGGCTCCCGCTCGACCGGTCGGCAACCTGCTTCGAGAGCGCGAAGCGGAGCCGCTCTTTCATGGTGGTCTCGGCCGGCCGCGAGCTCGGCGCTTTTCCATGCGGCGGGCGCGGGAGTTCCTGTGGCGGCATCGCGGCACCTTGATGCTGGTGGGCATTCTCGGGATCGCCGCGCTGCCGCGCCTGTGGGCGATCAACGAGGTTGGCCTGCGCGGGGACGAGGCTGTGTATGCCGGGCAGGCGGCCGTGCTCGCCGGCGACGATCAGCTGGACCGCTACTTCGTGCTCGCATCGCGCGGGAACTCGAACTTCCTCTTCTATCAACAGGTCGTCGCCGCGGTCTATCTCATGTTCGGCGTCTCCGATGTCGCCGCGCGCCTGGTCGCGATCGGCTTCAGCGTCGCGACCGTGCTCGTCTGCTTCGAGATCGGCAAGACGCTTTACGGGCGCAACGTGGGGCTGCTGGCGGCGCTGTTCGTGGCACTCAGCGGGTACTCCGTCCTGCTCGGCCGGCTGGCGCTGCTGGACTCATCGCTCGTCTTCCTCTTCTCGCTGTGCTTCATGTTCTTCGCGAAGTGGTTGGTGACGCGCCGAGATATCTGGCTATACGCGTTCGCGGCGGCTGCCGCGCTGGCGATCCAGTCGAAGGTGACGGGTGTGCTCGTGCTCGTGATCGCACTCAACTATTTGCTGGTCTCCAGGGAGCTTCGGCGCCTCAGCGTGCGCCGCTTCGTGCTCGCCGGCATGGCATTCGCGTTGTTCCTCGTCCCGGTGCTGGTGCAGATCGTCCTCAAGGGGGACCAGCTGCTCGAGTTCCTCGGGGACAGTGGCCAGAGGGCCACGCAGGTGCCGTGGTACTACTACCTCGACAAGCTCGTGGGGTTCGACGGCTACGTCACCCCGCTGATCTGGCTGGCGGGGATCGCGATCGCGCTGCGCCGGTGGACCACGGGCGACCGTCTGCTGCTCTTCTGGGTGTTCGTCGTGCTGCTGTTCTTCCACGCCTATCCGCTGAAGGCGTTCAACTACCTGCTGCCGCTGATCCCTGCCGTGTCGATCCTCGCCGGCCGTGCCGTGCACGACATCGCGCTGGCGCTCGCGGCTCGTTGGAGGCGGATGCAGCGGCGCTCCGGCGCGGGATGGGCCGCACGCGCGGGCCGGCCACTCGCCCTGCCGGTGACGCTGCTGGCGGCGTGCACGCTCGTGATGTTCATGGCCACGCCGGTGGTCGAGGTGGCGCGTACCGACACGTACTTCGGGCTGCGCGAAGCGGCGAAGTGGCTGAAGGCCAACACGCGCCCCGACGACGGCGTGATGACGCTGTCGAAGGGGTCGGCGCAGTACGCGATCTCCTTCTACGCGCGCCGGGACGCCTATCCCTTCGGGCGCTTCCGGCTGGCCACGATCCTTCCGGGAGGCGAGGTCCGCAGCCCCCACCCGGCCGCCGACGGGCCGTCGCGCGACTGGGTCACGTACTGGCCTCCGAGGCTGATCAAGAGCCGCGACGTCTCGTACCTGGTCTATTACACGGACGAGGGTGACGACCCGCCCGAGAACCCCCTCGTGGACTCATCGCACCAGGAGCGGTTCAGGCGCTTCATCGAGTCCTACGGCGGCCGCCTGGAGCACGTGGTGTACCGCCACCACGAGGCGCGCGCCTGGATCTACAAGGTCACGAAGCTGCTCTCGCGGCCGCGGATCACCTTCAGGCGCGGTCCCGGGCGGCTGACCGTGAGAGGGGAGGGCTTCCGTTTCAACTCGCGAGTCACCCTCTACTACCACCAGACGCGGCGCGGGTCGGTGAGGGCGGACAGCGACGGGTCATTCGTCAAGCACATCCAGCTCCCCTACTACGTGCAGAGCCGTTACTGGCTGGTCGCGACCGATCGCTACGGGAACTACGCCTCGTCGGCGGGCCTGCAGCCCACGCTGCGCAACCGCAGGGCGCGGCGCAGGCTCGCGCGCCGGGTCCGCCTCCAGGAGGGTCCGGTGGGCTCCGCGGGCGCGGCGCGGCGGGCGCGGACTCCGCTGTCGGTCGAGCTCGACATGCCGGACGCCGTGCCGGTCGGGTCGGAGCTGCCGGTGAGGGTGCGTGTGACGGGGAGGGGCAGCGGCGCGCCGGCCCCGCAGAGCCACCTCTTCTTCCAGATCTTCTCGCAGGACGGCAAGACCCCGGTACGCACCAGGGAGCGGACCACCAACACGCTGGGCGTCGCCTACCTTCACCTCGCCACGATCGAGCTGCCCGGCTACTACCGCCTGAGGGCCTACGCCTCGAAGGGCCGCCACCGCGGCCTGGTGACGCGGACGTTCAAGGTCCGCCGCCGCTGAGCACGCGGCCTCGCTGATCCGGTGGGGCTAGCGGGCGCTCTGCGGCGCGCGGGCGGCGCCGGGCACCAGCTCGCGGGCGATGTGGCGGCCGTAGCGGGGGGCGGCCTCCTCGATCTCGTCGAGGTCCACGAGGTCGACGCCGAGCGTGGCGGCCACCTCACGCACCGCGTCGATCTGCCCCGTGGTCCAGCGTGAGTACAGGGCCAGCGCGTCGACCCGCGCGCGCTCGGCCCGCATCCCCTCCGCATGCAGCTCGATCGTGCCCCAGAGGCTCACGATCCCGCTCACACCGCGGTAGTCGACCGTGGGGAAGTTCACATCCGGCCGGTAGTACGCGTAGACACCGCAGGTGCATCCTCGATCGGGCGCCTGGTGACCCGCACGCGCCGTGCGCGCCGCATCCGCATCGGGAGAATCGTCCACCATGCAGGTTGCGGAGACCTCGGGTGCCGTCCAGAAGAACGGCAGGTAGACCGAGCGCAGGGCGCCGTCGACCAGTCGCCAGCTGCGGAACGCCACGATCGGCTCGATCAGGTCGGGCGTCTCGAAGGCCGCCGCCTCGGGCAGCGGGGGGGAGACCTCCTCGATCATGGCCGCGCCCGCGTGCGCGTCCGGCGCGGGGCGGGGGAGCGGTCGGAGCGGGAGGGGAGCTTCGGCTCGCGCTTGGGCGGCTCTGCGGCGCGCTCGCGCTCGGCCGGGCGGGTGATCGGCTCGACCCTGATCGTGCGGGAAGGCTTGCGGAAGGTGGCGCACGGCTCGCCTGAGCGCGACCGGCGCGGAGGCACGATCGAGCGCCATCGGTTCATGTCGGGCAAGTGGTGGAGCAATGCTTGCCAGCCGGCCGGCTGCCGGCCTACCGCCTCCTCGGTGCTCATCGGCGGGATCGAAAACCAGCTTGAGTCGACGCACAGGGTACCGCTGACAGGCGTCAGGTCCGTCAGCAGACCGTTACGTGGACGTTACGAAGGCGTTAACCGCATCGCCGCACCCCCAAACCTTTGGCCCTCGCGCGCGGTCAAGCGGCCTCCGCGCGTCGTCCTGGTCGAACCTGGACTTCAGATCGAGGCGACCGGGATCGCTCCTGCGTCGCGGATCGCCGTCTCGCTGGCGCCTTCGAGCCCCAGGGCGGTCACCTCCAGGCGCCCGCCGGTGGCGACCTGACCGACCATCAGCGTCGCACCCCAGTGCAGTCCGATGTTGAGCCTCGCCGAGATCTCATCCGGCCCGAAGCCTTCTGCGCCGTCACGGATCGCCCTGGCTGCCTCGATCGTCGCGCGGGCGGCGGCGGACTCCGAGTCCTCGAAGTCGGCCGCCAGGAAGAGCGCCGATCCACCGTCCCCAGCGTGCTTGCCGACGATGCCGTCCCGGGCGATCACCGATGAGTCGATCAGGTCCGTTCGGGCTCGCTGACGCGCTCCATCCGAGCGAACAACCTTGGGTCTCCCCGGCCCAGACGTTGCAGCAAGCTTTCCGGAATTGCGCCACGGGTCAGATGGAGAACGCCGACGAACCGCCCGGCGTCATCGTTGATCCGGACCTCGCCGGGTTTCAGCCACCGGCGCATGATCGGAACGTTGTGTCGCAGCCACGCAGCGCCGCTGTCGTCGGTGACCCTCACGATGTCGGCGTCTTCCCGGAGGCTCCGCACGATCAGCGACCTGCCGTACATGCGGCCCCACTCGTCGGTGGAGAGCGCCATGATGCGAGCCGCCTCGCTGCTGAAGTACACGGTCCGGAAGCTCGCGTCCAGGATCTCGCCGGCCATGCCCGCGCGCTCCATCGCCAGCGCGATGTCGCGCAGCTGGGGATGCGCTGGAAGCCGCGGGCCCGACGGTGGGTCGTCGTGCATCGGCGCCATGCTATCCGCGGCCCCGAGCACGAGCTCAGGGGCGTCCCAGGCTCCCTGCACCCCAACGCGCTCAGTGAACCGGCGCGCGTCGCGGGCGCCGGACGGCTCAGGCCATCCGCAGCGCGGACCGATCGGGGCCGGCCGTCCGAAGCACGGCGCGCCGCATCACGGGACGAAGATTCCCTCGGTCGCGAAGATGCCGTTGTCGGCGGTGGAGGCGAGGCCGTCGGGACCGCCGTCGCGCACCCGCAGCCCCTTGAGCGCCCAGATTGCGCGGTTCCCTGACTGCACCGAGCCGGGGATCAGGGCGTTGGCCGTGGTGCTCACCGAGCAGGTCGATCCCGTCTGGTTGTTCGAGGACTGGGTGCAGGCCACCGGCAGGAACACGGAGGTGTCCTGGACGGTTCCCGGCAGGCCGCCGCCGGTGCCGTTGAGCCGGTCGGTGATCCGCACGGGAAGCTCGATCTGCAGCTCACCCGAATAGTCCGCCCCGGAGAACTGGTTTGCGTTGCCGCAGGTGCTCACCCCGACGCCGCATCGCACGTCGGTCGTGTTCGCGGTGATGGCCACGTCGTTGGGGGTGGGCGCGGCGTGGATGACGGTGCTGAGCCGTACAAAGCCTGTGAAGTTGACCGCGGCGCCGTTCACGTCCGGGGTCCCGACCGTCAGGTAGGACGAGGTTCTCGCCGGAGGCTTGCACGAGGGGCTGTCGAGGGGCGGCCCGTGGATCGCGTTCGGCGCGGTGCAGGCTGCATAGGCGGGGACGAGGGTCACGCGCACCGGCGTCGCGCCCTTCGGCCGCGGGTAGCCGGCGGCCGCGCTGACGGTCGTCACCGCGCTCGCGCTGTTGTCGCCAGTGTTCGGATCGCCGGCATCGGAGGTGATGCTCGCCTGGTTCGTGAGCGTGCCGGCTCCGGTCGGCCTGATCTTGATCGTGATGGTCGCGTTGGAGCCGTTGGTGAGCGTACCCAGGCCGCAGCTGACCGTGCCGGCCGCCTGAGTGCACGTTCCCTGCGACGGTGTCGCCGACTCGTAGGTGACGCCCGCCGGCAATGTGTCGGTGACGCTCGTCGCGGTCGCGTTGGACGGGCCGGCGTTGTGCGCGGTGAGCGTGTATGTGACCTGCTCGCCGGCCACCGCGGGATCAGGCGAGTCGGTCTTCGAGAGCGACAGGTCGGCGACCCGGTCCACGGTCGTCGTGGCGCTCGCGGAGTTGTTCGCGGTCGCCGGGTCGTGCGCGTTCGAGGTCACGAGCGCCTCGTTGGTGATCGTCCCGGCGCTTTGCGGCCGCACCTTGATCTCGACGCTCGCGCTCCCCTCGTCGGCAAGGGTTCCGAGGGCGCAGGTCACGATGCCGATCGCCTCGCTGCACGTGCCCTGGGTGGGCGTGGCGGAGTCGAACGTGACCCCGCCCGGAAGGGTGTCGCTGAGCGTCACGCCCGTGGCCTCCGAAGGCCCGGCGTTGTGGATCGACAGCGAGTAGGTCAGCAGCTGGTCAGCCGACACGGGGTCGGGCGCGTCCGCCTTGGTCAGCGATAGGTCGGCGACCGGATCGACGGTCGTCTCGGCGCTCGCTGACGCGTCGCCGGAGTCGGGGTCGGCCAGCTCTGAGGAGACGCTCGCCTGGTTGGTGATCGTGCCCGCGGTCTGCGGGGTGACCTGGATCTCGACGCTCGCGTCGCCACCGCTGGCGATGTCGCCGAGCGCGCAGTCGACCTCGCCGCTCGTCTCGCTGCACGTGCCCTGGGTGGGCGTGGCGGAGTCGAACGTGACCCCGCCCGGAAGGGTGTCGCTGAGCGTCACGCCCGTGGCGGTCTGCGGACCGGCGTTGTGGACCGCCAGCGTGTAGGTGAGCTGATCGCCGACGCGCACCGGGTCGGGCGAGCCGGACTTGGTCAGCGAGAGGTCCGCCGCCGGATCGACGGTCGTCTCCGCCTCGGCGTTGTTGTCGGCCGCATCCGTGTCCAGGGCGAGCGAGCCGACGCTTGCCTGGTTCGTGATCGTGCCGGGGCTCTGTGGCCTGACGTTGATCGAGACGTTGACGGTGGCGCCGTTCGCGATCGTGCCGAGCGAGCAGTCGACGATGCCGAGCGACTCCGAGCAGGTGCCCTGCGAGGCCGTCGCCGAGTCGAACGTCACGCCGCCCGGCAGCGTGTCACTGAGCTGGACCGCCGCTGCGCTGGACGGCCCGGCGTTGTGGACGGTGAGCGCGTAGGTGAGCACCTCGCCGGCCAGCACCGGGTCGGGGGAGTCCGCCTTGCTCAGCTCGAGGTCCGCGGCCGGGTCCACCGTGGTCTGCGTGTCGGCCGAGTTGTTCGCGGCGGTCGGGTCGCCCTCGTCGGCCGAGACGCTCGCCTCGTTCGTGATCGTGCCGCCCTCCTGTGGGGTGACCTTGATCTCGACGCTCGCGCTGCCCTGGTCGGCGATCGTGCCGAGGCCGCAGGTGACCGTGCCGCTGGCGTGCGTGCAGCCGCCCTGCGACGGGGTGGCGGAGACGAACGTCGCGGTGGCCGGGAGGGTGTCGACGAGCTGCACGCTCGTCGCGCTGCGCGGCCCCGAGTTGTCGACCGTGAGTGTGTACGTGAGCTCAGTGCCCGCCAGCACCGGATCGGGAGAGTCGGACTTCGACAGCGCGAGGTCGGCGACCGGCCGCACCGTGGTGTCGGCGCTCGCGCTGGTGTCAGCGGAGTCAGGATCGGCGAGCTCTGATGTGACGCCCGCCTCGTTGGTGAGCGTGCCCGGCCCCTGCGGCGTGACCGTGATCTCGACGCTCGCGCTCGCACCGTCGGCGAGGGTGCCGAGCGCGCAGCTCACGGTCCCGGCCGTCTCGGAGCAGGTGCCCTGCGCGGGAGTCGCGGAGACAAACGTCACGCCGGGCGGCAGGGTGTCGGTGAGCTGCACCCCGGTGGCGCTCTGCGGTCCGGCGTTGTGCACGGCGAGCGAATACGTGAGCGGCTGCCCTTCGAGCACCGGGTCGGGGTCGTCGGCCTTCGTCAGGGAGAGGTCGGCTGCCGGGTCCACGGTCGTGTCCTCGCTCGCCGCGTTGTCGGCTGGAGTCGGGTCCTGTGCGTCGGAGGCGACTCCCGCCTCGTTGGTCAGGGTTGCGCCCGTCTGCGGCCTGACCTCGATCGTGACAGTCGCATCTGCCTCGGCGGCGAGGGTGCCGAGCGCGCACTCGACCGTGCCGGCCGACTCCGAGCAACTGCCCTGCGTCGCGGTGACGGACTCGAACGTCACGCCCGCCGGCAGGTTGTCGGTGAGCTGCACGTTCGCGGCGCTCGACGGGCCGGCGTTGTGTACGGCGAGGGTGTAGGTCAGCAACTGGCCGGCCAGCACCGGGTCCGGGTCGTCGGTCTTCGTCAGGGAGAGGTCGGCGACCGGCGCGACCGTCGTGACGGCGCTCGCGGAGTTGTCGGCGGAAGCCGGGTCCCCGATGCCGGACGCGACGGTTGCCTGGTTCGTGATCTGTCCGCCCTCCTGTGGGCGCACCTTGACGTCGGCGCCGGCGTCGGCGCCGTTCGCGACGGTCCCGAGCTCGCAGGTCACGATGCCGCTGGCCTCCGAGCACGTGCCCTGGGTGGGCGTGGCGGAGTCGAACAGCACGCCCGCAGGCAGGGTGTCGGTGACCGTCACGCCAGGGGCGTCCTGCGGTCCTGCGTTGTGCACCCCGAGCGTGTAGGTGAGGAGCTCACCGGCCTGCACCGGATCCGGTGCATCCGACTTCGTCAGCGCCAAGTCGGCCGCGGGGCTCACGGTCGTGTCGATGGACGCGGCGTTGTCGGCCGTGTCGGGGTCGACCGTCATGCCAAAGACGTTGGCGCTGTTGGTCACCGTTCCCGGCGCCCCGGCGATCACCTTGATCGTGACGGTCGCGTCGGCTCCGCTGGCCAGCGTGCCCAACGAGCACAGGACCGAGACCCCGGACCGGAAGCAGCTGCCCTGGCTGGTCGTCAGGGAGTCGAAGGTCACGCCTCCCGGCAGGGTGTCACTCAGGGCCACGCCGCTGGTCGCCGAGGGTCCGGCGTTGTGGACGGCCAGGGTGTACGTCAGCAACTGGCCGGACAGCACCGGATCGGGCGAGTCGGACTTGGTCAGCTCCAGGTCGGCGGCCGGGTCGACGGTCGTCTGTGCGCTGGCGGAGTCGTTCGCGGAGTTCAGGTCGCCCGGCGCCGGACGTGACGGCGGCCTGGTTCGTGATGCTCCCTTCGCTTTGCGGGCGCACCTTCAGCTCGATGCTCGCGCTGCCGGCGTTCGCGACCGTGCCCAGCTCGCAGGTGACGGTGCCCGAAAGCTGAGAGCACGTGCCCTGCGACGGCGTGGCCGACACGAAGGTCACCCCGGCGGGCAGGGTGTCGGTCACGGTCACGCCCGGGGCGTCCTGGGGGCCGCCGTTCGAGACTCCCAGGTTGTAGGTCAGCAGCTGGCCGGCGAGCACCGGGTCGGGTGAGTCGGACTTGGTGAGCGCGAGGTCGGCGACGGGCTTGATCGTCGTCGTCGCGCCGGCGGAGTTGTTGCCGAGGACCGGGTCGGTCGCCGTGGACAGCACGGTCGCGTTGTTCGTGACGCTGCCGGGTGCGCCGGCGGTGACCTGGATCTCGACGTTCACGGTTGCGCCGCTTGCGATCGTGCCCAGCGCGCAGATCACGTTGCTGCCCGAGAGCACGCAGTTGCCCTGCGGCGTGGCGGTCGCGGAAACGAACGTCACGCCCGCGGGAAGGCTGTCGTTGAGCGAGACGCCGGGCGCGCTCGCGGGCCCGTTGTTGTAGACCGCCAACGCGTAGGTGAGCTGGTGGCCGGACAGCACCGGGTCCGGTGAGTCGGACTTGGTGAGCGTCAGGTCGGCGACCGGGTCGACGGTGGTGGCGGCGCTCGCCGAGTTGTTGACCAGCACCGGATCCGCGGTGGCCGCGGACACGGCTGCCTGGTTCGTGATGGTGCCTGACGTGGTGGGTGTCACGACGATGCTGACCGTTGCGTTTGCGCCGTTCGCCATCGCGCCGAGGTTGCAGGTGACGGTGCCGCTGGAGTGGGAGCAGCTGCCCTGTGACGGCGTGGCGGAGTTGTAGGTCACGCCGGCCGGGAGGGTGTCGGTGACGGTCGCCCCGGTCGCGCCCGAGGGCCCTGAGTTGAGGACGCCGATCGCGTAGGTGAGCTCCTGGCCCGAGGCCACCGGATCGGGGAGTCCGACTTCGTGATGGACAGGTCCGCGACCGGGTCGACCGTCGTGGTCGCGCCGGCGTTGTTGTTCGCGGTGTTCAGGTCGGCGACCGCCGAGGAGACGCTCGCCTGATTCGTGATCGAGCCCGCGGTCGGCGGCGTCACCTTGATCGTGACCGTGGCGTTCGCGCCGCTTGCGATCGTGCCCAGTGTGCAGGTGACCACACCCGAGGTGTGGGAGCAGCTGCCCTGTGACGCGAGGCCCGAGTTGTAGGCGACTCCCGGTGGCAGCGTGTCCGACACGACCACGCCGGTCGCGCTCGAGGGACCTGCGTTGGTGACGCCCAGTGTGTAGGTCAGCTCCGCGCCCTGGAGCACCGGGTCCGGCGAGTCGGACTTGGTCAGGGCCAGGTCCGCGGCCGGGTCGACGGTGGTCGCCGCGCTCGCGGTGTTGTTCGCGGTGTTGGGGTCGCTGATGGCTCGACGATGCCGTCGCCTGGTTGGTGATCGACCCGGTGGACTGCGGCGTGACCTGGATCTGGACGCTGGCGCTCGCACCGTTCCCGATGGTCCCCAGCGGACACGTGACCGTGCCCGCGGACTGCGAGCAGGTGCCCTGCGAGGGAGTGGCGGAGACGAACGTGACACCGGCGGGCAGGGTGTCGCTGACGGACACCGACGGGGCGCTCGAGGGCCCGCTGTTCTGCACGCCCACGGTGTAGGTGAGCGGCTGGCCGACCAGCGCGGGATCCGGCGAGTCGGACTTGGTCACCACCAGGTCCGCGACCGGGTTGACGGTGGTCGCGGCGCTCGCGGAGTTGTTCGCGAGGTTGATGTCGATCGCCTCTGATGTGACGCTCGCCTCGTTGGTGATCGAGCCCTGGGCCTGCGGCCGGACCTTGATCGAGGCGGTGGCATTCGCGGCGCTCGCGATGGTTCCCAGCGAGCACGTGACGGTCCCCGAGGACTCCATGCAGGTCCCCTGCGAGGGCGTGGCCGAGTCGAACGTCACGCCGCTGGGCAGCGTGTCGGTGAGCGTCACGCCGGTGGCGGCGGAGGGCCCGGCGTTGGCGACCGTCAAGGTGTAGGTGAGCAACTGCCCGACCAGCACCGGGTCGGGAGCGTCGGACTTCGTCAAAGAGAGGTTCGCGGAGGCGTTCACGGTGGTCGCCGCGCTGGCTCCGTTGTTGGCCGTGTTGGGGTCGCCGGTCAGCGACGTCACGTTTGCCTGGTTCGTGATCGTGGCCACGTTCTGGGGCGTTACGTTGATCGAGATGCTGGCGCCGGCGGTGTTTGCCAGGGTCCCGAGCGAGCACGAAACAGTGCCACCCGACTGCGAGCAGCTGCCCTGGGTGGGCGTGGCCGAGTTGAACGTCACGCCCGCGGGCAGCGTGTCGGTGACCGTGATCCCGGTCGCGCTCGACGGGCCGGCGTTGCTGACGCCGACCGAATAAGTGAGCTGCTGTCCGACCCCGACGGGATCGGGCGAGTCGGTCTTGGTGAGGGCCAGGTCTGCCGCCGGGTTGACGGTGGTCGTAGCACTTGCGGTGTTGTTGCCCGTGCTCGGATCGTTGACGCCGGACGCGACGGTCGCGGTGTTGTTGATGGTGCCGGTCGACTGCGGCCTGCCCTTGATCTGGATCGTCGGCGCCGCTCCGTTGGCGACCGTCCCGAGCTGGCACGTGACGGTCCCGCTCGTGTGGGAGCACATTCCCTGTGAAGGAACCGCGGAGTCGAAGATCATCCCCGCCGGCAGCGTGTCGGTGACCACCGTGCCGGTGGCGGCGCGCGGGCCGGCGTTGCCGACCGTGAGGTTGTAGGTGACCTGTTGGCCGACCAGCACGGGGTCGGGCGAGTCGGTCTTCGTCAAGGACAAATTGGCGTTCTGCGCCGGCGCGTTGTAGGTGATCGGGTCGAACGTCCGGCCCAGCTCGTCGGTGGGAGTGATGGTGACCGACGTCCCGCTCACGCTCACGCTCAGGAAGTGGTGCACACGCTCCCTGGCATCGGGAATCGGCGCGGTGCCGCACGCGCTGCCCACGTTCGACGTGTTGGACCAGCCGACCCCGTAGGCATCCCTGGGGCCGCAGCCGGCAGTGGCCCCGATCGACTCCGTGTTCGCGCCGCCGCCGCCCGTGATGTGGGTCGGGATGCCGCCGGAAGGCGCGATGTTGCGCTGGTAGTTGTGCGAGTGGCCGTTGAAGCCCGCCGTCACGTCGTACAGCTTCAGCAATCCCTCCAGCGAGCTTGGCCCCTGGAGGTAGGTGTCCGGGCCGCCCTCGCTGGAGTCCGATTCGAAGGGGTAGTGCCAGAAGGCGAAGCGCAGCGACCGGGGATGGGTCGCGAGATCGTTCGCGAGCCACTGGTACTGCGCGGAGTTTTGGCCCCAGTGATTGTCGAAGTCGTTCTGGAACGCCGTGGCGGTGCCGGAGTTCGAATCGTCCCAAGCCGTCGTGAGGACGTAGAAGCGCGCGAGGCCTGCGTCGAAGGCATACCAGCCGCTGGGGTAGTCCATGGACGCCGTGCCGTTCGTGCAGCAGTAGGTGTCGGTCTGGTAGCGGCCGGCCGATGTGGAGACCGCCGTGTCCTGGGGCCAGTTGGTGAGCAGCACCGAGTTGTTGTAATCGTGGTTGCCCAGCGCCGGGAACAGCGGCAGCGAAGCGCCCGCGACCGTCCAGTAATTGGGGCCGAAGACCGCGCTTGTGTTGTCGCCCACCTGGTAGAGGTCGCCGTAGCTCTTCTGGCTGCCGGTCTCGTAGGCGTTGTCGCCGGTCGTGACCGCGAAGCGGGCTCCGCTCTGAGCGATCTGCGAGATCACGTTCGCCTGGTGCGTATTGCCCGCTGCAAGCGTCTTGCCCCAGTCGCCGAAGACGGCGAACTTGAACGGCGTGCTCGACCCGGAGGGGATCTGCGTGGTGAAGACCGGGGACGCGTCGGTGCCCAGCAGGTCGAGCTGGGCAGTGCCGAAGAAGGGGCGGTAGCAGTACTGGGTGTCCGCGGCGAGCCCCGTCAGCTGGGCCTTCCACTGGTACTCGGAGACGCCGTTGACGAGGACGAACGTGCGCGTCGCCGTGGCGGAGCTGGTGTCGCATGTGCCCCCGGCCACGCCGTACTTGACCGTCGCACTCGTGGACGAGATGTCGGTGCCGAAGTTGACCATCACCGACGTCGTGGCGAGGTCGGTCAGGTACGGGTAGCGCTTCAGCTTCGCGTCATACGCCGCCGTCGCGCCCGACGGCAACACTGCAAGCGCGGCCACCGCTACCAAGATGACCCCCCCCACAACCCTGCCTCGCATCCTGCGGTGCCTCAACGGCTACTCCCTGCCCCATGGCTCCTGCCACGACTCCGTGTCGCGGACGTCCTTGGCCGCTTGCTCCTGCGGCTGGGGCGATCCTAATGCGAACCAGCGGCGGAAAGCAACCTCCTGTGGTAGGAGATCTCTCCCGCTGAGGCGGTGCGCTACTGCGCGCCGGCGGCGGGCCGGCGCGTGGCCGGCGGGGTGTCGCCCCACACGGTCGGCCGGGAGCGGTACGCGCGGCGGTCGAGCACGAGTGCGCTGCGACGCGCCGCGGCAAGCTCGTTCGAGCCGAGCTTCCTGATCTTGACCAGCACCAGGATCTCCTTCTCCTTGCCGCCACGGGGTGCGGCCCGAGTGTTGCCCACACCGGGGGCGTAGTACTTCAGCTGGAAACCGTCATCCGGCTCCTCGGGATTGGTCTCCCTCGTCACCACGACATCGTCGTAACAGCCGGTCGGAACGCAATCCCGCTGGCCGGTCTGCTCGACACGCGCCACGTCGGCAAAGCCGATCGTCGGCGCAAGTCCCTGGCGGTAGCGCGACGTTCCGGCCTTGGGGTCCGCCCGCATCATGATGCCCGCCTGCGCGCGATCGACGCCGGCAAGCCACGTATCCGGAGCGGCCTCGAACCTGCCGCGCTCGTCGTACTCCTCCGGATACTCGCCCAGCAGCCACACGTTCCCGTCGTCGTCCTGCGCCCACAGCGCCAGCTCACCTTCCAGCAGCTTGCCGGCATTGACGTCCCGGTCCCACAGCACCACGGTGCGCACGCCGTTGATCTCCTTCACCAGGTCCGTGACCGTGAAGATCACCTGATGCGGAAGGCGGCCCAAACCCCGGTTCGAGCGGCCTTCGAAGATGAACTGCATTCCCGGCTCGAGCGGCGAGTACTTGTTGTCGATCGTGGTCGAGTCCGAGAAGTTCTTCGCATCGAAGTCGGAGTGGACGGCCGCCTTCGCCTCGGCCTGCTCGTCGCCTCCGCATGCGCCCAGCGCCAGGGGGACGCCAATCGCGATCACCGCCGCGCCGATCGCGGCCACTCTGTAACGCAGCACTTGCAAGCCTTTCTGGTCGTCGTCTACTGGTTTGCCGGGCGCACCCGGGCGAGCAGTCGCTGGTTCTGCTTGCGGAACTCCTGCTCGTACTGCGGTCGCACCTCGCGCTCCACCGGCTCGATCTCCTGCTTCTCGCAGGCGAGGTCGGCGTTGGCGATGCGGACTTCCTCCTGCTGAAGGGTCGCGAGCGCTCCGCGGTCGAAGCTCGCGCCCGCCGGCACCGTCGACGTGCCGGGCCTGATTCCGGCCCCGACGATGCCTCTGAAACGCTCGGCCAGGTCCTCGTCGATCGCGTCGGGCTCCTCGTAGCGGTAGCCCTTTTCCTGCATGCACGCGGACCACTTCTCATTGGCCTTGACCATCCGCTGGTCCTGGATGATGCGCTCGTCGAGGCCGTCCAGCCGCTCGACCAGGGAGTTGAGGGTGGCCGCGCCGCCGAACGCGGCGTCGCTCGCTTCCTTCGTGCACCCGCCCAGCTCGCTGAAGTCGCCGTTGTCGACGGCCTCGGCGAAGGTCACGCCGGGATTGTCGCCTCCCAGCGCGCGGTCGTAGGCGGCGCGGTCGGCCGTCGAGAGGCCGGCGCGAATCCGTTCGTTGGGATCGGATTGCTGGTTGCCCTTGCCCAGCAGGGTGCTGATCCCGTAGCCGAACTGCTTGGTGAACTCCTCGTCGGTGATGCGAGCCTTGCCGGTGACGGCCTGTTGCTGCGCGAACGGGTCGACCGGCTGGTACTCGAAGCCCTGGGCTCGCATGCAATCACCGATCCGGTTCTCGACGCGCGCCTGGATCTCCTTGGCGTTGTCACCGCCGAACCCGAGTGTGTCTTCCAGCTCCTGCGGCGCCTCGGCCGAGTTGTCGTCGCCGCCGCATCCCGCGACGGTGATCGCCGCGATTGCGATGAGCGCGATGACTAGTAACCGATGACGCAGCGCGCCCATGAAGGTCCTCCCCTTGTCAACTTGCCTGCCGACCTTGGTTCCGAGTTCCGAATGAAGATAAACAAACTGTGGGTGGTGTGTCGCGTTAAGTTGTGCCCGCGCGCAGCGCCTCGACCGGCTCCATCGCCGCCGCGCGCAGCGACGGGTAGGTCCCGGACAGCAGTCCGATCAGCGCGCCGACCAGCGGGGCGGCCAGCGGGATCAGCGGGTCGAGCACCGGAGTCCACGTGCGGCTGGCCGCGACGAGCACCACGACGAGGATGCCGAGGCTCGTGCCGATGATCCCGCCCAGCAGGCCCATTACCGTGCTCTCGATCAGGAACTGTGCGGCGATGTGCCGCCGCGCCGCGCCCAACGCCCGGCGCAGGCCGATCTCACCCACGCGCTCCAGCACCGAGACCAGCGTGACGTTGGCGATGCCGAGGGCGCCGACCAGCAGCGAGACGCCCCCGAGCAGCAGGAAGAGGGCGTTGAGGTCGTTCTGGACGTTGCCGCGCAGCTGCTCGGGGTCGGGCGGAGCAGCGACACGCAGCAGGTTCGGATCGCTGGGGTTGAGCGCTTCGGGCGCCTGCCGCACGATCAGGTCGACCGCCCCGATGTCCGTCTCGATCTGTACGGAGCTGGGCGACACGACGCCGAACTCGCGCTGCGCGGTCCCATTCGGGATCGTGAGCGAGCCGAGCAGCGATACCTGTCGCTCGACGCCGCCGACCAGGCCGATCACCTGATAGAGCCGGTCTCCGATGAAGATCGCCGGCTGCTGGTCCAAATTGGTGATCCCGAGCCGCCGCGCGGCGTTGATGCCCAGCACGGCGACGCGGTCCCCGCGCGCGGAGTGCCCGCGGTCCGGGAAGCGGCCGGCGACGAGGTCGGCCCGGACAGCGCGCCATAGCCCGGGGGACGCAGCCCTCACGGGAAGCTGGACGTCAGTGTTGCCGAGGGGATCGTTGATGGGGACCGAACGCACCAGCGCTCCCCGCACGTTCACCTCCGCAAGGGTACCGGCCGCGGCGACGCCGTTCAGGCGGCGAATCCGGGCCTCGGCGTCCCAGGGGATCACGTTCTGGGCCGCGCCACCACTGCGCTGGGCGGCGGGGACGGGAGTGACCACGACATCGGTCGCCGCGACGGCGTCGAACCGGCCCACGATCTGGTTTCCGGCCGTCTTCGACAGTCCCAGCGTGGCGACCAGCGCGGCGACCCCGATCACCGTGCCCAGCACGGTCAGCGCGACGCGTGCGGGCCGCGCCATCAGACCGGCGGCGGCCTCGGACACGAGGTCGCGCAGCTCCATCCGCGCCTCGGGCAGCGGGCTGTCGGGCTTTCGGCCGCGGCGCGGAATCACCGTGCAACCTCGGTCAGATGGCCGTCCACCATGCGCACCTCGCGGCGTGCGTGAGCCGCCACGTCGTCCTCGTGAGTGATCACGATCAGGGTCAGGCCATCGTCCTCCAGGTCGTGGAACAGCGACAGCACGGACTCGGTGTTGGCGGAGTCCAGGTTTCCGGTCGGCTCGTCGCACAGGAGCAGCGCGGGTGACCCGAACAGCGCACGTGCGATCGCGACGCGCTGCTGCTCTCCACCTGACAGCTTCGTGGGGAGGAAGTCGCGTCGGTGTCCCATCCCCACCCGCTCGAGCGCGGCTTCGGCCCGGTCCAACCGTCCGTGGCGGTCGCCGCCCGCATAGACATCCGCGAGCATCACGTTCTGGACCGCCGTGTGGTGGCCGAGCAGGTGGAACGTCTGGAACACGAAGCCGATCCTCCGCGCCCGCACCGAAGCGCGCTGCTCGTCGCTCAGGCTGGCCGCATCGATTCCGTCGATCAGATAGGTGCCGGCGGTCGGCCGGTCGAGGCACCCGAGGATGTTCAGCAGGGTGGACTTGCCCGACCCCGACGGCCCGACGATCGCGAGCCAGTCACCGCTGAACACGGTCAGGTCGATGCCGCGCAGCGCTTCGACAGGGGGCTCGGTGCCGAACACGCGGCGCACGCCGCGCAGCTCCGCCACCGGCTGCCTGCCGTTTGCGGACGCCACGGCATCGGGTGCAGGGTTCCATGTCCGCGCGGAAGCAGGCACGTCCTGCGAGAGCGCGCCGGTCTCGGGAAAGAGCTCCGAGGACATCGGCTAGGGAGTCGTGCCGGAAGACCCGGAGCTACCGGAGCTGCCCGAGGACCCGGAGCTGCCGCCTGTTGCGCCCGAGCGCTGGGACCCGCCGTTGCCGGGCCCGGACGTTCCGGACGCGCCGGTGCCGCCCGTCGTGCCACCGGCGTCCGCGCTCGATGCGGGCCCGGCGCCGGCGCCGGCGGCGCCGTCACGCTTGCCCGCGACCACCAGGTCGCCGGGAGCCAGCGAACCGCGGACGGGACGAATCTCGACCAGTCCCTGTGCCGCTAGGCCGGGCTCGACCGAGACATACTGGCTGCTGCCGCGGCGCTGCACCTGTACGCGCGAGCTCCCGTCCGCGCCCACGCTGAGCGCAGTGATGGGCACGGTCAGCACGGCTTGGCCGGTGCTCTTGACCGCGATCGTGAGCTTCACCGAAGCGCCGACCAGTTGTGCAGGCGCGCTGCGCGGCGTGATCGAGAGGTACACGCGGCCCTGCTCGACCTTGTGCGTGCCCGGGCTGTCGGCCACCTGCGTGACGACGCCCGTGGTCTTGATCCCGAGGTCGGGCTCCTCGATCGCGACGCGCGCGCCGCGGCGCACGAGCTTGGCGTCGTTGATCGACAGCGACGAGTCGATCGCCAGGCGGGAGTTGCTGACCGTCATCACGCGACCGGAGACAGGGTCGCCGCGCCGCACGCGCACCGAGTCGACGCGCAGCGGCAGCGTGTTGAAGAAGAGGATCTCGTCGGCCGGCACCGAGATGCCGATCCTGCGGGCAAGCCGGGAGACCTCGCGCTGGGTGCTGCGCGCCTCCTGGCCGGCGGCCTGCACGACCAATTGCTGGAGGTCGTTGTTGGCGGGGTTGCGCATCAGCCGCAGTCGCCGCTCCGCGAGCACCGCCTGACGTCGCGCGCTCGGCAGAGCCTTCTGGGCGCGCGTGCGGTCGGCCCTTGCCCTCACGACTGCATCCCGCCCAGCCGCTCGGGTGGCGCGCTCGGATGCGGTCGATGCCGTCACGTCTGCCTGTGCGACCGCGACGTCCTCGCCGGCCCCGCGCACTGCTGCTTCGAGGGCGGCGCGTTCCGCCGGAGAGGTGTCGGGCGGGGCGGTGGCCAGGTTGCGCTGCGCCTCGATCTGGGCGTCCAGGGCCTTGTTCGCCGCGGCGCGCTTGAGCGCCGTGTCGGCAGCGGCAAGCGAGTTGTCGCGGCGTTCGTTGGCCAGCGCCAGCGAAACCGCGCGGGTCTGCGATGCGAGATCGTGCTCCGCCGTGGCGAGCGCGTCGCGCGCCGCCTGCAGGTCGATCTCGGCCTGGGTGATATCGGCGGGAGTCGATCCGCGGGCCGTGATGCGGGCCTGCAGGTAAGCGTCCCGCGCTGCGGAGGCGGCCGCCCTGGCCGCGCGCAGCTGGTCGAGCTGCGTGTCGGTCGCTCCAAACGGGGTCCAGCCCGCTCCCTCGTACCAGCGCGCGACGGCCGCCGCGGTCGCTCCGTCGTAGCGCCCGTCGACCCGGCCGGGGGCGAAGCCCATGCGCGCGAGCGCGATCTCGAGCTGGCGCACGTCCTGGCCGCGAGTCCCGGGCTGGATGTCACGGTGCGAGGGCTGGGCGCCGCGCAGCACGAACACGGGCCGGCCGGAAACCGACATGGCGAGGCTGCCCTCGCCGACCCGGGCGCCGCGTCGCGGCCGCGTGGTGACGATGTCGGCGCCGCCGCTGGCGGCACTGTTCTGCTTGAGGGTCGAGGTGGCCAGCACGACGGGCTGGGGCGACCCGTAGCGGACGGTGCCGCGCACGATCACCTCGCTGGAGAGCACCCGTCGCTCGACGGGTACGGTGATCGAGGAGGGATCGGGTGCGGCCGTCTCGGCCGCGACCTGCGCCGGCGACTTGATCTGCGCGCCGGCAACCCATGCGCCGATCGCGAGTATCACCGCCGATCCGAGTCCGACGAAGACCGTTCGGTTGCGACGTCCTATTCCCATGCCCCCCGGCCTTCCGCGCCAGGCCCCTTGCGCCAGTTGTTCAGCGCGCCTCCCTGCACCATCGAGTGTTGCCGGCCAATCGAAATCGAGTCTAGCGAGCGATCATAGTGCGCGCCAGTCCACGTGATCGCAGTGAAATGCATCGTCCACCGGCGGGCCGGCGAGTGTCGTGCGAGGGTCATCGACTACTACGAGTACCGCCGTCACATGAGACCTGCATGGGGGCCGATGAGACGAAACTGGGCGTGTCGAGGGAGAGCGGGGGAGAAGAAAACGAACCGCCGGAAGAATTTCCCTTGACTTCCGCGAACATTGCTGGATAGGGTCGCTGGTATGTGAGCATGGGTCCGAGTCGGGAAGACTCGGAGGGGCCTACAGGGAGGGTATGGCTTGGTTCAAGTAGGTGTCTGTGGCGTCCGCGCCGCGGTCGCGCTGCGCGCTCTTGGCGAGCATGGCGGCGATCTGAGGCCAGGGATATGAAGCAATCGCTCGTCCGCTTGCTGCGCGGATGCTCGGTCGCGCTGCTCGTCGCGCTGGCGGCTCCGGCGACGTCGCTCGCGATCGACGAGTTCCCTCTGCCGAACCCGTGCGCGGCCGCGCCTCCTCCGGAGACAGGCACATGTCAGCCGGGAGGCATAACCGCCGGGCCCGACGGGGCCTTGTGGTTCACCGAGGAAAACGGGAACCGGCTCGGCCGGATCAACACCGCGGGGCGATCACCGGTTCACCACAGTGACTTGCCGGCCGGAACGCCAAGCCCGTGGAGATCACCGCCGGGCCGCGGCGGCCTGTGGTTCACGGAATCCGGCACGAGCAAGATCGGCGCCATTCACCGACGACGCGCGGGTCAGTCATTCCCGTGCAGCTCACGATCGGCGGCATCACCAGACGGCATCGCGGCCGGCCCGGACGGGAGCCTCTGGTTCACCGAGCCGCTCCTGCACAGCCGGATCGGGCAGCCTGCGCACCGCGACGGCAGCTGGCAGAGCATCCACTCGCTCCTTCGGGGGCAACGAGCCCGGCGACATCACTGTTGGCCCCGACAACCGGCTGTGGTTCACCGAGGGCGCGGGCAACGCGTTCGGAGCGATCAATCACGTTGCCGCGGACATCGCCGCGAGCCATCATCCGAGTACGACCTGCCGAACGCCGGCAGCGACCCGTCGGGCATCACGGCATCGCGGCGGGGCGCTGTGGGTGCACGGAGTTCGGGGCAACCGGATCGGCGCGTTTCCGCACGACCGGCGCGATCACCGAGTTCCCGGCCGGCTGCGGGTCCGCTCGTCCGGCATCGCCACCGGCTCCGACGGCGCGCTGTGGTTCACCGAGACCGGCGCCAACAGGATCGGCCGGATCACTGCGGCAGCCCGGCCGGCTCGCTCACCAACGAGTTCGTCCGTGCCGACCGCGAACAGCCAGCCCGGCGGATATCGCGGCCGGCCCGGACGGCGCGCTGTGGTTCACGGAGCACGTCGGGAACAGGATCGGCCGGATCGCGGTTGCACCGCCCTTCGTCCCACCGCCGCCTCCGCCGCCTCCGCCGCCACCCACGACTTCCACGAAGAAGAAGTGCAAGGTGCCGAAGCTCAAGGGCCTGACCGTGAAGAAGGCGAGGAGCAAGCTCAGGCGGGCCGGCTGCAAGTACAAGACTCGCGGCAAGGGCAGGTTCTCGTCCTCCAAGCCGAAGGCCGGCCGGACCACGACCGGGACGGTCACCGTGAAGTTCACGCGTCCGAAGACCAGGCGCTGACGGCGTCCGCCGTCCCGACGCGCACCTGGGCCGACCGCCCACCCGCCGTCCGAGCGCTGCGGGGCACCGCTCGCCGGCGCTGTACTTGCGCTCCAGGAAGAAGCGCGGCGCCGGCGTGGCCTAGACGATTGCGTAGCAGCTAGGCGCGATCCACGGGAAGGGCGAGGGAGAAGGAGCTACCCCCGCCCTCCTCGCTCTCGACCCATACGCGCCCACCGTGGGCGTCCGCGACCTCACGGCAGATCGACAGGCCGAGCCCGCTGCCGCTGCCGTCGCGGCCGCGCGCCGGGTCGGCGCGGTAGAAGCGGTCGAAGACCTGTGTGCGGGCTGCGGGGGAGATCCCGGGGCCGGTGTCCTCCACGGTCACACCGACCTCTCCGTTGTGCCTCCAGGAGCTGACGCGGACCTCGCCGCCCGGCCCGGAAAACTTGATCGCGTTCTCGATGAAGTTCGTCAGCGCCTGATGGAGACGTTGCGGGTCGGCCTGCACCTCGTGGTGCTCGCCCTGGACCTCCAGGCGCAGTCCCTTCGCCTCCGCCAGCGGGCGCAGCGGCTGGACAGCCGCAGCGATCGCGTCGGCGAGGTCCACCTGCGTGGAGAGCAGCTCGAGCCCGCCTTCGTCCACCCGCGCCAGGGTCAGCAGGTTGTTGACGATGCGACTCATGCGGTCGACCTCCTCACGCGTGCTCACGAGCACCTCTCGCGCAACGGGGTGCAACTCATCGTCCATCAGGCTCACGTCGAGCTCGGCTCTCATCGCTGCGAGCGGGGTGCGCAGCTCGTGCGACGCATCGGTGATCATCCGGTGCTTCTCCTCGACCCCGCGCTCGAGCCGGTCGAGCATCGCGTTCAAGGTCACGGCCAGCTGGCCGAGCTCGTCCTGGGTGCGCGGCAGCTCGATGCGCTCGTCCAGCCTGTCGATCCCGATCTCCCGGGCCTTCGACGTCATGCGCTCGACCGGCCGCAGAGCCTTGCGCGCCAGCCACCAGCCTCCCGCGGCGGTGGCGGCCAGCGCCGCCGGCAGCCCGAGCAGCAGGAGCAGGAGCACCTTGTGTACCGACTCGTCGACATGCCGCAGGGACTCGGCGACGACGACCACGCGCTCCCGGCCCTGGCGCTCCACGGGCAGGACAGCCGCGCGAAAGCGGTGCCCACCGAGCTTCACCGTCGTCATCTGGCGCTCGCCGCCGAGGGCCCGCGCGATCGACTCCTTCGGGACAAGCAGCCGGCGGCCGACCGGCTCGCCGTAGGACATCAGCACGCGTCCGCCCGGGGCGACCACCTGCGCGGCCGAGCTGCCGTGCGGCAGCACGGTGCTGCTGACGTCGCGAAAGTCCTCGGCGCCCTCCTTCACGTATCCCCGCGCGATCTGCTCGGAGCCGGCCTGCACCTCGCGCTCGACGGTGTGCTCGAGGTCGGCGCGCAGCTGCAGCACCAGAAATGTGCTGAGTCCACCCAGGATCGCCGCGAGCAGCACGGCGTACCAGGCCGTCAGCCGGATGCGGATCGGCAACTTCACTTCAGCTCCAGCATGAAGCCGACGCCACGCACCGTGCGGATCAGGCGGCGCCGCCGCCGGAACGGGAGCTCCAGCTTCTTGCGCAGGTATCCCACGTAGACGTCGACCACGTTCGTCGAGCCGTCGTCGGCGTCCTCCCACACGTGCTCGAGCAGCTCGGCCCGCGGCACCACGTCGCCCGCGCGCTTGGCCAGGAACAGCAGGAGCGCGAACTCGCGCGGCGTCAGCTCGACCTCACGACCGGCCCGCGTCACGACGTGGGCGGCGGCGTCCACCCGCAGGTCCCCGACCTCGATCACGACCGGGCGCTCCGACGGGCCGCGGCGGATCAGAGCCCGCAGGCGCGCCAGCATCTCGCCGAAGTCGAACGGCTTGACGAGGTAATCGTCGGCCCCCGCGTCGAGACCGCGGATGCGGTCCTTGACGTGATCGCGTGCGGTGAGCATCAAGACCGGCGCCCACCGCTCGTTGCGGCGCAGCTCCCTGCAGACGGCAAACCCATCCTTGCCAGGGAGCATCACGTCGAGGACGACCGCGTCGTAGTCGTGTGCGCTGGCCTGAGCGAGCGCCTCGTCCCCCGTGATCGCGAGATCGACCGCGTATCCCTCGCGCTGCAGCCCCCGCTGCAGCGCCCTCACCAGCTTCTCGTCGTCCTCCACTACAAGTAGTCGCATCGTGCTTTCCGTTTACAGCGTAGGCGTCCCTCGCAATCGTCTCGCGCTTTCGTGCAAATTGGGGTTGACAAGCACGAAAGCGTACCTATAGGGTTGCCCCGAAGTTTGAGAAATCTCTGAGAGAACATTGTGAAGCTCTCAGAGGGGGGATAAAGGGTTTCCTAAATAGCGCCGCCGGGATGGCGGCGTTCAACGGGAGGGCATAAATGATTCGTGCGATCGTCGGAGCGAGCCTGCGATTCAGGCTGTTGGTACTGGGCATCGCGGCAGGCATCATGGTCGTCGGCATCCTGCAGCTGCGCGATGCGCCGGCCGATGTGCTGCCCGAGTTCACGCCGCCGTACGTCGAGGTTCAGACCGAGGCGCTCGGCCTCTCCGCCGAAGAGGTGGAGCAGCTGATCACGGTGCCGCTCGAGGCGGACCTGCTGAACGGTGTGCAGGGCGTGGACACGATCCGCTCGGAGTCGCTTCCGGGCCTGTCGTCGATCACGCTCGTGTTCGAGCAGGGCACCGACATCTACAGGGCGCGCCAGCTCGTGCAGGAGCCGCTCACGCAGGCGCACGCGCTGCCGAACGTGTCCAAGCCGCCGACGATGCTGCAGCCGCTGTCCTCGACGAGCCGCGTGATGATGGTCGGCCTGTCCTCGGACAAGCTCACGCCGATCGAGAAGTCGGTGATCGCGCGCTGGACGATGCGCCCGCGCCTGATGGGCGTGCCCGGCGTCGCGAACGTGTCGGTCTTCGGCATGCGCGACCAGCAGATCCAGGTGCAGGTCAACCCGGAGACGCTGCGGGACCGCAACGTCCGGCTGAGCCAGGTCATCAGCACCGCGGGTAACGCCCAGGTCGCCTCACCGGTGAGCTTCCTCGAGGCCTCGACCCCCGGCACGGGCGGATTCGTCGAGACCCCGAACCAGAGGTTCCAGGTCCGCAACGTGTTCGACGACATCGCCGACCCGGCGGAGCTGGGCAAGGTCACCGTCGAGGGCACGGGCGGCCGCCTGCGGCTCAGCGACGTGACCAAGATCGAGATCGACCACCAGCCGCTGATCGGCGACGCGATCGTGAACGATGCCGACGGCCTGATGTTGGTCGTGGAGAAGTTCCCGGGGGCCAACGCGCTCCAGGTCACCAACGGCGTCGAGGATGCGCTCGAGAAGCTCACGCCGGGCCTCGGGGGCATGCAGGTCGACACGTCCGTGTTCCGGCCGGCGACGTTCATCGAGGACGCCACCGACAACATCACCCTGACGCTCATCATCGCGGTCGCGCTGCTCGCGCTGGGGCTGGCGGCGCTGCTCTTCCAGTGGCGCACGCTGCTGATCGCGCTGGTGACGATCCCGGTGTCGATGGTCACGGCCGCGCTCGTGCTCGACCTGCTGGGCGAGACGTTCAACGCAATCTCGTTTGCCGGCCTCGCGGTGGCGCTTGCGGTGGTGATCGACGACGCGGTCGTCGGCGCCGCGAACGTCGGACGGCGCCTGCGCGAGCGGCGCGCCGCGAACAGCGACAGCTCGGTTTCCGACGTCGTGCTCGAGGCCTCGCGCGAGATGCGCAGCCCGCTCGCCTACGCGACCCTGATCGCGCTGCTCGCGGTCGTCCCGGTGCTCGTCATGGATGGGCGCCCGGGCACGTTCTTCGAGCCGCTCGCGATTGCCTACGCGCTCGCGATCGGCGCCGCGATGCTGGTGGCGTTGACGCTCACGCCCGCAATGAGCCTGTTGCTGTTCTCGTGGGGCTCGACCGACGGCCGGGAGTCTCCGCTGCTCACGCGGCTGACACCCCGCTACAAGTCCGCACTGGGGCGCATCGTGCGCTCTCCGCGGGCAGTGGCCATCGGAGCCGGCGCCGCAGTGCTGATCGCCGCCTTGGCGTTCGCGCTGCAGGACAAGTCCGTGATCCCGACGTTCAAGGACAGGGACGTGCTCGTCAAGCTCGACGCCGAGCCCGGGACGTCCAACCCGCGGATGACGCAGATCACCACGGACCTGAGCCGCAAGCTGAGGAGCATCGGCGGCGTGGACAACATCGGCGGACACGTGGGACGTGCGGTCACGGGGGACCAGCGGGTCGACGTCAACTCCAGCGAGATCTGGGTCAGCATCGACTCCGGCGCCGACTACGACGCGACTCTCGCCTCCATCAATGACGCGGTCGACGAGACGGCCGGGATCCAGCACGACGTGACCAGCTACACGTCACAGAAGATCCGCGACGTCGGGGCGCTGAACGAGGGTGACAATCCCAACCGCGGCAACGGCCTGGACGTGCTGACCGGTACGGACAAGCCACTGGTGGTCCGCGTCTTCGGGCAGGAGCAGGATGTGCTGCGCCGCCAGGCCGAGCGGGTGCGTCAGCTGGTGGCCCAGGTCGACGGTGTCGTCGATCCGCGGGTCGCCCAGCCCATCACGCAGCCGCAGGTCGAGATCGAGGTCGACCTCGACAAGGCCCAGCGCTACGAGATCAAGCCGGGCGACGTGCGCCGCGCAGAAGCGGCATTGCTGCAGGGCATCACCGTCGGCAGCGTGTTCGAGGGCCAGAAGGTCTTCGACGTGATCGTGCAGGGTGAGCCCAGCACTCGCGAGAGCGTGGCGAACGTCCGCAACCTGCTGCTCGACCGCCCGGGTGGCGGCCATGTCCGCCTCGGCCAGGTGGCCGACGTGCGGGTGGTCCAGACACCGCTGTCGATCAAGCGTGACGAGGTTTCCCGTCGCCTCGACGTGGAGGCGAACGTCAGCGGGCGCAGCCTCGACTCGGTCGCGCAGGACATCGAGGATCGGCTGCAGGGCGTCAGCTTCCCGCTCGAGTACCACGCGAAGGTGCTGAAGCAGACGACCAGCGCCGAGATCGGCACCGGCCAGATGATCGCGTTCGGAGTTGCATGCGCAATCGCGATCTTCCTGCTGCTGCAGGCCGGGTTCGGCGGCTGGCGCCTCGCTGTGCTGGCGTTCCTGACGCTGCCCGCCGCCCTGTTGGGCGGGACGTTGGCGGCCCTGGTCGACGGAGCCGAGCTGACCCTCGGCTCGATGATCGGGTTCCTTGCCCTGTTCGCGCTGGCTGCGCGCGCGGGCATGGTCCTGATCCGTCGCTACCAGACCCTCGAGCATGAGGGCGAGGCCTTCGGGCCCGGCCTCGTCGAGCGGGGAGCGGTGGAGCGCCTGGGTCCCGTCGTCACCAGTGCGGCGGCGATCGCGCTCGTGATGGTGCCTTTCGTGATCGCGGGCGGCATGCCCGGTCTGGAGATCGTGCACCCGATGGCGATCGTGATCGTGGGAGGTCTCATCACGACCACGTTGCTGGCGCTGTTCGTGCTGCCCACGCTGTACCTGCGCTACGCGACGCCGGCAGAGCCGGGCCTGGCTCCCGAGGACGAGCTCATGCACAGGTGGGCAGGTGTCAAGCCCGAGGCCGTGGACGCGCCCGCGGGCGCCAACGGGGATGCGCTTCCGGTCAAGCAGGAGGCTGGGCCGCCGACCACCGACTCGGAGAAGGAGACAGCGTCGTGAGGAACCGAAGCGCACGGATGCTGACGGCCGGGCTGGTCGTCGTGGCGGCCATCTCCGTCTCGGCCTGCAAGGAGGTCGAAACCGAAACCGCCACGGGGTACGAGCCGGCGAAGCTCTCGGCCGTGAAGGGGAACGAGGACCTCAAGCTCGTCACCCTCACGGAGGAGGGAGCGAGGCGGACGGGAGTCGAGACGTCGAAGGTGCGGGTCGAGGGCGGCCGCAAGGTCGTCCCGTATGCGGCGCTGATCTACGACCCGAAGGGCGGGACTTTCGTCTACACCAGCCCGAAGCCGCTGACCTATCTACGTGTGCCGGTGAAGGTCTCGAGTGTCACGGGCGCGCGCGTCGTCGTGTCGGACGGCCCCCCGGCCGGCACGGAGGTCGTGACCGTTGGAACAGCCGAGGTGTACGGCACGGAACTCGAAGTAGCAAGCCATTGAGCCTACGGGGGGGTCATCAGTAATGCGTTGGATCGTTTCAAGAAGCCTACGGTTCCGCTGGCTGGTGTTGTTCGCCGCCACGGCGTTGATGGTGGTCGGCGTGACGCAGATTCCGAACACGCAGGTAGACGTGTTCCCGGAGTTCGCCCCGCCGCAGGTCGAGATCCAGACGATCGCGCTGGGGAACTCCTCCGAGGAGGTGGAGGAGTTCATCACGGTGCCGATCGAGGAGCAGCTTCAGGGAATCGACGGGCTGAAGGAGATCCGGTCCAAGTCGGTCTCACAGCTCTCGGCGATTCGCCTGATCTTCAACAAGGGCACCGATGAGCTGAGGACAAGGCAACTGGTGCAGGAGCGGATTGCGCAGGTCGCGCCGAACCTGCCCACGTGGGCCAGCCCACCGTGGATGATGCCGCCCCTTTCAGCGACCAGCCGCATCATGAAGATCGGCCTCTCGTCCAAGGACCTGAACCTGGTCGAGATGTCGGCAATCACCTACTGGAAGATCCGCCAGCACCTGCTGCGCGTGCCGGGCGTGGCTGCCGTTGACATCTACGGCGAGCGCCTCAAGCAGCGCCACGTGCAGCTCGATCCCGCCAAGCTGGCGGAGCACGGCGTATCCGTCGAACGCGTGATGGAAACTGCGTCGAACGCGGTCGACGCCGGCGTGCTGCAGTACACCGACAGCTTCCTGGTCGGGACGGGCGGGTTCGTCGAGAGCAACGGCCAGCGGCTGAACATCGAGAACGTCCAGCCGATCGTGGGCGACAAGGAGCTCGGCAAGGTTCCGGTCGTCAGGCGAGGCGACCGGGTCGTGCGGCTCGCGGACCTCGGTCGCGTCAAGACCGATCATCAGCCCGTCTGGGGCGAGGGTGTGGTCAACGACGGCGACGGGCTGCTGCTGATCGTGCAGAAGTTCCGTGGCGCCAACACCATGGAGGTCACCGAGGGCGTCGAGAACGTGGTCGACGAGATGCGGCCCGGGCTCCCGGGCATGGAGCTCGATACCACGATCTTCCGTCCGGCGACCTTCATCGAGCAGTCGATCGACAACTTGACGAAGGCGCTGCTGATCGGCGTGCTGCTGGTGATCCTGATCATCGCCGCGTTCCTGTTCGACCTGCGGACCGCGTTCATCAGTCTGCTCGCGATCCCGCTGTCCCTGATCGCGGCCATCCTCGTGCTGGACCTGCGCGACACCACAATCAACGTGATGGTGCTGGCCGGCCTGGTGGTGGCCATCGGGGTGGTGGTCGACGATGCGATCATCGATGTGGAGAACATCGTCAGACGCCTGCGGCAGGCGCGCTCGTCAGGCATCGAGGTGTCGACGTTCAAAGTCGTGCTCGACGCGTCCGTGGAAGTGCGCACGGCGATCACCTACGCGACGCTGATCAACGTCGTCGCGGTCGTGCCCGTGTTCTTCCTGGAAGGGCTCTCCGGGTCGTTTTTCCAGCCGCTGGTGCTCTCGTACGGGCTCGCGGTGCTGGTCTCGATGGTGGTCGCCCTGACGGTCACGCCGGCCTTGTGCCTGCTGATGCTGTCGAGAGGCAAGTTCCGGCACAAGGACTCGCCGCTACTGGCGGTCCTGAAGCGCGGCTACGGCGCAGTTCTTACACGCGTCGTGCGCCGGCCGAGCCCGGCGATGGTGACCGCGGCCGTGTTCCTGGTGGCAGGCCTGCTGATCTACCCGAGTCTCGGGTCCCAGCTGCTGCCGAACTTCAAGGAACGCGACTTCCTGATGCACTGGCTCACCGAGCCGTCCACGGGCGCCGCGGAGGAGAAGCGGATCTCGATCCGGGCCTGCAGGGACCTGCGCCAGATTCCGGGAGTCCGCAACTGCGGGTCCCACATCGGCCAAGCGTTGCTGTCTGACGAGGTCTACGGCGTGTATTTCGGCGAGAACTGGATCAGCGTGGACAAGAACGTCGACTACGACGACACGCTTGCCAAGGTTCACCGCACGGTGGAGGGGTACCCCGGCCTGTACCGCGACGTCCAGACCTACCTGCGCGAGCGCATCAAGGAGGTCCTGACCGGTACGAGTGAGTCGATCGTGGTGCGCATCTTCGGGCCGGAGCTACCTGTGCTGCGAGACAAGGCCGACGAGATCGCCGAGAAGATCGGGAGCATCGAGGGCGTGATCGACGCCCACCCGGACTTCGCCGAGGACCTGCCGCACGTGACGGTCCAGCTCGACCTCGCGGCGGCCCGGCAATTCGGCTTGAAGCCGGGAGACGTGCGCCGCCAGACGTCGGTGATCTTCGCAAGCGAAGAGGTCAGCGACATCTTCCATGCGGGCAAGGCCTTCGACGTGCACGTGTGGAGCATCCCGTCGGCGCGCGACAGCGTGTCCGATGTGGAGAACCTGCGGATCGACACGCCCAGCGGTCAGCGCGTGCGGCTCGAGCAGGTGGCCGACGTGAAGATCGCACCGACGCCGAACCACATCCAGCGCACGCAGCAGTCACGCCGCATCGATGTCGGCGGAAACGTCGAGGGCGTGGACCTGGGCACGGCGGTCGAGCAGGTCGAGGATCGCCTCGAGGAGGTCGACTTCCCTCCGGGTTACCACGCCGAGGTGCTGGGCGAATCCACCGAGCTGAACGCCGCTCAGGACCGCCTCAACACGTTCGGCATCGGAGCGGCGATCGCGATATTCCTGCTGTTGCAGGCCGCGTTCGGAAGCCTGCGCCTGGCGGCGCTGACCTTCCTGTTGCTGCCGATGGCCCTGGTGGGCGGGGTGCTCGCCGTCAAGATGGGCGACGGGATCCTGTCGCTCGGGTCGCTGGTCGGGTTCCTGACGGTGTTCGGGATTGCGGCGCGCAACGGGATCCTGATGGTCAGCCACTTCCAGCACCTCGAGCACAAGGAGGGCGTGCCTTTCGGGCCCGGGCTCGTGCTACGCGGCGCTTCGGAACGGCTCGCGCCGATCCTGATGACTGCGCTCGCTGCCGGCCTGGCACTGGTTCCGCTGGCCGTCGCCGGCAGCATCCCTGGTCACGAGATCGAGCACCCGATGGCGATCGTGATCCTCGGCGGGCTCGTCACGTCGACCATCATGAACCTGTTCGTGCTGCCATCGCTCTACCTGCGGTTCGCGAAGAGCCGCAAGGAGCGCAGGCGGGCGGCAGCCACAACGGCGCCGGCCTAGCGTTTGGGCACGGAAGTGCGGCCGCTGCGGCACGATGCCGCGGCGGCTGCCGCTCACCTGTAGGCGCTGCGCTCGCGGTCGAGGATCTTGCGGGCGAGTGCCGCGCTCAGCTCCTCGAGCGGGCTGGCCAGGGGATCCTGGTACGAGGCCCGGTTGCAGACCTCGATGATGGTCGCCCAGATCTCCTTCTCGTCCAGGCCGAACTCGACTGCCGCGTCGAAGGTGGCTCCCAGCTGTCTCACCGCTTGTGCGTCATCAAGCACTGCGTTGCCCTCCGTCGTCTTTTCGCACCATGAGTTGTGCTCCTCTCGCCTGAGATGAACATGAGGGGAGATGAGAGCGGCCCCGCTAGGCTGCGGGGAAGCAGTTTTCCCCGCGAGAGAGGCATGGCAGATGAAGCTCGAAGGCATCCACCACATCACCTGCATCACGGCCGATGCGCCGCGCAACGTCGACTTCTACACGCGGGTGCTCGGCCTGCGCATGGTCAAGAAGACCGTCAACCAGGACGATCCCAGCGTCTACCACCTGTTCTATGCGGACGAGCAGGGCAGTCCGGGGGCAGACCTGACCTTCTTCGAGTTTCCCGGCGTGCCCCGCGGCCGCGCGGGCGCCGGGATGGTGCACCGGATCACGTGGCGCGTGGCATCGACGGACGCGCTCGACTTCTGGGCGAAGCGGCTCGGCGACGAGGGGTACGACTCCACCCGTGAGGACGAGCGGCTGCGCTTTCGCGACTTCGAGGGCCTGGGGCTGGAGCTGGCGGTGGTGGAGACACCCGACCCGCCGCTGATCGCGGAGCACCCCGAGGTCCCGGCGGAGCTGGCGCTGCAGGGCTTCGACGCCGTGCGCGCGTACGCGGCCGACCCCGAGCGCAGCCGCTCTCTATTAGAGGAGGCACTGGCCTTCGAGCCCGCCGCGCACGGCTGGGAGGCGCGGGGCGGGCAGCGGGGTGGGCTGTACGCCTACGACGCGCCGCCCCCCGAAGGCGGACTGCAGGGCGCCGGCACGGTGCATCACGTCGCGTGGGCGTCGCATGACGCCGAGCACGAGACGTGGCGTGAGCGGGCGCTCGCCGGCGGTGCGCACCCGACTCCCGTGATCGACCGTTTCTGGTTCCACTCGATCTACTTCCGGGAGCCGAGCGGCGTGCTGTTCGAGCTGGCCACGTTCAGCCCCGGGTTCGCCGCCGACGAGGACCCGGAGCATCTGGGCGAGAGCCTCGTGCTGCCGCCCTTCCTGGAGTCGCGCCGCGCCGAGATCGAGGCGCGCCTGACGCCGGTCGAGAGCCCCCGCGCCGCGAGCGGAGCCGCCTAGCGCCTGCCCTTCGCGCGGAACTTCCCGCGCGTCGAGGTCGCCTGGCCTGACACGGGGGTCTGCCGCGCTTTCACGCTGAAGGTGCGGCTGCGGCCCCGCGCGAGCAGCGCCTGGGAGCGATCGCTCACGCGGATGGCCCCGCGGCGCAGGCGCACCGTGATCGCGTCCTCACCGGCGGCCGGCAGGCCGAACACGCGCAGCGTGCGGCGGTTCACGTACCTCACCGAAGCGTCCACGGAGGTGTCGACCCCGGCGTTGATCCGGCCCTTGACCAGGGACAGGTTCCTGCTGAGCGACAGCCTCAGCTCCTTGAAGTTCGGCGAGTCGGGGTGCTTGCGCAGGCCGATCCGCACGCTCGGGCGCCTGCTCGTGGCGCCGGTGATGCGGCCGGTGACGCGCGGGCCGCACCCGTTGATCTGCGCCTCGACCGTCGCGTCGCCGGTGTTCTTGCCGTTGTGGCCGTAGAACTTGACGAGTGAGTCGACGTCGTTCACCTTCGAGGTCGAGTTGCCCCTGAAGCACAGGTCCTGGCGGTTCAGGAACACGCCGGTCGTGCGGCCTCCGTTGAGCGCGACGCGCAGTTCCGACACCGGCAGCTGCGGCGCGTTCAGCACCAGCGACTGGATCCGCTTGTTGTTGATCAGCGTGGTCTTCGTCTGGATCTTCACGTGCACGCGGCCCTTGAGGTCGAGCAGCAGGCCGGGCAGCGAGGTGCCGGTCTGCTGGATCAGGTAGACGGGCCCCTTCAGCTCCTCGGCCAGGAACGGGCTCTTCGCGACCACCCCGCCGAACTGCGAGTTGGCCGGGCAGGCGTCGGCGTCAGCCTGGGCCTGGGTGCACGTCTTGTAGGCGGGGTTGTTCGTGTTCAGCTCGACCGGAAGCGTGATCTTGTTGCCCAGCTGGTCCGCGTCCCCGAGCGGCTGCGTGATCTTGATGACGACTGGCGGGTACCTGTTGAAGGCGGTCGAGCCGCGGTCCCCGATCTCGAACGAGATCGCCGGCCGGAACGGAACCGTGTCGCAGCCGATCGTGTTGAACCCGTAGGGCGGGCCCGCGATCGGCGTCGAGCTCTCGTAGCCGGACGCGTCGCCGGTCGAGATGTGGGTCCCGCAGGACGTGGGGTTGCGCACGTAGTTGTTGGTTGCCCCGTTGAGCACGAACGACAGCGACCGCACCTGGAGGTTCGGGTTCGCGCCGAACAGGCCGGCGGGCAACCGGTTCGACGTCGCTGAGGACACCCGTCAGGCCGTAGTCGCCCCCACCGCGCGGCGTGATGTAGAAGGGGATCGACGACACCAGCGGCGGGCCCCCGGTGACCGTCACGACACCGAGCCGGCCGGGCTCGTTGCCAAGCGGCACGGCGTTGTAGACCGTGCCGGCGAAGCTGCCCGCGAAGGTGGTCGTGCCGGCGACGACCGCGTCGAGGCGCGAGGTGCCGATCGCGGTCGCCGCGGGACACGTGTTCGCCTGGAGGTCGGCCTCGGGACACTTCGGCACGGATTCCGGATTGCCGAGCAGGCCGGCCGCGAAGTTCGTGCGCGCGATCTGGAGGTCCTCGCTCGGGTTCGGGTAGGTGAAGCGCGACCACGAGCCGGCGTCGACGTTCGCTGCGGCCTGGAACGAGGAGGGACCGTCGAGCGGCACGCTGTCGGCGCCCTGGAGGGCCGGGGTGATCTTGTAGGCGTCGATCGTGACCTGCGCCGGTGCCGCTGCCGGTATCGCCAGCGCGATCAGCGTCGCGATCGCAACGCCTGCGACGCGCATGCGGAACTGTGCCGAGGTGCTCTCCTCCATCACGGTGCGACCTCCTGCCATCAGGGTACGCCTTTGACTACGGCCCTGTATCGGTACCCGCTGCGCCGGTCGTGAGCGCACGGGGTCGGGCGGCATACAGACGGCCACCCGCACGGTCGCCGATCCGAGCCACCCCGTCGGGTAGGGTTGCCCCGAGGTGTCAGGGAGGAACGCAGGGGGTCGTTGGTCCGTGGCTGTCGCCGCCGTCGCTGCGCTGGCGGCGTTCGCGAGCACCGCGTCCGCGTCGTCGTGGGGCGGACACGGCGGGTCGCGGCCCGGCCCCGAGATCCTCTACGCGCCCAAGCCGCGCGCACCCCAGCTCGAGAACACCGGAGTCTGGCGGGCCAGGCCGATCCTGGTGTCCGGGGCCAGCGCGTATCGCGACGGCGAGTTCCTCTACCAGGACTTTCTCTACGACGACCATGGCCCGCGCGGCCAGCGCGACCCGGGCGACCCGCGCCTCGCTAGCTCCGAGGAGGCCTCGGCGCCCTACGGGTCGTACACGTACCCGACCGATCCCGGCTACGCGGGAAACGCGGCCGACCTCGTCGAGCTGCGCGTCAAGCCGCTGAGGACGGCGACCGCTTTCAGGGTCACGCTCAACACGCTGCACGACCCGGAGCGCGTGGCGTTCACGATCGCGATCGGCGGCGACCCGAGCGCCCCGCGGCCGCTGCCGCACGGCGCCGGAGCGAGCGCGCCCGCCGACCTCTTCCTGACGGTGCATGGCAGGACCGCCGAGCTGATCGACGCCGCGACCGGCGCCGCGGTGGGCGACCCGCGCGCAAAGGTCGATCTGCGGCGGCGCCAGATCGCCGTGCGTATCGCGCACGAGGACTGGAACCCCGGACTCGGCACGGTTCGCCTGGCAGCGGCCGTCGGCCTCTGGGACTCCGCGCAGGACCGCTACCTGGTACCCGGCGCGGCCGCCACGTCGTCTGTCCCGGGAGGCGCGGGCGGGCTGGCATCGCCGACCGCCATCTTCAACGCCGCCTTCCGGTTCCAGGAGCCGTTCCAGGGGCCGGACTTCTCGATCTTCGCGGGCGCGGCCTGGTGGCGCGACAAGGTGCAAGGCATCGCCCTGCGGCAGGGTGACCTCGGGCAGTTCAGCGCACAGGTCGACTTCGCCAAGCTCGCCGCGGGCGTCAACGATGACATGCCGGGGCAAGTCGGAGGCGTACCGCAGGAGGGCGCCCTGGACCGCATTCTCGCGAGCCGGTTCGAGACCGCACAGGGAATCGACTACTCGACGCTGTGCGTCGGGCCGGGCGCCTCGCTGCCGGGCTCGTGCAAGGGCGAGCTGCGCGGGCAGCTTCAGCCCTATGCCGTGTACGTGCCGCACAAGCCCGTGCCCGCCGGCGGCTACGGGTTGACGCTGCTGCTGCACTCGTTCGGGGGCAACTACAACCAGTATGCGAGCTCGCGCAACATGACCCAGTTCGGCGAGCGCGGGGCGGGGTCGATCGTCGTGACGCCGGAGGGGCGCGGGCCCGACGGCTTCTATCTGGACCACTCCGGAGCGGACGTGTTCGAGGTTTGGGCCGATGTCGCCCGCCACTATCCGCTCGATCCCGAATGGACGGCGATCGCGGGTTACTCGATGGGCGGATACGGCGCCTACAAGCTCGCCGTGCAGTTCCCGGACCTGTTCGCGCGCGTTCACACCACCGTCGGGGTGCCCGGCCTCGGCCTGGCGGACACGCGCCCGCTGCTCGAGTCGCTGCGCAACGTCCCGATCCTGATCTGGGTCGGCGGCTCCGACGAGGCGGTGCCAGTCGGCGAGACGCGGCCCGTGGCCGAGCGCCTCGACGCGCTTGGTTACCGCTACGAGTTCGACGAGTTCCTGTCGGCTGTCCACCTGCTGCTGGCATTCAACGACCAGTACCAGCCGGCCGCGGACTTCCTGGGCGACGCGCGCATCGAGCGCGACCCGGCGCACGTCTCCTACGCGTACAACCCCGCGCTCGACTACGCCGGCGCCGGGACCGGGGCAGGACACGCTTACTGGGTCTCGGAGGTGGCGGTGCGCGACGCGACGGCCAACGGCGGTATCGGGCAGGTCGATGTCCGCTCAGGCGGCTTCGGTGTCGCGGATCCCGTCCCGGCCGCGACGTCGACCGGGCTCCGGCAGCTGACCGGCGGGGTGCTCGCCACGCTCTTCTACAACTACCGCGCAAAGACCTGGGGCGAAGCGGCGCCGGCGCCGCGGGCCGACCGCCTGGTGGTCGACGCGCGCAACGTTTCGTCCATCACGATCGATCCGCGCCGCGCGCGGGTGAGCTGTAGGGCGAAGATCCGCGTGACGAGCGACGGGCCCATGCGGGTCAGGTTGAAGGGCTGCCGCCACGGGCACAGGTCGTGGCGGGACCGGGACTGACGGAGAGGAGCGGCGAATGGCGGAGCTGAGAGAGGTCGCGACGGGGCTGAGGTTCCCGGAGGGCCCGGTGGCGATCGGCGACGGCAGCGTGATCGTGGTGGAGATCGGGGCCGGCACGGTCACGCGCGTGGGCGCCGACGGCGCCAAGGAGGAGGTGGCACGACCCGGCGGCGGCCCGAACGGCGCCGCGATCGGCCCCGACGGGAACATCTTCATCTGCAACAACGGCGCCGCCTTCGACTACCTCGAGCTGCCGGGCATGGAGGGCATCCTGGTGCCGCGCCAGCCGCCCAGCAACTACAGCGGCGGCCGGATCGAGCGGATCGACCTGGGGTCCGGGGCGGTGGAGGTCGTCTACGAAGAGTGCGACGGCCGGCCGCTGCGCGCCCCGAACGACCTCGTGTTCGACGGCCACGGCGGCTTCTACTTCACCGATCACGGGATCCGCGAGCACCGGGTCGCCGATCGCACGGGCGTGTTCTACGCGCAGGCGGACGGCTCCTCGATCCGCGAGGTCGTGCCCCCGCTCGACTCGCCCAACGGGATCGGGCTGTCGCCCGACGGCTCGCGGTTGTACGTGGCGGAGACCTACAGCGCATGCGTGTGGCAGTGGGAGCTGGCCGGGCCGGGAGACGTGACCGTTCCCGATGGCCTGCTCCCGCACGGCGGCGAGCTGTTGACGCGGCTGCCGGGCTTCCAGTTCCTCGATTCGCTCGCGGTGGACGCGGAGGGCAACGTCTGCCTCGGGACTCTGGGATCGGGTGGCATCACGAGTGTCAGCCCGGAGGACGGCTCGGTGGTCGAGTTCGTCGAGTGCGGCGACCTGTTCGTGACCAACATCTGCTTCGGCGGCGAGGACCTGCGGACGGCTTACATCACGCTGTCGGGCGCGGGGAAGCTGGCGGCGGTCGCCTGGCAGCGGCCGGGTCTGGCGCTCGCACACTCGGCCTGAGCCGCACGGCGAGCCTCGCAGCCTTGAACGCCCACGGCCCGCCGGAGGGCGGGCCGTGGGTGGGGGAGGGTGCTGCTATGTGGGGTGTGATGCGTGTTGGGGAGGAAGTCTGGACCCTCGGCCCGGCGATCCGGGCCGAGGGTTGTGGTGGAGGTCGGGGCTACTTGGTCCAGCTCATCGACCAGCGCGAGCGGCTCCAGCGGGACCGGCTCCAGCGCGAGCGGGCGGGGTCCATCTCGTCGCTCGAGCTTTCGAAGCATGTGCAGCTCCACCTCGAGCGTGCCCACGCCGCACCCAGCGAGCTGGGAGCGGTGCTCCACCGCGAGCGGCTCCACCGGGAGCGGGTGTAGTCGATCGCGCCGGTGGCCGGGTCGACCGCGACGTTCGGCTCGATGCCGGCGTTCGGGTTGTCCGTCTTCTTCTGCTTCAGCGAGGCGGCGCCGGTAGCCACATCGCCCGCCCCGACGGTCCGGGCGGTGTCCATCAGGATGCTCTTCACCTGGTCGGGCGTCAGCCCGGGCCGGACCTCGAGCAGGTTCGCTACCAGGCCAGCGATCATCGGGGCCGCCATCGAGGTGCCGCCCGCCCGGATGTACTCGTTGCTGACGATGCAGCTCGGGCACATCGACGCGAACGCGCTGTCTGGCGACAGCAGAGACACGATGTGCGAGCCGGGGGCGACCACCTCGGGCTTGGCGAACCCGTCCTGCGTTTGCCCGCGGCTCGACCAGCTCTCGAGCTTGTCGTCCTTGGGGTTCTTGGTGCCGACGTCGTCGATGGCCCCGACAGAGATCACGAAGGGGTCGTTGGCGGGCGCGTAGTGGACCGCGTCCGAGTTGCTGCCCCGGTTGCCCGCCGCGGCGACCACCACGATGCCGCTGAACCACGCTGCCTCGACGGCCGCGTCGAGCGGGTCCGTTTTGTAGGACTCGGCGGCGCTCGACTCGAGCGACAGGTTGACGACCCGGATGTTGTAGTCGCGCCTGAAGTCGACCGCGAACTGGAGTCCGTAGATGACGTCCAGTACCGTCGCCTCGCCGTCGTCGTCCGACACCTTGATCGAGATCAGATTTGCGTTGGGGGCGACGCCTACGTACTTGTCGCGCAGCCGGTCGGAATTGGACCGGTAGGTCCCGTTCCCGGCGATGATCCCCGCCACGTGCGTGCCGTGGCCGTACGTGTCGGTCGCGGTCTTCGCGTCCGGGTTCGTGACCGCGCTGGCGATCACCCGCGATTGGGTGTCCTGCTGCGAGACGGAGAAGTCCCGCAGGCCCCCGGCGATCCCGGTGTCGATCACGGCCACGCCGACGCCCGCGCCGGTCGCCTTCTTCGACCACATCTTGTCGGCCTCGAGCGATTGGTTGTACGTCGTCGCCAGCTTGTTGGCGGTGATCGACTGGGGCTTGGTGGACGCGTTCAGTGAGACGGCCTGCACACCCGCGTGGGAGGCGAGGCGGTGGGCCTGCTCGGCGCTCATCCGCGCGGCGAGACCGTTGATCACGTGCAGGTCGCCGGTCACCCGGCCGCCGACCGCGGTCACGAGGTCGCGCGCCGCGGCCGGCTCGAGGCCGGCCTCGAACTGCACGATCGCCTCGACCCGCGCGGCGGGGCGCTCGGCGGCGAGCTTGACGAGCACGGGGCTTGCCCCGGCGGGCATGTCGGCCGGCCGGCCCTCTGCCTGCGTGGTGGCAACGCCGGCCGTGGCCAGCGCCAGCGAGAGCGAGATTACGGCGGCCAGCAGTGCGGCGGCGCAGATCGCGCTGAAGCCCCAGCGGATACGCAGCGGGGGGGCAGAGTAGGTCACGAGCGGATCAACCTCCGTGTCGATCTCGGGGAAAGGGGGGTATCCAGCTGCCCCGTCCCGACCTCGCAGCGGTTCTTCCGCTTGCGTCTTCGGCGGGGGGGCCGAACTCCACCTTCGGGGACAGAAACGACCCCGGCAACTCTTTGTGGGCGTTTTGGACCTTTGTTCTAGGGTCCGCGCCCCAAGCCGCCGGATTGCGCGTTTAGGCTGGTCGCGATGGGGGAACCGGTGCCCCCCGCGGGCGCGTCAGCGCGTCAGCGCGTCAGCGCGCCGGCGGCGAACAGGCTGCGCACCTGCGGTGCCGCCTCGCGCGCCAGGGGTTCGGCCAGGAAGAAGCCCTGACCGAACTCGCACCCGAGCTCGCGCAGGGCTTCGAGCTCCTCCGCGGACTCGATGCCCTCGGCAACCACGCGCAGGTCCAGCGCTCGCGCGAGGTCGATGATCATGCGCGCGAACGACGATTCCTGGCTGCCGCGCGTCATGCCCTCGACGAACGGCTTGGCGATCTTGAGGATGTCGAGCGGCAGCGAGCGCAGGTAGCTGAGCGACGAGTATCCGGTCCCGAAGTCGTCGAGCGCCAGCCGCACGCCGAGGCGCCTCAGGCGTTCGAGCGTCTCGACGTTCGAATCCGCATCGTGCAGCAGGCTCTCGGTGATCTCGAGCACCAGCAGCGAGGGATCGAGGCCGCCCTGCTCGAGCGCCGCGGTCACGGTGGTGTTCAGGGCCGGATCGCGCAGCTCCACGACCGAGAGGTTGACGTGCACGTGGACGCCTTCCCCTCCGCGGCTCTGTCCCTGCCAGGCGCGTGCGTTGCGGCACGCCTCCTCGAGCACGAACTGCCCGAGCGCCATGATCATGCCGGTCTCCTCCGCGAGCGGCACGAACTCGGCCGGCAGCAGTCGCCCGCGGTTGGGGTGGTTCCAGCGAACCAGTGCCTCCGCCGCGATCACCGCGCCCGTTTCGAGCGCGACGATCGGCTGATACTCGACCACGAGCTGGCCGCGCTCGACCGCTCTCTGCAGCTCTTCCTTGAGGCTGTGGCGCTTCAACACGGCTTCGCGCATGCCCGGATCGAAGGTGGCGAACCGGCCCTTGCCCGACTCCTTGGCGTGATACATCGCGAGGTCGGCGTTCCGGATCAGCTCGTCCGCGTCCCACCCCTCCTGCGTGGTGGCGATGCCGACCGAGAGCTGCACGAAGATGATCTCCCCGGCCGCGCTGACGGGCTGCTCGAACGCTTTCATGATGCGTTCCGCGACGATCCTCGCGCTGTCCTGCACGGAGTGTCCATCGGTCACCAGCACGGCGAACTCGTCGCCTCCGAGCCGCGCGATCGCGTCGTCTGGCCGCACGGATTCGCGCAGGCGGCGAGCGACCGCGACGAGCAGCTCGTCGCCCGCCCAGTGGCCGAAGCTGTCGTTGAAGGTCTTGAAGTCGTCCAGGTCGACGAACAGCACGCCCACCTCCCCGGAGCCGGACTCCACCAGCGCCGCCTTGATCTGATTGGTGAACAGGCTGCGGTTCCCGAGGTCGGTGAGGGGATCGTGGAACGCCTGATGGTGCAGCTGCTCCTGCAGCGCACGCAGCTGGTGGACGGCCTGCTCGAGGCGGTCGTACTGGAGCGCGACGCTCGCGTTGTTGGCGAGCGTCTCGAACAGCTTCAGGTCCTCGTCGGTGAAGGAGCGGATCACGCCGTAGCGGTTGGCCAGCATGATCGTCCCGATCACCCGGTCCTCCCCGGGGAGGACGGCGACCATCGCGTCCGTCACCAGGCGCCCGTCGAGGTAGCCCCGCAGCCGCTCCGACGAGAACGGCCGCGCGATGTGCAGGGCGGGGCGGTCGGCCTCCACGAGCGCCCGCAGCTCGCTCGCGATCACCGGGTCCATCGGTTCCATCACCTCTTTGTAGTCACCGGGGCCCAGCGTGGTCCGCAACGGAGGATTGCCCTCGGAGCCGAACAGCACGATCTCCGCCATCTCGGCCCGGAACGACTCCAGCGAGCGCTCCAGCAGGCCTTCCAGGGCCAGGACCATCTCCGGGGAGCGCGACAGCGTGCGCGTGGCCTCGTAGAGGAACTCCAGCCGCTCGTGGCGCTGGCGCTCCATCAGATAGGCGCGGTACGCGAGGTAGACCACGAGTGCGGGCACCACCAGCAGCGGGATCGCCCGCGGTTCGGTCGACACCACGATCGCGCCGGCCAGGCCGAGCGAGGTGTTGGTGGCCGTCACGACGAAGTCCATGGCGAACATCTGGCCGATCGTGTTGAGGCGCAGCGTGCCCTCGGACAGCGAGATCGCGAGGCCGATCAGCATCACCGTGATCACCGCGCTCGCCATCGTGCCCAGCAGCACGGCGGCCCACGTGCCGGGCTCGAGCACGGCCCCGGTGGGTGCAACCGTGTGCACCACGAGCGTCGCCAGCGAGGCTGCGAGCGCGAACTGCGCAAGGTTGAAGAACAGCTTCACCGGCGCCAGCCGGCGCTCGATCACGAGCGTTGCGGCGGATCCCAGCAATGCGCCCAGCACCACATCTCCCCCGGTGGCGAACAGCAGGCCGAACACGAGCGGCAGGTCGCCCAGGGAGAACGAGTGCGCGCTGCGCCGGAACTGGAGGTGGACGACGCAGCTCTCGGCGGCCAGGAACCCGAGCGCCAGGCCCCACCACGGCAGGTGGGGGGAGATCAACGCAGGCAGGTCCTGCACGACGATCACGAACAGCGCGCACGCGATCGCGGCGATCACGAGGTCCAGCCACCACACCGGGCTGATGCCTCTCAGCCGGCTGACGAGACCCGCTCCGGGTGGCGCCTGCTCCGGGTCGGAGGGCCCGACCGCGTGTGCGCCCGGCGGCGGCCCCCTGTCGCTGGCTGAGTCTGCGTTCGACATGGCTCATGCCTGAAATCGGCTTTGCAACAGCGACACTTGATCCGCGGGCGGCGTGCCGCGCCCGCTCGCTCTAGGATCGACCCGCAAATCGACCCAGCAAGGAGTCCGGATGGCAAGCGTGATCAAGTTCCTCGGGGACAGCGACCTGATGCTGCGGGTCCAGGAGGACGTGGGTGCCGTGCGCGACTCGCTGGCCGCGTCCGGCGGCGCAACTCCGTTCCAGCTCACCTTCGAGGCGAACGGGGCACCTGTGTTCGTCAATCCGCGGGCGATCGCGTACTGGTTCTCGGTCGGCGAGCACGCCGAGTAGCCCCGCCGCGCGGCGACAGGTCCCTGAGTTCGGGCTCAGTCGAGCTTGGCGCGGGTGCGGCGCCCTGCGGAGCCGCTCTTGCGCACGGCCTTGCGTGAGCTCCCGAAGGGCTTTTGGAGCCAGCGGCCGAGCTTGCCGGGGGCCTTGCCGGCGGCGCGCTGGCCCACTCCCAGGGGCTTGTCGCCGCCGCGCTCCAGGTGCCTGGACGTCCGCGGCGCGAGGATCGCGACGAGGAACAACACGATGCAGAACACGACTATCGCTGCAATCAGCATGCTTGCTCCCTACCCGGATCCGGGCGCGGTAGTCATCGGGCCGTCAGCGTGGTTGCAAAGAGTTGATCCGGATGGTGTAGCGCTCCCGGGCCGGAACAATGCCGACCGCCGAGCGCACCCGTGTCTCGCTGTCGAAGGTGCGGCGCAGCAACAGGCCATCGGCACGGCGCAGCCACGAGTCCATCGCGTAGGCGCCCGTGACTCGTCCGGAGAACGCCGCGCGGATGCGCAGGCGCACGGTTTCGACCTGCGCTCCTGCGACCGCGAGCGGGGCGATCGAGACGACCACGCCGCGCGCGACCACCGTGACCCGGCGCGCGCGGCACCGGTCGGTCCACCGAAAACCCTGCTTTATCCGCGCAGGCCGGGGCACGCGCCGCCCCGAGCAGCGATAGGCGGTTTCCTCGACCTGGCCGAAGAACTCGTGGTGATCGGTCACGGAGCGCAGCTGCCAGGTGTCGCCGGTCACGCAGTAGCGCCACTCCGCCCAGCGCTCGGGTCGCGCATCCCAGCGCTCGGTCAGGTCGCACCCCGAGCGACCCACGGCGATCGCGCTCGTGGAGCTGTAATCGTGGCGGCCGGGCAGCGGGCCGCCGATCCGCTCGAAGCCCTCGGTTGCGTACTCATAGACGCCGGGCTGCTGCACGCGGGCAGATCGCGGGGGTGCGGTGTCGCCGCCGGTATCGGCGCCGCACGCGCCGAGCACCAAGGAGACGAGGAAGGCGGTGATCGAGGCGACAACGGTGGCGCGAGGGCGCAGCATCACGGCATCTTCCACGTTCCGTCGGGTGTCAGGGATACCTTCCGTGGTTCGACATGGAAGCTGTGAGAACCCTGCAGACCTCGCTGAAACCCGTTCCGGAGCACCGGGATGGGCCCGCCGACGCGCGGGTCACGGTCCGCGGCGACGAGGTCCTCATAGAGAGTCTCGCGGTCGAGGATCGCACCCTTGTCGAGCTGATCGAGCACCGCGAGGGCCGTGAGATCCCGGCCGGCGAGACCGTTGCCGACGCGCTCGAGATCGGCGCGCGCGTGCTCGACCGGGAGGCCACGGGGGCCGAGGTCGATGCGATCCGCCGCGAGCTGGAGCGCGCCTCGACCGAAGCGGAGCACTCCTTCGCCGAGCGGGCGCGTCGCATCGGCGACGATCTCGAGAAGCAGTTCGAGCGCTTCGTGGGCGAGGACGGCGGCGCGATGGCGAAGGTGCTCGAGGCTCACGGCGACGAGCTGGCGGAGCTGATCGCGCGACACTTCGGCGGCGATCGCAACACCGCCGTGCAGCACCAGGTCAAGGACATCGTGGCCAAGTCGCTGAGCGACTCGCGGCAGGATCTCCTGCGTCAGTTCTCGGCCCAGGACGGCCACAACCCGCTGGCCGACTTCAAGGCCTCTGTCGTGCGCGAGGTGAAGCGCTCGGGCGAGTCGCACGAAAAGCTGATCGAGAAGCTCGCCCAGCTCGAAGGCGAGGTAAAGCTCCTGCACGGCGCCCGTGAGGCCGAGGTCGAGCTGGCGGCGGAGCGCGAGCGGGGCACCGGCAAGGGCCGCACGTTCGAGCAGCAGGCCTTCGAGCTGCTCGAGGAGCTGGCCGCGGCGCGCGGCGACGTCGCTCATCACGTGGGCGACGAGCGCTCCGCGAGCGGCGGCAAGAAGGGCGACATCGTGATCGAGATCGATGCCGGTACGGGCGCCGCCCGAGGCCGCATCGCGATCGACGCCAAGGACGAGCGCCTCTCCAAGAACCGGGCGTGGGAAACGCTCGACGCGGCCCTCGCGGAGCGTGACGCCGGGTTCGCGATCCTGCTCGTCGCGTCCGATGGGAAGGTGCCCTCCGGCCGCCAGCAGTTGCACGAGTACGAGGGCAACAAGATGATCGTCACGCTCGACAAGGAGACGCTCGACGCCCGCCCGCTCGAGCTGGCGTACCGCTACGCGCGCTGCCGCTGCCTGATGTCCGCGGAGCGGGATCTCGCGCTCGACGCCGCGGGCGTGCGCGACGCCGCGGCGGAGGCGCTCTCCGCGCTGAAGGAGGCGCAGAAGATCCGCAGCTCGCTGACCGGCGCCAGCAAGAGCGTCGACGCGGCCCGCGACACACTCGACAGCATGGTCGGCCGGGTGGAGAAGTCGCTCACCAAGGTCGAATCGCTGATCGACGCCGCCTGACGCCCCACCCTTCCCCTCCGCAGGATCGAGCGGTCGCCCGAGCGAACGTGCGAACGTCCGGGCGGCCGGAGGGCCTCATCGGAGACTAAAAGCGGTTTTCGGGTCTCCGAGGAGGCGCTCCGGCCGGCCGCCGCCACCGAGACTCGTACGTCTTGCAAAGCGTTAACGGAATAGCGCAATCTGCGGCCACGCCGGCTCGCTAGAGTAGGCGGGCTCTTGACCCGCACAGAGAGGACTCGGAGATGGCTGTCTCGCACCTGGACCGGCTGAGCGCCACCGACGCCAGCTTCCTGAACCAGGAAAGCGACCGCGCGCACATGCACATCGGTGCGGTGCTCGTGTTCGAAGGCCCGCCGCCCAACTACGACGAGTTCGTCGAGCACATCGAGGCGCGCCTGCACCTCGTCCCGCGCTTTCGGCAGAAGCTCGCGTTCCCGCCGCTGCAGTCCGGGCGGCCGGTGTGGGTCGACGACCCGCGCCTCAACATCGAGTATCACGTGCGCCATTCGTCCCTGCCCGCGCCGGGTGACGACCGCCAGTTGCAGCAGCTCACCGGCCGCCTGTTCTCGCAGCGGCTGGACCGCTCGAAGCCGCTGTGGGAGCTGTGGCTCGTGCAGGGCCTGGAGGGCAACCGGTTCGCGATCGTCAGCAAGACGCACCACGCCTTGGTGGACGGCGTATCCGGTGTGGACCTCGCGACCGTCCTGTTCGACGCCAACCCCGTGCCGGCCGGGCTCACGCCTCCGATCCGCCCGTGGGAGCCGCAGCCGGAGCCCAGCGACGCGCACCTGCTCGCGCGCGGCGTCGAGAACGTGGCCAAGGTGCCCATCCGCCTCGGCAGGCGCGCGCTGAAGGTCGCCCAGCATCCGCGCGAGACCGTGTCCAACGCGATCGAGGTCGCAGAAGGGCTGGGCGAGGTCGCCTGGGAGCTGATGAACCCGGCGCCCGACGTGCCGCTCAACATGGACATCGGACCGCACCGCAGGTACCGCTGGGTGCATTCGCATCTCGACGACTTCCGGAAGGTGAAGGACACCCTCGGCGGCACGGTCAACGACGTGGTGCTGGCGGTCGTCGCCGGGGCGCTGCGCCGGTGGCTGACCACGCGCGGCGTGAAGACCGGTGGGCTGGAGCTGCGGGGCCTCGTCCCGGTCAGCATGCGCACCGAGGATGACCGCGGGATGCTCGGCAACCGCCTGGCGGTGGTCCGCGCGCCGTTACCCGTTTACGCCGCAGACCCGGTGGAACGCCTGCGCATCGTCCGCGAGGAGATGGGGAAGATCAAGCAGTCCAAGCAGGTGATGGGCGCCGAGGCGCTCGTGGCGCTCAACGACTTCGCTCCTCCGACCGTCCTCGCGCAGGCGTCGCGGCTGAACTTCTCCACCCGGCTCTTCAACCTGATCGTGACCAACGTGCCCGGTCCGCAGTTTCCGCTGTTCGTGCTCGGCCGGGAGCTGGAGACGGTCGTGCCGGTCGCCTTCCTGCCCGAGAAGCACGCGCTCGCGATCGCGATCTTCTCCTACAACGGGAAGGTCAGCTTCGGCCTGCTCGGCGACCTCGACGCGATGGACGACATCGACGTGGTGCGGGAAGGGCTGGAGGAGTCGCTGCGGGAGCTGGTGGCCGCGGCCGAAGCCCGCCGCCCCCCACGCCGGCGGCGCGAGCCGGCCCGCCAGCCAGCGCCCCTGGAATAATTACGCGGGATGGATCCCCGTCGCAAGCGCACGATTCGCCTCACGATCGCATTGACCGTGGCGGTGCTGCTCGGCGGGGCGCTGATCTACACGTCCTTCAGCGGGGCCACCGAGACGCGCCAGCCGTCGGAGCTGCTCGCGGGTGCGACGCCCGGCAAGTCCTACGAGCTGACGGGGAAGGTTGCGCAGGGGTCGGTGAAGCGCACGGGCGACCAGCTGCGCTTCCGGGTCCGCGACCGCGGCGGCACCGCGTCCGTCCCCGTGCGCTACTCGGGAGCCGTGCCCGACCCGTTTCGCGAGGGGCGCGAGGTGATCCTCAAGGGGAAGATGGCCAACGGCAGGTTCGTGGGCGAGCGGGACAGCCTGATCACGAAGTGCCCCTCCAAGTTCACCAAGAGCGAGCAGTCCTAGCGCGAGCCGTTTCAGGGTCTCCGAGGAGGCCTTCCGCCCGGACGCCGCGGCCAACGGGGAAGGCCGACCGGGCCCTGGCTACAATTCCCGGCCGTGTACACGGTTCTCTCCGTAGCTCAGGTGATCATTTCCTTTGTCCTGATCCTCTTGGTGCTGCTGCACTCGGGCAAGGACAGCGGGCTGTCGGGCGCGTTCGGCATCGGCGGTGCCGGTGCTGGCCCGTTCGGCGGCGGCTCGCTCGTGGAGCGCAACCTGAACCGCTGGACGATCGGCTTCGCGGTCGCGCTCGGGGTGAACACGCTCATCCTCCTGAAGATCTGAGCGGCCGCGGCCGCGGCCGAGCACCAGCCCGGCGCTCACCGCGATGAACTGCACGCCGGCGGCCAGCACCAGGGTGCCGCGTGCGCCGAGCGTGTTTACCGCGGGCCCCGCGCAGGCCGCCCCCATCGCGAAGGCGCCGACCTTCAGCGAGGCCGCCGTCGTGAAGATCTGGCCGAGCAGCTCGCGCGGCGTCCAGCGCTGGCGTGCGCCGAACGTCGCGGCCAGTCCCGGCCCGTCGGCCAGGCCGCCGAGCGCGATCAACGCGAGCGCGACCGGCAGCGAGCCGGCGAGCGGCCACAGCAGCATGATGCAGCCGAGCACGGTGATCGCACCCAGCACCACTCGCTCGGGAGCGAATCGCGTCTGCAGCCGCACCAGCGTCAGCGCCCCGATCGCCGAGCCGGCCGCGAACGCGGCCCACATGTAGCCGGACACGCTCCGGTCCACGCCCAGCTCGTGGGTCGCGAAGAACGGGAAGCCGATCGTCAGCAGTCCCAGCCCACCCAGATTCAGCGCGCCGGCTGCCGTCACTGACCGCAGCGCGGGCGTCGAGGCCAGCACGCGCAGGCCGTCGCGCACGATTGCGCTCAGAGGGCGGGCCGGGTCGGCGGTGGGCGCCCGCGCGTCCATCTCGGGGATGCTGGCGATCAGGCCGATCACCGCGATCGTCAGCGCGGCCTCCACCATCAACGACACGTCCGGCCCGGCGAGCGCGGAGATCGTGCCCGCCAGCGCCGGCCCCGCGATCACCGCCATGTTGAAGCTCGTCGCCTCGAGCGCGTTTGCCTGGGCGAGCAGCTCGTCCGGGACGATCACCGGAATCAGGCTCGTGAAGCCGCCAAAAGACAGCGGCCAGGTAATGCCCGCGACCAGGGCGACCAGCGGCACGACGAAGTCCGGGGCGTGGCCCGCGAGCACCACGATGCCGGCCACGCTGGTCGCGGCGAGCAGCTGGTCCAGCACCATCACCTGCCTGCGGCGCCCGCTGCGGTCGAGCCAGGCGCCCAGGACCGGTCCGGTCACGAGGCTCGGCAGGGTCACCGCGGCGACCGTGGCGCCGGCCAGCGCGGCGCTGCCCGTGCGCTCGAGCACCAGCAGCACCACGCCGACCGAGAACATCTCGTCGGCGAAGCGCGTGATCGTGGCGGTCGCGTAGAAGAGCGGGTAGCCCGGGTGGCGACGCAGCCGGCGGAGATCGCCGTTGGCCATGCCCTGATCGTCTCACAGCGCGCCGGGCCGTCTGTGTCGCCGGCCACTGATGGCCGCGCAGGTCTTCAGCATCGGCGGCGGATGCCGATCAGGAACGAGGATGGAGCGGCTCCGCGTGCATCCCGGCCAGTTTGCCCCGCAGCCCGGGGCAGCCGACCTGCGCGAGCTGATGCGGGACAGCGTCGAGGCCGCGCGCCCGGCGGCCGACGCGAAGCGGGTCGGCGTGACGGTGGAGACCGGCTTGCTGCCGGTATCCGCGGGTAACCGGGAGGAGCTGGCTCGGCTGTTCGACTACCTGGTCGTCACTGCCGTCAGCAGCGAACCGGAATGCGGGCGCGTTTGCATCCGGCTCTACGAACGCGATGGATGGGCGCAGGCCGAGGTCCAGGGCGCCGGCAGCTACGCACCGCCGCAGGCGGAGGTCACGATCCTGAAGGCGATCGTCGACGCCCACGGAGGCCGGATGGACATCAGCATCCGCGCCGGCGAGGGGACGAACTACACCGTCTTCTTGCCCCTGCGGTGCACGATCAGCCCGCTCGCCGCGCGCTAGATAAGCTGCTCCTCCGAGTCAATCCGGAGGAGACGCCATGGACTTCGAATTCAACCCCAGGACTCAGGAGCTCAGGGAGAGCCTGCTCGAGTTCATGGACAGCCACATCTATCCGGCAGAGCGTGTCTGGCACGACCAGGTGGAAGAGTCGGGTGACCCGCACTTCCATCCACCGGTCATGGAGGAGCTCAAGGCCGAAGCGCGTGCCCGCGGGCTCTGGAACCTGTTCCTCCCCGACAACCGACCTCGGGGCCGGACTCACGAACCTCGAGTACGCACCGCTCTGCGAGCTGATGGGCCAATCACCCCTCTCGCAGGAAGCCACCAACTGCTCGGCCCCCGACACCGGCAACATGGAGCTGCTCGAGCAGTTCGGCACGCCGTGCCAACACGAGCAGTTCCTCGACCCGCTCCTCGACGGCGAGATCCGCTCGTGCTTCGCGATGACCGAGCCGTGGGTCGCCAGCTCGGACGCGACCAACATCCAGAGTCGCATCGAGCGCGACGGCGACCACTACGTGATCAACGCGCACAAGTGGTTCACGAGCGGGGCGGCGTCAGCACGCTGCTCGTTCGCGATCCTCATGGGGGTCTCGCGACCCCGATGCCGACCGCCATCGCCGCCACAGCATGATGCTCGTGCCGTTCGACACACCCGGCGTGTGCGATCGAGCGGACGCTGCCCGTCTTCGACCACGACGCGGGCGGCGGCCACTCCGAAACGCTGTTCGTCGACGTGCGCGTCCCTGCCGACCACCTGCTCGGCGAGGAGGGCGCCGGATTCGCGCTCGCCCAGGCCCGCCTCGGCCCCGGACGCATCCATCACTGCATGCGCGCGATCGGGATGGCCGAGAGGGCGCTCGAGCTCATGTGCGAACGCGTGCAGCAGCGGGTGGCGTTCGGGCAGCCGCTCGCCGACCAGGGCACCATCCAGGCGGGATCGCCGAGTCGCGGCATCGAGATCGAACAGGTGCGGCTGCTCACCCTGAAGACCGCGTGGCTGATCGACACGGCGGGCACAAGGGCGCCCGCATCGAGATCTCGGCGATCAAGGTCGCCGCGGCCCGCCTGGCGACCACCGTGATCGACCGTGCCATCCAGGTGTTCGGCGGCGGCGGCGTCACCAACGACTGGCCGCTGGCCGCGATGTACGGGCCGCCCGCACGCTGCACTTCGTCGACGGGCCCGACGAGGTGCACAGCTCCAGCAGATCGCGCGCCGCGAGCTGCGGAAGCACGAGCCGCAGCCCGAGCCCGTCGCCGGCTAGCCCAGGGATGAAGGTCCTGTATGAGAAGCGCGACCGGATCGCGTACGTGACGCTGAACCGGCCCGACGCGAAGAACGCGATCGACCCCGAGACACATGACCTCCTGTGGCGTACCTGGGAGGACTTTCGCGACGACGACGCGGTCGACGTCGCAATCGTGACCGGCAACGGCGACGCGTTCTGCGCCGGTGCCGACCTGAAGACGTTCATACCGCCGCGCATCGCCAACCTCACGGCGCGCTATGTGCGTGACAACGTGGCCAATGGGCTCGGCGGCCTCACGCGCGGGCTGCACCGCATCTACAAGCCGGTGATCGCGGCCGTCAACGGGTGGGCGCTCGCGGGCGGGTTCGAGACCGCCCTTGCGTGCGACATCAGGATCGCGTCGGAGCGCGCGATGTTCGGATCCTTCGAGGTGCGGCGCGGGTTCCATCACGGCGATGGCGGCATCGCGCGCCTGGTCAACACGTGCGGCTCGGGCATCGCGCTGGAGATGCTCCTCACCGGCGAGCCGATCGACGCGCAGCGTGCCCTGCAGTGCAACCTCGTGTCCAGGGTCGTGCCGCACGACCGGCTGATGACGGAGGCCGAGCACGTTGCGCGGCAGATCCTGCGAAACAGCCAGACGGCGGTGCGCTCGGCGAAGGAGACGATCCTCGACGTGATCGGCCGCCCGCTCGACGAGCAGCTGCGGATCGACGCCCTGAACGGATGGTCGTCCCCGGACCCGGAGGAGACCAGGCAGCTGCTCGGCCGCTTCTACGAGAAGACGGACGCGGGCAGGGCGGGGACTCACCAGACCGAGCTGTGAGCGGCGCGAGCAGTTGGACGCCCTCTCGCTGACCGGCGCGCTCGAGGCCGGTACCACCGAGCTGGTCGTACTCGGCATCCTGGCCGCCGCCGCGGCGCTCGTGATCGTGGGTCAGTACCTGCACGTCCCGTACCCGGTGGTGCTGGTGCTCGGCGGCCTCGCCCTCGGCTTCACCCCGGGGGTGCCGACCGTGTCGCTGGACCCCGACCTGGTGCTCTTGATCGTGCTGCCTCCGCTGCTGTACGCGGCCGCGTTCTTCTCCTCCCTGCGCGACCTGCGGGAAAACGCTCGGCCGATCGGCCTGCTGTCGATCGGGCTCGTGATCGCCACCACGGTGGGTGTCGCGCTGGCCGCGCACGCGCTGATCGACGGCCTCTCCTGGGAGGCGGCCTTCGTGCTGGGCGCCGTCGTATCGCCCACGGATCCGGTGGCCGCCACCTCGATCGCCGGCCGTCTGGGCGCACCCCGGCGGGTCGTGACGATCGTCGAGGGAGAGAGCCTGGTCAACGACGCGACGGCGCTCGTGATCTACAAGTTCGCGGTCGCGGCCGCACTCACCGGGGGCTTCTCACTCGTCGACGCGGGCTTCGACTTCGTCGTCAACGCGGTAGGCGGGCTCGGCGTGGGACTGGTCATCGGGTGGATCGTGACCTGGGTCCGGCGGCGTCTCGACGACCCGACCACGGAGATCACGGTCTCGCTGATGACCGCCTACTTCGCCTACCTGCCGGCCGTTGCGCTCGACGTGTCGGGAGTGGTCGCGGCGGTGACGGTCGGCATCTACCTGGGGTGGCACGCGCCCGAGCTGGTCTCGCCCGCAACGCGCCTGCAGACCTTCGCGGTCTGGGAGATCCTCGTGTTCGTGCTGAATGCGCTCCTGTTCACTCTGCTGGGACTCCAGTTCGAGAGCATCCTCGACGCGCTCGAAGGATTCTCGACGGCCGAGCTGGTCTGGTACGGCGCGAGCGTCAGCGCTGTCGTGATCGTGATTCGCATCGTGTGGGTGTTCCCGCTGACGTACCTGCCGCGGTGGCTGTTCCAGCACGCGCGCGGCATCCACGACCACACCCCCTGGCAGCATCCGACGCTCGTCGCGTGGAGCGGAATGCGCGGCGCCGTGTCGCTGGCAGCCGCGCTCGCGATCCCGCTCGCGACGGACGCGGGCACCGCGTTCCCGGCGCGCGACCTGATCATCTTCATCACGTTCTGCGTGATCCTTGCGACGCTCGTGCTGCAGGGGCTGACGCTGCCCTGGCTGATCCGCCATCTCGACGTGGGCGACGAGCACGAGCGCGAGACCGAGGAGAGCAAGGCGCGGCTGCACGCGACCAGGGCCGCGCTCGCGCGCCTCGACGAGCTGGAGCGCGAGGACTGGGTACGGGACGACACCGCTGAGCGGATGCGCGCCCTGCTCGGCTACCGCACGCGCAGGTTTGCCGCGCGCTTCGACGGCGAGGACGATGGCGGCTTCGAGAAGCGCTCGCTCAACTACCAGCGCCTGCAGCGCGAGATGCTCGAGGCGCAGCGCCGGGCGGTCGTGGACCTGCGCCGGCAGGGCAAGATCGACGACGAGGTGATGCGCCGCGTGCAGCGCGACCTCGATCTGGAGGACACGCGGCTGGAGATCTAGCTGACGGCGGCGAGGTGGCGCACGCGCCCGCGCTTGGGCGTGAAGCGGCGGCGGCGCACTCCGTGCGGGCGGTGGCCGCGCAGCTCCCACAGCGCGCGCTCGATGGCGGTGGGCAGCCGCCGCACCTCCGGGAGCGCCTCGGGATCGGCATAGAGCCCGAAGAACATCCAGTCGCGGTAGCTGAACATCCCGATCGAGAGCGTGTGGCCCTCGGCCAGCGGGACCACCGGGTAGGCCTCGCGCAGCACCGCGCCGGCCATGTAAACCGGGAACCGCGGGCCCGGAATGTTCGACACGGTGAGGTTGTAGACCCGCTTGCTGCCGACCAGCCTGGCAGCCGGCGTCTTGAGCGCGTTGGGCAGATAGCCGAGCGCGCCCATCAGCGACTCGAAGCCGGCCGGGCGATCCGATGACTTGAACGCGGTCGTCTGCTCGTGCACTCGCTGCAGGCGCGACTCCGCTCGGGCCAGCTCGAGCGGCAGCTCCACGAACGCGAATGAGATGCGGTTGCCGAGCGCGGTGCGCTCGTCGTCGGTGCGCACGCTCACGGGCACCATCGCCTTCAGCGGGCGGACGGGCTGGCCGCAGCTCAGCGCCAGGGCCCGGAGGGCGCCGCTCACCGCAGCGAGGCAGACATCGTTCACGGTCACGCCGTGCATGCGCTTGATGCGGATCAGCTCGTCGATGCGCGCGCGCTGGGAGACGAGGATGCGGCGCGGGCCGAGCGCCGTGTTCAGGAACGAGGGCGGCGCCAGCCGCAGCAGGTCCCGGTCGACCGCGCCGGCGGCGCGGCGCACGGTACCCGTCACGCTGTCGTGGCCGGGGCGCGCCAGCCGTGTGAGCCGCAGTGCGGCGGACACCGTTCCCTCCGCGCCGCCGCGCAACGAGGCGAGCGTGAGCCCGAGTGCGTTGGGCGGCCCGGCCGGCCGCCACTCGTCGGGGGCCCTCGGCCGCGCGTCCGGGTCCGCGTCGAAGAGCAGCAGCCCCAATTCGACCGCGGACTTCCCGTCGACCAGCGCGTGGTGCATCTTGAAGACGATGCCGACCCCGCCGTCCGCGAGTCGCGGCAACAGATAGAGGTGCCACAGCGGACGGTCGCGCAGCAGCGGCTCGGACAGCACGTCGCCCGCCATGGCCGTGAAGCGGTCGCGCGAGACGGCCTGGTCCTCGGGCGCGAGTCGCGTCACGTGCGCGCGCACGTGGAAGCGCGGGTCGTCGACCCAGTACGGCTCACCGAGCCCCGGGGGCGGGAACGCGAGCCGCTGCCGGAACCGCGGCGCGAACGCGAGCCGCGCTTCGATCCCGTCGGCGACTTGCTCGAGCGTGGGCCGTGGGCGTTCTCCATGCACGGCGAACACACCGCACCACGCGACGTGCATGTGCGCGTTCGAGGTCTCCACCCTCAGAAACGACCCATCCAGCGGTGTCAGTCGCTTCATCCCACGAAGCATCCCCCAAGCGGCGGATGCCTTCGGTCCTCGACCTCGGGGAGAAGTGCGGGTAACCGATTTCGGCCCAGGGGCCAATGTCGCGCGCGCAACCGGGACCTACCTTGCGGTGAGCGCCTGCCGCGGCGATCGCCATGCCCCTCGAACCCGCACACGAACGCTCAGATTCTCCAGCCGGGGGCCTCGAGCAGTTGCGCGCCGTGCATCAGGAGATGGTCGAGGCGGTGCTGCATGGCGAGGGCATGGAGCGCGTGGCCGTGCTCGCCTCCGAGCGCGTCGGGCGTCCGGTCGCGATCGTCGTGCCCTCCGCGGGGGTCGCGACCGTCGTCCCGGGATCGGCGGCGCCCGGGCTCGCCGCAGTGCGGCGTTACGCGGCGATGCGCGGGCGCACCGGCGCGCCGGTGCTGCCCGCGGGCGTTGCGCTCGTCGTGCCGGTCAATTCGGGCGGCGAGCCGGTCGGGATCGTGGCGATGCTCGCCGGCGATTCGCCCGCGCCGGCGGAGTCCGGGGACGTGCTGCACCTCGCCGCGCTGGCGGCGATGACGGGTGTGGCGCTCGACCAGGTGCGCGAGCAGGAGGCGGCCCGCCTGCGCGGAGGCCTGCTCGAGGAGCTGCGCGCGGCCGAGCTGCCGGCCGCGGACGCACTGCGCCGCGCGGCGCGGCTGGGGTGCGATCTGTCGCGCGGAGCGACCGTGGTCGTCACTGAGGTGCGCTCCATGCGCCCCCGGCAGCTGACCGCGCTCGTGTCGGATGACTATCCGGGGGCGATCGCGGAGCTGCTCGACGGGCGCATCTACGCGCTGCTGCCGGCCGGCGAAGATGCTGGCGCGGGTGCGGAGACCGATGCGGCGCGCGGCCTCGCCGAGCGCCTGCGCAAGCACGGGCCGACCGCGATCTCGTCCTTGCACGCCGATCCCGGCGACCTGCACCGGGCGGTGCAGGAGGCGGAGCTGGTCCTGGAGGTGGTCTCGCGCGACGAGCGCATGGCCGAGACGATGTCGGAGGCCGGCTCCGGGGTCTACCGGCTGCTGTTTCGCGTGCTCGCATCACATCCCGACGAGATGCGCCGCTTCTTCGAGGACACCGTGGGCCCGGTGGTGCGCTACGACGAGCGCTATCACACGGACCTGCTCGCGACACTCGAGGCCTATCTCGCGCACGAGTGCAACATGAACGCGACCGCGCGCGCCATCTACGCCCATCGCCACACGGTCGCGTACCGATTGGAGCGAATCCAGCAGCTGACGGATCTCGATCCCACCGCCAGCGAGGATCGCGAGCGCCTCAGCCTCGGCCTCAAGGCCTACCGCATAGTCGCGCCGCACCTGCCGCGCTAGGCGATCGCGCCGGACGCTGGCACAATCATCGCCCCGACACCGTTCCTCCCGACAGGAGACCCACCGTGAACCAAGAGTTGCGGACCACGCGCTCGCGTGGGCGGCGAACCCGTCCGCGACGGAGGCTAGGCCGGAAATGCCCACTCGCGCCTAGCGAGGGCCGGTCCTCGCTCTCATGACCGACGGTGCCGCCCACCAGGTCTCATACGACAGCGCCGCGGGTCACTGGGTGCTCGCCGTCGCCGTCCTGGGGTCGGGCCTGGCGTTCCTCGACGGCACCGTCGTCAACGTGGCGCTGCCCGAGATCGGTCGTGACCTCGGCGCATCGACAGCCGACCTGCAATGGGTCCTGAACGGCTACCTGCTGACGCTTGCGTCGCTGATCCTGCTCGGCGGGTCGCTGGGCGACCGGCACGGGCGGCGGCGCATCTTCGTGATCGGGGTCGGCCTGTTCACGGCCGCCTCGGTCCTGTGCGCGATCGCACCGAACGCCGAGCTGCTGATCGTCGCGCGGCTGTTGCAGGGGATCGGCGGAGCGCTGCTGACACCCGGCAGCCTGGCCATGATCGAGTCGAGCTTCCGTCCCGGTGACCGGGCACGCGCGATCGGCGCATGGTCGGGCCTGGGCGGGGTCGCGGCGGCGCTCGGGCCGCTGCTGGGCGGCTACCTGGTCGACGCGGTCTCGTGGCGGGCGATCTTCCTGATCAACCTCCCGCTCGGCGTGTTCGTGATCGCGATGGCTCCCCGCCATGTCCCCGAGACCCGCGACCCGACCGCGCACGGCCGCCTCGACACGACCGGCGCGGCGCTGGTCGGACTGGGCCTGGCCGGCACGACGTACGCGCTGATCGAAGCGCCCGGCAAGGGGGCAGACGCCGCGATCCTGCTGGCCGGCATCGGCGGACTCGTGGCCCTGGTCGCCTTCCTGCTGGTGGAGCGGGGCAGTGCCAACCCGATGATGCCGCTCGGCATCTTCCGGTCGCGCCAGTTCAGCGCCGCCAACCTGGTCACGTTCGTGGTCTACGCGGCCCTCGGGGGCGTCTTCTTCCTGCTCGTCTCGTTCCTGCAGATCTCACTGGGCTACTCGGCCATCGAAGCCGGCGCTGCGTCGTTGCCGGTGACGGCGTTGATGCTCTTGCTCTCGGCCCGGTCGGGCGCGCTGGCGCAGCGCATCGGCGCCCGGATCCCGCTGACGGTCGGGCCGCTCGTCATCGCGGCTGGGCTGCTGCTGATGATTCGCATCGACCCCGGCGACACCTACGTCTCCAGCGTGCTGCCGGCCGTGATCGTGTTCGGACTGGGCCTCACCCTGGTGGTGGCGCCGGTCACCGCGACGGTGCTGGCCGCGGCGGACGCCCGCCACTCGGGGATCGCCTCGGGCATCAACAACGCGGTCGCGCGGGTCGGCGGTCTGCTGGCGGTCGCGGTGCTGCCGCTCGTCGCGGGCCTTACCGGAGACCAGTTCTATGACCCGACCGCGATGCAGGACGGCTTCCAAATTGCGATGGTGGCGTGCGCGGGGCTCGCGGTGGCGGGCGGGATCCTGGCCTGGCTGACGATCAGCTCGGACGTGCTGGAGGCCGAGCCCGAAACCGCGGCAGCGCTTGCGACCGACTTCTCCTGTGCCGTCACGGGCACGCCCCTGCGGCCGCGGTTCGCGGAGAGGCCGGAAACGCTCTGAGCTACCGTTGCGCAGGACCGTGAGCGACAAGGCCCTGCACATCGAGGATCTGACGAAGCGCTACCCGACCGGGGTCGAGGCGCTGAAAGGCGTGTCCCTGGACGTCGACGACGGGGAGTTCTTCGGGCTGCTGGGCCCGAATGGGGCGGGCAAGTCGACGCTGATCCACTGCACGACCGGGCTCGCGCAGCCGACCTCCGGAGCGATCCAGGTTTTCGGCCACGACGCGATCGGCGACTATGGCGAGGCCCGGCAGGCCGTCGGGCTGGCGCCGCAGGAGCTGAACCTCGACTGGTTCCTGACGGTCGAGGAGACGCTCGACTACCACGCCGGCTACTTCGGGATGCCGAAGCGCGAGCGCCGGGAGCGCGCCAGGGAGCTGATCGAGATCTTCTCGCTCCGCGAGAAGCGCGCCGAGCGCACCCGCACGCTCTCCGGCGGGATGAAGCGGCGGCTGATCCTGGCCCGCGCCCTGATGCACCGGCCCCGCCTGCTGATCCTCGACGAGCCCACCGCCGGCGTCGACATCGAGCTGCGCTTGGAGCTGTGGCACTACGTCCAGCGCATCAACCAGGAGGGGACCACGATCCTGCTGACGACGCACTATCTGGAAGAGGCCGAGCAGCTGTGCGACAAGATCGCCTTCATCAACGAGGGCCAGATCATCGCGCAGGGATCGAGCGGCGAGCTGGCGGCCAAGTACGGAGTCGCGAACCTCGAGGACGCCTACCTCGCGCTGGTCGGGCGCAAGGAGCTCTCACGCTCGCGGGTCGAGGTCGAGGAGCTCGCCTCGTGAGCGCCGCCCAGATTCGCTTCTTCACCCTCTCGCGGCGCGAGGTCAACCGCTTCATGAAGATCAAGAAGCAGACGATCGGAGCGCCTCTGCTCGAGACGTTCCTCTACATCTCGGTGTTCGGAGCGGCGCTCGGCTCGCGGATCGACAAGCTGCACGGCATCGACTACGTCGTGTTCGTGATTCCGGGGCTGATCATGATGGCCTGGGCGATCAACGCCTTCTCGAACAACTCCTCCTCGATTCTGCAGCAGAAGTTCCAGGGCGCGATCCAGGACCAGCTGTCCTCGCCGGCCTCGCCGCTGGAGCTGCTGCTGGCCTTCTCGCTCGGCGGCTTCATGCGCGGGTTGGTGGTTTCCGTGCTGACGTTCACCGCCGCCTCGTTTCTCGTGGACCTGCCGGTGGACCACATCCTCGTGCTGCTTCCCGCGCTGTTCCTCGTGGGGTTCTTCTTCGCCCAGCTCGGAGTGCTGATCGGCGTGCGCGCCGAGCAGTTCGACGACGTCGCGATCGCCCAGACGTTCGTGCTCCAGCCGCTGATCTTCCTGGGCGGCGTGTTCTACTCCGCGTCCCTGCTCCCTGAGCCGTTCGAGACCATCACCCACTTCAACCCGGTCTACTACATGATCGCTCTCGTCCGATACGGCTTTCTCGGGTACGCCGAGGCCAACGTCGCGCTCTCCCTGTTCCTCCTCACGCTTGCGACGGCGGCCCTCTTCGCCGTGAACCTGCGGTTGTTCTCACGTGGATACAAGCTGCGGGCGTAGGCTCGTTCCACGGACGCCCCCGGGGCAACCGCCGCTCGGTATTCTCGCCACATGGCAGCGCCTCCCACCCGCGGCGCCGTGGTGATCACCGGTGCGTCCACCGGCATCGGGCACGCATCCGCGCGGCATCTCGCCGCACTGGGATTCCAGGTGTTCGCCGGGGTGCGCCGCGACGAGGACGCCGCGCGGCTGAGCGCCGCCGGCAACGGGAGCATCGAGCCCGTAAAGATCGACGTCACCGACCAGGCCTCGATCGACGCCGCGGCCGCGCGCGTGCGGGAGGCGACCGGCGGGCGCATCGCCGGGCTCGTGAACAACGCCGGCATCGCCGTGCCCGGGCCGCTCGAGTACCTGCCGATGGACGAGTTCCGTCATCAGATCGAGGTGAACCTCACCGGGCAGGTCGCGGTCACGCAGGCATTCCTGCCGATGCTGCGTGCGAGCCGCGGGCGGATCGTGAACATCGGCTCGATCGGCGGCCGGGTTGCGCTGCCGCTGCTGGGGCCATACGCGGCATCCAAGCATGCGATGGAGGGGCTCACCGACTCCCTGCGGCGCGAGCTGCGGCCCGCCGGCATCGAGGTCTCGATCGTGCGGCCAGGGCCGATTGCGACGGAGATCTGGGAGCGCGGGAACACGAAGGCCGACGAGCTGCTGGAGCGTATGCCCCGGGCGGAGGAGCACTACGGGGGAGCGATCGCCGGCGCGCGCGCCGGGGCGCAGGAGCGGATGAAGGAGGCGATCCCGCCGCACGAGGTGGCCGTGGTGGTGGCTCACGCGCTCACCTCGGACAAGCCGAAGACGCGCTACCTCGTCGGCCCGCGCACACGGATCATGGCCCTGCTGGCCACCGTGCTGCCGGACCGCTGGTTCGACCGGCTGATCGAACGCATGACGAGGAGCGACCGGCGTGGCTGACATCTGCGACCACCTCGACCAGATCGAGCCCGTCAGTCCGAGCAGCACGCAGGGGTGCTCGCAGTGCATGGCGATCGGAGCGAGGTGGATGCACCTGCGCCTGTGCCTGACGTGCGGCGAGGTGGGCTGCTGCGACTCCTCACCCAACCGGCACGCCAGCAAGCATGCGGCCGAGGCCGGTCACCCGATAGTGCACTCGTTCGAGCCCGGTGAGGAGTGGAACTGGTGCTACGTGGACGAGGTCGCGTTCGCTGTCGACGGGCTACCGGTGGAGATCACGCAGCACGACTAGAGCTGTTCGGCATCGGTGGGAAGTCCCAGCAGCAGCCGTCCGGTCAGCTCCCACGTCTGCGGCGCGACGAGCATGTGCTGCGTGGCTGCGTGCACATCGCGGAAGTGGCGTTGAAGCGGGCTCGACTCGTAGATCGAGGTGCCGCCGCCGAGGGCGTACATCGTGTCGACCACTTGCGCGGACGCGGTCGTCGCATGAGTCGCGGCAAGTCGCAGGGCGGCACGCTCCGGCACGCTCACCCCACCGTTGCGGCGCGCCTGCGCCCAGCCGCGCTCGATCTCGGCGAAGAGCAGCTCGCGCGCCGCGCGCAGTGCCGCCTCGCTGCGGGCGACCTCCGCCTGCGTCGCCGGGCGGTCGGCGAGCCGGCGAGCGCTCAAGGTGGGGGTCTTTCCTCCGGCCAGCTCCACGAGGGCGTCGACTGCGGCCCGCGCGATGCCGAGCGCCACTCCCGCGATCGAGAGCGCGAGCAGCCCGAAGATCGGGAACGCGTACAGCGGACCGTGCTCGAGCGGCTCGTCGGCCAGCAACGATGCCGTACGGGCGCGCGGCACGCGCACGTCGTGCACCTGCATGTCGTGGCTCCCGGTGCCACGCAGCCCGGATACGTTCCAGGTGTCGATCACCTCGACCTCGGCGCGCGGGAACAGCACCAGTCGGATGTCGGGCCGCCCCTCGGCCAGCATCCTGCGGGTGCCGTCCTCGATCACCGTGCAGCCCCCCATCAGCCAGTCGCAATGGTCGATGCCGCTCGCGAACGCCCACCGGCCGCTCACCAGGTAGTCGTCCTGCTCGCTGTGCGCAGTGCCGCGCGGCGCAAACGCGCCGCCCGACACCGACGCTCCGGCGCCGAACACCTCTCGCGCCGCGTCCTCGTCGATATAGGCGGCGACCATCCCGCTGGTGGCGCAGGCGGCGATGCACCAGCCCGCTGCGGCATCGTGCTGCGCAAGCTCCTCGACCGTCGCGACGAACGTCGCCGGGTCGCTCTCGGCGCCTCCCAGCGAGGACGGCACCAGCATCCGGAAGAATCCACCGGCAACGAGGGCTTCGACCACCTCGCGCGGGAGTCTGCGGTTCCGCTCTCCTTCCTGGGAGTGCGAAGCCAGCAGCGGTGCGAGCGCGCGGGCGGCCTCCAGCTGTGCGGGCCCCATCTTCTCGGTTAGCGTAGCCGACGACGAATCAGGACCGCCTACCCCGAACGACGATCAGGAGAGCGCGTGAATCAGCAAGTGAACCGCCAGTGGCTGCTGGCCGCGAGACCCGAGGGGATGGTCGAGCCCTCTCACTTCGAGCTGCACGAGGCGGCGGTTCCGGAGATCGCGGAGGGCCAGTTCCTGGTCCGCAACCTCTACCTGTCGCTTGACCCGGCGATGCGCACGTGGATGACCGCTCGTCGCAGCTACGTGCCACCGGTCGAGATCGGCGAGGTGATGCGCGGCATGTGCACAGCGCAGGTGGTGGAGAGCCGCAACCCGGATTACGAGGAGGGCGACCTGCTCGTGGGCGTCTTCGGGTGGCAGGAGTATGCGGTCGCGGGTGGCGACTGGTCGATCGACCGCGTGCCCGTGGGCACACCACTCACCTGGCCGCTGAGCGTGCTCGGCATCACCACCCTGACCGCCTACTTCGGGTTGAAGGAGATCGCGCAGCCGCAGCACGGTGAGACGGTGGTCGTGTCGGGGGCTGCCGGGGCGACGGGTTCGGTGGCGGCGCAACTCGCGCGCGCGTGGGGCTGCCGCACGATCGGCATCGCGGGCGGGCCCGAGAAGTGCGCGTGGCTCACGGGCCAGCTCGGCCTCGACGCGGCGATCGACTACAAGGCCGAGGACGTGAAAGCACGCTTGCGCGAGCTGTGCCCGGAAGGGATCGATGTGTTCTGGGACAACGTCGGGGGGACGACCCTCGAAGCGGCCCTCGCCAACCTCGCGATGCACGCCCGGGTCGTTCTGTGCGGCGCGATCGCCAACTACAACAGCGACAACCCGACCGGTCCGCGCAACTACATGAACCTGCTCGTGAAGAGAGCCCGCATGGAGGGCTTCGTGGTGTTCGACTACCTGTCGCGGACGGCCGAGGCGTTCGCCGAGCTGACTCCGATGATCGAGGACGGCCGGCTGCGCCACCGCGAGGACGTGCGCACCGGCATCGAGCAGGCGCCGACCGCGCTGATGGACCTCTACTCCGGCGCAAACACCGGCAAGCTGCTCGTGAAGATCGCGGAGGCCGTGTGAGGCTCGCGCTCCCACCCGCCCTGCAGGCGAGCGTGCATCAGGTGCTCGAGGACTGGGGCACGTCCGGAAAGGTGGCGCGGCTATGGGATGGCGATGCGACGCTCTGGACGGGCGGCGACGAGTCGCGCTGGCTCGGCTGGCTGCACGTTGCGGACGAGCAGCTGAGCAATGTCGATCAGCTGCGCGGTCTCGCCGAAGGGGCTCGAGCCGAAGGCTGCGAGCACGCGCTGCTGCTCGGGATGGGCGGGTCGAGTCTCGCTCCCGAAGTCCTTGCCGAGACCTTCAGCGGTGCAAACGGCGGCGCGGCGCTGCACGTGCTGGACTCGACCGACCCGGCCGAGGTGCGCGCCGCGGAAGCCTCGGTCGATCTGGCGCGAACCCTGTTCTTCGTCTCCAGCAAGTCGGGTTCGACCCTCGAGCCGGACATCTTGAAGAAGTACTTCCTTGCGAGGGCGCGTGAGGCCGTGGGGGAGCAGGCGGCCGGCCGGTTCGTCGCGATCACCGATCCAGGCTCCGCGCTGGAGCGGGCCGCCCACGCCGACGACTTTCGCGCGGTGCTGCACGGACGAGAGACGATCGGCGGGCGCTACTCCGCGCTCTCGAGCTTCGGCATGGCTCCGGGCGCCGTGGCCGGCGTGGACGTGGTCGCGATGCTCGAGCGTGCCCGCAGCGCGGCCGCGGAGTGCGGCCCGGGCACTGCCCCGGCGGACAATCCCGGCCTGGTGCTCGGCGCCGTCGTGGGCGTAAGCGCTTTGGCCGGGCGCGACAAGCTGACCCTGGTCGCGTCGCCGGCGATCGCGGACCTGGGAGCGTGGCTCGAGCAACTGCTGGCGGAGTCGACGGGCAAGGACGGGAAGGGAGTGATCCCCGTCGCGGGGGAACCGCTGGGCGCGCCGCAGGTGTACGGCGAGGACCGGCTGTTCGCGTACCTGCGGCTCACCTCTGCACCGGACCCCCGCCAGGACGCCGCGCTCGACTCGCTCGAAGCTGCCGGGCACCCGGTGGTGCGGATCGAGCTGCAGGAGCGCCTGGACCTCGGCGGCCAGTTCTTCGTATGGGAGTTTGCGACGGCCGTCGCGGGCGCCCTGCTGGGCGTCAACCCGTTCGACCAGCCCGACGTCGAGGCCTCGAAGGTGAGGACGCGTGAGCTCACGGCGGAGTACGAGCAGACAGGCGCGCTGCCGGCCGACGAGCCGATGCTCGAGGAGGCGGGCCTGGCCGTGTACGCGGACGCGCGCAATGCCGACGCGCTCGGCTCGCACCGGTCCCTCGATGCGCTCTTGGCGGCTCACCTCGGCCGCGTGCGTGAGGGCGACTACGTCGCGCTGCTCGCTTACATCCAGCGCTCGCCGGAGCACGAGCAGGCGCTCACGGAGGTCCGCGCCGTCGTGCGCGACCGCACGCGGGCCGCGACGTGCGTCGGGTTCGGGCCGCGCTTCCTGCACTCCACGGGCCAGGCCTACAAAGGCGGTCCCAACACCGGGGTGTTCGTGCAGATCACGTGCGACGACGTGATCGACGTCGAGATCCCGGGGGACGGGTACTCGTTCGGCGTCGTCAAGGCGGCGCAGGCGCGCGCCGACCTCGCCGTGCTGGCAGAACGCGGGCGCCGCGCGTTGCGGCTGCACATCGGGCTCGACGTCGAGGCGGGGCTGCGCGCGGTCGGCGGTGCCGTCACACGGGCGCTGTCGGCGTGACGACGGCGCGCCACGACATTCAGGTCGCGACCGATGCGGAGTTCGCGCGCGGCGCGAGGTGAAGCGCTGCAAGCGCTCGAGGTTGTCGAGATCATGGAGGAGAGGGGGCGCGACCGGCTCACCAGCGGCGTCTGGGAGCGCGCGCTGCAGCACAGCGATGCACTTGCGCAGCGCCTGCTCGCCCGTGCCGCCGGACGTGAGGATCGCGGCGCTGGGCGATCTGGGCGGGGCGATCGGCGCGTCGCTGCTCGCAGAACCGGCTTCCAGGAGCCGCAGAACGGCCCTGGGAATTAATTTCGCACGATCGTTCGTTCATATGCTATTTTGCGGCGCAAGCCATGGAAGCTGCGGTCGGAAATGGGAGCGAGGAGAGGGCCGACGGGCGCCGCGCACGCGGCGAGCGCACGCGCAAGGCGATCCTCGACCACTCCATCCAGATCGCTTCCAGCGAGGGGCTCGAGGGACTCTCGATCGGCCGGCTGGCCGACGAGCTGGGGGTCAGCAAGAGCGGGCTGTTCGCTCACTTCGGCTCCAAGGTGGATCTGCAGGTGGCCACCGTCCAGGCGGCCCGCGATGTGTTCCTGGAGGAGGTCGTCGCCGCGGCGCGGGTCGGCGGGGGTGTGCAGGAGATCTTCTCTCTGACGGACGCCTGGCTCGGCTACATGGAGCGGGAGGTGTTTCGCGGCGGATGCTTCTTCTCCGCCGCGTCGCTCGAGTTCGACGGGCGGCCCGGCGCGGTCCGCGACGAGGTCGCGAGCATGATCAGCGAGTGGCTGATGGCGCTGGAGGCGGCGATCCAGGACGCGCAGGAGGCCGGCCACCTGACGGCCGACGTGGACCCGCGCCAGCTGGCATTCGAGCTGCACTCGCTGGGGATGGGCGCCAACTGGGCTTTCCAGCTCTACCAGGACCCGGCGGCTTTCGGACGGGCGCGATCCGCGATCCGTCAGCGGCTGGACGCGGCCGCGCCGCTCGCTCCGTTCGAGATCGAGGTCGACGAAGGTGCGGCGCGTCGCACCCTGCGCACGCAGATCGCGCGGCTCGAGCGCGACCTCGCCACACTGTTCGCGGCCGCTCGGCCCGGCGACGACTTCGACTGGCGGGTCGGAGCTTCAGGGGCTCCGCGAGTGCTGGACATCGGCGGCCTCGAGGCGCTGCGCGACGAGCTCGCGGCTCGCGTGGAGGAGATCCGCCACGCCCAGCGCCGGCGCGCCGCGGGGTACGACGAGCAGCGCGCGACGCTCGAGGAGATGGTCGCCGATCCCGCCGACCACAAGTGGCGGCGCGTTTCGAACGAGGACATCGGTGAGGACGGCTGCCGGCACTATCACTCGACGCCCAGGCTCGGCCTGGTCGGCATGCTGATGGGCTGGTGGCGCGTCAAGATCTCGTCGGGCTGCCCATAGCTGTGCTCGGGATGGGGGAGAGCTGATGATCAGAGACGTCGCCGACAGGGCCTTCCTGCCCGCCAAGAACCTGTTCGAGCAGGTCGGCGACATGATGATCCTGACCGGCAAGACGATCGTCTCCGCGATCCGCCCGCCCTACCCCTACGGCGGCGAGTTCATGTCGCAGTTCCTGTTCGCGCTGCGGCTTTGCTGGTTCCCGCTGCTGATCTCCACGATCGCCTTCGGCTACGGCGCGCCCGGCCTGCAGGCCGCCAACTTCCTGACCCTGTTCGGCGCGCTGGACCGGCTCGGGGGCTTCTTCGTTTTGGCCTCGATCCGCGAGTTCGCGCCCTGGGTGTGCTCGATGATCGTGGCCGGCGTGGCCGGCACCGCGGTCACCGCCGACCTCGGCGCGCGCAAGATCAGAGAGGAGCTCGACGCGCTGCAGGTGCTGGGCGTGGACCCCGTCAAGAACCTCGTGGTGCCGCGCTTTTTGGCGCTGATGCTGGTGACCGGGCCTGCTCGACGTATACGCGCTGATCTTCGGCATCTTCGGCGGCGTCATGGCCGAGATCGTCTACCACCAGAACCTGGCCGGCTTTTGGGCCACGTTCTTCGCCAACGCCTCGGTCACCGACCTGTGGGGCAGCCTCGTGAAGACCACGATCTTCGGCGCGATCATCGCGATCGTGTGCTGCTACAAGGGCATGACCGCAAGCGGTGGTGCGGCCGGCGTGGGTAGAGCCGTGAACGAGGCCGTGGTGATCGCCTTCTCGGGGATCTGGGCCTTCAACTACGTGTTCACCCAGACGCTGTTGGCCACCCACCCCGAAATCCTCGTGATCCGCTGATGGCCGCCAAGCCCGCCACGCGCTCCACCTCGACCGGCATCGGCTGGCTGGCCGTGCCCCGCGACTGGGTCGCGAGCCTGGGCGACATCATCCGCTTTTGCGGGCAGTCCTTCGGCGACATCTTCAACGGGCGCGTGTTCCACTTCTTCGGCGAGGCGCTGCGCCAGGCCGGGATCTTGATCTTGGGCTCGGCGCTGGTGATCTGGGGGATGGTCTTCATCTTGGGCCTGCAGTGCGGGATCGAGGGCGCCTACTTCAACCGCTCGGTGGGCGCGCCCGCCTACGCGGGCGTGTTCAGCGCCTGGTGCGACCTGCGCGAGATGGTGCCCTACATGTTCGGCTACATCATGTCGGCGAAGGTCGGCACCGGGATCGTGGCCGAGCTGGGCGCGATGCGCATCAACGAGGAGATCGACGCGCTCGAGGTGATGGGCGTGCGCCCGATCACGTTCCTGGCCGCGACCCGCCTGCTGGCCGCCTGGATGGTGCTGCCGTTCATCTACGTGGCGGCCGTGGGGGTCGGCTTCTTTGCCTCCTACCTGGCGGTCGTGGAGCAGATCGGGGAGGTCTCCTCGGGCGGCTACTTCCTGATCTTCTGGATGTTCCAAAACCCCCCCGACCTGCTGTTTTCCGTGATCAAGGGGATGGCGATGGCGACCGCGATCGTGGCCGTCGGCTGCTACTACGGCTACACCGCCTCGGGCGGGCCCGTGGGCGTGGGCCAGGCGACCGCCAAGTCGATGATCCTCAACATGGTGCTCGTGCACCTGATCGGGATGATGGGCTCGCAGATCTTCTGGGGTGCGAATCCGCGTGCTCCAATCGGAGGCTAGACCGGCCGCCGCTCAGCCCGTAGGGTTCACCGCGCCCGGTAGCGACGAGGAGGCAGCGCGGTGACACAGACCCACATGCAGCGTCTCAGCCCGATGGACGTCTCGTTCCTGGACCAGGAGAAGCGGGGCTCGCACATGCACATCGGGGCGGTGATGACCTTCGAGGGCCCGCCGCCGTCGCACGAGGACCTGCGCGACCACATCGAGTCGCGCCTGCACCTCGTGCCGCGCTACCGGCAGAAGCTGCTGTACCCGCGGCTCGAGATGGGCCGGCCGCTGTGGGTGGACGACCCGCGGTTCAACCTCGACTACCACGTGCGCCACACGGCACTGCCGCGGCCCGGCAGCGAGGAGCAGCTGCGGATGCTCACGGGCCGCTTGTTCTCCCAGCGCCTCGACCGCTCGAAGCCGCTGTGGGAGCTGTGGCTCGTGCAGGGCCTCGAGCACAACCGCTTCGCGGTGATCAACAAGACCCACCACTGCCTGGTGGACGGGGTCTCGGGCGTGGACATCACCACGGTGCTGTTCGACACGTCGCCGACACCGACGCCCGTCGGGCCGCAGCCGTGGTCGCCGGGGCCCGAGCCATCCGACGCGACGCTGGTGGCAAAGGGCGTCGAGGGGCTGGCCAGGTTCCCCTTGCGGGTGGCGCGTCGCGCACTCCACGCCGCCCGCCATCCCGGCGAGACCTTCGACGAGCTGCGCGAGGCCGTCGAGGGCCTCGGCAACATCGCATGGAAGTTCGCGAACCCGCCCCCTCCGACGCCGCTCAACGTGCCGATCGGCCCGCACCGGCGCGTCCAATGGATCCGCATGCCGCTCGCCGACCTGAAGTCGATCAAGAACGAGCTGGGCGGGACCGTCAACGACGTGTTCCTGGCCGTCGTTTCCGGGGCGCTGGCGCGCACGCTGAAGCGACGGGGTGTGCGCACCGAGGGCCTCGAGCTGCGGGGCATCGTCCCGGTGTCCGTGCGCTCGGCCGACCAGCAGGGCGCGCTCGGCAACCGCATCACCGCGATGCTCGGCCCGCTGCCGGTGTACGCCGGCGACGCGCAGGAGCGCCTGCGGATCGTGACCGACGCGATGAAGGGGCTGAAGGAGTCCAAGCAGGCGATCGGCGCGGAGGCGCTCACGCGGCTCCAGGACTTTGCGCCGCCGACGATCCTCGCGCAGGCGTCGCGGCTCAACTTCTCCGCGCGCGCCTACAACCTGCTGGTCACGAACGTGCCCGGGCCGCAGTTTCCCCTGTACCTGATCGGGCGCGAGATGCAGGAGCTCGCGCCGGTGCCGTTCCTGGCGCCCGAGCGGGCGCTGGCGGTTGCGATCATGAGCTACAACGGCAACGTCACGATCGGCTTGATGGGCGACTACGACGCGATGGCGGATCTGGACGAGTTCGGCGCAGACGTCGAGCGCGCCGTCGCGGAGCTGCTGGAGGCCAGGAGCGAACGTAAGGCGGAGACGACCTCGGCGGGATCGCCGGCCAGCCACCGGTAGGTGACGCGCAGGACCACATACCCGCGAAGCTGAAGGGCGGCCTGACTCCGGCGGTCGCGCTCGAAGGCCGCGCGCGTGCGGTGGAACTCGTAGCCGTCGAGCTGCACCGCGACCTGCTCGTCCTCCCAGACGGCGTCCACCTCCTGGTCGTGAATCCAGACGTTCATCGACGGCTGCGGCAGGCCGGCGTCGCGGCACACGCGCGCGAAGCGCCGCTCGAGCTCCGAGCGGGTGAAGCCCGGGTCGTGGTAGTCGGCGAGGACGGCGCGGAGCGCCTGCGGCATCCTGCCGCGCTCCAGGGCGCGTAGGTCGAACTCGCCTTGGCGCTCCGCCGCCTCGATCGCGCGACTCAGCTGGTCCGGGCGGACGGTCCCGGCGAGGTCACGGAGCGTACGCGCGACGGACGTGACCGGGATGCCGTCGACCCCGATCAGCTGGTCGTCGTCGAGGTGCCGGACCCGATGCACCGCGATGCCGGGCCGCCGTCGGGACCCCATGAGGGTCACGTCGATTCGCTTTCCGGCATACGGCAGCAACTCCAACAGCGATGCGCCGCACCTGTGGCTCACGGCGCTACCCGGACCGCAGGCAAGCGTGGCGGCCATCCAACGGCCGCGCTGCGACAGCGCGCGATGACCGACTGCGTACACGCCGCGGTGCAGTGAATGCAGCCGCCCCAGCTTGAGCCGGTACTGAATCGCGGATCGGCCGAGCCCCAGTTCCCGCAGCTGCCGATACGACACCACGCCGTGCTGCTGTGCGGCCAGCTCAGCGATCCCACGCTCCGATCCAACATGAGCGCCCATGTGGCGCTCATGTGCGCACGCGGGGGGCATGGGCGTCAGCGTCGCAGGTGAACGCGCGCGCCGGGGCGCGCGTTTGCGTCGCTACGGCGCCAGGCGTGTGAACAAACGCTCGAGCGCGGGGCGCAGGATCGCGGCCTCGAAGTCGCCGCGCGGCGTGGTCAGCTGGCCCAGGATCAGGCCCGTGATCGTCGCGACCACGACGTGCGCGTCCGTCGCGGGGTCGTCGGAGCCCGCCGCACGCAGGCCGGCCTCGGCCAGGCGCAGCTGGGCTGCCTCCCAGCGTGCGACCTCCTCCCGCAGCGCGGGCTGGCGCGCGGCCTCGAGCAGGAACTCGTACAGCGCGATCGGGCGCGCCGGGTCGCCCTGCACGTCGGCGGCGAGCGCGGCGGAGACCTCCCGCGCCCAGTCCGCCGCCGCGACGTGGCGCGGGGCCAGGTCGAGCACGAGCCGCTCGAAGCGCTCGACCTCCTCGCCGGCGGCGAGTGCCACCGCTTCGCGAAAGATCTCCTCCTTGGAGGAGAACCAGTACGTGGTCGCGGACACGGCCACGCCCGCCCGCTCGGCGACCGCCCGGTGCGTGAGCGCATCCGGCCCTTCCTCGCCGACGAGCTCGATCGCGGCGCGCAGGATCGCATCGCGGCGGGCCGCGCCGCGCGGCGTCTCGGTGGGGGTTCGGTGAGTTTGGTACATTTGTCCCACTAGCTGGTACAAACATACCAAAGGCCCCGGAGGCAGACCAATGGCGACCGTCGCGCAACAGATCAGCTACACGGACCTCTACGCCCGCTGGGAGCGCGGCAACTGGCGCGCGACCGAGATCGACTTCACCGCCGACCGCCGCCAGTGGTGGGAGCAGATGACGGAGTTCGAGCGCAAGGCCGCGCTGTGGAACTACGCGCTCTTCTTCTGGGGAGAGGACGCCGTCGCCGACGGCCTGTCGCCCTACATCGACGCCGCTCCCACCGAGGAGCAGAAATACTTCCTCGCCACGCAGCAGGTCGACGAGGCGCGCCACGCGGTCTTCTTCGCGCGCTTCATGCACGAGGTCTGCGACGTCGGCGACGGCACGGTGGCCGGCGGCCTGGAGGCGATCAAGCCGGAGCTGACGTGGGGCTTTCGCATGGTCTTCGACCGGCTCGAGCAGATGTCCGACGAGTTGCGCCACGACCCCTCGCTCCCGCGCCTGTCCGCGGCGATCGCGCTCTACCACATCGTGATCGAGGCGACGCTCGCCCAGCCCGGCCAGCACTTCATCACCAGCTACCTGCACGAGCGCGACCTGCTCCCCGGCTTTCGCGAGGGCATGGACCGCATCGCGCAGGACGAGCAGCGCCACATCGCGTTCGGCGTGAAGCTGCTCTCGGACATCGCGGCGCCGGATCCAGAGTGCCGTCGCGCCGTCGCCGACCTGCTGCGCGAGGTGCTGCCCTGGACGGCCTCCGTGCTCGTGCCCCCGGGCTGGGACCTGCGCTACACGGAGGTGTTCGGCTTCACGCTCGAGGACATCGCCAACGAGGGAGCGGGGTCGCTGGAGACCAAGATGCGCAGCGCCGGCCTGCCGATGGAGGAGCTTCCCGGCCCGCCGATCTTCGCCTACGGGCTGCCGGCCGAGCGGCGCGTCGAGAACGGCCTGCGGCTGGTCCGCGGCGGCGTGCTGGGCGAGAAGCTCGGACCGCCCAGCTCCGACCCCGAGACGGTGGCCGCGCTGTTCGATCTGTTCGGTGCGAGCCTCGACCACAGCAAGGCCCCGCTCGAGCCCGGCACCATCCAGTGGGACTTCGCGGACGCCGAGCCGTGGCATCTGGTCGTGTCCAACGGTGATACGCGGGTGGAGCAGGGGCGCGCCGCGGATCCGACGGTCACCTTCCAGTGCCGCTTCGAGGACTGGGCAGACGTGTTCGCGGGCCGGGAGCACCCGCTGCGCCTGGCCGCACGACGCCGTTTGCGGCCGAGCGGGGACTTCCGCTGGCTGTGGCGCGCGCGCCGCATGTTCCCGCGGTAGGCGCACCGGCAGAGCAGGCGGCGCGGGCCGCCTTTGGACGTATCGCTACGTTTCGCCCACCGCGATGCCGGAAATAGCGGCGAGCGGGGGATGTCCTGCGACCAAAGGAGGGTCACATGAAGAAGCTCGTGACAGGAGGGCTGTTCGCAATTGTCGCGGCAGCGCTGATCGTGGCGGTGGCGCCGGCTCACAACCCGAACAACGGCCGGCATCTCACGGCGCACCTCGATGGCTATCAAGAGGTGCCCGCGGTCTCGACCACGGGCCACGGCAAGTTCAGGATCAAGGTCAACGGGGACTCGGCCCAGTTCAAGCTGCGCTACAGCGACCTCAGCTCACCGGTGAAGTTCGCGCACGTCCACTTCGGGCGAGAGGGAGTGAACGGCGGTGTGATCGCCTTCCTGTGCGGCGGTGGCGGCAAGCCCGCCTGCCCGGCGTCCGGCGAAGTGACGGGCACGATCGTCCCGGCTGACGTGATCGGCCCGGCCGATCAGGGCATCGCCGCCGGCGAGTTCGACGAGTTCGTCCGCGCGCTGAAGGCCGCAGCGGTGTACGCCAACGTCCACACGGACAACTTCGGCAGCGGTGAGATCCGCGGCCAGGTCGACGGGCGCGGCCACCACGGATCCGGCCGCGCAGGCAAGGGCGGCCGCACGCACGACCGCGACTAGCCACGCGGCGGCGACCAGGTCCGCGGGCGAGAGGCCGCCGCGGCGGCCTCTCGCGGTCGCTAAACAGTTATTCGTCAGGCGGTTGCTAGGTTTGCGAACCGTGTCCGACGCGCTATGCAATCGAGGCCCACGGCCTGCGCAAGTCCTACGGCGACGTCGAGGCGCTGCGCCGGCATCGACCTGCGGCGCCCAGCCGGCACCGTGCTCGGCCTGCTCGGGCCCCAACGGCGCCGGCAAGACGACCGCGGTGCGCATCCTCACGACGCTGCTGCCGCCCGACGCCGGCACGCGCGCGGGTGGCGGGATTCGACGTGGCCCGCGACGCGGCCCAGCTGCGCACGCAGATCGGCCTCGCGGGCCAGTACGCGGCCGTCGACGAGAACCTGACGGGCAAGGAGAACCTCGAGATGGTGGGCCGCCTGTACCACCTGGGACGCGCCCGCTCGCCGAGCGCGCGCCGAGGAGCTGCTCGCCCGCTTCGACCTGCTCGAGGCGGGGCGGCCGCATCGCGCGCACCTACTCCGGCGGCATGCGGCGCCGCCTCGACCTCGCCGCGGCGTTGGTGGCCGACCCGCAGGTCCTGTTCCTCGACGAGCCCACGACCGGCCTCGACCCGCGCAGCCGTCTGGCCCTCTGGGCGACGATCGAAGGCTGCGTCGCGGCCGGTACGACCGTGCTGCTCACCACCCAGTACCTGGACGAGGCGGACCGGCTCGCGGACCGGATCGCCGTGATCGACCACGGCCGCGTGATCGCCGAGGGCAGCCCGGACGAGCTGAAGACCCGCGTCGGCGGCGAATCGCTCGAGATCAGGCTGGAGCACCCGACCGACGCGGACGCCGCGAGCGCGACCCTGGCCGCGCTGGGCGACGGGCAGCCCACGTGCGACGACGGTCTCCTGCGCTTCCCGATCCACCGCCGCAGCGGCGTGATCGCCGAGGCGGTGCAGGCGCCTCGACGAGGCGGACGTGGCGATCGACGACATCGCGGTGCACCGGCCCACGCTCGACGACGTCTTCCTGGCGCTCACCGGCCGCGCGGCCGAGGACCAGGAGGAGGCAGAAGCGCGCGCCACCGAGGAGGCGATCGCATGACGGCTTTGCGCTACGCCGCTTCGGACACGATCGTGATCGCGCAGCGCAACCTGCTGCGCATCCCGCGTGCTGCCGGACCTGCTGATCTCGTTCACGGTGCAGCCGATCATGTTCGTGCTGCTCTTCGCCTACGTGTTCGGCGGCGCGATCAGCACGCCGGGCTTCGACTACATCGACTTCCTGATGCCGGGGATCATCGCCCAGACGATGGCGTTCGGCGGCTTCGTGACCGCGCTGAGCCTCGCCGACGACCTGAAGAAGGGGCTGATCGACCGCTTCCGCTCCCTGCCGATGGCCCGTTCCGCCGTGCTCGGCGGCCGCACGCTCGCGGACGTCGCCACCAACCTGCTGTCGCTCGCGATCATGGTGGCGGTCGGGCTGATCATCGGGTTCCGGTTCGACGCCGGCGCGACCGAGATCGTGGCCGGCGTCGGCCTGCTGCTGCTGTTCGGCTTCGCCTTCTCGTGGATCTTCGCGATGTTCGGCCTGCTGGCGTCCTCGCCCGAGTCGGCGCAGGCCATGGGCTTCATCATCATCTTCCCGCTGACGTTCATCTCCTCGGCGTTCGTTCCCGTCGAGTCGATGCCTGCGGGCCTCCAGTGGTTTGCCGAGGCGAACCCATTCACCGTCGTGGTCGACGCGATGCGCGCGCTGTGGCTGGACGCGCCCGCCGGGAACAGCGTATGGGGCGCGGTCGCCTGGTCGGTTGGCATCATCGCGGTGGTCGCTCCGCTCGCGGTCTCGCGTTACCGGCGCGCCGTCACGGCCTGAGCGCGAGTTTGGCGCCGGCCCGGGCCGTCGGGCATGTGTCCAGCGCGGATGAGGTCGCTGCGCCGCATGCGTCGAGTCTGTAGTGCGACTGAGATATCCCCTGCTGGTCGGCGCATGCGCGGTCGCCGCCGGGCTGGTGCCGCCGGTCGGGGCAGATGCGGCCTCGGCGCGCTTCCAGGCCCCGCATCGCCCCGCCGGCCTGGCGGTCGTCGGCGTGCGGCACGACAGCGTGCGGCTCGTGTGGTCGCCGAGCAGGGCGGGTGACGGGCGGCTCCGGGGTTACCGCGTATACCGCGATGGTCGCCTCCACCGGCGGGTGCGCGGCCGCTCGCTGCGGGTGCGCGCCACGCGCGGCGCCACGTACCGCGTGGCCGGCGTGGATCGCAGCGCACACGTCGGCCCGCGCAGCAACGCGGTGCACGTCCTTCAGGGTCACCGTCCGCCGCGCAGGCCCGCGCGCCTGCGGGCCAGGCGGGTCCGCGACTCCGGTGTCCGGCTGTCCTGGTCGGCCGCCGCGCCGCGGACCGGCCGCATCGCCGGCTATCGCATCTACCGGGACAAGCTGATGGTGCGCCAGGTGCGGGGGCTCGCGGGGGCCGATCGCAACCTGGCCGCGGCCACCAGATACAGGTTCACCGTCGCGACCGTCGACACCCAGGGGTACATGAGCGCCGCGAGCGGGCCGGTCGCGGTCACGACCGCGCGTCCGGCCGCCACCCGGGGTCGTGTCCACGCATTCCTGCTCGCGTCCACGGGCGAGAGCTTCCGCGACCTGCAGCGCCACTATCGGCAGATCGGCACGGTCTACCCCACGTACTTCGACTGCCGCGCATCGGACGGGGCGGTGGTCGGGCGTAACGACGCGCTCGTCACGCGCTGGTCCCGGTTGCGCGGCATCGAGGTGCACGCCCGGTTCAACTGCCAGGACCCGGCGCCGCTGCACTCCGTCCTGACCGACGGGCCCGTGCGCGCGCGGACGATCAGCCGACTCGTCGAGCTCGCGCGTGCGCACGACTACGACGGGATCAACGTGGACTTCGAGAACGGCGCCGCCGGCGACCGCGACGCGCTCACGTCGTTCGTGTCCGACCTGGGGGCACGACTGCATGCGCTCGGCAAGCGCGTGTCGGTCGAGGTCTCGGCGAAGTACGAGCACACCACCACGGGACGCTCCGGCCTTTACGACTATGCGGCACTGGGAGGGGCAGCCGATCGGGTGTTCGTGATGAACTGGGGCTGGCACTGGTCGACCTCCGCGCCCGGCGCGCCCGACGACATGGAGCTGTGCCGGCGCGTCGCCGACTACGTCGCCTCGATGCCGAACCGCGCGCGGTTCGTGCTGGGCACCCACCTGTACGGAATGGACTGGCCGAGCGGCGGCGGCCCCGCCAACGAGGCGACGGCGCTCGAGTACGCCGATGTGCGCCGGCTGATCGATCGCCACGGCGCGCGGCCGGTGCTGGACCCGCTGGCGGACGCCTGGGTCTTCACGTACACCGACGCTGCGGGCATCCGCCACGAGGTTTGGTATCCGGACGCGGCCACGATCGCCAGGCGAGTGCGACTCGCGCGCGACCGGGGGCTGGGAATCGGTGTCTGGCGGCTCGGCCGGGAGGATCAAGCGGTCTGGAGCGACCCGCAGATCGCGCCGGGCTCGGTCTGGCCGTAGCCGGGCCCGCCCGACGCTCACGCTCGTCTCAGGTCGTCTCACCGCCCTCTCAGACGCGCCTGGCACTTTGGGCGGCGTCAACCTGTCCCCTCCCTGAACGGAGACCTTTCGATGAACAGACGCATCACTGCAGGAGTTGCCGTGCTCGCGCTGGCCACCGCCGGCGGAGCCGGCATCGCGGCCGCGAGCGGCGGTTCCGGCCTCGACGACGGCAAGAACCTGGCTCCCCAGGCCAAGATCAGCCAGCAACAGGCAGAGCAGGCCGCGCAGTCGGCAGCCTCCGGTTCGCTCAACGAGACGGACCTGGAGCACTACGAGGGACGCCTCGTCTACAACGTGGACGTGGGTTCCAAGGACGTGAAGGTCGACGCATCGACCGGCGACGTCCTCGCTGCGCTCGCGGACGAGTAGCACGCCGGCCGCTGCGAGTCGGGGCCGCGTGAGCGGCCCCGGCTCCCGGTTCACGGAATTGACAGCGAGGCGGCGGCCGGGTTAGGGTCCGCAGAACGGTGGCCGGAGGCCACCGCGCCACAGCAGGCGAGCGTCGCGCGTCACGGAGGATGCTTCCAATCATCACGACCAAGAAACTCGGCAGGCACGTCCGCGGTGTCCGGTGCGGCTTGGTTGTGGGCCTGCTGGCGGGAGTGATCGTCGCCGCTCCCCAGGCTGCGCACGCGGTGAACTTCGCCGGTCCCACCACGATCGCCGTGGGCAACGCGCCGCAATCGGTCATCACCGGCAACTTCAACGGCGATTCCGACCCCGACCTGGCGGTGGTCAACCAGGCGTCGAACAACATCTCGGTGCTGCTCGGCGGCGCGGGTGCGAGCTTCGGCGCGCCGGCCACCTTCGTGGCCGGCACGACCCCGCTCGCGGTCGTGGCAGCCGACTTCAACGGCGATGCGGACCCCGAGCTGGCGGTCGTGAACGAGGCGTCCAACGACGTGTCCGTGCTGGTCGGCGGAGCGGGGGGGACGTTCTCGGCCCCGACGAACTTCGCCGTCGGCACCACACCCCAGTCCCTGGGGGTGGCAGATTTCAACGGCGACTCCGATCCCGACCTCGCGGTAGTGAACGAGGGCTCCGGCAACGTCTCGATATTGCTCGGCGGCGCAGGGGCGACATTCGGGGCACCGACCAATTTCAGCGTGGGCGCGCTGCCGCGGGCCGTCGCGGTGGCGGACTTCAACGGCGACTCCGACCCCGACCTGGCGGTCGCAAACGAAGCCACCAACAACGTCTCGGTGCTGGTTGGCGGCGCCGGCGGCAGCTTCACTGGCCCGGCCAACATCCCGGTCTGCAGCGGCCCGACGTGGATCGCGACCGGGCAGTTCAACGGCGATTCCGACCCTGACCTCGTGGTTGCCAACGAGCTGTGCCACAACGTCTCGGTGCTGCTGGGTGGCGCGGGCTCGAGCTTCGGCGCGGCGACGAACTTTGCGGCCGGAAATCTGCCGGACGGCGTTGCCGTAGGCGAGTTCAGCGGCGACTCCGACCCGGACCTGGCGGTCGCCAACCAGGGGTCGGACAACGTCTCGGTGCTCGTCGGCGCTCTCGGCGGGACCTTCATCGGGCCGATCGACTTCGCCAGCGGAGACGGGCCGTCGTCCGTGGCGGTGGGCGACTTCGACGCCGACGCGGATCAAGACGTGGTGGTCACCAACGAGCTTGTCGACAACGTCGCAATCCTGCTCGCGTCAAGCGCCGATGGGTATCCGCGCCCCAAGGGCGCGACACCGGTCCGCGTGTCCCTGGTCCCGGCGTTTGCCAAGTGCACGTCACCGAACCGGCTGCACGGGCCGCCGGCGTTGAGCGGTGCGGCGAACGATTCGTCATGCGCGCCGCCGGCCCAGGCCACCAGCTTCCTGACCGTCGGGGCCCCCGACGTGAATGGCGCGCCGCTGAACTCGGCCGGGTCGATCCGGTTCGGTTCGATCGTCGGCGTTCCGGGACCACCCGACGACTCCGACATCGCGGTCGCGATCGGCATCACCGACGTACGCTGCAAGGCCGGTGTGGCGACCTGCGGCGCCGCCAACAACCAGGCCGGCGCGGACTACACCGGCGAGCTGACGCCGAACGCGGCGGTGCGGGTCACCGACGGCTTCAACGCCGTGGGCGCGGGAGGCGGATCGCACCACGCCACCGTTCAGGACTTCCTGCTCGAGGGCAGGATCCAGGTTCCGTGCTCCGCGACCGCCGCGATGTCCGTGGGATCCACGTGTGCGCTGTCGACCACGCTCAATGCGCTCGCGCCCGGCACCGTGCTCGACGGCAAGCGCGCGATCTGGCAGATCGGCCAGCTCGAGCTGCTCGACGGCGGCTCCGACGGCGAGGCCACGACCGCGCCGAACAGTCGTTTCGCGGTGCAGGGCATCTTCGTTCCCTGATCCGGTAGAGGGCAGAGGGCCGGCGCGCCGGTCAGCTGCGCCGCGTGCGCTTCGCCTTCACCTCGACCGTGCGCGCCGTGCGCTGCCCGGCGCGCGGCCTGGTCGAGACGACCCGGCCCTTCCCACGCACGCGATACCGGCAATGGGCACGGCGGATGCGCTTGACGGCCTTGGGCACGCTCAGGCCACGCAACGCCGGCACGCGGCACCTGGGCCTCGCCTGCCGCGCCGTTCCCGGGCGCGCGTTCTGGGCCGGCCCCGGAGTGGCGGCGGGTGGCGGCACATAGGTGGAGCCGACCTCGATCCGCCCGATCCTGTTGCCGACGAACTCGGTGAACCACATCGCGCCGTCCGGGCCCGCGACGATGTCGCCCGGCTCGCTGCCGGGGGTCGGAATCGCGAACGAGCTGATCGTGCCGCTGGTCGTCATCCGCCCGATCCTGTTGGACAGCGTCTCCGTGAACCACAGCGCCCCGTCGGACCCGAACGCGATGCCCGAAGGGCCGCTTCCGGTCTGCCCCGGGTGGGTGACCGGGATGCCGACCACCGGGATCCGCCCGATCTGGTTCGCGCCATGCTCGGTGAACCACAGCGCGGCGGCCGAGGCCGTGATCCCCGAGGGGTCCGTGCCGGGCTGCAGGTCGTACTCCGTGATGAAGCCCGCCATCGTGATCGCGCCGATCTTGTTCGCCTCGGACTCGGTGAACCACAGGCGCCCGTCGGGCCCCGGTGTGATGTCACCGGGCCGATAGCCGCCCGGCAGGGGATACTCGGTGATGTCGCCGGCGGTGGTGATCCGGCCGATCTTGTTGGTGCCGTTGTGGGTGAACCACAGGGCGCCGTCGGGACCCGCCGTGATCCCGTCGGGTCCGGTGCCGGGCGGGAGGTCGTACTCGGTGAACACGCCCGCCGTGGTGACGCGCCCGATCTTGGGCGGGTTCGCGCCGAACTCCGTGAACCACAGCGCTCCGTCCGGCCCCGCGGTGATCTCATTCGGCGAACTGGGCACGGTCGGCACCTGGAACTCGGTGATGTCGCCGTCGGTGGTGATCCGGCCGATCTTGTGGCCGTTCTCCTCGGTGAACCACAGGGCGCCGTCAGGGCCCAGCGTGATGCCGGCGGGCTGGCTCACGGGCGTGGGGACCGGAAACTCGGTGACGGCCTGTGCGGGCGCGGCGAGCACGCCGAGCACGAGCAGGACCGCAAACAGCCCTCCGTGCCGACCAGCCATCTCTGCCTCCGTGCCCCTTCCTTGGATTCACCGCCCTGCCGTCAGGCAACCCTAGCCAGGGCCGGGTGGCCGGGTCAAGGCGCCGGTAGTAGGGTCATCGCGAGCAGCTCATGAGTGCCAAGTGGACCAGCGACCAGATCCCCGACCAAAGCGGCCGCGTCGCGGTCGTGACGGGGGGCAACAGTGGCCTCGGCCTCGAAACCGCGCGGCAGCTGGCGCGGGCCGGCGCGGACGTCGTGATCGCCTGCCGCAACCCCGACAAGGGCGCGGCGGCCAGTGCCGAGATCAAGCAAGGCGTGCCAGGCGCACGCCTGCAGGTGGCGGCGCTCGACCTGGCCAGCCTCGACTCCGTCCATGCGTTCGCGGAGTGGCTGCGCACCGAGCGCGACGGCCTGGACCTGCTGATCAACAACGCCGGCGTGATGGCCCCGCCGCGCAGGGAGACCGCGGACGGATTCGAGCTTCAGCTCGGCACCAACCACCTCGGCCACTTCGCGCTCACGGGTTTGCTCATTGGCGCGATGGATGGTCGCGAGGATGCGCGCGTCGTGACGATCAGCAGCGGTGCGCACCGTATGGGAAAGATCAACTTCGACGACCTCCAGAGCACGCACCGCTACTTTCGGTGGCGGGCATACGGGAACTCGAAGCTCGCGAACCTGCTGTTCGCGTTCGAGCTCGACCGCCGGCTGCGCGCCGCCGGCTCCCCGATCAAGAGCGTCGCCGCCCACCCCGGCTACGCCGCGACCAACCTGCAGTCCGCGGCGCCGCCGCTGGTGGACCGCCTGGTGATGATGGCGAGCAATCGCGTGATCGCGCAGAGCGCCGCGATGGGCGCGCTGCCGCAGCTCTATGCGGCCACGTTCCCGGGGCTCGAGGGAGGCACATTCGTCGGGCCCGACGGGATCGCAGAGCAGCGCGGGCACCCGAAGCGGGTCGGCTCCAGCGGCGCCTCCCGCGACGAGCGGGCGGCGCGCCGCCTGTGGGAAGTGTCGGAGGAGCTCACCGGCGTCTCGTTCAAGCTGCCCGTCGCGGCCGCGCGCTGAGCGTCATTCCTTGATCGCGTAGCGCACCTCGACCATCCCCGTGTCGAAGGCGCGGGTCCCGGTCAGCTGCATCGCGCCGCCCGGCAGCCGCCGGTCGAAGAGCGGCTTGCCCTCACCGAGCACCACCGGCACGATCGTGACCAGCAGCTCGTCGAGCAGGTCCGCGTCGGCGAACTGCGATGCGACGTTGCCGCCGCCGACCACCCACAGGTCACGCTCGCCCGCAGCGGCGATCATCTCGTCGAAGAGGTTGGCGACCGATGCGTTCGCGAACCGCACGTCGACGCCGTCGCCCTCGGGCTGCGGGAGGTCGCGCGACGTCAGCACCCAAGTCGGCTTGCCCTTGTAGGACCATTCATCGCCGGTCGCGGCCATGTGGTCGAGCACGAACTCGTAGGTCGCCGAGCCCATCACGAGCGCGCCGACGCCGTCGTAGAAGCGGTCGTAGCAGCCCTGCATCGGCTCGGCTGCGTCGCCCTCGAACGAGCCGTCGTAGGTCATGAGCCACGCGAGCGTGTCGTCGGACTCGGCGATGAATCCGTCGAGCGACGCCGCGCAGTAGTACAGAGTCCTGACCAAGTGGGCCTAGCCGGTCTCCCCGTGCCAGTAGTCGACGTCGGCCGAGCGCGGCACGATCACGTCGTCGTCTTCGTCGCCCGTGTAGACACCCACCTTGTCGCTGTCGGGATAGATCGTCACCGCCGGATGCTCGACCCTGGAGAACATCAACACGCGGACGGTTTCGTCCGTCTCGTTGCGCACAGTATGGGCACCCTCCTTGCCGGTCGGAAAGCAGACGGCATCCCACGGCTCCAGCTGATCCGTGCCCTCCGGGTGCCGCACGGAAGGACGTCCTTCGAGAACCAGTAGCCACTCCTCCTCGACCAGCTCGTAGTGGTAGGGGCAGATGGCCTGGCCGGGCGGTAGCTCGTAGACGCTCGCACCCAGCTGCGACGCGTCGAGCCGCGGGCCGAACCGGAACATCCCGGATCTGAATCCCGGCGGGTCGGTGGGGTCGTACTCGAACTGCGGCGATGCGATGTTGATCCGGCGCACGGCGCCATTATCGCGCCCACGCTCTTGACTGGTCGGTGAGTACGCGGTTAGTATCGGCGCTGAGGTAGTGGAGGTCAGTCCCAGGCGAGGGAGCTGGTATGGGACGCACAAAACGGCGGCATCTGGGGTTCGCGCTCGTCGCGCTTGCCTTGCTCCTGACAGCGGCGCCCGCGCAGGCCTCGTTCAAGAAGCTCGGGACGATCTCGGATCCGTCCGCCTCCGAGCACGACGTGGCCATGGACCCCGGCGGCCGGGCGTTCTTCGTCTGGACCCAGGAGGACACGAGCGATCCCCCTGCCTGCCTTTCCGTCACCCCTTGCTATGTCGCCAAGGCGCGCGTGCGCGGTCCCTCTGGGACTCTCGGTCCTGTCGAGACGATCTCCGACCCGTCGTTTCTCAGTACTCCGGATCCCGAGGTGGCAGTGGATGAACGCGGGAACGCCGTGTTCGTATGGATCGGGGAGACCGCCCTCTTCGAGGTCACCGTGTTTGCGCGGACGCGGAGCGCCGCGGGCGTGCTCGGGCCGATCGAGAACGTCTCGAACGTGCCCCCGGCCGGCTTCCTCCCGTCTCGGCCGCACGTGGCCGTCGACGAGCACGGAGGGGCGGTGTTCGTCTGGGAGGAGTTCGACCTCACCGGGCCCTGCGGCAGTTTCGGATGCCTGCGGCCCCGCGCACGCAGGCGGTCTGCCGCCGGCGTCTATGGACCCAAGCAGGACCTGTCCGCTGCCGGCAAGAATGCATTCTTCCCGCAGGTCGGCGTGGACGAGTACGGCAACGCGGTGTTCGTGTGGAGGCTGGAGGACGGGACGCCCTCCTGCCTGGCCTGCTCCCTGATCCAGGCTCGCGCGCTCGCTGCGACCGGTGTCCTGAGCCCGACGCAGACCCTGTCCGCCCCGGGCTTCCCCGGGCCCGGACAGGTCGCGGTGAACGAGTCGGGCAATGCTGTCTTCACCTGGGAGCGCGCGGACGGCACCACGCAGTGCGGCGGCGGCGAATGCTTCCGCATCCAGACTCGCACCCGCTCGCGCAGCGGTTCGCTCAGCAGCACCCAGACGATCTCGGACTCGCGACAGGACGCGATCGCGCCGCAGGTCGGCATCGCCGGGTCCGGCAAGGCCGTCTACGTCTGGTCGCGCGGCGACGGCTCGACCGCGTGCAGCGGTGGCGCCGCCTGCTTCGTCGCCCAGACGCGGACGCGCTCGTGGAGCGGCTCGCTCGGCAGCATCCGGACCATCTCGGAGAGCCGCCGGAACGCGTTCGTCCCGCAGGTCGCAGTGGACTCGCGGGGCAACGCCGTGTTCGCGTGGGAGCGCATCGACGAGGCCTTCGACTGCGGCTTCGGAACGTGCTCGCAGGTGCAGGCGCGCAGCGTCTCGTACTCGGGCACGCTCAGCCGCATCCAGACCCTGTCCGACCTCGGCGGGGCCGCCGATCCGATGGTCGCGGTCGACCCCAACGGCGGACGTCAAAGCGCTACCGCCGACGCGGCGTCCGACTGGCTCGGCCCGACGACGCAGATCGAAGCGGCAGTGCAAAGGGGATACGACGACTGATGACTCGGCGCAACATCACGTTTGCCTTCGTCCTCACGCTGGTATTCGCGCTTGCCGGCAGCGCCGGTGCGGCGGCCAAGCCGCTCGATGACCGTTTGGTCGAGATGTCCAGAGCAGCTCCTGCGTTCGGCGGCATGTTTATCGACGACGGCGTCCTCAACGTCTACATGACGGACCGTGGCGCGCCCGCGCGCGCCGCGGCGAGCGGGGTGATCCGGCGCAACTTCGAGCTGCCGCGCAAGGTGCGGGTGCTGAAGGCGCGGTACCGATTCACGCAGCTCAAGAAGTGGTCGGATCGGCTGACCGCCAACGTGCTAGGCCTGCCGGGCGTGGTGTCGACCGACGTCGACGACCGCACGAACCACGTCGCGGTTGGTGTCACGGGTGACCGCGGCCGCGCCACGGTGAAGCGGCGGCTGGCACATCTCGGCATTCCGGCGGCGGCCGTGCGCGTGAGGCCCGCGGAGCCGGTCCAGACGTTCTCGAGCCTCAACGACTTCCACCGTCCGCTGGTCGGGGGGCTGCAGGCCGGCAGCTTCGCGCCTTGCACGCTCGGCTTCGTCGCGATCCGCGCCGGAGTTCCCGGTTTCCTCGTCAATTCCCATTGCACCAACGTCCAGGGAGGCGTCGAGGGGTCCGTCTTCTACCAGCCCGACCCATCTTCGCCCGGCAACCGGGTCGGGATCGAGGCCGTTGACCCCGTGTACTTCAGGGGCGGGATCTGCCCCCCGAGCTTCCGCTGCCGCTACAGCGATACCGCCTTCGTGAAGCGCGACAGCGGCGTGACGGCCAGCCTCGGCTACATCGCTAAGGCCGACCTCACCCCCTCGACGGGATGGAACGGGGACCTCTACCGGATCACGGCGAAGGGCGACGCGATCGTCGGGCAAGTCGTCGAGAAGGTCGGCCGCACGACCGGCAGGAGCGTCGCCGCTCCGGTCACGAGCGTCTGCGGAGGCTACCTCGTGAACAACGCGCTGGGCAAGCTCGTCATGCTGTGCCAGACCGGTGCGCAGCTCTTTTCGCAGCCCGGCGACAGCGGCTCGCCCGTGTACACGCCCAACGGCTCGGACGTCACGTTGCGAGGCGAGTTGTGGGGTGGCAACGTGAGCAGCGGCTCCAGCTTCTTCTCGCCGATCACCAGTATCCAGCGGCCAACGGAGCTGGGGCGGATCAGCGTCTGCGCGCCAGGCTTTTCCTGCTAGACGAGTCGGGCCGTGAATTGATCTCGCTCGACCGCCGGCCAGCGGTCTGGTCGACGCCGGGGTCACAGGTCAACCTGCGTCGTACTCGGCCACGAGGCGCTTTGGGGCGCGGATCCGCCATGCGTCCTCGATCAGCTCGGCCAACTCCTGCTGCGTGACCGTTTCGAGACGCACGAGCACGTACGGGTAGCCGTCGTAGTGCGGCGTGGTGAAGAAGGTCTGGGGGTTGCCCCGCAACAGCGCCTGGCGATCCCCGAGGTCGAGCACCCGCACCACCAGCGCGTCCGGCTCGGTGCGCAGGCGGCACATCCCCTTCCCGTTGGTCCGCAGCGCGGGCGTGCCATACGAGGTCCCGACCTCGACTCCCGGAAACCTCGTCCCGATCGCGACTACGTCATCCCAGGTAGGCACGACCCGGCCTCAGTCGATCAGGCGCTGCGTCATCTGCCTCACGGCCACCCGCCACAGCACGATCGCGAACACGATCAGGCTGGCCAGCCGCAGCGGGTCGGTGGCCTGGAAGCCGAAGCTCGCGTGGCGCACCAGCTCCACGAGCTGGTGGAGCGGGTTGAACTGCGCTGCGACCTGGAGGCCCTGCGGGAGCTGGTCGATGGGAAAGAACGTGCCGGCCACCAGGAACAGCGGCGTCACGCACAGGGTCGTGACGTAGCTGAACTGGTCGATCTTGTTGACCGTTCCCGCGACCGCGATTCCGAAGGACGCAAACCCGAGCGCGGTGACGAACGCGAACAGGGGTACGAGCAGCATGCCAGGGGCCGGGTCGAGCCCGAACGCGATCGCGACGAGCAGCGGGAAGCAGCCGTAGAAGCCGGAGCGGATCCCGATCCACAGCGCCTCCGCCGTGACCAGCTCCTCGACGTCGACCGGCGCGGCCAGGATCGCGTCGTAGGTGTTCTGGAACCGGTGCTTGACGAACGTGCCGAACATGGCGGGGAGCGCGCTCGAGAAGATCACGGCGGTGGCCACCATCCCCGTGCCGACGAACTCGACGTAGTCCAGTCCGTCCACTTTCCTGACGATCGTGGACCCGAGCCCGACGCCGAAGGCGAGCAGGTAGATGATCGGCTCGAGCACGCTGGAAAAGGTGGTGGCCTTCCAGAAGGTGCGGAAGTTCGCAACCTCGCGGCTCATCACGCCCGCGATCGCGGCCGGCTCGAGCCGCCTCATTCGGCCTCCTCCCCGGTGAGCAGCACGAACACGTCCTCCAGCGAGGCGGCCCGCCGCACCGCGTCCTCGGGCACCGCTCCGTCCTGCGCGCGCTCGGCGCCCACGATCGCAACCGCGGGACCGGCGGGCCGCACGCGCAGACCCTGGGCTTCGGCCTTCGCCCGGACCTCGGCCAGCCGGGACGGCGGCGCGTAGACCTCGGCGGTCTCGCGGCCCGCGTGCTTCGCGATCAGCTCGGCGGGTCGCCCGCGGGCGACGATCTTGCCGTGTGCCATGACCGCGACCTCGTCCGCCAGGCGCTCCGCCTCCTCTATGTAGTGCGTGGACATCAGGATCGTCTTGCCCTGCGAGCGCAGGTTGTCGATCAGGGACCACAGCTCCGTGCGGATCTGCGGATCGAGCCCGACCGTCGGCTCGTCGAGCAGCATCAGGGGCGGCTCGTGCACCAGTCCGCGCGCCAGCAGCAGCCGGCGACGCATTCCGCCCGAGAGCTTGTCCACGGCATCCTTGCGGCGCGCACGCAGGCGCGCCAGGTCGAGCCCGCGGTCGACCGCGGCGTGCACGTCACGCACGCGGTAGAGGCGGGCGAACACCGCCAGGTTGTCCTCCACGGTGACATCGATGTCGAGGTTGTCGAGCTGGGGCACGACGCCCATCTCGGCGCGGGCGGCCTTGGATTCGCGCGGCAGCTCGTGACCGAGCACGCGGAGCTGCCCGGCGTCGGCGATCGCCTGGCCCGTGAGCAGGCGCATCGTGGTCGACTTGCCGGCCCCGTTCGGGCCGAGCAGGCCCAGGCAGATGCCACCCGGCACCTCGAGGTCCAATCCGTCCACGGCGGTGATGTCGCCGAACCGCTTGACGACACCCTGCAACTCGATCGCAGCCATCCCGGTGAGGATAGGGCGTGCTGACAGCAGGTTTCGGACCGACGCATTCATTCGGGTCGTGGGGTCCCTCGATGCCCTGACCGCGAAGGCCGTAGGATCACGCGCGTGAGCACGGTCACCGACGCGCGCGCCCTCGACATGCTCGGCGTGAACACCATCAGGACACTCGCCATGGACGCGGTGCAGCGCGCGAACTCGGGCCATCCGGGAACGCCGATGGCGCTCGCGCCCGTGGCATACACGCTCTACACCCGCGTCATGCGCCACAGCCCGAGCAATCCGGCGTGGCCCGATCGCGATCGCTTCGTGCTGTCCGCGGGACACGCGTCGATGTTGCTCTACTCCATGCTTTACCTGACCGGCTACGGGCTCACCCTCGACGACATCAAGAACTTCCGCCAGCTCGGCAGCCCGACTGCCGGACACCCCGAGTATGGGCATGCCGCCGGTATCGAGGCGACCACCGGGCCGCTCGGGCAGGGGATTTCCAACTGCGTCGGCCTGGCACTTGCGGAGCGCATGCTGGCCGCCCGCTTCAACGCGGATGGTCACGCGCTCGTCGACCATCACACGTTCACGATCGCGAGCGACGGGGACATGCAGGAGGGCGTCGCCTCGGAGGCCTGCTCTTTGGCCGGCCATCTCGGGCTCGGGCGCCTGATCGCCTTCTACGACGACAACCACATCTCGATCGAAGGCGACACCGACGCCGCGTTCTCGGAGGACGTCGGCGCGCGCTTCGAGGCGTACGGCTGGCACGTGCAGAATCTCGGTGAGAACCTCGAGCTGGACGCGATCGAGGGGGCCGCACGGCGCGCGATCGAGGTCGAGGACCGCCCGTCGCTGATCATCGTGCGGACCCACATCGCTCCCGGCAGCCCCAACAAGCAGGACACGGGGGAGGCACATGGATCGCCGCTCGGGGAGGAGGAGGTGCGCCTCACCAAGCGCGCCTACGGCTGGCCCGAGGACCGGGACTTCTACGTGCCCGACGCCGCGCTCGAGCACTTCCGCGCCTGCATCGAGCGGGGGCGCGAGCTCGAGGCCGAGTGGTCCGCGCGCGCCGCCGCGTACGGCAGGGCCTATCCCGAGCGGCTGGCCGAGTTCGAGCGGATCACGCAGCGGCGGTTGCCGGAGGGATGGGACGCGCAGGTGCCGCGCTTCGAGGCGGGGGAGAAGATCGCGACCCGCAAGGCCTCGCAGCAGGTGGTCCAGTGGGCTGCGGCGCGGGTGCCCGAGCTGGCCGGCGGCTCCGCCGACCTCGCGCCCTCGACTCTCACCCTGATCGACGGCGGCGACGACGTGGAGCGGGATGCCTACTCCGGCCGCAACCTGCATTTCGGGATCCGCGAGCATGGCATGGGTGCGATCGTGAACGGGCTCGTGCTGCACGACCTGCGCGCCTACGGCGCCACTTTCCTCGTCTTCTCCGACTACATGAAGGCGGCAATCCGGCTCGCGGCGGTGATGCGCATCCCGTCGATCTTCGTGTTCACGCACGACTCCATCGGTCTCGGCGAGGACGGCCCCACGCACCAGCCGATCGAGCACCTCGCGATGCTGCGCGCGATGCCCAACCTGAACGTGGTGCGGCCGGCCGATGCCAACGAGACGGCGCTGGCCTGGCGGTTCGCGATCGAGCAGTCCCAGACGCCGACCGCCATGGCGCTCAGCCGCCAGGGACTGCCGACCTGCGATCCCGCCCGCATACCGGACGAGGCGATCCACCGCGGGGCGTACGTGCTGCGCGAGTCACCCGGCAGCGCGCCGCCTGACGTGATCCTGATCGCCACGGGCTCCGAGGTGCATGTCTGCAACGGGGCGGTGGACCTGCTGGAGGCCGAGGGTGTCCGGGTGCGCCTCGTGAGCGCGCCGTGCCTCGATCGGTTCGCGCTCCAGGACGCTGCCTATCGCGACTCGGTGCTGCCGCCGGGGGTGCGCGCGCGCATCGCGGTGGAGGCGGCCGCCACGCTCGGCTGGGACCGCTGGGTCGGCGAGGAAGGGGACATCATCGGGATGGAGGGCTTCGGCGCGTCGGCCCCGCAGCCGCAGCTGTACGAGCACTTCGGGTTCACCCCCGAGCACGTCGCCGCGCGCGCCCGATCCCTGATCGGGCAGGGGAGGGGCGGCTGATGCAGCTGGGCTTCATCGGCCTGGGCCGGATGGGCGGCAACATGGTCCACCGGATCCTGCGCGACTCCGAGCACGAGGTCGTCGCATGGGACCCTGCTGCTGCGGCGGTCGGGGAGGCGGTCGGTCACGGCGGCGTCGCAGCGGAATCGCTCGCCGACGTGGTGGCCAGGCTCGGGTCCCCGCGTCACGTCTGGATGATGATCCCGGCGGGCGACCCCACGCAGCAGACGTTCGAGACGCTGCTGGAGCTGCTCGACGCAGGCGACCTGATCGTCGACGGCGGCAACTCGAAGTGGACCGACTCGCGGCAACGCGGCGTCCAGGCCCGCGAACAGGGCATCGAGTTCGTCGACGTGGGCACCAGCGGTGGCGTCTGGGGCCTCGAGGTCGGCTACTGCATGATGGTCGGCGGCGACGATCAGGCCGTCGCCCGCCTGGCGCCGCTGCTCGACGTGCTGGCGCCCCCCGAGGGCTGGGGGCACATGGGGCCGAGCGGCGCGGGCCACTACGTGAAAATGGTGCACAACGGCGTCGAGTACGGCCTGATGCAGGCCTATGCCGAAGGTTTCGAGTTGATGCACCGCTCCGACTTCGGCCTCGACCTCGAGGCGGTCGCGCACCTGTGGAACCAGGGCTCGGTGGTGCGGTCGTGGCTGTGCGAGCTGGCCGAGCTGGCATTTGCGGCCGAGGGCAACGACCTGGCGGGGCTGCGGGGCTATGTGGAGGACTCCGGCGAGGGCCGCTGGACGGTGCTCGACTCGCTCGACAAGGACGTGCCGACGCCAGTCATCACCCTGTCGCTGATGGCCCGCTTCGCGTCGCGCCAGGACGAGTCCTACGCGGCGCGGGTGCTGGCCGCGCTGCGCAACCAGTTCGGGGGCCACGCCGTCAAGAAGGCAGATTGACGGATGGCCACCGTCGAGGACAGGCAGCTCGCCGGTCCGCAGGACAACCCGCTGGTGGAGGGGCTCGAGCGGGTCCCGGTGCACCCGACGACGCTCGTGATCTTCGGCGTGAGCGGCGATCTCGCGCAGCGCAAGCTGCTGCCGGCGCTCTACAACCTCGCCCACGAGGGCTCGCTTCCCGAGCGTTTCAACCTGATCGGCGTCTCGCGCCGCGACCAGAGCGACGACGACCTGCGCGATGCGATGCGCGAGCGCGATCGAGCGGCACTCGCGCCGCCGCCCCGACCCGCAGGTCCTCGACGCGCTGCTGAAGCAGGTGCGCTATGTGGCCGGCACGTTCGACGACCCCGGCGCCTACGAGCGGCTGGGGCAGGCGGCGACGGCGTTCGACGACGAGGCCGGCGTGGCGTTCAATCGCGTCTACTACCTCTCCACGGCGCCCGAGTTCTTCCCGGTGATCGTCGGCGCGCTGGGGACCGCCGGCCTGCAGCGCGCGGCAGACGGCGAGGTGCGCGTCGTGATCGAGAAGCCCTTCGGATACGACCTCGAGTCGGCGCGTGCGCTGAACGAGGTGGTGCTCGGCGTGTTCGACGAGCGGCAGGTGTACCGCATCGACCACTACCTCGGCAAGGAGACCGTGCAGAACCTGCTCGCGTTCAGGTTCGCGAACGCGATGTTCGAGCCCGTCTGGAACCGCAACTACATCGACTGCGTGCAGATCACCGCCGCTGAGGACATCGGGATCGGCACGCGGGCCGGTTACTACGACACCTCGGGCGCGCTGCGCGACCTCGTGCAGAATCACATGCTGCAGCTGCTGACCCTGCTCTGCATGGAGCCGCCGTCGTCGTTCTCCGCGGACATGCTGCGCGACGAGAAGGTGAAGGTCACGCAGGCGATCCGGGCGCCGACCGCGGATGACGTGCCGCACATGGCGGTGCGCGCGCAGTACGGGCCGGGCGTGTCGGGCGGCGACTCGGTTCCGGGCTACCTGGGCGAGGACGGCGTCGGGGAAGGATCGACGACAGAGACGTACGCGGCCCTGCGGCTGGAGGTATCGAACTGGCGCTGGGCCGGCGTGCCGTTCTATCTGCGCACCGGAAAGCGGCTGGCGCGCAGGGTCACGGAGATCGCGGTGACGCTGAAGCCGATCCCGCACCTGGCCTTCCGGCAGTCCGGCTCGATCGGGGTCCAGCCCAATCAGCTCGTGCTGACCGTGCAGCCCGACGAAGGTGTCTCGCTGTCGCTGGGCGCGAAGATCCCCGGCCCCCGGATGCGCATCCGGCCCGTGAACATGGAGTTCCGCTACGGCACCAGCTTCCTGTCCGAGTCGCCCGAGGCCTACGAGCGCCTGATCCTCGATGCGATGCGCGGCGATGCGAGCCTGTTCACGCGTGAGGACGAGGTGCAGGCGTCGTGGGCGATCTGCGACCCGATCCTGCGGGTGTGGTCGGCAGCGCCGGGGCCGCTGCCCACCTACGCGGCCGGGTCCGCCGGTCCCGCCGAAGCGGATGCGCTGCTCGACGGCGCCCGGACCTGGCGCCCGATCTGATGGAAGGGGTGTGGAGTGCGGAGGGGACGTCGCCCGCCGAGATCGAGGCCGGACTGCGCGAACTGCTCCTGGAAGGCCAGAACGGCAAGCGCGCGCACGCATCCGCGCGGGTCCTGAACCTCGTTGCGATCGTCGATCGCGAGTGGCGCGGGGAGATCGAGAACCGCCTTGCCCGCGTCGGCCGGTATCACCCGTCGCGCACCATCATCTGCACGGTGGAGCCCGGGCGCCAGGCGCTCGACGCCTGGGCCGCCATCGTGAGCCCGGCCGACGGCGCGCTCGCGCTGAGCCACGAGCACATCACGATCGACATGGGCGCGAAGCACCTCGCTCATCTCGACACGATCGTGGATCCCATCCTGATCAGCGGGCTGACGACCGTGGTGTGGGCTCCGCACGGCCATGCCGAGGCGGTGGACTCCCTCCTGAGGCTCGCGCACGTCGTGCTCCTGGATTCGGCCGTCGAGCCCGAGATCGCGGCTTCGCTCGCGCGCGTCGGTGAGCTGGCGGACCGCGCCTACGTCGTCGACCTGGCGTGGCTGCGCAGCACTCCATGGCGCGAGCGGGTTGCCTTCACGTTCGACCCGGTGGAGTGGCGCGCCGACCTCGAGCAGATCAGTGCGGTGACGGTCCGCCACCGGGCCGACTCGGCCGTTGCGGCGCTGCTGCTCGTCGGCTGGCTCTGCTCGCGCCTGGGGTGGGAGCCGGCCGCGCTCGCACCCGACGGCAACGGCGGTCTGCGAGGACGGGCGCGCAGCGGGCGGCGCGACGTGCAGCTCGCGCTCGAGGCCGTCGACGGCCTCGACGTGCCGGGACTGGCGGGGCTCACGCTGGAGACGAGGTCGGGACTCGAGCTGTCGCTCGACCGTGCGCCGGGCGGGCTCGCGGCGACCCGCACGACGCTCGGCGGGCGCGCCTCGGCGTGGACGGTGCTCGGCGCGTCGCGGGGCGAGAGCGGCATCCTGGGCGAGGGCGTGCGCCAGGCCCTGCTGCGTGACCCGACGTATCGCCCCGCGGTGACGGCGGCCTGCTCGATGCTCCCGTGATGCAGCGGCTGGTCCTGGACGACCCCGCGGCTGCCGCCGCACAGCGCATCGCCACCGTGGCGGGCGCGGGCGCGCACATTGCGCTGGCGGGCGGCTCGACCCCGCGCGCGGCGTACGGACTGCTCGCGTCGATGGACGTCGCCTGGGCGGGCTGCGCGGTGTGGTTCGGCGACGAGCGGTGCGTGCCCGCGCACGACGCGCGCTCGAACTACGGGATGGTTCGATCGGCGCTGCTGGACCAGCTGCCGGGACCGGCCCCCGAGGTGCACCGCATCCCGGGGGAGCTGGGTCCGCAGGCGGCCGCCGCGGCATACGACGAGTTGCTGCGCGACGGGGTGGAGCGGTTCGACCTGGTGCTGCTCGGCCTCGGGCCCGATGCACACTGCGCGTCGCTGTTCCCGCGCGACGCGGCGCTCGGCGAGCAGCGCCGGCTGGCGGTCGGGGTGGAGCATCCGGGCATGGAGCCGCTGGTGCCGCGGGTGACGCTGACGCTGCCGGCGATCAATGCGGCGCGGGAGGTCGTGTTCCTCGTGTCCGGTGCGGCCAAGGCCGCAGCGGTCGCGCGGGCGTTCGGAGGCGAGCCCGACCGCGGGGCACCCGCAAGCCTGATCGCGCCGGCTGCCGGGGCGCTGACGGTGCTGCTGGACGCCGCGGCGGCCGCGCAGCTTCCGGCGGAGGCGCGCGGATGAGGATCGCGTGCGGCTTCGACCACGCGGGGTTCCCGCTGAAGGAGGCGGTACTGGAGGCGCTGCGCGCGGACGGTCACGAGGTGCTCGATCTGGGCACCGACTCGACGGAGAGCGTCGACTACCCGGATGTCGCCGTGAGCGTCGGCGAGGCCGTACGCGACGGTCGCGCGGAGCGCGGCGTGTTGGTCTGCGGCTCGGGCGCCGGCGTCGCGGTCGCGGCCACGAAGATGGCCGGCATCCGCGCCGCCAGCGTCGGGGACACGTACACGGCCCACCAGGCGGTGGAGCACGACGACGTCAACGTGCTGTGCCTCGGCGCCCGCGTGATCGGCCCCGCGCTGGCCGCCGACATCCTGCGCGCGTACGCCGCCGCCTCGTTCAGCGGGGCGGAGCGCCACCGCCGCCGCCTCGACAAGGTGCGAGCGATCGAACAGCGGGAGAGCGAACGCGCCTGACCTCGATGTCGCCGGAACCCCGCGCGTTCAATCGGAGGGCGCGTAACGGTGGTGCAGCATCAGGTCGTTGCCGTCCGGATCCGTGAAAAACGCCATGTGACAGACGCCCGTGTCGAGGATGTCGCCGGCGAACTCCACACCCTTGCCCTCGAGCGCCTTCCGGGCTGCGGCCACGTCGTCCACGTGCAGCGCGGGGTGGGCGTTCTTCTGGGGCGCGAACTCCATGCCGAACCGCTGCGGCTCCCAGATGCCGAAGCACGTCTCGCCCGCCCAGACCTCGGACTCGGACTTGCCGTCGGGTCGCAGGCCGAGCGTGTCGACGTAGAAGCTGCGTGAGCGCTGCGCGTCCGTCGACGGGATGCCGACGAAGTCGAGTTTGCTGATCATTCGATTCCTCCTGTGTAGAGCGAGCCACTCGCATTGCCGGAGCGGGGCATGATCCCAGACGCCTCTGCGGCCGTGAGCCGGCCGCCGCTGCTCAGCCGGTCGGGCCGAAGCGCTCGGTGCGGATCGAGCCCGCATCGAAGCCGGCCCCCAGCAGCAGGCCCGAGGCCGCCTCGACGAACCCGTTCGACCCGCACACGAAGGCCGTGCCCGGCGTGTCCACCGTCGCCGCGATCAGCGCGGAGTCGATGCGGCCGGTGTGCCCCGTCCAACCGGCGGGTGGCTCCCGCGTGAACGTCAGCATCGCGTCGTCGCCGAGCTCGTCGGCGTAGATCACCTCGTCGGCGGCGCGCACCGAGTAGATCAGCCGCATGCGAAGCTCCGGCATGATGCGCCGGCGGTGGCGCAGCATTGCCATCAGCGGCACGACGCCCGAACCGCCGCCGACGAGCAGCACCGGCGCCTCGGCGCGCCACACGAAGTACGAGGCAAACGGCCCACGCAGCTCGACCTGGTCGCCCGCCTCGACGACGTCGTGGAAGTACGGCGAGACCTCGCCGTCGTCGAGCCGGTCGATCGTCAGCTCGACCTCACCCTGGTCCAGCGGTGAGGAGGCGATCGAGTAGGAGCGCTGCGCCGTGTAACCGTCGGGAGCCGTGAGGCGCACGTCGTAGTGCTGGCCCGGCAGATGCGGAATCCACATCGGCAGTCCGATGCGAAACGACTTGACTCGCGGCGTCTCCCGCTTGACCGCCACGACGGTTCCGACCTGCCAGCGTCCGGGCGCGCGCTGCTCCACCGGAGTCAGTCGCTCCAATACCGCTCTTCCTTCCAAGGGTCGCCGCGGTTGTGGTACCCGTTCGCCTCCCAGAAGCCAGGCTCGTCATGGTCCATGATCCGCAGCCCGGCGATCCATTTCGCGCTCTTCCAGAAGTACAGGTGGGGCACGAGCAGTCGCGCCGGCCCGCCGTGCTCGCGGGGCAGCGGCTCCCCCTCGTGCTCCGTCACGATCCACGCCTTGCCGTCGGTCAGGTCCTCGACCGGCAGGTTGGTGGTGTACCCGCCGTAAGAGTGGACCATCGCGTACGCGCCGAGTGGCTCGGCCTGCTCGAACAGCGCGTCCAGCGAAACTCCGCCGAAGCTGGTGCCCAGCTTCGACCACTTCGTCACGCAGTGGATGTCGCACGGCACCGTCTCGGACGGCAGCTCCGCAAACTCGGCAGCCGTCCATTCGCGCTCGTCCGCGACCATGCCGTCGATCCGCACGCTCCAATCGCCGGGGGCGATGTCGGGGGTCGGGCCGGCTGTCAACACAGGGAACCCGGGCTCGATGTACTGCCCCGGCGGCACGCGGTCGGCCAGCTCCTCCGGAATGCGGCGGAACCCCTTGAACCCGCGGGAGACGAAGCTCATCGGCGAATGCTAGACCGGGCCGCCGGCTCCCGCCACCGCGCGGTACCGGAAGCAGCCGGTCACGTGATCGTTGACCAGTCCGGCCGCCTGCATGAAGGCGTAGCAGACCGTCGGCCCCACGAACCGAAAGCCACGCCGCTTGAGGTCCTTGCTCAGCGCCTGCGACTCCGGCGTCTGCGCCGGCAGGTCCGCGAGCTTGCGGCGGCGGCCGTCGATCGGGCTGCCGCCGACGAGTTGCCAGACGTATGCGTCGAAGCTGCCAAGCTCCTCCTGCACCTCCAGCACTCGGCGCGCGTTGTTGACCGTCGATTCGACCTTCAGGCGGTTTCGCACGATGCCGCGATCCTGAAGCAACCGCTCGACCTCGCGGTCGCCAAAACGCGCCACCCGCTTGGGGTCGAACCCGCCGAACGCGGCGCGGTAGCCGTCCCGCTTTCGCAGGATCGTCGACCACGACAGCCCCGCCTGCGCGCCCTCGAGCGTCAACAGCTCGTACAGGCGCCGGTCGTCATGCTCCGGCACCCCCCACTCCTGATCGTGGTAGGCGAGCATCAGCGGGTCGCTGTCGCCGGCCCATTCGCAGCGGTGGACCATTCGACAAGCGTATGCTGCCCACGATGAAGGCGAAGCTCTACGTGATCCTCGGCTCGCACGCGTGTCGCACGGGGATGCTGATGCTGGAGCACAAGGACATCGAATACGAACTGGTGGAGCTGCCCACCGGCCTGCATCCCTTTCTCCTGCGGCTGCGCGGCTTCGGGGGAAATCCGGCCCCGTTCCGCCACCTCGACGACCGACCCCACCGCATGCTCGGGACCGTGGATCGGATGGGGACGGTGCCCGCGCTCCTGGTCGATGGTCAGCACGTCAAGACCAACCGCGAGATCGCGCGCGTGCTCGAGGGGTTGCGGCCCGATCCACCGCTCTTCCCCGCCGACGCGGACCTGCGACGCGCCGTCGAGGAGGCGGAGCGCTGGGGCGACGAGGTCTTCCAGATGACGGCGCGCCGCGTGGGGCTCTCGGCATTCGTGCACGGCCCTGACGCGCTCATCGAGCGGGGCGGGGACGGCCGGCTGGGCCCCCTGTTGTGGCGGCAGCCCGCGGTCAGAAGGGTCGGCGCGCGCGTGGTGGGGCGGCTGGTCTTCGCAGCGGGGGAGCGCGCGGATTCCGAGCTGCTGGAGACGTTGCCGGGCATGCTCGACCGGATCGACGGCTGGATCGAGGCCGGGGTGCTCAACGGGGACCAGCTCTACGCCGCCGACTTCTTGATCGCGCCGAGCCTTGCGCTGCTGACCTACCGGCGCGACCTGCGATCGGAGATCGAGCGGCGGCCGGCAATACGGCTCGTGGATCGTGTCCTGCCCGAGCCGGCCGCGGTGGCCCGCCGCTACGCAGCGTCGCCCACGACCTTCGTGAGCTGAGGTCGCGCGGCCCGGCGGCCGGGTCTGGTGGGGACTACTACGGAGATCTCTGCGGCTTAGGTCCGATGCGAGGTCGCTGCCGCTCCGACAGCCTGTATGGGCGCAAGAGCGAGCTTCAGACAGCCTCGGGAGGGGATTTCCTTGAAGAGCAAAGTGATCGTGGGATTCGACGGGAGCAAGCGGGGTGAGGACGCACTGGCTCTCGGGGGATGGTTCGCGGAAGTCATCGATGCGCGGCTGATCGTGGCCGGCGTGCTCACCGCGGACCCTCTCGTGATCCACTTCGACCCCGACTTTCAGGATCTCGACCCGGAAGCAACGGAGCGGATCGAGCGAGTCGCGGCAGCCGCCGGCGCGGAGGCCGTGACGCGTGCCGCCGAGTCGCCTGCCCGCGGACTGCACGACCTCGCGCGGGAGATGGATGCGCGCCTGATCGTCGTGGGCTCGTCCCATCGCGGCCGGGTCGGCCGGGTGCTTGTCGGCAGCACCGCACGGCGCCTCCTGCACGGCTCTCCCTGCGCGGTCGCGGTCGCACCCCCCGGCCTCCACGATCGCGAAAGCTCGAGCCTCGAGTCGATCGTCGTCGGATACGACGCATCGCCCGAGGCCGAGATCGCCCTGCGACAGGCGCTCGAGATTGCGAGAGCCGCGCGTGCCCGGGTCCGGATCGCCATGTTCGCCGAGGTGCCGCCCCTCGTCCCCGGCAAGGGCGCTGGAGCGACTGCCGGCTACCCCGACCTCAAGGCAGCGATCGAGGAGCAGCGGCAGGCACAGCTTCAGCAGGCGATGTCCGCGGCCTCCGGGATGGGCGTCGAAGTCAGCGGTGAGTTCCGGTTCGGTGAGCCCGTGGCCGGGCTGGAGGATGTCGCCGTGGCCGCGGCCGCGGACCTGCTCGTCCTGGGCTCACGTGGATACGGGCCCTTGCGGTGTGTGCTGCTGGGCTCCGTCTCGACGGCGCTGCTCGACTCGAGCACGTGCCCGGTGCTCGTCTTCCCCCGGGGGATGCGTGAGGGACTCGACGATGTCAAGGGGACGGGGGCGGCGGCCGTGGCGTCCTGACCTCAGCGCGGCGGCACGGCGAGCACCGGGCATGGAGCGATGTGGAGGAGTCGCTGCGTCACGCTGCCGACCAGCAGCCCCCCGAGCGCTGTATGTCCGCGCGTTCCCACCACGATCAGGTCCGCTCCGACGTCGGTCGCGACATCTGCGATGGCGTGAGCCGGGTTCGCGGGCGTGGTGACGATCCTGTCGGTGACGTCGAGCCCCTCGTCGCGCAGGCCGGATGCCTGCCGTGAGACCTTGGCCTTCAGCTCCTCCTGCTCGGCATACAGCGGCAGGCCCGCGGACAGGGCGCTGGCGTACGTCTGCACCACGTGCACGACCGTCAGGGTCGCTCCTTCTACGTTCGCGAGCGCCTTCCGCATGATCGAGTGCGTCGTCGGCCGTGTCCGAGCCATCGGTCGCCCAGATCACCCTGGTGAACATCTCGATCCCTTTCGTTGTTGCTGTTGAACACCGGGAAGCATCGCTCTAACGAACCGGCAGGTCCAGCTCGGCCGCCACGGTGTCCTCGCCGCTGCCCGCGGCGCCCTCCAGCACGTTTGCGCCGGCACCCAGGTAGGGCAGCAGATAACGGCCGAAGACCTTGCTCTGGGGCGACCAAAGCGCCGGCCTCGCGCCGGCGTGCCGACCGGCCCCGGACTCGAGATAGCGTGTGGTCGCGCCGGTCATCAGGAGGCCGCGCAGAACGGGCCGGAACGGCTGCGGGTCCAGGTCGGCGCCGACGCGTGCGGCGATCGCCTCTGCCACCGCGTCGGCTTGCTGCGCCGCCAGGCCGCCCTGCTTGACCGGGTACGCGGTCGCGTCGCCCGCGGCATAGACGTCGTCGAATCCGACGACCAGGCCATGCTGATCGGTGCGGATGAAGCCGTGCTCGTCGGATGGCAGTCCCTGGAAGCGGGGCCCGACAAGTCGCGGGAGGGCCACAACGCGGTCCGTCCGGATCTGCTCGCCGTTCGAAAGCTGCAGCGCGCCGGCGGCGAGCCGTCGGGGGTGCGCTCCGGTCCTCGTGGCGATGCCCGCCTGGTCGAGCAGTTCGCGCACGGCGCGACTCGCCGGCTCGCCGAACAGCTCGAGCGGCCGCCGCTCGGGCGTGACGATCTGCAGCTCGCAGTCGGACACCGCACGGGCGGCGAGGCTCGCATGGGTCATCAGCGCCAGCTCGTAGGCCGGCAGGGTCCAGGCCTCTCCCTGGGGGATGGCGAACACCAGTCGGCGCAGCTCTCGCATCGCGTACTCCTCGACCAGCAGGCCAACTCGTCGCTGGTCGACGTGCCCGCGGAAGGTGAGCGCGCCCGGGATCGCTTCCACGGCCTGGGCCCCGGCCGCCACGATCAGGAGCTCGTACGGCAGGCGGTCCCCGCGCCCGGTCACGATCGTGTGCTCAGCCTGTTGTACGGCCACGAGCGTGTCGCGCCGCAGCGCGGCTCTGTGCTGCGACGCGAAATCGGCCAGGTCGAACGCCGGCATCTCGCCGAGCGCGAACGGCTCCAGCACCGCGAGGGGGCGGTAGTCGGCGTGCGTCGCGGGCGCGATCAATTCGATCGGCAGGTCGCCTGCCAGGTCACGCAGGGCAAGCGTTGCCTCGATCGCGGCGATGCCACCGCCGGCGATCGTCACGCGATGCGAGGCTGCGTCTTGTGCGACCACGACTCCCAACGTACCGAAGCCGCGAGGGGCTATGCCGGGCCGGTGGCCCAGCGGTGGTCGAGCCGGTATGCGGCAAGCGTCTCGGACGGGCTGCCGCCGGGGGTTCCGACGAACTCCTCGGCGATGGTGTCGAGCAGGTCGTCGAGTGACTGGCGCAGCATCGCGGCCTGGAACCGCAGCGCCGGGCCCTGACCTTGCCGGGAGCACTCCTCGACAACGTGCATCAGGGCCGGCAGCAGCACAGGCAGGGCGTGCCGTGCGTCGCGCGGGTGGAAGTAGTACGCGATCGGTGAGTGCATCAGGTCGTCGCGCATCGCCACCACCCTCGACGTGAAATTCGCGAGTACCTGTGCGGCGACCGGCGCCTCGATCGAAGCCAGCCCCGTCCCGCTGATGCGCTCCGCTCCTGCCAGCAGCGAGATCTCGTGCGAGAGGGAGCGGTAGTCGGAGAGCACGCGATACAGAAGCAGGATCCAGGAGATGCTCGCGGTCAACAGACCCAGTCCCAGGACCGTCTCGAGCGGGGCGAGGAACCGCAGCAGGTCGGCGGTGGGAACGATGTCCCCGTACCCGAGGCTGGTGAGGTTGACCATCGACAGGTACAGCGCATTCGCGAAATCGGCTCCCGGCGCGACCTCGGCTCCCGCGCTGGACGCGAACCCTTCCGGGAAATACGGCCAGAGCATCAGCGCGAAGCCGACGACGATCAGGGCTCCCCAAACGGCGATCACCCCGACGAACGCCAGCGGGCCCGCCAGCGAGAGCGCCGCGTGGTTGCCGCGGATCGCGATTCGCATCACGCGCCAGATCCGCCGGATCACCGCCTCGCTCACGACACCCCGACCATGCGGGTGAAAGAGCGTGTCGAAGATGTCGCGCAGCGCGACCAAGACGAGCAACAGGCCGGCTCCGGTGCTGATCGCGGTCACCACACCGCGCCATCGTAGCCGCGCGCTGCAACGGAGCGCACGGCCTCGGTGTGGACCGCGCCCGCGCCTGCTGCGAGTTCACGGGCAACTACGGATACGAGATCCGGGGGCGCACGGCCGATGTTGGCGCCCAACGGCCGTAGCCTCCGGTCACGCAGTCGATTCCGCACCAGGAGGCATAGAGATGTCGACGGCCCTGCAGCCTTACCCGCACCACTACGTCGGCCCGGCGTTCGCCGCAGCGAGAGTCCACGACGTGATGCGAATCGGCATCGTGACCTGTGAGCCCGACACGTCGCTGCGCGACGCCTGCCGGATCATGGTCAGCTACCAGATCCACTCCCTGCTGGTCGGAAACCCCGCGTCCGCGGGGAGTCCGTGGGGCATCGTGACCGACATGGACATCGCGGCCGCGGCCACATCCGACAGCTCGAAAGTGACTGCCGCCGACCTCGCGAGCCGCTTGCTGATCACAGTGCCGGCGAACGAGACGCTGAGTGCCGCCGCCCACGCAATGGTGGATCACAAGTGCTCGCATCTGCTCGCCGTGCAGCCCGAGACGGGTCGACCCGTCGGCGTGATCTCGGCGCTCGGGATTGCGTCCGTGCTGGCCGCGGGACCGGCCTAGCCGCGAGCGCCAGCTCGAGCATGTTCCAAGTTCGCTTCCACGGGCGCGGCGGCCAGGGCGTCGTCACCGCCGCCGAGCTGCTCTCCGTCGCGGCGTTCCTCGAGGGCCGCCACGCCCAGGCGTTCCCGAGCTTCGGCTCCGAGCGCACGGGCGCGCCCGTGTCGCCTTCTGCCGCATCGACGACCGCGCCGATCCGCGCCCGCGAGCCGATCTCCACGCCGGACGCGCTGATCGTCCAGGACCCGACGCTGCTGCACCAGGTCGACGTGTTCGAGCGGCCTCGGCCCGACGGCTACGTGCTGATCAACACCGCGCGCAGCTTCGACGAGCTCGGGCTGGGCGACTTCGCGACGCGGTTCCGCGCCGAGCGCCTGATGCACGGTCGCCGGCCACGCGAGCTCGCGCGCGAGCACCTGGGCCGCCCGATGCCCGAACGCCGCGCTGCTCGGCGGCGTTCGCGGCGCTCACCGGCGTCGTCTCGCTCGACTCGCGTCGCCGCGGCGATCGCGCGAGCGTTCCCGGGCCCGCTCGCGGCGAGGGCAACGTCGCGGCCGCGCGGGCGGCCTACGCGCTCGTGCAGCGCCAGATCGAGGAGCTCGCGCATGCTTAGAGCAGATCGAGGGCTCGCGCGCCGTCGCCGAGAGCGGTCGCGCTGTGCCGGCCCGAGGTCATCTGCGCCTACCCGATCTCGCCGCAGACGCACATCGTCGAGGCGCTCTCCGACCTCGTGCAGCACGCGGCGAGCTCGCGCCGTGCGAGTTCATCAACGTCGAGTCCGAGTTCGCCGCGATGTCGGTCGGCGATCGGCGCCTCGGCGACCGGCGCGCGCGCCTACACCGCGACCGCCAGCCAGGGCCTGCTGTACATGGCCGAGGCGCTCTACAACGCGTCCGGCCTCGGCCTGCCGATCGTGATGACGGTCGCCAACCGCGCGATCGGCGCGCCGATCAACATCTGGAACGACCACTCGCGACTCGATGTCGCAGCGCGACTCGGGCTGGATCCAGCTCTACGCCGAGTCCAACCAGGAGGCGCTCGACCTGCACATCCAGGCGTTCAGGCTCGCCGAGGAGCTCTCGCTGCCGGTGATGGTCTGCATGGACGGCTTCATCCTCACGCACGCCTACGAGCGGGTCGACGTCCCGAGCCAGGAGCAGGTCGACGCGTTCCTGCCGCCGTTCGAGCCGCGCCAGGTGCTCGACCCCGCCGAGCCGGTGACGATCGGCGCGATGGTCGGGCCCGGAGGCGTTCACCGAGGTCAAGTACCTGATGCACGCCAAGCAGATGCAGGCGCTCGACGCTGATCCCGCGAGATCGCCGCCGAGTTCGCAGGCTGCGTTCGGGCGCGAGTCGGGCGGGCTGGTGCGCGCGCTACCGCGCCGACGGACGCCGAGACCGATCGTCGTGGCGCTCGGCTCGGTGCTCGGCACGATCGAGGACGTCGTCGACGAGCTGCGCGACGAGGGCGTGCAGCATCGGCGCGCTCGCGATCAAGTGCTTCCGGCCGTTCCCGCTCGAGGAGGTGCGCGCGGCGCTCGCGCGACGCCAAGCGCGTGGTCGTCGCTCGAGAAGGCGTTCGCGGTCGGGCATCGGCGGGATCGTTCGGCCAGAACGTGCGGCTGGCGCTGTCGGGCATCCAGCTGCACGGCTACGACGGTGATCGCCGGCCTCGGCGGCCGGCCGATCACCGAAGGCTTCGCTGCGACGGCTGTTCGACGAGGCGGTCGCGGACCGAGCTCGACTGCCGCTCACGCTTCCTCGACCTGAACCGGGACCTCGTCGAGCGCGAGCTCGAGCGCCAGGGGGCCGGACGCCGGCCGGGGCCGCACGCCGAGAACATCATGCGCGACATCGGCACGGTCGCCGCGGGCTCGCACTAGTCACGGGAGAGGACGCATGCCCTACCAGCAGATCAAGTTCTACCAGGCCGGCAGCTTCGCGGCCGGCAACCGGCTGCTCGACCCCGAGCAGCGCACGGTCCAGGCGCGCATGCGACCGCTCGAACACGCTCACCTCCGGCCACCGCGCCTGCCAGGGCTGCGGCGAGGCGCTCGGCGCGCGCTACGCGCTCGACGCCGCGATGCGCGCCACCGGCGGCCAGCTGATCGCCGCCAACGCGACCGGCTGCCTCGAGGTCTTCTCCACGCCGTACCCGGAGACGTCGTGGCAGCTCCCGTGGATCCATTCGCTGTTCGGCAACGCCCCCGCGGTCGCGACGGGCATCGCCGCCGCGCTGAAGGTCAAGGGCCGCACGGACGTGCGCGTCGTCGGCCAGGGCGGCGACGGCGGCACGGTCGACATCGGCTTCGGCTGCCTGTCGGGCATGTTCGAGCGCAACGACGACGTGCTGTTCGTCTGCTACGACAACGAGGGCTACATGAACACCGGCGTGCAGCGCTCGGGCGCGACGCCGCCCGCCGCCCGCACCGCGACGACCAAGCCGGTCGGGCACGGAGCCGGGCAACGTCTTCGGCCAGGGCAAGAGCGCGCCGCTGATCGCGATGGCGCACGAGATCCCCTACGTCGCGACCGCGACCGTCGCCGACCTGCGCGACCTCGAGGCCAAGGTCGAGCGCGCGATGGAGTTGCGCGGCGCGCGCTACCTGCACGTGCTCGTGACCTGCCCGCTGGGCTGGGGCACGCGCCGCGCACGACACGATCCGGATCGCGCGGCTCGCGACGCGAGACGGGCCTCTTCCCGGTGTTCGAGGCCGAGGGCGGCGAGGTCACGGGCGTCTCGAAGATCCGCCGCCAGGTGCCGGTCGAGGACTACCTGCGGCCGCAGCGCCGCTTCGCGCACCTGTTCGGCCGAGCCGCCGCGCACGGACGTGATCGCACGGATCCAGGCGCGCGCCGACCGCAACATCGGCCGCTTCGGCCTGCTCGGAGGGCGAGGCAGCTGCCGGCCTGATGGACAAGCCCTTCGCGATCACGCTCGACGTCGGCTCGAGCCTCGCCGAACAAGACCGGCTCGTGGCGCACCGAGCGCCCGGTCTACGTGCGACCGGCTGCCGCCGTGCAACCACGCCTGCCCGGCCGGCGAGAACATCCAGCACTGGCTCTACCACGCCGAGGAGGGCGGAGCGCTACGAGCGCGCCTGGCGGGCGATCATGGAGGACAACCCGCTTCCCGCGCGATCATGGGCCGGGTCTGCTACCACCCGTGCGAGACCGCCTGCAACCGCGGCCAGCTCGACGAGGCGGTCGGCATCAACTCGGTCGAGCGCTTCCTCGGCGACGAGGCGATCCGCGCAGGGCTGGACGCGTCGCGTCGACGCGCCGCCCACCGGCAAGCGCGTGCTCGTCGTCGGCGCCGGGCCCGTCCGGCCTGTCCGCCGCCTACCACCTCGCGCGCCTCGGCCACGCCGTCGACGATCCACGAGGCCGGCCCGCTGCCGGGCGGCATGATGCGCTTCGGCATCCCGCGCTACCGGCTCCCGCGCGACGTGCTCGACGCCGAGGTCGCAGCGGATCCTCGACCTGGGCGTGGAGCTGCGAGCTGCGACCGCAAGGTCGACCGACCTCGAGCCGACGATGCGCGACGGGCGGCTTCGACGCCGCGTTCCTCGCCGTCGGCGCGCACATCGGCAAGCGCGCCTACATCCCCGCCGGCGAGCGCCGCGCGCATGCTCGACGCGGTCTCGCTGCTGCGCGAGCATGGAGGGCGAGGAGCCGCCGCTGCTCGGCCGCCGCGTCGTCGTCTACGGCGGCGGGAACACCGCGATGGACGCCGCGCGCACGGCCAAGCGCCTCGGCGCCGAGGAGGCGGTCGTCGTCTACCGGCGCACGCGCGACCGCATGCCGGCGCACGACTTCGAGGTCGAGGAGGCCGCGCAGGAGGGCGTGCTGATGAAGTGGCTCTCGACGATCAAGCAGCGCCGACGGCGGCAAGCTCGTGCTCGAGCGGATGGAGCTCGACGAGACCGGCTTCCCGCAGCCGACCGGCGAGCTCGAGGAGCTCGAGGCCGACTCGCTGGTGCTCGCGCTCGGCCAGGAGGCCGACCTCGTCGCTGCTCGACGGCGTGCCCGGGATCGAGGTCGACGACGGCGTCGTGCAGGTCGGGCCGAACCTGATGACCGGGCACCCGGGCGTCTTCGCCGGCGGCGACATGGTGCCCGCCGAGCGCACCGTCACCGTCGGCGGTCGGGCACGGCAAGCAGGCGGCCCGCCACATCGACGCGCTGGCTGCGCGGGAGCGGACGTACCGTGCCCCCGCCGAAGCACGACCTCGTCGACGTTCGACGCGCTCAACACCTGGTACTACGCCGACGCGCCGCGCACGGTGCGGCCCCAGCTCGAGGTGGCGCGCCGGCGCATCCACCTTCGACGAGGTCGTCGGCGGCCTCGACGAGTCCAACGCGCTGTTCGAGGCCCGCCGCTGCCTGTCGTGCGGCAACTGCTTCGCCTGCGACAACTGCTACGGCGTCTGCCCCGACAACGCCGTGATCAAGCTCGGCGCCCGGCGGCGTACGCTGTACGCGATCGACCTCGACTACTGCAAGGGCTGCGGCATCTGCGTGCAGGAGTGCCCGTCCGGGGCGATCGAGATGGTCCCCGAGACCGATCTAGGGGTTGTAGGTTTTGCGGGTGGCCCCCGAGCCCGGCACGCGCATGCTCGACCGCGAGCGGCTGGACGACCTGCTGCTGGCGCTGGTCGCGCGCGGCTACCGGCTGCTCGGCCCGACGGTGCGCGACGGCGCGATCGTCTACGACGAGCTCGAGTCGAGCGCCGACCTGCCGGAGGGAATCACGGACGAGCAGGAGGGCGGCACCTATCGCCTGCGCGCGCGCGAGGATCGCGGGCTGTTCGGCTTTGCGGTCGGACCGCGCTCGTGGAAGGAGTACTTGTGGCCGGCCCGCGTACGGCTCTGGCGTGCCAAGGCCGGAGGCGACGGGTTCGAGGTCGACGCGCAGGAGAGCGCTCCTTCGAAGGACGCCTACATCGGCGTGCGCTCCTGTGACCTGCACGCGATTGCCTCGCTCGACAGCGCGATCCTCGACGTGCCGCACCCCGATCCGGGCTACGCGGCGCGGCGCGCGAACGTGTTCATCGTCGCGCTCAACTGCTGGCAGGCGGGCGGCACCTGCTTCTGCGTCTCGATGGGCACGGGGCCGCGGGCGACATCCAATTTCGACGTGGCGCTCACGGAGGTGCTCGAGGACGGGCGGCACTACTTCCTCGTCGAGGCCGGCAGCGAGGCCGGGGCCGAGGTCGTGGCGGGCCTGCCCGCGCGCGATGCCTCCCGGGCGGAGGTCGATGCCGGCGAGCGCGCAGTCGAGCGCGCCGTGACCGGCCAGGGCCGCGCGATGGACACGACCGACCTGAAGGGCCTGCTCTACCGCAACTACGAGCACGATCGCTGGGACGACGTCGCCGACCGTTGCCTGACCTGCGGCAACTGCACCATGGTCTGTCCCACGTGCTTCTGCACGAGCGTCGAGGATGTGACCGACCTGACCGGCACGCAGACCGAGCGCGTACGCGAGTGGGACTCGTGCTTCACGCTCGACTTCTCCCACGTCCACGGCGGCAGTGTGCGCAACACGCCCCGCTCGCGCTACCGCCAGTGGATGACCCACAAGCTCGCCACCTGGGGCGACCAGTTCGACACGTTCGGCTGTGTCGGGTGCGGTCGCTGCATCACGTGGTGCCCGGTCGCGATCGACATCACCGAGGAGGTCGCCGCGATCCGGGCCACCGACAGCGGAGGGCCGGAAGCGTGGGGCGAGGAGCGGCGATGAAGCAGCTGGACGCCCTGATTGCTGAGATGCCCATCTTCCGCGGGCTCGCGCCGGCGCAGCTCGAGTTGATCGCCGGGTGCGCTACGACCATGCGAGCGCGCGCCGGGGATCGGCTCTTCACGATGGGCGAGCCGGCCGATGTCTTCTACGCGATCCGTCACGGCGCGGTCGCGCTCGAGCTGCACGTCCCGGCGCGCGACGCGGTCGCGCTCGAGACGCTGCACGACGGCGACCTGCTGGGGTGGTCGTGGCTGTTCCCGCCCTACCGTTGGGAGTTCGACGCGCGGGTGCAGGCCGACACCGCGTTGATCTCCTTCGACGGTGCCTGCCTGCGCGGCAAGTGCGACGCCGACCACGAGCTGGGATACGAGCTGATGCAGCGCTTCGCGCAGGTGATCATCGCTCGCCTGCAGGCGACCCGCCTGCGACTCCTGGACGTCTATGGGGTCGGCACTCCGGTCTGACCGAAAGCCGGTCGCGTCCGCGTCGGGGCCGATGGTCCCGGAACGGTTCCGCGTCGTGGATCGCAGGCAGGAAACAGTCGACACATGGACTCTCGAGCTGGAGCCGGCGGACCGCGAGCCCGACTTCGCCTACCTGCCGGGACAGTTCAACATGATCTATGCGTTCGGCGCAGGCGAAGTGCCGATCTCGATCAGCGGCGACCCCGGCAGCGCCGGGCGCCTGGTGCATACAGTCCGTGACGTAGGGGCGGTCAGCGGCGCGATCTGCCGCACCGAGCCGGGGGGCATGCTCGGCGTCCGCGGACCGTTCGGCAGCCAGTGGCCGATCGCGGGCGCAGCGGGAGGCGACGTGGTGATCGTGGCCGGGGGCATCGGCCTCGCGCCGCTGCGGCCCTTGGTCTACGCGGCGCTCGCGGAGCGCGAGCGCTTTGGCCGGGTGCTGCTGCTGTACGGCGGGCGGGAGCCGAGCCAGCTGCTGTACGAGGCCGAGTTCGCCGGGTGGCGCGAGCGCGGGCTCGACGTCGCCGTCACCGTCGACATCGCACAGGCCGGATGGCATGGGCGTGTCGGGGTCGTCCCCGCGCTGATCGAGCGCGCTGCCTTCGATCCCGTCGCGTGCACGGCGTTCATCTGCGGTCCGGAGGCGATGATCCGCTTCTCGGCCGAGGCACTGATCGACCGCGGCGTCGGCCCCGGCCGCGTGCACATATCGATGGAGCGCAACATGAAGTGCGCCGTCGGCCACTGCGGGCACTGCCAGCTGGGGCCCGAGTTCGTGTGCCGCGACGGCCCCGTGTTCACGTTCGAGCGGATGCGCCCCGCCTTCCGCGTGCGGGAGCTGTGATGCAGGGCGGCAAGCCGACCCTCGCCGTCTGGAAGTTCGCGTCCTGCGACGGGTGCCAGCTGAGCCTGCTCGACTGCGAGGACGAGCTGCTGCCGCTGGCGGGGGAGATCGAGCTGGCCTACTTCCTGGAGGCGCGGCGCGCGACCGTCGAGGGCCCTTATGACCTCTCGCTCGTCGAAGGCTCGATCACCACGCCGGACGACGCCGAGCGGATCCGGGAGGTGCGCCGGATGTCACGCCGGCTGGTGACGATCGGGGCCTGCGCCACGGCGGGCGGCATCCAGGCGCTGCGCAATTTCGCGGACGTCGGTGAGTTCGTGTCCGCGGTCTATGCGACGCCGGACTACATCTCCACGCTCGACACGTCGACGCCGATCAGCGCGCACGTGCAGGTCGACTTCGAGCTGCACGGCTGCCCGATCAACAAGACGCAGCTGCTGGAGGTGATCGGCGCATTCCTGCATGAGCGCAAGCCGCAGATCCCCGGGCACAGCGTGTGCATCGAGTGCAAGCGGCGGGGGACCGTGTGCGTGATGGTCGCCCACGGCACGCCCTGCATGGGTCCTGTCACCCACGCCGGCTGCGGCGCGATCTGCCCGAGCTACGACCGCGGCTGCTATGGCTGCTACGGCCCGATGGAGTCGCCCGACACGGACTCGTTGAGCGAGTGGTGGAAGCACCTCGGCGTGTCCGACGAGCAGCTCGTGCGCGCCTTCCGCGGTTTCAACGCATGGTCGGAGCCGTTCCGTGTCGAGAGCGAGGCGCATGAGCCCGGCTGACGGGCGTCAGACGCGCACTGTGCGCACGGACTACCTGGCGCGCGTCGAGGGCGAGGGCTCCCTGCACGTGCGCGTCAAGGAGGGCAAGGTCGTGGAGGCGCGGCTCGAGATCTTCGAGCCGCCACGGTTCTTCGAGGCGTTCCTGCGCGGCCGCTCCTTCGACGAGGTGCCGGACATCACCGCGCGCATCTGCGGCATCTGCCCGGTCGCCTACCAGATGAGCTCGTGCCTGGCGATGGAGGATGCGTTGGAGGTCGTTGTGGACGAGCCGCTGCGCGACCTGCGGCGGCTGATCTACTGCGGTGAATGGGTCGAGAGCCACACACTCCACGTCTTCATGCTGCACGCTCCCGACTTCCTCGGTTACGAGAGCGCGATCGCGATGGCGCGCGATCAGCGCGCGATCGTGGAGCTCGGGCTGGGCATCAAGAAGGCGGGCAACGAGCTGATCGCGCTGGTCGGCGGGCGGGAGGTGCATCCCGTGAACGTCCGGGTCGGCGGCTTCTACCGGGTGCCCACGCGGCGGGAGCTGGCACCGCTGCGGGAGCGGCTACTGCGGGCGCGCGACTCCGCGCGCGAGGCGGTCGCGTGGGCCGGGAGCCTGCCCTTCCCCGACTTCGAACGCGACGTCGAGCTGGTCTCGCTGAGCGAGCCCCGGGAGTACCCGATCGATCGCGGCCGGCTGGTCTCGAACCGCGGGCTCGACATCGCGGCGCACGAGTTCGACGACCACGTGATCGAGGAGCACGTCGAGCACTCGAACGCGCTGTACGCGCGCCTCCGGGAGCGTGGGGCTTACCTGGCCGGCCCGCTCGCGCGATACAACCTCAACTTCGACCGGCTCTCGCCCCTCGCGCAGGAAGCTGCCCGCGAGGCCGGGCTGGGGCCGGTGTGCCGCAACCCGTTCAAGAGCATCGTCGTACGCGCGGTCGAGGTGCTCTACGCGTTCGACGAGGCGGTGCGTCTGATCGACGCCTACGAGCAGCCCGACCGGCCGTTCGTCCCGATCGAAGCCCGGGCGGGAACCGGCCACGGGTGGACGGAGGCGCCGCGCGGCATGCTCTACCACCGCTACGACCTGGACGAGGAAGGCAAGATCCTGAAAGCCAGGATCGTGCCGCCCACGTCGCAGAACCAGCTCTCGATCGAGGAGGACCTGTTCGGGCTCGTGTCGGAGATGATCGATGCTCCCGAGCAGGAGCTGCAGCTGCGCTGCGAGCAGGCGATCCGCAATTACGACCCCTGCATCTCCTGCGCCACGCACTTCCTGCGCATCGATGTCGAGCGCGAGTAGCAGCGTCGTGGTGATCGGTGTGGGCAACGCCTGGGCAGGCGACGACGCGGCGGGCGTGCTCGTGGCGCGCATCGTGCGCGACCGCGCGCCCGGGGACCTCGTGGTGGTCGAGCACGAAGGCGAGCCGACCGCGCTGCTGGAGGCGTGGGCGGACGCCGGCCTTGCAATCGTCGTCGACGCGACCTCCTCGGGCGGCACGCCCGGCGCGGTCAACGTGTTCGTGGCCACCGACGAGCCACTGCCCGCCCGCCTCACCGGCACCTCGACCCACGCGTTCGGCCTGGCCGAGGCGATCGAGCTGGGGCGCGCGCTCGGCCGGCTCCCCGCGCGGCTGCTCGTCGTGGGCATCGAGGGGGCCGACTTCGCGGCGGGCGCGGCGCCGAGCGCCGCGGTCAGCGGCGCCCTGCAGCCGGCGGCGGAACAGGTGCTGGAGTTGGCTGGGGAGGCTGCGCGGTGATCTGACGCGTGGGTAGATACTACGGGCGCCAAGTGGGGCGCCCAGCGGATGCGATCGTGACTCGCGGCGGCTTATGCTGGAACGGTCCAAAAGGAGGACGCGGATATGCCATCAAAAACGATCAGCACGCACTCGCGCAGCAGCGTCACGCCGCTCGCGGCCGGCGATCATATGGATGCGCCGGCGCGGGAGATCATGACGCCGGGGGTCGTGTCGATACCTGAGGACGCGAGCCTGTGGCACGTCTACCGGGCGATGATCGCCCACTCGGTGCGGGCCGTGCTGGTAGTCGGACACACCGAGGGAAAGCCACTGGGGTGGGTGACCGCCCGCGGGCTACTGGCATGGATCGGGAAGGACGAATCGCTGGCCTGTGCGCGCGATGCGATCACCGAGCGCGCGACCTTCATCGAACCCGGCGCGACCGCGCGCGAGGCGGTCGTCGCGCTCCTGCAGGCGGGCGTGTCCCACGTGCTCGTGCGGCGCGCGGAGGACGCGATGCCCGAGGGGGTCCTCTCGGACCTCGATCTGATCGCCTTCGAGGGACACTGACATGACCTCGCATGGCACGCATCGAGTGGTGATCGCCGGCGGCGGGATTGCCGCGCTCGAGGCGATGATCGGCCTGCGGAGGCTGGCCGGCGAGCGCGTGGCGCTGCGGCTGGTGACGCCCCAGCGCGAGCTTGCGTATCCGCCGCTGTCGGTGGTGGAGCCGTTCGGCCTCGGCGAGGCGCCGCGCTTCGACCTGGCGGAGATCGCGCGCGATCACGAGGCGGAGCTCGACGTCGATGCGGCGGCCGGCGTGGATCCGACGGACCGCGTGCTGCGCACGCGGTCCGACAGCGAGATCCCCTACGACTCGCTGCTGGTGACCACCGGCGCAGAGCCTCGTGAGGCCGTGCCGGGCACGCTCACGTTCCGCGGCTCCGTGGATCGCCCCGCCTTCGAGGATCTGCTCGGCGACATCGACTCGGGCCGCGCCGGCAAGGTCGTCTTCGCGGTGCCCACGGGGAACGCCTGGCCCCTGCCCCTTTACGAGCTGGCGCTGATGACTGCGATGCACGCGGACGCGCACGACGCGCAGACCGGTTTCACGCTGGTCACCACGGAGGAGGCTCCGCTGGGAATATTCGGCCGACAGGCGAGCGACGCGGTTCGCTCCCTGCTGCGCGAGCGGCGCATCGACCTGCGCACTTCGACCACCCCGATGGCTTTCGCGAACGGGTCGCTGTCCGTCGCGCCCGGCGGCGCGGTGGAGGCCGATCGCGTGGTCGCGATGCCCCGCTTGCACGGGCGCTCGCCGGCGGGCCTGCCCCATGATGCGGACGGCTTCCTGCCAACGGACGAACATGGACAGGTTCGCGGCTGCGAGGACGTCTTCGCCGCCGGGGACGTGACCGCGTTCCCGGTCAAGCAGGGCGGGATCGCGGCCCAACAGGCGGATGCAGCGGCCCGCGCGATCGCCCAGCGGGCGGGCGCCCCGGTCGCAGCGGAGCCGTTTCGCCCGGTCCTGCGCGGGCTCCTGCTGACCGGTGACGGAGCGCGGTTCATGCGGTCGCAGATCGCGGGCGGGCACGGTGACCGCTCCGACGTGAGCACCCGGATGTTGTGGTGGCCCGAGACGAAGGTCGCCGGGCAGTACCTCTCGCATTATCTGTCCCGCGCTGCGGAGCCCGTGCAGCCCGCCCAGCCGCTGCCCGCCGACGCGGTTCCCGTGGAGGTCGACCTCGCGCACACTCAGGCCGGAACGTGACCAGCCACAGCTCTCGCTGAGGCACGCAGTACCCCCGCCGGCACGCCCCGAGCGCCGCCCGGACGCGGGCTCGCGGCGTGCCGACGCCCTCTCTGCCTCCTCAGCCGCCGTGCGCGTGGCCCGGTTTCGCGCTCGACCGATCCAAGGATCCCGCGTCTGTCACGAGACTGAATGGGTGCCGGCCCCCATCCCCGTCACGCACCAGGGAGGCGAGACTTGACGATCATGGAATCCATCGCAGTCACGGGGAAGCGAGCGTGATCCGCGTGCTGGTCGTCGACGACCATCCTGCTTTGCGTGCGGGGATCTGGTCGATCCTCCGCGTCGAGCCGGGCTACCACCCCGCGGGGGCCGTCTCGGATGCCGATCAGGCGCTCGATCGCGTCGCCGCCCTGAAGCCGGACGTGGCCCTGATCGACTACCGACTGCAGCGCGACGACGGTTTGGCGCTGTGTCACCGCCTGCGCGCGCTCGACGATACGCCCGGTGTGCTGATGTACTCGGCCTACCCGGCGCAGGACCTGGCCGTGCCCGCGATGGTCGCAGGCGCTTCCGGGGTCCTGAGCAAGAGCGCTCCGCCCGATGCGCTCATGGATGCGATCCGGATGGTCGCCCGCGGCAGGCGAGTGTTCCCGCACCTGGCGCCGGAGCTCGTACACGCAGCCGCCGCCCGCCTCAGCCCCGACGATCTACCGATCCTCGGGATGCTGGTCGACGGAACTCCGGTGCCGGATGTCGCGGCCACGTTGAGGATGTCCCGGGAGCAGGTGACGGCCCGGGTGCGAGTGATGATCGGGCGGCTCGCGCCGCCCGGAGAGGACGGCCGGAGCTGAGCCGCGCCGGTGCGGCGTCTGGCGATCTAACGTCAGTCGGACATGACACAGGCGCTCGCGTATCCTCGTGAGCAGATTGAACGCAGAGCACGGTTCGGTGAGCACGGCATCGGCGGGTCAGGCCAGGCCGCATGCCAGGTACTCACTCTTGTGGCGGCTGTTCTTGCCGAACGCGATCGTGCTCGTGGCCGCGACGGCGACGCTGTCACTGTCGCCTGCAAGCCTGCCGTTTCCCAGCTCGCTCGACAAGTTGCTGGTGATCCTGGGCGGGTTGGCCCTGCTGCTGGTGGTCAACCTCCTGTTGATGCGTCGTGCGTGGCGCCCGCTGCACCGCGTTACGGGCCTGATGTACAACATCGACCCGCTGGCGCCCGGCAGGCGCATCCCCGCCTACGGAGGGGGTACGGAGGTCGTGGAGCTGACCAGCGCGTTCAACCGCATGCTGGATCGCATCGAGTCCGAGCGTCTGGACTACGGTCGTCGGATGCTCGCGGCGCAGGAGGACGAGCGGCGCCGAGTCGCGCGCGAGTTGCACGACGAGATCGGGCAGACGCTGACCGCCCTGATGCTCCAACTGGGCAGCGCCTCCCGCCATGGCGCCCCCGAGATGCGGGAGCGGCTCGCGGAGTCGACCGAGACCGCCCGCGCGAGCGTCGAGTCGTTGCACCGCATCGTGCGCGAGCTGCGCCCGGAGGCGCTTGACGACCTCGGGCTGCCGAGCGCGCTGGCCACCCTCGCGACCCGCTTCGAGGAGCGCACCGGCACCCAGGTCGGGATCGAGGTCGATGAGGCGCTGCCCCCGCTGACTCCGGAGGAGGAACTGGTCGTGTACCGGGTTGCGCAAGAGAGTCTCACGAACGTGGTGAAGCACGCGCAGGCCACGCATGCCCACATCTCGCTGAAATCTCGCGAGGGATGTGTCGATCTGCTCGTTCGCGACGACGGGGCCGGCCTCAACGGCGCGCCCCGCGGCGGGACCGGCATCAGGGGAATGCGCGAACGCGCGATGCTGGTGGGCGCCACCTTGGATCTGCGGTCGGAGCCGGGCGCAGGTGTTGAAGTCTCCCTCCGCATCCCGGTGGCGGCGGCGTGACCGTGCCCCTGAAGACACGGATTCTGCTCGCGGACGACCATGCGATGGTCCGCCGCGGCCTGCGCATGGTGCTCGACGCCGAGCCGGACCTCGAGGTCATGGCCGAGGCCGGCGATGGAGCGGAGGCCGTGAAGCTCGCGCTGGAGCGCGATCCGCATCTGCTGATCCTGGACGTGAGCATGCCTCGGATGACGGGGCTCCAAGCCGCACACGAGCTGTCGCGCCGCAAGCCCGAGCTGAAGATGCTGATGCTGTCGATGCACGACAACGAGCGCTACTTCTTCGAGGCGCTGCGGGCCGGCGCGTCGGGCTACGTGCTCAAGTCCTCCGCGGACCGCGACCTGGTCGAGGCGTGCCGCGCGACCATGCGCGGCGAGCCGTTCCTGTACCCGAAGGCGGCGCGCGCTCTGATCCGCCGGCTGCACGACAGCGCGAGAACCGGCGACTACGCACGCGAGAACCCGCTCACTCCCCGAGAATCCGAGGTCGTGAAGCTCGTCGCCGAGGGGCACAGCAGCCGCGAGATCGCGGCGGAACTCGTGATCAGCGAGAAGACCGTGGAGCGCCACCGCGCGAACGTGCTCGAGAAGCTGGGGATGCGCGATCGCGTCGAGTTGACGCGCTACGCGATCAGGACGGGGCTCGTCGAGCCCTGAGACGCGCCGCCGCGATACTCGTGCTCGGCAGCGCGCTGGCGGTCGCGGCCGTCCTGCTGCTCGGCGGCTCGGCGCGGATGGCGCTCGTACCCGGCGCCGGCAACGGGGACGACCACTTCGATCCGCTCGCATTCGCGCCGGGCCGTGCTGCCGACTTCGGGCGCCGTGCTGCCGCGGGCTCGAGCCATGTCCTGTACGCCAAGAGCCCCGGCGGCGCGCCTGCCACCGCGGTTCGCACGGCCGCCTGGCGTGCGCAGATCGATGCGGTCGCGGCACGCTCCGGCTTCGACGCCGAAACGCTGGAGGCGATCGTCTTCCTCGAGAGCGCCGGCCGCCCGGATGCAGTCGCGGGGCCCGGGCTGGAGTCGGCGGCCGGGCTCACGCAGATCCTCGCGGAGACCGCCGTCAACCTGCTCGGAATGCGAGTCGACCTGCCCGCCAGCAGGCGGTTGACGCGCCAGATCGGCGAGGCGACAAGCCGCGGGGACGCGGAGGCCGTCCGGCGTCTCGAGGCAGAGCGCCGGCAGGCGGACGAGCGCTTCGACCCGGTCAAGGCGCTCGCGGGCACGGGCAGGTACCTGACGCTCGCCCGGGCGCGCTTCGGTCGCGACGACCTCGCAGTCGTCTCCTACCACATGGGGATCGGGAACCTCGAAGGTGCGCTGCGCGCGTACGCGGAGGAATCAGAGGCGCCGATCGCCGGCGTCGTCGAAGCGCAGGACCTGAGCTACGCGCGCCTCTTCTTCGACAGCACGCCGCTGCTGCACGAGCGCGCCTATCAGCGCCTGGCGCGGCTCGGCGACGACTCCGCCACCTATCTCTGGCGGGTGCTCGCCGCCCGCGAGATCATGCGCCTGCACCGCGAGCAGCCGGCCGCGCTGGAGCGACTCGCGCGCCTGCACTCCTCCAAGGCCTCCGCGGAGGAAGCGCTCCACCCACCGGGCAGCACCGCGGTCTTCGAGCGCCCGGCCGACGTGCTGCAGGCCCGTCGCGCGGGGGCGCTCGTGTCCCTGGCGCCCGTGCTCGCGGGCCGTCATGTCTTCGTCGCGCGTCGTATGGGCGAGTTGGCCCCTCGGGTCGGCACCCAGCCGGCGACCTACGCCGCGTTGCGCCCGGCGGCGCTCGCCGTGCTCGCCTACATCGGGCTGGGCGTCGAGGCGGTCAGCGGCGAAGCCCCGCTGACCGTGACCAGCGCTGTGCGCGACCGCGCCTATCAGCGGCTCGTCGCCGAGCGCAACAACCAGGCCACCCGCGGCTACTCGCTGCACACGACCGGCTACGCGTTCGACGTGCTGCGTTCCTACCGCGGCAACGCCCAGGCCCGCGCGTTCCAGTTCTGGCTCGATCGGCTGCAGGCGCTGGGCCTGATCGCCTGGGTGAGGGAGCCCGACGCCATCCACGTGACGGTCTCGGAGCGCGCACGCGAGCTCGTTCCCCTGCTCGTGGAGCGGACCTCGGCAGGATGACGCGAGAGGGACGCGCAGAAAATGAGGGGGCGCCCGTCTGTGGCCTCAATCTGAGGGGGCGCCCCCTGCCATCTGCCATGGAGTCCCGATTGAGGACGGCGTGGGCCACCGCCCTCGGGGGGGATGATCCAGTTGCCCCATCGCTCGTGATGCCGGGGCAATCGCTGTCCCGAGCAATCGACTCCGGGCGCCGTCACGGCGGCAGTCGGGTCAACGGTCTCGGGTGCGGGATCGTTGACGCAAGAATGACGCACGCAGGCGCGCCGGGTAATGGGGGGCAACCCTCATCTTGGTCCCTCGCCCGCACTGCCGAAAAGCGCACTCATCGCGGCCGGGCAGCGCCGGCCGCGCGGCGCAGGCGTTGTGCCAGCCTCTGCACATGCTCGATCAGCTCGGGCGGCTCGTGTATCTCGATGTCGACGCCGAGCATCGCGATCCGCATCGCGAGCCAGCCGAGGTCGTCGTCGCCGGTCCGGTACTCGCAGTGCTGCGCATCGAGCGGCTCGAACGTTCCCCAGTAGGTCGGCAGCCGGCCCGCGAGCTCGGTGGCCGATGCGTGCACAGTGACCCGCGCCTCGTAGCGGCTGGGCGCGCCCGAGATGCTCTGCCCGACGAAGGCCGTGGCGTCCTTGGAGGGGAGCTTGCGGGGCGTGAACCGCGCTCCGGTCGCCGCGGGCCGCTGGAGGCGGTCGACGCGGAACGTGCGCCAGTCTGCGCGGAGGCGGTCCCAGGCGACCAGGTACCAGCGACGCCCCAGGTTGACGAGCGAGTGCGGCTCGACCTCGCGGCGGGTGTCGGTGCCGTCGCGGCTGCGGTAGGCGAAGCGCAGGCACTCGGAATCCCGGCAGGCTGCTGCGATCACGGTCAGGTGGTGCGGGTCGACGGTCGGGCCGGTGACCGGGGGCGCGATGGTCGCGGACCCGAGCGCGCTGACGCGGCGCCGCAGGTGAGCCGGCAGCACCTGCTCGAGCTTCACGAGGGCGCGGATGGAGGACTCCTCGATGCCGGTCACGGACGCGCGCGCGGCGGTGCGCAGCCCGACCGCGATCGCGATCGCCTCGTCCTCGTCGAGCAGCAGCGGCGGCATCGCGGTCCCGGCGCGCAGCCGGTAGCCGCCCGCCGGCCCGCGCAGCGACTCGACCGGATAGCCGAGGGAGCGCAGGCGCTCGGCGTCGCGGCGGATCGTGCGCCCCGACACCCCGAGCCGCTCCGCCAACTCCGGCCCGGGCCAGTCGCGGCGGGCCTGGAGCAGCGACAGCAACTCCAGGAGTCGGCTCGAGGTCTCGCTCATGCAAGTTCCATCCTTTCCGATATTGAGGACAGATCCTGGCCTAAATGCTCCCTAGGGTGGCCGCGGTATCTGCACACCGAGAAGGGAGCACACCGATGATCGAGCGAGACGGATACATCCCCGGGGTCCCGTGCTGGGTCGACACCAGCCAGCCCGACCCGGAGGCGGCCGTCGACTTCTATGCCGGCCTGTTCGGATGGCAGTTCGAAGACGTGATGCCGGCGGGAGCGCCCGGCAAGTACTTCATCGCGCGCCTGCACGGCGGCGATGTCGCGGCGGTCGGATCGTCGCCCGAGGGCGGACCGCCCGCGGCGATGTGGAACACCTACGTCTGGGTCGAGAGCGCCGACGACACCGCGTCCAAGGTCCGTGCGGCCGGGGGGAGCGTGCTGACCGAGCCCTTCGACGTGATGGAGGCGGGCCGGATGGGCGTGTTCGCCGATCCGGCGGGCGCGGCGTTCTGCGCGTGGCAGGCGAACAACCACCGGGGCGCCAAGGTCGTCAACGAGCACGGCAGCCTGAACTTCAACGAGCTCAACACTCCCGACCCGCAGGGTGCGAAGTCGTTCTATGGCGCGGTGTTCGGCTGGCAGACCCTCGGCCCGGGCGACGGCTTCACGATGTGGACCCGGCCCGGGTACGGCGACTATCTGGAGGAGCGCGATCCGGGACTGCGCAAGCGCATGGCCGAGATGGGCGCGCCGACGGGGTTCGAGGACGTCGTCGCGAGCCTGATTCCGATCTCGGACGACCGGCCGCAGATACCGCCACACTGGGGCGTGACGTTCGCGGTCGACGACGCCGACGCGATTGCCAAGCGGGCCACCGAGCTCGGCGGGCAGGTGGTCGTGGCCCCGTCCGACGCTCCCTGGGTGAGGATGACCGTCATCAGCGACCCGCAGGGAGCGACGTTCACGGCGAGCGCGTTCGTGCCGGAGAACAAGGACCTGCCGCATGAAGCTCAGGTCGCGGTCGCCGGGTCGTAGGCCGGGCTGCGCGATTCGATCACCACAGAGCCCGCTCCGGCGGGCTCTGTGGTGACCTCGCCGCTCGTGCGGAAGCTGCGCTCGGTCTCCAGGCCGTGGTCCCCTCGACCGCAAGCGCCGCGCGGGGCACGCCCACGAAACAGCGTCTCGTCTGCGACGAAGCCGAGCTTGGCACAAAGCCGGCCGGACTTGATCCACGCCGGGTGCCCCGGATAGGCTCGCGGCCATTGAGGGATTGCACGTCCGCCGGATGAGAGGAGTCGAGCGGGGACGGCTCGGCGTCGTGACGGTGGGGTGGCTCGTCGCTTTTGTGTCAGCCGCGGGGCTTATCGCATCGCCGGCTGTCGCTTCGGTCACCGAATTCACCTTGCCCACCGGGGTCTATATCGGCGGCGGGATCGCGAGTGGACCCGATGGCGCGCTGTGGTTCACTGCAAAGGACGGCAACACGGCTCAGATCGGCCGCCTCACGACAAGCGGCGGCTTGAGCTGGTTTGGCGGCTTGACGGACCCAGAGCCGGGTTACTCGGGACCGCGCGACATCACTGCCGGACCCGACGGCCGGCTGTGGTTCACGGAACCCAATGTGAACATGATCGGCGCGATCACGACCGATGGTGTCGTGACCGAGTACTCGACGGGCTTGACTCCGCGAGCGGGGCCCAGCCACATCACTGCCGGACCCGACGGCCGGCTCTGGTTCACGGAGTCGTCCGCGGGGAAAATCGGCGCCATCACGACCGCGGGCGCCATCACGGAGTACCCGCTCCCCAAGAGCGACAGCGGGCCGTACGACATCACCGCTGGCCCCTACGACGACCTCTGGTTCACGGAGAGTCGTGGTCAAGCGATCGGCCGCATCACGACCGGCGGGACGATCACCGAGCGGCTCGCCAACGACCAATACCCGCACTACGCACCGCTTGGCGCGATCGCGCGCGTAGGCAGCACGCTTTGGGTTGCCAACACCTATTCCGGCGAGATCGGAAGATTCGATCTGGCCGAGCACTTCCCGTTCGTCGAGTGGTTCGGTCCGGCTCTCGACTCGTCCGCGGTTCGCGGGATCACCGCCGGGCCCGACGGGGCGATCTGGTTCACGGACTATCGCTTCTTCGGTCGGATCACGACGGGTGGGTTGATCACCAATGCAATCAGGCCCCCGAGTCCTAACAGCACGCCCGAAGACATCGCGTCTGGGCCGGACGGGGCGCTGTGGGTTACCGCCTCGGACAACCCGAGCAGGATCGTCCGCATCACAACCGACGTGCCGTCGCCGCCGACGCTCGAGCTGAGCCTGGCCGTCTCGCCGCCTTCCGACCCGGGCCGCTTCGAGCTTTCAATCGATAACGAGGTCAAGAAGGCCGACGCCGGGAATGGCGATTCGACCGGAAAGCAGCCCGTCGGCGTCATGTGGCACCGCGTGCGGATCGCAGCCGTCGGCGAGACATCGCTCGCGCAGTACTTGATCTCCATGAGCTGCAAAGACCAAGGCGGGGCAGGGGAGACCGTTGCCGATGCCACCTTCGATCGCTATGCAGGTCGCGGATGGGTGCCGGTCGCTTCGGCAAGTGACGTCGTCTGCACGATCGCCGGCAAGCGCCGATACCCACCGACCGATTTGAGCGTTGGCCACGGCGGCGGCATCGTGCAGGCAGGCTGGACGCTGCCGTCGCCGCCGCCCACGATGCTCACCGGCTTTCTCGAGTTCTCGCCCAGTCCCTATCTCGACCCGGTGGACGGATCGTTCTCCCATGGGTTGACTGTCTCCCATCTGTTCGCCAGCGACGAGACGACCTTCGCTTCTGGGCCGGAGGAATTTCAACCAGGGACTTACTACGTACATGTGGGCGCCCACGACCCGGATGAGTGTGAGATCCATGTGTACTGCAAGCAGTTCTGGAGTCCGACGGTGACTCTGGTCGTGCCCGCCCGCGAGCCGGCGCCGGTGGACCCGATGCCGCTACCCGCGCCAGTAGCACCGCCGCTGCCGCCAGCACCATCGCCCGCGCCCGACCGGGTCGTTGCCCTCGGTACGGTGAGGACGGCCGCCTCTCAGGACGTGGACCGACTCGGCATCACGGTGACGCCGGGCGAGGCCGTCACCGCAAAGCTCTCGGGGACGGTGAGCGTTCCGGGCGGGGCGAAGGTCTACCGCTTCAAGACGGTGACGACCTCGATCGCTGCCGGCGCAAGGACACAGCTGTCGCTCAAGCTCTCGGGCAAGGGAAAGAACGCGGTCAAGCGAGCGATCAGGCGAGGCAAGCGGTTGAAGGCGAAGCTATCGCTCGTGACCACCGACAGCGCGGGCAACGCCATGACGTCGAAGTACAGCGTGCGTCTTCGCCCTTAGCTTCGCTGGCTGACTACGTGCGCCCGGTACCAGCCGCCGTGGCCAATGAGCTGCGCTGTCAACGAAAGGCAGTGCGCGGACTCGCCGGGCACGGCTCAGCCCCGGTTGTGGTTGACGACCTCGACGTTGTGTCCGTCCGGGTCGAGCACGAACGCGCCGTAGTAGCCCGGGTGGTAGACGGCGCGCTCGCCCGGCGCGCCGTGGTCCTCGTAGCCCGCCGCGAGCGCGGCAGCGTGGAACGCACGCACCGCGGCGTCCTCGCGCGCGGGGAACGCGAGGTGGACGTGCGCCGTGAGCGGCCGCTCGTCCCGGACGAGCGAGAGGCTGTAGTCCGGGCCGGACAGGTGCACGCGGCCGGGGTCGTCGTGCGCCAGGCGGAGCCCGGCGTGCGGGGCGATCGTCGTGTAGAAGCGCCGGGAGGCCTGCGGGTCGCGGACGCGGAGCCACAGGTGGTCGACGCGGCCGTCGGGCACGGCGTCCTCGCGCTCGCTATGGACCGCCTCGACGCTGTTGCCGTCGGGGTCGAGCAGGAACCCGCCGTAGTACGTCGGGCCGTACTGCGTACGCGGTCCCGGCGTGCCGTCGTCGCGGTACCCTGCGTCGACGCCCGCCTGCCAGAACGCGTCGACCTGCGCGCGGTCGCGGGCGCGGAAGCCGACGTGGAGCCCGCGGGTCACCGGGTGCTCGCGGTCCGTCGGCCCGATGTCCCAGTCGTCCCACTCGACCAGCTCGGCGTCCGCACGGCTGGGTTCGGCGCCCAGGACGCTCAAGACGGTGCGGTAGAAGCGCTCGGACGCCGCGAGGTCCGAGACGGCGATGCCGACGTGGTCGAACACCCGGCCAAGGCTACCGTCGCGGGTTTACTCGACGAGAGGCCTGGGTGAAGGTAGGCAGCGCGCATGACGCAGGCGCCATGGGCGGCTCCACCTAGAGGAAGATCGAAGACGGCACCTGCAGTCGCCTGCGGGATACTGCGGGGCGTGCCGCCTGAAGACATCCAGACGCTGCGTTCCGAGTACGAGTTGCTCAACCGTAATGACTGGGAGGGGGCGTTCGCGAGCGCGCCTGCTGACTTTGCGCTCAAGACACCCGCCGAGTCAGGTCCCTACGGTGGGGCTGCGACCAACCGCGAGGGGGCCCGTCGGGTGTACCGGGAGTTTTTCGCAGGTTTCGACGAAGTCGAGTTCGAGGCCGAAGAGTTTTTCGATCACGATGGGTGGGTGCTCGTCCACATCGTGATGCGCGCCCGCCCTGCGGGAACCTCCGCCACGATCGAGCGGCGGGGAGCGGATCTCTGGACCATGCAGGATGGGCGGCCCATGCGCCTCGACATCTTTACCGACCGCGAGGAGGCCGAGCAGGTGGTCGAGAAGAGACGGCGGGCGCAGCAGAAGGTGCTTTGAATAGGCCGCGCCTGCGTAGTTGCCCGCGACTGGGCGCAGATGCGGTCCTGACAGAGAACCCCCGCTCTAGCGGGGTTTCCTGATGCGCCCGAGAGGACTCGAACCTCCACGGCCTTTACAGGCCACAAGGCCCTCAACCTTGCGCGTCTACCAATTCCGCCACAGGCGCGTGGTGGGCGGCCGATTATAGATATGGCTCCCAGGCCTGCTTGAACCCGTCCGCGGGGGCAGCTACTCTACGAACATGTGTTCGCAGCACCAACCCGCCCCCAGGAGGATTTCACCTGATGGTTGACCTCAAGATGACGAAACGCCAGCAGGAGATCTTCACGTTCATCAAACGCTACGCGTCGAAGTACGGCTACCCGCCCACGGTCCGCGAGATCGGGAAGGCCGTCGGCCTCGCCTCGTCCTCCACGGTGCACGCGCACCTCGCGAACCTCGAGAAGTACGGCGTCCTGCGCCGCGACCCGACCAAGCCGCGGGCCATCGAAGTGCTCTTCGACAAGGCCAAGCGCGCGGTGGCGCCCGGGGAGGGCATGCTGCCCCTCGTGGGGCGTGTCGCCGCCGGCCAGCCGGTGCTGGCCGAGGAGAACATCGAGGAGTACGTGCAGGTCCCGAGCGTCGCGGGCGGCGACGAGGGCGAGTATGTGCTCCAGGTGTCCGGCGAGAGCATGCGCGACGCCGGGATCCTCGCGGGAGATTACGTGGTGGTCCGCCCGCAGCAGACCGCCGGTGACGGCGACATCGTCGTGGCGCTGCTGGGCGACGAGGCGACGGTCAAGCGGTTCTTCCGCGAGCGCGACCACGTCCGGCTGCAGCCCGAGAACCCGGCGATGGAGCCGATCCGCACGCGCGACGTCGAGGTCCTGGGCCGGGTCGTGGGAGTATTCAGGAAGGTCGGATGACGACGCTCACGGAAACAGCCGTGGACTCACGCCTCTTCGATGTCGAGCGCGAGCACACGCTTGCCGACCTGCTCAGCCAGGTCGACTACGCGCTCAACCATGGACAGGCCGTGTCGTGCCTCGTGTGCGATGCTCCGATGACCGGCGGCGATCTCGGCACACCGGCCGAGTGTCCCGCCTGCGGCAGCACCCTCGAATAGCTCCGCGGAACCGGCCGGCGGCGGTGCTCCGCCGCTGTCCGCGAGAATGCCCGGCATGTCCTCGGGCCGCCCCGCTGCCTCTCGCGACATCTCCGGCGACGGGATCCCACGCGATGCCTGGCTGACGCTCGCCGCCTGCGCCGCGGCGGCCGCGCTGCTCCAGATGGATGGCACGATCGTGACGGTCGCGCTGCCGTCGGTGGGGGCGGAGCTGGACGCCGACTCGCACCAGCTGTCCTTCGTGCTGACCGCTTACTTCCTCGCGTACGCGGTCACGCTGTTCCCCGGTGGAGCGCTGGTCGATCGCGTCGGGTCACGGCGGGTGGGAATGGCGGGGCTGGCAGTGTTCGCAACCGGCGGGCTGATCGGGGCCCTGGCCGGCAACTTCGATGTGCTGATCGCATCGCGTGTGGTGCAGGGCATCGGCGCCGGCCTCGTGAGCCCGGCGTCCCTGGCGGGCGCCGTGTCCGGCTTCCCGGCGCAGCGCCGTGGAGCGGCGCTCGGCATCTGGGGCGCGAGCTCCGGCGCCGCCAACCTGATCGGCCCGGTGGTCGGCGGGCTCCTGACGGTGGCGATCGACTGGCGCGCATGCTGGTGGTTCCTGATTCCGGCCAGCGGGGCGGCGGCGCTCGCGCTGTGGCGCCTCGTGCCGCGCGACGTGCACGTCGCGGCGAGCCCCGACGCGGCGGGACTGCGACAGCGCGTGGTGGCCGCGGCCGCGCTGGTCGCCGCGCTCACGTTTGCGGTGATGATCGGCACGTTCTACATCGGCCAGCAGTATCTGCAGAGCGTGTCGGGGTACTCGGCGCTGGGCGCGGCCGCTGCGCTCACGCTGATCGCGCTGTTCGTCACCGTCGGCGCCCCGTTCGCAGGCAGGCTGTCCGACGTGCGCGGCGAGAGCGTGACCGCCGCGCTCGGGTTCGGTCTCGTGGCGCTCGGCCTCGGAGGGCTGGCGATTCCGGGCGCCCCGCTCGACGGGCCCGGCGCGCTGCCGCTGCTCGTCCCGTTCGGCCTCGGGCTCGGGATGCTGTTCGCGCCGGCGTCGCGCGCCGCGCTGAACGCCGTTCCCCAGGCAAAGCACGGACGCGTGTCCTCGCTGCTCTCGACGGCGCGGCTGCTCGGCGCCGGCCTGGGCGCGGTGCTCGGGGGCGCGGCGCTGTCGGGCGGCATCACCGCGGATCACATGCGCCTGGCGCTCGCCGGGGGCGCGGCACTCTGCGTGATCGTCGGACTGCCCGCCGCCATGGCGCTCTCCGGGCGGGCCCGCGCAGCGGCTAGAATCGACAGTCGTAGACCGAGCAATCGCGGAGGTGAAGCCTTCGAGGAAAGTCCGGACACCGCAGGGCAGGGTGGTCGGTAGCGCCGACCCGGGGAAACCCGCGGGAAAGTGCCACAGAAACGACACCGCCTAAGTTGCGCCGTCACACGTGAACGGCGTGACCGGTAAGGGTGAAATGGTGCGGTAAGAGCGCACCGGCGCCGTGGTGACACGGCGGCCGCGGCAAACCCCACCCGGTGCAAGGCCAAGCAGGACCGCTGAGGTTGCCCGCTGAGGTCCAGGTAGGCCGCAGAGATAGATGGTTGCTCGAGACAGAATCCGGCTTACAGGTCTACTAAGGAAACGGCCCTTCGGGGCCGTTTCTATTCGAGGGGTAGAGTTGGGTCGAACCCCCCGGACAGAGGAGCCCATCCGCGCATGAACAGCTTCGAGGCCCGCTCCACCCTCCAGGTCGGAGACCGCGAGTGCGAGATCTACCGCCTCGACGCGCTCCAGTCGAAGTTCGACGTGGCCCGGCTGCCGTTCGCGCTGAAGGTGCTGCTCGAGAATCTGCTGCGCAACGAGGGCGGGCCCACGGTCGATGCGGCGGACGTCGAGGCGCTCGCCACCTGGGTCGCGGCGGATGAGCCCAGCCGCGAGATCGCCTACGCCCCGGCGCGCGTGCTGCTCCAGGACTTCACCGGCGTACCGGCGGTCGTCGACCTGGCCGCGATGCGGCATGCGATGCCCGAGCTGGGCGGTGACGCGGCGCGGATCAACCCGCTGCAGCCCGCCGAGCTGGTGATCGACCACTCCGTGCAGGTCGACGAGTCCGGTACCCGGCGCGCGTTCCAGTTCAACGCCGACCGCGAGTTCGAGCGCAACAAGGAGCGTTACGCGTTCCTCAAGTGGGGCCAGCAGGCCTTCGACAACTTCGCGGTGGTCCCGCCCGACACCGGCATCGTGCACCAGGTCAACCTCGAGTACCTCGCGCGCGTGGTGTTCGCCACGGAGGTCGACGGTACCGTCCAGGCGTATCCCGACACGCTCGTCGGCACCGACTCGCACACGACGATGGTCAACGGCCTCGGCGTGCTGGGCTGGGGCGTCGGCGGGATCGAGGCCGAGGCCGCGATGCTCGGTCAGCCGGTGTCGATGCTGATTCCCCAGGTGATCGGCTTCCGGCTCGACGGTGAGCTGCCGGAGGGCGCGACCGCGACCGACCTCGTGCTGACCGTCACGGAGATGCTCCGCGAGCGCGGTGTGGTCGGTAAGTTCGTGGAGTTCTTCGGTGCCGGCCTCGCGCGCCTGCCGCTCGCCGATCGGGCGACGATCTCGAACATGGCTCCCGAGCAGGGGGCGACCTGCGTGATGTTCCCGATCGACGACGAGACGCTGCGCTATCTGCGCTTCACGGGGCGTTCCGCGGATCAGGTCGCGCTGGTCGAGGCCTATGCCCGCGCGCAGGGCATGTTCCACGAGCCCGGCGCGCACGAGGCGACCTACACGGACACGCTTGTGCTTGACCTCGCCGACGTGGAGCCGAGCCTCGCCGGGCCGCGGCGCCCCCAGGACCGCGTGCCGGTGAAGGCCGCCAAGCAGTCGTTCGAGCGCGCGCTCGAGGCCGTGATCTCGGCCGACGGCCCCGCGCCGCCCGACGACCGGGACGTGGAGCGCTTCGCGGGCGAGGGCGGACACACGGCCGTCGGGGTCGAGCAGCGGTCCGCGACGGCGGTCGAGCTCGTCACCCGCGGCGAGAAGTGCCTGCTGGACCACGGCTCGGTCGTGATCGCCGCGATCACGAGCTGCACGAACACCTCCAACCCCGCTGTGATGGTGGGCGCGGGCCTGCTCGCCAAGCGCGCGCGCGAACGCGGCCTGAAGTCGAAGCCGTGGGTGAAGACCAGTCTCGCTCCCGGGTCGAAGGTCGTGACCGAGTACTACGATCGCGCCGGCCTGACGGCACCGCTCGAGGAGCTCGGTTTCAACCTCGTCGGTTATGGCTGCACGACCTGCATCGGCAACTCCGGGCCGCTGCCGGCCGAGATCTCCGCTGCGATCGAGCAGGGAGACCTCGCCGTCGTCTCGGTGCTGTCGGGCAATCGCAACTTCGAGGGTCGAATCCACTCCGAGGTGAAGATGAACTACCTCGCCTCGCCGCCGCTGGTCGTGGCCTACGCGCTCACGGGCCGCATGGACGTGGACCTCCTGAACGAGCCACTCGGCGAGGACCCGCACGGTGAGCCGGTCTACCTGCGCGACATCTGGCCGACCCAGCGCGAGATCCACGAGACGATCGAGCACGCGGTGGAGTCGGACATGTTCACGCGCAGCTACGCCGAGGTGTACGGCGGCGATGCGCGCTGGAACTCGCTCGAGGTCCCCGCCGGGGACCTGTATGACTGGCGCGAGTCGACCTACGTCAAGCGCCCCCCGTACTTCGACGGGATGCCGGCCGAGCCGGCTGCGATCGAGCCGATCGCGGGTGCCCGCGTGCTGGCGCTGCTCGGCGACAGCGTCACGACCGACCACATTTCCCCGGCCGGCGCGATCCGCCCGGACAGCCCGGCGGGCCGCTATCTGGTCGAGCACGGCGTCGAGCCGCGCGACTTCAACTCCTACGGATCGCGCCGCGGCAACCACGAGGTGATGATGCGCGGCACGTTCGCGAACGTGCGCCTGCGCAACCAGCTTGCGCCCGGCACCGAGGGTCCCTGGACGGTGCACCTGCCGGCCGCGGAGCAGATGACGATCTTCGACGCGTCCGTGCGCTACCGGGACGAGGGGGTCCCGCTGATCGTGATCGCCGGCCAGGAGTACGGCTCGGGCTCCTCCCGGGACTGGGCCGCGAAGGGCCCGCGCCTGCTCGGCGTACGTGCGGTGATCGCCCAGAGCTACGAGCGCATCCACCGCTCCAACCTGGTGGGGATGGGTATCGTGCCGCTGCAGTTTTCCGGGGGCGAGGGCGCCGGGTCGCTCGGCCTCACCGGTCAGGAGACGTTCGTGGTCGGCGACGCCGCGGAGGGCTCGCGGACGACGACCGTGACGGCGCACCCCGATGACGGTGACCCGATCGAGTTCGAGGTGACCGTCCGGATCGACACGCCTCAGGAATGGCGCTACTACCGCCACGGCGGGATCCTGCACTTCGTGCTGCGTCAGCTTGCCGGTGGTCGAACCGGCACCTGAGCGGCACGACTCGCTAAGTTACGTGGCGCTGCTCCCGCCTGTGGAGCCCTTTTTCATCGTGGACCCGGATCAAGCCCGACAACTGCTGCAGCGCGAGCGCGAGCGCATCAACGAAGAGCTCGCCTCGTTGCGCGCTGCCCACGGTGACGGCGACGACGAGCTCTCACGGGTGGACCAGCACACGGCCGACGCAGGCTCCGAGCTGTTCGAGAACGAGCGCGATCAGTCGATGATCAATCGCCTGGAGTCCGAGCTGGACGCGATCGGCCGCGCGGAGCAGCGGCTGGAGGAGGGCACGTACGGCGTCTCCGTCGAGAGCGGGGAGCAGATTCCGGACGGACGCCTCGAGGCCGTCCCGTGGGCGGACCGGACGGCCGACGAGCAGTCTCGCCTCGAGGCCGGCAGCTAGTTTCGGCTCGCCCGCGTCGCGGCCGGGCCGCGTTATCCTGCCGGCTTGGTTGACTCGTCAGTCAACCCTGCTAGGATGCGCCGCTTCGCAGCACAGACCTGACCGCTGAGTCTCCGAGCGATCCCCTCCGTGGGGCCGGGGAGCGGGGGAACCAAGGCGGCCCACCGTGGGCCGCGAAGGGGCGAATCGCCGCCGGCAATGAGGCCGATCAGGCGTAGCGCAGCTCTTTCCAGCGCGAGCCCGTCAGCTAACCCCGTAGGCGACAGAAAGAGAGGAACGTGTCCCAGCGCCTCGAGCGCCGGCGCGAGATCCAGCGCCGCCGCCCGGTTGTGAACAATCCGATGTCCCGGCTCCCGCCCAGACAGGGTGGCCGCGTGGGCGCTGCTGCTGGGGATCTTCCTGATCCTGCTGGCCGCCACGACCTCGCGCGGCGAGACCGGCGGAGCGGCGTCGCCGGTATCCCCGGTGGGACAGGCTCCGGCCCCGGGCGCGGCGGGCGAGACAGAGCTCGGGGAACGCGTGCTGCGCGTCGGCAGCAGCGGCCGGGATGTGCGGATTCTGCAGGCGATTCTGCGGGCACGCCGCTACGGGGAAATGAAGCCCACGGGGCTGTTCGACGACCTCACGGCCGCCGCGGTCAAGCGCTTCCAGCAGGAGGCCCGGCTGGCCGTGGACGGCGTCGTGGGGCCGCAGACGCGGCCTGCCCTGGTCGCGCTCATGCGCCACCGGCGCGCCACGTGGTACGGCCCCGGCCTGTACGGCAACCGCACCGCCTGCGGCAAGCGCCTGGGGCGCGGCACGCTGGGCGTTGCCCACAAGTCGTTGCCCTGCGGGACGCCGGTGATTTTCTACCGTGGCGGCCGCTTCATCACCGTGCCCGTGATCGACCGCGGCCCGTTTCGGCGGGGCGTGGCCTGGGACCTCACGGCAGCCGCCGCCCGCAGGCTCGGCATGGTCAGCACCACGCGCCTGCGCTCCGTGCACTGACCCTCGGACCATCCCTCGCGGACATCCGCGCGCGCGTCGCGCACGTATGTGGGTATGAGTCGCCCATCGGGAGATGGACCCCGCGCCGGGGCAGGAAAGCCGGCTGGGGGCACGAAGGTTGCAATCACGGTGTCGTTTTGTAAACTACCTAACCTTCAGTAAGCAATTGGCCTTTTCTGTAGCTTCGATCCGAAAGTAAAGCGATGGCTGCCAAGATCAGCAGGTTCGATATCCACGACGAGCTCACCGCACCGCCTGAGAGCGCTCCGATCCTCAAGGGAGCACTGTCGGGCAGCGGCAAGCTGAACAACTTCGTCGGAGTGCTGGCCGGGTCGCCGGCCGCCCTCCGAGGCTACGCACGGATGCGCTCCGAGCTGCGCCGCGGCACTCTGCCCGCGCCCACGCAGGAGCGGATCGCGCTGGCCGTCGCCGAGTACCGCGGCGCCGACTACGACGTTGCGGTGCACGCGCGCGCCGGGAGGGCAGTGGGCCTCGATCTCGACGAGATCGACTCCGCGCGGCAGTTCGCCTCCCGCGACGAGCGCGAGTCGGCGTTGCTGCGCTACCTCGAGACCATGGTGCAGAACAGCGGCGAGGTGCCCGTGCACCTGCACGAGGAGGCGCGCGAGCACGGCTGGACCGACGAGCAGATCCTCGAGGCGCTTGCGCACGTGGCGCTCGCCGACTTCTCGTCTCTCGTAACGCTTGCCGGTGAGATCCCGCTCGAGGGCACCTCGCGCGAGGTCAAGCCGCTCAAGAAGGTCGCCTAGCACGACCGATGCCGGATCCGGCGCCGATACTTACCCAAGACGGCGCGGAACCGGCTCTCTCTCCCTCCCCTCCAAATGGCGACGGGGGCGGCGCGGACCACATCAAGACCGCGGCGCCCCCCGAGCCATCCCAGGGCGTGTGTCCCTACTACCACGCTGCCGTCGAGATGCTCGGCAAGCGCTGGACCGGCGCCATCGTGCACTCGCTGCTGTGCGGGCCGCTGCGCTTCTCCGAGCTGTCAGCCGGCATCCCGCAGATCTCGGACCGGCTGTTGTCGATGCGATTGAAGGAGCTCGAGGCGAGCGGCATCGTCGCCCGCCGCGTATGCGACGGCGCGCCCGTGCGAGTCGAGTACGACCTGACTCCGAAGGGCCACGCTCTCGAGCCGGTGATTGGCTCGCTGCGCCAGTGGGCGCGCGAGTGGTTGCGCGACTAGCGCGATAGGGCGCCGATGGCCACCCCGAGCGAGGAGCTCGACCGGTGCTCCTGGTGATCGGCCGCGTCCAATGCGCGCCCGAGCGTCGTGACGAGCTCGTTGCGCTGCTCGAGCGGATGCAGGACGACTCGCGCCGCGAGGAGGGATGCCTGCGCTACGGGTTCTTCGCGGCGGTGGAGGATCCGCTTTGCTTCGTGGCGGTCGAGGAGTGGGCGGATCGTGCCGCCCTCGAGCGCCATTTCGCCCAGCCGCATCTCCGCGAGTTCGCACGGGGGCTGCGCGAGGTGGTCGCCGCGCCGCCCGAGGTGGCGATCCACGAGGTGGCGGTGACGAAGCCCTTCCCCGGTTAGACGCTCTAGGGTACGGCGCTCCACCGCGACCGCAGGAGGTCCCCCATTGGCCGACAACACCCCGAAGACCCCGAAGGACGTAGCCGCGATCTGCGACGAGCGCGACGTTCGCTTTATCCGTCTCTGGTTCACCGACATCCTCGGCCAGCTGAAGAGCTTCTCGATCAACCGGGCCGAGCTGGACGACGCGTTCGAGGGCGGGATGGGCTTCGACGGCTCGTCGATCACGGGCTTCAATCCGATCGAAGAGTCCGACATGATCGCGATGCCGGACCCCTCCACGTTCAGCATCCTCCCCTGGCGGCCCGAGGACAAGGCCACCGGCCGCATGTTCTGCGACGTGCAGGTGCCCGGCGGCGAGCCCTACGAAGGCGACCCGCGCTGGGTCATGCGGCGCGCGCTCGAGCGGATGCGTGGAATGGGCTTCGACCAGTTCAACATCGGACCGGAGCTCGAGTACTTCTACTTCCGCTCCTCGGAGACCAACGGGGGGCCGCCGCAGGTGCTCGACAAGGGGGGTTACTTCGACCTCACGACGCTCGACGCGGGATCGGACCTGCGCCGCGAGACGGTGCTCGCGCTGGAGCAGCTCGGCATCCACGTCGAATACTCCCACCACGAGGTGGGCCCGTCGCAGCACGAGGTCGACATGCGCTTTGCGGACGCGCTGAAGATGTGCGACGACTGCATGACCTACCGCATCACGGTGAAGGAGTACGCGATGAAGTACGGCTTCTACGCGACCTTCATGCCGAAGCCGCTGTACGGCGAGAACGGGTCTGGCATGCATGTCCACCAATCACTGTTCAAGGAGGGCCGCAACGCCTTCTATGACGCCGGCGATCAGTTCTACCTGTCGGACATCGCGAAGTCGTTCATCGCCGGCCAGCTCAAGCACGCGCGGGAGATCTCGGCGCTGTTCGCGCAGTGGGTCAACTCGTACAAGCGCCTGGTGCCGGGCTACGAGGCGCCGGTGTACGTTGCGTGGTCGCGGCGCAACCGCTCCGCCCTGATCCGGGTGCCGCTCTACCACCCCGGCAAGGAGCAGGCGACGCGCTGCGAGATCCGCAGCCCGGACCCCGCGTGCAACCCCTACCTGTGCTTCTCGGCCCTGCTGCAGGCGGGGCTGGAGGGCATCGAGAAGGGCTACGAGCTGCCCGAGCCGATGGAACGCAACCTCTACCACCTGTCGCCGGACGAGCGGAAGAAGCTCGGCATCGAGCAGCTCCCCGAGACGCTCGGTGAGGCAATCGAGATCGCATCGGAGTCCGAGCTGATCCTGAAGACGCTGGGGGAGCACGTGTTCACGCGCTTCATCGAGATCAAGCGCCAGGAATGGGAGGACTACCGCACGCAGCTCTCCGCCTGGGAGCTGGAGAAGTACCTGCCGGTCCTGTAGCGAGCCCGGAAAATTCGAGCCAGGTTCAGGCTAGGCGGTCGCGGCCTCCAGCTGCGCGACCGCTGCCGGTGCGAGCGTGATCGCCGCCGCCGCGACGTTCTCCTCCAGGTGCTCGACCGACGCGGTTCCCGGGATCGGCAGCATCGCCTGTGAGTGCTGCAGGAGCCACGCGAGTGCGGTCTGCGCACCGATCTGTGCCAGCTCGCCGCCGGCGAGCGGCCACCACGGCATGTAGGCGATGCCTTCGCGCTCGCAGATCTGGATCTCGGTCTCGCGTTCGCGGTGCTTGAGGCTGTAGCGGTTCTGAACCGAGACGATCGGCGCCACGCTCAGCGCCGCCTCGAAAGCGTCCCCGAACACGTTCGACACGCCGATGTGGCGGACCTTGCCCTCCCGGCGCAGCTCGTCCAGCGCGCCCAGCGACTCTGCCAGCGGCACGCCGGGGTCGGGCATGTGCAGCTGGTACAGGTCGATCGTGTCCACCCGCAGGCGCGCGAGGCTGCGCTCGCATGCGCCGCGCAGGTACTCGGGTCGGCCGTTCGCGGTCGGCTGGCCGTCGACGACCGTCTGACCGCCCTTCGTGGCGATCACGAGCCCATCCGGATATGGGTGGAGCGCCTCCGCGATCGCCGCCTCGCTGTTGCCGTACACGTCAGCCGTGTCGATCAGGTTCACCCCCAGCTCGAGCGCGCGCCGCAACAGCGGGCCCTGATGGGTCGCATCCTGGACGAAGCGCGCCCCCAGCCCGATCCGGTTGACGACCAGGTCGCCGAGCGCCAGTTCTCCGGCGGCTGCCGCGGGCAGGGGGGAGGAGCTCATGCGCGGCGGGTCCGTGCGGTCACGAGAGCAGGCGTTCCAGCTCTTCGGCGTCCGTGACGGGCATTCGGCAGGTGAAGTTCTCGCAGACGTAGGCCGCGGGCGCTCCGGCGACCGGCTCCCGGCCGCGCAGGAGCGGGATCGCTGCGACCGCCTCTTCGTCACCGGGTCGCATGCCGGCCAGCGCCAGGGTGGGGCGGAAGCGACGGCGCACGGCCGCGGCAAGCTGCCCGAACTGCTCGCCCACGAGCGCCACCTCGCGCGGGGCGGAGAGATGGAAGTGCATCGCCTGGAGCAGGTGACCGAACGCCTGCGGATGGCGGGCCGCCGCCTGGTGCACGAGCCGGAACACCTCGACCGCGGGCCGCTCGTATGCGCGATCGCCGCTCACGGCGAAGATCCGCAGCAGCGCGTAGGCGGCGGCCGAGCCGCCGGCCGGGATCGGGTGATCCTCGAAGCTGCGCGGCCGCACGACCAGCGACTCGTGGTCGGAGGCGGTGTCGAAGAACCCGCCGCCGTCGGGATCGCGGAACCGCAGCACCATGTCGTCGGCGAGCGCGCGTGCCTCCACGAACCAGCGCGTCTCGAAGGTCGCCGTGTAGAGCACCAGCAGCGCCTCCGACAGGAACGCGTGGTCTTCCAGGTATGCGCCCAGCGCCGCCCGCCCATCCTTGTAGGTGCGCAGCAGGCGGCCGCCGGGTCCGCGCATCGCACCGGTGAGGAACTCCGCGCAGCGCCGTGCGGCATCGACGTAGTCCGGGCGGCCGAGCACCGCGCCGGCGTCGGCGAGCGCCGCCAGCATCAGCGCGTTCCAAGCCGTCAGGCGCTTGTCGTCGAGGCCGGGCCAGACCCGCCGGGCGCGCACGTCGTACAGCCGCTGCCGGCCGCGCGCGAGCACCTCCGGGTCGATTTCGCCGCCCTCCACGTAGAGGATGCTGTGGCCCTCGAAGTTGGGGCCGCGGTCGACGCCCCAATACCGGATCAGCGGATCGGCGTCGTCGCCGAGCACGTCGCGCAGCTCTGCCTCCGTCCAGACGTAGAACTTGCCCTCCTCGCCTTCGGAGTCGGCGTCGAGCGCCGAGTAGAAGCCACCCTCGGGACCGCGCATCTCGCGCAGTGCCCAGTCGAGCGTCTCCTCGCAGACGCGGCGCAGGCGTTCATCTCCGGTCAGCTGCCAGCCGTGCAGGTAGGCCCGCGCCAACAGCGCGTTGTCGTAGAGCATCTTCTCGAAGTGCGGCACCAGCCAGTGCGCGTCGACCGAGTAGCGCGCAAAGCCCCCGCCGACCTGGTCGTAGATGCCGCCGCCGGCCATCCGCCGGAGCGTGGTGCGCACCATCTCGGGGGCCCTGTCCGTGGCCGCGCCGTCCGCGATCCGGGCCATCAGGAACTCGAGCGCACTCGCGGGCGGGAACTTCGGGGCGCCCCCGAAGCCTCCAGAGGTGGCATCGAACTGGGCGGCGAGCCCGCGCTCGGCCTCCTCCAGCGCCTGTGGCGAAGGCTCCTCCGCGGCCGGCCGCAGGCGGGCGGTGGCGCTCAGTCCCTCGACCGTCCGCGGCGCCGCGGCCTTGATCTCGTCGCGCCGCGTGCGCCACGCCTCGGACACGCCTTCGAGCACCTGCCGGAAGCTCGGCATGCCGTGGCGGGGCTCGGGCGGGAAGTACGTGCCGCCGTAGAACGGCACGCCGTCCGGGTCCAGGAAGACGTTCAGCGGCCACCCGCCGTGCCCGGTCATGGCCTGCACGGCGCCCATGTAGATCGTGTCCACGTCGGGGCGCTCCTCCCGGTCGACCTTGACCGGGACGAAGTGCTCGTTCATCACCGCGGCGGTCTCGGGATCCTCGAACGACTCGTGCTCCATCACGTGGCACCAGTGACAGGCGGAATAGCCGATCGAGATCAGCAGCGGCTTGTCCTCGGCCTGCGCGCGGGCAAGCGCCTCCGCGCCCCACGGATACCAGTCCACCGGGTTGTCCTTGTGCTGGAGGAGGTAGGGGCTGGTCTCGTCCGCGAGGCGGTTCGCCATCTAGGCCCGGTTCCCGATCTGGCCCTGGTCTCCCATCAGGTCGGCTGCAAACGCCTCGAAGGCGTCGAGGTAACGCTGCACGTGCTCCTCGGTGTGGGCGATCGACAGCGTCCACTCCTCCTCGACCCCCGGAGTCATGAAGATCCCGTGGTTCATGTGGTAGAGCCAGGCGAGCGTGGACAGGTCGTCATCCACCTTCGTGAGGTAGTCGCGGTACTCGCGCAACGGCTCGGTGGAGAACACGACGCAGCCCTTCGCGCCGAGGCCGACCGTGTAGCAGGGCAGCCCGTGGCGCGCGATCACGTCGTCGCAGCCGGCGCGCAGACGCTGGTTGGTGGCCGCGAGCTGCTCGTATGCCGCGTCGGTGAGCACCTCTGTGAGCGTCGCCTGGGCGGCTGCCATCACCAGCGGGTTGCCGTTGAAGGTGCCGTACTGGTGCACCGTGCCGTCCGCGATGACCGCCGCCAGCTCGGCCGTCATGCCGATCGCCCCGCCGGGCAGCCCACCGCAGCTGGCCTTCGCGAGCGTCACGATGTCGGGGGTCACGCCGAAGCGCTGCGTGGCGCCGCCGGGGGAGATCGTGGCGCCTGTCTTGACCTCGTCGAAGATCAGCTTCACGTCGTGCTCGGCAGTGAGGCGCCGCACGTCCTCCAGGTAGCCGTCGACGGGCGGCACGATGTTGATGTTCATCATCGCCGGCTCCATGATCAGCGCCGCCACCCGGCCCTCGAGCCGCCCCAGCACGCTCGCCAGCGCCCGCGCGTCGTTGAAGGGGACCGAGCGCGTCAGCTCCGTGATCGCGCGCGGGTATCCCGCGCCGTACGGGACGCTGACCGGATCGTCACGGTCGCCCAGCTCCTCGAGCGACGGATACACCGAGACCATCACGGCGTCGTGGTGCCCGTGGTATGAGCCTTCGATCTTCAAGATCACGTCGCGGCCGGTCGCGCCGCGTGCGATGTGGATCGCATCCATCGTGGACTCGGTGCCCGAGTTGGTGAACCGCCATTGCGGCAGGCCGAAGCGGCGGCGCAGCTCCTCGGCCACGGCGATCGAGCCTTCGGTGGGCGCGGCGAAGTGGGTGCCCAGCTCGACGCGCCGCTTGACGGCCTCCACCACCCGCGGGTTCGCGTGGCCGATGCACATCACGCCGAAGCCGTTGTGGAAGTCGATGTACTCGTTGCCGTCCACGTCCCAGACCTGTGCGCCCTGGCCGCGCTCGATGTAGACGGGCCAGGGGTCGTTCTCCTGGAACGACGAGGGAACGCCCTTCGGCATCACCTTGCGCGCGCGCTCGAAGTACGCGCCCGAGCTCGGCGTGCGCTGCGCGAAGATCTCGCGCTGCTGCGCCGTCAGCTCGGCCACCCGGCGGCGATCGATCTCCGGCGCGGGCACGGTGTCTGTGCTCTCGATGGTCATTGAACCTCCACTGGACCCCTGGGCCTGCAAGCCTAGCGGTCGGGTTCCGAACCGTCGCCGCGCAGACGCAGCTCGGCGCGCTTGATCTTCCCGCTCGCCGTCTTCGGCAGGGCATCGACGAACCGCACGATGCGCGGATACTTGTACGGAGCGGTGGCGGCCTTGACGTGGTCCTGTAGCTCCCGCGCCAGCCGGTCGTCCCCGCAGCGCCCCGGCTGCAGCACCACCACGGCCTCGACGATGGATCCGCGCTCGGCATCGGGCGCCGCCACCGCCGCGGCCTCCGCGACCGCCGGGTGCTCCACCAGCGCGGACTCGACCTCGAACGGTCCGATCCGGTATCCGGCAGACAGGATCACGTCGTCGAGGCGGCCCTCGAACCACAGGAAGCCCTCGGAATCGCGGCGCACCCGATCGCCGGTCCGCCAGAGTGCGTCGCCCGCCGGCGGCTCACCGAGATAGCCCCGGAAGAAGGTCGGCACGGTCGCGGGGTCGAGGCACAGCTCCCCCTCCGGTGAGGGCCGGTCGTCCTCCCCGAGCACGGCGAGCGCGAATCCCGGCAGCGGTCTGCCCATCGACCCGGGTCGTACGCGTTCGCCCGCCGGCATGCCCGTCAGCTGGCCGGTCTCGGTCTGCCCGTAGCCGTCGTGGATGTCGAGCCCCAGCGCAGCCCGGAAGACCTCCATCACCTCCGGGTTGAGCGGCTCACCGGCGGACACGAGGCGGCGCAGGGACGGCGGGCGGCCCGATCCGAGCGACGCGCGCTTCGCGATCATGCGGTATTCCGTCGGCGACTGGCACACGACCGTCACGCCCTGGTCAGCGATCGTCGCGAGCCGCTCGTCGGGATCGAACCGGGCGTCGTGCAGCAGGCACGCGGCGCCCGTCGTCCACGGCGCAACGAACGCGTTGCGCGCCGACTTGGACCAGCCGGTGGCGGCCGTGCACCATGACAGCTCACCTTCCCGCGCACCGAGCCAGTGCCGCGCCTGCACCGCCTGGCCGCGCAGGTATCCCTGCGTGTGCAGGACGCCGCGCGGCGCGCCCGCCGTGCCCGACGTGAAGATCATCAGCGCCGGGTCCGACGCTGCGGTGTCGGTCAAGCCCACGTCGCCGTCCGCCGCCGGCAGCCCCTCTGCGTCGATGTCGATCCAGCGCGCCGGGCGCTCGACGTCCGCCATGGCGCGGATCAGCTCGGGCACGTCGGCCCCGGCGGCCAGCACGAGGGCCGGGTGCGCGCGCCCCGCCCGCAGCGCGATGTCCTTCGCACGCAGCTGCTCGGAGCAGGGCAGCGCCACGGCACCGATCCGCCACGCGCCGAGCAGCGCGAACACCCACTCGGCGCGCGCGCCCATCAGCGTCATCACGACATCCCCGCGGCCGACTCCGGCCGCCGCGAGCCCCGCTCCCGCCCGGCAGGCGCGCGCTCCGACCTCGGAAAACGTGTACGAGCGCACCGCGCCGCCGGCCGCGATCGTGCGCAGGGCCTCGTCACGCGGGCGTTCGCGGGCAAGTCGGCCGACCACGTCGCGTGTGAAGTTGAAGGGGCCGGGGACGCTCACCGGCCGGATGCTATTTCCCGCCGGAGACTCCGGGAGCTCACCGGTCGGGCAGCGTACAGACCAGCACGTCCTGCGCTGGAAAGGGCGGCTTCCACGCCCACCGCTCATACGACAGCAGCTTCAGCGGGGAGCGCTCGATCTGCGCCTTGACCCAGCGCGGCCGAGCCAGGGACAGGCCCCATGTGCCGTCCGCGACCTCGACGTAACCGAAGTCCGAGCGTTCGAAGTCCTCTCGCAGCCGCTTGACGGCGGGCGGGTCCATGCCGAGGTCGCGCAGCACGGGCGCGGACAGGTATCCGTTGGCGCTGAAGAGCAGCAGCCCGTGCGGCGCCAGCGACCGCGCGAACAGGTCGAGGAAGCCCGGCCAGCGCTCGGCCGACAGGTGGGTGAACAGTGACCCGCACCAGGCCAGGTCGAACCGCTCGTCGAACGAGACCTCCACCGGGTCCACGCGCGAGACGACCGGCACCGCATCGAAGACCCGCGCGCAGAACTCGACGCCGTCCTCGTCGATGTCGCATGCCGTGAACCGTGCCGCCGGGAAGGCGACCTTCAAGAACCGCAGTTCGCGCCCGTGGCCGCAGGGCAGGTCGAGAATGTGCGCGGGCGCCGGCCGCTCGTACTTGGCGAGCATCTCCCGGATGCACTGAAGGGCCGTCACCCCGGCGAAGGCATATGCGCCCCAGCTGCCCCCATACATCCGATCGCGCTCCGACACCTCCAGCACCACGTCCGCGGCCGCCGCGCCCAGCTCCGACGCGATCAGCTCGTGGCCCTTGAGGTCGCTCAGGGTCAGCGCACCGAGGAACCTCGCGTCCTCGACGACCAGCAGCAGGGCGCTGCCGGAGCGCTCGAGCGTGGCCGCTGCCTCTTCCAGCGATGCGTCGGGCCCGAGGGTGGGCAGGTCGGTGCTGGCGATCTCGCGCACCGTCGTCTGCTCGGGGTCCCGGCGCTGGGCGACCGCGCGGGCCACGTCGTGCGCGGACAGCACGCCCACCAATCGCTGGTCGTCGTCCAGCACGGGAAGCGGGAGCCAGTTGCGCTCCCACAGCACATGGGCGGCCGCGGCCATGCTGGTGTGCGCGGGCACTCGCGGCGATCCGGCGCTCATCGCGTCGCGGACGGAGCTGTCAGTCGCCGCCATGCCCAGATGCTACGCGGCGCGGCACGGCTTGGAAGCCGGCGTGCTCGGGTGCGCCGATCATCTGCCGGCGTTCCTGCGTGCCTTCAGAGGGTCTGCGGTCAGAGCCTCACGCCGGCGCGCACCTCGACGACGGTCAGCGCCGTGTCCATGCTTTCAGCTCCTTTGCATGCGCGCGGTCCGCCAGACCAGACCGGCGCGACGAGCACAACTCATCGATCCCATGCTGTCCCGCTGCGCTCCGGACGAACGGAAGGACTGAGGCAGCCCTCAGGAACTCCGCTACTCGTAGAGCTTGATCACGCGCACCGTGCCCTGCGGCGCGGCCTCCACGCACAGGTAGCACAGCACGCACTCGTCGAGGTTCTCAGCGACGATGCGCAGCGTCCCGTCGTCAGCCTGCGCGAAGATGTCGACGGGGCAGACCTCCGTCAGCTTTTGCGCAATCTCGGCGTCGCGCGCAGCCGGGTCGTCCACCTCGACGTCGATGAACAGCGACCTCTGCGTCGTGGCGCCGCTCACGAGGCCACCTCCTGTCCCAGCCGCTCCATCACGAGGCCGGGAATCTCGGCGATCTCCTCTGCCACCGCGATGCCGGCCTCGCGCAGACGCTCGATCTTCTCGCCGGCCGTGTCGGCCTTGCCCTCGACGATCGTGCCGGCGTGGCCGAAGCTCATGCCGGGCATCTCGTCCATGAACTTCCCGGCCATGAACGCGACGATCGGCAGCCGGCTGTCGTTCGCGGTCACGTACTCCGCCAGCTCGGCCTCCATGCGTCCACCGGGTTCGGTGTAGATCACGATCGCCTGCGTCTGCTCGTCGGCCTCGAACAACGGCATCAGCTCGGTGTAGGTCGAGCCGATGATCGCGTCGCCGCCGATCGACACGGCGGTGGACTGTCCCAGCCCGGCGGCGGTCAGCGTGCTCGAGATCTCGGTGGTCATGCCGCCGCTGCGCGACATCACGCCGACCGAGCCCGGTGTGTAGGCCTTGGCGGCGTCCTTCGCCGGACCGCCGATGCCGCCCATCTTGACCACGTCGGGCACGATCACACCGAGGCAGTTGGGACCGATGATGCGCGCATCCTTTTGCGCCGCGAGCTCGACCATCTGGGCCACGTCCCGCCGTGGAATGCGCTCCGTCACGATCACGATCAGCTCGATGCCGTGCTCGAGCGCTTCGAACACGGCGTCCTTGGTGAAGGCGGGGGGGACGGTCACGACAGAGCCGTAGATCGGGGAGCCGTGGTGCGCGACCGCCTGCTCGACGGTGTCGAACACCGGCACGCCGTGGACGTCGCGGCCCTTGCGGCCGGGAGTGACGCCACCCACGACCTTCGCGCCCGCGCCGTAATCGAGGCACTCCCGTGTGAGGTTCACCGCCTCGCGGCCCGTGATGCCCTGCACGATGAACGTGGTGTGCGCGTCGATCAGGATGCTCATGCGGGGATCTTCTCCACCGCGCGCTTCGCCGCCTCGTGCATCGACACCGAACGATCGCAGTACTCGACGCCGTACTTCGCGAGGATCTTGAAGCCCTCGTCCTCCCAGGCGCCGGGGATGCGGAAGATCGCGATCTTCTCGGCCGGGTCGTAGCCCAGCTCGAGACACGCCTTCACGACGCCGCGCGCGACGATGTCGACTCGCGTGTTCGACACGATCGACATCATCACGGCGATCTTGTCGACGCCCGGCTTGGAGAGCACCAGCTTCGCGAGCCCCGCGGCCTTGGCGACGGACGGGTTCCCGCCGATCTCGCAGTAGTTCGCGGGCCTGCCGCCGTACTTGCGCACTGCGTCGAACAGCGTGAGGCTGCCGCCGCCGGCACCGATCACGAGGCCCAGGTTCCCGTCGAACTCGGTCACGTTGCCGGCCACCCCGCGATGGTCCAGCGCGTCGACCGCTTCGCCCGCGATCTCGAACGGCGTGGCCTCGCGCGCCTCACGCGTCTCCTCGCCGCCCACGCCCAGCTCCTTCAACAGCGCCTGCTGGCGTGGCCGCGCCTCGTTCTCCATCTCCATGTGGGCGTCGAGCGCGACGAAGCTGCCGTCCTCGAGCTCACCCAGCGGATTGATCTCGGCCAGGGTCATGTCGTAGTCGCTGAACAGGCGTGCCAGCCGCGCCAGGATCGGCGTCGCGCGTGTCAGCTGCCGTCCCGTCACGCCGGTCTGGGCGATCACCTCCTTCGCGCGGAAGTCGGGCGCCGCGACCAGGTTCGAAAGGTGCGCGCGGCCGACGCGATCGGGGTGCTGCTCGTTGACCTCCTCGATGTCGATGCCGCCCATGTCGCTGAACAGCATCACCGGCTGCTTGCGGACGCCGTCCCACACGACACCGGCGTAGTACTCCTGCTTGAGCTGCGCCTTCGGGTCGACCAGGACGCCGCGCGGCATGTGGCCGCTGATCTCGAGCTTCAGGATGTCCGCGGCGTGGTCGGCGGCCTCGTCGGGCGAGTCGGCGAACTTCACACCGCCCGCCTTCATGCGGCCGCCCGTCAACACCTGGGACTTGATCACAGTCGGCCCGCCGATGTCCGCTGCAATCGCGCGCGCCTCCTCCGCCGTCGTGGCGAAGCCGTACTTGGTGACCGGGATCCCCGCGCGCTTGACGATCTCCCGGGATTCGTACTCGTAGAACCTCATCGCGGCCGAGGAACCCTAGCGGGGCGGGCGCGGGCGCGCGGGCCGGCGATCACCGAGCGTGGTCTTCACCGGGCCACCGGGCGACTGTAGGATAGGCGCGCTCTGCCGCCGTGGCACGAGGCTCCCCGCGCGCGCCGCGGCTCGACAGGGGGTAGGTGGGCGCCGGGCGCCCCATGTCCGGCAACGCGCCCACGGATGTGGGCGACCCGCGCCACGTGCTACGGGATCGCCCCGACGAAAGGAGCAGCTATGCGAAGCAGAGCGACGCTCGCCGTAATGGCGTTGGCGATCGGCATCGTGGCGATGAACGCCGGACCCGCGACAGCGGCCGAGCGCCTCGTCGACGACAATCTGGCCGAGTGCCCGAAAGCCGACTTCACCTCGATCCAGGCGGCGGTGACGGCCGCCGCTCCGGGGGACAAGGTCAAGGTCTGCCCGGGCACCTACACGGAGCAGGTCCGGATCGAGAGCAAGGACAAGCTCAAGCTCGAGGCCAAGAACACGCTCCAGGCCACGATCCAGTTCCCGCCCGCCACGGCGCTGCCGAATGCGCTCGTGCTGATCCGGGACTCCGACGACGTCGAGGTCACCGGCTTCGTGATCAGCGGCCCGTACACGTCGGGCGGCTGCGTGGCCGGCCCTGCCGTCCACCGAGGGGTGTTCGTGGACAACTCGCTGGACGCGAAGATCAAGGACAACCACGTCACCTTGATCCGCGACATCAACCCCGCGCTGTATGGCTGCCAGGACGGGCTGTCCGTGCAGGTCGGGCGGCAAGCCGAAGCCTCGGTCTCGACCGCCGAGGTCAAGTACAACCTGATCGACGAGTACCAGAAGGGTGGGGTCGTGGTCGACAACGCCGGCTCCGTCGCGAAGGTCGAGAAGAACCAGATCCTCGCGGCGCTCGTGGTGCAGCCGTTCATCGCACCGAACGGCGTGCAGATCAGTCGTGGCGCCGGCGGCGAGGTGAAGAAGAACGAGGTCAGCCAGAACAAGTTCGGTGGCAACCCGGCCTTCGGATCGGGCACCGGAGTGCTCGTGTTCTCCGCCGGAGCCGGCCTCGTGAAGGTCGAGGACAACGACGTCTTCGACAACGACGACGGAATCTCGTTGTTCGACACCGACCTGTCCAAGATCTCGCACAACGACAGTCACGACAACGTGATCTTCGACGGCCTGTACGCCGACGTCGACTCGCAGGGCAACGAGTTCAAGGACAACAAGGCGTTCAACAACGCCGAGCACGATTGTCACGACGACTCGGTCGGGGCGGAGACCGCCGGCACCGCCAACACCTGGAAGGGCAACAAGGGGACGACGCAGACACCGGCGGGCATCTGCAAGCCGTAGAACGCGGCTGACAGGCGCCACCGGCGCAGGGGCGGGATCTGATCCCGCCCCTGCGCACGCTGGTGCGCTACGTCAGCTCGTAGGCCTGCGCCAGCTCAGGGTCCTTCTTCGCCAGCATCTCCGCCAGGGTCACCATCACCTTGCACTGCTTCCAGGTCGCGTCGTCCTGCATCTTGCCGTCGATCATGTGCACGCCGCGGCCGTCGGGAATCGCCTCCAGCACCTTCTTGGCGAACCGCACCTCGTCGGCCGGGGGACTGAACACCCGCTTCGCGATCTCGATCTGGGCGGGATGCAGCGACCATGCCCCCACACAGCCGAGCAGGAACGCGGCGCGGAATTGCGTCTCGCACCCCTCCGTGTCCTTGATGTCCCCATAGGGACCGTAGAAGGGCAGGATGCCCGCCGACGTGCACGCATCGACCATGCGGGCGATCGAGTAATGCCATGGGTCCTGCTGGGCGGTCGCGCGCGGCGCCTCGGGATCGTCGGGGTCCGGGTCCTCGATCACGCGGTAGCCCGGGTGGCCGCCTCCGACGCGCGTGGTCTTCATCCGCCGAGACGCGGCCAGGTCGGCCGGGCCGAAGCTCATGCCCTGCATGCGGGGGCTGGCGGTGGCGATCTGCTCGAGGTTCACGACGCCCAGCGAGGTCTCCAGGATCGCGTGCACGAGCAGCGGCCTGCGCAGCCCGGCCTTGGCCTCGAGCTGAGCCAGCAGCCGGTCCACGTAGTGGATGTCCCAGGGGCCCTCGACCTTGGGGATCATGATCACGTCGAGCTTGTGGCCGATCTCGGTGACCAGCTCGGTGAGGTCGTCCAGCACCCAGGGGCTGTCGAGGCTGTTCACCCGGGTCCACAGCTGAGTGTCTCCGAAGTCGACCTGCTTGCCGACCCGCACGAGCCCCTCGCGGGCCGGGATCTTGCGGTCGACCGGCACGGCATCCTCGAGGTTGCCCAGCAGGATGTCGGCCTGGCGGGCCATGTCGGGGACCTTGGCGGCCATCTTCTCGTTGGAGGCGTCGAAGAAATGGATCATCCGCGAGGGCCGGAACGGGATCTCGACGACCGGGTCGGGTGCGCCCACGGCGAGGGGCTGGAAGAAGTCGCGCGGGTTCCTCATGGGCGGCGAAGGATATCCTTCCGGGCAGGAAACCGATTAGGGAGTCAACGAGATGGCCGCAGCCCCCGAGCTTCTGGACAAGACCGACGAGCAGCGCGCGATCACCGAGATGGTGCGCCAATTCGCCGACGAGCAGATCATCCCGCAGGCGGAGCACTACGACCACGAGGACTCCTTCCCGGAGCCGATCGTGGAGCAGATGAAGGAGCTGGGCCTGTTCGGGGTCACGATCCCCGAGGAGTACGGCGGGATGGGCCTCGACCTGACGACCTACGCGATGATCGTCGAGGAGCTCTCACGGGGCTGGATCTCGATCTCCGGCGTCGTCAACACGCACTTCATCGGCTCGTACCTGCTGATGAAGTTCGGCACCGACGAGCAGAAGGAGTACTTCCTGCCGAAGATGGCGACCGGCGAGCTGCGCGCGGCCTTTTCGCTGTCCGAGCCCGAGGTCGGCTCCGACGTGCAGGGCATCAAGTCGACCGCGGCCAAGGACGGCGACGCCTGGGTCCTGAACGGCCAGAAGATGTGGGTCACCAACGGGCTGCTGTCCGGCGTCGTGTTCGTGCTGATGAAGACGGACACGAAGGCCGACCCGCCCTACAAGGGCATGACCTGCTTCATCACCGAGAAGGAGCCGGGCGCCGCCGAGAACACGGGCGACCATGCGGGCCTCACGATCCCGCCCAAGATCAAGAAGATGGGTTACAAGGGCGTGGAGTCCACGGAGCTGGTCTACGACGGCTATCGCTGTTCCTCCGATCGCATCCTCGGTGGCGAGGAGGGCGGCCTCGGCCAAGGTTTTCGCCAGATGATGGACGCGCTCGAGGTCGGCCGGGTGAACGTGGCCGCGCGCGGCGTCGGCATCGCCCAGCGCGCGCTGGAGCTGGCGCTGCGCTACTCACAGGAGCGCAAGACGTTCGGCAAGCCGATCGCTCAGCACCAGGCGATCCAGTTCAAGCTCGCCGACATGGCGACGAAGGTCGAGGCCGCGCGCCTGCTGACCTTCAAGGCGGCGCGGATGAAGGATGCCGGGCAGCGCTCGGACGTCGAGGCGGGCATGGCGAAGCTCTACGCGTCGGAGGCCGGCAAGGAGGTGGTCGAGGACTCCTTCCGCATCCACGGCGGCTACGGCTACTCGAAGGAGTACGAGATCGAGCGCCTCTACCGCGACGCGCCGCTGCTGCTGATCGGCGAAGGCACCTCAGAGATCCAGCGCATGGTGATCGGCAAGAAGCTGCTCGAGCGCCACAAGATCTAGCCGGCCTGTCCTAGGGCGCCTGGATCTGCTGTAGCAGCGCCACCATGTCCCAGTATTGATACTCCTGAGTGACGCTCGGAGCACCGCTCTGAATGCTCGCCATGACGCCGGCCTTGCTGATCGTCGCGAAGTAACTGACGGTCACGCCGGAAAAGCTCACCTCGCGCCCGGTGGGGGCCATCCCCAGGAACTCCTTGTCGTGCTTGGCGTGCACGATCCAGCGCGTCATGCATTTCTCCGGAGTGCTGAACTGGTCCTGGACCTGGACGTGGACCTCCGACAGTTGCCCGATATAGAGGAGGTCCGAGCCCATCTGCGCGACGTCTCCGCCGGCCTCTCCGGCGTGAATCGCCTTCAGCCGGGTGCGGATGCCCTCCTCGCGCTCGTCGGAGGCCTTCGTCTTCTCCTTGACCTCGGCCTTGCGCTCCATCCTCTGGTCGAACGTCGGCCGCGGCTTCATCTGCTCCTTCAGATACGCCTTGGTGGCCTTGGCCTGCTGTCGCTTTTCCTTGTTGAACATGGTTCGCGCAGGATACCGTCCGCATCGCGCGCCGGCCGCCGGACACTGGGATCGACGGGCTCGGATACCCTTCCGGCCCTGTGTCATCGGACACGCAGAAACTGATCGAGGAGGGAGCCCGGCGCTTTCTCGAGGAGATCCCCGCCCTCAAGCAGCTCAAGCTCGTGATTCGGCTCGACCTGCGCGCTCGCCGTGAATCGCAGACCTGGCGAGTCGAGTTCCCGCACGTCGACATCAGAAAGGATCCGGCCGGAGATGCGAAGGTGATGGTGGTCGCGCCGCGCTCGCACTTCAACGAGCTCGCGAAGGATGGGCGCCTGCAGCACTGGCGCGACGCCTATGAGAACGGCTACGTGCGCGTCGCCGGGAGCGAGGAGATCCTGAAGCTCATCGGTATGGTCATCGAACGTCACGAGCAACGGCAGAAGACCAAGAAACGGAGGCTCTGAGCAATTGGCCGAGACCGATCCGAAGCAGGGCACTACCTTCGACCAGGCCTCGCGCGAGGCGACGGGTGCGCGGCCCTACGGGCGCTACCTGGAGGACTTCGAGCAGGGTGCGGTCTACAAGCACTGGCCGGCCAAGACCGTGACCGAGGCGGACGACCACCTGTTCTGCCTGGTCACGATGAACCACCACCCGCTGCACATCAACGACCTGTACGCGTCGCAGTCGCAGCAGGGCCGCAACGTGGTGGTCGGGCCGCTGGTGTACTCGCTGGCGCTCGGCATGTCGGTCGCGGACGTCTCGGGCAAGGCGATCGCGAACCTGGCCACGGAGGAGCTGACCCATCCGGCGCCCGTTTTCCACGGCGACACCCTGTTCGCGGAGTCCGAGGTGCTGGAGGTACGAGCCTCGCAATCCAAGCCCGACCGGGGCGTAGTGCGGGTCAGGACAGATGTCTACAACCAACGGAACGAGCTGGTGGCGACCTTTCGTCGCGCCGTGCTGGTCCCCCGCAGGACGCCGGGAAAGTAGGCCGGCCAACGCTGATCGCCCGCCGATCCGGCAGAATGGCCGGATCGCGCGGCGGAAAAAGGAGTAGCTGATCAATCGTGAGTGAGAGCGCAGCAACGACGCAGGACCAGGAAGCACCGACACACCACGAGCGCCTGCGGGCGTGGGTCGAGGAGGTGGCGGCACTCACGCAGCCGGCTGCGATCCGTTGGTGCGATGGCTCGGCGGAGGAGTACCACGCGCTGTGTCAGGAACTGGTCGAGCGGGGGACGTTCGAGAGCCTGTCCGCTGCAAAGCGCCCCAACTCCTATCTCGCGCGCTCCGATCCCGGAGATGTGGCGCGCGTCGAAGACCGCACCTTCATCTGCTCCGAGCGCGAGGCCGAGGCCGGTCCCACGAACAACTGGCGGGACCCGCAGGAGATGCGCGAGGCACTCACCGAGCTGTTCCGTGGATCGATGCAGGGCCGCACGATGTACGTGGTCCCCTTCTCGATGGGCCCGCTGGGTTCCCCCATCGCGCACATCGGCGTGCAGCTCACCGACTCCGCGTACGTCGCGGTCAGCATGCGGATCATGACCCGCATGGGCGGCGATGCGCTCGAGGTGCTGGGTGAGGACGGGGACTTCGTCCCCTGCCTGCACTCGGTCGGGCACCCGCTCGCAGACGGTGCCGACGACGTGCCGTGGCCCTGTGACGAGACCAACAAGTACATCGTGCACTTTCCGGCGAGCCGCGAGATCTGGTCGTACGGCTCGGGCTATGGCGGCAACGCGCTGCTCGGCAAGAAGTGCTTCGCGCTGCGGATTGCGTCGGTGATGGCGCGCGACGAGGGCTGGATGGCCGAGCACATGCTGATTCTGAAGCTGACCTCGCCGGAGGGGGTCACGAAGTACGTGACGGGCGCGTTCCCGTCAGCGTGCGGCAAGACCAACCTCGCGATGCTGATCCCGACCCTTCCGGGGTGGAAGGTCGAGACGGTCGGCGACGACATCGCGTGGATGAAGTTCGGACCCGACGGCCGCCTCTACGCGATCAACCCCGAGGCCGGCTTCTTCGGCGTCGCGCCGGGGACGGGCGAGCAGACCAACCCGAACGCGATGGCGACGATCCGGGAGTCCTCGATCTTCACGAACACGGCGCGCACGGACGACGGTGACATCTGGTGGGAGGGCATGACGAAGGATCCCCCGGACCACGCGATCGACTGGCGCGGGAACGACTGGACCCCGGATGCCGACCACCCGGCCGCACATCCGAACGCGCGGTTCACGACTCCGGCGGGGCAGTGCCCCTCGATCGCGCCGGAGTGGGAGGACCCCGCCGGCGTGCCGATCGACGCAATCCTGTTCGGCGGGCGGCGCGCCACCAACGTGCCGCTGGTGCGTGAGGCCTTCGACTGGGAGCACGGCGTGTTCATGGGCTCGATCATGTCGTCGGAAACGACGGCGGCTGCGGCCGGCGCTGTCGGCCAGTTGCGCTACGACCCGTTCGCGATGCTGCCGTTCTGCGGCTACCACATGGGCGACTACTTCGCGCATTGGCTGCGCATCGGGCGCGAGGGCGATGCGTCGAAGCTCCCCAGGCTGTTTCACGTCAACTGGTTCCGCAAGCACGACGACGGGAGCTTCCTGTGGCCCGGATTCGGCGAGAACAGCCGCGTGCTGGCGTGGATCTTCCGCCGCTGCGAGGGCTCCGCCGGCGCGGTCGAGACCCCGGCCGGGCTGGTGCCGGCCGAGGGCGGGATCGACACGACCGGGCTCGACGTGAGCGCCGCGGACATGGCGGAGCTGCTGCGGGTCGACGCGGAGGGCCTGCGCGCGGAGCTGCCCACGATCCACGAGCACTACGCCCGCTTCGGCGAGCGCCTGCCGGCCGAGCTGCGAACGCAGCTCGAGCAGCTGGAGGAGCGGCTCGGCGGGTAGCGACGAAGTCGCGCGCCACGCCGCGAACCTCTAAGTCCGTCGTGCGACACTTTGTGGGTGCCAGGGACACCCTAAGCCGCGCACCGCGGTTAGCGCGCAGCGGCTAGTGCGACTCGCTCGACTCGGCCGCGGGGGGCCGGCTTTCCTCGGCGAGCGAGGTGATCGAGAGCACGCCGCGTGAGGCCTCTTCGAGCACCTCGCCGGCCTCCTCGGCCGTACGCGCGTACAGCTCCACCAGCAGGTGGATCGTGATCTTGTCTTCGTCGTGCTTGTGGAAGCGCACGTGGGTGAAGAACTCGCGTGTGCCCCCCTCGCCGAACGCTCCGTAGGTGAGGGAGTCGGCGGCCTCCGGCCCGGAGCAGACCTCGACGAGGTCCTGGTCGACCGTCACGGTGCAGGAGGCGACCCACGGCGTCCCGGTCACCATCCGCTCCCAGCGGTCCTCGATCGGCTCGACGTGGCCGTCGGTGAAGGTCAGGTGCGGCTGGTCGTGCATGCAGTCGAGGCACTGTACGACCGCCTCCTGCACCTCGTCCACGCGCTCGGTGAAGGTCCCGGACTCGGGATCGATGCGCAGGATCGCGTCGTAGTGGACCTGGGCCTCGAGGTTCTGCGACCAGCAGCGGTAGCAGCGCAGCCACGGCCTGCCGTCGTCGCTCTCGGCGCGGCGCTCCGGCGGGCGGGGGCTCTCGGCCTCGGCCACGTTCAGCCGCCGATCCGGCTCATCGTGCGGGCCGGCTGCCGGAAGCCGGGCTCACTCACGTGGTGCTTGAGTTCCTTGCGCCACACGGCAGCGCGGATCACCTGCTCCAGCTCGACGTCATCGGCGCCCGCGCGCAGCGGCTCGCGCAGGTCCGTCTCGTGCATGCTGAAAAGACATGTGCGGAGCTTTCCCTCGGCGGTCAGCCGCACGCGGTTGCAGTCGGAGCAGAACGGCTCGGAAACGGGGTTCACGAACCCGATCTCGCCGCGGCCGTCCGCAAACCGGTAGACGCGCGCCGTCGAGTGGGGATCGCGCGGCGTCGCCTCGAGCGGGTGGACGCGGTGGATCAGGTCCCGCACCTCGGCGCCGCTCAGCACACGGTCCTCCGACCATGACCGATCGGCATCCAGTGGCATGAACTCGATGAACCTGACCTCGTAGGGCTTGCGCCGCGCGAACTCCGCGAACGGCAGCACCTCGTCCTCGGTGAAGTCGCGCATCGCGACGCAGTTCACCTTGATCGGGCCGATCGCCGGATGGCGCTCGAGCGCCTCGAGGCCGGCGAGCACCTGCGGAAGGGCGTCGCGCCGGGTCATCTGGAAGAACCGGTCCCGCGACAGCGAGTCGAGCGACACGTTGATCCGCCGCAGCCCCGCGGCGGCCAGGTCGCCTGCCATGCGCTCCAAAAGGTAGCCGTTGGTGGTGAGTGAGAGGTCGTGCAGCCCGTCGATTCGCGCGAGCATCCCGACCAGGTTCGCAACGTCGCGTCGCACCAGCGGTTCGCCGCCGGTGAGCCGCACGTCGGTGACGCCCATCGAGACGAACAACCGCACCAGGCGATCGATCTCCTCGAAGGTCAGGATCTCCGATCGGTCCAGCCACGGCAGCCCCTCGGCGGGCATGCAGTACTGGCAGCGGAAATTGCAGCGATCCGTGACGGACACGCGCACGTCGCCGATCGGCCGACCGTGGCCGTCGCGCAGCTGCTCCGCAGGCCGCATGGACATGCCGCCAAGTCTAGCCCGCGGTCATCAGGTTCAGAGGGAGTGCTGGAACCGCCACATTCTCGAGGACCATCGGCGGAGCCCCCCGGCGGCCGATGATCCTCGAGATGTGTCCCGGTCAGCCGCGATGCTGCGCTGGCCGGAGATGCGGTGCGGGTTGATGCGAGTCCTGCTGCGAACCTGAATCACGCCATCCGTGACGTATTCCAAGGTAGTCAACATGCGTCCAGGCGGCAAGCTTTTTCTTCAGTGACCGGGAGCGGCGGCTGCCAGCGTTGCTTCGAAGTCCGTACCGGGCACTGCTCCCACGCACGGTGACGTAGCGCCCGCTTCGTGGTAGCGACGCACTCCGGCGCGCACGTCCGCGGGAGAGCCGATCGCCGTGAGGGACTCGAGGAAGCCGTCCGAGATGCCGCGTTTCGCAACCTCCACGTCGCCGCTTTGCATCCCGGCGTCGAAGGCCGCGATGTCATCGCCGAAGCCGGACCGCTCGATCATGGCGCGGTAGAAGGGCAGGCTCCAATAGGTGACGAGGTCGTTGCGCATTGTCGTCCATGTGGCGGCGCGGTCGTCGGTGGCGGCGGAGGGCACGGCCGCGACGACGTCGAACGCGTCCATGCTCTTCCCGGCCCGCTCGCGGCCGGCCCGGACCGCGGGCACCACCACGTCGCGGATGTAGCCGGGGTTGCACAGCCACAGCATCACTCCGTCCGCCACCTCGCCGGCTAGCTCCAGCATGTTCGGCGACAGCCCGGCCACGTAGATCGGCAGGTCGGGCCGCGGCTCGTAACCCATGAAGCGGAAGCTCGTGGGGAAGTACTTGCCCTCCGGCACCTCGCGGCCGGTGAGCATCGCGCGCACCGCCGCGACGTACTCGCGCATCGCCGCGACGGGCCGCTCGATCCTGGTTCCGTACCAGTTCTCGACCGTGACCGCGTGCGAGACCCCCAGACCCAGCACCATTCGCCCCTTGGAGAACTCGTCGATCGTGGCGGCCTGCTGCGCCATCGCGACGGGAGTGCGGGAGTAGATCGGGATCACGCCTGTGCCGAGCTTGATGTTCTCGGTCGCGGCCGCGTAGGCCATCAGCAGCGTGAGCGAGTCGCGCCCCGCGATGTGCGTCACATAGACGGAGTCGTACCCCAGGTGATCTGCGCGCTTGACTCGCGCGAGCGCCTGGTCGAGCGATCTGCCCACCGAGATAAAGCTGCCGAGGCCCGCCACGCGCTGGACTCTAGTCGGCTAGTCGCGGCAGCGGCCCGCGCGATGCGCACCCGCTTGCCGCCGAGCCGGCCCGTCACCGAGCCGTCCCTGCGAAACACCAGTCGCCCGCGCGCGACCGAGCGTCCCGTCACATGCATCACGCCGTGTGGCTCGCGCGTCATCCGCAAGGTCCCGCGGACGCGGACCCGCGGCACGTACGACATCCCGTGCAGCTCCAGCGTGCGCAGGCCCGCGCGCGCATATCCGGCGCGCAGCCCCCCGACGTGCAGCACGTCCTGGTCCGGGGAGGCGTTCAGCGCGGCCGAGAAGACCTGGTCCAGGGAGTCGACCAGCGTGAGCACGACCGCGGATACCGTCCGGCCCGCACGCCCCCGCACGCCGGGCTGTGGCGCCAACTCGGACACCGAACGGGGCGCGATCGGCTCCGGCCCGAACTCCCGCCGGCGGGGCGGGCAGCGGCGCAGCGCCCGGCCGCTGAAGAAGTCGTCGACGGCACGCAGGCCGCAGGTACGCGGAAAGCCGTCGAGCACCGAGTGGCCCATCTCGGGTACCGAGATCAGCGTGGCGCCCGGGATCCGCGCCGCCGTGCGTCGTGCCGATTCGAGTGGCGTGCGCAGGTCGTCCTCGCCCGCCAGCACCACCGCAGGCACCGCGGGGAACGGACCATCCTGGATCGCAGGCTCGCTCGCGGCGGAGGGCCACCGGCTGCACAGCTGGACGGTGGGAGAGGCGAACAGCACCGTGGTGCGGTCGAACGGGCTGAGCCCGGCGCTCGGCAGCGCTCTCAATCCAGCCTCCGCGGCGGTGATGCGGGACGGGCCGGGCGGCGTGGTGCGGTCCCACGCGAGCGGTCCTTCTTCGCACACGGTTGCCGCGTAGAGCGCGTCGCTGAGGAGCTCGACCGGCACCGGGCCGCCGCCGCGCTCCGCGCTCAGCGCAAGTCGCAGCAGCGGGGCCGGGTCGCCGGCCAGCGCCGATCGCACCGCAGCGGGAAACCGTGCACGCAGCGTTGGGTCGAAGTCACCCGCGAACAGCAGGTCCAGCAGGCGCACGCTGCCGATGCGTGCGCGGTGCCGGCGGCCTTTGGCGGACACGAGCGGGCCGTACACGAATCCCCGGCTGCGCATCCGCGCCACCAGGGTGGCCACGTCCGCCACCGGGTCGGGCGTGATGTCCTCGCAGCCTTTGAGGCACAGGCTCCGCAGCACTCGCGGAATCGCGCCGATGCTCTCCTGCGAGAAGGCGCCCGGGCCGGTGGGCTCCACCACCGAGTCCAGCACCAGCCGCTCGACCCGCTGCGGATAGCGCGCCGCGTAGGCGAGCGCCAGCTTCGTTCCGTAGGACACGCCGAAGAGAGAGATCTGCTCGACGCCGATCGCTTGGCGCACGGCCTCCAGATCCTCTACGGAGTCGCGGGTGGTGTAGTAGGCGCGCCTGGCGCCCAGCTGCCGGGCGCACGCCGCAGCCCGCTCGGCCTGCCCCACCGGTGTGCGCGTGATCGGCACCGTCAGCTGCGGACAGCGCAGTGCCCCGGACAGCCCCGTGCCACGCTGATCGAACACCACCAGGTCCCGGTTGCGGCCGGCGGCGAAGAACGTTCCCGCCCAGTCGATCAGGAAGGGCGTGGCCGACTGGCCGGGCCCGCCGGCGAGGGTGATCAACGCCCCGGTGCGGGCTCCCCGCGCTTTCAGGCGCTCGACGTGCAGCTGCACCGAACCCGGCACCGTTCCGGACCGGTCGATGGCCACCGGCAGCTCCCCGCACTCGATCTGGGAGCCCCGCACGCAGGGCTTGAACGACAGCCCGGCCCCCGCCGCTGGGGCAGGAAACGCGGTCACCGCGACCGCGACGAGGATCCCTGCCACGCGCCGCATGGGTTGACTCTACTGCGTGCTTCGAGGGACCGTGCGCGCTTCAGTCGGCGCGCAACAGCGTCGCCACGAGCGCGGCCGCGAACGCGATCTGGCCGACGCCGGCCGACGTCCCCCATCCGGCTCCAACGGCCTTCGCGATCAGCGTCGCGACCGCGAACGTGCCGAGCAGCAGGGCGAGCTGACGGCCTCGCGCGCCCATGGAGCTCCCGTCATCTCCGGCTAAGGAAATGACGGCCTCCTAGATGGTGGCCAGCGCCTTGTACTCACCGAAGACAGAGCGCATGGCGCCGCAGATCTCGCCCAGGGTGCAGTAGGAGTGCACCGCGTCGATGATCGCGGGCATCATGTTCTCGCGGCCCTCGGCCGTCGTGCGCAAACGCGCCAGCGCAGCGTCCGCGGCTGCGGAGTCGCGCTCGGCGCGCAGGTGCTCGAGCTTGACCCGCTGCGCTGCGGCGAGCGCCTGGTCGACCTTGAAGTAATCGGGCTCCGGCTCGTCGTCGTCGCGGTACTTGTTGACTCCGACGACCACGCGCTCGCCGGAGTTGAGGTCCTGCTCCCACTGGTAGGCCTCGTCCAGGATGGCCTTGTGGTAGTAGCCGGAGTCGATCGCCTCGACCGCGCCGCCCATCTTCGCGATCTTCTCCATCTCCGCGCCCGCGCGCCGCTCGAGCTCACCCGTGAGCCACTCGATGTAGTACGAGCCCGCCATCGGGTCGATCGTGTCGGTCACGCCGATCTCCTCGGCGATGATCTGCTGGGTGCGCACGGCGATCTTCTGTGCCTTCTCGGTCGGGATCGCGAGCGCCTCGTCATAGCAGGAGAGAGCCATCGACTGCACGCCGCCGAGCGTCGCGGCCAGGGCCTGCACCGCGGCCCGCACGATGTTGTTCTCGGGCTGCTGTGCGGTGAGAGTCGAGCCGCCCGTCTGCGTGTGCGTGCGCAGCATCATCGACCGCGGGTCGGTGGCGCCGAAGCGCTCCCTCATGATCCGCGCCCACAGGCGCCGCAGCGCGCGGTACTTCGCGATCTCCTCGAAGAAGTTGATGTGGGTGTTGAAGATCCACGACAAACGCGGCGCGAACGTGTCGACGTGGACGCCTCGCTCGGTGACGGCCTCGATGTAGGCGATCGCGTTCGCGAACGTGAACGCGATCTCCTGGACGGCGGTCGAGCCCGCCTCGCGCATGTGGTAGCCCGACAGCGAGATCGCGTTGAAGCGCGGTGCATCGTTCGCGCACCAGGCGATCAGGTCGGCCGCCAGGCGCAGGGACGGTTTCGGTGGATAGATGAAGGTGCCACGCGCGACGTACTCCTTGAGGACATCGTTCTGCGCGGTGCCCGAGACCCGCTCACGGGGAACGCCCTGCTTGTCCGCCACCGCAACGTACATCGCGACCAGGATCGGCGCGGGAGCGTTGATGGTCATCGACGTGGAGACGCGGTCCAGCGGGATGCCGTCGAAGACCGTCTCCATGTCCGCCAGCGAGTCGATCGCGACGCCGACCTGGCCGACCTCGCCGGCGGCGCGCTCGTCGTCGGAGTCCAGTCCCATCTGCGTGGGCAGGTCGAACGCCGTCGAGAGGCCGGGCTGCCCCTGTGAGAGCAGGAACTTGAAGCGCTCGTTCGTGGCCTCCGGTGTGCCGAACCCCGCGTACTGGCGGATCGTCCACGGCCGGCCGCGGTACATGGTCGGCTGGATGCCGCGCGTGAACGGAAACTCGCCGGGGAACCCGATGTCGCGCGTGTAGTCGAGGTCGCCGACCTGCTCGGGTGTGTAGACGCGGTCCGTCTCGATGCCGGACAGGGTCTCGAAGCGCTCGCGCCGCTCGCCCGACTTCTCGAGCGACTTGGCCAGCGGGCCCTCCTCCCAGCGCCGCCGCGCGTCGTGGAGGCGCTTGAGCTCTTCCTCCTTCGAGCGGATCAGCTCGTCGAGCCGAGCCTGACCGTTGCCGCGTGCGCCATTGCCCTGGTCTTCAGCCATCACGCCTCCTACTCCAGCTCACGACGTGAGTTTAATGGGGTGCCCCCGATAGCCTTCGGCGCATGACGGGCGACGCGAGGCTGATCGACGTGCTCCAGCAGGGCCGCGAGCGGGTGATCGGGGCATGGGAGCTGGGCGGAGCGATCGTCGATCCGGGTCCCGAGAGCCGGATCGAAACCCTGCTTGCCGGCCTGTCGGAGCAGCCGCGCATCCTGCTCCTGACCCATATCCATCTCGACCACGCCGGAGCGGCGGGCGCGCTCGTGGAGCGCTTCCCCGACCTCCGTGTGTACGTGCACGCCCGGGGCGCCCCTCACCTCGTGGACCCCGCGCGCCTGCTGAGCAGCGCCGCGCGGATCTACGGCGACGAGATGGGGCCGCTGTGGGGCAGGGTCGTGCCCGTCCCGGAGCGCAACGTGCACGCGCTCGCGGGCGGGGAGACGCTGTCGGTGGCGGGACGCCGATTCGACGTCGAGTACGCGCCGGGCCACGCCTCCCATCACGTGGTGTACTTCGACACCGGCGATGGGACCGCCTACGTGGGTGATGTGGCGGGGGTGCGCATCCCGCCTGCCGACTACGTGCGGGCACCCACGCCGCCGCCGGACATCGACGTCGCCGCGTGGCAGCGCTCGATCGACCTCGTCGCCGCGCGCGAGCCGGCGCGGCTCGCGCTCACGCACTTCGGCATCGTGGAGGACCCGCAGAGCCACCTCAGCCGGATGAAGCAGGGCCTGGACGAGCAGGCACAGCTCGTGCGCACCCTGCTGGAGCGGCACGGCGACACCGACCAGGCGGTCGCGGCCTTCGTGACCGAGACCGAGCGCCGCACGCGTGAGGCGGTCGGCGACGAGGTCGCGGCGATGTTCGAGGTCGGCTCCCCGGTGGAGCAGCGCTGGGGGGGCCTGCGCCGCTACTGGCTGAAGCAACACCAGCGGGCGTCCGTCTGATGGCGACCGAGACCGTCGAGCGACCGCGTGTGGGCGGGCCCGGGACCGGGGGGGACGGCGCATGGCGCGTGATCGTGCGCAACGACAACCACAACACCTTCGATCATGTGGCGAAGACGCTCGCCGCAGTGATCCCGAGCGTCAGCATCGACCAGGGCTACCGCTTCGCCGACCAGATCCACAACAGCGGCCGGGCGATCGTGTGGTCCGGTGAGCGCGAGCCCGCCGAGCTTTACTGGGAGCAGCTCAACGACGCAGGGCTGACGATGGCGCCCCTGGAGCAGGGTTAGGGCAGATCCGCCGGACATGCCGTCCGCGCGGACTCGGCCACCCGGTCGAGCGCCTCGCGCATCGGCTCGGCCTCGTCCCCGAGGTGCGGCAGGAAGTGCTCGTCGACCGTCGCCCGGTACACCGGGCGCATCCGCTCCAGGACGTCCCGGCCGGCATCCGTGATCACGGCATAGGCCCCGCGGCGGTCGTTCGGGCAGCGCTCGCGGCGCAGGACCTCCTCCTTCTCCATCCGATCGATCAGGCGGCTGAGACCGCTGCGGCTGAGCGCCACCGCGTCGGCCAGCTCGTGAATCCGCATCCGCCCATCCGGCGTGGCGGCGAGTGCCGTGAGGACGCCGTGCCACGCGAGGGGAGGCAGCTCGGCGCGGGACAGCGCGCGCTCGAGCGCACCCACCAGGAAGGCGTGCGCGGTCATGAAGGAGCGGAAGGCCTCCACGTCCGCGCCGCTACAGGCGGCGGCTTCGACTGTCGCTTGATCGGCCATATCAGTGCGCACGCAACTATACCTGCTATATTGATTGCAGTAGCAACTATTGTAACTACAATCCTTAGGAGAATCGCATGGAACTTGGGCTCTTCCTTCTACACGTGGTCCCCGGCGTGCTGCTGATGGGTCACGGCGCACAGAAGCTGTTCGGCTGGTTCGGGGGCCATGGCCCCGCGGGGACGGGTCAATTCATGGAGACCATGGGCATGCGCCCGGGTCGACCCATGGCGCTGGCCGCGGGCTTCAACGAGTTCGCCGGCGGCCTGCTGCTGGCGCTCGGCCTGCTGATCCCGCTGGCGGCGGTCCTGATCGCCTCCACCATGCTGGTCGCCGCGCTGACCGCGCACCGCGGCAAGGGGATCTGGAACTCCAACGGCGGCTCGGAGCTGCCCCTGCTGTTCGCCCTGACGCCGGTCGCGCTCGCGTTCAACGGCGCCGGCCGGTGGTCGCTCGACCACGCGCTGGGCTGGGGCGCCGAGCTGTCCGGCCTCGGCTGGGGCCTCGGGGTCCTGGCGCTCGCGGCACTCGGGGCAGTGACGATCGTGGGCGCCGCGCGCCACGGCGAGCGAGCCCACCGGCACGGTGTCCCGACTACCGGCTGACTCCGATGGGCTAGTCCTGCTCGAGGACCGTGTTCCACTTGGGCAGCAGCGGCTGCCCGTGGAGCCCGGAGATCGCGACCCGGATGTCCTGCATCTCCTGCGAATACCACCAGCGTTGGAAGCCGCTGCGGTCCTCCCACATGATCAGATGCACGAAGTGCTCGGGGTCCTCCTCGCTGCGGTAGAAGAGGAACCCGGAGGCTCCATACGTGAGCGGGCGCTTGATCGCGGGGCGATAGAGGTCGAAGAACTTCTGCGCCCGGAAGGGCGTGACCTCGTAGTCGAGTTGCACCGCGTCCATCAGCCGGCGCCCGCTCGATCGCCGCGACGGAAGGCTCGAGGCGAGCAGCTCCATCGGCTCAATTGCCTACCTCGGCGCGGATCGCGCCGGGTCCGTCGGCCGTCTTGCCCTGGCCTTCCTGATCGGCGCCCACGAGGATCGCGATCTTGCCGAGGTGCTTGTTCTCGTGCATCAGCTGATGTGCCTCGGCGACGCCCTCGAAGGGCATCACGCGCCACAGCACCGGGCGGATCTTGGACTGCGCCATGAGCTCGTTCGCCTTGGTCGCCTCCCACGCGTTGGCGAAGTGGGAGCCGATGATCTGCTTCTGGCGCATCCACAGGTAGCGCACGTCGAAGTCGAGGTTGAAACCCGAGGTCGCGCCGCAGATCACGACCTTGCCGAACGGCTTCACGACGAACACGGAGGTGGGGAATGTCGCCTGGCCGACGTGCTCGAACACGACGTCGGGAGCGTCGCCGAGGATCTCCTTCACGCGCTTGCCGAACGCGCGCGACTGCTTGAAGCGCTCCTTCTCCTCGTCCGGCGACTCGCCGCCCTTGCGCATCATGCCGGCGAACTCGTTGCGGTTGATGAAGTCCCGCGCCCCGAGCTGCTTGACCAGCTCGCCCTTCCCGTCGGAGGAGACGACGCCGACGCAGTCTGCCCCCGTGAGCGCGCACAGCTGGGTGGCGAACACGCCCAGGCCGCCGGCCGCGCCCCAGATCAGCACGCGGTGGCCGGCTTGCAGCTTGACCTGGTCGATCAGCATGCGGTAGGCCGTGAAGTAGGTCAGGCCGTAGGAGGCGGCCTCCTCCCACGTGAGGTTCGCCGGCTTCGGCACGAGCTGCTGGGCCTGGACCTTCGTGTACTGCGCGAACGATCCCCAGCTGGTCTCGTAGCCCCAGATCTTCTGGGAGGGGGCGGCCAGCGGGTCGAGCCCGTGCACCTCGACGTCCTCGTAGGAGGCCTGGTTGCAGTGGATCACGACCTCGTCGCCGACCTTCCACTTGGTCACTCCCTCGCCGACCTTCCACACGACGCCCGACGCGTCGGAGCCGCCGATGTGGTGGTCCTCGTCGGGGTGGTAGCGGAACACCGAGACGGGCTTGCCGAGCGCGGCCCACACGTTGTTGAAGTTGACCCCGGCCGCCATCACCCGCACCACCACCTCGAATGCGCCGGGCGCGGGCACCTCGATCTCCTCGATCTGGAAGGCGTCCTTGGGCTCGCCCTCCCGATCCTGGCGGATCACCCACGCGGTCATCGTCTTGGGGAGCTCGCCTGGCTCCACATCGAGCTGGCTCACGTTCTTCACATCTGCCTGTGCCAAGGCGCTTACCTCCGTGGGACCGGGTTCTGAGCGGGCCGCTGATGCTATCGGTCCGTGCCGCGGGAGGCTGCGGGGCGAGCCCCTGCGCTGCGCTCAGTCGGGGCGCTGCGCGACCGGTGCTACCGCGGGGGACAGGCCCGCGCGTGCCGGCGCCCGGGCGCCGCGCAGCATCACGAGCGCGATCACCACACCGGCCGCCGCGACCGCGGTGGAGAGCTTCAGCGAGGCCGACAGCGCGTCCACGAACGTGTCGCGCAGGATGCCGCTGACCTCGCGCGCGGTGACCGGGTCCAGCTGCGCCAGCCGCCCCGACACGTCGCCCGAGCCGAGGTTGTCGGCAAACCAGGACTGCTGCTGGGAGCTCAGGGGCAGGCCGGCAAGGCGGCTTTCCAGCCGGTTGTCGCTGATGTGCTGGAACAGGGCGCCGACCGCCGCCACGCCGAAAGTGCCGCCGACCATGCGGCTCATCGACAGGACACCCGAGGCGAGGCCCGCCTTGGTGGTGTCGACCGCGTTCATTGCGGCCGTCGACATGGGGGACATGGTCAGCCCTATGCCGAAGCCCATCAGCGAGAAGGTGGGGAGCAGGTACGAGTACGTCGTGCCGGAATCGATGCGCGACTGCAGGAACAGCGCGATCGCGACCATCGACAGCCCCACGGCGATCGGCGCGCGCGCGCCGATGCGGTCGGTGAGCCGCCCGGCGAGCGGGGCGATCACGATGATCACCACCGTGGAGGGCAAGAAGCGGATGCCCGCCTCGAGGGGCGAGTAGCCCAGGATGTTCTGCATGTACAGGGCCATGAAGAAGAACATCGCGAGCATCGAGAACGAGACGACGAACGCGATGCCGTTGGTGCCCACGAAAGCGCGGCTGCGCAGGAACGAGAACTCGACCATCGGGAACTTCGCGCGGCGCTCGACGACGATGAAGGCCGCCAGGCCGGCCAGCGAGGCGGCCAGCAGCGCGACGATGCGCGGCGAGCCCCAGCCCCAGCCGTTGCCCTCGACCAGCGCCAGTACCAGCGCGCCGATCCCGACGGTGATCGCCGCCACGCCGGGGAAGTCGACGGTGCGCGGCACGGTCGGGTCGCGCGATTCCTTCGTCGCGAACAGGGTCACGAACACGGCCGCCGCGGCGACCGGCAGGTTCAGGAAGAAGATCGCGCGCCAGCTCACCTCCTCGGTGAGGAAGCCGCCCACCACGGGCCCGAGCGCGAGCGCGAGTGCCGAGACACCGGCCCAGGTGCCGATCGCCTTCCCGCGCTCGTGGGCCGGGAACGCGTTGGTGATGATCGACAGCGTCGCCGGCATCATGAACGCGGCGCCGATGCCCTGGAGCGCGCGGCTGCCGATCAACCAGGCATCGCTGGGCGCGAGGCCGGCGGTCGCCGAAGACAGTGCGAACACCACGACGCCGAACATGAATGCGCGGCGGCGGCCGAAGATGTCGCCCAGTCGCCCGCCCGTCACGAGCAGCACGGCGAACGTCAGGGTGTAGACGTTGACCGTCCATTCCAGGGCCGACAGCGAGGCGTTCAGGTCGGACTGGATCGACGGCAGCGCGACGTTGACGACCGTGTTGTCGAGCATGATCATGAAGAGCGCGAAGCACATCGAACCGAGCGTCCACCACTTCCGGTTCTCCTCGGTGAGCCCACGCAGGCGGGTCATCGGCGCGTCCCCTTGGGGCAGTAGCGCGCGACCTCGGGCCGCGCGAGGATCTCCTCCAGCGCGTCGCCGAGCTTACGTCGCTCCGTGACCGAGAAGCCGCCGAGCAGCTGCTCGAAGGACTCGATGCGCGTCGCGATCAGCCGCTCCACGAGGCGCTCGCCGTGCTTGGTCGTGCGCACGCGCTTCACCCGGCGGTCGAGCCGATCCTCCGTGCGCTCCACGATCCCGCGCTGGACGAGTGGCTCGACCGCCCGGCTGGCGGCCGGGAACGAGATCCCGAGCCGCTCCGAGACGTCCTTCACGGACAGCTCGTCCGGATCGTGCGCAAGCAGCATCAGCGCCTTGAACTGCGTGAACGTCAGCTCCAGCTCGGAGACCTCGCGCAGGAACTCGGAATCGCCGCTGGCCCAGGCAAAGCGGAAGAAGCCCAAAAGCTGGCGGGCGAGTGCGGGGGGCGAGGGCGCCGGGGTTTGCCTGCGAGCGGGAGATACTTGCACGAACGCAATTATTGCAGGCGTGACGGTAATCTTGTGTGCGACGCGACACACGGTCGCGCGTGATCGATCTAGGGCAGCAGCAGGTCGTTCTGCGCGCTGGGGCGCGCGGGACCGACGGCGATCGCCGCCGGGTCGATGCCCGCGGACTCCTCGGGCGAGATCGTGAAATCGCCTGGTCCCAGCGTGAGCTTCACCGTGGCGGTGTCGCCCGGAGGGATGGGGCCGGCGGTCCGGGTCAGGCGCGGGCCGTCGATCGTGATGTTCTGCGCGGCGCCCGACTGGTTCGCGACCAGGAGGCTCACCGGGCCGGCGCCGAACTTCGCCGGGGAGGCCGTGATGCGCTCCTGCCCGATCAGCACGGACACGTTGATCGGGACGGGCGGGCGCTGCTGGCTGCGCGCCTCGTCGTTGCCACCGCACCCGGCGACGGCAAGCGCCAGCGCCGCCAGCGCCGCCGGCAGCAGCGCGCGCCGGTCGCGGGCGTGCGAAATCGACCTCCGGGTCAGCATCTCCTCGTCCTCCTCAGGGCGCGGACCCTATCCGAAAAGCGCCCAAAACCTGAGGCGGTCAGCCGAACCAGACGGACCGGCGCTGCCCGAGCATCGCGTTCAGCGCGTCCTGGATCCGCGCCCTGATGTCGTCCGCCACCTGCTGGACGAAGGCCACGTCGTCGGCGGCGTCGGGCCCATGGCGCTCGAAGCGCACCGGCTCGAGGAAGCGGATCCGGAACTTCGCCGGCAGGTACATGCCCCCGGCCAGCAGGCCGAAGTGCGGGAAGGCGTGGTTGATCGGGAAGTAGATCAGCCCGGTCAGGCGCTGCAGCAGCGGGACGTGGGCGAAGATCGGCATCGCCTCCTCGGCGCCCATCACCGCGATCGGCACGATCGGGACTCCGGCTCGGATCGCGGTCTTGACGAAACCGCCACGCCCGAAGCGTCGCAGCTTGTAGCGCTGCCAGAAGAGCTTGCGCGTGCCCTTCTGGCCCTCCGGGAAGACGAGCACCAACCGGCCCTCGTCGCGCAGCAGGCGGTGCGCGTTGGCCGGATGCGCGGCCACCATCCCGATCTTGTTCGCGAGCATCCCGACGCCCGGGTAACCCTTGAACCAGTGCTCGCCGAGCATGTACAGCGGACGCGGGCTGTGGTGCTCGTTGCGGACCGCCTGCATGATCATCGGGGCGTCAGGGGGCAGCGCACCCGAATGGTTGGATGCGAGCAGCGCGCCGCCGGACGCGGGCACGTGCTCGAGACCCTCGACTTCCACCCTGAACCAGTACCGGTAGTAGAAGTTCATCACCGGTTCCATCAGCTGGTACACACGCTCGGAGCGCCCCCAGTCGTCCACCTGTCGCTCGGGGTCGGGGGGTGAGATGAGCCCCGTGAGGTCGCGCAGCGGGGGCGGTGAGGCCGGCGCCTCGGGCGCGGGCAGGCGATAGACATCCGCGTCGGCGTCGTACGCGGACCGGGTGCGCAATGCCTCCTCGTCGCCCGCCTCGGCGGGGATCCGCCCGCCGAGCAGGGGGCTGTCCGCGCCCAGACGGCGCGTGCGCTGCGCCGGTGTCGCCTTGCGGGACTGCATGAGGAGCGGGAGTCTAGAGAAATGCCGTCATTTGCTCAGCCGCAAATGACGGGTGCTCTGGAGGGATGGGGGCGTCAGAGCGGTGGCGCGACGACTTTCGCGGTCACGGACCCGGCCGTCACCTCGTCACCCGGTTCGACCTCGCGGCGCAGGATCGCCAGCGCGATCGGACCGTGGGTCGGGGACACCCCTGCCGTGGTGATCCGGCCGACCTCCTTGCCGCCGGCCGCCACCGGGGTCTCGGTCTCCACCGGGGCGGAGAGCTTCAGCACCCGCAGGTGGCGATTCGGGTGTCCCTTGTGGAACATGCGCGCGACGGGCTCCTGGCCGACGTAGCAGCCTTTGGTGAAACTCACGGCGCGCTCGACGATGCCCGCTTCTCCCGGCAGGTTCTCCTCGCTCATGTCGACGCCGTAGCGCGGGCGGCCCTGCTCGATCCGCACCAGCTCGGCGGCGCCGGTCGAGACCGGCTCGGCGCCGGCGCCGGTCAGCGCCTCGGCGAGTGACGCCACGTCAGAAGGCGCCGCGATCAGGTCGCACCCGACATCGGTGGCCGCCACGACCGCGTCGCCGCGGCCCCGCACCCATGCGTGCTCAGGCACGGGCGGCGACCCGTCGGCGATGCCGGCGCGCTCGAGCACCTCCCAGGCGCGGGGTCCGATCACCGAGAGCACCGCCCGGTCCGCGCCCGCGTCCAAGATCTCGACCTGGCGGCCGATCTTGTACATGGTCAGCTCCCGCAGCGCCGTATCGTGCGCGACGCCCTCGAGGTCGAGCCACAGCTCCTGCGGCGAGATCACGAGCACCCGCATGTCGGCGAGGATGCGTCCCTTGGGGTTCAGCAGCGCGGCGTAACAGCCCTCGCCGGGCGCGAGCGCCTCGATGTCGTTCGTGACCTGACCCTGCAGGTACTCGAGTGCGTCGGGCCCGCGCAGCGTGAGGTGAGCGCGATCGCGGCGCTCGAGCATGCCCGCCCCCTCCGTCAGGACGCGGTGCTCGTGCTCGACTGGACTCCGTGCGCGCGTCGCCATGGGTCCAATGGTACGCAGGCGCTCCAGTACCCTTCGGCCGTGCCCCTGGCCCAGGAGTTCAACCGGATCGTCGACGCGCTCCCGCGCGACTGGACGGCACTCGAGCTGGACCTGCGCATCGCGGACGAGCGGCGCTACGTGGAGGCGGCCGTGATCGTCGCCCAATGCAACGCACAGGGGTACTCGCGGCACGATTGGCACTGGCGGATCCGCTGCGCCCACGAGTTCGGCCACGCCGCCGCCGCGCCCACGGTCCACGGCGTGCTGCTGCAGCTGGATTCGGCCGGCATCCATGGTGAGATGGCCGTCCGGCAGGTCCGCGAGGGCCGGGTCGAGGTCGTGCCCATGTGGGGCCGCGGGGAGAGCGTGCGTCGCGAGTTCGTCCAGCGTCGCGCCCAATAGCGCTGCAAACGCCGTGAAACGCCGCTCGCGGGGGACCTCGCAGGGGCCACGCAACGCCGGTTCTCGGTATACACTCACGGCGCTCTAGGACCGACTGCAACTATCCGGAGGTCTTCCATTGGAACGGTCAGCGGCTGCGGCTGCAATCGAACAACGATCGCCCGCTGCGTACGTAGCGGAATTCATCGGCACATTCGTCCTGGTGTTCTCCATCACGCTGGCGGTCTCGCTGTTCGTCAACTCACAGGGGACGGGCTCCGACTGGGCGGTGGTCGGCCTCGTCCACTTCCTCGTGCTGTTCATGATCGTGATGACGATTGGCAGCATCTCCGGCGCGCACGTGAACCCGGCGGTCACCCTGGCGCTGCTGGCGTTGCGCAAGATCCGGCCGACCGACGCCGCCGTCTACATCCTGCTCCAGCTCGCGGGTGGGGTGGCGGGCGCTCTGATGACGAAGTTCCTGCTGATCGACGACCTCGCTGATCAGCAGAACCTGGGCGCCGCGGCGCTCAACCTGAGCATCCTCGGCGGTGACTTCCAGGGCTTCGTCGCGGAGATGCTGGGCGCGTTCTTCCTCGTGTGGGCGGTCGTCGCGGTCGCCGTCAACCCGCGTGCGGCGCGTGACTGGTCCGGCCTCGCCATCGGCGGCACGCTGGGCTTTGCGGTCCTGATCATCGGCCCCCTGACCGGAGGGTCGCTGAACCCGGCCCGCTGGTTCGGGCCGGCGCTGGTCAACGGCGACGTGTTCGACAAGACGCCGCTGATCTACATATTCGGCCCGATCGTGGGAGGTGTGCTCGCGGCGCTCACGTACTGGTACCTGTTCGTCGAGGGCCCGCCCGTCCGTGCGGCGACGCCCGAGACCGGACCCAAGGGCCTGCGCCAGGACGTCAACCCGCCGCAGTAGGCGGGCGCCACAACGAGTTCGAAGGGGCGGCTTCCGGGCCGCCCCTTTCTTTGGACGGGTGGAGGCGGTCACTAGACTCCCTGCGACCGTGAGACGCGTCACCTTCTCGCGCAACTTCACGCTCTCGCTCTCGCGTACGTGCCAGTGCTACTGCAAGTACTGCGCGTTCGCGACGCACCGGCCGCACCTCTATGCGCCGGACGAGGTGGAGCAGATGCTCGACGGCGCCGCGCGCCGCGGCTGCAAGGAGTTGCTGGTGCTGACCGGCGAGCGGCCCGAGGTGAACGCCGAGGTCGCGCGCCGGCTGCGCGAGTACGGCCACGAGGACTTCACCTCCTATGTGGTCTGGGCCTGCGAGCGGGCACTCGAGCGCGGCCTGCTGCCGCACTCGAACCTGGGTGTGCTCGACGGGGCCGACCTGGCCCGCCTGCGCGAGGTGAACGCATCGATGGGCCTGATGCTGGAGTCGGTCTCCGAGCGCCTGATGCAAACCGTGCACGCCGGCTCCCCGACCAAGCACCCGGCGCGCAGGCTCGCCACGATCGAGGCGGCGGGCCGGCTGCGCATCCCGTTCACGAGCGGCATCCTCGTCGGCATCGGCGAGACCGAGGAGGAGCGCATGGGCTCGCTGGAGGCGCTCGCCGAGGTGCACGGCCGCCACGGCCACCTGCAGGAGGTGATCCTCCAGAACTTCGTTCCGCACCCGCGCTACCACGGCCGGGAGGTGGCGCAGATCGCCGACGAGGCCGCGCGGCGCCGATGGGAGGAGGGCGCAACCGCCGAGGGCCGGCTGCCGCTGCCCGAGTGGGCGAATCCGATCTCGATCGACGACCTCGAGCGGCTCGTGGTCCGCTGCCGCGAGCTGATGCCCGACGTCGGCATTCAGATCCCGCCGAACCTGTCGGACTGGTGGCTCGACCTGGTGCGCGCCGGCGCAACCGACCTCGGGGGCCTATCCGCCAACGGCGACCACATCTCGCCCGAGCACGCGTTCCCCAGTCCACACCAGGTGCGCAAGCAACTCCAGCCGGAGGGCTACGCGCTCACGGAGCGACTGTGCGTCTACCCCCAGTACATCGATCCCGCCTGGATCGCGCAGGGCGTGCTGGACACGATCAAGCTGAAGTACTGGTCGTTCATCCCGCGGCACGGCTCCGGGCGCCGGCAGGACGTGCCGATTCGCGCGGACCTCGCGCCGCGCGCGATCGAGCGCGCGCGCGACGGCGCGGCGCTCACGCGCGAGCAGCTCACGGCGCTGTTCGCCGAGCGGCGGCCGCAGGTGATCGAGGACATGCGCTCGGCCGCGGACGAGTTGCGTGCCCGGCTCGCGGGCGACACCGCGACCTTCGTCGTGAATCGGAACATCAACTTCACCAATGTGTGTCAGGTGGGCTGCGCGTTCTGCGGGTTCGGCCAGGGGAAGCGCTCGCCCGACGCCTACCACGTGGAGGAGGACGCGTTCGCCGCGAAGATCCGCGACGCGGTCGACTTCGGGGTCACCGAGATCTGCATGCAGGGCGGCATCCACCCGGACTACACGCTCGAGCATTACGGCCGCTGGCTGAAGCTGGCCAAGGAGGTGGCGCCTCAGCTGCACCTGCACGCGTACTCGCCGATGGAGGTCCACTTCATGTGCGAGCGCTCGGGCAAGCCGCCGCAGGAGGTGTTCGAGTACCTCGTCGAGTGTGGTCTGGGCTCGACTCCCGGCACGGCCGCGGAGGTGCTGCACGACGGAGTGCGCGAGCGGATCTCCCCGAACAAGCTGCCGGTGGACCGATGGGTCGAGATCATCGAGGCCTCGCATCGCACCGGCCTGCGCTCGACCGTGACCGTGATGTTCGGCCACATCGAGGAGCCGTGGGAGCTGGCCGAGCACATGCGCGTCGTGCGCGAGCTGCAGGAGCGCACCGGCGGCTTCACGGAGTTCGTGCCGCTCAGCTTCATCCCGTTCCACACCATGCTGGGGCGCACGCACGGGATCGAGGAGATCTCGCGCGAAGAGAACCTCAAGCACACCGCGGTCTTCCGGCTCGCACTGGGTGAGACCGTCACGAACCTGCAGGCGAGCTGGGTGAAGATGGGCCTCGACGCCGCGACGGAGTCGCTGCGCTGGGGAGTGAACGACCTCGGCGGGACGTTGATGGAGGAATCGATATCGCGCATGGCGGGCTCCTACCACGGCGTCCTGGTGACGCCCGAGCAGCTGATCGCCGCGGCTCGCCAAGGCGGCCGGAGGCCGGCGCAGCGCGACACGCTCTACAAGATCATCGAGACGTACTGAAAGCGATGGTCCTCACCGCTCCGGCGCCGGTCGACACCCGGCCGCTGGCGCTGAGCGACCTTCCGGTGCCGGAGCCGGGGCCCGGGGAGCTACTCGTGAAGGTCGCCGCGAACGGCGTGTGCCGCACCGACCTGCACGTCGTCGAAGGGGAGCTGGCGGACCCGCAGCTGCCGCTGATTCCCGGCCACCAGGTCGTAGGTGTGGTCGAGCGGGTGGGAGAGGGGGTCGCAGGCATCGAGCCCGGCGACCGCCTGGGCGTGCCCTGGCTCGGCGGCACCGACGGCACCTGCGCATACTGCCGCGCGGGCAGCGAGAACCTGTGCGACTCGCCGACGTTCACGGGCTACCAGCGCGACGGCGGCTATGCCGAGTTCGCGGTTGCGCGCGCCGACTTCACCCTGCCCCTGCCGGACTCATACCCCGACGCACAGGCCGCGCCGCTGCTGTGCGCGGGGCTAATCGGGTACCGGGCGCTGGGGCTCGCGCGTACGCCGCCGCTCGCGGATGCCGAGCGGATCGGGTTGTACGGCTTCGGCCAGTCGGCGCACATCGTGATCCAGGTCGCGCGTCACCGCGGGCACGAGGTGTACGTCGTCACGCGCGGCGCGGCGGGCCAGGCGTTTGCGCGGGAGCTGGGGGCGAAATGGGCCGGCGGGCCCGGGGAGCAGCCCCCGGTCGCACTCGACAGCGCGATCATCTTCGCGCCCGTGGGCGCGCTCGTGCCGGTCGCCCTTGGTGCGGTGCGCAGGGGAGGGGTGGTGGTGTGCGCCGGAATCCACATGAGCCCGATCCCGGAGTTCCCCTACGACCTGCTCTGGGGAGAGCGCGTCGTGCGCAGCGTGGCAAACCTGACACGCGCGGACGGGCACGATTTCATGCGACTCGCGGCTCGCATGTCGATCCACACCGAGGTCGAGCAGTTCGCGCTCGCCGATGCCAACGAGGCGCTCGTGCGCCTGAAGTCGGGGAACCTCCGCGGCGCCGCCGTGCTGGTCCCGTAAGGCGCACGCCTACGGGAACAGGTCCTCGGCGCGGGGCCGGATGATGGCCGCCGCGCCGGGCCCGTCCTCCGCGGTCACGAAGCGCGCGAGCCCACGCACGATCACGACGGCCTCGCGGCCGGCCTTGTCGCGCACGAGCGCCGCCGCGGACGCAGCCTGGTCGGCGATCGCATCGACCGTGGCGATCAGCTCGCGGCCTTCGGCATCCGTGGTGCCGCGGCGGTCGTCGAGCGACCTGATGCCGGCACAGCCGATCGCGACGTCCGCCTGACCGAGTCGCCAGGCGCGCCCGAAGCTGTCGGCGATCACGACCGCGGCGCCGCTCCCCAGCCCGGCCCTGATCCGGCGCGCCGAGGCGTCCGGGTCGAGCGGCAGCAGGCACACGACGTCGCCTCCCGGAACGTTCGAACGATCCACGCCGGCGTTCGCGCAGACGAGTCCGTGCCGGGTGCGGGTGATCAGCACCCCGCGTTCGGAGCGCAGCACCTCGGTGCTCTCGTCGAGCACGACCTGCACCACCCGCGGATCCTTGTCGAGCGCATCGGCGAGCTCCAGCGCGCGCTGCGACGGCTGCACGCCGGCGAGTGCCACCAGGCGTCCCTCGGCCTTGGACACGATCTTCTGGCTGATCACCACGACGTCGCCGTCGCCGATCTCGGCGGCCGCCGCGATCATCGCGGCCAGGTCGTCGCCCGGGTGCACCTCGGGGAGCCCCGGGACCGCCGCCGCAAGCAGCGCCGCGGCGCTCAAGCCGCGGCGTGGCTGATGCGGCCGATCTGGCTGAGCACTCCCCGCGTGCGCGCTGCGCGCCCGTGCACGTCGTCGAGCGCGAGGACCAGCTGATCGAGATCGGCCCCGGTGTCGATGTCGAGGCCGAGTGACGGCACCGTGGTGACGATGTGTCGCAGGCGCTTGTCCTGTGCATGCTCCAGGTGCCGCGCCAGCGAGCCCGGGCCGAACTTCGGCTCGAACGGGCCGGACGGATCCAGCAGGAGCGCGTTCGTGCCCTGGTCGTGGCGGTCGGGCACGACCACCACGTCGTGGTCCGCGGAGCCGCGCACGAGCAGGTCGAGCTCGGCCGGGTCGACCAGCGGGCAGTCGCCGGGGACCAGCAGCGCCCGGTCGTAACCTTTGGCCGCCGCCCGCGCCAATCCGGCCAGCGTGGCCTGCGACTGGCCCTTCTCGGCCTGGTCGTCGATCAGGGTCGCGCCGGCCTCTGCGGCAAGGCTGTGGACCGCGGGCTCGCCGGAGACCACCAGGATCTCGTCGAGGCAGGCGGCCCGCTCGATCTGCGCGAGCACGTCGCCGAACATGGCGGCCGCCAGCGCCACGCGCGTGGACGCGCCGAGGGCCTCGCCCAGCCGTTGCTTGGCCTGGTCGAATCGCTTGACGGGGAGGATCGCTGCGGTGGCCACGGCGGCGCGAACCCTACGTCAGGGTGGTCGCGAAGTCGAGGGTCGCGCGGGCCAGCCGCAGCCGTCCCTCGGAGCCCTCCATCAGCGTGTCCGTCTGGTACAGGACAACTCCGGCGGCCGACGGCGGTCCGGTCGGCGTGCCGCGGTCCACCACCATGCCCTGCGCGATCCCTGCGTAGGCTGCGGCCACGCCGCCGTCGTCGACGGGCAGGCCGGCCCAGCGCATGAACGCCTCGGTCGGGCCCTTCAGGGAGCGGCCGCCCACCAGCGGGCTGACCGCGACGACGGGAGCCGACGCGCCGGCCAGCGCGTCCCGCATCCCCGGGATCGCGAGCATCGGGCCGATGCTGGCGATCGGGTTGGACGGACCGATCAGGATCAGCTCGGCCTCACGCAGGACCAGCGCGACCTCGGCGGTGATCCGGGCCTGCTCGGCGCCGCGGAACTCGACGCCCTCGAGCGGCGGCTCGGAGTGCTGCAGGATCAGGTACTCCTGGAAGTGGCGCCACTCGCCCTCCGTGCGGACGTGGGTCTGGACGGGCTGGTCGGACATCGGGAGCACCGCGGCCGGCACTCCGCGCGCCTCCGCGAGCACGCGCGTGGTTTGCGTGAGGCTTGCGCCGTCGTGCAGCATCTGCGTGCGCAGCAGGCACGTCGCGAGGTCCGCGTCGCCGAGCCTGAACCAGCTCTCGCCCCCGAGTTCCACGACGCGCTCGAATACGTGCTCCGTCTCGCCTGCGATGCCGTAGCCGCGCTGCTCGTCGATCACCCCGGCGAGCCAGTAGGTCACGAGGTCCGGGTCGGGGGAGACGTGCAGGCCGAACGCCGCGATGTCGTCGCCCGTGTTGGCGATCACGGCGAGCCGGTCCGGTCCCAGCTCGTCCAGCAGGCCGCGCGCGAGCTTCGCGCCGCCGGTGCCGCCGGAAAGGAGGACGATCACACGCCCGTGATGCGGATGCCCGAGTGCTTGATCTTGTGGCGCTTGTTGACGGAGATCAGCATCGCGGTCAGCTGCTCGAGGATGCGCGATACCTCGAGGTCGCCGGTGTCGACCGGGCGCAGGCCCGGGATGCGCCTGATCAACTCGGCCACATCGTCCTTGGCCTTGCGGTCATCGCCGGCGATCAGCACGTCCTCGTCCAGCGCGATGGACGGATCCGACAGCGCGGCGGCGCTCACCGTGTGCAGCGCGGACACGACGGTCACGCCGCGCGGCGCCATCTCGACGGCCTGGGCGGCCGCCGATCCCTGCCAGACCCCGAGCGTCCGGGTCGCGCGCCCGCCGACCGCCGCCGCGAGCGGCACCGTCGCGTCGATCAGGATCGTCTGCGGCTGCATGGAGTTGCGCAGGTTGGCGAGGTTCTCTGCCTGCGCGCGGAACGGTACGGCCAGCACGACGGTGTTGGCGCGCGCCGCGGCGTCCTCGTTCTCGAGTCCCTCGACACGCGGGTCCGTCGCGCCGCCCTGCGCGGCCCGCTCGATCACACGCCCCGCCACCTCCTGCGCGCGGCTTGCGTCACGCGAGCCGATCACGATCGGCACTCCCGCGATCGCCCAGCGCACGGCGAGCCCGAAACCGAGCGCGCCTGTGCCGCCGATGATCGTGACCGTCTGCCTCGCCTGTGCGATCTCCTCGCGACCCGCCATGGGCGGGGAAGGCTACAGGCAGGGCGGCGACAGGCAGATCGGTGGCCTCAGGCGGAGACGACCTCCGCCGATGCGGTCTGCGAGGGCGCGCGCCGTGCCTCCACGACCACGCGCCCGTCCCGCTCCGGGACGAACGTGATCGCCCGCCGCCGGATTCGCTCCGGCTGCGCAGTGACCGCGCGCATTTGCACCGCGCTCAGAATCGCGGGGATCACGACCTTCATCTCGTAGGTCGCGAACGCCGCGCCCAGGCAGCGCCGCACGCCGCCGCCGAACGGGATCCACGAATACGTCTCCGCGGGCCGCTCGATGAACCGCTCGGGCCGGAACCGCTCCGGCTCGGGGAACACATCGGGGCGCCGGTGGGTCAGGTAGATGTTGGGCGCGACGCGCATCCCCGCCGGGATCTCATGGCCGGCCAGCTCGATCGGCGCCGTCAGCTTGCGGATCACACCGGGCACGACCGGGCGGATGCGCAGCGTCTCCTTGATTACGGCGTCGAGGTACTCGCCCGCTCCGTTCCCGAGCTCGACCTCTGCCTGCAGGCGCGCCAGCGGCTCGGGGTGGCGCAGCAGCAGCTCGAATGCCCAGGCCAGCGAGGTCGCGGTCGTCTCGTGGCCGGCGACCAGCAGCGTCATCAGCTCGTCGCGCAGCTCCTCGTCGGTGAGCGCGCCGCCCTGCTCGTCGCGGGCCTGGAGCAGGATCGAGAGCACGTCATCGCGGTCCTCGACGTCGGTTGCGCGGCGCCGCCGCGCGATCTCGTCGTAGATCTCCGCGTCGGCCGCGGCGCGCAGCCGCAGGAAGCGCTGCCAGACGCGGCGCCCGATCGTGCGGCGCAGCCGCGGCAGCGCGATCGTCGCGAGCGCGCGGCTCTGCATACCGATGTCGAGCAGCGCACCGAGGCGCTCGCCGAGGCGCGCGAGCCGCTCCGCGTCGTCGATCCCGAAGACCGTGCGCATGATGATCTGAAGCGTGATCTCCTGCGTGCGGGGCCGCAGCCCGAACGGCTCGCCCATCGGCCAGCGTGCGATCTCGTGCTCGGCCACCTCGCGCATCACGTCCCCGTAGCGCTGCATCCGCTCACCGTGGAAGGAGGGGAGCATCAGCTTGCGCTGGCGCATGTGCTCGGGCCCGTCGAGCAGCAGCACGGAGTTGCGGCCCATCAAGGGCTCGAGCGGGGTCGCGTTCGCCTCTCCCGCGTGGAACGTGTCGGGGTCACCGGTGAAGACCTGCTTGATCACCGCGGGGTCCGCGAGGAAGATCACGGTCCCGATCGGGAAGCGCACCGTGAACACGTCGCCGTAGCGCAGCGAGCAGCGCTCGAGGAACTGGATCGGGCGCACGATCCACTCCCACATCTGGATGGGCGCCGGAGCGCGAGGTCCGGGGGGAAGCGACATGCGTGCACCGCAATATAGGCTCTGGCGGTGAGGCTCGAGGGCCAGATCGCGATCGTCACCGGCGGAGCCAGCGGCATCGGCGCCGCGACCTGCCGGCGGCTCGCCGCCGAGGGCGCGCGGGTGGCGGTGTGCGACGTGAACCTCGACGGTGCGCGCGAAGTGGCGGGCGACACCAACGGCAACGACTACGAGATGGACGTGACGAGCCCGCATTCCGTGCGGCACGCGGTCGAGTGCGTGGAGCGCGACATGGGACCACTCGCGATCCTCGTCAACAACGCGGGCACCGATTGGTTCGGGTTCTTCAAGGACACCGAGGAAGAGCTGTGGACGCGGGTGGTGGACATCAACCTGATGGGTGTGATGCGTGTGACCCACGCGGTGCTGCCGGGCATGATCGAACGGGGCGGCGGGCGGATCGTGAACGTCGCGTCCGAGGCGGGCCGCGTCGGCTCGTCCGGCTCGGCCGCCTACTCGGCCGCAAAGGGCGGCGTGATCGCGTTCACCAAGACGATCGCGCGCGAGGGTGGGCGCTTCAACGTGAGCTGCAACGCCGTCGCGCCCGGCCCGATCGACACGCCCCTGTTCCGGCGTGCGAGTGAGCTCGGCGAGCTCGGGGCGAAGGTCCAGAAGACGATGATCGGGTCGACCGTCCTGCGGAGAGCGGGCACGCCCGACGAGGTGGCCGCCACGATCGCCTTCCTGTGCTCATCCGACTCCTCCTACGTAACCGGCCAGACGCTCGGTGTGAGCGGTGGCCTTGGCATGATCTAGGGGTGCTGCCGGAAGAGGTCCGCATCAGGGAGGTCGGCCCCAGGGACGGCTTTCAGAACGAGCCCGAAGTCATCGCGACCGACGAGAAGGTGGGGCTGATCGACTGCCTGTCCCAGACCGGGCTGCAGCGGCTCGAGGTCACGTCGTTCGTGCGCCCGGACGTGATCCCGCAGCTCTCGGACGCGGAGGAGGTGCTTCGTGGGATCAAGCGCAACCCGGATGTCGCCTATTCCGTCCTGATTCCGAACGAGCGCGGCCTCGAGCGTGCGCTGGCCGGCGACTTCGAGTTCGACGAGGTGAATCTGTTCCTGTCGGCGAGCGAGACGCACAACCGTAGGAACGTGAACCGCTCGATCGAGGAGTCGCTCGCGGGGCTCGAGCGCGTCGTAGCCGGGGCGCGAGACGCGGGCCTGCGCTGCGAAGGCGTGATCTCCGTTTCGTTCGGCTGCCCGTACGAGGGCGACGTGCCACTCGACCGCGTGTTCGGAATCGCGCGGCGCCTCGCGGACGCCGGCTGCGAGGAGATCGCGTTCGGCGACACGACCGGCATGGCGAACCCGGTGCAGGTGCGCGGCTTCTTCGAGCGCGCTCGCGACGAGCTGCCCGGCGCGGAGCTGACCGCGCACTTCCACAACACACGGGGGCAGGGCCTCGCCAACGTGCTGGCCGCGCTCGAGTCCGGAATCGATTCGTTCGAAAGCTCGTTCGGTGAGCTCGGCGGCTGCCCCGTGCCGCGCGGGGCGACCGGGAACATCGCGACCGAGGACCTGGTGTCGATGCTGCACGAGATGGGAGTGGCGACCGGGATCGACCTCGAGCGCCTGCTGGGCTGCGCGCGCCGCGCCCAGGAGGTGCTGGGGCGCCCGCTGTCGGGCCATCTGCTGACCGCGGGCCCGGTGGTCTGGCACCGGGCCTAATCGCCACCCGCTCCGCTGCCGATTTTGGCTGTGTGGCGGTCCTGATCCCGACACGCGACCAGGCTGGGCCGGCCGCGCGGCGCTCCCGTGCTCGTCGTGGTCGTGTTCTGCCTCGCGCTGGTGGCGCTCCTGCTGCTGCGCTCCGCCGACGGCTCCTCCGCCCGGCCCTCGGAGGGTGCGGCGCGGGCCGCGGTGCTCGGCGACCCTGCTGCCCGCAGCCACCTCGCGCGCCACCCGTTCGATCGCGTGCAGACGACCCCGCTCGACGACCACAGCACCCGCGTGGCCTTTTTCGACGGTCCCCGCATCGTGCTGGAGGCGGCCGTCCCGCGGGCCGGCGACGTCGCGAGCCTGAATCGCTACGCGGCTGGTCACGTGCGGATCGGCAGCGCGGTCGGTCAAAGTGCGCTGGGCCTGGCGGGACTGGTCGCGCTGTTCCTGCTTTCCAGTGTGCGCCTTCCCCTGCGGCGGATCGAGAACGTCGATGCGGCCGCGCTGGCGCTGTTCGTCGTGCCGATCGTGCTCCTGAACGAGCGCCTGCTGGAGTGGAGCGTGATCGCGGCCGGCGCCCTGCTGGTCTATCTCACGGGTCGCTGTGCGCGCGTGGCGCTGGGCCCGGTCGCGCGCGATCCCGGCGTCGCCGTATTCGAGCGGATGTCGCGCTTGGCCCGGCGGCTGTGCGTGGCATGCGCTGCTGCCGCGCTGGCGTTGCTGTCGATCCCGGGCGGGCTGGTGAGCGACGTGGGGTTCGCCTCGATGGCGGGCGCCACGAAGCTGCTCGCCGGGGCGCTGCCCTATGGCGAGCTTGTTCCCGGGGACCTGGTGCACGGCGACACCTATCCGATCCTGGCCTACCTCGCATACCTCCCCGCGGCGCTGATCGCTCCCGTGCGCGACGGCTTCGACAACCTCGACGGGGCGCTGTGGGTCGCAACCGGCTGCTCGCTGCTCGCGGCCTCTGCGCTGGGCTTCGCGGCGCGGCGCGCCGGGGGTGACGGCAGCCGGGTTGCGCTCGGGATGCTTGCTTTCCCACCCGTGATGATCGCGGCCTCGAGCGGCTCCAACGACGTGGTCGCCGCGGCGGTTGTGGCGATGGCACTGGCGCTGGGCTCGACCGCCGCACTGACTGCCGCCGGTTGGGTGAAGCTCGCGCCGCTTGCTTTGGTGCCGCTGTGGGTGGCCGCCGCCCGGCGGCGCGGCCGGACCGTCGTGGGCGCGGCGGCGCTCAGCGCCGGACTGGCGATCGCGCTGCTGGCCCTGGGCGGGCCCGCCGGCCTCGCGGACATGGCCGCGGCCCTGTCATTCCAGGCCGAGCGCGGCTCGCTGCTCTCGCCCTGGACGGTCCTCGGAATCGGGGCCGCGCAGGCCGTGTTCCAGGCGGCCGTGCTGGCCGGCATCGCGGCAGCGTGCATGCGAGTGCGGCGCGATCGCGGGCTGGCGAGCGACCCGCGCCGCATGGCCGGGCTCGGCGCGGCGATCCTGCTGGCCGTCCAGCTCGCGGCGAACTACTGGAGCTACACGTACCTGGCCTGGGTGTTCCCGCTGATCGCGCTGGCGCTGCTCATGCCGTCTCGGGCTCCGCAACCTTCGGCGTAGCGCCTGGCAGCGCGCCGCTGAAGCGCGGCTCGCGCTTCTCCATGAAAGCGGCTCCCGCCTCGCGGAAGTCGTCGGTCGCGACCAGGATCTGCTGGAACGTCACCTCCTGCTCGAGCGACGCGGCGAGGGTCGGCTTCGCCACGCCGTCGGCGACGCGCTTCGCAAACCCGACCGCCAGCGGCGATGCCGCGAGCAGCTCGTCGACCAGTTCCTGGGTGACCGACTCCAACTCGGCCGCCGGCGCCACGCGGTTCGCCGCGCCGATCCGGTGGCACTCGGCCGCATCGATCGTGCGGCCGGTCATCAGCAGCTCCTTGGCGATCCCGAGGCCGACCACGGCCGGCAGCCGGCTGGAGCCGCCCACGTCGGGGATCAGGCCGAGCTTGGTCTCCGGCAGGCCGAACTTCACGTCGTCGGCCATCAGCCGCAGGTCGCAGGCGAGCGCGATCTCGGCGCCCAGCCCGAGGCACGGGCCGTGGATCTGCGCGACGACGGGCTTGGTCATCTCCTCCAGCAGGTTCACCATCTCGATGCAGTCCCGCCGAAACGGGCGCAGGTTCTCGGTGCCGGCCAGGCCCCCCAGCTGGAACACGTCGATGCCGGCGCTGAAGGCGGCTCCTTCGCCGCGCAGCACCACGCAGCGCACGTCGTGGTCGTCCGCGGCCTCCCGCGCCGCATCGCGCAGCTCGAGCACCATCGGATGGTGGATCGCGTTTCGCTTCTCGGGCCGGTCCAGGATCAGGTGCCGCACGTGGCCGCGGTCCTCGACGCTGACGAATTCGCTCATTTACTAGCCTCCCGCCGTACTGACGTTTCGATTCTCCACCTCGCTGGGAGGCTACATGGCAATCAAGAAGGTTGGCGTCGTCGGCTGCGGGCTGATGGGCCACGGCATCGCACAGGTGTCGGCACAGGCCGGATCCGACGTCGTGGTCTGCGAGGTGAGCAAGGAAAGGCTCGACTCGGGCCTCGGCAAGATCAAGAAGCAGCTGGGCCGCGCGGTGGAGAAGGGACGCATGGAGCAGGCCGACGCCGACGCCGTCCTGGGGCGCATCCACGGCACGCTCGACTACGGCGACTTCGCCGACTGCGACCTGGTCGTCGAGGCGATCACCGAGGATCTCGACACGAAGCTCGCGATGTGGCGGGAGCTGGACTCGATCGTCAAGCAGGAGGCCCTGTTCGCCACCAACACGTCCTCGCTGAGCGTGATCGACCAGGCCTCCGTCACGAAGCGGCCGGAGCACTTCATCGGGCTGCACTTCTTCAACCCGGTGCAGGTGATGCCGTTGCTCGAGGTGGTCCAGTCGATCGCGTCGAGCACGGGTGCGCTGGAAGCGGGCCTCGAGTGGGGCAAGTCGCTGAAGAAGACGGTCGTGCACGCCCAGGACAAGGCCGGGTTCATCGTCAACCGCCTGCTGATCCCGTACCTGCTGGACGCGATCCGGGCCTACGAGGAGGGCTTCGGGTCGATCGAGCAGATCGACGCCGCGATGAAGGGCGGCGCGAACCACCCGATGGGGCCGTTCGAGTTGCTGGACTTCGTCGGGCTCGACACGACGTTCTCGGTGGGGGAGATCATGTTCAACGAGTACCGCGAGCGCCGCTTCGCGCCTCCGCCCACCCTGCGCAAGCTGATGGCGGCGGGCAACCTGGGGCGCAAGTCCGGGCGCGGCTTCTACGATTACTCGGGTGACCAGCCGGTGCCGATGGACCGCCTGCACGAGGGCGATTGACTCCCGAGCGCACTGACGCGCCGGGCGCCGCGCACCGCCTCGACGAGGCGCTCGACCGCGCGCTCGCGGGCGGCCCCGAGAAGTACCGCGCGAAGCTGCCCGAGCAGGGCAAGATCAGCGCCCGCGAGCGCGTCGCGCGACTGGTGGACCGCGAGTCGTTCGCGGAGGAGGCGCTGCTCGCCAACTGGGACCAGGAGGGCCTGGGCGCCGACGGGGTCGTGACGGGCATGGCGTTGGTGGGCGGGCGCCAGGTCGCCCTGATGGCCAACGACCCGACCGTGAAGGCGGGTTCGTGGGGGCCGAAGACGGTCGAGAAGATCCTGCGCATCCAGGAGCAGGCGCTGCGCCACGACGTTCCCATGGTCTATCTGGTGGACTCGGCCGGGGCGCGGATCACCGACCAGGTCCAGATGTTTCCCGGGCGCCGCGGCGCAGGTCGCATCTTCTACAACGAGGTGCGCCTGTCGGGCCGCGTGCCGCAGGTGTGCGTGCTGTTCGGGCCGTCGGCCGCGGGCGGCGCGTACATCCCCGCGTTCTGCGACGTGGTGATCATGCGCGAGGGCAACGCGTCCATGTACCTGGGGTCGCCCCGCATGGCGGAGGTGGTGATCGGCGAGCGGGTCACGCTCGAGGAGATGGGCGGCGCGAAGATGCACACCGCGGTGTCCGGCTGCGGACACTTCCTGGTGGCATCCGACGAGCAGGGCGTCGACCTCGCCCGTCGCTACCTGTCGTATTTCCCGTCGAACTGGACCGAGCAGCCGCCGCCCGCGCCGCCGGCCGAGCCGGCCTCGGCCCAGCGCATCGCCGACATCGTGCCGGCGGATCAGAACAAGCCGTTCGACGTCCACGAGCTGATCGAGGCGCTGATCGACGCGGGCTCGTGGCTCGAGGTGCAGGCGCGCTGGGCGGGCGAGCTGGTGGTCGGTTACGCGCGCCTCGACGGTCGGGTGGTCGGCATCGTCGCGAACCAGCCGAAGGTCAAGGGCGGGGTGCTGTTCGTCGACTCCGCCGACAAGGCCGCGCGGTTCATCTGGACGTGCAATGCGTTCAACGTGCCGCTGCTGTTCCTGGCCGACGTGCCCGGCTTCATGATCGGCAAGAAGGTCGAGCGCGAGGGCATCATCCGCCACGGGGCGAAGATGATCTCCGCCGTCTCCGAGGCGACCGTCCCGAAGATCTCGGTGGTGGTGCGCAAGTGCTACGGCGCCGGCCTCTACGCGATGGCCGGGCCGGCCTTCGAGCCCGACTGCTGCCTGGCGCTGCCGACCGCACAGATCGCGGTGATGGGCCCCGAGGCTGCGATCAACGCCGTCTTCTACAACCAGATCCAGGCGATCGAGGACCCGCAGGAGCGCGCCCGGTTCGTGGCGGCCAAGCGGGACGAGTACGCCGCGGACATCGACGTCCTGCATCTCGCCTCCGAGCTGGTCGTGGACGCGGTGATCGAGCCGGACACGCTGCGGGCCGAGCTGAACCGGCGCTTCGCGCTGTACGAGCACAAGGAGCGGGACTTCACCCGGCGCCGGAACCCCGTGACGCCTGTCTGAGGTGCTCCCTGCGACGTGGGCAACTTTCTTCGCACTTCCGGCCCGATTGCACGATTTCTTTCGCGGGTCGGGTATAAAGGAGTCCGGCAGGATTGCCGATATATGGACACATCCGGCATGCATGCCGGATGCTGCGAATCCACAGACGACGGGCGAGCTCCCATTTCCTCATAACTGACTGGGAGATCCTCCGTGACACGAAAGCGCCCCGCTGGCCAAGACGGGGCGTTTTCGTGTCCGGAGCCGGTTTCGGGGGGGATCCGCCTCATACAATCGCGCTGTGGCCGAAGTCGCCTGGCGCCCCACCTCCGAGTACATCGAGAACGCGAACGTCACGCGCTTCATGCGCAGGCACGGCATCGGCTCCATCGACGAGTTCCGGCGGCGCTCGATCGAGGAGTCGGAGTGGTTCTGGGACGCGGTCGTACAGGACATGGGGATCGAGTTCACGACCCCGTACGAGCGCGTGCTCGACAGCTCGGGCGGCATCGCGTGGTCGAAGTGGTTCGTCGGGGGCCACGTGAACCTCACGCACAACTGCGTGGACCGGCACGCGGTGGGTGACCGCGCCGGCGTGGTCGCGGTGATCTCCGAGCGCGAGGACGGCGGCGTCGACGCGCTCACCTACGCCGAGCTGAAGCGCGAGGTGGACCTGATCGCCAGCGGGCTGCGTGACCTCGGCGTCGGCAAGGGAGACCCGGTCGCCGTCTTCATGCCGATGGTGGCCGAAGCGGTGATCGCGGCCTATGCGATCGCCAAGATCGGTGCCGTCTACATGCCGATCTTCTCCGGGTTCGCGGCGCCGGCCGTGGCGGCGCGGCTGCAGGACGCCGACGCGAAAGCGGTGATCACGGCCGACGGCGGGCTGCGCCGCGGGGCACCCGCCCTGATGAAGCCGATCGTCGACGAGGCGCTCGCGGAGTCGCCCTCGGTCGCACACGTGATCGTCCATCGGCGCCTCGGCGCCGACGTCCACATGGAGCCGGGCCGCGATGTGACATGGGACCAGTGCCGGGAACGCGGGGAGCGCCTGGGGCGCTTCGAGACGGCCGACACGGAGTCCGAGGACGTATTGATGATCGCCTACACGTCCGGCACCACGGGGCGCCCGAAGGGAGCCGTGCACGTGCACGGGGGGTTCCTGGTGAAGATGGCCTCGGAGGCCTTCTACCAGGCCGACCTGCACCCCGACGAGACCCTCTACTGGGTGACGGACATGGGCTGGATCATGGGCCCCTGGGAGATGGTCGGGGCAGGCTGCATCGGCGCCACGCTGGTGATGTACGAGGGGGCGCCGGACTGGCCGGAGCCCGACCGGGTGTGGGCGTCGGTCGCGCAGCACGGGGTGAACGTGCTGGGCGTGTCGCCGACGCTGATCCGGGCGTTGAAGACGGCCGGGGACCAGCATCCCGCGGCTCACGATCTGTCCAGCCTGCGCGCGTTCGGATCGACCGGCGAGCCCTGGAACCCGGAGCCCTACCGCTGGCTGTCGGAGGTCGTCGGCGGCGGCCGGCTGCCGATCATCAACATCTCCGGGGGCACGGAGGTGGGGGCCTGCTTCATCACGCCCTATCCGGTGGAGGACATCAAGGTGTGCTCGCTCGGCGGCGCCTCGCACGGAATGGACATCGACGTGTTCGACCCCGACGGGAATCCCGTGCGCGGCAAGGTCGGCGAGCTGGTCTGCAAGCGGCCGTGGCCGGGGATGACCCGCGGGATCTGGAAGGACCCCGAGCGCTACCTCGACACCTACTGGTCGATGTACCCCGGCGTGTGGCGCCACGGCGACTGGGCGCTGATCGACGACGAAGGCGACTGGTACCTGCTGGGCCGCTCCGACGACACGATCAACGTGGCGGGCAAGCGCCTCGGCCCGGCCGAGGTGGAATCGGTGCTGGTATCGCATCCGATGGTGGCCGAATCCGCCGTCGTGGGCGTGCCCCACGAGACCAAGGGCGAGGTGATCTGGTGCTTCTGCGTGCCCACGGACGGCGTGGGCGACGGCGTCGCGGAGGAGCTGCGCGAGCTGGTGGCGAAGGAGCTGGGCCGGCCGTTCAAGCCTTCGCGGGTGGTCTTCGTCGAGGCTCTGCCCAAGACTCGCTCCGCCAAGATCCTGCGGCGGGCCGTGCGCGCGATTGCGGTCGGTGAGGACCCGGGCGACATGTCGTCCGCGGAGAACCCGCAGGCGCTGGAGCAGATCCGGGCGGCGCTCGGTTAGTCCACCGCTTCGCGTGGTGCATACAAAGCGTCGATGCGCCGCACGACCGCCTCGACGAAGTCCGTCGCGCGTTCCACGGATCCGGCTTCGATGCGTTCGGGCGTGTCGGTCGTGCGATGGAGCTCGGGCATCCGCCTGCGCGCGTCGAGACAGCACACGGTGATGGAGGGAAAGCCGGCCATCGCGGCCTGCGTCGCATCGGTGCCGATGCGCCACACGTGCGGCCTCGAACCCAGCTCCTCGCACAGCTTCACCAGGCGCTGATCGCTGCGGACCACGAGCGCGTAGCCGTCCGCCGTGACATGGTGCACGTCGCCGTGCCCGACCGTGTCGACGTTCACGAAGAACGTGTCGCGTGGATCGATCTCGTCCCCGTGCTCCCTCAGCCAGGCGCGCATCCCCAGCGCCAGCCCCTCCTTCGCCGCGGGGAACACGAGCCAGGTCTCGATGCCGAGTGGAGCGCGCTCCTGCAGCCGGCGCCCCACCGCGAGTAGGGCGGCGACACCCGAGGCGTTGGTGGATGCGCCGGGCGACATGTCGGAAAACGAGGCGTCGACGAAGAGCATCACGTACGTCAGCAGCACCGCCGCAAGTACGAACTGCGCGATCGTGAGAGCGTCGGACTCGCCCAGCCCGAGGCGCGCGAGCGCGACCACGAGCGCGGCCATCACTGTCCAGAAGAACACGTCGATCGGACCGGCGAGGGAGCTGAGCAGCCTCCGCGGACGGCGCCGCGGCGCGCCGCTGCGTCGCCTGCGGACCCACAGCAGGCCGCTGCGCGGGGCGTCGTGGTTGGCGGTCAGGATCACCCGCGCGGTCGAGTCGGAGCGCGGCTGTGCGGACGTCACGTTGCGCGTGCGCCGCCGCGGCATCAGGAAGCGGCCGATGTAGAAGCGGGCGGTCAGGTCGCCGTAGGTCGACACCGCGGCAAGCAGCAGGAGCAGCATCCCGAAGGGCTCCGACGCGGTCGATGAGATCAGGGTCCCCGCGACCGCGAGCGCCGCGTGCAGCGCATGCGTGAGATGCCAGGCGGGGCGCACGCGGATCTCCTCGAGATCCGCCGGGCGGCCGTAGGCGCGCAGCTCGGAGGCGATGTATTCGGTCGTGCGCTGGTCCGCCTCGCTGCCCGGCGGGCGCGGGCCGAACGAGACGATGCGCTTGATCGCGTCGAGCATGGCGGCGCGGATACTAAGCGCGCGCGGTGCGGCCGTGGCCGCGGTCCGGGTGCGGTCAGGTAGTGCGGCGGGTGGGACTCGAACCCACACGTCCTTGCGGACAATGCCTTTTGAGAGCATCGCGTCAACCAATTGCGCCACCGCCGCAGACCTCCAGAGTCTAGGCGTCGGACCGTGGGCCGTTAGCCCACGGGTGTCACGAAACGGTGACCGGTGGCCGGATCAGCCGGAGAGCTGGATCGCGCCGAGCTGGGCGCTGATCTGGCCCACGGTCGCAGCGGAGGGGGAGTCCGCGCGGGCGAGCCGCACGGTGTGCTTTCCGGCCGCGGTCTTCGCCGAGACGCCGTACAGCGTGTGATAGGCGCGGCCGTCGGACTCCCCGGGTGCGGCCGCAAGGGTCACGCCCGTGTTGGGAACCGGCTTGCCGTCGATGTAGACGCCCCAGCGGGCCGAGCACGCGTCGGTGCAGCTGAGGAACGGGTCCCGCAGCGTCGCCAGCACGAAGACGCGGCCCGCGGTGCGGGTCTGGAGGGACATCGTTGCCACGGTGGCGCCGGGCGCGTTGGCGGGCGGGTCCTGGTCGTCCGCGCGGGCGGCGCTGCCGAGCGCGAGCTGGCCGGACTTGAAGTCACCTGTCACCAGCGAGTGGTTCTTCACCTTGGCCGAGGTGACGGCGTTGTTCTTGATCTGCGGCGGGCCGACGCTGTCACGGGGCACCGAGACGGCGTAGGCCCCGCCACCGAGCGCGACGAACAGCGCGATGGTCGACATCGCGTTCGCGTAGGTCAGCCGTGACCGCAGCCTGAGGAAAACCCCCACCGCACATGTATCGAACCCTGCGCCCGGAGCTTGAGCGGCTGTCCGCGCCCGGACATGCGGCTGCATGCGGCAGGGCTTTGCGCCCGATGGGTGAAACTATGTGGCAGATGAGGCTCCGGGGGCGGGATCTGTGGGTGTGGGCGGGGCTGCTTGTGGCTGCCACCGGAGGCAGCGCCACGTTCGCGGCCGCCGCGGCCGCCGCACCGGCGCCCACCCAATTGACGATCGCCGGTCCCACCAAGGCCCCACGCGCCGGCGGCAAGGCCAGGCTGACGGCGACCCTCACCGCGGCGGGCAAGCCGCTTGCGGGCAAGAGCGTTTCCTTCCTGTCCGGGACGACGGGGATCGGCAAGGCGACCACGGACGCGAACGGTCGCGCCACGAAGCGGACGAGGCTCACCGGGCCCGCGAGCTTCGTTGCCCGCTTCTCGCCCGCCGGCGCGGATGCGCCAATCTACGCGGCGTCGGAGAGCACGCCCCTCGCGCTGGCGCCGGGGCCCCGCGTCACGGTCGCGATCGCCAGCTATCTGCGCGCGGGCCGCCGCGCGGTTGGAATCGTGAACTCGCCGGTGCGGGTCTCGGGATCGGTCGCGCCCTTCGTCGCGGGCGTCGGAGTCGAGCTGTCAGTGTTTCGCGACGGCCGGCGCACCCTGCATGAGACACGCCGCGTGCACGCGGCGCGAAACGGACGTGGGAAGTTTGCGCTCTGGATCCAGCCGTCCCGGCGCGGCGTCTACCGAGTGACCGTGCAGGCGGACGGTGCTGCCGTCGCGGACAGCGCGCGCCTCTACGTCGTGCGCGCGAGCGCGCACGACGGCTCGCGTGGGATCGGCGTGCGGGCGCTGCAGCGCCGGCTCAAGGACCTGGGGTACGTGACGCCGGTCAACGGCCACTACGGCGGGAGCACCGCACGCGCGGTGCTCGCGTTCCGCAAGGTCAACGGCTTCGGACGCACCACGACTGCCGGCCGCTCGGTGTTCCGCCGCCTGGCGCGCGGCGGCGGCGGCTTCAAGGTGCGATACCCGCGCGCCGGCAAGCACGCCGAGTTCGATTGGTCGCGGCAGGTGCTCGTGCTCGCGCGCGGCTCGCGCCCGCAGATCGTGCTGCACACGTCTTCGGGAGCGCCGTCGACCCCGACCGTCTTCGGCAGGTACCGCTTCTACCGGAAGCATCCGGGCTACAACGCGAAGGGCATGTACTACTCGTCGTACTTCGTCGGCGGCTACGCGATCCACGGGTTCAGCCCGGTGCCGACGTACCCGGCCAGCCACGGCTGCCTGCGCATCCCGATCGCGAGCGCCAAGCGCGTGTACGGGTGGGTCAGCCTCGGCGACCCGATCTACACCTACCGGTGATCCGGCCCCTGATCGTCACTCGGGGCGCACGTCGTCGATCGCGATCTTGACGATCTTGATCGCCCGCACCGGCCGACCGCCCGGCCCGCGCGGCATCGCGACGCGCCGCGTCGGGATCTTGAACCCGCCGAAGTCGCGGTAGTCCCACACGTAGTGGGTGGCCTTTGCCCAGCCGCCGAAGACCTCGGCCGTGTAGTCGTTGCGGCGGATCAGGCCGTCGGGCCCGAAGTAGAAGTCCTGCTCGCGTGAGTGCGCCGGCACGCCTTCGGGGAAGCGGACCCGGAGTCCCGGCCACTCCTCGCCGCCCTCGCGCCAGGGCGCAATCTCCTCCACCTCGTATCCCGGCCGCGTGAAGATGAACGGCGCGACCAGGTAGCCCCACAGCGCATAGCCGCCGAAATACAGCAGGTCGAGATCGTCCCACCAGATGTTGCGCCGTCCTCCGAAGGCTGCGCGGGCGTTCTTGCGCTCCTCGATCACCTGGCCCTCATCGGTCTCGATGCGCACGTCGCCGTTCTCGAAGACGCCGCGCTTGCCCGGCTCCGGGTGCGGAGTGAGCACCGCCCGCGGCTCCTTCATCGAAACCGTGCCGGTGTAGTCGGCAAATGCCCCGCGCTGGAAGCGCAGCGGGAAGGCCCATCCCGACAGGCGCAGGTCCGCCGAGACGCGTTCGGTGCGCTCGAAGCGCTCCATGCCGCCGTGGGCCTCCACGGCGCGATCGAGGAGGTCCCCGGCGCTCACTGAAGCGTGGAGGCTAGGTGCTGGGCCGGGGGTCGCCCGGTCCGCCGAGTAGGCCGCGCGCCTCGAGGTCGGCCCGGCTGCCCGCCTCGACGTTCCACTGCTGCTGGAAGCCGCGCATCGCGAACACGATCAGCAGCAGCGCCAGGGGGATCAGCGCGAGCGTCAGCAACCCGAGCAGGCTCTCCGGCAGGGCCGGCGACGAGAACCCGTCCTTGTCGCGCTCGAACCAGGCCGGTGCGGCCACGGCGCAGAAGATGACCAGGATCACCGACAGGGCGCTGACCACCGGCAGCACGCCCCGGTTCCAGCGGGTCGCGTAGTAGGCGAACAGCAGGTACACGAGCACGTAGAAGACGTTCACGGGCTTGGCGCCCTGGAGCTTGTCCCACCCGCCGATCGTGATGATCGCGATGACGACCGCCGAGGCGACGAGCAGAAAGGCGACGACCGCACGCGTCGTCTTGGACTCGGGCTTATCCCGATTGGGATAGTGCTTTGCCGCGGATGCCTCCACCTCGGATGCGGAGTCTAGAATCTTTCCGAAGCTTGTGCCGCGCGTATCGAGCGCGGCCGCTCATGCGGGCGTGGCGGAATCGGTAGACGCGCCAGCCTTAGGAGCTGGTGGGCTGTTGCCTGTGGGGGTTCAAGTCCCTCCGCCCGCACCTGCCGCCGCGAGCTCGATGTGATCGGCATCCGGTGGCAAAGGCACGCGTTCGGGGTGGAGGATGTGGCCCAGCAGCTCGATCCCCGTCACCAGCCGGGGGCCGGGACGCGAGAAGCACCCGGAGGCGTCGACCGCGACCGTGCGCTGCGCTCCCAGGCCCGCGAGCGGCGCCGCGAACAGCTCCGCCTCGGCGGCCGAGCGCTGCGCGTCGTAGCCGCAGGGCATCACCAGCGCGACGTCGGGGGCGGCCGCGGCGACCTGCTCCCACTCGACGGTGCGCGAGCGCTCGCCGGAGCGGCCCAGCACGTCCTCGCCGCCTGCCAAGCCGATCATCTCCGGCACCCAGTGGCCGGCGACGAAAACCGGGTCGAGCCACTCGAGCGCGGCCACGCGCGGGCGCGGCGCGCCCGCCACGGCGCGCGTGACCGCGTCGATGCGCCGGCGCGCCTGCTCGCGCAGCAGGCGCGCCTCGGCGGCAGCCGCGGTCGCGTCGCCCAGGCGCCGCACGTCGTCGAGCACGTCGGTGAGCGTCATCGGGTCCAGCGAGATCACGCGCGGCCTGCCCGGCAGCGTCGCCGCGACGGCCACGACGTCGTCGTAGGAGACGGCGCAGACGTCGCACACCGCCTGGGTGACGATCAGCTCGGGGGCGAGCTCCGCGAGTCGCTGCGCATCCAGCTCATACAGCGGCCGCCCGGAGTCGACCGTCTCGCGCACGGCGTGGTCGATCTCGGCTGCCGACAAACCGGCCGGGATGACCGTCCGGGTGAGATGCGGGACTGCGGTCGCCGCCGCCGGCCAGTCGCATTCATGGGTGACCGCGACCACCTGGTCGCCGAGCCCGAGCGCGAACAGCATCTCCGTGGAGCTGGGAACCAGCGAGGCGATCCGCATGTGCCGAAGTTACCGGAGGGCCGCAGGCAATACGATCGGAGCATCAAGGCCGCGGTGATATACGAGAACGGCAGCCCGGACGTGCTGCGCTACGAGGACGTGCCGGACCCGGAATGCCCCGATGGCTGTGTGCTGGTGGACGTCGAGGCGATCAGCATCGAGGGCGGCGATGTGCTCGCCCGCGCCGGCTCGCCACCTCCCACGACTCCGCACGTCGTCGGCTATCTGTGCGCCGGCACGGTGACCGAGCTGGGCACAGGCGTCGAGCGCCCGGCGGTCGGCGACAGGGTGGTGGCGCTGAACGCCGCCGGCTCACATGCCGCAAGACGGGTTGTGCCGGCGGTCATGACCTGGCCCATCCCCGCCGGGCTCGATCCCGCGCCGGCCGCGTGCATCCCCGTGGCCTTCGGGACGGCGCACGAGTGCCTCTTCACGGCCGCGAACGTCGCCGAGGGGCAGACGGTGCTCATACACGCCGGAGCCGGCGGTGTGGGGATGGCGGCGATCCAACTGGCGCATCGGGCCGGGGCGACCGTGATCTCGACCGCGTCCAGCGACGAGAAGCTGGAGCGGCTGAAGCCGTTCGGGCTCGACCACGGCATCAACTACGCCGGCGAGAGCTTCGTCGACCGGGTGCGCGAGCTGACGGATGGCCGCGGCGTCGACGTGGTGCTGGATTCGGTGGGCGGCAAGAACCTGGTCGACAGCGTCGAGGCGCTGGCGTACCGCGGGACGCTGGTCAGCGTCGGAGTGGCGGGCCGCGGCGGCTCGTCGGTCGAGGCGATGTCCCTCTGGACGAAGAACAACACGCTGCGCGGGGTCTACCTGGGCGGCGCGGCGATCACCGAGTACCCGCGCGTCCACGGGATGATCGCGGACCTGATCGGCGAGGTGGCGAGCGGTGCGCTGCACGTCGAGATCGACCGCTCGTTCCCACTGGCCGAGGCCGCGGCGGCGCATGCCTACCTGGAGGGCCGCAACGCGTTCGGCCGGGTGGTGATGGCGCCCTCCGCAGGGAAAGAAAGACCGTTTACAACGCTGACGCAGCGGGTATCGCCGCTCTAAATCGAACCTCCCGGGGCAGTAGTCAGATGGTAGAACGCCGGTCGTTCGGATTGTTGGTGGTCGTGCTCGCTGTTTTGCTGGGGGGCGCCCGCCGGCGCCGCACCCCCGAGCCTGAGCCTCGAGGCGGTCTCGAACCGGGCGGAGATCATCTCCGCCGGCGACGCGCTCGTGGCGGTCAAGATTCCCGCCGGCGTCAGCGCCGCCAAGGTCCGGGTGTACGACGACGGCCGCGACGTGACCCACCACTTCGCAGTGCGGCCCAATGGTCGCTACATGGGTCTCGTCGACGGGTTGGCGCTGGGCCCCAACGTCTTGACCGCGCGCGCGGCGGGAGCGAAGGAGGCAAAGCTCACGATCACGAACCACCCCAACGGCGGGCCGGTGTTCTCGGGCCCCCAGGTGCAGCCCTGGCAGTGCCAGGCCACGGCGGTCGACGCGCAGTGCAACCAGCCGGTCAGCTACCAGTACCGCTACAAGTCCACCGCCGGTGCGTTCGCCGACTACGATCCGGACAACCCGCCGTCGGACGTCGCGTCGACGACCACCGATCAGGGCAAGACCGTCCCGTACGTCGTCCGTGTCGAGACGGGCTACCAGGATCGTGACCAGTACAAGATCGCAATCCTGTACGACCCGGCCAAGCCCTTCGACGCGTGGCAGCCGCAAGACGGGTGGAACCACAAGCTGCTGATCACCCACGGCGCGAGCTGCGGGATCGACCATCAGTCCGGCTCGGCGCCCGACGTCGAGAACGACGCGGCCCTGTCACGCGGCTTCGCCGTGATGTCGACCGCCCTCAACAACGCCGGGCACAACTGCAACATCGCGACGCAGGCCGAGTCGATGGTGATGGCGAAGGAGCGCCTCGTCGAGCAGTACGGCGAGATCCGCTACACGATCGGGACCGGTTGCTCGGGCGGCTCGCTCACGCAGCACCAGGTCGCGAACGCATACCCCGGCATCTACCAGGGCATCCTGCCGGCCTGCAGCTTCCCCGACGCATGGTCGACCGGCCAGCAGCTCGTCGACTACCACCTGGTCCGCAACTACGTCGAGAACCCGAGCAAGTGGGGGACCGGTGTGGTGTGGACGCCGGACGCCCTGGCGGCGGTCGAGGGACACCCCAACCATGTGAACTCCATCGTGTTCGACACGGTCTACTGGACGTCGCTGGGCGTGCCGGACGACGGCTGCCCCGGCGTCCCGGCCGACCAGAACTACAACGCCGAGAGCAACCCGGGCGGCGTGCGCTGCGTGCTTGCGGACTACATGATCAACGTGCTCGGCCCGCGCCCTCCGAGCGTGTGGGGCCCCGCCGAGCAACAGGTCGGCCACGGCTTCGCCGGACTGCCGCTCGACAACGTCGGCGTGCAGTACGGGCTGGAGGCGCTGAAGAAGGGCCAGATCTCCACCGAGCAGTTCGTCGACCTGAACCACAAGATCGGCGGCGGGACCATCGACAGCGTCTGGACTCCCCGAGCGCTTCACGGCCGATCCAGCCCGCCCTCGCGAACGCGTACCAGAGCGGAGGAATCAACAGCGCCAACAACCTGGACCGGGTCGCGATCATCGACCTGCGTGGTCCGGACCCGGGCGCGTTTCACGACGCCTATCGCTCGTGGGCGATCCGTGCCCGGCTCGAGCGCGAGCACGGCACCTTCGCCAACCAGGCGATCTGGTTCGGTGCGGTCCCGCTGATGGGAGACCCGCGCTGGGCGGACGAGGCGATGGTGGCGATGGACAGGTGGCTGGCGGCCGTCGAGGCCGACCGCGGCAGCGGCCGCTGGCCGCGAAAATCGTCCGGGACCGGCCGAGCGACGTCAAGGATCGCTGCACCCAGCTCGACGTGTTCGATCAGGTCGAGATCCCGGGCATCGGAACGGTCTGCAACCTGCCCGACGTGCAGACGCGGTACGGCACACCGCACACGGTTGCCGGCGAGGGGGTGGCGACCGACACGAACAAGTGCGTGCTGAAGCCGCTGCGCCGCACCGACTACTACCCGATCGCGTTCAACGACGCCCAGTGGGCGCGCCTGCAGTCGGCCTTCCCGACCGGCGTCTGCGACTGGAGCCGCACCGGCGTCAGCCAGCAGGGCGCGATCGCGTGGCAGACCTACCAGGACGGCGCGGGCAACGTCGTGTACGGCGGCAAGCCGCTCGGCCCGGCGCCGGCCAACGTGGGCACCGGCTGGACCAGCGACACGTTCGGCTCCTGGCGCAACTGACCGGCGGCCGCGCAGTACTGGGCTCCCGGGGGCGGCTCTAGAATGGATCGCCCCCGGGGCAGTAGTTCAGTTGGTAGAACGCTGGTCTCCAAAACCAGAAGTCGGGGGTTCGAATCCTCCCTGCCCCGCTGGCCCCTCCCTGGGGCCGAGCTGCGCGCTGCTGCATGGCGCGACACGCAGACGGGGCCTACTTCGAAGAGAGCACGCCGAGGGTCGCTAGCTCGTCGGCACGACTATTGAAACGCGCCAGATCGTGGCGTCTTGCCCAGGAAGAGGTATGGCCCTTCTGCCACCGGAAACGGACATCAAGATTCTTTTCCCCCTCCAGCGACTTGCACGCGGCGATGATCGCCTCGACCACGGGCTCATTGGTTTTCCACTCACCGGTCATCCAAGACGCTATGCCTTTGTAGTCGTGCACGATCGTCAACGTCGCTTCCGTAGGCGCCTGCCAGAGGGCTGAGTACAAACCACCTAGTTCGGCGAGCACATTCCTGCTCTTCTGAAGGGCTAGTTGGATTTCCTCATCCGAACCGAGCCCCGGGATCGGGCGTCCGTAGAAGATGCGACCAACGGACGTCGCGATCTCCGCCACGACAACGGGATCGTCGGAACGCTCTTCGGACATCCACACGACGACCACCCCCACGCCCCCTTGGGTGTTTCCGTCGGTAAAGACGTGCAGCCCTGGACTGAGGACAACTCCTTCACCCTCGATGAGGTCCTTTGCTTCCTCCATGTCGTGGACCTTTTGGTACCGGGCTCCCTTGACCCCATCCACGGCGGCCTTACATGCATCCCACGTGTCGTAGATCGCCTTTACCGACTCAGGTTGCGTGACGACGTACAGCGCCAATGGCCCTCCTTCACTACTCAAGAGCGTAGAGAAGCGGCTCTGAGAGCGGCTGGGCTGGAGGAGTAGGGCGCCCTCAGACCAACCGCGCTGCTGCGCGAAGCGACAGCCACCGTCTAGGCCAGTCTCCTCCGTCGGCGATGTCTCGCCGCGCGGCATCCTCGTCCAGACCGGCAAGTACCGCGAGGCGGCGGTTCGTTCCTCGGGCATCAAGCCGACCGCAGAGGTCGCCTCGATTGCGGCGGTGCCCGCGCTGCTCGGCGCGTAGAACCGGGCTTGCACCGCTGGGAGCGCGAGCTGCGCGGGCGGCCCTGGCGTCAGCCCGACTTGATCACATTTGGTCCATCACCCCCGGAAACCGCCCTGGAATGATGGAGCGGCTACCGTGACTACATGACCGCCGCGCGCGACGCGCTTACCTTTCCGCGGGGAGCGCTTGACAGACGCGCTGCACATGCGGGTACCTGAATGGGCGTGATGCCCCTCGCCCTGAGCGAAACCGCCCAGCGCGGCACGGCGACGGCCGCGATCGTGGCCGGCGCACTGGTCATCGCGTTGCTGGGCCGGGTCCTGATCGACCGGCGCTCGACCGACCGCTTCACCAGCTATCACGGCCGCCGCGTTCTGCGCAACGTGGTCGTGATCTTCTCGTTGCTGGCGATCGCGCTCACCTGGCACGTGTTCGCGGGGCGCGGGGGGCTCGTGATCGGCCTCGCCACGGCGGGTGTCGCGTTCGCGATGCAGGAGGTGGTGGGAGCGGTGGCGGGCTGGTTCAACATCGTGTCCGGGCGTATCTACCGCGTCGGGGACCGGGTCTCGGTCGGTGGCGTGAACGGCGACGTGATCGACGTCAGCCCCTTGAGGACCAAGCTGATGGAGATCGGCCAAGCCGGCGGCGCCGGGGGCGCGTCCGAAGGTGGGTCGTGGGTGCACGGTCGCCAGTACACCGGGCGCATCGTCTCCGTCTCCAACAAGGCGACCTTCACACAGCCCGTCTACAACTACACCGCCGTCTTCGAGTACATCTGGGAGGAGCTGATGGTGCCGATCGCCTACCGCGGCGATTGGCAACAGGCGGAGCAGATCCTGCTCGAGGAGGCCCGCCAGATCTCGTCCTCGGAGGGGGCGCGCGAGGCGATCGACGAAATGGCGGCGCGCTATCCGATGCCGCGGCAGGAAGTCGAGCCGCGCGTGTTCGTGCACGGCACCGACGATTGGGCCGAGCTGCGCGCGCGGTTCGTCGTGCCCGTGAGACGGGCACGAACGCTCAAGAGCGACATGACCCGCCGTGTGCTCGAGCGCTTCGAGGCGGCGGGGATCGAGATCGCGTCGGAGACCGCGGAGGTGACGCTGCGGGCTGGAGGTGAGTATGAAAGCCCGGACCCGGGAGAGGACGCTGGAAGCCAGGACGAGAGAACCTGATTCCCGCGAAGGGTCAGGCGATGGTTGCCCCGTCAGCGCACCGGCGGCGGCGTTCCTTCAGCGCTTGCAGGGAACGTCGGGTCCCATCCGCACACGTCGCATGAATGGCGGAACGCCGCGCGCGCGAAGTCGAGCGCGAGGGCATGCGGATCAGGGGCCGCGCGCAGATCGTCCCAGTCGAGCACGTACAGCCCCATCTCGGCGTCCCAGCGGGCGGCCTCCGGCGAGAGGGTCGCGCCCGCGAACCCATCCGGAGCAGGGTGCGCGTAGGCGTAGAAGGCCGCTTTGCCATAGCGCGCGTCACCGGGCCACCAGCCGACGGCGACCTCCTGCGCATCCATCGAGTTGCGCATGATGAAGTCGTCCGACGGCGGATCGGCCGGCGAGCCGGAGAACAGGCTCACCGCGAGGTCGAACGAACCCCACCACGCGTTGACCGGCGTCGAGCGTCCGCGGTAGGGCGCGCGAAACTCGGCGAGGACCAGCGCCGCGTGCGTCGCGGCGGCGAAATAGGGCGCGACTTGGTCCGGGTCATAGGCAGCGTGCTCGTCGTCCTGGTCCAGGGGGATGGTCCACGGCACCTCCTGCGGCGTGGGGTCGATCTCGACCGCCGCGCCGGCCAGCTCGCCGGCTGCCCGCACCAGCTCGCGTGTGACCTCGCCGACCGGCCGGTCCGGCATCAGCGGGATGCGTCGCGCGCGTCCGTCGCTGTGCTCCACGACTGCTTCGTGGCTGTGCAGGTCGAGCGCCACGACCAGCGCCCCTGCACCGCCCGCGGGCAGCGGAAGGGTTTCCCAGCCACGCGCTGTCAGGCGCAGCGCCGCGTGCTGGAGTTGCGGCTCGGGCGGGGCCATCACGACAGCCAGCTTGCCGAGCACCTGCGTGTGGGCGTGGAGGGTGTCGCAGGTCGCGCTCCACGACTGATAGAGGGGTACGGCGGGCCACTCGGAGGACATCGGGGCACGGTACCCAAACCGCGGGGCGACCGCTGAGCCGCCGTCCGCCGGGGCGCGCGGGTTCACGAATCGAGCCCGCCCGGCCGATATGCCTAGGGACATGGACGTCCACCGGGTCAGAGGGCCGCTGCGCGTCGGCCTTTCATTGCTTGGCGTGCTCTGTTTCGCCTACGTGGTGGGAGCTGCCACCGGCGCATGGAAGGCGCATCCTGGAGTCGGGAACGGGATCTACATCCCGCTCCTGCTCGGCGCGGCGCTGCTGTGCCTCACACGCGGGGTGGCGATTCCCGCCCAGCGCGGTGCGTGGGTCGCGATCGGCGTCGGTCTGCTGCTGAACGGCCTCGGTGATGTCTACTGGCTGCTGTTCCTCCATGATCTCGAGAGCGCCCCCTACCCCTCGGTGGCAGACGCGCTGTGGCTGTCGGTGTATCCGCCCATGGGCCTTGGCCTGTGGCTCTTGCTGGCGCGCCCCGCGAGGCCCCAGGGCAGCGGCAACTCCGTGTGGCTCGATGGGCTCGTGGCAGCACTGGCCGGGGCCGCGCTGGCCGCGAGCACCGTGCTGGCCGCTCCCCTCGAGAATGCCGTCGAGGGCCGCTTCCTCGTCTTCGCCACCAACCTCGCTTACCCGGTCGCCGACCTCTTCCTGTTCGGCGTGGTGCTCGCATTGTGCGCTCGCGTTGCATGGCGTCCGGGGCTGATCGGCGGCGTGCTGGCGGCCTCCCTGCTGGCCCGGGCACTGGTCGACTTCGCCTACCTTGATCAGGTCACCCGCGGTACCTATGTCGAGAACGGCCTGCTCGACGCCGGCTGGCCCGTCGCGTCGGTGCTCGCGGCGGCGGGCAGCTGCCTCTTCGTCAGCGAGCGGCGGCGACCGGGCGATGCGCGCATCTATGGTGGGCTGTTCGCGTCGATGTCCGTCGCATTGGTGCTGCTGGTCTACGACCACTTCGACCGGCTCAGCACCTTCGCGCTGCTGCTCGCCACGGCTGCGCTGGTGTTCGGTGTGGTGCGGGCGGTGCTCTCGGTTCGCACCCTCCTTTCGGCCAGCCGCCGCGAGGCGCTCACCGATCCGCTCACCCGGCTTCACAACCGCCGCGCGCTGATGCGCGACCTCGAGGACTCACTCGCGGAGGCGACGAGCGAGCAGCCGGTGATCCTGGCGAGCTTCGACCTCAACGGCTTCAAGCGCTACAACGACACGTTCGGCCATCCAGCCGGGGATGCGTTGCTCGAGCGCCTCAGCGATCGGCTCGCGGCGACCGTGGCCGGCGCCGGCACGGCCTATCGCGTGGGCGGTGACGAATTCTGCGTCCTGCTGAGCCACGGTGACGATCATGTGGTGGAGCTGGCGTCGATCGCACTCAGCGAGGTGAGCGAGGGTTTCACGGTGACCGCCGCGCACGGCGCGATCGTGATTCCCCACGAGGCCGACACGATCGGGGATGCGCTGCGGCTCGTGGATCAGCGCCTGTACGGGAACAAGATGTCGCGCAACGCCGGCAGCGACACGATCGAGGCCCTGCTGCGCACGCTGCGCGAGTCGGAGCCGGAGATCGAGAGTCATCTCGGTAACGTCGGCGTGCTGGCGCGGGAGGTGGCGCGCGAGCTCGGCCTGCCGAGCGAGGAGGTCGATGCGATCACACGGGCAGCCCAACTGCACGACATCGGCAAGCTCGCGATCCCCGACGCGATCCTGCACAAGCCCGCGGCTCTCAGTGAAGCGGAGTGGGACTTCATGCACTCGCACACCTTGAGCGGTGAGCGCATCCTGGCCGCGGCGCCCCCGCTTTTGCCGGTGGCCCGGATCGTGCGCTCCAGCCACGAGCGCTGGGACGGCGGCGGCTACCCCGATGGGCTGGCCGCCGAGGAGATTCCCCGTGGGTCGCGGATCATCCTGGCCTGCGATGCGTATGACGCGATGACGAACACGCGCGAGTACCGGCCCGCTCGCTCCGCGCAGGAGGCCGCCGCCGAACTGCGGCGGTGCTCGGGCACACAGTTCGAGCCGGCGATCGTGGAGGTACTGCTGCGCGTGCTGGAGCGGGAGGGGCGCCTTTCCGCTGCGGGCCAGGCGCCTCAGCCGACCACAGCCGGCTAGCGACCGCCACGCGTAGCGCGGGTATCGTCAACACCCGTGCGCCCTGAGGCTCAACGCCGCTCGAATGACGAGGTCTGCGGGCCTTCGAGGCGAACGTCCTGACCGAGCTGCGCGACGTGCGCGAGCGGTTGGAGCGGTTCGAGTCCCGTTTCCCGGACTCGTGACCACGGGGGCTGCGGGATTCGCAGCTCACTGCGCGAGCAGGACGATCGTCCCGAAGACTGCTGCCCCTGCCGTGATCGCGCCCACCAACTTGGCCGGGGGGCCGCCGTGGATGCCTGTCTGTGTACGGCGACATGGCCTTTGCCGCGGGCGATCAGCCAGCGGTTCACCGGGAAAGCAAACGCCCCGGCAACCACCAGCGCGACGGAGAGCGCACCCCAGAAGAGCTCATCGCCGACCCCGGCTTCGAGGGCGCCCGGGACCGTCAGCATGATCACGTTGTCGACCACCTCCATCGTCGCAATGCTGAGCGTGTCCGATGCAAGGGCGATGGGGATGACCGCCCCCAAGGCGAGGCCGGCGCGCAGCAGCGGCAGGCTCGTGAGGGTGTAGCCGAACAGGAAGGCGAGAGCCACGGCCAGCAGGATCGTCCCGAGATTCGAGAAGCCGAGCAGCGTTCCGATGATCATCCCGAGGACCTCGCCGATCGCGCAGCCGGTCAGGCAGTGGAGCGTCGCGCTGAGCGCGACGGCGTCGAGGGCGCGCCCCGCGACGGGCAACTCGTGGTGGTCGTGGCTGTGGGCGGTCGCGTCGGTCACCCCGCCCTTTGTAGCCTAAGCCGGCGTCAGCGGCACTGACCGACGCGACGCGCCCAACTCCGGTTGGCCGTCGCGGTGAACGATCCGTTGATCCGGCACGTGAGACGGTGGCCCCCGCGGTTCCCGTCCACGAACTTCGGTGCCGGACCGCTGTTCCGCACCACGTAGAAGTCGCCCTTCCGGACATCGTTGCCGCGGATCACGAACTCGATGTCTGCGAAGTTCCTCATGACCTTGATGTCGCCTCGCAGCACGAGGTTGCCACGACATCCCTCGGTAAGCGGATCGCCGACCAGGATGTCGGTGCCGGGGTGACTGAGCAGGGTCCCGGGCGCCGGGCCGCTCCTGCGCACCTCGATGTTTCCGCGACGGAGGGTGTTGCCGCAGATCTGGACGGCCTCCCTCGTGCGCTCCGGCTCGATGTCCTCACCGACCGTGCTGTTGAAGGCGAAGAACTGGCGCGCCCCGACCGACTCGACGCTGCCGGACACCTTGGACCCGGTGTCGATGAAGATCGTCTGGGGCGCCGATCCCTCGACGTCGCCGCGCACGGCGGTGGCGACCGTACGCAGGTACGAGCTGCGCAGCGCGCGCACGTCGCCGGTGACGGTCGAGTCGACCAGGGTGCAGGCGGCGCCGCGCGGGACGATCACCGTGTCGTAAGTCTTCCCCTTGAACTGCCCGTTGCACCGGAAGTCCGGACGTGCCGCGGCGGGCGACGCCGTTGCCAGCATGGCCGTCACGCAGACGGCCGCAAGGCCAAGAAACTTCATGCTGCTTCCCTTCCCTGGGTTCCCCTGTCAGCCTTTTTAGGGCTACGCAGGAGTTTAGTGGACTCTGCCGGGCCGGGCCAGTCCTTGTTGCCTGGTGGTCAACGGCTGGTAGGTTCTCTCCAAAGGAGTAGCGGGGGAGACAGCCCCGCGGCAAAGGAATGCACACCAAAGGTTCCAGAGGTGCCGTCGCCGTCGTCTTCGGCGCGGCGTTCCTCGTCGTGTTCTGGACTGCGTCCGCGTCAGCGCTGACGACGGCCACATCCGACGTGGCCAACTCGATCACGACCGTGTCGGGAAGCGGTGGCGACGACCGGCTCACGCTACGCGTCGAGCCGCCCGCATCGCCTGACCTGCCGCAGGTCCTGAGGGTGGCGGACCCCGGCGGGGTGACCTCCCTGGATGCCTGCACCCAGCTCAGCGCGACCGTCGCCAGCTGCAGCGTGTGGGATGACGCGGCAGTGTTCGCGGGCGCCGGCGACGACGCCGTCGACCTCTCCTACGCCCCGGGGGCACGGCACATCGCCGTGCTGTACCTGCTTGGCGGTGACGGCAACGACGACCTGCGCGGGTCGGACCTCGCCGATGCCGAGATCAACGGCGGGCCCGGCGACGACCGGCTCGACGGCCGCGGGGGTGCGGACTTCGTCGACTGCGGCGAGGGCGTCGACCTGCTGGTTCCGGACATCCTCGACACCGTCACTCCCGGCTGTGAGAACGTCGCAGACGTGATCCCGCCGGAGACCACGATCGTCAGCGGACCGAGCGGCATCATCGTCAGCCGCACGCCGACGTTCGTGTTCGGCTCGACCGAAGCGGGCACGTTCGCCTGCCAGCTCGACCACGACCTCTTCGCGGCGTGCGTGTCGCCGTTCACGACGGCCACTCTTGCACCAGGGCCTCACATCTTCAGGGTGACGGCCACCGATGCGGAGGGAAACGCGGACCCGACCCCCGCGACGCGCGCGTTCACCGTTGTCGTATCCGAGGGTGGAGGCGGCCCGGACCCGGGCCCCGGAGGCGCCGCCACGGCCGGCAGCTCGCACCCGGCCGTCCGCGGCTCCCGGACTGCCGGCACGGTAAGGGTCAGCTCGAGGGGCGCGTTCGTGCTCGGCAGGCATCGGGTCAGCTGCCCCGCGGGTGGCTCGCGCTGCGGAGTCGCGATCACCGCGCGCAAGCGGGCGCGGAAGCTCGGCGGTTCGTCTTACCGGCTTGCTGCGGGGAGGAGCCGCGCCGCGAAGGTCGCCCTGAGCAGGAAGGGGCTCAGGCTCCTGCGTCGCTGGCAGAGGATCAGGGCAACGGTCACGGTCAGCGTCACACGAGACGCTCAGAGGGCGACGAAGAAGGTCCGGGTTACGCTCCGGGCCCCGCGCGGGAAATGAGGCGTCACAGGGAACGAAGCTGCTTCCGGGTCGCCGCGTCTACTCCACGAACCGGGCCTCGATCACCCGTACCACCTGTTGCGCGGCGGCGGTCACCCTCAGGGTGGGTGGGCCCGTGTCGCAGACTTCGGCGATCGCGCGTTGCAGCTCCCGCTCGGCGACGTCCGGGTTGGAGATCCCGAGGCCGGCCTGGCGCAGGTACTCGGGAGTGATCGTCTGTCTCAGCGTTGCGATGCAGACGGAACCGGTGCCGATGGTCTGCGCCGGCGGCGTCGAGTCGTCGTCGCCGCAAGCGCCCACGAGCACCGCGGCTGAGCACAGCAACGGCGCGGCGATGCGGTTGCACGCGGAGATCACCCGGCCGAGATTACCGGGAGAATCGCCGTGTGCCCGAGCTGCTGGCATTCGCGGCCGTGGCCGGCGTGCTGATCCTCACGCCCGGCCCCGACATGGCGCTCGTGACGCGCAACACGGTCGCGCTCGGGCGCCGCGCCGGGCTCCAGACGAGCCTCGGGGTCTGCGCCGGGGTGCTGGTGCATGGCTGTGCCGCAGCACTCGGGCTGTCGGCGATCGTGCGCAGCTCCGCGACCGCGTTCACGGTGCTGAAGCTCGCCGGCGCCGCATACCTGATCTGGCTCGGTGCGCAGGCGCTGTGGCGCTCGCGGCGGGGGGCTGAGCCGGCACCTGCGCCGGGCTCCGAGCGCCGCCTCGGCGCATCGTCCCCGTTCCGCCAGGGCCTGCTCAGCAACGTGCTGAACCCCAAGCTCGCCGTGTTCTTCCTGACGCTGCTGCCGCAGTTCATCGACTCGCAGGAGTCCGCGGCGACGCGCTCGCTGCTGCTGGCCGCCGTCTATGCCGGGCTCTGCCTCGTGTGGCTGTGCACCTTCACACTCCTGATGTCCCGGATGCGCGAGGCGCTGCGGTCCCCGCGGGTCGTCCGGATCGTCGAACGTGTCACCGGATCGGTGCTGATCCTCGTGGGACTGCGCGTCGCGGTAGATCGGCGCTAGCCGGCCGGAGTAGGATTGGCCCGGATGGACGCAGGGACGGCATGGAGGTCCGCTTGGGTCGCAGTCGCGGGACTCGCAATCGTGCTCGCGTCGCCGGGCTCGGCGCACGCGACGCACCTCAGCTGTGGCGCGATGGTCAGTGCGGACACGACGCTCGACAGCGACCTGATCGACTGTGCCGGCAACGGAATCGAGATCACCGCTCCGGATGTCACGCTGGATCTCGGTGGATACACGATCGACGGCACGGGCCCCGGGGTGGGAGTTGTGACGGGCTCTGGCATTTCACGCGCGGCCGTCGTGAACGGGACCGTGCGCGAGTTCCAGACGACCGTCAGGCTGGGCGCGGGATCCGGCTACCTCGTGCGCAACGTCTCACTGCACGACGCTCACGTCGGCCTGCTGCTATTGGGCGTCACCGGAGCGCTCGTGAAGCGGATCTCGGCCTCGGGTATCAGCGGTTCCGCCATCCATGCGCCCGGATCGAGTGGCGTCACGGCCGTGCGCAACCACCTGTTTGCAAATAACTCGGGGATGGGTGGCATCGGATTCGCTGACGGCCTGATTGCGCACAACGTCGTGGAGGACAACGCCTTCTACGGTTTCTTCTTCTTCCAGTCCACCGGCACCGTGTTCGATCGAAACCGGATTCGCCGCAACGGCACGTTCGGGATCTCACTCGGGGAGGGCTCGGCCGGCAACCTCATCAGGCGCAACCACATCGCCCGCTCCGGCCTCGACGGCATCGCGTTGTTCGAGGACGCGGGACCGAACATACTCGAGCACAACCGTTCCGACAGAAACGCCGACGACGGCTTCGACGTCGCCGTTGCGGGCACGAGGTTGATCGGCAACACCGCGCTCCGGAACGGCGACTTGGGATTCGAGGCGCCCCTGGGTGCGGCCTTCGCCCGCCACAACAGGGCGCGGCACAACGCCGACGCGCGCCAGTGCGTGGGGATTCCCTGCTAGGCGACCGCCGCGCGTACCTGCCGCGGCGTGAAGTCCTCACCCATGATGCCGCGGGACCAGTCGAGCAGGTGCGCGACGGCCGGGTCATCCGCGACCGCCGTGTACTGAAGTGGCGCCGCCATTGCCGCGAGGGTGATGTCGGCGAGCGTGAGTTGTGCGCCGACCAGATGCTCCTCGTCGGCCAGGCGCGCCACTGCGACGCGCGCTATGCCGCGCGCGCTTTCCAGATCCAGGCGGTTCTGGGCCTCGGTGATCCCGAAGCGCCGGCGTAACACCATTGCGGAGGCGGCGCCTCCCGCACGCTGAAGCGGCGCGGGCCGGCCGGGGAAGAACATCTTTCCGAGGTCGGCGCCGGTGCCCGACAGCACGATGAAGTACGCCATGCGCCGGGTCAGGTCCATGAACGCGGCGTCTGCCCAATGCATCAGTACCACGCACTCGGCGCGATCGCGGTCGTCCATCGGCAACAGGGGCGGGTCGGGATGGCGCTCCTCGACGCAGAGCAGGATCTGCGTTGAGCCGGCGGTCGCCCGGCCACTCTCGACCAGGACCGGGACCAGCTCCTGGCCGGACGCGCGTTTCACGTCGCGGCGCAGCGCCGGGTTGATGTTCACGATCTCGTAGTCGAGTCCCTTGAGGTCCAGCACGCGCCGCACCTTGACGCAGTTGTGCGAGAACGGGATCTGAAAGAGCCGCATAGCCCGAGCCTATAATCGATCGGCTTTCCGCGGGCGAAGTGTTGTGGTGGCACAGGAGCCTTCCAAGCTCTTAGGGCGGGTTCGATTCCCGTCGCCCGCTTGATGGCCGTGTGCGTCATCGGCGGTGGGGTGGTGGGGACGAGCGTCGCCCTCGCCGCGGCGCGGCGCGGCGCGGAGGTCGTGCTCTTCGAGGCGGAGGCCGAACTGGGGCTGGCCGCCAGCGGCACCAACTCGGGGATCCTGCATACCGGCTTCGACTCGCATCCGGGAGAGCTCGAGACTCGCATGATCCTGCGCTCCGCGCAGCTGCGGGACCCGGTGCTCGCGGCGCTCGGAGTGCCGCTGCTCCGGGTCGGCGCAACGTTGCGCCCGCGAGACCCGCGCGAGCGTGCCGCAGTCGCGCAGCTTGCCGCCAACGCGCACGCGAACGGTGTCGAAGTCGAAGTCGATCGGGAGGGCGCGATGGCGGTGCCGGGCGAGTCCGTCACGGACCCGGTCGCGCTCACGGCCGCGCTCGGCGCGGCGGCCGAGCACGCGGGCGCACGGATCGTGTGTGGCGCGCGCGTGTCGGGAATCAGCGAGGACGGCGGCGCGCTGACCGTGACCACCGACCAGGACGTCTCGCAACGCGCCACGGCGATCGTGAACTGCGCCGGGCTGTGCGCCGACGAGGTGGCGCGCGCGGCCGGCGAAAACCACTTCACCATCTATCCCCGCAAGGGCGAGTTCTTCGTGTTCGAGCCGCCCGATCCGGCACTGCTGGAGCGCATCCTGCTGCCGGTGCCGAGCGCCGGCACGAAGGGTGTGCTTGTGTTCCCTACCGTGGACGGAAAGCTCGTGGCCGGTCCCACCGCCGTCGACCAGCACGACAAGCGCGATTGGAGCGTGCGCCCCGCCGCGCGCGATGAGGTGCTCGGCAAGGCCGCCGACCTGGTGCCGGCCCTGCGCGGCGCGCAGGCGATCGCCTCCTACGCCGGCCTGCGTCCCGCGGGTCGCGGCGTGAACTACCTGATCGAGCGCTCTGCGGTGCAGCCGCGCCTGGTGCACGTTGCCGCGATCCGCTCCACCGGCCTGTCGGCATGCCTCGGTATCGCCGAACACGTGATGGGGTTGCTGCGCGCCGTGGGCGTGGGGTTGGGTGAGGAGCAGCCGCTGCGCCCCGGCCCGTCGCCGCCGACGGGGTCCGAGCCCTGGTGGATGCGCTCCGCCGCGTACTGGTCGGGGCGCCGGTGAGCGCGCCGCTGCTGCTCGGGCTCGACGTCGGCACCACGGGTGTGAAGGCGGTGCTCGTCGACGCACGGCTGGAGCCGGTGGCGTCGGCAACACGCCGGATTCCCACGCAGCATCCGCAACCGGGCTGGGTCGAGCAGACCGGGGAGGACGTCCTGAGCGCAGCGGTGGAGTCCGTGGCGGAGGTGCTGTCCCAAGCGAGCGCGGACGTGGAGGTGGTCGCCTGCGGGCTCGATCACCAGGGGGAGTCGGTGATCGCGTGGGACGCGGACACCGGGGCCGCGCTGTCGCCGAACCTCGTGTGGCAGGACAAGCGCGCGATGGACCTGCTCGCGCGGCTGAGTGACGCGGGTCTCGAAGACGAGATCAAGGCACACAGCGGGCTGCCGCTCGACCCGTACTTCTCGGCCGGGAAGCTCGCGTGGATGCTCGAGCACCTGGACGAGGTGAAGGCTGCGCACGAGCGCGGCACGCTGCGACTCGGGACGCTCGACGCCTTCCTGTGCGACCGGCTCGGCGCCGGCTTCGCCACCGACCCTTCGACCGCTTCGCGGATGCAGCTCTTCTCGTTCGGGGCGACCGGGTGGGACCCGTGGCTGTGCGAGACCTTCGGCGTTCCGCCGGAGACGCTGCCCCGGATCGAGGACACGGCCGGCGACCTTGGCGCGCTGCGCCACCCGACCTGGGACCGCGAGCTCCCGCTGCGCGCGCGGCTCGTGGACCAGCAGGCGGCGCTCGCCGGCACCGGGTGCGTCGTGCCGGGGATGGTGAAGGCGACCTACGGAACGGGAGTGTTCGTCTTCGCGCACGCGGGTGCGGCGGTGCCCGACGCGGGCGACCTGCTGCCGACCGTCGCGTGGCGGATCGGTGGCGCCACCGAGTACGCGCTGGACGGCGGCGTGTTCGCCGCGGGGGCGCTGCTCGAGTGGATGTCGGGCAAGCTCGGGTTTGCCGAGGACCCGCAGGCGCTGGCCGCGCTGGCGCGGGAGGTGGACGACTCCGGAGGGGTGCGGGTGCTGCCCGCGATCTCCGGCATCGGCGCTCCCTGGTGGCGGCCGGAGGCGCGCGGTGTGATCGCCGGGTTGACGGCCGCCAGCGGCCGGCCCGAGGTGGCACGCGCGGCGCTCGAGGGAATCGCGTGGCGGGTCGCCGACGTCTTCGAGGTCGTCGCGGAGCGCGTCGACGTGAAGGCGCTGCGAGTGGACGGGGGCCTCACGAACGACCCGCTGCTGGTGTCGTTCCAGGCGGACGCGATCGGAGTCCCGGTCGAGCAGGTCACGGCGGATGCGACCAGCCTCGGAGCGGCGCTGATGGCCGGGGTCGGCGCCGGAGTGTTCGGGTCGATCGCCGACGCCGCGGAGCTGGTCCCGATCGCAAAGCGGGTGGAGCCGGGACGCGACGCCGCATGGCGCTCGGCGGTACATGCGGAGTGGAAAGCGTTCGTGCGGCGGGCCGCCGACCTCTAGGCGTAGCTATCCTCCGAGTAGCACCGGGGCGTAGCGCAGTCTGGTAGCGCACTCGGCTGGGGGCCGAGCGGTCGCTGGTTCAAATCCAGTCGCCCCGACTACCGAGAGGCCGCTTCTGAGGCGGGAGGGACGTTCTAGCCCTCTTCCGCGACGTTCCGTGGTACCGACGGCAGTACCGCAATCCGCTGCAACCTCGTGCAACCGGGTAATGCGGCGCAAACGTTCTCGCGATAGTGCTCGCGGGTGCCGCCAAGTGTCCATTTCGTCATCTCACTCCGCTCCTGGCCATGTCGTTGGTTGATGCGCTCCTGGTCCAGCTTCGCCCACCTTGGTTCCCTGCCTTGGTTCCCAGAACGGCGTGGGAGGTTCCACGTTGGTTCCCGTTCCCCCTGCCCTGGTTCCCTATAGGCGGGAACCAGGGAACCAGGGCGTGGGGATAAGTCCGCAGGACGGCGTGGTTCCCGCTTTGGTTCCCGGGAACCATTGGGCGCTCTGCCACGCGCAGGTGGGATTTCATTTTCATTTCGAAAGCATTGTCTTTTTCCCAGGAGACTCCTGGAAGACAGGGCGCGTCGACGGCGCCCGCTTCTCGCGCAAAGCGAGAGTCGCAGCCGGGCGTGAGAGCGGTTTGCGGGAGGTGGATTTGGGTAGCGTCCGAGCGTGAGCGTCGACGATCGGTCCACCGAGCGGACAGCGGTGCTGCTCACTGGGGCTTCGGGTTTCGTCGGGGGTGAGCTACTGCCAGCCCTTGAGGCGGTCGGCTCGGTTCGATGTCTCGTTCGCGACGCGACCCGCTTTGCACCGGCGGGCAGTGCGCATGTCGTGGAAGCCGACCTGAGCGATGCCAAGTCGCTCACCCCGGCACTCGAGGGGATGGAGGAGGCCTACTACCTGGTCCATTCGATGGAGCCCGGCGGGGGGCAAGGATTCGCGGAACGTGACCGTATCGCGGCCACCAACTACGTACGAGCCGCTCAGCAGGCCGGGGTCCGTCGCACGATCTATCTCGGCGGGATCGGTGGTGACGACGATGACAGGGAGCACCTGGGCTCGCGGCGGGAGGTCGAGGAACTGCTCGCTGACGCGGGGCCCGAGTTCGTCGCGCTCCGAGCCTCGATGATCGTTGGGGCGGGCTCGAGTTCCTTCGGCACCCTCGTGCGCATCGTCAGTCGGCTCCCCGTGCTCGCCATGCCCGCTTGGCGAGACCGCAGCACACAGCCCATCGCGATCGAGGACGTGGTCGCATGTCTCGTGGCAGCGCGCCGCGTGGCCCCCGGCGCCTACGAGATCGCCGGCCCCGACACGCTCACCTTCGCCGAGATGACCGAGGTCATCGCCGACCTGCTGGGCAAGTCCCATCGCAGCGTTCCCCTCCCGTTCAGCAACGCGCGACTGGAAGCGGCGGTCGCCTCAGCGGTCACCGGCGAAGACCAAGAGCTCCTAGAACCGCTGATGGAGGGACTGCACGGGGACCTCCTCGTCGGCGACAACCACGTCCGAGAGACATTCGGCGTGTGCCCCACCCCTTTCGCCACCGCAGCACAGACGGCGATCGAAGGAATGGCCGACGTCGAGTCAGCCGTCGCACCGCAGAGCCCCTAACGCTGGATCCGCTGATTCGTTCCGAGCAGGCTTCCGCTTTCGCGTGAAAGCGAAAGCCGGGGGCGCACCCCCCTGAGCCGCCTCTGGCCACTTAGGGAGAGAGCCGGAGGCTCGCAGCTGAGCCCCAGCCGCAGCCACAGTTTCGACGACCGTTTCCCGCGTGGAATCCGTGGTCACGAGTGGACTTTACATTTGCTTCCGTTGGACGCTAAGCGACCTGCATGCTTTTGGCGGCCCTTCGACAGTCACATGCTCTCCACAATCCGCGCGTCGCTCTGAGGGACGAATCGGGCCCCCGCTCTTTCCCTAGGGGTGACCCGGGCGCGGCCGCGGTACCGGATTTGGTACCGGATGCTCTGTCCTATACGTACATCGTGTGTGACCCCAGGGATGGCAGGGACGAGAGGGACGCATCGGGACGCATCGTGAGTCGGCCTCCGTCGGCTGGGGGCCGAGCGGTCGCTGGTTCAAATCCAGTCGCCCCGACTACCGGAAGCCTCCCGGAAAGCCCGCTCTGTAGGCGGGCTTTCTGCATCTCGGCGCTGCGGCAGCGTTTTCGAGCCGCGCCTGGTGACCGGCGCGGAGGGCGGCGGCACGACCGGCCCGATGTCGCCGTCCGGCGCCTGGTCCAGGTCGACGATCACCGGCGCGTGATCGCTCGGCCCTTTGCCTTTGCGGGCTTGACGGTCCACCCATGCTGCCCGCACGCGCGCGGCGACCCGTGCGCCCGCCAGCACCAGATCGATCCGCATCCCGAGGTCCTGATGGAACATTCCCGCGCGGTAGTCCCAGTAGGTGAAAACCCGCTCGTCCGGCCAGCGATCGCGCACGACGTCGCGCAAGCCCAGCGCCTGTAGCTCCGCCAGCGCCGCCCGCTCGGGCGCTGTCACGTGTGTCTGGCCGATGTACGCGTCCGGGTCGAACACATCCTCGTCCGTCGGTGCGATGTTCATGTCACCACACACGACCGTCCGGTCCGGGCCGGCGGCAACCAGCTCCCGCAGCGAATCCAGCCACGCGAGCTTGTACTGATAGTGCTCCGAGCCCGGCTCGCGCCCGTTCGGTACGTACACCGAAACCACACGGATCCCTTCACACGTTGCAGAGACCGCGCGCGCCTCCGGATGCGGAAAGCCCGGTGCGCCGGCGACCCCCGCCACCACCTCGTCCAGCCCCACGCGCGAGAGGATCGCGACCCCGTTCCAGGTCGCCTCGCCGTGTGCTGCTACTGCGTAGCCGCGCTCGGCCAGCTCGTTGCCGAGCAGCTCGGCGAACGCGTCGTCTGCGAGTTTGGTCTCCTGCAGACAAACGACGTCCGGTCGCCGCTCGTCCAACCAGGGCAGCAGCCGCGGCACGCGCTGCTTGACCGAGTTGACGTTCCAGGTCGCAATTCGCACCGGCGAAGCAAACCATGAAACCGGGACGGGCTGGTGCGCGACGATGCCGAGAAGTACGGGCCGCAAGCGGATCGTGAAGTAAGCTGGCTTAAGGCCGCGCTCGCCATCCCAGGCACAACGGCGGTCCTTTTTTGGGGGGACGCATGGAGAAGAAGCTCGAAGGCAACAAGGACTGGATCGCCCGCGATGAAGGCCGGGTTCGCAGCAAGGGCGCCGCGGCTGCCGAGCGTGCGTCGGCCGGCCTGGGAGCCACCGATCACGATGCGGAGCTGCTCGCGGACCTGCTGCCGACCGGGCCACGACGCCTGAAGCCGGTGGCCGAGGGCGCGGAGCGCGACAGCCGCTAGCGCGTCGGGCCCGGGCGGGCGCTCTTCGATATGGCCCACGCGGAGCATCGCCCCGACGAGCCCCTGCTGCCCCCGGACCCGGCTCCACGTCCAGCCGGCTGGCTCACCGGCCCGCCGGACTTCGTCGGTGTGGGCGCGCAGCGCTGCGGCACCACCTGGTGGCATGCGCAGCTGGCTGCGCATCCCGGGGTGGCCTTCGAGCCGGGACTGCATCACAAGGAGGTGCACTTCTTCGACTCGCTGGCCGGGGTCGAGCCGCTTCCAGCGCGGGACATCGAACGCTACGCGCGTTACTTCGCGCGTCCGGCCGCGGGCGCGGTGGCGGGCGAATGGACCCCGCGCTACATGTACGACGGATGGCCGCTGGCGCAGATCGCGCAGGCCGCTCCGCACGCGCGGATCCTCGTGCTGCTGCGCGACCCGGTGGATCGCTACGCATCCGGATACGCGCGCGAGGACCGGCTCGCGCGTCAGCGGGGCGAACCCGGGATCGCCCCCGCGATGGCCGAGCAGCAGGTGGCACGCGGTTTCTACGCCTCCCAGATCGAGCGCGCAGTGGAGGTGTTCGGGCGCGAGCGCATCCTGATCCTCCAGTACGAGCGGTGTCGCGCCGAGTACGCGCGCGAGCTCGAGCGCACTTACGCGTTCCTGGGCCTCGAGCAGTCCTTCCGGCCGGCCGGTGAGCGCATCGCTCCCGGGGAGCCGCGCGCGCGCGATCTCGCTACCGCCGAGCGGGAACGGCTCGCACGCGGGTACGCCCCCGACGTCGCGCGGTTGGTCCAGATCGCACCTGAGATCGACCCGCAACGGTGGGCGAGCGTGCACGAAAGGCTCTGACCTCGTCGGCGGGCGCCTTCTTCCGAAAAGTGCAGGAGAACTGCAACATTGCGCCCGGTGACGTGAGCGTTGTAGACTCGGCGGGGCGTGTGGACCAGGGAGGCAGGATGTCTAGGGAGGGATTTGATGCGAGTTCGTAGCTTGGCCATCGTGGCGCTGGGTTGCTTGTGGCTGTTGCCGGCGACGGCTTCGGCGACTCATGTGCAGTGCGGTGCCGTGCTCACGCAGGACACCGTGCTGGACAGCGACGTGGTCTGCACGGCCCAGGATCCGGTCGGCCTCGTGATCGGCGGGGACGACTTCACCCTATGGCTCAAGGGTTACACGATCCGGGGTGCCGGCGCGGCCGGAACCGACGGGATCGCCGACGACGGGACCGCCCGATCGGGTGTGACCATCAGGCGCGGCACGATCACCGGTTTCGAGGACGGCGTCGACCTCGACGTCTCCGACAGCCAGATCCTGAAGGTCGGGGTCGATGCGACCGGCGTCGGGCTCGCGACGCGCGGCAACGGCAACTACATCTATCGCAGCGCGGTGGACATGAGCGTCGGGATGGGCTTTTCCGCGATCGAGGCGCTCGGCGACGACTCGCACATCTGGGGGAACCACGTCACGGGCAGCCCCGGGACCAGCCCGGACGACGGGATCGTCGTGCACGGCGACCGCCCGCGGGTGCTCGTCAACGTGGTCGACGGCTGCATCTTCGACGGTGTGATCCTGAGCAGCTATACGGATGGGCTGGTCGCGCTCAACAACGTGACGAACTGTGACATCGGCATCACCCCATCCGGCACCGGCATTCTCCTCCAGCGCAACATCACGTCCGGGAACTGCCTCGGCATGCTGGTCGACGACCCGGCCGCGCTCGTGCGCGGGAACAGGGCCGACAACAACTGCTATGAGGGCATCGTGATGAACCAGGACGGGGCCACGCTCGTGAAGAACACCGCCAACAACAACGGGGAGATCGGCATCGAAGCGCCCGACGACACGATCGACGGGGGCGGCAACACGGCGACCGGCAACCCCCTTGCCGACTGCCTCGGTGTCGTGTGCCTGCCGCCGCTGCCATAGGCGGTTACAGGTAGCGGTACGCGACGTGCGCGCCCAGGCGCAGGACCCGTGGGGGCACCAGCCTCCACGCGATGTCGGTCAGCCGGCTGTCTGAGTCTTCCGCTCCGTACCCCAGCGACCCCAGCGTTTCGGTCCTGGTCTGCTTTCCGCCCGCGCGATAGGTGAGGCGGAAGCGCGTGTGGGGCACGGCGCCCCACTGTTCCTTGAACCGCGCCAGCGGCGTGTCGCGGTCGGCGCCGCCCAGGTTCACCTGACGCAGGCCGTGCGCCGCCGCCCACCGCATCACCTGCCAATACAGGACGTGGTTGGGACGCATCGAGAGCGCGCGCTCCTCGCTGCCGTTGTAGACCAACTCCACGGTGTCGCCGAACACGTGGTAGACGCCGCCGGCGATGTCACGCCCCGCGTGGCTTACGAGGAACAGCTTGAAGGCGTCGCCCAGCAGCTCCTGGGAGAGGCGCAGCTGGCGGGTGCTGCGCGGCAGAGACCGGTGCTTCTTCATGGTTCCCACGTACATGCGATGGAAGCTGCGCAGGTCGCGCGGCGAGTGTCCTGCGCGAAACTCGAGGCCCTGCGCGTCGGCTTTCTTGAGGCTGCGGAACAGGTTGTTCGACGTCTTGCGCCAGCCCTCCCGCAGCGCATCGAGGTCTCGCGGGACCTCCACCATCCAGCGCGGCAGCAGCTCGTCGAGCTCGAAGCCTGCGGGCGGCTCCAGGCGCCGGTCGTCGGTGTTGATCGTGAGGCTCGCCACGTCGCCGATGTCGCGGGCGGCCTCGACCAGCCGCATCGCGATTGCGTCGTCGTCGGCCAGCGGCCCGCCGTACGAGAACACCGGGATCGAGCGGGTGCGCGCGTCCGACAGGAGCCCCTGCTTGCGGAACAGGGGCAGCACGCCCACGAGGCCCTCGCTGCGCGTGGCGCTCAGGTAGCGGGGGCGGAAGCCGTACGAGCGCTCCAGGATCGTGGCCCAGGCCCCCAGGTGGTACACCGACGCGCGGGGATGCGCGCGCACGTACGCGTCCCAGCGGGGATCGGTGAGCGGGTCGACCGCATCGGTGGTCGTGGAATCGATCATCTTGATCTAGTCTGCGCGGCCGATGTCGTGGCGCAACGGAGTCGTCTACCAGATCTACCCCCGCTCGTTCCAGGATTCGAACGGCGACGGGGTCGGTGACCTCGCGGGCATCACGGCGCGGCTCGACCACCTCGTGTGGCTCGGCGTCGAGGCCCTCTGGATCTCGCCCTTCTACCCGTCCCCGCTGGCCGACTTCGGCTACGACGTGTCCGACTATACGGACGTCGACCCGATGTTCGGCTCGCTGCCGGACTTCGACCGCCTCGTGGCGGCGGCCCACGAGCGCGGCCTGAAGGTGCTGCTCGATCTGGTCGCATGCCACACGTCCATCCAGCATCCTTGGTTCCGGGACCATCCCGAGTGGTACATCTGGTCCAAGGGAGATCGGGCTCCCAACAACTGGACCTCGGCCTTCGGCGGGGCCGCGTGGAGTCGCTATGACGACGAGCACTGGTACCTGCACTCGTTCTACCCCGAGCAGCCGGACCTCGATTGGCGCAACCCGGAGGTCGTGTCGGCGATGCAGGAGGTCGTGCGCTTCTGGGTGGCGCGCGGGGTCGATGGCTTCCGGCTCGACGCGATCGACCGGCTCGCCAAGGACCCGGAGCTGCGCGACGACCCGCCCTCCGACGAGCCGTTCGGCTTGCCGCTGCTCGACCACGAGGTGGGGCGCGACCTGCGCTACTCGCGCAACGCCGAGTGGATCGGCGAGGCGCTGGCGGCGATCCGGGAGGCGGCCGGCGACGCGCTGCTGATCGGTGAGGTCTATCTGCCCACCCGCAAGCACGCGCGCTACCTGGAGCACCTGGATCGCGCTTTCGTGTTCGAGCTGATCCAGTCGCCGTGGGAGCCTGACCAACTGCGCGCCGCCGTCGCCGCGGGGGCCGCCGTGGAGGGCCGCAGCGGGCCGGGCGCGGCCTGGGCGCTGTCGAACCACGACTTCGGTCGCTTCCCGACGCGATTCGGGCGCGCGAACGAGCGCGCGGCGGCGCTCCTGCTGATGACCCTGCCGGGCACGGCGACGCTCTATCAGGGCGACGAGATCGGACAGGGCATGGGGCCGGGCACCGCGCGGCCCTATGACCGCGTCGGCCGTGACGTGTTCCGGCACCCGATGCAGTGGGACGGCACGCGGCGGGGCGGCTTCAGCACCGCGGAGCCGTGGCTGCCCGTCGTCGACGCGGGGCAGCGCAACGTTGCGGATCAGCGTGAGGACCCGGGATCGCTCCTGAACTTCTGGCGCACGCTGATCGCCGTGCGCCGCGAGCTCGGCCCGGGATTCCGGATGCTCGACGGCCAGGCGGGCGTGATCCTGTTTGCGCGCGGCGACGTGCTGGTGGCGATCAACGCCGGCAGCGAGCCGGCAGTCGTCCCGGTCGGAGATGTCGTGGTGGCCACGTCGGCCGCCGCGGCCGAGGGCCGCAAGCTGGCGCCCGGCGACGGCGTCGTGCTCGCCCGCGGGTGAGCGCCGCTTTAGACTCGCCGTGCGTAGAAACGGGGCCGCGGGGTAGGAGCCGCTGAGGAGAGTATGAGCAGGCTTGCGTTCACGATCGGGCTCGCTGCCGTGTGCATGTTGTTGGGCAGCGGCTGCGGTGGCGACGACTCGGGCGGTGCGCGGACACTGAAGTGGTACGTGTTCGCGGAGCCTTCGGGTGCGTTCCAGGACGCCGCCGACGACTGCACCAAGGCGGCGAACGGCCGCTACAGGATCGAGATCGCCGACCTGCCGACGAACGCCGACCAGCAGCGCGAACTGGTCGTGCGGCGCCTGGCTGCGGAGGACTCCGACATCGACATCGTCGGGATGGACGTGATCTGGACCGCCGAGTTCGCCGAGGCGGGGTGGATCAGGGAGATCACGGGCCAGGCCCGTGAGCGCGCCGAACGCGGCGTCCTGTCCGGGCCGCTCGAGACCGCCAGGTACCAGGGCCGCCTGTGGGCGATCCCGTTCACGAGCAACACGCAGCTGCTGTGGTACCGCAAGGACCTCGTGAAGCAGCCGCCCAAGACCTGGGACGAGATGATCGACCAGGCCGAGCGGCTGAATACGAAGATCGAGGTCCAGGCCGCCCGCTACGAGGGCCTGGTGGTGTGGTTCAACTCGCTGGTCGCCTCGGCGGGCGGTGAGATCGTGAACGATGCGGGCGATCCGGTCCTGGGAGCTCCCGCCGTGCAGGCGGCCGAGATCATGAAGCGCCTGGCGACCTCCTCCGCCGCGCCTCCGGCCTTGACCAACAACCGCGAAGACCAGGCACGGCTCGGGTTCGAGGCCGGCGGCTCGGCGTTCCAGGTGAACTACTCGTTCGTGTACGCGAGCGCGAAGTCCGGCGCCGAGACCAACCCCGCGATCAAGAAGATCTTCGAGAACATGGCGTGGGCGCGCTGGCCGAGCGTCGACCCGGGCAAGCAGAGCCGCGTCACGCTCGGCGGCATCAACCTCGGCATCGGGTCGTACTCCAAGAACCCGGAACTCGCCCAGGAGGCGGCGCTGTGCATCGCGCAGCCGGACCACCAGGTGATCGCCGCGCAGAAGGGCGGGCTCGCGCCCTCGAACGAGGCGCTCTACGAGGACAAGCGCATCAAGCAGGCATTTCCGTTTGCCAAGCTGCTCGGCGAGTCGATCGCCGACGGCGTGCCGCGCCCCGTCACGCCCGCGTACAGCGACATCTCGCTGGCGATCCAGCAGACTCTCCACCCGCCGCAGGACATCGACCCCGAGAAGACGATCGCCGACCTGAACGACAACATCGAGACGGTGTCCAACGGAGGGCTGTTCTGATGGCGGCACAGGCTCCGGCGACCGGGGCGCGCGTGGGACGCCGGGGAGGGCGCAAGCGCCTGACCGAGCGTGCGCGCTCGGAGCGAAAGCTCGCCTACATCCTGTGCGCTCCGGCGGTGCTCGCGATGATGGTGGTGACCGGCTACCCGATCGCCTACGCGATCTTCCTGTCGATGCAGCGCTACGACCTGCGGTTCCCCGACGACCGGGAGTTCGTGGGGCTCTCCAACTACGGCGAGGTCCTGACCTCGAGCACCTGGTGGCTGGACCTCACCAACACGGCGATCGTGACCGGCTTCTCGGTGGCGATCGAGCTGGTGCTGGGAATGGCGATCGCGCTGATCATGCACCGTGCGATCTGGGGACGCGGGCCCGTGCGCGCCTCGATCCTGATCCCCTACGGGATCGTCACCGTGGTGGCCGCCTTCGCATGGCGCTTCGCATTCGACCCGACCGCGGGCTTCGTTGCCGGCCTCGGTCCGATCAGTGAGACGTGGGCCCCGCTCACGGAGCGAGCCGGCTCCTTCTTCGTGATCATCATCACCGAGGTCTGGAAGACCACTCCGTTCATGGCGCTGCTGTTGCTGGCCGGGCTTGCGCTGGTTCCCGACGAGCTGCACGAAGCCGCCAAGGTCGACGGCGCGAGTGCCGCGCAGCGCTTCGTCCGCATCACCCTGCCGTTGATGAAGCCGGCGATCGTGGTGGCGCTCTTGTTCCGCACACTCGATGCGTTCCGCGTCTTCGACACGGTGTTCATCCAGACGGCCGGTGCGAACGACACCGAAACGGTGTCGATCCTCGGCTACAACCAGTTGATCAACAGGGTGAACCTGGGGCTCGGCTCGGCCGTGTCCGTGCTGATCTTCGTGTGCGTGATCATCATCGCGGTGGTGTTCATCAAGGGACTCGGAGCCTCCACGGCCCAGCAGGGAGACGACCGATGACCTCGCACACCGCGCGGGAGCGCATCCTGTGGACGATCGCGATCCTTGTGGTCGTCTTCTACGCGCTGTTGCCCGTGATCTGGATCCTCTCGCTGTCCCTGAAGGCGCCCGCGACCATCGGCGACGGGCACTTCTTCCCGCAGGACTGGTCGTTCGAGAACTACGAAAAGCTGTTCGAGACCGACGCGTTCACCTACGCCCTGCGCAACTCGATCGGCATCGCCGCGATCGCCACGCTGATCTCCATCTTCCTGGGATCGATGACCGCGTACGCGATCGCGCGGCTCCAGTTCCCCGGCAAGGGCGTGATCCTGGCCGGCGCGCTGGCGGTCGCGATGTTCCCGCCGATCTCGATCGTCGGCTCGCTGTTCGACCTGTGGCGTCAGATCGGCTTCTTCGACACCTGGTGGGGGCTGATCATCCCGTACATGACCTTCACGCTGCCGCTCGCGATCTACACGCTCTCGGCGTTCTTCCGCGAGATCCCGTGGGAGCTCGAGCAGGCGGCACAGATCGACGGGGCGACGCCGTGGCAGGCCTACCGCAAGGTGATCGTGCCGCTCGCGGCGCCGGGGGTGTTCACGGCCGCGATCCTGACGTTCATCTTCGCGTGGAACGACTTCCTGTTCGCCAACACGCTGACGTCGACCGACAGTGCGCGCACGGTGCCGGCGACGCTCGCGTTCTTCACCGGCGGGTCGCAGTTCGAAGATCCGACGGGCGTGATCTCGGCGGCGGCGGTCGTGGTCACGATCCCGATCATCATCATGGTGTTCATATTCCAGCGGCGCATCGTGGCCGGCCTCACCGCCGGCGCGGTCAAAGGTTAGGAGGGCATTCACATGGCCGACATCGTCATGGCCAACGTCACGAAGCGCTACGGCGACGGCTACGAGGCCGTCAAGGACATGAGCCTCGAGATCGGAGACGGGGAGTTCGTGATCCTGGTCGGCCCGTCCGGCTGCGGCAAGTCGACCGCGCTGCGGATGATCGCCGGCCTCGAGGACATCACCGAGGGCGAGCTGAAGATCGGCGGGCAGGTCGTCAACGAGAAGGCTCCGAAGGACCGCGACATCGCGATGGTCTTCCAGAATTACGCGCTGTATCCGCACATGACGGTGCGCGAGAACATGGGCTTCGCGCTGAAGCTCGCGAAGGCGCCCAAGCAGGAGATCGATCAGAAGGTCGAGGAAGCGGCGCGCACGCTCGACCTCACCGAGCACCTCGATCGCAAGCCCGGAAACCTCTCGGGAGGCCAGCGCCAGCGGGTGGCGATGGGTCGCGCGATCGTGCGCGACCCGGCGGCCTTCCTGATGGACGAGCCGTTGTCGAACCTCGACGCGAAGCTTCGGGTGCAGATGCGGACCGAGGTCTCGCGGCTGCAGTCGCGGCTGGGCACGACGACCGTGTACGTCACGCACGACCAGACGGAGGCGATGACGCTCGGCGACCGGGTCGCCGTGATGCGGGCCGGCGCCCTGCAGCAGGTCGGGACCCCCGCGGAGCTCTACAACGAGCCGGCGAACCTGTTCGTGGCCGGGTTCATCGGCTCACCGGCGATGAACTTCATGCCGGCGCAGATCGATGGCGAACGGGTCAAGCTGCCGTTCGGCGAGGTGACGATCGGTCCCGAGGCGCGCGCCCGGATCGGCTCTGCCGAGGGCGGTCGCAACTTGATCGCGGGCATCCGGCCGGAGAGCTTCGAGGACGCCGCGCTGGTGGGCGACGCACGCGACCGCGGGTCGACCTTCAAGGCGCAGATCGACCTCGTCGAGTCGATGGGATCAGAACTGTATGTGCATTTCACCGTCGAGCAGAGCCGCGTCGACTCGCAGGAGCTGGCGGAGCTCGCCGCGGACTCCGGCGTCGGCGAGGTGCCGGGCGCCGGCAGCGACGGACAGGTCGTCGCGCGCCTCGATCCCGCAAGCAAGGCCCACCGGGGCGAGGAATCGGAGCTGTGGGTCGACACGAACAAGCTCCACTTCTTCGACGCGGAGAACGGCCGCAATCTGAGCCGCGCCGGTTAGCGCCGCTCAGCGCAGCTTCGGGCGCAATTCGGTGAGGATGTCCTCGCCCCACTCGTGGGTGCGCATCAGCCGGTAGCGGTCGGACACGACGCGCATGTACACGTCGGTCTCGTTGGTCTCGTCGAGCAGGCCGGCCTCGCGCAGGGTGTTGACGACCGGCAGGTAATCGTCGCGGTACCAGGCCTCCGCCACTTCCTCGCGGGTCATGAACTCGCGGCAAGCCTGCATCGCGCGCATGCCCCACGCCTCGACCCCTTCCGCGAGGCGCCCGTAGTCCCACGGGTCCGCAAGCCGCACACGCTCGCGCGCCTCGGGGTCCAGCGGAACACGCTCCCGAAAGAGGCGCTCATGTCCTTTCAGGGGCAGGTCCTCGGGACGTAACCGCGAGTCGATCGCAACCTTCGTCTCGACCTCCGTCACGTATGCGTCGATGTGCGTGCGACCCTGCGTCCGCGCGACCGACACGCGGTGATGGCCGTCGCGGACAAAATGCAGGTCACCCACCCGGTACACGGAGATCGGCGGCATGTCGCGGCCTCGCCGCTGCGCCTCCGCGATGCGCTGCCAGCGACCCCGCACCCGCCCTGAGGTGGGCCGGAACTCGCGGTCGAACTCCTTGGAGCGGTCGACGGTCCCGACGATCGACCCGAGCGAGATCGAAGCGAGGCCGAGGCTGCGCTGCCCGACCCAGCCGAGCGCCGCGACCACCTCCTCGAAGGGCAGGATCACGTCGAAGTCCGACGGCTCCCGGCGCAGCCGCGAGGTGAGACGGGCGAAGGCCTGCTCACGGCGCGCGCGGGAGAAGTCCGTCTGGGCGTCGGACGCCGGAAAGCCGGTGGCTACACCTCCGAGCTTGCGTAGACGAAAGGCCATGCCGCTGAATTTAGCGGGCTGCGGCGGAGCGGCGGGGCTACTCGTTGAGGACGCCCGCGCGCAGCTCCGACAGGCGCACGACCTCGCGCTCCAGCCGCTTGCGGTCGCTGATGTCGTGGATGAACGCGTGGAACGAGAAGCCGCCGCGCACCCGCACGGCGGTGATGCTCAACTCGACCGGGAACTCGGAGCCGTCGCGGTGCAGTGCCAGCAACTCGACGCGGCTGTTGAGCATCGGCCCCTTGCCGGTGCGCAGGAACCGCTCGAGCCCGCGCTGGTGGGCGTTCCGGTAGCGCTCGGGCACGATCAGGTCGGCAAGCCGCCTGCCGATCGCCTTTGCCGCGGGCCACGCGAACATCTCCTCCGCGGCGCGGTTCCAGGCGGTGATCTCACCGTCCTGGTTCATCGACACGAATGCCTCGCGGGCTCCGTCGATGATCCGCCCCACGTTGTCCTTGCTTTCCCGCAGTCCCTGTTCCGCGACCTTGCGAGCGGTGATGTCGGTGGAGATGCCGCAGACGCCGTACGCCTTCCCGCTCGAGTCGTGCAGCGGGAACTTCACGGAAATGTAGGTGTGGTCCCCGCCGTCGCCGGGAGCGACCTCCTCGGTCTCGAGCGACCGGTCCTCCTTCAGCACGCGCCTGTCGTTGGCGCGGAAGGCGTCGGCCATGTAGGCCGGGAACAGGTCGCGGTCCGACTTTCCGATCACGCTGCCGCGCACGCCGAACAGCTCCTCGAACTTCCGGTTGACCAGGATGTACTTGCCGGCGCGGTCCTTCAGGTAGATCACTGCGGCGCTGTTGTCGAGGATGGCCTGGAGCTGCTGTTCGCGGCGGAGCACGATCTCGTAGGTGCTGCGCAGCCGCGTCGAGAAGTTGCCGAGCAGCGCCCCGAGCACATAGAAAGCGCTCCCGCGCGTCAGATAGCCGAGGGCTCCGGCGCCCTCGTCGTTGACGCCGTTCACGATCCCGAACAGGCCGAGCCCCAACGTCGCCGCGGCGATGCCGCCGAGCGCCCCGAATCTGATCGCGATCAGGGCGACGGGCAGCACGTACAGCACGGAGGCAGCCTCCGCGGGATCGGCGACCGCGATGCCAAGAACGAAAATCGCGGCGAACAATGCGCCGGCGAACGCCAGGGTCATCGCCCGTTCAGCCGGCGATGAGCGCCGCGGCAGGCGCGACAGCAGTCGCTCGGCGCCGCTCGGCGCCTTGGAACCTTTGAAGAACAACCCTGCTCTTGCGTCCATGTGGTGTGAGGTGGTACCGGCCACGGCCGACAGATCGCTCGGACCGGGCGCTCCGCGCCTGCGATACCCTCGGTCAGGCGGGTGACCCCTGCGATTCAGAGCTTACTCCAGGGGCCACCGGAAATCGGGCCGATCACCGCTTAGCGCCTGCAATTGCTGCGTTCGCTCGCGGAACTACTGTCGCGTGCAGGGAGTGAACCGGCCTATAATCGGACCACTGGGTGAAGGACCGCCGACCACCACCCGGCACCCGGCAGGGGCCTTCGAGCAGGGATGGGGGAGTGTTCGCAGCGACTCGTTTCCGCCTCGGCGGAATCGCTTTTCTGATCTTGGCCTGGGCGTGCGCGGCCGCGCCCGCCCAGGCAGCGCTGCCCTCGAGCTGGGCGCCGGGCCCGATTCAGCCATCGCCCGCGACGGCCGGTGCACACTTCGGCCAGTCCCTCGTGAATGCCGGGGACCTCGACAGAGACGGCCGGGACGACCTCGTGGTGGGGGCTCCCGACTACACGGATGCCGAGTTGGGCGCCGGCATCAGCGGCCGTGTCTATGCGATGAGCTCAACGGGCGCTTTGATCTGGGAGGCCAGGGCTCCCTTCCCGCAGGCCTCGCACGCCGGCGCAGCGACTGCCTTCGGGACGAAGGTCGCAAAGCTCGAGGACGTCGCCAGCTGTAGTCCGACCGGTGGCGGTGGCTGCACCGTCGGCGCGCCCGACGGGATCGCCGACGTGCTGGTGTCTGCGCCCGGCACCGACACGCCCGCCGGCGTTGACCAGGGCGCGGTCTACGTGCTGGACGGCGAAAGCGGCCTGACGCTCAAGCCGGTGCAGCTGTCGGAGCGCTCCGCATCGGGCGTCGCGGGCTTCGGGAAGTCGCTCGCAGGGCTGTCCGGACAACCGGCCTGTGACACCTGGGGCGGGCTCGGTGCCTGCCCCTACGAAGACGGCTCGGCGGTCGCGCTCGGCGATGTGGACGGCGGCGGCAAGCCTGACTTCGCGGTCGGAGCGCCGGACTTCGCCGAGACCGAGATCACGCTCGAGGGCGTGTGCACGGGACTGTGCCCGGGGATCGGGCGCGTCTACGTCTTTCACGGCGAGGCCCTCACGGGGCTCCTCGCAGACCCCGGTCACCGAGCTCACAGAACCCGGTGCCGCGGTCAGCTCCTTCCCCGGCGCGATCGGTGAGGGCGAGACCCCGCGCTACGGGGCTTCGCTGGGCGCGCTCGGCGACACGGGCCGCTGCGCGGACACGCCCGACCCCAGCCGTCCCGCCGCGACCTGCGTGAGCCCGTCGATCCCCTTGACCAACCAGCCCGACGGCAGGCCGGACTTCGCGGCCGGCGCGCCGGGGGTCGATCTGCCGGGCGCGCTTGACGCGGGGGCCGTGTTCATGGTGGATGCCTACTCGAACGCCGTGATGGCCAGAGTCGAGTCGGCGGAGGTGAAGACCGCGGCGGCGTTCGGGTCATTCGACCAGACCGTTCCGGCCGCGGGTGACATGGGGGCGGGACCAGGGCCGGACATGGTGCTGGGCACGCCCAGCGGCGGTGGCGGCGCGATCGCCTATTCCGGTGACCCGTTCGGGCCGAGCCCGTTCGGTGTGCTGGTCGATCCCACGCCCGCCGCCGACGGAGCCTTCGCGGCCTTCACGGCGGGTCTCGGCGACGTCGCCGGCGATGCGCCCGCCGAGATCGCGCTCGGTGACACGGGCGGCACGCACGCCGGCGCGGTGCACATCGCCAGCGCCTGCGCCAGCCAGGTGCTGAGGACGATCGCCGACCCCGGCAACGAGACCGGCGGCCGCTTCGGCGCCGCGATCGCGGCGCTCGGTGACCGCAACGCCGACGGGTTCCTCGACCTCGCCGTGGGCGCTCCGGCATCGGACGGCGGCGCAGGCCGCGTCTACACGTTCACGAGCAGCGGACCGGCCGCGTCCGCGTTCGCCGGCTGTAGCTTTTCCTCCACCCCCGGGCCGCGCTCCACCCCCCGACCACGGCGCGGCGCGACCGTACAGGCGCGGGTGCTGCGCCGCCTCGACATGAAGCCCAGCAAGCGGCGGATCAAGTCTGGATCGTCCCTGCGGCTGAGAGGGCGCCTGAGGACGAGCGCGGGTCAGGCGAGCTGCCAGCGGCGCCAGAAGATCGCGCTGCAGCGACGCAAGTTGCGCAGCCGCCGCTACCAGACGTTCGAGGTCGCGGTCACCGCGCGCAATGGCCGCTTCAGCCTCCGGACGAGACCCGGCCGCAGCTATCGGTTCCGGGCGCGCGTGTCCCAGACGGCCCGTTGCATGGGCGCCACCTCGAGGGCCACGAAGGTGGTCGTCCGCAAACGGTCGACGCGCCGTTGACGGGACCGCCGAGAGGTCCGGCATGCAGCAAAAACGGCTGCATCCGCGGCATTGCCTTTGGTACCCTCGGTTCAACCCGGGACGCCCTAGGAGGGGGTCGGTAATCCATGAGTAGCGGTCTACGAGCGGGAATCGGGATGTGCGTAGCGCTCGTGTCTCTGGGGGCAGGGGCACAGTCTGCGGGCTCGCAGGCCGTCCAGCCCTGCGGCGAGCCGGTCTTCGTGGACACCTACGAGTACGCGACGGCCAAGCAGCTCGTGCCGATGGAGCTGACCGGGGTCACCGCCGGCACCGAGTTCCTGCTGAAGGTGAACAACCGCGAGGTCAAGGACGGCGTCGTCAAGGGCGACAGGGTGTCGCGCAAGTTCCGGATGCCGAACCTGGGCGACAAACGCCGTGAGGCGCGCCTCGTCCTGGTGCTCGCGAACGACAGCTGCGAGAACAGCCCCTGGAAGCTGAAGCAGAAGATGGGCTATCGGCCGCTGGTGCAGCCCGAAGCTCAGACCGCGCCGACGCCCGCCGTACCGAACAGCGGCCCGACGCCGACGGTCACCCCGGCGCCGACCGCCACGACGCCGACGCCGACGCCGAAGCCGGTCACGCCCACTTCCGTAGAGCCGATCGTGCCCAAGCAGCCGGTGACGATCACACCGACCGAGCCGTCGAAGGACGCGCGGTCATGGATCACTCCGGTCGACCCGTACGCACGCTCGTCCGAGCCGCCCCCGACGCCGCTGGTCTCGACCAACCCCGCCGACCGCCAGACCGAAGAGGCCAACAGCGTAGCCGCGCTGCTGGGGCTGCTCGGGCTGTTCATCGTGATCGGCGGCATTTCCGCCGTGGCGTGGAACCGCTTCCGGCGTTACGACGATGAGCAGCTCGCGACGCTGATCAACCCGGACGGCAAGCTGCCGTCGATGCTCGATGACCATGCCCCCGACATGGACGGAGGTGTGAGGGGAGCCGCGAAGGCGGTTGCGGCCGCCGGGGCGACGGGCCTCGGAGTGGGTGGCGCCCGGGCCACGAAGGTCAATGTCAGGCCGCCGGACCAGTCTGCGCAACCGACGCAGCCCCCGAAGAAGCCTGTGGACGTGAAGGCGCCCGCGCTTCCGCTGTCGATGCTCACGGCGCCCGTGATTCCGCCCGTCGTGAACGGCGGCGCGCATGCGAACGGCGCGCCGGCCGCGAACGGCGCACATGCGAACGGCGAGCACGCGGCGAGCTACCGGCAGGAAGTCGAAACCGAGCTGCAGCGCATCCTCCACGAGGCCGGCCTCGATGCGGAGCTCGAGGGCATCCTGACCGACGCTCGTGCCGAGGCCGAGCGCCGCGGCGTGCCGATGGACTCCGATCTGATGCTGCGGGCGCTGACCGACGAGACCAACGGCTCCGCCAAGCTCTCGGACGCTGCGAGGGGCGAGCTGAAGCAGCGCTTCCAGCGGATCGCCGCCGAGGAGCGCAGCCAGATCCGCCCCCGCGGCGAGCACTGACACCCGGCTCTGCAGACCAGGTGGCCGGGCGATGTGCCGGCCTTCCGACCAGGGCTACACTTCGCGTCCGAAACGCCATGCGGGCGTGGTGAAATTGGTAGACACGCGGCGTTCAGGTCGCCGTGGGCGAAAGCCCATGGGGGTTCGAGTCCCTCCGCCCGCACTGGGAAGGCCGACCAGCGCCTGTCTAGAATGGTCAGCCGAAACGCACGGCCCGTTCGTCTAGCCTGGCCTAGGACGCCGCCCTCTCACGGCGGAAACAGGGGTTCGAATCCCCTACGGGCTACCTCTCGTCGGCGGCGATAGACTGCGCGCCAGAGGTCGGTGGAAGGGAAGCCGGTGCGAATCCGGCGCGGTCCCGCCACTGTGACCGGGAGTGTTCGTCGCACCCGCGCCGTCGCTGACGAGCCGGGAGCCACTGGGGAGCATCGCTTCCACGGGAAGGCGCGGCGGAATCACCCGGGAGCCAGGATACCTGTCACCGGCCACGCCGTGATCACCCTCGAGGAAGGGAAGGCTCAGACATGATCCCGAGGACCTGGGCGCCGGCCGTGCTCGTCGCGCTGCTCGCGAGCGCCACCGCGCAGGCCGCCCCCGTGACCGTGAACCTGCGCGTCGAAGGCTCGGCCGCGACGATCTTCGAAGCCCCGGTGACGACCGACGGCAAGCAGATCGACAAGGGAGACGGCCCGCACCCGTGCGACGGGACCAACGCGGGCGCGCATCCGTCGCCCGTGCCGACGATGACCGCGGCGCTCGACGACGCGCCGATCGCGGGCGGCTGGGGCGGCGCCTGGGACGCCACCTTCCAGGACTTCGCCGTGGAGCGCATCGGCCCCGAGGCGCAGGACCCGGTCGGCTTCCGCTACTGGGGCTATGCGCTCAACTACGAGTTCCCGAGTGTCGGTGGCTGCCAGCAGCGCGTTTCACCGGGCGATGAAGTGCTCTTCACGTTCGACTCGTTCGGCAAGCCCCTGCTGAGGCTCGCCGGCCCGGCGCGGGCCGAGGTCGGGAAGACCGCCTCCGTGATCGTCACCGACGGCACCACCGGACAGCCGCTCGAGGGCGCGACGATCGCGGGCGTGCCGGGCGCGAGCGGGACTGACGGGCGGCTCCAGGTGGCCTTCGCAACGGAAGGCGTGACGCGACTGAAAGCGGAACGCGCCGGGTCCGTGCGCTCCAACGCGCTCGAGGTGTGCGTGGAGGTGCCGGGAGCGGGGCGCTGCTCGGCCTTCGTGCCCGAGCTCTCGGTGCCGGGCCCGGCCGTGCAGGACTCCACCGCGCCCGTCGCGCGCATCAGCCGTCCCCGCGGCGGGCGCAGGTACGGTCGCGGACCGCGGCTGCTGAAGGGCGTCGTCGGTGACGACCCAAGCGGCGTGCGCGAGGTGAAGATCGCGCTGCGCCGGCGTACGCGCGGTCGCAGCTGCCAGTGGTGGAGCGGGCGCCGCGAGCGGTTCGTCGGCACGCATTGCAGGAAGGTCTTCTTCTTCGCGATCGGGTCCAACCGCAACTGGTCGTACCTGTTGCCGCGCGCGCTGCCGGCGGGCCGCTACGTGCTCGACGTGAAGGCGTTCGACGGCCGTCGCAACCGCGACGAGCGGTTCGTCAGCGGAAGCAACAGGAGCAGGTTCGAGGTGGCCCGCCGGGCGCACGGCGCCACTACCGCAGCGCGCGCTCGCGCCGCGCGCGTGCAGGTGATGGTGGTCGGGAAGCGCGGCACCGTGGCCGAGGCAGCGACCTTGCGGACGCGCTCCACGGTGGTGCGGGCGTCGGCGCGCAGGTGCGAGGTCGACGGCTCAACTCCGCTCGCGGCGCTCGCGGCGGCGCTCGCCCGGCGCGGCATCGGAATGCGCGTACGCGACTTCGGCCGCTGCGAGCGGCGCAACGCGCGCAGCTCCGGCCAGCTGTTCGTGGACCGGGTCGGCCGCGAGCGCAACCGCGGCCAGGACGGCTGGGTCTACAAGGTCAACGACCGCGCGCGCAGCGTGGGGGCGGCGGATCTCGCCGCGCCGCCGTTGAAAAGGGGCGACCGCGTGCTGTGGCTCTACTGCGTGATGGACGCCGCGACCCGCGGCTGCCAGCGCTCGCTGCGCGTCGCCGCGCGGAAACTCGACGGCCCGCCGGGGAGCGTCCTGCAATTGGCCGTGGAGGGGTACGACGACGAACGGCGCAAGGTGCCCGTCGCCGGCGCGACGCTCACGCTCGGCCCGGTGACGGCGCTCACCGACGCCAACGGGCAGGCGTCGCTCGTGCGGCCGGCGGGCGGCAGCTACGCCCTCGTCGCGACCGCGCCCGGTGCGGTTCCCTCCTTCCCCGTGAATGTGAGGGTGCGGTGATGCGCGCACCGCTGGCGGCTGCCCTGGCGCTCACCGCGCTCGTGCTGGCGGCATGCAGCGTCGGGGCGAGCGATGCGGGCGACGGCAGGGCGACGCTGACCGTCACGCGCGACTTCGGCGCGCAGCGCGTGCTGCAGGCGCGCGTGGATCCGATTCCTGCCGGGGAGACGGTGCTGCGGATGCTGACGCGCCGCGTAAAGGACGTCGAGACGCGCTACGGCGGGCGCTTCGTGAATGCGATCAAAGGCGTGCGCTCGCAGTCGGGCGGCGGCGCGCGGCGCGACTGGTTCTACTTCGTCAACGGCATCGAGGCCGACACCGGAGCCGCGGAGCAGGAGGTGAACGGCGGCGATCGCGTCTGGTGGGACTACCGCGACTGGAGCGCGGCGATGCGCGTGCCGGCGACGGTCGGTTCCTATCCCGAGCCGTTCCTGCACGGGTCCGGGGGCAAGCGCTTCCCGGTGCGGCTGGACTGCGCGCCCGGCGCCGGCGACCAGTGCCGGGCGGTGCGCGCGCGCCTGGAGAGCGCCGGCGTCGAGACGGCGATCGCTGCGCTCGGGACCCCTGTCGGCAAGGACACGCTGCGCCTGCTGATCGGAGAGTGGGCGGACGTGCGGGCGGATGCGGCCGCCCGCAAGCTGGAGCAGGGACCGGGGCAGAGCGGGGTGTTCGCGCGCCCGGTGTCCCGCGCGGACGGCTACGCCCTCGAGTTGCTCGACGCACAGGGACGTGCCGCGCGGACGCTTGGCCCGGGCTCCGGGATCGTGGCCGCCACGCGCTTCGAGGAGCAGCAGCCGACCTGGGTCGTGTCCGGTACGAACGCCGCCGGAGTCGAGCGGGCCGTGGCGCTGATCGACTCCACGGCGTTGCGCGACCGCTTCGCGGTGGCGGCGACGCCCGCACCGGCGCCGATCGCGCTCCCGCTCCCAGCACCCGGCGAGTGAGCATCGTGCCGACATACCGGGACACCGGGTCCCCGCTGCACCGCGCGCGCGCCGGGGTGGCCGCGGCGTTTGCCTTGTCGCCATGCATCGCCGCGCTCGTCACCGCGCATCCGCTGATGCTGGCAGCGGCGCTTGCATGCGTGATCGCGGCGGGGCTCGCGGCCGGGGTGGGAGCTGAGCTGCGCGCCGCCGCGCGCCTCGCCGTGCCGCTCGCCGTGATAGTCGCCGCGATCAACCCGCTGGTGTCGCGCGAGGGTCTCACCCTGCTCGTGCAGGGACCGGTCGTGCCGCTGTACGGGGCGCTCGACGTGACAGCCGAGGCCGTCGTGTACGGAGGGCTCGCGGGCCTGCGCGTGGTGGTGATCGTGCTGGCCTTCGCGCTCTACTCGGCCGTCGTCGACCCGGACCGCGTGCTGCGCGGGATGCGCCGCATCGCGCCCCGTTCCGCGCTCACCGCCGCGCTGGCGACGCGCATGCTCCCACTGCTCGCGCGCGACGCGGCGCGGATGCGCGAGGCCTATGGCCTGCGCGCGGATGTCGCGCCGGCGGGCGGGCGTAGGGCACGTCTGCGCGTCGCGGGCACGATGACGCGGGCGCTCGGAGCGGGGGCGCTGGAGCGCGCCATGGACGCCGCGGCCTCGCTGGAAGTGCGCGGCTACGGCGCGCGTGCGCCCGCCCGGCGTTCTGTGCGCGACTCTCTGCCGTGGTCGCGCGACGACCATGGGTTCGCGCTCGCCGCCTGTGCGTTGACCGTGGTGCCCGTGGCCCTGCGGCTCTCCGGCGCCGGCTGGCTCGATCCCTACCCGACCGTCACGCTGGACGGGGGCGTGGCCGTTCTCTGCGCGGCGTGCGCGCTGCCCGTGATCGCGCTGGTGCCGTTCGCGCTCGCGGCGCGCCGCCGTGTCCGGCGGCGCGCGTATCCGGGGCGCCTGCATGCGTGAGGCATTGAGCCTGCGCGGCGTCACGTACCGCTACCCGGGCGGCGCGCGCCCGGCGCTCGCGGACGTGAGCCTGTCGCTGGCGGAGGGCGAGATGACCGTGCTCGCCGGTGTGTCCGGCAGCGGCAAGTCGACGCTGATGCGGGCCGCATGCGGGCTCGTCCCGCACTTCTTCGGAGGCGAGATGGGCGGCCGCGTGACGGTCTGCGGGCGCGACACGCGCGATCACGGGCCCGCGGGCGTCGCCGACGTGGCCGCGATGGTCTTCCAGGACCCGGAGTCGCAGCTCGTCATGAACGGCGTGCGCGCGGAGCTGGAGCTGTCGCTCGAAAGCCGCGGCCACGGCGGCGCGGATGCGGCGCGGGCCGTGGAGGAGACGGCGCTCGCGTTCGGCATCGAGAACCTGCTGGAGCGGCCGGTCGCCACTTTGTCCGGAGGCGAGCTGCAACGCGTCGCGCTGTCCGCGGCGCTCGTCGCCGGCCCGCGCCTATTGCTCCTGGACGAGCCCACTGCGCAGCTCGACCCGGTCGCGGGCGAGGAGCTCCTGTCGCAGCTGCGGCGCCTGAACGAGGAGTGGGGCACGACGGTGCTGATCGGCGAGCACCGGCTCGAGCGCTGCCTCGCAGTCGCCGACCGCGTGATCGCGCTCGAGCGCGGGACGATCGCCTGCGACGATTCACCGGCCCGGTTCCTGGAGTGGGCCGCGCGGCACCGGCCGCAGCTGGTTCCGCCCGCCGCCAGGATGTTCTCCCTGGCCGGCATCCGGCCGCTCCCGGTCACCGTCAAGCAGGCGCGCGCCCGGCTCGGTGACAGTGCGCCGGCGTCCGCCGAGCCCGAGGCGCCGCCACCCGCCCGCCGGGCTACGGCGGCGCTCGCCATGGCTGACGTGTGGGTGGAGTTCGACGACGGCTCCGGCGGCGGCGCCGTGGCCCTGCGGGGGCTGTCGCTCGCGGTGTCGCCCGGCGAGATGGTCGCGCTGCTGGGCCGCAACGGCGCGGGAAAGAGCACGCTGCTGCGCACTGCCGCGGGCGTCGTGACGCCCGATCGGGGCACGGTCCGTGCCGCCGGGGAGGTCGCGCTGCTGCTGCAGACCCCGTCCGATTATCTGCTGCACGAGCGCGTCGGTGACGAGCTGCCGCGGGGCGCGGCGGCCGCGGCGCTGCACGAGCTGGGCCTCGCGGACTCCGTCGAGCGTGACCCGCGCGACCTGTCGGGCGGCGCCCGCCAGCGCCTTGCGCTCGGCATCGTGCTGGCCGGCCGCGGCATCGGGGGCGGGGACCCGCCGGCGGTCGTCGCGCTTGACGAGCCGACGCGCGGCATGGACCAGGCACGTAAACAGGACCTCGCCGATCTGCTCGGGCGGCTGGCGGCGGCCGGCGCCGCGATCCTGGTCGCCACGCACGACGTCGAGTTCGCTGCGCGGGCCGCGCGGCGCTGCGTCCTGCTCGGGCGGGGCCGCGTCGTGGCCGACGGCTCAACGCGGGAGGTCCTGTCCGGAGGGCGCTATTTCACGACGGAGGTGGCGCGCGTGCTCGGGCCGGGGCCGCGCATCGTGCTGCCAGAGGACGGCGCGGCGATGCTTGCCCGGGCGCATGTGTCCACACCGCAGAGCGCGGTGCCCGCGTGAGCTGGCAGGGCGCCAGCGCGCTGGTCGTCGCCCTCGCCGCCGTGGGCGGGATGCTGTGGTTCGAGAGCCGGCGGCCCGGCGCCAAGCTGATCGCACTGGTCGCCGCGCTCGCCGCGCTCGCGGTCGCCGCCCGGGTGCTGTTCACCGCGGTGCCGAACGTGCAGGGGACCACGGACGTGGCGCTGCTGTCGGGCTACGTGCTGGGTCCCGCGCCCGGGTTCATGGTGGGCGCGCTCGGCGCGCTGGCCTCGAACCTGTTTCTCGGCCAGGGGCCGTGGACTCCGTGGCAGATGGTCGGGTGGGGGGCGGCCGGGCTCGGCGGGGCACTGCTCGCGACGCTCGCCGGGCGGCGCCTCGGCCGCTGGCCGCTGGCGATCTGGTGCGGGCTGGCGGGGCTCGCGTTCGGAGCTTGGATGGACCTGTTCACGCTCACGAGCTTCGCGGCCGAGACCTCGACCGACGGGTACCTCGCGGTCGCGACGCTGTCGCTGCCGTTCAACGTCGCGCACGCGATCGGCAACTTCGCCCTGTGCCTGACGTTCGGCCCGGCGTTCGTGCGGGTGCTGGAGCGCTTCAGCCGCCGGCTGCACGTCCGCTGGGCGCCCGTCGACCGCGGGCACGAGCGCGCCGCGGCGACGATCACGACCGTGCTGGCCTTGTGCGTCGTGCTCGGCGGCGCGAGCGTGGCGACGGCTTCGCCGCGGGCGGTGCGCGACGGCGTTCGCTATCTCGAGCGCGCGCAGAACACCGACGGCGGGTTCGGCGGGGCGCCGCGCCAGGGGTCGAGCCAGCTCGTCACCGGGTGGACCGTGCTGGGGCTGGCGGCGGCCGGCCGCCACCCGCTCGAGGTGCGCAGCGGCGGCCGCACTCCCATCGCCTTCATGCGAGCCGGCGCCCGCTCGCTGTCCGAGACGGGCGAGCTCGAGCGCACGATCCTGGCGCTGCGCGGCGCCGGGCTCGATCCGCGGCGCTTCGGTGGGCGCGACCTGCTCGCGGACCTCGATCGCAAGCGCCGCCCCGACGGATCGTTCTCCGGCCTGTCGAACTGGACCGCGTTCGGGATCATGGCGCTGCGCGCGAGTGGTCGCTCGGCCGGCTCGCGGGCGCTGCGGCGGGCGACCGCGTGGCTCGCGCGGCAGCAGAACGACGACGGCGGTTTCTCGTACGCGACCCGTGGCGGCGGCAGCTTCGTGGACGAGACTGGCGCCGCGCTCCAGGGGCTCGCGGCGGGCGGCCGGCGCCGGGGCCGGGTGGTCGGTCGGGCCCTGAGCTATCTACGGCGAGCCCAGAACCCCGACGGCGGGTTCGGCCAGTCCGCGGGATCGCGGTCCAACGCGCAGTCGACGGCGTGGGCGGTGCAGGGCATCGTCGCGGCGGGCCGCGCGCCGGCCTCGTTTCGCCGCGCCGGGCGCTCGCCGCTGCGCTACCTCGCGACGCTCCAGCAGGGCGACGGCAGCTTCCGCTATTCGCGCTCCAGCGCCCAGACGCCGGTCTGGGTGACCGCGCAGGCGGTGGCCGCGCTGCAGCGCAGGGCGTTCCCGGTGGCCGAGCCGGTGCGGAAGCGGGTGCCGCGCGCAAGACCCGTCGCCGCGCCGCGCGCCCAGGGATCGCGCCGGTGAGCACGAGTGATCCGCGCGCGGCGGCGCGCGGCGCGCAACCGCGGCGGTGGATGAGGCCGCCCCCGCCGCGAGCGACCCGCCTCCGCCACGCCGGTCGCGACACGTCCGGTGTCGACGCGCGCGCCGGCCGAGCAACGAAGCGACTCCGGACTCCCGCCGTTCGCGATCGCCGGCGGGGCCCTCGCGGCAGCCGCCGCAGGCGCGTACCTGGTGCGCCGCCGTCGCACCCAAGCGCACGGGTTACAGTGATCCCGTGATCTCGCGTGCCGACGCACTAGCCGCGCTGCAGCAGGAGACCTTCGACGTCGTCGTGATCGGTGGCGGCATCACGGGCGCCGGCGTGGCGCTCGACGCGGCGACGCGCGGCTTCTCGGTCGCGTTGGTCGAGCGCGACGACTACTCGTGCGGCACGTCGAGCCGCTCCTCGAAGATGGTCCACGGCGGCCTGCGTTACCTGCAGAACTTCGACCTCGGCCTGGTACGCGAGGCGCTCGTCGAACGGCAGCTGCTGGTACGGCTGGCGCCCCACCTGGTGACGCCGCTGCCGTTCCTGGTGCCCGCGCTCGAAGGCGCGCGCCGCGACCTGCGCATCGGCGTCGGGCTGAACATGTACGACGTGATGTCGCTGCACAATCCGCGGGCCCGGCGGCGGGCCAAGCGCGAAGCCGCGCTCGAGGGCAACGAGTACTGGAGCCCCGACCGGCATCGCACGATCGACGCGGCCGAGGTGCTGGAGCTGGTCCCGCCGCTGGAGGCGCGCAGCCCGTCCTCGGCCTACCTCTTCTACGACTGCCAGACCGATGACTCGCGACTGGTGCTGACTGTGCTCGGCGAGGCCGAGCGATTCGGCGCCGTCTGCGTGAACGGGGCGCGCGCCGTCGAGCTGATCGAGGAGCAGGGCAAGGCCGCGGGAGTCGTCTGCACGGAGGCGGAGTCGGGGGAGCGCTTCGCGATCTCGGCGGCGACCGTCGTGAACGCGACGGGCGTGTGGGCGGACCGCATCCGGCCGGAGGAGCTGCACGGCGAGGAGGACGAGGACGTGCCCGTGATCCGGCCCAGTCGCGGTACTCACGTCCTGCTCGACCGTGAGCGGCTGCCGCTGAACGCCGCGGTCGTGGTGCCCGCGGGGGAGGACCGCACGATCTTCGCGCTGCCGTGGCTGGGGCAGACGCTCGTGGGGACGACGGACAACGACTACGAGGGAGCGCTCGAGCACCCGCCGGTGTCCGAGTCCGACGTGACCTATCTGCTGGAGGCCGTCAACTCCTTCTTCGAGACCGACTTCGGCCCCGGCGACCTGGCCGGGGCGTACGCCGGCGTACGCCCCTTGATCTCGTCGGCGGATCCCAAGAAGAGCGTGGACATCTCCCGCAAGGCCGAGCTGTACGAGACCTCGTCGGGACTGATCACGATCACGGGCGGCAAGCTCACCACGTGGCGGCGGATGGCCAAGATGGTGGTCGACCGCATGGTGGAGCGGGAGTTCCGAGATGCACCCTGCCGCACGCACGAGATACCCCTCGGGCACCCGGTCGATCCGGCGATGCTGCACGACGCGGCGGGCATCGGCGAGTCCTCGCGGGCGCATCTGGCGGGTCGCTACGGCTTGTTCGCCGAGCGCGTGCTGGCCATCTGCGCAGAGGACGAGGAGCTGCGCCGGCCGATCGTCGAGGGCCGGCCGGACCTGCTGGCCGAGGCGGTCGTGGCCGCCCGCCACGAGCAGGCGCGGACGGTCGCCGACGTACTCCTGCGGCGTACGCGGCTCGGTCTCCTGGCAGCCCGCCGGACCGTCGAGGATCGCGACGTCGCGCTGCGGGTGGCGCGCGCGATGGCGCGCGAGTTGGGGTGGGGCAGGCGTGACGTGAAGCGCGCGGCCGAGGCTTGGCCCGCGGCCGTCGAGCAGGAGCGCCTGGTGGTACCGGAGCCGGAGCCAACCCGTCGCGCCGCAACCGGGATCTCCGGCTAGCGGTCGATCCCGATCACGGGATGAAGAGGCCCTGAACAGCGAACACGTCGTTGTCCGGGGTCTTCACGAGGCCGTCCGGCCCGCCATCCTGCACGTCGAACCGCCCGAACTCGTAGATCGCCCGCTTGTTCTCCTTGATCCGGCCGGGTTTGCGGGCGTTGAGTGAGGTCGTGAGGTTGCACGTCGAGCCGATGTCCACGCTTGCCGTCGCCATGCACTGCACGGTGAAGCCCAGCCCCTTGTCGGTGCTGGTGGCGGCGTCCGTGGCGGTTCCGATGCCGAACACGTTCTCGCGATCCGTGATGCGGCGGTAGGCGGTGCGCGCGCGCAGCTGACCGGTGTAGTCCGACAGGTCGCTGCGCCTGCGCACGTCGGTGAGCGAGATTCGCACCGCGACATCGGCCTCGTTGGCCGGCGTCGCCGAGTCACCGGCGATCGGAGTGATCCGGATCGAACCGACGAACGACGCCGCCATCAGGTTCGTCTCGGGCGTGCCGACGGTCAGGTTGCGCGAGAACGGCTTCGGCGCTGTGCACGAGCCTTCCGCGAAGGGAGGCCCGTGCAGGCGGTTGGGGTAGTTGCACGGCCTGAAGGCCGGGACCAGGGAGACGGCCAGCGGACCGGCTGCCTTGGGCCGCACGTACGTCGCCGGCGATGCGCCCGGAATCGGCTGCCACGCGGGGTGGGAGTCGATCACCGTGTTGTTGGTGACCCGCGTGATGCCGGTGCCGTCCGGGTTCATCGTGTAGACCTCGGCGTACTTGAAGGCGTCGCGCGTGAACGCGATCCTGTCGCCCGCCGGCGAGAACGAGGGGTGCTCGTCGACGAGGCTGCCGTTGTTCGTGAGGTTGGTCTGCCCGGACCCGTTCGCATTCATCGTCCAGATCTCGTCGTTGGTGTTGTAGCCCGTGCGGTACACGATCCGGCCCGCGGTGGGCGACCAGTCCGCCTCGACCTCGGTGACCGCCGGCGTGTTGGTCAGCTGCGCGAGCGATCCGCCCGCGGGCGTCATCGTGTAGAGGTCGCCGTCGCGGGAGAACACGATCTTGCTGCCATCGGGCGACCAGCTGGGGTAGTCCTCGATGATCGTGGGCGTGTTGGTGATGTTCACCTGATTGGTCCCGTCGGCGTGCATCACGAAGATGTCGAACATCCCCCTGCTGCCGGCGCGGTCGCTCGCGAACACGATCTTGTCCGCCTGGTCGGACCATGCGGGCCGCGAGCCGCCGGCCGGGCTGGTCGTTAGCTGCACCGGGTTGGAACCGTCGGCATTGGCCACCCAGATGTTGGAGCGAAACCCCGTGTTGCGCTCGAAGGCGAGCCGCGTCCCGTCTGCGGACCAGGCGGGATACATCTCGTCCTGTCCAAGGCTGGTGATCCGGGTCTGAGATGCGCCGCCGGCATCCGTCGTGTAGAGGTCGCTGTCCGCGGGAAACCCGTTGCGCTGGCTGGTGAACGACAGCTTGCCGTTCGTGCCCGGGTACACGGCCTGCGCCGTGCCCGGCAACATGGCGGAGGCGACCAACAGGGTCAGCGCCGCGCGCAGCGCCCAGCCGTGCCGCGTGCGGATCGTGCTCCTCATCCGCCTGGCCCTACCGGTTCCTGCAGGGTGGCTTCTGCTTCCAGTTGGCCTGGTCGCAGTAGGCCGGGCGTGCCGAGGCGCTCTGCGGCTTCACCACCGCCGTGTCGTCGGTGAACTTGCCGTCGTCGTCGGTCACGCGCACGGTCACCGTGACCTGCTTGGGGCTGGAGAACACCCGATCGGCGGTCGGGTCGCTGCCGGTGTCTCGTTCGAAGCTGCCGTTGCCGTCCATGTCCCACTGGTACTTCTGCACCGAGCCGTTCGCGTCCGAGGAGGCGGAGGCGTCGAATGCGACGGCCTCACCGACCACCGGCGTGCGGTCGGCCGCCGCGACCTGGGCCGAGGGGCCACCAGGCTGCTGGTTGGAGAACTCGATCGGGATCCGCACGAGGTCGCGGTCGAGGGTGCCGTTGCAGCCGCTCAGGTGGTACCAGGTGTAGAACTGCTGTGCGTGCTGGCCGACGGTCTCGAAGTTCCGGGAGGTGCTGTTCGGGTCGAGCAGGGATGACTCCTTGATCGGGTCCGGCGGGACGCAGTCCTTGGCGAACGTGATCTCCGCGGCCATCAGCAGCGTGGCGTTCGTCCATTCGATCAGGTCGTCGGACAACGAGTAGTAGACGCCGGGCGGCTTGTTGTAGACCGGGTCTCCGACGGAGTTGCCGACCAGCATCCACTTCCTGAAATAGGTGTTGTAGGTGAGGCTCTCGCTGATCGTGCCGATGCTGTTGAAGTCGACCGGGGCACAGACGTGATCGGCCGGGTTGACGGGCGCGAGGTAGGGATTGGCGAACTGGACCGTGAAGCCCGTGCCGTTCCAGGCGCGCCACGACGGTGGATCGCTCAGGTCCCGCGTTCGCATCAGGCAGGTGCCCAGCTGCTGGGCCCCCCGCGGCTGCGCCCGGAACATCACATAGAAGTAGCCGTCGCCCGAGCGGATGATGTTGCTGGGCGTGAAGTAGCCGTTCGGCCCGTTCATCGCGAACTGGTAGGGGACCGTCGCGACGAGCTGCGCGGGGGCCGTCGGCTGGGTGAAGGTCGCGCCAGAGTTCGTCGAAACCGCGCTGGTGATCGAGTTGAACCAGCAGGCCGAGCTGGAGGGGCACCCGTTCTGGTACAGGTGGCCCTGGTACTCGTTGTGCACGAGCGCGTAGACCGTCTTCCCGTCGGGCGTCCACGGCGAGGCCAGCCACTCCCTCGCGTCGTACTTGGACGGGTCGGCGTTGCCGCTCGAGCTCATGGTCTTCGTGCAAGGGTGCGTGTATGGGCTGTCCAGGGTGCTGCTCGCGATCCACCTGTAGTTCACGAAGTGCGTGTTCATCAGCTGGATCTTGCCGGTGTCGTCCCTGAATGCCCGCGCAGCCTCGTCGGTGATGTCGTTCTCCTCGCACTTCGAGACGGACCAGTCGTAGACCATCACCTCCGGGCCGGCCTGGCGCACGAACGGTTCGTTGTAGGCGAAGGGCTGGCCAGGGGGCAGGTAGGCGCCGGCGGCCGCCGGCAGGCACAGCACCACCGCTAGCGCGGCACCGCAGGCAGCATGCAGCAAGCGCGAGGCGCCGCGGTCCGTCCCAGTCATACCCCTGATGCTCCGAATCCCAAGTCCCGCCTTGCGGATGAGATTGGCCAAGCCCAGTCCTCGGGCCCACCCGCTAGAGAGCCCAGACTACTAGGGCGCGCGGGCGTATGCGACAGCCATTTGCGCCGGAAATTCCGCGAGCCGAGGGATGTGTGCCCTACTCTTGATCGACTGAGGATGACTCGAGCAGCGGGCCACACCCTGGTCGCACGGGAGCGCCGGTTCGGCCGCGATGCCGCCCCGTTCGTGATGGGCATCCTGAACGCCACGCCCGACTCGTTCTCGGACCCCGGCGACCACCCTGACCTCGAGGCGCGAGTCCAGCGCGGCCGCGCGCTCGCTGGAGGAGGGTGCAGACCTGCTCGACATCGGCGGTGAGTCCGGTGTCACCAACAGGCCCGCGGTGCACCCCGCCGAGGAGATCGAGCGGGTCGCGCCCCTGGTCGCCCGCCTGGCCGCGGCAGGAGCGGCCCTGTCGGTCGACACCTACAAGCCGGCGGTCGCGAACGCCGCGGTGCAGGCGGGCGCCGTGATGGTCAACGACCCGAGCGGCCTGATCAACCCGGACGTCGCCGCCGTGTGCGCCGACTCAGGGGCCGCGCTCGTCGTGACCCACACCCGGGCGCGACCGAAGCAGAAGCTCCACCGGCCCCGCTACGACGATGTCGTGGACGACGTGAAGGGCTTCCTGGGCGAGCGGCTCGAGGTCGCGCGCGCGGCGGGGGTGACGGACGATCGGCTGCTCGTATGCCCCGGCCCGGATCTCGGTAAGGACCCGGCGCAGACGATCGAGTTGCTGCAACGTCTCGATGAGGTCGCGGCGCTCGGCGTGCCGGTGCTGCTCGCGGTTTCGCGCAAGGACTTCGTGGGGGCCCTCACCGGGCGCGGCCCGCGCGAGCGGCTCGGAGGGACCCTGGCGGCCATCGCACACGGCCTCGACCGCGGCGCGCACGTCCTGCGCGTGCACGACGTTGCCGCGACTCGCGACTTCCTCACAGTGCGGGCGGCGCTGCGCGGCGACGTGCCGGTGGCCGCGGGGCTGGCGCTCGCCGACGACCTGCGCCGGGAAGAGGTGCAGGAGGGAGGGCCGGGCGCGGCGAAGGAGAGAGTCGCATGAGCACGCTGCGGATCGCGCACATATCCGACCTGCACTGCGGCTCGCCGCACTTCCAGGCGGAGCTGCTCGAGCGCGCCATCGAAGAGATCAACGACCTTCAGCCGGGCGTCACCGTGATCAGCGGCGACCTCACCGCGGACGGCTTCCGGGGCGAGTACCAGGTCGCGCGCGAGTTCGTGGACCGGATCGAGTGCGAGCAGCTGATCGTCGTCCCCGGCAACCACGACTCCCGCAACGTCGGCTACGTGCACTTCGAGGAGATGTTCGGCCCCCGCCATTCCCAGCTCCACCAGAACGGTGTCTCGATCGTGGCCGAGGATTCCTCTGAGCCCGACCTCAACCACGGCCAGATCGGGCGCAACCGATACGAGCACATCGAGCAGAGCTTCTCCCGCCCGGCGGACCTGCGGATCTTCGTGCTGCACCACCACCTGCTGCCCGTCCCGGGGACGGGCCGTGAGCGCAACATCGTGCACGACGCGGGCGACCTGCTCGAGGTCCTGCTGCGCTCCCAGGTGAACCTCGTGCTGGCGGGGCACAAGCACGTGCCCTATGCCTGGCGCCTGGAGGACATGTTCGTCGTGACGACCGGCACCGTCTCGACGCTGCGGCTGCGCGGGCACACCCGCCCCTGTTACAACATGGTCGAGATCGACCCGCACTCCGTGCGCATCGTGCGCCGGTACCCGTTCGACGGGGAGGAACCAATCATCGAGTGGTCGCGCGACACGCCCCACGAGTACGAGAAGGCGGGCTTGCCGACTTCCTCCCGGTGGAGGGACGGGTGAGCCGGCCGCCGCGATGCGCGTCATCGCCCTCGTAGACGGCGAGCACCACCCCGGCGTCGCGCGCGCGGCGCTCGACAGGCTGGAGGCCGAGCACGAGATTGCGGCCGTGCTGTTCGCGGGTGGGCAGGAGAAGGTCGCGGGCGACGTGCTCGCGGATCTGCCGGCCGCGTACGGCCGTGCTGTGACCCTGCCCGGGGCGGACCGCCGCGCGACGCTGCGCGCGCTCGCCGCCGCGACGCCGGCGGAAGCCGTGATGGACCTGTCGGGAGAGCCGGTGCTCGACCCGGACTCCCGGATGGAGCTGGCCGCGGTCGCGCTCGACGTCGGCCTCGAGTACCGCGCCCCCGGGCTCTCGCTGGCGCCGCCGCCGGCGCTCGCGCGGGACACGGGCGGGGTCCCGCTGGTCGCCGTGATCGGGACCGGCAAGCGCACGGGCAAGACGGCGCTGGGCACCCATCTGGCCGCGCTGCTGCGGGATTCGGGAGCCGATCCGGTGGTGGTGTCGATGGGGCGGGGCGGGCCGCCCGCGCCGGTCGTGGTCCGGGCGGCCGAGGCTCCCGACGTCGGCCGACTGCTGGAGATCGCCCGCGGCGGGGGCCACGCGGCTTCGGACTACCTGGAGGACGCGGTGCTCGCGGGGGTCACCACCGTCGGTTGCCGGCGCTGCGGCGAAGGTCCGGCGGGCGAGACGTTCGAGTCGAACGTGCTCGAGGGCCTCGACGTCGCGCTGCGCGAGCGGCCCGGCGTAGTGGTGCTCGAGGGCAGCGGCGCCGCGCTGCCACCGGTGCGCGCCCACGCGACCGTTTGCGTGACCCCCGCCGCGGGCGCCGGCACGCAGGCGCTGTCCGATCTCGGTCCGCTGCGCCTGCTGCGCGCGGATCTGCTCGTGGTGCTGGGCGCCGCCGGGCTCGTGGCGCCCGCGCGGCGGCGGCTCGAGGCCGGGCTCGCGCGCTGGGTTCCGCCGGAGCGCACGGTGTGCTGCGCCCTGCGCCCGGAGCCCGCCGCCCCGGTTCCGCAGGCGGCGCGGGTGGCGTGTTTCGTGACGGCCGGGCCCGGGGCGGAGGCGAATCTGCGGGAGGGCCTCGCGCAGCACGGGGTCGAGCCGCGCGTCTTCTCCGCGAACCTGGCACGACGCGAAGCCCTCGCACGCGACGTCGAGGCGGCGGTGCGCGAGCGCTGCGACGTGTTTCTCACGGAGCTGAAGGCGGCCGCGATCGACGTCGTCGCAGAGGCCGCCGCGCGCGCCGGCGCGCGAGTCGTGTTCCTGCGCAACCGCCCGCTCGCCGACGAGGGCGAGCGGCCGCTCGACGAGGCGCTGCTCGAGCTGGTCGCGGCCGCCCGCGCGAACGCCACGGGCCCGGTCGTCGGGGCGCGCCGGTGAGCTCGGACTCGAGCCCACGCCGTGCGCCCCCCACGGTCGTCGTGCGCAGCGACTACGGGCTGCCCTACTCCAAGGGCCTGATGGCGCAGTCGCTGATGGCCACGGGGCTGCCGTCGGCGCGCTCCTTCGAGCTCGCGCAGCAGATCGAGGCGCGCCTGATGGAGCGCGAGTCCGCGGAGATCGGGGTGGACGAGCTGCGCGCGGTCGCCGAGCAGGTCGTGGCCGCCGGTGAGGGCGAGCCCGTGCTGGCCCGCTTCCGGCAGTGGTGGAAGGTGCGGAACCTGGAGCGGCCGCTGCTGGTGCTGCTCGGCGGCGTCACCGGAGTCGGGAAGTCGACCGTCGCGACCCAGCTGGCCGGGCGGCTCGGGATCCCGCACGTGATCGCGACCGACCAGGTGCGCCAGGTGGTGCGCGCGTTCTTGTCGCACGATTTCCTGCCCTCGGTCCACCACTCCTCCTTCGACGTGTCCCGCGCGCTGACGACGCAAACGGACGACTCCGTGGGCACGGTGGCCGGCTTCGTGCGCCAGGCACACGACATCGCGCCCGGCCTCGACGCCGTCGTCGAGCGCGCGATCTCGGACCGGACTCCACTGGTCGTCGAGGGCGTGCACCTGCTGCCGGACATCCCCAGCGCGCACCTGTGCGAGCGGGCCACGACGGTCAGGGTGGTGCTGGCCGTGCGCGACGAGGCGGAGCACCGCCAGCACTTCCACACCCGCGGCATGCAGACCCTGCGGGCCCCCGGGCGCTACCTGGAGGCGCTCGACCGCATCCGCGCGCTCCAGGAGCATCTGGTGGAACAGGCCGAGGCCGCCGGCGTGCCGGTGATCGAGGCCTCTGGTCACGGCCTCGAGGCGATGTGGCGCACTGTGCTCGAGGTGGTGCTCGATGCCGTGGGTGCGGCCTCCGGCGCCAAGCATCCATCGCGAGCCCCGTAGCTCCCAGGATCCCTCCGGGGTCACAGTCCCTACCGGGATGGGCGCTAATCTCTAAACCGTTGCCCGGCCCGGGCAACGGTGGCTCGGAGAAGGGAATGGCGCGATGAGGTTCTTCATAGACACAGGTTCCGTGGCCGAGGTGGAGGAGATCGCGGCGTGGGGAATCCTCTCCGGCGCGACGACGAACCCCTCGCTGCTCGCGAAGGAGAAGGGCGACCCCGGCGACATCGTGCGCCGGATCTGCGACCTCGTGGGCGGCCCCGTGAGTGCTGAGGTGGTGTCGGACGATGCGCCCGGCATGATCGAGGAGGGTCGTGCGCTCGCCAAGCTGCACGAGCACGTGGTCGTCAAGGTGCCCTTCTCGCACGAGGGCCTCGCAGCCACGCGGGCACTGTCCGATCAGGGGATCCGGGTCAACATGACCCTTGTCTTCTCCGCCAATCAGGCGCTGCTGACGGCACAGGCCGGCGCCACCTACGCGTCGTGCTTCATGGGGCGGCTCGACGACATCTCGATCGATTCCTCTGCGGTCGTTCAGGAGATCGTCGCCACCCTGCGGCCGGGCGGGACCACGACCGAGGTTCTGGCCGCATCGATCCGGCATCCGGAGCACGTCGTGACTGCGGCGCGGCTCGGGTGCGAGGTCGCAACGGTGCCGACGAAGGTCTTCCGCCAGATGCTCGCGCACCCGCTGACCGAATCGGGCCGGGAGCGCTTCAAGGCCGACTGGGAGTCCCGTCCTGAGTTCGTCGAGTGGCTTCGTGAGCTGGTTTCGAAGCAGCCGGCGTCGGCTTAGCCCAGAGTCTCCGGGCGCACCGGAGACACAGACCGAGAGGCCCGCGCCCGCCGCGGCGCCTGTGCCGGTGATCGCCCCCGCCTTCACGGCGGCGGAGCTGGAGGGCCGGTCGCTCGCGGACCTGCATCAACTCGCCGCCGAGACCGGCGTGTCGCGCTACCGCCTGTTGCGCAAGGAGCAGCTCGTCGCGGCGCTGAGCGGTGGGGAGGTAGCGCCGCCCGGCACGGCCGCGACCGCCGCGCGGTCCCGGCCCGAACCGGAGCCGGCACGCCCCCGACGCGAGCGTCCCCGCCCGGAACGCGCGCGACCGGAGCGCCCCAGGCCGGAGCGCCCCAGGCCGGAGCGCCCGCACGCCCGATCGCGCACGCCCGAGCGCCGGTCTCCCGCTGCCCTGCGGAGCCTCGAGGAGCTCGAGGGCGGGCAGCGTCGCAGCGCGTTCGACGACCTCCCGGTGCGGCGGCCCAGTCGCCCCCTGCCGCTGGGCGGCGCGCCGGCCATGCGCATGGTCGAGATCGTCGCTCCGGCCGGGCACGGCCAGCGCGGGCTGATCGCCGGCCCGCCCGCAAGCGGCGCGACGGCGTTGCTGCGCGCGATCGGCGGCAGCCTGGCCAGTGCGGGAGTGCGTGCGAGCGCGGTCCTGATCGACGTGCGGCCCGAGGAAGTCCCCGAGTGGGACGCGGGGCTGGACGTCAGGGCAGCCGACTCGGGCAGCACGCCGGGCGAGCAGGTGGCGCTCGCCGAGCGCGCGCTCGAGGACGCGAAGGGCTCCGCCGAGCGCGGGGAGGACGTGGTACTCCTGGTCGACTCGCTCAGCCGTCTGGCGCGCGCGTACGCGCTCGCCGGGCAGGACAGGGTGGAGGCGGTGGAGTCGGCCAAGCGCTGGTTCGCGGCCGCCCGCGACGCCGGCGCCGGTCGCGGATCATTGACGTTGATCGCGGCCGCGCACGTCGAATCGGACTCTTCGTTCGAGGCCCTCCTGCACGAGTCGGTCGAGGACAGCGCGAACATGGTCGTGCGGCTCAGCGCCGAGCTGGCCGGACGCGGCATGCATCCGGCGATCGACGCCGGCCGATCGCGCACCCTGGGAGAGGACGCGCTGGTCGGCGAGGACCGCCGGCGTGTGCTCGAGAACATTCGCGGCGTCGCGCGCTCGCTCGATCCGGCCGAGGCTTGGGACTTCCTGGCGGAGCGGGCCAGAGAAGAGCCGGAATCGTCCTAGCGGAAGATTCCGGGAGCGCCGACGGCGCTCAGTTGGGGTAGGCCACGGGCTTCCACGAAGGTTCCGGCGACAGCTCGATCAGCTCCGAGTCGCGGTCCGGCTGCACATAGCCGAAGCTGTGCGTGTCCTCGTGGAAGTAGATGTCCAGCTCGCCTTCCTTGACACGCTGGTCGAGCCAGGCGCCGCGGAACACGAGCCGGCGCAGCCAATGGACGAGCGAACGGTCGGCGGGACCGACCAGCTCGTACCAACGTTCGTTCACGTGCTCGCCGAGCGGTGAGGACGCTTCACGGATCTCCCCGTTGACGGCCAGGTTGACGAGGTCGTCGAGCTCCTCGGTCGCGAGCCCGGGCTTCACGAAGCTGAGCTTCACGGCCGCCTGTTCGACCCGCTGCCGGAAGTCCTCCTCGTTGAAGGTGAAGCGCAGCTCCCCGTATTCGAGGACGTAGTCCTCGCCGGAGTTGTAGTTGCCGCGTTTCTTGGTGTTGTCTCTTGACATGTCCCTGGCTCTCGCCCCGGCACCGCAGGTGCGCGTCTGAATCTTACGGGCGACTCCTGCCCTCGCGCGAGGCCCTGACAGGCGCTTTGCACGTCCTCGATCATTTTCGGGCAGTCCGGCCCTTACCTTGAAATGCGGCGCTTTCGGTTCGCCCAGACGCTGGTCGCCGAGGTCGGAGAGGGAGAGCTGCTCGTGTGGGTCGCCCGTTCCCCCCGTCAGCGCCTGCTGGGACTGGCCGGGCTCACTGGAATCCCGGCGGGGCGGGCCCTGCTGATCCCGAACTGCGCGGCGGTCCACACCTGGGGGATGCGCTTTCGGCTCGACATCGTTTTCCTGGAGTGGCCCCCGGCGCGGGTCTCGACGTTCTTGACCCTGCGCGAGGCCGTCTCGCCGCGCCGGGCGGAGCGGGTCGCCCGGCCCCCGCGGCGCACGGCCGTGCTCGAGGCGCCGGCGGGCGCGCTGGGGGCGGGATGCACGGCTGTTACCTTCAGACCATGCCTGCGCGAGATGTGATCGACGTCTGGCAGGTGCGGACCGGTCCAGGCCACCATCGCCGCGCGCCGCTGCGCGCCGTGCTGTCGGTCTACCTGGGGGAGGAGCCGGTGTTCGAGCGCGGACCGCACGGCAAGCCGGGTGTGCGCGGGCACGCGCTCGAGTTCAGCTTCTCGCGGTCCGGCGAGGTCGCGCTGGTCGCCGTCGCGCAGGACCACCCGGTGGGTGTCGACGTCGAGCGGATCAGAGTGGGGCGGCCCGTGGAACGCATCGCGCGGCGCATGTTCGCGGAGGACGAGATCGCCGCGCTCGAGTCCCTTTCCCCGCCTGCGCGCGCCGCCGCCTTCCACCGTTGCTGGACCGGCAAGGAGGCGTACGTGAAGGCTCTCGGCACTGGTCTCGGGCATGGGCTTGGGCGCTTCTCCCTGGCTGGGCTGCTGGCCGGGCGGCCGCGGGCGGCGGTGGAGGCCTGGCAGGTCGCCCAGCTGCCGGCCCCGGCGGGTCATGCGGCGGCGTTGGCGGCGCCGGGCGCCGGCTGGCAGGTCAACCTGCGGACGCTGGAGATGCCGCGTGGCTGACCTCGCCGATCGACAGGGGTTCCTCACCGAGCGCAACGTCGCGCTGGTGCGCCAGGCCTACGAGTCGATCGGCCCGGACGGGGTCGCCGCGGCGGACTCCGAGGTGTGGGAGCTGATCTCCGAGGACATCGAGATCCGCGACCGGCCGGAGGCGCCGGACCCGCAGACCTATCGTGGGCGCGAGGGCGTGCGGCTGGCGCTCGAGTCCAGCGACGAGACCTTCGAGGAGTTCACGTTGGACCCCATCGACGTGATCGGCGTCGGGAACCGGCATGTGGTCGTCGTGCTGAGAATGACCGGGCGCGGGCGCGGCAGCGGCGTGCCGGTCGAAGAGGAGATCGCGCACCTGTGGACCGTGGTCGACGGCCGGGCCGTGGCGATGCAGGTCTACTCCGATTCGCAGGACGCGTTGCGCGACGCACGCGTCGCACCGGAGTCCGAGTAGGCTTCGGCCATGTCCCGCATCGTCCTGTTCGGAGCGACCGGCTACACCGGGCGGCTGATCGCCGAGGCGCTGGTCGGCCGGGGAGAGCGGCCCGTGCTGGCCGGCCGCCACGCCGGGCGCCTGGAGTCGCTCGCCGCGGAGCTGGGCAGCCTCGACACCGCCGTCGCGGACGTGGGCAGTCCCGAGTCGTGCGGTGCGCTCGTCGAGCGCGGCGACGTGCTGGTCGCGACCGTGGGGCCGTTCATGAGATTCGGCCGGCCGGCCGTGGAAGCGGCGATCGCAGCCGGGGCGCACTACATCGACTCCACGGGCGAGCCGCCGTTCATCCGGGAGGTGTTCGAGCGCTACGGCGGAGCCGCCGAGCGGGCCGGCTGCGCCCTGCTGACGGCGATGGGCTACGACTTCGTGCCGGGTAACCTCGCGGGAGCGCTTGCGCTCGAGCGCGCGGGAGCGGAGGCCGTGCGCGTGGACACCGGCTACTTCTTCACGGGCAACTCCCAGAGCGGCATGAGCGGTGGCACGCGCGCATCGCTCGCCGGTGCGGTGGTGGCGCCGTCGTATGCGTGGCGCGACGGGCGGATCGTGACCGAACGGGGAGCCAAGCGGCTGCGGACCTTCGATGTCGGTGGAAAGCAGCGGCCGGGGGTCAGCATCGGCGCCTCGGACCACTTCGGGCTGCCGCGGTTCGCCCCCCAGCTCCGTGAGGTGAACGCGTACCTCGGATGGTTTGGACCGTTGTCGCGGCCCATGCAGGTGAGCTCCGCGATCGGCGCCGGGCTGATGGCCCTGCCCGGCGCGCGGGCGCTGACCAGCGCCCTCACCGAGCGGCTCGTGAAGGGCTCGACCGGCGGGCCGGATGCCGAGCAGCGCGCGCGCAGCGGGTCGCACATCGTCGGGATCGCGTACGACCGGACCGGCGCCGCACTCGCGGAGGTCCACCTCACCGGCGTGAACGGCTACACGTACACGCGGGACATCATGGCCTGGGCGGCGTCTCGCGCCGCCACTGGCGCCATCACCGGCAGCGGGGCGCTCGCGCCGGTGGAGGCCTTCGGGCTGCGCGAACTGGAGTCGGGCTCGGCCGATGCCGGCCTGGCGCAGGACAAGGCCGGCGTGCCGGCCGCCGCCTGACCGCCGCGGTCCCGATCAGGGCACGAAAACGCCCTGTGTCATGAACAGCGTGTTGGGCGTCGTGTCCGCCTGGCCGTCAGCGCCTCCATCGAACACCTGCACCTGGCCGAGCTGCCACACGGCGCGCATGCCTTCCTTGATCGCGCCCGGCGTGACCGCGTCGGCCGACGTCGTCGCCGTGCACGTCGAGCCGATCGTCGTGTCGGGGGTCGCGGCACAGGGCACGGCCCACGCGAAGCTGCCGTCCTGCGCGGTTGCGGCCGGGGAGCCGGACGATGCCGGGTTGTCCCGGTCGGTGATCCGGATGCCGGCGCTTGCCTGTACCTGGCCGGTGTAGTCGCCCAGATCGCTGCGGCGCCGCACGTCGCTGATGCTCACCTTCAGCACGACGTCGGCCTCGTCTGCCGGCGTGCCGGGGTCGCCGATGGCCACGCCGAAGCGAACCGACCCGCCGGAGTTGGCCTGCGCGCCGTTGGAGTCCGGCGTGCCGACCGTCAAGTGGCCGGAGCGCGCCGCCGGCGGGGCGCACGACGGGAACGCGAGCGCCGGGCCATGCGTGCGATTCGCCGCGGTGCACTGCCCGAATGCGGGCACCAGCGCCACGCGGGTCGGGGTGGCGCCCCGCGGGCGCGGATAGTTCGGCACGATCCGGCGCACCTCGCCGCTGTTGATCGCGACCCAGTAAAGCGCCTCGTCCGGGCCCGAAACGATGTCGACCGGGCCCTCCGCGCCCGGTCACGAAGTCGACCGGGGTGGCGATGTCGTCACGGGCGGCGTTGGGGGTCGCGATATAGAGCTTGTCGGCCACGTAGTCTCCAAACACGTACCGGCCGCCCACGAAACCGAAGCTGGTGGAGAGGAAGGCTCCGCCGGTCACGGAGCGCCCCAGCGCGCCGGTGCCGGAATGCGGGTACTCGAACACGGGAGCGACGTCGCCCGCCTGCTGGCAGCCGGCGGGCAGCGTGCCCTCGCAGCGCGGCCACGCGAAGTTCCCCGCCGCCTGCACGATGTCGATCTCCTCGATCGTCGCCTGCCCCACGTCGCCGGCCCACAGCCGGCCGGTCTGGTCGTCGAAGCTCATCCGGAACGGGTTGCGAAAGCCGCGTGCATAGATCTCGGGCCGGGTGGGCGGCTGGCCGAGGTACGGGTTGCCCGCGGCGGGACTGCCGTCCAGCTCGAGCCGCAGGATCTTGCCCTCGAGCGATGTGAGGCTTTGCGCGTAGGGGTTGGTGGACTGGCCGGGCGCCCCGCCGTCGCCGAGTCCGGTGTCGCCGACGGACACCCACAGCTTGTCGTCGGGCCCGATCCGCAGCGTCCCGCCGTTGTGGTTGCCCTGGTCGGTGCGGATGCCGGTGAGCAGCTCGGTGAGGCTGCCCGCGACGACCGTGCTACCGGCGATCGTGATCCGCACCACCTGGTTGAAGCGGCCGCCGGCGCTGCCGCAGCCTCCGGTCGCGGGCTTCGTGCGATACAGGTAGACGAAGCCGTTGGAGTCGAAGTCCGGGTCCGGGGCGATGCCCAACAGCCCCATCTCGGAGGCCGTGCAGACGGGGATCGTGGTGAGGGTGGTCGCCGCCCCGCCCTGCACGAGCTTCAGCGCGCCGCCCTTCTCGGTCACCAGCAACCGCCGGTCGGGCAGGAACGCGATCGCCGTCGGGCTGTTCAGGCCCGCGGCGACCACCTGCTCGCTGTAGTCGGTCGTGGCGGGGATCGCGCTCGCGCCCGGCGCGCTCAGCGCAGCGAACGTGGTCGCGAGCAGCAGGGATCGTCGAATCGTCCGGCGCACCCGTCCCACGTACCCCGAAAGCGCAGCTCGAAGCGCGTGGCCGCCGGGTTGTGTCAGCGCGTGGACCGGCAACCGTAGTGCCGTCCTACAGCCCGGCAATCCGAGCGCGGCCGGCGTAGACGTTGAAATCGCCGTCCCGCAGGAAGCCGATCAGGGTCATCCCGGCCTCGTGCGCGAGTCGCACGGCGAGGCTCGACGGGGCCGAGACGGCGGCCAGCACGGCGATGCCGGCGACCAGGGCCTTCTGGGTGATCTCGAACGAGGCACGCCCGGACACGAGCAGCACGTGCTCGCCGCCGACCAATCCGCTCATCGCGGCGCGCCCGACAACCTTGTCGACCGCGTTGTGGCGCCCGACGTCCTCGCGCAGCACGACCAGCGAGCCGCCCGGGGTGAACAGCCCGGCCGCGTGCAGGCCGCCGGTGCGCGCAAACGTGCGCTGACGCGCGCGCAGCTCACCGGGCAGCGTGGTCAGCACGGCCGGTTCGATCTGTGGCCCGGCGCCGAGCGGAGCGGCGGCGACCCGCACCGCCGCGATGCTCTCCTTGCCGCAGATGCCGCACGAGGAGGTCGCGTAGAAGCGCCGCTGCCACCCGCGCGCCGGCCGCGCCCCCGGACGCAGGCGCACGTCCGCGATGCCGCCGTCTCCCGCGCTCTCGGAGCGGCACTCGACCACTCGCGCCACGGCCGGCATCTCCACGATCGCCTCCCCGAGCAGGAAGCCGAGCGCCAGCTCGGCGTCCTCGCCGGGCGCCGGGGTGCGCATCGTGACCACGGTGCGCTCGCCCTCGAGGCGGATCTCGAGCGGCTCCTCCGCGGCGACCGCGTCGGACGCGCCACGTGCGACGCCGTCGCGGACCCGCACGACCGGGACCCGCTCGACCGGGCGTCCACCGCGCGATGTCGGCTCGATCAGCGTCATCGCGCGACGCCTGTGCGCCGGCGCTGCGGCTCAACCGTCTGGCGCGGGTCGAGGGCCGAGTGGAAACCCGCCCTGAACACCGACCAGCGCTCGGCCACGGCGCCCGCCAGCACCGCGAGCCCGCCGGCCACCGCGAGGGCGCGGCTGCGCCCGCCGGCCGTGCCCACGGTCAGCGCGCCCCCCAGCATCAGGCGGCGCGCCAGGTTGCGGTAGAGCCCGGCGTCGCCGCTGCGATAGGACTCGGCCAGCGCGCCGAGGCGCCGCTCCATCGCGATCGCGGCCGCTTGCGAGCCGACCGCGCCGAGCACGGTCAGCCGCCGCGCGGGCCCGGCGTGTGCGCGGGGCGTGGCGATCGCTGCGGCGGCACCCGCGCTCGCGCCCGCCCCGGCCGCGAACATGAAGGGCAGCTCGTGGCGTGCCAGGTGCCACGCGGGAACCGCGGTGTTCGCGATCAGAACGGCGGTGTAGGTCGCCATCGGCAGGCCGGTGGCCCCGGCGCCGAGACGTGCAGCAGCGCCCGCGCGCGGCGTCACGCCGAGCATCCGCGTCGCGGCGGCGACTCCGTTCATCGTGCCCGACAGGGCGACCACCCAGGACCCGATGCTCATCGGCGACGTGACCTTGAAGACGCGCAGCATGTTGAGGAAGCGCTCCGGGCGCCCGAGATCGGTGATCAGCAGCGCCGGGCTGGCGATGGACGCGACCATCGCGACATCCCAGGTGCGGCGCGCGAGCCGCGCATGGCCCGCCAGCTCGGCGGCCAGCGCGAAGGTGGACGCGGCGCCGGTCAACCCACCCGTGAAGAAGTACCAGGGCACCTGCGGCTTCCAGACCGGCGGCTTGATCACCGGCCGCCCGTAGTAGGAGCGCGGCTCGACCCGCTCGACCATGCGCATCTCCTTCACGAGCGGCTTCCCAGCAGCGAGATCGTGATGCCGGCGGCCAGCGCCGCGGCCGCGGCTCCGGCCGACTTCCAGGTGCCGCGGAGATGGCGCGTCGTGACGATCGGATCGGGCGGCATGCCATAGGCCTCGGGCGCGTCGGTCAGCAGGAAGAATGCGCCCGCCCCGCCGACGCCGTCGCCGGGGTCTGCTCCATACAGGTGTGCGCGGGGCTCGCCGGAGACCCGCACGCGCTCCAATCTGCGCACCGCCCGCTCGCGCAGCTCGTCCAGCGCCCCGAACTGGATCGAGTCGGTGGGGCAGGCCTTCGCGCAGGCGGGCTCCTCGCCGCCCTTCAGCCTGTCGTAGCAGAGCGTGCACTTCCACACGCGCCCGTCTCCCTGACGCTGGTCCAGTACGCCGAACGGGCAGGCAACCACGCAGTACCCGCAGCCGTTGCACACATCGGGCTGGACCACGACCGTGCCGAACTCCGTGCGGAACAGAGCGCCTGTCGGGCACACGTCGAGGCACGCCGCCTCGGTGCAGTGCTTGCACACGTCGGAGTTCATCAGCCACCTCATGTCCGCGCTCTCGGGCTGCGACTGCTCGATGAACTGCACGTGGCGCCAGCGGTTCGCCCCCAGCGCGCCCGAGTTGTCGTACGACTCGCCGGTGAACCCCAGCGGGTCATCGGGGACGCCGTTCCACTGCTTGCATGCGACCTCGCACGCCTTGCATCCGATGCAGAGCGTCGTGTCCGTGAAGAAACCGACCCGCTCGCGCGCCTCGTCTCCATAGGAGTCGTGACCCCTCATCGACGATCTCCTACGGTGGGAAGGCCGGCGCGCCGGCGGTACTCCGCGATCAGCGCCGGCAGCGCAGGCCCGCGCGGGCGGCGGCCCGCGCGGACGTCGCAGGTCGCCGCCTTGCTCTCCTGGATGTGCACGTTGGGATCGGCCGCGAGGTGCAGCAGGTCGTTGGCCGAGTCCCCCGTCGAGATGCCCCTGGTGCCCCAGTGGTAGGGGAGGCCAACCTGGTGCACCGTGCGCCCCCCGAGGCGCAGCGGCGGGATCCGGTCGGTCACCAGCACGCGGGCCTCGATCGCGGCGCGCGTCGTGATGATCGTGGCCCAGCCGCCGTGCTCGAGCCCGCGCTCGGTGGCGAGCCCCGGCCCCACCTCGCAGAAGAACTCGGGCTGAAGCTCGGCGAGGTAGGGGAGCGTGCGCGACATCGCGCCCGCCGTGTGGTGCTCGGTCAGCCGGTACGTCGTGAACACATATGGGAACACGCCGGCGCCCGGCTCGTCCCCGCTCGGGTTGAACGGGCTCTGCTCATGCTGGTACCGGGTGCGGGCCGGGTTCGCGCTCTGTGCGTACAGGGGGTTGGAGAGCGGGGACTCGTGCGGCTCATAGTGGGCCGGGAGCGGGCCGTCGACCACGCCCGCCGGCGCGAACAGCCACCCGCGGCCGTCGGCCTGCGCCACGAACGGCTCGTCGCCGCGCAGCGCATCCTCGGCGACGGCGTCCGCGGACGGGACATACGAGGGCGGCATGTCCGCCTTGAAGTCCGGCACGTCGGCCCCGGCCCACCTGCCACGCTCGCGATCCCACCACACGTAGCGCTTTCTCTCCGACCATGGGTTCCCGTCCGGGTCGGCGGACGCCCGGTTGTAGAGCATGCGCCGATTGAGTGGCCACGCCCAGCCCCAATCGGGCGCCACCCAGGACTGCTCGCGGCCCGGCCGCCGCCGCGCGGTCTGGTTGACGCCGTCCGTGAAGCAGCCGCTGTAGATCCAGCACCCGCAGGACGTCGAGCCGTCGGCGCGCAGCTCCGCGTAGCCGGAGAGCAGGCCGGCGGCCGGGTCGCTGCCTGCGCGGGTGAGGTCGTACCCATTGATCTCGCGCAGCACCGCCGCGGCGTCCGGCTCGGCGTGGGGGCCGCGGGTCGGGTAGTCCCAGGTGAGGTCGAGCACGGGGCGGTCGCGCTCCTCCTGCGAGCCGGCGAGCCGCCGCCGGATCCGCTGTCCGAGGTGGTACATGAACCACAGCTCCGAGCGGGCGTCGCCGGGCGGTGGCACGGCCTCGTGGTGCCACTGAAGCAGGCGCTGGGTGTTGGTGAACGTGCCGCTCTTCTCGGTGTGCGCGGCCGCCGGCAGCAGGAAGACCTCCGTCCCGATCTCGGCCGTAGTCAGTTCCCGGGTCTCGATCTCCGGCGCGTCGTACCAGAAGGATGCGCTCTCGATCTCCTGGAAGTCCCGCACCACGAGCCACTCCAGCTGCGCCATCGCCAGCCGGTGCAGGCGCGAGTTGCCCGACCCCACGGCGGGGTTCTCACCCATCACGAAGAAGCCCCGCACCTCCCCTGCGAGCATTTTCAGCATCGTGGGGTAGGTGGAGTGGTCGCCGCTGATGCGCGGGAGGTAATCGAAGCACCAGTCGTTGGCGGCCGTCGCGGCGTCGCCCCACCAGGCCTTCATCAGACTCGTGAGGTAGGCGTCGGCGTGTCCCCACGAGCCCGTCGCGGAAGTGTTTCGCGCGACGTAGCCGGCCACGGAGTCGTCGGCGCCGGCGTGCGGCATCGGCAGGTACCCGGGGAGCAGGTTGTAGAGCGTGGGGATGTCGGTCGAACCCTGGATGGAGGCGTGCCCGCGCAGCGCCAGGATGCCTCCGCCGGGCCGTCCGATGTTGCCCAGCAGCAGTTGGAGGATCGCCGCCGCGCGGATGTACTGGACGCCCACGGAGTGCTGCGTCCAGCCGACCGAGTACACGAACGCCGCGGTGCGCTCGCGGCCGGAGTTGGCGCACAGCGCGTCCGCCACCGCCGCGAACTTGGCGCGCGGGACGCCGCAGGTGCGCTCCACCATCTCCGGCGTGTAGCGGCTGTAGTGGCGCCGCAGGATCTGGAACACGCAGCGCGGGTGCGCGAGCGTGGCGTCCTCACGCGGCCGTCCGGACGCCGCCGTGTCGGGGGTCGCCTCGTACTGCCACGTGGACGTGTCGTAGGTGCGCCGCGCGGCGTCCCAGCCCGAGAACAGGCCGTCCAGGTCCTCGGTGTCCGCGAAGCGCTCGTCCACGATCGCCGCGGCGTTCGTGTAATGGCGCACGTACTCCTCGAACCACAGGTCGTGGGTCAGCACGTGGTTGATCAGCCCGCCCAGGAAGGCGATGTCGCTGCCCGCGCGCAGGGGCACGTGCAGATCGGCGATCGCACTCGTGCGCGTGAAGCGCGGGTCGACGTGGATCACCTGCGCGCCGCGCTGCTGCGCTTCCACGACCCACTGGAAGCCGACCGGGTGGCATTCGGCCATGTTCGAGCCCTGGATCACGATGCAGTCGGAGTTCTGCAGGTCCTGCTGGAAGGTGGTTGCCCCACCGCGGCCGAACGACGTCCCCAGACCGGGGACGGTGGAGGAGTGTCATATGCGCGCCTGGTTCTCGATCTGGACGGCGCCCAGCGCGGTGAACAGCTTCTTGATCAGGTAGTTCTCCTCGTTGTCGAGCGTCGCGCCGCCGAGGTGGGCGAACCCGAGCGTGCGGCGCACGCGGTGGCCGGCGGGGTCCGCGTCCTCCCACGTCGCCGCGCGGGTCGCGATCACGCGGTCGGCGATCATGTCCATCGCGCGGTCGAGGGGTAGCTCCTCCCACTCCTTCGCGTAAGGCCTTCTGTACTTGACGCGCTGCTCCCGCGTGGGGCTCGCGACCAGCTGGTGCGTAGCCGATCCCTTCGGGCACAGGCGCCCGCGCGAGATCGGCGAGTCCGGGTCGCCCTCGATCTGGATCACGCGCCCGTCTGCGACGTAGACCCGCTGGCCGCAGCCCACCGCGCAGTACGGGCACACCGACGCGACGACCCGGTCGGCGCCGGCGGTGCGGGGCGCGAGCTGTGCGGAACGGGCCGATCGCGCGGCCCTGCCCTCCGCCAGCGGGTCGCCGCGCGCCTGGCGCAGGAGCGGGATCAGCCGCGGGCGCCTGCCGCCGGCCATCGCGGCTTACTCCCCGCCCGGGTCCTTCGGCGTGGCGTCGCGCGAGAGGTCCTTGCGTGGGTCGCGCGCGCCCACGCTGCCCCGCACGTTGCGCAGGTCGTCGGGCGGCTCACCGCACAGAACCCAGGCATCGTCGTCGGTGCGCAGGATCCGGCCTTCGTCGCGCAGCTTGCCCATCGCGGTGGTGACGGTGGGCCGCCGCGACCCGACCAGCTTGGCGATCATCCCGTGCGACAGCGGCAGCGCAATCCGTACGCCCTCCATGGTGACCTTGCCCCACCGGTCGGCGAGGTGCCAGAAGAGGATGATCAGGCGCTTCTCGATGCCGACCACGTGACAGACGGCGAGGTGGAACGACAGCCAGCGGGCCCTGATCAGCGCGCGGTCGATGATCGAGGCCGACACCTGCGGCCAGCGCGCGATCTGGATCGCGAAGCGCGGATCGAGCACGGCCAGGCGCACGTCCTCCAGTGCCTCCCAGCGGGCCTCGGCCTGGATCGAGGCCTGCTCCCCCGAGGCGCCGGTCCACGGGCGCATCACGTCGCCGAACCCCAGCAGCTCCGCACACGCCACCTCCCCGATCAGCACCTCCCGCAGCAGCAGGCCCTCCACCACGAGCAGCCCCAGATGTGAGCTGAGCCGCGTGGGATCGGCCTTGAAGTCCCACCCACCCTGCGGGACGCGCAGCACCGGCGCGGTGATCTGCTCGGCGACCGCGAGCGCCTCGGCGTCGAGGCCGACCGCCAGCTCCGGATCCTCCACGAAGATGCGGATCCGCTCGCGGCTGGGCGTCGATCTGGAGGGGGTGGACAGGGCCATCGGACCGCCCACCCTATACCCGGCACCGTCGACACCCGATCACTCGCGCATATGCTGAACGCGTGAGCTGGGAGCCCGAGCTCGAGGAGTTGCGCCGCCGTGAGGAGCTCGCGCGGCGCATGGGCGGGGAGGAGCGCGTGCAGCGGCAGCACGCGAGCGGGCGCCTCACCGTGCGGGAGCGCGTTGCGCGGCTGTTCGACCCCGGCACGTTCCACGAGACGGGCGCGATCGCGGGCTGGGGCACCTACGACGATGGCGAGCTGGCAGAGTTCACACCCGCCAACGTGGTCGTCGGCCAGGGCCGGATCGACGGGCGCCGCGCGGTCGTGCAAGGCGACGACTTCACCGTGCGGGGCGGGGCCGCCGATGCCGCGATCTGGCAGAAGATGGTGTACGCCGAGCGGATGGCGAACGAGCTGCGCCTGCCGCTCGTGCGCCTCGTGGACGGCACCGGCGGCGGCGGGAGCGTCAAGTCGCTGGAGACGATGGGCTTCACCTACGTGCCCTTCATACCGGGCTGGGAGGTGGCGACGGCGAACCTGTCGGAGGTGCCCGTGGCGGCTGCTGCGCTCGGGCCGGTGGCCGGACTCGGGGCGGCGCGGGTGGTGGCCTCGCATTTCTCGGTGATCGTGCGCGACACGGCACAGCTGTTCGTGGCGGGGCCGCCGGTGGTGGCGGCCGCGATGGGGGAGACCCCCGACAAGGAAGAGCTCGGTGGGTCCAGGGCGCAGACACGCGCCGGCGCCGTCGACAACGAGGCCGGCGACGACGAGGACGCGCTCGCGCAGATCCGCCGGTTCCTGTCATATCTCCCGCCGAACGTCTGGGAGGCGCCGCCGGTGACGGCTGCCACCGACCCGCCGGAGCGCCGCGCGCAGGAGTTGCTGTCGATCGTGCCGCGCGAGCGCCGCCGGCCCTACAAGGCGCGGCAGATCCTCGCGGCCGTGCTCGACCGGGGATCGCTGTTCGAGGTCGGCGCCTCGTTCGGGCGGAGCCTGATCACCGCACTGGGGAGGCTCGATGGCCGGCCGGTGGGTGTGCTGTGCTCGGATCCCAACCACTACGGGGGCGGGCTCACCGCGGATGCGTCGGAGAAGCTCACCCGCTTCGCGGACATGTGCGACCAGTTCCGCCTGCCGGTCGTGAACTTCGTGGACCAGCCGGGCTTCGTGATCGGCACCGAGGCCGAGCGGCGCGGCACGATCCGGCGCGGCACACGCGCGCTCGTCGCCGTGTACCAGTCGACCGTGCCCTGGGTGTCGGTGCTCGTGCGCAAGGTCTTCGGCGTCGCGGGCGCGGCGCACGGCCAGGCGCACGGGCTGAACCTGCGCTACGCGTGGCCGTCCGGCGATTGGGGCTCGCTGCCGATCGAGGGTGGCATCGAGGCCGCCTACCGGCGCGAGCTGGAGGCCGCGGACGATCCGGTGGCGCTGCGGGCGGAGATCGAGCAGCGGCTGAACGCCGTGCGCTCACCGTTTCGCACCGCGGAGCGGTTCGGTGTCGAGGAGATCATCGACCCGCGCGACACGCGCCCACTGCTGTGCGACTGGGCCGAGCGCGCCCACGAGCTGGTGCGCTACGAGCTGCACACCGGTCCGAAGCGCCGCGGAGTGAGACCGTAGCGCCGCCATGGTGATCGGGAAGGAGTTCGCCTGGGGGCATCTGCCGAAGACGGGCGGCGACGCGACGGCCGCGATGTTCCGGCTGTTCCCGGACATCGTGGTGTTCGCCGACTCGGGTGATGACAAGCACACTCCGTTCGCGAGCCGCGAGACCCAGATCCGGGACCGCGTGCTGGTCTCGAACATGCGGCGCCTGCCGAACTGGACCCTGAGCTGGGCCCATTGGAGGGCAGGTTTCCCGCGTCGGGACGGCAGCCCCCGCCAGCTCGAGTCGCCGGCCGACATGGCCAACATCCCGCGGGCCGATCGGGTGCTCTCGACGCTCACCGACAACGGGCGCTTTCGGATGGATCGCTGGCTGCGGATGGAGCGGCTGGCGGGCGACTTCGCCGCATTCGTCTCGCAGTTCCGCGACCTGAGCGACGCAGAGCAGCAAAGGCTGGCGACGTTCGAGCGGGTGAACGCGCTCGATTACGACCACGACCTGCGGCAGTGGTTCACGCCCCGGCAGGTCAGAAGGATGTACGAGCACAACCCGCTGTGGACGGCCGTGGAGCAGCGGGTCTACGGCGACCTCGCACTGCTGAGCGGCTAGGACGCTCTGACCGTGGGGATATGCTCGGGCGATGGCCGCCGGGGCGCCACCTCCGATGACGACTAACCCGTTCAGGATCCTGTGGAGCGACATCCGCACCGACCGGGCCGCGCGGGCGCCCTGGCCCCCGGGCGAGACGCGCTTCAGCATGGCGCGCACCCGCCGGTTCGACAGGGACCCGCTGGGGCTGCTGCTCGAGGCCTACGAGCGCTACGGGCCGATCTTCACGCTGAAGGTCTTCCACCACAACGCCGTGTTCATGCTGGGGCCCGCGGCGAACCACTACATACTCGTGTCGCACGCCAAGAACTTCCTGTGGCGGGAGGGCCACCTGCGTGACCTGATCCCGCTGCTCGGTGACGGGCTGCTCACGATCGACGGCGCGTTCCACCGTACGCATCGCAAGCTGATGCTCCCGGCCTTCCACCGCGAGCAGATCGCGGCAGCCACCGCGACCATGCGCGACGAGGTCGGCGCCGCGCTCGCGGAGTTGCGCCCGGGCGAAGTCGTGGACATCTACGACTGGACCCGTCGTGTGGCGCTGCGCGTCGCGCTGCGCGCGCTGTTCGGCATCGACCCCGACACGGCGCGCGCCGGTCGCCTGAACGCGGCCGCCGAGTTCGAGTCCGCGCTGTCGTTCTACGGGCGCGACTATCTGTGGCAGATCCCGCGCGGCCCCTACACGCCGTTCTGGCGGCTGATGCGCTCGCGCCGGCGGCTGGACGGGCTGGTCTACGGCGAGATCGACCGGCGCCGCGCGACGGGCGAGCGCGGCCTGGACGTGCTGTCCCTGCTGCTCGACGCGACCGACGAGGACGGCGCCGCGCTGGAGCGCAGGCACGTGCGCGACGAGGTCATGACGCTGCTGTTCGCGGGACACGACACGACCACGTCGACGGTGGCCTTCATGTTCTATGAGCTCGCGCGCCACCCGGACCTGCTCGACGACCCGGGAGTCACGGTCGAGATGATCCTCGACGAGACGCTGCGGATGTACCCGCCCGCCTACATCGGGCCGCGCCGCGCGATCGAGTCGTTCGAGTTCGAAGGCGTGACCGTTCCCGGTGGCGCCCACGTCGAGTACTGCTCATGGGCGAGCCACCACCTGCCCGACGTCTGGCCGGAGCCGCACGAGTTCCGGCCTGAGCGGTTCAGCGCGGAACGCAAGGCGAACCTCCAGGCGGGCGCGTACGTGCCCTTCGGAGGCGGATCGCGGACGTGCATCGGGATGCGCTTCGGCCAGGCCGAGATCGCGGTCATCGCGCGCGCGATCCTGGCGCGCTGCCGCCTGGAGCTGCTGCCCGGGCACGAGCTGCGGATCCGCCACGCACCCACGATCTCGCCGCGTGACGGGCTCCCGATGCGGGTGCGGGGCGCGGCGCCTGCCGCCGTGCTGGCCGCCGGCGAGCGCGCCGCCGCGTAGGCGGCGAGTGCGATACTGACGTCTGATGTGCGGCTCCCCGGAGGACTGACCGAGACGTGCTGACCGCGGGTCGTGCGCTGCTGATAATCGCCCTGGCGATCGCCCTGTACGGCGTGGTCGCGTCGGTGTACGGCGCGCGGACACACAACACGGTCGCGCTGGGCGGGCGCACCGGGCGCGCGTGGGTCGCATCCGGGCGCCGCTCGGTGTACGCGCTGTTCGGGGTCCTGGCAGTGTGCTTCCTGATCCTGGAGGTGGCGTTCCTGCGCTCGGACTTCTCGTCCGAGCTGGTCGCATCGCACTCGTCGACGACCACGCCCACCTTCTACCAGGCGACCGCGATCTGGTCGTCGCAGGAGGGCTCGCTGCTCTTCTGGGTGTTCCTGCTGGCGGGCTGGTCGAGCGCGATCCTGTTCCTGTCGCGCGGGCGCGCGCGCGAGATCGCGCCGTATGCGACGGCGGTGCTGCTCGGCATCGCGGCGTTCTTCTGCGGGCTGCTGGTGTTCCTCGAGACGCCTTTCGGTCGGCTCACCCCCACGCCGATCGAGGGTGCCGGGCTGAACCCGCTGCTGCGGCACCCGGCGATGATGTTCCACCCGCCGATGCTGTACTCCGGGTACACGCTGTTCACGATCCCGTTCGCGTTCGCGGTGGGAGCGCTGATCACCCGCCGGCTGAGCGCCGACTGGCTGCGCACCGTGCGGCCGTTCGCGCTGGCGGCGTGGCTGTGCCTCGGCGTCGGCATCGTGCTGGGCGCACGCTGGTCCTATTCCGAGCTTGGGTGGGGCGGATACTGGGGATGGGACGCGGTCGAGAACGCGTCGCTGATGCCGTGGCTGATCGGGACGGCGTTCCTGCACTCCGCCATGGTCCAGGAGAAGCGCGGCATGCTGAGGGTGTGGAACGTCTCGCTCGTGCTGGCGACCGGGATCCTCGCGTTGCTCGGCACGTTCCTCGTGCGCTCGGGCATCCTCAACTCGATCCACGCGTTCGGCGCCTCGACGCTCGGGATCCCGTTCCTCGTGCTGATCTCCGTGCTGGTCGTGGGCTGCGCGGCGCTCGTGATCTCGCGGGCGCCGCAGATGCAGTCCGAGCACAGGCTCGACTCGCTCCTGTCGCGCGAGGCGATCTTCCTGCTGAACAACCTGGCGCTCGTGGGCCTGTGCTTCGTGATCCTGTGGGGCACCTTCTTCCCGTTGATCTCGGAGGCGTTCACCGGCGAGCAGTCCTCCGTGGGCCCGCCATGGTTCGCCAAGTACACGGTGCCGCTTGCGCTCGTGCTCGTGCTGCTGTCGGGGCTGGGTCCGGCGCTCGCGTGGCGCCGCACCACGGCTGCCAACCTGCGCCGTGAGCTGGTCGCGCCGGGCGGCATCGGCCTCGGCACGCTCGTGGTGCTGCTCGCGGCCGGGGTCGAGGGCCGGCCTACCGCGCTGGCGATGTTCAGCCTCGGAGCATTCGTGGTCGCCGTCGTCGGGCAGGAATTCGCACGCGGCGTGCGCGCCCGCCGCGCGATCACGAGCGAGGGCACGCCGCGCGCGGCCCTGTCCCTGGTGCGCCGCAACCGGCGCCGTTACGGCGGCTACATCGTGCACGTGGGGGTGGTCGTGCTGCTGGTGGGCGTGGCGGCCTCGTCCACGTTCCAGGACGCGACCGACGTGCGCCTCCAGCCGGGCGAGCGCACCACGGTCGGCGGCAACGAGATCACCTACGTGCGTCCCACGAGCCGGATCGACCTGACCTCCAGCGGCGCGCTGGAGAAGCTGAACTTCGGAGCAGACCTGCGTGTGCGGCGTGGGGGCGAGGTGTCGGCGCTGCACACGGAGCGCAGCTACTTCCCGTCCAACTCCGGCAGCCTCGGCGCCGTTTCGCGCTACTTCGAGGGCGAGGCCACGAGCGAGGTGGGTCTGCGGGCGGGCCTCGGCAAGGACCTGTGGACCGTGGTCGCTCCGGACACCGCGCTGCTCGACGCCACGATCAGGCGCGGTGACCGCGTGTTCGCGGCGGCCGCGAAGCTGCCCGCGGCGGAGCGCTCGGCGCTGCTCGGCGAGACGCTGCGCCGCCTGGTCGCGCGCTATCCGGCCGACGCTCCACCGGCCCGGTTCCGGATTCTCGTATCACCGCTGGTCACCTGGATCTGGCTCGGGGCGCTGATCGTGTTCGCGGGGGGCCTGGTCGCGATCTGGCCGATGCCGGCCGGCGCCACCCGGGCTGTGACCGCTCCGCAGGCGGCGCGCCTGGCCCGCGATCTGGGCAAAGCCTGATTCCCCCGGGGCACTGATGGACATCCTGGTCGTGGTGGTCGTGGTGGTCGTGACGGCGGCGGCGGTGCTCCTGATCGCCGCCCCGCTGCGCGCCGGGCGCGGGGCGCCCGACCCGGCGCCCGGAACGGTCGCCCGCGCCGATCTCGAGGCCGCGAAGGAGGCCAAGTACCGCGAGATCCGGGACGCCGAGCTCGACTACCGCACCGGCAAGCTCGCGCACGAGGACTGGCGCCGGCTGGACGCCGCCCTGCGCGCCGACGCCCTGGAGCTGCTGCGGCGCCTCGACGCGCTCGAGGACGGGGGCTTGACACTCCCGTGATCGAATGAAAGGCTCCCTCCCTCTTCCCGCCATGGAGCTTCGCGAGACTTGTCGGAGGTGGACTGCGCGCCGGCTGATCATCGGCTGTATGGCATCGCTCGGCCTGATCGGCGCGCTCTGTGGCCCGGCGGACGCGCGCCGGTATCCGGGCCCCACCACCTCCAGCCCGATCTCCCTCTCGGCCGACGGGCGGTACCTGTGGAGCGTGAACCCCGGTGGCGACTCGGTCTCGGTGATCTCGACCAGGACGAACAAGGTCCTCACGAAGGTGCGGGTGGGGGACGAGCCCCAGAGCGTCGCGCTCGACCCCAACAACCGCTACGCGTACGTCGCGAACGCCGCATCCGGCTCCGTCACCGTGATCCGGATCACCCGCGCGAGCACGCGCAGGTTCCGCGCCAAGGCGGACCGGCGCGCGGGGAGGAAGGGCCAGATCGTGACGGGGGCCGAGCCGTGGAACGTCGTCGTCTCGCCCGACGGCCGCCGCGTGTACGTGGCGAACAGCGGCCAGGACACGATCACGGTGATCGACGGAACGAGGCCCCGCCGCAAGCGCGGTGTGATCGGGCACGTGAACCTGCGAACCAGCATCTGCAACGTCCCCGACCGCAACCGCCACTTCCAGCCGCGCGGACTTGCGGTCACGCGCAGACAACAAGAAGCTCTTCGTGACGAGCTTCTTCTCCTTCACCCGGCCGGGCGGCGTCCAGGGCACCGATACCGGCAGGGAGGGGGTGGTCTGCCGCCTCAACATCAAGACGAGCATCGCGGCGCATTCGCAGCTACGGCCCGGCCGGCCGGCCGCGTCACCGTCGCCCCGCAGGTGACCGGCTTCACCGTCGACTCGACGGGCGACGGCGTGCCGGATCCGACCTCGGCGTTCCCGAACCAGATGCAGAGCATCGTGATCCGCGGCAACCGCGCGCTACCTGCCGAACATCGCGGCCTCGCCGTCGGGCCCGCTGCGGTTCAACGTCGACACGCAGGCCTTCGTGAACGTGCTCGACGGCGTCGGCGGCCGCGATCCGGTCGACGCCAGCGCGACCAAGTTCCTGAACCTGCACCTCGGCGCGCGCCAGCCCGAGGCCGGGCAAGAAGAAGCTCTTCTTCGCGAACGTCTGGGGCATCGGCTTCACGAAGCCCAGGCGGGAACGCAGCGGCCTACGTCGATCTCGTCCGGGAGCGACCTGCTCGTGAAGGTCAACGTGGACGGCAGCGGCAAGCTCTCCAACACGGTCGATGCCGACACCACGCGCTACATCGACCTGAACGATCCCGCGAACCCGGCGACCGCGGGGGCGAACGCGGGCAAGTTCCCGCAGGGCATCGTCGATCAACCGGGCCGGCACGCGCGCCTACGTGACCAACTTCGTCTCGCGCAACGTCTCGGTCGTCGACCTCACCCAGGATCGGGTGCTGCGGACGATCCGCACGGCGCCGCTGCCCGCGCCCGGCTCGCCCGAGGAGGTCGTGACCGTGGGCGCCGAGATCTTCTTCTCCTCGCGCGGCGACTTCAACCGGCCGGCCGGGACAGCGGTCTCCACCGAGCGAACGGCTCTCGAGCGAGGGCTGGCAGAGCTGCTCGAGCTGCCACTTCGATGGGCTGACCGACAGCATCGTGTGGCAGTTCGGTGTCGGTCCGCGCAAGTCGGTTCCGCTGAACGCCACCTTCAACCCGCAACAACCCGGCCGACCAGCGCGTCCTGAACTACTCTGCGATCTTCGACGAGGTCGAGGACTTCGAGGCCAACATCCGCAACGTCTCCGGTCCGGGTGCGCTGGCCGCGGCCCTGCCGTGCGCAACACCTCCGCCCGCGACCAGCACACTCGACCCGAACCACGGCCTCCTGTTCGGCGACGACGGGAACATCAACGTCGCGCCGTGCGTCGTGAACTCGTTCCCGAAGGCGAACGCCGGCCGTCCGCAGCACACTGTCACGCTCCCGGGCAGCAACACGCCAGGTACCGGCGCTGACCGCGCTGCGCGAGTGGGTGCAGCTGGCGGTGCGCACGCCCAAGGGGCCGCTGAAGACGCAAGGGCGTCGGGCAACCGCCTCGACCGCGCGCGACGTCAGCCGCGGCCGCACGCTGTTCGCGCAGGCCGGCTGCGCCGGCTGCCACGTGCGGCGGCAAGTGGACCATCTCACGAAGGACTTCGCCTCCCCGCCCGCCGCGACCGAGATCTTCACCGAGACGCACGCCGCCCGCCACGATCGGCGCGCCGATCGGCGCGCAGTACCTGAACCGCTTCCTGCGGGACATCGGCTCCTTCAACCTGGGCGTGAAGGGCGGCCCGAACCTGCTCGGCGCCAACGTCGGCGCGGTCGAGAAGGCCAGCGCGGCGCTGAGCGCCGCCGGCGTCGCGGGCCCGGCGCCCGATGCGCTCGGCATCGACTACAACGGCGATGGCCGCGGGATCGGCTACAACGTGCCCTCGTTGCTCGGGATCGCGGCCTCGCCGCCGTTCTACCACAACGGCGCCTGCGAGAGCCTGGCGTGCGTGGTGGGCAACGTGAAGCACCGCACCGCGAACGGCAAGCAGGCTGACAAGTTGCCGAACGCGAGAGACCGGGCGCTGGTCGTGAAGTTCCTCCAGTCGATCGACGCGCGCACCAAGCCCTAGCGCCGCACAAGCCGAGCGCGTAAGCGCCCTGACCCGAGCCCCGCAATCGCGGTGGACACCGGCAGCCCGCTGCACTAGGATGACCTCGGTCCACGCATGAGGCGGGACCCGCTTTGGGGATTTCATATCTTGGCCGCCGGGGAGTTCGCACACTGCTGCTCGCCGTCACGGGTGTGCTCGTGGGGCAGGTGCTGGGCGCCGTCGTGCTGCTGCTGACTTCCGTCGGGTGACGCGTCACCCAAGGGGGCTAGCGGGCGCCGATCGGCGTGGCGCTGGGAACCAAGGGCGGCGGAGGCGTCGGGGCGGGCCCTCGAGAGCCGGATGGGGGCGCCGCGCGCGGGACCCGGCCGATGCGGCCGACTCCCCACGACAGCGCGGCCAGCAGCGCGAGGTAGAGCGCCACGACCAGCGCCGCGGCGCCACCCCACAGCCAGGTCGGCACGTCGAAGTCGCGCTCGCGCTGCAGTACCTCGCTGTCGCGCTGGAGCCGGCGCGTGAACCGCGTCGCGGCGGGAACCTCCGGCACGGGGATTGCCCGGTCCGCCGGCATGTAGACGGGGGCGCCCAGCACGGCGTTGCCGGCGTGCACGCGCACGAGCGACTTCCAGGAGCCGTACAGCGGGATCGGCGCGGTAGTGCGGAACACGCCGGGCGCGACTTCCCGGAGCCGGTCCACCTGCCGGCCTCCGCCCTGCCACGCGGTGACGGTCACCCAGGCCGCGTCGCGGGTCAGCGAGCGCGGCTCGACGCGGACCGTGGCCTGGGCGGTCCGCGCGGCGCCGCCGCGCACGTCGAACAGCGCGACGCTGGCGCGTGCGCCGGGCGGGACCTCGGTGCGCAGGCCTGCGGCCAGGAGTACGCCCACGACGGCGATCGGGAGCACGGTCGCGGTGCGCGCGAGCGCGGGACGCGGCAGCTCACCGCGCAGGCCGAGCGCAAGCAGTGCCCCGGCGACGCCGCCTGCCACGCCCGCGCCGCCCGCGAACACGATGGCCTCGGGCAGCAGATCCGCGGTCCACGGCAGCTGCATCGCGAGGTGGGACCAGCCCCACTCCGATGCGAGGCCGACGGTGCCGATCGCGACGCCGCTCGCGGCGCCGAATGCGAGCGGCCGCCGCGCGAGCACGAGCGCCAGGGCTTCGACGCACAGCGCCTCGCCGAGGTACAGCGGCACCACGGGAGTCGTCTGGCCGAAGACCGGGCCGACCAGCAGGGCCACCGTCCCCCGCAGCGCGAGGAAGAAGAGCGCTGCGCCGATCGCGCCCCCGCGGCCGATCCACAGGCGGGCCGCGACCAGTGCCGCACCGGCGGCGAGCGCGATCAGCATGGGCTGGAAGACGAGGCGGTACTGCGGCACGCCGAAGTCGAACTCGGCCTGGAACGTCGACAGGCCGACCAGCAGGCCGCCCATCAGCGCCGACCGCCGGGTGGCCGTCACATGCTCGGGTCGCAGCCGGAAGCGAGCACGGGAAGCCGGCGCAGCCTTTGCGGGTGTGGTGCGGGCGCGGGCGCGCAGGCCCTCGGCCAGCAGCACCGACTGCGCGACCAGCGACAGGCCGGCGCCGCCGATCAGCATCAGGTGGGTCGGGCCCCAGAGCGTTACGTCTTGGCCGAACAGCCGGTGCCACACGTCGTCCAGCGGGAACGCCATCAGCGAAAAGGCTCCGCAGGCGAACATCAGCACGCCGCCGGCCGGCGCGTACCAGCCGTGCGCGATCCGCACTGCGCCGGGCCCGGGTCGCTCGCGCGGCAGCACGATCGCCAGCGCGCCCGAGGCGAACACGCCGAACAGCCCGGCGAGGATCAGGTAGTGCGCGGGGTTCGCGAGCGGGCCGGCGTCGCGCCCGTTGTCGATGTGGAGCGAGATGTCCCAGTACATGCCGAGCAGCGCGACGTTCAGCGCCACGGCGGCGATCCCCGCGGGCAGCGCGGCCCAGCCGGGCAGGCCCGAAGCCCGCTCGGCCGCGGCGGCGATGCGGCCCAGGATCGCGACGCGGCCGGAGCGGTGGCCCATGGCGAGCACCAGCAGGGCCGTGGAGGCGAGCCCCGCCCCGCCCGTGGCGATCGCGACCTGCGTGGCCTCGGCTCCGCGGGCAGGCTCGGCGGCCGCGAGCGGCAGGAGCGACAGGATCGAAGCGATGGAATCAGAAAGCACTGGGAGCCTCCCGGGGACGCGATGGGCAAACCTTGACGTTGAAAACTGTGACATCAAACAGTGTCACATGTCAAGGTGTAATTTAAACCCGCTGTGACCGACCTCACACAGAACTCCGAGTCCCGCGCCGGGCCCGGCGCGGAGCGCTCCCAGCTGCTGACCATCGACGAGCTCGCCGCACAGGTCGGGATGACCGTGCGCAACGTACGGGCACACCAGGCTCGCGGCCTGCTGCCGGCGCCCGAGATCCAGGGGCGCACCGGTTATTACGGGCCGGAGCACGTGGCGCGGTTGGAGCTGGTCAAGGATCTGCAGGCCGAAGGCTTCAACCTCGAGGCCATCAAGCGCATCGTCGAGCGCACGCCGGGATCGTCCTCGGCAGCGGTGCTCGACTTCACGCGGGCGCTCGCCGAGCCGTTCACCGACGAGCCGTCCGAGGTCGTGGACGCCAGGCACTTCACCGAGCGCTGGGGAGAGCAGGCCTCCCTCGAGGCGCTCGAGCGCGCGCAGCGGCTGGGCTTCGTCAAACCGCTCGGCGACGGGCGCTTCGAGATCCTCAGCCCCCGGATGGAGCGGGCCTCGAGCGAGCTGGCTCGCCTCGGGGTTCCGCTCGACGTCACGCTGGACCTGACGGAGACCGTCAGGCGCCACGCGGAAGCCGTGGCAAAGGCCTATGTCCGCCTGTTCCTCGATCACGTGTGGCGCCCGTTCCAGGAATCGGGGGAGCCCGAGGAGCGATGGCCTGAGGTACGCGAGGCGCTCGAGCGTTTGCGGCCGCTTGCCGGTGAGTCGCTGATCGCCATCTTCGGCGTGGTCATGACCGCCGCAGTCGAACGGGCGCTGGAGCGCGAGCTTTCGCGGATCGGGCGCGAAGCGCCCGGGCGGCGGCCGTCCCGGCGCCGTCGCGCGCAGCGCTAGCGGCTGATCCAGCCCGAGAAGAAGAGGGACGCCCCCACGGCGGCGACGGCAGTGCCGCCCCAGAACAGGCCCGCTGCCGCGTCGGTGCCGGCGGCGATCACGGCGGTCAGGGCGCCCATCACGAACAGCGGGAGGCCGACCTCCCAGCGCCAGCTGACCGTGGAGCGCCCCGGCGGAGTGCGAAACGTGCGCCTCATCCCCCAGCGGTCACGCGGCATCCCGCGATCGTAGCCGCGCCGGCCCCGGGTGGGCGTGCGCTGGCGACCGGCACGGTGTCGACGCTGACCGCCGGCCGGGTCCCGCTTGCCATTAGCCCTGCAAAAGGCATAGGGTCTGGCCTGCGCACGGCCCAGTGCCCAGGCGCCAGATGAGAATCGACAGGAGAGTCATGCGGGCTGGATGCCCACCGCGAGCAAAGCGAAGGATTCCGCGCACTCGCATATTTGGCCTGAGCGCCGCCGCCGCACTGTGCCTCGCCGCCGCGCCGGCGCTGGCGGCGACGCCCCTGCGCACGATCATCGAGGACGTGCCCGGATCGGCCGGGTACCGGTACGGCACCAAGGACAACCTGGGCAACTCGATGGACACGCTGAAGGTGGTGAAAAGCCCCTTCGGCGGCTACCTCGGCGTCTACCACACCTATGCCGGCGGGCAGCCCACGGTGAAGGTCGCGACCAGCTTCGACCTGTTGCACTGGAGGTTCGAGGCGAACCTCGCGCAGGACAGCTCCCACGCGACCATCTACAGCCTCTCGCGCGGCGGCTCGCTCGTCGCATACGAGAGCCTCTCCGGCTGTCCGGAGGTGACCGGGAACTGCATCGCGCTGAAGCATTACGCGACGGAGTCGGCGCTCCTCAACGGCCTCGCGAGCCGCACGATCGTCCTGTCGCGCACGCTCTCGAACTGCGCGGAGGGGACGCCCAGCATCACCTCCGCGACCTCGACCCTGTCGAGCATCCAGATCGCGTTCCACTACTTCGCGAACTGCCATGCCGATCGCCAGGGCCGCGGCACGCTGCAGGGCTTCAATCCGTCCAGCTGGACCACCAGCACGGCGCCCAGCACGGATGCCGCGATCCTCGCCGCGGGTGCGTCGCCCGACGCGAACATCGGGGACCGCGACGCCGGCTTCTACGACGGCGCGAACCAGCGCGTGTACGAGGCTCAGCTGGTGCGTGGCGCCTTCAGCTCCTGGCGCAACTTCCTGTGGGCCCCGGCCGGTTCCTCGCAGCTGGCGATCGGAACGCATGGCGGGTCGCAGGCGTTCGCCAACCCGACGTTCACGCCGCTCACCCTGCCCACCGGCCAGGCGGGTGTCGTGGTGACGCAGTTCATCCCCGTCTCCGGGGCGGCCCCGGGCGAGGCGGGCGAGCTGGTCTACTACCGCCCTCGCGATCCCGAGGAACCGCCGGCAGAGCCGCCCACGATCGCGGCGGCGGGCGACATCTCGTGCACCCAGAACTCGACCTGCCACGACGACGAGACGTCGGACCTGCTCGTCGCGGACACCCCTACGCGCGTGCTGACGCTCGGCGACAACCAGTACGAGAGCGGCGAGCTGGCCAAGTTCCAGACCTACTACCAGCCCGATTGGGGGCGCCTGAAGCCGATCACGATGCCGTCCCCCGGCAACCACGATCCGCCCTCCTCCGGTTATGGCCCCTACTTCGGGATGCCGGTGAACTACTCGTATGACCTGGGCGAATGGCACCTGATCTCGCTCGATTCGACCAATGTCAGCGCAGCCGCGTCGTTCCTTTCCTCCGACCTGGCCAAGCGCTCGGAGCGGTGCATCCTGGCCTACTGGCACCACCCGCGCTTCTCGTCGGGCGCGACTCACGGCAACAACACCTCCATCGCTCCGCTGTGGGACCGCCTGTACGAGGCGGGCGCGGACGTCGTGCTCGTCGGCCACGACCACATCTACGAGCGGTTTGCTCCGCAGACCCCGGCCGCCGTTGCAAGTCCGACCGGGATTCGCGAGTTCGTGGTGGGCACCGGTGGCCGCGCGCTGCACCAGATGGGCACGGTGCGCGCGAACAGCGAGGCCCGGATCGCGGGGCGCTTCGGCGTGCTGCGCATGACCCTGCACCCGACCTCCTACGACTGGAGGTTCCAGGGTGAGGACGGGGTGACCTACGACTCGGGCTCCGACGACTGCTCGTAGCCCCGGAGCCGGTCCACGAAGCCGCAGCGGCCCGGGTGCGGGCGAGGCGGCTCGATCCTCAGTTCGAGATCGTGAAGCAGTGCGATCCGTAGCAGGCGAGCAGCGACTGCCGCGTGATCTCCTCGACGCTGCCCAGCAGACGGTCGCCCTGCTCGACTGTGGCCGTGTGGTCTATCGCCTTCGCCCGGAGTCGCTCCCAGGCGTCCTGTTGATGCTGCCTGTCCACTGACTTCCTCCCCCTGCCACCTTGCGAGGCCGGTCCCCGCTGGTTGATCAGAACGTGATGATCAGTACTGGGCGCTTCGCCGGGTCCGCAAACTCGCGGGAGGCGAAGTCGACCCCGTCCTTCGACTTCGATACCAGGCCGAACGAGACGGTCCCGTTTCCGCTCACCAGTGACGTGACGTCGAAGTCGACGGTTGCGCCCGCGGCGATCGCGCCCTTGTCGTCGAACTCCTTGCCCTCGGTCTTCGCGCGCTTGTCCCACGTGACGGTGGACTCCGACCAGGCGGCGGTCTCCTTCGCCTTGATCTCACGGGCGCTGGGCCCGTCGACCGTGTCCGTGAGGGCGACCAGCCGCAGCTTCGCGCTCTTCACGGGGCCGCTGACCCCCGCGATCGCGAACTTCAGGTAGCTCTCGATCTTCTTGCTGTCCTGAGCCCCGAGCGTGGGCGCCGAGCCGAAGTTGACCTTCTTGTTGACCTCCTCGACCCGGGCGTCGCCGATCGGTGCGAACACGGCCGTGGTGGGCGTGGTCACGCTCGCGGTGTTGCTCTGCGTGGAGCGGTTCTGCTGCGCGTCGAGCGCCGTGACCGTGTACTGGTAGGCGGTCAGCGGGCTCACCGTCGTGTCGGTGTAGCTCGTGACGTTGCCGGTGACGGCCAGCAGCACGCCGTTGCGGTGGACCTCGTAGTTGGTCACGCCCACGTTGTCGGAAGACGCCGTCCACGTCAGGTCGACGCGGGTCGAGGTGGCCGCCTGCGCCGCGAGGTTGCGGGGCGCGGTCGGCGCCTGGGTGTCCGGCACGGTCGCGGTCGCGGTGTTGCTGGCATCCGACAGGTTGCCGGCCGCGTCCGTGGCGCGCACGGTGTAGCTGTAGGTGCCCGGGGTGCGGCCCGTGTCCGTGAAGGAGCCGATCGCGCCGAGCAGGTACGCGACCTGCGTGCCGTTGCGGTACACCCGGTAGCCGGTGACGCCCACGTTGTCGGTGGACAGCTCCCAGCTGAGCGTGACCTGGCTGGGCCCGACCGCGGCGGTGAGGTTGGCGGGCGTGCTCGGCTTGACCGTGTCGGCCACGTTGGCGGTCGCGGTGTTGCTCGGGTTGGACAGGTTGCCTGCGCCGTCGAACGCCCGCACGGTGTAGCTCAGCGAGCCCACCACGCCGGTGTCGGTGTAGGAGCGTGCCGCGCTGCCGACCGTCGCAACCTCGGCGCCGTTGCGGTAGATGCGGTAGCCCGCCACCCCGACGTTGTCGGATGAGCCTTGCCAGCTCAGCGCGACCTGGCCGGTGCCGGCCGTCGCGCGGAGCGACCCGGGCGTCGTCGGCTTCTCGGCGTCGGGGATGTTGACCGTGGCGGTGTTGCTCGGGTCTGACAGGTTGCCCGCGGCGTCGATCGCCCGCACGGAGTAGTCGGCGTCGCCGGACTGCAGGTTCGTGTGCGTGAAGGTCGTGATCGCGCCCAGCACGCTGGCGACCTGCGAGCCGTTGCGGTACACGCGGTAGCCGGTCACCCCGACGTTGTCGGTCGAGGCCTCCCAGGTCAGCACGACCTGCCCGGGGGCGGTCGCGCCGGCGAGATTGGCGGGCGCCGAAGGCTTCACCGTGTCCGGCACGTTCGCCGTCGCGGCCGGGCTGGGGCCCGACAGGTTGCCCGCGGCGTCGATCGCGCGCACCGTGAAGGTGTGCGGGCCCGCGGCCAGGCCGGCGAGGGTGCGCGAGGTGCTCGTGGCCCCGTCGGCGCTGCCGACCTCCGTGTCACCGCTGTAGATCCGGTAGCCGGTCACGCCGACGTTGTCGCTGGCCGCGTCCCACGTCAGGTCGACCGCACCGCCGCTCAGCGTCGCGCGCAGGTTGTCCGGCTCGGTCGGGCTCCACGTGTCGGTGACGCTCGCCGATGCCGGCTCGCTGGCCGCCGAGCGGTTCTCGCTCGAGTCGAGCGCCTTGACCGTGTACTCGTACGGCGTCGCGACGACAGCAGCCGTGTCCGTGTAGCTGGTCTCCGCGCCGGTGCGCTCGAGCAGCTCGCCGTTGCGGTAGACCTCGTAGTTGGTCACGCCGACGGTGTCGCTGGCCGCGGTCCAGTCGAGCTGGATGTTGGTGCCGACCGTCTTGGCGACGAGCCCGGTCGGAGCCGTCGGCGCCTCCTCGTCGGACGGCGTCGCGAACGTGACCTCGAGCACCGGCCGCTTGGCGGGGTTCACGTGGTCCTTCGAGTTGAACTCGACGGTGTCGGGCGAGGTCGAGATCAGCGCCAGGTCGAGCGCACCGTTGCCGCTCACCAGCGACGACACGTCCCAGTCCATGTAGGTGTTGGAAGGGATCGCGCCGGTGTCCGACACGGCGTCGCCGGCAGGCGCCGGGCGGGTTGCCCACGTCACCGCGGACTCCGTCCACTCGCCGGTCAGGCCATGCACTCCGGGGCCGTCGATCGTGCCGTTGGTGGAGGACATGACCTTGAGCTTCGCGCTGCGAACCTCACCCGCGATCCCGGACAGCTGGAAGCGCATGTAGGTCTCGTACTCGTTGAGAGCGCTCCGCAGCTTGTCCGAGGTGCCGAAGTTCGTGCTGGCGTGGTTCTTTTCCACGCGCGCATCCTCGGTGGGCGAGAAGGTGAGCGTCGTGACCGGCTCGGTGACCTCGATGCCCAGCGAGTTCGTGCTGGAGAGGCCGCCGGTGTCGGTCACCTTGACCGCGACCGTGGCCGCCCCCGGCTCGCGCAGCGTGAACCGCGGCCGCGCGGACGTCGAGTCGTCGAACTCGCCGTCGCCGTCGAGGTCCCACTCGTAGGAGAGGGCGTCACGCAGGTCCGGGTCGTTCGACGTCGTGGCGTCGAGCTTCACGCTCAGCGGCGCGGGACCGGTCACCCTGTCAGACGTGAGCACCGCCGTCGGCGCCCGATTGCCCGGGTTGCCTACGTAGCTGATGCGGTGGATCTCATCCGTGTTCTGGTCCACGTACAGCAGGTCGCCCGCGGGTGTCGTCTCGAGGTCGGTGGGTCGCATCGCGTCCGAGGCGAACAGCATCACGTTGGCGCGCTCGGGCAGGCCGTCGGAGCCCGGGAGCAGCGCGAAGATGCAGTTGCGCAGCCGGTCGGCGAAGAACAGCGACTTGCCGTACTGGGCGGGAAAGCTGCCGCCCGCGGCCGGGTAGAACGACAGGCCGGACAGGAGCGCGCCGGCGGGCCCGCCGGTGGCGTTCTTGGCGCAGGCCTCGTTCGGCACGATGTTGAGCTCGTGGTCGTAGCCCCAGTAGGGAGCGACCGTCTCGTTGCCCGCCGCGTAGAGGTTCATGCAGATGTCGAGTGCCTCCTCCAGGCTGCGCGGGCGGATGCGCGTGTAGGGGTCGCCGGCCGCGTTCAGACCGCCCTCGTAGCAGGGCCAGCCGAAGTTGCGCACGAAGCTCGTGTCGCGCACGCGGTCGAGCTCCTCCCAGTAGCCGCCCCCGCGGTCGCCGATCCAGACGTCGTTGGTGCCCGGCCGGATCGCGAGCTGCACCGAGTTGCGCAGCCCGTAGGCGAGAATGCGGCGCTCGTTGGCGTCGGGGCTGTCGAGCAGCGGGTTGCCGGGGGCGCCCGCGCCGGTGCGCGGGTCGATCCGGATCAGGGTCCCGTCGAGCCCGGTCGGGTCGCCGGCCGTGCGCAGGTCCTGCACGCGCAGCCTGCCGCCCTCGGACGTCGGAGAGCTCATCAGCGAGCCGATCGTCCCAGGCGGGTCGGCGCACGGGTTCGACGGCGTGCCGGTCTGGCCGTAGTCCCAGAAGGTCGCGGTGGAGCCGTCGCCGCCGGTGAAGTAGAGGTAGCCGTCGGCGCCGAAGTCGAGGCCGCCGCCCGTGTGCACCGGATACTGCTGGCACCAGTCCTCGACCAGCACCTGCTCCTGGCCCGCCATGACCTCGCCGGCAAGCTTCAGGCGCGAGATGCGACCCGCCGCGACGCAGTTCTCGTCGAGGCCGAGGGTTGCCTTGGCGCAGCTGTCCCAGGTCCCGTTCGCGTCGCCGTACAGCGGCGGGGTCTCGCCGATCTTCGCGTCGAGCGTGTAGTACACGTAGATGTAGGGCTGCGACGGGTAGTTCGGGTCGACCGCGATCGACATCAGACCGCGAGCGGAGAAGTTGTGCACCTGCGTGCGCAGGTCCGCGGCGATGGTGGGAGTCGTGTCGGCGAGGTTCGAGTAGGTCTTGACGAACCCGCTCTTCTCGGCCACGAACACGCGTCCGTTGGGCGCGATCTCGACGTCCATCGGCCGCTCCAGCCCCGTGAACACGGTTGTCTGCTGGAAGCCGGCGGGCAGCGTCACTGCCCCGGCGGCGCCGGGCGCGACGAGTGCGGCCAGGTACGCAAGTGCAATGACAACGACGGTACGAAGAGAGAGGATCTCCCGGTTGCACATGTTGGCCCTCCTTGGCCCTCCCGACGCAGCGCGCGGGGCGTACGTTGCGAATCCACCGAAGCTAGCGAAGCTCGCAAGCCAATGTAGCTGTGAGTCGCGCGTCGCGCGAGTCGAATTCGCGGCTTGCTACGGGCTGCCGGTGAACGAGTCCCAGAACGCGCACTTGTGTGCGGCGGCGAAGCCGGTCCGCGCCTGTGGCGTGGGGGGCTCCAGGGACATGTGCGTGTCGCCGGCCACCGTGTAGCCGGGCCATTGCGGAAGGCCGTTCCGGTTCGGGCTGCCCTTGCTCGCGAAACGCGCCCAGTAGCCGACCATCGCGGCGGCGAGCGCTTCCTGATCCGCGCTGAACGGGGCGTGGCCGCCGCGCTGGTCGGAGTCGAACAGGTACAGCACGTCCGCGGCGTGGTAGCTCCCGAAGGGGATGCTGCCCGGCCCGACGAAGATCTGCGGTGCGTCCGGGTCGTCCAGCTCGTACTGATACGTGCGCACGAACTTCGACAGCGTTCCCGCTGCCCTCCGACCGGGGCAGGCAAAGATCGCATCCGTCCCGATCGCGCTGATCGCCAGCCCGGGGCTGGGGTAGTCCGTGACTGGATACTGCGCCAGGATCTGCTCTGCCGTCGGCGCCAGCCCGAGCGTGTCGGCCAGGATGCCGACCACGATCGGGTACAGGAACGCCGAAACCGGCCCGACCATGGATTCGACATACAGCACCTCGAAGATCGTGAACTCGTCGTGTGTGGAGCCCTCGATCACCGGCACGCGGTTGAAGTTGCCGCTCTCGAACGCCGCGCCGATCGACTCTGTCAGCACGGTTCCGTCGACGTTGGGGAGGATCGCCCCGGCGATCTCCGGTTGCACGGCCAGGATCGTCTCGACCGGCGTCGCGCGCAGGCAGGTGATGGTCTGGTCGGGACATCCCAGGTCGCGCGCGGCGGCCTCCCCGGTCGTCTCGGCGGCCGCCTGCGACGGGAGCGACGTCGTATACGCGCCGCTCTGCACGATCGCGCGGTCGAACAGGCCCTTCGAGCGGGGAGACGCCAGGTGGGAATGGACGCTCAGCCCGCCGGCCGACTGACCGAAGATCGTCACCCGGTCGTCGTCACCGCCGAAGCGCTCGATGTTGCGATGCACCCAGCGCAGCGCCGCCTGCTGGTCCATCAGCCCGTAGTTGCCTGAGCCGCGGCCACCAGACTCGGCACTCAGCGCCGGATGCGCGAGGAAGCCCAGGTAGCCGAGCCGGTAGTTGACCGTCACCACGATCACGCCCTGCCGCACGAGCCGGGTCGGGTCATAGTCGTCGCTCTCGCCGACGGTCAGTCCGCCGCCGTGGAGCCAGACCATCACCGGGAGGTCGTCGCTGCGCCGGTCGCGCCTGTGCTTGCGGGCCCGCGCACGGTCGTGCTTGCCCGGCGTAAAGACATTCAGGTACAGGCAGTCCTCGGTGCTCGACTGGAAGCCGAAGGGGGAGGCGGTCTGCGCGCAGTGGTTCGCGAAGCTCGTCGCTGCCAGTGGGCGGCTCCAGCGCGCAGGCGCCTGCGGCGGGCGCCAGCGCAGGTCGCCCACCGGCGGGGCCGCGTAGGGGATGCCCAGGTACTTGCTCGAGGCGGGCGTCTCGACTCCGCGCACGGGCCCCCTGTCGGTGCGCACCACGCCGTGTGCGGACGCGGTCGCGCACAGGAGCGCCATCAACGCGGCGCAGACCGGCAGCGCAGCGGCAAGTGACCTCAATGGCGGGCGACGGCGACCGGTCCGGGACATGGTCGCCGAGGCTATTCGGTGCGGGGACCGCGGGTCAAGTCACCCGCCGGCGGTCAGCCGGCCGCAGGCACGCGGTCCAGCAGCCGCTTGTTCTCCTTGCGGAACCGGCTTTCGTGCTGCGGGCGGACGACCTCCTCGACCGGGGTCACCTCCTGCTGCTCGCACGCGAGATCGGCGGTGGCGACCTTCACCTCCTGCTGCTGCAGCCGTGCGAGCGCGGCGCGGTCGTAGCTGATCCCGGGGTTCGGGGCCGAGGTCGCGCCGGGCCTCACGCCGACGCCCATGATCGCCTGGAAGCGCTCGAGCAGGTCCGCGTCGATCGCGTCGGCATCCTGGTAGCGGTAGCCCCGGTCGCGCATGCACGCCGACCACTTCTCGATGGCCCGCACCATCCGCTGGTCCTGCACGATGGCCTCGTCCAGCTCGTCGAGCCTGCCGACCACCGCGATCAGCACCGCGCCGCCCCCGAACGCCGCGTCGCCGGCCAGCTTCGTGCAGCCGCCGAGATCGCCGAACTCACCGGTGTCGAGCGCCTCCGCGAACGTGACTCCCGGGTTGTCGCCCCAGAGCGCGCGATCGTAGGCCGCCCGGTCGGCGGCGGGCAGGCCCTTGCGAATCTGCTCGTTGGGATCGGCGCGGCCGCTGCCGCGGCCGAACAGCGTGCTGATCCCGTACCCGAACTGCTTGATGAACTCCTCGTCCGTGGTGCGCGCCCTGCCGGTCAGCGCGGCCTGCTTGGCGAGCGGGTCGACGGGCGTGTAGTCGAACCCCTGCGCGCGCATGCAGTCGCGGATGCGGGCCTCGACCTGGTTCTGGCGCTGTATGGCGTCGCCACTGGAGCCGCTGAGGCCGAGTTGCTCCTCGATCTCGCCCGATTCACCGCCGGCCTGCTTGTCACCACCGCAGGCGGCCAGGGACGCGGCCGCGATCAGGACGGCCAGCAGCAGGAGGTGAGCGGTGAGCCTCATCGGATCGAGGTTGGCGAAGCGGGCTGAGACGAGCATGAACGCCGCATGGCCCGTCCGCAAGCCCTGTTCCAATTCTCGTCGTGCCGCTTGCCGAGCTCACAGGTCCGACGCGCGAGGCGCTCGAGTTGGTGCGCGACGGGGACCAGTTCAAGTGGTACGCCGTCTGGATGCTGGTCGCCGTCTTCTGGATGTACAGCATCGAGGTGGAGCGGCGTGCCTGGCCCGTCGTCGCCGCCGGGCTCGCACTGTGGTCGGCGGACTGGATCAACGAGATCCTCAACTCCGTTTTCCTGGAGCTCAACGACACGGCTCCGTTCTGGGCGACGACCGGCCCGACCGCGTACCAGATCTTCGTCGGGTTGAACGTCGAGATCTCGCTGATGTTCGCGATCTTCGGGCTCGCCTTTGCGAAGTCCCTGCCGGCCGATCGTGGCCTGCGGATCCTGGGGATCAACAACCGGCTCGCGCTCGCGCTGCTGTTCAGCGTGGTCGCCGTCGGGATCGAGGTGCTCCTCAACCAGCTCGACGTGTTGCGCTGGCACTGGTGGTGGTGGGACTGGCCGTTCGTCCCGCTGATCGTCGTGTTCGGCTACCTCTGGTTCTTCCTGGTGGCCGCGCACGCGCACGACCTGCCGACCGACCGTGCGCGCTTCCGGTTCGTGGCGCGACTGATCGGCATCGCGGCGGCGCTCGCCCTGGTGACCGGCGCTGCTCGGCTGGGTGTGAGCCGGCCGCGCGCAGGTGCTCACCACCCAGCACGAGTGCGGGCCGGCAGGAGGGCCCGCCTTGCGGCGAGCCCTCTGCGTGCGGCTTCGTCGACGCGGCGCTCAGCGCAGGCGCTCGACGATCATGGCCTCGCCCTGACCGCCGGCCACGCACATCGTCTCGAGCCCGATTGTGCCGTCGAGCGTCTCGAGGTCGTTCAGCAGCGTGGTCATGATGCGCGTGCCGGTCATCCCGAACGGGTGGCCGAGCGCGATCGCGCCGCCGTGGGGGTTGAGCTTGTCGTAGTCGAAGCCCACCGCCTCGGCGATCGGGATCACCTGCGCGGCGAACGCCTCGTTCAGCTCGTAGACGTCCACGTCCGCGATCGTCATGCCGGCCCGCGTGAGCGCCTTGCCGATCGCCCCGATCGGCGCCACGCCCATGTACTCGGGCTCGTTGCCCCACGTGGCGGCGGTGATGATCCGCGCACGCGGTGTCAGGCCCAGCTCTCGCGCCCTGGCATCGCTCATCACGATCGCCGCGGCCGCGCCGTCGTTGAGCGGGCACGAGTTGCCCGCCGTGACAGAGCCACCCTCCTTGAAGGCCGGCTCCAGCGTGCTCAGCTTCGCGAGCGTCGACGAGGCGCGCGGGCCGTCGTCTCTGGTCACCGCGGAGCCGTTCACCTGCACGGGGACGATCTCGCGATCGAAGAACCCGCTCAGCTGCGCGGCCACCGCGCGCTCCTGCGAGCGCTGGGCGTACTCGTCCTGCTGCGCGCGGGTCACGCCGTAGCGCTCCACCACGTTTTCGGCCGTCAGGCCCATCGCGATGAATGCGTCCGGGGCACCGTTCCCGCCCTTCAGGGCATCGTGCTGGTCCTCGGGATGGGTGGCCTCCTGCGAGCCGTTGTAGCGCGACACGAACTCCACTCCGGCCGCGACATAGGTGTCGCCCTGTCCGGCGACGATGTGGTTGGCCGCGATGCGGATCGCGTCGAGGCCGGATGAGCAGTAGCGCGAGATCGTCGAGCCGTTGGTCTGCGGGCCGAGCCTGTCGCTCAGCAGCACCGCGATCCGCGCGATGTTGTTCGCCTGCAGTCCCTGGGGCTGGCCGCAGCCGGCGATCACCTCCTCGACCGTTGCGGGATCGACACCCGGGTTCCGTTCGAGCACCGCGTCGATGACGTGCGCCAGGGTCTCGTCCGGCCGCAGTGAGGCCAGCGAGCCCTTGAAGGCACGCCCGATCGGGGTCCGAACCGCGTCGATGATGACGGCTTCGGGCATTGGTCTGTCCTTTCGATGAAGCCCGGCGGTCGCACTCCGCGAGCAGGTTTATTCCCCGGCGGTCGCACACCACGGGGCCTATGCGCCAAGGATAGTGGACCAGTCAGCCGCCGGGTGGTTTCGCGGACGGAAGGCCGGGCCCGCGCCGCTGCCAACGGTCCAGGACGGCGTTCTCCTGCGCCACCCGGGCCGTCGTGCCGTCGAAGTCGGAGAACATCTGCTTCAGGCGTCGCAGGCCGTCCGGCGGGTGGCGGGCGAGGTCGCGCGCGAGGGCCAGGGCCGCCTCCTCGGCCTCCTCCGGCTTGGCGGTGCGCGCCGCGAGGCCGAGCGCGTCCGCCTCGGCGCAGCCGATCGGCCGGCCCGTGAAGATCAGCTCCTTGGCGCGCGCGTGCCCGACCAGCGGCGACAGCCGCGCCGGGCCGACCGGCACTCCCAGCAGCGCACCGGACCACGCGAGCTTCGCGTTGTCGGACACGACTCGCAGGTCGCAGCCGGCTGCGATCTCCGCCCCGGCGCCCACGCAGTGACCCACGCAGACGCAGATCGTCGGCGCCGGGAAACTCTCGATCGCGGCGTAGACGGCCGCGAAGGCCTCCATCCGGGCGACGCCCTCCTGCTTGGTGAGCGGCTCGTTGATGTCGGCGCCGGCGCAGAATGCGTCCGGGCTGCTGCTCGACAGGACGAGGGCGCGCAGGTCCGCGTCGGCGGCGAGCTCGTCGAGCGCCTGCACGAGCGCGCGCAGCAACGGCAGGTTCAGCGCGTTTCGCTGTTGCGGGCGGTCGAGGCGCAGGATTTCGATGCCGTCCGGCAGCCGCTCACGCTGGAGGCTCATGCTGCCTCCTTGGGCGTATCGGCGGGGGTAGCATCTGCGGCTCGTGTTGCAAACGCATCCCGAAGCACGCCGCGGCAGGTCGCTCTTCGAGTCGATGCTCGCGGCGCGACCCGGGGCCGGCGCCGCGCTCACGCGCGCGGTCACGGGCCTGCCGCCGGCGCTCCGCCATCGCATCTTGCGGCGCATGTACACCCGCGCCTATGCGGCCTTCAATCGCCGCGACTGGGAGGTCAACACGGCTTTGTTCCACCGGGATCGCTATGTGCTCGAGTGGGCCAGCGAGGGGCTGATGATGCCGGACCTGCAGAGCGCGTGGCAGGGGCGGGCCGGATACCTGACGGCGATGGCCCATGTGATCGACATGTGGCCGGACATGCACGTGCGACTCGGCGACATTCGCCAGGTCGCAGAAGAGCGGCTGCTGGTCTCGAACCGCATCACCGGGCGCTCGCGCAGTGGCCTGACCGTCGACCAGCACTTCACCGATCTGCACGAGTTCCGCGGAGGATGGCTGGTCCACCAGACCCAGTTTCTTCACCGCGCCGACGCCCTGGCCGCGGCGGGCCTCGCCTCGGACCCGTTCACCCGCGGCCCCGGCGGGTAGGCGCGACCCGCGGCGCGCGGCGGCGCCGGGCGGTCAGCGCGTCGCGGCATGCGGCGCCTCGGCGGGCCCGGCCGGCGCGCCGATCTCGTCCGGCAGGTCGCCCGCCGGCCAGTGCTGCCACTCGAAGCCCTTGCGGGCGTGACGCAGCTTGTACTTCAGTGCGCCGTGAGCATTCATCCCGTGCCACGCCGCATGCGTGACGAGCGTGAACTGCGGGATCCAGAAGCCCTTTCCGATCGGCTCCAGGGGCGCCGGGGGCCGGATCTCCACGTCGGCGCTGACGTGCCCCTCGCCGTCCTCCAAGCTGAGGCGGGCCAGGATCGTGCCGTCGCGGTCGCAGATCTGCGACTCGCCGATCATCGTGGTCGGCCACGGGATGCCCGGGCCGAGCGGCGTCTCGCCGGTGATCGGGCCCACGTGCGACGCGTGCGCGACCGGCGCGCCCGTGAGTCGCGCGACCTGACCGGGGAGTGCCCGCGCCTGCTCGCGCCAGATGGCGTGCTCGCGCACCGCCAGCCGTCCCAGCGGGCCGGGCCAGTTTGTGGGCAGCGACGGCCAGCACATGCCGCCCAGCACCAGTTGCGCGCCGCCGGCACGCACGCGGGCGGAGGTGCGGTTGCGCGCCCACTCCCAGCCGCACATCAGGCCGACGGTCGCGCCGAGGGTCTCGCAGCGCGCGACGCCGCCGTCGTCTCCGCCGCGGTAGTAGTTCTGCTCCCAGGCCGTGGGGACGTCCTTGTCGTGGAGGTGTGCCGCGCCGTTGGGCTCGGCAAGCACGTAGGTGCCGTAGGTGTGGCGGCCGCGCACCGCGACGAAGCCGCCGCCGACTACGCAGTCGAGCTCACGCGCGAGGCGCGTCAGCAGCTGGAAGGGCTGGCCGTCTACGGGGCGCGCCGCGCCGCGGAGGACCTTGGCGTACACGTTCGGCGAGGTGCAGCCCTCGGGAACGAGCACGACCTCGGCGTTGTGCTCCCGGTGGGCGTCGCGGATCAGGTCCTCGATCCGGATCAGGTTGGCCTCGACCGCGCCCAGCGCGAGCGCGGGCTGGACGACGGCGATGCGGGTCATGCGGAGACCTCCTCGAGCACGGTGGGAGCCGCCGTGTCGGGTTCAGCGTTGGCAAGCGGCTTGCGACCCGGCGGTGCCGGCCACACGGTATCTGGATGATCCGAGCCCGCAACCATACGTGTCGCCCGGAAGTGGTCGGCGCGGCGCTCGCGCCGGATCGCGAGGTCCGTGCGCAGGTCGCGGACCGCGCGACCGCAGCGTCTCGGAGCGCGGCCGCTCGCCCCGCCACAGTGCGGCCACGACGGCGCGCGCCATGCGGGGCGGCGGCGCGATCTGCTGCAGCGTGCGCGCACGCCCGAAGAGGTCGGTCAGGTCGGGCTCCGTCGTTCGCCCGGCGTCGCGCACCAGCTCGCACAGGGCGGGGGACTGGCGCTCCACGCGCGTGTCGAGGTTGGCGAAGTGATAGGCGGGCAGGCAGTCGCGGTCGCGCGCGGCCTCCCACACGCGGGTCGCGCGGTCGATCGCGGGCGGGTCGTCGAGCACCGGCAGCACGTGCTCCGCGAGCGTGCGGCCCATCCACATCGAGTCGCGCATGCCCTGGCCGGTGACCGGGTCCTTGAAGTGCCCCGCGTCGCCCGCCAGCGCCCAGCCCGGCCCCGACGACGCCCGGAAGAAGGCGGGCGTGTCGCCGGTCGAGCGCAGCTTGGTGTACGTGGCCTTGTCCACGCCGGCCAGCCGGCGGGCGAGCCCGGGGTGCTCGTCGAGCTTGCGCTGCCAGTAGCCCTCCGGGTCCCCGCGCGCCGCGCCGACCTCGTCGCGGTGGCCCATCAGGAGGATCAGCAGCCTGCCGGCCGGAGCCGAGGGGAAGGCGAACGCGAACGAGTGAGCTTCGCGCCACTGGATGTACATCTGCGCGGCGCTCGTTTGCGGCTGGGGCTCGTCGAGGTAGCGGAACACGAGGCCGCGGCCGTTGCGCGAGACCCGGTAGGGAGTCCAGGCGCCGACCTGCGCGGCGACGCTGGAGCGGCGGCCGTCCGCTCCCACGACCAGGCTGGCCGCGATGTCGCGTTCGTCGCCGTGCTCGTCGGTGTAGCGCACTCCCGCCACTCGTCCCGCGCGCCAGTGCAGCGCCGCGAACGTGCAGCGCTCGCGCACCTCGCCGCCCTGCTCGCGCACCGCCTCGACCAGGCACACGTCCTGCAGGTCGCGCGGGATGCAGACGCCGAAGTCGGTGCCGTCGGGCGCCGGGCGCAGGCGCTCGGTGCACGTGATGCCCTCGGCCACCAGCGTGGTCCACCGCACCCTGGTCGGGTTCAGCGCCAGGATCCGCGGCAGCGCTCCGAGCATCGACAGCTCGCTGGTCCCCGCGGGCATCAGCAGGTGGGTGGACAGCTGATCCGACGGGAAGCTCATCTTGTCCAGCACCACCACCTTGCGCCCCGCGCGGGCGAGGGGCGCCGCGACCGCGCATCCGGCCAGGCGTCCCCCGACAACGACTACGTCTGCCTGTTCCACGACGCGTACTCCTCCCGTTGCGGCCGGTCGACAGGTAACGCCGCACGATGCTGGGCGAGGTTTTGACCATATCCGACCGCCTCGGTCGCGCGGGCGAGTAGGCGGGATCGCCGGCCGGGCCCGTGCGCGGTGGCGGCACCTCCGGCGTAATACCCCCTTGGGGTATAGTAAATGGTTCATGAACGGGAGCACCTTGACAACCCGAGCCGACCGCCGGCGCCGCCTCGAACTGGAGGTCGAGGGCATGCATTGCGCCTCCTGCGTGAGCCGGATCGAGAGCGCGGTCTCCGGGGTGGAGGGTGTCACTGAGGCGTCCGTCAACCTGGCCAGCGGCCGGGCCACGGTGCAGGGGGTCGACCTCGACCCGCGCGCGCTCGAGAGTGCGATCGAGCAGGCGGGATACGGGGGTCGCATCGCAGGCGGGCCGGCGGCCGCAGGTGAGCCGGCGCCCGTGGAGGAGGCGCGCACCCAGCTACGTTTGCTGAAGGCCAAGTTCGCGTTCGCCGCAGCCATCGGGGCGCTGCTGATGCTGCTCGCCTTCGCCTGGTCGCCCTTCAGCGAGCGCGCGGACATGTGGGTGATGCTCGCGCTCGCCACGCCGGTCCAGTTCTGGGCGGGGTGGCAGTTCTACGTGGGCGCCTGGAGGCTGGGCCGCCGTGGCTCGGCGGACATGAACACCCTGATCGCGGTCGGGACCAGCGCAGCCTACTTCTACAGCCTGGCGGCGACGGTGGCGCCGGGCGCTTTCGCGGGCGCGGGGGCGGCGCCCGATGTCTACTTCGACACGGCCGCCGTGATCATCGCGCTGATCCTGCTCGGCCGCCTGCTCGAGGCGCGGGCCATGGCGGGCACGACGCAGGCGATCGGGAAGCTGATCGGCCTGCGGCCTCGCACCGCCCGGATCGTCCGCGCCGGCACGGAGCGGGAGGTGCCTGTCGACGACGTGCGCCCCGGCGACGAGGTGCTGGTGCGACCGGGCGAGCGGGTGCCCGTCGACGGCGTCGTGATCGAGGGGCACTCCACGATCGACGAGTCGATGCTGACCGGCGAGAGCGTGCCGGTCGAGAAGGCACCCGGCGACGAGGTGATCGGCGCCACCGTGAACAGCGCCGGCTCGGTGCGCTTCCGCGCGACGAAGGTGGGCGCCGCGACCGCGCTGGCACAGATCGTGCGGCTCGTCGAGGAGGCCCAGGGCTCGAAGGCGCCGGTCCAGCGGATCGCCGACCGGATCGCGGCCCACTTCGTGCCTGCCGTGATCGGGATCGCGGTGCTCGCGTTCGTGGTCTGGCTCGTGACCGGCTCCAGCTTCACGAGCGCGATGCTCGCGTTCGTGGCCGTCCTGATCATTGCCTGCCCGTGCGCGCTGGGCCTGGCGACGCCGACGGCGATCATGGTCGGCACCGGTCGGGGGGCGGAGATGGGGATCCTGGTGAGGGACGCGACGGCGCTGGAGAGTGCCCGTAAGCTCGACACGGTCGTGCTCGACAAGACGGGGACGCTGACGATGGGCAAGCCCGAGGTCACGGACGTGCTGCCCAGACGCGGGAGGCAGGACGAGGTGCTTGCGCTCGCGGCCGCCGTCGAGTCGCGCTCGGAGCACCCGCTGGGCGAGGCGGTGGTCAGGTACGCGCGTGAGCGCGGTCTCGACATTGCGCCCGTGAAGAGCTTCCAGGCCGACGTCGGGCATGGCGTCAGCGCTGTGGTCGGCGGCCGGCCTGTGATGGTGGGCAGCGCCCGCCACCTGCGGGCGCTCGGGATCGATGCCTCGCTCCTGGACGAGCACGTGCAGCTCCTCGAGGAGCAGGGCAAGACGACGGTCCACGTTGCGGTCGGGGGCGAGCTTGTCGCGGTGATCGCGGTCGCGGACTCGATCAAGCCGGAGGCCGCGGGCGCGGTTGCGGAGCTGACACGACTGGGGCTCGAGGTCGTGATGGTGACCGGTGACAAGCGCCGCACGGCAGCGGCGATCGCTCGCCAGGCAGGGATCGGCCGCGTGCTGGCCGAGGTCCTGCCCGAGCACAAGGTGGGCGAGATCAAGCGGCTTCAAGAGCAGGGCCGGCGCGTGGCGATGGTGGGCGACGGCATCAACGATGCTCCCGCGCTCGCGCAGGCCGATGTCGGGATCGCGATCGGCACGGGTACGGACATCGCGATGGAGGCTTCGGACCTGACGCTGATGTCAGGCGATCTACGGGGCGTGGCGAGTGCGCTCGAGCTGTCGCGTCAGACGATGCGCACGATCAAGCAGAACCTCGTGGGCGCGTTCGTCTACAACGTCACGCTGATCCCCGTCGCCGCCGGTGTGCTCTATCCGCTTTGGGGCGTGCTGCTCGATCCGATCCTGGCAGCCGCGGCGATGGCCGCGTCCTCGGTGACGGTGGTGGGCAACGCGCTGAGACTCAGGGGCTTCAGGCGGCGGGCTCAGGCAACGGTCACAACCTAGGGGGACACGATGGCGCACCTCAGCGAGACAGGACAGCAGGACGTGCTCAACCGCCTCGCGCGGATCGAGGGGCAGGTGCGCGGCATCGGGCGCATGGTCGAGGAGGATCAAGTACTGCGTCGACATCCTCACTCAGATCTCGGCGGTGACCAAGGCCCTGGATCGCGTTGGCTTGAAGGTTCTCGACGGGCACGTGCACGGCTGCGTCCGAGCGGCGATGGCGGGGGGCGGCACGGAGGCGGAGGCCAAGTCGGCGGAGCTGCTCGAGGCGGTCGAGCGGTTCGCGCGCATGCGCTGAGGCCGCACGGTGGCGACCGCTGAGCTGACCCTGCTCGACCTGCGCTGCCCGTGCTGCGCCGCGCACATCGAGGAGCTGCTTCGCGGCGAGCCGGGTGTGGCCCGCGCAGTGGTCGATTTTCCGCGGGACCGCGTGCGCGTCGAGCACGACGAGGCCGTGATCGACGAGCAGGGAATCCGGCGCCTGATCGCCGCGCGGGGCTATGCATGCTCCTCGCCTCGGCAGTCCGCCGCCCCGCCGCGGCGGCGCAGCGCCGCCCGGCTCGGCCACGACGTCCAGCTCGCGCCGATCCGTTGCGGCACCAGCCACGACCGCATGCAGTACGAGCTGCGGCACTCGTCGCGCGGACCGCGCGCACGAGGAGGTCCATCCCGGGAGCGCCGGCGAGCACGCCGGCATGGACCACGACATGTCCGATCCGAAGGTCGCGCGCGCGATGGAGGACGACATGCGCAGGCGGTTTTTTCTGGCGCTCGTGCTCGCGATCCCGGTCTTCCTCTTCTCCCCGGTGACGGTCGACTTCTTCGGCCTCGAGCTGATCGATTCGGAGGCCGCGCGCAACTGGGTGATGCTGGTGCTCGCGACGCCGGTCGTCTGGTACGCGGGCTGGATCTTCATCGGCGGCGCCTACAGCTCGTTGCGCGCGCGTGCGCTCAACATGAGCGTGCTGATCGCCGTCGGCGTGCTCGCCGCCTGGGGATTCAGCGTGCTGATCACGGTGATCGGCGGGGAGACCTTCTACGAGGCAGCGGTGTTGCTCGTCACGTTCGTGCTGTTCGGCCACTGGATGGAGATGAAGGCTCGCCGCGGCACCACGGACTCGCTGCGCGCCCTGTTCGACATCGTGCCCCCCAGGGCGACCGTGATCCGCGACGGGGCGGAGGTGGAGGTCGCGACCAGCGAGATCGGCGTGGGCGAGATCGTGGTGCTGCGCCCCGGCGACAAGGTCCCGGTCGACGGCGCCGTGCTGAAGGGCCGCTCGGCGATCGACGAAAGCCTCGTGACGGGCGAGTCGGTGCCGGTTGAGAAAGGGGAGGGCGACGATGTCGTGGGCGGCTCCATCAACCAGACCGGCACGCTCACCTTCCGCGCCACGAAGGTGGGCGCCGATTCGGCGCTCGGACAGATAATCGATCTGGTGGAGCGGGCTCAGAGCTCGAAGGCACCGGGCCAGCGCCTTGCCGACCGGGCGGCCTCCTACCTCGTGATCCTGGCCGTGTCGGCCGGGGCGATCACGTTCGCCGTCTGGGCGCTCGTGGCGGGGGAGAGCCTGATCACGTCGCTCACCTTCGCGATCTCCGCCGTGGTGATCGCATGCCCGGACGCGCTCGGGCTCGCCACGCCGACCGCGGTTGCGGTCGGGACCGGCCTCGGCGCCAAGCACAACGTCCTGATCAAGGACGCCGCGACGCTCGAGGCGATCGGCGGGCTGGACGCGATCGCGCTCGACAAGACGGGCACGCTCACCGAGGGTAGACCGGCCTTGACCGACGTGTATGCAAACGGGCGCCTTACCCAGGATGAGCTGCTGCGGCTCGCCGCAAGCGCCGAGCGAAGTTCAGAGCATCCGCTGGCGAGCGCACTGGTCGAAGCCGCGAATGGACGTGGACTTTCCCTGGGCGAGGCCACTCTGTTCGAGGCGGTGCCCGGCCACGGGCTGTCCGCGACGGTCGACGGCCACGCCGTGCTGGTCGGCAACGCTCGCCTCCTGGCTGCCCACGAGGTCCCCGCGGACGAGATCCTCGAGCGGGCAGCGATGCTCGCCTCCGAGGGCAAGACCGCGATGCTCGTGGCCGTGGACGGCCGGCCGGCCGGCGTCGTTGCGGCCGCCGATCAGATCAAGCCGAGCGCTCGTGCCGCGATCACCGGACTGCGGGAGCTGGGGCTCGAGGTGGCGCTGATTTCCGGCGACAACCGGGTCACGGCCGAGGCCGTCGCTCGTGAGCTCGGCATCGAGCGCGTCTTCGCCGAGGTGCTCCCGGTCGAGAAGGCGGCATACGTGGAGCGCCTGCAGGGCGAAGGCAAGCGGGTCGCGATGGTGGGCGACGGGGTCAACGACGCGCCCGCCCTCGCGCAGGCCGATGTGGGAATCGCGATCGGGGCGGGCACCGACGTCGCAATCGAGACCGCGCGGGTCGTGCTGATGCGCTCGGATCCGCTCGACGTCGTGAACGCCGTGCTGCTCTCGCGTGCGACCGTCCGCAAGATGAAGCAGAACCTGGTGTGGGCGAGTGTCTACAACGTCGCGGCGATACCGATCGCGGCCGGCGTTCTGTTTCCGGCCTACGGAATCGAGCTGCGCCCCGAGTGGGCCGCGCTCCTGATGTCACTCAGCTCCATCATCGTGGCGACCAACGCAGTGCTGTTGAAGCGCGTCGAGCGCGACCTGCAGGATCGAACGCGCTAGGCGGCGTGCGTCAGCTCAACCGCGCAGCGCGCGCAGGGCGTTGAGGATCACGGCGACGTCGATCACCTCCTGGAGCAGCGCTCCGCCGACCGGCGTGATGTAGCCGAGCGCCGCGAACCCCATCGCGACGACGCTGAGGCCGATCCCGAAGACCACGCTCTGGCGCGCGATGCCAAGCGAGCGGCGGCCGATCCGCACGGCATCCGCCACGCGGTCGATGCGATCCACGGTGATGACGGCATCTGCGGTCTCGGACGAGACGGTCATGCCGGCGGCGCCCATCGCGATCCCGACCTCGGCGAGCGCCAGGGCGGGGGCGTCGTTGACTCCGTCGCCGACCATCACGACCGGACGGGTCTCCGGCCGATCCTGGAGCGAGCGCACCACGTCGAGCTTCGCTTCGGGTGACTGCTCGGCGTGCACGTCCTCGATCCCGACCTGCCGCCCGATCTCGCGCGCGATCGCCGCGCGGTCGCCGCTCACCATCGCGACGTGGACGACGCCTGCGTCGCGCAGGTGTTGCACGAGCAGGTGTGCGTCGGCGCGCAGGTGGTCGCTCATCACCACGACCCCTGTCACACGACCGTCCACGCCGACGAGCACGCGGGCGCGGCCGGCGTCGCCGCCTGGGTCGTCGAGCGTGCGCGCGGCACGGGTGATGTCGTAGCCCCGCTCCTGCGAGCCACGCGGCACTGCCGACGGTCACGCGCAGCCCGTCCACGCGTCCGTCGATCCCCTGCCCGGGCTGCTCCAGCACGTCCCTCGGCAGGGCGAGCGCGAGTCCCCGCCGCTGAGCGTCGTGCACGATCGCCTCGGCGAGCACGTGCGCTGACAGCTGATCGAGCGAGGCAGCGAGCCGCACGATCTCGTCCTCGTCGGTGCCGTCGAGCGAAACCACGCGCTCGATCTCGGGGGTGCCGAGCGTGAGCGTGCCGGTCTTGTCGAGCAGCACGGCCTTGGCCTCCCCGAGCTGCTCGATCACGGCGCCGCCCTTGACGATGATCCCCGCCCGTGCGGCGCGTGAGACGCCCGAGATCAGCGCGATCGGCGCCGCCAGGATCAGCGGACAGGGAGTGGCCACCACCAGCACGGCCAGGGCCCGGATCGGGTCGCCTGACAAGGACCATGCAAGTCCGGCAACCGCGAGCGTGAAGGGCAGGAAGAAGGCCGCGTAGCGATCGGCGAGGCGCACGAACGGCGCACGCTGGGTCTCGGCCGCGCGCACCAGCCGCACGAGCGCCGCGTACGCGCTCTCGGAGGCGGGCCGCGTTGCGCGTGCATCGAACGGTTCGCCGGCGTTCGCCGAGCCGCTGCGCACGACCTGGCCCTGCGTCCGGGTGACCGGCAGCGACTCGCCGGTCAGGGTCGACTCGTCGATCACTGCCCGGCCTTCCGCCACGAGGCCGTCGATCGGCACGACCTCGCCGCTGCGCACGACGACGACGTCTCCGACCGCGACCTCGTCCACGGGCACCTCCTCGATCGCGCCCTCCCGCCGCCTGTGCGCGATCCGCGGGGCTCGCTCGATCAGGCTCCGCAGCTCCCGGCGCGCGCGCCGGGTCGCGGCCGCCTCCAGCGCATTGCCGCCCGAGAGCATGAGCGCGACCACCGCCCCGGCCAGGTACTCGCCGAGCGCGAGCGCTCCCGCCATCGCGACCAGCGCGATCGCGTCGACGCCGAGGTCGCCGCGCGCCAGCGTGCGCGCGACGGACCACGTGAGGGGCACGAGGATCACGGCGACCAGCCCCGCCCAGACTGCGTCCCCGGCCGTCGCCAGGCCCGCGAGGTGGAGGCTGCCCCCGGCCGCGAGCGCCACCAGCGCCGGCAGGACGAGCAGTCGCTCGCCGTTCTCGCGCAGACTCGCGAGTGCGCCCCTGCGGCGACGGCGGGCCGCCCCCAGCAGGCTCACGGTGAGAACGGGCGAACCGTCTGGATCAGGAGCCGCACCGCTGCATTATGGGCTGACGGCTCTACATCCCGCGGAAGCGCGCGACGGGCCCGCGAACGCGGGCCCGTCGCTGCGGTACGGGTCGCTCGCGCTAGCTGGCCGCGAGGCCCGTGGCACCGCCGGGCAGGCCGGCCGCCCCGCCGATCGGGCTGAGGCTGCCGTCCGCATTCACGCGGAACCCGCTGATCGTTCTGTCGCCGGCGTTCAGCGAGTACAGGTAGCGGCTGCTCTGGCTGAGCGCCATGTCGATCGGTCCCGGGCCGGTCACGCCGGTGCGGCCGTCGGCATCGAGCAGGGTGAGCCTGCCGGAGCGGCTCACGCGGTAGCCGGAGATCGACCCGCTGCCGGTGTTGGTCGTGTAGGCGAAGCGGCCGTTCTCGGTGACCACGATCCAGCAGGCCGCGGTCTGGGTGGTCGCCGCCGAGACCGTGATCGGCTCGATGTCGCTGTCGTCGACCTCGTAGGAGGAGACCGCGCTTAGGCCCGCAGCTCCCCCGAAGGCCTCGGACACGATCAAGTGATCCCGCTCGTCGAAAGCGAAGCCGAACGGCGTCGCGCCGGAGGACGAGTGCGAAGTGGGTCCGTCTGCGCGCCCGCGACGGTCGACCTCGTAGATGTCGATCAGGTTCGTGTTCTTCTCGGTCACGACGAGCAACTCGCCTTCGGGGTCGAACGACACCTGGGCAGGACCGGTCGCGCCGCCGCTCAGCGGGCGAGTCGAGCCGGCCAGCGCCGACAGCTCCCCGCGGTGCGAGAGCTTGAAGCCGCTGATGTTGCCGGCGCCCCCGGCGTTCAGCACATAGAGCAGGCCGTTGTCCACCGTGACGCTGATCGGCTGGTCCCCGCCGGAAGCCACGGTGCCGACCAGCTGCAGCGCGCCGTGCTTGACCTTGAAGGCCGAGATCGAGTCGCTGCCGGGATTGACCGCGAACAACCGCCTGCCGTCGAGCACGACAGCGCCCTGGTTGCCGAGACCACCGCCGGTGCCGGTGCCCCCGGTGGCGAATTCGCCACCCGAGCGCAGCGAGCCGTCGCCGGAGCGGTGAAACACCTTCACCGCGTTGCCGGCAGGGCTGTTGGTGAGCGTGTAGACGGTGCCCGACGAGTGCGCCATCGCGTCGGCGGCACTTGCGCCCACAGCAGCCAGTGCGAACGTCAGCGCGGCCAGGAGAGCTGCCGGTTTGGGGATGCGAAGTTCGTGAGTCATCGTGACCTCCTCGAGATCGTTGAGCAGTACGCCCGTGGTTGCCGGGCAGGCGCACGCTAGGGCGGCCGTCTTGCGATTTGCTTACGCACGCTGGGGAAATGGAGGTGCTCGAAAGACTTTCGCAATACGCTTGACCCACGATGACTCAGGTGGGTCAGAACATGCGCGTACTGATCGTCGATGACGAGCCGGTGGTCCGCGAGGTGCTCGCGCGCTATCTCACGCGGAGTGGATTCGTCGCCGACAGCGCGGGGGACGGGGAGGCGGCGATCGCCGCTTTCGACGCGTCGAGACCCGATCTGGTGCTGCTCGACCTGATGCTGCCGCGGATGGACGGCTTCGGCGTCTTCCGGAGCATCCGCGCGCGCGCCGACACCCCGGTGATCATGCTGACCGCGAGGGGAGGGGAGATGGAGCGGATCGCCGGCCTCGAGCTCGGCGCCGACGACTACGTCGCGAAGCCGTTCTCACCCCGCGAGGTCGTGGCGCGAGTTCAAGCGGTCCTGCGGCGGCCGTCGCATCGAGATGAGGGGGCCGGCGCGCAGCAGCTCGTGATCGGCGAGCTCGAAGTGAACGGAGTCAGCCGCGAGGTTCGGGTCGGGGGCGACGCGGTCGCGCTCACGCCCCGCGAGTTCGACCTGCTGTACCTGATGGCCACGAATCCGCGAATGGTGTTCACGCGGTCTCGGCTGCTCGATGAGGTCTGGGACCTTTCCTTCGACGGCGATCCTTCGACGGTGACCGTTCACATCCGGCGTCTGCGCGAGAAGATCGAGGCCGATCCATCGAAGCCGCGCCGCCTCGTCACGGTATGGGGCGCCGGGTACCGGTTCGATCCGTGAGCAGAGCGCGAATGCCGATGTGGGCGGTGACGGGAGTCGTGCTGGCGGGCGCGCTCGCAAGCCTTGCCCTCGGTGTCGCATTGGGTGTGAAGCCCGCCGAGCTGCGTCACCTCGGGCTGCTGTTGCTGATCGCACTGCTCGCCACGGTGGGAGCCAGCATCGCCGCAGCCCGATTGCTGGGACACGCTTCGGTGCGCTGGAGGTTCGTGGCGATCGCGGCGATGGCGGTGCTGGTCAGCCTTGTCAACCTGGGCGTGCTGACCATGCTGATGTCCGTCAGTCATCACGACGCGACTCTCGTGGCGATCCTGCTGGTGTACTCCTCCGGGGCAGGAGTCGCGGCCGCGCTTGCGCTGGCGAGGGCGTGGGGTACGGCGGTCGAGCGCCTGGTGCAGCGGTCGCGGTCCCTCGCGGACGGGCACCTCGACGCCCGCATCGGCCGGCTCGGCGCCGGGCCGGAGCTGGACACGCTTGCGGCGGCGCTCGACGAGACGGCCGCAAAGCTCGAGCGCTCGCTGGCCCGTGAGCGGGCCGGAGAAGCACGGCGCAAGGACCTGATCACGGCGGTTTCGCACGACCTCCGCACGCCACTTGCCAGCATGCGTGCGATGGTCGAGGCCGTCGGCGACGGCGTCGTCGACGACCCACCCACGCTCCGACGGTTCATGGGCGAGATGCGGCGCTCGGTCGAGAGCCTCGCCCTGCTCGTGGACGACCTCTTCGAGCTTGTCCAGATCGATGCCGGTGCGATCGAGGTCGAGTCCGAGCGGGTCCGGCTCGAGCAGGTGGTGCAGGAAGCGCTCGCGACCTGCGGCCCACAGGCCAGGCAGAAGGGCTTGATCGTCGAGGCCCGGATCCGCGACGGGGAGGAGCAGTGCCTGTGCTCGCCTCACCTGGTCCGCGTGCTGCAGAACCTCCTGCAGAACGCGATCCGTCACACGCCCGCGGACGGGACCGTCCGCATGGAGGCGTGGCGCGGGCCCGGTGGACTCGAGCTGGTGGTCGAGGACACCGGCGAAGGCATCGCACCCGGCGCGCTCGACCAGGTGTTCGAGCCGTTCTGGCGAGGGGACGCCGCACGTTCGAGCAATGGCTCCGGCCTCGGGCTTGCGCTCGCGAAGCGGATCGTGGAATCGCTCGGCGGGCGGATCTGGGTGCAGAGCGAACCGGCGCGCGGATCCCGCTTCGCGGTGACGCTGCCGGACGCTTCCTGACTCCCCAAGAAATTGGAAACGGGCGGTCAGCGAGACTGGAATGCCGCACGTGACAGTTGCTGTGGCGGCACGAGGCAGCCGATCACCAGCAGCGCCGTACCCGGGCGCGGGCGGCCCGCGGCGCAGATGGCCAGCCCCGCGACCCGCGGCACCGCCCCCCAGCGCCGAGCGCTGATGGCGGGGCGCCGCGCCCGGCCGAAGAACGTGCCGAGCGACAGGGCCAGGCCGAGCGCCTGACGGGCGCCCAGCGCCCAGAAGGCCAAGGGCGGGATCCGGTCCGCGGCGCGCGCGGACAGGGCGACCATCGCGAAGAAAGCTAGATCGGCCGTTGTGTCCAGATCCTCCCCGAGGCGAGTGGGACCGTGGCGGCGGGCCAGCGCCCCGTCGAGCCAATCGGTCACGCCTCCGGCGGCGATCACGGCCGGCAGCCCCGCGGGCGAGCGCGCCACTGCCGGGACCACCGGGACCAGCCAGAAGCGCACCAGACTGAGCCCGTCGGCAGGCGCGAGTCGCGCATGCGAACGCCCGTCGCGGCCCTCGACCATGCCGAGATGCCAGTCGAGCATCTGCCACACGGCAAGCCACCAGCACAGCCCGGCGACGGGACGCAGCCGGACGCCGCCGCCGGCGCGGCGGGCGGCGCGGGCGGCGATCACCCAGGCGAGCGCTCCGCTCGTGCCCCAGGCGCGCGCCTGCCGCGCGAGCGCCGGACGGGCGCGGCGCGTCGCGCGCGAACGCTCGAGCGAGATGCGCACGAACCGCAGCCAGGCAGCGGGCCGGTACTCGTCCCGCCGCAGCCCACGCAGGGCCTGCGCCGTCCAGCGTTCCCCCTCCGTGAGCCGGAGCGACGCGCGGACATCATGGTTGATCGCGTGCACCACGGAGATTGTGATGCGCGTACGCTGTGGACGTGCGCCGGATCGCCGCTTTCGTCTCCGGGCTCGCTGCGGCGGCCGGCGGCTACGTGCTCGTCGTGCGCGGTGCGCTCACCCTGGATCTCGGCATCGGGCGCCGAGTGCGGGCGCTGGGGCCGATGTCGCTGACGATCGCGGCGCCGCCGCAAACCGTCTTCGACGTGATCGCCGCGCCCTACCTCGGTCGCACTCCGCGGGCCATGGCGGACAAGCTGGAGGTGCTGGAGCGTGGCAGTGACATGGTGCTGGCCGCGCACTTCACGACCGCCGCCGGCCTGACCACGACTACGGTGGAGACGGTCCGCTTCGAGCCGCCGCGACGCGTGTCGTTCCGCCTGCTGCGCGGCCCCGTGCCGCACGTCCTGGAGACATTCGAGCTGCGGGAGGTTCCGCAGGGAACGGAGTTCGTCTACTCCGGCGAGCTCGGCACCGACCTGTGGCGGTTGGGTCAGTGGTGGGCGGACCGCGTTGCGGGCCCGTGGGAACGGGCTGTGGCCCAGTCACTTGACGCCACTCGAGCCGAGGCCGAGCGGCGCGCCGCCACACGCAGCTAGCCGGCGCGCGCCAGGTCGGCGACCCGCTCCGCGATCGCGGGCGCCTGCTCTTCCTGGAGGAAGTGCTTGGCGGGGACCGTGTGGATCTGCTCGAGGCCGGCCGCGCGCCGCGCCTGCTCCCCGTGGACCGAGAGCTTCAGCGCCGGATCCTCGGACCCCCACACGATCTGGACCGGGTAGGGCACGTCCCGCACCGTGCTCTCGTATAGAGCCCGCTTCGCGGGCGTGCGCTCGAACCCGCGCATCACCTTCAGGAACGCGCGGCCGCCGTCGTCACGCTTGAGCAGGTCGACGTATGCGTAGATCTCCTCCTTCGACATCGCACCGCGGTCTTCGATGCCCTGCAGGTACCACAGCTGCCGGAACGCGGGCTTGCTCAGCGTCGCCAGGTACGCCTCACCGATACCGCGGCGGGCGAAGGGCTCCATCGACCACGGTCGCTTGAAGGTGTCGACCGCGATGATCGTGTTCAGCACCGTCAGCGAGCGCACACGCTCGGGCATCGCGGCCGCCAACTCGAACCCGGCCGGGCCGCCCACGTCGTGGACAACGAGATGAAAGCGCTCCAGCCCGAGGGCATCCACGGCCGCGACGCAGAACCGGCCGAGCCCCGTCCACGAATAGTCGTGATCGCGCGGACGTGCGGCGAGGCCGAGCCCGGGCAGGTCGAAGGCCACGCCGCGAAGCCCACGGCCGGCCAGCTCCTTGATCACCTTGCGGTACAGGAAGCTCGAGCTCGGCACCCCGTGCAGGCACACGACCGGCTCGCCGTCCCCTTCGTCGCGCACGAAGCTGCGCACGCCGGCGGCGTCGAAGAAGCGTCCGGAGGACTGATGGTGCGCGACGACCTCGGCGCTCGTCATGGGCGGCATCCTACGCCCCGCGGGGGGTGGGGCGCAGCCGCTGGGCGGGGATCAGATACGCGCTATCTGTCAGCGTGGCCGGCGCACGCCGACGAGCGCGGGGAAGTGCGCGTGTCCCGGACGACCGTGCACTCGACCCCCAGAATCCGCTCGGTGCGATGGAGCACCGTCGCGACGTCCGTCTGTGGCGTCCCGGCATTGGTGGGTCGTCTCCATCCCGCTCGGTTCGTAGTAGCCTCATTTGGTCGGCGGATGGGCCGCACGGGTGCTCCCAGTCACCATCCACCGGGCGGGGACGATGGCAGGTCGGAACCTTGGGGGAATCAGCTTCACCAACTGCAGGCGGCTGCGGGCGCTGGTCGGCGCCTGCACCACGGCGCTGGCCGCCACGTTCTTCCTGACCGCAGCCGCCGGCGCCCTGCCTCCGCCCAACGCTCCGTTCGTCTACAACGAGCCGACCGTGCGGCAGGTCGGCCCCGAGGTGATGATCTTCGACTGGTCCGTCCACCAGTGCGAGACCTGGGACATCACCGACGAGCCGGCGCGCGCGTTCAGGGACGACACCGGCAAGATCCAGTTGATGAACTCGCACTTCTCGAACTACCGCTGGATCGCGAACTCGACGCTCGACGGCACCTACACGCACCCGTGCACGAAGACGATGAGCTCGCACGAGAACTCCGATCCCTCCAAGTACGACGCGAAGGAGTGGCTCGCGTCGCCGTGGACGCCCGACGGGAAGACGGTCTACGCGCTGGTGCACATGGAGTACCGGGGCAACGACTATTTGACCGGCTGCCCCTCGTGGCCCGAGTGCTGGTTCAACGCGATCACGAGCGCCGTCTCGACGAACTCGGGTGCGACCTTCACACACGCCACGGCGCCCGCGAACCTGGTCGCGGCCACTCCGTACCAGTTCGCGATGAACGGCCCGAACGGATACTTCAGCCCGAGCAACATCGTGCGCACGGGCGACGGCTACTTCTACGTGATGTTCCGCGCGCAGCCGCGCAACCTCCAGCAGATCGGCACCTGCATCATGCGCACGCGCGACGTGAGCGACCAGACGTCGTGGCGCGCGTGGAACGGGACGACCTTCAGCGTCCGGTTCGCCAACCCCTACGTCGGCACCATCAACCCGGCCGATCACGTCTGTGCGCCGGTCGACTTCAACAGCATCGGCACGATCAGCGAGAGCCTCACCTACAACACCTACTTCAGGAAGTGGATGCTGGTCGGCAACTCCGTCGGGGACCCGGCCCACGGCAAGCCGCCGGGTGTGTACTACGCGCTCTCGGACGATCTCCTGAACTGGAGCGACGTGCAGCTGCTGATGGAGGCGGAGATCTCGTTCGCCAGCGACTGCACCCCGCCGGACCCGATCAAGGAGTCATCCCTGCTCGACCCGGACAGCACCTCCCGGAACTTCGAGACCGTCGGCCAGCGCGCGCAGCAGTTCTACACCTGGTACCACCTGAGCGGCTGCAACGGCACGGCGGACCGCGATTTCATCCGCATCCCGATCGAGTTCTCCAACCAGCAGCCAGGTGGCCCCTCGGCCCAGGTCGCGGCGGCGGATCGCACGCCGGCGGTCGGGACGGCCGTCGCATTCGACGCCTCCGGCTCCTCCGACGCGAACGGCTCGATCAAGAAGTACCGGTGGGACATGGACGGCAACGGCACATTCGAGCGCGACACCGGCAGGGATCCGACCACAGATCAGGTGTTCACCAACCCCAAGCAGGTGACGGTGACCGTGCGGGTGACCGACGACGACGGCAAGTTCACCGACGACACCGCCGTGGTGAAGCCCCGGGGGAAGCGCTAGGGCGATCGCCTGAGGCGAGAAGCCTCAGGCGGCCGGAGAGGGTCCCGGCCGCCTGAGGCGCGTGGCTGTTGCTCGCCGCTCGGGTGTCGCGGCTTACTGCAGTGCCATGTTCGGCTCGCCGTTGCCGTTCAGCCCGTTGGCCGTGCGGGTGCAGGTTCCACCGCGCGGGGCGCCGCCGTTGAAGGCCTGGCGCACGCAGTTGCGCAGCGCCTTCTCGCCCCAGTAGTTGGGGTGCAGGGACTCCTGCACGTAGTAGGGGCCGAAGACCGTCGACAGGGTGCGGATCTGCGAGATCCACTCCGTCTTGTCGACCGCGCCGGACACCGTCCAGTTGGCGACGCCCTTCTCCTCGAGCAGCCCGACGGTGTTCTCGCACAGGCGCCGTCCGTTGAACGTCGACTGCAGCTCCATGATCTTCACGTTCGACAGTCCGGTCTGCGCCGCCCCGTTCTTGACCGCGTTGTTGATGGTCGGGAGCGCCGTTCCGTTGGCCCAGTTGAGGTCGGCGTTCCAGAAGCCGCAGCCGCCCGTGCTCTGGCGGGTGTAGCCGGACTCCGAGTAGCGCATGCCGGATCCGTTCGGCAGCGGGGACATGTAGTCCTGGACCACGATTGCGAACTGCGCGGCCGAGTAGCCGGCGTTGGTCATCGCGGTGCTGATGTTGAGGATCGCGTTCTTGATCGCCGTGGTCTGGGTATTGACGTTTGACGAGGTGAAGTTGCTCGTCACGGACGAGTCGTCGTTGCAGTAGTTCTTCCACCACGTCGGCGAGGTCGCCCAATCCGTCACGCAGGTCTGCACGATCGATGCGAAGTTGAAGTTGTTGCCGCCGATCGACAGGCTGATCATCTTCACGTTGTGCGTGGCCGCATAGTCCTGGAGCATCCTCGCCTGACCCTGGCCGGCGGATCCGTTGTAGAAGTCGAGCCCCGGCTTGAAGTTGCCGTCGGAGTCGGTGAAGGTCGACGTCTTCGCGCCCGAGCACGCCAGGTTCTTGCTGTCGATCCCGCCGCCGATGATGATCTCGGCCGCCTTGGAGCGGTGGCAGCGGTTGATGGTCTCGGCGGTGTTCGAGGCGTTGTCGTAGTAAGCCGTGGAGCCGAGCGCGTCGGTCTTCGACGAACTCTGGTTGGTGTTGCCTGCCCAGCGGCCGGCCTCCCCGGAGATGTAGGAGTCGCCGACGCTGACGACCGTCGGGGTGCCGACGCCGGGCCCGTCTGCGTGGGCGGGAACGGCACCACAGGCCGCTGCGCCCAGCGCGATCAGCGCGACGGCGGTCGTTCGACGGAAGCTGGTCTTCGCAACGCGGGCTCGTGCCAGAGCGGTCAGGGTCACAGGGTCTCTCCTCCGGGGGTCGAGTGGGGACTTTGCGTGCCGCTGGTACCCTCATGTCTCCTCTTTGGAAACATGAGTGTTTTCTTACCGGGGGAGAAGGTAACCGCCCCTCCCACGGAAGTCAACCCCTGAATTCGGAGAGTTCCGAGTTGTCCGAGATGATCTCCACGAGAACCCGATGATGGGGCTGCCGACCGGCGCAGGGGCGTGGGTCGACCGGCTCCCGCATGGGCGCCACGACCTGTCGCGCGACGCGGTGCTCGCCTCGCAGCGCGGGCGCATGCTGGAGGCGATGGCGGCGGCTGTCTCGGCCAACGGCTATGTCGAGACGACGGTCGCCGACGTGATCGCGGGCGCGGGCGTCTCGCGGCGCACGTTCTACGAGCACTTCGCCGACAAGGAGGAGTGCTTCCTGGTCGCTTTCGATACTGGGATCGGCTACCTGCTGAGCGAGATCACGCGGGCGACGCGCGGCATCGACGATTGGGAGCAGCGCCTGCGCGCGGGCATCCGGACGCTGCTCGCGGTGATGGCGGCCGATCCTGCGTTCTCGCGGATCGGCACGATCGAGATCATGGCGGCCGGGCCGGCCGCACTCGAGCGGCGGACCGAGATGATGAGGGTGTTCGCGCGGCAGTACCGGCGGCTGCACGACGATGCGCGCAGGGCGGATCCGACCGTCAGGGAACTCGACAAGCGCATCTTTGCGGCGCTCGCCGGGGGCGTGATCGAGATGGTGGTCGTGTACGTGGCCGCGGGGCGGACCGCGAAGCTGCGGGAGTTGGAGCCGGTGCTGATGCAGTTCCTCACGGCAGCGCTCGCGGGGCGCTGGCGACCTGCCTAGATCACGGGCGCGGCCGCCCGGCTCTTTGGATCGATCAGGATCTTGGCGTGCGCCTCGGGATCGCCGAGCGCGTCGAAGGCGCTGCTCACGCCAGGCAGTCCGACCACGCCTGTGACGAGCGGTGCCGCATTGACCTTCCCCTCGGCGAGCATGTGCAGGGTGTCGCGGAACTCGAGCGGCGTGTAGCCGACCACGAAGCGCAGGTCGACCTCCTTGTTGATCGCCATTGCCGGGCGGATCTGGTCGGCACCCATGCACACGCCGACCACGACGACTCGCGAGAACAGGGGCGCGCCCGCGATGATGTCGTCGATCACGCCGGGGACCCCCACGCACTCGAAGACCACGGGTGCCTTCGGCTTGGCGCCGAGCCGCTCTGCGGTGCGCCAGACGTGGTGCCAGGGCACCGGCACGCGCCGCAGTTTCTCCATCGTCCCGAGCGCCAGATCGAGCGCGGCGGGCACGTTGTCCAGATGGCCGCGGTCACCGGCGGCCGCGTACGGCGAGTCCTCCGCCGGATCCACCACGACGTCGGCGCCGCAGCGGGTGGCGAGCGTCCGCCGGCCGCTCGAAAAGTCGCTGGCGATCACCGTCCGCACGCCGTCGGCCTTCAGCATGCAGATCACGGCCAGGCCGATCGGTCCGCAGCCGATCACGATCGCCACCGTGTTCTTCTTGACCTCGCCCCGGCGGACGGCATGCCAGCCGACCGCCATCGGCTCCGTCAGGGCTCCCAGCTCCGGTGCCAACCCGTTCGGGATCGGCAGCATCAGGGACTCCTCGACCACCACGCGCTCGGCGTACGCACCGGGCGCGGCGGCCGAGAGGCCGACCGCGTGCACCGCGCCCCCACGCCTGCGCAAAGGCAGTGCGACAACGGGTGTGCCGGTGGGGGCCTTCCTGCGGCAAGCCGGACCGTACTCGGCAACCTCACCACAGAACTCGTGTCCGAGCACGACGTCCTGGTTGGAGCGCATGAACCCGTCGTAGCCGGCCTCGGTCATCACCTCAGCGAGCTCATCCGAGTGGTGGCGCGCGTGCAGGTCCGATCCGCAGATTCCACAACGCAGGACGTCGATCAGAACCTGGCCCCGCTCCGGCTGCGGCGTCGGCATGTCGACCAGGTCGAGTGCGGTCTGCCTGCAGCTGACGGCCTTCATGGCACCATCATGACCGGTTTGCCCGCGGACGCTCGCCGTCCCTGCGGCCTCAAAGCCTGGGCGGGCGCACCGGCCTTCGCTTCTTGGTGCAGGTGCGGTACTTGCGGGTGCCGGTGATGGTGTCGCCCGTCGAGGTGAGCACGGTGATCTTCAGCCTGAAGGTGCCCTTGGGCAGGCCGCGCAGATTGACCGTGGCGGTGTGTCGCTTGCGCTGGAACACCCGGCGCTTCAGTACCTTGAGCCGCCTGCCGTTGAGGACCACGATCGCGGCCTCGATGCGGATCCCGCGACGCTCCCGGATCCGGATGCGGAACTTGCGGCGGCTCACGCAGCGCCGGTTCGAGGGGGCCTGCACGAGCCCGTTGGCACCGTACAGGGGTGGACGCGGCGGGCCCGCAACGCCGCGCGGCGAGAACACGGTGAAGTGGGAGAAGGTCGCGCTCTGGCCGGGGGGGACCGAGAAGCTCCAGCTCAGGCCGGCGCCGTTGTCGAGCAGCTCTGCACACCGGCAGGTGTTGGGAAACGGCTGCTGGGACCCGATCCGCGACCACACGTCGCTGCTGAAGCTGCCCTCCAGGTACTGGTTGCCGGTCGTGATCGGGTACCACTGCTCGATCCGGCCCGGCGGGGAGTTGTTGGCGTTGGCCGAGCAGCCGGCCGCCCGCCTTGACGGGTCCACGAATCCGTAACCGACATCCGACTCCTGCAGGTAGCAGTCTCCCGCGCGGTAGAGGGTGCCGGTGGCCGTCGCGCCACCGTTGTTGCGAAGCGTGACGCTGGTGCGGTAGGCCTCTTCCCCGGTGACGTAGGAATCGACCTCGGTGATCTGCAGCCCGGTCGCGCCCACGTTGACCGTGGTGGTCACCGTGTAGGGACTGCTGCTCCTGCCGCTGCCGGTGACGTTGGTCTGCGAGACCGGTGTGAACGGCGTGCGGGTGCCGAGGCTGCCCGTGGCGGTGCTTCCGTGGTTGCTGAAATCCGGTGTGTAGAGAGTGCCGGCGAGGGCGACCAAGGTCCCGCAGTCGCCCGGGATCGTGGACGACGGAAACAGCTCGAGGCGCGCGTCGCCCCGGTAGGCGACCTGGCAGCCCAACTCGTTTCCGACGTAAACGTGGGTCAGCGGGCCCGAGGTGGCGATGTCCTTGTACGGGACCACGGCGACCGCGGAGGCTGGGCCCAGAAATGCCAGCGAGATCCCCGCGAGCGCCGCAACCGACACCCCGGCTTTGCGCAATCGCGATCGTGCGGCCACGGCTCGACGGAGCATATTCCGTGGTCGGCTCGATAGCTAGTGGGCGGTGACGGGATCGAACCGCCGACCTCCTGCTTGTAAGGCAGGCGCTCTCCCAGCTGAGCTAACCGCCCGAGACTGCCGATTCTACGCTTCGTAGGGCTGAATCGGCAGTGCCCCGGACCGACCTTTTCGGATCGGCGATTCGGGGCTCGGATCCGCAATCGGTGGCGATTCTGCACCGCCGGCGGTGAATAAGTGTTTCCGGTTTGGACAGGTGGGGTACCCGCGCGAAAGTAGTAGGGGAGTGGACGCCGGGTTCCCCATCCGAGCGTCGCATCACTCGCGCCGGTTCAGCCGGCGCCAGATGATCTCCCTTCGGGACCGGAACCACCCCGTTCCGCAATCCCACCCCCTGCACCCTAGAACGCCCTCGCCCCCCAGCGAGGGCGTTCTTGCTTCGGAGTAGGCTCGCCAGTTGTCGTGGACGCCGTGATGTACTCGACCGCCTTGTGCCCGTACTGCTTCCGGGCGCGGCGCCTGCTCGAGCGCCGTGGCATTTCGTATGAGGAGCGCCGGATGCGGCGCCGGGACCGCGCGCAGCTGGCGCCGCTCGGCGGGGGTCTCACCTATCCGCAGATCGTGATCGGGGAGCACGTCGTGGACGGGTTCTCCGAGCTGCGCCGGCTCGACCGGGAGAACGCGTTGGAGCGCATCGCGCGGGGGTGAAGGGCACCGCGCCCGCCGGATCCCGGGGGCACGGGATAGGATCGAGGCCACCTGGGAGCGGAGGGGGCGATTGGCAGCGTCGGAGACAGTGCCCGCGTCGCGTGAGGCCGGCGGTTCCACGCCGGAGGTTCTGAGATGACCTCGAACCGCTTCGAACCCGAGCGCCGCGCCCGGTTCGCGCCGGGCCGGCCGGGCTCCATCACCGTCACGGGTCGCTCCCGCAAGGCCGGTGAGTTCGCGCGGGAGGCCAAGAGTGCGGTCGGGCAGGTGCAGCTGTCGGTCTCGGGAGATACCGCGTGGCTGACGGCGACGGGGCAGATCGACATCGCCTGCGGCGACCGGTTCATCGCCTGCCTGCGCGAGGCGCGCGACGCGGAGCCACAGACCCTCGTGATCGATCTGCGTGACGTGTCGTTCATCGACTCGACCGGTCTTTCGATGCTGCTGAAGGCCGAGGGGCTCGCGCGCCAGAACCAGTTCGAGCTGCTGATCGTGCGCTCGCCGGCCGCGATCGTGCAGGCGGTGCTCGAGGCGACCGGCGTGGAGAAGTTCCTGCCGCTGGTGGACGAGGCCCCGGCCGGGCCGTAGCCGCCGGACCGGATCGGCTGGGGGGGCGAGTTTCGCCTCCAGCGCGATCATGATCGTCGAGGACGATGACGCGATTCGCGAGTTCCTCGCGGACAACCTCGAGGCGGACAGCTACGCCGTGGTGACCGCGGCCAGCGGCCAACAGGCCTTCAACCTGCTTGCCGGGGCAGTCGGCTGCATCAACCGCTGGCGCGCTGCCGGTTGGCGCGCAAAGGACCTCGGGAGCGATGAGCTACATCCATGCCCGCCGGATCGGAGCACGGTCTATCAGCGCGGTTCCTTCGTACGGTGCGCTGAAGATCGTCCACGGCTCCACGCCTCGATCCGGATCTCCCCAAAGCCAATCCGCGCTCTTGCCGCACGCGTAGTTGGCCCGTTGGTTGTCGATCACCTTCGTAGCACCCGTCTGTATCAAGCACTTGCGACCGTCGAACAGCTGGATCCCCCATGGATCCGTGCGGCGGGAGGGACGTCTCCGGTTACCGTCCTTGCTCGGCAACGGAGAGGCCAGGTTCAAACGCAGCCCGGTGTGCTTCCAGGGCGCGTCTGGACATAGGACGAAACCAGGGTGCCGGGCCGAGCTAAAACACGGGTCCTTGATCTGGCGCGCGGAACAACGCCAGGCATCGCGACGATTTATCGCGACGGAGCCGTGCGCGCACTTGCCCAGACGCGTCTTCGTCCGAAGTAGGCTGTGACCAGATGAGTCGAAGGCGTGAAAGATCCTCGCGTTTGTCGACGACGGCGCCGCGACGCTAGCCGCGCTTTGTGCGCGGACTAGCAGAAGAGCGGCAACGCACACGAGCGCGATGCCGAGCAAGTGTCCTCCGCTTGAGGCCGGGCGACGGTTCTGCACAATGACCCGCAGGGCAACGATGACTACTTCTAACTGATCGGTCAGAGGCCAGTCAAGCAACGCTCGCTACGCCTGCTCCGGCTCTCCTGGAAGGGCTTCCGGAGGAGGAAGGGCCCGGACTCGGCTTGATGGACGGCGTGACGGTCGTGCTGCTCGAGCCCTTCTGGCGTTTGCAGTCAGCAGCGCGAGCGTGAACGTGGTTGTGGTCGCCGCAGCCCTTGCCCGGCCGGAATGCAGCAGGTGTCACCGCGACCGCATCGAGCGCCGGTCCGCAGGCGCCGTAGACAAGACTGTCGAACCGCAGCATGGTCGTGGCGGCTGTGGCCGTGACCGGCACGGAGATCGCCCGCCATCCGGGGTCGGCCAGTGAGCGGCCGGTGGTGTCGAACGTGTAGAGGCCAACTCGCGCTTCGCCCCAAAGCACCTCCATGGACTTCACGACGGGGGACGTCGCGCACGCCTCCGACGGGTCCGGGTTGCCGGCGAACGCGAAGCTGAGCGTATAGGTGGCGCCGATCTGCGTCGTAAGGGTCTGTCTGAGCGAGGCTCCGCTGCCGTAGGATCCGTTCAGGTCGACTGATTGCGCGCCGCTCGCGGCCGGCCAGAGGTCGCGCACGATGTCGATGGACGCCCAGTCGCCGTCGGGCGCGCTTGGCTCCACGCCCCACGATTCGAAGCCGGGCCAGGTGAAGTGGCCGAAGGCTCCGCTTACCACGGGCGATTCGAAATCGCCGTTCGCGACGATCGACGTCTGCGCCTCGGCGCGCGCCGTCAAGGCGACGCTCACGAGCGCGACGAGCGCGAGCGTCAGGCACGAAGTGGTCGGCCGGATGCTTCCCTGCATCGGCGCGGAGTCTCTCACCTGGCATGGCTCCCGCGCAAGTGGCTATGCACACCGCGACTGAAGACGGAACGATGACCACACCTGCGGGCTCACGGACGCGACCCTGACGACCAGCCTGACGGCGACCGGCGTCGAGCGGTTCGTCCCCGGTTTGCCGAAAAGTCGGCGCCGCAGTTGAAGGTCGCGCGGCAGACGACGTTGGCGTCATGTCGGAGGCTCCGGGGAGGGGACCCAAACCGCGGTCTCCTGTGCGAGACGAAGGGAGAATCCATGAGTTTGTCGACGCTGAGCACGATGGCGGCCCAAAGAGATACGGGGCCACCGAGGCGGACCCGGCGTGAGCCGCACACGCCTGGGGAAGCACAGCAGACCGAACGGCAGGGCTACCTCAATGCGCTCGTGGCGGCGATCCCCACCGAGCCGCTGGCGCTCTATACGTTCCTCGTCGCGGGCATCGTGGCCACGATCGAGGCCGGAGAGGACCAGCGACTGTTCATGCGGTGGGCGATCTACGGCGGGATGATCGTATTCATCGCCGGCTGGCTGGTAATCGCCTATCGCCGTGGGCGAGCAGACGAGCGGAAGCGCAAGCTCCCACTCGCCGAGATCGCGGCTGCTGTCGTTGCATTCGCGGCCTGGGGCCTGGTCATGCCGGAGTCCCCGCTCAGCGCGGAGCTGGCCGGAGACGATCGCGTCGTCTGGACACTCGTGATCACAACGGTTGGTACAGCGGCGCTTGCGCTGCTCGGCGGGTCGTTGACCCGACCCGCGAAGCCAGCCCCGACCACCCGACGAAGCGCTCCCACCGCAACGACGTAGCGGGAGTGCTCACGAGGTGTGAGACGGGGGGGCGAGTTTCGCCTCCCCGTTTCCTTATCTCCGCGACGCCACGAGCGAGCGCACGGAGGTGACGGATGACGGGCAGCACGATCATGATCGTCGAGGACGACGACGCGACCCGCGAGTTCCTCGCGGACAACCTCCAGGCCGACAGCTACGGCGTGGTGACCGCGGCCAGCGGGCAACAGGCCTTCAACCTGCTCGAGGTCAAGGAATGCGACCTCATGTTGTTGGACGTGATGCTGCCGGATGCGTCGGGATTCGAGCTGTGCCGGCGGCTGCGCAACGCGGACGGGATCGCCCAGCGCATCGATCCCGACCTGCCGGTGATCATGCTGTCCGGGCGCACGTCGGAGACCGACCGCGTGCGCGGTTTTGCGCGCGGCGCCGACGATTACGTGCCGAAGCCGTTCCATTACCCGGAGTTGGCGGCGCGGATCGGGGCGGTGCTGCGCCGTGCCCGGGGTCGCCGGGAGCGGGGGGTGATCAGGGTGGGGAGCCTCCGCATCGACCCGGCCTCTCGCGACGTCCGCGTGGAAGGGCACAAGGTCGAGCTGTCCGCAAAGGAGTTCGCGCTGCTGCATGCGCTCGCCGCTGATCCCCTGCGGGTCTTCACGAAAGAGGAGTTGCTGCGCGACGTGTGGGGCTTTCAGCTGATGGGCTCCACGCGGACGCTCGATTCCCATGCGAGCCGGGTGCGGCGCAAGCTGACCCCGGCCGGCGGGCGTCGGTGGATCGTGAACGTGTGGGGTGTGGGCTACCGGCTGACGGACCCGGACTCGTGAGCACCGAGTTGGTCGCGTGGGTGCTCGCCGCCGTCGCCATGGCGATGCTCGCGCGAGAGGCCCGGGAGCGGCGGCGGCTGGATTCGGGGATGGCGTGGGTGACTAGCGCATCCCACGAGTTGCGCGGCGCGCTGGCCGCGATGAGCCTCGCCCTTTCGCGGTTCGAGGAGCCGCCGCGGCCGAATACGTGGCGCGACACGATCGATGCCCTGCGCGCGCAGCAGGCTCGCGCGCAGCTGGCCGCCGAGGACCTGGAGGCGGCGCGGGGCTCCGGCCCGGAGCGCGCCGTGGACGCGCGGTGCACCGTGGACGTCGAGGCGCTGGTGCGCCGCAGCGTTCGCTCCTGGGCCGCCGCGCACGGGCGCTGGCGGGTGGTGCTCGACTGGAGGGCCGGTCGGCCCACTGTGCTCGGCGAGGTGGGCCGCCTCGGGCAGGCACTCGACAACCTGATCGAGAACGCCATCGAGCACGGCGCCGGGCGGGTGACCGTCGTGGGCCGCGTTAGCGGGGGCTCCGTGCTGGTCTCGGTGCTCGACCTCGGCCACGGGCTGGGACACTCGCTGAAGGACGTGCGACCGGCATCCTGGCGGTCGCGCAGGGGCCACGGCCTGGCGATCGTGCGCCGCGCGATCGAGGACCACGGAGGTCGCATGCGGCTCGTGCGCGAGAGCCGTGGCATGGGCGTGGAGATCTGCCTGCCGCTGGCTCCCGAGGCTCCGACGGCAAGTGCGCTCGGCGCCGCGCACCCCGCGCCGGGACCGTCCGGTGTCACGCGATCGGCATGACGCGCCGCCGTCGCGGAGCGCTGCTGCTCGGCATGGCCGCGGTGTGCGCAGGGCTCGCGGCGTCATCGGTGGACCGCTACACGGACGATGTGGCCGCGCAGGTGGGACCGCTGCAGCCGGTCGTGATCGCGCGCCGCGCGCTTGCCCGCGGCACCCTTGTGACACCCGCGCTCGCGCGAGCGGCGCTGGAGCATCGCCGGGTCCCCCTGCGATTCGCACCCCCGCGGTCGCTGAGCGCACCGCAGCAGGCGGTCGGGTTTCGCACACTCGCCCCACTCGCCGCGGGCGACTACGTGGGCACGGGGCAGCTTGGCGCGGCCCGTTCCTCGACCCGCCGGGATGCGCTGCGGGGTGGCCGCCTGGTGGAGGTGGCGGTCACGGGCGCCCGGACGATCGGCGATGCGCTGGGCCCTGGCGCGCTCGTCGACGTGCTCGTCACCACCGACGGCGACAGCGGAGCGCCGCGCACGTACCTGGCGTTGCAGCGGATCGCACTCGTCGACTTCCGCAGCTCGCAGGTCGCGGGCGCGGGGGACGGTGCGGACGCGACGGCCACGCTGCGTACCACGTTGCGACAGGCCGCGACCCTGATCGCGGCCGAGAACTTCGCGCGCGAGGTGCGTGTCGTGCCGCGGGCGCCGGGCGACCTGCGACGGCTCGGCCCGACCTCCGTAGCCGCGTCGGCCCTTGGACGATGAGCGCGATCGAGGAGCTCGCCCAGGGCCTGCGCCGTCGGCTGATCGACGACGCCCGCACGGGCGCGCCGCAACTGCACTCCGACCCCGCGGCGCTGAAGGAACGCATCGCCGAGCTACTACGAGAACAGGCGCGCCCGCTGGAGGAGCGCGAACGCGAAGCCCTGGTGGAGCGCCTCCTTGCCAGCACGATGGGCCTGGGCCCGCTGGAGCCGTTGATGGCCGATCCCGAGGTCGACGAGATCATGGTCAACGGACCCGGGTCCGTGCTTGTGGAACGCGCCGGCCGCATCCAGGCCACGGATGCGCGCTTCGAGTCCGAAGAAGCGCTCCTGCACGTGATCGAGCGGATCCTGAGCCCGCTCGGGCGGCGGGTCGACCAGGGTGCGCCGCTCGCTGACGCCCGCCTGCCGGACGGGTCGCGGGTCAACTGCGTGATCGCGCCGCTGAGCCTGGACGGCCCGCTCCTCACGATCCGGCGGTTCCGGCGGCGTGCGTTCTCGCCGGACGAGCTGGTCACGAGCGGCACGCTGTCGGAGGATGCGGTCGGCTTCCTGCGCGAGAGCGTACTGGCGCGCCGAAACGTCGTCGTGAGCGGGGGAACCGGCTCGGGCAAGACCACGCTGCTCAATGTGCTGTCGTCCTATATCGACAGCGGCGAGCGCGTGATCACGATCGAAGATGCGGCGGAGCTGCGACTCCAACAGCCGCACGTCCTCCGTCTCGAGAGCCGGCCCGCGAACCTGGAGGGCGGGGGAGAGGTCACGATCCGACAGCTCGTGCGCAACGCTCTGCGGATGCGACCCGATCGCATCATCGTCGGCGAGGTGCGCGGCGCCGAGGCCCTGGACATGCTGCAGGCGCTGAACACCGGACACGACGGATCGATGACCACCGTGCACGCGAACACGGCCGCCGATGCGCTGCGCCGGATCGAGACGCTGGCGCTGATGGCCGACGTCGCCCTCCCGCACGTGGCGGTGCGCCAGCAGGCAGCCAGCGCGATCGACCTCGTGGTTCATCTCGAACGCGCCCTTGACGGCGCGCGCGTCGTGGTCGAGATCGTGGAAGTCGTGAGGTTCGCGTCCGAGGTCGGGGTGCGGCCGGTGTTCGCGGCCGCGGACGGTGAGCTGCGCCGGGTGGGGCCACAGCAGCGCCCCGGATGACCGCGAAACTGCTCGCGGGTGCGGCCGGGGCGCTGCTCGCGTGCGGCACGATCCTCGCGCTGCCGAGCCCCCGGAACCTGCCCCTCCCACTGCGCGATCTCGCTGCCCGGCTGCTTGACGAGATCGCGCGCACCGCCGGCGCGCTGCGCGAGCTCGGCTCGGTGCGCGCTCCGCCGCCCCGCGCGCGCATCCGGCGGCTGCGCCTGGCGGTCGCGCTGGCCGCCGCGCTCGTCGCAGGGGCCCTGTTCGGTGTGCGCGGCGCGCTGCTGTGCGCGGTCGTTGCCGCATGGCTTGCTCCGCGGGTCGTGGCGCTGCGCCGCCGCCGCTACGGACGCCGCCTGGACGAAGGCGCCGCAGGGGCGGCGCGGGCGATCGCGGACGCGATCACGGCGGGGGCCTCGCCGCGCAGGTCGGTGGCGGTGGCCGCGCACCGCCTGAGCGGCCCGATCGGCCAGGAACTGGGCCGCACCGCGTGGGAGCTCGAGATGGGCGCCGGCACGGAGGCGGCGCTGGAGCGGTTGCGCGCCCGGTCCGCGTCGCGTGCGGTCGCGTTGATCGTCGCGGCGATGCAGGTCCAGCGGCGCTCCGGAGGCGATCTGGCGTCGGTGCTGCGCGACGTTGCGACCGCGCTGGAGCAGGACTGGCAGGTGATCGAGGAGGCGCAGGTGGCCACGGCTCAGGCGCGCTTCACCGCGATCTTGGTGCTCGCGCTGCCGCTGTGCGGCATCGCTCTGGGAGCACTCGCGTCGCCGGGGCTGCCGGAGCGGATGATCGGGTCGTCGTTGGGGGCGGGGCTGCTGATGGCGTCGCTTGCGCTGCAGCTGTCGGGAGCACTGCTGATCCGGCGGCTCGCGCGGTCGTGGGGGTGAGCCTCGCCGCACTGTTCGCGTTTGCCGCAACGGCGCTCCTGATCCTGGGCGGGCGGGACGTGGCGCATCGAGCGCGGATTCCCTCGCCCGCACGTTTGAAGCGGGCCACCGGCGGGCTCCCGCGCGCCGCGCTCGCCGCCCTCACGCGCAGCGGGGGACTGTTCGGCCTGGACCGGGTCGCGACTCCGAACAGCCTCGCGGAGCGGGTCGTGGCAGCGGGCACTCCGGGCAATCTGCGGCCCCGCGACTGGACGGCGCTGAAGTGCGGGGGAGCGATCGCCGCATTGCTGGCGGCGCTGCCGGTGGCGGGGTCGCTTCCGGGGCGCCTCGGCCTCGTGGCGCTTGCCGCCGCGCCGGCCGCCGGCTACGTGGCGCCCGACTACTGGCTGGCGCGCACGGCGCGCGCGCGGGCCGACGCTGCGCTGCACGAGCTGCCGGGGATGCTCGACCTCCTGCGGGTCACCATTCGGGCAGGACGCGCCCCGCTCGCCGCGATGGGCCTGGTCGCCCAGCGCTTCGACGGCCCACTCGCGGCCGAGTGGCGCGCCGCGGCCGCGCAGGCAGCGCTCGGGGTGCCCCAGGAGGCGGCGCTGGCACACGTCGGTCGCCGGCTGCCGGTCCCCGGTGTGCGCACGTTCGTGGAGACGCTTGCGCACTCCAACCGCGCGGGGTTGAGCCTCGCAGACGCGCTCGCGGCGCAGGCGGCCGCCGCGCGGCACGCGCGACGCCGGCAGATCCGCGAGCACGCGGCGCGCGCGGGGCCCAAGATGCAGCTGGTCGTCGCCTTGGTACTGGTCCCCTCGGTGATGCTCACGATCGGCGCGGTGCTGGCCGCGGAGTTCACCGCGACGGGCCTCGGCTTCGACTACTAGCTCGACATCGAATACGGCGCCCGCCGCACGGGGCGCGTCGGAAGGCTGCGTTCGGCAGACTGAGCCCCTCGTGAACCCGGGACCCGCTGCGAACGCCGCGACCGAGCCGTGGACGATGACGCCCGGGGCGACGCTGCTCGCACTCTCCAGCGTCGAGGAGGGGCTCACGAGCGCGGAGGCGGATCGCCGCCTCGCTCATACCGGGCCGAACGAGCTCCGGGAGGAGCGGCGTGTGGCGGCCACGGAGCTTCTGCTGCGCCAGTTCCGCAGCCCGCTGATCTACATCCTGATCCTGGCGGGAGCGGTCACGACCGCGCTCGGCGAGTACGTCGACGCGGGGGTGATCGGTGCGGTGCTGCTGCTGAACGCGTTGATCGGCTTCGTCGAAGAGCACCGGGCTGAGCGCTCGATGGCCGCCCTGCGTCGCCTGGCTGCGGCGCGCGCCGTGGTGATGCGCGATCGCCGTGCGCACACGATCGACGCGCGGCGGCTGGTCCCGGGCGACGTCGTCCTGCTCGAGGCAGGCTCGAAGGTGCCCGCCGATTGCCGCATCCTGCACGCGGTTGCGCTCGAGGCGGACGAGGCGCTGTTGACCGGCGAGTCCGCGACGGTCGCGAAGGGGATCGAGTCGCTGCCCCCGGACGCGCCCCTCGCCGAGCGGGCGAACATGCTGTTCATGGGGACGGTGGTGGTGCGCGGGCGCGCCCGCGCGGCCGTCGTCGCGACCGGTGCGCGCACCGAGCTGGGCCGCATCGCCGACGAGCTGGAGGAGATCGGCGACGTCGACACCCCGCTTCAGGGGCGGATCGCGCGGCTGGCGCGCCAGATCGGAGTCGCCGTGCTGGCGATCGGCGCCGTCAGCGCAGCCGTCGGCGTTGCCACCGGCGAGGACCTGGACGAGCTCTTCTTCGCCCTCGTGGCGCTCGCCGTCTCGGCGATCCCCGAGGGCCTGCCCGTCGTGTTGACGATCGCGCTTGCGCTGAGCGTGCGGCGGATGGCGGCGCGCGGCGCCGTCGTGCGGCGCCTGCCGGCGGTCGAGACCCTCGGCAGCTGCACCGTGATCGGGGCCGACAAGACCGGCACGCTGACCCAGAACCGGATGACGGTCGAGCGGATCTTCGCCGGCGACCAGCTGTACGAGGTGACGGGCACCGGCTATCGGGCAGAGGGCCGGATCCTCCGCGACGGCGAGCAGGTGGCCGCCGGCGCGCCGGCCGTCGGACTCACGCTGCGCGCAGGCGCACTCTGCAACGACGCGAGCATCGCCCAGGCCGACGGCGAGTTCGAGGTCTCCGGCGATCCGACCGAGGTCGCGCTGCTGGTCGCGGCCGCGAAGGGCGGGGTGTTCAAGGGCGACCTCGAGGACGAGCTGCCGCGCTGGGCGGAGATCCCGTTCGATTCCGAGCGCCGCTACGCGGCCACCTTTCATCGCGCGGCGGGACGGGAGCTGGTGTTCGTCAAAGGGGCCCCCGAGCGGGTGCTCGAGATGTGCACGACGGCCGAGGGCGCCCCGGCGCTCGACCGCGAGCGGGTCCTCGCGCAGGCGCATGCGATGGCCGCGGGCGGCCTGCGCGTGCTCGCGATGGCCACCTGCGAGCTGCCCGCCAGGCCCGATCCGGAAGCGCTCCATGCCCACCTGCAGGGGCTCACCCTGCTGGGCGTGCAGGGGATGATGGACCCGCCGCGTGAAGAGGCAAGGCTCGCGGTGCAGGGCTGCCAGGAGGCGGGGATCCGCGTCGTGATGATCACCGGGGACCACGCCACCACGGCGCTCACGATCGCCCGGGAGCTGGGGATCACCGGCCCCACGGCGCGGGCCTTGACCGGCGCGGACCTCGATGCGCTCGGCGACGACGCGCTGGCGGCGTCGCTCACCGAGGTCGACGTCTTCGCCCGCGTCTCGCCCGAGCACAAGCTGCGGATCACCAGGGCGTTCCAGAGCCTCGGCCACGTCGTCGCGGTGACCGGCGACGGGGTGAACGACGCGCCGGCGCTGAAGGCCGCCGACATCGGCGCGGCGATGGGGCTGTCGGGCACCGACGTCGCGAAGGAGGCGGCCGACATGGTGATCACCGACGACAACTTCGCCACCATCTTCGCCGCGGTCGAGGAGGGCCGGGTCGCCTTCGACAACGTCCGCAAGACGACCTTCTTCCTGATCTCGAGCGGGGTGGCGGAGGTGCTGACCGTGGTCGCCAGCCTCCTGCTGGGGTTCCCGCTCCCCCTCTTGCCCGCCCAGTTGCTGTGGCTGAACCTGGTCACGAACGGGATCGAAGACGTCGCCCTGGCCTTCGAGCGAGCGGAGCGCGACGTGCGCAGCCGACCGCCCAGGCGACTCGGCGAAGGAGTGATCTCACCGCTGCTGTGGGAGCGCACCGCGCTGGTCGGAGCGGTGATGGCGGCCGGGACCCTGCTCCTGTTCCTGCTCCATCGCGACGCCGGCGCGACGATCGAGGAGGCCCGCTCGATCGCGCTCACCACGCTGGTCATGTTCCAGGTCTTCCACGTCGGCAACTGCCGCTCCGAGCACAGCTCCGCGTTCTCCCGGAGCCCGTTTGCCAACCGCTTCCTGCTGCTCGGCACCGCCACCGCCTTGGCGGTGCACGTCGCCGCGCTCTATCTCCCGGCCACGCAGTCCGCGCTGCGCATCGAGCCGCTCGATCTCTCGACCTGGGTCGAGATCGTGGCCGTGGCGCTGACCGTGGTCATCGCGGTCGAGCTGCACAAGCTGGTGCGCAGGCCGGCGGAGCGCCCTGCGGCGGCCGTCGCGCAGCGCGCCGGCCTCTAGCGCTCGCTGCGCGCGCCGCCCGCGCAGCTCCGGAACCCCTCAACCACGCGGGAAAGCGCCCGGGTGGGAAAAAATCCCGCGATGTGTTGCATTGTGGGGAGTTGTGGGGTAAAGTGGGGCCCACGTTGAACCGGACCGGGATGGCAGGGTTCCTCCCACCCCGCCATCCCAGGTCCCGGATTCGGAAGAGGGAGAGCTTTCGGGCTTGACGTTTCTGGGGCAATTCGAGTACACGCTGGATGCGAAGAACCGGCTCACGATCCCGCCCAAGTTCCGGGGCGCCCTCTCAGACGGCATCGTTCTCGCCAAGGAGCTCGACCCCTGCGTGTCGATCTGGCCGGTGAACGGTTGGCTTCAGCACACCGAGCAGGTGCTCGGCAGCCGCGACCAGCTCGACGAGGACACGCGCGACCTCCAGCGCCTGATCCACGCGGGCGCGTTCGAGGGGCAGCTCGACGGAGCCGGCCGCGTGATGCTGCCGCAATCGCTGATCGACCGCGTCGGCCTCGACCGCGACGTGACCCTGATCGGCAACCTCAACCTGATCGAGGTCTGGGGCCGCGCGCAGTGGTCCAAGCGCCAGCCCGAGCTGGACGCGCAGGCCGGCGAGATCGCCAGACGACTTTCCAAGCGCGACCGCGACGGCGGCCGGTGACGAGGGCCGGTCGGTGACACTTGTGCTCGATATGACACGCACGCACGTACCGGTCCTCCCGGGCGAGCTGATCGACGCGCTCGACCCGGCGTCCGGATCACTCGCCGTCGACTGCACCTTCGGCGCGGGCGGCCACGCGCGGCTCGTCGCCGACCGGCTGGGGGCGGCCGGCGAGCTGGTCTGCATCGACCGTGACCCGCAGGCCGAGGAGCACTTCGCCGCGCTCGCCGGCGAGGTCGCCTGCGCCACGCGCTTCATCGCCGGCAACTACGCCGACGTGCTGCCCGACCTGCGCGCAGAGGGATTGCGGGCCGACCTGCTCTATATGGACCTCGGCATCTCCTCGATGCAGGTGGACGCGCGCGAGCGCGGCTTCTCCTATTCCTACGATGCCCCGCTCGACATGCGGATGGACACCGCGCAGGACCTCGACGCGCGCACGCTGCTCAACGAATGGCCCGAGGCACGGCTGGCCGCGACCATCCGCGAGTACGGCGAGGAGCGCTACGCGCGCCGCATCGCGCGCGAGATCGTGCGCCGCCGTGAGCGCGCGCCGATCGACACCACCACGGAGCTGGTGGACGCGATCAAGCGCGCCGTCCCGACGCCCGCGCAGTTTGCCGGCGGCCATCCGGCGCGTCGCACCTTCCAGGCGATCCGCATCGCCGTCAACGACGAGCTCGGCTCGCTCGACCGCGCCCTGCCGGCGGCCTGGCGGCTGCTGCGCCCCGGCGGCCGGATGGCCGTGATCTCCTTCCACTCGCTCGAGGACCGGCGCGTGAAGCGCCTGTTCGCGGATCTCGCCCGCGGCTGCCTGTGCCCGCCCGAGCTGCCGGTGTGCGTCTGCGGGCACGAGCCGGAGGCCGAGCTGGTCAGCCGTCGCGCGGTGCGTCCCGGTGAAGCCGAGGTCGCCGACAACCCCCGCGCCCAGTCGGGCCGCCTGCGCGCCGCGATCAAGCTCGGCGCAGGAACGGGTCCCTCCGTCCTCGAAAGGGATGACTCGTGACGCCGCCGCCCACGACCGCTCCCGCACGCCCGTCCGCACGGCCCGCCACCGGCAGGCCGGTCCGGCATCATCGCCGGGTGTCGGGGCCTGCGCGCGCGACGGCCGTTGCCGCCCCGCGCCCGATTCCGCAGCCGCCGTTCGGCGCGCTCGCCGCACGCGCGGTGGGTGCCCTGTGCACGCTGCGCGACTCGCAGCTGGTCGATCGCCTGGTGCGCGGCCAGGGCTGGATCGCGCTGCTCGGGGTGCTGCTGATCGGCCTCGTGGGTCTGAACGTGTCCTTGCTGAAGCTGAACGCCCACAACGGCCGCACGGCGGAGATCGCGCGCGACCTGCGCATCCAGAACGCGCAGCTGCGGGGCTCGGTGTCGCGGCTCGGCTCCAGCGACCGGCTGCAGGAGGCCGCGCGCAACGCGGGTCTCGTGATGCCGGCGCCGCAGATGATCACCTACCTCACCGTGAGGCCGGGCTCCGACGGTCGCCGCGCGGCGCGCAACGTGCGCCTGGACTTCCCCCTGCCGAGCTCCGCGCAGCTGGTCAGCGCCACGCCCGAGGCCGACCGGGAGATCGCGGCCCCGACGCCCTCCCAGCCGATCGTGCAGCCGGCTCCCGTGGCCGCCCCGACCACTCCCGCGGGAGCCACCGGAGCCACGGGCGTGGCCGCACCCGCCGCCGCGCCGGCCGGGGCAACCGGCGCAACCGGGCCGACCGGCACGCCCGGAGGCTAGGCCGTGGCCGCGCGGCGAGCCGCGGCCCAGCGCGCGCCCGCCCAGCGGCGGGTGCCGGCGCAGGGACGCACCGCGCGGGCCCCGGCACGGCCCCGGCGCCGGGCGAGCCCCGCCGCCGCGCGCGCCGCCGCGGCGCGCCTGACCGAGCGGCGCATCGGTCTGATCTTCGCGATCTTCCTGCTCGCGCTGGGCTGCGCCACCCTGCGCGCGGGCTACCTGCTGGCCTTCAAGGGCGGGGACCTGAAGACGATGGCGTCGACGCAGCACGTGCAGGACGTCACGCTGATCGCCAAGCGCGGGACGATCACCGATCGCCATGGCGCGGAGCTGGCTGTCTCCGAGGACGCCGCGACGATCTTCGCGACACCGTTCCTGGTGAAGGACCCGGTGGGCACCGCGCGGCGGCTCGCGCCGATCCTGGGTCGCTCGGAGACCAGGCTGCTGGAGGTGCTGTCCGATCGCCAGAGCGGGTTCGCGTACCTGGCCCGCAAGGCGGAGGCGAGCAAGGGCGAGCGGATCCAGAAGATGGAGATCGAGGGCATCGGGGTGCTCGACGACTCGCGCCGCTACTACCCCGAGGGCGAGGTCGCGGCCCAGGTGATCGGGTCGGTCGGGATCGAGAACAAGGGCCTCTCGGGGCTCGAGCAGCAGCTCGAGGGGGAGTTGGGGGGCGCCGACGGCAAGCAGCGCATCGTCCGCGACGCGCGCGGAGTGCCCGTCTCCCTCGATCAGCTCTCCGACGACCGGGCGGGCAAGGACCTGCGCCTGACGCTCGACGTCCCGCTCCAGGACCGCGCCGAGCAGGTGCTGGCCGGCGTGGGGCGGACCTACCAGCCAAAGGGCGCGACCGCGATCGTGATGGACCCGAACACCGGCGACGTGCTCGCGATGGCGAATTGGCCGCGCATCGATGCGAACAAGATCGAAGATGCGCCGGGATGGGCGCGGCTCAACCGGGCGGTCGGCTTCACCTACGAGCCCGGCTCGACCTTCAAGTCGTTCACGGTCGCGGGCGCGCTGTCCGAGAACGTCGTGCGCCCCGACACACGCTTCACGATCGGGCCGGAGATCCAGGTCGCCGACCGCGTGATCACCGAGTCGCACGGGACGGGCGGCATCTACACCGTGTCGGACATCCTCGCGCGCTCGTCCAACGTCGGGGCCGTGCGCATCGGCCAGCGGCTCGGCGAGCGGCGCTTCGACAAGTGGGTGCGCAAGTTCGGGTTCGGGTTGCTGACCGGCCTGCCGCTCCCGGGCGAGTCGCCGGGGATCGTCCCGAAGGTGCAGAACTACTCCGGGGCATCGATCGGGAACCTGCCGCTGGGCCAGGGCCTGGCCGTCACGCCGATGCAGATGGTCGACGCCTACGCGGTGATCGCCAACGGCGGCGAGTTCGTGAAGCCGCGGCTGACCATGGACGAGCCGGCGGGCCAGAAGCGGCGCGTGATGTCCGAGCGCACGGCCGCGCGCCTGCGCCGCATGCTCGAGGGAGTGCTCGGACCGACCGGGACGGCGCCCGAGGCGGCGGTCACCGGCTACGACATCGCCGGCAAGACCGGCACGGCCGAGAAGCCCGAGAACGGCGTGTACTCCAAGGACAAGTACGTAGCCTCGTTCGTGGGCTTTGCGCCCGCCGACGATCCCCAGTTCCTGGCGGCCGTGATCGTGGACGAGCCCAAGGTCGTGCACTCTGGCGGTGAGGTGGCCGCGCCCGCGTTCGAGAAGATCGCCAGCTTCGCGCTGCCATACCTTGGCATCCCGCCGAACTAGATCGACCGTGCGAGGCCCGACGACGGCCGCAGTTCGTAGTATTTCGCCTCGATGAACCTGCGCGTGCTGCTCCAGGCAGCCGGAGTCGCCGCGCCCGAGGGCGGTGGCGACCCCGACATCACGGGCCTGGCCTATCGGAGCGAGAGCGTCACCCCGGGGGCGCTCTTTTTTTGCGTGCCGGGGTTCGTGGTCGACGGCCACGACTTCGCCCCGGATGCGGTCCGGCGCGGCGCCGCCGCGATCGTGTGCGAGCGCCGGCTGGGTTTGGACGTGCCGGAGGTCGTGGTGCCCGGCGTGCGCGCCGCGATGGGACCGCTGGCCGCGGCCTATCACGGCAGTCCCACCGCGGAGCTGCGCGTGATCGGCGTGACCGGCACGAACGGCAAGACGACCACCGCCTTTCTCGCGCGCCACGTGCTCGAGGCGCAGGGCATACGCACGGGGCTGCTCGGCACGGTGCACTCGGTTGTCGGCGGCCGCGTCGAGGAGGTGGAGCGCACCACGCCCGAGGCGCTCGACCTCCAGGCCACCTTCCGCCGGATGCTCGACGCGGGTGACCGGGCGTGCGTGATGGAAGTGTCCTCGCACGCGCTCGAGCTGCATCGCGCGGAGGGAATCGCGTTCGACGTGGCCGTGTTCACGAACCTCACGCAGGACCACCTGGACTTCCACGGCACGCTCGACGCCTATTTCGCGTCCAAGCGGCGGTTGTTCGCTCCCACCACGGGCCCCGCGCCGGGCGCCGCCGTGATCAACGCGGACGACGAGTCGGGCGCCCGGCTGGCGGAGGAGATCCGCGCACAGAGCGCCGAGCCGGTGGTCACCTTCGGCATCGAGCCCGGAGCGGACTTCCGTGCGACGCAGGTTCGCTACGACGCGGCCGGGACGACGTTCGAATGTCACGCGCGCGGCGCGACGGTCGATGTGCGATTCCCCCTGCCCGGGCTGTTCAACGTCTACAACGCGCTGGCCGCGATCGCCGCGACGCACGCGCTCGGCGTCGCGCCGCACGCCGCGGCGCGGGCGCTGGAGTCCGCGCAACGTGTGCCCGGCCGCTTCGAGCCGGTCGACGAAGGACAGGCCTTCAGCGTGCTCGTCGACTACGCGCACACCCCGGACTCGCTCGAGAACGTGCTGGCGTCCGCGCGTGGCCTGCTGCACGGGGGGCGGCTGATCGTGGTGTTCGGCGCGGGCGGCGACCGCGACCGGGAGAAGCGGCCGCTGATGGGCGCCGCCGCGCGCCGTCTGGCCGACCACGTGGTCGTGACCTCCGACAACCCGCGCTCCGAGGACCCCGACGCGATCATCGCGGCGATCGTCGCCGGAGCGGCGGCCGTGACGCCGCCCGACGGCTCCGGCGCGATCGAGGTGCAGGGCGACCGGCGCGCCGCCATCGAGCAGGCGCTGGCGCTTGCATCGGCGGGCGACATCGTTGTGATCGCCGGCAAGGGCCACGAGCAGGGCCAGGAGTTCGAGGGCGGGCGCAAGCTGCCGTTCGACGACCGGGTGGTTGCGCGCGACGCCCTGCGCGGGCTGCGGGCGCGGTCGGGCGCGCGCCCGTGATCCGGCTCGCTCCGGGGCAGATCGCGCACGCTGCCGGTGGGCGACTGGTGGCCGGCTTCGCGCCGCCCGAGAGCGCCGGCGACGTGCCCACCCGTGCGGTGATCGACTCGCGCGCGGTCGCGCCGGGAGACCTGTTCGTGGGATTGGCCGGCGCCCACGCGGACGGAGGCCGGTTTGCCGCGGGCGCGATCACGCAGGGCGCCTGGGGAGCCATCGTTGCCCCGGCGCATGTTGCGGATGCAGTGGTCGCCGCGGAGCAGCGCGGCGCGCACGTGATCGAGGTCGACGACCCGCTTGCGGCGCTTGGCGGTCTGGCGCACGCCTGGCTCGAGCGCCTGCGCGGTGCGGGATGCCGGGTCGTGGGCATCACCGGCTCGACCGGGAAGACGTCGACGAAGGACATCCTGCTCGCGATGCTCGGCCCGCCGTTCCGCGGGCGCGTGCACGCGAACCGCGAGAACTTCAACACCGAGATCGGGCTGCCGCTGACGGTGCTCGAGGCAAACGTGGGCGTGCGCGTGCTCGTGCTCGAGATGGCGATGCGCGGGATGGGCCAGATCCGCGAGCTGGCGCGGATCGCGCAGCCGCACGTGGGCGTGATCACGAATGTGGGCCCCGTGCACCTGGAGTTGGTGGGCACCGTGGAGCGGGTCGCGGAGGCCAAGGCCGAGCTGATCGCCGAGCTGCGCGGCGGGCGCGCGGCGTGCGTCGTGCCGGCCTCCGAGGAGGCGCTGCACCCGCACCTGCGCAGCGACGTGCGCACGATCACCTTTGCGCGCTGGGACCACGCCGCGACCGGCGTCGAGGCGGTGGCCGGTGCGGCGGCGGACATCCGTGCGCTCGCGGTCGAGCAGCGAGACGGTCACGCGCATGTCGACCTGGCGGTGGGCGCCCGCCGCGCGCAGATCGAGCTGAACTTCACCCAGGCCCACAACATCACGAACGCGCTGGCCGCGATCGGCGCCGCTCATGCGCTGGGCGTCGACCTGGACGCGCTCGCCGAGGGCGCCCGCCAGGTGCGGTTCTCCGGACTGCGCGGCGAGGTGCTGCAGCGCCCGGACGGCGTTCTCATCGTGAACGACTGCTACAACGCGAACCCCGTGTCGATGCGTGCCGCCATCGAAGACCTCGCCGCGCGCGCGCAGGGCCGCGGTGCCGCGCGCACGGTCGCGGTGCTCGGCGACATGCGTGAGCTGGGCCCGGGCTCCGCCGAATTCCACCGGGAGACCGGCGCGCAGGCCGCGCAGGCCGGGGTCGCGCTGGTGGTCGCCGTCGGGGAGCACGCCGCCGACTACGCGGCCGGCCACGGCGGCGACGTGCGGCGCACGGCCGACGCCGAGGAGGCTGCGGCGCTGGTGCCCGAGCTGCTCGAGCCGGGCGACATCGTGCTCGTGAAGGCGTCGCGCGGTGTGGGCCTCGAGCGGGTCACCGCGGCACTGGTGGAGGGGACCGCGGTCTGATGGGCGAGATCCTGATCGCGGGCCTCGCCTCGCTGCTGATCTCCATCTTCCTGGGACCGAAGTTCATCCAGTTCCTGCGCGAGCGCGAGTTCGGCCAGCACATCCGCGAGGAGGGGCCGGCCGAGCACCACGTGAAGGCGGGGACTCCCACGATGGGCGGGCTGGTCGTGTTCACAGCGATCGGCGTGCCCTACCTGATCCTCTCCGAGCGCGATGCGGCCAGCATGGCCGTGTTCGGCACGGCGCTCGCATCCGCCGGCATCGGCTTCGCCGACGACTGGCTGAAGATCGTGAAGGCGCGCTCGCTGGGCCTGTCGGCGCGCACGAAGCTCGCGCTCCAACTGCTGATCGCGATCGGGCTGTGGGTGGTCGCGCGCGAGGTGGTCGGCCTCAACGAGACGCTGCACTTCCGGATCGTCGACTGGGACGTCGACATCGGCGGCTTCTACGTCGTGCTGATCTTCCTCGTGATCGCGGGAGCCACGAACGGGGTCAACCTGACCGACGGCCTCGACGGGCTGGCCGCGGGGTGCACGGCGATCGTGCTGCTCACCTATACGGCGATCGCGTTCATCACCGGCGGGCAGGACGGCCTGTCGATCACCGAGCAGGACGGGCTGTCGCTGCTCGGCGCGTGCCTGGTGGGGGCCACGATCGGGTTCCTGTGGTTCAACTCGTTTCCCGCGGCGATCTTCATGGGGGACACCGGATCGCTCGGGCTGGGCGGCGCGATCGCGGGCCTCGCCGTGATGACCAAGTCCGAGGTGCTGCTGATCGTGATCGGCGGCATCTTCGTGATCGAGGCGCTGTCGGTCGCCGCGCAGGTGATCGGCTTCCGCCTGTTCCGGCGGCGCGTGCTGCTGATGGCGCCGATCCACCACCACTTCGAGCTGCTGGGCTGGTCGGAGACCAAGATCATGGTTCGCTTCTGGATCACGGCCGCGATCGCCAGCGCGATCGGCTTCACGCTCTACCAGCAGAGCATCGGCGCCTAGCTCCCCCCGGCGACGATGGCCCATCTCCGACCACCGTTGCCGCCCGGCCCCTACCTGGTCGTGGGCCTCGCGCGCTCGGGCGTGGCGGCGGCGCTCGCGCTGGCCGCCGCGCGGCCGGGGGAGCGCATCGTCGCGGTCGACTCCGGGCGCCCGCCGGAGGCCGATGCCGAGCGGGAAGGGCTGGAGCGGGCGGGCGTCGAAGTCCACCTCGAATCGGATGGAACCAAAGCCTTGGAGGCATCGCCGCCGCCTGCCACGCTCGTCAAGAGCCCCGGGGTCCCGCAGGATGCGCTCGTCGTGGAGCGCGCCCGGCGTGAGGGGCTCGAGGTCATCGGAGAGCTGGAGCTCGGATGGCGCCTCGTGCCGAACGAGTTCATCGCTGTGACGGGCACCAATGGAAAGACCACGACGGTCGAGCTGATCGGTGCGATGCACCGGGCGGCCGGGGCGCCCGTGGCGGTGGCGGGCAACGTCGGGACGCCCGTCAGCGCGCTCGCCGGCGCCGTCGACGCGGCGGCCACGATCGTGTGCGAGGCGTCGAGCTTCCAGCTCGAGGACTCCACCGCGTTTGCGCCCGAGGTGGCGGTGCTGCTGAACATCGCAGCCGATCACCTCGACCGGCACGGTACGGCCGCGAGCTACCGCGATGCGAAGCTGCGCATCTTCGCCAACCAGGAGCGACCGGACATCGCCGTGGTGGCGCCGGACATCGACATACCGCCGCTTCCCGTGCGCACGGTGCGGTTCGTCGATTCGGAAGACATAGGGCTGGCAGGCCGCCACAACCAGGCGAATGCGGGTGCCGCAGTGGCGGTGGCCTTGGAACGCGGCCTCGACCCGCTCGCGATCGACCGCGCCCTGCGCGGCTTCCGCGGCGTCCCGCACCGCTTCGAGACGGTGGCCGAGATTGGCGGCATCACCTACATCAATGACTCCAAAGCCACCAACCCGAGCGCCGCGGCCGCCGCGATCAGCTCGTTCGACGGAGGCGTGCACGTGATCCTGGGCGGCTCGCTGAAGGGCGGCGGCTTCGCGGAGCTCGCGCCCGCCGTGACCCGCCGCTGCCGCGCCTGCTACCTGATCGGCGAGGCTGCCGGACAGCTGGAACGAGACCTCGCCGCGACCGGCGTCGAGCTGGTGCGCTGCGGCGACCTCGAACGCGCCGAGATCGAGGCCACGCAACGCGCGCGGCCGGGCGAGGTGGTGCTGCTCGCGCCGGCCTGCGCGAGCTTCGACCAGTACCGCGACTTCGAGGAGCGCGGGGACCACTTCAAGGAGCTCGTGCACAGGCTCGAGGGATCACGATGAAGTTGCCGCCGCGGCCCCGCTTCCCCTGGAATCGGGCCAAGGCCGTGGAGATGACGTTCGAGGAGCAGATGCTGCGTACCGCCACCCTGGCGCTGATCGCGTTCGGAGCGGTGATGGTCTACAGCGCCAGCTCGGGCACCTCGCTGCTGTCGCACGGCGGCGATTCCTCCGAGTACCTGAAGCGCTACCTCGCGTCCGCGGCGCTGGGCCTCGTGGCGCTGTCGTTCTTCGCGCGTCACGGCCTGGAGACCGCCAAGCGGCTGACGCCGATCCTGCTGGTCGTCGCCTTCGCCGGGCTGGTGCTCGTGATGGTGCCGGGGTTGGGCATCGAGGCCAACGGCTCGCGGCGCTGGCTCGGCGCGGGGCCGCTGCAGTTCCAGCCCTCCGAGGTCGCGAAGCTGGCGCTGGTCCTGTATGCGGCGCTGCTGATCTCGAGCGAGCCGCGCCGCGTGCGCTCGCTTGCGGGCGTGCGCCCCCTGATCGTGGTGGCCGCGGTGATGGCCTGCCTCGTGGTGGTGGAGCCCGACCTCGGCACCGCGATGGTGATCTGCCTGACGCTCGGGGCGCTGCTGCTGGTGGGCGGCGTCAGCGTGCGCCACCTGCTGCTGCTGTTCGCGGGCCTCGCGGCGCTCGCGTTCATCGCGGCGCTGGCCGAGCCCTACCGGCGCGCGCGGCTCACCTCGTTCCTCGATCCGTGGGCGGACGCGCAGGGCGACGGCTTCCAATCCGTGCAGGCGATGATCGCGATCGGCTCGGGCGGCTTCTTCGGCGTCGGCCTGGGGGAGAGCGTGCAGAAGCTGTTCTACCTGCCGGAGGCCCACACGGACATGATCCTGGCCGTGATCGGCGAGGAACTCGGGCTCGTGGGCATGTCCGTCGTGCTCTTCTTCTACGGCATGATCGCCTATGCCGGGCTGCGCTCCGCACGGATGGCGAAGGACTACTACGCCAAGCTCGTGGCGGCCGGCATCACTTCCGTGATCCTGATCCAGGCCACCGTGAACTTCTTCGCGGTGCTCGGCGTGCTCCCCCTGACCGGCGTGCCGCTCCCCTTCATCTCGTACGGGAACAGCAACCTGGTGGTGCTGCTGGTCGGGATGGGCATCCTCATCAACGTATCGCGGCAAAGCGCCGCGCGACCGGCGCTGCGCCTGGTGGACGGGGCCGGCCGCAAGGCCGGGTCGGGCGGCGCAGCGGTCATACCCAGGCGAGCGCCGCGGGCGCGAAGCACAGGACTTTAGACGGGCGCAGCCCTCGATATATATGGGAGGCCGATGCCAACCGTGGTGATCGCAGCGGGCGGGACCGCCGGCCACGTCGTGCCGGCGCTGGCGGTCGCGGACGAGCTGCGGGCGAGCGGCGCCGAGGTCGTCTGGGTCGGCACCCGCGAGCGCGCGGAGGCGCAGCTCGTGCCTGCCGCCGGGTACCCGATCGAGTTCCTGTCCGTGCGCGGCCTCGACCGCGCGCAACCCGGTGCGTGCCCTGGGCGCGGTGGCGCGCGCCGGCACGGCGCTCGGAGCGGCCCGCGGCCTGCTCGGCCGCATCGGTGCGGACGCGGTCCTGGCCGGAGGCGGATACGTGGCCGGCCCGGTCGGGCTGGCGGCGGTGTCGCGCCGCACGCCGCTGGTGCTGAGCGAGGCGGACAGCCATCTCGGACTCGCCAACCGGATGCTCGCGCCGTTCGCGCGGCGCGTGTGCCTCGCGTTCCCGATCGCGGGACGGGACGGCGACCGCTACCTGGTCACCGGCCGCCCGGTGCCGCGCGCGGTGGCCGATGCCGACCGCACTGCGGCCCGGGCCCGGCTGGGCGTCCCGCCGCACGTGCCGTGCGTCCTGGTCTTCGGCGGGAGCCTCGGCGCGCGCTCGGTGAACGAGGCGACGGTCGCGGCGCTGGGCGACGGGCCCGCGCACGTGCTGCACATCGCCGGCGCGCGCGACTTCGCGGAGGTGCGCGCCCGCTCCGGTGAGCGGCCGGGCTACCGGGTGATCGAGTATCTGGATTCGCTGGCCGATCCGCTCGCGGCGAGCGATCTCGTGGTCGCGCGGGCCGGGGGCTCCGTCTTCGAGATCGCCGCGGCGGGCCGGCCCGCGATCCTGATCCCGTACCCGCACGCGACCGCCGATCACCAGGCCAAGAATGCACGCTGGATGGCGGACGCCGGCGCAGCGGTGGTGATCCCCGACGAGGAGCTGGACCCGGCGCGGCTGCGCGCGCAGGTGGAGGAGCTGCTCGGCGACCGGGAGCGGCTGCAGCAGATGGCGCAGGCCGCGCGCGCCGCGGCGCGTCCCGACGCGGCCCGGAGCATCGCGGCCGAGGTGCTGTCGGCGGCCGGCCGCCAGACGGCTGCGTCGGAGGATCGCCCGTGGGCCGCGCGCAAACTGCACTTCGTCGGCATCGGCGGCGCCGGCATGAGCGGGCTCGCGCTGATCGCTCGCGCCCTGGGTGCACAGGTGAGCGGCTGTGACGCGGCGCAGACGCCGTACTTCGACGAGCTGCGCGCGGCCGGCATCGATCCGCAGGTCGGGCACGACGTGGCGCACGCCGCCGCGGACACCGAGCTGGTGGTCTCGACGGCGATCCCCGCCGAGCTGCCCGAGGTGCTGGCCGCGCGGCGGCGCGGCACGGCGGTTCACCACCGCGGTGAGCTGCTCGCCGCCGCCGCATCGATGCGGCGCGTGATCGCCGTCGCGGGCACGCACGGCAAGACCACCACGACGGCGATGACCGCGCACGCGCTGGCGGGCTGTGGGGAGGCGGTCGGCTATGCAATCGGGGCGGAGCTGACGTCGCCCGGCGGCGGCCACCGGCCGAACGCGGTCTGGGGCAGTGGCGAGTGGATGGCGGTGGAGGCGGATGAGTCGGATCGCTCGTTCCTGAACTTCGAGCCGGAGGTCGCCGTCCTCACCAACGTCGAGCTCGACCACCATTCCACCTATGCCTCCGAGCTCGAGGTCCGCCGGGCCTTCGATGACTTCCTCGCGAGCGTGCGCGCGTCCGGCGCGGTGGTCGCATGGGAAGGCGCGGGCGTCGCGGCGAGTGTGGAGTTCGGCCTCTCCGACCGCGCCGCGCTGCGTGCCCGCGACGTGCGAGCGATCGGCGCCGGGATGCTGTTCACCCTCGTGGTGGACGGCGAGGACGTGACCGACGTGGCGGTGCCCGTCCCCGGCGAGCACAACGTCCTGAACGCGCTGGCGGCGATCGGCGCCGCGCGCGCTGCCGGGTTCGACCCGGCGCGGGCTGCGCGCGCGCTGGAGTCCTTCCAGCCGGCCGGGCGCCGATTCGAGGCGAAGGGCGAAGTTGGCGGCGTGCGCGTGTTCGACGACTACGCACACCACGCGACCGAGGTCGCGGCCACGCTCGCCGCGGCGCGCGCACTGGAGCCGCGGCGCCTCGTGGCGGTGTTCCAGCCGCACCTGTACTCGCGCACCGCCCACACCCACGCCGATCTCGGGCGCGCGCTCGCGGAAGCGGATGTGGTCGTTGTGCTCGACGTCTACCGCGCGCGGGAGCGCCCCGAGGACTACCCGGGCGTGAGCGGGGCGCTGGTGGCGCGCGCGGCCGCCGACCACGCCGGCGGGCGCGAGGTGTGGTGGCTGCCCACGCGCGAGGAGGCCGTGGGGGTGCTGGCCGGCAGGGTCGTTGCGGGCGATCTGGTCGTGACGCTCGGCGCAGGCGACGTGGACGCGGTCGCCGCGGGGCTGGTCCGCAGGCTGGAAGGTGAGCAGGGATGAGCCGCGCAGAGCCTCCCGAGCACGTGCAGCGCGACTATCCGCTGGCGCGGCTCACGACGATTCGGACGGGCGGCAACGCAGGCTGGTTCGGGCGCCCACGCACCGGCGAGGAGCTCCAGGGATTGCTGGCCTGGGCGCAGCAGCAGGGCCTCGACGTAGGAGTCGTGGGCTCGGGATCGAACCTGCTGGTAGCGGACCTTGGTTTCGCAGGACTTGCCTTGAAATTGGACGGACCCCTCGCCGCGATAGAGCACGAAGCCGACCGCCTCCTGTGCGGGGGTGGCGCCCGCCTGCCGCAGGCCGCGGCGCGCGCGGCCGCGCTCGGCCTGTCGGGAATCGAGTTCGGCGTCAGCATCCCCGGCACCGTGGGCGGCGCCGTGCGGATGAACGCGAACGCCTATGGCGGGGAGCTGGGCCGCATCCTGGAGTGGGTCGAGGTGGCCACCGCGCAGGGCATCGATCGCCGTCGCCCCGAGGATCTCGGCTTCGCCTACCGTCGCTCCAACCTGGGGCCGGGCGAGGTCGTGGCCCGCGCGTCGTTTGCGCTGGTGCCGCAGGACCCGGTGCGCGTGAAGGCTGCGCTCGCCGAGCTGCGCGCCCGCCGGCGCGAGGCCCAGCCGTCGGGGATCAAGACGTTCGGATCGACCTTCAAGAACCCCGAGGCCGACGACGCGGGCCGCTCCGCGGGCGCGCTGCTCGAGGCGGCCGGGTGCAAGGGATTGGAGATCGGAGGTGCGCGGTTCAGCCCCGTGCACGCCAACTTCATCGAGAACCTCGGCTCCGCCACCACGGCCGACGTCGTGGCGCTGATCGGCGAAGGGCGGCGCCGCGTGCGCGAGCACTCCGGCGTGATGCTCGAGCCCGAGGTGCAGCTGCTCGGCGACGTCGAGTTCCCGTGGGAGGCTTCGTGAGCGCACCGGAGGGGTCGCCAACGTCCGCCGCGACCGCGCCGTCCACGTCAGCCGGCCGGGGACTCGCGACACTTGACCGGATGCCGCTCTCGCCGCGCTTCGTGGCCGGGTGCATCGCGCTCGTGCTGGCGGCGCTGGGATGGCTCGGCTGGACGTGGCTGCGTGACTCCTCGCTGGTGCGCGTCGAGCAGGTGCAGGTGGCGGGGCTGACCACGAGGGACGCGCCGGCGATCCGCCGCACGCTGCGCCAGGCCGCGCTGCGGATGACGACGCTCAACTACAGCGAGGCCGAGCTGCGGCGCGCGGTGGCGGCGTTTCCCGCGGTGCAGTCGGTCTCCGTGGACGCCGACCTGCCCCACAAGCTGCTGATCAGCGTGCGCGAGCACCGGCCGGTGGCGGCGCTCGTGGCCGGTGACGGCCGGCGCGTCGCGGTGGCCGGCGACGGCACCCTGCTGCCGCGCGAGCGCGACACCCGGCTGCCGGCCGTGAAGGTGGACGCCCTCCCCGGCGGGCGCCGGCTCGGCAAGGGGGCCGAGGCCGGGCTCGTGCGGGTGATCGCGGGCGCGCCGGAGGAGCTGCGCCCCCTCCTGATCCGGGCCTACCGCGCCCGCGACGGGGTGCGCGTCGCGGTGAACGGCGGTCCCACCCTGCGTTTCGGCGCCCCGCTCAGGCTGGCCGCCAAATGGGCCGCGGCGGCCCGGGTGCTGGCCGACAGCCCCGCGGCCGCGGCCGCGTATCTCGATCTGCGGATCCCCGAGCGCCCGTCCGCCGCCTACGAGCAGGGCGCAGCGGGGCCGGCCGCGGCCGACACGGCCGTCCTGGAGGCGGCCGCCGGCGCCGCCGTGGACACGCAGGCGGCGGCCCTCGCCGCCGCGCCCGCGGAAGCCGGGCCGACCGGCGCCACCGGCGCGGCGGGCAGCGCTCCCGTCACCCCATAGGCTCGACCCAAGCTCGAGGGTTGGGAACCTCCACCTCGCGTCGAGACTTGCGGGCGCGGAGGGCCGGCGCGGCGACCGAACTCGTGCAGAGCGTTGCAGGAGCCGGGAATTTCACCTATGGTGCCGAATCCAGACGGACCAGGAGGCCCAAAGGCAGGATCGGCGGTTTCTCTACCCTTACTTGAGGCTTCGCTCGGTCCGGGAGGAGTCCTGACACATGGAAAGCTCTAGCTATCTCGCGGTCATAAAGGTGGTCGGCGTCGGCGGCGGCGGGACGAACGCCGTCAATCGGATGGTCGACGCCGGTCTCAAGGGCGTCGAGTTCATCGCGGTGAACACCGACAACCAGGCGCTCCTGATGACGGACGCCGACATCAAGCTGAACATCGGCTCGTCCTTGACCAAGGGGCTCGGCGCCGGCGCCAACCCCGATGTCGGGTTCGCGGCCGCCGAGGAGAGCCACGACGAGATCAAGGAGTCGCTCAAGGGTGCGGACATGGTCTTCGTGACCGCCGGCGAGGGCGGCGGGACGGGTACCGGCGGCGCGCCGGTGGTGGCCGAGATCGCCAAGGACGAGATCGGCGCCCTCACGGTCGGCGTCGTCACCCGCCCGTTCGAGTTCGAAGGCGCCCGCCGCGCCGAGCAGGCCGACCAGGGCATTCGCGCGCTGCGCGAGAAGGTCGACACCCTGATCACGATCCCCAACGATCGCCTGCTCCAGATGGTCGAGCGCCGCACCAGCATCCTGGATGCCTTCAGGGAGGCCGACAACGTGCTGCGCCAGGGCGTCCAGGGCATCACCGACCTGATCACGGTGCCGGGCCTGATCAACCTCGACTTCGCGGACGTGCGCACGATCATGCGCGACGCGGGGTCGGCGCTGATGGGCATCGGCGTCGCGTCGGGCGAGAACCGCGCCGCCGAGGCCGCCAAGAACGCGATCTCCTCTCCGCTCCTGGAGGAGTCGGTCGAGGGCGCGACCGGCATCCTGCTGAACATCACCGGCGGCCGGGACCTGGGCCTGTTCGAGGTCAACGAGGCGGCCGAGATGGTCACCTCCGCCGCCGACAAGAACTCCAACATCATCTTCGGCTCCGTGATCGACGACAACCTCGAGGACGAGGTGCGCGTGACGGTGATCGCGACCGGCTTCGACGGCCCGCCGCGCCGCAGCGGGGCGCGCCAGATACCCGGCCGCCGCGACGTGGTCTACGACGACCGCGTGCGCCGCGAGCTGGAGATCGGGGACGACGAGATCGACATCCCGGAGTTCTTGAAGTAGCTCGCGCTTCCGGGCTCGCGGTACTTCTGTCTGCGCTCCTGCTCGTCGCCTGCGGAGGAGGGGATGACGGCGGCACCAAGGACCTTGCCGGCGGCAAGGTGTTCGGCCAGGCCGAACTGCAGCGCTGCCTGCGCGATCGGGGCTGGAGGATCGAACCGCGGAGCACCGACAGCGGCATCGACTTCACCACGCGCTCGCGCTCCGGGCTGATCAGCGCCGACGTCGCGGTGGAGACCACACCGGCCGCCGCGGAGCAGCGCGCGGCCGCCTGGAAGGAACTGGCCGCGCAGGCGAACATCGAGAACATCGACGATTACTACTTCCGCTACGGCAACGTGCTGGTCGGCTTCGAGCGCGTGCCCAGCGAGTCGGACCGCGCCCCGCTCGCGCGCTGCCTCGGGTAGCGACGGGCCGGTCCCGGTTCCTGAGACAATGCCGCCGATGGCCGACGACTTCCGCATCCGCGTCGAGTTCGCCGACGAGGGGAGCATCCTGCACTTCGGGCGCTACCTGCGCGAGCGCCAGTTCGAGCGCGAGGTGCGCGAGCAGCTCGGCAGCGGCGTGATCGTGACCCGCGACGGCCCGGAGGTGTTCTTCTACGCGTCGACCGCGCGCCAGGCCGCGGCCGCCGATGAGGCCGTGCGCGCGGTGCTGGCAGACCAGCAGGTCGCCGCGGAGGTGGCCCCGCTGCAGCGCTGGCATCCCGTCGAGGAGAGCTGGGAGGACGCATCGGTGCCGCTGCCCCAGACGGAGGCCGAAGTCGCCGCGGAGCGGCGGCGCCAGAACGAGCGTGAGGCCGACGAGTCGCGGACGCTCGGCTACGCCGAGTGGCAGGTGCGCGTCGACCTGGCGACCCACGGGGACGCCGTCGAGCTGGCCGAGCGCCTGGAGGGCGAGGGCATCAGCCCGCTGCTGAGGCGCTGGAAGTACCTGCTGGTCGGGACCGCGACGGATGACGAGGCGCGCGCGCTCGCGGCCCGGATCGGCTCCGAGGCGCCCGCGGGGGCGCAGGTGAAGGCCGAGCCGAGCTCGGCGATCGGCTGGGAGCTGACCGGCCACAATCCATTCTCGGCGTTCGGCGGCTTCGGGCCGGGACCGACCTGAACCGCCCGCGGCGAGCGCCGCGCCGCGGGCAGCACTGGATATCGTCGCGGTCATGTCCCGGTTCGCGGTGGTCGGGCACGTCGAGTGGGTCGACTTCCTGACGGTCACGCAAGTGCCGCTCGCCGGCGAGATCGTCCACGCGAAACAGTGGTGGGAGGAGGCGGGGGGTGGGGGTGCGGTCGCAGCCGTGCAGCTCGCCAAGCTGTGCGGGACCGCGACGTTCTTCACGGCGCTCGGAAACGACGACCACGGGCGCCGCGCCGCGGAGCAGCTGCGCGCCTACGGGGTGGATGTCGTCGCGGTCGTGCGCGATCGTCCCCAGCGACGCGCGGTGGCGCTGCTCGACTCGCGAGGAGAGCGCACGATCGCGGTGCTCGGTGAGCGCCTCGTGCCCTTGGGGGTCGACGACCTGCCGTGGGACCGGCTCGCCGAGCTGGACGGCGTGTACTTCACCGGCGGGGATGCGGGGTCGCTGCGCGCCGCGCGTGCGGCCGCGACGCTGGTCGCGACGCCCCGGGCGCGCGATGCGCTGAGCGGCAGCGGCGTGACGCTCGACGCGCTCGTGCGCAGCTCGGACGACCCCGGCGAGCAGGACGATCGGGCGCGGGACGGCTGGTCGGCCCGCCTGACGGTCGCCACGCGCGGCGCGGCCGGCGGTACCTACGCGGCGCGTGCGGGGCGCAGCGGATCGTTCCGGGCGGCCCCGCTCGCGGGTCCGGTTGTCGATGCCTACGGCGCCGGCGACTCCTTCGCGGCCGGGCTCACCTTCGGGCTCGGCTCCGGGCTGGACGTCGACGCGGCCCTGGCGCTGGCCGCGCGCTGCGGCGCTGGGAACCTGACCGGCGCCGGACCCTACGCCGGGCAGCCGACGGCCGCCGGCCTGGGCCTGTAACGGCGATCGCCGCGACCGGACTTCATGCGGGGATGGCGGCCATTTCCCCGTCGGGCGAGCAGATCGAGATCGTGCTGGGCGATCAGCGCACCGTCGTCACCGCGGTCGGCGCGGGGCTTCGCACCCACCGGGCTGCGGGGCGGGACCTGCTCGACGGATACGGGGATCACGAGATCAGCCCCTCGGGGCGTGGGCAGGTGCTGTGCCCATGGCCCAACCGCCTCGCGGACGGGAGCTACGAGTTCGGCGGCCGCCGGCACCAGCTTCCGATCAACGAGCCGGAGCGCCAGAACGCGCTGCACGGCCTCGTGCGCTGGTCACCCTGGACCGTGGCGGAGCGTGAGCCGCACCGGGTCGTGCTCGAGCACCTGCTGCATCCGCGGCCCGGCTATCCGTTCTCGCTCGCGCTGCGCATCGAGTACGCGCTTTCCGGCGACGGCCTGCGGGTGCGCACGACGGCCACCAATGCCGGGCCCGCGGCCTGCCCCTATGGGAGCGGGGCGCATCCCTACCTGACCGCCGGCACCGCGCGCGTGGACTCGGCCGTCCTGCGGGTGCCGGCGCGTACCGTGCTGCGCGCGGACGAGCGCGGCCTCCCGGTCGGCAGCGCTGCGGTGGAGGGCGGCGAGCACGACTTCCGCCGCGCGCGGCGGATCGGCGCGATCGCGCTCGATCACTGCTTCACCGACCTCGAGCGCGACGACGATGGCCGCGCGCGGGTCGAGCTGCGTGACCCCGATCACGGTAACGGCGTGTGTCTCTGGGTCGACGAGGGCTACCCCTACCTGATGGTGTTCACCGGTGACCCGCTGCCGGACGTCGCGCGGCGCAGCCTCGCCGTCGAGCCGATGACCTGCCCGCCGAACGCGTTCCGGACCGGGGTGGACCTGGTCCGGCTGGAGCCCGGTCGCTCGGTCACCAGCAGCTGGGGCATCGACGCCTTGTCCTGATCGGTGACGGCGCCCGGCGCCGCAGCCTAGAGTTCCGTTCAGTCCAAACCGGTCGGCGAGCGCAACTGGGACCACCGCTTCTGTCCTCGAAGCTGATGCGCTGGGTCGCCATGGACCGCGCGGCGGACCTCGCCCGCAATCGCGGCGACGCGGACCGCGGCGCGAAGGGGCAGGCGACCGCGCGGATCATCCTCGCGGAGAGGCCCGAGGATTTCTAGGGCAGGCGCCCGAACCACATCATCGACAACAGGCCCCCGGCCAGCATCAGGCCCAGGCCGCCGGCCGCGAAGGCGACGGTCACCTCCCGCTCCTCCTTGCGGAACCCGATCCGCGAGCCGAGGCTGTCGTAGATCTTCTGGAGTCGCTCCTGGTCGGCTGCGCCGAAGTACTGTCCCCCGGTCACGTCCGCGATGCGGCGCAGCGTGCGGCGGTCGGGCGGGACGCGCACGTTGCGCGTTGTGCCGAGGCGGTCCGACAGCGTGACGGTCGCGTTGCTCGTGCCGAGCGCGACCGTGTTGACCGGTACTCGCAGCTCGCGCGCGCGGCGGGCGACATCGAGCGGTGGCGGCCCGGTCGTCGAGTAGCCGTCGGACAGCAGCACGACGACCGCGGGTGGTGCGCCGCGTTTGCGTCCCTCGCGCTCACGTTTGCGCTGGTCCTGCTCGATCACCGGCTGGAGCCCCGTGAGCGCGGTCTCGAGCGCGGTGCCGATCGCGGTGCCGCCCTCCGCCTGCAGGGAGTCGATCGCGTTTCGCACCGGCGCGCGGTCGGACGTCGGGGGCACGAGCAGCTGCGCGACGTTGCTGAAGGACACGAGCCCCAGCCGGAACTTCTCGGGGAGCCGGTTCGTGAAGCCCTTCGCCGCGCTGCGGGCGGCGTCGAGGCGGTTGGGGGTGACGTCGGTCGCCTGCATCGAGCCGGAGGAGTCCGTGGTCAGCATCACCGTCGCTTCCTCCTTGGCGACGTCGACGTTCACGTGCGGGCGAGCGACCGCGACGGTCAGCGCGGCGAGCGCCGCGAGGAAGAGCAGCGGCGGCAGGTGGCGCCGCCACCCGGGCGACCCGGTCACGACGCTGCCCAGCAGCTCCAGGTTGGTGAAGCGCACAGCGTACGCACGCCGGCGCCTCTGGGCCCGCGCGTACAGCGCCATGGTCAGCGGGACCGCGAGCAGTCCCAGCAGCGCGAGCGGCCACTCGAAGCTCATCGGCGCCTGCGCGCGTTGGCGCGGTTCAGATGGCGCGCAAGCTCGCGCAGCCAGTCGCCGGAGGTGGACAGCACGATGTGCTCGGCGCCCACGCGGCGCATGTCGCGGGTCAGCTCGTCCCGCTCCGCCGCGGCGCGTGCCGCGAACCGCTCACGGATCTTGCGTCGGTTCGTGTCGACCCGTAGCTGGCGCCCGGTCTCGGGATCGACGAGCCACAGGTCGCCGATGGCCGGCAGTTCCTGCTCGCGCGGGTCGCGCACCTCGAGCGCGATCACGTGATGGCGGTTCAGCAGCCGCATCATCGGCTTGCGCCACGCGCGCGTGCCGCGGAAGTCGGAGACCACGACCACGAGCCCGCGCGCCCGCGCCAGCCGCCCCGCGCGGAGCATCGCGTCGGCGAGGTCGGTCGGGCCCGCGCCGTCGGGCTCGTGTCCGGAACGCAGCGTCAGCAGCAGCCGCAGCAGGCCCTGGCGGCCCTGCAGCGGCGGCACGACCCGCGCCTCGCGCGCGCCGAAGGTCATGACGCCCAGCCGGTTGCCCTGGCGCGTGGCGAGGTGCCCGACCGCGAGGGCCGCGCCCTCGGCCACGTCGGCCTTGCGCCGGTCGGCGGTGCCGAAGCTCATCGAGGCCGACACGTCCAGCAGCAGCCACGTGGCGAGCGTGCGCTCCGCGACCTGCACCCGCACGTGCGGGTCACCGGTGCGCGCGGTCGCGGCCCAGTCGATCTGGCGCACGTCATCGCCGAACTGGTACGGGCGCACCTGCGCGATCTCGGTGCCGTGTCCAAGCGAGGGCGAGCGGTGCTCACCGGCGACGAGCGAATCGATGCGCCGCCGCACGGTCAGGTCGAGCCCCTTGATGACTGCCGCAGGGGCCTCCGCAGGCGTGGCGGCAGCATCCGATCCGATGGCCGCCAGATGTCCCCTGCGGATGGACGGCCGACGGCCGACGCCGGACGGCGGACCGATCACGCGACCTCGCTCCGCGACAGGGTCACCTCCGGCACCGGGACGGCCGCGATCACGCGGTCCAGCAGCGCATCGGCGCCGACGCCCTCGGCCAGCGCCTCGTAGGTCAGCACCAAGCGGTGGCGCAGCACGTCCAGCGCCAGCGCGCGCACGTCGTCGGGCAGCACGAACCCGCGGCCGCGCAGCAGCGCGAGCGCCCGCCCTCCGTGGATCAGGTTGATCGACCCGCGGGGACTGGCCCCGTACTCGATGTAAGGGGAGATGTCGTCGAGCCCGTACCTTGCGGGGTCGCGGGTCGCGCCCACCAGGGCGACCGCATACTCGTTCACGGCGCGGTCGACGAACACCTCCTGCGTGGCCTGCTGCGCGGCGACGAGGCGCTCCGGCGAGAGCACCTGCTCGATCTCCGGCGCGGTGGCCAGGGAGCGGTCCACGACGGCCACCTCCTCGTTCTCGGACGGGTAGCCGACGACGACCTTGAACATGAACCGGTCGACCTGGGCCTCGGGCAGCGGGTAGGTCCCCTCGGACTCGATCGGGTTCTGCGTCGCGAGCACCAGGAACGGGTGTGGAGAGTGAAAGGTGTCGGGGCCGATCGTGACCTGGCGCTCCTGCATCACCTCGAGCAGCGCGGACTGCACCTTGGCAGGCGCGCGGTTGATCTCGTCGGCCAGCAGGAAGTTGCAGAACACGGGCCCCAGCTCGGTCTCGAAGCTGTGCCGGTCAGCCCTGTAGATGCGGGTCCCGATCAGGTCCGAGGGCACGAGGTCGGGCGTGAACTGGATGCGCTTGAAGCTGCCGCCCAGGACGTCGCTGGTGGCCTTGATGGTCATCGTCTTCGCCAGCCCGGGCACCCCCTCGAGCAGTACGTGGCCGTCGGCGAGCAGCGCGACGAACACCCGTTCCAGCATCTCCTCCTGGCCGACGATCACGCGCTTGACCTCGAACAGGGCCGTCTCGAAGGTGCGGCGGACCTCTTCGGGTCCTCCCACGGCATGGAGTCGCCGCTGCTCGTGTTCGATCGTCACTGAAGCTCCCTTCGGGTCGGGTGGAGCGCCCCTGCCGAAGCGCGCCCCGGATATCGAAACTCTAGGCGGCGCCGCGATGCCGCGCTCCGAATGGTTCTAGCCGCTCTCCTTTAAGGGTTTGTGAGAGGCCCCTTGCTAGGGTCATGTGGCCTTGTCCGCCACGGCCTCCGCGCTCCGCCACACGCCCCTGCACGAGGCGCATCTGCGCGCCGGTGCGCGGATGGTCCCGTTCGCCGGGTGGGAGATGCCCGTGCAGTATGAGGGCGTGCGCCCCGAGCACGTCGCGGTGCGCACCGGGGCCGGCGTCTTCGACGTCTCGCACATGGGCGAGATCGCGACCCGCGGGCCGCGCGCGGCGGCATTCCTGCAGCATCTGCTCAGCAACGACATCCGCAAGATCGAGCCGGGCGGCGCACAGTATGCGCTGCTGTGCCGCGAGGACGGAGGAGTGCTCGACGACCTGTTCACCTACCGGCTCGCCCCGGCGAACGGAGCGGAGCGGTTCCTGACCGTCGTGAACGCGTCCAACTCCGACTCGGACTTCGACTGGTTTCGCCGCCAGGCGGAGGCGTTCGAAGGCGTCGAGGTCACCGACGTCTCGGCCGACTACGCGATGCTCGCGGTGCAGGGGCCGCGCGCGGTCGAGATCCTCGAGGGACTGATCGAGGGAGCAGTGCCGGCCCGCTTCCATCACGCGGATGCGACCGTCGCCGGTGTTCCCGCGCTCGTGTGCCGCACCGGCTACACGGGCGAGGACGGCGCCGAGCTGCTGATCGAGCCGGGCGCCGCGACCGCGGTCTGGGACGCCCTGCTGGCGGCGGGCGCGACACCCGCCGGGCTCGGCGCGCGCGACACCCTGCGGCTCGAGGTCTGCTACCCGCTGTACGGCAACGATCTCAGCACGGACCGCACGCCGATCGAGGCGGGCATCGGATGGGCCTGCGCGCTGGACACCGATTTCGTGGGCGTGGAACGGCTGCGCGACCAGGCCGCGCACGGCACCACGGACAAGCTCGCGCCATTCGTCTTCACCGGGCAGGGCATCCCGCGCCCGCAGTGCGCCGTACTACACGAGGGCGAGACCGTGGGCGCGGTCACGAGCGGTACCCTCTCGCCCTGCATGGGCGTGGGCATCGGGATGGCCTACGTCCGCGCCGACCTCGCCCGGCCCGGCACGGATCTGACCGTCGACGTGCGCGGAAAAGAGCGCGCCGCGCGGGTCGCGAAGAAGCCGCTCTACGACAAGGGAGACTGAAGTTGGCCGACAACTATCCGGATGACCTGCGCTATCACCCCGAGCACGACTGGGTGCGCATCGAGGGCGACATCGGAACCTTCGGCATCACCTGGTACGCGCAGGACGCGCTCGGCGAGGTCGTGTTCTACGACCCGCCCGAGGTGGGCGCGACCGTGACCAAGGACCAGTCCTACGCCGAGGTCGAGTCGGTGAAGGCGGTGTCCGACGTGATCGCCCCGATGTCGGGCGAGGTGACCGCGGTGAACGAGGCTGCTTCCGAGACCCCGGAGCTGGTCAACGAGGACCCGTACACCGCCGGCTGGCTCGTGAAGGTCAGGCTCAGCAACGCCGGCGAGGCCGACGAGCTGCTGTCGGCCGAGGCATACGAGGCGCTGCTCTCATCCGAAGACTGACCGCTCGCTCGTGACGCGCTACACCTCAGCGACCGCAGCCGACCGCGAGCAGATGCTCGCCGCGATCGGCGTGGGCGCTGTCGAGGAGCTGTTCGCCGACCTGCCCGCCGGCGTGCGGCTCGACCGGCCGCTGGAGCTGCCCGACGGCATGACCGAGCAGGCGGTCTATGAGCGGCTCGCCGAGCTTGCGGCGCGCAACACGAGCGCGGACCACGAGATCAGCTTCCTCGGCGCGGGCATGTACGACCACTACGTGCCGGCGATCGTCGATTCGATCACGCAACGCTCGGAGTTCCTGACTCCCTATACGCCGTACCAGCCCGAGATCTCGCAGGGCACGCTGCAGGCGATGTTCGAGTTCCAGACCTCGATCTGCGAGCTCACCGGCCTGCCCGTCGCGAGCGCGGGGCTGTACGAGGGCCCGTCGTCGGTCGCCGCCGCCGCCTACCTCGCCCGCGGCGCCACCGGGCGCGTGAAGTTCCTCGTCTCGCGCGGCCTGCACCCGCATTCACGCGAGTCGCTCACCACCTACTCCGCCGGTTACGGCACCACGGTCGAGGAGGTGCCGCTGAGGGACGGAGCGACCGACCTTGCCGCGCTCGAGGCCGCGTTGGACGACGACACCGCCGCCGTGTTCCTGCAGCAGCCGAACTTCATCGGCGCGATCGAGGACCTGGCCGCGCTCGCGCCGGTCGCCAAGCGCACCGGTGCGCTGCTGATCGTCGCGGTCGACGCGCTCACGCTCGGCGTGCTGCGCCCACCCGGTGAGTTCGGCGCCGACGTCGCCGTGGGCGAAGGCCAGCCACTGGGCAACCGGCTCGATTACGGCGGCCCCTCGGTCGGCTTCTTCGCCGCGCGCGAAGAGCACATCCGTCGCATGCCCGGGCGCATCGCCGGTGAGACGACGGATGTGGACGGGCGCCGCGGGTTCGTGCTCACGCTCCAGACGCGCGAGCAGCACATCCGGCGCGAGAAGGCGACGTCGAACATCTGCACGAGCCAGCAGCTGAATGCGCTGGCCGCCACGATCTACCTGAGCTGGCTGGGCCGCGCGGGGATCGTCGAGATCGGGGAGTTGATGGCGCAGCGGACCGCATACGCGCGCGAGCGCCTGGCGGCGATCGACGGCGTCGAGCCGCTGCACACCCGTCCCGTCGTGCGCGAGTTCGCGGTGCGCCTGGACGCTCCGGTCGAGGCGGTCCTGCGCCGCTGCGCGGCCGAGGGCCTGAACGCGGGCTACCCGCTGGGCGGCGACTACCCGGAGTGGGAGGACGGGCTGCTGATCGCGATCACCGAGCGCCGCACGCGCGCGCACATCGACCTGCTGGCCGACGCGCTCGAGCGCGCGGTCGCGGCCGCGCGGACGGGCGCGACGGAGGCGGTGAGCACGTGAACGAGACCGCAATGCAGCGCGACCGCGCGAGGACGATCTTCGAGCGCTCCGTCACAGGGCGCCGCGCAGCGGTGCTGCCGGTGCCGGACGTGCCCGTCCGGCCGCTCGCCGAGTTGATCCCGGGCGAGATGCTGCGCGCGCAGGCACCGCGGCTGCCGGAAGTCTCGGAACCCGAGATCGTGCGTCACTACAACCGCATCTCGCGGCGTAACTTCGACCTCGACACGGGCTTCTACCCGCTCGGCTCATGCACGATGAAGCACAACCCGAAGGTCAACGAGCGCGTCGCCGCGCTGCCGGGCCACGCCCGGCTGCATCCGCTCACCCCGCCTGCGCGCGCCCAGGGCGCGCTCGAGCTGATGTGGCTGCTGCAGCGCTCCCTGTCTGAGATCTGCGGGCTGCCGCACGTCAGCCTCCAGCCGTCCGCCGGCGCGCACGGCGAGCTGGCCGGGCTGCTGCTGACGCGCGCGTACCACGCGGACCGCGGAGAGTCCCGCGCGAAGGTGCTGACGCCCGATACGGCGCACGGCACGAACCCTGCGACCGTCACCATGGCCGGGTACCAAGTTGTGAAGGTCGCCACCGACGAGCGCGGGGGCATCGATGTCGAGGACCTGCGCGCGAAGGCCGACGAGGATGTCGCGTGCCTGATGCTCACGAACCCGAACACGCTGGGACTGTTCGATGAGCGCATCGAGGAGATTGCGGAGATCGTGCACGGCACGGGCGCGACGCTCTATTACGACGGGGCCAACCTGAACGCCGTGATGGGCATCTCCCGCCCCGGCGACATGGGGTTCGACATCGTCCACGTGAACCTGCACAAGTCCTTCTCCCAGCCGCACGGCGGCGGCGGCCCGGGCGCCGGCCCGATCGCGGTGTCGGACCGCATCGAGCCGTTCCTGCCACGGCCGCAGGTCGTCAAGGTCGAGGGCTCGAACGGCACGGAGCCGCACTTCGAGCTCGACTTCGAGCGCCCCCGCTCGATCGGCAGGCTGCGCGGCTTCCAGGGCAACTTCGGAGTGTTCGTGCGCTCCTACGCATACATCCTGAGCCTCGGCGGCGACGGCCTGCGCGAGGCTTCGGAGACCGCGGTGCTGAACGCCAACTACCTGCTTGCACTGATGCGCAGGGGCCGCGCCGGGAACTACCTGCCGATCGCGTTCGACCGGCTTTGCAAGCACGAGTTCGTGCTGTCGGGCGCCCGCGCCAAGCGCGAGTTGGGCGTGAAGACGCTCGACATCGCGAAGCGGCTGCTCGACCACGGGTTCCACCCGCCCACCGTGTACTTCCCGTTGCTGGTGGACGAGGCGCTGATGATCGAGCCCACCGAGACGGAGGCCAAGGAGACGCTCGACGCGTTCGCCGCCGCTGTCGAGGAGATCCTGGCCGAGGCCGAGCAGGATCCCGAGCTGGCCCGCAACGCGCCCTACACGACCCCGGTGCGGCGCCTCGACGAGGTTGGCGCGACCCGCAAGCCCGTGGTGCGCCAGCCGCTCTGAGCCGATGACCGACCGGCTGGCCGTGGTGCGGGACGGCTATGACGCTTTCAACCGAGGCGACATCGAGGCCGCGCTGGAGGGCCTGCACCCGCAGGTCGAGTGGCACACGTACATCGTGCCCGGCCCCGGCGGCGGCGTCTACCGGGGCCACGACGGCGTGCGCGAGCTGTGGACCGATGCGCGGCGGACGTTCGGCGAGTTCCGCAACGTGCCGGAGCAGATCCTCGCGGCGGGCGAGCAGGTGCTGGCCTATGTGAGCGTCGAGGGAGTCGGTGCGCGCAGCGGCGCGGCGGTGCAGGCGCGGATCGCGCACGTGTTCACGTTTCGCGACGAAAAGATCCTGTCGGTGCGCTCGTTCGGTGATCGCGACGAGGCCCGCCGCGCGGCGGGCCTGGACGAGGCCCTGACGATGGGCGACAGCGCCGACATCGTGCGGCGCGCGCACGCCGCCTACAGCGCCGGCTTCGACAGTCAGGACCCGGCGGACGTCCTGTCACTCGTCGATCCCCGGGCCGTGTGGCACACGGGGACCGGGGTGATGGACGGCACCTACGTCGCGCACGAAGGCGTGGGCCGCTGGATCGCGGAGTTCTGGGAGAGCTGGACGGAGCTCGACCTCGAGACCGAGGAGGCTTACGAGGAGCGACCGGGGGTGGTGGTCGCGACGGTGCGGCTGACCGGGCGCGGGAGGTCCAGCGGGGCGCCGGTCGACATGCGCGTCCACGAGGTGATCGAGGTCCGGGACGGGCTGATCGTGCAGCGGCGGGAGTTCCGCGACCGCGAGGCGGCGCTGCGGGCGGCGCGCGCCGGCTGAGCGGCGGCGACCGCGCCGCCTCCGGTCGTCAGTGGTCGGCGACCGTGCCGCCCTCCGGCTCCAGCGGGAGGCCGGCCTCGGCCCACGCCTGGATGCCGCCGGTCATGTTGTACGCGTCGTAGCCGCCGTTGCGGAACGCCTCGACGGCGAACGCGGAGCGGCGCCCCATGCGGCACTGGAAGATGACCGGCCTGCCCTGGTCGATCTCACCAGCGCGCCCGGGCAGGCGCTCGAGCTCGATGTGCACGGCGCCGGCGATCCGGCCCGCCTCCCACTCGTAGGGCTCGCGCACGTCGACGAGCTGCGCCTCGCCGCCCTCGACCAGCTCCTTCACCCGCTCCGGGGGGAGGTCGAAGTCCGTCTGCGAGAACGAAGCCATCTCCCGAACTCTACGGCCTCGGGGGACTAGTCCAGGAACTGCGCGTAGTGCTCGACCGGCTCGCGGCCGGGCGCCTCCGCCGATTGCCTGGCGTGCCCGAGGTAGAGCAGTCCCACGAAGCGCTCGTCGGCGGGCAGCCCGACCGCGTCGCATCCGGCGCCGGTGCGCAGCACGCCCGGCGTGCGCCAGTACCCCGCGAGGCCGCGCGCGTGTGCGCCGAGCAGCACGATGTACGCGGCGACGGCAGCGGCATGCAGATCCTCCTCGTCCCGCACGGGATCGGGTGAGCGCGTCACCGAGCACACGACCAGCGTCGGCGCGCGCTCGAGCTTCGCGGCGGCGACGCGCGCGAGCTCCGCATGGTCCGCGCCGCCGGGCGCGGTCTGCACGGCCAGCTCGCCGGCCGCCCGCTTCAGGCGGTCGAGGGAGCGGGGCCCGACCACGCGGAACCGCCACGGGTTCGTGAGGTTGTGGTTGGGCGCCCAGCGCGCGAGCTCCAGCAGCTCCTCCAGGGTTTGTCGATCGACCGGCCGGGGTTCGAAGGCCTTGACCGTGCGCCGCGAGCGGATCGCCTGCTCGGTGTCCATGCCCGCGAGGTTAGGTGATCCGGGACACGGGGTCCGAGGGCGCGTCGGCGGGCAAAGTTATCCTTGCGGCCGTGCCCGCGGCTCCCGCCAGCGCTCCCACGCGGACCCGCGAGCGGGTCTTCTCCGGCATGCGCCCGACCGGGCGGCTGCACATCGGCCACTGGTTCGGTGCGCTGCAGAACTGGGTGCGCCTCCAGGACGACTACGACTGCATCTACGGCGTGGTCGACCTCCACGCGCTCACCACGGGCTATCAGGACGTGTCGCGGATCCACGCGGACGGCATCGAGATGCTGGCCGACTGGATCGGCGCGGGGATCGACCCCGAGCGCTCGATCGTGTTCCGCCAGTCGCAGGTGCCCGAGCACGCCGAGCTGGCGCTGCTGCTGGGGATGATCACCCCGAAGTCCTGGCTCGAGCGCGTGCCGACCTACAAGGGGCAGATCGCCGAGTTGGGCGAGCAGATCGACACCTTCGGGTTCTTCGGCTATCCCGTGCTCCAGACCGCGGACATCGCGCTGTACCACGCGACCAAGGTTCCGGTCGGTCAGGACCAGCTGCCCCACCTGGAGCTGGCGCGCGAGATCGTGCGGCGCTTCAACCACCTCTTCGGCGGGACGGCCGCGGGTGAAGCGGGCGCGGGTGTCTTCCCCGAGCCCGAGGCTGTCTTGACCGAGGCGCCGGTGCTGCTCGGCATCGACAATCGCAAGATGTCCAAGAGCTACGGCAACGCGATCGAGCTGGGGTCCGAGCCCGACACGATCCGTGACATGGTGGGCAAGATGATCACCGACCCGCAGAAGATCCGCCGCGGCGACCCCGGCCGGCCCGAGATCTGCAACGTCTTCTCGTACGAGCGGCTGTTCGGGACGCCCTCCGAGCGCGTCGCCGAGATCGACCGCACGTGCCGCACCGGGGAGCTGGGCTGTCGCGATCACAAGGACGAGATCTCCGAGCGGATCGTCGAGTACCTGCGGCCCTTCCGCGAGCGCCGCGCACAGGCGCTGGCCGACCGGGGCGAGCTGGAGCGGCTGCTGCTGCGCGGCGCCGAGCGCGCGCGCGAGATCGCGGTGCCCAACATGGAGCGTGCCAAGGAGGCGATGGGGCTGTGAACGACCAGCCGGCCGTCGGCAAGCCGCCGGTCGGGTCCACCGAGGGTCCTTGGACCCTGGATCTGGAGATCTTCGAGGGGCCGTTCGACCTGCTCGTCACGCTGATCCTGAACGAGGACGTGGACCTGCTGGAGGTGCACCTCGCCGAGATCGTGCTGGCCTACATCGAACGCCTCGAGCAGCGGGGCGAGCTCGACCTCGAGGCCGCCACCGAGTTCCTGATCCTGATCGCCGCGCTGCTGGAGCTGAAGTCGCGGCTGATGCTCCCCTCCGAGCAAGAGGACGCCTTCGACATGGAGCCCGGCGAGGCGGCCGAGGAGCTGCTCGCGCGGCTGCTCGAGTACCGCAAGTTCAGGGCCGGCTCGGAGTGGATGCACGAGCGCTTCGCGGCCGAGCGGCCGTATCGCTATCGCGCCGCCCCGCTGCCGCCGGAACTGCGCCGGGTGGCGTTCGAGGCGGCCGGCAAGGCCTACGAACCGCTGCGGCTGGTCGATGCGATGCGGGACCTGCTGCGCACGCCGCCGGTCGTCAACACGGACCACATGACCCGCATCACGGTCTCGCTGGAACGGCGCCTCGCGGTGGTGCGCGAGCTGCTCGCCACCCGCGGCAGCTTCACCTTCGACGATGCCGTGGGCCGGGACTCCGACCGCATGACGCAGGCCGTCACCCTGTTTGCGCTGCTGGAGCTCTACAAGGCCGGCGAGCTCGTCTGGCGTCAGCGCGAGACTTTCGGCGAGATCGAGATCATGTCCCCGGCCGAATCGTGAATCCCATCGCCCGACAGCTGACCGCCCTGCTCTTCTGCGCGCCCGAGCCCGTCAGCCGCGCCGACCTGTGCGAGGCCATCGGCTGTGCCGAGGCGCGCCTCGACGACGCGATCGAGGAGCTGCGGGCCCGGTTTGCCCCGCAGCAGACGGGCATCGTCCTGCGCGAGGTCGCAGGGGGGCTGGCCCTGGCGTCCGACCCGGAGGCAGATGACGCCGTGCGCCGGCTGCTGTCCAAGCCGCGCACCCCGCCGCTCTCGCAGGCCCAGGCGGAATGCCTCTCGATCGTCGCCTACCTGCAACCGGTGTCGCGGCCGGAGATCGCGCGCATCCGCGGGGTCAACTCCGACTCGCCGGTGACCACGCTGGAGGAGCGCGGCCTGATCGAGGAGCGGGGCCGCACGCAGTTCGGCGCGATCCTCTACCGCACGAACGCGCTGTTCGAGAAGCTCTTCGGCCTGGAGTCGTTGCAGGCGCTGCCCGACATCAGGACGTTCGAACCGAGCGCCGAGGACGAGCAGCAGCTGCGCGAGAAGCTCCTGAAGGCGGGCGAGCAGCGGGTCAGCTGACGGCGGCCGGCCCGCGCCGCGTCGCTACTTGCCGGCGACCGAGGCGACGTACGTCGCGACGGCTGTGGCTTCCTTGCCGGTCACGATGTTGGCGGGCATCGCGCCGGAGCCTGCGCCGCCGTTCTTGATCGCGCTCGCGACCTGCGCCTTGTCGGGCTTCAGCTGGTCGAGCACCGGGCCGACGTTGCCGTTCGTGCCCGCGTCGGCAAGCGTGTGGCAGGTGCCGCACGACTGGGTGAAGATCTGCTTGCCCTCGGCGTTGGCGGTTGCGGCTCCGCCGCTGCCTCCGCCCTCTCCGGCCTGCTCGCCGCCGCCGTCCCCGGCGCCGGTGGTGTCGGTCGGGCTCGCGGCCGTGCCGCCGCCGCCGCCGGAGGCCGGCGCCTGCTCGTCGTCGATCACCAGCGCCGGGATGCCGAAGCCGAAGACCACGAGCACGCCCAGGAACGCGAGGATCCCGGAGGGCACCGCGCGCAGCAGCATGCCGCCGGCGACCACCGCCAAGCCGATCAGAAGTAGGGCGACCCACACGTCCAAGGCGGCGGCATTATGGCACCTGGCCCGGGGGGGCGGCGCAGCCGCAGCGGGGGCAGACCCCCCGCAGCGCAGTCGCCGCGGGTAGCCTTGCGGGGGAGATGCGCCTCGCGAAGTACCTGGCTCACGCTGGCGTCGCCTCGCGTCGCGCCGCCGAGCGGATGATCGCGGAGGGCCGCGTGCAGGTGGCCGGCCGGCGCGTCACCGATCCGGCCACGGACGTGAATGAGGTCGACGACGTGCGCGTGGACGGCCGCCCTCTGGCCCCCGAGGGACACGAGTACTTCCTGCTCCACAAGCCGGTCGGCGTGCTGTCCACGGCGAGCGACCCGCAAGGGCGGCCGACGGTCACGGAGCTGGTCGACAGCGACGCCCGGCTCTACCCGGTCGGCCGGCTCGATGCCGACAGCAGCGGGCTCGTGCTGCTCACCAACGACGGCGAGCTGGCGAACCGCCTGATGCACCCACGCTATGAGGTCCCGCGCACCTACCGCGCGCGCGTCGCCGGGTCGCCCTCGAAGCGCGCGCTCCAGCGGCTCCGCGAGGGGGTCGAGCTGGACGACGGCCGCTCGCGCCCCGCCCGCGTCCGGGTGGTGGCCGGAGGCCGGGAGTCGGTCGTCGACGTGACGATCCACGAGGGGCGCAACAGGATCGTGCGGCGCATGTTCGAGGCCGTCGGCTACCCGGTCCGGTCGCTCGAGCGCGTCGCCTTCGGCCCGCTGGAGCTGGGCCGCCTGCGGCCGGGAGGCACGCGCCGCCTGCGGCCGCAGGAGCTCGCGCAGGTGCGCCGCACCACCGGTCTCGACGGGGGCTGAGAGAATCCGCGGCCATGACTGACGTTGGCGCCCAGCGCCTCTTTGCACTGCGCGGCGCGACCTCGATCGCGGACAACACCGCGCCCGCGATCCTCGCGGGCACGCGCACGCTGGTGCAGGAGATCATGACCCGCAACGACCTGCGTCCCGAGCAGATGGTGAGCTGCGTGTTCAGCGCGACCACCGATCTCAACGCGCAGTTCCCCGCGGTTGCGGCGCGCGACCTCGGGCTGAACCAGGTCCCGCTCCTGTGTACGCAGGAGATCGAGGTGCCGGGAGCCCTGCCGCGCGTGATCCGCATCCTGCTGCACTACTACGCGGCGAACGGGCACGCACCGCAGCACGTCTACCTGGGCGAGGCCCGGACTCTCCGCGCCGATCTCGACTCGGCGCAGTAACGCGCGCGCAGCCCGGCTCGATACTTTGTGTGCGTGGCGCGGGTCACCTTCATAGAGCGCCTGGCGCGCATCCCGCTGTACTCGGCGGGGGCCGAGAGCGCAAATGCCGCGGCGCGCGAGAGCGCGTCGATCGCGATGCTCGCCTCCAACGAGTCGCCGTTCCCACCCGTGCCGGCCGTCGTCGAGGCGGTGCAGCGCGCGGCCGCGGACGTGAATCGGTACCCCGACCCGGGTGCGGGCGCCCTGCGGCAGGCGCTGTCGGAGCGCTACGGGTACCCGATGTCCGCGATCGCCGTCGGGAACGGCTCCTGCGAGATCCTGCTCGCGGCCGCCGAGGCGCTGCTCGAGCCCGCCAGCGAGCTGGTGTACGCCTGGCCCGCGTTCTCGATGTATCCACACCTCGCGGCGGCCACCGACGCAAAGGAGCGCAGGGTCCCGCTGACCGGCGACCACGTGCACGACCTCGACGCGATGGCGGCGCAGATCAACGACCTCACCCGCATGGTGCTGGTGTGCAACCCGAACAACCCCACCAGCACCCACCGCGCGGCCGCCGAGATCGGCTCGTTCCTGGAGCGGGTGCCGCCGCACGTGCTGGTGATCCTCGACGAGGCCTACATCGAGTTCCAGACCGCCGAGGACCCGGACACGTCGCTCGACCTGCTGCGCGACTTCAAGAACGTCGTGATCCTGCGTACCTTCTCGAAGGCATACGGGCTGGCCGGCCTGCGGGTCGGCTACGCGCTCGGCTCCGAGGACTTCAAGGCTGCCGTGGATCGCGTGCGCCAGCCCTTCTCGGTGAACAGGCTCGCGCAGACGGCTGCCACCGAGGCGCTCAAGCACCAGGACAACGTCGCCGAGCGCGTCGGCTGGAACACGGTCGAACGGCTGTGGATGGAGGAGGAGCTGCGCGGGCTCGGCCTGGACGTCGCCGAAAGCCAGGCGAACTTCTGCTGGGTCTCGCTGGGCGACCACGAGGAGCGAGGCACGGTCGCCGCGCTCACGCGCGCGGGCGTGGCGGTGCGGCCGGGGGGCGCGCTCGGCGGCGAGGGTCACCTCCGCGTCACATTCGGCACCCGGGCCGAGAACGAGCGCTTCATCGCGGCGCTGGGCGGCGCAATCGGGTCGTAGGCGAGCTCGCTGGACGGATCGCATTTGGAGCTTTGGCGCCGACGTGGTACAAGACACAGGTCTATGGAGTCGGCGATCGCGCCAGCCACCGCATCTCGCAAGGCCCTCGTGGCCTCGCGGTGGCCTGCTCCCTTCTATTCCTGGCGATTTAGCTAGGCGTTCGGCCCCGCCCGCGCACCCGCGCACCAAGCAGCAAGAGGTCGAGCGCCGTACCGGCAGCAGGACCCTCTCGGGAGGGACACCGCGGCGCAATGAAGGACACCGGAAAAACCGCTAGAACACCGAGAAGTTTGCGAGAAGGGACACGTAGATGATGATCGTCATGAAAGAGGAGGCCACGCCGGAGCACATCGCGTCCGTGGTCAAGCGCGTGGAGTCGGTCGGCGCCCACGCCCACGTATCCGAGGGTGAGGTGCTGACGGTGATCGGGGCGATCGGCGACCGCGAGCGGATCGCCAACCTCGATCTCGAGGGTGCGGACGGCGTCGACCGCATCGTGCCCATCACGAAGCCGTACAAGCTCGCCTCGTCGCAATTCAGACACGGAGAGCCGACTGTCGTGGAGGTCGACGGCCGGAAGGTGGGGGGCGGCAACTTCTCCCTGATCGCGGGGCCCTGCACCGTCGAGGGCCGCGAACAGCTGCTGTCCACCGCCGGGGCCGTCAAGGCCGCGGGCGCCTCGATGCTGCGGGGTGGCGCGTACAAGCCGCGGACGTCCCCGTACAGCTTCCAGGGACTCGGCGACGAGGGTCTGCGTCTGCTCAAGGAGGCAAAGGAGCAGACCGGCCTGCCGATCGTCACGGAGCTGATGGACACGCGCGACCTCGACGACATCCTCGAGGTGGCGGATGTGATCCAGATCGGTGCGCGCAACATGCAGAACTACTCGTTGCTCGCCGAGATCGGGCGATCGGGCCGCGCGGTGCTGTTGAAACGCGGGCTGGCCGCGACGCTCGAGGAGCTGCTGATGGCGGCCGAGTACATCCTCAAGGAGGGAAACGAGGATGTGATCCTCTGCGAGCGCGGCATCCGCACGTTCGAGACCGCGACCCGCTTCACGCTCGACCTGATGGCCGTGCCGGTCCTGAAGCAGCTCTCGCACCTGCCGGTGGTCGTGGACCCCAGCCACGCGGCCGGGCGGCGCGACCTCGTGCTGCCGCTGTCGCTGGCGGCCGCCGCCGTGGGGGCGGACGGGATCATCGTCGAGGTGCACCACGATCCGGACGCGGCGATCTGCGACGGGCCGCAGGCGGTGCCGGCGGACGAGTTCGCGCACTACGTGGAGCAGGTCCAGCGCGTGGCGACGGTCGTCGGCAACGAGCTGTCCGCCCTGTAGGCGTCATGACCCCCGCCTGCTCCTGACCCGGATCGCGCTGCTCGGCGTCGGCCTGATCGGGGGCTCGATCGGACTCGCCGCGCGGGCCAAGCTCGATGGCGCAGAGGTCGCCGGCTATGACCCCGACGCGGACGCGCTCGCGCACGCGCTCGAGCGCGGCGCCGTGGACCGGGCGTGCCGTTCGGTCGCGGCGGCGGTCGAGGACGCGGACGTGTGCTTCGTGTGCGCGCCGGTCGGCGCGCTGCCCGCGCTCGTCGCGGAAGCGCTGGCGCACGGGCGGGAGGGCGTCGTGAGCGACGTCGGCTCCGTCAAGGGGCCGGTGCTGGAGGGCGTCGCCGACGCGGAGCGCTTCATCGGCGGGCATCCGCTCGCGGGCGCCGAGGCGTCCGGCGTCGCGCATGCGCGGGCCGATCTGTTCGAGGACGCGACCTGGTATCTGACTCCGGGCGAGCGCTCCAGCGGGCTGCTGTACGAGCGCCTCTACCGGCTGATCGCCGCCCTCGGCGCCCGCCCGACGGCGATCGCGCCCGGGGTGCACGACCGGCTGATGGCGACCGTCAGCCATCTGCCGCACGTGCTCGCCAACGTGCTCGTCAGCCAGGCGGCGCGGGAGCTGGCCGATGAGGCGCACGGCCTGCCCGCGACGGGGCCCAGCTTCCGCGACGCCACGCGGGTGGCGGGCGCGAACCCCGCTCTGTGGCGCGACATCTTCCTCTCCAACCGCGAGGCCCTGGAGAGCGAGTTGGATTCCTATCTCGCCGCGTTGTCCGCCGTGCGGGAGGATCTGCGGGCGGGCGATCCGGCGCGGCTCGAGCGCTGGATCGAGGCCGCGCGCGCGGACCGCCAGCGGCTGCTGGAGGCCGACCTGGCCGGCGGCGCCGTGAGCGAACTGCGCGTCGCCGTGCCCAACCGGCCCGGGATCGTGGCGCAGCTCGCGCTGGCGCTCGGCGAGGCCGGTATCAACATCGTCGACATGGCCCTCTATCCGGCCCCCGACATGCGCTCCGGGGCGATCGCCCTGTGGGTCGCGGGCGAGGGCAGCGCGGAGCGCGCCGCGGAGCTGGTGTCCGGGCTCGGTTACGCCGCCTCCCCGGTCGCCGGCGGCCAGTGAGCACGGTCCGCTTCGACCCGGTGCCCCGGCTCGCGGGGGAGCTCACGCCTCCGCCGGACAAGTCGATCTCGCACCGCGCGGCGATCCTGGGCGCGATGTCGGACGGGCCCGTGCGGATCCGCGGTTTCCTGCGCTCGGCCGACACCGCCGCGACGCTCGCGGCCGTCACGGAGCTGGGTGCGCGCCTGGAGCGGGCCGAGCCGCGCGGCGCGAGCACCGACATCGATCTCGTCGGCGCCGGCCTGCGCGGCGCGGATCCCGGCACGGAGTCGATCGACGTCCGCAACGCGGGCACCCTGTTGCGCATCCTGCCCGGCTGGCTCGCGGGGCAGCCGCACGGCACATGGACCCTGGACGGCGACGCGAGCATCCGGCGCCGGCCCGTCGACCGCGTCGCCGACCCGCTGCGGCGCATGGGCGCGCGCATCGACGTGCGCGCCGGCGGGCTGCCGCCGATGGTCGTCGAGGGGGCTGAGCTGCACGGCGTCGAGTACGAGCTGCCGGTCGCAAGCGCACAGGTCAAGTCGTGCGTCCTGCTGGCCGGGTTGCTGGCCGGCGGCGAGACCACCGTGGTGGAGCGCCTGCCCTCCCGCGACCACACGGAGGTGATGCTGCGCGCGGCGGGCGTCGGGGTGCGCGTGCAGGGCGGGCGCATCTCGGTGTCGGGCACGCGCCGGATCGAGCTGCCGCAGGTCGACGTCCCGGGGGACTTCTCCTCGGCGGCCTTCTTCGTCGTGGCGGCGACGCTCGTGCCCGGTTCGGAGGTCGTGCTGCGCGGGGTCGGCCTGAACCCGACCCGCACCGGCCTGCTGCGCGTGATGGGGCGCATGGGCGCCGACGTGCAGGTGTCCGCCGCGACGGGCGCGGGGGGCGAGGCGGTCGGCGACATCGTGGTGCGCGCGGCCGGGCTGCGCGGCACCGACGTCGAGTCCGGTGAGGTTCCGCCGACGATCGACGAGCTGCCGCTGGTCGCGCTGCTGGGCGCGTTCGCGGAGGGCCGCACCTCGGTGCAGGGGGCGCAGGAGCTGCGCCACAAGGAGTCCGATCGCATCACAGCCGTCGTCGAGGGGCTGCGCGCGCTCGGGGCGCGGATCGAGGCCGCCCCTGACGGCTTCACGGTGGAGGGCTCGGGCGGTCTCGCGGGCGGATCGCTGGATGCCGCGGGCGACCACCGGCTGGCGATGCTCGGCGCGGTCGCGGGGATCGCCTCGCGCGTGGGCGTCGAGGTCGGTGGCTTCGGAGTCGCCGGCGTCTCGTATCCGGGGTTCGCGGGAGACCTCCAGCGCCTGGTCGGCCGTAGGGTTCCGGCCGGCCCGGGCGAATAACACCGCCATGGCCGCCGGGATCGAGGCTGCACGGCGCAGCCGCGCGTGGGAGCAGCAGCAGCGCGTCTACCGCCGACGGCGGCTGGTGGGCCTCGCGCTCGCCTTGCTGGCCGCCGTGCTGCTCGTGCGCGGGTGCTCGGCCGTAATCGGCGGCGCGGGGGACCAGGCCGCCTCGGACACGGTGGCGGTCCCGGAGCTGCCCCGCGGCGGGCGCGAGTTGCTGCCGCGTCACCGGATCGTCGCCTACTACGGCGCCCCGCAGGATCCCGAGCTGGGTGTGTTGGGCACGGCGCCCCTGAACGTCACGGCCCGGCGCCTGGAGACGCGGGCGCGCGAGTTCTCGCAGCCGGGCCGCCCGGCGCTGCCGGCCTTCGAGCTGATCGCCACGCTCGCGCAGTCGGCGCCCGGGAACGACGGCCTGCACCGGCTGCGCCAGTCCGACGCGGTGATTGCCCGGCACCTGCGCGCGGCGCGTGCCGCCAAGGGCCTGCTGGTGCTCGACATCCAGCCCGGGCAGGCGGACTTCCTGGCCGAGGTGCAGGCGCTCGAGCGCTGGCTGGCCGAGCCCGACGTGAGCCTCGCGCTCGACCCGGAGTGGCACGTCCCGCCGGGCGTGCAGCCCGGCAGCGTGATCGGCGCGACCGACGCCGCCACGGTGAACGAGGTGGCCGACTACATGGCGCGCATCGTGCAGGCTCGCAATCTCCCGCAGAAGCTGCTGATCGTGCACCAGTTCACCGACGAGATGGTCGCCGACCGGGAGCTGATCCGGGGCCGCCCGGGGGTGGCGCTGATCTCGAACATGGACGGCTTCGGCACGGCCGCCCAGAAAACCGACGTCTACGGGCGCCTGTCGATCTCCCAGCCCGCGACCGCGCGGCTGCGGCGCCGCTCGGCTCAGTCCTACAACGGCTTCAAGCTGTTCTTCCGTGAGGACACCGGCCTGATGAGCGCGCAGGACGTGCTCGACCTGCAACCGGCGCCGGACGTGGTCGTCTACGAGTAGTGCGACCGCGGTTCACGCTCTAGCGGCGGGCGATCGCCGTCACCCTCGCGGCCGCGCGGCGCAACGGGCGGGCCAGCGCACCCGGCGAGCCGCTGCCCAGTTGCCGCGCGCGAGCCTCCAGCAGCCGCACGAGCTCCGCGGTGGGGTGGAACGGGTCCGCGACGGTCGCGCCGTGCGCGAGGAAGATCGCGGCCAGCACCCGGCCCTCCACCTCGGCGAGCAGGGCGGCCCCCGGCGGAGCCGTGCTGCCTTCGAGTTGTGCCAGGCGCGCGACCGCCTCACGGTCATCGGCCGTGACGCGTCTGATCGTCACGGAGTCGTAGTCGGCCGGGGCCTCGGCCGGGCGCCGTGGGTGGGCGCGCCGGTAGGCCTCGGCCTGCGCGTAGCGGTCCTGGAGGACCGATTGTGCGAGATATGCGTTGAGAGGATTCATCGGGTGCCGCCCTCCTCGGTATCGGTTGCGTGTGCTCATAACTAGCGTACAATGTACGGTAGTTATCATAACCTGTCAAGGGGGTATGCTGGTGACACCGGAAATGGGCCGAAATGCGAGGAAAACGTGACTTCTGATGTCGCGCCGGGCCGGCTCGAGCTGGTCCGGCAGTTCGTCAACACGCGGGACATCGACGACGGCCTCGACGAGATCGCCACTCCCGCGGCCCTCGTGGCCTGGCTGGCCGGCCACGGCCTGGGCACGGAAGCCGCCACCGCGGCCGACGTCGCGCGCTTTGCCGAAGTGCGCGAGGGACTGCGAGCCCTGCTGCTGTCCAACAACGGCGAGCCGCGCGACCGGGAGGCCGTCGCCCGGCTGGACGCGGTGGCGGCCTCGGTGCCCGTGCACATGCGCTTCGCCGACGACGACTGTGCGCTCGAGCCCGACGGCAAGGGACTCGACGGGGCGCTCGCCACGATCCTCGGAGTGGTCCACGGCGCGACGCGGGACGGCACGTTCCAGCGTCTCAAGGCCTGCCGCGAGCACACCTGCGAGTGGGCGTTCTACGACCACTCCCGCAACAGGTCGGCGACCTGGTGCTCGATGGAGGTGTGCGGAAACCGGGCCAAGGCCCGCGCGTACCGCGCCCGCCACGCCAAGGGCAAGCGGCAGCGATAGCGCAACCTCTACCCTTCCGCCGATGATCATCGCGATCGACGGCCCCGCGGGCAGCGGGAAGAGCACGGTCGCCCGCGAGGTCGCCCGCCGGCTCGGCTTCACCTATCTCGACTCGGGTGCGATGTACCGCGCCGTCACGCTGGTCGCGCTCGACTCCGGCGCCGACCTCGACGACGGGCCGGCGCTGGGCCGGATCGCCGCCGGGCTCGGCATCGAGCTGCGCCGCCGCGAGCAGGACAACGTGCAGGTGTTCGTCGACGGCCGCGACGTGAGCGAGACGATCCGCGAGCCGCGCGTCACCGGCGCAAGCTCGCGGGTGGCCGCGCACCCCGACGTGCGCCAAGCGCTGCTGCGCAAGCAGCGGACGCTGATCGCCGCCGGAGACTACGTGGTGGAGGGGCGCGACATCGGCACCGTGGTGGCGCCCGGCGCGCCGGTGAAGGCGTTCCTGACCGCCGATGCGGGCGAGCGCGCACGTCGCCGCGCCGCCGAGTTGGAGCGCCGCGGCGTGAGCATCCAGCACGACGACGTGCGATCGGCGATCGAGCAGCGCGACATGCTGGACTCGACGCGCTCCGCCGCTCCCCTGCGCCAGGCCGACGATGCCGAGCTGATCGATACGACCGGCCTCACGGCGGACGCGGTCGCCGATCGGATCGTGGCGCTCGCCGAGCGCGTGCGCGCGGCATCCGAGCGATGAGCCCGGCCGGGCCGAAGGTTGCGGTGATCGGCTACCCGAACGTCGGCAAGTCGACCTTGGTGAACCGGCTGAGCGGCACGCGCGAGGCGGTCACGGATGCACAGCCGGGCGTCACGCGCGATCGCAAGGACGTGCCTGCGGAGTGGAACGGCGTGGCGTTCACCCTGGTCGACACGGGGGGCGTGGACCTGAGCGACAGCGAGTCGCTCGCGCGACAGGTGCAGGACCAGGCGCGGTTCGCGCTCGCCGATGCCGACGCGGTGCTGCTCGTGGTCGATGCCACGGCCGGGCTGCGGCCCGGGGACGCCGAGCTGGCGGAGCTGCTGCGCCGCTCCTCGGTCCCCGCGATCGTGGCCGCCAACAAGCTCGACCGCGGCGAGGATGCGCCGCTCGCGGCGGAGTTCCACGCGCTCGGGCTGGGCGAGCCGGTGCCCGTGTCGGCCGCGCACGGGATCGGCACCGGGGACCTCCTGGACACGCTGGTCGACGCCGTGCGCGACCGCGTGCTGCCCGCGGAGCCGGACGGCGAAGCCGTCTCGATCGCCGTGATCGGCCGGCCGAACGTGGGCAAGTCGTCGCTCGTGAACGCGTTCCTCGGCCAGGACCGCGTGATCGTGGACGCCCGCGCCGGCACCACGCGTGACGCGATCGACACCCGGGTCGAGGTGGACGGGCGAGCGGTCGTGCTCGTGGACACCGCCGGCCTGCGGCGGGTGTCGAAGGTGGCGGGCACGGTCGACTACTACGCGCAGCTGCGCTCCGAGCGTGCAGCGGAGCGCGCCGACGTCGCGCTGGTCGCGTGTGACGCGCAGGACGGCGTCACGTCGGAGGACCTGCGCATCGCCGACCTCGCGATGCGCAACGGCTGCGCCACGATCGTCCTACTGAACAAGTGGGACGTGACCGCCACGGACCTCGAGGACGCCAAGGCCCGGGTGGCCACGAAGCTGCGGCTGCGCCCCCGGGTGATCACGGCGTCCGCGCTGACCGGCCGCAACATCACCCGCCTGATGGTCGAGGCGGTGGCGCTGGCCGACCGCGCCCGCGTGAGGATCGCAACCGCGGACCTGAACCGGTTCGTCGCCGAGGTGCAGTCACAGCGGTCCCCGCCGGCCGTGCGCGGCAGGCGCCTGCGGATCTTCTACGCGGCTCAGGTCGAGGCCGGGCCGCCGCGCTTTCGCCTGTACGTGAACGACCGCCGGCTGGTGGTGCGGGACTACGGGTTCTTCGTCGAGAACCGCCTGCGCGAGCGCTACCACCTGGAGGGCGTGCCGCTCGTGATCGACTTCGTCGACCGCGAGCGCCGCGGACGTCGTCCGTCCGGGCCCAGCGCGGAAGCGCGCGCGCGGGCGCGCACCGGCCGGTGAGCGCGATCCGCTCGCGACTCACGCTCGACCGCCTCGCGCTGATGGTCGTGCTGGCCGGGGCGGTGCTCGTGGTGTCGTCGCTGGTGCAGGGCTCCGGCAGCGAGCAGGCGCGCGACCGCGCCGCCGCCCTGGTGCCGTCGAATGCGCTGCTGTACGTGCATGCCCGTGTGGAGCCCGGCAGCGAGCAGTGGGCGCGGGCGGGCGAGATCGTGCGGCGGCTCCCGGCGCTGCGCCGCCTGCGCGATCGCGCGCTCGAGAGCCTCTCGCGCGGCCGCCCGCTCGACTTCGCGACCCAGGTCGGCCCGTGGATCGGCGATGAAGCGGCGGTGGCGCTGCTGCCGGCCGGCCGGCGCGCGACATCCCTGATCCTCGTGCGCGTCGCCGACGAGCGCCTCGCGCGGCGCTTCCTCGAGGGCGCCGGGCGGCCCACGGGGCGGGAGCTGCGACGCGGCATCGTGATCAGGATGTACGAGGATCTCGCGGCCGCGTTCGTGGATCGGTTCCTCGCGGTCGGCAGCCCGCGCAACGTGCGCGCCGCGATCGACGCGCGGCGGCGCGGCTCGCTGGAGCGCCAGGGGCTGTTCCGCCGGGCCGTCGACAAGCTCGAGGTGGAGGATCCGATCGGCTACGCATACGCTCCCGCCCAGGGAGTGACCCAGGTGCTGGGCGGCGAGCGGGGGTTGCTCGGACAGGTGCGCTCGCTGGTCGAGGTTCCCGGCCTCGAGGCGGCCGCCGCGGCCGCACGCGCGCAGCGGAACGGCGTGCGGGTCGACCTCGCGACGCTGACGGCCGCGGGCACGCCGGCGCGGGAGTTCGAGCCGACCCTCACCGAGCAGGTCCCGTCCGGCACGATCGCCTTCGTGGGCGCTGCGGGGCTCGACGGCGTGCTGGCCGCGCTGGAGCGCGTCACCGGGCAGGATGCCGCCACGCTGCCCGGCCTGCTCGGGCGCTTCCGGCGACAACTCGGCCCGGGGGGCGAGCGCGCGATTCGCCGGGCCGTGCGCCCGCTCCAGGGGCGCGAATCCGCGCTGTTCGTGACGCCACCGGTGAACCTGCCCGTCGTGACGCTGGTCGTCGGCGAGACCTCGCCGCAGGAGGCGGGGGACGTGCTGGTGGCGCTCCAGCCGGTGGTCTCGCGCCTGCTCGAGAGCACCGCGGGCGGCCAGGTGGCGGCGATCGTCCCGCGCCGGATCGCAGGCGTCGACGCGACCACCTTCAGCCTGTCGCCGACGCTGGCCCTCACGTATGCCGCGTTCGGCAACAAGCTGGTGGTGTCCACCAGCACGGCGGGGATTCGCCAGTTGTCCGCGAGCGGGGACTCGCTCGCGGACAACGCCTCATTTTCCCCCGGCGGCCTGCGTGAGTTCCTCGATCGCGCGTCCTCGGTAGTCTTTCTCGACCTTCGCCGGCTCTCGGCGCTCGTCGAGCGAGCCGGCCTCGCCGCCACTCCCGCCTACCGCGTGATCCAGCCGGACATCGCGCGCATCGGTGCGGTGAGCGGTGTCACGGCAAGCGAGCGGTCTTCCCAGACGGCGCAAATCTTCGTAGAGGTGCCATGAGTTCGATCCAGCTTTCAGACAACGAGTTCCTGTTCACGTCGGAGTCGGTCACCGAGGGCCACCCCGACAAGATCGCCGACCAGATCTCCGATTCTGTGCTCGACGCGATCCTCACCGACGACCCCAACGGCCGCGTCGCGTGCGAGACGTTCGTGACCACGGGCATGATCGTGGTCGGCGGCGAGATCACCACCCAGACCTACGCCGACATCCCCAAGATCGCCCGGCAGACCGTTGCCGAGATCGGATACACGCGGGCCAAGTTCGGCTTCGACGCGGAGACGTGCTCCGTGCTGACGGCGATCGACGAGCAGTCTCCGGACATCGCGCAGGGAGTCGACACCGCCTATGAGGCGCGGCATGTGCCCGGCGACGACGACCCGCTCGACAAGATCGGCGCGGGCGACCAGGGAATGATGTTCGGCTACGCGACGCGCGAGACGAAAGAGCTGATGCCGATGCCGATCCAGATCGCGCACACGCTCGCGCGGCGGCTGGCGCATGTGCGCAAGGGCGGCCTCGTTCCCTACCTGCGGCCCGATGGCAAGACGCAGGTCACCGTGCGCTACGAGAACGGCAAGCCGATCGAGATCGTGAAGATCCTGATCTCGACACAGCACGCGCCCGACGTCGAGAGCGAGACGGTGATCAAGCCGGATCTGTGGGAGCACGTGGTGGAGCCGGTGCTGCACGCGGACTACCGCGAGCTGTACACGGAGAAGGCGCTGCGAGACAACCTGATGGTGAACCCGACGGGCAAGTTCGAGATCGGCGGGCCGATGGGCGATGCCGGGCTCACCGGGCGCAAGATCATCGTGGACACCTACGGGGGAGCCGCGCGCCACGGCGGCGGCGCCTTCTCCGGGAAGGACCCGTCCAAGGTGGACCGCTCGGCCGCATACGCCGCGCGCTACGTGGCGAAGAACGTGGTTGCCGCGGACCTGGCCGACCGCTGCGAGGTGCAGGTCGCCTATGCGATCGGCGTCGCCCACCCACTGTCGCTGATGGTCGAGACCTACGGGACGGAGCGCGTGCCGCAATCGCGGATCGTGGAGTTGGTCGACAAGCACTTCGACCTGCGCCCCGGCGCGATCGTGCGTGACCTGGACCTGCGCCGGCCGATCTTCCGCAAGACGGCGGCATACGGCCACTTCGGTCGCGATGACCACGACTTCACGTGGGAGAAGACGGACAAGGCCGCCGCGCTGCGCGCGGACGCCGGCATACCGCAGGAAGCCGCCGTCGGCAGCTGACCGGCCGGCCGCGGCGCCCACGAGCCGTGGGCCCCCGCGGTCCGGAGTAATTGCCGCTCGTTGCGAGGCGGCCGGCCTGCCTCGTCCGCGCACCGCCTTATGTTGGGGCCGGATGTCGTCGATCGCCCGCGTCGAACCGCTGACCACGGCCCGTGCGCTGCGCGGGCCGTTCGACTACCGCATCCCGCGCGAGATGGAGGGGGTGGACGTCGGGTCCGTCCTGCTGGTGCCGTTCGGACGACGGCGGATCCTGGGCCTGGTGGTGGGCGTGGGCGACCACACGGAGGTCCCGCAGGAGAAGCTCGTCGAGCCCGTCGCACCGCTCGAGGCGGACGTCCCGCCCGACCTGGTCGAGCTGGGGATGTGGCTGGCCGAGGGCTACTGCTCCACACCCGCCCGCGGTCTCGCGCTGGTCCTGCCGCCGGGCACGGGCACGGCGTCCCACGCGACGCCGGGCGCATCCACGCGGGAGCTGCACGAGGCGGCGCTCACGCCCGCGGGCAGGGAGGCGCTGGCGGGCAGCGGGCACACGCGGCTCGGGCCCAAGCAGCACGCCGCGCTCAACCGCCTGGCGCACGGTCGGGCGACCGCCGCCGAGCTGGACGTTCCCCACAGCACCCTCACGAGCCTCGCGCGCCGCGGGCTGGTGTCGATCGGCCGCCGCGCGGTGGCCCGCCGCCCCGCGGGGATCGAACGGGGCGCGACCGGCACCGCGCAGGTGCGCGGACCGCGGGTGCTGACCGATGCGCAGGAGGCCGCGCTGCGCACTGTGCTCGAGCCGCTGCGCGAGCGCCGTCACGCGTCGCTGCTGCTGCACGGCGTGACGGGCAGCGGCAAGACGGAGGTGTACCTGCGCGCCGCCGATGCCGCGCTGGCGCAGGAGCGCTCCGCGATCATCATGGTGCCGGAGATCGCGCTCACGCCGCAGACCGCGCGGCGCTTCGAGGAGCGGTTCGGCGAGCGCGTCGCGATCCTCCACTCGAAGCTGGGCCTCGGTGAGCGCTACGACGAATGGCGGCGCCTGCGCGACGGCAGCGCGCGCATCTGCGTCGGCCCGCGGTCGGCGGTGTTCGCACCGCTCGCGGACCTCGGCCTGATCGTCGTCGACGAGGAGCACGACTCCGCCTACAAGCAGGAGCAGGATCCGCGCTACGACGCCCGCGATGTCGCGGAGCGGCGGGCTCGCCTGGCGGGTGCCGTGCTCGTCTGCGGCAGCGCGACCCCGCGGGCAGAGAGCTGGGAGCGGATGCGCACCGTGTCCCTGCCGGACCGCGTAGACGGTCTGTCGCTGCCGCCGGTGGACCTGCTCGACATGCGCGGGCTGCGCCATGCGCTGCACCCCGAGGCGCGGCGCGCGCTCGAGGACGTGCGCACGCGCGGGCGCAAGGCGATCGTGCTCGTCAACCGGCGCGGCTGGTCGGCGTTCGTGGAGTGCCGCGACTGCGGTCGCACGTGGATGTGCCCGCACTGCGACGTGACGCTCACCCTGCATCGCGAAGGCGCGCCGGCGCGGCTCTCCTGCCATCACTGCGGGCACTTCGAGCCGGCTCCCCGGTCGTGCCCCGACTGCGGGTCGAGCGCCGTGTCGCGTCACGGCGCAGGCACCCAGCGCGTGGAGGCCGAGCTGCGCGAGGCGCTCTCGCCATTGCCGGTGTTCCGCCTGGACGCCGACGCGGCGCGCCTCAAGCACGGCATCGCCCAGACGCTCGCGCAGTTCGACGCCGCGCACGCGGGCGTGCTGGTCGGCACCCAGATGGTCGCGCAGGGACACGACTTCCCGGAGGTGGAGCTGGCCGTCGTGCAGGACGCGGACGCGACGCTGCGCTTCCCCGACTTCCGTGCCGAGGAGCGCACCTTCGCGCTCGTGTCGCAGCTGGCCGGGCGCAGCGGGCGCGGGCCGGCCGGGGGCCGGGTGCTGGTGCAGACGCTGAGCCCGGGGACCGGCTGCCTCCGGCACGCCGCGGCGCATGATGCGCCGGGCTTCCTGGCCGAGGAGATGGAGCGCCGCCGGGCACTGCGCTACCCACCGTTCACGACGCTCATCGACGTGACCGCGTCCGCTCCCGACCAGGAGTCCGCCGATCGCACCGCGGGCTGGGTCGCCGGGCGCCTCGCGGAGTTCGACGTGCTCGGGCCCGCACCGCTGTTCCGGCTGCGGGACCTGTACCGCAGCCGCATCGTCGTGAAGGCGGTGGAGCGTGGCCCCGCCGTCGCCGCCGTCGGAGCCGCGGTCAGGGAGGTCACCGCGAACCGCAAGCTGCGGCCCGCGAAGCTCGCCGTCGACGTCGACCCGCAGTGACGTGGCCGGCGCGCCGGACTGCCCGTTCTGCACCCGCATCCGCGCGCGAAAGCACCTTCTGGCGGTGCGGCGCACGGCGGTCGCGATCACGGACGCGCACCCGCTCACTCCCGGCCACTGCCTGGTGCTCCCCAAGCGGCACGAGCCCGATTTCTTCGAGCTCACCGTGGACGAGCAGGGCGAGATCATGGAACTGCTGTGGGAGTTGCGGGAGCTGCTCGAGGCGGAGCACGCGACGCGGTCGTTCAACGTGGGCGTGAACGCCGGCGCCGCGGCGGGTCAGACCATCGATCATGCGCACGTGCACCTGATCCCGCGCTACGCGGGCGACGTGCCCGACCCACGCGGTGGCGTGCGGTGGGTGATTCCCGACCGCGCGCCGTACTGGGAGGCGTAGCCGCGCCGGACCGCCCAGGCCCGTTGCTAGAGTTGCGCCCGGATGGCGGGTAGTCCGGTGCACGCAGAGGAGATCGAAGACCAGGCTCAGGAGACGGACGAGCATCCGGTTCTCGACCCCGAGACACAGGCGCGCAGAGACCGCGCGCTGTCGCTGATCCGCACGTTCGGGGACCCCGCCCTGCGAGCCAGCGCGGTCGACGTGACGCGCTTCGACGAGGCACTGCACGAAGAGGTGGCGCGCATGGAGGCGCTGATGAGCGACGCCCTCGGCCTCGGGCTCGCCGCGACCCAGCTGGGCGTGATCCACCGGCTGTTCATCTTCCGGGTCGGAGCCGACGCCCCGCTCGTGGCGGTCGTCAACCCACGCCTGGAATGGTCGTCCGACGACCAGGAGACCGCGGAGGAGGGCTGCCTCAGCCTGCCGCACGTGCTGGTCGACGTCGAGCGCCCGCTGCACGTCCGCGTCGTGGCCCAGGACGAGCACGGGGAGGCGATCGTGCTGGAGGCCTCCGGCCTCGAGGCACGCGTGATCCAGCACGAGATGGATCACCTCGACGGCGTCCTGATCCTCGACCGCGCCACGAAGGAACAGCGCAGGGAAGCGCTGCGCGCGCTGCGCGGTGGCGGCGAGCAGCACTCCCACTCCCACGAGCCGAGCGCGAGCGCGCGCAGCGCGGGATAGATGGCTCGTGCGGACCGCCTTCCTGGGTAGCTCCGGCTTCGCGGTCGAGGTGCTCAGCGCGCTGGTCGCGTCCGCGCACCGTCCCGTGCTGGTCGTCACGCCGCCCGACCGGCCACGGGGCCGGGGCCGCCGGACCGCGCCGCCGCCCGCCGCGACCGCCGCCCGCGAGCTCGGCGTTCCGCTGCTGCAGGCCGCGAGCGTGAACGCCCCGGCAGCGCTCGCCGCGATCGATGCAGCCGCGCCCGAGGCGATCGGGGTGTGCGAGTTCGGGCAGCTGATCCGGGAGCCGCTGCTGTCCCACGACCTGATGCTCAACGTGCACCCCTCGCTGCTGCCGCGCTGGCGCGGCGCGGCGCCGATCGAGCGCGCGCTGATGGCGGGCGACGAGACCAGCGGCGTCACGATCTTCAAGCTGACGGAGGGCCTCGACAGCGGCCCGATCGCGCTGGCGCAGGGGGAGCCGATACTGCCCGGCGACACGCGCGGGACCCTCGGGCAGCGGCTCGCGGGGCTCGGCGGCGCACTGCTGATCGAGTCGTTCGACCGCGCTGCCGCCGGCACGCTGGAGCTGAGGCAGCAGCCGCCGGAGGGAGTCACCTACGCGGAGAAGATCGCCCCGGCCGAGCGCCGGCTGGACCCGAGCCGTCCGGCGGCCGAGCTGGAGCGCGTCGTGCGCGCCCTCACCCCCGGCATCGGCACCTTCCTCGAGCTCGAGGGCGACGAGCGGCTCGGCGTCGAGGCGGCGCGCGCCGTGGGCGACCAGGTGGAGCAGGGCGCGGTGCGGGTCGCGGCCGGGCGGCTGCTGGTGGGGTGTGCCGACGGCACGCTCGAGCTCGGCTCGGTGAAGCCGCCCGGCGGGCGCTCGATGCCGGCGGCCGACTACCTGCGCGGGCACACTCCTGCGCCGCGAGTCGCGGTCTAGCAGTGGCCACGCCGGCACGCCGCTGCGCCTATACGGTGACCCGCCGCGTGTTCGAGGGCGGCGCGTACACCGACCATGCCTTCCGCGCGGAGGCCCAGCGCCACACGCTGGACGACCGTGACCGGGCCTTCGCGATGCGGCTCGCGTACGGCGTCGTGCAGCGGCGCCGCACGGTGGACCACGTGGTCGAGACCGTGTCGGACCGCGCGATCGCGGACCTCGACCCCGAGGTGATCGCCGCGCTGCGGCTCGGCGCGTACCAGCTCCTCTATATGAACGGGGTCGCCGACCACGCCGCGGTGACGGAGTCGGTCGATCTGGCAAAGGAGGCGGGCAGCCGCGGCCACGGGCTCGTGAACGCGGTGCTGCGCCGGACCGCGCGCGAGGGCGCGGCCGTGCTCGCGGGGCTCGCCGGCACCACCGCGACCGGCGCCGCGCTGCTGCATTCGCACCCGGACTGGGTCGCGGAGATGTGGTGGGAGCAGCTGGGCCCCGACGCGGCACGCGCCCTGATGGCCGCCGACAACGAGGCGGCCGAGAGCGCCGCGCGCGTGAACACCCTGCGCGCCGGAGTCGACGAGGTCATGTCCGAGCTGGCGGGTGCCGGGATCGATGTCTCCGCGGACCCCGATCTGCCCGAGGCGATCGTGCTCGGCGGGCCATACGACCTGCACGCCTCGGACCTGTTCGCGCGGGGGGCGCTGATGCCGCAGTCGCGCGCGTCGATGATGGTCGCGCGCGCCGTCGATCCGCAACGCGGGGAGCGGGTGCTCGACCTCTGCGCCGCGCCCGGCGCGAAGTCCACGCATCTGGCGGCGCTGATGGGCGGGGAAGGGGAGGTGATCGCGGTGGAGCTCGACGGCAAGCGCTCGCGCGACGTCGCCCGCAATGCGGCGCGGCTCGGTGCGGCCAACGTCCACGTGGTCGTGGGCGATGCGGCCGGGGCGACGTTCGGATCCGGCTACGACCGGGTGCTGGTCGATCCGCCCTGCTCGGACCTCGGCACCCTGCGCTCGCGGCCGGATGCGCGCTGGCGCAAGACCCCGGCGCAGGTCACCGAGCTGGCTGCGCTCCAGGCCAGGATCCTCGACGCCGCGGTTCACGCTCTGCGTCCCGGCGGCCACCTCGTGTACTCCACGTGCACCATCAGCCCTCCGGAGAACGAGCGGCAGATGGAGGACCTCGCGCACCGCCATCCGGAGCTGACGGCGGCCGACCGGCGCTTCGTTCAGACTTTGCCCCACCGCGACCACACGGACGGATTCTTCATCGCGACCTTCGTGAAGACATGAATGACGCTCCCGGCGGCGGTCGGCCGGCGCAGGGCACGAGCGAGTTGTTCGGGCCCGACCGGATGTGCCCGAGCTGCGGCGAGCCGTGGCTGCGTCCGACACAGCTTGCCGGCCGGTTCCGCTGCGTCAACTGCCTGGTGCGGTTCCAGCTGATGGCCTACTGCCCGGCGTGCGGCGAGCACTCCACGATGGTGCGCGTCAGCGAGAGCGAGGACATGGTCTGCGCGCTGTGTGGCGGATCGATGCTGAAGCCGGTATAGGTTCCCGTCATGCTGAATGCTGTCGCCACTCGCGAGTTGATCCAGACCAAGCGCGTCGAGCCGTCGATCCTGTCCGCCGACTACTCACGCCTGGGGGAGCAGATCGCGACGGTGATCGCCGCCGGCGCACGCATGATCCACGTTGACGTGATGGACGGCCACTTCGTCCCGCCGATCACGATCGGCCCGGTGATCGTCGAGTCGATCCGCGAGCAGGTGCACGCGGCCGGGGGGATGCTCGACTGCCACCTGATGGTGGAGCGCCCCGAGCGCCAGATCGCGCAGTTCGCCGATGCCGGCGCGGATTCGATCACGATCCAGGCGGAGGCGACCCCGAACGTCCACTACGCGCTGCAGCAGATCCGCGCGTCGGGCTGTCTGGCGGGACTCGCCATCAACCCGGCGACGCCGGTGGAGGCCGTCTTCGAGGCGCTCGACCTCGTCGACCTCGTGCTGTGCATGACGGTCAATCCCGGATGGGGCGGGCAGGCCTTCATCGAGTCCTCGCCTGCGAAGATCGAGCGCCTGCGCGCGCTGGCCGGGCCCGGCTTGCCGATCCAGGTGGACGGCGGCATCGGTCCGGAGACGGCCGGTATCGCGGAGCAGGCCGGTGCGACCCTGTTCGTCGCCGGGTCAGCGGTGTTCGGAGCGGGCGACCCGGCCGGCGCCTATCGCGCGATCGCGGACGCCGCCGGCGCGCAGTAGCCGGCTAGGCCTCGACGGCATAGATCCGCCAGGGTCCGGGCACGCCCTTCAGCTCGTGCTCCCCGCGATCGGCCAGCGTCCGGCCGGAGCCCACGATCAGGTCGCGCACCGTGCTGCTCACCAGCACCTCGCCGCTCGCGGCGAGGCTGCTGACGCGCGCCCCGATGTGCACCGCGAGGCCGCCGACGTCGTCACCTGGGAGCAGCTCGCATTCGCCGGTGTGCAAGCCGGCGCGAATCTCCAGGTCGAGGTCACGTACCCGGTCGCGGATCGCGGCCGCGCTGCTGATCGCGCGGCTGGGACCGTCGAACACCGCGAGCGCACCGTCGCCGAGTGACTTCACGAACCGCCCCCGGTGGCGCTCGACCTCCTCGCGCACGAGGCCGTCGTGGCGCTCCAGCAGGGACCGCCAGGCGCCGTCGCCCAGCTCTGCGGCACGCTCGGTCGAGCGCACGATGTCCGTGAACAGCACCGTCGCCAGCACGCGATCGCTGACGACCGGCCTCCGCACGCCGGTCAGGAAGTGCTGGATCTCATCGGCGACCGCGTCTTCCGCGCCGAGCCAGAACGGCCCCTCCCCGGGTACCTCCACGTAATGCGCGCCGGGGATGTGCTCGGCGACATAGAGCGAGTGGCGCGCGTCGAGGTAGGTCTCGCGCGCGGGGCGCAGCACCAGCGCCGGGCACTGCACGCTGGGAAGCACGTCACGCACATCCGTCTCGCCGATCATCGCCAGCGACGCAGCGGCGCCGGCGGGGCTCATCGCAAGTCGCTGCAGGCGCGCCATCAGCCGCCGCAGCCGCTCGTCCTCACCGCCCACCAGGGCAGCCAGCGGATTTGCGGGCGAGTCCGCGCCCCAGGTCTCGACGATCGTCGCCACACTTGCAGCGCGCTGCTCGGCGCTCGGCGCCCAGTCGTACCCCGGCCCCGCCACCAGGCGGGGCTGCGGCGACATCATGACCAGTGCCCGCACGATGTCCGGATGGGACGCCGCGAACAGCGCGGTCAGGCCGCAGCCCTCGAGGTAGGTGGTCAGCACCGGCTGCGCGCAGCCGACCGCGCCGATCACGGCCCGCACGTCGTCGATCTGCTCCTCCAGCGGCGTCGCCCCGGCAATCCCATCCGACATCCCGCTCCCGCGCCGCTCGAACAGGATCAGCCGGGAAAACGACGAGAGCCGCTCGAAGAAGCGCGCGGACGACGGCAGCTCCCAGAACAGCTCGATGTTCGACAGGTACGACGGGATCAGCAACAGGTCGAGCGGCCCCTCGCCCGTGACCTGGTAGGCGATCTGGAGGTCGCCGCTGCGTGCGTAGCGCGTTTGCGGAGGGTCCACGGTCGCCATCCTGGCGGAATCGGCGCGGGCGCGCCCCGCACGGGATCCTACGGGCGCTGGTAGCGCACGTAGACGACGCGCGAGCCGAAGGTGCGGGTCTCGACCAGTTCCAGGTCGATCCGCTGCTCCAGGGCCGGGAAGTACGGCGTGCCGCTGCCGAGCACGACCGGGCTGACGAACAGCCGGTACTCGTCGACGAGGCCCGCCTCGATCAGGGTGGAGGCCAGGCCCGCACCGCCCACGGACAGGTCCTCTCCTGGTTGCTCCTTCAACCTGGCGACCTCTTCGGCGACGCCGTCACTGACGAGCCTGGCGTTACCCTCGACCTGCTCGAGGGTCCGCGAGAACACGATCTTCGGAGTGTCCTTCCAGATGCGGGCGAACTCGAGCTCGTACGCGGGCGCCGACGGTTGCTGGTCCGCGGTCTCCCAGTACAGCATCACCTCGTACAGCCGCCGTCCACAGAGTTGCACGCCCGTCTCCCGCGTCTGCTGGTTGTGGAACCGGTGCAGCTCCTCGTCCGGCACGGACCAGTCGATCTCGCCGCCGGGACCGGCGATGAAGCCGTCCAGCGACACGCCCATGGGGTAGATCACCTTCCGCATGCCCGTCCTCCTCGCGCGACTGCATCCCCGCCCGCAACCCCGGACGGCTGTTCAGGCACCCGCGCCAAGCCGCGCCACCGCGTCGGGCACGCCCACGCGGGCGCTCGGGAACCGCGGCTCCCACTTCAGCGCCTGCTTGATGCGCGCGTTCGACGTGCGTGCCGAGCGCACCACCGCGGTCACCGGGTCGCGGCCGGCGACCAGGCGCGCGACGGCAACCGGGATGCGCCGTGGCGGGCCGACTCCGAGCGCGTCGGCCGTGAGGCGCGTGAAGTCGCACAGGGTCAGCGGCTCGTCGTCTGCCACGTGGTACACCGCGCCACCGGGGGCGCGCTCGGCCGCCGCGGCCAGGGCGGTCGCCACGTCGTCGACGTGCACCACGTCCCACAGGTTGTCGCCGCGGCCGATCACGGCGAACCGGCCCGGCTGCCGCAGGCGGGCCACGAACTCGCGTGCGTACCAGCCGCCCGGGCCGTACACGTGGCCGGGCCGCACGATCACGCCGTCCATCGAGGACTCGCGCACCAGCCGTTCGCCCGCCTGCTTGGAGCGCCCGTAAGCGGTCTCGACGGGGAGCGGCTCGTCCTCGTGCAGGATGCGGCCGTGCGCGTCGCCGGTGACGACCGTGGAGGCGAACGCGAACCGCTTGACCCGCGCGGCCTGGGCGGCCTCGATCAACCGCCGCGTCCCTTCGACGTTCACCTCGTGGATGCGCTCGGTGTCGCGCTGCGTGGCGATCTCCGCGGCCAGGTGCACGACACACCGGGCGCATGCTCGACGAGCGAGTCACGCAGGTGAACGGGCGCGGTCAGGTCACCCACCACCGGGGTCGTGCCCTCGGGCTGCGAGCCGGGCCGGCGCACCAGCGCGAGCACGTCGTGCCCGCGCCGGGTCAACTCGCGGCAGGCCGCGCGGCCGACGAACCCGCTGGCACCCGTGACGAGGACTCGCACGGCGCCAACGATACCCTGGCGCCGTGGATCTACCGTTGAGGGGCGCGGGCGTGCGCGGGCTGGGGCTCGCGCTGCCGCCCGCGCGGATGCCGCGCATGCGTGGCGCGCGCCCGCTGAAGCGCTGGCGCTATGTCGGCCACTACGGCGCCGACCTGATGCTGTGCGCGGCCGACGCGCGCATCGGCCCCGTTCCCCAGCGCTGGTGGGCCGTGGCGCTGCCTGACGGGAGCCTGCGCGGGAGGACCACGATCGGCCGCGGTGGGGTGGACGTGTCGGGCTCCCGCGTCCGAGTGGACGCCGGCGACGTGCAGATCGACCTGACCCTGGAGGAATCGGAGGGGGTCGAGATCGCCTCGCCCGCAGGGAGCAACGGCAGCTACATCTGGACGCGCAAGCAGGCAGACGTCCCCGTGCGCGGCGCCGTCGTGTTGGACGGCCGGCGGCGGGAGATCGACGGCGTCGCGTTCATCGACGACAGCGCCGGCTACCACCCGCGGCACACGGCCTGGATGTGGTCGGCCGGTAACGGGCGCACGTCCGACGGGCGCCCCGTCGCGTGGAACCTCGTGACGGGCGTCCACGACGCGGCGCACAACAGCGAGCGCACCCTGTGGGTCGACGGCCGCGCCGCAGGAGCTGGGGCCGGTCGCATTTGCTCCCGACCTGTCGTCGGTCACCTTCCACGAGGGCGGCACACTCGAGTTCGCCGAGTGGTCGGCGCGCGAGGAGCACGTGAACATGTTTCTGATGCGCTCCGACTACCGGCAGCCGTTCGGCACGTTCAGGGGGATGCTGCCCGGCGGCGTCGCGCTCGCCGAGGGTTACGGTGTGATGGAAACCCACGACGTGCGCTGGTAAGGCGCGCCCGCGTCTCGACTCGTTTCCGACTGCCGCTCGTCAAGAGCCCTCGTCCGCGGCGGCGAGTCGCACCTCCAGCTCCTCCGCGGAGCCGGGCCGGATCCGGCGCTCCGGGTCGGGCGCGCTGCGGTAGGCGAGGTACAGCAGCGCGGACAGCACGGCCGCGGTCGCGAGGAACGCGACCTCGACCTCCCGCACCTCCTCCATGCTCGCGACCAGCAGGAAGGCGACGAAGAAGGTCGCCGACGCGGCCCACGAGCCGGCGGCCAGCGGCGCGCGGCCCTGGGCCAGCACCGCCTGGTTGACGGTCGTGGCCGACAGGTAGAGGCCCATGCCGGCCGCGACCATCGCGAGGCCCAGCCGGTCGTAGTCGAACTCGTCCCCGAACAGCAGTCGCATCACGGCCGGACCGACGAGCACCACGCCCACCACGGTGGCCGCGCCGAACGCGAGGCACGCCGTCACGGTCAGCCGCACGCTGCGGCCGAAGTCTCCCGCGTGCGCCTCGCTCTCCTCGCGCACCAGCAGTCGTGTGAGATGGGGCAGCAGCGTGGTCGACACCGCCTGAAACAGCTGGAGCGGCGCGCGCGCGATCATCAGCACCGCGAAGATCAGGGCGGCCAGCTCGTCGTTGCCGGTCTCGACCTTCACGATCAGCACGCCCGAGTTGAGGATCGCCTGCTCGGAGCACATGATCACGAGCACCGCACCCGCGAAGCCGAGGCCGTGCGAGAGCGTGAACTCCGGCTTCGCCGGGTTCGCCGGCGGCCTGTGCGGGCGGCGCCGTCATGCGCCGCACGTGGCGCCCGAGTGCCCACGGCACCACGAACAGGCTCAGCAGCGGCGCGGCCGCGATCGCGATCGCGGCGACGTTCTCGCTGTCGACGACACCGACCGCCAGCACCACCACGAACACGACGCGCGACGAGGCCTCCATCAGGACGAGCCCGCCGTACAGCGCAAAGCGCTGCTCTCCCGCCAGGAACCCGCGCGCGAAGTAGCTCGCGGCGTAGAACGTGACCGCCGCGATCAGGCACCAGTAGAGGGTCGAGTCGCCGGAGAAGAGGTCGTCCTCGATCGGGTCGCGCACCAGCACCGCGACCGCCACGAACGCGACCGCGAGGCCGAGCTGGATCGTCGCCGCGACCCGCAGGGCGTCGCCGATCGGGCGCTCCCGCGCACGCCGCTCGGCGATCGTGCGGGACAGGAGTTGCTCGACCGGCCGGTAGATGATCGACGCCACCAGGAACACGGCCGCCCACAGCACCGCGATCAGCCCGTAGTCGTCGGCGCCCAGGACGTGTGCGGCGATCGAGTGGAACGCGTAGGTGAGCAGCCCTGTGACGCCGATCAGCGCAGACAGCAGCGCCGCGCCGCGACCGTACGACGCGGGGCTCTCGCCGGCACCGGCCCGGCTCACGGGCCGACGCGGACCAGCGCCATCGTCCAGGGGAACGGCGAGCGCAGCTCGGCGATCTCCCCGTAACGGCGCAGCAGGCTCGCGAACCCCCGCTTCGACCAGTGGTTCAGGTGACCGGGGGTGTTCCCCAGCTCTCGCACGTAGCTCCCGCGGGCGAGATTCAGCGCGCGCCACAACGGCTCGCGCGGCACGCTCACCAGCAGCCAGCGCGCGGACACGCGCGCCATCTCGCCCAGCACCGCATCCGGGTCGGGCACGTGCTCCAGCACCTCCATCGCGGTCGCAGCCTCGAACTCGCCGTCGGCGAACGGCAGGCTGTGGCCGTCGCCCGCATGAAAGGTCAAGTTCGGGCGCTCCCGCTGCTGCCACTGCCGGCGCAGCTTCGGATCTTCGAGGTCGATGCCGACGACGCGGCCGGGGGTGCGATCCGCCCACTGCTCCGTGAGGACGCCTTCGCCGCACCCGACGTCGAGGATCGTGGCAGGCGCGGCGCGGTCGAGCAGCTCGAACATCTGCCGCTCGAAGCCGGCCATCAGCCGCTTCACGACAGGGTTGGTGGAGCCGTACTTGTCGTATGTGTTGCCGGTCGGGACGTGGTCCGGGACCCCGCCGTTCACCTGCTGGGCAGCCTGTCGCCGGACGGTCTTCGTTCCCTTGCTCACGTCGGGCGCCCCAGGGGAACCCGGGGGGCTTCGTCCCCCTCGGCTGCTGCGGAGCCGGCCCTCACGTGCTCCTCCGTCGAGGGGCCGTCGGGCACGCCGGGGGTCGCGGTCAACCCGTCCCGCGGCACCCGCCGCCGCTCCGCCGGCTCGTAGTGCGAGGGCTCGACGCCGAGCTTCAGCTCGATGCGGCGGGTGCGCTCCAGGCTGCGTTGGATCAGGACGCGGTTTGCGGCCAGCAGGTCGCCGATGATGCCCAGCGCGGCGAGCTGCACCGCGACCACGAACAACATCGATCCCAGCACGACGGACTGGATGTGCCCCGCGCCGTCGCCCTGGATGAACAGCACCAGGAAACGGCCCCACACGATCGCGGCGACCAGTCCGACCAGCGCCGCGGCCATCAGGAAAACGCGCAGCGGCTCGTACTGCGTGTAGATGCGGAAGATCGACGTGGCGTTCGTGCGCACGTAGGAAGAGATCGACTTGAACAGGCGCGACTCGCGCAGCATCGGATTCGTCCGGATCGGGACGTGATCGATCGCGACCAGCATCTTGCCCGCCTGGATGATCGTCTCCAGCGTGTAGGTGAAGCGCGAGACGACCTGGATCTGCAGCGCGGCCTCGCGGTTGTATGCGCGGAAGCCGGAGGTCGTGTCCGGCACCGTCGTGTCGGACGCCCGCCGCACGACCCAGCTGCCGAGTCGCTGAAGCAGTTTCTTGACCGGCGAGAAGTGCTCGATCGTCTGCACCTCGCGGTCGCCGACCACGAGGTCGGCGTCGCCGCGCACGATCGGGGCGACCAGCTTCGGGATGTCGGCGGCGTTGTACTGGTTGTCGGCGTCGGTGTTGACGATCACGTCGGCACCCAGCTTGAGCGAGGCATCGAGGCCCGCCTGGAAGCCCACCGCGAGCCCCTTGTTGTTCGTGAGCCGGACGACGTGGTCGACGCCGTGGGCGCGGGCGACCTCGATCGTGCGGTCGCTGGAGCCGTCGTCGATCACGAGCCACTCGACCACGTCGAAGCCTTCGACGGCCCGCGGGAGGTCGCGCAGGGTGACGGGGAGCGACTGCTCCTCGTTCAGGCAGGGGATCTGAATGATCAGTTTCATCGCATGGTCCTGTGGTTCGCACCTGCGGCGCTCGCCGGGGGACTAAGTAAACTGGTGCGCCATTATCGCGCAAGGCCCGGAGAGTGCCGCGGCCGGCCTTGCCCGATGCCTCGCACTCCACCCCGTGGAAAGCGCTACCGTCGAACGCTCCGCGCCCGGGCTCCCGGGCTTTGCCCGGCGCGCCCTCGCGCTGCCGGCGGACACCGTCGCCCGCTGGGCGCTGGCGGGGCTGTGCGTGCTCGCCGTGGTCGGGTTCTTCACCTGGATCACATACCCCAACTACGACAGCTACTACGCCCTGCTTTGGGGGGACGAGCTGTTGCACGGCCAACTGCCCAGCTTCGAGGCCTACCGCGCGCCCACCGAGCATCCGCTGGCGATCGCGTTCGGCGCGGCCCTGTCGCTGCTCGGCGGCGACGCGGACCGCGTGATGGTGCTGTTCACGCTGTTCTCGTTCGTGGCGCTGGTGGCCGGCACCTACAAGCTGGGCCGGACCGCCTTCACCCCCTTCGTGGGGGCGATCGCGGCGTTCCTGGTGCTGACGCGCTTCGACTTCCCCTCGCTGGCCGTGCGCGCGTACCTCGACATCCCGTTCATGGCCGCAATCGTCTGGGCGGGCGCGCTCGAGGCGGCGCGCCCCCGGCGCGGCGCGCCCGTCTTCGGGCTGCTCGCGGCGGCCGGCCTCCTGCGTCCGGAGGCCTGGATCCTGTCGGGCGTCTACTTCCTGTGGATGAGCTGGCCGGCGGACTGGAACGCGCGCTTCCGGTTCGCGGCGCTGACCGCGATCGGCCCGCTGGGCTGGGTCGCGACCGACTTCATCGTCACCGGAAACCCGCTGTTCTCCCTCACCTCCACCCAGGACCTCGCGGCCGAGCTCGACCGCACGCGCACCGGGAGCGACGTGCTGTCGGCGATGCCGCAGCTGCTGCGCGGCACGGTCAAGACGCCCGTCTTCTTCGCGGGCCTGCTGGGGCTGGCGATCGCGATCTGGAAGTTCCCGCTGCGCACGGTCGTGCCGCTGATGCTGTTCCTCGCCGGCGCCTTCACCTTCGTCGCGACCGGGCTCGTGGGGCTGTCGGTGATCGTGCGCTACCTGCTCGTGCCGTCGGTGATGCTGACGGTGTTCGCCGCGGTCGCGCTGGGCGGGTGGACGATGGTGCCCCGCGGGGTGCGCCTGCGGCGCGCGTGGGCGCTCGGCGCCGCGCTGATCACCGCGGCGGGCCTGGCCTACACGGCGTACCGGCCGCCCAGCCTGGTGCGGTTCAACAACGAGCTTTCGTTCCGCGGTGAGCAGGGTCAGAGCCTGCACCGCCTGCTCGGGACCGCGGCCGTGGAGCAGGGGCTGCGCTGCGGCGCGGTGTCGGTCCCGACCCACAAGCTGATTCCCGACACGCGCTGGGTGCTCGGGCTGGGCGAGGCCGGCGTCGTAGCGCGCTCGGATCCGGCGGAGTCCTCGCAGCGCAAGGCCCGTTACGGCGTCGCGATCTACCCGGTGGGGCGCACCAACATCCTGCGCACCGGGTTCGCGGTCAACACCGACGCCATCACACAGGTCCCGGGGCGGGGCTTCCGGCGCATCGCGACCGACAAGTACTTTGCAGCCTACGTCCGCTGCCCGCCCGGGCGTGCGTAGCGCCGCGTTGCGACGGCGCGGCCGGCCCGATGCCTGGACACTCGGCCTCGCGGGGCTGCTGGTCGGCGCCCTGGGACTGCGCCTGTGGGGGATCAAGCACGGGCTGCCCTACGTCTACAACATCGACGAGGCGTCGAACTTCGTGCCGAAGGCTGTCGCCTACTACTTCACCGACAGCTGGAATCCGCACTACTTCATAAACCCGCCCGGCTTACTCCTACCTGTTGCACCTCGTGTTCGGGATCTGGTTCGGGGGAGGCTGGCCCTTCGGTGCGGGCGACGACGTCGGCCGCGCCCTGGCCGCCGACCCGACCGCCGTGTTCGTGGTGGCGCGCGTCACGTCGGCGGTGCTGGGAACGGCCGCGGTCGGGTTCGTCTACCTCACCGCGGCCCGTCTGTACGACCGCCGCGCGGGATTCTTCGCGGCGCTCGTGATGTCCGTCTCGTTCCTGACCGTCTTCTACTCCCACCTGGCGCTCAACGACGTGCCCGCGCTGCTGCCGCTGGCGGTCTCGGCGTGGGGCAGCGCGGGCGTGCTGACTCGCGGCCGGCGAGTGGACTGGGCCGTGGCGGGTGCGGGACTGGGCCTCGCCGCCGCCACGAAGTACACGGCGGGCATCGTCGTGCTGCCGCTGCTGGTGGCCGCCGCGTTCCGGCTCGCGGATGGGGCAGCGCGCCCGGCAGCGCTGCGGGGCGCCGCGACCGCGGCCGCGGCGGCGGCCGGGGCGTTCGTGTTCGCCAACCCGCACGCGCTGCTCTCGTGGAATGAGTTCTGGTCGGATGTGAGCAAGCAGGAGCAGGCGGCCTCGGGTTTCGGGAAGCTCGGGCTGGACAACGACTCGGGCGTCCTCTACTACCTGGAGGTGCTGACCTGGGGCTTCGGATGGGTGCCGCTCGCCGCGGCGCTCGCCGGTGCGGTGCTCGCCTTTCGCGACGACCTGCGGCGCGCGCTGTTCCTGGTGCCGTGGCCGCTCGTGTTCATCGTCTACATGGGCACGCAGGAGCGCTTCTTCGGGCGCTGGCTGCTGCCCGCCCTGCCGGCGCTCGCGATCCTCGCGGGCCTCGCTGCCACACGACTGCTCGACGCGGTCGCGGGACGGCGCCCGCGGTGGCTGGCGGCGGCGGCGGCCGCCGTCGGCGGCGGCGCTCGCTGCGCAGGGCCTCTACTACAGCGTGCACGTCGACCGGGTGCTGTCGCGCGACGACACGCGCAACCTCGCGCGCACCTGGATGACCGCCAACATCCCGCCGGGCTCCAAGGTCGTCGTCGAGCCGATCGTGCCCGACGCGTGGTTCGCCGACGCGGACGCCCCGGACGCGGCCGTCGCCCGCCGCCGGGGGCTGACTCGGTCCGGCCGGCGCTGGATCAAGTTCCCCACGGGCCGCACGACCGTGGACGACCAGGGGCGGCAGCGGCGCGGGGGCAAGGGCCGCTTCGTGAGCGTCGAGGACTACGAGCGCACCCTGCGCCCGGCGCTGATCGATGCCTACGAGCGGGGCGGCTACTGCTGGGTGGTCGCCGGCTCCACGCAGTACGGGCGTGCGCTGCGCGATCCGGGCGAGGTCCCGCGCGCGATCCGCTATTACCGTGCGCTGGCGCGGCGCGCGGAGGTCGTGTACCGGGTCTCGCCGTTCGCGGCGGGGCGGGCGCCGGTGAAGTTCGACTTCGACTGGAGCTTCAACCAGTACCCGCGCGCTTATGAACGGCCCGGGCCGAGCGTGGTCGTGTACCGCTTGACCGGCGGGCGCTGCGCGCCGCCGGAGGCGCCGACCGCCCCGCGGCCCGAGCGCTCCAGGGGCGAGACGGCCGCGCTGGGCCGCGGTCCCGGCGTGCAGCCGGCCTCCCACCGGTCAAAAGCGCTGGACCGACGATAGAATCGAGGCCTGCCGGCTGTCGCCGCGCTGCGGGGGACGAGCCGCCTGTTCGGAAGATCCTCGGTCCCGGGCGCACGGCAGCGGCGACGGAGCATTCTTGACGGACAGCGAAATGCGTCACTTGCAAAGGGCGATCGAGCTTGCGGAGCTGGGTCGCGGCCACACGAGTCCCAACCCGCTCGTGGGCGCCGTCGTCGCGCGCGACGACGAGGTGCTCGGCGAGGGCTACCACGCCGCCTACGGCGGCGATCACGCGGAGGTCGCGGCACTCGGCGCATGCGCGGCCGATCCGATCGGGGCGACGATGTATGTGACGCTCGAGCCCTGCTGCCATCAGGGCGGACCCCGCCCTGCACCGACGCGATCGTGGAGGCCGGCATCAAGCGCGTGGTCGTGGCGTCCGACGATCCGACCGACAAGGCATCGGGTCGCGGGCTCGGCATCCTGCGCGACGAGGGGATCGACGTGGAGGTCGTGGACGGCGAGGTGTCGCACGCCGCGCGCCTGTTGAACCAGCCTTTCCGCAAGCACGCCCGCACCGGCCGCCCCCACGTGCTCTTCAAGTCCGCGATGAGCCTCGACGGCAAGGTCGCCACCCAGACCGGCGACTCGAAGTGGATCTCGGGCGAGGAGAGCCGCAAGCTCGTGCACCGCTGGCGCGCGCAGGTCGACGCCGTCTGCATCGGCATCGGGACGGCGCTTGCCGACGACCCCCTGCTGACGGCCCGCACGCCCGACGCGTCCCGCCAGCCGGCGCGCGTCGTGTTCGACTCCGAGGCCCGGCTGCCGCCGGACAGCCAGCTCGCCCGCACCGCGCCCGACGCGCGCCTGATCATGGTGACCTCGCGTGCGTCCGACCGCTCCCGGCTCGAGGCGCTGCGGGCCGCCGGCGCCGAGGTCGTGGTGGCGTCCGGCGGCACCGAGGCGGAGCGCGTCACCGACGCGCTCGACAAGCTCGGCGGGCTCGGCATCCAGAGCGTGCTGCTGGAGGGGGGCCCGCGGCTGGCGGGCTCCTTCCTGGACGCCGGAGAGGTCGACGAGATGCGCATCTTCATCGCCCCGATCGCGGTCGGCGGCCGCGGCGCGCGCGTGTCGCTCGAGGGAGAGGGATCCGACTCGATCGAGCACGCGCGCCACGCGCACTCGATGGACGTGCAGATCTCCGGCCAGGACGTGCTGCTGAGCGCACGGCTCGAAGAGTGGTAGCCGCCCATCCCTGCGGAGTGAGCGGTGTTCACGGGGCTGATCGCCGAGCTGGGACGCGTCGCCGGGATCGAGTCGCATCGCGGAGCGTCCGGATTCGCGTCGAAGCAGCGCTGGCATCGGACCTGGACGAGGGCGACTCGGTCGCGGTGAACGGCGTCTGCCTGACCGCGATCGCACCCGGCGGCGGTCGATTCATAGCCGACCTCAGCCCCGAGACGATGGCGCGCAGCTCATTGGGCGCGCTGGTGGCGGGCGACGCGGTCAACCTCGAGCTGCCGATGCGACCCGGCGACCGGCTCGGCGGTCACATCGTCCAGGGGCACGTCGACGGGGTCGGGCAGGTGGCTTCGGTAACCGCTGTGCCCGGTGGGAGCGAGGTGCGCTTCGATGCCCCCGCGGACCTGCTGCGCTACGTGGTCGAGAAGGGCTCGATCGCCGTCGACGGGGTGAGCCTCACCGTGAGCGCCGTGGACGATCGCGGCTTCGCGGTCGCGCTGATCCCGGAGACGCTCGAACGGACCACGCTCGGCCGGGCCATGAAAGGCCGCCCGGTTAACCTTGAGGTGGACGTAATCGCCAAGCACGTGGAAAAGCTGGTACCCAGAGCATGAGCGAAAACCCGGCATTCGCAACGGTCGAGGAGGCCTTGGAGGACATCCGCGCCGGCCGGATGGTCGTCGTGTGTGACGCGGAGGACCGCGAGAACGAGGGTGACCTGACGCTCGCGGCCCAGTTCGCGACACCCGAGAACATCAACTTCATGGCCCTGAGGCGCGCGGCCTGATCGCCGGCGCTACGTCACAGCGCTGCGACGAGCTCGGCCTCGACCTGATGGCCGCGAAGAACGAGTCCTCGTTCGAGACCGCATTCACCGTGTCGGTGGAGGCGCGTGAGGGCGTCACGACCGGCATCTGGCGCACGACCGGGCGCACACCATCCAGGTCGCCATCGACCCCCGCGCCCGGCCCCGCGACCTGGTGCAGCCCGGGCACGTGTTCCCGCTCAAGGCCCGCTCCGGAGGAGTGCTGGAACGCACCGGGCAGACCGAGGCGGGAGTCGACCTGGCGCGGCTCGCCGGGCTGATCCCGGCCGCGGTGATCTGCGAGATCATGAACGACGACGGGACCATGGCGCGCGTCAAGGATCTGACCCCGTACTGCGCGCGCCACGGGCTGAAGATGATCACGGTCGCGGACCTGATCGCCTACCGGCGCCGCACGGAGAAGCTCGTGGAGCGCGTCGCGGAGGCCTACCTGCCGACGGAGTACGGCGAGTTCGACGTCGTGGGGCTATCGCGCGCTGCTCGATGAGAAGCATCACATCGCCCTGGTGAAGGGCGATGTGGCGGAGGCGGGACGGACCGGAGAGGCCGTGATGGTGCGCGTGCACTCGGAGTGCCTCACGGGTGACGTGTTCCACTCGATGCGCTGCGACTGCGGGCAGCAGCTGGCCGACGCCCTGGGCAGGATCGAGGCCGAGGGCCTCGGGGTCCTGCTGTACCTCGCCCAGGAGGGCCGCGGGATCGGCCTGCTGAACAAGCTGCGCGCGTACAAGCTGCAGGAGGGCGGGCTCGACACCGTCGATGCCAACCTCGAGCTCGGGCTGCCGGCCGACCTGCGCGACTACGGCATCGGCGCGCAGATCCTCGTCGACCTGGGGCTGCGCCGGATCCGCATCCTCACCAACAATCCCAAGAAGATCGTGGGGATGGAGGGCTACGGGCTTGAGGTCACCGACCAGATCCCGATCGAACAGGTGCCCGGAGTGCACAACCGCGACTACCTGAAGGCGAAGCGCGACAAGCTGGGACACACGCTGCACCACCAGGGACTGCCGCTCGACGAGCAGCTCTTCCGCGACGAGCGCCGGGCCGACCGCCGCAAGAAGGAAGTCGAGTCGCGTCTTGCCCTCGGTGTCGTGGAGCAGTCGGACCTCGAAAGAGAATGAACGGCGGACGGCGCTTTGCGATCGTGCGCGCCACCTTCTACGAGGACCTGGCGGAGCGGCTCACCGCGGGCGCGCTGAAGGGCTTTGCCGAGCAGGGCGTGGCCGAATCGCAGGTCGACACCTACGACGTTCCAGGCGCATTCGAGCTGCCGCTCGCGGCACGGGCCTGCGCCGAGTCGGGCCGCTATGCGGGCGTTGCTTGCCTGGGGGCCGTGATCCGGGGCGAGACCGACCACTACGACTGGGTCTGCAAGGGGGCCACCTACGGGATCGCCCGGACGCAGCTCGACACCGGAATCCCCTGCACCTTCGGTGTCCTGACGGTCCAGGACATGGCCCAGGCGCTGGCCCGGAGCGGTGGCGGCAAGCGGGATACCGGCTGCAGCGCGGCTCGCGCGACGGTCCAGATGGCCCGCCTCGTGGACGGGCTGCGCGCTAGCTAGACTTCCGCGGATGCCCAAGGTGTGTCACGTGTGCGGCAAGGGTCCGGCGTTCGGGCACAGCCGCAGCCACTCGATGGTCGCGAGCAAGCGGCGCTTCAACCCGAACCTCCAGAAGGTGCGAATCGACGAGGGCGGTCATCGCCACCGCGTCTATGTCTGCACCCGCTGCCTGAAGGCCGGCAAGGTAGCCAAAGCGATCTAACCCCCGCCGGTCGGTTCTTTTGGCCGATCCCTCCATAGAACGATTCCGGAAAGTCGTCGCCGCTGCGTGTGCGCAGCTCGAAGCGCGCCGCCAGGAGGTCAACGACCTGAACGTCTTCCCCGTGGCCGACGGCGACACCGGCGACAACATGGCGCAGACGCTGCGCGCCGTGATGCAGGAGCTGGACCGGCTGAACGGGCAACCCGTGGACACCATCGGCCGCGACGCGATCGTGAAAGCCGTCGCCCGCGCCGCGCTGCTGGGCGCACGTGGCAACAGCGGCGTGATCCTGTCACAGGTGGTGCGTGGCGCGGCCGAGGAGCTGTCGAGCCGTCCGGGCGAGCTCGTCGACCCGGTGCTGGTTTCGGCGGCGCTCGCGCGCGCGGCCGACGCCGCCTACTCGTCCGTGCGCGACCCGGCGGAGGGGACCATGATCACGGTGGTGCGCGAGATGGCGCACCGCGTGGCCACTGAGCTGGCCCACATGCCGAAGGCCCGCCTCGAGCACGACGCCACCGACGAGGAGCAGAACGCGCTGCTCGCCGCCGTGCTCGAGCAGGCGCTCCAGGCCGCCCAGGAGTCGGTCGAGCGCGGGCCGGAGCTGCTGCCCGTGCTGCGCGAGCACGGCGTCGTGGACGCGGGCGGCTATGGCATGACATTGCTGATCGCCGGGGGCGATCGCAGCGCTGCGCGGCGCCGAGGCCGACTTGCCCGAGGTCGCGCACCAGGCGGTCACCAAGCGCCATGACGACGTGCACGAGTCGAGCCGCTTCCGCTTCTGCACGAACTTCGTCGTGCTCGGCGCGGACATGCCCGCCGGCCGCACGTATGTGCCGATGCTGGAGGAGCTGGGGGACTCGGTGCTCATCGTCGGCGACCGTGCGACGCTGCGCGTGCACGTCCACACCGACGAACCGGAGCGGGCGGTCGCGGTGTTCGACCAGGTTGGCGCCGTCGAGCGGCTGGACGTGGCCGACATGCACGAGCAGGAGGAGCAGCGCGCCGCGCGCCTCGCGGGCGGGCATCTGGTTGCTGCCCGTGAGATGACCTGTGGCGTGGTGGCGGTCGCCTCGGGCGCGGGCATGCACCGGCTGTACCAGCAGCTCGGCGCGTATGTCGTCGAGGGCGGGCCAACCCTCAACCCCAGCACCTTCGAGATCCTCGCCGGCATCGACGAGGTCGCCGCTCCCGAGGTCGTCGTGCTGCCGAACAGCGCCAACGTGATCCTGGCCGCCGAACGCGCCGCGGAGCTGTCGGAGAAGGAGGTCGCGGTGGTCGACTCGCGCTGGCCACAGGCCGGGCTTGCCTGCCTGGTCGAGCACGACCCGAACGCCGGCCTCGAGGAGAACGCGCACCGGCTGCGCGCCGCACTCGGCGACATCGCCACGGGCGCGGTGGCGCCGGCCGCGCGTGACGACAACCAGGGCCGCTTCTCCGAGGGCGAGGCCGTGGGCTTCGTGGACGAGCAGCTGGTGGTCTGGGGCGATCCGCCCGGCACGTTGCGGGGCGTGCTCGAACGGCTTGCGCGGGGACGGGAGATCCTGACCTGCGTGTGTGGCGCAGACGCGCCGCTGGATCCGGCCGAGGTCGCCGCGCTCGCACCCGCGAGCGTGGAGCTTGAGCTGCACGACGGTGGCCAGCCCC
>CAWFMD010000002.1:0-22363 GCA_963816975.1 uncultured Solirubrobacterales bacterium | reverse complement strand
TGGTCGGATGTGAGCAGGCAGGAGCAGGGTGGGCCTTGGGTTTCGGGAAGCTTGGTCTGGACGGCGACTCGGGCGTCCTCGACGACCTGGAGGTGCTGACCTGGGGCTTCGGATGGGTGCCGCTGGCGCGGCACTGGCCGGTGCGGCGCTCGCCTTTCGAGGCGACCTGCGGTGTGCACTGTTCCTGGTGCCGTGGCCGCTCGTGTTCATCGCCTACATGGGTACGCAGGAGCGATTCTTCGGGCGCTGGCTGCTGCCCGCCCTGCCGGCGCTCGCAATCCTCGCGGGCCTCGCTGCCACAAGACTGCTCGACGCGGTTGTGGGACGGCGCCCGCGGTGGCTGGCGGCGGCGGCGGCCGCCGCGGCGGCGGCGCTCGCTGCGCAGGGCCTCTACTACAGCGTGCACGTCTACCGGGTGCTGTCGCGCGACGACACGCGCAACCTCGCGCGCACCTGGATGATTGCCCACATCCCGCCGGGCTCCAAGGTCGTTGTGGAGCCGATCGTGCCTGACGCGTGGTTCGCGATGCGGACGCCCCGGACGCGGCCGTCGCCCGCCACCGGGGGCTGACTCGGTCCGGCCGTCGCTGGATCAAGTTCCCCACGGGCCGCACGACCGTGGACGACCAGGGGCGGCAGCGGCGCGGGGGCAAGGGCCGCTTCGTGAGCGTCGAGGACTACGAGCGCACCCTGCGCCCGGCGCTGATCGATGCCTACGAGCGGGGCGGCTACTGCTGGGTGGTCGCCGGCTCCACGCAGTACGGGCGTGCGCTGCGCGATCCGGGCGAGGTCCCGCGCGCGATCCGCTATTACCGTGCGCTGGCGCGGCGCGCGGAGGTCGTGTACCGGGTCTCGCCGTTCGCGGCGGGGGGGGCGCCGGTGAAGTTCGACTTCGACTGGAGCTTCAACCAGTACCCGCGCGCTTATGAACGGCCCGGGCCGAGCGTGGTCGTGTACCGCTTGACCGGCGGGCGCTGCGCGCGCCGGAGGCGCCGACCGCCCCGCGGCCCGAGCGCTCCAGGGGCGAGACGGCCGCGCTGGGCCGCGGTCCCGGCGTGCAGCCGGCCTCCCACCGGTCAAAAGCGCTGGACCGACGATAGAATCGAGGCCTGCCGGCTGTCGCCGCGCTGCGGGGGACGAGCCGCCTGTTCGGAAGATCCTCGGTCCCGGGCGCACGGCAGCGGCGACGGAGCATTCTTGACGGACAGCGAAATGCGTCACTTGGAAAGGGCGATCGAGCTCGCGGAGCTGGGTCGCGGAAACACGAGTCCCAACCCGCTCGTGGGGGCCGTCGTCGCGCGCGACGACGAGGTGCTCGGCGAGGGCTACCACGCCGCCTACGGAGGCGATCACGCGGAGGTCGCGGCACTCGGCGCATGTGCGGCCGATCCAGTTGGCGCGACGATGTATGTGACGCTCGAGCCCTGCTGCCATCAGGGGAGAACCCCGCCCTGCACCGACGCGATCGTCGAGGCGGGGATCAAGCGCGTGGTCGTGGCGTCCGACGATCCGACCGCCAAGGCATCGGGTCGCGGGCTCGGCATCCTGCGCGACGAGGGGATCGACGTGGAGGTCGTGGACGGCGAGGTGTCGCACGTTGCGCGCCTGTTGAACCAGCCTTTCCGCAAGCACGCCCGCACCGGCCGTCCCCACGTGCTCTTCAAGTCCGCGATGAGCCTCGACGGCAAGGTGGCCACCCAGACCGGCGACTCGAAGTGGATCTCGGGGGAGGAGAGCCGCAAGCTGGTGCACCACTGGCGCGCGCAGGTCGACGCCGTCTGCATCGGCATCGGCACGGCACTCGCCGACGACCCCCTGCTGACGGCCCGCACGCCCGACGCGTTCCGTCAGCCCGCGCGCGTGGTGTTCGACTCCGAGGCCCGGCTGCCGCCCGACAGCCAGCTCGCCCGCACCGCGCCCGACGCGCGCCTGATCGTGGTGACCTCGCGTGCGTCCGACCGCTCGCGCCTCGAGGCGCTGCGGGCCGCCGGCGCCGAGGTCGTGGTGGCGTCCGGCGGCACCGAGGCGGAGCGCGTGACCGACGCGCTCGACAAGCTCGGCGGGCTCGGCATCCAGAGCGTGCTGCTGGAGGGGGGCCCGCGGCTGGCGGGCTCCTTCCTGGACGCCGGAGAGGTCGACGAGATGCGCATCTTCATCGCCCCGATCGCGGTCGGCGGCCGCGGGCGCGCGTGTCGCTCGAGGGAGAGGGATCCGACTCGATCGAGCACGCGCGCCACGCGCACTCGATGGACGTGCAGATCTCCGGCCAGGACGTGCTGCTGATCGCACGTCTCGAAGAGTGGTAGCCGCCCATCCCTGCCCGGAGTGAGCGGTGTTCACGGGGCTGATCGCCGAGCTGGGACGCGTGGCCGGGATCGAGTCGCATCGCGGAGCGTCTCGGATTCGCGTCGAAGCAGCGCTCACATCGGACCTCGACGAGGGCGACTCGGTCGCGGTGAACGGCGTGTGCCTCACCGCGATCGCACCTGGCGGCGGTCGATTCACAGCCGACCTCAGCCCCGAGACGATGGCGCGCAGCTCATTGGGCGCGCTGGTGGCGGGCGACGCGGTCAACCTCGAGCTGCCGATGCGACCCGGCGACCGGCTCGGCGGTCACATCGTCCAGGGGCACGTCGACGGGGTCGGGCAGGTGGCTTCGGTAACCGCTGTGCCCGGTGGGAGCGAGGTGCGCTTCGATGCCCCCGCGGACCTGCTGCGCTACGTAGTCGAGAAGGGCTCGATCGCCGTCGACGGGGTGAGCCTCACCGTGAGCGCCGTGGACGATCACGGCTTCGCGGTCGCGCTGATCCCGGAGACGCTCGCACGGACCACGCTCGGCCGGGCCATGAAAGGCCGCCCGGTTAACCTTGAGGTGGACGTAATCGCCAAGCACGTGGAAAAGCTGGTACCCAGAGCATGAGCGAAAACCCGGCATTCGCAACGGTCGAGGAGGCCTTGGAGGACATCCGCGCCGGCCGGATGGTCGTCGTGTGTGACGCGGAGGACCGCGAGAACGAGGGTGACCTGACGCTCGCGGCCCAGTTCGCGACCCCCGAGAACATCAACTTCATGGCCCGTGAGGCGCGCGGCCTGATCTGCCTGGCGCTCACGTCACAGCGCTGCGACGAGCTCGGCCTCGACCTGATGGCCGCGAAGAACGAGTCCTCGTTCGAGACCGCGTTCACCGTGTCGGTGGAGGCGCGTGAGGGCGTCACGACCGGCATCTCGGCGCACGACCGGGCGCACACCATCCAGGTCGCCATCGACCCCCGCGCCCGGCCCCGCGACCTGGTGCAGCCCGGGCACGTGTTCCCGCTCAAGGCCCGCTCCGGAGGGGTGCTGGAACGCACCGGGCAGACCGAGGCGGGAGTCGACCTGGCGCGGCTCGCCGGGCTGATCCCGGCCGCGGTGATCTGCGAGATCATGAACGACGACGGGACCATGGCGCGCGTCAAGGATCTGACCCCGTACTGCGCGCGCCACGGGCTGAAGATGATCACGGTCGCGGACCTGATCGCCTACCGGCGCCGCACGGAGAAGCTCGTGGAGCGCGTCGCGGAGGCCTACCTGCCGACGGAGTACGGCGAGTTCGACGTCGTGGGCTATCGCGCGCTGCTCGATGAGAAGCATCACATCGCCCTTGTGAAGGGCGATGTGGCGGAGGCGGGACGGACCGGAGAGGCCGTGATGGTGCGCGTGCACTCGGAGTGCCTCACGGGTGACGTGTTCCACTCGATGCGCTGCGACTGCGGGCAGCAGCTGGCCGACGCCCTGGGCAGGATCGAGGCCGAGGGTCTCGGGGTCCTGCTGTACCTCGCCCAGGAGGGCCGCGGGATCGGCCTGCTGAACAAGCTGCGCGCGTACAAGCTGCAGGAGGGCGGGCTCGACACCGTCGATGCCAACCTCGAGCTCGGGCTGCCGGCCGACCTGCGCGACTACGGCATCGGCGCGCAGATCCTCGTCGACCTGGGGCTGCGCCGGATCCGCATCCTCACCAACAATCCCAAGAAGATCGTGGGGATGGAGGGCTACGGGCTCGAGGTCACCGACCAGATCCCGATCGAACAGGTGCCCGGAGTGCACAACCGCGACTACCTGAAGGCGAAGCGCGACAAGCTGGGACACACGCTGCACCACCAGGGACTGCCGCTCGACGAGCAGCTCTTCCGCGACGAGCGCCGGGCCGACCGCCGCAAGAAGGAAGTCGAGTCGCGTCTTGCCCTCGGTGTCGTGGAGCAGTCGGACCTCGAAAGAGAATGAACGGCGGACGGCGCTTTGCGATCGTGCGCGCCACCTTCTACGAGGACCTGGCGGAGCGGCTCACCGCAGGCGCGCTGAAGGGCTTTGCCGAGCAGGGCGTGGCCGAATCGCAGGTCGACACCTACGACGTTCCAGGCGCGTTCGAGCTGCCGCTCGCGGCACGGGCCTGCGCCGAGTCGGGCCGCTACGCGGGCGTTGCTTGCCTGGGGGCCGTGATCCGGGGCGAGACCGACCACTACGACTGGGTCTGCAAGGGGGCCACCTACGGGATCGCCCGGACGCAGCTCGACACCGGAATCCCCTGCACCTTCGGTGTCCTGACGGTCCAGGACATGGCCCAGGCGCTGGCCCGGAGCGGTGGCGGCAAGCGGGATACCGGCTGCAGCGCGGCTCGCGCGACGGTCCAGATGGCCCGCCTCGTGGACGGGCTGCGCGCTAGCTAGACTTCCGCGGATGCCCAAGGTGTGTCACGTGTGCGGCAAGGGTCCGGCGTTCGGGCACAGCCGCAGCCACTCGATGGTCGCGAGCAAGCGGCGCTTCAACCCGAACCTCCAGAAGGTGCGAATCGACGAGGGCGGTCATCGCCACCGCGTCTATGTCTGCACCCGCTGCCTGAAGGCCGGCAAGGTAGCCAAAGCGATCTAACCCCCGCCGGTCGGTTCTTTTGGCCGATCCCTCCATAGAACGATTCCGGAAGGTCGTCGCCGCTGCGTGTGCGCAGCTCGAAGCGCGCCGCCAGGAGGTCAACGACCTGAACGTCTTCCCCGTGGCCGACGGCGACACCGGCGACAACATGGCGCAGACGCTGCGCGCCGTGATGCAGGAGCTGGACCGGCTGAACGGGCAACCCGTGGACACCATCGGCCGCGACGCGATCGTGAAAGCCGTCGCCCGCGCCGCGCTGCTGGGCGCACGTGGCAACAGCGGCGTGATCCTGTCACAGGTGGTGCGTGGCGCGGCCGAGGAGCTGTCGAGCCGTCCGGGCGAGCTCGTCGACCCGGTGCTGGTTTCGGCGGCGCTCGCGCGCGCGGCCGACGCCGCCTACTCGTCCGTGCGCGACCCGGCGGAGGGGACCATGATCACGGTGGTGCGCGAGATGGCGCACCGCGTGGCCACTGAGCTGGCCCACATGCCGAAGGCCCGCCTCGAGCACGACGCCACCGACGAGGAGCAGAACGCGCTGCTCGCCGCCGTGCTCGAGCAGGCGCTCCAGGCCGCCCAGGAGTCGGTCGAGCGCGGGCCGGAGCTGCTGCCCGTGCTGCGCGAGCACGGCGTCGTGGACGCGGGCGGCTATGGCATGACATTGCTGATCGCCGGGGCGATCGCAGCGCTGCGCGGCGCCGAGGCCGACTTGCCCGAGGTCGCGCACCAGGCGGTCACCAAGCGCCATGACGACGTGCACGAGTCGAGCCGCTTCCGCTTCTGCACGAACTTCGTCGTGCTCGGCGCGGACATGCCCGCCGGCCGCACGTATGTGCCGATGCTGGAGGAGCTGGGGGACTCGGTGCTCGTCGTCGGCGACCGTGCGACGCTGCGCGTGCACGTCCACACCGACGAACCGGAGCGGGCGGTCGCGGTGTTCGACCAGGTTGGCGCCGTCGAGCGGCTGGACGTGGCCGACATGCACGAGCAGGAGGAGCAGCGCGCCGCGCGCCTCGCGGGCGGGCATTCGGTTGCTGCCCGTGAGATGACCTGTGGCGTGGTGGCGGTCGCCTCGGGCGCGGGCATGCACCGGCTGTACCAGCAGCTCGGCGCGTATGTCGTCGAGGGCGGGCCAACCCTCAACCCCAGCACCTTCGAGATCCTCGCCGGCATCCACGAGGTCGCCGCTCCCGAGGTCGTCGTGCTGCCGAACAGCGCCAACGTGATCCTGGCCGCCGAACGCGCCGCGGAGCTGTCGGAGAAGGAGGTCGCGGTGGTCGACTCGCGCTGGCCACAGGCCGGGCTTGCCTGCCTGGTCGAGCACGACCCGAACGCCGGCCTCGAGGAGAACGCGCACCGGCTGCGCGCCGCACTCGGCGACATCGCCACGGGCGCGGTGGCGCCGGCCGCGCGTGACGACAACCAGGGCCGCTTCTCCGAGGGCGAGGCCGTGGGCTTCGTGGACGAGCAGCTGGTGGTCTGGGGCGATCCGCCCGGCACGTTGCGGGGCGTGCTCGAACGGCTTGCGCGGGGACGGGAGATCCTGACCTGCGTGTGTGGCGCAGACGCGCCGCTGGATCCGGCCGAGGTCGCCGCGCTCGCACCCGCGAGCGTGGAGCTCGAGCTCCACGACGGTGGCCAGCCCCACTACTGGTGGCTGATCGCGGCGGAATAGGCATGGAGCGCGACGCTGCGCTGGTGGACGGCCTGTACAGCGCGTTCGCGCGCCGCGACCTCGACGGCATACGGGGCCTGGTGTCCGATGACGTCGAGTTCCACAACCCCGACTACGCGGTGGAGCCCGGCGTGCGCCGCGGTGTGGACGCCTTCGTGCAGGTGATCGACCGCCTGCACGACATGTTCGAGTACACCAGCGCGGAACCGCTGCGGGTCGAGTGGCACGGGGAGCACGTGGTGGCGGTGGAGTTCCGCGTGCGGGGCAGGGCGCGCGGGAGCGGCGTGCCGTTCGACGAGCGGCCCGGCCACGTGTGGCGCATCCGCGACGGCAAGGTCGTGCGCATGAGCTGGTACAGGAGCTGGGAGGAGGCGGCCGCCGCGGCCGCCGACCAGGCAGCGCTGGTGCGCGGCCTGTACGAGGCGTGGGCGGCCGGCGATCCCGAGGCCGCGCTGGCCGGGGTCGCCTCCGACGTCGAGTGGGAGGAGCCCGGCGACGCTCCGGACCGGCGCCGCTGGCGCGGCGCGGAGGGGATGCTCGCATCGACGGCGAATTGGACCGAGCCGTTCGAGGGGTACGGGTTCGAGGTGCTCGAGAGCGTTCAGGTCGGCGCGGAGCAGGTGCTCGTGGGCCTGCGCCAGTGGGGCCGGGGCAGGTCCAGCGGAGCGCCGGTCGAGGCCGAGATCTGGCACCTCTGGACGGTCCGGGACGGGCTGGGCGTGCGGATGCGGATGTTCCGCACGCGCGACGAGGCGCTGGCTGCCACGGCCGCGCCGGGCGCGGCGCCGGGCCGGGCGGTCCCGGGCAGCGCCTAACCTGATCGCATGGTCACCCAAACGCAGGCGCCACCCCGCGCATTCGGGAGCGGCGCCGGCCAGACCCTCCCGCAACTGCTCGCGGCGCCCGTGCCATCCCCGCGCCCCAGCTTGCTCGCCGCCCGGCTGACCTCGCTGGACGGCATCGGCCCGGCCGCCGCCCGCAACTTCGCCAAGCTCGGCATCGAGACCGTGGGGGACGTGCTCGAGCACCTGCCGTTCGACCACCGTGACTACGAGCGCCCGCGCACGGTGGCCGGGCTGGCGATCGGCGAGGAGGCGACGATCGCCGTGCAGGTGCGCAGCGCGCGCGTGCGCCCCACGCGCCGCCGCCGCCTCACGATCCTCGAGTGCCAGGTCGCCGACGACACGGGGCCGTTGAAGGCCGTCTGGTTCAACCAGGCCTACCTCCTGGACCAGCTCGGCGAGGGAGTGCGGGTGATGCTGCGCGGGCGGCTGGAAGGGGGGCGGGGCGGCCCCACCTTCCGTGTCGCCGAGCACGAGTTCGAGCGCGGCCCGGACGAGGAACGCGGACGCCACACGACCGGTCTCGTGCCGGTCTATCCGGCCACGGAGGGATTGTCCGCACGCCGGATCAGGGACCTTGCCTGGAGCCTGCGCGGTCTCCAGCGCCACGTGGTCGAGCCGCTGCCGGCGCGGCTGCGCGCGCGGGCCGGCCTGCCGCCCCGGGATGCCGCGCTGTCCGCCGCCCACTGGCCGGAGCTGCTCGACGACGTGCCCGTCGCGCGCCGCCGGCTCGCACTCGAGGAGCTGTTCCTGTTCCAGCTGGCCCTCGTGATGCGCCGCCGCACGCGCCGCGAGGTGGGGGAGGCCGAGACGGTGGAGCCGCCTGGCGAGTTGGTGCGGCTGTGGCTCGAATCGCTGCCCTTCGACCTCACCGCGGGCCAGCGGCGCGCGGTCGCGGACGTCGACGACGACCTCGCCGGCGGCGGGCCGATGCAGCGGCTGCTGATGGGGGAGGTGGGCTCGGGCAAGACCGTGGTCGCGCTGTACGCGATGCTGCGGGTCGCCGAGCACGGAATGCAGGCGGCGCTGATGGCCCCCACCGAGACGCTCGCCGAGCAGCACTTCGCCACGATCCAGGGCCTGGTCGGCGACGGGCTGTTCGCCGGACAGGAGGCGACCCGGATGGGCCCGCCCGTCGGCCTTCTGACCGGGTCGACGTCCGCGCGCGAGCGCGCCGACGTGGCGGAGCGCCTGCGCACCGGGGAGCTGCGCCTGCTGGTCGGCACGCACGCGCTGATCCAGGAGGCGGTCGAGTTCGACCGCCTCGCGCTGGCCGTCGTGGACGAGCAGCACCGCTTCGGCGTACGCCAGCGCACGGCGCTCGACCGCAAGGCGCGCGCCGGGCTGTCACCGCACCTGCTGCACCTGACCGCAACGCCGATCCCGCGCACGCTCTCGCTGACGCTGTACGGCGACCTCGACACGACCACGCTGCGCGAGCTGCCCAAGGGCCGTCGCCCGGTGAAGACGTGGGGCGTGCCCGAGCACAAGCGTGAGGGCGCGTACGAGTTCATCCGCGAACGGCTGCGGGAAGGCAGGCAGTGTTACGTGGTCTGCCCGCTGGTCGAGGAGTCGGAGGCACTCCAGGCGCGGGCCGCGACGGCCGAGGCGAAGCGCCTCGCCGGGGGCGAGTTCGGCGACTTCCGCGTCGCGGTCATGCACGGGCAGATGGCGGCCCGCGACAAGCGCGAGGTGATGGCCCGGTTTGCCGCGGGCGCCGTCGACGTGCTGGTGGCGACCAGCGTGATCGAGGTCGGCATCGACGTCGCGAACGCGACCGTGATCGTGATCGAGGAGGCCGATCGCTACGGCATCTCCCAGCTGCACCAGCTGCGCGGCCGCGTGGGGCGCGGGGAGCACGAGTCCTATTGCCTGCTGTTCTCCGACGCACGCTCCGAGCTGTCGCGGCGGCGGCTGGAGGCGGTCGCGGGCGAGCGGGACGGCTTCAAGCTCGCCGAGGTCGACCTCACCCTGCGCGGCGAGGGCGACGTGTTCGGCACGCGCCAGCACGGCCTGCCCGAGTTCCGCGTCGCGCGGCTGCCCGAGGACTCCGCGCTGCTGGAGCTTGCGCGCTCATGGTCGATCGAGCTGCTCGGCGCCGACGCCGGCCTCGGGAGCGACGAGCATGCCCTGCTGCGCTGGACCCTCGACCGGCGCTTCGGGGCGCTCGAGGTCGAGCCGATCGCCGCCTGAGGTGCTTGGTGAGGGTCGTCGCCGGAGAGCACCGCGGGCAGCGTTTGACCGCGCCGCGCCGGGCCGGCACGCGGCCCACCGCCGACCGCGTGCGCGAGGCGCTTTTCAGCATTCTCGGTCCCGTTGCGGGGCTGCGGGTGCTCGACCTGTACGCCGGGTCGGGCGCGCTCGGCATCGAGGCGCTGTCGCGCGGGGCCGCACAGGCGACCTTCGTCGACTCCGATCCCACCGCGGTGCGGGCCGTGCGGGCGAACCTGGAGCGGATCGGCGCGCACGAGGCGCGCGTGTTCCGCGCTGACGCCCTGTCCTTCCTGCGGGGAGCCCAGCGCCACGGGGATACCTGGGACTTGGTCCTGCTGGACCCGCCCTATAGACTCGCGCTCCGCCTCGGATCCGCGCTTGGGACGCTCCTCGTCCCCGTGCTCGGCACCGGGGCGCGCATCGTTTGCGAGAGCTCGGCCAAACATCCGCTCCGGCTGGACCTCCCGCTGCTCACCGAGCGGCGCTACGGCGACACCATGGTCGTGGTGCACACGGGCGCCTGAGATGACCCCCGACGGACGCATCGCGGTCTGTCCCGGGTCCTACGACCCGGTCACCAACGGGCATCTCGACATCATCGAACGCGTCTCGCAGATCTTCGAGCGCGTGATCGTAGGCGTCGTCGACCAGCCGCTGCGCAAGTCGAAGACACTCTTCACGGCCCAGGAGCGGAAGGGTTTTCTCCTGCAAGCCACGGAAAAACTGCCGAACGTCGAAATCGACGTCTTTGATACGCTGCTCGTCGATTTTGCCCGCAAGCACGGTGCTCGTGCGCTCGTGAAGGGGCTGAGGGCGATCTCGGACTTCGAATACGAGTTCGAGATGAACCAGCTCAACAGGAAACTGGCGGACGACATCGAGAGCGTGTATCTGATGGCTTCTCCTCAGTACAGCTTCCTTCGCTCCAGCGGGGTGCGGGAGCTGGCGACATTCGGGGCGAGCATCGAGGATCTCGTGCCGGATGGCGTCGCGCAGGCGTTGCACGATCGCTTGTCAAGGGGCAGCAAGTAGGAGACATTTCGAACACAAGGACGTAATCTTCTAGCTCGGCCTGGAGGCCCCAAAGTGGACGTTCTCGTACTGATAGACAAGCTCGACGACCTGGTGCACAACGCCAAGCCCGTGCCCCTGACCGATCAGGTGCGCGTGGATCGCGAGGAGATCTACGACCTGCTCGACCAGATGCGGGCGACGATCCCCGAGGAGATCAAGCAGGCGCGGTGGATCGTGAAGGAGCGCCAGGAGATGCTGGCCGAGGCCAAGCGCGAGTCCGAGCGCATCCTCAAGGAGGCCCGCGACCAGCAGCAGCGCCTGGTCTCCCAGGAGGAGATCACGCTGCAGGCCGAGCGCGCCGCGGAGGAGATCGTCGAGGACGCCAACGCCCGGGCGCGGGAGATCCGGCTCGGCGCGGAGGACTACGCCGACGAGATCCTGAACACGCTCGAGGTCAACCTCCAGAAGTTCCTCGCGGCCGTGCAGCGCGGGCGCGACCGGCTGGCCGGCCGCGAGCAAGAGCCCGCCGAAGTCGGCTAGCGCCTCCGCAGCGAGGCCCGGGCGGTGCGGCGGGGCGTCCCGATCGTCGTCGTGACCATTGCGCGTCCCCGAGCGCCCGGATAGAACTCACATCTCCAACGACGAAGGGAGCGGGTGTGAGCAACTTGGCGACGGCGCAGCAGATCTACGAGGCATTCGGCCGCGGTGACATCCCGGCGCTCCTCGACCGGGTCGCCGACGACGTGGAATGGGAGGACTGGAGTAGTCCGAACGCAGCCCAGGAGGCGGGCGTCCCGTGGATGCTGCGCCGTTCCGGCAAGGACGGCGTCGCGGAGTTCTTCCAGGCGGTCTCGGAGAATCTCGAGTTCCACAGCTATGCGCCGCAGAATCTGCTCGCGGGGGGCAACCAGGTGGTGGCCACGATCAGCTTCGACGCGACCGCGAAGCAGACGGGCGAGCGCTTCCGCGACGAGGAGATCCACCTGTGGACGTTCGACGAGTCCGGCAAGGTGGCCGCCATGCGCCACTACCTCGACACGGCGAAGCACATCCGGGCGGCACAGGGGTCTCACGCTTCGGTGACGTGAGCGATCGCGCGATGTAGCATGCGGCCGAAGCGGCCGAGCGAGGGAGGGTTGCACTGCCAGGTCTTCGCCGCATCGCGATAGGGATCTGCACGGCTGTGGTTGCACTCGCAGCCGCCGCGCCGGCCCTTGCCGCGTTCCCGGGCGAGAACGGCCGCATCGCCTTCGCCAAGTACGACGGCAACGGTTTCGACATCTTCAGCGCGGAGCCCGACGGTAACGCGGTCGCCCAGCTGACCCATGACGGCCAGAGCATCAATCCCGCCTTCTCGCCGGACGGAACCCGCCTGGCGTTCACGTCCGGCACGCGCGTCTACATCGGAAACCAACACGCCCACGATCGACAGTTCGTGCTCGACATGGGCGTCGGCGCCTGGGAGCTCGACTGGTCACCGGACGGCACGCAGCTGGTGGGCGCGTTCCCGAGCTGCGCGGACCCGGATCTCGCGTGCGAGCCCGACATCTACGTGTTCGGCACGGACGGCGGCGGCCTCACCAACCTGACCAACACGGATGGGCCAGAGTACAACCCGTCGTGGTCGCCTGATGGCGACACCATCGCGTTCGACTCGCCGCGCGCAGGCGAGTCCGACATCTACACGATCGACGCCGACGGTGGCGGCGAGCTCAACATCACCACCGATCTGAGCAGTCCGGCCACGGAGCCGGACTGGGCTCCGGATAGCTCGAAGCTGGCCTTCGAGGTCGACCTCCCGTTCTATGCCGTGAGCGTGTGGACGGCGCACCCCGATGGGAGCGACAAGGAGCAATTGCTGACCGCTCCGTCCGGCGCGTTCCAGCCGGCATGGTCACCGGACGGTGAGCAGTTGGCCTATGCCGATCCGGTCTTCGGCGGCCGCGACCCGACGGCCATTCGCGTCACCGGCCCCCACACCGGCTACTACGAGCCGTACTTCGGGGTGAACGGCCGCGAGCCCGACTGGCAGGTGCGCCCGCCCGACCCGTCGCCCCCGGCCCCCAACGGCGCGGGATACGCGCGGCCGGCGAGTGCGTCGGCGGTGCGCGTGCCGCTGGTGCCGGGCTTCAAGGAGTGCCGCACGACTTCGGACGGGGCCCGCTACCAGCACGGACCCCCGCTTTCGTATCGGTCCTGCGTGCCGAACTACTTCGAGCTTCATCCGATCTCGGTGGGCACGCCGGACGTGAACGACAAGCCCGCAATCGCGTCCGGGTTCGTCCAGTACCGGGTCGTCGTCGGCGACCCCAACACGCCTGAGGACGAGGCCGACGTCCGTATCCGCGTGCATCAGAACGACGTCCGGATATGGCGATCTCCGTACGACGACGCCGTGGGCACGCTCGTCGTCTATGCGGATCTGCGCGTCACGGACACGTTCAACGCGGGCGGCGGCAGCGACGGGTCGGCGACCGTGGTCGACCATCGGCTGTACGCGGGCGCCCCGTGCGTCTCCACGGCGGGTCCCGAAGGCGCAACCTGCTCCCTGGACACGTCGGCCGATGCGCTGGTTCCCGGGATCGTCCCGGAGCGCAGGAGGGCGATCTGGCAGATCGGCAAGGTGCGCGCCTACCACTCGTTCGGCGCAGACCCCCACCTCGTCAATCCGTTGGTGACGTTCGCCCAGGGCGTCTTCGTCCCCTGAGCGTGACCCCTCGCACAGGCCCGGCTGCGGGCACCGTCTAGCATTCCCCCGTGGCCGCGATCGAGGTACGTGGGCTCGAGCGCCGTTACGCCGGAGGTGTGCTGGCGGTGGCGGGGATCGACCTGGAGGTCTCGGAGGGCGAGATCTACGCCTTCCTGGGGCCCAACGGCGCGGGCAAGACGACCACGGTGCGGATGCTCGTCACGCTCCTGGCGCCCACCGGTGGCAGCGCCACCGTGGCGGGCTTCGACGTGATGCGCGACGCGCCCAGCGTGCGGCGCGCGATCGGCGTGGCGCTCCAGGAGGCCGCGCTCGACCCGCTGATGACCGGCCGCGAGCTGATGCGCCTGCAGGCGACGCTGCACGGACTGCCCGGCCCCGAGGCGGCGCGCCGCGGGGACGCGCTGCTGGCGCGCGTGGGCCTGGTCGACGCAGCCGACCGGCGCGTCGGCACCTACTCGGGCGGCATGCGCCGCCGGCTGGACCTCGCGACCGCGCTGGTGCACGACCCCAGGGTGCTGTTCCTCGACGAGCCCACCACGGGGCTCGACCCGGTCAGCCGCATCGCGATCTGGGACGAGGTGCGGCGCCTCAACAACGAGGGCACGACCGTGTTCCTGACCACGCAGTACCTGGAGGAGGCGGACCAGCTCGCGGACCGCGTGGGGATCATCGACGAGGGCAAGATGGCCGCCGAGGGGACGCCGGGCGCGCTGAAGGCGCAGATCGGTAGCTCGCACCTCGAGGTCACGATCGCCGAGGGCGGCTCCGAGGCGGCCGAGGCCGTGCTGGCCCGCTTCGGCGAGCCGATGCCGTCGAGGAACGGCGTGCTGATGGTGGGCCTGCAGGGTGGCGCGTCCGACGTCGCGCCGGTCGTGCGCGCGCTCGACGACGCCGGGCTGTGCGTCGAGTCGCTCAACCTCGTGCAGCCGACCCTCGACGACGTGTTCGTGGAGAAGACCGGCCGCCACCTCGAGGGCGCGGACCAGCAGGAGCCGCAGCCGGCCGACGAGCCGGTCTCGGCGTGACGGCGGCGACCGCGCGGCTGCGCGCGCCCGGGCTTGGCGCGCGGCTCGTGAACGAGGGTCGCGTGGTGGCCGCGCTCAGCCGGCGGTCCGTGCGGCAGGCCTTCCGGCGCCCCCAGTTCCTCGCGCCGATCATCATCTTCCCGTCGCTCTTCCTGGCCGTGAACACGGGTGGGGCGGGCCGCGCCGTGGACCTGCCCCAGTTCCCCCCCGTGCACGGCTTCCTCGACTTCCAGCTCGCCGGGGCGATGCTGCAGTCCACGATGCTGGCCGGGGTGAGCGCCGCGATCGCGCTCGCGCTCGACATCGAGATCGGCTTCATCGACCGGTTGTTCGCGGCGCCCATCGCGCGCGGTTCCTTCGTCCTGGGGCGGCTCGCCGCGACCGCCGTGATGGGCGCGATCTCGGCAGTGTGGTTCCTCGGCGTCGGGCTCGTCTTCGGCGCGCACATCGAGGCCGGGTTCATCGGGGGCGTGGTGGTGATCGTGCTCGTGGTGCTGAACGCGACCGCGTTCGGCACCCTCGGCGCCGCGCTCGCGCTGAAGGCGAAGAGCGCCAGCACCGCACAGGGGATCTTCCCGATCGTGTTCGTGATCCTGTTCCTGTCGAGCGCGTTCTTCCCCGAGAACCTGCTGCTGGAGCCGGCTAGGACGATTGCGGAGTGGAACCCCCTGAGCCTGATCGCCGACGGGCTGCGCGACCCGATCATCTCCGACCTGTCGCTGCGTCCGACGCTGGAGGCGCTGGGCGGCATCGCGATCGTGGGCGGCATCGGCGCGGCGTTGTCGGTGTGGGCCCTGCGCCTGAGGATCCAGGGCACGTGACGGGCATCGCCTACGACGCGCGCACCACCTGGACGCTGATGCGACGCGGCATCAACGAGATCGCCCGCGTGCCCGGCGCCGCGATCCCGGGCGTGCTGGCGCCCTCCATATTCATGTGCGGCCTGACCGCGGTGTTCGGGAACCTCACGCAGCTTCCCGGCTTCACCACCGACGACTACATCAACTTCATCCTGCCCGTGGGCTTCCTCCAGGGCGCCGCGTTCACGGGCGCCGCCACCGGGGTGAACCTCGCGCGCGACATCGAGCTGGGGTGGTTCGACCGGCTGCTGGCGTCGCCCGCCCCGCGCGGCGTGCTGCTGGCGGGCACGGTCCTGTCGGCCAGCCTCCGCGTGCTGATGCCGATCACCCTCCTGATGATCGTCGGCCTCGCGATCGGGGTCAGCTTCCCCGGGCTCGACGGCCTGCTGATCGGGCTGGTCCTGGCGGCCTGCTTCGCGGCGGTCGCCGCCTGTTACGGCGTGGTGGTCGCGATGCGCTTCAAGACCCAGGCGGCCGCGCCGCTGATGCAGGCCGGTGTGTTCATGGCGGTGCTGTTCACGACCTCCTACGCGCCCCAGGACCTGCTCACGGGCTGGCTGCACGACGTCGCGAAGTACAACCCGGTGACGCAGATCCTCGAAGCGGTGCGGCAGGGCTTCATCGGCGAGGTCACGTGGGCCGAGACGTGGCCCGGCGTGGTGTCGCTGGTCGGCATCGCGGCGGTCTTCGTGGCGCTCGCGCTGCGCTCGCTGCGGCGCGCCGGCGAGTAGCCCGGACCGGGCCCGCCCGGGGCTAACATGGCGGGGATGCCGCCGCTCGCCGACCTGATCGATCTGGCGACGCTGCACCTGCGCCCGGGCGAGGGGCGCCGCGTGGACACCGCGGTGCGCGTCGCGCCGCTGCTGCTCGCGGGAGAGCCCTACTCCGTCGACGGCGGGACGGTGGACACGCGGCTGGACGTGTCGCGCACCGTCTCCGGATATGCGCTGCGGCTGCGATTCGACGCGCCGGTGGCGGGCGCCTGCATGCGCTGCATGACGGAGGCGATGCCCGTGATCGCGGTCGACGCGCGCGAGATCGAGCAGCCGGGCGACGACGAGGAGCTGCACAGCCCCTACGTCGAAGGCGACGTCGTCGACCTCGCGACGTGGGCGCGCGACGCGCTCGTGCTCGCCATGCCCGCGCAGGTGGTGTGCAGCGAGGACTGCCTGGGGTTGTGCGCGGTGTGCGGCGCGAACCTCAACGAGGCCGACCCGGCCGAGCACCGCCACGCCGGCGCGACCGATGCGCGCTGGGCCAAGCTGCGTGACCTGAGGCTCGGCTGATCCGCGCGGGCGCGGCGGACCGGGCTGAGATGATTCCGGCGTGACCACGGCCGTCCCCGAGCGCTCCCGCCGGCTGGCACCGGTGTTCCGCGAGGAGGAGCGCGTCACGCCGCTGGAGCTGTTCTTCGACCTCGTGTTCGTGCTCGCGCTCACGCAGTGCACGGCCCTGATGGCCGACAACGCGACCTGGGAGGGGCTGGGCCAGGGCCTGTTGATGATCGGGCTGATGTGGTGGGCCTGGACCGGCTACGCCTGGCTGACCAGCGTGGTCGAGCCCGAGGAGGGTGCCGTGCGGCTCGTGATCTTCGCGGCGATGGCGGGACTGCTCGTGGTCGCGCTCACGATCCCCGAGGCGTACACCGGCGAGGCGCTGCTGTTCGCGATCGCCTACGGCGTCGTGCGCTACGGCCAGATCGCGCTGTTTCTCGTGGCCAGCCGGGACGAGCCCGCGCTGCGGCACTCCGTGATCACCGGGCTGGTGGGGAGCACCACGTTCAGCGTGGCCCTGCTGGTGGGCGGGTCGTTCGCCGACATCGGCCTCCAGACCGCCCTGTGGGCGCTGGCGCTGGTGCTGGACATGGGGGGCCCGCTGCTGTTCGGGGTCGAGGGATGGAAGCTCGTGCCGGGCCACTTCGCCGAGCGCCACGGCCTGATCATGATCATCGCCCTGGGAGAGTCGATCGTGGCGATCGGCGTCGGGGCCGAGGTCGGCGTGGACGCCGGGGTGGTCGCGGCGGCCGTGCTCGGCGTGGTCGTGGCGGCGGCGCTGTGGTGGCTGTACTTCGACGTGGTCGCGCTGGTCGCCGAGCGCCGCCTCACGCGCGCCGCGGTCGGGGCTGAGCAGAACGCGATCGCGCGCGACTCGTACTCGTTCCTGCACCTGCCGATGGTGGCCGGCGTGATCCTGGTCGCGCTCGGCATGAAGAAGACGCTCGGCCACGTCGACGACCCGTTGAAGACGGTGCCCGCCGTCGCGATGCTGGGCGGGACAGCGCTCTACCTGCTCGGGCACGTCGCGTTCCGGTGGCGCAACATCCGCACGCTCAACCGCCAGCGCCTGGTGTGCGCGGCGCTGCTGGTGGCACTCGTCCCGCTGGCCCTGGAGCTGCCGGCGCTCGCGACGCTCGGGCTGCTGGCCGCCACGCTCTCCCTGCTGATCGTCTACGAGACGCTGCGCTTCGCCGAGCTGCGCAATCGCATCCGCCACCAGCTGGCGCGGCAGGCCGTCCGCTAACCTCTCGGCCGATGGCAGTCCCCAAACAAAAACAGTCGCACTCGCGCACCAACAAGCGCCGCTCCCAGCACAAGGCGGCCAAGCCGACCGTGACCGACTGCCCGCAGTGCCATTCGCCGCGCCTTCCCCACCGGATCTGCCCGGAGTGTGGCTACTACGACGGCCAGCAGGTCGTCACCGAACGCGCCTCCTCCGAGGAGGAGGGGCCGTCGCGACCGTCGCGGTAGACGCCCTCGGCGCCGACCTGGGTCCGCATGAGGTTGCAGCCGGAGTGCGGGCGGCGGTGTCCGGCGGGACGCGCTGCATCGTGTTCGGCCCGGCCGCGGACCTGGGCCCCGCGCTCGGCGACGTCGCTGAACTGGTCGACGCTCCGGTCGAGGTCTCGAACTCCGAGGATCCGGCTCTCGCCGTGCGCGCCAAGCCCGAAGCATCGATCGTACGCGCGGCGCAGGCCGTCGCCGAGGGTCGCGCCGACGCCCTCGTGAGTGCCGGGTCGACCGGCGCCACGCTCGCCGCAGGGCTGCTCCACATCAAGCGCCTGCCGGGCGTCTACCGCCCGGGATTGGCGGTGCTGCTGCCGGTGCCGGGCCGGCCGACGCTGCTGATCGACGTGGGCGCCACGGTCGAGGTCCGTCCCGAGCAACTCGTGCAGTTCGCGTTCATGGGGGCTGCGTTCATGGGTGCCGTGATGGGCGTCGCGCAACCGCGCGTCGGCCTGCTGAACGTGGGCGCGGAGCCCGAGAAGGGGACGCCCGGCGCAGTCGAGGCGCACGCGCGCCTGGCGGCGATCGCCGGCGCCCCGTTCGAGTTCGCCGGGAACCTCGAGGGCGACGCGTTGGTCGCCGGCCAGGCGGACGTGGTGGTGACGGACGGTTTCACGGGGAACGTCGCGCTGAAGCTGATGGAGGGGACCACGCGCACGGTGGTGGGCGCGATCCGCGGGGCGATCCGGGCAGGCACGGCGTCGAAGCTCGGCGGGCTGCTGATCAGGTCGCGGCTCGGCGACCTGCGCGCGCAGCTCGATCCCGAATCGGTCGGCGGCGCCTACCTGCTGGGCTTGCGACGGGGCCTGGCCGTCGTGTGCCACGGCGGCTCCTCGCGGCGCGCGATCGCGAGCGCGATCGCGCTCGCGGAGCGCGGGGTTGAGGAACAGGTCACCGAGCGCACCCGCGCCGCGCTGGAGGCCGCCGGAGTCGCGCGCCCGCAAAGTCCGGGAGCGGGGCCCGCCGCGTCCGTTACCGCTGATAGCGTCACGAATATCTGATGGCCCCGAACCGCGCAGAGGTGGTCGACCGGATCCGCACTCACCTCTCGGAGGAGCTTGGCATCGACGTGTCCGCCATCACCGAGGACAGCAGGTTCAAGGAGGATCTCGAGGCGGACTCGCTCGACCTGGTCGAGCTGGTGGTCGAGCTCGAGGACCGCTACGGCATCCGCATGGCCGAGGACCAGGCCGAGCGGATCAAGACCGTCGGCCAGACGGTCGACTTCGTGCTCGCGCAGGCGCCTGTGAACCCGACTCCCCAGTAGCCGATTGCTCCCGCATCCCCGCTGAGACTCCTTGCCCTATTCGACGAGCTGCCCGAGAGCCTCACACACCAGGCGTTCTCCCACTCATCGTGGGTGGGCGACCGCGCGCAGTCCTACGAACGGCTGGCGTTCCTGGGGGACAGTGTGCTGAACATCGCCGTGTCACGCGCGCTGTTCCCGCGCTTCCCCCGCTCGACCGCCGGCCGGCTGACCAAGATCCGCGCGCAGACGGTGAGCCGCCGGTCGTGCGTGGAGATCGCGCGCGCGACGGGCGTGCCCGAGCGGATGCGCGCCGCCGCCCCCCCGGGCTACGAACACCAGGTGGAGAGGCTGACATCCGCCGACAGCGTGCTCGCGGAGGCGGTCGAGGCGGGGATCGGCGCCTGCTTCCTCGAGTACGGGTTCGCGCGCACGGCCGAGGCGGTGACCGAGGCGTTCGAGCCGCAGATCGAGTTCGCGATCGCGAACCTGTACGACTTCAAGAGCGAGCTCCAGGAGCGGCTCGCGCGCCGTGGAGCCGTGGTCACCTACCGGGTCGCGTCCGAAGCGGGCCCTCCGCACGACCGGCTGTTCGAGACCGTGGCAGAGGTCGACGGGCGCGCGCTCGGATCGGGCAGCGGCCGCTCCAAGAAGGACTCCGAGCAGGAGGCCGCGCGCACGGCGCTCGAGACGCTCGACGCGGACGAGGCCCCGGCGCGGGGATAGGAGAGGTGTCCGCGTGTACCTGAGGTCGCTCACCCTGAAGGGCTTCAAATCCTTTCCGGACCGGACCCGCCTCGAGTTCGGGCCGGGCGTCAGCGTGGTCGTCGGCCCCAACGGCAGCGGCAAGTCCAACATCACCGACGCGGTGCTGTGGGCGCTCGGCGAGCAGAGCCCGCTCGCGGTGCGCGGCCAGACGATGCAGGACGTGATCTTCGCCGGGGGCCACGGGGTAAAGGGCCGCAGCGCAGCCGAGGTCGAGGTCGTGATCGACAACTCGGACGGCCGGCTCGACTCGGAGTTCGCCGAGATCTCGATCTCGCGCCGGATCGACCGCTCCGGAGAAGGCGTGTACCGCCTCAACGGCGGGCGCTGCCGGCTGGTCGACGTGCTCGAGGTGCTGTCCGACACCGGCCTCGGGAAGGAGATGCACTCGGTGATCAGCCAGGGCCGCGTGGAGTCGATCGTGAATTCCAAGCCGGTCGACCGCACGGCCCTGATCGAAGAGGCGGCCGGCCTCACCAAGCATCGCAAGCGCCGTCATCGCGCCCAGTTGAAGCTCAACCGCACGCAGGACAACCTGGACCGGGCGCTCGACGTCGAGCGCGAGGCGCGCTCGCACCTGCGCCCGCTGAAGCGCCAGGCCGAAGCCGCCGAATTGCACATGCGACTCGAGCGGCAGTCGCTCGAAGCCCGCGCAACCCTGTTGACCGACGACCTGCGCATCATGCGCGCCGAGCTCGAGGTCGTCACGGCGTCCGCCGAGGCGGCGCGCGCGACGCGCGACGGGATCGACTCGGATCTCGCCGGCGTCGCCCGCTCCCGCGAGGATTCCGAGCGCCGGCTGGCCGAGCACGGTCGCGAGCGCGAGCGGCTCGCCACGCACGCCTTTGCCGCGCGCTCGTCGGTGGACCGCATGTCGCTGCGGCTGGAGTCGGTCGAGCGGGCGGCCGAGGAACTGCGCGCCCGGGTCGCGCGCTCCGAGCGCGCGCTCGGGCCCCTGCGCGAGCAACTCGCGCAGGAGCGCGACTCGGGCGCCGGTCGCCTGGGCGAGCTCGAGGCCGAGCTGTCGCAGCTCGAGCAGGAGCGCGCCTCGCGCCTGGACGCGGAACTGGCCGGGCTCGAATCCGAACGTGCAGAGGCCCAGCGGCGTGTGGGGGAGCTGACCGGCGCCGGCGGGCGGCCGGCGGCGAGCTGGAGCAGGCTGCGGCCGCCGTCACCGAGGCACGCGCCCGCCGCCAGGCCGCGACCGAGCTCGTCGAGCTTGCCGCCCGCGCCCGCGGCGCGGTCGCGGAGCGCCTCGAGGAAGCCCGCGAGCGGGCGAAGCTGGCCGGCCACGACGGCGGCGCGGAAGCGCTGGCCGCGCGCCTGGACGTGGAGCCCGGCTACGAGCCCGCCGTCTCGGCGGCGCTGGGGGGCTGCTGGGAGCTCGCGTGGTGTCCAGTCTCTCGGAGGGGACCAGCGCCGTCTCGGCGCTGGGGGAGGAGGGAGGTCGCGCGCTCGTGCGCAGCGGCCGCCGCGCAGAACGTGTCGACGGACCACCGGTGGCGGGCGCGGAGCGCCTGCTCGATCGCGTACGGCCCGCGGCCGAGGTGGCCGAGCTGGTCGAGTCGTTGCTGGGCGCCGCCTGGATCGTCGATCGCCTCGAGCAAGTGCCGGAAGGCTTTGCGGGCGTCGCGGTGACGCGCGACGGCCTCGCCTACGAGGCGCGCCTGGGCGAGGTGCGCCGGCTCCCGCTGGGCGCCGGCGGGCGGGATCTGGCGGCGCGCAACCGGCTCGCCGACCTCGAGGCCGAGCTGGGCCGTGTCGACACCGAGCTGGAGCAGGCGCGCACGGGCGCCCGCGAGGCGTCCGCTGCCGCGCAGCGCGCGGACGAGCGGCGCGAGGCCGCCGAGTCCCGGCGGCGCGACATGCGGCGCGAGCAGCAGCAGGCCGAGGAGGAAGACCGCAGGCTCACCTGGCTGGTGCAGCAGCGTCGCGAGCACGCCACGGGACCCGACGATGCGCGCCGCGCGACGGTGGCGGCGGAGATCGCGGTCGAGCGCCGCGTCGCCGACCGGCTGGAGCAGGAGCGCCGTGAGCGAGTCGCACGTGTGGAGTCGCTCGAGCGGGCGCTGAGCCAGGATCGTGCGCTGCTGCCCGAGGCCGAGGGGCTCGGCAGATCCCTGCGCGCGGCGCTCGAGGCGGCGCAGGGATGGCGCGCGCGCTTTGACGAGGAGCTGAGTGCCGACGAGGCCCGCAGCGACGGCTTCGCCACCGAGCTGCGCGAGCTCGCGCGCCGCGAGTACGACCTGCAGGGGCGCCTGCGCGAGGCGAGCGAGGCGCTCACGCAGGAGGAGGTCCGGGTCGCCCAGGCCCGCGACCGCGAGCAG
>CAWFMD010000001.1:0-335721 GCA_963816975.1 uncultured Solirubrobacterales bacterium | reverse complement strand
CATCCGGTGTGGCTTGAGCTCCGTCTCGACGTTCAGCTTCGTGTCCCAGCGTGCGCTCGCCTGGAAGATGTCGTCCACCTGGACCGTGAGATAGTTGCGCTCCGTGCCGAGATACACGCCGCGCGTGACCCAGGCCAGCATCCCGTGACGCAGGAGCTGGTTCTGCAGCTGATACTGGTTCGAGTCGACCGTCGACACCATCTCCTCGCGGCCGTCGGCGCGCGTGTTGATGCCCAGCAGGGCCGAGCCGTTCGGGCCCGCGACCAGCGTCTTGAACTTCGCGCCGATGGCAGGCTTGGCCTGGTAGCCGTACGAATACTGGTCGATCGGCACGTTGCCCTTGAGGTAGGGAAATGTCTTCAGCCCATCGGCCGTCAGCTTGCCGGTGACACCACCGAGCTCGCCGCTGACCGTGGGGGTGTTGAGCCCGTACTCGGCCGACGGGTACACGAACCCCGTGACCTGGCGAATTCCGTACGTGGCCTCGAAGTCGGCCAGCGCAGCCCACTCATCGCCGCTCAGCGCGGACGAGTAAAGGCCATCGTGCTCGTACACGAGGCCGCCGGTTGCGACGATCACCGCCTGGTACTTGGCATGGGGCGTGCCGTCACGAGCGTGTCGGCGAAAGTCGTGGCCGTGTAGGGGTCATCGTTGGTGGCTACCCTCTTCTCGAAGGGAACGCCCTCACGCTTGAGTGCTGCCTCCCAGGCGGAGGTCGAGGGCTCCGTCCCGGTCGCCGAGAGCAGCAGGACCTTCAGGTCCGTGCGCTGGTTCGGCAGCGCGGCCGAGGCGGACGCAGCCACCATCAGGAACATCGCGAGCGACCATCGTCGCCATCGGGATCAGTCTCTTCACCGTCGTGCCTCCTTGAGTTCCGTTGATCGGGGGTGTCGCTGTCCATCAGTTGGCCTGACGGCGTGAGTGCTTCGAGCCGTGCCTCGAGGCCGGCCATGACCTGGCCGATCTCGCTGCATACCTCCAGGAGTACGTTGCGCATCACGATGGCCTCGGTGAGGACGTGCAGCGCTTCGTCACCGTGCTCCTGCGTGGAAGTTGCTGGGAGTTGCGGAACCGCGCGCAGGCGCTCGATCACGTGCCCCACCGTCGGCGGCGCCGCGAGCTTCACCCGCAGGCGGGCGTTCTCCTCGCGCAGCAGCAGTGCATCGGCCTCGAGCGCGCCAAGGCTCTCGCCGCTTCGGCCTTCCGTGCGCCGCTTCAGCCGGCGCAGCGAGCGAAAGGGTGTGCGCGGATGGCCGCCGCGCGTGCGTGCTGCGTCGGGCACAGCCGCGGGTGCATGAAATAGGGTTGGGGTCAGCCGGGGGCGGAGCGGACGCGTCCTGGGAGAAGGACGGATTCCGATCCACGTCCAGGCTTGGATTCCGTTCCAAGATCCTGCGACTCCATCATGCTCGGGGGAGAGCGGGGACGCAGTCCAATGTATGGACGAACGATCGATGGCGCAAACGAAATGTTCAAGTCCCGGTACCAGCGGGCTCGCCGGCGGGCCCGCGATGAGGGGCCGGGCGCCTAAACGCCCAGGGAGCGGCCGACGATCTCCTTCATGATCTCGGTCGTGCCGCCGTAGATGCGTGTGATCCGCGCGTCGTTGTAGAACCGCGCGATCGGATACTCGAGCATGTAGCCGTAGCCGCCGTGCAGCTGCAGGCACTTGTCCACGACGCGGCCCTGTAGCTCGGTCGACCACCACTTTGCCATCGCCGCGTCCTCCGCGGAGAGCGCGCCGGCGTTCAGCGCCAGCACCGCCTGGTCCACGTAGACCGTCGCCAGCTCGATCTCCGTCTTCATCTCGGCCAGCACGAAGCGCGAGGCCTGGAACGACCCGATGGGCCGGCCGAAGGCGGTGCGCTCCTTGACGTACTCGAGCGTCACGTCGAACGCCGCCTGCGCCGAGGACACGGCCGCGATCGCGATCGACATCCGCTCCTGCGCGAGGTTGGAGACCAGGTAGAGGAAGCCCTTGCCTTCCTCGCCGAGCAGGTTCGCGGCGGGGACGTGCACGTCGTTGAAGAACAGCTCGGCCGTGTCCTGCGCATGCATTCCCAGCTTGTCGAGGTTGCGGCCGCGCTCGAAGCCGTCCATCCCGCGTTCGAGGACCACCAGGGAGATTCCCCTGTGCCGCTGCGCGGGATCGGTCTTCACGGCCGTGATCACCAGGTCGGCGTTGATCCCGTTGGTGATGAAGGTCTTCGCGCCGTTGACGACATAGTGCTGATTGTCGCGGCGGGCCGTCGCCGACATCGAGGCGAGGTCGGAGCCGATGCCGGGCTCGGTCATCGCCAGCGCGGTGATCAGCGAGCCGTCGGCGATGCCGGGCAGCCAGCGCTCGCGCTGCTCGTCGGAGCAGTACTCGAGGAAGTAGGGCAGGCAGATGTCGTTGTGCAGCGTCAGGCCGAGGCCCGATCCGGCAACGTTCGCGTAACTGACCTCCTCCACCACGATCTGGTTGAAGCGGAAGTCGTCCACGCCCAGCCCGCCGAACGGCTCTGGTACCGCCATCGCCAGCATTCCCTTGTCAGCCGCCTTCGCGAACAGCTCGCGCGGGACTGCGCCCCGGCGCTCCCACTCCTCGTGGTGCGGCACGACCTCCTCGGCGAGGAAGCGCCGGACCGATTCCCTGAAGTCCTTGTGCTCGGGCTCGAAGATCGTGCGCTTCACGATCCTCGACGTTATCCGAAGCCGTCAGGCAGAGGGCGCTATGTTCTGGTTCAGGCGGAAGACGTTGTCCGGGTCCCACTTGTCCTTCAACGCGACCAGGCGCTCGTACTTGTCCTCGCCGTAGGAGGCCCGCAGCCGCGCGTTGCCCTCGTCCGGCTCGATGAAGTTCGGCAGCGCCTTGCCCACTCCGAACGCCCGCATCGCCTCGGCGAACCCGCGCGCCCAGGCGGTGTTGCGCTCGTCCTCGGACGGGTCCATCCACATCGACAGGCAGAAGTAGACCCACGGCGCGTCCGGAATCGTGAGCGCACGGGTGCTGGGGTCCGTGTGCCCGACAGCCCCTCCCATCGGCCCGAGGATCAGCTGACCGAAGGGTGCGGGCAGCTGCTCCGCCTGCTCGACGATGACGTCGATCGCCTCGTCCGGAAGCGAGGACAGGTAGTCGACCTTGAAGTACTCGCGGACCCCGTCGGGGTTTCCCGCGTCGAGCATCTGCTGGAGCGCCACGTAGGGCATCGGCTGCACCATGTCGAGCACCGGCGCGGGCAGGGCATCGCGCAGCGGCTGCAGCGCCTGCGCGCCCTCGTCGGGCGGCCCCACGTAGCAATAGACGATGCCCACGGCCGGCTGGCCGCGCGCCGGTTCGGGGACGAAGTCCTCCGGCGGCGCCGTGATCAGCGCCAGGCCTCCGCACACCTCCTTCGGCGCCTGCTCCATGAAGTCGCGGTACGCGCGGATGATCTCGCGCGCCTGTGGACGCGGGAATGCCAGCATCCCGCCCATCACGATCGGCCCGACCGGGTGCAGGTCGAACTCGAACTCGGTGACGATCCCGAAGTTCCCCCCGCCGCCGCGCAGCCCCCAGAGCAGGTCGGGGTTCTCCTCGGCGCTTGCCCGCACGACGTCCCCGCCGGCCGTCACCACCTCGGCCGAGCGCATGCTCTCGCAGGTTGCACCGTACGGTCGCTCGAGCCAGCCGCTGCCGCTGCCCAGTGCCAGACCGCCGACGCCGGTATCCGACACGCGGCCGCCTGTCACCGCCAGCCCATGCTCCTGTGTCGCGGCGTCGAGCTGGCCCCAGTTCGCGCCGCCCTGTACGCGCGCGGTGCGCTCACCGGGATCGACCTCGACGCCGTTCATCGGCTGCAGGTCGATCACGATCCCTCCGTCGCAGGTGCTGTAGCCGGGCGTTGAATGCGCCCCGCCGCGCACCGCGACGAGCAGATCGTGCTCGCGACCGAATCTGACCGCGGCCACCACGTCATCGGTCGACCCACACCTCACGATCAATGCCGGATGCGCGTCGATCATGCCGTTCCAGACCTTGCGTACCTCGTCGTAGGCGGAATGCTCGGGAGTGATGACTTCCCCGCCTACCGAGGACCGCAGGCCCTCGATCGTGGCGTCGTCGATTGCCAGCTGGCTCATCTTCGTTCCTTTCTCCGGCGGGCCGGGCGACCGTCGCGCGTTTGGTTGTACGGGCGGAATCTAGCGCGAAACGGGACCCCTGAATACGGTCCCGCAATTCCTGAGAACCCGGTCATCCCGGCCCCTCGGGATAGAGGGTTTCGCCCGTGTCGGCCTCGACGACGGTGATCGCCGACGAGGGGCATGCCCGCGCTGCCTCGAGGACCAGGTCGGGTGGCCCGTCGCCGACGACAACCGCCACGTCCTCGAGCGCGAAGACGCCCGGCGCGATGTCGACGCAGTCGCCGTGCGCGGCGCACGCGTGCACGTCGATGTGGGGAATCAGGGTCATTGTTTGCTCCTTGTGTTCGAGGGTTTGTCAGGCAACTCGCTGCGGCTGGGGAGAAACGAAGCGCACCCGCGCAGGTGCCACCTCACGCAGGCCGACCCGCTCGGCCTCACCACCGGCGTGCACCAGGATGCCGCCGCGCTGCGCGAGCCAGGTCCGGCCGACCGCCGGGCCGCTCAGCAGCGCGGCCTTGGCAAACGTCTCGGCCTCGAGCGCCGTGGATCCCAGCGCCGTCACGCCGACCAGCCCGGTCCAGGCAGGACGGCCGGTCGCGGGATCGAGCAGATGGTGCGCAAACCCGCCCCCGCCCGTGCGCCACAAGCGGACGTTGATGCCGGAGGTCGCGACGCCGCCGCCGGCGACGCGCAGCACGATCACGCGTGCACCCGTGAGCGGATGCTCGACCTCGACCGGGTACGGGTCGTCCTCGGCTCCGGGGCCGCCGACCCGCAGGTCGCCGCCGCAGTCGACCACGAAGCGCGCGTGACCAACCAGCAGCCCGGCTGCCAGGTCGGCGGCCAGGCCCTTTCCGGTGCCGCCGCTGTCGAGCCGCAGGCCGGGCGGCCGCTCCACTGTGCCGGCCCGGTCGTCGACCCTGACCTCGCGCCAGCGGCCGTGGGGGCTGGGGTTGGCCGGGCGCGGGGGCGGCGCCGCGGCAACCGCGGCGGACACCGATGCCGGTGGGACCCCATCGCGCGACGCGCAGTAGCCAACCCGCTCCAGTTCGTCCACCAGTGTGGGATCCACCAGCCCACCGCTGCGCTCCGCGGCCCAGAGCGCTGCCCGCACAGCGCCACGCAGCAGCTCCGAGGCCGGCACTACTGGTTGCGAGTCGCGATTCAGCGCCGACAGCTCGCTGTCGGACCGGAAGCGAGAGAGTCGCTGATCGAAGTCCACGAGGAACGCGCGCACCGCCTGTGCGGCCGCCGCCGGGCCGGGCGTGCCCGGCTCCAGCGGCTCGCCGACGAGGACACGCATGTCGGTGCCCATGCAGTGGAAGCGCAGGTCGTGCTCGGGACGGGTCATGACGTCCGCGTGACGGGAGCCGGAGGAGTCGGCGCCTGCACCACCTGGACCGGCGCCGACCGAACGGTGGCCGGGGCAGCCGGCGCAGGCGCGGTCGCAGGGTCTGCGCCCGCGCCCGAGTCGGGCGCGGCGCCATCGGTGATGATCACCCTCCGCACCACGATCCGGCGCTCGATGATCCTTCGCGCAGGCGCCGCCGCGGCCGCGGGCTTGACCGCGGGGTCCTTCCCGACCCGCATCTGCAGGCCGAGGATCGTCAGCACGACCAGGAAGCTCCCGAGTGCCGCCACGATCACGGGCATCGCGCCGGGGCCCCGCCCGGCCTGTGAGCGCTCAGTCATCGCCGCCACTCTCGTGCTCGTGCTCGTGCTCGTGCTCACCACCGCCGCCGCCGCTCGTGCGGGTGCGCACGGGCGCGGGAGCCGCGGCAGGGGCCGCCGGTCGTTGCGCGACCACCACGGGCCGGGCAGGCGACCCCGCGGTGGGCGCCGCCGCCTGAGGCGGGTGCCTTGGTGCCTTCGGCCTGCGGTGGATCCGGATCGTGTGCCGGATGACCTGGGTGCGCACCTCGACCGGCGGCGGCTTCTGCCCGCTGGCCGTCGCGTCGCCGTACGGCGCACCGAGGGCGAACCCCGCCAGGCCACCGAGAGACACGAGCGCAAGCGCCGCGAATAGTCTGATTACGTGTTTGTTCATGCCGTCTCCTCTAGTTGTGCGGTGCCGGAGAAACTGTGTGACGCGGACTCGATCCAGCCACGCATGCCGGGGAGCGCATGCGGCCGCCCGACCAGCAACGCGGCAACGGGCCGGCCCGCGCGCCGGTAGACCGCGGTGAAGTCCCGCTCGGTGGGCGCGCCGTCGACCTCGACCACGTCCCCCGGGCGGGCACGGCCCACGTACTGGATGCGCAGCCCGTACTGGTCCGACCAGAAGCTGGAAAGCATCCGGCGACCGGGCTCGAGCCCGAGCATGGCCCGCGCGGCCTCGGCGCCCCCGCGGGCGGCCGCCTCCCAGTGCTCGCTGCGGGCGTGGGCGCCTGCGGCTTGGTCGAAGGGCATCGCCGCGTCTCCGGCTGCATAGACGTGCGGCAGGGCGGTGCGGCCGCCTGTTCCGATTGGGATGCCGCCCGTGGGGAGCCCCGTGCCGCGCAGCCACTCGGTGGCGGGCAGCACGCCGATGCCCACCACGACCGCGTCGCAGGGCAGACGCCGGCCGCCCGCCAGCTCGATCTCCTCGACGCGATCGCTGCCGTGGAAGCTCGCAACCATGGTGCTGCACAGGACCCGCACGCCCTCCTCGCGGTGCAGGTCGCCGAACCAGCCGCCGAGGTCGTCGCCCAGCACGGCGCCCAGCGGAGCAACCGCCGCCTCGACGATCGTGACCTCGACCGCGAGCGACCGCGCCGTCGCCGCGACCTCCTGCCCGATGAAGCCGGCGCCGATCACCACGAGGTGCGCGCCCGGCCGCAGCACACGCCGCAGCGCACCCGCGTCCGCAACATCGCGCAGCACGTGGACGTTCTGGAAGCCTTCCGCGGCCGCCAGCCGGCGCGCCCGCGACCCCGTCGCGATCAGCAGCTCGTCATAAGGCAGCACGCCGCTGGCGTCGGTGTGCAGCCGCCGGCGCGCGGCATCGAGCCCCGTGGCGCGCCGCCCGAGCAGCAGCTCCACCTGCTGGTCGCGGTACCACACCGGGGGCCGAAACGACAACGAGCGCTCGTCCAGCCCGCCCGCCAGCACTCGCTTCGAGAGCGGCGGGCGGTCGTACGGCGCCACCGGCTCGGCGGCCACGATCCGGATCGGCGCGTCGTAGCCCTTCCGCCGCAGCGTCTCCGCACAGCGCTGGGCAGCGAGGCCGCCGCCCGCGATCACGACCCCACTGCGCGTGGTGGCCATCAGCTCTGCGCCTCCGCGATCGCGGAGGAGCGGGCCCCGGCGGGGCGGCGCCGCGCCGGGTGCGCGCGCTCCACTGAGCGCCTGCGGCGCGGCAGGATCCGCACCAACAACAGGAACAGGATCGGCACGCCGGTGACCAGCAGGAATGCTCTCAACCAAGTGGTCGAGGCGTCGGTGCCGGCGCCGAGCGCGTGTACCACTCCGAGGACGTAGACCGCGGACGTCGCCCTGTGCAGCTTGCGCCACAGGCGCGTCCCGATCCGGCGGCGCGCGTAGAAGGACAGGCCGAGCAGCGCCGCCATGTAGCCCGCCAGGATTCCGAGGCCCGTGAACAGCGGGCGATAGGACATCGTGAACGGGACCACCACGCCGGCGACGCCCGGGTTCAGCCAGGAGTCGCCGAGCAGGGTGATGCCGTGTACCGCGATCGCCACGAGCCCGGTCAGTGCCAGATGCTCGTGCAGCTTCACGAGCTTGCGGTTGAGGCCTGGGCGGCGCAGCAGCTTGCTCGCCATCAACAAGCCGATGCCCACCGAGGCGGTCACCAGGCCAAGCGCGACCACGCCGGAGGCCCGGCTCGCGAGCCACCAGATGTAGTCGTAGGGATTGGGGCCGGTCATGCGATCAGCCACCGCCCGAGGACTTCGTCACGAGCGGGGTGCTGCTGTGCGCGTGAGCCGGAGTCGATGCCTGCTTGGCCGCCACGGGCAACGCGGCCGTGCCGAGCCCCGGGTCGTGGCCGGCGCGCAGCTGCGCGGCCAGGAAGATCAGGATCACCAGGAACACGCACGCGGCGGTGGTGGCGACCACTGAGATGCTGGGCGGCTTGGACCCGGTGGACCTAGTCATCTGCGCCACCACCCTCCTCACCCGCGTACGCCGGATGCGGCGTGGCGTGGTTCACGGCGGCGACCGCGGTCTGGGCCTGCGTTGCCCCGGGGGGCGCCGTGGGGTGGGAGAGCGCGACACCCGCGAGGCCGCCGAGGGCCACGATCGTGAGCCCTGCGGCGAGCCTGGATCTCAACTGCGTCATCGCCAGCTCCTTTCGGTCGATCTCGAAATGACACGGTCAATGCTCGCGAGACCCCTTGAAAGGGCGGGAAAAGCCCGAGCAAAGGCTCGGTAAAACTCGGATGAGAACCCTCCGCGGCTGCGTACCATCAACGCATGAGCTCGGCCGACAGCCACGCTGCGCGCCCGCGCGTCCTGTTCATCGAGGACGAGTCCTCGATCTCGGAGCCGTTCGCGCGCGCGCTCACGCGCGCGGGGTTCGACCCCACAGTGGCGGCCTCCGGACGCGACGCGATGGACCTGGTTGAGAGGCTGCGGCCGGACGTCGTCCTGCTCGATCTCGGCCTGCCCGACGCGGACGGGCTCGACGTGTGCCGCCGGCTCCAGCGCGATTCGGACGTGCCGATCGTGATGCTGACCGCGCGCGGCACCGAGACGGACAAGATCATCGGCCTGGGCGTAGGCGCTGACGACTACGTCGTGAAGCCGTTCAGCGGGGACGAGGTGATCGCCCGCATCCGCGCGATCCTGCGGCGCGCCGAGCGAACTGCGCGTGTCGGTCCCTCGCGCATCGGCGGGTTGGAGGTCGACCCTGCGTCGCGGCGCGTGGTGCTCAACGGCGACGAGCTGACCCTCACCCGCAAGGAGTTCGACCTACTCGAGCGGCTTGTGCGCGATGCCGGCCGCGTGGTCACCCGCGAGGCCCTGATGTCCGAGATCTGGGACGAGAACTGGTTCGGGTCCACAAAAACGCTCGACGTGCACATCGGCTGGCTGCGCAAGAAACTGGGCGACAATCCGGCGGAGCCGCGCTACATCCACACGGTGCGCGGCGTCGGCTTCCGCTTCGCGGCGCCGGAGGAGGTCGAGCCTTAAGCCTCCGGGTCCGCCTGCTGCTGGCTCTGGCCTATGTACTGGTGCTGGCGATCGTGTCCCTCGAGGTACCGCTCGCACTCCAGCTCGGCCGGCGCGTCGACGCGGAGGTACGCTCACAATCGACCAGCCAGGCCGACGTGATCGCGGCGACCGCGGCTGAGCCACTGCGCCGAGATCGGACCGCGGCGCTGGACGACCTGGCCCGCACGGCCGGGCGGGCAGCGCGCGGACGGGTGGTGATCGTCGACCGGCGGGGACGGCTGATCGCAGACAGCGCGCGGGCCGCGACGATCGGCGCCGACTATGGCAACCGCCCGGAGATCGCCGCCGCCCTTGCAGGACGCGGATTCCAGGACACGCGGCGCAGCCAGACGCTGCAAGCCGAGATCCTCGCCACCGCGGCCCCCGTGATGCGGGGCCGGCAGGTCGAGGGAGCGGTCCGCATCACACAGAGCGTCGCCGCGGTACACCACGCTGTGCGCCGCAATGTGCTCGGACTGGCGCTGATCGGACTGCTTGTGTTGGGCATCGGCCTGGGAGTGGGAGCCGTGATCGCGGGCCAGTTCGCACGCCCGGTGAGACGCCTGGACCGGGCCGCGCGGCAGATCGCCGCGGGGGACCTCGAAGTGCGCGCGCCCGTGGAGGGCAGCTCCGAGCAACGCTCGCTGTCGCACTCGTTCAACGAGATGACGGACCGGCTGAGCCGTGCGATCCGCGCCCAGCAGAGGTTCGTGGCCGACGCCTCGCACCAGCTTCGCACACCCCTCACCGGCCTGCGCCTGCGCCTGGAGGAGGCGCGCGACGCGGGCGTCAGCGAGGACGCTGCGCGCGGCCTCGCCGCGGGCGACCGCGAGGTCGAGCGACTGGCGCGCACCATCGACGAGCTGCTTGTGCTGAGCCGCGCCGGCGAGCACGATGCCCCCGGCGAGGTCGTACGGCTCGAGCGGGTCGCCGCGGACGCGATCGACCGGTGGAGCACGATCGCCGCCGGGCAGGGCAAGCAGCTCGTGCTCGAAGAGGGCGCTACCGCACGAGTATGGGCCGCCCGTGCCGACGTCGATCGCGCGCTCGACGCGCTGGTCGAGAACGCGGTGCTCTACTCACCGCCCGGGGCGCGCATCACGTTGGGCTCCCGGGTCGGGGCGATCGAAGTCGAGGACGAAGGACCCGGTCTCCAGGAGGGCGAGGAAGACGAGGTGTTCGAGCGGTTCCACCGGGGACGCGCGGGCGCGGAGGGGCCGCCGGGCACCGGTCTCGGCCTTCCGATCGCGCGCGAGCTGGCGCGCCGCTGGGGCGGTGACGCCACGATCGATAACCGTGACGGCCGGGGCGCGCGCGCAGCCCTCCGGTTCCCCGACTTTACGAACCTTTCACCCGGAGGTGGCTAGCGTGAAACGTGTGCGACGCGCGACGCTTGCTTGGATCCTGACCGCCCTGCTCGGGCTGGTCGTCGCCGCGGGCGTGATGGCCGCGGCCAGCCACCTGTCGAGCCAACGCGTCGGGTTGGCATCGGAGCCGCCGTCGGCGGGGGACCGGCTCGCACCGCAGCGGACGCCGGTCACGAACGCTCCCGCCGGGCGGGCGCGGAGGCTCACCACTCCGAGTACGAAGGTCCCGACCACCCCGACGCGGCCGGCGGCCCCGGCCTCCACGGACGAGGGACACACCTCGAAAGAGGGCGACGGCGACAGCGACGGCGACGACTGAGCCCGGCCTCGTGGACTAGCCGGAAGGGCCCGCACCGGAGTGCGGGCCCTTCCCGTTTGCAGACTGTTCAGGCGCTCAGGACCCTACGGGCCTCAGCACTGGTACTTCGTCTTCGTCCAGCCGGTGTTGCCGGATGCGCTGAAGGGCGACTCGTTGCCCTTGCACTCCAGCGTCTTGCCGCCGGTGTTGGACTCGACGGCCTTCTCGGAGGGACCCTTGTTGTCCTTTACCTTCAGGTCCTTCGAGATCGAGTTGCCCCGCACGATCAGCTCCACATCGGTGCGGTTGTCCTCGATGGTCACGCTGCCGTCCAGCACGGAGTTGCCCGTGCAGTCCTGCGTCAGCGGGTCGCCGATGAGGATGTCGGAGCCGCTCTTCTTGACCTCGATGTCCCCCTTCTGGACCGTCATGCCGCAGACATACACGGCGCCGAACTCGAACGGGGTCTTTTCGGCCTTGAGCTTGCCGTCCGTGATCGTGCTGTCGAATGCGAACAGCTGCTGCGTCTGCTTGGCCTCCAGGTAGTGGTCGATCACGGCGCCGTCGTGGACGTAGACCGTGAGCGCCTTGTCAGCCTTCACGTCCTTGGCGACGCTGCCGCCGTCGATCTCGAGGTAGGCGTTGCGCTCTACCTTGACCTTGCCCTCGACGGTCACCCCGTCCAGCACGCAGATCCCGTCCTCGGGGACGGTGACATCGTTGTACGTCCCGCCCACCAAGACGCTGTTGCAGGTTGCGTCCCAGGCAAACGTCGAACCCCAGGTCACTTCCGCGACCTTGACCTGGCCCTGCCGCGACGGGTGGAAGTAGTCCGCCGTCGAGCTTGGGTTTCCGGGTCCGAAGATCGGGATCAGGGACCACGGGACCACACCGAGGCCTTCGGTGGTGACGACGGTCGAGACGTCACCGGCCGTGAAGGCCGCATCGAACGCGGCGTTGTCGTCGAACTTGCATCGGCTGTACTCGGCGCAGACATCAGCGAGCGCTTCGTTGTAGGCGATCACCTGTGCCCGGAACGCCGCCCTGCGATCGACGTCGGCGGTCGCGTTCGAGGTGGCGTTCGACAGCAGTGCCTGGCAGACGTTCAAGAGCCCCCAGCGCGTGAGCGCGTTCAGGTCCAGCGGGCTCGTGAACAGCGTGTGCAGCCGGTTGATGTCCGGGATGCTCACCACCTGGATGTAGATCTCCGGGTTTGCGTTGACGAGCGTGTCGATCGCGTCCTTGACCTGAGTGCGGAACGTCGCCGTCGGAGTCTGCTCCGCGATCGTGTTGCGACAGGCGTCGTTGCCGCCGATCAGGATCGTCGCGTAATCGGGGTTCTGGGTGACGGCGTTCTGAGCCTGGCCCACCAAGCCGGACGCGCGAGCGCCGGACACCGAGGCGTTGAACGCCACCGGGTTGAGCCCCGGGGGTGCAATCGCCTGGATGCGCTGGAACTGGCTGTTGACGGCGGGGTTGGTCCCCGTCGACCAGGAGTTCTCAGGGCAGTTGAGACTGGTTGGGGCGGCTGCGCTCCGGCAGGTCGGCTGGCCGACCCCGGTGTTGAAGGCCTGCGTGATGGAGTCGCCCAGCGACACCGTCACCTTCGGCGGAGTGATTGCTAGGGCCGGCGGGGCCATGACGGCGCACGCGGCGAGTAGTGCGGGGACGGCTTTCACCGCGCGCCGCAGGGCACTGAGCTGCATGAATCCTCCTCCTTGTAGATATGCGACGCTGCGACCGACGCGGCAGCGAACGCCTGCGCCAAACCTATGCGCCCGAGGGCCCGCGGTCAATGCTCGAACCAGATCGCGGTGGTGAAAGCCTGGAGAGCGGACGACGGGCCTCGAACCCGCGACCTTCGGCTTGGGAAGCAGGACCCGTGCTTACAGGTGTTTGCACCCGTTCGCCGGTTTTCCCTTTAGACAGCCACTCCCCGCTCTGCGTGGTGCGCGCCGTTTGCACCGTTTGCATACGGGGTGTTGACCCCGTGTTGACCCGAGACGGTTCGAGGGGCGTCCCGATGTCGGCGTCGAGCAGGTGAACGCAGGTGTCCAGCGTGAAGCTCGCCGAGTGGTGGCCGAGCCAGCGCTGTACCTGCACGCGCCACGTCAGCCTCGTGTATACGCTTGGCCTCGCGTGCTTCGGCCAGCGTGCGCGCTGTTTCGGTGTGCTGGCGGCCGTGTGCGCGCCAGGTGGCGACGTATGAACATCTACAGCGCTTGCCCTCGCAACCTTTGACGTGGCGGCGGTAGATGCCCGGTGCGCCGTCGACGGGTGTTAGCTTCGCGGCCATTCTGCTCCTTTCGGTTGGCGAAGGGCGCAGCCGCGCGGCCGATAACGTGCCGGTCGCATCGGAGCTAAGCCCTCCGGTGCCGGGGGTCGGGGTGTTTGCGCACCGCCGGCCCCGCTTTGTCGAGAAGTCGACGATATCGAGGCCCACTGCTGTACACAAGACGGCCTAGCTTGAATCGGGCGGAAAAAAGGGGTTGACACAGGTGTAAGTGAGGAGTCAGAATCGTTCGCATGCAAGGCGTGCTGGCCGCCTTTACGAAGCTCAAGATCAGGTCGGTTCTTTGGGTGCCGGCGGTGGTCGGCATGGTTTTCATAGTGGTGCCCTATGCATTTGCGACGTCCTTCAAGATCGGAGTTGTCGCTCTCGCGATTGCAGCAGGGACATATGCCGTCGGCTGCCTTTTTGGATTCCTGTTTGGTGTTCCGCGCGCGTTGTCCACGGCAGAGGCCCAGCCAAAAATCGAGAAAAAGACCATCGCGGAGGCTGGTCAGCCCGAGATCACCACGGTTAGGTACGCGCCTAACACGAACCTGGAGCAGGTCTCCGACTGGCTCACCAAGCTGCTTATCGGTGCTGGACTTGTGCAACTCGGTCAGCTTCGTGGCGCGTTAGGAGATTTGGTCGAGTTCCTGAAGCCTGCGCTCGGAAACAACGATGCGGCGAGCGTGATTGCCTTAGGCCTCGTGCTGTACCACCTCGTCTGGGGTTTCATTTGCGCGTGGCTTAGCACGAGGCTATGGCTGGAAGATGAACTCAAGCAACGGGAGCAGGACGTATTAAGCATGTTGACCCGGTAGTCGAACGAACGCTGGGCGCACCCTTCGCGAACTAGCCTTGGCCGACCCGGTAGCTGCGCCTCTTTCATGATGCGCTCGCACTGTGCGGGTTCCCGGCCCGCCGCGTCTGCGTACCCCTTTAGCGTCGCGCCAGCCACCGGAGACTCGGGAAGGGAGACACCGTGAATGCCTGTTACGACAAGAGCGGAAAACTCAGAGTCGTTGAGGCCGGGAGCAACTGCAAGAAAGGAAACGGCGCTCGACTGGAGTCAGCAGGGCTCCGGTGCACCTTCGGTGATCGCACGTGTCAGGGAAACGACTGACGTCACTATCCCCGCCTCGACCCCGGTGCTTACCAGGATCCCGTACCCAATCGACAACAACAGTTGGATTCAGGGTGCCAACGAGATCAACACGCTCTACGGAGAGATCACGACCACAACGTATAACTGCTCGTTCCAGGTAGAGTTGAGTCTCGATCCGCCGCCAACAGAAGCAGCACCAGGATCCTGGTCCTATATCCCGATAAACGAGAGCGGAGCGGGCCCAGAACGTCGCACGCGTGACATGTTCTACCAATTCGGCCTGCAACCGTCCCGCGTGTGTTCGAGCCTGGGGTGGACACGCCTCGCAGGCTCTCCGTTTTCATCCGTAAGACCGACTCTCAGTGTCCAAGTGAGATCGTGATTCACGAGATCAAGGTGGACGTGGTGGCGTTTCGTTCGCCGAATCGGGATCGGCCAGCGGCGGCGGTCGCCGTGCAAGCGCCGGAACGCCGCCGAGCCAGGCCCGCCCCGACGCCCACATCAATCCCCCCGCAGCAACTCATCGAGCGCCGAGTCGTCCCAGCTCAGCTGCGCGGGCTTCGCCATCTGCCGAAGCCAGCGCTGGGCGACCTCGGACGCCTCTTTCCAAACGCGCCACCACGGCGATAGCCGGTCGCCGCCCCTCTTGCTCGGCACCAGCGGCTCCGCGTTGAACATCTCGAGCGCGTGGCGCGCGACTTCGAGCGCGGCGTCGAACTCGGTTTTTATCGCGTCGTCCATCGTCAACTCCTCACGTCCCATTTTTCGATTTGACTTGTCCCGCTTTTGGTCAGGGCTCGGCGCGCACGGCCGGTTAGGGCGCGGTGGTTGAGCGGTCCCGGTTTCATCCGCCAGCCTCCCCCCGAAAAAAAGCACCGTGCGTGTGGCGTTTGCTGCCGCGCGGTGGGTGGAACAAGGGGCTGCTCACCTTTCCCTCCGCTCCACGCCTACGAACCCCCGATCCACGAAACCGTGGCGAAGGTCGTCTCAGTCGCCCCGAGAGCGCGCCCGGCCGTGTCGCGGATAAGCTCGCGCCCGGGCTTGACCTCGAGCTTCGCCGGCAGGTCAATCTCGGCGGTTCCCGACTCGCCGGCGGCCAGGAGATCGCGCAAAATGTCGCTGTCCATCGCGAACTCGATTGAGTAGTCGCCGGGCAACGTGCGGACGGCGACCCCCTCCTGGTGCGCGAGCGTGGAGGGCAGCTTGATCTTGGCGGGCCAGCGCACCAAGCCCTCTTGCTCCAAGACCTCATCGGGCACGGGCAGGTCGACGGTGATTTCCTTTCCGCCCAGCTGGCGCTTCCCGTTGAACACCCAGCGCAGCCTTACGGTGGTCGAGAGCGTGGTCATGTTGTCTCCTTGTCGGTTAGCACTCGAAACACGCGACTTGAAGTCGCAGCCCGCCCTTCATGCTCAGGACGCGCGTTTCGCTGTTCACGGGGGTCGCGGTCAACGAGACTTCGTAGAGGTCGATTTCATCCAACACGCGGACCTCGCCGTCGCGGTGCGAGTGCGGGCCGACTTGAAAGTGGTCGACGGAAAGGTCACCGCAGCGTCCTGAGAAGTCGGCGCGGAACTAGACCCTGACCCGGTGCCGGGGCGCAAGGGCGCGTAGGCCCAGGACGGGTCAATAACGCGGACTTACAGGAATGTGGGACAGTTGCGCCGTGCCAGGTCTGGAGCCCGGTGGTTAGCGACACCTTGCCCGGCGATTCGATCGCCGAGGTGTTTCCGCCCGACGACATCATGGCCCGCTTTGTCGTAGCGATGTCGATCGCCCGCAACGACATCGAGCTCGCTCTGCGCGACGGCATTCGCGCCGCTAAGGGAGACGCGCCCGACTTCACGTATCGCGTCCGGCTCGCGACCTCCCACCTGGTCGAGGGACTCGACAGTCTGAATTCCTACAGCCAGGCCTCGCCCGCCGTGAGGAACCTGATGGCCCGTGTGCCGGCCGATGGCCGGAACAACCTCAAGATGGCCCGCGGAACGCTGCAGAAGGTCGGCTCCGAAGCGCTGCAACACGTCAGACATAACACCTTCCACTACCCGTCCCCGAACACGAATTATGACCCAACATCCGACAAGCAACTGCAGGATGTGCTGGCAGCGATGAGCGACCGCCGGGCCACCGTGCATTTCTCCGGTGGCCCTCCGGAGGTTGTGACGTTGGAGTTCGCGACACAGGTAGCTTTGGCGCTTGCGCTAGCCAAGCATTCTCCCGACGAAAAGGACGCACTTAGGCAGTTCAACGTCACGAGTGAGGGCGCGGTCGCCTTCGCAAAATGGGTGGACGCCCTTCTTGTCGCGTTCTTTGGGTTGACGGGCACGACATTCGGCAAACCCGAGCGACTCGGACCCAGCACGCCGGGAGGCTGACCAATCTCCCCGCAACTGCCGTGCAGGGACACGCGGGGGCGCGCCAGCTTTGCGGGGTGTTGACCCCGGCGTTGACCCGAGCGCATTTTCACGACCCGCGGACGGTCTGCGCGCAATAGAAAACCCCGCCATAAGCGGGGCTTTCGTTGGAGAGCGGACGACGGGCCTCGAACCCGCGACCTTCGGCTTGGGAAGCCGACGCTCTACCAACTGAGCTACGTCCGCGCGGGGTCGGATTGTAGAGCGGAGACGGGTCCGGCCGATGGTCCCGCAGCGGGCGGGGGCAACGCCCCGGGGCAACAGCACGCGCGACTGGCGCCCGGCCCCTTGTGAAGTGTCTTGAGCAGACTCAGGAACCTGCGTGAGGGCCTTGTTCCGAGAGGCCCGCGGCGTCGAGGGCTTCCACGCGGTCGAGGTATTCCTCCCAGCGCGTGGCCCTTCCGTTGCGGAAGCGCCAGACCTGCCAGTAGTCCATGTGGACCTCCAGGCCACTCGTGCGACCGCGGGCCTTCATCGCGACGCCATTGAAGACGCAGTCATCGTTGGTGCGCTGAATCTCCGTCGGTTCGACGTGGAACTCGTCCCAGGGTTCCATCCAGCGCTCGAAGTAACGCCGCATGGCGTCGTGTCCGTGGACGCTTTCACCCTCTTCCATCGGCAGATACTCGATGTCCTCATGGAAGTACGGGAGCATTCCGTCAACGCCTGCTGCGTCCCATCCGCGGAAGATCGCCTTCACGGTTTCGATGGCCTCTTGCGACATCGCCGGCGGATTATCGCCCACCTCGGCGGCCGGCAGATCCGCTTTGCAGGGCGACAAATGGCCCTTCCCGATCCGTTCGAGGAAATCCGGGAGATTCGCGCAAGTTTCCGGGCGGCCGTGCGTCTTAGAGGGTGTAGGCGGCAGAGCGCGCCGCCTCTTGAGGACGCGGAGGCTACGGATGGCCGCCGCGCCCGCTTCGGGAGACGCATTACTCCCGTCGTCGGATTCGCCGCCGCCCCCCGGTGCGCCCCCACCGGGCGGCGGTTCCATGTTCCGCCGGGTGAAGGTGTCTCCCACCCGCCGCGCGGCGGTACCGTGTCCGTGATGAAGCTGCTGCTCTCCGTGGCGGCCGCGCTCGTGACCGCGGCGGTGTTGGCCGCCGCCGCCCCGGCCGCGCCGCAGGCCTCACTGCCCGACATCGAGGACGAGGTCATGTGCCCGACCTGTGGGCTGCCCCTCGCCCACTCGTTCTCCCCACAGGCCGAGCGGCAGCGCGAGTTCATCCTGGCGCAGATCGAGGCGGGCCGGGACAAGGCCCAGATCAAGCGGGCTCTGGTGGCCGAGTTCGGCGCCGAGGTGCTGGCCGAGCCGGACGCGAGCGAGCGCGGGTTCGACGCCGCCGCCTTCCTCGTCCCGCTGGCCGTGGTGGGCGGCGGGCTCGCGGCGATCTGGGTCGCGGTGGCGAGATGGCGCCGCCGGGCGGGTGGCGCCGGCGAGGCCGTCGCCGAGCCGAGCGCGGCGGACTCCGCGCGGCTCGAGCGCGACCTGTCGCGCTACGACCCCTGAGCGCCACGACGCGGTGCTCGTGATCGCCGATACGACGCCCAGCATCGGTCTCGCTTTCGCGGCCGGCCTGGCGTCGTTCCTGTCACCCTGCGTGCTGCCGCTGGTGCCCGGCTACCTTTCGACGGTCTGCGGGCTGACGCCCGGGGAGCTGCGCGGGCCACGGGGCGCCCAGCTGCGCGGCGTGCTGGTGCGCGCAAGTCTGTTCATCGCGACGTTCAGCGCGATCTTCATCCTGCTCGGGATGACCGCGACCGGCGTCGGCAGCGCGCTGTCGGACAACCGGCAGACGCTGGAAAAGGTCGCGGGAGTCGCGATCATCGCGATGGGCGCGCTGTTCCTGCTGGCGCTGGTCGTTCCGATGCTGAATCGCGAGTGGCGCATCGACGCGCTCGCGCAGCGAGCCGGCAGCGGCGGGCCGCTGGTCGCCGGGGCCGCGTTCGCGATCGCCTGGACGCCCTGCGTCGGCCCGGCGCTGGCCTCGATCCTGGGCCTGGCCGCGACGCGCGACTCCGTCGCCGAGGGCGGCGGGCTGCTCGCCGTGTACTCACTGGGGCTGGGCGTCCCCTTCTTCCTGACAGCCGTCGCCTTCACCCGCATGACCACCGCGTTTGCCTGGATTCGGCGCCACTACGCCGTGATCAACGGCGTGGCCGGTGCGCTGCTGATCGCGATCGGCGTGCTCGTCTTCAGCGGCGAGCTGTTTCGCCTCAACATCGAGGCCCAGCAGTTGCTCGACGACTGGGGCCTCAACTTCTGGCAGGACATCTAGAACGGTCGACGATTTCGATCGCGAGATCGTCGGTGGCGGCACGCTGGAGCCCGCTCAGGTCGACGCCAGGTCCACGGTCGCCGTCAGCCACGCCTGCAGGTCCGGAAGCACGGCCGGGTCGATGCCGTGGCCGATCGGCGACTCGCGGTACAGCAGGCGGTTCCCGGCTGCTTCGAGGCGCTGGCGCGCGGCCCGGGCGAACTCCACGCCGATGATCGGATCGCGCGAGCCGTGGGTGACCGCGATCGGCACCTTTGGGCGCTCGAGATCGAGCCCGAAGCCCTCGACCTGCGGTACGAACCCGCTCATCGCCAGCAACCCGGCCGGGGAGGGGCGCCCGGCGCCGAGCGCCAGCGCGTAGGCCATCACGGCGCCCTGCGAGAAGCCGCCGATCACTGTGCGCTCCCAGGGCACGCCGCCAACGTCGGCAAGCGCGGCGAGCCAGGTGACGAGCAGCTCGTAGCTCTCCGTGAATGTCTCCCGGTGCGGGAAGCCGACCCGCTCCACGATGTACCAGTGGTGGCCGCCGGGGGGCAACGTCAACGGGGCGCGCGGAGTGGCGCCCAGCAGGCGCGCCGCGGGGTCGAGCGCGTCCAGCAGCGGATAGAGGTCGGACTCGTCCACGCCGCGGCCATGCAGCAGCACGAGCGCACCGCCCGCATCACCCCGTGCTGGGCGCAGCCGGTGGGCCAGCAGGTCGAGTCCGGCCACGCTCACATGCTTTCGGGCGCCTCGACTCCTGCCAGGTCGAGCACGCGCGCGATCACCCGCCGCGTGGCTTCGCACAGCACGAGCCGGAAGTCCTCCAGCTCCTGCGACTCGGCCCCCACCACGCGGCAGTCCCGATAGAAGGCGTGGAAGTCCGACGCCACGTCGTGCGCGTACTTGGTGAGGCGATGGGGAGCGCGGCGCTCGCCGATCTCCACGACCTCGCCCGGCAGCTCGAGCAGGCGCTTCACGAGGGCGCGCTCCGCGGCCTCGAGCCGCGCGTGGCCGGTTGACAGGTCCGCGGAGTGGGCATGCGCGAGCCGCTTTGTGTCTGCGTTTCTCAGGATGCCGGCGATCCGCGCGTGCGCGTACTGCGCGTAATAGACGGGGTTGTCCTGGCTGCGCTCACGCGCCAGGTCCAGGTCGAGGTCGAGCGTCGTGTCGTGAGAGCGCTCGAGCATGAACCAGCGGGCGGCGTCCACGCCGATGTCGTCCATCAGCTCATCGAGCGTCACGAAGTCCCCGCGGCGCTTGGACATCTTCGCGCGCTCGCCGCGCTCCACGAAGTGCACGAGCTGCATGATGATCAGCTCCAGCTTCTCGGGGTCGCCGAGCGCACCGAACAGCGCGTTCATGCGTCCCTGATAGCCGTGATGGTCGGCGCCCAGCAGGTTGATCAGCTGGTCGTAGCCACGCCCGCGCTTGTCCTGGTGATAGGCGATGTCGGACGCGAAGTAGGTGAGCTCGCCCGAGGAGCGGCGCAGCACCCGGTCCTTGTCGTCGCCGAACTCCGAGGTACGCAGCCAGGTGGCGCCCTCGTGCGAGTAGACGTGCCCGGCCTGCTCGAGCTCGGCAAGGGCTCGTTCGATCCGATCTCCTTCGTGCAGCGAGCGCTCCGAGAAGAAGCGGTCGAAGCGCACGCGGAATCGTTCGAGCGTGCGGCGCACCTGCTCGACCATCAGCTCGAGCCCCCGGCGCGCGAGCTGATCGACGTCCGTTGGGTCGAGCCCTTCCGCGCGCAGGCGCTCGGCAAGCTCCGCCACGTACTCCCCCCGGTAGCCGTCGTCCGGGACCGGCGCACCCGTCATCCGCGCCGCGATCGAGCGGCCGAACAACTCGACCTGCGTGCCGTGATCGTTGATGTAGTACTCACGCTCGACGTCGTGCCCGGCGAACTCGAGCACCCGCGCCAGCGCGTCTCCGTAGGCTGCATGTCGCCCGCCGGCCGCGTTCAGCGGCCCGGTGGGATTGGCGCTCACGAACTCGATCAGGACGCGCCGGCGGTCGACGGGCGCGACCGCCCCCGCCCCGAAGGCGTCGCCCTGCTCCCTGACCGCCGTGAGCGCGTCGCGAAACCATGCGTCGGAGAGAAAGAGGTTGAGGAAGCCGGGGCCCGCGACCTCCACGCGCTCGAGCGCCTCGCCCAGCCCCGCGTTCAGCGCTCCCCCGACGCGTTCCGCGACCTCGCGCGGCGGCGCCTTCAGCGAGGGGGCCAGCAGCATCGCGACGTTGGTCGAGAAGTCGCCGAACTCCGGACGCCGCGGCCGCTCCAGCGCCGGCTCGGCACTGTCCCCGCCCGCTCCGCGCAGGGTCGCGGCGGCCTCGACGACGCGCGCCCGCAACTGCTCGACCGGCCCCGGCGGAGGGGACGGCTGCGGATTCGAGCGCGCGCTCACGTCGGGGTCGTGGAGCGGGGAGAGGTGACCGCGGCGCCGTCGCGCATCTGCGCCGAGGCGGACTCGTCACCGCGCTCGATCAGCGCCAGGCTCGCCATGGTGCGCCCGCTCGCCTTGTATGGCGAGACCACCTCGTTGGCCCCGGCGCGGATCAGCTTGCGCTCGGAGGACTCCACGGCCGCCCGAGCCACGATCGGGATATCGGGCCGCAGCTCGCGCGCGGTCAGCGTTGCGAAGATGTTCTCCGCATCGGAGTCGACGCAGGCGACGACCGCCCGCGCCCGCTCGATTCCCGCCTCCAGCATGACCTCGTCGTCCGATCCGCGGCCATCGATGTGCAGCACGTCCAGCTCATCCATGTCCGCGCGCACGTCCGGGTTGTCGTCGATCACGACGAACGGCACACCGGCGCGCTGCAGGTCCTTGGAGACCTGGCGGCCGACACGGCCGAACCCGCAGATCAGGTAGTGGTCCTTGAGCTGGGCGATCTTGCTCTGCATGCGGCGTTCGGCGAGTACTCCCGAGAGGTCGCCCGCGATGAACAGCTCCGTGAGCGTGACGAGTAGGAAGAACATCGTACCCACGCCGAAGATCGTCAGTCCGATCTTGGTCGCGTCGCCGCCCAGGGACGTCGGGTGCGGCGCGGCGCCGATCGTGCTGACGGTGTCGAGCGACCACGTCACGCCCCGCCAGTAGGAGACGTCCTCGAATCCGGCGAGCGCCGCCGCTCCCCCCAGCACCAGCACTCCCACGGCGCTCATCAGCAGGGCGATGCGGTGCAGGAAGAAACCCATCTCGCGACGAGCGGCCGCGGGGCCGGGACGCGGCCACAGCCCCACACGGTGCTCGAAGCGCTCGACTATCGGTGCTCGGTGCGGCACTCCCCTCCCCCGGCTGGACGATCAGTAATGGTACGGCTCGCCCGCAAGGATCTTGTGAGCGCGAAACAGCTGCTCCATCAGCACGACGCGCGCCAGCTGATGTGGCAGCGTGATGCGGCCCAGGGCGAGGCTGCGCTGGGCGCGCTCCTTCACCGCGGCGTCCAGGCCAAGCGGGCCCCCGACGACGAAGCACACGTCAGCGCGGGCCATCCGCCGCTCCGCGATGAACGCCGCCAGCTGCTCGCTCGTGAGCTGCTCTCCCCCACTGTCGAGCGCGCACACGTGGGCGCCGGCCGGAATCCGTTTCAGGATCGCCTCGCCCTCCCGCGCCAGGACCTCGCCGGCGCGCGCCGGGTCGGCGCCGGCATCCGGCAGCTCGACCACCTCCAATCTCGCGTGGCGCGCCAGAAGCCGCTTGTAATGGGCGATGTCGTCGGCGAACGGCGGCCGGATCTTGCCTATGCAGATGAGGACCAGCCGCACAGTGCGATACTAAAGGCGAGTTGAGCGACGAGAACGAGCGCGAGCGACACATCAACATGCACATGTCGCCCGAGACGATGGCGGGCGCATACGCGAACTTCGCGAACATCAGCCATTCCGACTATGAGTTCACGATGACCTTCGCGCGGCTCGACCACGAGGTCGACGAGGACGAGATCCCGGGGGTCGTGGTGTCACGGATCAGCGCCTCCCCCAAGTTCGTGCGGGAGCTGATCGACGCACTCGAGGACAACTACTCGAAGTGGTCCACTCGCGAGGGGATCAAGAATCTCCCCGAGTACCGCGGCAGCGACACCACCGGCGGCGACGAGCGCAGCCACTCCTCCACGGCCTAGCGATCCATCCCGGATCCGCCTGCGCCCCGAAAAACCCGGGGTGCGGCGGGGGCCCCGGCGCTTTAGGGTGTAGATAGGAACGAAGCGGCGTTCGGGCGGAGGCCATGGCAGGCGGATCTGTGGAAAAGCGAGCTGCTGCACGGCAGGAGGCCAGCGAGTGGGTCCAGCGGCTGTGCGCGGCGGTCAGACAGGCGGTCGACGCGGAACGCGTGACCGCATGGCTGTACGACGCTCCACGCCAGGCGGTCTTTCCGATGGCCGTGGACAGCCCGTCCGGGATCGAGGAGATCCCGCCGGGATGGCTCAGCATCCCCCTTGCCGACATGCCCGCCGCGGTCGCCGTGCTGCTCGAGAGCCGGCCGGTCGAGATCGAGGACGCGCAGGACGACGATCGCATCCCCGCCGAGCTGGCCGCCGACTTCGGGATGAGCTCCGTGCGCTTCGAGCCGCTGATCGCCGGGGGGACCGTCGGGATGGTCTCGATCGAACCCGCCCCGCGCGACGCCGGCGCCGAGCTGCTGTCGCTCCTGGCGATGGTCGCCGCCGCCGTGGCGCGCGCCGGGAGCATGCTCGAGAGCGACCGCCACCAGTCCGAGACGTCTTTCCTGCTGGAGCTGACCGAGCAGACCACCAGGGCGCCGTCGCTCGACGAGATGCTGGCCGTCTTGTGCGAGCGCATGGCCCGTGCGCTGGGAGTGCGGCGCGCGACCGTGCTGCTGGAGGAGGACGGACGGCTCGTGCCGCGCGCCTCGCGCCACGCGGACGGCGCGCGCGACATCGCCGAGTGGGACGCGATCCGGCAATCGCCGTCGCCGCAGCCCGCCGTACAGGTTGCCCGCGACTCGGGTGAGCCGGTGGTCGTGAACGGCGCGGATGACCCGCTGATGGGCACGTGGGCGGCGAGCAGCTTCGACGTGCAGTCGCTGCTGGCCGTGCCGCTGGGCACATCGCCCGGCGCGAGCGGGGTGATCGTGCTCGACGACCCGCTGCCGGACCGCTTCTCGAGCGACGACGTGCGGCTCACCGTAACTGCCGCCGCACACGTGGCGCCCACGGTCGAGCAGGCGCGCACCGGGGACGAGCGCACCTGGCACCTGCGCGCCGCGACCGCGATCCGTCACCTGCTCGAGGAGGGAGCGCGTGCCACGTCCGTGGCCGAGGCCGGCGAGGTGCTGGCCCGCGTGACGCGTGACGCGGTCGAGGCCGAGACCGCCACCCTGCTGCTGCGCGACGAGCATGACCGCGTCGAGCACGTGCTCACGGTCGGGGCGGATGGCACGTTCGAGGACCGCTTCGGCGAGCTCGCGGGCCGCGTGCCCGAGCAGGACTTCCGCGCGTGGAGCATCACCGCGCACCGGCCCAAGCCGATCTTCGTCGAGAACGCGCACGCCAGCCGCCTGCTGCCCGCGGACCTCGTCGAGGCGCTCTCGCTCAAGTCCTATGTGGTGGTGCCGCTGGTCTCGGCCACGCGGCCGCTGGGCCTCGTGATCCTCGGTCACCCCCACACCCCACGCCCCTGGAGCAACGAGGAGCGTCGCCTGGTCGAGCAGCTGGCCCTCGAGGGAACACTGGTGGTCGAGAACGCGGCGCTGAGGGCCGCCGAGCAGGAACGGCTGGAGGAGCTTGCGCACCAGGCCTTCCATGACAGTCTGACCGAGCTTCCCAACCGGGCCCTGTTCGCCGACCGCCTCGAGCACGCGCTCGCGCGCACGAGCCGGCGCAAGGCGGCGGTGGCCGTGCTGTTTCTCGACCTCGACGACTTCAAGCCGATCAACGACAGCTTCGGGCACGAGGCCGGCGATCAACTCCTGACGGCGGTCGCGCAGCGCATCAAGGCCTGCGTGCGGCCCGAGGACACGGTCGCCCGGCTCGGCGGCGACGAGTTCACCGTGCTGCTGGAGGACATCGCCGACGTGCGCTACGCGATCGCCGTGGCCGAGCGCATCGCGGCGTCGCTGCAGGACCCCTTCCGGGTCGCGGGCCAGGACGCGACCGTCACCGTGAGCGTCGGCATCGCCGTCAGCAGCGGGCCCCAGACGACGCCCGACGAGCTGTTGCGCGACTCGGACACCGCGATGTACCAGGCGAAGCGCAAGGGCCGCGCGCGCCACGAGGTGTTCCGCGGCGCGAGCGAGCCCGGCGAGGAGTCCGAGCCCGGCGAGGAGTCCGAGCCCGGCGGTGATGAGCCGCCTGCCGAGTTGCCGCGTGCTTTCGGGCCGTCCGCCGAGGAGCAACTGGCGGTCCAGGAGATGGCGAGCGAGATCTCGATCGAGGAGGCCCTGGTGGTCGAGCGCGCCGAGGGCCCCGTGATCACCGAGGAGCCCGACGAACCGGGAGCCGAGCCGCAGCCGCAGCCCGAACCCGAGCCGGACGGGCGCGAAGACGACGAGCAGGACGCGGAGCGGTTCGACGAGGCGGAGGCGGTCGCGCTCGACGAGGTCGCGGCGAGCGAGGGCGAGCCGCCAACGGAACCGGAGGACTATCCGGACGAGGCCGCGGACGAGGCCGCGGACGAGGCCGCCGACGAGGGCACCGCCGCGCTCACCGAAGCGCGCCGGCGACGGCGCCTGCGGTTCCCGCCGCGCCGCTAGCCGTCAGGTGTCCCGCTGCCCCGCTCGAAGTCGAGGGCGGCGCCGATCCGCTGCACGACGGAGGGATGGGTGGCAAACAGGAAGCGGGAGAGCCGCGGTGGATCGGGGTCGGTCAGGTTCACGCGCGCCAGCTTGCGCTCCATGGCGACGAATGCGCGCGGCTCGCCCGTCAGGCGCAATGAGTACGCGTCCGCGTCCGCCTCGACCGCCCGCGACAGCTGGTTCGACACGATCGAGATCGCAAACGAGACCAGCGCAAGGGCCAGCGCAAACGCGGGCAGCGAGGCTGCGCTTCCGGGCACCGTCCCGGCGCGCGCGCTCCACCGCCGCGTGAGCAGCATCACGACGACCATCGCACCCGGAGCGGCGAGCGCCACCCACAGCATGCCGCGCTGCAGGTCGCGGTGCTTGACGTGGCCCAGCTCGTGGGCCACCACGAGGCGCACCTGATCCGCGGTGAAGCGGTCCAGCAGCGTGTCGTACAGCACCACGCGCTTGGTGTGCCCGAGCCCGTCGACATACGCGTTGGCGCCGGTCGTGCGGCGCGAGGCGTCGACCACGAGCACGCTCCCCACATCCACGCCGGCGCGGCGCGCGAGCGTCTCGACGTCGGTCCGCGTACGACCCTGCGGCAGATCGCGGTAGTCGTTGAGGACCGGATCGAGCGCGACGGGCGCGAACCATACGAACAGCACCTCGATGCAGACCACCGCGGCCGTGCCGGCCAGCCACCACCGCCGCGGGTAGCGCCGCATCAGCCCGGCGAACAGCGCCGCCCCCGCCGCCGCCAGTACGACGGTGATCGCGGTCGACGTGAGGTGGTCGCCCGCCCATTCCAGCCATGACTGGGTGGACTTGCCGAAGTCCACCGCGCGCTCGTGCGCAACGGCTGCAAAGGGCAGCGCGGCGAGGGTGAGCGCCAGCATCAGGCCGCCTCCCACGAGCGCGGTGGCACCCGCCGCGCGCCCCCGCGCGGCGCGCTCGAGCACGCCCACCGCCCGCCGCGGCGGGCGCAGCACCAGCAGCGCCAGGACAGCTCCCTGAGCCGCGATCGCCCCCAGCCCCAGCAGACGCTGGCCGCCCGCGTAGTCGCGGGCGCGCTCCACCTGGGCCGGGCGAAACACGCTCGTCACCGGCACCGACACGGGGTCGAGGTCCTGCGCCGGGCGCAGCAGGAGCACCGCTCCCTCGGCAACCAGGAGTGCGACCACGACGGCGATCGGCACTCTCCACCGACGGGCAATCATCTCGAGAACATAGAGTCTCGTCCGTGAGGGGGCGCAAGCTGAATGCGAGGGTCAGGCTGACCGCGGGCGTGCTGGTGGCTGCGGCCGCCCTGATGGGCGCCGCCCCCGCGCCCGTGGGCGCGGCCACCACGCAGGAGGTCGAGTTCACCGCACGCTACGCCAAGCGTGACCGCAACAAGGAACGGGGCGGAGTCAGCCTGCGCACCAGGATCGAAATCACGGACGATGCCGGAGCGCCCGCGCCGCTCCAGTTGACACACACTCTGCTGCGCTTCCCGAAGGGCGCGGTCGTGAACGCCCGCTTCTTCCCGAAGTGCAGCCCGGCGACGCTGCGTCGGCGCGGCCCCCGCGGCTGCCCGCGCGGGTCGAAGCTCGGGACCGGCCGCGCGGTCGGGCTGGCGCCGCCGATCGTGCAGGACCCCATCAACGCGAAGGTCACTCTCTTCAACGGAACGATGTCGGGCCGCAACCCGACCATCATCATCTATGCGATCCCGGACCTCGGCCCGGTGATGACGCTCCCCGGGGTGCTGCGCAGCGGCCGGGGGACTCCCTACGGATATGTGCTCGACACGCCGGTGCCGCCGATCAAGACGCTGCCCAGCGCGCCGGACGCCTCGGTCACTCTCTTCGATGCGACCACCCGGGACCTCACGGTGCGCCGGCGCGGACGCACGATCCACTACATCGACAGCCCGGTCCTGTGCAACGGCACCTTCTTCATGCTGGACGGCCGGTTCACCTACCAGGGGAACACCCAGGTCGACGTGCTGGAGCGGTTCACGCTGCGCGGCGGCCCACGTTGCCCGTAACGGCCTGAATATCCTGCAACCGGCGGCTCCGGTCTCCGATCGGCGCCGGGTATTGCCGATCCCCATTCAGACCTCCATGCGCATAGCCGTAATCTCGGACATCCACAGCAACCTGCCCGCACTCGAGGCCGTACTCTCGGACGTGGGCCGCAGTGACCCCGACCAGGTCTGGTGCCTGGGCGACGTGGTCGGCTACGGCGCGCAGCCCGACGCGTGCACGAAGCTCGTCGCGGAGGTCGTGGAAGTATGCCTGGCCGGCAACCACGACCTGGTCGTGAGCGGCGAGCTGGACGTCCGCTACTTCGCGATGAGTGCCGGGGCGGCGGCCCGTTGGACCCTGAAGCATGTGGAGCAGTCGACGCGAGAGTTCCTCGCCGGCCTGTCTCCCCTCGGGCAGTCGGCCGGCGTCGGCCTCTACCACGCCAGTCCCCGTGACCCCGTGTGGGAGTACGTGCTGTCGATCTCCCAGGCCGCGGAGTGCCTCGACGCCCAGCAGCAGCGCGTCTGCATGATCGGCCACTCCCACGTCGCGTGCTACTTCGCCCGCAACGGCGGCGAGACGATCGGCGAGCAGGCGCTGCACGGCGCCGAGCTGAACATGTCGGAGGGCGAATGGCTCGTGAACCCCGGCAGCGTGGGCCAACCGCGCGACGGCGATCCGCGCGCCGCATACCTGATGCTCGACACGGCGACGTGGACGGTCTCGTTCCGGCGAGTGGAGTATCCGGTCGACGAGGCGGCACAGGCGATTCTCGACGCGGGGCTGCCGAAGTCGCTCGCGGAACGGCTGTACCAGGGGCTCTAGCAGCGGTTCCCTTACCCTGCGTTCCATGCTCAATGGCCGGATGATGCTCGCCGCTGCCGCGGTGCTGGTGCTGAGTGCCGCGGTGCTGCCCGCCTGCGGCGAGGAGGACTCGACCCCGCTCGCCGCCGATGACGCCGCGTCCCTGCGTGCCACGCTGGACCAGATCGAGCAGCGCGTCGATGCACAGGACTGCGCCGGCGCGGCCCGGCAGGCTGCATCGCTGCGCGAGCAGGTCGGGGCGCTCTCCGGAGCCGTGGGCTCCGAGCTGAGCGCGGCGCTGGCGTCGAGCGCCGACCGGCTGCAGACACTGGTCGCCGACCAGTGCACGGGTGCAGCGGCCACACCGCCGGCGGGCACGACGTCGCAGGACGCCGCGCCGCCACCCGAGGACGGCGGCGACCAGGCGCCTCAGGACGACAAGGAGAAGAAGCCCAAGAAGCAGAAGCCGCAAGAGGACGAGACCCAGACACAGCCCGATACGGGTACAACGGGCCAGGAGGTCCCCGGAGTGGGCAATCAGGGCGGCGGCGCGTCGCCGCAGGGATAGGGCATGGCGGTGCTCGGCGTCGAGATCGCGAACCGCTACCGGCTCGACGAGCGGCTGGGCGCCGGCGGCATGTCCACGGTCTACCGCGCCCGCGACGGCGTGCTCGAGCGCCAGGTGGCGGTGAAGCTCCTGGCGGAGCACCTGTCCGAGGACGACGGCTTCGTGGCACGCTTCCGGCGCGAGGCGCTGGCTGCCGCAAGGCTGATCCACCCGAATGTCGTGCAGGTATACGACTCGGGCCACGACGCCAGCGCCCACCGCTACTTCATCGTGATGGAGTACGTGGCCGGCCCCACGGTCGGTCAGGTGATGCGCGAGCGCGGCCGCCTGTCGGGCTCCGATGCGGTGGACATCGTGTCGCAGGCGTGCGAGGGGCTCGAATACGCGCACCGCCACGGCGTGATCCATCGAGACGTGAAGCCCGGCAACCTGCTGGTCAACCCCGACGGTGTGGTGAAGCTCGCCGACTTCGGGATCGCCAAGGCCGCGGAAGACTCGCGCATCACGCAGATCGGGTCGGTTGTCGGCACCGCCGCGTACCTGTCGCCCGAGCGGGCCCGCGGCGACGAGGCGACGGCGAGCGCAGACGTCTACTCGCTCGGGGTCGTGATGTATCAGCTGCTGGCGGGCAGGCTTCCCTTCGAGAGCGGGTCGCTCACAGAGCTGGCAACGCGCCAGCAGGGCACGCCCGATCCGTTGAACGTGCTGAACCCGGAGGTGCCGGTGCCGCTTGCACGCGCCGTCGCGCGGTCGCTCGCTCCGACCGCCGAGCATCGCTACCGCAGCGCCGCCGAGATGCGCGAGGCCGTGAGCGCGGGCATGGCCGGCCGCGACTCGAGCGCCACGACCGTGCTGGAGACGGCGGCCACGCGCCACGCGACGGCCGTCACTCAGGCCGCCTCGGTACCGGCGGCCGACTCGGCCGCGACCCGCGTGATGCGGCCCGCCCCCGCGCGCTGCCCCCGCGCGTGCGGCTCCCGCGCCCAGCCGCCGCGCGCAGCGCCGTGCCACCCGCGCGGCGCCGCCACCGCCGCCGAAGCGCCGGCGGCGGGGGAGATTTTCCCGCTTCCTCGCGCTCCTGTTCCTGTTCCTGCTGCTGGCCACGGTGGTCGCGGCGCTCGTGATCGTCAACCTCGACGGTTCCCAGGCACAGGACTTCCAGCGCGTGGTCACCGACCGCGTGCAGGATCAGATCAACGGCATCCGCGACCTGATCGACAAGGCGACGGGCGGCTAGGCTCTAAGGCCGCAGCAGCGGCTGCTGCTTCATCGCCGGCGGCTGCTCGATCCCCAGCATCGCCAGCGCCGTGGGCGCGACGTCCGCGAGGACGCCCTTGTCTGCGAGCCGCACGTCGCGCATCGTGACGACCAGCGGAACCGGGTTGAGCGAATGAGCTGTCTGGGGGGCGCCGTCCGCGGTCAGCATCTCGTCCGCGTTCCCGTGGTCGGCGGTCACGATCGCGGCGCCGCCCGTGCCGTGCACAGCTTCGAGCACGTCGGCCAGGCAACGGTCAACCGTCTCCACGGCCCGGATCGCCGCGGGGATGCTGCCGGTGTGCCCGACCATGTCGGCGTTCGCGAAGTTGATGATGCCGAAGCGGTAGGGCGCGCCCTCGTGCGCGGCCGCGCGCCAGTGCTGCACGAACTCGGCCGCCGCGGCGGGCGCGCTCATCTCCGGCCGCTGGTCGTAGGTCGCGACGTCGCGGGGGGACGGAACGAGGCAGCGATCCTCGCCGGCATAGGGCCGCTCCTCCCCGCCGTTGAAGAAATAGGTCACGTGCGGGTACTTCTCCGTCTCGGCGGCGTGCAGCTGGCGATCACCGCGCTCCGCCAACACCCTCGCGATGGTCGTCTCCGGGCGCGCCTCGTCGAAGGCGACCGGGTAGTCCCACTGCTCCTGATAGCGCGTCATCGTGGTCAGGGTGATGCGCGGTTCGGCGCGCCGGTCCAGCTCCGGAACGTCGCGGTCGGCCAACGCGCGGACTAGCTGGCGCATCCGGTCGGGCCGGAAGTTGAACGTCAGCACACTGTCCCCGTCACGGACCGGAAGTGGCTCCGCGACGATCGTGGGCTGGATGAACTCGTCCGTCTCGTCGCGCCCGTACGCCATCTTCACGGCGGCCGTCGCATTCTCCGCCCGCAGACCTTCGCCGTGCACGAGCGCGTCATATGCGCGCTTGGTGCGGTCCCAGCGCTGATCGCGGTCCATCGCCCAGTACCGGCCCATCACCGAGCCGACGTGCGCCGGCACGCCGGCCGACGCAGCCGCGGCCAGCCAGGCCTCGGCTTGTGCGATGTACTCCGGCGAGGAGGTGGGCAGTGTGTCGCGCCCGTCCGTGAACACGTGCAGCACGATGCCGGGAACCCGCTCGCGGGCGCCGAGGTCGATGCAGGCGCGCAGGTGCTCGAGGCTGGAGTGCACGCCCCCGGCCGACACCAGGCCCGCGAGGTGCAGCCGGCCTCCCGAGTCACGCGCGGCCGCGCACGCCCCGCGCAGCGCGGGGTTCTCGAAGAAGCTGCCGTCCGCGATCGCGTGATCGATGCGGGCGAGATCCTGCTCGACGACCGTGCCGGCGCCGAGGTTCAGGTGCCCGACCTCGGAGTTGCCCATCTGGCCGGCGGGCAGGCCGACGGCGGGGCCGCAGGCTTCGAGCTGCGTGTGCGGATAGGTCGCCCACAGCTCGTCGAAGGTGGGCGTGTCGGCCAGCGACACGGCGTTCCCCGGCCCCGGTGGCGCGATCCCCCATCCATCCAGGATCACGAGCGCAACCGCCGGGACGTGGTTCATGCGCACGCCGCGCCGACGATCGCCCGGAACTCGGCCGGGTCGAGGCTCGCGCCGCCGACCAGCGCGCCGTCGATGTCCGGGAGGGCCAGCAGCTCCGCCGCGTTGCCCGCTTTGACGCTGCCCCCGTAGAGGATTCGCACCCGTGCCGCCATGTCAGGGTCGCGGTCGCGGACCAGCGCGCGCACGAACGCGATCGCGTCTTGCGCCTGCTCGGGTGTCGCCGTCCTGCCAGTCCCGATCGCCCAGATCGGCTCGTAGGCGATCACGACCTCGGCGAGCTGCGCGGTGGCGACCCCGGCGAGGTCCGCCTGCACCTGCTGTCGCAGCTTGCGCTGGGTCTCCCCCGCCTCGCGCTCCTCCTCGGTCTCGCCCACGCACAGGATCGGCAGCAGCCCCGATGCCAATGCCTTCGGCACCTTTCGCGCGAGCGCGGCATCGGTCTCCCCGAAGCCTTGGCGGCGCTCGGAGTGGCCGAGCACGACGCTCGAGACGCCCAGCTCGAGCAGCATGGGTGCGGATATCTCCCCCGTGAACGCGCCCGCGTCGGCCTCGTGCATGTCCTGTGCGGCCACGCCAACGACCGCGCCCGCCACGGCGTCGACCACCGTCCCCAACGCCGTGTACGGCGCGCAGATGACGACGTCGGCGCCTGCCGGCAGCGGCGTCGCGGTGAGGTCGCGGCAGAAGGCCGCAGCCTCGGCGTTGGTCTTGTGCATCTTCCAGTTCGCCGCCACCAGCGGCCGGCGTCCTGTTACAGACCCGGATTCCGCCTGAGCCGGATCCGGCCCTCTACTTGTCATCGAGTGCCTCCACCCCCGGGAGCGCCCTGCCCTCGAGCAGCTCGAGCGAGGCTCCCCCGCCCGTCGACAGATGCGTGACCGCGTGCGCGAGGCCGTACTTCGACAGCGCCGCGGCCGAGTCGCCCCCACCCACGACGGTGGTCCCCTCGCAACGCGCGATGGCCTGGGCTACGGCCTCGGTCCCGGCGGAGAACGGCTCCATCTCGAAGGCGCCCAGCGGACCGTTCCAGAACACGGTGCCCGCGTCCACGATCGCGCGTGCGTAGTGCTCGGAGGAGCGTGGGCCGATGTCCAGCCCCATCCACCCGGCAGCCACGTCCGGGCCGTCGGACACGCGCCGCTGCGCATCGCCCGCGAAGCGGTCCGCGAGCACGAGATCGCGGGGCAGCTCCAACCGGCAGTCCGACCGCTCCGCCTTCTCCAGGACGCGTCGCGCCAGCTCCACGCCTTCCTCCTCGACCAGAGAGTCGCCTGTCGGCCGCCCCATCGCGCGGAAGAAGCTGAAGCACATCGCGCCGCCGATCAGGATCGCGTCGGCCACGTCGAGGAACCGGTCGATCACCCCGATCTTGTCGCTCACCTTCGCGCCGCCGAGGACCACGACGAACGGGTGCTGAGGATCCGCCAGGAGCGCGGAGAGAACCGTCACCTCCTGCTCGAGCAGCAACCCTGCGACCGCCGGCCGCAGCCGCTTGGCCACGCCCACCGTGGTGGCGTGCGCGCGATGGGCCGCTCCGAAGGCGTCGTTCACGTACAGGTCCGCGAGCCGCGCGAGCGCATCGGCGAGCGCGGGGTCGTTCTTCGTCTCGCCCGGCTCGAAGCGGCTGTTCTCGAGGACCAGCACCTCGCCTGCGGCGAGGGTTCGCGAGAGATGCTCGATCTCCGGGCCCACGATCGCGGGTGCCTGGCGGACGGACCAGCCGGTGAGCTCCGCGAGCCTGCGGGTGACCGGCGCCATGGACAAGCGTGGGTCGTGGCCCGTGGGCCGGCCCAGGTGCGACACGAGCACGAGCTTCGTTTCCCGTTCACCGAGGTAGCTCAGCGTGGGCAGCGCGGCGCGGATGCGCCCATCGTCGGCGACGGTCAGCGCGTCGCCCTCGCCCTCCAATGGAACATTGAAGTCGACGCGCACCAGGGCGCGGCGCCCCTCGAGCCGAATGTCGCGGATCGTCTTCTTCGGAAACGCCGCGCGGGAAGCTCCCACCTAAGCAAGCGCCGGCTGCGAGGCGCGGACCTTCTCTGCGAGCTCCACCAGCCGGCACGAATAGCCCCACTCGTTGTCGTACCAGGCGACCACCTTCGCGAGCGTCCCGTCCGTGACCATCGTGAGCAGGGAGTCGAACACCGCCGAGTACGGCGACTTGTTGATGTCGGACGAGACGATCGGGTCGTCGGTGTGGTGGATGATGCCTGCGTAGCGGCCCTTGTCGCACTGGCCCGCGTACAGCTCGTTGATCTCCTCGACGGAGGTCTCGCGCGACATCTCGCACACGAGGTCCACCACCGATCCGGTGGGCACCGGGGCGCGCACCGAGAAGCCGTTGAGCCTTCCCGCCAGCTCCGGCACCACGAGGCCGAGCGCCTTCGCGGCGCCGGTCGAGGTCGGGATCAGGTTGATCGCGGCGGCGCGCGCGCGGCGCAGGTCCTTGTGGGGCATGTCCTGCAGGCGCTGGTCGGCGGTGTAGGCGTGGATCGTGGTCATCAGCCCGTGCTTGATCCCCACCCCGTCGTTCAGGATCTTCGCCAGCGGCGCCAGGCAGTTGGTGGTGCAGGAAGCGTTGGAGATGATCCGGTGCGCCTGCGGGTCGTAGGCCTCGTCGAAGTTGACGCCCAGCGCGACGGTCACGTCCGGATCCTTCGCGGGGGCGGAGATGATCACCTTGTCGGCGCCCGCCTCGAGATGCTTCGAGGCGTTCTCGCGGTCCACGAACAGCCCGGTCGACTCGATCACGACCTCCACGCCGAGGTCGCCCCACGGGAGCTTGGCCGGGTCGCGCTCCGCCAGGACCTTGAGCTCCCTGCCGTCGTAGGAGATCGAGCCCTCGCCGGCCTCGATCCTGCCCGGGAACGGCCCCAGCGTCGAGTCGTACTCGAGCAGATGGGCAAGTGTGCCCGAGTCGGTGATGTCGTTGACCGCCACGAGCTCGATGTCGGCCTGGCGCTCGTACGCCGCCCGGAAGAAATTCCGCCCGATGCGGCCGAAGCCATTTATCCCGACCTTTACGGACATGCGTTCCTCCTGCAGATAGCTCGCGTGGTGACTTGGGTTGGGTACCCGCCGACCCGCGAATCTATCAGCGAGGCTACGGGCTCGGCTTTGGCGCCTCGGTCACCTGCGGGTAGTCCGTAGTCCGGCCGCCGAAGTTGAACGGCGCCTGCTTGCGGCACGGTGGCGCGACGGTGTTGCCGCTGTTCAGCACGTACAGGAGGATCCGGTTGCGCAGCTCCTCCGGCATGCTGGCTGTCGCGGGACCGAGGGCCGGGAAGCCGTTCGTGCCGCACTGATCGGGGTCGAACACCGGCAGGCCGGCCGTGAGCTGGTCGTACGCGCCGGGCTGGAGGTACGGGTTGCCCCGGTGCCAGCCCTGGCGGCTCGGGTAGGTGGCGACCGCCTCGGCGTTGACCGGGCTCGTGAGGCGCAGGTAGTGGACCCGGTCCTCGCCGATCTGGTCCGTCGCCTGCGTGACCGCGGTGTCGTTTCCAAGCATCGCGGCGATCTCGCGCCTGAACATCCCGATGTACTCGAAGAACGGGTTGAAGTTCCGCAGGAACGGATCCAGCTGCGCGAACAGGTCGCGCGTGTCGTCGAGGAACCGCGAGGAGGCGGGAAGGCCCTGGACCGAAGCGGGGATCACCCTGTTCAGGCCGACGAAGAACTGCTCGAAGTCGGGCGCGATCGCGCTCAACTGCTCCAACACGTTGGAGAGCTGGGTGGCGGCCGGCGTCAGCTGGCGCAGGACGGGCGTTGTGTTGTCGGCGTAGGTGCCGAGCGCCTTCAGGGTCGCGTTGGACTCGTCGATGAACGTCGGGAACGCCTGGAACAGGGCACGAATGCTGTCATCGCGGCGGCCCGTCGTGCGCAGCAGGTCGTTGGAGTTGCTGATCCACTGGGAGAGCTGGTCGCCGCGCTCCGTGAGCGCGTCGAACACGACCCCCGTGTTCTTGATGCCTTCCCTGACCGCCCGCTCCTGTGAGTTCAGAACCTTCAGGACCTCGTTCGTGTCCTGCGCGAACGCCGGCAGCACCCCGAGGAACTCCGAGAACCCGGCGCCCTGTCCCTCGATGCCCTTGCCGAGATCCTGCTGCCACACCTGGAAGCCCTCGCGCGTTTCCTTGTTGAAAGCCCGCAGGATCTCGTCGAGCTCCACGGTGGGCGCAACCTGCGTGGCCTCGAGCCGTCCGCCCTCGGGGATGTTCGGGGCGGTCTTGGTCCCAGGCGTCAGTTCGACATATGTCTCGCCGAGCAGAGTCTTCTGGCGCAGGATCGCACGACTGTCCTGGGGAATCGGCGCGTACTCGTCCTGGAGCTCGATCGTCGCGTCGGTGCGCCCCTCGCCGAGGTCGATCTGCTTGACCCGGCCGACGTTCACCCCCGAGATGCGCACGTCTGCCTCCTGTGCGAGCTGGGTCGCCTCCGTGAACGACGTCTCGAAGCGGTAGCCGTGCGGCTTCAGCGGCACCGGCCCGCCGAACGCCGACCACAGGTACAGCAGCAGGCCGAAGCATGACAACGCGAAGATCGACATGACGAGGATGCGGCCGAGTGTCGGAGCCTGTTTTTGCATGGGCTACCCGCAGGCCTCCTGCTTCGTGGCGAAGTTCGAGAGATCGATCAGCGTGCCCAGCTGGGCGTCCAGCGTGCGGGTTGCCTCGAGCGCTCCGAGCGCGATGCAGTCCGTGAAGATGATGCCCCGCCTGATCAGGCCGTGCGCATCCTGGGTCGTGTAGATGGACGCGCCGATGTGGTTCAGCCAGTAAGCCCAGAACAGATAGCCCTCCTGGGCTGAGCCCTTGGGGTTGTAGGTCAGCGCATTCAGCACGTCGTTGAGGACGTCGAACGTGGTTGCCAGCTTGGGCGTGACCTTCGCGAAGTCCTGCAGCGCCGGCTTCAGCTCCTTGACGGTGGGCTGTGCAGCACGCGCGAACGGCCGGATCTGGTTCTTGATCGGCGGGATCGTCTGGCGTGCGAACGGCCGCTGTGCACGCTGGGCGGGAGCGAGCGCCCGGGCGCCCGGTCGCAGCTGCGCGAGCGCGGGGCCGAGCTGATCGGTCAGCTTGTTCGACTGGGTCAGCGCCTTGTTCGTGGTCCGCAGCGCGTCCGGCAGCTCGCGCAGGAACTCGCGCAGGTTGGCGTCCTGGTTGGCGAATGCCTCGAACACTGCGTTCTGGGATACGACCAGCTCGGACAACTCCTTGTCCTTCGTGCCGACCTCCGTGACCAGCAGCTGGAGGTTGTGGATCAGCCGTGCGAGGTTCCCGCGCCGCTTGCGGAGCTCGCCGGTGAGCTCGGCGGTGGTCTTGCTGAGCGGCTCGAAGCGGCGGAAGGAGTTCGCAAAGCTACGGCCGTTGTCCTTCAGGGCCTCGCCCCCGCCGGCCAGCAGCAGCCGCAGGTAGTCGCGCGTGTCGCGATCGAGGTTGGCGAGGATCTCGTCGAGGTTGACGTCCGGTTCGGTCTGAGCGACGGGGACGGTGAAGCCCTCCTTCACGGCGGGCAGCGTCTGGGTCCCGGGATCCATCTCGATCACCATGTCCTTGAGCCCGGTCTTCGGCCGCAGGAGCATCGTCGCGTCCTGCTTGAGCATGTCCTTGTACTTGTCGCGGATCAGCAGCGTGACGATCGCGCGGCCGTCCTTCAGGTCCACCTTCTTGATCTCGCCGACCGAGATGCCTGCAATCTGGACGGTCTGCCCCTGGCCGGGGGTGACGGACTGGGCGGTGGAGAACTCCGCCTTCAGCTCGAAGAAGTCGGTGCCCAGCACCGGCACCCAGGCCGGCAGGTAGAACCGCTGGTTGGAGAGGATGTAGCCGCCGACGAACAGCGCGAGCAAGACCATCACGATCACGGCGATGAACTCGCGAAGGTTCTTCTGGATCGCGAGTCTCACTTGCCCACCCGGTCCGGTGGTCCGGCAGCCGCCGCGGGCCCGTTGAGGTCGGGCTTCGCGTTCTTGTAGCAGTCGACGCTGGTCTTGTACGGCGGCTTGCTCGACGGCCGCTTCGGGCGCGTACCGAGCGGCGGGTTGAGCGCGTGTCCGTACAGGATGTCGCGGTTCTTCGGGCGGTCGGCCAGCTTGCCCGTGCGAATCAGGATGTCGCCACCGCCGGTCGCGGTGCGGGTGTAGGAGCCGTTGCCGTCGAAGCCCTGGGCATCACTGGCGAACGCGACCATCGTGTACCAGAACTCCTTGAACACCGAGGAGCCGGTCGTGTTGGTGCCGTCCTGAATCACCGTGTCGCCCGTGGGCAGGATCACCTCGTTGAAGCAGCGGCTCGTGAGATTGGTCTGCTCGAACAGGTCGAACGAGTCGTTCACGACACTTGCGAAGGCTTCCATCGCCGGCTGCAGGTCACCGATCAGCGTGCCCAGCTCGGGCTCGGAGAACAGCTCGCGCCCCTGCGAGATCCACGGCGTGAACGCGGTGATCGTGGCCGGGGTCTCCTTCACCCCCGGGATCAGGTCCCGGGCGAAGCCCTCGATCTGGGGCACCGCGGCGTTGAGGCTGATGAGCGAGCGCCGCGCCGATTCGAGCGCCGGCCCCAGCAGCCCGATCGACTCGGTGAGGCTCGCCTGCTCTCGCGCGAACACCGCGAAGAAACGGTTGAAGTTGGTGATGAAGTCCTTCAGCTGCTCCTCGTTGGTGGCGAGTGCGGTCGTCACCTTGGCGAGACCCGCGATCAGCTTGGAGAGGTCATGCGGCTCGGTGCCGAGCAGCGCCTTGTTGACGTCCGCCGAACCCCTCAGCGAGGCGGGCGCCGACGTGAGGCTGTCGTTCAGCGACTGGGCCGCGGACTCGCCCCGGACGGAGGGATCCTGGTCTGCGTCGTCGGCCGCGCTGGGCTTGCGCGTGAGCCCGTCGCCGAGCCCGATCAGCAGGTCCTGGAGGGACTCCCGGTCGTTGGTCTGCAGTGCGGTCAGCACCTGGTCGAGCTGCACGGGCGTCGAAGTCTGCGTGATGGGGATCGTGTCGCCGTCGCCAATCGTGTCCGCGCTCGGAGTGCCGGGCGACAGGTCCACGAAGAAGTTGCCCTCCAGGAAGATCCGCGAACGGATCTTTGCCGTCGCGTCCTCATGGATCGGCAGGCCGGCCTCGTCGACCTCCATCGTGACCTTGACGGTGTCGGAGCCGCTCTTGCGGTCGGTCTTCACGACCTTGCCGATGTTCACCCCGGCGATGCGCACCGGCGAGTCCAGGCGCAGGTCGTTCGAGGTCTCGAAGACCGCGTGGAACTGGAACGGGTCGCGCCACGGCAGCGACTTGGTGAACGCGAGCCAGGTCGCGATCATGATGATCAGCAGCGCGATCGCACCGGCGCGCACCGGGTTGATGCGCCCGCTGAGGCGTCGCGGCATGACTGTCTTGCCGGCGCTCGCCATCGCTACGGCGCCACCTCCTCGCCCTGTTCGTCGGTCTCCGTGCCCTGGTTGCCGGGGACGTTCCCGATCGCCTGCTTGTTGCGCGCGTAGGACTCGTTGCCCGCCTCGCACTCACGGGTCTGGCCGGGCGCTGCCGTGTTCGGATATGCGTTCACGTGGAGGTAGTTGGGGTCGAAGCCCGTGATCAGGCGCCCGCCGCCGTTCGCCGGGGCCGCGGCCGGGCCGCCTTCCCCGTTCGGGGCGGGCCCGCCGTCGGGACCGACAGGAGTGGTGATCACCATGAATCGCAGCCAGGTTCCGTTCCCGTCACCGTCGCTCAGGATGCTGGCCGCGTTGCGGAAGAACAGCGACGCGTAGTTGCAGACCGTCTGGGCCGGCGTGATGTGGCTGATCAGCGGATCCAAGGCCTGCACGGTCTGGACCAGGTCCCTGAAGCCGATCGGCACGATCGGGTCCCTGGCGAAGTCCTCGAGGTCCCCCAGGAAGGTGCTCAGGCGGCGGTTCAGCCCCGGCGAGCCCTCGAGGCCCTTGACGCCCTGCTCGAAGGCGTTCGCGAGCTCGTCGGCCCGCGGTCGCAAAGCGCGCGTGCCGGGCTGCAGCTCCGCGAAGAAGTCCCCGGTCGCGCGGAAGAACGGGCGCAGCCGCGGCGCCTGCGCGATGAAGGTCTCCTGGCCGCTCGGGCCCTTGGTGATCGTGTCCTGCAGGAACGGGCGGGCGACGTCGGCGAACGCGGCGAGCGTGAGGCTGAGGTTGACCCACAGCTCGCCGAGCTGCACCGCCACCGGCTCGGTGATGATCGCGGCCCGCGCCTGCGAGGCGAAAAAACGGCGGAAGTTGGTCTGCGGCGATGCGATGTTGGTGAGCACCGGCACGGCGTTCTGCAGGAGCGGCACCAACTGCTCGATCGCGCGGTTGAGGTCCGCGCCACGGCCGGCGAAGGCATCGCCGAACCCGCGCAGGTTCTGCTGATTGCCGATCCGCGTGGGCTCGTCCCACATATTGAAGAACTCATCGAACTCGACGGGCTTGGCCGTCGCGTTCTCCAACGGGATCGTGCCACCCTCCGGGAACCCCCGGGCCGAGTCGCCCTTCGTGAGCTCGATGTACTTCAGACCGAGCGCGGAGCGTGGCCGGATCATGATCGTCGAGTCCGCCGGCAGCGGCTTGATCCGCGTCTCGAGCTTCAGGTCGAGCGTCGCCATCACCGAGCCGTTGTCGGCCTGCACCGGCGTGATCTTGTCCACGACGCCGACGCGCAGGCCGCCGATGCGCACCTCGTTGCCCTTCACGAGGCTGCTTGCGACCGGCACCTCGGCGGTCAGCCGGTAGGTCGGCACCCACGGCAGTCCCTGGTTGGCGTTGTAGGCGAGGAACACCGCGACCACGATCACGAGTGTCGTCGCGACCCCGACCAGCACGGGGTTCGATGCGATCGCGGTCGCGCCCCGCCGCCGCGTCACTTTGCGCCCCCGAGCAGGTAGTCGAGCACGGCCTCGTCGGGATCGGCGGGAGCCTCGGCCGGTTTCTGCGCCGCGGGCTGCTCCTTGGGCTTGTCCGCGGCCGGCGCGGGCTGGACCTCACGCCGCTGCTCGACGCGCTGCTGGCGCTGGTAACCGCGCACCACCTTGGCCGGATCCTCGCCGGCCAGGATCTTCTCGAGCGCCGTGCGCGGCTTGGGCGCGCGCCTGGAAGCGCTCGCGCCGCTGGCGCCCTTGATGAAGTTCGCGGTACAGGCCGGGTTCACGACCGTCGCCTCGGAGTTGCAGCCCGCCAGCAGCGTCGTGCGCAGGTAGTGGCCGAGCGCGTCGTACCCGTTGGTCGAGAGCGTCACGTTGTAGATCAGGTCCATCAGGTTCTTGATGCCGTTCTCATCACGCAGGCTGGTGAGCAGCTTTGCCAGATTCGTAGAGAGACTGACCGCGTCGTCGGTGAAGTTGCCCAGCAGCTCGATCGTGGGGCGGGCGACCTCGAGCGCCTGCGTGCCGACGTCCGCGGTCTGGCCCAGCGTCTGCAGGGCGGGGATGCCCGCCCGCGAGAACGGAGCGAGCGCCTTGAGCGTGCGGCTCACGTCGGTGCCGGTCGCGTTCAGGTCCGCGGCGACGGGGGTCATCTCCGAGGTCATGCGGTAGAGCGCCGCCATCGTGGGTGTCAGCTGCTTGATGAATTTCGGGAACAGCTCGAAGTTGCGCTCGAGGTCCGCGCGCCGCTCGGCCGTCGCCTGGGCCGCGATGTTGCCCTTCACGATCGCGTTCGCGACCGACTTCCGCTCCTTGGCCCATTCGGCCAGCACGCGGTCCCCCGAGCGCGCGCCCTCCGCCAGCAGCTTGTTCTGGCGCGCGAGGATGGCGAGCACCTTGTCCAGCTCGCGCAGCGCCGGGTCGGCCTTGCGGATCACCGACCGCAGTTCCTTGCCGCGCCCCGCGAGGCCCGCGCCGAACTCGTTCAGGATGATCGCGAAGCGCTCGCGGTAGGGGCGGCGCATGACGCTGCGGATCAGGTCCTCGCCGACCGGCGTGACCGTGTTGGACACGGGCAACAGGTACTGGCCGGCACCGTCCTGGCCGTCGGGGATCTTGCGCAGCGGCGCCGGCGGCGGATCGCCCTCGGGCCGCGGCTGGGTGGGGACGCAGGAGACGAGCTTCTCGCCGATCACCGACTGCAGCCGGATCTGGCACTCGGCGTCGCGGCGGAAGTCCTGGAACCCGGCATCCTCGATCTTCAGCACGACCGCGGCGCGCTTGTCGGCGGTCACCTCGAGGTCGTCGACGGTCCCGACCTTGGCGCCGGCAATCACCACGTCCTCCCCGGGAATCGCGAACGCCGCGTTGTCGAAGATGGCGCGGACCCGGTACTCGCCGCCGCCGTCGCCACCCGCGCCGACGCCGACCACGAGCGCGACCAGCATGCCCAGGACGGCCAGCGCGATGATCAAACGCTGCCTCAAGGTGTCCTCACGGCCCCACCGGCCTCTGGCTCGGGTCGCAATCGTCGGCGTTGAGCTTGCCGTCGTCGGTGAACGGGCTCGACCCGTCGGGCGCGGGCTGGGTGGCCGCTCCGGGGCAGAACCGGTTGCCGCCGCGCAGCTGCGCCGTCTTGCGCTCGGCGGGGCTGAGCGAGTTGATCTGGTTGGAGCTCGGGTCGTAGGCGAAGCCGTTGAAGATCGGCAGCACGCGCGCGTAGTGCCCGTTCGCGTCGTAGTAGGCCGGCACCTGGGCGAAGTGCGTGAGCCACGCCGAGATGTCGGGCGCGTACGGTCGCAGGAACTCGACCTCGTCCTGGCTGCTCTTGAGCGCCGCGACCGAGTTCCTGGTGCTGCGACGCGCGAGCCGCTCGAGGCTTGGCATCCGCCGCAGGATGTCGAGCGAGTCATTGTGCGGGCCCGGGTTGTTGACGAGCAGACGCAGGTCCTTGAAGGTCGGGCGCATCGTCCGCAGCAGGCCCGACAGATCGCGCAGGTACGGCGCGAGGCTCTTCGTCAGCGGCTTGGAGACGTTCGTCAGCTCGTTCAGCTCGGTGAGCGCGCCGCGCAGGTTGACGAACGTCTTGCTCCCCTCCTGCAGCACTTCGGGGAATGCCGCGAGCGCACGGTCGAACGAGTCGTTCTCGGCGGCGATCGCACGAGCGAAGGCGTTGCCGTTCGAGACCAGCGCCGCAAGATCATCGCGGCGCTCCGCGATCGCGCTGACCGCGCGCGCCCCGTTCACCACGAAGTCGGTGAAGGCCTCCTGGTCGCGCCCCAGCTCCTGCATCACGCGCGTGAGGTTCCCGATCGACGGGCCGAGGTACTTGAACGTCTGGTTGAGGTTGTCGCTCTGGCCGACGTACCAGCCCGCCAATCCCTGAAGCGTCTGCTGCAGCCCGGTCCGGGTCTTCGGATCGAGCGCGTTGAAGAGCTGGTCGAGGTCGACCGCGTTGGTCGTCTCGTCGGTCTCGAGGATGCCGCCCTCTGGGATCTCGGGCGCGTTGTTGGGCCCGGGATGCACGGCGATGTAGCGGTTGGCGACCGAGGGCAGGGAGGTCACGCGCACGGTGGCCTCTGTTCCCTGGCGCAGCGGGGCGAAGTCCTGATCCTTGATGCTGACCTTGATGTCGGCCTGGTTGTCGTCGGACAACTTGATGTCGGTGATCTCACCGACTGCAAGGCCGCCGACCTTCACCTCGTTGCCTTTCACGAGCTGGTTGGCGCTCTGGAGGTGGATCGTGTACTCGGTCCCGCCGCCGGATCCGAACATGAGGACGCCGACCACCAAGATGGCCACGATGAGCGATCCGATGGCCGCGGCCCTGGCGATCGTCATTCCTGCCCGTCCCTATCTAATCCGTGGGGAGAACCCATCCTCTCCCATGACCTCTCCCTCAAGTCTCGCCCCACATGCGGAAGCAGCCCTGATCGAAGCCGCCCCTCACGAGTCAAGAACCCTTTCTCCTCCGTCGTCCTTACTGCCGCGCTTTCCCCATGGCATGGGGGTTTCGCGCCCAGTGGAGCGGCAGTCTAACGCAGAAGCTTTTTACCGGCGAAAGTGGGCAGTTAAGTCTGGATTAAGTGTTTCAGCAGGAAAAAAACTGGCCCGCGCCGTGTCGCTGATCTAACTTGGAGGGAACGGCCGGGGAGCCATGGACGGCGACCCGCGACGCACCTCGGAATGGATTCCTTCGCTCGAGTCGAGCCACCGCCTACGCGCGCGGGCACCACGCCCGCGACAGGAGCCGCTGAGCGCCAGGCGCTGATGGGGCGCACGCTCGCGCTGCTGTTCGCGGCGGGCGCCTCGCTGTCACTGGCCTTGTTCGCGGTGCTGCCCCATCCCGAGGCCGACGTGCGCGGGATGCTGGTGACGATCTGCGCCACCTTCGTCGTCGCCGTCTGGGTGATGGCGCGCCGCGCACACCTCTCTGCCGGAACCTACCCATGGCTCGTGGCGCTGGGGACCCTGCTGATCACGGCCGCCATCCAGTTCCGGGGCGAGCCGACCGCGCCGCATGCGCTCTTCTATCTGTGGATCGTGTTCTACTCGTGCTACTTCCTCGGCCGGCGCGCGGCGATCGCCCAGCTGGCGCTCGCGATGGCCGGCTATGGGACGGCACTCGCGCTGGCAGACGAACCCACCGGAGAGGCACTCGAGCTGTGGCTGGTGGCGGCGGGCGGCTTTCTCGTATCAGGGTTGCTGATCGCGATGCTCAAGGCCCAGGTCGACGGCATGGTGCGGCACCTCGCCGATGCGGCGCGCACCGATCAGCTCACCGGCCTGCTCAACCGGCGCGGCTTCGAGGAGATGTTCGAGCTGGAGCTGGAGCGCGCGCGGCGCGGCGACCGCACCATTTGCCTGCTGATCGGCGACCTCGACCGCTTCAAGCAGGTCAACGACCTCTTCGGGCACCACACGGGAGATCGCGCGCTGGCGCGCGCCAGCGCGGTGCTCGGGCACGCGAAGCGCCGGATCGACACGCTTGCCCGGCTGGGCGGCGAGGAGTTCGCGGTGATCGTTCCCGATGCGGACGGGCAGCAGGCGTTCATGCTGGCCGAGCGGCTGCGCGTCGCGCTCCGCGATGAGTTCCAGGGCGATGACGTGGCGATCACGATCAGCTTCGGCGTCGCGTGCTCCCCCACCCACGGCGAGTCACGCCAGGACCTGCTGGGCGCGGCAGATGATGCCCTGTACGCAGCCAAGGAGCTGGGGCGCGACCGCACCGTCCTCTACAGCAGGGACGTGATCGGAGTGCTGACGCCGGCGAACGGGCGTAATTCGAGACGCAACGAGCAGCTCGCGACGATGCTGGCGCTCGCGCAGGCGCTCGACGCGCGCGCCACCGGCACCGCGCGGCACTCGCAGACCGTTGCGCGCTACTGCGAGCTGATCGCGACCGCGATCGGGCTGCACGCCACGACGGTGGAGCGCGTGCGGCTGGCCGGCCTGTTGCACGACGTGGGCAACATCGCGATCTCGAACATCCTGCTCGAGAAGCCCGACCCCCTCGACGCGGCCGAGTGGGAGGAGATCCGTCGCCACACGGAGATCGGTGCGCGCATCCTCGCGAACGCGCGGCTCGGCGACATCGGCGAATGGGTCCTCGCCCACCACGAGCGCGTCGACGGCGAGGGCTTCCCGTTCGGCCTGTCGAATGAGTCGATCCCGCTCGAGGCGCGCATCCTGGCGGTGGCCGACGCGTTCGAGGCGATGACCAGCGAGCGCCCGCACAGGGCTGCGCTGTCCGAGCAGGAGGCGCTCGATGAACTGCAGCGCAACGCGGGGACTCAGTTCGACGCCGACGTGGTCGATGCGCTGCTGCGGGCGCTGGGCGAGAGCCGCCCGCCGGCGGCCGTCCGCCGTTCGCCGGCTGCCGTCGGCCGGCTGCCGTAGCGCCCTGCGCCGGCCGGCTACCCGGTCTTGTTCAGCTGCTCGTGGATCTGGCGCGCCACTTTCCCGGGTAGGCCGGGCACCGCCTCCAGCTCCTCGCGCGTCGCGCCCAGGAACCGCTCGGGCGAGCCGAAGTGCCGCAGGATCGTGCGCTTGCGCGCCGGCCCGATGCCGGGCAGCTCGTCCAGCACCGACTTCCGCATCGAGTGAGAGCGGCTCTGACGGTGATGCTCGACCGCGAACCGATGTGCCTCGTCCCGGATCCGCTGGAGCAGCTGGAGCGCCCGGGAGTCCTGCGGCAGCACGATCGGCCGCGCGCGGCCCGGCACATATATCTCCTCCAGCCGCTTCGCGAGGCTGACGACCACGACGCCCGCCTCCAAGAACTCCTCGAGCGCGCGCACGCCGCTCGACAGCTGGCCCTTGCCGCCGTCGATCACGACCAGCGCCGGCAGGGCCGCGAAGCTGGGATTCCGCTCAGGGTCGTGCGGCGAGCGGTCCCGCTGCTCGACCCACCGCGCCAGGCGCCGGGATAGGACCTCCTGCATCGCGGCGAAGTCGTCCTGTCGTCCCCCCAGCCGGCGGATGTTGAAGCGGCGATAGTCCGACTTGCGCGGTGCGCCGCCCTCGAACACGACCATCGAGGCGACGGTGTGCGCGGAGCCGAGGTTAGAGATGTCGTATCCCTCGATGCGCACCGGCAGCGCGTCCATGCCGAGCGCCTCGCGCAGGTCGTTGAGCGCGTCGACGCGCTGCTGGCGGCGGCGCTCCGTGCGCAGCTTGTCCTGCTCGAGCGCGAGCCGCGCGTTGCGCTCGGCCAGCTCGTACAGCCGCCGTTTCTCGCCGCGCTGCGCATGGCGCAACTCCACCGGGCCGTCGCGGCGCTCCTCGAGCGCCTGCTTGACGACGTCCGCCGCGGCCAGCGACCGCGGGCCGACGATCTCCGTCGGGATCGAGAGCGCCGTCGAGTAGTACTGGATCGCGAACTCCTCGGCGACCTCGTCCTCGCTGCGGCCCGCACGGTTCTCGAGGTAGAAGCTCTGCCGGTCCGCGAGCACTCCGTCGCGCACCTGGAAGACCTGCGCGTTCGCGTCCGTGCCGTCGACCGCCACCGCCAGCACGTCGAGCGTGCCAACCGAGCCGCTCGCGATGCGCTGTCGCTGGAACAGCGAGCGCACGGCCCGCACGCGGTTGCGAAAGACGGCCGCCTGCTCGAACTCCTGCGCGTCGGCCGCGTCCGTCATCCGCCGCTCGAGCTCCCGCTCGATCTGCCGGTACTGACCCGACAGGAACCGGACGATCGCATCGATGTTCGCGCGGTAACCGGCCTCGCTGATGTAGTCGACACAGGGCGCCTGGCAGCGCTTGATGTAGTAGTCGAGACACGGGCTGCCCGACGCGCGGCCCGGCTCGGGGCCGTCGCACGTGCGGTACGGAAACAGCTGCCCGAGCAGGTCGAGCGTCTCGCGCACCCGCTTGGCGCTGGAGAAGGGCCCGAAGTAGGCGCGCTCGGTGCGGTGCCGTTCCCGCGTGAAGTACACGCGCGGGAACCGCTCCTCCAGCGAGATGCCGATGTACGGATAGGACTTGTCGTCCCGTAGCCTGATGTTGAACGGCGGCCGGTGCTGCTTGATGAAGCGCTGCTCGGCGAGCAGCGCCTCGGCCTCGTTGGCGGTCACGATGAAATCGATCGAGTCCACCTTGGAGAGGAACTCGAGCGAGCCGCGAGCCGTCTTCCCGCTGAAGTGGGAGGCCACCCGCTTGCGGATCGAGTTGGCCTTCCCCACGTACAGGACGCGCCCCTCGGCGTCCCGGAACAGGTAGACCCCGGGGCCGTCGGGGAGCGCCCGCCGCTGGTCGCGGAGCTTGTCGAAGTCGGCGTCCGCCATCTACCCAAGATTAGGAGGGGGCCGGCTTGACCACGCTCCAGCACTTTCGCTTGACAGGCCCACCTCCCACATGAGAGGTTGGTAGCGAGCAGGACGACCAGGGACGGTACGGCCATTAGGGGCAGGGAAGCAGGGATTTTCTTGAGCGCGCTCATCTTCCTGGTGAGTGGGGGGGTCGCGCACGCCAGCCCGAGCTTCGAGATGTCCGTGTCGCAGGCGAGGGCCGGCGACGTGGTGAGTTTCTCGATCACCGGCACGGACGGTCGCGTCAGCTACGAGATCGAGGTCGGCGGCCGTGATATCGCACAGGGCTCCGGCGCCGGCAGCGTCGTCTCCGGCCAGTTCACGATGCCCGACTTCGGCGCGAGCGCCAAGCCGATCAGGGTCGAGGCCGACGTCCAGGAATCCGACGACAAGACGGAGGTGAGGCGCACCCTCCAGTACCTCGGGCTCGCGCTCCCGCCGCCGGCGCCCGCGGGCCCCGCCGCATCCGCGGCTCCGGAGCAGGCAGCCGCCGCCCCGAAGCAGCCGGCCGCGACGGCGCCCACCCCGCGGTCGACAGCCGCGCCGCGGCCCGAGTCCGACCCCGCCGCGCAGCGGAAGTCGAAGGAGACGCCGCGCCGGCACGTCCGCAAGCGCCGCAAGGCCAAGCGGCATCGCGTCGTGGCGCGACAGCGGGTGGAGCCAACCCACAGCGCGCCGGCGGAGACCAAGCGGCATCCGCGCCGTGCACCCGCCCGCACCGCGCCCCTCTTCGACGGCGTGCCGGAGCGCGGGTCGGAGCGCTACTCGGCCCCCGACGACAAGACATCCGCGCCGAAGAAGAAGGCGCCACCGGTGCCGGTGTTCGCCAACACGGTTGCCAGTCGCGGCAGCGACGAGCCCGCGAAGGCGATCCTGATCCCCGGGCTGCTCGGCTTGGCCGCCTTCCTGCTCGCCGCCGGCACGCTGGTGCGCCGCCGCCGCACTCGCTAGTCGCGCACGGTCCGGACCGACCGGCCGTCCCGCGGAGGCCGTCGATCAGAGCTCGTCACGCTGCCAGCTGAAGACCTCGATCCGCATCCCGTCCGGGTCGAAGACGAACAGCGCGTAGTAGTCCGCCACGTCACGGTCCTCTTCGGGCGGGAAATGGATCGCCGCCCCGGCCCCGATGCAGCGCTCGTGGGCGGCCTCGACCTCGGCCCGGCTCTCCACCTCGAAGGCGAGGTGCTCGATCCCGACGCCGTAGTACCGGTGCTCACCGCCGTCGGCGGCGCGTAGTCCGAGCATCGACCCGGTGCTCGGGTCCTTCAGGTAGACGACCTCTTCCGTGCCGCGATAGGTGGGGTAGCGGACCTCCTCGCGCCAGCCCAGCGGCTCCAGGACCATGAGATAGAACGCCAGCGAACGCTCTAGCTCAGCGACCGCAAGATCGACGTGGTGAATGCCCTTGGCAGGCATGGATGCCTCCTGTTCCGGCCGGTAGCAACCTGACGCCGTGACGTCGCCCGACCATACCGGAGTTCGGCACCCCGCTCCGATCGCACCTCGGTCTGTCTTCCGTGTCACCCCGTGCCGACTGCGCGGTCAGCCCGCGCGGGCCGGGCCGTGCTCTCGGTGATACTGGCGCCGATGGCCGAGTCGTGCGAACCGCGATTGGGCCCGACGCACGTCTGCCAACGCGGCAGGTACTCTCGATGAACGGCTCATGGCCTCCGCCGGCCGCGTCCGTCCCGGCGGCGCTGTCACGGGCAGTCAACCGCCGCCGCCACGATCGCGCCTGCGACGTGCGGCGTTGCGCCGCAGTGCACTCTCCGGCTGGGGTGCGTGGGTGCGTGGAGATCACGAGCTGTGCAGCGTGCGCCTCGCGCCCGACCACCACCATGACCCTCCCCGCGCCTGGCCCATCGCAGGAATGCCTCACGCCTATTCTCAGCGCGCTTCACGCCGCTCTTCGCCAATGGGCGGCCGACCTTCACGAGGCCTGGGAATTCGTCGACCACAAACCGCTCGAGCTGGGAGATGCCGGCGCCATGCTCGCCTCCCTCTGCAAGATCCGGCTGCGGGCCCGGACAAGCGGTATCGAGCTCGACTCGCACCTCGGCCAGGTCTTCTGGGTCGAGCGATGCCTGATCCCGCGCGCGAGAGCGACTTCGGCGACTGGGACGAGGTCGACTTCGTGTGGTCGGCGTTCCCGCGGCCGCCGGAGACCCGCTTCCCCGCGCTTGACGGGATAGGATCGTTTCAGGCCCGGACAAGCGTACAGGTTCGATCCGCGATCCGCCGAGCGCACTCTGGCTCAGCTCACGAGTCGCACGTCCATCGACGAATCGCCGGCCAGCAGCTCCCCGCCCGCGCCCATCAGCGCCAGCACCCGCACCACGTACCCACGCGTCTCCGGGAAGGGCGGCACGCAGCCGCAGCGCACGACGGCTCCCGGGCCCGCGTTGTAGGCGGCAAGCGCCAGCGGGACGGAGGCGAACTCACGCAGCAGGTCGCGCATCAGCTGCGCCTGCGCCGCGATCGCGCGATGTGGGTCGAACGGATCGTGCAGGCCGTAGGTGCGCGCGGTGCCCGGCATGAACTGCGCGATTCCGCGCGCGCCGGCGGGTGAGACGGCGAAGGGGTTGAAGCCGCTCTCCACGTAGAGCTGCGCCGCGAGCAGCGTGGCGGAGACGTTCCAGCGGCTGGCCGCGCGCGCGATCGTGTCGCGGTAGGCGGCGGGCACGAACGACGGCACGGCGCTGCGGCCGTCTGCGCGGGGCGGGGCCGAGCGCGGGTTCAGACCGTAGCCGTAGTGCCACGGTTCCCAGGAATACCTCTGGATGAAGTGGAAGCGGCGCGCGTTGCGGGCGAGCCAGCCGTACGCTGCGGGCGGCCCGAGGTCCAGTTCCGTGCCGAACCGGTGCAGCGACTTGCCGGGCGGGGCAACCCACTTCGGGTCGGGATGGCGCGCGTACAGCTCGGCCTGCTCGGCGTCGGAGCGATAGCCGGACGTCACGATCAGGTCGACGCCATCCCTGCGCGCCGCCGCCGCCATCCGGTCGAAGGCACGCGCGACATCGGGCCTCATCGGCTTGCCCTGCCTGTACGCGAGCGGACCGCTGTACCCTCCGCCCGCCGCCTCCAGCGGCGCACCTGCGCCGAGCGGCGCGACGATCTCGGCGACGGCCACCGCTGCGACCGGGACCGAGTCGCGCCGTACGGGCACCTCGCGGCGCACCGTTACCTTGACGCGCGACGCAGCAAAGTCGCCTTTGCCCGGAAACGTTACGTCTGCGGACCGAAGGCGTGCCCCGTTCGCCCGGCCGATCGTGAGCGCGACGCTGCGCGCTCGCTCGAGATACTGCGCTTCGCTCAGGTGGTGCGGATTCGGCCGGCCGTCGATCGTCGCCGGCTCGAACAGCCGATCGAGATCGTCCTTCATCGAGCGCACGGCCGACAACGCGGCGAGGTCAGCGGCGCGCTGGACGCGGCCCTTTCCGGCCAGCGCGCTGCCGAACGAGAACAGCACCGCGGCACCCACCATCAGCGCGAACAGCGCCCCCAGCGCGACGATCAGCGCCTGGCCGCGTTCCGACTCCGTTCCTTTCGCTCTCGCCGCGCTCATCCTCGCCCCACCGGACGCTACGCGGAGGAGTGCGAAGCGTCAGCGCGCTGCTGTCACGAAAGACGCGCGGGAGTGACTACGTTCCGCTGAAGGGCCGGCCGCCGGGCGACCGGCCCTCCAAGACCTCCCTTGCTGCCTGCCTAGTCGTCGTCGCGACCGCCGCGGCGGTCGTCGTCGTCATCGTCCTTTCCGTGACGGCCGCCGTGGCGGTCGTCGTGCCGTGCGCGGTCGTGCTTGACGTACGCCTTCACGCGCGCCGTGCCGATCGGCAGGCCTGCGGTGAACGCGCTGGTCGAGAACGCAGCGTTGAGTGCGCCGGCCGCATCGGCGGTGAGGCTCGCCTTGATGCCGCTCAACCGGATTGTGTTGCGCCGGTCCTTGCGCTCGAGGCCGGATACGTCGAGTGACAGGATCGAGACGCGCGCGCCGCCCACCATCGCCGTGAGGTCGGGCTGCGCGTCGATGTTGATGTGGAAGTTCGTCAGCTCGACACGGGTGGCGCCCTTCACGAACGCAAGCCCTCCGCTGTGCCGGATCTGGCCGACGAGCGTCATCGCGTTCACCTCACCGCCCGTGATCGGGAAGCGGAATGCGCCGCGACGCGAGACCCGGGCCGGCTTGACCGGCTCTACGGCGATACCCAGCGATCCGAGCGCTGCGCCGGTGCCCGCGTCCACGGAGAGCTTGGTCTTGCCGCCGGCCACTGACACGGTCCGGCCGTCTGCGGCGGGCTTGTGCTGGTGCCGCTTGTGCGAGTGAGCCGACTTGCCCCGCTCACCGTGCTTTCCCGACTTGCCGTGCGCTTGCGCGGCGGGACTGGCGACCAGCGCCAGCATCAGCAGTCCAAGCGCCACCGGCAGAGCCCACAGGGCCCGCGGGAATGTGATTTTGTGAGTCACGAGTACCTCCCGTTAGTTGGTCTGTGGAAGTTGTCCGAGACGCGGCGCCGCGCGGATCATCGCTACCCGCTGATCGCGCTCGCACCGGCCGCGTCCGCCGCCTGCGATCCACTGATCGCATGGCTGACAGGCGCGCGACCGCAGAGCCGCTCACCGCCGGCCGGGTCATGCTGGCAAGCGTGACGCCGCTCGCGTCGATCTTCGGCTCGGGCTTCCTGATCATCGTCCCCGTGCTCGAAAGCACGCTCGGGGCGTTATCGGTGCTGGGGGCGGCGGGCGTCTGCGCGCTCGCGTGGGTCGTGGGAACCGCGATCCGCCACTGCGTGCGAGTCGTCGAGCCGCTGGCCGACACCGACATGCTCGACGCGACCACCGCCCGGCTGGACCGGGCAGCCGATGCCGTGATCGTGGTCGCCTACGTGATCTCGGTTGCGCTGTACCTGCGCATCATGGCCCAGTACATCATCGGCTTCGCGGTTCAGGGAGGTTCGCCCCAGGCCGAGCGGATCGTCGCCTGCGCGGCGGTGGCGCTGATCGTCGCCGTCGGCGTCGCGCGCGGCTTCCACGGGCTCGACCAGCTCGACCGGATCTCGCTGCTCGCGGTGCTGAGCATCACCGTCGTGCTGGGCGCGGTGCTGCTCGGCCACGACGCACGCACACTGGCCGGGCCGGGATTGGAGCTGCCGCCGATCCCGGACGTCGGCCTCGGCACGACCCTGCTCGTGCTCGGCGGAATCGTGATCACCGTGCAGGGCTTCGAGACGGTGCGCTACCTCGGTGACGAGTACGACGCCGAGACCCGCGTATGGGCGTCGCGCGTCGCGCAGCTGGTCGCGACGGCGATCTACCTCGGCCTGGTGGCGGTCGCCACGCCGGTGATGGGGCTGGGCACCAGCGCGGGGGCCGACGGCACCCTGCTGGACGTGACCGACCGCGTGGCCCCGGTGCTGGCGCTGCCGCTGGTGGTCTGCGCGGTGCTGAGCCAGTTCAGCGCCGCGATCGCCGACACGGAGGCCGCGGACGGCAACCTGCGCGGGCTGAGCTCCTGGATGGGCCGCTCGCGGTCGTACCTGATCAGCGGCGCCGCCGCGATCGCGCTGGCCGCGACAGTCCAGACGTTCACGATCATCGTGATCGCGTCCCGCGCCTTCGCCGCCTACTACGCGATCCAGGCGACGATCGCGCTGCGCACCAGCGAGGGCTTTCTGCGCAAGCTCGGCTACGGGATGCTGGCCCTCGTGATGGCCGCGATCACACTGCTCGCCGAGCCGGCGGGCTGAACGAGCCCCACTTCCTGCTCCGTCAGCTCAGACGGATCGCACTACGTCAGCCAGCTTGCGGATGGCGGCGCCGAACGGACCCCGCGCGCGGTGTCCGCGCGAGAGCAGCAGCACGCCGAGCCGCGACTGTGGCAGGCACAGCGCGCCGGCCTGCTCCCACTCGCGGGGATCGTCCGGCCGGTTGGCGACCAGCACCACCCCGGCGTGGCGCTGCGCGAGGCGCTCGGTGACGAGCCCGGCGAGCACCGGAACGGCGGTCCGATCCGCCACTGCCACCAGCACGCCATGCGGCCCGGGCGCGACGCCGTCCGTGAGATCGGCTTCCGGAAGCTCGAGCGCCAGCCCGCGCGCCACGGTCGATGCGCCGCAGTCGCCGCTGAGGCCGGTGACGCCCACCTCGAGCGAGATCGCGGACCGCGATCCGGACTGCGCCGGTTCGATCAGCAGCGCCAGCGCCCGGCGGAATGGCGCGCTCATTCGCGCGGGCGGCGCACGACAGCCTCGGCGCTCACCCGCAGCGGCGCACGCAGACTGCGCAGCGCCGCCGGGCTGTCGAGCGTGACGCGCACGCGCCCGGCGTGCTCGCGCACGTGCACACGCCGGCCCGGCCATCCGGGCGTGGCGGCACGCGCCGCCTCCGCGGGATCGCGGCCGTTGACGAGCGCCATCGCGGCGGCCTGGGCCGCGCCGTCCGCCACCACCGCGGTCCGCCCCGCGGCAAGTACCTGGAACAGGGCTAGCGCACCCACCGCCAGGGCCACCACGGCGCCGACCATCTCGACGCTCGCCTGGCCGTGCGCGCCGCTCACCGGCCCGGGAGTCCCGCGCTGCCGCTGATCCGGATCGGCGAGCCCCATTCGCGCATCACGATCGGCAGTCGCACGCGCACGCTCACCACGCCGTCGCGACCGGTCACCTGCAGCCCCCGCCGCAGGTGAACGGGCAGTGCCCCGCGCGCCGCTGCGTGGCCATCGGCCCCGACGGCCTCGGCGCGCGCGCCAACCCGGGCCGCATTTCCGGCCAGCCAGGCGGCCTGGCCGGCGAGCACCAGCTGCCACGCGGCGAGCGCCACCAGGAGCACCGCGGGCAGCGCGCCGAGCAGCTCGACCGACGCCTGCCCGCGCTCAGGTTCCCTCTCTTGTGCTCCCGGTGTGCGCATCCTTTCGGCACAGCAGGCTAGATGCGGCGGCGTGCAGCCTCACCACCGCGGAGTCAAGAGATTCGGTCCGGTTTGCCTAGATGCTGTAGCGGCGCGACTCGACCCAGGCGTTGTAGACCGCGAGCACCGAACCGGCGAGCAGCGCCACCCAGAGCACCAGCCCGATCCCGCTGTCGAGCAGTCGATCGGTGGCGGTGAGGGTCATGAACGCGACCGCGATCCCCGCGTAAAGCTGTGCGCGGTGGCGCTCGCTCATGCTCCAGAGCGTGAACTTGTTCTCCATGTACAGGCGATACCCGAGGAACCCGATCGCCGCGATGAAGGCCAGCGAAAGGATCGCGAGCGCCAGCACGGCGGTGTCGTTCCCGCCGGGGACGAACGCGATCGCGAGCGCCACCACGGCGATGATCCCGATGTTGCGGAGCGTCTTGGCTTCCACTACGGGGATTGTAGGCCGCGCCGCCGCCTACTTCGAGAGCATCTCGAAGAGCCCAAAGGCCACGGCGGCCGCCGTGACGGCGAGGCCGACGGCCGTCAGCGCCGCATAGCCGACCGCCCCGGCGCCGTGATACTCGCGCCGCACCTCCGCGAAGCGAGTCGCTCCGTAGATCGCGAGCGAGAACATGATCGTCACCCCGATCACCGCGACCAGCGATGCCAGGACGACGTCGAGCAGAGCCTCCCAGTCGACCACGGTGGCGAGGATCACGACGGGGACTCACTGAGGTCGGCCCGCGGCGCCGGCGCGGCAGCCTCCATCACCGTCTGGGCGCGGTGGCCGAAGATCGCTGCGATCAGGCCGATCGCGAGCACCGACACGACGACCGGCCCGAGCGCACCGGTGCCGAATATCCGCGTGACCCCGTAGGCCAGGCCACCGATCGCCCCTGCGGCCGGGACCGTGAGCAGCCAGGCCATCACGATGTTGCCGGCCACGCCCCAGCGCACTGCCGAAAGCCGCTTCGCGGCACCCGCACCCATCACTGCGCCCGAGATGGTGTGCGTCGTGGAGAGCGGGTAGCCGAAGTGCGACGAGGCGAGGATCACTGTTGCGCCCGCACTCTGCGCGGCGAATCCTTGGGCAGGATCCATCTTGATGATGCGGGTGCCGAGCGTGCGGATGATGCGCCAGCCGCCGGCGTAAGTGCCGAGCGCAATCGCGGTCGCCGATGCGATCACGACCCAGGTCGGGACGTGGAAGTCGTCCGCGGCGATGTTCCCGTTCGCGATCAGCGCCAGCGTGATGATCCCCATCGTCTTCTGCGCGTCGTTGGTGCCGTGCGAGAGGGCCAGCAGACCGCCCGAGATGATCTGCCCTGACCGGAACCCGCGGTTCACCGCCGCGGGGCGCAACCGGCCGATGATCGAGTACGCGCAGAGGATCGCGAGCCCCGCGGCCACGAACGCCAGGGTCGGCGCGATCAGAGCCGGGATCATCACCTTCCCGACCAGCCCGTCACCGATCACCGCCCCCGTGCCTCCGGCGACCAGCGCGGCGCCGACCACGCCGCCGATCAGGGCGTGCGAGGAGCTGGAGGGCAGCCCGTACCACCAGGTGATCAGGTTCCACGCGATCGCTCCGATCAGGCCGGCGAACACGATCGTGGGCGTGATCAGATCGGCGTCCACGATTCCCTTCGCGACCGTGGCGGCCACCTCCAGCGAGATGAACGCCCCCACGAAGTTGAGCACGGCGGCACCCGCGACCGCCACGCGGGGCGGAACGGCGCGAGTGGAGATCCCTGTCGCGACCACGTTCGCGGTGTCGTGGAACCCGTTCGTGAAGTCGAACGCGAGCGCGGTCACGACGACGATGACAAGCACAAGGTCGCTGTCCATTGCCCTCTCTTCGAATGTGTGTTATGCCCGATCGCGCTCCCGGTGACCCGGGACGCGGCGCTCAGGTGTGCTTCACGACGATGCCCTCGAGAATGTTGGCGACCTTCTCACAGGAGTCGATCGCATCTTCGAGGCGGTCGAAGATGTCCTTCCAGCGAATCACGACCATCGGATCGATGCCGCCCTTGAACAGCGAGGCCAGCGCCTCGCGCGTGATCCGGTCGCCCTCGTTCTCGAGCCTGTTGACTTCGACCAGATAGTGGTTGATGTCCTGGAACCCACGCAACCGGGTGAGGGCCTGCGCAATGTTGCGGCAAGCTTCCTCGAGGATGCGGGTGAGCAGCTGCGCCTGCTCCATCGGGGCCTCGATGTTGTAGAGGCCCATGAAGTCGGCGGCCTCCTCCGTGAAGTCGACCACGTCGTCCAGCGCGGACGCGAGCGAGAAGATGTCCTCGCGGTCGATGGGTGTCACCGACGTGCTGTTCAGACGGTGGATGATGTCGTGGGTGATCCGGTCGCCTTCCTGCTCGCAGATCAGGATGTCCCGGCCCAGCCCGCCGGCCTCGGGCCACGACTTCATCAGCTGGTCCAGCAGCTGCGCGGCGCGCAGGATGTTGGCTCCCGCCTCGTCGAACAGGCGGAAGAATTCGCGGTCTTTTGGAACGAGGCTGAGTCGGGCCATCGGCGGCAGCCGCGGGGGGTAACCCTCAGGCCGGTGGCAAGCTAGCAGAGGGCGCGGGCGGCTCCGGCTCGGCGTCGGCCTCGTGCGCGTCGAACCGGTACCCGACCCCGAAATGCGTGTGCACGTACCGCCAGCCGGGCGACGCAGCCTCGAGCTTGCGCCGCAGCTTGCGCACGAACACGTCGACGGAGCGGTCGCCGTGAGCCATCTGGTAGCCCCACACCCGCTCATAGATCCGCTCGCGCGGGATCACGCGACCCTGCGAGCCCGCCAGCAGCACAAGCAGCTCGAACTCCCTGCGGGTCAGGCCAAGGGACCGCCCGCCCACGAAGGCCTCGAACATGTCGGGCCGGATCTCCAGCTCGCCCGCCACCACCGGGGCCGTGGACTCGGCCGTCGTGGCGCCGGCCTGGCGCGCGCGCAGCGCGCCCTCGACCCGCGCCAGCACCTCCTCGGGGTGACACGGCTTGGTCACCCAGTCGTCCGCGCCCAGTCGCAGCCCGCGCACTCGCTGGGCGACGGAGGTGGGGCCCGTACAGACCACGATCGCCTGGCTGGCGGAGGATGCGCACAGGCGCCCGAGGTACGTCCACGCCTCCGAGCCCAGCATCGCGGTGTCGATCACGATTGCGTGCTGGCGCATCGCCTGCACCTCTTCGATCGGCGGTGCGCTGCCGAGCACCTGCGCCCGCCAGCCGACGGCGCCGATCCGCTTGGCCAGGACGCGCACGAACCCGCTGTCCGAGTCGATGATCGCGAGCCGGACAGCCGCGGGAGCCGCGCTGGGCGGCGCCGCGTCGGAGTTACCCATCGGAACGCTTTCGAGCGGTTCCACTGGGGCCAGTCTAGAGGCGGATCTGCCGGCAAACCTGCTGCGGATTGTCGTTTCACAGGATTTTCACATGCCGGACACGCGGTCTTAACCAGCCTCTCTCGACGTCCCGCCACCCTGGCATGGCGTGTACGAGTCAAACGACAAAAGGAGGGCGCGCGTGCGCTCACGCCTGCTGTTCCCGGCAGCACTTGCCCTGATCGCGCTGGGACTGTTCCTGGCCGCCTGCGGCGACGACAACAGCGGAGGGTCGAACCTCTCCGGCTCCATCAAGGTCGACGGATCCAGCACCGTCGGACCGCTCACCGAGGCCGCGGCCGAGCTCTTCCGGGAGGAGAACCCCGACGTCCGGATCACGGTCGGCATCTCCGGCACCGGCGGCGGCTTCGAGAAGTTCTGTGCCGGGGAGACCGACATCTCCGACGCCTCCCGCCCGATCGAACCCGACGAGGTCAAGAACTGCCAACAGGAGGGCATCGAGTACGGCGAGACCCAGGTCGCCAACGACGGGATCGCGGTGGTCGTGAACCCCCAGAACGACTGGGCGAGCTGCCTCACGACGGCGGAGCTGAAGAAGATCTGGGAGCCCAAGTCGGACGTGAACAACTGGAACCAGGTGAAGAACGGATTCCCGGACGAGCGGATGGAGTTGTTCGGCGCCGGCACGGACTCCGGGACCTTCGACTACTTCACCGCGCAGATCAACGGTGAGGAAGGCGCCAGCCGCAAGGACTACAGCCCCTCCGAGGACGACAACGTGACCGTCCAGGGCGTCTCCGGCGGTAAGGGCAACATCGGGTACTTCGGGCTGTCCTACGCGATCGCCAACAAGGACAAGGTGAAGACGGTCCAAATCGATGGTGGCGACGGCTGCGTCGAGCCGACCGAAGCGACCGTCCAGGACGGCAGCTACAAGCCGTTGTCGCGGCCGTTGATGATCTACCCGTCGAAGCGGGCGCTGCAGAACACGGCGACGGCGGAGTTCGTCAAGTTCTACGTCGACAACTACGAGGCGATCGCCAAGCAGGCGCAGTTCGTTCCGATGACCGCGGAACAGGCTCAGCAGGCCAAGGACGCGGTCACCCGGCTGGAGGGCTAGGACCACAGTTGGAGGCTGCGACCACAGCCCAGGCACCGTCAGCCGGCGCGCCACCTGCGCGCCGGCTGACGGTTTCGCGGTCCCGCTACGGCGAGCGCGCGATCAAGTACGTGCTGCTGGCGTGCGCCGCCGTATCGGTCCTCACCACGATCGGCATCGTGATCGCGCTGGCACAACCGGCGATCGAGTTCTTCCAGCAAGTGAGCCTCGGGGAGTTCTTCACCGGCACGGAGTGGTCCCCGCTGTTCACGCCCTCCAGCTTCGGCGTCCTGCCGCTGGTCGCCGGGACGCTGAGCACGACGCTGTGGGCCTGCCTGGTCGCAATCCCGTTCGGGTTGGGCGCCGCCATCTACATGTCGGAGTACGCCAGCCCGGCCGCCCGGCGCTGGCTGAAGCCCGCGCTCGAGGTGCTCGCCGGCATTCCCACCGTGGTCTATGGGTACTTCGCGCTGACCGCGGTCACGCCGTTCCTGCAGGACATCGGCATCGACGTGACGGTGTTCAACGCCCTGGCCGCCGGTCTCGTGATGGGCGTGATGATCCTGCCCACGGTCGCGTCACTGTCCGACGACGCGATGGCGGCCGTGCCCATGTCGCTGCGTGAAGGGGCGTACGGGCTGGGCGCCTCGAAGCTGCAGGTCTCCACCCGCGTCGTGGTGCCCGCCGCCTTGTCGGGAATCGTGGCCTCGTTCGTGCTGGGAGTCTCGCGCGCCGTCGGGGAGACCATGATCGTCGCGATCGCGGCCGGTCAGCAGGCGAAGCTGACGTTCAATCCGCTGGAGTCGATCCAGACGATGACCGCATACATCGCGCAGGTCGGCATCGGTGACGTACCGACCGGCAGCGTCGAGTACAAGACGATCTTTGCCGTCGGCGCCACGCTGTTCGTCGCGACGCTGCTCATGAACGTGGTCAGCATCCGGCTGGTGCGCAAGTACCGCGAGGTGTACGAGTGACCTTCGGCGGATTCCGGTATCAGCCGGCCCCGGCTCCCGGGGACGGCGGCGCGCGGTTCGTGGGCGCCGCCTCCCAGCGCGACCGTGTGACGGGGGCCATGTTCAAGGGCGTGCTGATCTTCAGCTTGCTGATCGGTTTCGCGACCCTGATCATCCTCCTGATCACGGTGGCCTCGGACGGCCTCGGGAAGCTCAGCTGGGACTTCGTGACATCGTTCCCGTCCTCGCTGCCGAGCCGGGCCGGGATCCAGTCGCCGCTGGTGGGCACCATCTACCTGATGGTCCTGGTGGCGCTGATCACCGTCCCGATCGGGGTGGGCGCCGCCCTCTACCTGGAGGAGTACGCCGATCGCCAGCGCTGGTGGAACCGCGCGATCGAGCTCAACATCCAGAACCTCGCTGCCGTGCCCTCGATCGTGTACGGGATCCTGGGGCTGGCGTTCCTGGTGCGAGGGCCGATCGGGCTGGGCCGCGCGCTGCTGGCCGGCGCGCTCACCCTGGCGCTGCTCGTGCTGCCGATCGTGATCATCGCCTCGCGCGAGGCCATCCGCGCGGTGCCGCCCTCGATCCGCGAGGGCGCGCTCGCGCTCGGCGCGACGCGCTGGCAGACGATCTGGCGGCAGGTGCTGCCTTCCGCGATCCCCGGGATCGCGACGGGCTCGATCCTCGCGCTGTCCCGCGCAATCGGCGAGACGGCGCCGCTGATCCTGATCGGCGCGATCGTGTTCGTCCCGTTCAACCCCTCGGGGTTGACCGACCAGTTCACGGCGCTGCCCATCCAGATCTTCAACTGGACGACCCGGCCGCAAACGGACTTCAAGCTCCTGGCCGCCGCGGCGATCCTGGTGCTGCTGGCTCTGCTGCTGACAATGAACGCCTTTGCCATATGGCTGAGGAACAAGTATCAACGCAGGTGGTAAAGATGCCGACTGAACAGATGACCGAACCACCCCAGGAGCAGACCGCACACCAGGTGTCCAAGCGCGAGGACCATCCGACCACCCACATCGAGACCCGCAGGCGCGGGGACCAGCCGCTGGGCCGCGCCGAGCCGATCTTCGAGGTCCGCGAGGTCGGGGTCGCGTACAACGGCACGCCGGCCGTGCGCAACATCACCCTCGACATCGGGCGCAACCGGATCACCGCGCTGATCGGACCGTCCGGCTGTGGCAAGAGCACCCTGATCCGCTGCTTCAACCGCATGAACGACCTGATCACCGGCGCCACCGTGGACGGGTCGATCCTGTACCACGGACAGGACCTGTACGGCACCGGCGTCGATCCCGTCGAGGTGCGCAAGCTGATCGGCATGGTCTTCCAAAAGCCCAACCCGTTCCCGAAGTCGATCTACGACAACATCGCCTTCGGTCCCAGGGTGATCGGCATGCCAGGCGACATGGACGCGATCGTGGAGCGCGCGCTGACCCGCGCCGCCTTGTGGGACGAGGTCAAGGACCGTCTCAAGGAGAACGCGTACCAGCTGTCCGGCGGACAGCAGCAGCGCCTGTGCATCGCGCGCTGCCTCGCGGTGGAGCCCGATGTGATCCTGATGGACGAGCCGTGCTCGGCGCTCGACCCGATCGCCACCGCCAAGATCGAGGACCTGATGCTGGAGCTGAAGGACCGGTACTCGATCGTGATCGTCACGCACAACATGCAGCAGGCGGCGCGCGTCTCGGACATGACCGCCGTGTTGATGCCCGAGGTGCGTGACGGAGATGTGACGATCGGCCACATCGTCGAGTACGCCGAGACCGACAAGATCTTCACGAACCCCGACAACAAGCGCACGGAGGAGTACGTGACGGGGAGAGTGGGTTAGTGGCCGAGGTCCGGATCGAGTTCCACGAGCAGCTGCGCGAGCTGGAAGAGGAGGCGCTGTCCACCATCGACCTCGCGGGCGCGGCGCTCGACCAGGCCATCGAGGCGGTCATCAACCGCGACACCGAGCTGGCCGTGATGGTGATCGAGGGCGACGACCGCATCGACGGCCGCTACCTCGACGTGCACCAGGGCATCCTCAGCCTGCTCGCACGGCAGAGCCCGGTGGCCAGTGACCTGCGGCTCGTGGCGGCGCTGCTGCACACGATCATGCACATCGAGCGCGTCGGTGACCTGGCCGTCAACATCGCAAAGCTCGTGCCGCTGATGGGCGAGGCGCCAAGCGAGATCGGCGAGATCATGCCGAAGCTCGAGGCAGCGGGCAACCAGGCCCGCGACCAGCTCAAGCAGGCCCAGATCGCGTTCGAGCAGCGCAACGTGAACCTGGCCGAGAATCTCGTCAGCCAGGACGACGTGATCGACTCGCTCAACCGCCAGATCTTCCAGGAGGCGGTCGAGGCCGGGGGCAGCGATCCACATTCCCGTGAGTGGGCCGCGCACGTGATGCTGATCGCCCGCTACATCGAGCGCATCGGCGATCACACCGTCGACATCGGCGAGCAGATCGCCTTCGTGATCTCGGGTGAGTTCCGCGAGTTCACCGATGCCTCGCGGCCCGGCGGAGTAGCTGCGTAGCCGCTACCGCACCGTGGTGCGGTCGCGCCCCTCCGCCTTCGCGGCGTAAAGCGCGGCGTCTCCGCGGGCCAGAAACTCCTCGGCGTCGTCGCCCGCCCATTCCACCGCTCCGACGGAGCACGTCAGATCGTCCGGCATCACGTCGCGCAGGCGATCCGCGAGCCCGGCCGCGGCGGCGGCGCGACATGCCGGCAGCAGCACGACGAACTCGTCGCCGCCGATCCGCGCCAGATGGTCCGAGGAACGGACCACACCGCGCCAGGAAGCGGCAACCTCCTTCAGCACCCGGTCTCCGGACTGATGACCGCCGCGATCGTTGATCTCCTTGAAGCCGTCGAGGTCGATGACCAGCAGCGAGAGCGACTCGCCGCTGCGTCGCGCGCGCGCGATCTCGAGCGGTAGGCGCTCCTCCCAGACGCGCCGGTTCGCCAGGCCGGTGAGGGGGTCGGTGCGCGCAAGCGCCGCGAGCTGGGCCACCATGTCGCTGCGTTCCACCGCGACCGACGTCTCGGCGGCCAGCAGCGCGACTGCCGACTGCTCACGCGCGGACAGCGCTGCCACCGCGCGCGTCCAGCAGAGCGCGAGCACTGCCACGACCTGATCGCCCCGGCGGACCGGCTCGAACAGGACCGAGTGCGCTCCCGTGAGCTCGACCATGCGCTGCGACACCGCTGGATGGCCGCGTGTGTCCGGGACGAAGAAGCGGCTGCCCGAGAGGAACGTGATCGCGGCGCCGGACTGCTCCTTTCCGAGGTGGATGATCTCGCCCACGTTCAGGTCGGCGCCGTCGCACGCGGTCAGCACCAGCCGGTCGTCTCCGCTGCGCTCCCAGAGGCCCGCGAAGCTGCATCCGACGACCTGCACGGTCGCCGCGCAGATGCTCGATCGCGCGTCCGGTTTGGTGGCGATGTCACGGGTGACGGCCGCCACGAGGCGCAGCGTGGACTGCTCCTCGAGCAGGCGGTGCTGACTCGCGCGCAGCGCCAGCTCGGTCGCGGCCGCGGCCCGGCGCACGTTTGCGTGCAGCCGCCAGCACACGATCACGGCGACCCCGGTTGCGACCGTGAAGACCGCGGGCGCACCCGCCCACAGCCCCGCGCAAACGGGAGCGGCCAGCGCAAACAGGAACGGCAGCAGGCCGCGCAGCGCGAAGCCCGCCCCATCCGCGGGCGGGGTGCGAGTCGTCTCGAGCGGAGACCGCCCGGCTGGGGCGCTTCCCATGTGGAGCCCATCGACTGCTGGGCACGTGGACTTGAGGCGCCGCCGCGCGCTTGGTCAATCGGCTGCGGGGGCGCTCACCGCGGGTGGCGGAAGGCGCTCGGCGCCCACCAGCCGGTGGTCGTCGAAGCTCAGCGCCCAGACCCCGCCCTTCTTCAGGTTGAACGGCGCGCCCACCTCGATCTCGTCTGCGTCCGCCAGGCGCTCGACCAGCTCGTCGATCACACCGCCCTGGCTGCACGCCACCGCTGCACGCCCCGGCCTGCCGAGCTTGCGGATCAGGTTCACGGCCTCGTGCTCGTGCCCGGGGAAGCCCCGCTCGCCGAGCAGCGGATCCTCGGTCGCACGGACGCCGAGCGACTCGCTCAGCGGCCTGACGGTATCGGCGCAGCGCACATAGTCGGCGGACCGGATCTCGTCCACCTCGAATCGCGAGAGCAGGCGCACCAGCTCCTCGGCCTGCTCTTCACCGCATTCGTCGAGCGGGCGCAGCCGATCGTCGCCGTCCCACTTCGAGCGGCTGCCGGCGCTGGCGTGGCGCACGAGCAGTACCGAGCCCGTCAACGGGGGCCGCTGCGCGAAGCGCTCCAGCACGTCGCGGTCACTTCCACGCGTGACAATGGTGCGGGCATCGTCGATCGTGAGCCAGCGCATCTCGTCGACCTCGCGGTTGGGGCTGAACGCACCCCCGATCGCCCGCATCGCCCAGTAGTGGACGACCTTCTCCCGCGCCGCGCCGGCCGATTCCTTCAGATAGCGGACCTCGCCCAGCGACCGGCCCGGCTGGACGCGGTAGCCGGTCTCCTCGTGGACTTCCCGGATCGCCCCTTCGAGGTGAGATTCTCCCGGCGCGAGCTTGCCCTTCGGGATGCTCCAGTCGTCGTAACGCGGCCGGTGGATGATCGCCACCTCGACCTTCCCCGGGTTCGCGCCGTCCCCGACACGCCACACAATCCCGCCCGCCGCCTGGATCGGGGGCCTGCTCATGAGCTCGTGTCCGCGCGCGCCGGTTGCACTACATCCAGCGGCGCCGGCTGGGGCGGTCCAGCCTGCGCCATTTGCCGGGGAAGTCCGCACGCGCCCCGATCCGCGCGGTGTGCTGGCGCTCGAGCAGCCGGCCCGCGCCCACGTGGACGTCGCCGGGAAGGGAGTCGTCCTGCGCGAATCGCTCGATCGTCTCCTGCGCGAGCACCGCATCCTGCAATGTGCCCAGCACATCCTGGACGTCCGCGGCGTGGCGCGCGAAACGCGCGGCGTCCCCGCCGCGCCTGCGGCCCAGGGCCGGAGCAATCGCCTCGGCTGCATAACGCGCCTGCTTTGCGCGCTTGCGCACCTCGTGGAAGTGCTCGTCCGGGCTCGTGTCACGGAGCGCGCGGCCCCGGCGTGCGAGCTTCCTCCAGGATCTGCGCGCGAGCTTTGGGAGCACGTCGCGGGCGGGCCGGTCGGCTGTCGCAGTCAGGGGCGGCGCGGATGCCCCCTCCACCAGCCTGTCGAGCAGGCGCACGTAGCGCGGCGAGCGCAGCACGCCCAGGAGGCGCTCCCGCGCGACTTCGCGGCGCGCCTCGAGCTGCTCCAAGAGCCCGTCGACGTGCGGTGCGAGGTCCGCTCCCTCGCTGCGCAGCCGCTCCAGCAGCACGTCGAGGTCCCGCACCTCCCCGAGCGCGGTTCCGAGCCACTGCAGCTCATCTCGCACTGCCTGTGCCCAATCGGCGTCGAGGAGCTCGCGAAACGTGCGCAGGTCGCTGCGCAACCTACGCGTCCCGACCCGCATCTGATGCAGCGGCTCGGCCTCGCCCAAGCGGGTGCGCGCGTCGTTCAGGATGACCCGCCGCACCCCCCGGGCGATCGCGGCGCGCACGGCGACCGCCGCCGGGCCGCGGGGGCGGATCTGCTGCGGGACCACGACGTCGGGCGGGGCCGCCGCGCGGGCGCCGAGCGCCCTCACCAGCTTCGGGACCTGTTCCGCGGGCGTCACGCCGTCGTGCGCGACGATGGCCGCGATCCGCTCGAGCGCAGCGCGGTCGATGCCGCGTCCTTCGATCTCGATCTCGCGGAACCGCTCCGCCACGCGGCCGCGATGGAGCACCGACACCCGGTCGTCGACGAGCTCGGCCAGTTCCACGCCGTGGGGTCCGTGCAGGCGCCAGCGCCGCCGGCGCGTGCGCAGGCGAGCCACCGGCGTGAGGCCGGCGGAGCGGACGAAGGCCTTCACGAGATCCGCCGCTGCCGGCGGTACGGCGCGCGCACCGCCGCCGAACGTCACCTCGTCGCGGCCGGCGGCGATCCCGTCACCGACCGGCAGCTTCACGCACCATCCGTCGTCCGGCCCTTCCCCCGTGCGATTGCGCAGGGTGACCCCGTTCCGGGCCAGCCGCAGGTCCGGCGTGTCGTAGTAGGTCGCACGCAGATCGAGGGTGGGCAGCTCCTCGATGCGCGAGATGTCGTCGTGGCCGGCGGGCACCGCCGGGGCGAACGCGCCCTCGACCGACAGCTTCAGCTCCTGCTCAAGCATCTGGAAGATCAAGCATCTGCGGTGGGATGCCTCATCAACTGGTCCTGGAAGTCGAGGCGGACCTCTCCTTCCTTCGGCTTCACCTTGTGCCACTTGCCGGCACGATCGAGTGTCCAGGAGGAGGAGTTGTCGGACAGCGCAAGGTCGAGCACCAGCTTCAGCTGCTCGCGCAGCTCGGGCGCCTGGACGGCCGCCAGTGCCTCGACTCGCCAGTCCAGGTTGCGCGGCATCATGTCGGCGCTGCCGATGTAGATCTGCTCTTCGCCGCCGTTCTGGAAATAGAAGACCCGCGAGTGCTCGAGGAATCGCCCCAGGATGGACCGCACCGAGATGTTCCTGCTGAGGGACTTCACCCCCGGCCGCAGGGTGCAGATGTTGCGGACGATGAGATCGACGTTGACGCCTTGCTCGGACGCGTCGTAGAGCGCGTTCACCATTCCATCATCGGACAGGTTGTTCATCTTCATGATGATCCGCCCCGGTCGGTCCGGCGTCGAAAGGGCCGCCTCGCGCTCGATCATGCCCAGCATGCGGTCACGCATGCCGTGCGGCGCCACGATCATGCGCTTGTACTTCTTGTCCCGGGAGAACCCGGTGATGTAGTTGAACAGGTGGCCCACCTCGGCGGCCAGCTCGGGATCGGCGGTGAACAGTCCCACGTCCTCGTAGATGCGAGCCGTGATCGGGTTGTAGTTGCCGGTTCCGACGTGCACGTACTGCTTCAGGTGGCCGCCCTCATCGCGCACCACCAGGCAGAGCTTGCAATGGGTCTTCAGGCCGGCCAGCCCGTACACCACGTGGCAGCCCGCCTTCTCCAGCGTGCGGGCCCAGGCGATGTTCGCGCTCTCGTCGAAGCGGGCCTTGATCTCGATCAGCACGACCACCTGCTTCCCGCGCTCGGCGGCCTCGATCAGCGCGTTCACGATCGGACTGCCGGCCGTGCGATAGAGCGTCTGCTTGATCGCCAGCACATCCGGGTCCGCAGCCGCCTCCTCGATGAACCGCTGCACGCTGGTGGTGAAGGACTCGTACGGGTGATGGACGAGCACGTCACGGTCGCCCAGCACCTCGAACAGCGAGATGTCTTCCTCGGCCAGCGAGAGGTCCGGGTGCGTGACGGGGAAGTACGGCTCGTCCTTCAGCTCGGGCCGATCGATCGCATGCAGGCCCCACAGGCCCGACAGGTCCAGCGGCGCCGGGAGCATGTAGATGTCCTCGTCGCCGACCTCCAGCTCGCTCATCAACAGCTCGAGCACGTGCTGCGGGATCGTCTGCTCGACCTCGAGCCGCACGGCTGGGCGGGCGCGCCGCTGCGCGAGCTGCTCCTCGAGCGCCTCGAGCAGATCGTCGGCGCCGTCGTCGATCTCGAGATCGGCGTTTCGCGTCACGCGGAACGTGTGGTGCTCGACGATCTCCATGCCCGGGAACAACTGGTCGAGGTTGGCCGCGATCACCTCCTCGAGCGGGGTGAAGTAACGATCCTCGGCGAAGGAGACGAACCGCGGCAGGATCGGCGGCACCTTGATGCGGGCGAAATGCATGCGTCCCGCGGCGGAGTCACGGACCAGCACAGCGAGGTTGAGGGAGAGGTTCGAGATGTACGGGAAGGGCCGGCCGGAGTCCACGGCGAGCGGCGTGAGGACCTGGAAGATCTTGTCCCGGAAGAGCTGGTTCAGCTCCTCCCGCTGGGCATCCTCGAGCTGCGACCAGCGCAGCACCTGGACGCCCGCCTCGCTGAGCGCCGGCAGCACGTCCTCGGCGAACAAGCGCGCGTGCCGCTCCGCCAGCGGGACCACCTTTGCCGAGATCGCAGAGAGCTGCTCGCGCGGGGTGAGGCCGTCCGAGGACCGGGTGCGGATCCCGGCCGCAGCCTGTTGCTTGAGCCCCGCCACGCGCACCTGGAAGAACTCGTCCATGTTCGTCGCGAAGATCGCGAGGAACTTCGCCCGCTCCAGCAGCGGGGTGGCAGCATCGTCCGCCAGCGAGAGCACGCGCGCGTTGAAGTCGATCGTCGACAGCTCGCGGTTGAGGTATCTGTCTCGCACCGCGGGCTTGCGAGTGCCGGCGCCGGGGGCGTCGACGTTCCTCACAGCATTCACAGCAAGCGCGCCTCCGGGGTCGCCGATGTCGGTGGGAAAAGTGCCCTCCCGCGGGCAGATGGCCCGCACACAACCCGTCGCTAGCGTATCAGCGGCCTGGCAGGCTGGATGGCCGCCGGGCCGCGCTTAGACCCGCGCCGCAGTTGCAGGACCGGCATGAGATGAGCGGCCCGGATTCGTTCGCGTTTCGTGACGCACTCGCTGCATCCGCGCGCCCATGCGTTGCCCGATCCGCGCCACCCTCCCGAGGTGGCCCGGATCGTTCGGCCTGAGGCCGAGAAATTCGACTCACCTGCGGGAGGGCGGGAGCATCCGGATGTCGCGATCGCGGAACTTGCGCAGCGACAGCACGGCATCGTCTCCCGCACCCAGCTCCTCACCGCCGGACTCAGCAGCGATGAGATCTGGCACCGCACGAACGTGGGACGGCTGCACCGCCTCCACGCCGGCGTGTACGCGGTCGGGCATCTGCTCCTCCCCCGTTTCGGCGCCTACCTCGCAGCCGTGCTGGCCTGCGGCGAGGGTGCGGTCCTCAGTCACCGTGCGGGCGCGGCGTTGCTGGGTCTCGGGGGACCGCCGTCGGGGCCGATCGACGTGACGGTCCCGCGTCGAGGCGGACAGCAGCGCAGCGGCATCGCGGTGCATCGCACCCGCTGCCTGCCGGGCAGCGAGATCACCGAGGCGGAGCGCGTTCCCTGCACGACGCCCGCGCGCACACTGGTCGACCTCGCCGCGGTCGCCGGGCCCCGTGAGCTGCGGCGCGCGCTGGAGCGATCGCTCGAGCTGAACCTGTTCGATCGCACCGCGCTCGACGCGACCCTCGGTCGGTCGCGGGGACGGCGCGGTGTCGTGAAACTGCGCCGCCTACTCAGCCGGCTTCCCGACGAGCCGCCACCCGTCCGCAGCGAGCTGGAGCGACGCTTCCTCCACCTCATCCGCGCGGCCAGGCTGCCGACGCCGGTCGTGAATGCCCGCGTCGCAGGCCTCGAGGTCGACTTCCACTGGCCGGATCAGCGTGTCGTCGTCGAGACGGATGGTCGTGCGACGCACGGTGCGCCCCACGCGTTCGAGCGCGATCGCTCACGCGATCTGCAACTGGGGCTCGCCGGGTGGCACGTGGTACGCCTTTCCTGGCGGCAGGTCGTGCACACGCCGGAGCGCGTCACCACGTTGCTGCGTTACCGGCTCGTCACGCGCTCCCCAGAGAACCGATAGCCCACGCCGAAGTGCGTGTGGATGTAGATCCACGTCGGCGCGCAGGTCGCGAGCTTGCGCCGCACCTTGCGCACGAAGACGTCGACGGAGCGATCGCGATAGGCCATCTGCCCGCCCCACACGAGCGCGTAGATCTCCGGCCGGGTGACGACCCTGTCCGGGCGCTCGGCCAGCACGAGGAACGTCTGGAACTCGCGCACGGTGAGGCCGACCCGCTTACCGTCGGCCAGCAGCTGGTACTCGCCGGGCCGGATCTCCAGGTTCGCGATCCGCAGGGGCGGGTGGCTGGGCGGGTCGGCGCGGGATCGGGCCGCCTTGTCGGGAGCGGGGCTCGTGCGGCTCGAAGCGCTCATTTGCAGCCAAACTAAAGGGGGGCCGGGCGCGCTCGGTGAACCTCTGGTGATGAGGTTGGGAAAATTTGGTTAACGGGCCCCGCCGGGCGTCCTCCGTTACCGATCAGCTGAACGTGGCGGGCTCGACCCCGGTCGCGATCAGCAGCAGGATCACGGCGGCCGCGGCCAGCCGGTACCAGACGAAGATGTCGTAGCTGCGGGTCTGCAGATAGCGCAGCATGCCCCAGATCGCCGCGAACCCGGACGCGGCGGCCGCGACGATCCCCACCACGAACGGACCTGCGCTGTCGGGCGGCACCCCGGTCAGCAACAGGTCGACGCTTTCGTACAGCACGGCGCCCAGCGTGATCGGCGCCAGCAGCAGGAAGGAGAAGCGCGCGGCCGCTGCCCGCGTCAGCCCCAGCGCGCGCCCGGCGGTGATCGTGACGCCGGAGCGCGATGTGCCGGGGGCGAGCGCCACGGCCTGCGCCAGGCCCACGAGCACCGCGTCGCGCACGCCCAGTCCTTCGACCTCCCGCTGCTGGGGCAGGCGATCGGCCAGGTACAAAAGGATCGCGAACACGGCCAGCAGGATCGCGATCTGCCAGGGCTCGCCGAGCTTGTCGGTGATCGGCTGCTCGGCGATCGCGCCGACCGCCGCCGCCGGGACCGTCGCGATCACGATCAGCCACCCGAGCCGCTCGTCCTGCCCCTCGACGCGGCGCGTGCGAAGGCTGTGCAGCACCCCCCGTGCGTAACGCACGAGGTCGGCGCGGAAGTAGGTCAGCACCGCCAGCAGCGTCCCGCTGTGCAGCGAGACGTCGAAGGACTTGTTGAACTCCGGGTGCTGCTCCAGGTAATTGAAGTCGAGGACCCAGGGCACGAGGATCAGGTGCCCCGACGAAGAGATCGGCAGGAACTCGGTGAGCCCCTGCACGACACCCAGCAGGAGCGCCTGAAGCTCATTCATGAGCGGCCCAGCCTATAAAGGCGGGCAGATCAGACGCTGCGCGAAGCTGATTCGGCTCCGATCAGGGGAGCCGCTGCGACCGTCCGTGACCGGACGGCCTGGGTTGCGATTCCGCAGATGACGGACATCGCGGCCTCCCACAGCCCGCTGGGGGCCGAGCGGTGAGCGGGGTGGATCTCCATCATGAGCGGTGCGTCGTGGCCGATCAGCGCCACGCGGATCTGGTCCCACGGGACGCTGCCGCCGCCCGGGGGAAGGTGCAGGTCGAGTTGCAGGGGGTCGAGCATCGGCCCGCCCTCGCCGCGCAGCCGGGCGCCGAGGTTGTCGTGGACGTGAAAGAGGCGCACACATTCGAGCACCGGCTCGATCAGCGCCGCCGGCTCGACGCCCATGTAGCCGGCCACGACGTTCGCGTGACCCACGTCCAGCAGCATCCCGTACGCCGGCGTGTCGAGCCGTCGCACGAGATCGCGCACCGACAGCGGGTCGTGGCAGACGCTCGAGCGCCCGGGGTAGACCGGGCACAGGTTCTCCAGGCAGACGGTCAGGCGCAGGGCCTCGGCCGTGCCGGCCAGCCGGCGCAGGGCACGCTCCTCCGCGTCCGACTCCGCGCCCCGCCGTGTGAAGTCCAGGGCGTGGTAGACGACGTGCGTCGCGCCGATGTGATGCGCGTACTCGAGCAGGCTCTCGAACGCCCGGTCATGCAACGCGCTGCCGACCTGGAGGTTCGTCGGCCCGTGCAGGACCGCGTTCAGCGACGTCACCTCGAGCGCCTGGCGCAGCGCTGCTGCGTGGCGCACGGCGTGGCGTGGGTCCGCGAGCATCTCGACGGGCGGTGCGGCGACCTGGACCCAGCTGAATCCGGCGGCTTCGAGCCCCTTCAAGGTGGCGGCGGCCGGCCACCACTCGTACGGAAGGTTGAGGCCGAGGCGCGCCGCCAGAGCAGCAACCGAGCCCCGGGTACGGATGGCGTCAATCCCGGGGCCCGTGTTCTGCAGATTCGGCATCGTGGGGAGTATCGCCGTGCGCAAATTGCGCAAAGTTGAATTCCCGTGACCACCTTGTGAACCGTTGTTAACAACGGTCGCCGGGCCGCGCCCAACGGCGCCGCGCATCCGGACGCCTGCGATAGAGTCTGGCCGGATGCGCGTGAGAGCCTTCCTGGTGTCGATCTCGGCCCTGCTCTTGACCCTGTCCCTCGCGACACCCGCGATCGCGGCCAAGGGCGGCGAGGGCCTCTACGGCAAGACCGACGACAAGGTCGTCACCAACTTCGGGTTCGGGTTGATCATCGGGTTCACGCTGCTCGTGATCGGCCTGAGCGTCGCGCAGAGCCTGCTCGAGAAGCGCAAGACCCGCAAGTAGCGCCCAGGCGCGGCGGTTAGGCTGCGCCCGGTGACAGACTCCCCAACCACGGCCGCGATCACGGCCGCGCACGACGCCTGGCAGCCGGCGGGCCCGCAGGAGCAGTGGTCCGACTCCTTCTACTTCGGCGGCGGCGACGGCCGCGGCCTGGCGTTCTACTCACGCGTCGGGCGCCGCCCCAACGAGGGCCTCACGGAGGGCGCGCTCGGCATCTGGCTCCCCGGACAAGGGTTCCTGCTGAGCTTCGCGCGCACGCGGTGCGGCGATCCGGTGGCCGCCGGCCCGGTCACCTTCGAGTGCGCCCTCCCGCTCACGCTGTGGGAGCTGCGGTTCACGGGGCCCGCGCGCCTGTACGCCCGCGCGGAGCACATCGCCACCGATCGCGACGCGTACCGCACGGTCGAGGTCGCGGGCACACTGCGCTTCACTGCCTGGGGCGCGCCGCTGTCGTTCGCGTCCGGGCTCACCGACGCGGTCGCGAGCGACCACTACGAGCAGCCCGGGTCGCTCGCCGGGGTGATCGAAGTCGACGGGCGGCGCCATCCGCTGGCCGGCAGCGGCCTGCGGGATCACTCCTGGGGAGTCCGGGACTGGCAGCGCGTGCCGTGGTGGCGGTGGTTCGGCGTGGTGGTGGACCCAGACAATTTCGTGATGGTCAACAACCTCGGCCAGGCCGATGGAACGGAGACGGCCGGCGGCTTCCTGATGCGCGACGGCGAGATCTCCCCGATCGTGACCTGCGAGACGACTTCGGGGCTCGACCCCGAGCTCGGGTGTCAGCGCTCCTTCGTGGCGCAGGCGTCCGACAGCCGTGGCCGCACGACCACGCTGCGCGGCCGCGCGATCGAGGTGGCGCCGCTGCGACAGCGCAGGGACGGCCGTCTCACGCACGTGCACGAAGGGCTCACGGAGTACGAGTGGGAAGGACATCGCGCGACCGGGATCAGCGAGTACCTGACGCAGACGGCGGCGGACCGCACTCCTGTATGAGCACCGCCGCCGCGGACGCCGCGATCTGGGCCCGACCCGCGGAGCTGCTCCGCAACCTGATCCGCTTCGACACGACCAATCCGCCCGGCAACGAGCGGGCCTGCATCGCATACATCGAGGGGCTGCTCACGGAAGCGGGCATCGACAGCACGATCCGGGCCCGGGAACCGGATCGCCCGAACCTCGTCGCGCGGCTGCCGGGCCGCGGCGCGGCGCCGCCGCTGCTGCTCCAGGGCCACGTCGACGTGGTCACCACGGCGAACCAGGACTGGAGCCACCCGCCGTTCGCGGCCGACCTGCAGGACGGCTTCGTCTGGGGCCGCGGCACGATCGACATGAAGGGCGGCGTCACGATGATGCTGGCGGCGCTGCTGCGCGCCCGCGCCGCGGGGCTCGAGCCCGCCGGTGACGTGATCTTCTGCGCCCTCGCCGACGAGGAGAACATGAGCCCCTACGGCGCGGAGTGGCTCGTGCGCGAGCATCCCGAGCTGTTCGACGGCGTGCGCCACGCGATCGGCGAGTTCGGCGGGTTCACGATGCACCTGGGCGGACAGCGCTTCTATCCGATCCAGGTCGCGGAGAAGCAGGTGTGCACGGTGCGCATGACCCTTGGCGGGGCGCCGGGACACGGTTCGATGCCGGTCCGCGGCGGAGCGATGGGCAAGCTCGCACACGTGCTGCGAGCGCTCGACCGCCACAGGCTGCCGGTGCACGTCACGCCCGTCACGCGCCAGATGGTCGAAGCCATGGCAAGTGGTCTGGGCGGCGTACAGGGGGCGCTGCTGAGGCTGGTGCTGAACCCGCGGGCCACCGACCGGCTGCTCGACCGCATGGGTGAGCGCACCCGCCTGCTCGACCCGATCCTGCACAACACGATCAGCGCCACCGGCCTGCGCGGCTCGGACAAGTTCAACGTGATCCCCGGCGAGGTGGAGCTGATGCTGGACGGGCGGCTGCTGCCCGGGTTCGAGCCGCACCACCTGCTCGACGAGTTGCGGGCGCTGATCGGCATCGACGCCGGGCTCGAGGTGGTCAAGCACGATCCCGGCCCGCCGCAGGCGGATCTCGGGCTGTTCGGAACGCTCGGCTCCATCCTCGAGCAGGCGGATCCCGGCAGCACGGCGATCCCGCTGCTGATGCCCGGCGTCTCCGACGCGCGCTTCTTCGCGCGCCTCGGCATCCAGACCTACGGGTTCACGCCGATGAAGCTGCCGCCGGACTTCAACTTCTGGGCCGGCGTGCACGGCGCCGACGAGCGGATCCCGGCGGACGCCGTGGAGTTCGGCACGCACGCGATCGGCGAAGCGCTGCGCCGCTTCGGGACGGACGCGTGATCGACGCGCTCTTACGGTGAGCGCGCCGACCTCGCGGCTGACGAAGGCCTAGGGAAAGACCAGGCCGGCGTAGATCGTCTCCTCGATCTCCGCTTCGCCGGCTTCGCTTTGCTGGCCGGGGTAGGCCACCACCGGGTAGGAGGCGCCCAGCTCGGAGAGCAGTGACTCGTCGTCGGGCAGCGGCGGCTCACCGGCGTCCAGCACCGCGTCCGGGTTGGGCAGCGTCCAGTCGGGCTGGGGACTCATGGCTTCTCCTCTGATCGCAGTTCCACATACAAGTTAGACACGCAACGACGAAAACCCGGAAGAGTTGTGTGAAGTCTGCGTTAAGTTCCCGAGACCGATGGCCGACTCGCCAGTCAACTACGCGCGCACCGGCGCGGCCGCCCTGGTCACGATCGACCGCCCGGCGCGCCGCAACGCCGTCGACGCCGAGACGGCCGCGCTGCTGCGCGACTGCCTGGCGCGCTTCGAGCGCGACGACGCCGCGCGCGTGCTGGTGCTGACCGGAGCGGGCGAGGCGTTCTGCGCGGGGGCGGACCTGAAGGCGATGGACCTCGACATCGACCACCCCGACGGGCCGATGGGCTTCACGCGCGTGACACCGTCGAAGCCGACGATCGCCGCGATCGGCGGGTGGTGTCTGGCGGGCGGCATGGAGATCGCGCTGTGGTGCGACCTGCGCATCGCCACCGAGGACTCCACCTTCGGCCTGTTCGAGCGGCGCTGGGGAGTCCCTCTGATCGACGGGGGCACGCAGCGCCTGCCGCTGATCGTAGGGCTGGGCCGCGCGCTCGAGCTGACGCTCACGGGTCGCGCGGTGGGCGTGCAAGAAGCGTTGCAAATCGGCCTCGTGAACGAGATCGTGCAGCCGGGCAAGCACGTCGAGCGCGCGCTCGCGCTGGCCGAGCGGCTCGCCGCGTTCCCGCAGGAGACGATGCTCGCCGACCGCCGCGCGATGCTCGAGGGCTCCCGCCTGCCGTGGCGCGAGGCGCTCGAGTTCGAGTACCGGCAGGGCCGCGCCGTGATGGAGGTCGCAGCCCGCGGCGCGTCCCGCTTCGCTGCCGGCGAAGGCCGCCACGGCAGCGGCGTCTGATCCGTTCTACAGCGGCAGGAACTGCACCGGGATGTCCCCGGTGATCTCGAACGGCTCGCGGGCGAGGTCTCCCGCCTCCCACTCCGAGCGCAGCATCGAGTAGCTGATCACGTCCTTCGGATGTCCCTGATGGACGTGCCAGCGCCGCAGCACGCCCTCGTGCACGAAGCCGAGGCGCTCGAGGGCCGTCCGCGAGCGGCCGTTGTCGTCGCCGCACCAGGCCGTCACCCGCTCCAGCCCGAGCCCCGCGAACGCGAGCGCCAGCACGAGCGCCTTCGATGCGCGGTTGGCGCCCGTTCCCCACCACTCGCGACCGTGCCACGTGCCAACCACCGCGCGCCGGTCGCGCAGCGAGAACTCGGACAGGCCCGTGACGCCGATCACGCCGTCCTCGGGATGGACGACCACGAACTCCAGCCGCTCACCCTCGGCCCGCTTGCGCCCGAGGCTCCGCACATAGGTCGCGGCCTCGCTCTCGTCGGTGTACGGCCCCCATGAGAAGAACTGCGTGACCTCCCGATCGGACGCGAGCCGGTACAGCGCGCCGGCGTCTGCGGTCCGCGCATAGCGCAGCAAAAGCTGTGGTCCGCGGATCTCTAGATCCGATGCCGGGTCTGCGCCACCGTGCCCGGCCGGTGCGGAAATCGCCTCGGCCATGCCGTGATGCTTACATACCGCCCCACCAGACCGCGAACGCGAGGAGGCAGCACGTGCAAGCTTGGGACACTCGCTCGATCGACGTGGAGCCGCACCAACCACAGGTGCTGCACTCCGGCGACGAGGGCAGGACGATCGTGATCAACCTCCCCGCGGGCGAGGAGCTGCAGGATCACCAGGTGCACGAACGGGCCTGGATCCTCGTGACCGAGGGCGAAGTCGAGATCGAGGCGGGCGGCGCACCGGTCGCGGGCGGGCCCGGATTCCTCGCCCTCACCGAGCCCAACGAGCGCCACGAGGTGCGCGCGACGTCCGACGCGCGCCTCGTGCTGGTGCTGGCCCCCTGGCCCGGCGAAGGGCATCCTTCGCAACGGAACTAGTGCACAGGCCGTTGGCGGGCGAGCCCGCGAACGGGTCTCTGTGATGCGCGCACTGCTCTACGACATCCACGGCAATCTCCCGGCGCTCGAGGCGGTCGTCGCAGACGCGCGCGCGGCCGGCGCCGAGCAGTTCGTGCTGGGCGGCGACTACGCGCTTGCGGGCGCGTTTCCCCATGAGACCGTCAAGGCGCTGGGCAAGCTCGAGGCGGATTGGATCAGGGGGAACACGGAGCGCTGGCTCGAGGAACCCTCGGACGCGCCGGACGACGAGCTGATGCTGCGCGCGATCGAGTACTGCCGCGACGCGCTCGGCGGGAAGGACACGGAAAAGCTGTTCAGGCTCCCCGAGCAGGTCGAGATCGACGGTGCCTGCGTGTGCCACGCATCGCCGCACAGCGACGTGCTGACCTTCATGCCCGAGCCGACCGGCGGCGACCACGAGCTACTCGCCCATACCGACGCGGAGGTCGTGATCTTCGGCCACAGTCACGTCCAGTTCTCGCGCGCGGCCGAGGGCGGACGGCTGCTCGTCAACCCCGGCAGCGTGGGGCTGCCCTTCGACGGCGATCGCCGCGCCGCCTACGCACTGTGGCACGGCGGCCGGGAGTTCGAGCTGCGCCGGGTGGGCTACGACGCCGACGCCTACGCTCTGCAGGTGCGCGAGCGCATGACCGTAACGCTCGGCGACACAGTCGAGACCTTGGTGCGGCGGATCGAGCAGGCCGCCGTCATCTCTTGAGAGGAGAAGCATGAAGCTGAAGGCCGTGCTGCTGAACTGCACGCTGAAGAAGTCGCCCGCGGTGTCCAACACCCAGGCGCTGATGGACATCGTGATCGGGCACCTGGAGGACCTCGACGTGGAGTGCGACGTGATCAGGCCCGTCGACTACAACGTGCCGTTCGGCGTCGTCTCGGACATGGGCGACGGCGACGAATGGCCGGGGATCCTGGAGCGGATCGAGCAGGCCGACATCCTGATCATCGGCACTTCGATCTGGTTCGGCGTGCGCAACAGCGTCTGCCAGATGGTGATCGAGCGGCTCGACGGCACCTACGAGTCGACCAACGACGTCGGGCAGTACCCGATGTACAACAAGGTCGCCGGCGTGGTCGTGACCGGCAACGAGGACGGCGCCCACCCGGCCGCCGAGACGACGCTCTTCAACCTCTCCCACCTGGGCTTCACGATCCCGCCGAACGCGGACACCTACTGGGTCGGTGACGCGGGCCCCGGGCCGTCGTTCATCGAGGCCGGCGGCAAGGACCATCCGTACACGCAGAAGACGGCCGGATGGATGGCCCACAACGTCGTGCACATGGCCCGCATCCTGAAGGAGAACCCGATTCCTCCCGAGGGGAACACGGTGCCGATGAAGCGGGGCGGCTAGGCCGTGGCCTCGTCCAACGGATCGACCGCCAGCGCAGCGGGTCAGCTGACGCTCGGCGGCGACATGCCGGTGTGGCGCATGGGCTACGGCGCGATGCGCATCACCGGCGACGGCATCTGGGGAGAGCCCGACGACCGCGACGGCGCGATCGCCGTGCTGCGGCGCGTCGTCGAGCTCGGCATCAACTTCATCGACACCGCCGACTCCTACGGCCCCGACGTGAGCGAGCAGCTGATCGCGGAGGCGCTGCACCCCTACCCCGCGGACCTCGTGGTCGCGACCAAGGGCGGGCTGACCCGTCCCGGGCCCGGCAACTGGCAGCCCGATTGCCGCCCCGAGCGCCTCAAGAAATGCTGCGAGCAGAGCCTGCGGCGCCTGCGGCGCGACACGATCGACCTCTACCAGCTGCACACCCCGGACCCGAAGGTGCCGTTCGAGGAGTCCGTGGGCGCGCTCTCCGAGCTGCGCGACGAGGGCAAGATCCGGCACGTCGGCCTGTCCAATGTCGGGCGCAGCCACCTCGACACCGCGCGCGAGATCGTCCCGATCGTGTCGATCCAGAACCGCTACAGCATCACGGCTCGCGACTCGGAGGGGGTCCTGAAGCAGTGCGAGCAGGAGGGCCTCGCCTTCATCCCCTGGTTCCCGCTCGACGCGGGCAGCGTCGCCCGCGACGCGATCGCAGACGTGGCCGGACGGCACAGCGCGACCCCGATGCAGGTCGCGCTGGCGTGGCTGCTCGCGCATTCTCCAGCCGCGCTGCCGATCCCGGGAACCTCCTCGATCGCGCATCTCGACGAGAACGTCGCGGCGGCTGCGTTGCGACTCGACGCGGACGACCTGGCAACGCTCGAGGAAGCTGCATGAGCCCCGCATCCCCCCTCGATCCACGCACGGACATCGGACACGTTCACCTGAAGGTGTCGAACCTCGAGCGGGCCGAGCGCTTCTACGTCGACGTGATCGGCTTCCGCGTGCGGGCACGCTACGGCACGGAAGCGGTGTTCCTCGCGGCGGGTGACTACCACCATCACCTGGGGCTGAACACATGGCAAAGCGAGGGCGGCTCCCCTCCCCCGCCGGGCACCACCGGGCTGTTCCACTTCGCGATCCGCGTGCCCACGCGCCGCCACCTGGCCGAGGCGCTGTTGCGGCTGCGCGAGGTGGGCTGGCCGCTGTCGGGCGCCTCAGACCATCTCGTCAGCGAGGCGCTGTACCTCCATGACCCGGATGGCAACGGCATCGAGATCTATTGGGACCGGGACCCCGCGGTGTGGCCGCACGCCAACGGCCAGGTGGAGATGGCGACGCTGCCGCTCGACCTGCTCGACCTCTTGTCGGAGCTTCCCGGCGAGGCTGGGTCGGCCTGAAGCCGGCTACGTCTGGACGAAGCGCCCGGAGAGCCACTGGGCGACGCCGTCGTAGAGCGCCGAGAGCCGCAGCGAGAGCCACCGCAGCCGGCCCCGGATCGGCGGCCACCACATCAGCAGCGCGGCAGACGTTCCGAGCACCGCGCCGGCCGCGACATCGCTGGGGTAGTGCGTGCCGACGACCACGCGAGAAAGCCCGACCACGATCGCCATCGCGAGGGTGACGAGGCCAAGCCGCCTGCTCCGGAGCAGGATCGAGATCGCGATCGCGAACGCCACGGTGGCGTGGTCGCTCGGAAACGACGGGTCCGGAGACGCCGCGACGAAGAGGTGTGCCTCCAGGTGAGCCTCATAGGGCCGGGGCCGGTCCCAAAAGCCGGAGATCAGCTGCGCGATCTCCAGCGCGACGATGCTGGCGAGCGCGGCCGCCACGACACCGTGCCTGGCATTGACGGAGCGCCAGCGCCCGCGCGCCAGGAATGCGGCGGCCAAGAAGACGCCGAAGATCAGCTCCGCATGGATCGAGAAGAACCGGAGCCAATCCTCGAAGACGTCATTGCGGGCGGCGAGCCCGTTGATCGCCTCGAAGATCTCGTAATCCACCACCTCCAGCGTAGGGGCGAACGCGGGTCACCGCGCAGCTGACCGGAAGATGCAGCGATCCGCGCACTCAGGCGGGGGCCGGCGCGGTGGCCTCGCCGTAGTCGTCCATCGCGGCGGTCCAGAACTCCACCAGATGGCCGTCCGGGTCGTGGACGTATGCCGAACGGCTGTTGGCCGCGCCGTTCCCGAGCGGGCCGAACTCGTGCACCGGAACCTCGTGCCCGTTTGCCCGCAGCGCCGCGACCTTGGCGTCGAAGTCGACGTCGCGAATCTGCATCGCGAAGTGCACATGGGTCCCGCCCCGGCTTCCTTCGAGCCCCACCTGCGGCCGCCAGAGGCCGATCCGCGTCATGCCGGCGCGCACCCAGACCGCGTCGCGGTGGGGCCAGCGCTCGACCACCGGCAGGCCGAGGTCGCGGGTGTAGAAGGTCTCCGCGCGCGCGAGGTCCGATACCTCGAGCACGAGCTCGGACACTCCCGCCACGGGCGGGGTGCCCTGGCTCACCCCCGTGTCCCCTCGCAGGTGACCACGTCCTGGCGTCCCCATCCGGTCTCGCGATAGCCGACCAGGCGCAGCCCGGGCCGATCCTCGACCTGTGCGCACACCCATGACGGCCGGTTCAGCGACGTGCCGTAGCCACTGGCGCCCGACCAGTCGGCGTAGCCGTAACCGGTCTCGTCGAAGCCGCGCACGATCTGTTCGACCTCCGCGTCGCCGAGGTCCCACGCGAGCTCGCCCGACAAGAGCTGCTGCCGGACGTGGCGGCCCTGCACGGTGAACACCAGCAGCCCCTGCTCCGCGAGCACCGACTCGAGCAGGTCGAGGAACCCGATCCAGCGGTCCTGCGGCACGTGCGTGAACAGGGAGCCGACCCAGATCACGTCGAACGGGCCGGGCAGGTCGATGGCGGCCGGGTCCTCCTGCGAGTAGACGGGGGTCGCGTCGAACTCCTGCGCGCAGAAGTCGACCGCGTCGGGCGTGATGTCGCAGGCGGTCAGCTTTGCGTCGGGAAAGGCAGCGCGGAAGAACCGCATCGCGCGCCCGTAGCCACAGGCGAAGTCGAGGATGCTCTCGCAGGTCGGCTTGCGGGCCTGGAGCATCGCGAGGCGCACCTGGCGCAGCGCCAGCGCGCCCGTCGGAAAGTACCGGTCCGGCGTCTTCGCGTACATGCCGTCCTGCGGAGCGGTGACCCGGGAGACGTCGCGCGGAGCGGTCCGCCAGAAGTCGAGCAGATCGGCGATCCAGGCCCGGCGGTCAGGGTCGAGATCGCCGATTCGCGCACCCGGATCGGACTCGAGGCGGGCCCAGGCCCCCTCCCCCAGCTCGCCGACCGACGGCGCGGCCGCGAGCAGCGCCGCGAGCGGCAGGCCGGCTGCGCCGGGTGCGATGTCGGGGGTCAGCAGGATGCGGCGGGCGTCCAGCTCCCCGCCGCGGACCCGCTGGAGCAGCTCATCTGAGGTCTCGCCTGACATCTGTGCGGGCGCCTGAGCGCCGCGCGGATTCTAGAGCGAGAGGTCACGGAGCGAGCGAGGTCCGGTCGCCGCGCGGCGACCGGACACGTCGCTCAGCTCGTCATCGTCTGCCGATTCCGTACCCGCCCGTGGGGATGCCGGCCAGCAACACCAGGATCGCGGCGATCAGGCCGACGATCGCGGGGAGGCCGAGCGCGAGGCACAGCGCGTAGACAAGGGCGGCGAACAACACCGCAATGATTACGCCGATCAAGGCCGATCCCTCCTTGCTTCGTCTTCGTGGTTGAGCACCCGAGAGTGGGTGCCCTGCTCCCTTACCCCCCTGCAAGGAGCCCCAATCCGCCGATGTAACCCCGGGCTTCGCCCACGCCATACACTGCGGCCGTGCCCACTCGCGCAGAGGCCTGGCAGCTCGTCTGCGAATGGACGGAGTCCGACTCGCTGCGCAAGCACATGCTCGCGGTCGAGAGCGCGGTGCGCGCGTACGCCCGGAGGTTCGGCGCAGACGAGGAGAGCTGGGGGATCGCGGGCCTCGTGCACGACATGGACTACGAGCGCTATCCCGACCTCGAGACCGGGCACCCGCGCATGGCGATCGAGGAGTTGCGGCGCCGCGATTACCCAGAAGAGGTCGTGCACGCGGTCCAGGCCCACGCCGAGCGGCTGGGGGTGCCCCGCGTGAGCCTGCTCGACAAGACGCTGTTCGCGTGCGACGAGCTGTCGGGCTTCATCGCCGCGTGCGCGTACGTGCGCCCGGAGGGGATCCACGGCCTGAAGACCAAGTCGGTCAAGAAGAAGCTGAAGCAGCCGAGCTTTGCCGCCGGGGTCCACCGCGAGGACGTGTACGAGGGCGCCGCGGAGCTCGAGCCCGAGTCGGGCATGAGCTTCGACGAGCACGTCCAGTTCGTGATCGACGCGCTCGCCGAGCGCGCCGGCGAGCTGGGCCTCACACCCGACGCCGCACGGTCGTAGCCGGCCCTGGGCGCGCCCACGCGCCAGGGTGCGCGGCGGGCATCCGCCGGATATGCGAACATGTGTTCGTGCGGTGGCAGCACCTGGAAGTCGGCAAGGAGAGCGCGCGTTCGCTCCCGCGATTGGGAGCGGACGCCGTTGTCCGCACCTTCGACGCCCCCGAGGCGCTGGACGTCCGCTTTCACGAGGTACGCGCGAAATCCGCGCTGAACCGCGTTCCCAAGAGCTCCCGGATGCCGTTCCGGTGGACCATCAATCCTTACCGGGGATGCAGTCACGCCTGCGCTTACTGCTTCGCTCGCCCCACCCACACCTACCTCGACCTGAACGCGGGGCGCGACTTCGAGCGCGAGATCGTCGTGAAGGTCAACTTGCCCGAGGTCGCGCGGGCCGAGCTGTCACGCCCGTCGTGGCGGCACGAGCACGTTGCGCTTGGCACCAACACCGACCCATATCAGTGGGTCGAGAGCCGCTACAAGCTGATGCCGGGCATCTGGGCGGCGCTGCTCGACTCGGACACGCCTTGCTCGCTCGTCACGAAGTCACCGCTCGCGCTGCGCGACATCGACGTGCTCCGCGAGCTGGCTGCCGGCCCGGGGGTGTCCGTCTACTTCTCCGTGCCCACGCTGGACGAGCGGACGTGGCGTGAGACGGAGCCCCACACCCCCTCCCCGCGCGCGCGCCTCGCCGCGGTCCGCAGGATGAACGAGGCCGGCGTGCCGTCCGGAGTCCTGATCGCCCCGCTGATTCCGGGCGTGAACGACTCCCCCGAGCAGGTCGGCGAGATCATGCGGATCGCGAGCGAGAACGGGGCGATCAGCATGGCCACGGCGCCACTGCACCTGCGTGGCGAGGTGCGCGGCATCTGGTTCGAGTGGCTGCGTGCGTACCGGCCGGATCTCGTTCCCCGGTACGAGGCGCTGTACGAGCGTCGCGCCTACGTTCCCCGCGACGAGCGCGAGCGTCTCCAGCGGGTCGCGGACCGGGCGCGCCCGCGCCAAGCTCGGGCGCGTCCGAGCATCGCACGCGGCCGCGCTCGCGAGCACGGCGCACCCACGTCAGAGCCGCCTCAGCGCCAGGCGACCCTCTTCTAGCTCAAGCCGGGACCGCTGCGCCGAGCAGCGCGTCCGCGTTGCGCCACAGCCACATCTCCATCACGTCGTCGGGGACGGGCAGCTGCAGGAACTCGTCGACGACCTGCCCAGGCGGCCTGCCCAGCAGGAACCATCCAGTCCCGAACAGCACCTTCTGCTTGATCGTGGTGGTGCCGAACCGCAGCAGTGGCTCCCAGCCGGTGCCGGGCGCAGCCAGGTAGCGCGGACGGTGGGCAGCCAGCTCGAGGTACACGTTGGGGTACTTCCACGCCAGCAGGCAAGCTTCGAGCACCCAGGGATACCCGGCGTGGCTCATGACCAGCGTCAGCTCGGGGAAGTCGGCGGCGACCACGTCGATGTGGCGCGGGTGGCCCAGGTCGCTGACGGCCACCGTCGTCCAGTTCGCGGAGCTGTGAATGCTGACCGGCACGTCCAGCTCCACGCACTTCGCGTACAGCGGGTAGTAACGGCGGTCGTCCGCGGGGAGCCCGATCATGAACGGTCGCACGCTCAGGCCGCGAAAGCCACGGTCGCGCACCAGCTCCTCGAATTCACGCACCGCTTCCATCCCCCGCAGGACATCGGCGCCCGCGAACGGGATGAACCGGTGCGGGTGCCGCTCGGCGAGCGCCGCCACGATGTCGTTCGGAATGAACGTCTCGTGCACACTGGAGTACTCGTCGAAGCCGGTGATCAGCGTGCGCTCGATGCCGGCGGCATCGAGCGCAGCGATCAGGTCGTCCTCGCTCATCTGCATGCGAGCGGCCGCGTTCGAGAACTCCTCCTTGGCGGGCTCGCGCTTGTAGAAAACGCGGAGGTACCCGGCCATCTCCTTCGGGAAGTGACGAGCGACGTGGCTGATCACTTCCGGAACGGGGACGATCGGCGCCCACATGTCGATGGCCCGCCGCTCGATCTCGCGACCCCCGCTCACGCCGCGCTCCGTGAGGCCCCGCGCCCCCGCGTTTGCCGGATCATTCGCTTCAGCCATCGTTCCTTCTCCTTCTGTTGTGCGATTCCAAGGTCGAGCACCGCGATGCGATGCGTGTCCACCTCGCGCTCGATCATGCGCGCGCGAATGCGCTCGAACGTCTCGAGCTTCTCGGAGCAATCGGCCAGCTGCGCACCGAGCTTCGCGCGCACCTGCGCAGGGGTGAGGTTGGCGAAGAACAGGCACTTGATCAGGAACGGATGACCGAGCAGGAAGTCGTAGGCGACCTGATCGCGTTCGTCGTCCGGGCCCGCGAGCCACCCCTCGAACTCGCGCCGCCCCTTTGCGGTCGCGTGGAACACGTTTCGATCGCGGCCGCCGCGACCACGCTCGACGCGCTTGCGCACGAGCCCGTCCGTCTCCAATCGTTTCAACAGGGGATACAGGATCCCGTCGTTCACGTGCTGCCCGCGCGGCAGGGCCGGTGACAGGACGCGCTTCAACGCGTAGCCGTGCATCGGCTGGTCGATCAGGAACCCGAGCACCGAGTACTTCATCTGTACCTAGATTCTAGGTATAAGGGGCCGGCCCGGTCAAGCGACTGCCGGTCCGGAACGCAAAGGGGCGGCCGCCGGCCGCCCCTTTCAACAGGTCCCGATCGCCTGCGCTAGCGCCGCCGGGCCGTCTTGCGACGGGCCGGCTTACGGGCCGTCGTCTTGCGACGGGCCGTGGTCTTGCGGGCCGGACGGCGAGCGGCCTTCTTCCGTGCGGTCTTCTTGCGGGCCGTGGTCTTCCGGGCCGGCTTCCTTGCGGTCTTCTTGCGGGCCGTGGTCTTGCGGGCCGCCGTCTTCTTACGCGCCGGCTTGCGCGCGGTCTTCTTCCGTGCGGTCGTCTTGCGTGCCGGCTTGCGCGCGGTCTTCTTCCGTGCGGTCGTCTTGCGTGCCGTCTTCTTCCGTGCGGTGGTCTTGCGTGCCGCTGTCTTCTTGCGCGCCGGGCGACGAGCCGTCTTCTTCCGTGCGGTGGTCTTGCGTGCCGCTGTCTTCTTGCGGGCTGCCGTCTTACGCGCCGGGCGACGAGCCGTCTTCTTCCGTGCGGTGGTCTTCCGTGCGGTCGACTTCCGCGCCGTACTCTTCCGCGCGGTGCTTTTACGTGCGGTCTTCTTGCGGGCACCGCCCGCTTTCTTGCGCGTGGAAGATCTGCGAGCCGCTGGAGACATCTCACTCCTCTCGCTAGGGGACGAGCGATGTTTATTTCATACGCCGGATGCCAACGCAAGCCGCAATTTCGAGCACCTTGCGCGCGAAGCCGTTACCTGTTAGCGCAAAACGGCGGGGGCAAGCTCGCTGAAGAACCGCGCGGCGAACTCGATATCGGCGATTGCGACGCGTTCGTCCGGTGCGTGTATCAGTGGTGTCGTGTCCCAACGCGACATGGCGCGCTGGGGAAAGAAGCCATAGGCGACGCACCCAGGAAACGCCTTCCGAAACCAATGGCTGTCCGTAAAACCCGTCAATACCAGCGGCAAAAGCCGGGCTCCGGGATCGGCGCGACCGACATACTCGCGCAGGAACCCCGTCAGCTCGGTGTCTGGCGCTGAGCTGTTGCCGACGACCTGCTCGCTGAACTCGAGCGCGTAGCCGCCCTCCCGCTCGGAGCCGAGCAGCTCCGTGACACGGCGGCGCACGTGCTCCTCGCCGCTGCCCGGAGGGACACGGCAGTCGACGCGGACCGTGCAGCGCGACGGGATCACGTTCTCCTTCTCCGAGGCGCGGATCATCGTGGGGGCCAGCGTCACGCGCATCATCGACTCGAACTGGTCCGCCAGCCGGGGCTCGGCGGCGCGCACCTGGGCAAGCGCCGCCGCCACGTCATCGACCGGGGCGCCCGTCAGCGCCTCGAGGCACGCGATCCCGGCGGGGTACGCATCGAACGGAGGCTGGCGGCCGTCGAGCCGGCCCAGCACATCGACCATGCGCAGCAGCGCGTTGTCGCCGATCCCCGGCATCGAGGCGTGCCCGGCCCGCCCGTGGGTGGTCAGCTTGAACCGGAACACGCCCTTCTCGCCGACGCAGAGCGTGTACATGCGCCGGCCCCGGAAGTCGAGCACCTCACCCGCTCCCTCGTTCACGACCATGTCGCAGCGCACCTTTTCGGGCACGTGCTCGCACAGCCACTGCGCCCCGAAGGTGGCGCCCGCCTCCTCGTCGCAGGTCACGATCACCAGCAGCTCACCACGTTCGGGCCGCCAGCCAGAGCTGCCGAGGCTGCAGGCGGCGGCAACTTCGCACGCGACCTGGCCCTTCATGTCGAGCGCCCCCCTGCCCCAGACGTACCCGTCCTTGATCTCCCCCGACCATGGGTCGACGCTCCACTCGGACGCATCGGCGAGGACGGTGTCGACGTGACTCAGGTAGCAAAGCCGCTTTCCGCGGGCGCTCCCGGGCAGCCGCGCGATCAGGTTGGGCCGGTCGTGTGTGGCGCCCACCAGCTCGCACTCGAACCCGGCGGCCTCGAGCGCCTTCCGCAGCATCTCCTGAGCGGGCCGCTCGTTGCCCGGGGGATTGACCGTGTTGAACCGGATCAGCCGCTGGAGCAGCTCCGTTGCCTCCTGTGCGAGCGCCATCGGGCTGATCATGAAGCACCTCAATTGCATTGACGTTTGTCTATGTAATCTGCTATCACTACAGATATGGCAACCGGACTCAGGACAGAGCCGAAGGTGAAGCGCCCGGCGGGGCAGCCGTGCTGCGAGCCGCTCGTGCACCCCGCGGTCACGCCGGACCAGGCCGAGCGGATCGCGCTCGTGGCCCGCGCGCTGTCCGATCCGATCCGGGTCCAGCTCGTGGACGTCCTGGGCAAGCACGCCGGAAAGGTGTGTGTATGCGAGCTGACGCCGCTGTTCGACGTGTCACAGCCGACGGTCTCCCATCACCTCAAGGTGCTGCGCGAGGCTGGGCTCGTGGACGTCGAGCGGAGCGGGCTGTGGGCCTACTACTACGTGATCCCCGAAGCGACCAAGGAGCTTTCGACATGGCTGAGATGAAGCCGCACCTCGCGATCACCGTCACCGACGTGGACCGCGCCACTCCCTTCTACCGCGCGTTGCTCGACGTCGAGCCGGCAAAGCAGCGCCCTGGCTACGTGAAGTTCGAGCCCGACGACCCGGGCATCGTGCTCGCGCTGATCGAGGGCGAGCGCGGCACAGGCCTCGGCGCCTTCAACCACGGCGGCATCAAGGTCTCGTCGACCGACGAGGTACTCGCCACCCGCCTGCGGCTGAAGCGGGCGGGACTCGCGACCTTCGACGAGATGGACACGACGTGCTGCTACGCGCGACAGGACAAGATCTGGGTGACGGACCCCGACGGCACGCCGTGGGAGGTGTTCACGGTGCTGGAGGACGTCGAACACGACGCGCAGGCGGATGCCGAGGCCGCACCCGCCTGCTGCGCATCATGAGCGTGGAGGTCGCGCAGCCGGGGCTGCGCACCCCGCAGCAGCTGTACGAGGACTGGGAACGCGCGCACTGGGCGGCGCAGGACGTCGACCTGCGCCGCGACCCCGCCGACTGGGTGGCGCTCGCGGCAGGCGAGCGCGACCTCCTCTATTGGGTCCTGAGCTCGCTGATGGTCGCCGAGGAGCGCATCTCGACGCAGTTCTGCGGCCTGGTGCTCGCACAGGACGACGAGGAGGAGGGCAGCTACCTGTCCACCCAACTGGTCGACGAGGTGCGCCACATGCAGTTCTACGCGCGCTTCCAGAACGAAGTGATCGCGGACCCCGCGGCGATCGGGGCGCACGTCGCGCGCGCCCGCGAGGTGCTCGGCGCCCCCTTCAGGAAGGTGTTCGACGAGGCGCTGGTGGACGCCCACGACCGGCTGCGCGGCGACCCCCGCAACCGGGAGGCAAAGGTCGACTTCGTGACGGTCTACCACATGGTGATCGAGGGCACGCTGGGGATCACGGCATCCCACTTCCTGCTCGACTTCCTCGCAGCGCGCGGCGTGCTGCCCGGTTTCGTCGACGGCTACGGGAAGATTGCCGCCGACGAGCAGCGGCACATCGCGTGGGGCACATACTTCCTGCGCAACGCCGTGCAGGCGGACCCGGCGATGGCAGAGGTGGTGCGGCGGCGCCTGATCGACCTGCTCCCCGCCGTGGCGGAGTCCGTGTCGCCCCCGAGCGAGGGCGCATGGGACGTGCTCGGAGTCGCGGACGGCGCGCTCGGCGCGTACGGGCTGAACGCGCTCACCCGCCGGCTGAAGATCATCGGGGTTTCCCTCGACCCGGCGGCGTGAGCACTGCGGCGCGCCCGGGGCTGCCGCGGCGGGCCCTCGCGGAGGGCCTGGCGGCGTTTGCGCTCGTGTTCGCCGGATGCGGCGCGATCGTTGCGAATGCGCGCTACGACGAGAGCCTCGGCTCCGTCGGGATCGCGCTGGTGTTCGGGCTCGTGATCATGGCGATGGTGTACGCGACAGGGCACCTCTCGGGCGCGCACATCAATCCGGCGGTCACCATCGCATTCACGCTGACGCGACACTTCCCGGCCCGCGAGGCCATCGGATACGTGGCCGCGCAATGCGCCGGTGCGGTGGTCGCGGCCCTGCTGCTGGCGGTCCTGTGGACGGATGAGCCCGCGCGCCTCGGCGCGACCGTGCCCACCGTCGGATCGGGAACCGCGCTCGTGTACGAGGGGGTCCTGACCGCGTTCCTGATGTTCGTGATCGTCGCGGTGGCGACCGACACGCGCGCGGTCGGCGCCGGCGCGGCGATCGCGATCGGGGGAACCGTGGGATTGGACGCCCTGTTCGGCGGCCCGGTGACCGGCGCTTCCATGAACCCGGCCCGCTCGCTCGGCCCGGCCCTCGCCGCCGGCGAGTGGAGCGACTTCTGGCTGTACGTGGTGGGACCGGTTGCGGGGGCGGCCATCGGCGCGCTTGCGTATCAGCTCGTGCGCGCCGAGACCAGCTCCTGATGGCGCGCGTGCTGTTCGTCTGCCTGCACAACGCGGGCCGCTCCCAGATCAGCGAGGCGCTGTTCGAGCGCGTGGCCGGCGGGGTGCACGAGGCGCGCTCGGCCGGGACGACCCCCGGTGAGCGCGTGCACCCCGAGGTCGTCGAGGTGCTGCGCGAGCTCGACCTTGACGTGTCCGGGCGGGTGCCGCAGGGGCTGACCGACGAGCTCGCGCAATGGGCTGACGTCGTGGTCACGATGGGCTGCGGCGACGAATGCCCCTACATCCCGGGCAGGCGCTACATCGACTGGGACCTGCCCGATCCAAAGGGGCGGCCGCTGGAGGAGGTGCGCCGCATCCGCGACGACATCTCCGTGCGGGTAGAGGAGCTCCTGGGCGAGCTCAGTGCTTGACGCGCGGCCCGCCGCCGAACAGCAGCCGCCACAGTCCGCCCCCCCAGTAGCGGCGACCGCACCGCGGGCACTTCTTCCCGAGACGCTGCCCGGGCGCCTCGCAGCCCGCGCACACCGGTTGCTCCGCGACGATGCCGCGCTTCAACTGAGGCTGGTCCAGACGGTCTTCGTCTCGAGGTACTCCTCGAGTCCCGCGCGGCCGTGCTCCCGGCCGATCCCCGAAGCCTTGAACCCCCCAAACGGCGCCGCGGGGTCCGTCAGGCCCCACACGTTCACGTACACGGTGCCGGCGCGCAGCAGCCCGGCGAGGCGGTGCGCGCTCCCGATGTCGCGCGTCCACACCCCTGCCGCGAGCCCGTACTCGGTGTCGTTCGCGCGATGCGCGACCTCCTCGATCGAGTCGTAGGGCTGTGCGACGAGCACCGGGCCGAAGATCTCCTCGCGCGTGATCGCGATGTCGTCGGAGGTTGTGGTGAACAGCGTGGGCTCGACGAAGTAGCCGGGGCTGCGCCCGCCGCCACCTGTGACCAGCTCCGCGCCTTCTGCCTTGCCCCGCTCGATGTATCCCGTCACGCGTTCGAGCTGCTCGGCGGACACGACCGGACCGAGCTGCGTGTCCGGCGCGAGCCCCGGGCCCATCTTCATCTTCGGGGCGCGCTCCGCGAGGGCGGACACGACATCGTCGAACTGGTCCTTGTGCACGAACAGCCGCGAGCCCGCGTTGCACGCCTGGCCCGTGTTGAAGTAGATCCCCTGGAACGAGCCGCCGATCGCGGCCTTCAGGTTGGCATCCGGCAGGATGATGTTGGGCGACTTGCCGCCCAGCTCCAGCGTCACGCGCTTCAGTGCGCGGCCCGCCCGCTCGCCGATCTCGCGCCCGACAGCGGTCGAGCCGGTGAACGAGAGCTTGTCCACGCCCGGGTGGTCGACGAGTGCCGCGCCGGTCTCCCCGTCGCCCGTCACGACGTTCACCACGCCCGCCGGGATTCCCGCCTCGAGCGCCAGCTCGCCGAGCCGCAGCGCCGTCAGCGGCGTCTGCTCCGCGGGCTTCAGCACCGCCGTGCAGCCGGCCGCGAGCGCCGGCGCCAGCTTCCACGCGGCCATCATCAGCGGGAAGTTCCAGGGAATGATCTGGCCCGCGACGCCGACCGGCTCCCTGCGCGTATAGACGAGCATCCCGTCACCTCCGGTGACCGGGATCACCTCGCCCTCGATCTTGGTCGGCCAACCGGCGAAGTAGCGGAAGTGGGAGGAGGTGAGCCCGACGTCGATCGTGCGCGCATAGGTGACCGGCTTGCCGTTGTCGAGCGACTCGAGCTCGGCGAGCTCCTGCGCGTGCTCGTCCACCAGGTCGGCGAGGACGTTCAGCAGCTGCCCGCGCGCGCCCGCGTTCAGTGTGCGCCACGGGCTCCCGTCCTCGTAGGCGGCGCGCGCGGCCTGCACCGCGGCGTCGACGTCCGCGGCGCCCCCCTGCGCGACCTCGGCGATCGCCTCGCCGGTCGCGGGGTCGATCGACTCGAAGGTGCGGCCGTCCGCGGCCGCGGTCCACGCGCCACCGATCAGCAGCTGCTTCGGGCCCTCGAGGAAGCGACGAGCCGCGTCGGAGAGCGAGTCGGGCGGGGCGGTGACGGTCATCGAAGTCCCTTCATCGGAGTGTCAGGGTGACATCACTATCTTGAGGGCCTCCCGGTTGGCGTAGGCCTCGTACGCGGCGGGTGCGTCCTCGAGCTTCATGTGGCGGCTGACGAGCGGCGTCGGGTCGAGCAGCCCGGCGGCCATCATCGCCAGCACCGAGTCGACGTGCGCGATCACATTCGCGTGCCCGGTGACCATCCGGAGCGCCTTGATCCACACCACGCCCATGTGCAGCTCACAGCGCTCGGCGTACACCCCGACCACCGACACGGTTCCGGCCTTGCGGGCCATGCGGCACGCCATGTCGAGCGCGTCCGGATGGCCAACCGCATCGACGACCACGTCGGCGCCGCGACCGCCGGTGGCGGACTTGACGGCGGCGCGGGGATCCTGCTCGCTCAGATGCACAGCCTCAGCGCCGAACGAGCGCGCGACGGCAAGCCGATCGGCAACGGTGTCGACGCCGATCACACGCGCGGCTCCGCATGCGCGAGCAGCCTGCACGGCACACAGACCGACGGGCCCGAGCCCGAGCACAACCACGGTGTCCCCCGGCTTCAGGCCCGCGGCGACGACCGAGTGATAGCCGGTGCCCATCACGTCGCCGGCGAACAGCGCCGCGTCGTCCGACATGCCGTCGGGCACGCGCCGCAGCGTCAGGTTCGCGCGCGGGACGAGCACCTGCTCCGCCTGCGCTCCCTGGAGCGAGCCGAGCGTCGCGCCGTGACCGAACACCCGCGCCTCGTCGCACTTGTGGTACGCGCCGCGCATGCAGAAGAAGCACGAGCCACACGCCGTGTGGAAGCAGCCGAGCACACGATCGCCCACGTCCACCTTGGTCACGGCGTCGCCCGCGGCGATCACCTCGCCGACGTACTCGTGGCCGATGATGAAGCCCGGCTCGATCTTCACTCGCCCGTGGTAGATGTGCAGATCCGACCCGCACACGCCGGTGGCCTCGACCTGCACGATTGCGTCATCGGGTGCGAGCAGGTCGGGCTCGGGACAGTCCTCGACCCGGACCTCGCCGGGCGCCTGGAACGTGACGGCCTGCATCGGCCCCCGCTAGCGCCGCTGCCCGGCAGGGCGCACGAGCACCTCGTTGACGGCCACCCGCTCGGGGCCGCCGACGGCGTACAGGATCGCCTCGGCGATGTCCCCTGGCTCGAGCGGTTCGCCGATCTCCTCGCGCATCTTCGCGATCGCTTCGACCACCATCGGGTGGGTGTTGTGTCCCTGGAGCTCCGTGGCGACGAACCCCGGCTCGATCACCGTCACCTTCACGTTCGCGGCGGCGACCTCCTGTCGCAGGGCCTCCGAGAACGCGTTCACGCCGAACTTGGTGAGGTTGTAGACCCCCGCGCCGAGGGTCGCGAAGCGGCCGGCGACGGACGACACATTGACGATGTGGCCGCTGCCCTGTCCGCCCATCACCGGGAGCGCGGCGTGCGTGCAGTACAGAAGGCCGAGCAGATTCACCTCGATCATCTGGCGCCACTCGCTCGTGTCGGAGCCGATCACGGGCCCGAGCAACATCACCCCCGCGTTGTTCACGAGGATGTCGACGCGCCCCAGCTCCGCGTTGGTGCGTGTGATGAAAGTGTTCGCCTGGGCCTCGTCGCTGACATCCGTCTCGATCGCGAGCGCGCGGCCCCCGTCTGCCTCGATGCGCTTGGCGAGCTCGTCGATCCGATCGCTGCGGCGCGCCGCGAGCGAGACCGCGGCCCCGGCCCGCGCGAGCGTCACCGCCGTGGCCTCACCGATTCCGGACGAGGCGCCGGTGATCGCCGCCACCCGGCCCGAGAGATCTGGTTGGTGCATTCGTTCCTCCTAGCTCTGAGCAAGCGTCTGGCGCAGGCCCGTGTCCATGTCGCGCGGCGCGTAACCGAGATCACGGCGCGCCTTGTCATCCGTCGCCCAGTAGGTCACGCCATCAGAGGTGGCGATCAGCTCCCGCAGGTTCGGTGGGAAGCCCATCGCCTTCCCGACCAGCGGTCCGACCGGCGTGAGCAGCTTCATCGCTCCGACCGGAAGTTCGTGCTTGGGTGCCTTGCGGCCCGAGATCTCCGAGACCTTCTCCACGAGGTCGCGCATCTTCGCGATCTCGCCGCCGAGCACGTAGGACTGGCCCGGCAGGCCCCTGTCGTACGCGAGCACGACTCCGTCCGCGACATCGTCGACGTGCACGAGATTGAAGCCCGTCTCGGGGAACATCATCATGCGGAGCTTGCCCGTGCTGGCCTGGTCGATGATGTTGCCCAGCTCGGAGTGGTCACCGGGCCCGTAGACCCCGCCGGGCTGCACGATCACCACGGGAGCGCCGCGGGCGATCCGGTCGAGCGCCACTTGGTGCGATTGCCACTTCGTCTCCTCGTAGCAGGAGAGGAAGCTGTGTCCGTCGTGGCTGTAGGTCTCGTCCACCACGTCGCCGCGGGTGTTCCCGAACACGCCGACAGTCGACACGTACACGATCCGTCGCACTGCGGCGTCGATCGCGGCATCGAGCACCCGCTCCGTGCCGCCCACGTTGGCATCGCGCATCGCATCCCGCTGGGATGCGGGAATGCCGACCTTGTAGACCGCGGCGATGTGAAAGACCGCGTCGCAGCCGCGTACCCCGTCCCGGATCGCCTGCTCGGAGGACAGGTCGCCCTCGACCAGCTCGCAGCCCAGCTCGCTCGCCGCCTGCGGCGTGCGTACGAGCGCGACCACCTCGTCGCCGCGCTCCAGCAGCCGGCGTACCACGCGGCTCCCGATGAAACCGGTTCCGCCCGTCACGAACGCTCTCACCTGGCACCTCCGATCGTTGCCCGTGCCGGATACTACGGCTCCGGCAATGTCGACTCGTCCCAGACCATGAGCTGGCTGCGGCGCCGCGCACGCGGCACGCGAGCCGCGCCTGGCCGGCACGAGCTGCACATCGGCGACCCGCGCTTCGACGACTGGGAAGTCGTGCACGACTTCGGCGACGTGGAGACCGCGCGTGCCTGGCGCCAGCACCTCGCGGAGGCCGGCATGGAGGCGGTGCTCACCGCGGACTGGCAGCCGGACCGGTTCGGTCGCGGCGACATCGCGCTGCGCGTGCCGCCCGGAAGCTGGAGCGAGGCGGAGGAATTCCTGTCTGGGCTCGACCTGGACTGAACCACGTAACGCACGTCGGGGGCTTCGCCCACCGGCAGGCGTGAGAGTTCGCCCACGGCGACCTCCATAATGCGTCCATGCGTCGCACCAAGATCGTGGCGACCCTCGGGCCGGCGACCCACAACCCCGAGATCCTCAGTGGGCTCATCTCGGTCGGGGCGGACGTACTGCGGCTGAACTTCTCGCACGGCACCAAGGACGACCATGCGGGGCTCGTCGAGATGGCGCGCAAGGCAGCGGCGCGCGCCGGCCGCGAGGTCGGGCTGCTCGGCGACATTCCCGGCCCGAAGCTGCGGCTGGGCGAGATCGACGGCGGCGTGATGCACCTGCGCAACGGCCAGGGGCTGACCCTCACGATCAACTCCGACGTCTCCGGGCGTGACACCCTCCCGGTGGGGTGGTCGGGCCTGCCGAGGGCGGTGAAGCGCGACGACGTCATCTACCTGGCGGACGGCTCGATCAGGTTGCGCGTACGCGATTCGGATGGCTCCCAGGTGCTGACCAAGGTCGAGACGGGCGGCACGGTGGCGTCGCACCAGGGCATGAACCTGCCCGGAGTCGAGGCCCTGCCATCGGCGGTGGGCGAGTCCGACCTCGACTGGGTCGACTTCGCGATCGAGCACGAGATCGACCTGCTCGCTGTCTCGTTCGTGCGCCACGCAAGCGACCTGGACCCGGTCAACGCGAGACTCGCCGAGCGCGGCGCCGACATACCGGTGATCGCGAAGATCGAGAAGCGGGAGGCGGCGGAGAACGCGGAGGAGATCGTGCAGGCCTGCACCGGCGGCATCATGGTGGCGCGTGGCGACCTCGGCATCGAGGTCCCGATCGAGGAGATTCCCCAGATCCAGAAGCACCTGCTGCGACTGGCCGGCCGCTACTCGAAGCCATGCATCACGGCCACGCAGATGCTCGCTTCGATGGTGCGCTCCACGCGCCCGACGCGCGCCGAGGCCACCGATGTCGCCAACGCCGTCTACGACGGCACCGATGCGCTGATGCTCTCGGAGGAGACCGCGATCGGGGAGTACCCGATCGAGGCCGTGCGCATGATGTCGCGGATCGCGGAGGTCACCGAGCGCGACCTGCCCTATGAGGAGTGGCTGGCACGACGGACCCGTCATGCCGAGCACGACGTCGCCGACACGCTGTCCTACAGCGCGGTGGTGGCCGCCTATCAGCTCGACCTCGCGGCGCTCGTGGTGCCGACCCGCAGCGGGCGCACCGCCCGTCTGGTGTCCGCTCATCACCCGCGCGTGCCCGTGCTGGCCCTGTCCGAGCGGCCCGGGACCGTGCGGCGACTCCAGCTGCTCTTCGGTGTGACGTCCGCCCACTACCACGAGCAGGGCACTCTCGACGACCTGCTCGAGGGCTGCGCGATCAGCGCGCGCGACCTCGGCCTGGCCAAGTCCGGCGACCTGATCGGCATCACCGCCGGCCTCGTCGGACAGGGGCTCGGCACGAACCTGCTCGAGGTCCACCGGGTCCCCTGAGCGTCGGCGAACAGGCGCACGCGACTCAGCCGGGCACCGTAGTATCCCCACGAGCCTCGAGCCCGGCCACACGTGGACGCCGGAGGCGGGAGGTACGGGAACATCGCGTCAGAGGTGAAAGCCGAACAGGACCTCGCAACACAACGCCTCGAGCGCCTGATCGACGCAGGCCGCGCGCTGGTCTCGACGCTGGACCTGGAGTCGCTGCTCGAGCGCGTCCTGCACACGGCGCGCGACGTGACCGGCGCCCGCTACGCGGCCCTGGGGATCCTCGACGAGCCGCGGAAGTCCCTGGAGCGTTTCATCACGGTCGGGATCGACGCGGAAACCCGCACCCGGATCGGCGACCTGCCCACCGGCCGCGGCGTCCTCGGTGAGCTGATCAGGGACGTCCGCCCCCTGCGCATCGGTGACGTCGGCGCGCATTCTGCGTCCTACGGCTTCCCGCCAGGCCACCCACCGATGCGCACGTTCCTCGGAGTGCCGATCGTGATCCGCGCCGAGGCGTGGGGCAATCTCTACCTCACGGAGAAGGACGGCGGCGCGGAGTTCGACCAGGCGGACGAGACCTCCGCCGTGATCCTCGCCGACTGGGCCGCGATCGCGATCGAGAACGCGCGCCTGTTCCGCGACGCACAAGGCCGTCGCGCCGAGTTGGAGGTGGCGGTCCGCCGGCTGCGCGCGGCGACCGAGATCATGCGCACACTCGACGGCGAGACCGACATCGCACGGGTGCTCGAACTGGTCGTCAAGCGCGGTCGCGCGTTGGTGGATGCGCGCTGGACCGCAATGCTGCTGGTCGAGGGCGACCAGCTCGTGATCAACGAGGTCGCCGGGGACGCGGAGCGGGCGCTGCTCGACACGCGCGTTCCGATCGAGGGCTCCATCTCAGGCCAGGTGCTGAAGTCGATGCGCCCGGAACGCGTCGCCGACCTCTCCAGCCGGGTGAAGGTCTCTCCGCAGGAGCTCGACCTGCGCGCGCAAAGCGCCTTGCTCGTGCCGCTCGTCTTCCGGTCGCAGGCCGTCGGGATACTGATCGCCGCCGACAAGCGCGGCGGACCCGAGTTCACGGCCGAGGACGCACGGTTGCTGGAGTCGTTTGCCGCGACCGCCGCCGTCAGCGTGCACACGGCCACGTCCGTCGCCGAGGAGCGCCTGCGGCACAGTATCGAGGCCTCCGAGCAGGAGCGCGGCCGGTGGGCGCGCGAGCTGCACGACGAAACACTGCAGGGCCTGGGCGGCCTGCAGATGCTGCTCTCCTCCGCCCTGCGCGGCAGCGACCCGGAGCGGCTCGAGGGCGCCGTGCGCGACGCCGTCCAGCAGATCGGGATCGAGATCGCGAACCTGCGCGCGCTGATCATCGAGCTACGGCCCCCGGCGCTCGACGAGATCGGGCTCGTCCCGGCGATCGAGACGCTGGCCCAGCGCATCGCCACCATCGAGGGAATCACCGTCGAGACGAACATCGCGCTGTCGCTGGAGGAGGCCGAACGCCTTGCGCCGGAGGTGGAGAGCACGATCTACCGGCTCGTCCAGGAGGCGTTGACGAACGTCACCAAGCACGCCCGGGCCGGCCGCCTCGAGATCGAGCTGCTGAAGCGGAACGGCGATGTGACCGTCTCGATCCACGACGACGGATGCGGCTTCGACCCGAATGCTCGCGCCGCCGGATTCGGACTCGTCGGCATGCGTGAGCGGGTCACGCTGCTGGGCGGCACGGTCGAGATCGAGTCCGGGAGCGGACAGGGCACCCTCGTGCGGGCCCGGATCCCCGCGGCCAGTGGCCTCCAGCGCCAACTGCTTACCCCGCGGGCGAGCGAGGCCGGTTAGGCAAGGCCCCAGGCCAGGACGCCGGCGACGTCGAGGGTCGACAGCACCCCGACGGCCTTCTCACCCCCCGGGTCCACGACAACGAGATGCGTCACGTCGTGCTCGAGCATCAGCTGCATCGCGCGGATCAGCGGCTCGTCCGGGGCGACGGACAGGAACTCCGAGGCGGCGGCCCACGATGCAGTGCGCTCGTCGATGTCCTCCCGCGCGGCCCGCATCAGATCCATGTCCGTGACGATGCCCCAGGTCGCCGTCCCTCCACCTCGCTCGTCGTCGTCCGAGACCACCATGCAGTGAACGTGCTCGACGACCATCATGCGGGCGATGGTGCGCAGGGATGCGTCGGGCGGACACGTGAGCACCTCCGACCGCATCGCATCGGACACCAGCGCATGCTCCAGCGACGGAGTCGTGTAGCTGCCCTCGACCCGTTCGATCGAGCTCATGTCGGTACCTCCTCATGCTCGTGCAAGTCGTGCAGCGACGCTACGAGCTGCGCGGCCGCCGGGCATCGGCACATAGCCGCCCGCCGAGTCCGTAGTCGTCACGGACCCCGGCGACGCCCAGGCTCAGGCTTCCAGCAGCTTGTGCTCGAGCGCGTACTTCACCAGCTCGGCGCGGGTCGACAGGCCCAGCTTCTGCTGGATGTGCGCGCGGTGTGACTCGACGGTCCGCACGCTCAGAAAGAGCTGTTGCGCGATCTCGCTGTTGGTGTGACCGAGCGAGATCAACCGCAGCACCTCGATCTCGCGGTCGCTGAGGTCGCTGCGCGGACCGCTGCGCTCGGGCTCGGCCGCCAGCCGCGCGCCCAGCGGTGGGTGCAGGTACGTGCGCTCGTCGGCCGCGCTGCGCACGGCCTCGACGAGCTCGGCATCGGCGGCCTCCTTCAACACGTAACCGAGCGCTCCGGCGCGCATCGCCTCGCGCGCGAAGGCCGGATCGTCCTGCATCGTGAGCACCACGATCTGGGTCTCCGGAAACTCCTCTCGCAGGCCCGGGATCGCCTCCAGGCTCGATTCGCCCGGCATGTTGAGATCGAGTACCAGCACCGAGGGGTGGTGACCACGGACGTAGCGCCGCGCAGCGTCCACGTCGCCGGCCTCCGCAACCACTTCGAAGCCGGCCTCCGAGTCGAGCAACATGCGCAGCCCGCTGCGCACCACGGCGTGGTCGTCCGCGATCACGATCCTGATGGGGCCTGATTCCTCGGCGGGCCGATCATTCACGCCGCGGAGCCTAACGCGCCGGCGTGCAGCCGCGGCGATCGCGCCCTCGAGGCGGCCGCCGCGCTGCGTGCGAGCACCCCCCGACGGGGTGTGCAGCCTGCGGCGCGTGATTTGCTTCGGTGACATGGCCGACGTCGAACGTAGCGCGCCTGCGCCTCCGGAGGATCCGGGCGGACGCCGGTCCGACCACCGTGGGATCTACGGATCTTTCGCGCGCGTCGTGGCCGCGATGCATGACCCATCCTTCTTCTCGCACACCGGGCGGGTCGAGGTGCGCGAGACCCACGTGTCGATCGTGTTCCTCGCGGGCGATCGCGCCTACAAGCTCAAGAAGCCGGTGCGCATGCCGTTCCTCGACTACTCGACACTCGCCCTGCGGCGGCGCTTCTGCGAGGAGGAGGTGCGGCTCAACAGGCGCTTTGCGCCCAGCGTCTACCTCGGCGTGCGGGGGGTCGCAGACCGCGGCGGCAAGCTGATGCTGACGGATGCCGAGGATCCGGCCGCGCTCGAGTACGCGATCGTGATGCGCCGGCTCGACGAGGCCGCGACGCTCGAGCGCCTCGTCGAGCGGGGCGCAGCAGACGCGCGGCTGGCCGACCGGATCGGCGAGTTGGTGGCAGGCCTGCACATGTCAGCGCCGCGCGCGCCTGCCGGCTACTGGTCGCCCGCATACGTCGCCGAGCGGCTCGCCGAGAACTTCGCGACTACCGAGCCCGAGGTCGGCGTGCTCTTGGACCGGCTCACCCACGCTTCCGTGCGGCGGTTCTCGGACGCCTTCCTCAGCGCGCACCGCAACCTGCTCGAGCGGCGGGCGGACGGCGGCATGGTGCGCGACGTCCACGGCGATCTGCGGGCGGAACACATCCTCGTCGAGCGCGACGGCCTGACGGTCGTGGACTGCGTCGAGTTCGACGATCGGCTGCGGCGAATCGACGTGCTCGCCGATCTCGCTTTCCTGACCATGGACCTCGAGCGGCTCGGCGCGCCCGAGCTGGCAGCGGGCGTGGCGTGCACCTATGCCGAGCGGACGGGCGACGCGGACCTGGGCGCGCTGCTGCCGTTCTATGCGTGCTACCGGGCCTGGGTGCGGGCGAAGGTGACCGCGCTGCGAATCCGCCAGCTCGCCGCGGAGGATCCGCGGCGCACCGACCTCGTGACCCGCGCGCAAGCCCTGTTCGGTCTGGCCCAGCGTCTCGCGTGGCGCTCGAGGCTGCCGCTGGTGCTGGTGATGTGCGGCGTCGGTGGCTCGGGCAAGTCGACACTGGCCGCGGCTCTCGCGAGCCGCAGCGGCCTGCCGCACCTGAACTCCGACCTCGTCCGGAAGGAGCTGGCCGGCGTGCGATCCGAGGAACGTGCGCCGCCCGGAGTCTACGACGCCGAGCACACCGCCCAAACATACGGGGAGCTGGCCGAGCGTGCCGCCGCAAGCGTTGCCTCGCACGGCGGTGCGATCGTCGATGCGACGTTCTCGGTGCGCCGCCACAGGACGACACTGGCCGCGCGGCTGGAGCGCTCGGGGGCACGGGTGCTGTGGATCGAGTGCACCGCGCCCCGCGAGGTGCTGGCGCGGCGCGGCGCGGCGCGCGAGCAGGGCGCCGAGCACGGCTCGGATGCCACCTGGCCGGTGATCGCCGCCCAGCTGGAGTCGCGCGAGCCGCTCGAAGACGTGACCGGCGCGGACCTGCACGTCCTGCGTACGGATGGAGCAGTGGAGACCTGCCTCGACGACGCCGACCGGTTCGTCAGCGCGGCGCTGGACCGCTGAGCATCGCGGGACGCGTTGCGGACTAGTACCCAACAGATCCACGGACAAGGCCGCTTATCGGGACCGAGCGGTCCTGCGTAGTCTGCCTCATGGCCGCGGCTACGACGCCCACGGGCGACACTCCAACCCTGCGTTACGCTCGGTTGGTCGCCGGATACGACGGCAGCGACCGCGCTCGCGACGGGCTCGCGCTCGCCCGGCTGATGGCAGGTGTCACCGGCGCCGAGCTGCTGGTGGCCGCGGTGGTTCCGCGCGAGTTTCCCTACGTACCGGGGACCGCCGGCCGCGAGCAGGCGATGAGCCGGACGGCGGCGCAGATGCTCGCCGACGCCGCCCCCCAAAGCGAGGGCGTCCGCACCCAGGTCTTGGGCGCGCGCTCGGCCGCACAGGGCCTGCACGAGCTGGCCGAGTCGGAGCAGGCCGGAGCGCTGGTCGTGGGTTCCAGCCATCGTGGCCCGATCGGCCGCGTGCTGGCCGGTTCGGTCGCGGAGCGCCTCCTGCACGGCTCGCCCTGCCCGGTGGCCGTGGCGCCCGCCGGTCTTCGCGAGCGCTCCGATCCCCGGCTGGGTGTGATCGGGTGCGGCTTCGACGGCTCGCGCGAATCGTGGCTCGCGCTGCGCCACGCCGAGTTCCTGGCACGCGGTGCGGGAGCTCACCTGCGCCTCTTGACGGTGCACGAGGCAGAGCTGATCTTCGGTGTCGACCCGGCCCCCGTGGGCTTCGACCCGGTCGACATGAGCCGCGACGAGCGCGCCGGGCTCGAGCGCGCGCGGCTGGAGCGCGAGCTCGAGGAGGCCGCGGCATCGATCGAACCGGGCGTCGAGGTGCAGCACTACGTGCTGGAAGGCTCGGCTCACGAGGCACTGACGAGCGCCGCGGAGAACGGCCTCGACCTGCTGGTGGTCGGCTCCCGCCAGTACGGCCCGGTCGGGCGCGTCCTGCTCGGCGGCGTCTCCACGGGGCTCGTACGTTCGAGTCCCACGAGCATCCTCGTCGTCCCGCGCGCCCCCGATGCTCCACAATCACCGCCGCGAGCCGGCCGCGGTGGAGCCGGTGCCCGCCAGACACGACCAAGGTGACCCGGTCGAGCTCGGCCAAGCGGTAACCCATCACCAGCCGCGGCGTGGCCTCTCCGAGGCCGAGGCCGCGCACCGGCTTGCCGCGCGGGCTCCGTTCAAGCCGCCCAGCGCGAGCCGCTCCTACGCGAGCATCGTGGCGGGCAACGTCTTCACGGTGTTCAACGCGATCCTGGCCGTCTTCGGAGCGCTGACGCTCGCGTTCGGCGACTGGCGCGATGCGCTCTTCCTCGGCGTGCTCGTCGTCAACACCACCATCGGCGTGACCCAGGAGGCGCGCGCGAAGCGCGCGCTGGACCGGCTGGCGGCGCTCGTGACGCCCACGGCCCGCGTGATTCGCGCGGGCACGGAGCGCGACCTCGAGATCGCGGGCGTGGTCGCCGGGGATCTCGTACGGCTCCAAAGCGGCGATCAGGTCGTCGCGGACGGACATGTGGTGCAGGACGTGGGACTGATGCTCGACGAGTCCATCCTCACGGGCGAGTCCCACGCCGTCGCGCGGACGGACGGTGAGGCCGTCCGGTCGGGCTCCTTCGCGGTGGAAGGCACCGGCCTGTATGAGGTAGAGGCGGTCGGTCCCGAAAGCTACGCCGAGCGCCTCGCGGCGGACGCGCGGGTGTACGAGCGCCTGCGCTCCCCGCTGGAGCGCGCCTTCAACCGGCTGCTGATGATGCTGGTGGCCGTGATGCTGCCGCTGGCGGCGATCCTCGGCTACTCCCTGTGGGCGCGCGAGACGCCGACGGAGGAAGCCGTCACCACCGCGACTGCCGCTGTCGTGAGCCTCGTTCCCGAAGGGCTGATCCTGCTGATGAGCCTCACTTTCGCGGTCGGCGCGCTGCGCATGACGCGCCGTGGCGCGCTCGTGCAACGGCTCAACTCGATCGAGTCGATCGCATCCGCAGACGTCGTGTGCTTCGACAAGACCGGGACCCTCACCGAGAGCGGGTTGGCCCTGGTGGACCTGCTGCCCGCTGCGCACGCCGACCCGCAGACAGTTGGAGTGTTGCTGGGCCGCTACGCGGCCTCGACCACCTCACCCAACGAGACCGTGCGCGCGCTCGCGCGGGCCCGCCCCGCCGAGCCCGAGGCGCCGGTGATGGAGATCCCGTTCTCCTCGCGCCGGCGCTGGAGCGCGATGCAGCTCGGCGCGATCGGATATGTGCTCGGCGCGCCCGAGCTGTTCGCGCTGGACGGGCTCGGCGAGCGCGTGGCCGCCGAGCAGCGCGCCGGGCGCCGCGTCGTCGCATTCGGGAGAGCCCAAGGCGCGCTCGACCCGAACCACGACCCGACCTCGGACGCTCCACCGCGCACCGAGCTGCTCGGCGTCGCGGTGCTGACCGAGCCGCTGCGGCCCGAGACACGGGAGACCGTCGGCTACTTCCTCGACCAGGGGGTGCAGCTGAAGGTCTTCTCCGGTGACAATCCGGCCACGGTCGCAGCCATCGCGGAGGATGCCGGCATGAAGCTGACGGGCCCGCCCGTCGACGCATCCCACATCGGGGAGGACTCGCCACAACTGCGCAGGATGGCCGTCGAGGCGACGGTGATCGGACGTCTCTCGCCGAGCCAGAAGAGCGCGTGCGTGCGTGCGCTGCGCGACGCGGGACGGTTCGTCGTGATGGTGGGCGACGGTGTCAACGACGTGCCCGCATTGAAGGCGGCCCGCCTGGCGATCGCCCAGGGCAGCGGGGTGCAGATGGCCAAGAGCGTCGCCGACGTCGTGCTCGTGCAGGGAGGCTTCGACGCCGTGCCGCCGATGGTGAAGGAGGGCCGCCAGATCCTGCGCAACCTCCAGCGCGTCGCAAAGCTGTATGTGAGCAAGTCCGTCTTCGCAGCGTTCTTGATCCTCACGATCGGCACGACTGCGACGGCCTACCCGCTGCTGCCGCGCCATTTCAGCCTGGCGGCGACGCTCACGATCGGCATCCCGACCTTCTTCCTTGCCCTCGCCCCCAGCAGCGGCGCATGGCGCCCGACCGCGTTCCTGCGCGAGTTGGGGCGCTTCGCGGTCCCGGCGGGGGTCGGGGCGGGAGTAGCGGTCGTCGCGAGCTACCAGTTCGCGCTCAACGCGCTCGAGCTGTCGCTGCGCGAGTCGCGCACGGTGGCCGCCACCGCGCTGGTGCTGGTCGGCCTGTCCCTGGTGCTCGCGCTGGAGGGCTCGGCGCGCCGCCGCCGGACGCCTGTCGCCCTGCTGTGCGGGGGGCTCGCCATGCTGTTCGGCCTCGCGCTGGCCCTCCCCGCCTCGCGCACCTTCTTCGAGCTTGCGGTTCCGAGCGCGCCGATCCTCCTCACCGCCATACTGGGCAGCGCGATCGCCGTCGCCGGCCTGCTGGCGAGCGGCTTTCCGCCGGCGCCCGCGAGCGGTGGATCGGACGATCTCGACCGGAAGGAGAAGACTTGACAGGTCCTGTGCTCCTTTGCTTCGACGGATCCGACGGCGCGCGGCGGGCGATCGCAGAAGCGGCCGGCCTGCTCGGTGGGGGGACGGCGCTCGTCGTCCATGTCTGGGAGCCGGTTTCGGCGCTGATGCTGCGAAACCCGCTGATCCACTCGCCCGGCCCGCTCGTGGAGCAGGCGGCCGAGCTCGACTCGGCCGGCGCCGAGGCGGCGCAGCGCCTCGCCGATGAAGGCGCCGCGCTCGCGCGAAGCGCCGGCTTCGACGCGGAGGCGCTGTGCGTCAGGAGCAACGACGGTATCTGGCCGCACATCGTCCAGCTTGCCGAGGAGCAGGACGCACGGGCGGTCGTGCTCGGCCCGCGCAAGTTCTCGCCGGTGGGCTCGTTCCTCCTGGGAAGCGTGTCGAGCGGCGTCGCCCACCACTGCGGGCGACCCGTGCTTGTGATCCCCCCGGCCGACGAGCACCGCCCCTCGGGAATGGGACGCGCACGGGGCCTCTAGGTAGAAAGGACGGAGCGCGATCCGCGTCCAGCACTGATGAACCGGCGGCCTCCCGCGGGGACGATCATCGAATCCCGACCCGCCAGTCGCACGCCTGAGGCTGCGCGCCGAACGAGAGGAGCAAAAGTATGTCGCCGCAGAAGGAAGTCGCCCGCGCCGGAGACTGGATCGAGGTTCACGGTCACGTGCAAGGGCAACCACCTCGCCATGCGCTGGTCATAGAGGTGCTCGGCACCACCGGCAACGAGCACTACCGCGTGCGATGGGCGGACGACGAGCACGAGTCCATCTTCTTCCCGGGCCCCGACGCAACGGTGCGGAAGCAGGAGAAGCCGGCCGACAAGCGGCAGGCACGCAAGCGCGCGCCGGCCTAGGGACTCCGGCGTCGATCGCAGCGGCTCCCTCCCTCAGCCGCCGACCATTCCGGTCAGCGCGGCATCGAGCCTGTCGAGCACCTCGTCGACCTCCTCCTCGGAGATCACGAGCGGCGGCATCACGAGCAGCGCCGAGCGGCGGTTGTTTGCGAAGATCGCGAGAACCCCGTTTTGGATGGAGCGGCGCGCCAGCTCGATGCCCTGCTCATCCGAGTGGGTCTGGAGCGCCATCATCAGGCCCTTCGCGCGGTAGCCGACCAGCCGCGCGGGGTGGCGCCGCCGAAGATCCTCGAACCCGGCGCCGAAACGCTCCCCCATGCGCATGACGTGGGCGAGGAAGCCCTTGTCCGCCACGCGTGCTGCGACCTCCTCCACGATTGCCGCGGCGAGCTCGGATCCGCCGAAACTCGACGGGTGAAAGAACGGGTCTTCGCCGAAGAACTCTTCCACGCGCGCGGTGAACGAGCACGCCGACACCGGATAGAGGCCGGCCGCAAGGCCTTTGCCCGACACGAGCAGGTCGGGCGTGACGCCCCAGTGCTCGCACGACCACACACGGCCCGTGCGCCCGAGGCCGGCCTGCACCTCGTCCAGGATCAGCAACGCCCCGCGCTCATCGCACAGCGCGCGTACGTGCTCGAGATAGCCCTCCGGCGGAATCACGACCCCGGCGGTCGCTTGGATCGTTTCCAGGCACACGGCCGCCGTGTCGTGTCCCACGGCGCGGTCGATCGCCTCGATGTCGCCGAACGGTACCTTCGCGATGCCGGGCACGAGCGGCTTGAACCACCGTGAATACTCGTGCTCGTCCATCGCGAGGGAAAACCCGACGTGTCCGTGGTAACCGTGCTCGCCGCACACGATTCCGGTCCTACCGGTAACTCCACGCGCGAGCTTGCACGCCACCTCGATCGCCTCCGCCCCCGACGGGGTGAAGAACGTGTAGCGCAGCCCCGCGGGCAGTACCCCGGCCAGCGCCTCCGCTGCCCTCGCCCGGCGCAGCGAAGGGAGCAGCCAGTCGCCCATGTCGTGCTCGTCGAGTGCGGCCTTCAACGCGTCGACCGCGAATTGCGGGTGGTGCCCGAAGTTGAAAACGCCGCCCGAGCTGCGGCAGTTGATGAAGGAGTTGCCCTCGAGGTCCCAGATGTGCACGCCCGCGCGCCGGCCCTGGACGGCCCCGAACCCCAGCGCCTTGAATGCCTCGGACTTGTGGGGTGAGAGGTAGGACCCGATCAACTCGAATGCCGCCTCGTTCGTCATCGATTGCGTGGTCGCCTGCATCGTCAACCTCCTCTGTCGCGCTTCATCGGCCTGCGTCCAGCACCAGCACGCTGCCCCGGTCCCCGTCGATGCGCACGCGCTGCCCGTCGTGCAGCAAGCGTGTCGCGTCGCGTACCTGGATGACCGCCGGCAGGCCGCGCTCGCGCGCCACGATCGAGCCGTGCGAGAGCAGCCCTCCCTCCTCGGTGACGAGCCCGGCTGCAACGTTGTAGACCGGCGTCCAGCCGGGATTCGAGTACTCGAGCACCAAGATCGATCCGGGCGCCACGGCCGCCGCCTGGTCAAGTGAGCGCAGCACGCAAACCGGTCCCTCGGCGATGCCCGGCGAGCATGCGGTTCCGGCGAGCGCGCGGCCGCCGCCGGGAGGTGCGGGCAACGCGCGGGGGGCGCGCCCAGCGTCTCCGGCGGGCGCCAGCGGCGAAAGCGGTCCGCGTGACGGCGGCGTTCCGGTACCAGAGCGGCCAGGTCGTGGAGGTCGAGCTCGCCGCCGAGCACGGCGGTCACCTCGTCGGCCTTCATCCAGAAGACGTCCGCGGGGTCTTCGATCAGGCCCCGCTCGACCCAGCGCTCGCCGAGCGCCAGGAACGCGCGGCGGGTGAGCCGGTTCGTGCGTGTGAGCACGTCCCGCAGTTCCTCACGCCACCACGCGTAGCTGCGTGCCAGCGCGAGCTTGCGGCGCAGCGACCGGCGCCGCCGGCCGGCGGCGCCGAGTACTCGGCGCTCCTCAGCTTCACGGTCGGGCATGAGCGGTGCGCCGTCGGTGTGGGGGCGTGCGTCTTCGGCGCGGATCGCGGCTTTCAGCAGTGCGAGCGGGATGCTCGGGTCCTCGTCCCAGCGCGGCTGCGAGAGCTCCTCGTCGGCCTCGGCCATGTGGCCGTGCCGCGCGACAAGCACGGAGAAGTCGGTCCGCACCGCCGCGGGCAGGGCCTCCATGCGGTCGGCGGCCAGCACCTCCTCGCGCAGCCCACGGTGGCGCGCGGCGAGCCGCGCCAGCTCCCGCACGGGCCGCCCTGTCGCGAGCTCCTCGAGCCCGGCCAGCAACAGGCCCTCGCAGGGCGGCGGGTCGAGTCCGCGGACGCGGCGCAGCGCCCCGCGGAGGTCGTCCTGCGCCTGCTCGGAGAGAAAGGAGACCCGCATCGCCCAGCGGTTCGTGCGCCAGTGTTGTTCAACCGCGGCCTGCACCCGGGCCGTCAGTTCCTGATCCGAGATCGAGCGCCAGCCGAGCGCGAGCCACTCCGCCTCCTCGGCGGCAAAGGCATCCCGGTAGCGGCCGGCTGCGGGTCCGTCCTGACGGTACGCCCGCCGCAGTGCGCGCAGCGCAGGCAGCCCGTGCCGCAGCGTGCTCGGGGTCATCCCCGCCGTCCGCCCGTCGCCCTCATATGCGGCCGCGATGCCGATCGTCGTGTCGAACGCGCGCTCGCGGAAGCCGGGGAGCCGCAGCATCGTGTCTTTCACCGTGTCGACGCGCCAGTACGCGTGGCCGTAGAACAAGCGGCCCTCCGTAACGCGTGCGCCCCGCTTGATCAACCCGAGGTCCGCGGCGAAGTCGCTGGTGGCGCGCGGGAAGTCGTGCTCGAGGCTCATCGACGCCGTCAGGGGCGTCACCACGCCCGGCATCACCTCTTTGAAGTTCGCCGCGGTCCACTGCCCGGCGGCGGGCGTCCACGATGCGGCGGTGATCGGCCGGGCCTGCAGAAGCCACGGACGGTCGAGCGCCCATGCCCACTCGATGTCGAGCGGCTCACCCCTCCATTCGGACACCCGTAGCCCGAGGGCCACAACCTCGCACACGCGCTCGCTGTCGATGCCGGCCGCCGCGGGGTGCTCCGCTTCGAGCAGCCGCTCCGAGCCCGCGTCCACGAGGAACCGCGCCGGCTCGGCCCGCCCGTCCGCCAGCGGGTCGCCGAGCCCCGCCACGGCTTCGACCACGCAGCGGTCATCGCGCCCGTCGCGCGGATCGATCGTGAACATCACCCCGGCTGCATCGGCTGCCACGATCGGCTGTACGAGTGCGGGGATCGCCTTCGAATGGCCGCCATAAGCCCGCGCCGCCGCACCGGCGCCGGAGGCGCGCACGTCCTCGACTGCCCCCGGCAGCGCACCCACCTCGACCCACAGATGTGTCGCGAACTGCCCCGCCCAAGAGGCACGGGAGCCGTCCTCGTGGGGGGAGGAGGAACGCACGGCGAACGGCCCTGCCCCGAGGGCGGCGACCACTGCGGACGCGTCGACCGCTTCGCCGGGCTCGATCAGCACCCCCGGTGGGACGGGAAACCCCGCGCGCAGCGCGGCGCCGAGCATCTGCGCCTTGCCTCCGACGCGCGCTGCCGGCAGGTCCGCGCAATGCTCGAGCGGCAGCGCCACCGCTAGCGCTCCAGCCGTTGCTCCGCCATCGCAACATTCCACGTGCGGCGCCTGCGCGCGTATTCGATCGGCAGGACGACGTTCAGCTGCTCGGCGGCATCGAGCCAGCGCAGGGCTCCTTCGAAGTCCTCCGAGCGTGCGCTCGCATCGGCTGCGGCCAGGGTCAGATCCAGCACACCCGCCTGATCGACCCCCTCTTCGTCCGGAAGCGGCCGCTCGATCTCGGCCAGCGGTGCACGCGGAGGGTCGCCGCGGCGCTCGGCCAGGTAGGGCGTCAGGTAGAGGCCGGCGACCTTGCCGGGCGGCCACCACAGCGGCTCGCTGCCGGCGGCCGAATCCGATCCCTCTCCGTCCCGCATGTGCAGCGGCCTGTCACCGCCGACCAGGATCCCGCGCAGCACCGGGTGAAACTGGGTGGGCCGCACCGGCTCGCCGGTCGCGGCGGCGATCGCCGTCGCGACCACGTCGGCCTGCTGGGCCGCGAGTCCGCCCTGCTTGATCGGATACCAGGTGGCATCGCCCGCCGCGTACACCCGCTCGAGTCCGTCCACCAGGAACGACGGGTCCGTCGGGATGAAGCCGCGCGGTCCCTGCGGCACTCCCGGGATCGGAGGGACATCGAGTGCCGGCAGCGCCACCACGCGATCGGCGGGCACGACGTCCCCGTTCATCAGGATCAGGCGGCCGGGCTCGATCGAGGACGGCGCACTCGATGTGAGCAGCTGGATCCCGGCGCCGTCGGCCAGTGCGCGGACGCGCTCGCTCGAGGCCGGGCCGAAGATGCCGAGCGGTTCGCGCTCGGGCGTGACGATCGCGATGTCGACTCCGGAGACGCCGGCCGACGCCAGATGGGCGGCGGTCATCAAAGCCAGTTCGTAGATCGGTAGCGGCCACCCGACGCCGTGCGGTACCGCGAAAGCAAGCCGTCGCACGGCGCCCCGCTCGAGGTCGCCCAGCAGGCCCTCGAACGCGTCGACGTCGGCCGGTCCGCGGAAGGTCAGCGCCCCCGCCAGCGCCACGGTTGCCCGGGTACCGATCGCCAGGACCAGGAAGTCGTATCCCAGCTCTTCGCCGGCTGTGGTCTGCACGACCCGATCCTCTGAATCCACCCGTGCGAGCGCGGCGCGTTGGTAACGCGCACCATGCTCGGCCGCCACATCGGCCAACGGCAGGCGCTTGGTCGAGGCGCGCTTGAACGGCTCACCGACCGACAACGGACGGTAGGTGAAGTCGGGGTCCGGGGCGAGCAGCTCGACGGACACACGCGACGGCGCCAGCGCATGCAGGGCGAGCAACGTCTCGGCGGCGGCGATGCCGCCGCCGGCGATCAGCACCCTGCGGCGCTCGTCCCGGCGCCCCTCTATGACGGTGATGCCCATGTCAGGCCGGCTGCGCCGTCAGCTCGCGCAGCGCTTCGATCTCGGCCGCGATCCCGTCGCGCAGCACGTCCAGGTCGGGTACCGCGTCCGCGGCGGCATTGATGCCGAAGACCACGTTTCCGTCATAGGAGAAGATCGCCACGCCAACTGCGTGCTCGGCGGCGAGCGGCACCAGCGGCCAGATCTCGCGCAACCGGGCCCCGAGCGCATACAGCGTCTGCTGGGGCCCGGGCACGTTGGTGACCGTCACGTTGAACAGGCGCGTTGCATACAGGCTGCGGGCGATGCTCGCGTGGATCACGGGCGGCGCCAGGCCGGCGAGCGAGATCACCGTCGACGTGCCGAGCGACTGGGTGCTCGACTTGATGGCAGCCGCCTCCTGCATCACGTGCCGGTACCGGTCGAACGGGGTGTCCGCCCCGACCGGCAGGTGGACGAACAGCGACGAGATCTTGTTGCCGAGCGCCAGCTTCTCGGACGCCTGGCGCACGTTCATCGGAACCATCGCACGCAATCCCTGGGCGGGCGGCTGCTCCCCGCGCGCGGTCAGCAGCCGCCGCAGCCCGCCGGTGACGGCGGCCAGCACGACGTCGTTGACCGTGCCCCCGTGCCGCGCCTTGACCGCCTTCAGCTCGGACAGGGGCACGCGCACGACCGCGAAGCTCCGCGTCGCGCCCATGTCGCAATTGAGGGACGAGCGTGGCGCCTTGACAACCTCATCGCGCACGAGCAGTTCGACGGTCGCCCGCGAGCGCTCGAGCATCTCGATCGCCTTGTGCGGATGCAGCGCGATGTCCGCGCCGCCGCGCACGACTCGCAGCAGATGGTCGGGCATCCAGCGCACGGCGCTCACCACCTGCGACCGACGAGAGCGCCGCGCCTGCGGGCCTGCTGAGGGAGGCCAGGGTTCGAAGGTGCCGCCTTGCTCGACGGGCGGCTCCGGAGTGTCGTCGAGCATCAGGTACCCCGCGTCCACGGAGCCGACCCCGTCCACCATCGCGTGATGCGTCTTCGTGACCAGGGCCCAGCGATCCCCCTCGAGCCCGTCCAGCAGCACGACCTCCCACAGCGGCCGCCGGCGGTCGAGACGGTGCGACCAGTAATCGCCCAGCCACTCACACAACTCGGCTTCCCCACCGGGCGCGGGGAGCGCGGCGTGGCGCACGTGAGACGCAAGATGAAAGCGCTCGTCGTCCTCCCACGCCGGCCACCTCAGGCCACCTGTGCGCGGCTCGGACAACTTGCGCCGGTAGCGCGGCAGCCGAGAGAGCCGCGAGTCCAGGTGTCGGCACACGTCGCCGAGGCTCGGGACCGTCCCATCGGGGCGCGGGTCGAAGATCAGCGCGCCGCCGATGTGCATGTGCGCGGATTCGTCCGACTGCTCGAGCTCGAGGAACGTCGCGTCGAGGGGAGTCAGGTGCTCGGGCATGCTCACTTATGAAGCTAGCCGCGGCGTCCGCCCGGCTCATGCGTACTGACCACCGCACTCGATCCGCAGTCTCCACGGAGGCAGCCGTGCGCGGTCGACCAGCCCGCCTGCGACTAGATCACTACCTGAGCGGCTAGGCGTGGCCGAAGCGCACGTCGGGGAGCACGCGGTCGATCCACCGAGGCAGCCACCATGCGCGCGCACCCAGCAGTCGCAGCGCCACGGGCACGAGCACGAGCCTCACCAGCGCGGCGTCGAGCAGCACGGCGACGCCGAGGATCACGCCCATCTCCTTGGGTGGCAGCGGCCCGGACAGCGCGAACGTGAAGAACACCGCGACCATCACGGCGGCGGCTGCGAAGATCACGCGCCCCGAGTGCGCCAGGCCCTCGACCATCGCCTGCTTGGGGTCTTGCGAGCGATCCCAGTGCTCTTTGGCGGAGCTCAACAGGAACACCGTGTAGTCCATCGAGATCGCGAAGATCATCGCGAAGAAGAACACGGGGCCCCACGCATCGAGGAAACCCTGGGAGTCGAAACCGAGCAGGCCCTGCAGGTTGCCGTCCTGGAAGATCAGCTTCGCGACGCCGAACGCCGCCCCGGTCGCGAGCAGGTTCGTGAGCACCCCGACCGCTGCGATCACGGGCGCCTGCAGCGCGACCAGCAGCAGCAAGAACCCGAGCGCCAGCACGATCCCGATGACGAACGGCGTCTTCGCAGCCAGGGCCTGCTCGAGGTCGTGGTTCTCGGCCGCCGCCCCGCCCACCAGGAAGTCCCCGGCAAGGTCCCCGCGCAGGCGGTCCACAGTCCGCCCCACCTCTTTGCTCGAGGGATCCTGGGCGGGTATTGCCTGGATCAGGGCCAGGCCATCCCGCCCACGCTGGGGCCGCAGCGCCCGTGCGATTCCGGGATCGCGCCGCAGCGTTGCGACCGCACTGCCTGCCTGGCCCTCCGGGCCGATGACCTGCAGCGCGCCGGGTGCGCCCTCGCCGAAGGCCGCCTTGACCTGCTCGTAGCCCTGTCGCGACTGATCGCCGGCGGGCACAACCTTGATCGACGGCATGCCGGTGTCGAGCCCGAGCACCGGGATCGCGAGCGCGACGAGCACGACCAACGCGGCCGTGCCCCAGGCAAGCGGGCGCCGCCAGAGGCGCTCCCCCCAGCGCGCGAAGCGCGGCGAGCGATGCTCGCCGGAGTGGACCCAGCGCAGGGCGAGCCGGTCGACCCGCGGTCCCAGCTTCGCCAGCACCGCGGGCAGCAGCGTGAGGGTTGCCCCCAGGACGAAGATCACCGACAGCATGATCCCCAGGCTCATGGAGCGAAACGCGGGGCTGGGCACGAGCATCACCGCCGACAGGGAGATCAGCACGGTCAAACCGGAGAACAGGACCGCTTTCCCCGCGGTGTCCATCGTGACCGCGGCCGCGTCCTCCGCGGCGAGGCCTTGCCCGAAGAAAGCGCTGCGAAAGCGCATCAACACGAACAACGCATAGTCGATGCCAAGCGCCAGCGCGAACATCAGCGCGAAGTTCATCGCCCAGATCGAGATGTCGAGCAGCTGGGTGCCGAGGTAGAGCGAGCCGGCCGCCGCCACAAGGCCGAGGATCGTGAGCATCAGGGGTAGGCCGGCAGCCACGAGCGAGCCGAACGCCAGCACGAGGATCGCCATCGTCACGGGCCAGGAGATCACCTCCGACTTGAGCATCGCGGTCTTGTTCGCCTCGTTGAAGTCCGACCACATGCCCGAGGCGCCGGTCAGGTTCGCTTCGATGGAGTCGCCGGCCACCCGCTCCAAGGGCCGCTTGAGGTCGTCGGCGGCGCGCACCATGCCGTTGGGGCCCCGAGCTGCGCCGCCCTGCACGATCGCCGTATGACCGTCGGCGGACACCGAGACGCCGCGGCGGGGCGGCACGACGACGCTCACCGCGTCGCTTTCGCCGAGGACTCCCGCGACCCTCCGGACCACGCGATCGAAGCCGGGATCCCCCACTTTCTGATCGCGCGCATGGACCACCACCATCAGGGAGCTGCTCGAAAGACCGGAGAAGCCGCGGTCGACGAGCTGCCGGGCGGCCACCGACTGCGAGCCGGTCGCCTCCCACCCAGCGCCCGACAGCGCGTGCTCGACCCGTGGGGCCAGCACGCCCGCCGCGACGGCGATCAGAGTCCAGACGGCAACCACCGCGCGAAAGTGGGTTGCCGTCCAGCGACCCAGGCGCCCGATCGGACCGACCTCGGTCACGAGCAGCTCACGCGCCTCGCCCGAGTACCGCGTCAAGCTCGTCGAGCTGGCGCCGCAGTCCTCCGCACACCTGCTCGCACAGGTCGAAGACCGAGTCGTCGGCGATCTCGTAGCGGGCGAAGTTGCCCTGCTTGCGGCGCGCGACGAGCCCTGACTGGAGTAACACTCCAAGGTGCTTGGAGACGTTCTGCTGCGATGCGCCGGTCGCGTGCTGCAGCTCCGCGACGCTCGCAGCCCCGTCGCGCAGGCGATCGAGCAGCTTGATGCGCATCGGCTCCCCCAGCACGCGGAAGCGGCGTGCGATCAGCTCGACGAGGTCGTCGGGAACCGGGCTCGGCATCGGCACGGCGGCCATGCACTCACGTTAGCACAACTTCTTGGTTGTGTAGATGTATGTGGGAAGCCCGCACCTGATGTCGTGATCCACCCGGATTGCGCCACCACCGACAAGGTCCAGACTGCAAGCCATGAAAGCGGTACCCAGGGTGCTGGTGCTCGGCGGCGGCTTTGCCGGCCTCGAGACCTCGTTCCTGCTGCGCATGCGGGCGAAGCGCAAAGTCGACATCACCCTGGTCTCGGACCAGGACGCCTTCCTGTTCAAGCCGAACACGATCTACATCCCGTTCGGTGCGGATCCCAACTCGTTTCTGGTGCCGCTGCGACGGCCCACCTACAAGCAACACATCGGACTCGTGCCGGGAAGCGTTCGCGAGGTCGACCCGGACCGCCGGCTCGTCGGGCTCGAGGACGGCTCAACCCTTCCATACGACTTCCTCGTGATCGGCACGGGCGCCGACATGCGACCGGAGGAAGTGCCCGGGCTGGCCGAGCACGCGGCGACGATCTGGACGCCCGACGCGATGGTCGACCTCGGGCAGCGACTTCAGGACCTGCGCGGGCGCGCGGCCGCCGGCACCGACCAACAGGTGCTGTTCGTCGTGCCCCCGAACAACAAGTGCGCCGGGCCGCTGTACGAGATCGTCTTCATGCTCGAAACGTGGCTGCGCCGCGAAGGCCTGCGTGATCGTGTGAAGATCACATGCGCGACCTTCGAGCAATCGTTCATCCAGGCGTTTGGGCCGCGCCTGCACGAGGTCGTCGTGGACGAGTTCGAGCAACGCGGCATCGCAGGACACACCGACGAGGTCGTCGAGCGCATCACCGCGGACAAGGCGAGCTTCGCGGGCGGGATTTCGCGCCCGTTCGACCAGCTGATCTCCTTTCCGCCCTATGTCGCCGCCTGCCGGTACGACGCGCTGCCCGCAGATGACCGCGGGTTTCTCGAAACGGAGCCCGACACGCGCCAGGTGAAGGGGCACCCGGACATCTATGCGCCCGGCGACGCGGGGGACTTCCCGGTCAAGCAGGCGTTCCTGGCGATGCTGCAGGCCGACGCGACGGCGGATCACATCGCGTCGCAAGTGGACGGTGGCCCCTTCACCAGCCCGTTCGACCCGGTCAGCATGTGCGTGATGGAGATGCTCGACAAGGCGACGTTCGCGCAGGTCCCGCTGCGGGTCACCGGCGACCCCGCCCGGCCGGTCGAGGTCCGTCCCGACGCCGACGGCGACTACAAGGTCGGCGTCTCCCCGCTCTGGCGGCTCGGCAAGAAGATGCTCGGCTTCTACCTGCCGATGCGCTTCAACGCGGGCGAGCCCTTCCATGCGGGGACGGCGTGGCAGCTCATGGACGTCGGCCTGAAGGGGATGGCTGGCGCGCTCGCCGACTGAGCAGGTCGGTATCGCGCGGCGCCGGATCCATCAGTGGGAAGTACTGAGTCGGGACAGCTGTCCCCACCGATGCCATTGGCGGAGCGGCGCCATAGGTTGCAAGCGTCAAGCGTCGGAGGTTGCTCATGGCGGACGCAGAGCATCGCCCAGGAAACCCAGCAGTCCAGCTGCGGTCGACTCGTGCACCGTCCGCCGCGGCGGACCAGCGGCGGGTGATCGAGATGCTGCGCCAGGCGCGCGGATCGGTGGCGGGCATCGAGGGCTCGATCGTGGCACTGCGCCGGCGCGTGCGCCAGCTCGAGGAGGAAAACGAACGACTGCGGCACGGACCGCATGGCGGCGCCGCATAGGGGTATCGTTCAGCGCTGCGGGAGGAGGAGTGATGGCGAGGCGAGAACAGGCACTGTCCGAATCGATCGAGCCGGCCACGGTGTTGGTGCGGCCCGCCTCCCCACCGTCGGGCCCGCGTGCGTCCGCTGCGAGCAACACTGAAAGCTTCCGCAGCGCCCGTTTGGCACTCGGCCAGATCAGCGCCGATCTCGAGCGGCTGCGCCGCCACGCCGCCACGCTCGTGAAGGGCGCCCGCGGCAAGGTCGAATAACCGGCCCCCCGCGGTTCGTCCAAACGGCCCCACCCGTCAGGGATAAGTACGCAGCCGGTGCGCGGCATCGTCCCGATAGCGTGGCTCCGCAGCGGGGCTAGCCTGCCCCCATGACGACTACCCAAGTCAAGGCCCCCAAGCAGAGCTCCGCGCCGGCCGGGCCCAAGGCGTCCCCCACCCGCTTCTTCTCTGACCTCAGCCGCGCCGACGTACCGTGGGCCGGCGGCAAGGGCGCCAACCTCGGCGAGCTGACCCAGGCCGGCGTGCCCGTGCCAGGCGGCTTCGTGGTCGGCGCGCCGACCTACGCCGCGTTCGTGGACGAAACGGACCTGCGCGAGCGCCTTGCGGCACTGCTCGGTGACCTCGACGTCGACGACGTGACCGAGCTCGAGCGGCGCGCATCGGAGGCACAGGCCATGGTGCGCGATCAATCCCTGCCGCGCTGGATCGAGCAGGCAATCGTGCAGGCCTATGCGCAAGTGTGCGAGGGCGAGGACAAAGCGCCCGTGGCCGTGCGCTCCTCCGCGACCGCGGAGGACACCGAGGCGGCGTCGTTCGCGGGCATGAACGAGACGTTTCTGAACATCAAGGGCCCCGCGGCCGTGGCCGACGCGGTGCGCCGCTGCTGGGCCTCCCTGTTCGGGGCACGCACGATCTTCTACCGGGCGAAACAGGGCTTCAGCCAAACCGACATCGACATTGCCGTCGTGGTGCAGCGCCAGATCCAGTCGACGCGCTCGGGCGTGATGTTCACGATCAACCCCGCCAGCGGAAACCGCGACGAGCTGGTGATCGAGGGATCGTTCGGCCTCGGCGAAGCAGTCGTGTCGGGCAGCGTGTCCCCGGACCGCTACGTGGTGGACAAGCCGACGCTCCACATCAAGGAACGTGACATCAAGGGCAAGGAGCTGGTGATCGAGTCCAAGCCCAGCGGCGGCACGGTCACGCGCATGCTGCAAGGCGACGAGGGACGACAACCGACCCTGTCCGACGACGAGGTCGGCGAGTTGGCCGTGCTCGGGAGTCGCATCGAGGAGCACTACGCAAGCGCCCAGGACACCGAATGGGCGTTCGACCCCGACGGCAAGGCCTGGATGCTGCAATCGCGCCCGGTGACGTCGGCGGGCGGCGACGGCGGCGCGGACGGCCGTGTGCACCTGGGCGCCGAGCTGGTCAAGGGCCTGGGCGCGGCGCCCGGCCTGGCGAGTGGTCCTGTGCGCGTGATCCGCGAGCTGTCGGACGCAACGCGCCTCAACGCCGGCGATGTGCTGGTCACCCACATGACCGCGCCCGACTGGGTGCCGCTGATGCGGAAGGCCGCGGCGATCGTCACCGACTCGGGTGGCATGACGTGTCACGCGGCGATCGTGTCGCGTGAGCTCGGGATTCCGTGCCTGGTGGGCACCAGCGAGGGAACCACCCGCCTGCGAGACGGTGAGCTCGTCACCGTGGACGCCACGCACGGGATCGTGCGCCAGGGCGCGGCCCCGGCCCCGGCCGCCGTGCCGTTGACGGCGCCGGCGGCGGAGGCGGCGCCGGTGACCGGCACCAAGCTCCTGGTCAACCTGTCGGAGCCGTCGCAGGTGGAGCGCGCGGCCGCGCTGTCCGTCGATGGCGTCGGGCTGCTGCGCGCCGAGCTGATGGTGATCGAGGCGCTCGCGGGAGCGCATCCGCGCCTGCTGCTCGAGCAGGGTCGCGGCCCGGAGTTCGTCGACCGGATGGCGCAGGCACTCACGACCTTCGCGTCCGCCTTCGAACCGCGGCCGATCACATACCGCACGATCGACTTCCGCACCAACGAGTTCCGCGGCCTGGAGGGCGGGGACCGCTTCGAGCCGGAGGAGGCCAACCCGATGATCGGCTTCCGCGGCGCGCACCGGTACGTGCAGGAACCGGAGGTGTTCGCGCTCGAACTGGAGGCCGTGCGGCGCGTCTGGGATGCGGGCCACTCCAACTTCCACGTGATGCTGCCGTTCGTGCGCTCGACAAAGGAGCTGCGCGCGTGTCGTGCACTGGTGGCGCAATCCGGGCTGCTCGACCGCGAGGGCTTCGAGCTGTGGGTGATGGCGGAGGTGCCATCCGTGCTGTTCAACCTGGAGGCCTACGCGGCGCTCGGCGTCGCGGGCATCTCGATCGGGTCGAACGACCTTACGCAGCTGGTGCTGGGCGCCGACCGCGACTCCGAGGTGCTTGCCGAAGTGTTCGACGAGCGCGATCCCGCCGTGACCGCCTACCTGCAGCAGCTGATCCCGACAGCCCGCAAGCTCGGCCTGCAGACGTCGATCTGCGGCCAGGCGCCCTCGGTGCACGCCGAGTACGCGGAGCTATTGGTGCGTGCCGGCATCGATGCGATCTCCGTGAACATGGACGTGGTCGACCGCACCCGGCGCTTGATCGCGGCGGCCGAGCGGCGCGTGCTGCTCGACGCGGCACGCTAGAGCGCCCGGACTCGGCAGCGCCGCGCTAAGTTGCGCCGGCGATGCCTGACGCCGACGACCCCGGGCTGCTGACGCCGCCCGAGACGAGCCTGCTCACAGACCAGTACGAGCTGGCGATGGCGGCGAGCTACCTCCGCCACGACATGAACGACGTCTCGGTGTTCGAGCTGTTCGTGCGCGAGCTGCCGCCTCACCGCGAATGGCTCGTGGCGGCCGGTCTCGGACCCGCGCTTTCGCTCGTCGTCCAGATGCGCTTTGGCCCGGCTGAGCTCCAGTACCTGCGATCCCAGGGGTTCGGCCAGCCATTCCTCGATTACCTCGCGGCCTTCCGCTTCACGGGTGACGTCGATGCGATGCCCGAGGGAACCGTGTGCTTTGCGAACGAGCCGCTGGTGCGGGTCACCGCCCCCCGCATCGAGGCGCAGATGCTCGAGACCCTCCTACTCAACCAGATCAACTTCCAGACCGCGGTCGCGACCAAGGCAGCGCGGCTCGTGCTGGCGATCGGCGGCGGGATGCCCGATCGGGCAGGCAGGCTCGTGGACTTCTCGGCGCGGCGCGACCATGGCGTGGACGCCGCGATGAAGGTGGCGCGCTCGGCCGCGATCGCGGGCGCGGGCGGCACCTCGAACGTGGCGGCCGCGAAGCGCTACGGGTTGCGCCCGGTCGGGACGATGGCGCACTCCTACGTGATGTCGTTCGAGCACGAGGAGGACGCATTCCGGTGCTTCATGGAGGACTGGCCGGACAACGCCGTGATGCTCGTGGACACCTATGACGCCGTGCAGGGCGTGCGGCACGCGATCTCCGCGGCGCGCGCCGCGGGCGTGCGGCTCGCGGGAGCCCGGATCGACTCGGGAGACCTGGCCGCGCTCGCACGCGAGGCCCGGGCGCTGCTCGACGCGGCCGGCTGCCCGGACGCGCAGGTCGTGGCAAGCGGCGACCTCGAGGAACGGCAGATCGCACGCCTGGTCGCCGCAGGCGCTCCGATCGACGTATGGGGCGTGGGCACCGACCTGGGGACCAGCCGGGACTCCCCGACCGTGGGCGGCGTCTACAAGCTTGTCGCCGACATGCCGGCAGCGGGCCGCTGGCGCTCCACGTTCAAGCGATCCCCCGCAAAGGCCACGATGCCAGGGCCCAAGCAGGTCTTCCGCCGCCGGGCGGACGGCGCGATGTGCGGCGACGTGATCGCGACCAGCGCCGAATCGCTGGAGGGACAGCCGCTGCTCGTGCCCGTCATGCGCGGCGGCGAGCGCGTGGGCGCGGAGCCGCTCGCACGGATGCGGGAGCGCACGGCCGCGGAGCTGGCGTCGCTGCCGGCGCGCATGCGAGCGCTCGTCCCGGGCGAGCCGCCCGCGCCCTACCCGGTCGTGTGCTCCGAGCGCCTGGAAGCGCTGACCGAGCGCGCGCTGGGAGGCCACGACATGGAGGCGCCTGCGTAGTTCGCCACACGATCGCTGCACCTGTCTGCGGATGAACCCGGCGGTCCGCTCGGCGATGCTCCAGACATGAAACCCCGATTGCAGCCCTCCGCGAGGGAGCGCGGGCGCGCCGCGACCGAGCCGCTGTTCGCGCGGGTCATGTGCGGCATCGACGGCAGCCCCGCCGCGCAGGAGGCTGCCCGCCAGGCTGCTTTGCTGGCCGGCGGTGGCTCGCTCGAGCTCGTGTCGGTCACGTGGACGACGGGCGCCGGCCCTACCCGCATGGCCGCGCTCAGCGACGCGCGGGCGCGTCGTGCACTCGAGTCGGCCACCGCGCTCGCCGCCGAGCAGGGAACGCCGGTCTCGGCCGAACTCGTACACGCATCAGATGAGGCGGGCACGATCGGCCGACTTGCCTCCGGTTACGACCTGATCGCGGTGGGGGCACGACCCGGGGCGCGCGCCGGCGGAATCATGCTGGGCAGTGTGGCTTCGCGGATGGTCCACCAGGCGGACGTCCCGGTGCTGGTCGCGCGACGCCCCCAGCGCGATGCGGGTTTTCCGGATCCCATCCTGCTTGCGAGCAATGGTTCCAAGAGCTCCGCGCGCGCCGCGACGCTGGCCGCGCGCATCGCCGCCCACCTCGACTGCGGCGTGCTGATGCTGAGGGTGGGGACCGCTGCGGGAGCCGCAGAGCTGCGCGAGGTCGCGCGGCAGGCCGGCGAGATCGTCGACGCAACCGGGCGGAAGCCGGTGGTCGTCGAACTCGGCGACAAGCCTTTGGACACGATTGTCGACGTCGCCCGCACGGAACGGACGTCCCTGATCGTGATCGGGAGCCGGCGCCTCAGCGGGGTGAAGGCACTCGCCAGCGTCAGCGAGCGCGTGGCCCACGAGGCCCCGTGCTCGGTGCTCGTCGCACGTGGCTGAGTCCCGCCGACTGGACGGATAGCAAGTTTCCGCCGCAGCTTCCGCGGAAATGCAAAGTGGGCATGGCGCCGTCGGCCCGGGTGGTGGCACGATGAGGCGCAGGACCACTCGACGTGAGGGAGGATGGTTCGATGGCCGCACCGAACGGTCGCAGCATGCGCCTCTCGCCGTTGGACGCGGCGTTCCTGGAGGTGGAGTCGCCGACGGCCCACATGCATGTCGGGTGGGTGGCGATCTTCCGGCCGCGCGAAGGCGAGCCCGCTCCGACATTCGTGGAGCTACGCCGGCGGATCGAGTCGCGCGTGCCCTTCGCACCCCGCTACCGCCAGAAGCTCGCATGGGTCCCGTTCGGCGTGCACGATCCGGAGTGGGTCGACGATGCCGCTTTCGACATCCGCGACCACGTGCGGCATTCCGCCGCCCGTGACATCGGGCGCCTGGTCGAGCACGTGTACTCCACCCCGCTACCGCGCGACCGGCCGCTGTGGCAGGTGTGGATCGCCGACCGCCTCGCGGACGGGCGCATCGGCGTCGTGGGCAAGGCCCATCACTGCATGGTCGACGGGATCGCCGCCGTCGAGCTGGCCAGTCTCTTCTGTGACGCGACGCCGGACACCCCGCCGGTGGAGCCGCCCCCGCGCTGGGACCCGGCTCCCGAGCCCGACCGCTCGGAGCTGCTGGCACGCGCAATCGAGGACCGAGTCGTGGACGAGCTGCGCCTGCTGCGGCTCCCGGCCCGGCTGATGCGCTCGCCCCGGCGCGTCGTGAGCGTTGCCGGCGAAGCGGCGCGCGCGGGCCGGGCGCTCTTCCATGCGCTGAACCCCTCCACCCCGCACCATGTGCTGAACGAGCCGATCTCGCCGCTGCGGACGCTGGCCACCGTGTCACGGCCCCTGGACGACCTGCGCCGCGTGAAGGAGCGCTTCGGCACCACCATCAACGACGTGGTGCTGGCGGTCGCCGCCGGCGGAGTGCGCGCCTATCTGCGCGAGCACGGAGAGGATCCCACGCGGTTGAAGGCAATGGTCCCGGTGAGCGTGCGCGAGGGCGCGGCCGCCGACCTCGGCAACCGCATCTCGTTCGTGTACGTGAACCTGCCCTGCGACGAGCCATGTCCCGTGCGGCGACTCGACGACGTGCGGCTGGGCATGAACACGCGCAAGGAGGCGGGCGAGCACCTCGGCGCCGAGGCCGCCCTGGATGCCGTCTCGTACGCGCCTCACCCGGTGCAGCATGCGGTGTCTCATGCGGTTGCGAGCGCGCGCGCGTACAACCTCACCGTCTCCAACATCCCCGGCCCTCGCCAGCCGATGTGGATGGCAGGCTGCGCGCTCGACGAGGTCTATCCGGTCGTACCGCTGGCGGACCGGCACGCGATCTCGATCGGTTTCACCACCGTCGCCGAGCGCGGCTTCTTCGGGATCTACGCGGACCGCAAGACGGTACCCGACGCGAATCTGCTGGCACGTGAGGTGGAACGCTCGCTGGCCGAGCTGCTGGCGACCGCGGAGCGCCCGCTCGCGACCGCCGGCGTCTGACGCTCAGCTCGCGGCCGCGCGGGCAGCCTGATCAGCGCGGGCCTCGATGATGCTGGCGAACAGCCGCACGTACTGCATCGCATGCCGGTTGGCCAGGAACTGCGAGCGGACCTGCTCTCGGGCCCTGCGCCCGAGTTGGTTGGCCAATGGTTCGTCGTCCAGCAGCCGCAGCACCTGCCTGCCGAAGCCCTCGAGGTCACTCGGATCGTCGAGCAGCAGGCCGGTGACGCCGTCCTCGATCTGATCCTGGATGCCCCCGACGGCACTGGCGACGACCGGCCGCGCCTTCCACATCGCCTCCGCGACGGTCAGGCCGAAGCCCTCGGCGAGGCTCTTCTGCACGACCACCGCGGCATGCCGCTGGAGCGCGTTCACGATCGCCGCGTTCTCCTCGATGTCGGTCATCGGCAGACATGCGAGATGCACCCGGCTGCGACGGGCATGGGGCAGCTCCCGCCAGGCGGCCGCGACCTCCTCCAGGACGTCCGCGCCCTCGGGGTCGTCGGCCACCGCGGTCACGTTCGGCCCCGCCAGGATCAGATGGGCGTCGGAGTGCACGGCGTGGTCGGCAAACCCCAGCATCACGCCCATGTGATCCTTGAGCCGATCCCAGCGCGACACCTGCACGACGAGTGGGTCATCCATGCTCGGCGCAGGGCCGGTGCTCAGCACGTCGCACATGCGGTCGACACGACCGGGAGTCCCGTCCTGGCGCGTGTAGGTGGGAGGCAGGTCGCTCGCATGATCGACGACCAGGCCCACGTGGGTGAGAATCGACTGCACCGTGGCGTCGTCGAGATCCTGGTTCTTGGGCGAGAACACGTCGATCGAGGGCTGGATGATCTCGGTGCGCAGCGCATTTGCCCACTCCGGCACGTAGGCGTGCCGCGAGAAGATGCAGGCGTCGGCCTGCTTCAGGTACTGCCCAAGGAAGCTCCAGGCGCCGTGCACCAGCTCGCTCGGCCGCTCGGCGCCGATGTGGCTGCGCCAGACGACGTGCGCGCCGGTCGCCTTCATCCCCGGCACCATCCCTGCCGTCTGCGGATCGTGCAGGAGCACGATGTCGTCGGGACGCACGACACTCGCGACGTGGTCCGCGTTCGCTTCGCAGACGCTCTCGAAGACCGCTCGCTCCACATCCCCCAGCGTGCCGTCGTCCCCGGCCCAGCCATGCACCATGTTGTGGATGCGCTTGGTGATGCGGAAGAACTCTGGCGTGCCGGTCATCACCATCCAGCGCACGTTGACGCCCGCTCCGCGCGTGTAGGCGACGAACGACCGCAGCATCTCCGCCACGCCGCCACCGGCCGCCGTCGAGTTGACCATCCAGATGGCGCGTCCCTTCAGGACGTCACGGGCCTGCGCGACGCCCTGCTCGAACTCCTTCCAGTCGGCGGGGTCGAGGACTTCCCGCAGGCGATCGGGCGAGATCGGTCCCACGCGCACCTCCTGCGGCGGGTCGAGCGCGGCGCCGGACAGCGCGCTGTCGGGCGACTCCCCCACGCGTCAGGTCCGGGTTGCCACGTCTCGGGCGGGACCGTCGTTCGCGCCTTCGTCCGCGGTCGCGCCGCGCGGCATCACGAGCACCGGCACGGGACACGAGCGCATCAGGTGAGCGGACACGCTCCCCATGAACGCGTGGCGCAACGGCCCGTACCCCCGGGACCCGACCACGAGCAGGTCCGCGCCCTCAGCGGCCTCGCACAGGCACGTGACAGCCCCGCCCTTCAAGACGACACGCTCGGGGTCGGCTGCGCCCGCCTGCTCGAGCGCCATGTCCAGGTGATCCGCGATCGCGGAGTCGTCACCGTGATGTCCCGGCCGCAGCGAGTGCCGGGCCTGCACGAATCCCTCATGCACGGCGATCGCCCGCAAGCGCGCGCCGGTCTGGGCCGCGAGCGCGGCCGCCGCGTCCAGCGCCGCCTGCCCCTCGGGCGATCCGTTGTAGCCGACGGCAACCACGCCGAGCGACTCAGGCGCGCGGGTGGCAAACCCTTTGGGGGCCACCGCAACCGCCGCCGGCGCGCCGGCCAGCAGCACCTCGCCGACGCTGCCGAGCACGACGCGACCCACGGGCCCGCGATGGGTGGAGCCGATCACGATCAGGGATGCGCGCTCGTCGACGGCGATCTCGTGCAGCCCCCGCGCGGCCGAGCCGCTCTCGATCGGATGGGCCTCGGCGGTCAGGCCCGACAGGGCCGCGACCGCCGGTTCGAGGATGGTCCGCAGGTGCGACTGGACCTGCTTGACGTACTCCCGGGTATGTGCGTCGAACGGCGGGGGGCGCGGGACCACGTGCGCAACGACGACCGATGCCTTTGCCTTCGACGCGAGCAACCTCGCGAGTGCCAGCGCGTCGCTGGACTGCGCAGTCCCGTCGAAGCCCAAGATGATTCGTCCGAACATCACACTCCTCTCCGGTCAACCGCCAGAGTATCCGGCGGTGGCGACCGTGGAAGGGTGCTTTTCCCGCGCCTGGATCGGTATTCGACCGCAGTCCGGCGCGGGGGCTATCCGGACGTGCGCAGCTGCGTCTCAGGGGCGGCGCGTCGACGTGTGCGGGCCGAAATGGACGCCCCGAACCGAGGCAGCCGGCGGGTCAGCTGCCGTAGGTCACTTCCAGCTGCGCCCTCTTGCTCGGGTCCGTGTACTCCTTCGAGGCGAAGTTGGCTCCGTCGGTCGAGTCGCCGACCAGCACGAGGGTGACCTCGCCATTGCCGGCGATCAGCGGTGCGACGTCGTACTCCACCCAGGTGCCGATCGGGATCTGCACCTTGTTGTCGGACGGTGCGCCGATCCGTCCCGGCCGGTTGGACCACGTGATGCCGGTCTCCGTCCAGCTGTTGCCGGCCAGGTAGACCGCAGGCCCGTTGTTGCTCGCGTCGTTGGAGTCGAACACCTTCAGCTTTGCACCGTGCACCGTTCCGCTGAGTCCGGTGACGTTGAACTTGAAGTACGCCTCCATGGGCGGCGAGGAGTTCGTGGAGCGCACCTTTGAGGAGGTCCCGAAGTTCGCGTCCGGAGCGCCCTCTTCGACGCGCGCGTCCGCGGTCACGTCGAACGTCGTCGTCGTGGTGCTGGGCGGAGCGGGCGTGTCGACTCCCAGCGCGTTGCTCACCGGGGAGCGGTTGCCGGCCGCGTCCATCGCCTTCACCACGTAGTCGTAGTGAGTGAGTGGGCTGACCGTGGTGTCCGCGTAGCTCGTGACCGGGCCGACGGTCGCGATCTCGTGGCCGTCCCGCAGGATCTCGTACCCGGTCACGCCGACGTTGTCCGTCGCCGCGCCCCAGGACAGGTTCACCCGGTTGGGGGTCGGCGCATCGCCGCTCAGGGTGCCGGGCGCGGCCGGAGGGGTGGTGTCGTTGTTCGACGCATCGAAGGTGACGATCAGCTGCGGTCGCAGTGCCGTGTCCGCGTGCTCACGCGACCCGAAGTCCACGTTGTCGTTGAACGTCGAGAGCAGCGCCATGTTGATGAGGCCGTTGCCGTTCACGAGCGGCCTCGCGTCGTAGTTCGCGATCGTGCCCTTCGGGATGGCCGCGATGTCGTCGGCGGGTGTTCCGTCATGGCTCGGTCGGTTGGACCAGGCCAACTCGGTCTCGTTCCAGCCGCCGCCCGCGCCATACAGGGCGGGACCGTCCTTGGTGCCGTCGGTCGTGGACGTCAGCTTCAGGGTTGCGTCGACGACGGGGCCGGTGATCCCGGCAAGCTGGAAGCGCAGGTAGCTCTCTCGCCGCGGGAGACCGCCTCCGGACTGCAGCTTGGTGGAGGTGCCGAAGTTGGCCGACGGCATGCCGTCCTCCACGCGGGTGTCCGCGACCGGAGAGAAGGTGAGGGTCGTGAGCGGCGCCGCGGGTGTCGTCGCCTCGGCGGAGTTGCTCTCCGGTCCGCGGTTGCCGGCACCGTCCAGCGCCTTCACCGTGTACTGGTAGGTCGTCTGCGGGTTGACCGTCGTGTCCGAGAAGCTCGTCACGTTGCCGGTCGTCGCGAGCAGCGCACCGTCGCGGTAGATCTCGTAGTTGGTCACGCCGCGATTGTCGGTCGCGGGGGTCCACGAGAGATCCACTCGCCGCGCGTCGATCGCGTGCGCCGCCAGGTCGGTCGCCGCCGTGGGCGCCGTGTGGTCCGCGCTCTGGACGAGCAGTTCGAGCACCGGCCGGCGCGCGGCGTCGGCGAACTCCTTCGAGGCGAAGTCGATACCGTCGCTCGAGGTCGGCAGCAACGCGAAGCTGACCTGGCCGTTATCTGTCACGAGCGGCTTCACGTTGTACTCGATGAACGTATTGGCGGGGATCGCGGAGCGGTCGTCTATGACGCTTGCACCCGCGTCCGGCTGGTTGGACCAGTTGACCCCGGTCTCGGTCCACCCGTCGGCCGCCCCGCGCAGCGCGGGCCCATCGACGGTCTCCGTCGTGGAGGACAGCCTCAGCCTTGCGCTCTCGACCGTGCCGGTCACACCCGTCACGTTGAAGCGCAGGTAGCTCTGCATGTTCGCTCCCGCGGCGGTATCCACGCGCAGCTTGGTCGACGTCCCGTAGTTGGTGCTCGGGTTTGCCTGCTCGACGCGGGCATCCGCGACGGGCAGGAACGTCAGCTTTGTCAGCTCATCGAAGGTCGCGGTGTACGTTTCGTCCGTCGCCGGGACGGTGATCTCGTGGCTCTGGGCCTTTCCGTCCGACCACGAGCCGAACCCGTAGTGGGTGGCACCCGCCGACTGCGGAGTCTCCGCCGCGATGGTCGTGGTGGCCCCGACGATCCCCTCGTACACGAGCGGCCCCGGCCCCGACTTCTCGTCGACGCTCACATTCAGACCGGCGGGAGCGGACCTCACGATCAGGTTCGCTGTCTGCGGGTCGAGCCGGATCGTCTTGGTGTCCGTCAGACCCGCCGAGTCGGTGGCGGTGACCTGCAGCATCAGGTGCGAGGGATACCCGTGGTCGGGCCCCACGAACGCGCCGCTGGACACGCCCGCGAAGTCCTGCACCGGGTGCGAGTGGCACGCGTCCACGGTCACGCAGTGGTTCAGGACCAGGTTCCACGACAGCGCCGCGGCCGGCAGCGAGCCGTCCTGGTCGTCCGTCGCCGAGCCCGCGAAGTTGATGGTCTGGCCGACATGCCAGTTGAGCGTCTCGCCGGGCGAGTCGATCGACACGGTCGGCGGAGTCTCGCCGGAGTGGATCGTGACCGTGTCGCTGTGGTGCGCGCCGTGGGAGTCGGTCACCTTCAGGGTCACCTGGTGGGTCCCCGCCGGGTATGTCACGCGCGGGAACTCCTCGGTGGACTCGAACTCGCCGTCGCCGTCGAGGTCCCATTCGTAGGTGAGCGTGTCGCCTGCGTCCGGGTCGGTGGACCCGGAGGCGTCGAACCCGACCTCGAGCGGCGCCTCTCCATAGTTGGGGGAGGCCGCGGCGTGCGCCGTCGGGGCGCGGTTGTCATCGCCGGTGTAGGTGATCCGGCGGATCTGCCCGAACGCGATGTCGACAAAGAACAGGTCGCCGCCCGGGCCGACCTTCAGGTCGACCGGGTAGATGCCGAGGTTGGCGAACATCTCGACGTTGTGGGGATCCGGGAGCCCGTTGGCGCCCTTCTTCATCACCCAGATGCACTCGCGTGAGTAGTCGGCGAAGAACAGGCCGCCGCCGAACGAGGCGGGGAACACACCGCCCGTGTTCGGGTAGAACTCGATCCCCGAGATGGAGTTGCCACCCGGGTCGCAGTTGTCCTGGGGCGTGAGCGGCACGTCGTGCTCGTAGGCCCAGTAGGGAGCCGCCGAGGTGCCGTCCGCGTACAGGTTCTCGCAGATGTCGAGGTTGAGCGCGTCCCACGAGGGAAGCTTCTTGGCGTACACCGACCCGTCGTAGCCGTGCGTGCCGCCCTCGTAGCAGGGCCAGCCGAAGTTGCGCACCGGGTCCGTGCCACCGTTGACGCGGTCGATCTCCTCCCAGAAGCCGCCGCCCACGTCGGCGATGAAGGCCTCGTTGGTGCCGGGGCGGATCGCCATGCGGAACGGGTTCCGCAGCCCGTAGGCGAGGATGCGGCGCGCGTTGGGGTCGGAGTGTCCGGACAGCGGGTTCCCCGGCGCCGCGTCGCCCGTGATCGGGTCGATGCGGATCAGCGAGCCGCTGAGCCCGACCGGGTCCCCCGGGGTGCGCAGGTCCTGCGCGCGTAGCCTGCCGCCCTGCGCAGTCGGCGGAGTTTGTGCCGTCCCCACACCCCCGGGCGGGTCGCCGCAAGGGTTCAGCGGGTCGCCGTCCTGGCCGTAGTCGGCGAAGTGCCAGGCTGCGCCATCACCCCCGGTGAAGTAGAGGTAGCCGTCCGCGCCGAAGGCGATGCCGCCGCCCGCGTGGCTCGGGTACTGCTGGCACCAGTCCTCGACCAGCACGTGCTCGGGGCCGGTCATCGTGTTTCCGGACGCGGTCAGCCGCGACACGCGACCGCTCACGACGCAGCCGTCCACGGTCCCGCCCGGCGGGTTCGGGCAACCGTCGGACGTAGCGCCCGCCGTGCCCCAGGTGGGCGCGGTGCCGCCGATCGGCGCGTCGTGCACGTAGTAGACGTACACGTACGGGGTCGCCGGGAAGTCGGGATGGAGCGCCATGCCCTCGACGCCGCGGTCCCAGTAGTTGTGGACCTGCGTGCGGAGGTCGGCGAAGACGGTCGGGGTCGTGTCGCCCAGTCCGTCGAAGACCTTGATGATGCCGCTCTTCTCGGCCACGAATACGCGGCCGTCCTGCGAGAACTGGACCGCGATCGGCTGGGCCAGGCCGGAGAACGCCACAGATGCCTCGAATCCCGGAGGCAGGCCGACGGCAGGTGCGGAGGCCGGCAGCGCGAGCACGCCGGTCAGGGCGGCGAGCGCGACGAGGAGGCGCACGGCGGTGCGGCGTGCGAGGTCGGTGAAGCAGCGGGGGGTGACAGTTGCGGGAAACATGGCCCTCCTGGCCGGCGCGAAATCCGTTTCAGGCTGCGAGAGGTGCAGCAGGTGCAGTCCAGCCACCGTACATACGTTGAGGCGAACGCGCCACACGAATTGATCGCGCTCGGGCCGGAGGCCCAGGATGAGGCGGCCGAGCCCGGCCGCCTTCCTTGTGAGAAGGTCGGCGGCGCTACCGAAGGAGGCAAATTGGAATACGAGACCCTGATCTACGACCACCAGGATCACGTCGTGACGCTCACCTACAACCGCCCCGACCAGCACAACGCGGTCAACCGCACCATGAATCGCGAGCTGCACCACGCGTGGCAGCGCTTCCGCGACGACGAGGCAGCCTTCGTGCTCGTGATCACCGGCGCCGGCGACACGACATTCTGTGCGGGCTGGGACCTGGCCGACGCCGCGGCACTGACCGAAGCGCCCGACTACGAGGAGTTCCGCCGGTCGCTCTACAACTCCCCCGGCGAGTGCGGCTACACGCGCCGCGTCGACATCTTCAAGCCGGTGATCGCGGCGGTCAACGGCTACGCGTTCGCCGCGGGGCTGGAGACGGCGGTGCTGGCCGACATTCGCATCGCCGCCGAGAACGCCGAGTTCGGCGCGCTGGAGCGGCGCTGGAACATCGTTGGCGGGGACGGCATGACGGTCAGGCTCCCGCTGGTCGTGGGCTTCGCCAAGGCGATGGAGCTGATCATCACCGGCCGCCGGATCGACGTGCGCGAGGCGGAACGCATCGGGCTCGTGAACGAGGTGGTGCCCCGCGGCCGTGCGCTCGCGCGCGCCCAGGAGCTGGCCCACCAGATCGCCGCGTTGCCGCAGGGCGCGATCCGCTCCGACAAGGAGTCGGTGATCCGCGGGATCGGGCGCACGCTCGAGGAGCGGCTGCGCATCGAAGCCGAGCAGACGCTCTCGATGTTCATGCGCAAGGACAGCCACACGATCGGCGCCGCGGCCTTCAAGCGCGGAGAGGTCAACCCGGAGTGGCCGCATCACGGCCTGTGAGCGCAGCGCCGAGCCTCCCCGCAGGCGGCGGGCGGTGCGCTCGCCGTGGACAACGCCGTCGTCCCAGGTCAGGCGCAGGACGTGGTAGCCGGCCAGCTCGAGGTCGGCATCGCTGGCGCCATCGCGCTCCCGGTCGCGGCGGGTGCGGTGGTAGGCGAAGCCGTCGAGCTCAGTTCGAATGCCGGTCCTCGAGCACGCTGCGCGTATCGGCGGGCGGCGATCCCGCGATCGCCTTCCGCAACGCCCTCGCCCCGCGCCGGCCACGCGCGCGTGAGAGAGCGCCCTGCACGGCATCGAGGTCGAGCACCTGCAGGCGCTCGGCGCGGTCCAGCGCGTAGAGATCTGGCGGCACGGCGCGGCCACGTGGCACCGTCACCTCGAGCTTGGTGCTCCGCCGTAGCCCGTGCAGGTCACCGGCGGCCCGGTGGCTGAGACAACTGGCGCCCCGCGACGACCCCATGTTGCCGAGCGGAAACAGCCGCGATCGCGCGACCGATTCCGGGTGGCCGCGGATCCGCGCGGTATGCGCTCGCTTCTGATGCCACCCGGAGAGGGTGGCGGCTCGGGCGTTACCGGTGTAGGTCGGGCGTTATGTGGCCGTGCCGAGAGGCGCGTCGAGCGGCGCCGGCGTGCACGCAATCACGATCGTGCGCTCGAGCGCTCGCTCGCGATGCGCGTGGGCCTCGAGGTACTCCGGGCGCGACACCATCTCCACGAACGCCGCGCGCGACGGGTACTCGACAAGCAGCACCGCGTCCCAGTCCTGCTCCGCGTCACCGATCAGCACCTGATCGCCCGTTCCCGCCCACAACAGCCGCCCGCCCTGGTGCTCGACCATCTCGAGGGCCGTGTCGCCGTAGCGCCGGTATTCCTCGACACCCGTGGTCCCGTCGGGGGCGTCACCGTTGCGGAACTTCAACAGGTTGATCATCACAACCGGTCCCGAGTCCGGCGAGGCGGCCAGCTGCTGGAACTGCGCGAGGTTCGGCGTGATGGCCGAGCCCAGCGGCAGTTCGTCTCCCCCCTGCATGGCCCGATCCTATTGGGCCGGCCGCCGCATTGCTGCGCCGATTTGAGTATCGGAAGCTGATATGCGCCGCGTTCTCGGGATCTTGCTGGTGGCCCTCGCCGCATCCTTCCTGACCGAGCGCCTTGGCGGCGTGACGTCACGGCTGCCGCTCCGGCCACGCTCCGTGCCGTTCGACGTGGACCTCGGCCCGTCGCTCCCGAGTGGCGCCGCGCCTGGGCCGCGGCGCGCGATCGCGCCCGGCTTCGAGCGGCGCCAGCGTCCGCCCGCCCCCTCTTGACCCCGCGCGCGCGGACTCGTTAGGGTCGGGCGCGGACTGTCACCGCGGAGGTCGTCGACACAACACGGCCGGCGCAGTTCTTTCCAGGCAGGCGGATTGGCGGCCTCACGCCCAGACACGTGGGCGGTGAGGGCCATGGAGGGGCCCGATGGAGCGCAACGAGGGACGAGGTATGTGGCGGGCGAGCCGCATGCAACCGTGCCCGCGCGGCGCGTTCGCGCACGTCGTGACCAAGCCGGACAACTTGAGAACTGGAGGATGCGGATGAGACTCGGATCACACGTCACGCGCGTCGTCGCGGCCGCCACGGTGGTCGCCGCGTTCGCGGGAGCGGTGGCGCTGGCCTCGACCGGAGCGGGTGCCCACGCGACGTTCTCCTATCCAAGCAGCACGTGCCCGGAGGGCCCGACGGGCCTCGAGGACTGCATCGCGGCCGCGGCCGCCGGCGACACGGTCAAGATCAGGGAGGGCGTCTACTACGAGAGCGACATCGACATCGACAAGCAGATCACGGTCAGGGGATCTTGCGACGATGACGACGACGATCGGGCGGTCGTGGACGCCGCGACGCCGGCTCCACCCGAGGCAGGTGCCGGCGACATCGGCTTCGATGTCGCGGCCGACGACGTGACGATCAAGTGCCTCACCGTCCGCCACGCGACAAAGGCCGTGGAGGCACGTGAAGCCTTCGACGTGAACGGCCTGCGCGTCGAGCGCTTGCAGGCGATCCACTCCGACATCGCGGGCGTGGACGTGAAGGGGGACGGGTTCCGGATTGAAAGGTCGGCGGTGAGCGGAGGCGAGGTGAGCGCAATCCAGGTGGAGGGCAATGATGGCCGAGTGCTGAAGAACCGCGTCACCAACTTCGGGGAGGGCTGCTTCAACCTGACCGGGAACGCGCTGCTGGTCGAAGGCAACACCGCGAGCGTGTGCGAGGACGCGCCGGCCTTCAGCGTCGTCGGGGACGCCAACACGATCCGCAAGAACACGGGGAGGATCGCCGACGGCCGCTGCATCGAGGTCTCCGGTGACGACAACGCCCTGCAGGAGAACGTCGCGCTGGCCTGCAGCGGTGGTGGGCTCCTGGCCTCCGGTGCCAATCCGGTCGTCGAGCGCAACAGGGCCGCCGGGGGGTTCGGTGACAACGCCTTCACGGTCGAATGCTCCACCACGTGCCACGAAGGCCGCGTCGTGGGCAACTGGGCCGAGGGCGTGAACAACGACGCCGACGGGTTCGTGATCGCCATCGATCCCGGCGACACTCCGTGCAGCGACGTCCCGTTCCCCTGCTTCCGCGTCACCGGCAACACCAGCTCGATGAACGTCGAGGAGGGCTTCGGCCTGGAGATGAGCGGTGCGCTGATCCGCGACAACAGGGCAAGCCTGAACGGCTCCGAGGGCGACGCCGGATTCCTGATCACGGGGGACGAAAACGTGATCGAGCGCAACGTCGCAAAGGACAACGGCTACAGCGGGCTGACCGTCGAAGGTGACGGCAACACCCTCCGGGAGAACGCGGCGACCGGCAACGGCGTGGACGGAATCCACCTGCTGTCCGGGACCGCCACCACGCTCGACCGCAACCGGGCGAAGTACAACGCCGGCGACGGCATCGAGAACGACGGCGACGACACCGAGATCACCGGCAACGTCTCGCGCGGGAACCGGGCGGACTGCGTGGGCGACGGCACCACGGCACCCGACCCATCCGAAAACCTCTGCGCGGACGGGACGGACTTCAGCACAGGGGGGACGATCGAGGAGTAGCCCACCGGGGGAAAGCCACGAGCCGCGGATGCGAGCGCGCGATCCGCGGCTCGGGGCTGTGCACCCCCGATGCTGCTAGGCCGCAGGCCTGTAGACCGACACCACCGCGGCCCCACCCAGGCCGATGTTGTGCTGGAGGCCGACCTGCGCGCCCTCGACCTGGCGCTTGTCCGCGTCACCGCGCAACTGCCAGGTCAACTCCGAGCACTGCGCCAATCCTGTCGCGCCCAGCGGGTGCCCCTTGGAGATCAGGCCGCCGGAGGGGTTCACGACCCAGCGCCCGCCATACGTGGTGTCCTCGGCCTCGACGAGCTTGTGGCCCTCGCCCTCGGCCGCGAGGCCGAGCGCCTCGTAGGTGATCAGCTCGTTAGCGGAGAAGCAATCGTGCAACTCGATCACGTCGACGTCGGCGGGTCCCACGCCCGCCTGCTCGTAGGCCTGGTCGGCCGCCTTCTTCGACATGTCGTACCCGACGATCTTGATCGAGCTGCGCTCCTCGAAGCTCGAGGGCATGTCGGTGACCATCGCCTGCCCCGCGATCTCGACCGCGCGGTCCCACAGGCCGAGCTCGTCGACCAGCCGCTCGCTCGCCACGATCGCGCAGGCGGACCCGTCGGAGGTGGGCGAGCACTGCAGCTTGGTGAGCGGCTCGTGGATCATCTTGGCGGCCTTGATGTCATCCAGCGAGTACTCGTCCTGGAACTGCGCGTACGGGTTGTTGACCGAGTGCTTGTGGTTCTTCCAGCCGATCCACGCATAGTGGTCCGGCTCGGATCCGTAGCGCTCCATGTGCTCGCGGCCCGCGTTGCCGAACATCTGCGGCGCAAAGGGCGACTGCTCGGGCTCGCGCACCTCGAACATGGTCATCAGGTGCTTGTCGATCGGGTTCGTGCGGTCCGTGTACTTCACGCCCAAAGACCCTTTTTCCATTTTCTCGAAGCCGAGCGCGAGCGCGCAGTCGGCGAGCCCGCCGCGCACCGCCTGGCGCGCCATGTACAGCGCGGACGATCCCGTCGAGCAGTTGTTGTTGACGTTCACCACCGGGATACCTGTGAGACCCAGCCCATACACCGCGCGCTGCCCGGAGGTGGACTCGCCGTAGCAGTACCCGACAAATGCCTGCTCCACCCGGTCGTAGGCAACGCCGGCGTCCTCGAGTGCCTTCGTGCCGGCCTCGCGCGCCATGTCGGGGTAGTCCCACTCGCGTGACCCGGGCTTCTCGAATTTGGTCATGCCCACTCCGATTACGAAGGTGCGGTTGCTCATGTGCGGGTGCCTCCCGGCGTCGATGTCGAGCTCCTGACAGGGGATGGTAGGGGGCCGGGGTTGAGACGCTGCTCGATCGCGCCCAGCAGCACGCCGAAGATGGCATGCCGCCAGGTGGCAGCGGCGAGGGCGCGGCGGTTGCCCCGCAGCCGCTCGAGCTGCCGCCGCGCCGGATGATGGCGGTCGATCACGCGGCCCAGCGGCCAGAAGCCGAAGTTCTCCGCCATTGCCGCGGTGAACGCGAGCGCCACGGGCGGCCCCGGGAGGCGCGGCCGCAGGGCCGCATACGTGGCGCCGAACATCGCCCCGTTGGCCGCATGCATCGCGAGCCCCGCAAGCGGCCATGCAGCCCCGCGCGTGACGATCTTCCCGAGCAGCTCGACGTCGTCGTAGCGCGTGCCGAACATGCGCTTGTCGAGCGGTTGCTGGAAGGCCCACACGGCTGCGGCCGCGGCCCCCGCGGCCGCCCCGTTGAGGGCCCGGCTCAGGCGGCGGCCAGCCACTCGGACGGCAGGAATGCCGGCATCGGCCCGGGATACCGCGGCAGCACGCGCTGCGCGAGGGCCGCGGCCGGCCGGCCCTCGAGCTGCTCGCGCAGGTCCGAGTAGGCCAGCAGCACCCGCACGGTGGTGCCGATCTGGAAGTCCGCGGCGTTGAGGCTCTCGCCGCCCAGCACGCCGTCGGCGATCAGGCGATCCACGTGGTCGAGCGCAGCGGGCAGGCCGGCGACATCGGCGCGGATTCGCGCGTCGGACACTCCCGCAATCCGCGCGAACAGGTGCGCGAGCGGCAGCTGCGCCCAGGCGGCCAGCTGGGGCGCGGGCATGCCCATGTCGCGTACCGCCCAGACCCGCAGTGCCTGACGGCGCGAGACGCCCCATCGAAACATGCGGCGCGGCACCGGCTGGAACTCGCGCTCGCCCCACACCTCGGCCTCCTCGACGGCTCGCCTCTGCCCGGGGTCGGCCGGGAACAGCCGCGGCTCGGCTTGAAGCTCCTCCAGCGCCCGCGAGATCTTCAGCGATCCCTGCATTCGCTGCCCGTCCAGCTTCATCGCGGGCACCGTGCCGCCGCGAAATCCCGCCAGAAGAAGCTGCACCGGGTGCGCGCCGGGGAACAGGTCCTTGACCTCGTGCTCGATCCCCTTGCGCTCCAGCATCAGGCGCGCCGCATGCGCGGGGTGCGACAGCGCGAGCGAGTACAGCGTGGCGGGCACGCGCCGAGCCTAACCGAAGAGGGGCGGCGCAAGCCGCCCCTCCGCTCTCCGAAGACCAGGCGCGAGGCCTAGTCGTCGTGGTGCTTGTCGCGCTTGTGATGCTTGTCGTGCTTCTTGTGCTTGTGCTGCTTGTCGCGCCGATCGCCGTGGTCACGGTCACCGCCGCGGTGGTCGTCCTCGTCGTCATCGTCGAGCGCGTCCTTGATCCGGACCACCGCGCCGCCGCCGGGACCGAACAGCGTCCCCGTGGTGACGTAGATCCGGTCCTCGTCAGCGACCGCAACCCCGCCTGGTGCGACCAGCGACCCCGGGACGATCTCGGTCCTGGAGTCGTCGTCGAGCGCCCACAGCGCGCCCGGCGGCGGTGGGCTGCCCTCACCCCCACTCTCGAGCGCGAGCAGGCCGTCCTTCGCGAGCTCGAGCACGAGCATCGTGTCACCGGCGAAGGTCAGGTCGATCACCGACGTGAAGCCGTCCGCGAACAGGCGACAGGGGCCCCGCTTCGCGTCCGGGTCGCAGGTCACGTCCTCGGTGCCCGGCTCGATCCTCCAGATCCGCGACGCTCCCTTCGTGAACGGGAACCCGCGCAGCTCAGACACGTACCAGGCGCCGTCCGGGCCGACCGCGACCGCGGTGGGCACGGCCTCGGCCTCGATCGGCGTCCCCGGCGGCGGCCCGTCGGGCACTCCTTCCGGAAACGGCAGCGTGCGCGTGGGAAAGCGCGCGACCGTCTCGATCGACCCGTCCTTGGCGATCCTCAGGAGGTCGTTGCCCGCCGCGTCCGTGACAAGCACGCCGTGGCGCAGCAACGTGATTCCGAAGGGATTCGACTCCTCGGGCGCGCCTTCCTGGTCGAACGGGTCCGGGTCACCCGCCTGGTATGCCGCGATGTCGGCGACCGACGTGGGAGTGCCGTTTCGCGCGATCCGGACGAGCCGACCCGTCGGAGGGGCGTTCTCCTCGTTCGGTCCGACGAGGGCGTACGCGTTGCGGAAGCCGTATGCCGCAATCCCGCTCAGGCTCAGATCGGACGGTAGCGTGGCGAACGGCCGAACCGTGGAGTCACCCTTCCGCGTCAGGATCTCCGTGATCTCGCCGGAGCCGGTCTGTGCGACGAGCAAGCGATCTCCGTGGTCGCCGTCGGCGGCGTCGATGCCACGCGGGTCGTTCAACCCGGTTGCCACGACGTCCGTCGAGGCCGCCGACGCGGGAACCACGGACACAAAGCAGATCAATAGGAACGTCGCCGCCAGGCGACGCCAGAAAGCGCCGGTGTTCATATGTCCTGCCTTCCTTGGTTTGGGGAACTGGGAATCGCGCGGCAGACTATCTCCCCCGCCCCGCGCGCGCACCCGCGGGTCACGCTGCTTACGTCAGTCCCTAGGGGAGATTCCCAATAGGCGGGAAGGCAGCACCGCGTCAGGCTGTGCGTCGATCATCGAACGCGACGAACGGAGCCTGATGAACGACCAGCTTCCCCCGGTCCCGATCCCGAAGCGGCCGAGGGCGCCGTCCAAGCCGGCCCGCGGCGCCTGCAGCGCTCGCGTAACGACCGCGTGATCGCGGGCGTGGCGGGCGGGCTCGGACGCTACTTCAACATCGACCCGGTCCTGTTCCGCATCGCCTTCGCGGCGTCCCTGCTGCTGGGCGGGGTCGGCGGGCTGCTCTACCTCGCGGCATGGGTGTTCGTACCCGAGGACGACGGCGCCCCCCGGGCCGCCCCGCCCCGCGAGCGCAGCCGCGCGCTCACGGCGCTCGCCGTGGTCGCGCTGGTCGTGGTCGCCGCCCCGCTGCTGCTCGTTCCGGTGCTCGCGCTGCTCGGGCTCGGGCTCGTTGCCGGCCTCGTGGTCCTGCCGCTGGCGGCCGTCGCGCTGGTCGGTTTCCTCGTGTGGTGGCTCGTCAGTGGCGAGCGTCCGATGGGCAGCGCACGAGACGTGGTAGTGGCCGTGGCGCTCGGGCTCGGGCTGCTGGCGCTGAGCGGCCTGATCGCGATCGCCGGGGCCTGGGCCGCGGCGATCGGGGGCGGCACCGTGGTCGCGGCCCTGGTGATCGCCGCCGGCGTGATGCTGGTCGCCGGCGCCTTCCTGGGCGGCCTGCGGTGGCTGATCGTGCCGGCCCTCGCGCTTGCGATCCCGGTCGCGATCGTGGCAGCCGCAGATATCGACCTGGACGGCGGGATCGGCGAACGGGCTTACCGTCCCGCAGCGGCCGCCGACATCCGCGATCGCTACGAGCTGGGCATCGGGAGCCTGACCGTCGACCTGCGCGACACGCGGCTGCCGGAGGGCCCCACCGGCGTGACCGTCGACGTCGGAATCGGCGAGGGCGTCATCGTGGTGCCCGAAGACGTGTGCGTGGCAAGCCGTGCCGACGTCGGCGTCGGCGCTGTCCAGGTCTTCGACCGCGAGAGCGGCGGGGTCGACGTGAACTGGCAGGAGGCGCCGCGGGCGCGGCGTGGCGTCCCCGTGGTGATCGTCCATGGTGACGTGGGCATGGGACTCCTGCAGGTGAAGCACGCAGGAGACGGAGAGTCGCTCCACGAGTCCGACCTGCGTTCGGGCAACACCGCCTGCGGGACGCTCGCGCGTGATTGACGAAGCCCGCGATTCGAGGCGCCCCGACTTCGTGTCCTTGGTGGCGGGGCTCGTGCTGGTCTGCTTCGGGGCGGTGCTGCTGCTCGACCAGCTGGACGTGTTCGACCTGCGCTTCGCCGCGGTTGGTCCGATGGTGTGCGCGGCGCTCGGCGCGATCGCGCTCACCGCCGGGCTCAGCCGCCGCGCCTAGGTCCGATTCGCGTCCTGCGATGATGCGGCCCGGAATGGCCAGCGAGGCCGGCACGACGAGCGCCCGGCCGGGCCTGCGACGCGATCGGGAGCATCGCGTGCTCGCCGGCGTCTGTGCGGGCATCGCAAACCGGCTCGACGTCGACCCACTGGTCGTCCGCATCGTGTTCGTCGCCGCCGCCGCGGCGGGCGGCGCGGGATTCCTCCTCTACGCGCTCGCATGGCTGGTGATGCCCGGCACGGAGGAAGACGGCGCAATCGTCCGGCCACGCTCGCCGTCCCGCCGCGACGGACGTGCATCCGCGGAGGTCGCGCTCGGGGTCGCCCTGCTGCTGATGGCCGTGTTGCTCGCGCTGCGCGCGCTCGGCATCTGGTTCGCCGATGCGCTCGTGTGGCCGCTCGTCCTGATCGCCGGAGGCGGCGCACTCCTTTGGCGGCAGTCCACCTCGAGTCGCCCCGCCGCCGCCGAGCCGGCCACTGTGCCGGACGACCTGCACGCCATCGGCCGCGGCGCGGCGGTCGTGTCGCGCGTCGGCCTCGGCATCGCGCTCGTCGTCGCGGCCGGGCTGGTGTTCCTCCAGGCGACCGACTCGCTCAGCGCCGCCCGCGACGTGGTGCTCGCCGTGGTCGTCGTGGTCGTCGCGCTGGCGGTGATCTTCGCGCCCTGGATACTGCGACTGGTGCGCTCGCTGGCGACGGAGCGCGCTGAGCGGGTGCGCTCGCAGGAGCGGGCGGAGATGGCCGCGCACCTGCACGACTCCGTGCTGCAGACACTCGCGCTGATGCAGCAGCGCTCCTCCGACCCCCGCGAGGTCGCGGGCCTCGCGCGCCGCCAGGAGCGCGAGCTGCGGGCGTGGCTGTCGGGTCGCTCCAGCGCCGCCGCCTCCGGCCGCATGCGGGGCGCGCTCGAGGCGGCGGCTGCCGACGTCGAGGACAGTCGCGGGGTGGCTGTGGAGGTGGTCGCCGTCGGCGACTGCGATCTCGACCCCGGCGCCGAGGCGATCGTCGCAGCCGCGCGCGAGGCGATGCTGAACGCTGCCAAGTTCGGCGGCGGCTCGACGGTGGACGTCTTCGCCGAGCTCACCGTCAGCCGCAAGCACGTGTTCGTCCGGGACCGCGGCCCGGGCTTCGATCCTGCCGCGATTCCCGCGGACCGGCGGGGCGTGCGCGAGTCGATCATCGGCCGCATGGCGCGCAACGGCGGACGCGCCGAGATCCATAGCTCACCTGGCGGCGGCACGGAAGTCGAGCTCGTCATGGAGGGCAGGCTGTGAGCGGACCGCGCGTTGTGATCGTCGACGACCACCAGCTCTTCCGCGCGGGGGTGCGTATCGAGCTGGACGGGCTGGTCGACATCGCGGGCGACGCCGCGACGGTGGACGCCGCCGTCGAGACGATCGCCGCCACGCAACCGGATGTCGTGCTGGTCGACGTGCACATGCCCGACGGCGGCGGAGTCGAGGTGATCCGGCGCGTAGCAGAGCGGCATCCCGCCGTGCGGTTCCTCGCGCTGTCGGTCTCCGATGCCGCGCAGGACGTGATCGCGGTGATCCGCGCGGGCGCGCGCGGCTATGTGACCAAGTCGATCTCGGGACCGGAGCTGGCTGAGGCGGTGCGCCGGGTGCACGAGGGAGACGCCGTCTTCTCCCCCCGCCTCGCCGGGTTCGTGCTCGACGCATTCGCGGGCACGGCTCCGGCTCAGCCCAGCGCGGACGCGGAGCTGGACCAGCTCACGCCCCGCGAGCGGGAGGTGCTGCAGTTGATCGCGCGCGGGTACATGTACAAGGAGATCGCGCTGCGGCTGTCGATCTCCGCGAAGACGGTGGAGGCGCACGTGTCCGCCGTGCTGCGCAAGTTGCAGCTGTCGAGCCGCCACGAGCTGTCGCGCTGGGCGATCGAGCGCCGGCTGATCGATTCCTGATCCGATCCGCTACCCTCGCGGCCGATGCCGCTCGCGATCACCTCGTACGAGTTCTCGCTGTTCCTGCACATCACCGCGGTGATGGTCGGCCTCGGCGCGACGTTCGCCGAGTCGGTGATGTTCCCCGTGGCGATGAAGCTCAATCCCCGCCACCTGCCCTACGTGCACCGGCTCCAGCTGACGCTCAACCAGTACTTCGCGGTTCCCGCCCTGGCGCTGGTGATCGCGACCGGCTTCTACCAGGTGTCGGAGGGAAACTGGGAGCTCGGCGACTTCTGGCTGAGCGCCACGTTCGCGATCGTGATCGTGATCGCCGTGCTGAACGTCGCCTACTTCATCCCGGCGGACCGCAGGCTCGGGCCCATGATCCAGCGCGAGATCGCCGATGCCGGCGAAGGCGAGTTCGCTCCGTCCGCGGATTACCGGCGCGGCGCGATGCGCGAGGGAATCGCGGGCAGCATCACCGGCGTGCTGCTGATCGTGGCCGTCTACCTGATGGTCGACAAGCCGGGCATTTCGTAGCCGCGCGCAGCCGTCGGCGCGATCAGCTCGCCGAGGACTTCATCGGCCGCTCGACCGCGTAGACCTCGAGTTCCTTCGGCGTCCCCTTTGCCCTGAACCGGCGGCGGCGGCGCAGCTCGAAGGTGTCATCGCCGAGCCGCTCGCAGGCGGGGCCCGACACGAGCACCTCGTCCCCCGACGCGGCCGCCGCGACGCGCGCAGCGATGTTCACATCGACGCCGAGATAGTCGCCGCCCAGCCGCCGCGGCCGGCCCACGTGCACTCCGGCGCGCATCCGCGGGCGATAGCCGTGCACGTCGATCGCGCCCACGCGGTAACACGCCTCGTGCGCCGCCGCCACGGCGGCGGCGGCGTCGGGGAACACGGCCATCAGCCCGTCGCCCATGCGCTTCACGACCTCGCCCCCACGTCCGCAGATCGCATCCTCCTCCTCCCGCCCGACCCTGCGGAGCAGATCGAGCCCCGCCTCGTCGCCGGCCGCCAGCGCCCAGTCGGAGAAGTCGACGAGGTCGGTGAACAGGATCGCCACCTCCTCGTCGCCGCGCCCGCGCCCGCGCGCCTCGGACAGCGCCTGCCATAGCTGGAGCGCCCCCAGGCCCAGCTCGCGCACGAGCGGCCGCTGCGGGGTGGTCTCGGCCACCCGCCGCGCCAGCAGGTGCGAGGGCTTGTCCCCGGCCGTGGAGAGTGGGTCGCCCAGCTCGTGGTCACCGGGCAGCAGCTCCCGCACCAACTTGGCGGCGCGGTGTATCCGCGACGAACGGCCCTGATCCGCTGTCATGGGTGAAGGCTATCCAGCATTTTGGGCGCCGGACATCTTTCTGGTTATCACACGGCCCCGTGGGAGCATCATCATGTTTCTAGCCCTCCCACTCACGAGGAGAAGAGCATGGCCCCGACCCTCTCGCCCAGCCAGGCCGGCTCGCACGGCGCCGTCTTCATCACCGGTGCGACCGGCTTCGTCGGAATGGAGCTCCTGGCCCGCTATCTGGAGCGCACGGAGCGGCCGGTCTATGCGGCGGTGCGGGGACGCGACCGGGCCGAGGCGGACGCGCGGCTGCGCGAGGCCGTGACGTGCATGGTCGGAGACCCCGACGCCTACGCCGACCGGCTGGTCGCGGTCCCGGCCGATATCGAGCGGCCGGGGCTCGGCCTTTCGCACGCCGACCGTGAGGAGCTTGCCACGCGGGTCACCGACATCATCCACTCCGCCGCGTCCGTCTCGTTCACCTTGTCGCTGCAGCGATCCCGCGAGATCAACGTCGAGGGCACCCGGCGCATGCTGGAGCTCGCCGAGCTCTGCCGGGAGCGAGGGCACCTGCGGCGTTACGTGCACATCTCCACGGCGTACGTGGCCGGCACGCACCGCGGCGAGTTCAGCGAGGAGCAGCTCGACGTCGGGCAGAGCTTCCGCAATCCCTACGAGCAATCGAAGTTCGAGGCCGAGCGACTGGTGCGCACGCATTGCGATCTCCCCGTCCAGATCTTCCGGCCCAGCATCGTCGTGGGTGAGCGGGCCACGGGCTGGACTGCATCGTTCAACGTGCTGTACACGCCGCTGAAGGCGTTCGTGCGCGGGAACCTGCCCGCGCTGCCGGCCCGCCGATCGGCTCCGGTGGACGTGGTTCCCGTCGACTACGTCGCGGACGCCGTGTTCAAACTGTCGAACGACCCGCACGCCGGCACCGGCACGTACCACCTCGTCGCGGGCGCGCAGGCCACGAACGTGGGCCGCCTGATCGAGCTGTCGGCCCAGCACGTCGGTCAGCGCGAGCCCGTTGTGATCCCGCCCGCCGTCTTCAGGCGCGTGGTCTACCCGGTGCTCGCCGGCACGAGCGCGCGCAGGCGGCGCGGGCTGCAGCGCACCCGTGTCTTCTTCCCGTACTTCGCGATGAACGTCTCCTACGGCAACGCGAACGCGCGCCGGGACCTCGAGCCGGAGGGCATCGAGGTGCCACCGATCGAGTCCTACTTCGGCAGGCTGGTCGAGTACGCGGAGCGTGCGCAATGGGGCCGTGTGCCGGTCTCACGCGCGCAGGCGGCCGCCGATTCGGAGGCCACAACCGCGACGGCCGCGGCTACTCAGCTCAAGCCGGCTGGGCCGGCGCAACATGCACGGCCGGCGCCGGCTGCGGTGCGCGCGTCTGGGTGACCCGCACTCCGCGCCGCGGGACGATCGTGACGCCCTTGCGCACGCCCTTCTCGGCCGGCCCGGCGCAGGCAAGGCTCGCCCGCGCGAGCACCCGCGCGATCACGACGCGCATCTCGAACGTCGCAAAGCTGGCGCCCAGGCAGCGCCGCGTTCCGCCGCCGAAGGGAATCCACGTGTAGGTGTCGGGCGGGTCCGGGCCGAGGAAGCGCTCCGGGCGGAACTCCGCCGGCTCAGGGTAACGGTCCGCCCGCCGATGGATCGCCGCAATCGAAGGATTGATCTCGATCCCGGGCGGGATCGTGTAGCCGTTGAGCCGGAATGGCTCGCCGCGCACGACGCGCCCCACGCCGGGCACGACCGTGCGGCGGCGCAGCGTCTCCTTCACCACGGCGTCGAGATAGGCGGTGTCGCCGTCCGTCACGGCAGCCTTGGCGCGCGCCAGCACCTGTGGGCTGCGGAGCAGCTCCTCGAATGCCCATGCGAGGCCGGTCGCCGTGGTCTCGTGCCCGGCCACCACCAGCGTGACAAGCTCGTCGCGCAGCTCGGCGTCGGTCATCGCGCGGCCTTCGTCGTCGCGTGCCAGCAGCAGCATGGAGAGCACGTCGGTGCGCTCCGCGAGGTCGTCCACGGTGCGGCGGCGCGCGATCTCGGCGTAGATCATCTCGTCGACGTCCTGGCGCTGACGCGCGAAGCGCTCCATCCGCCCGGCGATCCCGAACCGCCCCCGCGACAGCAGCATCAGCAGGATCGCGGCGCGGTTGCCGACCGGGTCGAGCATCACGCGCACGCGGCGCTTGAGCTCCTCCTGCAGTGCGCCCCGCTCCACGCCGAATACGGCGTGCATGATCACGTCGAGCGTCAGCGACTGCATCGCGGGCAGCAGCGTGAACGTCTCCCCCACCGGCCAGGAGTCGATCGTGCGGTCGGCGGCGGCGATCATCACCTGCTCGTACTCGCGCATGCGCTCGCCGTGGAAGGCCGGCAGCATCAACCGCCGCTGGCGCAGGTGCTCGGCGCCGTCGAGCAGCAGCACCGAGCGCGGCCCGAGCACCGGGCCCAGCGGCGCGTTGGCCTCTCCCGCGCGCAGCTGCTCGGGCGGCCCGCGGAACACCTGCTTGACCACGTCCGGGTCGAAGACCATCACGAACTTCGCGTCGAACAGCGTGCCCATCGTGACCACGTCGCCGTAGCGACGCCGGCACGCGTCGAGGAACGGCGCGGGCGCGAACACGAACGCCAGTGTCTGCAGGAAGCGCGGCAGGGGCGGGCCGGGAGGTAGCGCCTCTTCGCTCACGCGGGCTCGCGCCGGCAGACGATCGAATGCATCTCTCGGGAGTCTACGCACCGGGCGTGCACGGGAGCCGTGCATGCGTGCGGTCCGGCGACCACGCCGGCTCTAGGTGCCGAAGTACTTCGCGGCGATCTGCTCGAGGGTACCCTTGGTGCGCATCGTGTTGGAGCCCAGCACATCGGTGATCCCGCTCATGCCCACCGCGGACTCCATCAGCCCGCCACTGGGCAGCCAGTACAGCTCGCGTCCGTGGATCGCGAACAGGTCGTCCGCGCTGCCGAGCGCGAGCATCCTGGCTTGCGCCTTCGCCTTGGGTTTCCTGGGCAGCAGCGCGACCTGCAGCTTCCCCCGCGAGGCCCGCACCCTCCGGGCGTCGAAGGGCTCGCGCGCCGCGATCGCCCTGACCTCGCGCGCGCCGCGCACGAACGCCGCGACCTCGTAGCCCAGCGCCCGCCGCAGGCCCCGCTCGAGCCGTGCCGCGCCGACGTTCCCGGGGGCGCTGAAGACGACGTTGCCGCTGGCCCGAAACGTCGCGACGTCCGCGAGCCCGAGCGCCTCGAAGCAGGCCCGCAGCTGGTCGCCGGTGGCCCTGCGTCCCGCGACGTTGATCCCGCGCAGGAACGCGACGTGGCGCGGCATCCGGGCAGCCGTGCCCCCGCCGGCTAGAGCGCTCCCAGCCCCGCGTCGAGGATGTGCTCGATCATGGCGACCGCCTCCGCGTCCGGCGCTCCGTCGGCTTCGAACTGGACCGCCCAGGAGACCTGGCAGCCGTCTCCGTTCGGCCCGGCTCGATCTGGTTGACCGCCTCTATTGCAGGATGCCAGGTGTGCATCGTGTCGAAATTGCCGATTTTTTCCCACATCTGCTCGGAGCTCGATGCATAGCTTTGCGTCCTGTTCACCTGCGGCATGGGCTCTCTCTCCTCGGTGGGACGGCGGTCGGTGCGCATCCTAGTCGAGCCCTGCGGACGACCGACGTCGGGACGGTACGAGCGGCATGTGCAGTGTTCCTTGTAACCGGCGCCGTCCGGTGAGATTCTTATGCCCTCTGCGAATCAAGGGGGAGGACCATGAGTGAGACGACTTACGACGCGATCGTCGTGGGTGCACGCTGCGCAGGATCGCCCACCGCGATGCTGCTTGCCCGCCAGGGCCACCGCGTGCTGCTGGTCGACAAGGCGACGTTCCCGAGCGACACGATGTCCACCCACCAAGTGCATCCGCCGGGCATCGCCGCGCTCGCCCGCTGGGGCCTGCTGGAGCGCCTGGAGGCGACCGGCTGCCCGCCCGTCGAGCGCTACTCCTTCGACTTCGGGCCGCTCACGATCTCCGGATCCCCGCAGCCGATCGACGGCGTCGCGCGCGGCTACTGCCCGCGCCGCACGGTGCTCGACCAGCTGCTGGTCGACGCGGCGGTCGCGGCGGGTGCGGAGCTGCGCGAAGGCTTCACCGTGGACGAGATCCTGGCGGCCGACGGCACGGTGACCGGCATCCGCGGCCACGCGCGGGACGGTGCAGCGGTGACCGAGCGCGCCCGGGTCGTGATCGGCGCCGACGGCAAGCACTCCCTGGTGGCGAAGACGGTCAAGCCGGAGCACTACGACGAGCGGCCGTCGCGCCAAGCGATGTACTACGCCTACTGGAGCGGCCTGCCCACGCGTGGCTTCGACGTCACGATCCGGGTCGAGCATGGCCGCGGCTGGGCGGCGATCCCCACCCACGACGACCTCACCGTGATGCCCTTCGGCTGGCCGGTGGAGGAGTTCCACGCCAACCGCAAGGACATCGAGGGCAACTTCTTCGCGGCCCTGGACCTCGCCCCCGAGTTCGCCGAGCGCGTGCGTGCGGCGACGCGGGAGTCGAAGTTCGTCGGCTCGGCCGAGCTGCCCGGCTATTTCCGCAAGCCGTACGGCCCCGGCTGGGTGCTGCTCGGCGACGCCGGGTACCACAAGAACCCGATCACCGCGATGGGCATCAACGATGCGTTCCGGGACGCGGAGTTGGTCGCCGGCGCGCTGCACGACGCGTTCGCCGGGGACCGCTCGTTCGAGGAAGGCATGAGCGAGTACCAGCAGATCCGCGACCGCGAGGCAATGCCGGTGTATGAGTTCACCGACGACTTCGCCCAGCTGCAGCCGCCACCGCCGGAGATGCAGCAGCTGCTCGGCGCGATGCACGGCAACCAGGAGGCGATGGACGGGTTCGTCAGCGTGCAGGCGGCGACGCTCCCGGCGCCGGAGTTCTTCGCTCCCGAGAACGTCGGGCGGATCATGTCGGAGGCCGGCGTCACGGGCTGAGGCAGGGCGCGGGCGGGCCCGGCGTCACGACGCCGGGTCCCGCTTGCGGTCCCGGTCGCGGCTCGGCTGCACCCGCTTGGGCTCGCCCGGCATCTTCGGGTAGTCGGGCGGGTAGGGCATGTCCCCGTCGCCGTGTGACTCGTAGAGCTCGAGCAGCGGCTCCAGGGAATGCGCGAACTCGTCGATCGCCTCGTGGGGGTCGCCGATCCGCTCGAAACGGCCCGGCATCGTCGCGACCGTGAAGTCCTCGGGCTCGACCTCGGCCAGCTCGTCCCAGGTCACCGGAGCCGACACGGTCGCGCCCGGCTTCGGCCGGACGCTGTAGGCCGATGCGATCGTGCGGTCGCGCGCGTTCTGGTTGTAGTCGACGAACACGGTCGCGCCCCGCTCCTCCTTCCACCATTTGGTCGTCACCTCCCCCGGCCGCCGGCGCTCGAGCTCGCGTCCGAAGGCGATCGCGGCGTGGCGCATGTCGGTGAAGGTCCAGCGCGGCTCGATGCGCACGTAGATGTGCACGCCGCGCCCGCCGGAAGTCTTGGGGAAGCCGGCGTAGCCGAGCTCGTCGAGCAGCTCGCGCGCGGTCGCCGCCACCCGCACGGCGTCGGCGAAGTCGGTCCCGGGCTGGGGATCGAGGTCGAGCCGCAGCTCGTCGGGATGATCGACGTCCGCGCGCCGCACCGGCCAGGGGTGGAACGTGATCGTCCCCATCTGCGCCGCCCACCCCACCACCGCGATCTCGGTCGGGCAGATCTCGTCGGCGTGCCGCCCGGAGGGGAACTGGATGCGCGCCGTCTCGACGTACTCCGGCGCGCCGCGCGGGACGCGCTTCTGGAAGAACGCGTCGCCGCCGCCCTGCTCGCGCGTGGACAGCACGATGCCCGGGTGCACGCCCTTGGGCCAGCGCTCGAGAGTGGTGGGCCGTTCCCGCAGCGCCCGCATGATCCCGGGCGCGACCGCCAGGTAGTACTCGACCACCTGGAGCTTGGTCACCGCGGCGGTCCCTGCGGTGGGCGGGAAGATCTCGCGCTCCGGGTTGGAGACCCGCAGGGCGCGCCCGCCGGCATCGATCTCGACGGCTGGGGCTGCCACGGCAGCGGACGCTACCGGCTGGGGCCGCCGACGGGTGGCGCTCCCTCCGGATTCGGGAGGATCACATCGCAGCGGCGGAAGAAGACACCTCGAAGACCGTCGCCTCGGGCGGGCCGACCAACGCCTGCGGAAGCAGATTCATCACCGTGGCGACCTCCGGCAGCGATTCCTGCCGCTCTCGCGCAGACTCGTCCTCGAACACCTCGATCGCGATGATCGAATCGGGGTCGGCGAGGTCCCGGGCAATGTCGAAGCTGATCACCCCTTCCACCTTGCGACTCGGCGCGATCACCGCCGTGAAGGCGGCCAGCGCCTCTTCGGTCTTGTCGGGCATGCATTGCACCTTGAAGCGCAGGACAATCATGGGTCTCCCTTCGCGGTTGGTGGTTCCGTGGCCTGACAGCAAAGCTCCACCGCGATGAGCCGCCCGACCCCCGACCCTTCAGGCGGCTTCGAACCTCGCCTTGTTCTCGGCCATCCACTGCTCCATGTCCTGCTGGGTGTGGCTCGGGTCCATCGCTTCGGGATGAGCCTCGCGGTAGTGAGGGCGCAGCGCGCTCATCCATTCTTCGAACGTCTCACCTTCGGCCGTGACTTCGCACAGGTCGCACTTCAAGGTCTTCATGATGTGTCTCCTTTCCGACGCTGTCGATCTCAAGTATCCCTCAGCCTGGAAGCTGGTGGCGGACCGGGGTAGGGTGTCGACCTTGGCGTCGGATCCCGAAGCGGTCGCAGCAGCCCCGTCCTCAGCCGAGCGGCCGATCCGTGCTGCCGAGGTGGTCGGCGCACTGTCGCTCGCGACCGACCTCGGCACCGGGCAGCCCCTCGAGCATGCGATGCGCACCGCCGTGCTCGCGGTCCGCCTGGGCGAACTCGCCGGAGCAACCGCCCAGGAGCTCGTGGACGCGTACTACATTGCGCTCCTCCACGCCTCCGGGTGCACGTCGAACGGGCACGAGGCGACCCAGCTGTTCGGCGACGACATCGAGCACAGAGCCGCCTTCTACCTCGTCGACCCCACCAAGCCCGCGGAGGTCCTTGCGTTCTACAAGGCCTACGTCGGGGTCGGGCGCAGCCCGGAGGTTCGCGCCAAGCTGATCGAGGACGCCATCGCCAACGCCGGCCCCAGGGCCCGCGACTCGTTCGCGATGATGTGCGAGGTGGCACAGCGATTCGCCGGGTGGCTCGGGCTCGGCGCGGACATCCAGGCGGCGCTCGAGTACGTCTTTGCGCGCTGGGACGGAAAAGGATTCCCCGGTATCGCAGGCGATGCGATCCCGTTGCCGATGCGCCTCCTACACGTAGCGAGAGACATCTCCCTGTTCCTGTCCGCCGCGGGTTTGGACGAGGCACGCGCCGTCGTCGAGCAGCGAGCGGGCGCCGCATACGAGCCGCGGCTCGCCGAGCTCGCCGTGCGGAACTTCACCGACATCCTCGCCGAGTTGGACGATACGAGGATGTGGGAGCACGCGCTCGAAAGCGAGCCGTCTCCCCCGATCTTCATCACGGGCGAGCGGGTCGACGCCGCATTCGCGGCGATCGCCGCGATCACCGGTCTCAAGTCTCCGTGGCTGCGCGAGCACTCAACCGGCGTGGCCGAGCTCGCCGAGGCCGCCGCCTGGCGCATGGGCCTCCCGGCCGACTCCGTGACCCTCGTGCGGCGCGCCGCACTCGCGCACGACCTCGGCCGGATCGGCGTGTCAAATGCGATCTGGGAGAAGCCGGGGCCGCTCGGGTTCGGAGAGTGGGAGCGGGTGCGCCTGCACCCCCACTTCAGCGAGCGGGCTTTCGCCCAGTCCCCGGCGCTCGCTCCGATCGGGCTGCTGGCCGGCGCCCACCACGAGCGGCTCGACGGGTCCGGCTACCACCGCGGCACGCGCGGGCCGGCGCTCGATCAGGCCGCCCGCATTCTCGCCGCCGCCGACTGTTATGGGGCGATGCGCGAACCGCGTCCGTACCGGCCGGCGCTCGATGGGCCGGCGGCAGAGGCCGAGTTGATGCGTGAGGTAAAAGAGGGGCGGCTCGACCCGGACGCCGTCGACGCGGTGCTCGCCGCCGCCGGCCACCGGGTGCGTGAGCGACCTCGGGAGCGGCCCGCGGGGCTGACCGAGCGCGAGCTCGAGGTGCTACTCGTGCTCATGCGCGGCGCGTCCAACCAGCAGATCGCCACGGATCTCGGGATCTCGGCCAAGACCGTCGGCCACCACGTCCAGCACGTCTACCAGAAGGCCGGCGTCCGCAGCCGGGCCGCGGCGACGCTGTGGGCGTTCGAGCACGACCTCGTGCGCGCCGCATAGGGCATTCGCCCGATGCCACGGGGCCATCCGGGGCAGATACTCGCCTGACCATCGGGGTCGATCGGCGGCACCGAGAGCCACAGGAGGCGAAGCATGATCCTGGCAACGACGACGGTTGAGGACTTCGACCGCTTCGTGAGCGTCTTCTCGACCAAGGGCGCTGACAAGCGGAGGGAGCACGGGTCGAAGGGCGCGCAGGTGTTCCGGGACCCCAATGAGGCGGACCGGGTCTGGGTGCTGTTCGACTGGGATGCGGAGGGTTGGCAGAGCTTCGTCTCGGACCCCGAGGTCCCGCCGATCATGCAACAGGCCGGACACAAGAGCAGGCCCCAGGCGGCGCAGCCCGGCGGCCACTACGACGCCTAGATCGGAGGAACACGATGAACGCATCAAAAAACTCATTCGGTCCCATCAAGGTGGGAGTGATCGCAGACGAGACCGGTCCACTCTCCTTTATGGGTGTCGCAAACGCGAACGTCGCCAAAATGGTGATCGACGACATCAATGCGACGGGCGGCCTGTTGGGGCGCCGCATAGAGCTGCACCTCGAGGACAGTGCGACCGAGGACAGTGAAGCGGAGGCCAAGGCCGCCAAGCTCGTCCAGCACGATCAGGTCGACGTGCTCTTCGGCGGCATCTACAGCTCGACCAGGCAGGCCATCAAGGGTCCGGCCGTGGTGGAGGGCAGGACGCTCTACATCTACCCGGAGCAGTACGAGGGACAGGAGTCCGACCCGCTGGTCTTCTGTACCGGCCCGGTGCCGGCGCAGCAGGTCGAGCCGCTGATCCCCTGGCTGATGGAGCGCACGGGTGCAAAGACCTTCTACCTGCCGTCGGCCGACTACATCTGGCCGCACGTGCTGAACGAGAGGGTCCGTGAGGTCGCCACGGCGAACGGTGGCTCGATCGTGGGGGAGGAGTACTTCCCCCTCGATCACTCCGACTATGGCGAGACTGTCGAAAAGATCGCCGCCAGCGGCGCCGAGGTGGTGTTCAACACGATCGTTCCTCCCGGCATGACGCCGTTCTTCGAGCAGCTCTACGAGTCCGGCTTCACGAAGCGAGGCGGCCACATCGTCTGCACGTACTTCGACGAGAACGTCCTGAGCATGGTGCCCGCCGAGCAGGTGGACGGACTGTACGGTTGCCTCGACTACTACCAGGACGTGAGCGACCCGTTCAGCGAGCGACTGCTCGGCCGCTACGACGAGCTGTTTCCTGGCAGTGCGCAGTTCACCGCCGGCAGCGCGTGTACGGGCATGTACCGCGGTCTAAAGCTGTGGGAGGCCGCCGTCAAGGAGGCGGGCTCGCTCGAGCAATCGGCCGTGCTCCAAGCGCTGGACCACGCGAAGATCGCCGAGGGACCCGGTGGGCCTGCCGAAATGGTGCCCGGTCAGCACCACCTGAGGCTGAACATGTACATCGCCCAGGTAGTGAACGGCAAGCTCAGCGTCGTCGAGAGCCTGGGGGCCATCGACCCGCAGGAGCGCGTGCAGGTACCGATCGGAGCCTAGCCTCAAGCGAATGAGGAGAAGCCGCCCCGTCGGGCGGCTTCTCACGCTTCCCTGGCGCGCACCGCAATAGAGTCGCGGTGAGAAGCCATGCGAATCCATGCCCTGACGACCGGGACGGTGCGCTTGAAGGACGCTTTCCTTCATGCGAGGACCGGCCCACGACGACAGCTGGACCTTTTCCTGCCAGGGCCCTGGAGCGAGCCGGCGCCGATCCACTGCTGGGCGATCGAGCACGAAGGCCGACTCGTCCTCGTGGACACCGGTGAGACCGCGAACGTCCGCGACATTCCGTTTGCCCGCTTCGACGTCGTCCCTGAACAGGAGCTTCCCCACGCGCTGGAGAAGGAGGGCCTGGCGCTTGCGGACGTCGATACTGTCGTGCTCACCCATCTGCACGGCGACCATGTGGACGGAGCGGTTCACCTGCGCAGGCCCGTGCTGGTGCACGAGACCGAGGTCGCGTTCGCGCACAGCCTTCGATCACGTTTCTTCGCACGCGTCTTACGCCAGCCACTGCCGGCGAGCGTGGAGTACCAGCCGTTCGTGCTCGACGGCGGGCCGTTCGGTGCGTTTGCCGCCAGCCGGCCGCTCACCGACGATGCGCGGATCGTCGCCGTCGCGACCCCGGGCCACACGCCCGGGCACATCTCCATCGTTTGCGTGGACGACGACGGGCACCACGTGCTCCTCGCCGGTGACGCGACCGACACGCTCGAGCAGCTGCACGCACGCCGCCCCGATGCGATCGGGCCAAAGCCGGCGATGTCGATCGACACGATGGACGCGATCCTCGCCCACGGCCGCTCCCAACCGACGGTCTTCCTGCCCTCGCACGACCCGGAGTCGGTCGCGCGACTGGAGTCACGGATTACGCTCTAGCGTCGCACGTCCCAGCGCCGGTGATCCAGTGGACGAGTTCTGCGCGGCCTGGACGGCCCGCATTCGCCACCGGCGCATCGAGCGCGGTTAAGCTGACGCGCCCCGCATAGACCCTGACCAAGGAGGAACGCTCGTGCTGACCCGGATCCGCTCTTCCCTGACGTACGCCAACGTGATTGCGACAACCGCTCTTTTCGTGGCGCTCGGCGGCACCTCGTACGCCGTCGCGACGGGCTCCGTCGACAGTCGCGCGATCAAGAACAATTCGGTCGGGAGCAAGGACATCCGCAACAACCAGGTTTCCACGACGGATCTCCGCAACAACTCGACCCGCGGCCGGGACATCCGGAACAACAGCGTGACCGGCGCCGACATCCTCGAGAGCTCACTTGGCAAGGTCGGCAGCGCGGCGAACGCGGACAACGCCACCAACGCCACCAACGCCACCAACAGCTCCAATCTCGGTGGCGCGGCCGCCGACACCTATCAGAAGTACGGCGCGACGCTGCCTTCCGGGCGCTCGATGAGCGGCGATTACGGCATCCGCACCCCGAACACCGGCACCAGCGGTTTCCTCGCATTGTCGGTCAGCTTCCCGATCCCGCTCGCGACGCGCATCCCGGCGGCCAGGATCGTCTACACGGGACCAACCGGGACGACCAACTGCAGCGGGCCCGGAAACGCTGCCGCCGGATACCTCTGCATCTACCAGATCAACTCGGGCGGGGTCAACACGCCGCCTTCCGTGTTCGCCTTCGAGAACCAGTCTCCCCAAAACGAGAGCGGCAACTTCGGCTTCAATATGGAATGGGGGGTCACCGGAGCGCAGGCATTCTCGATCGGCACCTGGACGGTCACCGCCCCCTAGCCGGACATCTGTCCGCAAATCAAAATGAACCCCGGGGCTTCGTCCCGGGGTTCGGGTGCTGATTCCGTAATGGAGACGGCGGGAATCGAACCCGCGTCCGCAGCCGCGTGGCAGGAAGCTTCTACAAGCTTAGTCGGCGCTTGAATCTCGCCTCCGGGCGTCCGCGCCGACGGGCACGTCCCGGGAGCCAGCCCTCTTGATGTCCCCGTGGCGGCGAGAGCAGACCGCCTCGGGCGAGCCCGTTTCTGAAGCCGGTGCCCCTCCCCACGGGCCGAGGGAGGGCCGACTCCTCTGCCTAGCTGTTAACTAGGCCGCGAGGGCGTACTCGTGAGAGTCCGCACGTATGGTTTTCCCGGTGGTTTTACGAGGCCAACCGGGGACCTCGGCTTGCCACTTCCTCCACGGATCGACCACGTCGAAGCCTGTCGTCCCCGTGAGGTATGTCCCCGAATGTTAGCCGCGCGCGGGGCGGCCGCCCGAGATCGCACGGACGGGCGGAACCGGCGCTCCCACGGCTAAGCTCGATCCAATGGAAGCATCGAGCTACCGGCCGCCCGCCCAGCAGCCCCTCCCCGAGGGTCCGATCCATCCCGGCTCCGGGCGACGGCGGATTGCTTGGCGCAAGCTCTACGCGCCGCTGGGCGCGATCGGCTTGGTGATCGTCAAGTTCGGAGCCAAGCTCAAGGCGCTGATCTTCCTGCTCCCGAAGATCAAGGTCTTCACCACTTCGGCCTCGATGCTGGTGTCGATCGCGGCCTACTCGCTGATCTGGGGCTGGAAGTTCGCCGCCGGCTTCGTCGGCCTGATCTTCGTGCACGAGATGGGCCATGTGCTGCAGCTGCGACGCGAAGGGATCAAAGCATCCGCCCCGATGTTCATCCCGTTTCTCGGCGCGGTGATCTGGGCCAAGTCGCTCGGCGACAACGCGCTGGCCGAGGCGCGGGTGGGACTGGCCGGGCCGGTGGTCGGCGGCCTCGGCTCGGCCGCCCTGATCCCGGTCGCCCACGCAACCGGCAACGACCTGTTCACGGCGCTGGCCTTCAGCGGCTTCCTGATCAACCTCTTCAACATGCTGCCGATCGTGCCCCTCGACGGGGGCCGCGCGATGGCCGCGCTGTCCCCGGCGCTGTGGTTCGTCGGATTCGCCCTGCTGATCGGGCTCACGATCGCATTCCCCAATCCGATCCTGATCCTGATCGTACTGTTCGGAGCGATGGAGACATGGCACCGCTGGAGGCAGCGCAGATCGCCCGAAGGAAGGAGCTACTACCAGGTCTCGCCTCGCGACCGGCTGCTCGTGGCCGCCTCCTACATCGCGATCGTCGCGCTGCTCGCGCTGGGCATGACCGAGACGTTCATCGAGCGCGACTTCGGCGACGTGTAGAACCCGGATGTCCAGGATTCCGCCTCCCGCCGCAGGGTAGGCTCGCGATCGTGCAGACCGCCCGGGCAAACGGGATCGACCTCGCCTATCAGCGCGTCGGTGCGGGGCCGCCGGTGGTGTTCGCGCACGGTGCTGCCGGGGACAGCCGCATGTGGCAGCCTCAGCTCGACGCCCTGGCCGACGAGTTCACGGTCGTCGCGTGGGACGAGCCGGGTGCGGGCCGCTCCGCGGACGTGCCGGCCGACTTCAGCCTGGTGGACTACGCAAACTGCCTCGCGGCGCTGATCGAAGTGCTCGCGCTCGGCCCGGCGCACGTCGCCGGCCTGTCGTGGGGCGGCACCGTCGCACTGGAGCTCTACCACCACCGTCCCGAGCTCGTTTCGACCCTGATCCTCGCCGACAGCTATGCCGGCTGGAAGGGCTCGCTGCCCCCGGAGGAGGTGGATGCCCGGGTCGCAGGCGCGCGCCAGATGCTCGCCCTGCCCACCGAGGACTTCGATCCCACCCTGCCCGGGCTGTTCGCGGGCGAGCCGCCGGCCGAGTTTGTCCCGCTGCTCGAGGAGATCGCCGCCGCGGTGCGCCCCCAAAGCCTGCGGACCCAGCTATCCGTGATGGCCGCCGCGGACCAGCGCGCGCTGCTGCCCCGCGTCGGGGTGCCGACGTTGCTGGTCTGGGGCGAGCTCGACGTGCGCTCACCGCTCAGAGTCGCCCACCAGTTCCAGCGGGAGATCCCGGACACCGAGCTTGTCGTGATCCCGGGCGCCGGCCACGTCAGCAACCTCGAACGGCCTGCGCAGTTCAACGCGGCCGTGCGCCGGTTCTGCCGCGCCCAACCTTGAGCTCGCGCTCCATCTCACGGCGCTGCTCGCGCTCGCGGATCGCGTCGCGCTTGTCGTGCTGCTCCTTGCCGCGCGCCAGCGCCAGCTCCAGCTTTGCGTGCGCGCCGGAGAAGTACATGCGGGTCGGGACGAGCGTCAGCCCCTGCTCCTGCGTCTTGCCGATCAGGCGCTCGATCTCGCGCCTGTGCATCAGCAGCTTGCGCGGCCGCTCCGGATCGTGCCCTTCCCGCGCGGCCGGCTGGTAAGGGGCGATGTGCACGTTGTGCAGCCACACCTCGCCGTCGCGCACCAGCGCATAGGCGTCCTTCAGCGCCACCTTGCCGTCGCGCACCGACTTGACCTCGGAGCCCTGCAGCACGATGCCGACCTCCCACGTCTCGAGCAGCTCGTAGCGGAACCGCGCCTGGCGGTTGGTGGCAACGTCTCCGCCGCGGTCGCGCCCGGCGCCGCGCTGTTTCTTGCTCATGCGCCGGCCCAGCCCGCGAGCTCGAGGTCCACGCGCCCGCGCGCCGCCTCGATGGAGCGCACGGACACCGTGAGCGGATCCCCGAGGCGCAGCCGCCGGCCGGTGTGCCGGCCGACCAGCATCGTGCGCTCCTCGTTGAGGTCGTAGTAGTCGCCGCGCATACGCCGCACCGGAAGGAACCCCTCCGAGAGCGCGCCGCCGTCACCGCGGTCGAAGCTCACGAACGCCGCGCTCTCGATCACGCCCGTCACCTCGCCCTGGAAGTCGCGCTCCCACCCCTGCTTGCCGAGCGTGCGCTCGAGCAGGAACGCCAGGCAGATGTCGTCGGCATCGCGCTCCACCATGGCCGCCTCGCGCTCGGTCGCGCTGCAGTGGGCGGCGATCTCGCCGAGATCCTCACCGGGCGGGTCCCCCGCTCCGAGCGTCGAGAGCAGCGCGCGGTGGACGACGAGGTCCGGGTACCGCCGGATCGGCGAGGTGAAGTGGCAGTAGGCACTGCTCGCGAGGCCCGCGTGGCCGAGGTTGCGGTCAGCGTAGACAGCCTGCTTCAGGGCGCGCAACACGAGCGAGGCCAGCGCGCGGCCGCGCCTTCCGCTCGCGCGCTGGTACTCGAGCACGCGCCGGCTGATCTCGCCCACCAGCTCTCCCCCCTGCTGCGGGCTGAGCTGCTTGGGCAGCGGCGGCGTCGGCACGTCGAGGCTCGCGAGCTGCGCCACGAGCCGCTCGACCGATGCCGGGTCGGGCTGCTCGTGCACCCGATAGGTCGTGCCGACGCGGGCGGCCGAGAGATGCTCCGCCACCTGCTCGTTGGCGAGGATCATCAGGTGCTCGATCACCCAGTGGGACTCGGTCTGGATCTCGTCGCGCGCCGCGCTCACGTCGCCGCGCTCGTCGAAGTCGAAGTCGGGCTCCGAGCTCTCCACCGCGAGCGCGCCGCGGGACAGGCGCCGCTCGCGCAGCCGCCCCGCGAGCGCGCGTGCGAGCGCGAGCGGCTCGGCCACGGGCTCCGGCGCGCGCACACGTCCGGCGAACACCTCGTCGATCTCGCCGTAGACGAGGCGCGCATCCGAGCGGATCGTGCTGCGATAGAAGGATCGGCTGCGCACCCGGGCGCCGGCATCGAACAGCACCTCCACCGTGACGGTGGGGCGCGGCAGCCCCGGCACCAGACTGCATGCCTCGTTGGAGAGCACGCGGGGCAGCATCGGCTCCACCGCGCCCGGCACGTACACGCTGTTGCCGCGCCGCGCCGCCTCCGAATCGAGTGCCGTGCCCGGTCGCACGAACGCCGCCACGTCGGCGATGTGGACGTAGAGCCGCAGGCCGTCCCCGTCGCGCTCGACCGACAGCGCATCGTCGTAGTCCTTGGCCGAGACCGGATCGATCGTGAACGTCGCCAGCCCGGTCAGGTCGCGGCGCGGCTCTTCGTCGGGACGCGCAGCCGCGGCTGCCGCCTCGTCCTCGATTGCGTCGCTGAAGCTGCGGTGGTGGCCACGGTCGTACATGAGCGCCTCGACCACGTCCCGCGCCACGTCCGGGCGGCCCAGCGACCGCACCACCTCCAGCCCGCCGCCGCGCTTGCTGCGGCGCGCCGGGCGCACCAGGACCAGGTCACCGATGCGCACATCGCGGCGGCGGCGCAGGTCGACGGACATCCTGTTGCCACGCTCGAAGAACGGCTCCACGACCGTCAGGCGGCCGCGCTTGGTGACGACGCCTACGCGAGCCCGCGGGCCGCCGGTGGCGAGGGCCGCGCCGGCGCCGCTCATCCGGCTCGCTTGACGCGTCCCGCGAGCACGCGCAGCGCCCGCTGGAGTGCCTCGTCGGGCCGCGTGGCGGGATCGTCAGCCGCGCGAATGTCGGGAGTGATCCCCTTGCCGTTCAGGTTGCGGCCCGACGGCGTGTAGTAGTTGCCCACCACGAGGTCGAGCGCGGCACCGCTCGACAGGTCGAAGATCTGCCCGAACACCCCTTTTCCGAAGGTGCGCCGGCCCACGACCGGCGATCCCAGGCGCTCGTGCAGGGCGGCGGTCACGATCTCCGAAGCGCTCGCCGTTCCGCGATCGACCAGCACCACGACGGGCTTGCGGGTGGCGACCTCGCCGGTCGCCTCGAACACGCGCTTCGACCGTTTGCGGCCATCGGTGGTGACGATCACGCCCGAGGGCACGAATGCGCTCGATACCAGCACGGCCTCGTCGAGCAGGCCGCCGCCGTTGGCCCGCATGTCGAGCACGAAGCCCTCGGCACCCGCTCGCTCACGACGCTTGATCTCGCGCGCCAGTTCCGCGTGCGCCCCGGATGTGAAGCCGGCCAGCTCGAGCACCCCGAGCTTGCGACCCCCGGCGCGTCGTTGCTCGGACGAGACGGCCGGGACCCGGATGCGCTCCCGCCGCACCCGCAAGGTGCGGGTGCGCTTCCCGCGCCTGACCGTGAGTCGCACGAAGGTGCCCTCCTTGCCCTTGATCCTGGCGGAGGAAACGTCACTCGACTGGCCGGCGATGGAGCGGCCGTCGACTTTCGTGATCACGTCCTCGGCCCTGATGCCGGCACGTTTTGCGGGGGAACCGTCGAACAGCCCCGCCACGCGCAGGCCCCGCGGGTGCTCGACGACGGTGAGGCCGACTCCCGAGAACTCCCCGCTGGTCGACTGCCGGAACAGCGCGTTCTCGCGCGGGGTGAAGTAGTTCGAGAAGCGGCTGTTGAGCGAGCGCACCATTCCGCGCAGCGAAGCGTCGCGCAGCCGCGCGTCCGTGACGCTGCGGTAGTAGTTGTCCTCGATGATGTCTGCGGCCTCGGCCTGCACGGAGGTGCTCTCGTCGACGAAGGCGTCGCGCAGCGGTTCGGGGAGGCCGGCGGGATGGCCTCCGAGATACATGCCGAGCGCGAGCGCTGCCAGAACGGCGACGACCGCTGGGATGACTCGCGTCACAGCTGCCGAGAGTCCATCAGCGACTGCACGCCGACCATCGTAGCGAGCGCTGCCGCGTCGGCCCGCCGGTCGGCCGGGGGCTCAGACGCGCAGGAAGCGCCGCAGTGTGATGCCGGAGCCGATCGCGGAGACCGCCGTGGCCGCGCCCAGCAGCACGATCACGAGCAGGCTGAACCTGATCGTGTCGGGAGCGGCGATCAGTGCGAAGCGATCCGACCACGGGTCCACCACCGTGATCTTCGCGAGCCACAACAGGCCGACCGCCGCCACGCCGCCCAGAAAACCCACCATCAGGCCCTCGATCACGAACGGCCAGCGGATGAACCAGTTGGTCGCGCCCACGAGGCGCATCACCTCGACCTCGCGCCGCCGGGCGAAGATGGACAGCCGGATCGTGTTGGCGACCAGCAGCACGGACGCGAGCACCAGCAGGCCCGCGAGCGAAGCGAGCAGGATCTTGATCGTGCTCGTCGCCGAGAGGATCTTCTGGGTGTCGTCCTCGCGGTCCTTGACCTCCTGGATCGCAGGACTGATCGGACGTGCCTCTCCGTTCGCCCCGACCGGCTGAAGGCTGCCCTTCACCACGTCGGCATTGCGGGGATCGTCGAGCTTGATCCGGTAGGAGCGCGGCAGCGGGTTGCCGGGCAGGTCCTCGGTGATCGACGACTTGTCGCCCAGCCTGCGCTTCAGGATCCGCAGCGCCTCCGCCTTGCTGACGAACTCGGTGCTGCGCACGTGGCGGATGTCGCCGAGCATGTTGCCGAGCTCGGTGACCTCGGCCTTGCTGGCATCATCGTTGATGAAGACCTCCAGCTCGATCTTGTTCCGCACCTCGTTGGTCTTCGCCGTCGCGGCACGCACGACCGGGATGAAGACCCCGAGCACGAGCGTGGTGATCAGCACGGTGGCGACCGCCGCGAGGCTCGGCGCCGCGTTGCGCCGCAACGCGCGCAGCGCCTCGCGCAGGAAGAAGAACAGCCTCACAGACCGCGTCCCAGGTACATCCCGGAGGCTTCGTCGCGCACGACGCGGCCCTCGTGCAGCTCGATCACGCGACGGCGCATCTTGTCCACCATCTCGTTGTCGTGCGTGGCGACGATCACGGTCGTCCCCGTGCGGTTCATGCGGTACAGCAGCTGCATGATCCCGATCGAGGTCTCGGGGTCGAGGTTGCCCGTGGGCTCGTCCGCGAGCAGCAGCGGGGGGTGGTTGACGAACGCGCGCGCGAGCGAGACGCGTTGCTGCTCCCCGCCCGACAGCTCGTCCGGGTAGCTGTTGAGCTTGGTCGACAGACCGACCAGCCGCAGGATCTCGGGCACCTTGGACTTGATCTCGGAGCGCGATGCCCCGATCACCTTCAGCGTGTAGGCGACGTTGTCGTAGATGGTGCGGTTGGGCAGCAGCTTGTAGTCCTGGAACACGACGCCGATGTTGCGGCGCAGCTTGGGGATCTTCTTGCGCGGCAGCGCCGTGATGTCACGCCCGGCGATCAGCACCTTGCCGCGGGAGGGGTCCATCTCGCGCAGCAGGAGCTTGATGAAGGTGGACTTGCCGCAGCCCGTCTGCCCCACGAGGAAGGCGAACTCGCCCCGCCCGAACGCCGCCGAGGCCCCGTCCAGGCCGACGTTGCCGCCCGGATACACGACGGTCACGTCGCGCAGTTCCACGGCCGGAGCCCGCGCCGCGCCGTTCAGGACCGGGCCCCGAGGGTCCAGCCGCTCGTCAATAGCTGCCATGAGCAGGGCATTTTGACAGGCGAGCTCAAAAAGCCTGCAATCCGCGCTTCATCGGGATGAAGCCTTGCCGGCCGGGCGGTTCTGGCGTTCGCTTGACTTCGGTCCCGTCCGCAGGCACATTCTCAGCATGACCCTCCCCGCGGAGCTTCGCGACCTGACGGTGGCGCATGCGCTGCGCGAGCGTGTGGTGGCGATCACGACCGATCAGACGCTCGAGGAGGCGGCCCGCACGATGCTCGACCGCGGCGTCACGGCCCTGGCCGTGATCGATGTCGAGTCGCGCGATCCCGGCATCATCACGGAGCGCGACCTGGGGCGCGCGATGGCCTCGGATGCCGACCCGCGCAAGCGGCTCGTGGGCGACTTCCTGACACGCGACGTGATCGCGGCGACCTCCGACTGGACGCTCGAGCGGGCCGCGCGCACGATGATCGCCGGCCACATTCGGCATCTGATGGTGGTCCGGGACGACCACAAGGTGATCGGGATCCTGTCGATGGCCGAGGTGATGGCCGCCTGGGTCCAGCCGCCCCCGGACGCCGTCTCCGAGATCAACGCCGAGACCGGCGAGCTGCCGGTGCTCGACGAGGCGCACCGCTACCTGTACGGCCTGCGACGCACGGCCAAGCAGCACCTGGTCGCCGCGAAGTGCCCGTGCCAGTGGGAATGGGTGCAGGTGCTCGAGGGGCAGCTGGAGGATCGGCCCGACCTCGACGAGGAGACGATCGCGCACCTGTGGGAGCTGCGTGAGCCGTGCCCGGCGCTGCACGCCGAGGGCGGCGGCGCCGACTAGTAGCGCTTTCGTCTCTTCCCGGCACCAATTGGGCGCATCTTGCCGGGCACCATCCCCGCCATGCCCGAGGTTCTGCAATCCACGACCACCCCTCGGTCGTGGATTGCGAAAGCGCGGATGAGAGAGCTGGCCGAGCGCCAGTGGGGCGTGGTCAGCCGCCGCCAGCTCGAAGGGCTCGGGCTGTCGCCGGGGGTCATCACGCGGTGGGTCGAGGACGGGCGTCTGCACCGCGTTCATCCCCGCGTCTTCGCGCTCGGCCATGGCTGCCTGGCAGTGGAGGGGCGGTTGGCGGCCGCGCTCTTCTACGCGGGTCCCCAGCCGGCGCTCTACGGCATGACCGCCGCGGCGTGGCTCGGCATCGTGGCGGGCGTGCCACGGCTCATTCATGTGGCCTCCCCACGCCGCCGCCGCTCGGTGCCCGGGGTTCGCCTGCACCACCGCAAGTACCTCGAGCGCATCCTGCACAAGCGCCTCCCGGTCACCCCGCCTGCCCGGACTCTGCTCGACATCGCTTCCCGCCTGCGCACCCAGCAGCTCCGCCGCGCCCTGGCCGAGGCCGAGTTCCTGAAGCTCGTCACGCTCGACGAGGTCGAGGCGGTGCTGGGCCCGGGCAAGCCCGGCGCCGCCGCTCTGCGCACCGCGCTCGAGTGCCACCGCCCGGCGCTGGCCCGCACCAAGAGCCCGCTTGAGGAGCGCCTCATCTACATGTGCGAGCACCACGCGCTGCCGATCCCCGACGTGAACGTATGGGTCGCGGGCCACGAGGTCGATGCCGTCTGGTGGGACGCGCAGGTGGCTGTCGAGCTCGACAGCCACCTCGCGCACGGCACGCCGTCGCGGCTCGAGTCCGACCACCGGCGCGACCTGGACCTGCGCGCAGCCGGGTTCGCCGTGCTGCGCTACACGTGGCGCCAGCTCTGTGACGAGCCCGCGCACGTGGTCGCCGACCTGCGCCGCCAAGGGATCTCCTGACGCCCACCAAGGGATCTCCTGGCGGGGCCGGGCGCTACTCGGGCAGAATCGCAACGACGCGGGCCGGCGCGGCGCTCGCCCCGACGATCCTCAGCGGGAAGCACGCGACCTGAAAGCCCGTGGGCGGCAGCGCCCCGAGGTTGAACAGGCGCTCGAGCTGCGAGTAGGGCAGGTCCGCCTGATGGGCGGCCCAGAAGATTCCGGGACGGCCGGCCTCACGCGCCGCCTCCGCCTGGATGTGCAGCGGACCGTCCCAGCCCCAGGCGTCGATGCCCATCACGCGCACACCACGGTCGAACAGCCACCGCGTCGCGTCCGCGGTCACAGCGGGACCGCGGGCGAGGTAGTCCAGCTCGGAGTAGAACGCGTCGCGGCCGGTGCGCACGAGCACGATGTCCAGCGGCGCGAGCGGATGCCCGGCGGCCTCGAGGCCGGCCTCGAAATCCGCGACGTCCACGGACTCTCCGTCGGCCCTGGCGGTCGCGTCGATCACGACGCCGGGCGCGAGAAACCACTCGAGCGGCAGCTCGTCGATCGTCTGGGCGCGCTCGCCGCGGATGTGCGAGTTGTAGTGCCAGGGCGCGTCCACGTGGGTGGAGTTGTGGGTCCCGAGCCGGCGGATGTCTTCCGTGGCCCAGGCCTCGCCGTCACGCAAGAGGTCCGGCGTCACGCCGAACAGCTGCTGCGCCATCGCAGCGCCGGCGGCGTGGCCCGAGAACTCGATCTCGGTGCGCAGCGGCTCGAGCAGCTCCGGCGGGCTGTTCTCGATCGGCGCCGAGAGGTCGACGATCCTCACGACGCCGGCGCCCAGCCCGCCGTCGCGAGGTTCTGCGCCATCACCTGGGTCGTGACCTCGAACCAACCCTCCGGGGCCGGTGGGAGCAAGCCTCCCCGGGGCTCGAGCGCGGCGACGATGCGATCGCGCGAAGCTTCGACCAGCGTGCGCGCCCCCTCGGCCCGTCCGCCCGTCAGCAGGCCACCCTCCTTGACGGGGTGTCCGCCCACGAGCACGGTGTCCACGTCTGCGGGGCCGGCATGCAGGACAACGCAGGCGACCGGGTCGTTCAGGGGCGAGAGATGCAGCCGGTCCGTGCGGAGCACGATCAGATCGGCCGCCTTGCCCGGCTCGATCGAGCCGCACACGGATCCCAGGCCGAGCGCCTCGGCTCCGCCGAGCGTGGCGAACCGCAGCACGTCGCGCACCCCGAGAGTCAGCTCCTGCGGCATGTCGAGGTCGCCGAGGATCGCCTGGTTGACCCGCGCCCGCTCCGCCTGCAGGCCGAGCCGCATCTGCGCGAACAGGTCTCCGCGGTTGTTGGAGACGATGTCGCACCCGAGGCTCGGTGCGAGCCCCCGGGCCAGCGCCCGCGCGAAGATCGGGAAACCCATCCCCATCTGCAGCTCGGTCTCGGGCGTGAGCGAGACCGATGCGCCCACATCTGCCAGCAGGTCCAGCTCGCGGTCGGCACAGGCGTTGCAGTGCACGTGCACCTGGCGGTGGTCGAGCAGCCCGGCCGCATGCAGCAACTCGACCTCGGGCGGGCGCTGCGCGCTCGTGACCGAGCCGATGTGGGCCGTCACTATCACGTCCAACTCCCGCGCCAAGGCGACCTCGGCGCGTGTCACGTCGAAGGGCACCAGGCCGAGCTCGGTGAGCGCCACGCCCATGTCGAGCAGGCCGCCGGTGCCCGAGAAGTGGCGCTCACGCATGCGGCGCGCGTCGGCCAGCCGCGCCTCGGGCGTCGCGAACACGGGGTCCGGAAGTGGCACCGGGAACATCCCGTAGGCCCAGATGCCGCGCACTCCGGCCTCGCGCAGCCCGCGCAGGGCCTCGTCGGCGTGGTCGGGGGAGTTGAGGCAGTGCGAGAAGTCGAGCAGGGTCGTGACCCCGGAGTCGAGCGCCTCCAGCGCGCCCACGAAGTTCCCCGCGTACACGTCCTCCGCGCCGAACACCGTCGAGATCTGCAGGCGAACGCCGCGGAAGTAGTCGAGCAGAGTCCAGTCCGCGCAGATGCCGCGCATCGCCGTCTGCCAGGTGTGGCGATGCGTGTCGACGAAGCCCGGCAGCACGAGCGCGCCGCGCGCGTCGATCACGCGCGCCTCGCTCGCCGCCGCCTCCTGCTCGAGCGCCGCGATGCGGCCGCCGTCGAGCACGACGTCCACGCGCTCGAAGCGACCCTCGCCCGGATCCCCCACCAGCACCCGCCCGCCGCGCACAACCAGTTTCATCCGCGGCAGTATTGTCGATCTGTGGCGCGCGAAGCGCTCTAGCCGATGGCCACCATGCGCTCGATCGGGACGCGCGCCCGCTCCGCCACGTCCGCCGGCACCGTGACGACGTGCTGCAAGTCGCGCAGCGAGTCGCGCAGCTTGGGCAGTGTGATCATCTTCATGTACTTGCACACCGCCGCGCGGTTCGCCGGGATGAAGGTCTTGTCCGGGCTTTCCTGCTCCATGCGATGCAGGATGCCGGTCTCCGTCGCCACGATCATCGTGTCGCGCTCGGACTGGCGCGCGTGGCGCATCATGCCCTCGGTCGACAGGAAGTGCGTCCCTGCGGCGGCCACATCGCCGGCGGCGACGTACTCCATCACCTGGGTGGTGCATCCACACTCCGGGTGGATCAGGAACTCCGCCTGTGGCTCGCTCGCGCGCAGCGCGTTGATGTCGGCGGGCCGGATGCCGGCGTGCACGTGGCACTCGCCGTCCCACACCCGGATGTCGCGCCCGGTCTCGCGTGCGACGTACGCTCCCAGCCACATGTCGGGCCCGAACAGCACCTCCGTGTCGTCGCCGTGCTCGCGGAAGACGTGCTCGACGACCTTCACCGCGTTGGATGAGGTGCAGCAGTAGTCGGTCTCGGCCTTCACCTCGGCGGAGGTGTTGACGTACATCACGACGATCGCGCCCGGGTGCTGCGCCTTCCAGGCGCGCAGCTGGTCTGCGGTGATCGAGTCCGACAGGGAGCAACCCGCGTCGAGGTCGGGGATCAGCACCGTCTTGGCGGGGGACAGGACCGCGGCCGTCTCGGCCATGAAGTGGACGCCGCAGAACGCGATCACGTCGGCTCCGGTTTCGGCCGCCTGGCGCGAGAGGCCGAGCGAGTCGCCCACGACGTGCGCGACGTCCTGCACCTCGGGGCGCTGGTAGTTGTGGGCGAGGATCACGGCGTTGCGCCGCGCGGCCAGGTCGCGCACCTCGGCCGCCATCGCGCCCACGTCCTCGATGCCGAGGAGCGGTGCGGGCGGGGCCTGAAGTGTCGGGAGTGGCTTCATCGGTCCTGTGTGGACGGTTCGATCGTCAGGGAAAGGTCGAGGGCCGGGGAGGAATGGGTCAGATAACCCAGAGACACCAATTCTACGCCAGTGCCCGCGAGTTCCTTCAGGGCCGCCGGCGTGATTCCGCCCGATGCCTCCAGCTCCGCGCGTCCGGCGACCAGTGCCGCCGCCGCGCGCAACTCGGCGGGGTTCATGTTGTCGAGCAGCAGCCGGTCGGCACCGGCGGCCAGCGCCGCCTCGACATCCGTGAGCGAGCCGCACTCGACCTCGACCGCGACCCCTGCAGGTCGCCTCTCGAGCGCGCGCCGGGTGGCCGCCCCCACGCCGCCCGCGAGCGCGATGTGGTTGTCCTTCACGAGGATCGCGTCGTGCAGCCCCATGCGGTGGTTGTGGCCGCCGCCCGCCGCGACTGCCTGCTTCTCGAGCATCCGCAGGCCGGGTGTGGTCTTGCGGGTGTCCAGGACCTGCACCGCGGTGCCGCGCAACTCGCGCACGGCGCGGGCCGTGGCGGTCGCGATGCCCGACAGGTGGGCCAGGAAGTTCAGCGCCGTGCGTTCCCCCGTGAGCAGCGCCCGCGCATCGCCCTCCAGCGCCAGCACCACGGCGGGCGGATCGTCCAGCCACTCGCCTTCGGGCCGCCGGCGCTCGACCGAGACCTGTGGGTCGAGCCGCCGGAACACCGCCGCCGCCACGTCGAGCCCGAAGACGATCCCCGGCGCCTTCTGCTCGATCCGCGCACGGGCCCGCGTGCCGTGGTCGACCACGGCCGCGGTGGTGAGATCGCCCGCGCCGACGTCCTCGGCCAGCGCGCGCGCGATCAAGTCGTCCACCCCTGGCTCGCTCACGCTCCTATTCTCCCGTGCGCGGACGCGGCGCTACCCTTGCCGGCGTGTCCCACGAGAAATGGCTTGCGAGGCTCCCACGCGGCGTGCGCCCGCCCTTCCGGGTGTTCATCAACGGGGTGGAGCAGCACGAGGGCACCGACTACGAGGTGCGGCCGGACGCGATCGTGTTCAACCGGCCCCTGGCCCAGGAGGGCAAGCTCGGCTTCTGGCGCTGGCTGGTGATGTTCCTGGGCATCGCGGGCTCGTACCGCAAGCACGAGACCGTGGACATCCAGTACGCCGTCAACGGGCGACCGATGGTCGCCACGGGCCTGAAGCCCGAGCCGATCACTGACCAGCACCAGGGGATCGACTAGCCCGCGCTGCGGTCGCCGGCGCTCTGCACGAGATAGTCGTGCACGAAGTTGTCGAGGTCACCGTCGAGCACGCGCTGGACGTCCCCCATCTCGCGTCCCGTGCGGTGATCCTTCACCATCGTGTAGGGGTGCAGCACGTACGAGCGGATCTGCGAGCCCCAGGCCACGTCCTGCGCCTCACCTTTCTCTCGCGCCATCTCCTCGCGGCGCCGGCGCTCCTCCAGCTCCACGAGCTTGGAGCGCAGCAGCTTCATCGCCGTCTGCTTGTTGGAGGATTGCGAGCGCTCGTTCTGGCACTGCACAACCGTCTTGGTCGGGATGTGGGTGATCCGCACCGCCGAGTCGGTCTTGTTGACGTGCTGGCCTCCCGCCCCCGACGCGCGGTAGGTCTCGATCCGCAGGTCGCTGTCGTCGATCTCGACCTCGACGTCGTCCTCGACCAGGGGGCTCACCTCGACGAGCGCGAAGCTGGTGTGGCGCCGATGCGCGGCGTCGAACGGGGACAGCCGCACGAGGCGGTGCACCCCCTTTTCGGCTGAGAAGAGCCCGTATGCATTCTCGCCGCGCGCCAGGAATGTTGCCGACTTGAGCCCCGCCTCCTCGCCCTCCGAGGCCTCCGCCAGCTCGACGTCGAAGCCGCGCTTCTGGGCCCAGCGCAGGTACATGCGCAGGAGCATCTCGGCCCAATCCTGGGAGTCCGTGCCGCCTGCCCCGCTGTGCACCGTGACCGCGGCATCGCCGGAGTCGTAGCGTCCGCGGAAGAGCCGCTGCTCCTCGAGCTCGTCCATGCGCCGCTCGACGCCGGCCAGCTGCTCCTCGAGCTCGGCGGTCATCGACTCGTCCTCCGCGGCCAGCTCGGCCAGCCCGCCGAGGTCCTCTACGTCCGCCCGAAGCGCCCGGAACGACTCGAGCCTGCGGGTCGCGCGCCGGTGCTCGGTGGAAACCGATGCGGCCCGTTGCTGGTCGTCCCAGAAGCCGGGCTGCTGCATCTCGTCCTCGAGCTTCGCGGCCTGGCGTTCCAGCTCAGGCGGGTCAAAGGTAGTCCGCGAGCAGCTTCAGCTGGTCGCGGAGTTTGACCACGCGCTCCGGAACGTCCTGGGACTGGACTTGTTCGCTAGGCGCCATGGCACTTCTTGTACTTCTTGCCCGACCCGCACCAGCAGGGGTCGTTGCGGCCGATCCGGTCGCGGTCGTCGACGTGACGGGTCTCGACCTCGGGCAGCGCAGCGAACTCCTCGCCGTCCTCGGCGACCGCCACCCCGCCCTGCTCCGCCGCGTCGTAGAGCGCGGACGGCTGCTCCGGCCCGCCGCCCGTGTAGGTGAGGCTCGACGTACGCTGGGTCTGCGACGAGCGGGGCAGCCCCGTGGCCTGCGCCGGCTCGATCTCCACCTGGACGTGGAAGATGTAGCGGCCGAAGTCCTCCCAGATCGAGTTCATCAGGTCGCGGAACAGCGCGAATCCCTCGTTCTTGTACTCGACCAGTGGGTCGCGTTGCGCGAACCCCCGCAGGTGGATGCCCTCGCGCAGGTAGTCCATGTCGTACAGGTGCTCGCGCCAGCGCTCGTCGATGATCTGCAGCAGCACCGCGCGCTCGAGATTGCGCATCAGCTCGTCGCCGAGCTCCTCCTCGCGCTCCGCGTAGGCGCCGAGGGCGTCCTCGTGCAGGCGTGTGGCGAGGTCCACGCGGTCGACGGACTCGACCTCGAGGTCCTCCTCGTCGAAGGACGGGTCGAAGATCTGGCGGACCTGCACGAACAGGCCGTCGAGGTCCCAGTCCTCGATGAACTCGCCGGGCGTGTACTCCCCCACGATGCGCTCGAAAACGCCGCGCAGCTCTTCCTTCACGGGCTCCGACATGTCGCGTCCCTCGAGGATCTCGCGCCGGTACTTGTAGACGACCTCGCGCTGCTGGTTCATCACGTCGTCGTACTCGAGCACCCGCTTCCGGATCAGGAAGTTCTGCTGCTCGACCTTCTTCTGCGCGTTCTCGATCGTCCGCGAGAGCATCTTCGCCTCGATCGGCTGCTCGCGGCCCTCGTCGTCGACCGGCCCCAGCCGGTCCAGGATCCTGTAGATGCGGTCCCCGGCGAACAGGCGCACGAGGTCGTCCTCCGCGGACAGGAAGAACCGGGACTCGCCCGGGTCGCCCTGGCGCCCGGCGCGACCACGCAACTGGTTGTCGATGCGGCGCGACTCGTGGCGCTCGGTGCCGAGGATGAACAGCCCGCCGAGCTCCTTCACGTGATCGTGCGCGATGTCCGTGTCGGCCTTCACCTTCGGATACACCTGCTCGTAGGTCTCGTCCCAATCCTCGCCCCCGGGCTCGAGGCCGAGCTTGCGCAGCTCCGTCGCGGTGAGGTGATCGGGATTGCCGCCCAGCATGATGTCGACACCGCGGCCCGCCATGTTGGTCGCGATCGTGACGGCCCCCGGGCGACCCGCCTCGGCAATCGTCTCGCCCTCGTGCTGGGCATGCTCGGGCTTGGCGTTCAGCACGACGTGCCTGACGCCGTTCTTCTTGAGGTCGTTCGAGAGCATCTCCGAAAGCTCGACGGAGATCGTGCCGACGAGCACCGGTTGCCCGGCTTCGTGCCGGGCCTTGATCTCGGCGAGCACGGCGTTCCACTTGCCTTCCTTGGTCTTGTAGATCTGGTCGTTGTGGTCGGCCCGCACCATCGGGCTGTTGGTCGGGATGTCGACCACGGCAAGCTTGTAGATCTTGATGAACTCGTTCGCCTCGGTGAGCGCGGTGCCGGTCATGCCCGCCAGCTTGTCGTACAGGCGGAAGTAGTTCTGGAGCGTGACGGTGGCGAGGGTCTGGTTCTCCTCGCGCACGTACACGCCCTCCTTCGCCTCGACCGCCTGGTGCAGGCCCTCCGACCAGCGGCGGCCGTCGAGGATGCGCCCGGTGAACTCGTCGATGATCTTCACCTCGCCGTCGATCACCGCGTACTCCTTGTCGCGTTTGTAGAGCGACTCGGCCTTCAGCGCCTGGATCAGGTGGTTGACGATGTTGCCGTGCTCCGAGAGGTACATGTTCTCGATGCCGAGGAACTTCTCGACCTTCTCGACGCCGCGCTCGGTCGGCGCGACCGTCTTGTGCTTCTCGTCGAACTCGTAGTCGTAGTCGGGCTCCGCGCCGTCGCTGCCGGGTTTCTTGGCGTTGTCCATCTTGTGGACGCCCTTGAGCGTCGGGGCGAGTCGCGAGAGCTGGCGGTAGAGATCGCCGGCCTCCTCGGGAGCGCCGGAGATGATCAGCGGCGTCCGCGCCTCGTCGATCAGGATGTTGTCGACTTCGTCGACGATGCCGAACGGGTGGCCGCGCTGCACGACCTCCTCCAGCGAGCCCGCCATGTTGTCGCGCAGGTAGTCGAAGCCGAACTCCGAGTTGGTGCCGAACGTGACGTCGGCCGCGTAGGCGAGGCGGCGCTCCTCGGAGCCCATGTCGTTCTGGATCACGCCGACCTTCACGCCGAGCATGTCGTACAGGGGCCGCATCCACTCGGCGTCCCGGCGCGCCAGGTAGTCGTTCACGGTCACGAGGTGCACGCTCTCACCGGCAAGCGAGTTGAGGAAGACCGGCAGCGTGGCGACCAGTGTCTTGCCCTCGCCGGTCTTCATCTCGGCGATCGACCCGTCGTGGAGCACCATGCCGCCGATCAGCTGGACGTCGTAGTGGCGCATGCCGAGCGCACGCTTGCCGGCCTCGCGGCAGAGCGCGAAGGCCTCGTAGAGCAGTCCGTCCAGGGACTCCCCTTCGCCCGCCCGCTTGCGGAGCGCGTCGGCCTCCTCGCCGATCTCGTGATCCTCGAGCAGCTCCATCTCGGGCTCGATCGCGTTGATGCGCTCGACGCGCTTCTGGTAGTTCTTGAACTGACCGGCCTCGCCCATGCGCAGGGCGCGGTCTATGAGGCGGCGCGACACGAGGATTGATGCTAGCAGCGGGTACTGCCGCCGCCGGCGGGCGCCGGGGCCGGTTTTGGCTTCTCAGGCGGGTTCGGGCGGCGGGTCTTCCGGGGACACGCCCTTGATGCTCGAGCCGTCGCGGCGCCCCCGGTGCTTGTCGCGATGGCGCTTCACCTGCCGAGCCAGCTTGTCGGCCACGAGGTCGACGGAGTGCATCAGGTCGCCGGACTCCTCGCGCGCCCGCAGCGTGACCCCCTTGAGCTGGAGCGTGGCCTCTGCCACCTGCTGCCTGTGCTCCTCCAGCAGCTCCACGTGCAGCTGGGCGAGATCGGAGACCTGCTTGCCGATCCGTGTGGTGAAACGCTCCTCCACGTGCTGCCGGATCCCGTCGGTGAGGGCGGTGTTGTGCCCCCTGATCTGGATTCTCACGTCGTCCTCCCTCTCGCCGCCGAAGTTGCTGGGACAGATGCTACGTGCCCGCGGGGCGGTCGGCCACCGGTTCTCGACGCCTTCGCATCGTGCGGGCGAACGAGACGGCGATCACCTCGCGGGCTCCGGCCCCCGCCAACGCCAGTGCGCACGCGTCCAGGGTAGCGCCGGTCGTGTACACGTCGTCCACGAGGATGGCGCGGCGGCCGCGCGGCACCGCCGCGCTGCGCACGCTGACCGAGGTCGCGCGCATTGGCGCCGCGCTCCGCGCGGCCGAGACCCACCTGGGCCCGCACGGGCGCCCGTCGCAGCGCGCCCGCCACCTCGAGCCCGGTCAGCCGGCCCAGCTCGCGCGCGATCTCGTGCGCGTGATCGAAGCCGCGCCGGCGGCGGCCGGCGGGCCGGCCGGGCACCGGCACCAGCACTCCGCCGGCCAGCAGCCCCGCTGGAGCGCGGGCGTTGATCGCCCCGGCCATGTACCGCGCCGCCTGGGTCGCGGAGCGGGCCTTCAGTGCCATCACCACGCTCCGCGCCGGACCCTCGTAGGAAAACGGCGCCCAGGCGCCGGCGAGCGCGACGGACCGGTGTCCGCACTGCCCGGCGGCGAGCGGCACGAGCGCAGCGGCGCACTCGCAACACAACGCCCCGCCGCCCATCTCCGGCTCACGGCAAGCGACGCACAGCGGTGGTACGACCAGCGATACGAGCGCGTCCATCAGCGTACCGGCCATGTGACGGAACGATGCCGTGCGAACCCGGGCGACTCAACACATGACTGGGACAATTCCGCGGCATGACCCTGCACGACCTGCCCGTCGCCGTCGAGTACTCCTGGTCGCTGAATCTGCCGGCGCTCGCGGCCGTGACGCTCGCGGGCGGCGCCTACGCGTGGCGGCTGCGCGACCTGCGCCACCGGCCCGCCGCGCGCCGCGGCGACACGCCTGCCCGCGACAGCCTGCGCGGGCTGGCCTTCGCGGGCGGGCTGCTGATCATCCTGATCGCACTCGTCTCGCCGCTCGACGACCTCGGCGAGCACCGGCTCTTCACGATGCACATGGTCCAGCACCTGCTGCTCGCCGACCTTGCCCCGATCCTGCTGCTGGTGGGCCTCAGCCGCGCCTTCCTGCGCCCGGCCGTGCGCCGGCTGCGACCGCTGGAGGAGCGCCTCGGCCCGCTCGCGCATCCGGCCGCCGCGCTGGCCCTGTACGTGGGGCTGATGTGGCTCTGGCACGTTCCCGCGATGTACGAGCTGGCGCTGGAGCACGCGTGGGCGCACGCGCTCGAGCACGCTTCGTTCTTCACCGCCGGCGTCGCCTTCTGGTGGTTTTTGATCGAGCCCGTGCCGCCGCGCCAGCGCCTCACCGGGCCCTGGGCGCTCGCCTACCTGGCGACCGCGAAGCTGCTGATGGGGGTGCTGGGCGTGGCGCTCGCCTTCTCCCCCGACGTCCTGTACTCGACCTACGAGGACGCGCCGCGCACCTGGGGCCTCACCGCGCTGGAGGATCAGAACGTGGGCGGCCTCGTGATGATGGTCGAGCAGTCGCTCGTGCTGGTGCTCGCCTTCGTGGTGTTCTTCACGCGCATGCTGGGACGCTCGGAGGCAGAGCAGCGCCGGCGCGAGGCGCTGGAGGGCTGACGCGGGCGCGCCGTGGTCGATTTTGTACCCAGGAGGTACACAATCGACCACGGCTTCGGAGCGCTCGGGTCTACCGGGGACTCAGCCGAGCTTGTCGGCCAGCGGGCGCTCGCCCGCGACGGCGCCGATCAGCACGGTGCCGGGGTCGAGCTGCGTGCCGGGCCACACGATCGTGTCGCGCAGCGCGGACCCCGCGCCGATCGTCGAGCGCTCGCCGATCACGACCGGGCCCGTGAGCCGCACGCCCGATGCGATCTCGCAGCCCTCGCCGATGAAGATCGGGCCCTCGACCTCGGCGTCGCCGGGGAGGCTGGAGCCGTTCGCCGATCCGGCCATCTCCACCTGCACCTTGCCCTCGAGCGCGTCGAAGTTGCCCTGGCGATACTCCTCGAATGAGCCGACGTCGTTCCAGTACTCACCGATCTCGTGGCCGTAGAACGGCACGTCGTGGTCCAGCAGCGCCGGATACACGTCTTGCGCCCAGTCCACGAAATCCGTGTCGGGGAAGTAGTCGAAGATCTCGGTCTCGAACATGTAGATGCCGCAGTTGCCGACGTTCGAGAGCTCCTCGCCCGGGGCCGGCTTCTCCTGGAAGCCCTGGATGCGGCCGTCGTCACCGGTGATCACGACGCCCAGCTGGCTGGGGTCTTCCACCTGCTTCAGCGCGAGCGTCGCGATTCCACCGTTCTCCTTGTGCGCCCTGTGGAACGCCGTCAGGTCGATGTCGGTGAGCGCGTCGCCGGAGATCACCAGGAACGTCTGGCCTTCGAAGTGGTCGCGCACGTTGCGCACGCCGCCGGCGGTGCCGAGCAGCTCGGGCTCGTACGAGTAGTCGAGCCGAATGCCCTGCCGCGACCCGTCGCCGAAGTGCTCGCGAATCAGGTCCGGGAAGTAGTGCAGGTTCGCGATCACGTCGTCGAACCCGTGGCGCGCGAGCAGTCGCATGATGTGCTCCATCACCGGTCGGCCGAGGACCGGCACCATCGGCTTCGGCAGCTCGTAGGTCAGCGGCCGCAGCCGCGTGCCCAGCCCCGCCGCGAGGAGCATGGCCTTCATGTATCGACGCGGCTTGGCCGCCGACTAAGGTCGCGTGATTCGCGCCTGCGGCGCTCGCTTCTCATATATCTCGATCAGCCCTCAGGTGCCCTGGTCCCAGCTGGTCAGGTACTTCTCCTGCTCGGCCGTGAGCGCGTCGATCGCGATGCCCATGCTCTCCAGCTTCAGCCGGGCGATCTCCTTGTCGATCTCCTCGGGCACGACGTAGACCTTCTTCTCGAGCTGCGCGTGCTCCTTGGCGATGTGCTCCGCCGCGAGCGCCTGGTTGGCGAAGCTCATGTCCATCACGGCGGCCGGGTGGCCCTCCGCGGCGGCGAGATTGATCAGGCGACCCTCGCCCAGCAGGAAGATGTGGCGCCCGTCGCCCAGCCCGTACTCCTCGACGAACGGGCGGGCCTCCCGCTTGGAGGTCGACATCTCGAGCAGCGCCGGGATGTCGATCTCGACGTTGAAGTGGCCGGAGTTGGCCACGATCGCGCCGTTCTTCATGACTCCGAAGTGGCGGCCGTCGAGCACGTGCATGTCCCCGGTCACGGTCACGAAGATGTCGCCCTCGCGGGCGGCGTCGATGCCCGGCATCACCTCGAAGCCGTCCATCACCGCCTCGAGTGCCTTCAGCGGGTCCACTTCGCACACGATCACGTGCGCGCCCAGTCCCTTGGCCCGCATCGCGACTCCCTTGCCGCACCAGCCGTATCCGAACACCACGAAGCGCTTGCCGGCGATCAGGATGTTGGTCGCGCGGATGATGCCGTCGATCGTGGACTGGCCGGTGCCGTAGCGATTGTCGAACATGTGCTTCGTGTTGGCCTCATTGACCGCAACGATCGGGAAGGCGAGCCGGCCCTCCGCCTCCAGGGCCCGCAGCCGAATCACTCCGGTCGTGGTCTCCTCGGTGCCGCCGATCACCTCGGTGAGCTGATCGGTGCGCTCGCCGTGCAGGACGCTGATCACGTCGGCGCCGTCATCCATCGTGATCGAGGGGTGCTTGTCGCAGACGGCGTTGATGTGCGCGTAGTAGGCCTCGTTGCCCTCGCCGTTGATGGCGTAGACCTCGGCCCCGTCATGCACCACCAGCGATGCCGCCACGTCGTCCTGCGTGGAGAGCGGGTTGGATGCGCACAACGCGACGTCGGCGCCGCCGGCGATCAGGGTGCGCACGAGGTTGGCCGTCTCGGTCGTGACGTGCAGGCACAGGCCGAGCTGGATGCCCTCCAACGGCTTCTCCGCGGCGAACCGCTTGCGGATCGAGGCCAGCACCGGCATGTGTCGGTCGGCCCACTCGATCCGTGCCTGACCGGAGTCCGCAAGGGACAGGTCGGCTACATCGTGGTTCTGCGCGGCAGTCGTCATCGGCTTCTCCCGTTCGAGTCGAATAGGCAGCACGAAGGTGCTGCAAAGGGGCACACGAAAGGGGCGGCGTCCGCAGCCCCGAGAGCGGCCAAGTATAGGGACAGCGCTCCCGCAGGGCGGCCCCGAGCCGGCCCAGGGGCGGCGCTCAGACGACCTCGGCCCGCGCCAGCGCGTCCTTCAGCCGCTCGATCGGCTCCACCGGCGTGGGGTCGATCCCGCGCAGAACGGCGAGGTAGATCGAAACCAGGTCACCCAGCATCACGAGCGACAGCAGCCGCTCCACCGGGTTCGATCCGATGCTTTCGAGGCGGAGCGCACCGGCCGCCTGCGGCTCGATCAGCGCGGCGGTCAGCTCCACCCGCTGGCGGACGCGCGGGTGCTGATCGACGTCCTCCAGGAAGACCGCCGTGAAACCGCAGAGGCTGGCTGCGTCCTGCCAGCCCACGATCTCGTTGTGGTCGGCCTCCGGCAGCTCGGCTGCGAAGGCGGGGATCTTCGCGTTCTCGTTGAGCTGCGTCTTCCAGCGGGTCGCGACCGCGGCTGTCGGCACGGCCCCGTACACGCACACGCTCGTGCCGTTGATCCGTTGCGCCACCCGCTTGGCGAGGCTGTCCGAGTCGGCATCCGGCCCCCACTCCACCGCAAGCCGCTCGAGGCCGGCCGCGGCGGCGTCGATCTCGGTCCGCACGCCCTGGGCGACGCCCGCGAGCGTCGCCACCTCGAGCGCCGACACCATCATGTAGCCGACCGCGGCACGCGGCTGGAGCCCGGCGGGCAGCGGAATCACCGGAACGCCGTCCTCGCGCGCGCACTCCGCGAGCTTTCCGCCTGTGGTCAGCACGACTCGTCTCGCGCCGAGCGCGCCCGCCGCGTCGTAGCACGCGAGCGTCTCCTCCGTGTTGCCCGAATAGCTCGCGCACAGGACGACCGTGCTGGGCGTCGCCCATGAGGGCAGCTGGTAGCCGCGGACGGTGCTCATCGGCTTGGTGACGCGATCGCCGAGCGCGGCGCACGCCAGGTCGGCGCCGATCGCGCTCCCGCCCATGCCGGCCACGATCAGGTGCTCGATCCCGTCGACGTGCGTGAACAGGCGGTCGAGCCCCGCGGACTCCACCCGCCAGAGCGCGTCCTCGACGTGGTGCGGGATCGCCAGCACGTCGTCCACCTGCCGCGCGGCGTCGACCGTCTCTATCTGCTCGCGCGTGAGACCGGGCATGGGCGCGCCAGTCTACGCCTCATGCGTGCCGTACGGCACGGAAATCTCCATCATGCGGCCGGGCTCCGCCAGGGGGCGGAACCCATACCGCTCGTACAGCGCATGGGCGTCGGCGGTTCCGAGGAAGAACCGTCGCAGCCCCTGCAGGTCCGGATGCGACATCACCGCCTCGACCAGGTCCTTGCCCAGGCCGCGGCCGCGATGCTCCGGCACGACGAACACGTCGGCCAGGTACGCGATCGCGGCGCGGTCGGTGATCACCCGCGCAAAGCCCGCCTGGCGGCCGTCGGAGCCGTACAGGCCGAAGCACAGCGAGTTGTCGATCGCGCGGTCCATGACACCGACGGGCACGCCCTTGGCCCAGTAGGAGTCGTCGTGCAGGAACCGGTGGATCAGGGGGCGGTCGAGGCGCGCGCCATCGGTGGAGATCTCATAGCCCGCAGCGGTCAAGCGACGATCGCCGTCTCGACGCGCTGCCCCGGCGCGACGGCGGCGCCCGAGCCGACGATGCAGCCCACCACCTCGGCCCCCTCCGCGATCGTGACGCCGTCGTGCAGGGCCGAGTCGCGCACCACGGCCCCGGGCTCGATCAGGCAGCCGTCGCCGAGCGTGACATCGGGCCCGAGCTCGGCCTCGGCCCCGATCGCGCACGCGGACCCGGTCAGCGTCGGGTCGAACACGAGCGCGTGCGGGTCGACCTGCGTGCCCGAGCCGAGGCCCGGCCGCACGGCGGTCGCCACCTTGCCGGCCAGGATGTCGCGCGTGGCCTGCAGGTAGCGCTCGAGCGTCCCGATGTCGAGCCAGTAGCCCTCGCGCTCGATGCCGTACAGCCCGGCGCCCACCAGCGCCGGAAACACCTCGCGCTCGAACGAAACCGCACGACCCTCCGGGATCTCGGCCAGGACCTCGTGCTCGAGCACGTAAATCCCGGCGTTGATCAGGTTGCTGGGCGCCTGCCCCTGGGGCTTCTCGATGAACGCCTCGACCTGCCCGTCATCGCCGGTCAGGATCACACCGTACGACGAGGGGTCCTCGACCGGCGTGAGTGTCAGCGTCACCCGCGCGCCGCGTCCTTCGTGAAACGCCATCACCGAAGACAGGTCGATGTCCGTGAGGATGTCGCCGTTCAGGACCGCGAAGCGCTCATCGAGGAGCGGCGCCGCGAGCTTCACCGGTCCGGCGGTGCCGAGCGGCTCGGTCTCCTCCACATAGCGGATCGAGACGCGGCCCGGATCGCCGGACCCCAACACCGCGCGCACTCCGTCGGCGAGGAATCCGCACGACATCACCACGTCGTCGAACCCGTGGTGCTCCAGCCAGTCGAGCATGTACGAGATGAAGGGACGGTTGGCGAGCGGCACCACCGGCTTCGCGACCTTGGTCGTGAGCGGCCGCAACCGCGTTCCTTCTCCCCCAGCGAGAATCAGGGCCTGCATGTCGCCCCAAAGAGTAGGTAACCGACCGGTTAGGTCCGGCCGATGCCCTCGTAAATGAAGCCTGCGCGCCTCACCTCGGCGGGGCTCAGCATGTTGCGCCCATCGACGATCACCGGGTGGGCCATCCGGCGCTTTACCTCGGCCATGTCCAGATCCGCGAACTCCGGCCATTCCGTGACGATCACGGCGGCGTCCACGCCCTCGACGGCATCGAGCGCGGAGTCGCACATCTCGACGCCGGTGAGCAGCTCGCCGGCGCTCTGCTCGGCGACCGGGTCATAGGCCTTCACGATCGCTCCCTCACCCTGCAGGCGGGCGGCCAGCACCACGCTGGACGCCTCGCGCATGTCGTCGGTGTGCGGCTTGAAGGCCAGGCCGAGCAGGCCGATGCGTTTGCCCACCAGCGAGCCGAGGTGCTTCTTGAGCTTGCTCACGACGCGGCGCTTCTGCAGCTCGTTCACCTCGATCACGGCGGTCAGCAGCTGGAAGTGGTAGCCCGAGTTGCCCGCGAGCTGCTTGAGCGCCGAGACGTCCTTGGGGAAACAGCTCCCGCCGAATCCGACCCCGGCGTTCAGAAAGCTCCCCCCGATGCGCGGGTCGAGGCCCATGCCGGACGCGACCTCCTTCACGTCGGCGCCGACTTCCTCGCAGACGTTCGCGATCTCGTTGATGAACGAGATCTTGGTCGCGAGGAACGCGTTGGACGCAAGCTTGATCATCTCCGCCGAGGCGACGTCGGTGCGCACGACCGTGCCGTCGAGCTCCGTGTAGAGCTGCGCGACCGCGTCGGCGGCCCACGGCGACTGCGCGTCCGAGCCGACGACCACGCGGTCGGGGTTCATGAAGTCCGCCACCGCGGAGCCCTCCTTCAGGAACTCCGGGTTGGAGGCGTAGCCGAAGGCGCCCTTGCCGAGCTCGCCAAGCCGGCGCCGGACGTTCGCGCCGGTGCCGACGGGTACGGTGCTCTTCATCACGATCGCGTGCTCGGACGAGGCGGGCAAAGCCTCGATCACCGCCTCCACGCGCGAGAGGTCCGCGTCGCCGGAATAGGTCGGCGGGGTGTCCACGCACACGAACAACAGGCGCGCGTGCTCCATCAGCGGACCCACGTCCAGGTCGAAGTGGAGGCGCTCCGAGTTGCGCGCCACCAGCTCGGCGAGGCCCGGTTCGTAGATCGGGACCTCGCCTCCGCGCAGGGTCTCGATCTTGCGTACGTCGACGTCCCGGCACCAGACATGGTGCCCCAACTCGGCGAAGCAGCCGGCGGTCACGAGACCCACCCAGCCGACGCCGATCACTCCGATCGGAGGTCGCTCAGGCATGCCCGCACATTATCGGCCGGGATCGGCGCAACGTGACTATCGTGCCCGGACCAGGGAGCGCGCCACGCCGAGCATCTCCTTGGCCGACAGGGTCTGGAGCAGGGTGTTGGAGATCCAGTACGAACCACGGCTGGTCTTCCAGCCGACCAGGCGCAGGCGGTCGCTGTTGTAGAACAGCAGGTACTCGCGGCCCTTGATCTTGCGCGTCTCGGACGGGTGCTGCAGGATCGGGGGATCGCGCCAGGAGGTGCCCTGCAGGCCGTAGTACTCGCCGATGTACCCCGTGAAGAACACCATCTTGTAAGCGCGGTAGCGCCGCTTGTCGGTGGCCGTGATCGTGTACGTGTGGGGCGCGTCCTCCGCATAGGAGGACCCCTTCACCAGCCTGCGCGGGTAGTACACGGGGAAGCCGACCCGGGCCTTTGCGAGCTTGCCCTGCTCGCGGCTCGTGACGGTGAAGTCGACGAGATTGGCCTTGGCTCGACCGGAGCCGCCCTTGCGCGCAGTCTTGGAGCGCTTACGACCTCTGTTCAACGGGCCCTCGGCCGGCCGCAGGTAGAGGAACTGGCGCGTGGCGGCTTTGATCTGGGGCGGACTCGCGGTCACGTAGGACTCCCCCAGCCGCCCGTGGAACTTGACCTGCTTGATGGGCTTGCTCTGGATGCCCAGCATCAGCCGCAACAGGCGACGCAGCGCGCCGGTCGACTGGATGTCGGAGCGAGTGTTGTCGGCGAAGATGTCGATCAGCTTGTCGACGTTGTCGAACAGCTTGCGGGCGGTCACCTGCGAACGCACCTGGCGCAGGAAATCCTGCTGGCGCGCGCCGCGCACGATGTCGTTGTCCGTGTGGCGGTACCGCACGTAATCGAGCGCGCGCTGCCCGCACATCTTCTGGTACCCGGGCTTCACGTTGATCGCGGCGTAGTTCTGGCCGAACCCCAGCCCGGCGTTGTTGTTGAAGTACCGGCGGTCGATGTCCACGTACACGCATCCGAGCGCGTTCACGCCCTGGGCGAACCCGTGGAAGCTCACGTCCACGTAGTGGTTGATCGCGAGCCCGGTGAGATTCTTGACGGTCTTGATCGAGAGCTTCGGCCCGCCGAGCGTGTACGCGACGTTCAGCTTGTCGGTGCCATGGCCGGGGATCTCGACCTTCAGGTCACGCGGCAAGGACAGCAGCGCGACGCCCTTCCCGGGATCGATGCGGGCCAGGATGATCGTGTCCGAGCGTGCCTTCAAGCCCAGCTTCTTGTCGCCATGGCGGCGGTCGGAGCCGGCGATCATGATCGTCTGCGGGCTGCCGCTGACCACGGGTGTGAGCTCTCTGCCGGTCCCGCCCGCGACCGGCTTGAACTTGTCGACCGTGTCGTCGAGCACGAGCAGCGCCGTCGCCGTGGTGGCGCCGGCGGCCACCACCACGATCACGAGCGCTCCCATGAAGGATTTCTTGAGCATTATTCTTCAGGCAATTCGGAGGTGGGGCTTGTCGCCGCTCATCAGGTCAGGCGTGCGCCGCACGAAGTCGACGATCGTGCGGCGATAGCTCTCCAGCGAAGACGTCGACACCCACTCGGCAGGGCCGTGATGGCCGCCGCCGATCGGGCCGAATTCGACGGCCGGGACGCCCGCGGCGATGAAGCAGATCGCATCGGAGGCGCCGTCGCGGCCGACGCTGATCGTCCCGGAGTCGAGCACCGTGGACACGCTTTCGCTCAACACGCGCACGAACGGGTTGTTGCGATCCACGATCGCGGGCTCACGGTGGAACTGGTTGATCAGCGAGACGGCTGGAAGGGCGGATACCTGGCGCCGGATCTCCGCCGGGTCCTGGCCGGGCAGGTAACGGATGTCCACGTCGATCACGCAGCTGTCGGGGACCTTGTTGAGGGCGTCGCCGCCGAGTATCCGTCCCAGGTTGATCGACGGGCGGTCGAACAGGTCCGAGCTCTCGCGCGCGAACGGCAGGGATTCGATGGCGCGGAACGTGTCGAGCGCCTTCAGGATCGCGTTGTCCCCGAGCCATGGCGTCGCACCGTGGGCGGCCGTGCCGCTGACCTCGAGCCGCATCGCGAGCACTCCCTTCGCCTGGACGCCGACGTGCAGGTCGGTGGGCTCGCCCGTGATCGCAAAGTCGCCGCTGAACCCGCTCTGGATCAAGAACTGCGTGCCGCGGTCGACCTCCTCTTCGGATTCCTCGTCCGGGACGATCGCAAGCACGACCCGGACGCGTTGCTCGTCGCGCAACTCCTGGAGCGCGCCCATCATCGCGGCCAGCGCACCCTTCATGTCGTAGGCGCCACGGCCGAAGATGCGGTCCCCCTCCACGCGCGGCTCGAACTGCTGGGCGTGCGCCGGGACGACGTCGAGGTGGCCGTGCAGCACGATCCGCGGCCCCTCTCCCGACCCGACCGACGCCGCCAGCACCGGCAGGCCGCGAATCTCCAGCTCCTCGACCGGGATGTCACGTGACTCCAGCCACCCCCTGACGAAACCGGCAGCCTGGCGGATGCCCTCGTCGTTGGAGGTGTCGTAACGGATCAGTTGCTCGGTGAGTGCTCTCTCGTCCACGCGCGATCAGCGGGGTGCGCGGGAAGAGGAGGACGCGCGGGCCGCTGTCTAGGTCTCGGCAGACCGGACGGCGAGTTTACCGACGCGACCACGCGTTCCCCGGCCGTTCCCGCGCGACTGGCGCGCGCGCAGGCGCAGCAGGTCGACCAGCGCAGCGGTTGGGCGGAAGGGGTCGGCGACCGACTCCCCCGTCTCGAGCGACAGCGCGGCATGCACCTCGCCGGAGACCTCGGCGATCAGCAGGCGCCCACCGGGCAGCAGGCGGGAATCGCGTTCGGCGACCGTCCGCAGCGCCTGCGCGTCCCCGGGCTCCGCCAGCCGTATGGATATGTCCGTCGTCGTCATGAGGTGATTGATCGCACACGACGCCCATTAGCTCAAGTAAGACTTCGTATCCGTTCGATAAGATCGGCTAATGCTCGACGTGCGCCGGCTCCGGGTCCTGAAGGAAGTGGCGGCGCGTGGCTCGTTCTCAGCCGCCGCCGACGAGCTCAACTTCACGCAGTCGGCCGTCAGTCAGCAGATCGCGGCGCTCGAACGGGAGACCGGCACCACGTTGCTGCAGCGGGGTGCGGGGGGCGTGCGGCTCACGGACGCCGGGCGGGCGCTGGTCGCGCACGCCGACGTGATCCTGGCGCGCCTCGCCGACGCCGAGCGTGAGCTGGCCGCGATTGCCGGCCTGCAGGGCGGGCGCGTGCGGCTCGCGAGCTTTCCGAGCGCGGGCGCGACGCTCGTGACCGAGGCCGTCTCTCTCTACCGCCGGCGCTATCCCGAGGTGGAGCTCAGCCTCATCGAGGGCGAGCCGCACGAGACCGTTCCGCGCCTGCGGCGCGGCGACTACGACGTCGCCGTGGTGTTCGAGGACTCCCACAGCACGGGCAGCGAGCTGCTCGTGGGCCTCGATTGCGTGCACCTGCTCGACGACCCGCTGTGCGTGGTCCTGCCCGCGAACCACCGGCTGGCAGGGCGCAAGGCGGTGCGGTTGGGTGACCTGGCCGGCGAATCGTGGGTCGCCGGCTGCGGCGGAGGGGTGTGCAGCGACATGCTGGTCGACGCCTGCGCGCGCGAGAGCTTCACACCGAACGTAGCCTTCGAGAGCGACGACCACAACGTGCTCGTGGGCCTCGTCGCGACGGGGGTCGGCGTCGCGCTGTTGCCCGAGCTGTGCCTGCGGACTCCCCCGCGCGGAGTCGAGATCCGCCCGGTGTCCGGATCACCGCCGCTGCGTCGCATCCACGCCGCGGTGCCGACCGAGGCCTATCGATCGCCGGCCACCGAGGCGATGATCGAGGTTCTGGGCACGGTCAGCGAGCGCGTCGCGGCCGACGCTCGGGCCGCCGCCGCCTAACAGCTAATCTGAGCGCCATGGCAACCGTCACCGACGACCAGGTTCACTCCGGTCTGGAGGGCGTGGTCGCGTTCGCGACCGAGATCGCCGAGCCGGACAAGGAAGGCAGCGCGCTCCGATACCGGGGCGTGGACATCGAGGACCTCGTCGGGAACGTGCCCTTCGAGCACGTCTGGGGCCTGCTCGTGGACGGCGCGTTTCTCCCCGGCCTGCCGCCCGCGGAACCGTGGCCGCTGACCGTGCGGACGGGCGATCCGCGCGTCGACGTGCAGGCCGCGCTCGCGATGCTCTCGCCCGAGTGGGGGCTCCGGCAACTGATCGACATCAGCGACGAGCAGGCACGCACGGACCTGGCGCGCGCGTCCGTGATGGCGCTCTCCTTCGTCGCGCAGTCGGCGCGCGGGCCCGGGCGCCCGCCGGTGCCGCAGTCGGAGGTCGACAAGGCGGAGTCGATCCCCGAGCGCTTCTTGGTCAGGTGGCGAGGGGAGGCCGACCCCAAGCACGTGAAGGCGATCGACGCCTATTGGACGTCGGCCGCCGAACACGGCATGAACGCATCCACCTTCACGGCCCGGATCATCGCCTCCTCGGGCGCGGACTCGGCCGCCGCGCTGTCGGGCGCCGTGGGCGCGCTGTCGGGGCCGTTGCACGGCGGGGCCCCCTCCCGCGTGCTCCAGATGCTCGACGAGGTCGAGCGGACGGGCGACCCGGAGGCATGGGTGAAGCAGGCGCTCGACCGGGGCGACCGGCTGATGGGCTTCGGACACCGCGTGTATCGCGCGGAGGACCCGCGCGCCCGGGTGCTGAGGCGCACCGCGCGCGAGATCGGCTCACCGCGACTGGAGGCGGCGGAAGCGCTGGAGCGCGCCGCGCTCGCGGAGCTCCAGGCCCGCAAGCCCGATCGCGTGCTGGCGACCAACGTCGAGTTCTGGTCCGCGGTCGTGCTCGACCACGCCGAGGTGCCGCCCGACCTCTTCACTCCGATGTTCACCTGCGCGCGCGTCGCGGGCTGGTCGGCGCACATCATCGAACAGAAGCGCGAGGGCCGCCTGATCCGCCCGACCGCGAAGTACGTGGGCGCCCCGCCCCGCTCCGTCGCGGAAGTTCCGCGCCACGTCGAGGACATCAAGCCCTGACTCCGGCAATGTGGTGCGGGTGCCCGGCGCGCTCGCGGTTACTCGGCGCCGCCGCCGGCGATACGCAGGAAGGTCTCCGCGCGGCGCCTGTCGCGTAGTGCCTGCTGGGTGCGCGCGCTGGCAAGGTCCGCCGGCGTCTTCGCCTCGTCGATCACGGCCGTGGCCTTGCGCAGGCGCTCCTCCTGCTCGGCGCGGTCGATCTGCGCCGGCTCGAGGCAGTCCTCCACCAGCACGAGCGCGTGGTTGCCGTGCACCTGCAAGTAGCCCTCGCCCTGCGCGAAGTGCCTGATCTCGTGCTCGCTGATGTGCAGCCGCAGGTCGGACGGCTGGAGCATCGCCAGCAGCGGCGTATGGTTCGCGAGCACGCCGATCTCGCCCACCTCGGTGCGCGTCGAGAGCATCTCGACCTCGCCCTCGAAGACCTGGCCCTCGGGGGTCAGCACCTCGACCGGAAACGGGCTCCGCGCCATCAGCCCTGCTTCGCCTCCTCGACGACCTGGTCGATCGAGCCCTTCATGAAGAACGCGCGCTCTGGCACTTCGTCGTGGCGGCCTTCGATGATCTCCTTGAATCCGCGGATCGTCTCGGCGACCGGCACGTACTCGCCCGAGCGACCCGTGAACGCCTCGGCCACGAAGAACGGCTGCGACAGGAAGCGCTCGACCTTGCGCGCGCGCTGCACCGTCAGCTTGTCCTCGTCGGAGAGCTCGTCGATCCCGAGGATGGCGATGATGTCCTGGAGCTCCCGGTAACGCTGGAGGATCTCCTTGACCGAGTTCGCGACGTCGAAGTGCTCCTGACCGAGGATGTCCGGCTTCAGGATCGTCGAGGTCGAGTCGAGCGGGTCGACCGCCGGGTAGATCCCCTTCTCGGAGATCGCGCGCGAGAGCGTCGTGGTCGCGTTCAGGTGTGCGAAGACGGACGCCGGCGCCGGGTCGGTGAGGTCGTCGGCGGGCACGTAGATCGCCTGCACCGATGTCACCGAGCCGGTGCGCGTCGAGGTGATCCGCTCCTGGAGCTGGCCCATCTCGGTCTCGAGCGTCGGCTGGTAGCCGACCTGCGAGGGCATCCGCCCGAGCAGCGCCGAGACCTCCGAGCCCGCCTGCACGAACCGGAAGATGTTGTCGATGAACAGCAGCACGTCCTGGCCGCCCTGCTCACGGAAGTACTCGGCCATCGTGAGGCCTGACAAAGCGACCCGCATGCGCGCTCCGGGAGGCTCGTTCATCTGCCCGAAGACGAGCATCGTCTTGTCGAGCACCCCGGACTCCTTCATCTCGTTCCACAGCTCGTTGCCCTCGCGCGTGCGTTCGCCCACGCCGCAGAAGGCGGAGAGGCCACCGTGCTGCTTGGCGATGTTGTTGATCAGCTCCATGATGATCACGGTCTTACCGACGCCCGCGCCTCCGAACAGGCCGACCTTGCCGCCCTTCGCGTAGGGCGCGAGCAGGTCGACGACCTTGATGCCGGTCTCGAGGATCTCGGTCGTCGGCGTGAGGTTGTCGACGGAGGGAGCGTCGCGGTGGATCGGCCAGCGCTCCTCGGCCTCGACGGGCTCGCCGAGGTCGATCGGCTCGCCCAGCAGGTTGAAGATGCGCCCGAGCGTCACCTCGCCGACCGGCACGGTGATCGGCCCGCCGGTGTCCAGCACCTCGGTGCCCCGCGCCAGCCCGTCGGTCGTGTCCATCGCGACCGCGCGGAGGCGGTCGTCGCCGAGGTGCTGCTGCACCTCGCACACGAGCACGCCGGCCTCGCCGCGATCGACCGTGATCGCGTGATTGATGTGGGGCAGCGTGTCGGGGAACACCGCCTCGATCACGACGCCCTGGATCTCCTCGATGCGGCCCACGTTCCTGGTCTGTGTTGCGGCTTCCAAATTCGCTCCTTTGCGGTCTTAGCCGAGGGCCTCGGCCCCGGCGACCACTTCCATGATCTCTTGGGTGATCTCGGCTTGTCTGGCACGGTTCATCTGCAAGGTCAGGCTCTCGATCAGGTCACCGGCGTTGTCCGAGGCGCTGCGCATCGCGGTCATGCGGGCGCCGTGCTCGGACGCAGTGGACTCGAGCAGCGCGCGGAACACCGAGATCTCGACGTAGTCGGGGATCAGCCGGTGCAGAATCGCCTCGGGGTCGGGCTCGTACTCAACGAGCGCGCGGTGGCCGGGGTCGTCTCCCTCGTCTGCTTCGCCGGACCCTTCCAGGATCGTGGCGTGCTGCAGCGGGAGCAGCGTCTCGCGGCGCACCTCCTGAGTGAGGGGTGAGATGTAGCCGTTGTAGAAGATCTCGACCTGATCGAGGTCGCCGTCGACGTACGCCGCCATCACGTCGTCGGCGATCTCGCGCGCGTTGGCGTAGGCGGGACGGTCGGTGAACCCCGTGTAGCTGCCCGCCAGGTCGAGGCCGCGGAACACCAGCGACGAAACGCCGCGCTTGCCGGACGCGTAGTACCCGATCTCGCGGCCCTCGCCGCCGTGCTCGCTCGCCGCGCGCAGCCCGGCACGCAGGATCTGGGAGTTGAACGCACCCGCCAGCCCGCGGTCGCCGGTCACGAAGATCAGCCCGACCCGGCGCACCTGCTCGTGCTCCTGCAGGATCGGCAGGCTGGGGATGTTCTCGGCCGCCGCGGCCGCCTGGCGCGTCATGCGCCGGATCGCGCCCGCGTAGGGGCGCAGGTGCTCGATGCGCTGCTCCGCGCGGCGCAGCCGCGCGGCCGCGACCATCTCCATCGCGCGCGTGATCTTCTGGATGTTCTTCACGCTCCCGATGCGGCTTTTCAGGTCCTTCTGCGCCATGGGTTAAACGGCGGCCGGCTCCGGCTCGGGCTCGGGCTCCGGCTCGGGCTCGTCGGCGGCGGTCTCGGACTGTGCGAGCTCCGCCGGTCGGTCCTGGTCGATCGGCTGTCCTTCGTCGTCCAGGTCGAATCCGAAGTCGCTCGCGAAGTCCTTCACGAACGCGTCCACCTGCTGCTGGATCTCGTCGGTCCACTCGCCGGAGGCGATCTGCTTGCCCAGCTCCTGCTGCTCCGCCCGGGAACGCAGGGTGAGCTGCTCGAGGAACTCCTCGACGCGCTCGACCTTGATGCGATCCAGGTAGCCGTTCGTGGCGGCGTAGATCTGGACCACCTGATCCTCGACCGGGAGCGGGTGCCGCTCCTTCTGGTTCAGCGTGCGCACCAGGCGCTCGCCGCGCGCGAGGGTGCGCTGCGTCTCCGCGTCGAGCTCGGAGCCGAACTGCGCGAAGGCCTCCAGCTCGCGATACTGCGAGAGTTCGAGCTTCAGGCGCCCGGCGACCTTCTTCATCGGGCTGAGTTGCGCGTTGCCTCCCACGCGGGAGACGGAGATCCCGACGTTGATCGCCGGGCGCACGCCGGAGTGGAACAGCTTCGGCTCGAGGAAGATCTGCCCGTCGGTGATCGAGATCACGTTCGTCGGGATGTAAGCCGACACGTCACCCGCCTGTGTCTCGATCACGGGCAGCGCGGTCAGCGACCCGGCGCCGAGGTCGTCATTGAGCTTCACCGCCCGCTCCAGCAGGCGCGAATGCAGGTAGAAGACGTCGCCCGGGTAGGCCTCGCGGCCCGGTGGGCGGCGCAGCAGCAGCGACATCTGGCGGTACGCGTACGCGTGCTTGGTGAGGTCGTCGTAGATGCACAGCGCCTCCCGCCCGGAGTACAGGAAGTACTCGCCCATCGCGCATCCGGCGTACGGGGCCATGAACTTGATCGGGGCCGCCTCGTCGGCGGCGGCCGCGACGATGATCGTGTTGTCGAGGGCGCCGTTCTCGGCCAGCACCTCGGCCAGCTGCACCACCGTCGACATGCGCTGCCCGATCGCGACGTACACGGACACGAGCCCGCTGTCGCGGTTGTTGATGATCGTGTCGAGCGCGATCGCCGTCTTGCCGGTCTGGCGATCGCCGATGATCAGCTCGCGCTGCCCGCGGCCGATCGGGATCATCGCGTCGATCGCCTTCAGGCCCGTCTGCACGGGCACCTTCACGGGCTGGCGCTGGACGACGCCCGGGGCCTTGAACTCGGCGGGCCGCGTCTCGGTCGTCTCGATCGCCCCCTTTCCGTCGAGCGGCTTGCCGAGCGGGTCGACGATCCGCCCCAGCAGCGCCTCGCCGACAGGGATCTCCAGCAGCTGTCCCGTGCGCTTCACCGTGTCGCCCTCGACGACCTCCTCCCACTCGCCGAACAGCACGACTCCGACGTTGTCGGACTCGAGGTTGAGCGCGAGGCCCGTCACGTCATGGGGGAAATCGAGCATCTCGAACGACATGCAGTTCTCGAGCCCGTGCACGCGCGCGATGCCGTCCGCGACCGAGAGCACCGTCCCGACCTCTGCCAGGTCGGCGCCGGCCACGTCGAGCCCCTCGATGCGGCTCTTCAGGATGTTGGTGATCTCATCGGGCTTGATCTGCATGTCTCTCCTTACGTGGCCTTCGCCACTTCGCGTCTCAATTGCTCCAGCCGGTGGCGGATCGAGGCATCAAGAATGGAATTGCCGACTCGCAGCACGATCCCACCGAGGATGTCCGGGTCCACGGTGCTCTCCAGCTGCACGTTCTGGCCGGTCTGCTCGCGGATGCGCTGCTCCAGCGCGTGTACGACGTTGGCGTCGAGCGCAACGGCGCTGGTCACCTGCACCGGCAGCTGCTTGTGCTCGCGGTCGTAGAGCGCTTCGAACTGCTTGCGCACGCGGAAGATCACGGGCATGCGGTGCTTGTCGATCAGCAGCTCGAGGAAGTTCACGAGTGTCGGATCCGCGTCGACGATCGCGCGCTTCAGCCCGGCCTCCTTCTCCTCGGTCGAGAAGTAAGGCGAGAAGAAGAAGACCGACAGCTCGCGGTTCTGCTCGAGCGCGTCGGCGAACTCGCCCAGCTCGTCGCGAATCCGGTCGAGCTTGCCGTGCTCCTTGGCCACGTCGAACAATGACCGGGAGTAGACCTGGGCGATCTCCTCCACTCGCTACCTCCCCTCGCCGTTCCGGGCGCTGAGCGCGGTGAAGTCGAGCTCGCCGAGCGCCTCCTCGACCAGCTTGCGCTGATCCTCGCCGGTGAGCGCCTTGCGCGTCACCTTCTCGGTGGCCAGCACCGTGAGGTCGGCGACCTCGTTGCGGATCTCCTGCATCGCGCGGCGCGTCTCGGCCTCGACATCCCGGCGGGTCTGCTCGAGTAGCTCCTCGCGCTGCTGGCGGGCGGCCTCGAGCGACTCCCGCTCGCCCTCCTCGGCGGACCGGCGTGCGCGCATCACGATCTCGTCGGCCTGCTTGCGCGCCTCCTGCAGCCGCTGGCGGTACTCACTCAGCAACTCGTTGGCCTCGGCCTTCGCGCGCTCGGAGGCCTCGATCGACTCCTCGATCGCCTGCTGGCGCTTGTCGAGCGCTTCCTGGATCCGTGGGAAGGCGAACTTCGACAGGAACCACAGCGTCACGCCGAAGGCGATCAGCGTCCAAAGCATCAGCCCGAGCTCGGGCGTGACTAGGAAGTTCCCGCCCTCGTCCGAGGTCGAGCCGCCGCTTTCAGTGGCGGCCAGCACTACGGATGTGACGTTGCTCAGCATCTTCTAGAGGAAGAACGCGATCAGTCCGAAGATGAACGCGTAGAACACGATCGCCTCGGTCAGCGCGAAGCCGAGCCACTGGATGCTGGTGATCTCGTCACGCATCTCGGGCTGACGGGTGACCGACTCGATCACCTTCCCGAAGATGTAGCCGACGCCGATGCCCGGCCCGATCGTGCCGAGCCCGGCGCCCACGCCCAGCGCGATCGCCTTTCCGGCATCGGTGCCATACGTGGCGGGATCAGCCGCCTGCGCGAGTTGGGTGATTGTCGTTGGGTCGACCACGGAGGTCCTCCTAGTGATGTTCGGCGACGGCGCCGCCGAGATAGATGGCAGAGAGAGTGGCGAAGATGAAGGCCTGCAGGGTCGCCACCAACCCCACTTCGAAGATGAAGAAGGCGAACGCCATCGGTAGCGTGAACACGCCGATCGCGGCGACGCCCAGCAGCACCACGAGTCCGCCGCCCATGAACAGGATCAGCAGGTGCCCGGCGAGGATGTTCGCAAAAAGTCGCACGGAGAGCGAGATCAGCCGCACGAAGTGCGAGATCACCTCGATGATGAAGATCGGGACGACGGCCGCCCCCTCCACGCCGGCGGGCACCCATCCCCGCAGGTAGCGCACGAAGCCCTTGGCCCGGATGCCCTCGTAGTGGTAGAGCAGCCAGACCATCAGCGTCAGCGTCAGCGGTATCGAGATGTTCGCCGTCGCCGCGTACAGCGCCAGCGAGGGGACCTGCAGGCCGAAGATGTCGACCTTGTGCTCCGTGTTGGTCGGGAAGGGGATGTACCCGATCAGGTTCGAGAACCAGATGAAGAGAAAGAGGGTTCCGATCATGGTGAACCAGCGCTTCGCCATGCGCTGGTCCATGTTGCCCTCGGTGATGTTCTTCTTCATCAGCTGGTAGAGGGTCTCGACCGCGGTCTGCACGCGGTTGGGGCGTGCCTGCATGCGGTTCGCGATGTACATCCAGGCCACGATCGTGAGCGCCGAGCCCATGAACAGGTAGAGCACGGCCTTGTTGATGCTCATGTCGAAGGGCCCGATCTGGAGTGAGATCCAGTTGTCGAGCTTGAACTCGTTCTGGGGCTTGAACTCGTCGTTCTTTCCGTCGCTGCCGAGGATCACGCCGAGCGCGATGCCCAGCGCCAGGTAGAGCCCGACGCCGGTGAAGACCTTCGCGCGGCGGCTCAGGCCACCGCCACCTGACGCCGGTTGCGGGGCGGTCGCGGTGGTCATCGCGTGGCCCCGATCGGCCTGAGGATCATGCGAATCACGAAGTAGACCGTGAACAGCGCGATCACGAGCAGCGCGGCCGCAAGGCCGGCCTCGTCGCCCTCGGCGATGCCGACGCCGAAGATCGCGAGTGCGCAGAACCACCCGCGCGCGATCATGCTGCCGGCCGTCCAGCCCGCGACCACCCGCGGGTCGTCGGAGGCCTCCGCGCGGCGCTGCATCAGGTGCTGGACGACGCGCTGCAGGATCCAGGCCCCGCCGCCCACGCCGAAGGCCGCCATGGGCAGGCCGGCGAGCAGGAAGATCGGCAGCGCCACCGCCAGCAGGACCACCAGGTCGAGATACCGTACGAATGCAGGGACCTTGAGTGGCGGCAGCGGCCGGGGGTCAGTCACGTCAGAGGTCTTTGAAGCGGCTATAGACAATCCAGAACCCCACGCCGACTCCGACGAAGCCGCCGGCCAGGGCCAGCAGCGCCGGGACGCCCAGCAGCGCGCCAATTCCCAGTCCCACCGCGGCGCACACAAGGATTGCGCCGAGCAGCAGCCCCCCGGCGCCTGCCGGGCTGCTGTTCACTGGGGTTGTCGCGGTCGGGAAGCATCGTTCATAGTGCCCGCCGCCCTGGGAGCCTGGCGCGAACCATCGGCAATCTATCCACCCGCGGTCGCAGGCGGATTCAAAGCCGGATGGTCACCGGCCCACTGTCGAGACAGCCACCGTGTCTGGGGGGCTACTGCCCGGGCGACCGGCCCGGGCCCCGTCCCGATCCCCGAAACGAAGGGGTGGCAGCGGCGCCGCTAAGGATAGCGAAAAATCGGACTTTGTAACAACTTTGTGACAGCCGCCACGCGCCCTTCCAGGAACGCCCGCTCCACTGGACTGGTGGCGAGCTCCAGCGCACGGCGGTATTCAGTCACCGATTCCTCGTTGCGGCCGAGGCGCCGCAGCAGGTCGGCGCGCGCGGCGTGCAGCAGGTGGTAGCCGTCCAGCTCCCCGCTCGCCGCAAGCTCCTCGATCAGCTCGAGCCCGCGCTGCGGACCCTCGGCCATCGCCACGGCGACGGCGCGGTTGAGCGCGACCACCGGCGTCGGGTGCACGGACACCAGCATGTCGTAGAGCGCGACGATCCGCGCCCAGTCCGTGTCGTCGGCGACGTGCGCCGCGGCGATCGCCGCTTGCAGCGCATAGGGACCCGCGCGGCCGATCGCCAGGGCCCGCTGCACGAGCCTGTGGCCCCTGTCGATCTGCTCGGGGTCCCACAGCGCGCGATCCTGGTCCTCGAGCAGCACGAGCCGGCCGGCGCCGTCGACGCGCGCGTCGCGGCGCGCGTCGTGCAGCAACATCAGCGCGAGCAGGCCGAGCGCCTCGGGCTCGTCGGGCATCAGCGCCGCGAGCACGCCGGCCAAGCGGATCGCCTCACCACACAGGTCGCGCCGCACGAGCGCATCCGCGCTGGTCGCCGAGTAGCCCTCGTTGAAGATCAGGTAGAGCGTCGCCAGCACGGCGCGCAGCCGATCGGGCAGCTCGTGGTCGGGCGGCACGACGTAGGGGATGCGCGCATCCTTGATCTTGCGCTTCGCCCGCACCAGGCGCTGCGCCATCGTGGGCTCGGCCACGAGGAACGCGCGCGCGATCTCGGGGGTCGCGAGGCCGCCGAGCGCGCGCAGGGTGAGCGCCACCTGCGCCGCGGGCGCGAGCGCCGGATGACAGCACGTGAAGATCAGCCGCAGGCGGTCGTCGGGGATGCTCATCTCGTCGGGTCCGGCCGCGCCGGGTTCCGCCGCCGGCGGGCGCACGGCCTCGAGGCCGGCCAGGATCGCCGTCTTCTCGCCGAGCCGCCGGGCGCGCCGCACCCGGTCGATCGCCGCATTGCGCGCCGTCGTCGTGATCCAGGCCGCCGGGTTGTCCGGCACGCCGGTGCGCGGCCAGCGCTCGAGCGCCACCACGAATGCATCCTGCACCGCCTCCTCCGCGAGGTCGAAGTCCCCGATCACCCGGATCAGGGTGGCGACCACCCGTCCCGACTCCCGCCGGAACAGGTGGTCGACAAGCTCGCTGGTCGCGCCTACGCGCGCGACGGAGCGGCCGCTCCCGCGTCGCCGGCCCGCATGGCCTCGTAGTCCATGACAGGGCGCACCTCGACCGCTCCGTGCTGAGCGCCGGGGATCCGGGCCGCCCAGCCGAGCGCCTCGTCGAGGTCCTTGCAGTCGAGCAGGTAGAACCCGCCCAGCTGCTCCTTGGTCTCCGCGAACGGCCCGTCGGTCAGCAGCCGCTCGCCGTTGCGCACGCGCACCGTGGTGGCTGTCGCGGTGGGCTGCAGGCCCTCGCCGGCGACGTGGACGCCCGCGTCCTCGATCGCCTGGCCGAACGCGCCGTAGGCGGCCATCGTCTCCCGGATCTGGTCGGGCGTGGCCGCGGTCATGCCGTCCTCGTCGGTGAAGATCGTGAGCATGTACCTCATCTGACTACCTCCTGGTCGTGTTTGCTGCCGTCGCCTCTACGACGAACGGCCCACCCCGGAATCGACACGAGAAATCGAAAGGCTACGCTCCCGGGCATGGATGAGCGAACGGTGCTGATCACGGGCGCCACCGGCGCGGTCGGGGGCGCGGTCGTGGGCGCCATGCTCGACGCCGGCTGGCACGTGTTCGCGACGTGGGTGGTGCCGGCGGAGCGCGAGCGCATGCCCGAGCGGGAGGGGCTGGAACTGGTGCAGGCCGACCTGCTGCAGGAGTCCGAGGTGCGCGACGCGGTCACGCAGGCCGCTTTGGGTCCGGGCGGGTTGCGTGCGGTCGTGAACCTCGTTGGCGGCTACGCCGCCGGGGCGCCGCTGCACGAGACCGCCCTCGAGGACTTCGAGAAGCTGTTCCGGCTCAACCTGCGGCCCACGTTCCTGGTGACCCGCGCGGCCGTCCCCTACATGCTCGACGCCGGCCGCGGGTCGATCGTGTGCGTGTCCGCACGGGCCGCGGTGCAGCCATTCGGCGGCGCGGTCGGATACGTCTCGTCGAAGGCCGCGGTACTGGCCTTCGCGCAGGCCGTGGCGGCCGACTACCGGGAGCGGGGCGTGCGCTGCAACGCCGTGCTGCCGAGCGTGGTCGACACGCCCGCGAACCGTGCCGCGCAGCCCGATGCCGACCACTCGCGCTGGGTCGCGCCCGCCGAGATCGCTGGTGTGATCCGCTTCCTGTGCTCGGACGAGTCGGCGCCGGTGAGCGGCGCCGCCGTGCCGGTCTACGGACGCGCTTGACCGACGACGCGCACCGCGACGACCTCGGCGCGCAGGCTCTCCGAGGGGCCGGAGTCGGGATCGAGCACCTCGTAGGCCTCGGTCTCGAACTCGACCTCGACGCGGGCGCCCTCCGACAGCGAGTCGGCCACCCGGTCGCGCAGCTCGCCGGTCAGCTCGAAGGTGTGCGGGTCGCCGGGGTCGTCGGGCTCGAGGTTGACGAGCATGTGCCCGTCGTCGTCCCAGATGAACTCGACGGTCCCCTGCACGGTCCGCGCGCTCACGGCGGTCCCCTGCGCGGGCGCACGATGTCGAACTCGCCGGTCTCGAGCTCATGGGCCACGCGGGCGTCGACCTCCGCAGGATCCGGCGGAGGCTCGCCCTGCAGGGCATGCTCGCGGCGCAGCTGGAACTGGCGGAAGCGCTTCAGCTTCAGGATCTCGAGCACCAGCACGAGGTAGACGCTGGCCGCGACGGCCGCCGCCGCGAATCCCGCGATCACGAGGCTCCACCCGAGATCGAAGTTCCCGTGGTCGTCCGAATAGGGCACGAAGCGCAGCGCCAGCGCGAGCATCGCGAGCACCATCGTCCAGCCGTACAGATAGAGCACGGTCCGCCGTTGCGAGAAACCGATGTTGGCGAAGCGATGGTGGAAGTGCCAGCGATCCGCCTGATAGACGGGCTGCCCGTACTTGATGCGCTTCGCGATCACGAAGCTCGAGTCGAGGATCGGCACCGCGAGGATCACCAGCGGGAAGACCAGCGCGACCACGGCATTCGTCTTCAGGGCACCCTGGACGGCGATCCCGGCGAGCATGTAGCCGAGCAGGTTGGAGCCGGAGTCGCCCAGGAAGATCGAGGCCGGATGGAATCCGTGGCGCAGGTACCCGAGCGCCGCCCCGGCGGTCAGCATCGCGAGCACACCGGCCGCGTTGCGATCAAGCGACAGCGCGATCACCGCGAACGTGACTGCCGCGATCGTGCACACGCCCGCGGCCAGACCGTCCACTCCGTCGATGAAGTTGACGATGTTCATGACCGCGACGATCCCGATGACGGTCAGCGGGTACGACAGGTCGCCGAGGTCGAGGTGCCCCACGAATGGCAGGGTCATCGTCTCCACGCGCACGCCGGCGGCGACGGGCACGACCGCCGCGAGCACCTGCCCCGCGAGCTTCACGTCGGCGGACAGGTCGAGCAGGTCGTCGGCCACGCCCACGGCGACGATCACCGTGGCGCCGATCAGGATGCCCGTGGTCTGCTGGTCGGAGGGCAGGAACACGAACCCCGACGCCAGCACCCCGGCCAGGATCGCCACCCCGCCGAGGCGCGCGGTGGGCATCTGATGGAGCCCGCGCGAGCGCGGCTCGTCGATGGCGCCGATGCGCCAGGCGAGCGCCTTCACGACAGGCGTCGCGATCCACACCACGACGAGCGCGAGGGCGAAGGCGAGAATCGCGTCGAGCAGATCAGGCATCGGTCAGGCAGTTCGCAGTGCGCCGGGCATTGCCTGCCCGACGTACCGGTCGTGCCAGAGGGAAAACATCAGAAGCCCCCAGATCTGGCGGCTGAGGTCCTCCTTTCCGGCGGTGTGGCGGTCGAGCAGCGCGGTCACCGTCTCGGGCCGGAAGAATCCCTGTGACCTCAGGCGCGCGGGCGACAGCGCGTCGCGCGCGAAGGGCTGCAGGTCGCCGCGCAGCCAGGCCGCCGCCGGAATCGAGAAACCCTGCTTGCGGCCCCGCACGACCTCGCGTGGCAGCAGCCCGGCCACGGCGTCGCGCAGCAGCCTCTTCTTCGCCAGTCGCCGCACCTTCATGGAGCGGGGCAGCGCCAGCGCGAGCTCCGCCACCTCGGCATCGCAGAACGGCACCCGCGCCTCGAGCGAATGGGCCATGCTGGCGCGATCCGTCTTGACCAGCAGGTCGTCGGCGAGGTAGATGCCGATGTCGACGTCCTGCAGACGGGCCAGCTCGTCGGCGCCCTCGGTCTCGGCGTACCGCGCGCGGTAGATGTCGAGCGGGTCGACCTCGCCGCGCCGCCCGTCCAGCAGCGCGCCCCGCACCTCCGGCGCGAAGATCTCCTTCCACCCGTGGTGGCGCTCGAGCGGTGGCAGGTGGGCCGCGCGCGCGAACCGCTTGGCCCTGTAGTCGAGGCTCACCTTGGACGACGAGCTGGGCAGCCGCTCGACCAGCGGGCGCAGCGCCGAGGCCAGCGGCCCGATCCGCGGAGCGAGCGCGTCGGCCACGTACGTGTAGTAGCCCCCGAACAGCTCGTCGCCGCCCTCTCCGGAGAGCGCCACCTTCACGGTGCCGGCGGCAAGCTGGGACACGAGGTAGGTGGGCAGCGCCGATGAGTCCGCGAACGGCTCGTCGAACGCCTCGGCCAGGCGCGGGAGCAGCTCGACGGCATCGGGGCGCAGGATCAGCTCGTGGTGGTCGGTCCCGTACAGCTCGGCCACCCGGCGCGCCAGCTCCAGCTCGTTGAAGGAACGCTCCTCGAACCCGATCGAGAAAGTGCTCACCCGATAGGAGCTCTCGCGCGCGGCGAGGGCCGTGAGGGCGGAGGAGTCGATGCCCCCCGACAGCATCACCCCGACCGGGACGTCGGCCACGAGGTGGGCCCGCACCGAGTCGCGCAGGCGCTCGCGCAGCTCGAGCGCCAGCTCCTGCTCGCTCTCGGGGCGCTCGTGGCCGGCCGCCACCGGGCGCGGGCGCGCGTAGCGGCGCAGTCGCGGCTCGCCCCGCTCGACGATCAGCAGATGGCCGGGGGGCAGCTTGCGCGCCTCCCGGAAGATCGTGAGCGGCGCCGGGATCGAGTTGAAGGCGAGGTAGGCCTCGAGCGCATCCAAGTCGATGTCGCGCGACATCTCGGGCTGGCGCAGCAGCGCCTTCAGCTCCGAGGCGAACGACAGCATCCGATTCTCGATCCGGTAGTAGAGCGGCTTGATCCCGAAGCGATCGCGCGCGAGCACCAGCCGTTGCTCGAGCTTGTCCCACAGGGCGATCGCGAACATCCCGCGCAGGTCCTCCACGAACGCGGGGCCGCGCTCCTCGTAGAGGTGGACGAGCACCTCCGTGTCCCCGTTGGTCGCGAACCGGTGGCCGGAGCGCTCCAGGCGCTCGCGCAGTTGGCGGTAGTTGTAGATCTCGCCGTTCTGCACGACCTGGATGCGGCCGTCCTCGTTGCCGACCGGCTGATCGGAGCCCTCCAGGTCGATGATCGACAGGCGCCGGGCGGCCAGCGCCACGCAGTCCTCGGCGAACATGCCCCCGCTGTCGGGCCCGCGATGCACGAGCGTCTCGTTCATCGCGTGCACGACGCCCGGGTCGACCGGCACGCCGTCGAGCGACAGCAGGCCGCAGATTCCGCACATGGCTAGTGGCTGAGGACCCGCGCGGGGCTGGAGATGATGCGCCACGCGGTCGCGGCGCAGACGCGCAGGTAGAGACGCACCGAGCGGTCCGCCACATACTCGAGATCGTGCGCGAGCTTCTCGGCCCAGGAGGTCTCACGCGTCATGCGCAGCTGCGCGAAGCCCGTCAGCCCCGGCTCTACGACCAGCCGCTGCCAGTACTGCGGGATCTGCTCGCACAGCTCCTCGAAGAACGCCGGCCGGATCGGGCGCGGGCCGACGATGCTCATGTCCGCGCGGATCACGTTCCACAGCTGCGGCAGCTCGTCGAGGTGGGCAAAGCGCAGCACGCGGCCGAGACGCGTCACCTCCGTGCGCGTGCGCTGCGTGAGCTCCTCCCCCAGGTACGGGCCGAGGCGCGCCTCCGCGTCCGGGGTGAGCGTGCGGAACTTCAGCATCGTGAAGATCCGCCCGGCGCGCCCGACGCGGCGGCCGCGATACAGGACGGGTCCGCCCGACGTGAGCTTGATCGAGATCGCGATCGCGGCGATCGCGGGTGACAGGGCCACCAGGGTGACGCCGGCGATCCCGAGGTCGAACGCCCGCAGCGCCGTGTCCACGCCCCGGTGCTCGTGGCCCTCGTGCGCCATCTGCTTGTAGCGCTCGGCCAGCGACTCCCGCGTGAGCGGCCCGATCGCGTCGGCTTCGGCCGGCGCCTTGGACAGCGGGTCCCGCGACGGCTGTGGCGGCTGCCGCCGGATTCTTTCCTTGACTGAGGTTCTGTGCGCGCTCATGGCACGGCGCCGAGGATCATGTCTAGCAGCAGCGCCGGATCGCGGCGATGCTGCTCCCCCTCGGTATTCCTCTTCTCGAGCTCCAGTCCTCGGGGATCGGTCAGGGGGCGCAGGCGATGCTCCCGGATGAGAGCCTCGTCGACGCCCCCAAGCCTACCTCCATACGTCGTGTACACGGGCGTGCCGAGCGCCACGGCCTCGCGGTTCATGGTCCCTCCGGCCGACACGACCAGGTCGCTCACCGCCACCAGGGTCTGGGCGTCCACCGCCTGCTCGGGCACCACCACCGACGGGAGGCGCAGACCCTGCACGTACTCGCGCTGGGCGTCCGTGCGCGGCAGCACCACGGCCTGGACGCCCGCATGGCGGCCGAGGTGGGTCAGAACCTGTGGAAACAGCGGGTTGGACTTGCGGTGATACAGCGACACGTCGGGTGGTGGCCGGACGACCACGACCACCCTCTCCATGTTCAACCCGAGCCGCTCGGGCAGGGTGCGGTCGGGCGTGAAGTCGGCCAGGTAGTACTCCTCCTTCAACCCCGGATACTGAGCGAGCTTGTGAGGGCCGACGCCGTAGCGACGCAGCCGCTCCGGAGGGATCGAGTCGGGCGTGATCACGCGGCGCGCCGGACGGCAGCCGATGTTGTGCTGCACCGTGGCCCACTCGTAGTCGAACATGTTCACGGCCGGGATCTTCAGCCGCCGTGCGGCGATCGCGAGGTCGTTCGAGCCGTGCCCCACGGCCAGGTCGAATCCCCGCTTGCGGCCGAACCGGCGCATCGCCCGCGCGCGCGACAGCAGCGACCCGAACTTCCCCAGGCGGGACGCGCCGCCGTGCTCGCCGAAGGCCGTGTGCTCCATGCCGTGCAGCTCGAGCAGGGCGAGCGTCTGCGCGTAGTCGCGCGCCGTGAGCTCGACCTCGTGGCCTGCCTCGCGCAGGCGCCGGATGATCGGCCTGAACACCACGGGGTGCGCAGGCGCGGTCATGTCGATCCAGATCTTCATTGGCGCGCAAGCCTAGAGAGCGCCTCGGGTGGCGGCGCAGCCAGCTCAGTCGACGACGCAGAAACCACGCATGCGGGCGCCGTTGCCCCGCCCTCGCCCCACTCTCCTGCAGGGAGGGCTGGGAACCACGTGCGCGGAGCCCGGTTGCGCGTTCGGGTCGGGAGCGCCCAGGATCACGTCCGCCCGGCCGTCGAGGTCCACGTCACCCACGCCGTCGACGTCCGTTCCGGCACCGTCGCCCGCGTCCCCACCGTCGATGCGGAACCCGTAGGGATCGGAGGCCATGTCCACGGTGCGGTAGGAGCGGCTCCCGAGCACCACGTACGCCGAGCCGGAATTCCCCTGCGGCGTGCTGCCGTTGTGCTCCGCGGTCGGGGCCCCCAGTACCACGTCGGCAAACCTGTCGCGGTTCACGTCGCCGGCGCCCGCGACCGAAAAGCCCACGCGTTCGAGGGAGACGGCGCCGTCGATGCGAAAGCCGTCGCGGCGCAGCTTCGCAAGATCCACCGGGCGCGTCGCGCGTCGCCCGAAGACCACGAATGCGACGCCCGACTGGTCCAGTCCCGGACCACCGGCTGCCGAGGCGCCGACGACCACGTCGGCCAGGCCGTCACGATCCACATCCCCCGCGCCGTCGACCGCGACGCCAGTCGCACCGCCGATCCCCTTGATCAGGAAGCCGCTGGAATCGATGGCGGCGAGGTCGACGTCCGCCGATCCGGGCCCGCCGAACACCACCGCGGCACTGCCGGTCCGTTCCCCAGCGTCGTTGGTCGCGAACTTGGAACCGACGACCACGTCGTCGAAACCGTCGCCGTCCACGTCACCGGCGCCGGCGGTCGCCTCGAGCGCGTCCTGCTCCCTCGCGCCGTCGATGCGAAAGCCGCCGTCTCCCAGCGCCGCGAGGTCCACGATCGTCGCGGAAGCCTTGCCGTAGACAACCCAGGCAGAGCCGGACCGGGTGCGACCGTTGTTGGCCGCGTAGCCCGCGCCGATCACGATGTCGTCGACACCGTCGCCGTTCACGTCCCCGGCGCCCTGGGTCGTGTGCTGCGGGCTGAACGAGGTGAACGCGTCGCCGGCAGCGGCGCCGTCCACCCGAAAGCCCTGTGCCCCGAGAGCGGCCAGGTCGATCGTGTCATTGGTCGCCTTTCCGAAGACGACATAGGCGGAGCCCGACCCAATCCGCCCGTTGTTGTCCGCACCGAACGCGCCGACCACGACGTCGTCGAGGCCGTCGTCGTTTAAGTCGCCCGCGCCCGCAACGTCCCAGCCGGCGCCGTCTCCGGTCGCCGCGCCGTCGATGCGAAAGCCATGACCGCCGAGTGAGTCGAGCCCGAGCGTGCCGGGACCAAGCCCTCCGAAGACCACGAACGCCGAACCGGATTCGGGGCGCCCGTTGAAGCGCGACGATGGTGCGCCGACGATCGTGTCACGGCGCCCGTCGCCGTTGACGTCGCCCGCCCCCGCAGCCGCGCGGCCCGTGCCGATGATCAGAAACGGCTCGCCCTGCAGGGTCAGGTGCGGATACGTCGCAAGGTTCACGACGCCCGGCGGAGGCGATGACCGGACGGCGCTCGCTTGCTGGGCAGTCGCGAACGTTCCGGCCACCAGCAGCGGGATCAAGAACTTCTGTGCCGCACCGAACATCTCACGCACCCCTCGCCGAGCACATCTGAGCGTGCGCCCATCCTAAAGGACAATCCGGGCGGTGCAACTGGGGATCTGGCGGTTAGACCGCGGCTGTCGAGAGCGCCGGGTAGAGCGGATACCGCTCCGCCAACGCCCGCGTGCGCTCGCCCAGCGCCTCGCGGCGTGCGTGGTCGTAGCCCGGGCCGAGGGCTGCGCAGATCACGTCGCCGATCTCGCGCATGTCGTCCTCGGACATGCCCCGGGTGGTCAGCGCCGGGGTGCCGATGCGCAGGCCGGACGCCTGCATCGGCGGGCGCTGGTCGAACGGGATCGCATTGCGGTTGACGGTGATGCCCACCTCGGCCAGGCGGTCCTCGGCCTCGCGACCGTTGAGCCCGTCCATGCCGAGGTCGACGAGCACCAGGTGCACGTCCGTGCCGCCGGTCAGCACGTCTAGGCCGCCCTGCTGGAGCGCCTCGCCGAACGCCCGCGCGTTCGCGATCGTCTGACGCTGGCGCTCGCGGAACGTGTCGCTCGCCGCGATCCGCAGGCAGACGGCCTTCGCCGCGATGATGTGCTCCAGCGGCCCACCCTGCTGGCCGGGGAACACGGCCTTGTCGATCGCCTGGGCGTGGTCCTGCGTGCACAGGATCAGGCCGGCCCGCGGGCCGCCGAGCGTCTTGTGCGTGGTGGTCGTGACCACGTCCGCGTGCGGAATCGGGCTCGGGTGCTCGCCGGCCGCGACCAGGCCGGCGAAGTGCGCCATGTCCACGAACAGCTTCGCGCCCACCTCGTCCGCGATCCGGCGGAACTCGGCGAAGTCGAGGTGGCGCGGATAGGCGGACCAGCCCGCCACTATCACCTTCGGCCGGTGCTCCTTGGCGAGCCGCTCTACCTGCTCCATGTCGACGAGATGGTCGTCGGGGCGTACCTGGTAGCTGGCGACCTTGTAGAGCTTGCCGGACACGTTCAGCTTCATGCCGTGCGTGAGGTGCCCGCCGTGCGCGAGCTCCATCCCCAGGATCGTGTCGCCCGGGTCGCACAGCGCCATGTAGACGGCGTTGTTCGCCTGCGCGCCGGCATGCGGCTGCACGTTCGCGTGGTCGGCGCCGAACAGCTCCTTGGCGCGGTCGATCGCGAGCTGCTCGGACACGTCGACCCACTCGCACCCGCCGTAGTAGCGCTTGCCGGGCAGGCCCTCGGCGTACTTGTTCGTGAGCACGGAACCGGCGGCCTCGAGGATCGCGCGCGGCACGAAGTTCTCGGAGGCGATCATCTCGAGCGTGTTCTGCTGGCGCTCGAGCTCGCGCTGGAGCACGTCCGCGATCTCCGGGTCGACCGCCGACAGCGGCTCGTTGAAGTATCCGGGTTCCAAGTCCGTCAAGTTGCCTCCTTCGGGGCTCCATTTTCGATCATCGCGATCTGGTCCACGCGGCGCTGGTGGCGGCCCCCTTCGAAGTCCGCCGCCAGGAAGGCGTCGATGATCGCCTGCGCCTCCCCGGACCCGAGCCTGCGACCGGCCAGTGCGAGCACGTTGGCGTCGTTGTGGCGGCGCGCCATCTCCGCGTCCTCGGGATCGCGCGCGTTCACCGCCCGCACCCCGGGAAGCTTGTTGGCCACGATCGTCACGCCGGTGCCGGAGCCGCACGCGAGCACAGCCAGATCGGCCGCACCCTCGGACACCAGGGCGGCCGCGCGGGCGGCATGGATCGGGTAGTCGACCGACTCCTCGGAGTCGGTGCCGCAATCCACGACATCGTGCCCGGCTCCCTGGAGCGCGGCCACGATCGTGCCCTTCAGCGGGTAGCCCGCGTGGTCGAATCCGGCGGCGATTCGCATCATTCCTGACTATAGGGAACCGGTCGGCACCGGCTCGCCGGCGGACTCAGGCCCCGTCCACGGCGGACAGCAGCAGCCCCGCGACCAGCCCGTATGAGCCGTGCCCGACCACGCCGCGCAGATGGCTCTCGACCGGGTAGTCGGTGAACTGCGGCAGCGCCGTGCCCTCGTCGATCACCGCCCAGGCCGCGGCGCCCACCACGAGACCCGCCCGCAGCGGCGCCACGCCCCGGCCCACGAGCGCCGCCGCGGCCACGCCGTACAGCGTCCCGAACGTGCGGTGCACCGCCAGCCCGACGCGCCCGGCGGCCTCGTCGTCCAGCTCGCGCCCAGCGGCCTCGCCGAGCTGCTTGCCGAGCTGCATGAGTGTGCCTCCGGGCGCGAGCTCCTCCTCGCGGTCCTTGGACTTCTGCGTCTGGAGGCCGTAGAACAGCGCGGTCGCCTGATCCATGGTGCGGCTGGCGACGTAGCCGGCGAGGGCGCCGACGGCCAGGTTCGCGGCGGCGGTCACGGGCGCGAAATTAGCACTCCCTGCATCACCCCACCAGGGCCGCCGCCTCCTCCCCCGCCGGCTCACCGGAGATGTCGGACGGTTTGCGACGCATCGTCCAGGCGAACGGGATCGCCACCAGCACCACCAGCGCACCGACCCGGAAGGCGGCGGAGTACGCGTCCCGCAGCTCCTCCCTGACGACGTCGGTCGCGCCGGCCGCGATCGTGGGCGCAACGGCCGGGTCGAGCGCGCCGGTGAACACCGCGACGAACAGCGCCACCCCCATCGCGAAGCCGACCTGGCGGCTCATGTTCACGATGCCCGAGCCGAGCCCCAGCTCCTGTCCGCGGATCGACCCCATGGAGCCGATCATCGCCGCGGGAAACGTCGCGCCGACACCGATCCCGAGCAGCGTCAGGCGCCAGCAGGCACTCCAGAAGTCCGGCTCGGCCGGCAGCCCCGCGAGCGCGAACAGCGCGCCCGCCGTGACCAGCAGGGCCGGCACCCCGAACGCGCGCGGCTGCAACCGGTTAGCCAGCCGCCCGACCAGCGGCGCGACCAGCATCGCCGTGACCGCGACGGGGCTGATCGCGAGCGCCGCCTCCAGTTCGGTGTAGCTCCACAGGTTCACGAACAGGATCACGGTCAAGAACAGCGTGCCCATCATCCCGACGGCGAAGAGCAGCAGGCTGGTGCTCGCCCCCATGAACTGCCGGTTGCGCACGAGCGCGCGCGTGAGCATCGGATAGCGGCCGTAGCGCTGCGTGAGGGCAAACGCCGCCGCCAGCACGACCGCCGCCGCGAACAGGCCGACGATCAGCGGCGAGCCCCAGCCACGGCTGTTGGCCTCGACCAGCGCGAACGTCAGGCAGAACACGGCGCCGCCGATCGTGACCATGCCCCACCAGTCGACGTCCGTGCCCGCGTAGGGGTCGCGCGTCTCCGGCAGCCCACGCAGCGCCAGCGCGACGCCGAGCACGCCGATCGGCACGTTGATCAGGAAGATCCAGTGCCAGCCCGCATCCCAGGGCCAGCCCGCCAGCTCGACCAGCACGCCGCCGATCGGCGGCCCCAGCACGGCCGCTCCGTTCGCCACCACCGCCAGCATCGCGAGCCCCAGCGCGCGCTGCGCGGGTGGGAACACGAGCGTCGTGGTCGCCAGCGCGATCGGCGCCAGGATGCCGGCACCGACGGCCTGCACGACGCGAAACGCGATCAGAGCGCCCACCGACCACGACAGCGCGCACAGCAGCGAGCCGAGCGTGAAGACCGTCATGCCGAGCAGGAAGAAGCGCCGCCGCCCGAACTGGTCGGCCAGCCGCCCCATCGACACGAGCAGCACGGCGAACATGATGTTGTAGGCGTTCAGGACCCACGAAACGGTGTCGATCGGGGCGCCCAGGTCGCGCTGCAGCTGCGGGATCGAGATGTTCACGATCGTGACGTCGATCAGGGCCATGAACAGGCCGATCATCACGATGCCCCAGATCCGCCATCTGTGCTCGTAGAGGTACTCGGCGGAGGGAGACTCGGGGGGCCTCATCGGGTGCAGCAGCTTCGCAGGTCGGCGTACACTCCCGTGATCCCGCCGCGAGAGAGGAGGCACGATGTCCCGACTGCTCAGAATGGATGCGTCCGGCCACACGGAGCTGGCCGCCTGGAGCCCCGCCGACCCCGCTTCGCACGAGCACGCCGCTGCCGTCTTCACCGAGCAGCTCGACGGCGGCTACATGGGTGTCGCGAAGCTGCACGACCAGTCCTTCGAGCAGGTCAAGCAGCTGCCGGTGGACGTCGAGTTCGTGCTGCTGCGCAGGCCGATCGTTGGCGGCTAGCGCACCTACCGGAGCTGGAGGGAGTTGGCTGGCGGCGGCGCACGGACGAGCGCGCGCTGCGGCTGCGCGAGCGCCTCTCGGCCGCGTTCATCGGCCTCTACGTGACACCGCTCTTGGCCGTCGCGGTGGTGCTGGTGCTGATCGAGCCTCTGCTCGCGCCGGTCGGCATTGGTCGGCTTGTTCCTGGCGTGGGTCGTTCCGGAGCTGTTCGCAAACCGCGGCGCCGGTGTGGTGCGCGTTTCGCGCCGCCGCGGCGGCGAGCCCGAGCGGGTCGCGCAGGGGCTGCTGGGCGATCTGCTCGGCCACGCGGAACGGGACCTGCAGCGGCGCACCGGCCTCGCGCTCGAGCGCGGCCGGATGGGCGTGTGGCTGGTCGGCGAGGCCGGCGCCCTGCTGGTGCGCCCGGGCGGGCGCCGGGTGCACGCGTTCTGCGTGCGGGTCGCGGACGGCGACCTGCCTCGCTCCGACCGGGTCGCCCACCTGCTGCTGGCGCTGAGACAGGACGAGCAGGGCTTCGCCACCGTCGCGAACCACGCGTTCGCCGGCGCGACGTGGCGCATGCGCCGCCGCATCCCTCGCGTGCGCCGTCCGGCACTCGACGCGGCCGTCCTCACCGCCCGCGTGTGCACATGAGCGCGCATGTGGCGCTCATGTGCGATCGGGGTGGGAGAGGAGTCCCGCCAGGGTGTCGCGTGTGACGGCGCCGTCACGCAAGACGATCCACTTCCCATCTTCCTCATAGCTGCCGAGGTCGACCACCGTCGATGGCGTCCCGGGTAGGTCGCCGCCGTCGAGCACCAGGTCGGCGCCGGCCTTGATCGACTGCGGGACGTCCGCCAGGCGCCGCGGATCGGGGCCGCCACTGAGGTTGGCGCTGGTCTGGATCACCGGCACCTTCACGGCCGCCAGCGCGGAGACATCCGGAACCCTCACCCCCACCCCGCCGGGGAGCACCGCCAGCACCGGCCCCGGCAGCAGCCGCTCCAGTGCCGCCCGTGTGCGCGGGCCCACGGGCGGCAGCGCAGCGAGCGAGAAGTACATCACCGCCGAGGGCTTCTGCACCGGCCGGCGCTTCAGCGCGTAGAGGCGCGCAACGGCCCCCTCGTCGTCCGGCCGGCACCCGATGCCATAGAGCGTGTCCGTCGGGAACACCGCGATGCCGCCGGTCAAGATGCACTCCTCGAACGCGGCGACGTCCTCCGGCGAGATCAACGCCGGCCCTTCACCACCCGCGGGATCCCGGCCAGGTCGCGATCCGTCTCCACCGATCGCAGGCCCGCCTTCTCGAACAGCGCCTCGACCGCGCGCGACTGGCCCTGGCCGACCTCGACGGCCAGCATCCCGCCCCGCACCAGCGCCTCCGCGGCGGCCGGCACGAGGTCGCGGATCACGTCCAGCCCGTCGGGCCCGCCGAGCAGCGCCTCGCGCGGCTCGTAGAGCGTGATCTCCGGCGCCAGGCCGGCCCATTCCGACTCACGCACGTAGGGCGGGTTCGAAACGATCAGGTCGTAGGGCCCGCCCACGATCAGGTCGGCGATCATGAACTCCACCTCGAGCCCGTGGCGCTGCGCGTTGATGCGTGCAACCTCGATCGCCTCGGGAGAGTTGTCGATGCCGGTGACGCGCACACGCTGGCGCTCGTGCGCGATCGCGAGCGCGATCGCGCCGCTGCCGGTGCCGACGTCCAGCACCCGCTGGCCGTTGTCCGCCAGGTCGACCAGCAGCTCGGTCTCCGGCCGCGGCACCAGCACGCGATGGTCAACGACGAGGTCGAGCTGGCGGAAGTGGGCGCGCCCCATGATGTAGGCGACCGGCTCGCGCCGCAAGCGACGGCGCATCATGTCGTCGAACGACAGCGCTTCCTCCATGTCGAGCCCGCGCTTCGGATCGGCATAGAGCGCCGCGCGGTCAACGCCGAGCACCGCCGCGAGCATCACCTCGGCGTCGAGCTTCGGAGTGTCGGAGCCGGCCCCCTCCAGCGTTTCGGCCGCTTCGGCCAACGCGTCGCGCAGCGGTGAGGTGGCCTTCGCCAAGCTCAGCCCCTCCGGGTCAGGCCGCCTGCGCCTCGAGCTTGCGACGGCGCTCGTCGGCGGACAGGGCGTCGGTGAACTGATCGAGCTCCCCCTCGAGGATTCCCTCGAGGTTGTGCGCGGTGAGCTTGATGCGGTGGTCTGTGACACGACCTTGTGGGTAGTTGTAGGTGCGCACCTTCTCCGAGCGCTCGCCGCTGCCGACCTGGGCGCGGCGGTCCGCGGCAAGCTCGGCCTGCTGCTCGCGCAGCGCGTGCTCGTACAGCCGCGCGCGCAGGACGCGCATCGCCCGCTCGCGGTTTTGCAGCTGGGACTTCTCGTCCTGCATCGAGACCACCAGCCCGGTGGGCTTGTGCGTGATGCGCACCGCCGAGTCGGTGGTGTTGACGGACTGCCCGCCCGGGCCCGAGGACCGGTACACGTCGATCTGCAGGTCGTTGGCGTCGACGGCGACCTCCACGTCCTCGGCCTCCGGCAGCACCGCGACGGTCGCCGTGGACGTGTGGATGCGGCCCTGCGACTCGGTCTGCGGGACCCGCTGGACGCGGTGCACGCCCGCCTCGTACTTGAACACGCTGTAGGCGCCGTCGCCCTTGATCGCGAAGGTGACCTCCTTGAAGCCGCCGGCCGGCGAGTCGCTGTGAGCCAGCGGCTCGGTCTTGAACCCGCGGCGCTCCGCATACCGGGTGAGCATCCGGTACAGGTCGCCGGCGAACAGCGCCGCCTCGTCTCCGCCTGCTCCGCCCCGGATCTCGACGATCACGTTCTTGTCGTCGCTGGGATCTCGCTCGACCATCGCGAGCCGTAGCTGCTCCGCGATCGCCTCGAGCTCGGCGCGCGCCGAGACCAGCTCCTCCTGCATCTCCTTCTCGCCCTCGGCCAGCAGCTCCTCCGCCCCGGCGGCGTTGCTCTCCGCCATGCGGTACCGCTTCGCCAGCTCGTGTGCGTCGCCCAGCTCGCGATGGCTGCGGGCGACGTCCGCGTAGCGGTTGCGGTCGGCCATCACCTCGGGATCCGCGAGCTGCTGCTCGAGCTCGCCGTAGCGCTCCTCCACCTGCTCGACGAGCCGCTCGATGACTGTCGGTGCTGCTGCCATGGTCGGGCCTGACGAGCTAGGCCACGACTTCCATGCCGAGACGATCCTCCTCGCTCGACTTGGACGGGTCCTCGACCGCGAGCACGGCCTCGAGCGCGGCGACGGAGACCGCCAGCTGGTCGAGCGAGGGCTCGCGAGTGGTCAGCTTCTGGAGCTGCAGTCCCGGCCACATCAGGGTGCGCACCCACGGCTTGCGCCGGTTGCGGCCGGCCCACCGGATCACCTCGTAGGCGAGCCCGGCCACGAGCGCGATGCCCACGATCCGCGACAGGATCAGCCAGTACAGCGCGGGACGGCCGATCGGCGCGAACACGAACACGGCGATGATCATCACGATCAGCAGGAAGCTGGTCCCGCAGCGCACGTGCAGGCGCGAGTACTTCTGCGCGTTCTCGGGCGTGAGCGGCTCTCCGGCCTCGTAGCAGGAGATCACCTTGTGCTCGGCGCCGTGGTACTCGAACACGCGCCGCAGGTCCTTGATGTGGGAGATGGCCCACAGGTACAAGAGGAAGATGGAGATCCGGATCAGCTTCTCCACCACGACGAACAGCACGGAGCTGCCGAGCTCGTCCTTCCAGAAGCTCGCGACGGTCACGGGCAGCACGAAGAACAGGCCGATCGCGAAGGCCAGCGAGAGGAAGATCGTGAAGCCCCAGGTCTTGCCGGAGATCTCCTCGTCCGGCTCCTCGAGCTGCGCGTTCGCGGAGAGGCCGAGCGCCTTCATCCCGATCTTCAGCGACTCGTACAGCGCGACCACGCCGCGCACCACCGGCAGGCGGTAGAGCCTGCGCCGCTTCATCGCGGAGGCAAAGGGCTCCGTGTGCACCTCGATCGCGCCGAGCGCCTCACCGGTTGCGCCGCCCACGGCGCCGTTGCCGGCGGCCGGCCCGACGCCGGCGACAGTCGCGGCTGCCGCCTCGGCGACGATCTCTGCCTCCTCCGTCAGGTGGTGCACGTGGTGGCCGTTGGAAGAGCCGTTCTCGGCGGGCGTGCCCACCGGCATCCGCACCGCCACCGCCCAGGTCGAGACACCGCGCATCATCACGCCCTCGAGCACTGCCTGGCCGCCGATCGGGGCATCCTTTGCGGGCATCAGGCGCCCGTCCGCGAGCCTCACCTCGGCGCCCGTATCGGGAGCGCCGTTGGCGGTCGGCGGCTTGTTGGTCGGATCAGCGCTCATCAGGGCTCGGGGATCCCTCCCCAGGGTCCACCCATGGTAATCGGCCCCCGGGGGGAGGGGCTGAACCTAGCCTGAGGCCTTGCGCTTGGCCGCGCGGCGCTGGAAGCGCTCGACCCGGCCGCCCGTGTCCACCAGCTTCTGCTTGCCCGTGTAGAACGGGTGGCACTCGGAGCAGATCTCCAAGCGCAGCTCCGGCTGGGTGGAGCGGGTGGTGAACTCGTTGCCGCACGTGCAGCGCACGTGGGCCTCGACATACTCGGGGTGGATATCGGTCTTCATCGTCGTCTGAGTGTAGCGACGGCCGGCGCCCGCCCGCCCCGCTGCCGAACGATGGCGATCCCGGTCCGCATGGCGGTCCCTGATCGCCAAAGTTCGCCGGCTAACCGGTCACGAGCCGGGCGGCGAGCACCAGGATCGCGAGGGTCAGGACCAGGTTCACGGCCGAGACGATCCCCGACAGGGCGGCGCGGCGCCTGATCTCGCTGCGCAGGTCCTTGTCGTCGGGATACGCGACGGCCTCCTGGCGCAGCGCCGAGAGTGCCGGCCCTTGCACGAGGCTGTGGAACAGGGTGAGCCCGATCACCACGGCCACGAGCACCACCTTCGCGAGCAGCCGCTGCCCGTAGTCGGTGTCGAACAGATCGCCGAAGGCGGCCAGCCGGTCGGCCGCCATGTCGGTGCCGGTCGCGATCAGGACCACCATCGCGATCCCGCCGGCGACCGCGAAGCGCCGCCCGAGCGCGCGAAACAACGCGATCCGCTCGTGCTCGGCGACCGTGCGACGCGCCGCGCCGACCGCGAGCGCCAGCATCACCATCCCGCCGGCCCACACGGCGGCGCCGATCAGGTGCAGGGAGCGAACCAGCGTGTCCGCGGCGAGCAGCATCGCCGCCGAGGATAGGTGCGCCGGTGCCAATGGGGCGCTGGCCGGCGCGAACCAGAGCCCGCTGTGGTCAGCTTTTCCGCCCCTGGCTGTAGTGACCACGGCGACCGGCGGCGCGGAGTGTCGTCACGGAACGAACAACCCCTGCGTGGCGAACAGCGAGTTGTCGCCGACGGTGTCGGCATCGCCGTCCGGGCCGCCGTCGTAGACGCGCAGCTTGTCGAGCGCCCAGATCGCGCGCGTGCCCTCCGCGGCGGCGCCGGGGATGACCGCGTCGAGGGTCGTGTCGAGCGTGCAGGCGGAGGCGACCTGGGGATCGGACGTGGTGGCGCAGGGAACGCTCCAGGAAAGCGGGAAGTCCTGGGTCGTCGAGGAGACGGCGCCCTCCTTGTCGGTCAGGCGAGCTTCGATCTGGGGCCGAAGCTCGCCGGTGTACTCCGACAGGTTCGAGGCCTTCATCACGTTCGTGAGGCTGAAGGTGAGCTGCACGTCGGTGTCGTCGGGCCCCCCTGGGGCGCCCGTGAGCACGCGCATGCGCAGCGAGCCGACCGACCGCGACAGGGCCGGACTGCCGTCCCCCACGCCCACGGTGAGGTTGGATGATCCGGGAGCGGGTGGGTTGCAGGAGGGAAAGGCAAGCGGCGGGCCGTGCGTGCGGTTGGAGGCCGTGCAGGGGTTGTAGGCCGGGACCAGCGAGAGGTACATAGGGGTGGCACCCTTGGGGCGAGCGTAGGTGGAAGAGGAGCTATCGGGAAGGGGTTGCCAGTCGGGACCCTGGCCCGTCACGCCAGTGTTAATGAGACCCGTGCCGTTCAGGTTGCGGGTGACGATTCTTCCGCCCTCGGTGAGCACGATGCGAGTGCCATCCGGGGACCACGATGGGGGGCCAAACGTTGCGATGGGGTCCTGGTCGCTGCCGGTCACGTGTGTCCCGCCGCTCCCGTCGAGCCGGCGGGTGGAGATGTCCAAGCACGAATCGCCGTCGCAGTCGTAGAACGTCGCGAAGACCATGCTCTGGGCGTCGGGCGACCAATCCGGCCAGAAGAAGAAATCGCCCGTGAGGAGCACGCGGGGATCGCTCCCGTCCGGCCGGATCCCAAAGATGTCGATCTGCTCATAGGCGATCCGTGTGCCGTCCGGGGACCAGGAGAGGTTCGCCTCATCCGCGGGTGTGTCGGTGATCTGCGTGAGGTTGGACCCGTTCGCGTCTACGACCCAGATGTCGAGCTGCCCGCCGGCATGGACCGTGTAAGCGAGCCGCTGGCTATCGGATGACCAGGTGGGAGTACGGAGCTGGTTCGGGACCTGTGCGGTGACGGGTGACTCGCCGGTGCCATCGGCATTGACGACGTAAATCGATTGCATGCACGGCGAGCACGGGACCGCTGTGTGGCGACGGACGAACGCGACGCGCTGCCCGTTCGGCGACCACACCGGATCGACGTCGTCACCGGTGGTGAGTTGGGCCTGGCCCGTGCCGTCCGGATTCATGGTCTTCAGACCGCCGACCACCGCGTACGCGATCTTGCCGTTCTGACCTGGATAGGCGGCGTCTGCGGACGGAACAAGGGCGAGCATCCCGAGCAGCGCGCCGATGACCGCGCGTCTCACGGCACGAACAACCCCTGCACGGCGAACAGCGAGTTGTCGCCGACGGTGTCGGCATCGCCGTCCGGTCCGCCGTCGTAGACGCGCAGCTTGTCGAGCGCCCAGATCGCGCGTTGAGCGTCCTTGATCGTGCCGGGGACGACGGCATCGACGGTCGTGTCGAGCTGACAGGTGGAGGCGTCGAGGCTCGAGTCCGGTGTCGGCGAGCAGGGCACGGTGAAGGAGAACGGGAAGTCCTGGGTCGTGGAGCCGATCAGGCCCGGTTCGCGGTCGGTGCGGCGCACCGTGAGCGTGCTGCGCAGCTCACCTGTGTACTCCGAGAGGTCGCTTGCGTTCATCACGTTCGTGAGGCTGAAGCGGATGCGCACGTCGGAGTCCTCGGGTGGGGCCGGCAGTCCCTGCACGTTGAGGCGCACCGAGCCCACCGATCGCGACAGCGCCGGGCTTCCGCCCCCCACGCCCACGTTCAGGTTGGCCGACCCCGGAGCGGGCGGGTTGCAGGATGGGAAGCCGAGCGGCGGGCCGTGGGTGCGGTTGGGAGCACTGCAGGGGTTGTACGCGGGCACCAGCGAGACGTAGATCGGCGTGGCGCCCTTGGGGCGGACGTAGTCGGAGGGCGTGTCGACGGGGAGTGGTTGCCAGTCGGGGTTGTCGATGCTGGCGAAGATGCCCGGTTCCGTCACCACCGGCGTCGCGTTGGAGCCATCCGCAGCGACCTTCCAGATGCCCTCGGTCTCGGCCGCGAAGTCGAGCCTTCTGAAGGCGATCTGCGTACCGTCGGGGGACCACGCCGGCTCGCGGTCCGAGGCGGACGTGAGCTGGGTCTGCCCGCTCCCGTCAGCGTTCATGACCCAGATCCCGCCGCGGGCAAACGCGAGCTTCGTCCCGTCGGGAGACCAGTTGGGATGGATGCCCAGCGCCAGGTTTGTCTTCTCGGTCCCGTCGGGTTTCATCGTCCAAATCCGCGAGTCGTCTCGCTGCCACGCGATCAGCCGCCCGTCCGGCGACCACGCTGGTTGGTCGTCGTCTGCCGGGTCGTTCGTCAGGTTCACCTCCCCGGTTCCATTGGCGTCGACCACGTAGATCTCGCCAATGCAGGTTGGAACGCACTCGTTCGCAAACCTCGCGAACGTGATCTGCGAGCCGTCCGGCGACCAGGCCGAGTAGTCGTCCGGACCGCTGGTGACGGGTGCCGCGCCCGAGCCATCGGCGTTCACGGTCCAAATTCCACCGCCTGTGTAGGCGAGCTTCGTTCCGCTGCCCGACCACGCGGGCCTGCCTCCCGAGACGAACGGGCACTGGCCTCCGCCGCCCGGGTCGATCAGGCAGACGTCGAGCTCGTCGGTATCCGCGTCGTGGCGGTCGTACGCGATCTTGCCGTTCTGGCCGGGGAAGGCTCCTTGAGCCACAGGCGCGGCCGCGAGCAATGCCAGCACTGCGACGACCAGTACCGCGCCACGTCTCACGGAACGAACACCCCCTGCGTCATGAACAACGAGTTGCCGGACTCGGTGTCGGCGTCCTCGTCGGGGCCGCCGTCGTAGACGCGCAGCTTGTCGAGCGCCCAGATCGCGCCGTGGGTGTCCTCGATCGCCAGCGGCACCAGGGCGTTGACGGTCGTCTGGGAGTTGCAGGTGGAGGCGTCGAGGCTGGAGCCCGGGGTCGGGGTGCAGGGCACCGTGAAGCCGAAGGGGAAGTCCATCGTGGTGGAATGGGGCGCGGCGCCGGGCGGGTCGCGGTCGGTGCGGCGCACGCTCAGCTGGCCGCGCAGCTCGCCGGTGTACTCGGAGCGGTCGGCGGCGCGCATCACGTTGGTGAGGTTCAGGCGGACCTTGACGTCGGAGTCATCGGGCGGGCCGGGGGCGCCGACCAGCACCGCCAGCCGCACGAAGCCAGCGCCCCGCGCGAGCGCGGGGTTGCCGTCCCCCACCCCGATCGTGAGCCGCGAGGAGCCGGGCTGCACAGGGTGGCAGGAGCCAAACGCCAAGGGCGGGCCGTGCGTGCGGTTGGGCGCGGTGCAGGTCTTGGCCGCCGGCACCAGCGGGAAGTAGACGGGGGTGGCGCTCTTGGGGCGCGCGTGGGAGCCGGGGGTCTCTACGGGGAGGGGTTGCCAGTCGGGGTCAAAGGCGTCGTGGCCCAGGATCGTCATCGCGGTCCCATCCACGTTGACCGTGAACAGCCCGGCAGTGGGATAGTCGCCAAAGGCCGCGATCCGTAGTCCGTCCGGCGACCACGCCGGCGCCGAGTAGAAGTTGCCCCTGGCCCCGTCACAGGTTGCCGGAGCGACGATGCCGCCCCCGGTCCCGTCGACTCGAATCCATGAGATGTCCGCGCAGACCTCGCCCTCGGAGTCGGGAAAATAGGTCGTGAATACGAGCCGCGAGCCGTCGGGCGACCAATCCGGTTTGTCGTGAATCCCCGGGCCCACGATCGGCGTCAAGCCGGCGCCGTCCGGGCGGATCGTGTAGATGCCGCCATCGTCGCGGACGAACGCAATGCGAGAGCCGTCGGGTGACCAGTCCGCGCCGGCCTCGGACCCGGAGAGGCTGATCAGTGGACCTTCGTCTGTGCCGTCGGCGTCCATGATCCAGATGTTGCCGTCGCTCCTGGAGAAGATGATTCTCTGCCCGTCCGGGGACCATGCGGGCTGGGCGTTGGTCTCCGGTGGATCAGTGAGCCTCGCCTGGCCCGTGCCGTCGGCGTTCATCACGTAGACCTGCTCTCCCAGACCACCGCGATTGCTGGAGAAGGCGATCCGCCGGCCATCGGCCGACCACGCGGGGTAGAGATCCAGGCCCGGGTCGGTGGTCAGCTGAGTGGCACTACTGCCATTGGGGTTCACCGAATAGATGTCGCGGTCGGGGTCGTAGTAGGCGATGCGCCCGTTGTCGCCCGGGAAGGCGGCGAGCGCCAGCACAGGCTGAGCCGCCAGTAGGAGCGGCGCGAGCGCCCAAACCAACCTCCACCGAGACCTGCTGACCAAACCGCCTCTCCCAGCGACTGCGTTGAGGCGATGCTAACTCTCGGGTCCGCCGCCCACAAGGCGGCCGGCTTCAGGCGGCCCGACGCCTCACGGCACGAACACGCCCTGCGTCATGAACAGCGAGTTGTCGCCCTGGTGCGGTCGGTGCGGCGCACGCTCAGCATGCCCCTAGACCTGCGTATACAGCGGGCCGTCGCCGCCCTCAGGGGGCGTCAGGCGCCCGCCCTTGGCGGTGATCGCCCCGCACTGCACGCAGTTGGAGGGCACGATCTGCACCTCTACCATGCCGTCGCCCTCACCGTTGCGCGCGGCCTCGACCTGGTCCTCGGGGATCTCGTACACCTGCGCCGGGCACATCGACACCCACGTCTGCGCCACCTCGAGCGGCACTTTGGTCTGCACGCGGATGTGGTTGGGCGCATCGTCGCGCGTGGCGTTTCCGGACGCGAACACCGATGACAGCTTGTCGAAGGTGTACTTGCCGTCGGGCTTGGGGTAGTCCTTGGAGGCGCCGTCGAGCACCATCTCGTTCTCGGCGTCGTGCTCCTGGCTCCAGTGGCCGCCGGGGAAGACGCCGCGCGTGATCGTCATCGCGCTCGCCATCGCGCCGCCCAAGAAGAAGCCCTTCGAGAAGGGCTGGCGCATGTTGCGTGACTGGTAGATGTCCTCGCCGATCACGGACTCGCGCACGCGCTTGTCGTACGCCTCGAAGTTGATCGAGTCCTGCTTCAGAGCGTTCACGATCGCCTCGGCCGCGTACATGCCCGCGTGCATCGCGTAGTGGATGCCCTTCAGCGTCGGAATGTTGACCATGCCGGCCGCATCGCCGGCGATGCACATGCCCGGCACCGCGAACTTGCGCGGCATCGCGAAGTAGCCGCCCGAGGGGATCGTCTTCGCGCCCCACGCGACCCGCTTGCCGCCGTCGAGGATCTTGCGCACGAACGGGTGTGTCTTGAACTGCTGGAGCACGTCGTGGACCGAGAACGTCGCGTCCGTGTAGTCGAGGCCGGCCACGAAGCCGATGCAGACCTTGTCCTCGCCCATCGGGTAGATGAAGCTGCCGCCGAACTCGTTCCAGCGCGCGCCCTTGCGCAGCGGCCAGCCCATCGTATGGATCACGCGGTCGAGCGGCTTGGGAACCTCCCACACCTCCTTCACGCCCAGCTCCCAGCGCTGCGGGTCGGAGCCGTGCAGGTCGTAGTAGTCCATCGCGGCAAGCGTCAGGTGCCCGAGCGTGCCCTCGGCCACGACCGTCGCCTTCGCCATCACGTCCGATCCCGGCTCGAAGTTCGGGAGCGGCTCGCCCTCCCGGTCGCGGCCCTTGTCGCCGGTGCGCACGCCGACGACGATGCGGTCCTCGACCAGCAGCTTCTGGGCCGAGGTCTCGGACAGGATGTAGACGCCCGCCTCCTCGGCCTTGTCGGAGAGGAAGCGGCCCAGCTGCGCGACCGACACCACGTGGTTGCCGTGGTTGCGGAAGTTCGGCGGCATCGGCTTCAGCGGCAGCGCCTGCTTCTCCGTCAGCAGATAGACCGCATCCTTGTCGACCTTCCACAGCGTGGGCCACTCGGACTCGTCCATGTCGGGGAACAGCTCCTGCATCGCAGACGGGCGCATGTTGGCGCCCGACAGCAGGTGCGCGCCGGGCGTCTTGCCCTTCTCGATCACGGCCACCGGCACCTCGCCGAGCCGCTCCTGCAGCACCGGCTCGTGCTCCAGCAGCTGCGTCAGCCGGATCGCGCAGGCCAGCCCGGCGGGCCCGCCGCCCACGATCGCGACGCCGACCTCGATGCGCTCGTCCGCGGCGTCCGTCGGAGGGCCGACGAACTCCTCCGGAGGGTTGACCGGAGGCGGGAACTTGGCTGGTGCGACGCCCGCCATCCGTCCGCTACGCCCCCTTCTTCGCCTTTACGGCCTGGGTCAGCTTGGGCATGATCTTGTGCAGGTCACCGACGATGCCGAGGTCGCAGAACTCGAAGATCGGCGCGTTCGGGTCCTTGTTGATCGCGACGATGTGCTCGGAGGCCTGCATGCCGACCTTGTGCTGGATCGCGCCCGAGATGCCGGCCGCGAGATACAGCTTCGGCGCAACCGTCTTGCCGGTCTGGCCGATCTGCCCCGCATACGGGAACCAGCCGGCGTCCACGACCGCGCGGGTGGCCGCGACCGCTCCCCCGAATGCCTCCGCCAGCTCGTCGCAGAGCTTGAAGTTCTCGGCCTGACCGAGACCGCGCCCGCCGGCCACGAGGAAGTCGGCGTCCTCGATGTTTACGTCCGCCCCGCGCTGCTCGCCGCGCGTGACCATCTTCGCCTTCGTCGACCAGGGCGACAGCTCGACGTCGACGTCGACCACCTCGGCGGCGCCGCCGTCGCGCTCGGTCGCGTCGAACGCGTTCAGCCGGCCGATGATGATGCCGGGCTTGCCAACGTACCCGACGTCGGCGACCTGCGAGTCCTGGAGGATCGGCCGCTCCGCCACCAGCTCACCGTCCGCGACGCGCACCGCCGTGACCTCCATCGTCACCCCCGCGCCGAGGCGTGCGGTCAGCCCGGCACCGATCTCGAAGCCGAGCAGGCCGCCGCCGAACAGCACGTAGTCGTAGCCGTCGTCGGTGATGACCTTCGCCATCGCGTCGACGATCGGCTGGGCGAGCCCTTCGGGGACGTTCTTGGCGCGGTGCACCTTCGCCGCTCCGTACGCGCCGAGGCTCTGCGCGGCCTCGTCGGACACCTCGCCGACCACCACGACGCCGGCGTGGGTGCCGAGCTCGCCGGCCAGGCGCGCGGCCTCGGACACGGCGCCCTGCGAGTTCTTGTTGAAGTTGCCCTCGTCGTCGTGCAGGGCGTAAACGAGTATTCCAGCCATTAGAGGAGCTTCCTTTCGTCGAGCCAGGCGACGATCTCCTTGACCGTCTCGTTGGTGTCCTCGTCCTCGATGATTTTGCCCTTCTCCTTGGCGGGGGGCGGGTTCAGGCCGAGCACCTTGGTGCGCGAGCCGCCCTCGCCGACACGGCCGGCCTCGACGCCGGCGTCGGCCGCTGAGAGCTTGTCGAGCTGCTTCTTCTTCGCGCCCATGATCGCCTTCAGGCTCGGGTAGCGCGGCTCGTTGATCGCGTCGCCAACGCTGATCACGGCGGGCAGCTCGACCTCCACCGTGTCGTAGCCGTACTCGGCCTGGCGCTCGCACGTGAGCTTGCCCTCGACCGTGTCGATCTTGATCACCTGCGTGAGCGACGGCATCTGGAGGTGGTCGGCAACGACCGCGCCCATCGTGTAGCACTCGCCGTCATCGGATTGCTGCCCGAGCAGGACCAGGTCCGGGCTCTCCTTCTTCAGCACCTGCGCGAGCGCGTAGCCGGAGGCACAGACGTCCGAGCCCGCGAGCGCGTCATCGGTCAGCTGCACGGACCGATCGGCTCCCAGCGACACCGCCTTGTGCAGCGCGCGCTGGGCGGAGTCGGGACCCATCGTGACGGCCACGACCTCGTCCACCTGCACCGTGCCGCCCTCCTTGATCTGCATCGCGGCCTCGATCGCGTGCGTGTCGAAGGGGTTGAGGTTCTTCTCACCGCTGCGGTCGAGGCGGCCCGTGGACGGGTCCATCCGCTTCTCGACGGCGGCGTCGGGAACTTCCTTTACGAGGACACAGATCTTCAAAGACGGCCTCCAGTTCCTAGGTCGGGCGCAAAGGCGTCTGCCGGGCGCGGATGATACTTGACTGACTGGTCAATCGTGACTGCGAGACGGGTAGGCGGACGGGTCACGCCGGTTTCACGGCGCCCCGCACGAAATCCACGATCTCCTGCGTGGATGCGCCGGGAGTGAAGATCTCGGCGACTCCGATCTGCTTCAACGCGGTGATGTCCTCGGCGGGGATCGTGCCCCCCGCGATCACCACCACGTCGTCGGCCTGCTTCTGTTTCAGCAGGTCCACGACCCGCGGCACCAGCGTCATGTGGGCCCCCGACAGGATCGACAGGCCGACGGCGTGCGCGTCCTCCTGGATCACGGTCTCGGCGATCTGCTCCGGGGTCTGGTGCAGCCCCGTGTAGATCACCTCCATGCCGGCGTCGCGCAGGGCGCGCGCGATGATCTTGGCTCCGCGGTCGTGCCCGTCGAGGCCTGGCTTGGCCACGACGACGCGGATCTTCCGCTTGGATTCCGGCTGGTCTGGCGCCGTGTCTGGGGTTGCGTGCATGGATCGATGGCGCCTGCCGGCACGGGGAACTCCGGGGCCCCTGCCGGAAAGCCGCGGGATTGTACCGGCGCGGCGCTCTACTTCGCGGGCTGCGCCGCCGCGACCGCGGTCGTGTCGAGCGCCCCATCGGCCAGGCTCCCGCGCAGGACCTTCTTGTCGAACTTGCCCACGCTGGTCTTCGGTACGGCCTCGATGAAGGCGAACTCGTCGGGCAGCCACCACTTCGCGACCAGCGGCTCGAGATGCTTGCGAAGCTCCTCGGCGGAGGGACTCGCCCCCTCCCTGCAGACCACGCAGGCCAGCGGGCGCTCGGTCCAGCGCTCGTCCGGCTTGGCGATCACGGCGGCCTCCAGCACGTCCGGGTGGGACATCAGCGCGTTCTCGAGCTCGACCGAGGAGATCCACTCGCCACCGGACTTGATCAGGTCCTTGGCCCGGTCGGTGATCTGCATGAACCCGCGCGAGTCCATCGTCGCGATGTCCCCGGTTCGGAGCCACCCGTCGTGGAACTTGTCGGCGCCCGAGGGGTCCTCGTAGTAGTCGCTGGCGATCCAAGGGCCGCGGATCTCGACCTCGCCCGTCGATTCCCCATCCCACGGAACCTCGCCGTCGTCCCCCATCAGGCGCACCTCGACCAGCGGGACGATCCGGCCCGTCATCCGCCGGTATGCCCAGTGGTCCTCGCCCTCCAGGCCGGCGGGGGGCCGCGCGACCGCGCCGATGGGGCTGGTCTCGGTCATCCCCCACCCCTGGACGATCATTACGCCGTGACGGTCCTGGAAGGAGCGCATCAGCGACTCCGGCACGGCGGCGCCGCCGCACATCACGGTGTCGATGCTGGAGAGGTCGGGCTGTTTCTCGTCCGCGACGCGCAACAGGTCCATCCAGATGGTGGGAACGGCGCCGGCGACGGTGACTCGCTCGTCCTCGATCAGCTGCGCCAGCGGCTCGCCCTGGAGGAACTTGCCGGGCATCACCAGGTCCGCCCCCACCATCGCGCACGCGTATGGGATCCCCCAGGCGTTCACGTGGAACATCGGGACGACGGGCAGCACGCGGTCGGACGCCTTGATGCCCAGCGTGTCGGCGAGGCCCATTCCGAGGGAGTGCAGCACGTTCGAGCGGTGCGAGTAAAGGACGCCCTTCGGGTTCCCGGTTGTGCCGCTCGTGTAGCAGAGTCCCGCCGCGGTGCGCTCGTCGAGCGCGGGATACTCATAGCGCCCGGGCTCCTGCGCGGCCAGTAGCTCCTCGTAGCGCAGCGCGTTCGGCAGCGAGCCGGCGTCACCGTCGCCCACGATCACGTAGTGCTCGACCGTTTCGAACGTCGGCGCGACCTTCTCGAGCAGCGGCACCAGCGAGTCGTCGACGAAGATCACCTTGTCCTGCGCGTGGTTGGCGATATAGGTGAGCTGCTCCGGGAACAGCCTGATGTTGAGCATGTGCAGCACGATTCCCATGCAGGGCGCCATGTACAGCTCGAGGTGCTCCTGTGAGTTCCACATGAAGGTCGCGACGCGGTCGCCTTCCTTCACGCCGAGGTGCTCGAGCGCCTTGCACAGGCGGTCGACGCGCTCGGCCACCTCGCCGTATGACGCACGTGTGACGCCGTCGTCGCGCAGGGTCGCGACCTCGCCGTCGGCGCACTGACCCCGCATGCGGTCGAGCACGTGCTTCAGCGTCAGCTGGTAGTCGTTCTGCATCAGGCCTTCGAGCATCTCTCCTCCTTCTGCGGGCGGCCGCTAGCCACTGGGGTCAAGCACCACCTTCAACGCCTCTTTTTGGTCGAACAGCTCGTATCCCTCCGCAGCCTTGGAAAGCGGCATCCGGTGGGAGACGATCACGCCGGGATCGATGCGCCCGTCACGCACCAGCTCGATCACCTCGTCCATGCGCCCCTGGATGTTCGCGGCGCCCGCGGTGACGGTGATGTTCTTCAGCCACATGTCCCCGATCGGCATCGGCGCCTCGACCTCCATGTACATGCCGGCGAGGGAGATCGTGCCGCCCATCCGCACGAGCGGGAAGCAGGCCGCCAGCGCCGACTCGTGGCCGACCGCGTCGACGACCACGTCCGCGCCGCGCCACGACGTCAGCTCCAGCACGACGTCGTCGGCGTCGGTCTCCTTGGCGTTCACGGCGATCGCGCCGATGCTCTCTGCCAGCTTCAGCCGCTCCGGCACCATGTCCACGGCGACCACCTTGCCGGCTCCCAGCGCACGCGCCGCCATCACGGTGCACAGGCCGACCGGGCCGCATCCGACCACGGCGACCACGTCGCCCGGGCGGAAGTCCGTCTTGCGCACCGCGTCGTAGCCCGTTGTGAGAATGTCGCCGACCAGGAGCATGTCCTCGTCGTCGAATCCGGCTCCGTCGGGCTCCGGCAGCTTGCGCAGGGTGAGGTCGGCCTCCGGCACGCGCACGTACTGGGCCTGGGCCCCAGGAAGGTCGCCCAGCACGAAGCCCATCCCGAAGACCCGGATCATCATGCACTTCATGTATAGGCCGCGGCGGCAGAACCAGCACTTGCCGCACGCGACGAAGAAGGAGCCCACGGCGCGCTCCCCTTCCTCGAACTCCGTCACGCCGCTCCCCTTGGCGGCGATCGTGCCGAGGTACTCGTGACCGAGCACGAACCCCTCCTCCATCTCGAAGCGGCCGTGATACGGATGCAGGTCGGTGCCGCAGATCGCGGCGCGGTCGACGCGCAGCAGCACGTCCCCGGGCTCCTCGATCTCGGGGCGCGGCACCTCCTCGACCCGGACGTCCTGGGGTCCGTGGAAAACCACGGCCTGCATGGTGTCCATGTCGCCGACCCTATCTAATACCTCCGCCATGGCAGCCCCACTCGATCCCCTGTTCGAGCTGCGCGATGTCACGCTCTCGCGCGGTGGCAAGGCGGTGCTGCGCGACCTGAGCGTCCGGCTGCCGGCCGGAGCCGTGTGTGTTGCGGGCCCCTCGGGAAGCGGCAAGTCGACGCTGCTGCGCCTGCTCAACCGCCTCGTCGACCCCGATCGGGGAGTCGTGCGCTACCGCGGGCGCGACGTGCGCGACCGCGACGTGCTGAGCCTGCGCCGCGAGGTGTGCCTCGTGCCGCAGCTGCCGGCACTGCTCGACGGCACCGTGGCCGACAACATCTCGTACGCGGCGCGACTGGCCGGCAAGCAGGCCGACAGCGGCCGCCTGCTCGACCTGGCCGGGCTCGACGCGTCATTCGCGCAGCGCGACGCCGCGCGGCTGTCCGTGGGCGAGCAGCAGCGCGTGATGCTCGCACGGGCCCTGGCGCTCGAGCCGGCGCTGCTGCTGCTCGACGAGCCGACGTCCGCGCTCGACGAGGCAGCCCGCGACTCGGTCGAGCGGACGCTGCTCGAGCTGCGGGAGCGACTCGGCGTCTCGTGGGTGCTGGTCACCCACGACCCCGATCAGGCAGCGCGGATGGCCGACTGCGTGGTGACGCTCTCCGCGCACGGGACCCGCGCATGACGCCGTCGATCGACGTGAGCCTCGTCGACGTCGCCGCCACCCTCGCGCTGGTCGCTCTCGCGATCGCCGTCTCCGTGTGGGAGCGCGTCGACGTCGAGCGCGACATCGCCGTGGCCGTGGCGCGCTCCTTCATCCAGCTCAGCGCCGTCGGCCTGGTGATCAACTTCATCTTCAACGAGGACCGGCTGGTCTTCGTGATCGCACTGCTCGCCGCGATGGTGCTGTTCGGGGCGCTGACGGCACGCAACCGCGCGCGCAAGGTCCCACACTCGTTCGGCCCGCTGCTGGTCGCGCTGGCGCTGGCCGGCACGACCACCCTCATGCTGGTCGTGGCGCTCGGCGTGTTCGAGCCCGAGCCGCGCTTCCTCGTGCCCGTCGGAGGCATGGTGATCGGCAACTCCATGACGGCGGCCGCGGTCTCGCTCAACCGGCTCGGCGACGAGATGACCGCCGGAGCGGCGCGGATCGAGGCCACGCTGGCGCTGGGGGCAACCTCGACCCAGGCGGCCCTGCCGGTCGTCCGGCGCAGCCTGCGTTCGGGGATGATCCCTTTGGTGGACTCCACGAAGACGACGGGCCTGATCTTCTTTCCCGGCACGATGGTCGGGATGCTGCTGGCCGGAGCAGACCCGATCGACGCCGTCCGTCTCCAGCTCGTGTTGCTGTACGCGCTGCTCGGCAGCGTCTCCGTGGCCGCCGTCGTGGCGACGTCGCTGGCCTATCGGAGCTTCTTCACGCCCGCGCACCAGCTGCGCGACCCCCCCAGCCCCTGAGATGATTGGGGACCAATGGCCGCCACCGACCAGACCACGAACCCCACGCTTGCGATCGTTCCCACCGACGAGGAGCGCATGCTGCGCGAGACGGTGGGCAGGATCTGCGCCGACTTCGGGCCCGAGTACTCACGGCGCAAGACTGCCGCGGGAGAGCCGCCCACCGAGCTGTGGGACGCACTCGCGAGCCGCGGTTACCTGAGCGTGAACCTGCCCGCGGAGTACGGGGGCGGGGGACTCGGGATGGCGGCGCTGGCGGCGGTCGGCGAAGAGATCACCGCGAGCGGCTGCTCGCTGATCCTGATCGTGGTGTCCCCGGCGATCGTCGGCAGCATCCTGGTGCGCCACGGCACCCGGGACCAGAAGGACAGGTGGCTGCGGGGGATCGCGGCGGGCACGACGAAGATCGCGTTCGCGATCACCGAGCCGGGCGCCGGCTCCAACTCGCACAACCTGTCCACGTCGGCGCGCCGCTCCGACGGCGGCTACCGGATTCGCGGTGAGAAGACCTACATCTCGGGCGTCGAGGACTCCGACGCGATCCTGGTCGTGACTCGTGCCCGCGACGACGACGGCAACCTGGGCCTGCCGCTGCTCTTCATCGTGGACTCGGACGCCCCGGGCCTCACCAGGCAGCACATCCCCACGGCGCTGAACGCGCCCGACAAGCAGTGGACCCTGTTCTTCGACGACGTGGAGGTGTCCGCGGACCGGCTCGTGGGCTCCGAGACCGACGGGTTGAAGGCGGCGTTCGACGGGCTCAACCCGGAGCGCATCATGGGTGCCGCCGTCGCCTGTGGAGCCGGCCGGCGCGCGCTCGAGATGGCCTCCAGCTACGCGCGCGAGCGGGTCGTGTGGCAGGGGCCGATCGGCGCGCATCAGGGCATCTCCCACCCGCTCGCGCAGGCCAAGATCGAGCTGGAGCTGGCGCGGCTCATGACACAGAAGGCGGCCGCCCTGTACGACGCCGGCGCCCCCGCCGGCGAGGCCAGCAACATGGCGAAGTACGCAGCCGCGGAGGCGTCGATCAGGTGCGTTGACCAGGCGATCCAGACGCACGGCGGCAACGGCTTCGCGCTGGAGTACGGGCTGACCGACATGTGGTGGGGCGTGCGGCTCGTGCGCACCGCGCCGGTGTCGCGCGAGATGATCCTGAACTACGTTGCCGAGCACTCGCTCGGCCTGCCGCGAAGCTACTGAGGCGGCTCGGGCGGGGGGCGCACCGTGACGGTGCCGCGCATTCCCGACCACACCTTGCACACATAGCGGTACACGCCGGGCCGGTGGAACCTCCGCTTCCACCTGCCCTTCGCCCGCAGCGTGGCGCCCTTCCGGGCCACGCCCTCGGGCACCCTCGTGAAGCGGATGTTGTGGCGATTCTGCGCGCGCCACCTCCAGATCACCTGGCCGCCGTCGAGCACCTCCGTCGAGCGCGGCTCGAAGTAGTTGTCCATGACCTTGACGCGGGCCGTCGTCGGCACCTCGTCCTGGGCCGCGGTGACGCTGCGACCGGGCAGGCCGATGACCGCACCGGGCGCGCCGGTGAAAATCAGGAGCGCCGCGACCGAAGCGGCTGGGACTGCGCTCTTGCCGATCATGGCTACTCGACCTTGACGGACCCGGTCATGCCCAAGTCCTCGTGAATCGTGCAGACGTAGCGGTACGTCCCGCGGCGCGTGAACCTGCGTGAGAACGTGCCGCTGGACTTCGTGCGCTCGCCCGGCTTCCTACCGGCCCCCGCAGGCACCCTCCGGAAGCGGACGTTGTGGTCGCCCTGCTCCCGCCAGGTCCACTTCACCCGGTCACCCGCCCGGATCGTGGCCCGCTTCGGGCTGAAGAAGTCGTCCCGCACCGAGACTCCGCGCGTCTTGGAGACACCGGCATCCCCGCTCGTCGCGATCGCCGCCTGCGCGAGCATGCCGACGGCAGCCGCGCCGAGCAGCGCGGCCAACACATTCCGTAGTGGGCCTCGCCCCTTCATCCCTGGACCAGCAAAGCAGATATGGCGGCGCAGCGGCGCAGTTGGCCGCGACCGGCGAGGCTAGAAGACCGGGGACTCGGTGTAGCTGCCGAACACCTGCTGGAGCGCCTCGATCATCTCCCCCTCGCTGACGTTCGCGCGGGCGCACTCGATGATCGGGTACATCAGGTTGCGGTCCGCCGCCGCCGCCGCGTCCTTGAGGGCGGTCAGGGAGCGCTCGACCTCGCCGGCATCGCGCCCGGCCCGCGTCGCCTGCAGGCGCCCGATCTGCTTGCGCTCGAGCGCCGGGTCGATGCGCAGGATCTCGATCGGCTGCTCATCTTCCTGCTCGTAGCGGTTCACGCCCACCACCAGCCGCTTGCCGGCGTCCACCTCCTCCTGGTAGCGCCAGGACGCGTCCGCGATCTCACGCTGCGGGAAGTTCTGCTTGACCGCTTCCACCATGCCGCCCAGCTCCTCGATCTTCGCGAAGTACTCGTAGGCGGCCTGCTCCATGCGGTCCGTCAGCGCCTCCACGAACCAGCTGCCGCCGAGCGGGTCGATCGTGCTCGTCACGCCGGTCTCGTGGGCGATGATCTGCTGCGTGCGCAGCGCCAGGCGCACGGCTTCCTCGGTCGGGAGCGCCAGTGCTTCGTCGTAGGAGTTGGTGTGCAGCGACTGCGTGCCGCCGAGCACGGCCGACAGGGCCTCGAGTGCGGTCCGCACGAGATTGTTGAGCGGCTGCTGCGCGGTCAGCGACACGCCCGCCGTCTGGCTGTGGAAGCGCATGCGCCACGACGCGGGGTCGCGCGCGCCGTAGGTGTCGCGCAGCTCGCGCGCCCAGATGCGGCGCGCGGCGCGGTACTTGGCGATCTCCTCGAAGAAGTCGATGTGCGCGTTGAAGAAGAACGACAGGCGCGGCGCGAAGTCGTCGACCGCGAGCCCGCGCTCGATCGCGTGCTGCACGTAGGCAAAGCCGTCCGCGAGCGTGAAGGCCAGCTCCTGCTGCGCCGTGGAGCCGGCCTCGCGGATGTGGTAGCCGGAGATCGAGATCGGGTGCCAGCGCGGCAGCTCGCGCGCGCAGAACTCGACCATGTCGGTCACGATCCGCATCGCCGGGTCGATCGGGAAGCACCACTCCTTCTGTGCGATGTACTCCTTCAGGATGTCGGTCTGGATCGTGCCGCCCAGCCGGTCACGCCCCACGCCCTGGCGCTCGGCCACGCACACGTAGAAGCCGAGCAGGATCGCGGCGGGAGCGTTGATCGTCATCGACGTCGTGACCTCGCCCAGCGGGATACCGGTGAACAGCGTCTCCATGTCGTCGAGCGTGTCGATCGCGACGCCTTCGCGCCCGACCTCGCCCTCCGAGCGCGCGCTGTCGGAGTCGTGGCCCATCAGCGTGGGCATGTCGAACGCCGTCGACAGGCCCGTCTGGCCGTGCTCGAGCAGGTAGCGGAAGCGCTCGTTGGTCTCCTCGGCGGTGCCGAAGCCCGCGAACTGGCGCATCGTCCACAGCCGCCCGCGGTACATCGACGGATACACGCCGCGGGTGAACGGGAACTCGCCCGGATGGCCGATATCGCGCTCGCGGTCGTTGCCGGCCAGGTCCTCGTCCGTGTAGAGCGGCTGCACGGGCTCGCCCGAGATGGTGCTGAACAGCGCGTCGCGCTCGGGCTGGCGCGCGTACACCTCCTTCAGCCACTCGTGGGCGCGGCGGATCGCCTCGGGCTCGACTGCCATGAGGCCATTGTATGGAGGGCGACGGCCTTGACCAATCGGATCGCCGGTGGGAAAGTAAGCGGCGGACTACCTCTTAGCCCGCCACCTTGGAGGGGAACATGCGGAAGCCGTTGATCGGCCTGCTGGGCGCTGTCGTACTCGTCTCCATGTCGCCTGCCGCGCACGCCGCATTCCCCGGCCTCAACGGCAAGATCGCCTTCTACACCCAGCAGGGGACCAGCGACGACATCTGGGTGATGGAGCTGAACGGGGCGGGCCAGACCGCGATCACGGACGTCGCCCAGCACGAGCGCGACCCGGCATGGTCTCCGGACGGCACGAAGATCGCGCTCGTCCGCGCAGGCTCCGACAACGAGATCTACGTGATGAACGCCGACGGCAGCGGGCTGGTCAACATCAGCAACTTCTCCGGCTCGGACCTTTCGCCCGCCTGGTCTCCGGACGGCACCAAGATCGCGTTCTCCACCAACCGCGTGGGTGACGTCGGAACGAAGATCTACGTGATGGACGCCGATGGCAGCGACGTCACGCGGCTCACGGACGGGTTCGGCATCACGGACAACAAGCCGGCGTGGTCGCCGGACGGTCAGTACATCGCGTTCTTCCGGGTCAACGACAGCCAGATCTACCGGATGAAGGCCGACGGCAGCGACGTGACGCCGATCACCAGCGGCGGCGGGGTCCAAGACGACCCGAACTGGTCGCCCAGCGGCCACCGGATCGCCTACTCGCGGTCCGGCCCCACTCCTGCGACCACGGGCGTCCACACGATGGATCCCGACGGCTCGAACGACGTGGACCTGAGCAGCGCCCTGACAGAGGCGCACGACCCTGCCTGGTCGCCCGACGGCTCGAAGATCGTGATGAGCAGGAACGGCCACGTATGGACGATGAACGCGAACGGCTCCGGCCCGACGCAGCTGACGACCGTGTTCGGGACCAACGGCACCCCGGACTGGCAGCCGCTCACCTACCCCGGGTATCCCCGGCCGAAGGGAGCCACGCCGATCCGCGTCGCGCTCGTGCCCGCGTATGCGCAGTGCAGCGCGCCCGACCGCACCCACGGGCCGCCGCTGACGTTCGGCTCGTGCCATTCGCCGTCACAGATATCACCGAACCTGACCGTGGGCACGCCGGACGCGGGGGGCGGCGCGGCGAACTCGATCGGCTCCGTCCTGATCACCGCCAAGGCGGGCGCGCCGGGGCCGCCGGACGACTCCGGAGCACCGATCAACCTCTCGCTCACGGACGTCCGGTGCGGCGCTGCGCTCCCCACCTGCGGCGCGGCCAACGCGGCGGGGGGAGCGGACTACACCGGTGAGCTGCAGGTCGAGGTCGAGGTGCGGATGACCGACAAGTTCAACGGTTCGGGAGGTCCCACCTTTGCGGACTCCGGCACCATGGAGGACTTCACGTTCCGCTTCAGCACTTCGGCGTGCGCCGGCACCGCGTCGACGGCCGAGGGCGCGACCTGCAGCTTCAACACCGACGTTCTGTACGTGATCCCCGGCGTCGCCAAGGACGGAAAGCGGCAGATCTGGGAGCTGGGGCAGGTGCGAGTCCTCGACGGCGGGCCGGACGGGGACGCCGACACGCTCGACAACTCAGTGTTCGCGGTGCAGGGCCTGTTCGTGCCCTAACGCAATCGCGGCCGCAGCCGCCCGTGCTGGGAACGCGCCCGGTGCCGCGACGCGAGCCAGCTGCCGCTCCCGCCGACAGCCGCGGCCGCCAGCACGGCGGCCCCCACGCGCAGGCGCTGGCCGAGCTTCTCGAAACGCAGCACGTCCCAGCCTTCGCGGCGGGCGACCGCTGCGAGGCCCGCGTCGGGGTTGACCGCGACCGGGTGGCCGACCGCCTCCAGCATCGGTAGGTCGGACACGGCGTCCGTGTAGGCCCAAGACTGCGCGAGATCGATGTCCCGCTCGGCGGCGAAGCGGCGCAGCGCCTGTGCCTTGCCTTCCCCGTAGGCGAACGGGCCGTCGAGGCGCCCGGTGTACTCGCCGTCGCTCATCTCCCAGCGCGTGCCGAGCGCGCCGTCCATGGCGAGCGCCCGCGCGAGTATGTCCGCCGCGGGCTCCGACGCCGCGGTCGCGATGAAGCAGGGACGGCCTTCGTCCTGGTGCGAGCGGACAACGTCGAGCATCTGCGGATACACGCGCGGCAGGATGCCGGCCAGCACGTCCGGGGTCATCCGGGCGAGGTCCACGACCCGCTGTCCCTTGATTCCCTCCAGCACGCGCTGAAGCAGGACATTCACCGCCGCGTCGCTGGCGCCCTGCACGCGGAAGCGGACCTGGTCGATCGCGTCGCGCGCGATCTGGCGGCGCGACATGTGCCCGGCCTTGTACATCGCGCGCGCGAAGTGATAGGCGCTCGAGCCCGCCATCAGGGTGCGGTCGAGGTCGAAGAACGCGGCGCCCGTCACAGCGTCACCGTTCCCTCGATCAGCGGCACTACCCCGCCGCTCACGCGCACGCGGTCACCGTCCATCTCGGCGACCAGCCGGCTGGGCCGCCGGATCTCCGCGCCCTGGCGGATCTCGACGCGGTCGCCGACGCCGCGTGCCGCGAGATAGACGCACAGGGGTCCCGCGGCCGAGCCGGTCGCCGGATCCTCCCCGCCCTCGACCAGCCTGGTGAACATGCGAGCGTGTGCGTGCCGGGCGCCGTCGTGCCACGCGATGTACAGGTTCACCGCGCCGCAGCCGGCCAGCAGATGGTCGACGAGGTCGAAGTCCGGGGCGGCGCGCCCTATTGCCTGGTCGTCGGCCACGAGGGAGATCAGCGTCGGGAGCCCGGTCGAGACGACCTGCGGCGCAATGTCGCGCCGCGCGTCGCCGGTCAGCAGGCCCACCGCCGCCATCACGTGACTGGGGTTGACCTCCTCTCCGAACACCGGCGCCTCCTGCAGCATCGACGCGCTCCATGCGTCCCGCTCGCGGCGCACGTCGACGGGCTGCAATCCCGCGCCCGTCTGCTGGATGTAGTGCGCCTCGCGCTCCCCGCTCGCCGTCGCAACCGCGACGGCGGTGCCCAGCGACGGGTGCCCGGCGAACGGGATCTCGGACGCGATCGTGAAGATGCGGTTGCGGTAGTCGGCGCCGTCCGCGGTCGCCGCCTGCACGAATGTCGTCTCCGCCAACCGGGTCTCGCGCGCAAACGCGAGCATCGTCGCGTCGTCGAGGCCGTCCGCCTCGTGCACGACCGCGAGCGGATTTCCCGTCAGCGGCCGGTCGGTGAAGACGTCCAGGACCCTGTAGGAGTACTCAGCCGCCGTTGACCTCGACGATCACGGCATCGCCCTGGCCGCCGCCGGAGCAGATCGCCGCGCAGCCAAGACCGCCGCCGCGCCGGCGCAGCTCGTACACGAGCGTGGTCAGGATGCGCGCCCCGGAGGCCCCGATCGGGTGGCCCAGAGCGATCGCGCCGCCGTTCACGTTCACCTTGTCGTCGTCGATGCCGAGCATCCGGACGGAGTTGATCGCGACCGAGGCGAACGCCTCGTTGATCTCCCACAGGTCGATCTGCTCTGCGCTCAGCCCGGCGCGCTCGAGCGCCAGCTTCGCGGCCTTCCCGGGCGTGCGCGCCAGGTAGGGGAAGTCGTCGGCGACCTCGGCGCTCGCGACGATCCGGGCGAGCGGCGTGCGACCCTCCCGCTGCGCCCACTCGTCGGAGGCGAGCACGAGGGCGCCGGCCCCGTCGTTGACCCCGGGCGCGTTGCCGGCGGTGTGGGATCCGTCCTTGACGAACTGCGGCGGCAGCTTGGCGAGGGCCTCGAGGGTCGACTCGCGGCGCGGCGCCTCGTCGACCTCGACGGTCGACTCGCCCTTCCTGGACTTCACGGTCACGGGCACGATCTCCTCGGGCAGGCGACCCTCGTCGGTGGCCTTGATCGCAAGCTCGTGGCTGCGCAGCGCCCAGCGGTCCATGTCGGGCCGCGTCAGCTCCAGCTCGGACGCGACCTCGCTGGCCTCCTGCATCATGTGCTTGCCCGAGAACGGATTGGTGAGCCCGTCCTTGATCATCCCGTCGATCGCCTGCGCGTCCCCCATCCGGTAGCCGAAGCGCGCATTGGGCAGCAGGTACGGCGCGCTCGACATGCTCTCCATGCCACCGGCGACGCCTGTCTCGAGATCACCAGCGCGCACGGCGGAATCGATCAGCGCGACCGCCCGGATCCCCGACGCACACACCTTGTTGATGGTCTCCGAGGGCACTTCTCTGGGGATGCCGCCCTTGATCTGCGCCTGGCGCGAAGGGATCTGTCCCTGCCCGGCCTGGAGCACCTGACCCATCACGACCTTGTCGAGCTGACCGCCGTCGACCTCCGCGCGCTCCAGCGCCGCGGCGATCGCCTTGCCACCGAGATCGGTGGCGTCAAGACTTGCGAGAGCGCCTCCCAGCTTGCCGAAGGGCGTGCGGGCGGCGCCGAGGATGACGGTCTGTGCCATGTGGTCGAACCTCGATTCGTGGGGATTGACGGTCGTTCCTGGACCGCCCAAAGCCTAGCCCACGCCTTAGCTGCGCCCCGATCGATACCTCCTCTCACGCGCCTATACTCCGGCGCTCGTGCGCGCCTCCTTCCGCCAAGGCACCCCCGCCACCACGGATGCCGACACACTCTGCGTCGGTCTGTTCGACGGCGCGCCGCCCCCGGCCGACATCGATGATGCGCTGGGCGGCGGGCTCGGCCGGCTGGTGAGCTCCGCCGAGGCGAAAGGCTCCTTCAAGAAGACCGCGATCATGCACCCGGACGGCGCGATCGGTGCCGCCCGCGTGATCACCGTGGGCCTCGGCAAGCGGGACGAGTTCACGCCCGAGCGTGCGCGAGTCGCGGCGGCCGTGGCACTCGGCCGCGCACGCGACGCGGGCGCGAAGCGCGTCGCGTGGGCTATCCCGGACGGGACCGATGCGGGCTCCACCGCGAAGGCGTTGACCGAGGGCACGCTGCTCGCCGCCTACCGGTTCGATCGCTACAAGAGCTCGAAGGACGGCGATGGCGACGACGGCGGGCCCGCGCAGCTCGAGATCGTGTCCGCGGATGACCTCGCGGACGTCGTGGGCGACGCCGACGTCGTCGCCGAGCACCAGAACGCCGCACGTGATCTGCAGAACCTGCCGGCCAACGACCTCACCCCGGTGAAGCTGGCCGAGCACGCGCTCGAGCGCGTCGCCGAGATCGAGGGGCTCGAGGGCGAGGCCTTCGGCCCGGACGAGATCGCCAGCCGCGCGATGGGCGGCCTCCAGGCGGTGACCCAGGGATCACACGAGGAGCCGCGCTTCATCGTGCTGCGCTACTCCGGGGGCGGACCCGGCCTCGCGCTGGTCGGCAAGGCGGTGACGTTCGACACCGGCGGCATCTCGATCAAGCCCGCGGGCAAGATGCAGGAGATGAAGATGGACATGTCGGGCGGCGCGGCCGTGATCGAGGCGACGGCCGCGATCGCCCGGCTGGGGTTGCCCGTGAACCTGGTGAGCGCCATCCCGGCGACGGAGAACATGCCCTCCGGCCACGCGGTCCGGCCGGGCGACATCATCCGGATCTCCAACGGCACGACCGTCGAGGTCAACAACACCGACGCCGAGGGCCGCCTGATCCTCGCCGACGGGCTCGCCTACGTCGCGGCGGAGGGCGCGGAGCGCATCATCGACCTGGCAACGCTGACCGGCGCGATCGTGACCGCGCTGGGCTCCACCTATGCCGGCCTCTTCTCGAATGACGATGCGCTGTCCGCGGCACTCGCCGAGGCCGGCGACAGCACCGGGGAGCTGGTTTGGCGAATGCCGCTGCACCCCGACTACAAGGACCTCACGCGGGGCAAGGTCGCAGATCTCACGAACGTGTCCGAGGCGCGCAAGGCGTCGTCGGCGTACGCGGCCTCCTTCCTCGAGGAGTTCGTGGACGGCAAGCCGTGGGCGCACCTCGACATCGCGGGCGTGGCCTGGGACCAGGACAACCGCGAGTACGTGGGCAAGGGTGCGAGTGGGTGGGGCGTGCGCTTTCTCGTAGAGCTCGTCCGAAACCTGAGCTAGCGCCCGACCCGGCCGACCGTGGACTTCGACCTCAGCGCCGAGCAGCAGCTCATCCGGTCGACCGTGCGCGAGTTCGCGCGGCAGGAGGTCGCGCCGGTGGCGGAGGAGCTCGACCGCACGCACAGCTTCCCCTACGACATCGTCGCGCAGCTCGGCGCGCTGGGCATGATGGGAATCCCGTTCCCGGAGGAATATGGCGGGGGCGGGGGCGACACGCTCTCCTACGCGCTCGCGATCGAGGAGCTGGCGCGCATCGACGCGTCGGTGTGCATCACCGTCGCCGCACACACATCGCTGGGCACGATGCCGATCTACCTGTGGGGCACGGACGAGCAGAAGCGCGACTGGCTGCCGGAGCTGTGCGCGGGGCGCAAGCTCGCGGCGTTCGGCCTGACCGAGCCCGAGGCCGGGTCGGACGCGGGCAACACGCGCACCCGCGCGGCGCTCGAGGACGGGCAATGGGTGATCAACGGCGCGAAGCAGTTCATCACCAACTCCGGCACCGACATTACGGGCTGCGTGAACATCACGGCCGTCACCGGCTCCTCCAATGGCCACAAGGAGATCTCGAACTTCATCGTCCCGAACGGCACACCCGGGTACGTGATCGGCGAGCCCTACCGGAAGATGGGATGGAACGCGTCGGACACGCGCCCGCTCACGTTCGAGGACTGCCGCGTGCCCGCGGACAACCTGCTCGGCCCCCGCGGCGACGGGTTCAAACAGTTCCTGCACATCCTCGACGGGGGCCGCATCGGCGTCGCGGCGATGGGCGTCGGCATGGCGCAGGGCGCGCTCGACGAGGCGCTCAAGTACGCGAAGGAGCGCAAGGCCTTCGGCCAGCCGATCTCCAAGTTCCAGGCGATCCAGGCGAAGATCGCCGACATCTCTGCGGAGATCGAGGCGGCTCGCCTGCTGACCTACAGGGCCGCGATCGAGAAGGACCGGGGGCAGAGCTTCACGCTGACCGCCGCCCAGGCGAAGCTGAAGACCGGGCGGTTGGCGGTCCGTGCATGTGAAGAGGCCGTGCAGATCCACGGCGGCTACGGCTACATCGAGGAGTACCCGGTGTGCCGCTTCTATCGCGACGCCAAGATCCTCACCATCGGCGAGGGCACCGACGAGGTGCAGCAGATGGTGATCGCGCGTCAGCTCGGCTGCTAGCCCCTATCGGCCCTCGAACTTCGCCCTGCCCGGCCCCTCGGCGAGCAAGGTGCGCGCGCCGGTCTGCAGATCCTCGCTGGCCATCACGCGCGCGCCCACGGCCGGAAGCGCCGCGTCGGCGGCCTCCACCCCGTCGTTCACCGCCGTGTGGACGATGCGCTTCGTCGCCGCGTGCGCGACCGTCGGCCCGGCGGCGAGCCGCTTCGCGAAGGCACGCGCCTTGGGCTCGAGCTCGTCCCGCGGCAGGACCCGGTTGACCACGCCCCACTCCATCATCGTGGCGGCGGGATAGGGCCGCCCGGTCAGGACAGCTTCAAGCGCGCGGCCGGCCCCGGCGCGGGCAGTCAACCGCTGCGTGCCGCCGCCGAAGGGCGTCGCACCGATCACCGCCTCCACGAGGCCGAGGTTGCAGTCGTCGCTGGCCCAGATCAGATCGCAGGCGAGCGCCAGCTCGAGCCCCGCTGCGAGGCACAGGCCCTGGGTCGCGCACACGGTGGGCACATCGAGCGACTCGAAGCGGCGCAGCATCCCCATGAACCCTTCCAGCAGCTCTTGCGCGGCCTGCTCGTCGCGGCCCAGGAACATCTCCACGTTCGCGCCCGCGGAGAAGTTGTCGCCCTCGGCGCGCACGAGCATCGCGCGCGCATCGGACTCTGCTGCCTCCTCGACCGCACGCTGCAGATCGGCTGCAAGCTCGAGATCGACGAGGTTCAGGGGCGGGTCGGCGATCACGACCTCGCCCAGATCCCCGTGCTGTTGGAAACTCGCCTTGCTCATCGCTCCCTCCTCAATAGCTCCTCCGCTGCGCTGGCCGGATCGACCTCGCGGCGCACGACGCGGTCCAGCAGGTCCTGCACGGTCGGGTCACCGGAGAGCGAGCGCTCCAACTCGCGGCGCAGCCGCACCGCAGCCAGCCCCAGCACTTCGTTGCGCAGGTTGCGCCCGCGCCGCTCCTCGAGCGTCCCCGCCTCGGTGATGTGGGCGTGATGTGCGTCGACCGCCTCGGCGAGCTGCTGCACGCCCGTGCCCTCGATCGCCTCGGTCTTGATGATCGGCACCTTCCAGTCGGTCACTGGCCCGAGCGCGAGTACGCCGCGGATCTCGCGCACCATGCTGTCGGTGAGCGGGTGATTGGCCTTGTTCACGACGATCACGTCCGGGATCTCCATCACGCCCGCCTTCAGCGCCTGCACCGAGTCGCCGGAGCCGGGCATCAGCGCCAGCACGATCGTGTCGGCATGGTCGATGATGTCGATCTCGGCCTGGCCGACGCCGACCGTCTCGACGAAGACGTCCTCCTTGCCGGACGCGTCCATCAGGAGCACCGCCTGCAGCGTCGCTTCCGACAGCCCGCCGAGCGCACCGCGGCTCGCCATCGAGCGGATGTACACGCCCTCGTCCAGGAAGTGGTCCGCGAGCCGGATGCGGTCCCCCAGCAGCGCCCCCTCGGTGAACGGGCTGGAGGGATCGACCGAGAGCACGGCGACCTCGCGCTGCTGCGCGCGCATGTGTGCGATCAGCGAGCCGATCAGCGTGCTCTTGCCGACGCCCGGCGGGCCGGTGAAGCCGACGATCCGTGCCTTTCCCGTGTGCGGATAGATCTCGCGCACCAGCTCCCAGCCGGCCGGGTCGTCGTTCTCGACGAGCGTGATCCCGCGCGCCAGCGCGCGCTTGTCGCCGCCCAGCAGGCGTTGGGCGAGCGGCGCCTCCCTTGAACCGGTCTCGGCGGTCATCAGGGCGGGATAGTACTTCCGCCCGCCCCGCCTACCTATGATCTTGCGCCGTGCTCCACGTGGCGCTCTCAGAACCCGACGTCGACGTTCCGCCCGACCCGCCGCCGCGCCGCGCGGGCCCGCTCGCTGTCGTGCGCTTCTGGGTGCGCCACCGCATGGTCACGCCGAAGTACGCGCTGCTGGTCGCGCGCCTTGCCTGGCGGCGCTTCCTGACTCCCACCGGCCGGCGCATGTCGCTGGACGGCATGTTGTTCCTGGGCCCGCGCGTCACGCTGCAGATCGGGCGCCGTGCGCGCGTCCACTTCGGGCGCTGGGTGTGGGTGGGGCACGGCGCGAAGATCCGCTGTCACGAGGGAGAGGTCTCCATCGGCGACAAGACGGTGATGGGCCAGGAGTGCACGATCTCCGCATACCAGCACGTGTCCATCGGAGAGCAGTGCATCCTCGCCGACCGCGTGATGCTGATCGACTTCGACCACAATGTCACCGAGGTCGAGCGGCCGATCCGCGCACAGGGCATCTACAAGCGCGACGTGCGGGTCGGCAACAACGTGTGGATCGGCCACGGCGCACAGATCCTGCGGGGCGTCACCGTTGGAGACAACGCGATCGTGGGCGCGAACGCCGTGGTCACCAGGGACGTGCCCGCCAACGCGGTCGTGGCCGGCGTGCCGGCGCGGATCCTGCGCATGCGCGACACGCCGGTCGGCCTGCGCTGGCGCAACCCGGTCGAGCCGTAGCGGGCTACGCGCGCGGAACGGCGGCGGGAGCGAGCCGCGCGTAGACGGCGGCGGTCTGCTCCGCTACGTCGGCCCAGTCGAAGCTGCGCACGTGCTCATAGGCCTCGGCCACGATGCGCCGGCCCAGCTCGTCGTCGGCGAGCACGCGGATCGCGACCTCGGCGAGCGAGCGCGGGTCGCGCGAGCGGAACCGCAGGCCGACCTCGTCGTGCGGGACGACCTCGCGCAGCCCGCCGGTGTCCGCAACGAGGCACGGGCAGCCCGACGCCATCGCCTCGAGCGCCACGAGTCCGAATGGCTCGTAGATCGACGGCACCACCGTCAGGTCGGCGATCCGGTACAGCGTGTGCAGCACGTCGTCGCCGATCCAGCCCATGAAGGTGCCGTGGCTGTCGAGCCCGAGCGCCGCGGCCTGCTCCCGCAGCTCCTGCTCGTGCGTGCCCGACCCCGCGACCAGGAAGCGCACGTCGCCGAGCCGCTCGATCACGCGCGGCATCGCCTCGAGCGCCACCTGGAAGCCCTTCTCATAGACGAGCCTCCCGACCAGCAGCACCAGCTGCTCGTGCGGTGCGGCGAAGCGCAGGCGCAGCTGTTTCATCTGCGCGTCGTCCCACGGCTGCAGGTCGGCCGGGTCGATCCCGTTCGGGATCACGGCGATGCGCTCCTCCTCGATGTCGTAGATGTCCGCGACGTGGTCGCGCATATAGGCGGAGCAGGCGATCACCTGCTCGGCGCGGTTCGCCATCCAGCGCTCGATGCCGTGGATGTGGCTCTGCGGATGTTTGTCGACCCAGCCCTGGTGGCGGCCGTACTCGGTCGCGTGGATCGTGATCGCGAGCGGTGCGTCGCAGCGTTTCGCGAGGTGGTCGCCGGCGACGGCGACCAGCCAGTCGTGCCCGTGCACCACGTCGAAGTCGAAGCGATCACCCAGCTCGACGCCCGCGGCCAGCATGTCGGTGTTCATGTGCTCGACCCACGCGATGAACTCGCTCAGCTCGGCCGGGCGGCGCGGCTCCAGGACCCGGTGCAGATGCACTCCCTCGACGACCTCCTCGGGCGGCGACTCCTCGCGGCCACGGGTCAGCACGTGTACCTCCACTCCGTGCGCGACCAGGTTCTCGGACACCTTGCGAACGTGCCGCGCGAGGCCGCCCTCGATCAGCGGCGGGTACTCCCACGACAGGATCAGGACACGCATCAGCGACTCCACGCGGGCGCGGGCTCAACCAGGGAAGCGAGGCTCAGGCGCGGCGCGAGCCAGCGCACGCGCTCGTCGAGCGCCCCGAAGGAGTGGCCGCTCGGCGAGCCGGCGTCGGCTGATCCCGATGGCATGGCGCGGAAGTCTGCCATGCCCTGCGCCAGCGCGGCGATCGCCTCTCGAAAGCCGGCCGCGTGGCTGCGCACGCGCTGCTCGGGGTAATCGCCCGCCAGCCGCCGTGCCGTCATGAAGGACCAGTCGCTGGACTGGAGGGCGAGCAGCTCCCGCGCCGCCCGGCGGGCCGCCGCCGCCTGGCCCGGGGTGTGCTCCGCGCCGGCACGGCCGAGCGCCGCAACCAGCTCGAGCTCGGCATCCCGCGCGGCCCAGACGTGATCGGCCACCCCGGGCGAGTCCCACGTGCGCAGGTCCTTCTCGGTCGCCCAGGACGATTGGGCCAGCGGCCGCTCCACCGGCTCATGTCGTTCGAGCGCGGCGGGCAGGGTCGTGAGCGCGAGCCCCCGCTCGGGCGCGAGCGCGAGCACGTGCTCCAGCCACAGCGGCCCCTCATACCACCAGTGACCGAGCAGCTCCGTGTCGAGTGCGCACACGACAAGTGCGGGCCGCCCGCGGGCGGCGCGGTAGGCGTCCGCCCGGGCGATCACCTTGGCCACGAAATCCGCCGCGTGCGTGCGTGCGCGCTCCGCAGCCGCGTCGTGATCGTACGCTGCGCCGCCGTTGGCCCAGGCACGCATCCCGTTCACCGTCTGCGCGTGGTAGTCGCGATACGTCGCGTCCGCCGGATAGCCGTGCTGGTCCCACACGAGCGTGATCGTCTGCCAGTCGAGGGGCATCGCGACGACCGCGCCCGCGGTCACCGGGCGCAGGTGGTCGAGCGGGTCACCGCGACCGGTCTGGTCCACGCAGAAGACGCGCACACCCGCGCCCGCCAACGTGTCCTCGAGCTCTGGCCGGTATGCGCACTCCGGCAGCCAGAACCCCCCACTCCATCCTGCGAAGCGATCGCGGTGGGCCTCGATCCCGGTGGCCACCTGGAGGCGCAGACCTTGCTCCGTGGCCAGTAGCGGCAACACCGCATGGGTGGCCGACGACGCCCACAGCTCGATCGCTCCGGCTGCCTGCATGCGCCGCAGCGGTGCAAGCAGATCCCCGCCCCGGCGCTCGAAGTCGTCGGCCGCCCATTCGTAGTCGCCCGCGCAGCGACGCAGCGACGCGGCCTCGGCGGGGCGCCCCGTGCGGTCGAGCCCCTCGGCGTCCTGGCGGTGGCACTCGCGTCGCACCTCGCGCATGAAGCGCAGGAACCGTCGGCCCAGATCGGGCACGGCGAGCTGGTCCGCCAGCACGGGGGTGATCCCGACCGTCGCGACGCCTTCCGCTCCGCGGTCGGCCGCCTGCTCCAGGACGCGCAGCAGGGGAAGGTAGGACGTCGCGATCGCTTCCAGCAACCACTCCTCGCCGAAGGGCCAGGTCCCGAAGCCCTCGACGTAGGGCATGTGGCTGTGGAGCACGATCGCGAGCTCGCCGCGATCGCGGTGTGCAGGCGTCACCGGCGACAGACTGCCAGCAGGTCGAGCGCCCGCTCGAGGCCTTCGCGGCGCAGCGCGAAGTCGCGCTCGCCGATCGCCGGCACGAAGCGATCGTAGAACGGGCCGGTGAGCCGCAGCGCGGCATGCACGCGATCCCAGCCGAGCCGCAGCGCGAGCGCGTGAGCGCGCAGCATGCGGGCATGGAACACGCCCAGCATGTCCACGCGTGAGAACGCGGGTGCCACGAGCGCTCCGAACTCGGCCGGCGCGTACTCGCGCACGTGCCACGGGTTGCCCGACTTCGGCTGCCCGGGCGGGGCCAGCGTGAGGCGGTTGGGCGTGCTGATGTAGGCGACGCCGCCCGGAGCGAGCAACGACGCGAAGCGGTACAGCAACGGCAGCGGCTCCGCGACGTGCTCGACTGTCTGGAGGAACACGATCGCATCCCAGGGCGCGCCCTCCTCGAAGTCCTCGATCAGCGTGCGGGCGAACCGCAGGTTCGGCGCCGTGTAGCGCAGCCGCGCGTGCTCGTGCGCTTGGGGGTTGGCGTCCACGCCCACGACGTCGGCCGCTCGCGCGGCCAGCACGCTCGACCCGTAGCCCTCGCCGCACGCCATGTCCACGACGCGCAGACCGCTGCAGCGCGCAGCGATCCAGCGGTAGGTGACCAGGTGGCGGCGGTACCAGTAGTTCTCCTCCGGCACGTCCGGGAGCGTGCGCTCGCCGGTCAGCTCCAGGGGAGGCACACCTGGCGGCTGGTCGCGTTGCAGATAGGCGGCCACGGGCCGCGGGAGTATACGAACGAGCCGCTTTTCTCCTGCACGGCGGCTATAGTCCGCGCGCTTCCATGGCGACCCGGACAAGATCGATCGAAACCCAGCGCATCCGCGACGCGAACGTCTGCTACCACGACCAGGCGGCGGACACGTACGACTCGAAGTGGGCGATCGACTATGGCGCGATCGGCGCCGGCCAGGTACTCGGCAAGCTGCGCAAGGCCCTCGGTGAGCCGCCGGGCCACTACGCCCGCGCGCTCGAGGTCGGGGCCGGCACGGGGTACTTCACCCTGAACCTGCTGCGCAGTGGCGTGATCGACCGCGCCGTGGCCACCGACATATCTCCGGGAATGCTGAGGCGGCTGTCCGAGACCGCCGGTCAGCTCGGCCTCGCGGTCGACGCGGTCGAGGCCGACGCGGCGGCACTGCCCTTCCCCGACGCTTCGTTCGAGCTCGTGATGGGACACGCGGTGCTGCACCACCTGCCGGACCTCGACAGTGCGATGTCGGAATTCCACCGGGTGCTCGCGCCGGGGGGGACGATGGTCTTCATGGGGGAGCCCTCTCACCACGGCGACCGCCTGGCGATCGTTCCCAAGTGGGTCGGCGGCCTGGTCGAGCCTGCCTGGCGCAGGGCGGTGAGCGCGGCTCCAAGGGCGAACGGCGCCCACCCGGGTCCCCACGCCGAGCTCACGTACGGCGAGCTCGAGGGACTCGTCGACGTGCACACCTTCGGCGCGGACGAGTTGCGCGCGCTGAGCGCCGCCGCCGGGTTCGCGCACGTGCGCGTGTGCGGTGAGGAGCTGCTCGCGAACATGTACGGGTGGTTCCTGCGCAGGCTGGAGTCGGACGTCGACCCGGTCTCGGTGCCCCGGGCGTGGCACAAGTTCGCATTCCGCAGCTATCTGGCGCTGCAGAGCCTCGACGGCCGCCTGCTCGAGCCGCGGCTGCCGGCGAACCTGTTCTACAACCTGATGGTCTCCGCCCGCAAGCCCCGCTGAGCTTCCTTTCAAGACGCTTAGACTTTCCGGATGGCCGCACCGCAGCCGGACTTCCCGCTGTTCCCGCTCCCCGTCGTGCTCCTGCCCACGGAGGTGATCCCGCTGCACGTCTTCGAGGATCGCTACAAGACGATGATCTCGCTGTGCATCGACGAGGGCACCGAGTTCGGGATCGTGTGGCTGGCCGACGACGGGCTCAAGGAGGTCGGCTGCACCGCGCGGGTGGCCGAGGTCCTCGAGGAGATGGAGGATGGCCGCATGAACGTCCTGGTGCGCGGCGGCGAGCCCTTCCGCCTGCTGGAGAAGCAGGAGGACCACGTCTATCCAGCGGGAAAGATCGAGCTCCTGGACGACCGGGCCGCAAGTGACGAGGAGGAAGCGGGCGGGGAGGCGCGCGAGCGCTACGCCGACCTGCTCGAGCGTCTCACCGACGAGCGCCCCGAGTCCGCCGCGCTCGCCGAGCTGAGCGCATACGAGATGGCGGCCAGCGTCGACATCGACCTCGACGTGAAGCAGGGACTGCTGGAGCTGCGCTCGGAGGAGGAGCGACTGCGACTGCTCGCACGACTGTTCAAGGCGGGCATCAAACGCGTCGAGCTGGCGCGCGACATATCCGACCGCGCGTCCAAGAACGGGAAGCTGAAGTTCAACTGACGGCGCGGGCGATCCGCGCCCAGGCCGACCGGTTCACCGCACCACCACGGCCACGCCGCCGCGCCGTGGATCGCCCGCGCCCGACAGCTCACCCGTCCCCGGGTCGCGGCGCGCGGCCTGTGTGCCGCCGAAGAACAGGTTCGGCCGCCTCCACGGCACCACCGAGTGGCCACGCCGCTCGAGCTCGGCGAGCGCCGCGTCGCTGAAGCCCGGTTCGACGTGCACGGTGCCCGCCTCGTAGTGCATGCGACCCATGCGCACGGCCGCCTCAACGTCCATGTCGTAGTCGACGACGTAGCGGATCACCTGCAGGATCGCCGAGCGCAGCCGGTTGGACCCCGCGCTGCCGAGGGCCAGCTCGATCTCGCCGTCGTCGTGCAGCACCAGCGTCGGCGCCATCATGCTGGTCACGCGCGTGCCCGGCGCGAGCGTGTGGAAACCCTGCGGGAATAGGTCCTCCTCGCCCAGCATGTTGTTCAGGTGCACCCCGGTACCGGGCGCGAGCACGCCCGACCCGGATCCGTTGGAGCAGGTGAGGCTCGCCGCGTTGCCGATCTCGTCCAGCACGGAGATGTGTGTGGTCGACCCCAGCCGGCCGCCCAGGAACCGCCCCGCGAACCCCTCCTCGTAGAGGCGCTCGTGGAAGTCGCCGCCGCGCGCCCGCCCGGCCTCGGCCATCACCTCCGCCAGCAGGGCGAGCACGCTGGGGTCGCCCAGCGGCGGAGGGCTCCCCCGGCGCTGCAGCAGCTCGAGCGCGTAGGCGATCAGCAGCCCGCCCGACGACGGCGGCGCGTTGGTCAGCACGCGGCGGCCCCGGTAGGCAACTTCGACTGGCGCCCGCTCGATCACCCGGTACGCCGCGAAGTCGTCACTCGACAGCATTCCACCGCGCGCGCAGACCCAGTCGCAGATCCGCTGCCCCAGCTCTCCTCCGTACAGGATGCCCGGCCCCTCCTGCGCAATCGCCTCCAGCGCGTCGCCCAGGGCGGGAAAGCAGAAGCGCCCACCGGCCCTCAGCAGCTTCCCCCCGGGTCCATACAGCTCCGCCGTCTCGGGGTAGCGGCAGAGGATCGGCTCCAGGATGGTGAACACGTATGCCTGCTCGGGGGTGACCCGCACCCCGTCGCGCGCGAGGCGCACGGCGGTCGCGGCGAGGTCGCCGAAGGCCATCGTGCCGAACCGGCGGCACACCTCCCACAGCCCGGCGGCGGTGCCCGGCACCCCGCAGGAGGAGGGACCGATGTTGAACACCTGAGGGGTCTCGTCGAAGCGGATCTCGACCGCGGTCAGGGGGGCGCGGCCGGCTGGGTCGAGGCCGCGACCGCCCGCCTCCACGAAGAAGTCGAGCAGGTGCTCTCCCCCGCCTTCTGCGTGGATCAGCATGAAGCCGCCCGCGCCGAGGCTCGTCAGCGGGCTCTCGGCCACGAACGAGGCCAGCGCGGCGGCGACGGCCGCATCGAACGCGTTGCCGCCCTCGCGCAGCACCTGCGCCCCGGCCTCGGCCGTCACCGGGTGGCCCGCGGCCACCACGCCCTTCATGGGCGGCAGACTAGAGCGCGGAAGGGTTGGACGGCTCTCGAACGCGCGTCAGCGCTGCGGCACGAACTCGGGGATCTCGAAGTCCCCGGCGAGGTCCGACACGCTGTTGCGCCGCACCCGCGGCTCGCCCTTCGGCTCGGTGAAGCCGCTGGCGGTCGAGCGCCGCGTGGGGCGGTCGCCGTAACCGGTGGCCACGACGGTCACCCAGCACTCGTCGGAGACCTTGTCGTCGACCATCGCGCCGAAGATGATGTTCGCGCTGGGGTGCGCGGCCTCGGACACCGCCCGTGCAGCCTCGTTGACCTCCCACAGCGAGAGATCCGAGCCGCCGGTGATCGACAGCAGGATGGAACGTGCCCCCTCGATCGAGGTCTCGAGCAGCGGCGAGGACACCGCCTCCTGCGCGGCCGCGATCGCGCGCTTGTCGCCGGTCGCCATGCCGATGCCGAGCAGCGCCTGGCCGGCGTCGCTCATGATCGTGCGCACGTCGGCGAAGTCGAGGTTGATCAGGCCGGGCAGCGTGACCAGGTCGGAGATGCCCTGCACGCCCTGTCGCAGCACGTCGTCGGCGACGCGGAATGCGTCCACCATCGCCGTGCCCTTCTCGAGCACGGCCAGCAACCGGTTGTTCGGCACCACGATCAGCGTGTCCACGTGCTTCGCCAGCTCCGCCACGCCGTCGTCGGCCTGACGCGCGCGGCGCGTGCCCTCGAAGCCAAAGGGCTTGGTCACGATGCCGACGGTGAGCGCGCCTACCTCGCGGGCGATACGCGCGACGACCGGCGCCGCGCCCGTGCCCGTGCCGCCGCCCGATCCGGCGGCGACGAAGACCATGTCGGATCCCTTCAGGAGAGTCTTGATGCGGTCGTCGTCGGAGATCGCGGCCGCGTGGCCGACCTGCGGGTCCGATCCCGAGCCGAGCCCGCGCGTGATGTCGCCGCCGATGTGCAGCGTGACGTGCGCGGCGCTCTGCTGGAGGGACTGCGCATCGGTGTTCACGGCGATGAACTCGACGCCCTCGACACCCGCTTCGACCATGCGATTCACGGCGTTCACGCCGCCACCGCCGACGCCGACCACGCGCAGCACCGGCCGATGCACGGCGACGGGCGAGATCTGCGGCTCGTCGCGCGGACGGTACTCACGCGGGGACTCGCCGGGCCGCTCCATCACGTTGTGCGGGATGTCCTGCGAGAAGGCCGCGCTGAGCCGTTCCTTCGGGCTCGGCAGCGGCTGCTGCGGCTCCTCGGCCGCATAGCGGTCTTGCTGATGGTCGAGCTGCTGCTCCTGGGGAGGAGGCGCAGCCGGCTGCTGCTCGGCAGCGGGCCGCCCCTGCTCGCCTGGAGCGTCTTCGTCCGTACGCCGGAAGAGTGCCGCGAGTGGTCCCTCGCGCATGCTCGCGCGTTTACCGCCTGACATGTTCGAGAACCTCCTTGGCAAGATCTCTGTAGGACTCGGCCGCCGACCCCTCGGGATCGTATTTCAAGACGGAGGTCCCCTTCACAGGGGCCTCTGCGAATCGGATCGTCTTGCGGATCCGGGTGGCGAACACGCGATCGCCGAAGTTCTCCTCGAGGATCTCGATCGCCTCCTTCGCATGTACGGTGCGGGCGTCAACGAGCGTCGGCAGAATGCCCTCGATCTCGACGCCGGGGTTCAGTTCCTCGCGGATCATCGAGAGCGTGTTCTGCAGCTGGATCAGTCCCCGCATGGACAGATACTCGCACTGGACCGGGACGATAACTTTGTCGGCGGCTGTCAGCGCATTGATCGTCAGCAGCCCCAGGGACGGGGGTGTGTCGATGCACACGAAGTCGTAGTCCTCGCGCACGGCCTTGAGCGCCTTCTCGAGCGAGCGCTCCCGCCCGATCTTGGTGCTCATCGCGATCTCCGCACCGGCCAGGTCGATCGAGGCGCAGGCGATATCGACCTCTCGCTTGCGGATCACCTCGCGAATGGAGAGGTTGTCGACGAGCACGTGGTACATCGACTTCTCCACCGTGTCGGGATCGATCCCCTGGCTCATCGTGAGGTTGCCCTGCGGGTCCATGTCCACCGCGAGCACCCGGTGGCCGGTCTCGGCAAGCGCCACGGCGAGGTTCAGGGTGGTTGTGGTCTTCGCCACCCCGCCCTTCTGGTTGGCGAAGGCGAACACCCGCACGCCACCTGGGCTGAGCGCGGTGGTTGCCTGGGCACTGGTCGGCTGATCTGAATGCTGAACCTGAGTACCGGAGCCTGTGTCCGGCGTGAGGCCGTTGCCGTGCACGCCGCCACCTCCTTCTGGAGCGGAGAGATCGGGGGGCGAGGGTGGAGCGGAATCCCGCTGCGCGCCGGCGGACTGGGACTCCCCTGGCTGCCGCTCGGGACCGGGCTCCCGGCGCTCGTCCTGGTCGGGCCCGAGCTTGTACTCAGGGCGCGCGAATCGCTGGAGTAAACCCATCGTGCGGGGGTATTCGGATACGGGGTGGACTTTCCTTCCGCGCTCCCCCCAGCGGGGCGGAGCGTTTCTCTGCTCTAACCTTGCGCCCCCCTGGGCAGAAGTCTCGGCGGCGCGCCTCTCCATGAACATCTTCGACAAGCGTCTGATCTTCGTGACCGGCAAGGGCGGCGTCGGCAAGTCCACCGTCGCGGCCGCCCTGGGCGTCGCCGCAGCGCGACACGGGAAACGCACGATCGTGTGCGAGGTTGCCCAGCAGGAGCGCATGTCGTACGTCTTCCACCGCGAGGGCGTGGGCTATCGGGAGACCGAGATCGGCGACGGCCTCTATGCCTTCTCGATCGATCCGCAACGCGCGCTGGAGGAGTACCTCCAGATGCAGATCCGGATCAAGCCCGTCTACGACCTGATGTTCAAGAACCGCATCTTCACGTACTTCGCCGCGGCCACTCCGGGACTGCGCGAGCTGGTCACGGTCGGCAAGATCTGGGAGCTGGCCCAGCTCGATCGGCGGGTCAAGAAGGGGTCGAAGTACGACCTCGTGATCGTGGATGCGCCCGCCACGGGCCATGGCCTCGGCCTCCTGCGCACACCCAAGACGTTCGCGGACATCGCCCGCATGGGGCCGATCAAGCGCCAGGCGGACACGATCTACGAGTTCATCACCGACGCGGACCTCACGTCCGTGGTCGCGGTCGCGTGGCCCGAGGAGATGCCGGTCAACGAGACCATCGACCTGCAGCGCAACCTGAAGCGCGATCTGGGGCTGCCGCTCGACCGGATCTTCATGAACGGCATCTACCCGCGGCTGTTCACCGACCCCGAGGCGGCGGTGCTCCGCGAGCACGCCGAGCACTCCAACGGCAACGGATCAGACCCGCTCGCGGTCGCCCGGCGCGCCGCGCTGCGCGCGGCCGTCGCCGAGCACCGCCGCGCGACCGCGAACCACGAGCAGCTCGAGCGCCTCGCGCAGGGATCCGGAGAGGATCCCGTCAAGCTGCCGTTCCTGTTCGAGCCGCAACTCGACATGGGAGCTGTTCAGGACCTCGCGGACGAGATCGAGGAGCAGCTGCGGCGATGAACGTCCCCGATCTGCTCGAGGACAGGAAGATCTGCATCTGCGCGGGCTCCGGCGGCGTCGGGAAGACCACCACGTCAGCCGCGATCGCGATGGGAATGGCCGCGCAGGGCCTGAAGGTCGCCGTGCTCACGATCGACCCCGCCAAGCGGCTCGCGAACTCACTGGGGCTCCCGGAGCTGGGGAACGAGGAACGGCTGGTCGACCCCGAGCGCTTCACGGCCCACGGAATCGAGATGAAGGGTGAGCTGTGGGCCATGATGCTCGACGCGAAGCGCACCTTCGACGACCTGGTCGAGCGCCACGCGCCCGACGAGCAGACACGAGATCGCATCCTGCAGAACCGCATCTACAAGGAGATCTCCAACGCGATGGCCGGGTCCCAGGAGTACATGGCGATGGAGAAGCTGTACGAGCTGCACCAGGAAGCGCGCTACGACCTGCTGGTGCTCGACACGCCGCCAACCCGCCACGCGCTGGACTTCATCGACGCCCCCGAGCGCATGTCGCGCTTCATCGAGGGCCGCTCGCTCCAGTTCTTCCTCAAACCTGGACGGCTTGGTGTAAAGGTGCTCGGGCGCTCTGGCGGCGTGCTGTTCTCGGCGCTCAAGCGGATCACCGGCATCGACCTGCTGCAGGACCTGTCCGAGTTCTTCCAGAGCTTCGGCAACATGGCCGAGGGGTTCAGCGAGCGCGCGCAGCGGGTGAAGGAACTGCTCGCCCACCGCGACACCACCTTCCTGCTGGTGACCGCCCCCCAGCGCGAAGCGATCGACGAGGGCGTGTACTTCTGGCGCCGCCTGAAGGAGGCCCGCCTGCCCTTCGGCGGCGTGGTCGTGAACAAGGTCCACCACGACTTCGTGCGGCCGCTGGAGCCCGGCGCGTTCGCGCGCGCCGACTCCGAGCAGATCGATGAGGGGACTCTGGCGCGACTGTCGTCAGACCTGGAGCAGGCGCTGGAGGACAAGGACCTCGCGGCGCGCGTGTACGAGAACTTCGAGAGCTACCGCGCGCTCGCGGAGCGTGACCGGGCGAACATGGCCCGGCTCACGGAGCGACTGGAGGAGGACACGGTCTTGTGCGTTCCGTACTTCGATGAGGACGTGCACGACATCGACGGCCTCGCTGCGGTCAACAGGTATCTGTTCGCATCGAGCGCCGAGCGGAAGGAGATGCTGGAGCGGGCCGGGGTGTAGGGGGCGCCGGCCGCCGGCCCCGGGCTTCTACACCGCCGCCGAGTAATCGGCCGCGTCGTCGTCGCGGTCCCAGGCCTCGTCGGCGCCGGCGCCGGCCTCCCTGACCGCGACGGCCTCCTCGGTGTCCTGCTCGTCGCCGTCGGGGTCGGGCTCCTCGAAGTGGGGTGCGCCCTCGCCCCTGCGCACCACGAACTCGGGCGCCGCAGGCGCCGCTGCCGTCACCTTGATCTCCTCCGGACGCGCGGGGGAGGTGCTCAGCAACTCGTCGGCGATACCGGTCAGGTCGAGCGCCAGATGGCCGCACACCATGTCGCGCAGCAGCGCTCGCAGGTTGTCCTCGAGGTCCGCGACCACCGCGTCGGGCGACGACACCCCGATCGCCTGCAGGTAGCCGCCGTCGACGTCCCCCCGCATCACCAGCCGCTCGAGCCGGAAGGCGGCCTCGACCGTCTCGTGCACGGCCTGGCGGCGAGCGGGCTCGGCGCACAGTGCACCGACGCGTCTCGCGATCTCGCCGGGCGTGGACTCGCCGCGATCGAGCAGCGCGCGCAGCGCGAGCAGATGGTCCGACAGCCCTTCGAGCGGGACACGCTGCTCGCATCCGAGCTCGAACCGCGCGAGCGCCCACGGCAGCGCCCCACCATGGGCGTGACGTGCACGGGCCAGCTCGAACAGCTCCGACAGCTCGGGCCGCTCGGGCTCCTCGAGCCAGTAGCGGGCGCCGCGCACCCGCCCGGCGGAGCCCAGCGGCGTGGTCTGCCACGGGCCCTCATCAGTCCGCCACCATGCGTTCGACCCGAGCACCGCGGCACCGGCCTTCAGCAGGCGCAGGGCCGTGACCAGGCGCCGAAACGCCACTCGCGCCTCAGTCAGAGGAGGCGGCTCGCTGGGGCGCGATTCCACGGTCAGCATCACGAGCGTGTGAGGGTCCTCGCCCGCCCGGCCGCTGCCCCACACGGCCTCGGGCGGCGCGTCGACGAGGTCGCCGCGGACGAGCGTCACGCCGGCGCCCAGGTCCCAGCGCGCGCCGTCGATCGCGACGCCCACGACCGGCGCCAGCACCGTGTTCACGGCGATGTCCTCGTAGACGATGGACTCCAGTTCGCGATACGCGCGCTCGAAGCGCGGGATGTCGACCTCGAATGAGCTCGAGTCCTCCCACACGCGCCCCAGGAAGCGCTCGACGGCGGCCTCGGCGCGATCGCGCTCCGCGGCCGGCACATAGCTCGCGCCCATCACCCGCAGGTAGCCGGATATGCCCTCGATGCGCACCAGGGCGTCGACCGCCGCGCCGAAGCCCGGCATCGACTTGAGTTCGGTGAAGCGCTTCTGCACGAACTCCGCGGACAGCGGGCGGTAGCGGTACAGCACCGAGCGAGAGCCGGGGCTCTCGGCAACCTCGAAGGGAATCTCGGCGCCGGCCTCGACGGCCGCGGACAACAGGTGCGAGGCCGACTCTGCGAACTGCTGAAGCTGATCGTGTAGCGCCCGGTTCCGCACGGCCGGTGACTTCGCCGCTGCCGCGCGCGTTCCTGCGCGTGATTCGCGGCCCAGCCAATCGCAACCGCTTCTTACAAGAAGATGTAGCCGCCGAACTTGCACTTGCTCGCGTCGCCGTTGATGTTGACGCCGGCGAACAGGTACGAGCCCTTGATGTAGAGCTTGCCGTCCCCACCGATCGCGACGCCGTCCGAGGATGCCTCGAACGCCGCTCTCCCATGGGCGACCGGTGTGACGTTGACGAACTGACGGGTCTCGATGTTGTCTCCCGGGTCCAGGTTGCCGAGCAGATCGTCACCGTCGAACGCGGACTTCGGTTGCGTCGTCGAGATGATGATGTCCGACTGGTCCTGGCCCGCGACGCCGCCGATCGTCTCGTCGAGTTGGCAGCGGGCGGTGAGCGTGAACGGGCCGGCCTTCAGCATCTCCTTCGTGCCGGCGCCGATCGTGAACGGCTCGACCCACTTGATCTTGTCGCCCGATCCGCTCGATCCCGTGGGCAGGGCCGCGATCACCTGCTTGACAGCCTCCGCGGTGATGCTCGCCGTGGCCGCGGCATCCAGCATGCCGGCCTGGTCGGCGTGCCCGGCCGTGTCGGCGTGGCCGGCCCTGTCCGCAGTGCCCGCCCTGTCGGCGTAGCCGGACTTGTCGGCGTAGGCGACGCGATCGGGCGTCCCATTGCCCGAGACCGGGCCCTGGACCCCGGCCGGCGTTGCCGGCGCCCGCAGCGCGCTGAGCGTGCCCGGGGCCAGCTTGGCCGCCGTCACCGACCCTGCCCTGATGTGCTTCGACCGCACCGCGTTGTTGCGGATCTGCGACGGCCCTACGCTGCCGCGCGGAAGCTTGCTGACCGCATAACCGGTGCCCCCCATGGCCACGAACAGCGCGAGCATCGCCACGATCATCGCGGGCGATGGGCGGTACTTCCACAGACCGGACATTCGGCTCCTTCCAAGTTCACCCAGCTTCCCTGCCACTCGGGCGAAGCACAGAGCCGTCCGAGGAGTCCGGAAACCGGCGAGGGCCCCTGCCCGAGGTCCCAGTCCGAAGGTAGTCCAGCGCGCCCGCTCGTGCGCGAAAAAGTGATCAGCCGATCGCCGTGCCCGCGAAGATGCAGCCGGTCGCCGTCTCCTGAGCCACGAAGGACCCGGTCACGACCTCACCGTCCGGGCGCACGTAGGCGAGGTTGCCCGAAACGTTCGTGCCCAGGGCGGCCGGCGGAAGCGGATCCGCGCTGTCGCCGATATTGAACGGATCGTCGACGACGTGGAAGGCGGTCATCCCAGTGTGAAAGCCCCACGATCGCAGGATCGCCCCTGAAACAGTGGTGCCGGCGCTCACGCTCAGTGCCGGGCCCGCGTTGCAAGCAGCCGAGATCGCCAGCCCGTTGAGGTTCAGCACCGGCGTGGTGGCGGTCCCGGCCGCCGCGACGAACGCCATCTTCTCGACACCGCGATTGTTGACCTTGCTCGCGTTCGGGACGGTCGACAGCGATGCCTCCACGATGTTCTGACCGGTGAGCGCGTCCAGGCCCACCAGATCTGAGTTGATCGCGCGGCGCGCGATCTTCGAGCGCGTCACGTTGCGCGCGCGGATGTGCTTCGTCCGCACCGCATTGGAGTAGATGCTCCGCGCCCGCACAGCGGCGCGCGCGATGTCGTCCTTCTTGACGCTGCCTCTCCCGGGGAGCGCGGTGGCCGTACCGGCCAGTGCGACCCCAAGCGCCACGAACGCGACGACCATCGCAGGCGACGGGCGCCGCCTCAGGATGCGGCTCATGAGAAGTCTCCCTTCTTCGAGTTCAGAACCGCCGCGGGGGGCGGCAGTGCAAGCCGCCTAAGGTAGCCAACCTCGGACGCGGGGGTCGCAGCAAAGAAAGAGCCGCTCGAGGCGGCTGCGTCGTCAGTGTGCCGGCGGTTGCCCGGCGGTGGCGCCTACCGGCTGCGGCGTGCGAATCGCGTCACGCGCATGACCGTTGCCGTTCACGAGCCAGTCGCGCCCGTAGCTGCGCATCTGCTCGATCAGGGGAACGAGCGCCTCCCCCTTTGCGGTGAGGGTGTACTCCACGCGCGGCGGAACCTCGGGATAGGTGCGGCGTTCGACGATGCCCTCCGCCTCGAGCGCCCGCAGGCGCAGCGAAAGAGTCCGCGGGCTGATGCCCTCGAGCGAACGCTCCAGCTCGCAGAAGCGGCTGCAGCCGGCAGCGAGGTCCCTGATCACGAGGAGGGTCCACTTGCCGGAGATGATCTCAGCGGTGTGACAGACAGGACAGGTCTGGTTCGCCATATCAGGTGTGTTGCTCTGCGCTCTCCTCACGGCGGTCCTTGCCTGCGCCTGTATCGATGATACCAGCGGCTTTACAACATGAAGTGAGACGCGTCGAAGCGGGAGCGGCGGGGCGCCGCGATGACCTAGCCGGCTGCGGGCGTGTAGGCGCTCTGCTCGCCAAAGCCGTCGATCCCGCCGGGCGGCATCACGTCAGGCGAGTGGTCCGCCGAGTAGATCTGATCGACCGACGTGGAGCGTTGGCCCTCGGCGGCGATCAGCAGCTTCAGGTCGTGCGGGTGCGTGGAGGCCTTGAGCGCCTCCTCCATCGAGATGATCCCGGCCTGGTGGTGATGCAGCAGCGCCTGGTCGAAGGTCTGCATGCCGTAGTACGAGCCTTCGGCGATCGCCTCACCCAGCTTTCCGGTCTCGGCCGGGTTCGAGATCAGGTCCCGTATCCGGCCCGTCATCGTCAGCACCTCACAGGCGGGTGCGCGGCCGGCGCCGTCCATGGTCGGAACCAGCCGCTGAGAGATCACGCCTCGTAGAGAGCCGGCGAGCATCGCCCGTACCTGCTGGTGCTGGTGCGGTGGGAAGAAGTCGATGATCCGGTTGATGGTCTCGACGGCATCGATCGTGTGCAGTGTGCTGAGCACGAGGTGACCGGTCTCCGCGGCGCTCAGCGCGGTGGCGACGGTCTCCTCGTCGCGCATCTCACCGATCAGGATCACATCGGGGTCCTGGCGCAGAACGCGACGCAGCGCCTGCCCGAAGGAGGTGGTGTCGAAGCCGATCTCGCGCTGGTGGACGACCGAGCGCTGATCGCGGTGCAGGTACTCGATCGGGTCCTCGATCGTGACGATGTTCTTCGCAAACGTGCGATTGATCTCGTCGACGATCGCGGCCAGGGTGGTCGACTTACCCGAACCGGTGGTGCCCGTCACGAGGATGATCCCGCGGGGCTCGGCCGCCAGGCGCGTGACGACGTCGGGCAGCCCCAGCTCGTGCGCTGCGCGGATCTCGAACGGGACCACCCGACAGGCGATCGAGATCGAGCCGCGCTGCCGGAACGCGTTCACACGAAAGCGGGCAAGCCCAGGCACCGTGTAGGAGAAATCGATCTCGCCGTCGCGCGCGAACTCCGCCAGCCGCTCGCTGGCGGTCAGCATCTCGCGCAGCACGCGTTCGGTGTCCGCCGGCGTCAGGGCGTCGGCTCCCTCAATCGGGTTCAGGTCTCCCTGTAGCCGGATCAGCGGCGGCGAAGGGACCTTCATGTGAAGGTCCGATCCGCCCCGCTCGACCACGGCATGCAGCGACCGCTGTAGGTCGAAGGCCATACGAGGCTTTATTCGGCCGCATGGCGCATGGCCTTGAGGAGTTCAGGTCGGCCGCCTGCCCCTGCGCCGGGGGCCGGTGAAGCGGCTCAGTGGGCGCACACTGCCCGTCCGCCCGCCGTCCGCCCGGCGGACGGCGGGCGGCGGGCGGCGTTTCTAAGCTACTTCTCGAAGCTTCTGAGCCTCGGCCAGGCTCTGCAGCTTCTTCAGCGACTGGTTCTCGATCTGGCGGATGCGCTCGCGGGTCACGTTGAACGTGCGCCCGACCTCATCCAGCGTGCGGGGGTGCTCCCCGCCCAGGCCGTAGCGCAACTCGAGCACGCGCCGCTCCCTGTAGGAGAGGTTCTCGAGCGCCTCGCGCAGCGCCTCCTTCGTGAGATTGTCCACCGCGCGGTCGTAGGGCGACTCGGCCCGCTCATCGGCGATGAACTGGCCGAACTCCGACTCTTCCTCGTCCCCGACCGGCTTCTCGAGTGAGATCGGGGCTTGCGCCGAGCGCTTGATCGCGCCGACCTCGTCGGGGTCGATACCCGTCACGGCGGCGATCTCCTCGGCGGTGGGCTCACGACCAAGCTCGGTCACGAGCTTGCGCTCCGCACGCCCGATCTTGTTGAGCTTCTCGACGACGTGGACCGGGATCCGGATGGTGCGGGCCTTGTCGGCCAGCGCACGGGCGATCGCCTGGCGGATCCACCAAGTCGCGTAGGTCGAGAACTTGAATCCCTTGCGGTAGTCGAACTTCTCGGCCGCGCGGACGAGGCCCAGCGTTCCCTCCTGGATCAGGTCGAGGAACGGCAGGCCCTGGTTGCGGTAGTTCTTGGCGATCGAGACGACGAGTCGCAGGTTGGACTCGACCATCTTCTGCTTGGCGTCGAGATCGCCGCGCTCGATGCGCTTGGCGAGGTCGACCTCCTCCTGTGCCGTCAACAGCCGCACCTTCCCGATGTCCTTCAGGAAGAGCTGCAGCGAGTCTGTCGTCATATCGGGCCGCAGGTCGATCTGGCTCTTCGCCTTGCGCCGGCGCTTGCCGGTGTCGGGCGCCTCGACCTCTGGCTTGGCCTGACCTCCCTCGAGGTCCTCGACCAGCTCGATCTCCGACTTCTCGAGGAACCCGTAGAGCTCCTCGACATCGGCCTCGTCCAGGTCAATCTCCGCGACTGCGTCGGCGACTTCGTTGTATGAGAGGACGCCCTGTTGCTGACCCTTGGTTACGAGACCCTTGATCTCATCTAGTTCATGGAGTTCGCTTTGGAGCAATGTTTTTGTGCCTGGTTTCCTTCCGCGCTCAGGCGGACCGCTTGCAGTCCGCTCCGCACCGAGCGAAGGTCGTTTGACGACGCGCCAATTGCGGACGGCTCGGAAGCCGCCCGTACGGGTGACGGGATATTACCGCGATGTCCGCTGAACTCAAAAGGTCGGCGCCTTGCCCGAAACCCCCGGAAGTACTCCGGATGGGTGGTCCTGCTTGGATTAGTTTCACTGGTTGGTACGCATCTCTAACTCAAAAGTTGCTGAATCCGGACAGGTTTTGCCCGGAAACGCTGAACGTCCGGCCTGGACAGCGCGGTGCCGCGCCTGGACGCGGCGGGTCCGGTCGTCCGATCTGTCGAGTTCCAGACTAATCGGGTAGCAGTAGGCTCCGCAAGAAATATCGGCCGCGCGGCGTCCCGCCGGCGCCCGCCGAGCCCTTCCGACCCCTCAAAGCCCTGACCGGAGGCAACCGTGGATCGAGAGCAGCAGTCCAGCCCACCCGGCGCCACGCGCGCCACCCCGCCGACGACCGAGTCGAAGAGCAAGGCCGCCGCAGCAAAGCCTCAGGCCGACCGGAACCGCGCGACGGAAGGCGGCCACGGCGAGCCGGCCACGACCGCGCCCGACATCATGAGCCGGCTTCCGAAGACCCGCCCGCAGCGCGTCAACCAGCGGCGCCGGGGGACCGCGGCGAAGGACGCGTCGCGTGCCACCACGGCCTCTGGAGCGACCCGGTCGGCGCGACAGAAGCCGAGCCCGAAGCGCTCCGCCGCGACCACCGAGCGCAGGCCGGCCGTTGCGCGGCCCCGAACGCGCGCCCGCCCTCCCGCCCCCGGCGGGGGGAGCGCACCGGGGCTGCCGCGCCTCGCAGTCGATGGGGCCGCCGAGGCGCTGAAGCTGCCGCTGAAGGTCAGCGGGCGACTGACGCTCAAGGCGCTGGACGCCGTCGCGCGCGGCCTGCGCCGGCGGTAGGGCACCCGGAGCACGCGCTTGGACAGCGGCCTGCTGGACCCGCGTGCGGCTGCGGCCGCGGTCCTCGAGCGGGTGCCTGAAGCGCAGCCGGAGGCGGTCCCGCTCTCCGCAGCGCTCGGCCGCGTGCTCGCCGGCGACCTGACCAGCGCCGCAGACGTGCCGGCGTTCGACAACTCCGCGATGGACGGATTCGCGCTGCGCTGCGCGGACGTGACCGAGGCCTCGCCGGACGCCCCGGTCGCACTGCGGCTGGTCGGCGAGTCGCGGGCCGGTCATCCTTACCCGGCGGTGCTCGAGGCAGGCGAGGCGATCGCGATCTCGACGGGCGCGATGGTCCCCGGCGGCGCAGACGGAGTGCTGCGCGTCGAGGATGCGGTCCGGCAAGACACCCGGCTGCTGGTGGCCGCCGCGCTGCCCCCCGGCAAGGAGATCCGCCGCGCCGGCGAGGACATCCGCGCCGGCGACAAGGTGCTCGCGGCCGGGACCCGGCTCGGCCCCGCGGAGCTCGCGGTCGCGGCCTCCACGGGAGTCGCGGCGCTCTCGTGTGCGCGACCGCCGGGAGTCGCGGTGCTGGTGACGGGTGACGAGCTGGTCCCTCCGCCTGCTCCGCTGGGTCCGGGGCAGATCCGCAACACGAACGGCTACGCGATCCCGGCGCAGGCGCTGGCGGCCGGCGGCACCGTCACGCAGGCCGCCACGGTGGGCGACGACTACCGGGCGACGGTGGCGGCGCTGGAGCGTGCGCTCGCGGCCGACATCGTGGTCGTGACCGGAGGCGTGTCGGTCGGCCCGCACGACCACGTGAGGCCCGCCCTCGCGGAGCTGGGGGTCGAGCAGGTCTTCTGGGGCGTCGCCCTGCGGCCGGGGAAGCCCACCTACTTCGGGATCCTGGACCGACCCGGCGCCTCCGGCGGCACCGGCGCGGTGCTCGTGTTCGGGCTACCGGGCAACCCCGTTTCGGCGATGGTCACGTTCCACCTGTTCGTGCGGCCGGCGCTCGCCCGCTGGCTCGGCACGACCCCGCGCGAGCGCCGCACAGTCGGCGCGTTCGACGCGGACTACGTGAAGCGCCCGGGGCGCGCCCACGTCGTGCGCTGCAGCCTGGCGGCCCGCGAGGACGGCTGGCACGTGCGGCCCACGAAGGCACAGGGCTCCCACGTGCTCACGAGCATGCTCGGCGTCGACGCACTTGCCTACCTGGAAGTGGAGCGGGGAGACATCAGCGCGGGGGAACCCGTGGAGATCGAGATTCTGTAGGTGGCCGGATGCCGACGGCCCGCTCGGCTTCAGCCGTAGCGCGTGCCGGTCAGCTCGCGCAGCTTCGCCCTGTTGTGCGTCGCCTGCACCTTGCGGACAGTGCCCGAGCGGGAGCGCATGACCAGAGATTCCGTCGTCGCGGCGGCACCGTCTCGGTAGCGCACGCCCTCCAGCAGATCGCCGTCGGTGACGCCCGTGGCAGCGAAGAACACGTCCTGGCCCGAGATCAGCCGGTTCACGTCGAGCACCTCGTCCAGGTCGTAGCCGGCCTCCAGGGCGCGCTTGCGCTCGTCCTCGTCCCGCGGCCAGAGCCGGCCCACGAGGTGGCCGCCCATGCTCTTGATTGCGGCGGCGGACAGCACGCCCTCGGGCGTGCCGCCGATGCCCCAAAGCAGGTCGACCCCCGTGCTGTCGGTCACGGCGAGCAGCGCGGCGGACACGTCGCCATCGGTGATGAACCGGATGCGCGCGCCGGACTTGCGCACCTGGGCCACTCCGTCCGCGTGGCGCTCGCGATCGAGCATGATCACCATCAGGTCGCTGACCTCCGATCCGCGGCGCTTGGCGATCAGCTCGAGCGTCTCGCCCAGGGGCCGGTCGAGGTCGAGCAGGTCGGCGATGTCGGAGGCCCCCGCCATCTTCTCCATGTATACGCACGGGCCCGGGTCGAACATGCTGCCGCGCTCGGCCAGCGCAACCACTGCCAGGGCGCTCGGCATGCCGCGCGCGGTCAGCCTGGTGCCCTCGAGCGGGTCGACCGCGACGTCGACGTCCGGCGGGCTGCCGTCGCCGATCTGCTCGCCGTTGTAGAGCATCGGGGCCTCGTCCTTCTCGCCTTCGCCGATCACCACGATCCCGTCCATGGGCACGGCGTGCAGGGTGAAGCGCATCGCGTCGACGGCAGCCTGGTCCGCGGCCTCCTTGTCGCCGCGCCCCACCCAGCGCGCGGCAGCCAGCGCCGCGGCCTCCGTGACCCGCACCAGCTCGAGTGCGAGGTTGCGGTCGGGAGCGCTCGTGTCGCGCAGGTCGTGCGCTATCAGGTTCGTGTCTCGGCCCACCCCGCGTCGGAGGTTACGCGAGCAGCGCTAGAACGTGCCCGGCGGCCTGCGGGTCACGCCCCCACGGGTGACCTGGCTGATGCCGCCGCCTGCCACGATCATCAGCGCGCCGAGCAGCGCGAGGTACCAGCCGATGTCGAGGCCCACGAACTCGCGGGTCGAGCCGGCGCGATCGACGATCCCGTTGTAGAGGATCAGCGTGGTGGCGATCGCGCCCACGATCATCGTGACCTCGCCGGGCGGCCAGGACAAGGTGTGGCCGCGGACGACGATCCAGACCAGGATCCAGGGCGCCAGGGCCCCCGCGATCAGCAGGAAATCCATGCCCGGGATGATCAGCGCAGAGAAGAGCGAGAACGTCTCCAGGCCCGTGCACGACTGCTCGCCGGCACCGCACAGGTTCTCGCTTTGGGGGGGCAGCGCGTCCACCGAGAACCACGGCAGCCACATGCTGATGAAGAGCAGCAGACCGCCGGCCGCCGCGACGATGTCTCCCCTGCCGAGCCTCCGGAAGTCCACGCCGAGACCTTATAGCCGCGCACGCATGGTTTGCACGCTCATCGCAGCGACGGCAAGCGCGTTCGCACCCGGTGCGGGGCGGCGCCCGGCTTCCAAGGCGTCCGTCCATTCGGGTGCATCGCATCCCTCCGCTTGGGTGCAAATGATCCGGTTCGGTATACCCAAACGTAACGATCGACTACATTCATCGACTTCAGCCCCCGGAGCCTCCCGGAACGCCCATGAGCGATCAGCCCCCCGCCCGCGTCGCATACGACGGCCCCTCGGCCGGCCCACCGCTGAAGCCGTTCGGCCCCACATTCGAGGGTCCCTAGATGACCTTGGCTGGAATCCGACACGCCGGTCCGATGACGCGGGAAGGGATCGCGCAGCGACTCGAGGCGGTGCGGTCGCGCACGCTGCTGCTGGTCGAGCAGCTGTCCGATGACAGCCTGAACGCCGCGCACAGCCCGCTGATGAGCCCGATCGTGTGGGACCTCGGGCACATCGCCACCTTCGAGGACCTGTGGCTGGCGCACTCTGCGTTCGGCAAGACCATGCTGAGGGAACGGCTGGGCGACGTGTACGACCCGAATGCCGCTCCGCGCAGCGAGCGCGGCGGGCTTCCGTACCTGCGCAGCGAGGACGCTTTCCGCTACATGGACGAGGTGCGCACCCGGGTGCTCGATCTGCTCGACGCGGCGGACCTCTCACCCGACAGCACCCCGCTGCTGCGCGACGCCTTCGTGTTCGAGATGGTGCTGCGCCACGAGCAGCAACACACGGAGACGATCCTGCAGGCGCTGCAGCTGATGACGTCGGACACCTACCTGCCGCCGCGCCAGTGGGACCTGCCCGGGCCCGAGCCGGTGACCGGCGACGCGCTCGTGCCCGGTGGCCCGTTCGAGATGGGCGCCGCATCCGCCGGGTTCGCCTACGACAACGAGCGGCCCCGCCATCTGCGGGAGGTGGGCGCCTTCCGCATCGATCGCGCGCCAGTCACGAACGGCGCCTTCCGCGACTTCATCGACGACGGCGGATACGAGCGACGAGGGCTGTGGTCCGCACGGGGATGGACCTGGCGCCAGGAGGAGCACGCCACCGCCCCGGGCTGCTGGCGCAGCGAGGACGAGCGATGGCTCGTGCGGTCGTTCGGCGACTGGGGCGAGATGGACGCCGCGCTGCCCGTCTGCCACGTCTCGTGGTTCGAGGCCGACGCCTTCGCCCGCTGGGCCGGCAAGCGGCTGCCGACCGAGGCCGAGTGGGAGAAGGCCGCCGCCGGCGCGACCGCCGACCACGGGTGCGCCAACCTGGACCAGCTCGCGTTCGGCTGTGCGCCCGCCGGGGCCTACGCGGCCGGAGAGAGCGCCTGCGGCGCGCGCCAGACCCTGGGCGATGTGTGGGAGTGGACGGCAAGCGGATTCGACGCGTACGCGGGCTTCGAGGCGTTCCCGTATCCCGAGTACTCGCAGGACTTCTTCGGCGGCCCTTTCAAGGTGCTGCGCGGCGGCTCGTGGGCGACGCAGGCGGGAGCCGTCACCACCACCTTCCGCAACTGGGACTACCCGCGACGGCGGCAGATCTTCGCCGGCTTCCGGTGCGCCGCGGACGTGGAGGACTGACGGTGGGGATCGCGACCAGAACCCAGGATCCCGTGCAGATCGACGTGCACCTGCGCGACGGGACGCTCGCCTCGCTTGCCGAGGACGTGCGCCGGGGCCTGTCCGGCAACCCCCGCGAGCTGCCACCAAAGTACTTCTACGACGCGCGCGGCTCGGAGCTGTTCGAGCGCATCACCGAGTTGCCCGAGTACTACCCGTCACAGGTCGAGCAGGACATCCTCGACGTGGCAGGCCCGCGCATCGTCGAGCTGGTGCGTCCCGCGGAGATCGTCGAGCTCGGCCCCGGGTCCGCGCGCAAGACCACCGCGCTGCTCGCGCCCATGCTCGACCTCGGCCTCGGCACTCGCTATCTGCCGGTGGACGTGTCGGAGACCGCGGTGCTGGATTGCGCGGAGCGGCTGGTCGCGACCTATGACACCCTCGCGGTACACGGCGTCGTGGGCGACTTCGAGCGCCACCTCGACCGCATCCCCCCCGCCGCCGGGCGGCGGCTGATCGCATTCCTGGGCGGCACGATCGGGAACCTCGCCCACCCGCGTCGCACCCGCCTCCTGCAAGCCTTGCGCGCGCAACTAGGTCCGGAGGACCGCCTGCTCGTGGGCACCGACCTGGTGAAGGACCGCGAGCGCCTCGAGGCCGCGTACAACGACTCCGCGGGGGTGACGGCCGAGTTCAACCGCAACATGTTGCGCGTGATCAACGCCAACCTCGACGGCGACCTCGATCCGGAGATGTTCGACCACGTCGCCTTCTACAACGAGCACGCGCGCCGCATCGAGATGTGGCTGCGGGCGCGCGCCGACGTGCGGGCGCGCATCGACGCTCTCGGGATGGACGTCGAGTTCGAGGCCGGCGAGGAGATGCGCACGGAGATCTCGTGCAAGTTCACCCGCGACTCGCTGGCGCGTGAGTACACGGCCGCCGGGCTCGAGCTGATCGAGTGGTACACGGACGGCGACGGCCTGTTCGCGCTGTCGCTGACCGGGCCGCTCAGCTCCGCGGACTGAACCCTGGATCGCCTTTTCCCAGACCGCGGGACCGTCACCCCGGAGCAGGCCTACGGAGCGTTGAGCCTGATCGAGCGGGCGTTCCCGGACAGGCCCTACACCGTCGCGAACATGGTCGCGACGGCGGACGGCCGCGCGACGCACGCCGGCCGGACCGAGGCAATCTCGAGCAACATCGATCGCGACCTCTTCCACACGCTGCGCACGCAGGTCGATGCAGTGATCGTCGGGACCTCCACGATCGCGCTCGAGCGCTACGGCCCGCTGGCACGCCGTCCTGCGGTGCGCCGCGGTCGTGCGGAGCTCGGCCTGGCGGAGGTGCCGCTGGCGGTCACGGCGAGCCGCTCGCTCGAGCTGCCCGTGGACGCACCGCTGTTCCGGGACCCCGAGTCCCGGATCGTCGTGCTCACCAACAGCGACCGCGAGCCCCCGCAGTGCGAGGCGCAGCTGATCGTGGAGCGGATCCCCGGCGCGGACCTCGACCTCGCTGCGGGCGCCGCGCGGCTGCGCTCGGTCCACGGCGTGCGGGCGATGCTGCACGAGGGCGGACCCACCCTGCTTGCGGCGATGCTCGCTCCCGGCCTCGTGGATGAGCTGTTCCTGACGGTCTCCCCCGTCCTGGCGGGCGCCGTCGCGCCGTCAGTCGTGGAAGGCACCGCGTTCGAGCGCGCGCAGCGGCTCGACCTGCGCTCGGTGCTCACGCACGACGGCTTCCTGTTCGTGCGCTACGCGGTCACGCGGCCGGCTGCGGGCCGAGCCGCCCCACCAGCCGGATGATCTCGTCCATGTCCGGATGGTCCCCGGCGTCACGGTTGTAGTGGGCGGACACGACCTTGCCCTCGGGATCGACCACGAAGGTGCCCGGCCGCTGCGCGACGTCACCGCCCTGCGGGTTGCCGGCCATGTGCCCGTGCCGAGCGGCGCGGATGTAGCTCGCAGCGAGCTGCGGCCCCAGGTACGAGCGCAGACCACCTCGCTCGAGCCCGACGGCGCGATAGCCGGCCCGCTGCGGGTCACCGAGGCAGTCGAAGGGCGTCCCGCGCTTGCGGCAGAAGTGGAACGTGGGCTCCGCGCGATACTGAAACACGGCGACGACGTCGGCCCCCGCCGCGCGGAGCTCCTCGTGGGCCTCACCCAACTGGGCGAGGTACTCGCTGCACAGCGGTCAGCCGAAGTGGCGCATGAAGGCGACCACCAGCGGCCCCTTGCGCCAGCGATCGGAGAGCTGCGCGTCACCGTCGCGAGTGTCGAGCGTGATGTCCGGAAACGGATCCCCCGGGCCGAGCTTGCTCATCGACACGAAGCCTATCGGCTGTAGGGTTCGCCGCCATGCGGATCGAGGGATGTGGGGCCATCGTCGCGGGCGGCGCCTCCGGGCTGGGAGAGGCGAGCGCGCGGACACTCCACGACCGCGGCGCGCAGGTGACGATCGCGGACATGAACGTGCAGAAGGGCGAGGCACTCGCCGCGGAGCTCGGCGACCGCGCGGGCTTCGTCGCCTGCGACGTGACCGACGAGGGACAGGTTGCCCGTGCCGTGGAGGCGGCGGGCGGGGACCTGCGCATCAGCATCTGCTGCGCGGGCGTGGGGTGGGCCGAACGCACCGCGTCGAAGAACGGCCCGCATCAACTGCTTCCGTTCGAGACCGTCCTGCGCGTGAATCTGATCGGGACGTTCAACGTGCTGCGCATGGCCGCCGCGGCCATGAACCTGCTGGAGCCGCTCGAGCACGGTGAGCGCGGCGTGTGCGTGAACACCGCCTCGATCGCGGCGTTCGACGGGCAGATCGGGCAGATCGCCTACTCGGCGTCGAAGGGCGGAATCGTGGGGCTCACCTTGCCGGCGGCGCGCGACATGGCGAGCCGCGGCATACGCGTCAACACGATCGCTCCCGGCACGTTCGACACCCCGCTGCTGGGCGCGCTGCCGCAGGAGGCACGGGAGGAGCTGGGCAAGGCGATTCCGTTTCCCCAGCGACTGGGCGACCCGGCCGAGTTCGCGGCGCTGGCCGTGCACATCGTCGAGAACCAGATGCTGAACGGCGAGACCATCCGACTGGATGGCGCGCTGCGAATGCCGCCCCGGTAACTACTTCCAGCCGGGCAACCGGACCCCGGAGCGGGCCAGCGCTCCGACGCCGCCCATCACCGCCAATCCGAGGAACATCAAGACGGTCCATTCGGTGCGTAAGTGGCTCTCCATGACCCCTGCGACCTCCCGTTGCGTCCTTGCCGGCGAGCAAGTCCACTTGTTGCTTCTCGCACATTCGACTCTAGCCGCCTCCACGACTCCTGGCAAGCCTGGTGGCACGTGCAGCCCGGGATCGCCCGCCTAGGCTGAGGCGACGCGACCGGTGAACGTCCCGTGGAACCCGAGCGGCACGTGGTGGCGCAGATGTGCGACCGCGACGGGATCGGACTCGACGTCGCGGGCGTCGAGCACCACGAGCCGCGAGCGGTGCTCGGCCGCCGAGTACGCGAGCGTCAGCAGCCACCCGTCGTCCTCCGCGCTGTCGGCGCCGCGCGGCACGAAGATCGGCTCGCCGGCAACCTGCCCGGCGCCGAAGTCGTGCATCGCCGTACGACCGTTGTCGTGGTCGACCTTCGCGATCCCCTGGGCCAGCACCCCGCCTTCAGGCCCGGCCGCCACGTACGAGAAGCGGTGTCCACGCGTCGTGCGCCGCCAGTCGTGCTGTGGGAACTCGCACTTCCACGGGCACAGCTCCTCCTGCGCGACGTCGCCGCCGTGCACGCGCAGCCGCACGAGCCGCCCGCTCTCGCCGAAGTCGGCCGTTGAGAAGTTCCGCAGCGACTCGCCGAGCGCGTAGTCGTCGTAGCGCACGAGGTCCACGACGGTCGCGTCGCCGTCCTCGAAGGCGTTGTTGACGTGGAAATGGAAGAACGGGTCGCACTCGGCGACGCGCGGCTTGCCGCCGTCACGCGGGACGAGCACCACGCGCGTCGTCTTCGACGGGTCCCAGTGCAGGGCGCCGGCATAGCTCGACGCTCCCAGCAGGAACCGGCCGACCCGCACCAGGATCGGGTCGATCACGAACACCAGGTGCTTGGCCGTCAGCGCGAAGTCGTGGTTCATCACGGGATAGGGCAGGGTCACCGGCTCCAGGTACTCGAGCGCCCCGCTGCGCGCGACCCGGTAGGAGTGGATCTTGGTGCGCGGCCCGTAGGTGACGCCGAAGTTGAACAGCTCTCCCGTCGCGGGGTCGATCTTCGGATGCGCCGAGAACGCATGGGCCTGCTTGAGGCGGCCGTCGAAGTCGTACTCGCCGATCGTCTCGAGCGTGTCGGGGTCCAGCCGCCATGGGTGGCCGCCCTCCCACAACGCCATCAGGTTGCCCGCGTGCAGCGTGACGCTCGTGTTGGCGACATTGCCCGGGAACCGGAAGGCGTTGCCCAGCGGCCCGCCGCGCAGCTGGTTGCCGAAGCCGCGCATCGGCGGCCGGTCGGCGGTGCGCTCGGCCAGGTAGTGGTTGGTGCGCACGAAGCGGTTGCGGTACCGCACGCGGCCGTCGTCGATCGCGAACTGCGACAGCATCCCGTCGCCGTCGAACAGGTGGGCGAACGGCTTCCCGTCGATGTCGTTCTTGCCCGGGCCGTTGCGGTACAGGGTCCCGGTCAGCTGGGCCGGGATCCGGCCCTCGACCTCGTCGACGACGTAGTCGTGCTCGCCCTCCATGGTTTCGAAGATCCGGTGCCAGTCCGCCCCGGCGGGGGCCTGCTGCGCGGTGCGGCTCAAGGTCGTGGCCATCGCGTCACCTCCCTCGTGGAAAACAATAGTCCGAACCGTACCATCTATTATGGATCAAGCGAAGTGATACAGCTCACACAAACGTCGTACGTCGTGATGGGCCTGGTGAGCCAGGCCGGCGAGGCCACCCCCTACGATCTCAAGCAGATCGTGGCGGCCACGATCGGCAACTTCTTCAGCATCCCCCACTCCCAGCTCTACGCGGAGCCCGAGCGGCTCGCGGGAGCCGGGTACCTGTCGGAGCGCCGCGAGCGGACGGGTCGCCGGCGCAAGCACTACGCGCTGACCGACAGGGGCCGGGCGGCGCTCGGCGAGTGGCTCGGCACACCCACCGGCGAGCTGTACGAGCTGCGCGACCCCGGATTGCTGAAGCTCGCGTTCGGGTCCGACCCGGCCGAGCTGGCCCGCACCCAGCTCGCGGGGCACCGCCGGCGCCTGGAGGAACTGCGGGTGATGGCCAGCACCCTCGAGGCAGCCGGCGCGCCCGCCGGCGCGCTGCTCGTCGCCGAGGCCGGCATCGGCCACCAAAAGGAGTACATCCGCTTCTGGAGGCGGCTGGCCGCTAGCGGTGCCTGACGCGCTCGCAGCGGCGCGTGCGGTCCCGCTTGTCGGTGAACGCGATGTCGCGGCCCGAGCCGCAGTCGATGAAGTCGCGCTTGCTGCCGCCGAAGGCGTGGATGCGGTCGTTCCCCGGACCGGCCAGCACGCGATCCTTGCTGCCGTCGGGGCGGATCTCGTCGTTGCCGGCGCCGCCGTAGATCAGGTCGCGGCCGGGGCCGCCCGAGATGCGGTCGTCGCCCTCGTCTCCGTGGATCCGGTCCTTCCCGGAGTTCCCGAAGATCTGGTCGTTGCCGGGGCCCGCGTAGATCCGGTCGTTGCCGGTCGTGTCGGGGATGTGGTCGCCCCAGATCACGTCGATGCCGCCGAAGCCGCGCAGCACGTCGTCGCCGGCGCCGCCGAGCAGCGTGTCGTTCAGGTTGCCACCCAGCAGGGTCTCGGGGCCCGCGTCTCCGATGCGCTTCACGCCGCGATCGGGATCGGAGTCCTCGGGCGCGGTGCCGGCCTCGATCACCTCGCAGTTGCGGAACTCCGTGGCCCGGAAGTCACGCCTGTCCGCGTACACGACGTCGTTGCCCGGACCGCAGTCGATCACACCCTCCGAGAGCACCCCGATGGGCTCGATCGCGTTGATCACGTCGTTGCCCGGTCCCCCGTAGATGTCGTCGCGCGCGGTGCCGCCGATCAGGTAGTCGTCGCCGTCCTCCCCGTACAGGACGTCCTCGGCGCTGTCGCCGTCGATGCGGTCATTGCCCGCCCCGCCGTACAGCTTGTCGCCGGCCGCGCCCGAGTTCATCGTGTCGTCGCCGGCGTCGCCCAACAGGGTGTCGCGGCCAAAGCCGCCGTCGAGCGAGTCGTTGCCGTCGCCGCCGGACATCCTGTCGTCGCCGGACTCGCCGAACAGCTGGTCGTCGCCGGCGCCCCCGACCAGCGTGTCGGCTGCGGTCGCGCCGAAGAGCTGGTCGCTGCCGTCCTGACCGTACATCAGGTCGGCCGCCTCGTCGCCGTAGAGCAGGTCGTCCTCGGTGCCCCCGGCCAGCACGTCGCGGCCGGTGCCCGCGCGGATCAGGTCGTTGCCGCCGTTGCCGAACAGACGGTCGGCGGAGCGCCCGCCGTAGATCTTGTTGGCGGCAGCGTTGCCGCGAATCGTGTCCTTGCCGTTCGTGCCCACGAGCACACGCCGGAACTCGGCGGCGAGCGACGTGGCGGCGCCGGCCTGCAGCAGCATCCCCGCGGCGGCAAGGGCCAGCATCAGCATCCGGAGTGTCTTCCGTGACAGCGGCATCTCGTGAAAATCCGAGCGAAGGCGATCCTTGCCCCGCTCGGACTTTCAACTCATCGGTCTCTCATGCGATTTCCCTGAGCCACGGGGCCTCGCTGGACGCGTGTACGAGTTGGGGCGTGAGCGCTACGTGGCAGGCGTCGCGGTCAGCGGGGCGGCCTCCAGCTCGCCCAGCTTCCACGTCGTGCGCGGCTTGATCGCGCGCGGGATCACACGATCCTTGTGGCGCTCGATCGTCTTCAGCATCGACTGCACCAGCTCCGGACCGAGGTAGTGCGGCTCGAGGCCCAGGTCGTGCAGCTTCGTGTTGGCGGCGTTGTAGTAGTGCTCCTCCATCTCGACGCGCGGGTTGGGGAAGCTCTGTACCTCGACGGAGTGGCCCAGCTCCTCGCCCGCCTGCTTGACCCGCTGCGCCAGCTCGCCGACCGTGAACTGCTCGGTGAACTGGTTGAAGACGCGGAAGTCGCCCAGCTCGGCCGGGTTGTCGACGGCCAGCTCGACGCACTGCAGCGTGTCGCGGATGTTGAGGAAGCCGCGTGTCTGGCCGCCCTTGCCGTACACCGTGAGGGGATGGCCGATCACGGCCTGCACGCAGAAGCGGTTGAGGGCGGTGCCGAAGATCTCGTCGTAGTCGAAGCGGGTCGCGAGGCGCTCGTCGAGCGCGGTCTCCTCCGTCTCGATCCCGTAAACGACGCCCTGATTGAGGTCCGTCGCGCGCAGGCCCCAGATGCGGCAGGCGAAGTGGATGTTGTGCGAGTCGTGGACCTTCGACAGGTGGTAGAGGGAGCCCGGCAGCTTCGGGTAGGGCAGCGTGTCGGTGCGGCCCTTGTGGGTGATCTCGATGAAGCCTTCCTCGATGTCGATGTTGGGCGTGCCGTACTCGCCCATCGTGCCGAGCTTCACGAGATGGCAGTCGGGCACGCGGTCGCGCAGCGAGAACAGCAGGTTGAGGGTTCCGATCACGTTCGTGTGCTGGGTCTCCACCGCGTGGCGCCGCGACTTCATCGAGTACGGCGCCGAGGGCTGCTCGCCGTAGTGGACCACCGCCTCCGGCACGGTCTCGGCGACCACCCGGTCGAGGAACTCACCGTCCTCGATGTTGCCGACGAGCGGCGTGATCTCGCGGCCCGAGACCGCGCGCCAAGCCTCGATTCGCTCCGCCAGGGAGCGAATCGGCGTCAGCGAGTCTGTCGATTGCTCGTGGTGCCAGCGGCGCCGCGAGAAGTTGTCGACGACGAACACCTCGTGACCGCGCGCCGAGAAGCGCATTGCGGTGGGCCAGCCGAGGTATCCGTCACCGCCCAGGATCAGGATCCGCATGGTCCGCGGCAGGGTAGCGGACAGGGGGGGCGGACGTCCCGCCAGCGGCGGGGGCTCAGGCGAAGCGCCGAAACCGCGTCCTCCGCGGAGGCGACCACTAGCATCTCCGCGACGGATGCCCCTCGGCTCGATCGCCACCCGCATCAAGCAGCGGGCGCGCACGCTGCCCGAGCGGCACGGCGGCCCGGCGATCCTCGTGGTGGTGGGCCTTGTCGTGGCGCTCGGCTTCGGCCTGCGCCTGGAGGCGGCGCTGAACCCGAACGTCGACCCCGGCGAGGCGACGATCGTCGCCTACCAGGGCAACGACTCGAAGTCCTACGGCGAGATCGCCGCGGGGCTGTACGAAACGGGCCGCTACGGGACGCCCGAGATGCGCAACCCGACGGACTGGTCGCCGGGGGCCCCGATCCTCTACGCGGGCGTGTACCACCTGACCGGCGGAGTGCATCCCGAGGCCGCGCGCGCGGCGGTCGCCATCCTGGGCGCCCTGATGGTGCTGTTCGTGTACCTGCTCGGCCGCCGGCTGGCGGGACCGGGCGTGGGCGTGGGCGCGGCGCTGCTGGCCGCCATCTACCCGACGTTCCTGGACAACAGCGAGCAGTTCGTGAGCGAGCCGATCGCGGCCTTCACCCTGTCCGGCGCGGTGCTCGCGGGCTTCTGGGCCGCCGATGCCGGGCGCACGACGTGGGCCTGGCTGCTGCCGGGTGCGCTGCTCGGCGCGACGGCGCTGACGCGCCCCGAGTACTTGATGTTCGCGGGCATCCTGGGCCTCGTCGTGCTCGTCAAGCTCGCGCGCGACCGCGGGCTGCGGATCGGTGTCGCGTCGGTGGGGCTGTTCGTCGCCGCGTTCGCGTTGGTGCTGGCACCCTGGACGATCCGCAACTTCGTCGTGCTGGACAAGTTCGTGCCGGTCACGACAGGCGGCGGCAAGGCCTTGTTCGTCGCCACGTACCTGCCCGGCGACGGGCGCCAGCTGCGGGTCAAGCGCGAGCTGATCCGGCGCTTCGAGGGCAAGCAGGACGTGACCGACCGCGAGGTCGCGGACACGCAGATGAAGGACCTGCTCGACAAGGTCGCGCGCAGGTACCCGGACCTCGAGCGGGATGCGGCGCTTGCGAAGATCGGCCGCGAGAACTTCCGCAAGTACGTCCGTGAGGACCCGGTGCGCTATGCCGGGATGATCGTCACGAAGATGTGGAACGTGTGGCGGCGCGGCTCCGGGCCGACGATGCGGGCGTCCGGGTGGATCGTGTTCCACTATGGGGTGCTCGCGCTGGCCGTGGTGGGGCTGGGGGCGCTCGCGTGGCGGCGACGCTGGGAGGCCCTCGTGCTGGGGCTGCTGATCGGTGGCATCACGGTGCTCGGCGGGCTGCTGCTGGCGGTACCGCGCCGCAACGTGCCGCTGATGCCGCTCGTGCTGACGCTGGCCGCGGTCGGCGGCGCGTGGCTGTGGCTGACCGCGGGTGCGTGGCTCGCCGAGCGGCGCGCGCGCCGGCGCAGCGTGGGCGGCCGGGTGCGTGAGGCGCAGTGAGGCGGCGGCGCCGGGCCCCGCACCGGCGTCCCGGTGGTCGGACCCTCGCAGTAGGATCGCCGCCGGAGGTTTCTGCGGTGGCCCTACGGAGACTTGCGCTGGCCGTGGCGGCGGGAGCCGCCGTGTTCGCGTGCGCCGTGGCAGCTCAGACGGCCGCGGCGCAGGTGACGGAGCGGCTGCCCGACCTGGTGGCCGACGGCCCCCGGAACCTGCAGCTCCAGACCGTGGCCCAGCCCGACGGCAACCACTATCTCCTGCGCTTCGACGGGTACGTCCACAACTCCGGGCAGGGCGCCCTCGAAATGCGCGGCTCGAGCCCGGTGGGCGACGAGTACGCGACGGTGGTGCAGCGCGTGTACCGCAGCGACGGTTCGTTCTTCGACGACGCCGGCCGTGACCCGCGGATCATCTACGAGCCCGAGGACGGCCACGACCACTGGCACCTCAAGAACGCCGCGCGCTACTCACTGTGGAACCAGGCCAGGACGGCCGAGGTCGCGCCCGCGCTGAAGGTCGGCTTCTGCCTGATCGACAGCGAGCGCCGGGAGTTGCACGGCCCCAGCTCCCGGGCCTACACGACCGCCGCGAACAACTACTGCGGGCAGAACGAGCCCACTCGCCCGAGCCTGGTCGAGGGCGTGTCCGCGGGCTGGCGCGACCTGTACGACCGCAGCCTCGCGTTCCAGTGGGTTGACGTCTCCGACGTGACACCGGGCCGGTACTGGGTGCGCGCGGACGTCGACCCCGACGACGTCGTGCGCGAGAGCAACGAGGCGAACGTGCCCGCCTACTACGGGTCCAGCGAGACCGTCGAGTGGACGATCCCCGGGTATGCGGCCAACCCCATCGCCGCCGGCACCCTCAGCCCGAGTGCGCCGAGCACCATCCCGCTGTCGACCACCTCGTTCGGCTCGAGTCTCGGCACCCGAGTCTTCCGGATCATCGAGCAACCCCGGCGCGGCACGCTCGATGTGCCGGGCGGCCCGACGTTCACGAACACCTCCGTGGTCTACACCCCCCGCCCCGGGATGGTCGGCCCCGACCGCTTCACCTACACCGTCCAGCGCTCCAACAGCAGCTTCCCCCGCTACCCGGCGACGGCGGCCGTCACGCTGAACGTCGGTGGCGTGGCGCCCAACGTCGGGATCTCGGGCGCCCCCGCCTCCATGAACACCGGTTCCAGCGTGCGCCTGCTGGCAACGGTGATCGGCGAGGACCCGTATGTGTGGTGGTCGGTCAACGGCGTCTCCGGCGGCAACTCGCAGGTGGGCGGCATCGACCACTTCGGCCTCTACACGGCTCCGGCGACGCCGCCCCCGGGCGGACAGGTCACGATCCGCGCGACCACCGAGTCCGGGGCGTTCCACGCGGTCGTGATCCAGATCACCAATCCCCCGCCCGCGCAGCCGGCGCCGTCCGTGACCGCCGCCGCGGACGCGTCGCGCGAGGTCCGCGGCCCGGTGAGCGCGCTGCGCTCGACGGGGCGGGGTTTCAGGAAGGTGCGCCTGACCGCGATCGGCGGCGCGGTCGTGATGAGCACCCGCGCGGCGCAGACCGGGATCGTGCGCATCCGCGTGCGCGATGCCGATCGGCTGCTCGGGCGCTGCCTGGTGCGCGTCCAGCAAGGGGGCGCGCTCACCTGCCGTGCGCCGCTGCCCGCCTTCGTATCGCCGGCAAACGTGAGCGTGGTGATGACGTTCCGCGTGCGTGGCCGGCTCGTCGAGGTGCGGCGCTTCCGCCTCGGCGCCGCCGCATTCGCCGGGGCGCACGGGCACGCAGGCTCGCCCGGGCCGTAGTTCCTAGGCCAGCGCGGGCGTCTCCGGCAACCGCTCCAGCGCCGCCTGCATGTCGGCTTCGGAGAACTCCGGGTCCTCGAGCGAGCCGGCCAAGTATGCGTCGTAGGCCGCGAGGTCGAAGTGGCCGTGCCCGCAGAGGTTGAACAGGATCACGCGCTCCTCCCCGGCCGCGCGGGCGGCCTCCGCCTCATCGATCGCGGCGCGGATCGCGTGGGCAGGCTCGGGCGCCGGGATGATGCCCTCGGCGCGGGCGAACCGCACGGCCGCCTCGAATGTCTCGTTCTGGCGGTAGGCGCGCGCCTCGACGATGCCCGCGCGCACCAGCCCGCACACGAGCGGCGCATCGCCGTGGTAGCGCAGGCCGCCGGCGTGCATCGGAGGCGGCACGAAGTCGTGGCCGAGCGTGTACATCGGCATCAGCGGCGTCATGCCCATCGTGTCGCCGAAGTCGTAGCGATACACCCCGCGGGTGAGGGTCGGGCACGCGGCGGGCTCGGCCGCGACGAACCGCGTCTCCTTGCCCTCGCGCAGGTTGGCGCGCACGAACGGCGCGGTGACGCCGCCGAAGTTGGAGCCGCCCCCGACGCACCCGATCACGACGTCCGGGTACTCGCCGGCCTTCTCCATCTGCACGACGCACTCCTGGCCGACGACCGTCTGGTGCAGCAGCACGTGGTTCAGCACCGACCCGAGCGCGTAGTTGGTGTCCGCGGCCCCCGCGGCCACTTCGACGGCCTCCGAGATCGCGATGCCGAGCGAGCCGGTCGGGTGTGAGGCCTGCGCGCGGCCGGCCTGCGTGTGGTTCGACGGGCTGCGGTGCACCGTCGCGCCCCAGGTCTCCATCATCGAGCGCCGGTAGGGCTTCTGGTCGTAGCTCGAGCCGACCATGAACACCTCGCACTCCATGCCCATCAGCTCGCACGCGAACGCGAGCGCGGACCCCCACTGGCCGGCGCCGGTCTCGGTCGCGAGCTTGCGCACGCCCTGCGCGCGGTTGTAGTACGCCTGCGGCACCGCCGTGTTGGGCTTGTGCGAGCCGGCCGGTGAGGTGCCCTCGTACTTGTAGTAGATGTGCGCGGGCGTATCGAGCTCCCGCTCCAGCCGGTGCGCGCGGTGAAGCGGCGTCGGGCGCCACAGCTTGTAGATCTCACGGACCTGGTCCGGGATCTCGACCTCGGGCTCGGTCGACACCTCCTGCCCGATCAGCTCCATCGGGAAGATTGGTGCAAGGTCGTCCGGGCCGGCCGGCTGCATCGTGGCCGGGCTCAGCGGCGGCGCCGGCTCCCCGGGCAGATCCGGCATCAGGTTCACCCAGTGCGTCGGGATCTCCGCCTCGGTCAGCAGGATCTTCGTGTCGCCCGCCATCGGCGACAGCCTACTCAGCCCGGTCGGGTGGAGGAACGCGCGAACGTGGTGATCTGCGCGAGCGGAACGCCCGGGGCGTCGGGGCCGATGCGCTGCGACCACACGGTGGTCCAGCGATTTGCGTCGAAGTCGAACGCGAGCGCGGGGATGCGCGCGCGGTCGAGGTCGCTGACGTCCTCCGGCGCCCCGAACGGGCCCCGGGGCGGGCGGACCGACGCCTGCACGCGGTCACCGAGCTCGCCGACCGCGTCCAGCCTGCTCCACACGAGCATCGCCGTGCCGGCGGGGACGGACGTACCCGGGGGTACGGCTGCCGCGTCCCCGAGCACCGACGACTGCCCGGCCGGCGAGACGACGAACGCGTCGGAGAACGTGGGGCTCGACTCGGCGGTCAGCGAGGCCTTCACGCGCCACTGCACGCTGTCCCAGTCAGACCACGCCAGCAGCGCGTCGCGATCCGGGATGGGCACCAGGCGCAGCGACTGCCCGTCGCCGGGCGGCACGTGCCGGATGTCTTCCCGGCAGGGCTCGCTTCCGAAGCAGGCCTGGCGGATCGTCTGCGCCTTGCGAAAGCGCCTGCCGGCCGCGGGCAGGACCGCCACGCGCACGACCGCGGACTCCTCCGCCTGGGCGAGCCAGGCGACGTAGCCGCGCCGCCCGGAGCCCACGACCGCGAACTGGGTCGCGAACGGCACCGAGCGGCCGAGCCGCTGCACGGGGCCCCACCTGCGCCCCGCGAGCCTCACGCGCGCCTCGACGAAGCCGCCGCGCTGCCACGCCACGAACATCACGCCCAGCGCGGTCCCGGCCACCACGTCCGTGGCGCGACCGCGGCGGCGGAGGGTGACCGGGCGCCCGAACCGGCCGCCGGACTTCAACGCGACGCGCACGATGCGACGGCCATGGGAGCTCGCGGCGATCCAGGCGGCCAGCGAGCCGCGTGGGCCGGCGAGCGACGGCGGGCCTCCGGCCTGCGTGTAGCTCGAGATCGTCCGCGGTGGGCCGAACTCGCCCCGGGAGCTCCCGAACCGTGCGCGCAGCGAGATGCGGTCCGGCGTGGACCCGCGGCTGCGCGTGTCGAGCGCGACCACGCGGTCGCGTCCGTACGCGATCAGCGGTGTGGCGAAGTCGGGCGCCGCGCGCTCGGTGCCGAACAGGACCGCGCCGGGCTCGCGGACCGCGAGCCGCCACCCGCCCGGCTGCGCGCCGGTGGCCGGGCGTGGGCCGCTCCAGCGCCAGGTGGCCAGCGCCCTGCCGTCGGCGGCGACCACGACGTCGGGACTGTCGACGAACAGCGACGGGGTGGACAGGGTCTGGGGCGGTAACCAGGGCGGCGCGGCAGCCGCGCTGGATGCGAGCGCCGCGAGCAGGACGAATGTGATCGGGATCAGGCGCCTCATGCGTCAGGTGAAACACGGTGGCCGGCCGTTCGGAGCGGCCGCTAGCATCCTGCTTCTCCATGGAGCTTTCCGCACTTCGTGTCGCCGGCCTCGTCGCCGGCGCCGCGGTGATCGGGTTCGCCGTCTGGCGGCGCCGCTCGCTGCGCAACGTCGACGTCCTGATCCTGCTGTTCGCGGGCCTCGCGCTGGCGATCGTCTCGGCGACCGAGCTGACCAACGCGCTGCTCGAGCTGTTCTCGTTCCGCAAGGGCGGCGGCGGGCGCATCCTCGGCCTCGCGGTGTTCGCGATCTTCATCATGTTCCTGCTGCTGCTGCGCAACATGGCGCTCACGGCCCGCGTCGACCGCGAGCTGTCCGCGGTGCTCGAGGGGATCGCGTGGGAGGAGTTCCGCACCTCCGACCTGCCTGCCCGCTTCAAGGACCGGGTCGCGGTCGTGATTCCCGCCTACAACGAGGAGGACAACATCGGGGCGGTGCTGCCCCGCATCCCCACCACGGTCTGCGGAGTCGAGACCGCGGTGCTGGTCGTGGACGACGGCTCTCGCGATCGCACCGGTGACATCGCGCGCGCCCACGGCGCGGCCGTCGCGCGGCACGTGATCAACCGCGGCGGCGGCGCCGCGCTGCGCACCGGTTACCGGCTGATGGCGGATTCGGAGGCGACCGTCGTGGTGACGCTCGACGCCGACGGCCAGCACCTGCCGGAGGAGATGTCGCGGCTGGTGCGCCCCGTGCTCGACGGCGAGGTCGACGTCGCACACGGCTCACGCGTCCTCGGGCACGCCGAGCCGAACCACTACGCGCGCGAGATGGGCATCGTCTTCTTCAACCGGATGGTCTCGTTCATCACGCGGACGAAGGTAAGCGACTGCTCGAACGGCTATCGGGCCGTGCGCTCGACCGTGCTTCCGCAGCTGGTGCTGCGCCAGGAGCAGTTCCACACGTCCGAGTTCATGATCGAGGCGATCAAGCGCGGCGTGCCCGCCAAGGAGATCCCGATCACCGTCACGAAGCGGCTGCACGGCCACTCGAAGAAGCCGGCCGTGATTCGCTACGGGCTGGGGTTCGCGAACGCGATCGTGCGGACCTGGCTGCGGTAGCGGCCGCCTCCCCGGCGCTTGGGACAACGCGGGGACCGTCCGCCGCGCCGCGCGGCAGCCGCGCCGCGCGGCGCATGATCGGCCGCTCGAGCCCGTACCAGCTGGCCGCTCCGCAGGCGATCGCGACCGGCAGCACGGCGAGCCCGAGGACGATGCCGGACGGCAGGATGCCGAGCCCCCGCGCGGCGACCAGCAGCGGGATGTGCCACAGGTAGAAGCCGTAGGTGATCTCGCCCATCCATGCCAGCGGGCGCACGCCCATCCAGCGGGCGCCCGTGCCGGTGCCGAGCACGAGCGACGCGATCACCGCGCCGAACGCGAGCGCCGCACCCGAGTCGGCGAGCACCTCCATCAGCACGCTGTCGTGCGGGTAGGTCGCGTGCCACCAGCCGTTCAGCACGAGCACCCCGCCGGCGCCGGCGACCAGCGCGGCACTGGTGCGCGGCCCCAGCCGCGCGGCGCCCCGCGCACGCCGCTGCTCGACCAGCAGGGCAACGAGCATGCCGCAGGCGAAGTAGGGCAGGAACGAGGGCGCCGTGTGGGAGGCGACCGGTCCCCATCCGGCGGCGTAGTCGACCGCGTTCCAGCCGAGCCCGGCCACGGCCAGTCCGCCGAGCAGCGCCACCTGCCGGCCCACACTGGCGCGGCACCAGCGCAGTCCCAGCCAGCCGATCACGGGGAGCATCAGGTAGAAGACGACCTCCACCGCGAGCGTCCAGGTGGCGGCGTTCAGCTTCAGCAGCGTGTCGGGCGAGTAGTTCTGGCCGAACAGGAAGAACAGCGGGAGCTGCGCCGCGTCCACGAGCCGGCGGCCCGGCACGTCGCCCGCCGCCCACAGCAGCGCGAGCGTGCCGGCCAGCGCCACGTAGTAGGCGGGCGCGATCCGGGCGGCCCGGCGCGCCAGGTAGCTGCGCACGTTGACCGGCTCACCGTCGCCCAGAGCCGCGCGGGCGAACGCCCGGTAGAGCAGGTAGCCGGACAGCACGAAGAACATCACGAATGCCACGCGGCCTTCGAACAGCAGCGTCTTCTCCCAGGAGTCGCGCCGCAGCACCACGGTGTTCGGCAGCTGGTAGATCCACACGTGGATCGCGAAGACCATCAGGGCGGCGATGCCCCGCAGTCCGTCGAGCGCGGCGTGGCGCCGCTGAGTCTCGGTGGTCACGAAAGAATTCTGGGCGAAAGGATCGGCGGGCGAAAGGATCGGGCGGGCGAAGGGCGAGCGTAGCAACCACCGCTTGGGCTACCCGAAGTACCTAGAATCCACGCCGTGAGAAGCCCTGCCGCACGCATCGGGATCGGCCTCGCCGCGCTGGCGGCTGTGGTGGTCCTGTTCATCGTCTTCACCGGCGGGGGCGACGACAACAACGACAACGCGAGCTCGGTGACCACTGAGGCCGGGCAGGGAACACAGGCCCCGAAACCCGAGGTCGCCGTCGAGCAGCAGATCGTCGTGCGCGACGGGAAGCCGGCCGGTGGCATCCAGAAGCTCGAGTACAGCAAGGGCGACCGGGTGAAGCTCATCGTTACCTCGGACGTCGCCGACGAGATCCACGTGCACGGGTATGACCTGATCAAGGACGTGCGCGCCGGCCGCTCCGTGCGGTTCAGCTTCCCGGCCGACATCGAAGGGGTGTTCGAGATCGAGCTCGAGGGCCGCGCCCAGCAGATCGCGCAGTTGAAGGTCTCGCCCTGATGCGACCCAGCCGGGCCGCCGCGCTCGGCGCGGCGGTAACGGCTTCGACGCTGGTCGCCCCCGACCCCGCCGCCGCGCACGGGCTCGTGGGGCGTGCCGACCTGCCGATCCCGTACTGGCTGTTCGGGTGGGCCGCCGCGGTGGTCCTGATCGTGTCGTTCGCGGGGCTCGCGACGCTTTGGCAGACGCCCAGGCTCGAGCCCGACGACGGCTTCCGCCCGGCGCCCGAGGGCCTGTCGTTCGCGCTCGTCAACACCGCGACCGAGGTGTTCGCCGGGCTGGTGGGAGTGGCCCTGCTGGGAGTCACGATCTGGGCCGGCCTCGCCGGCGTGCAGTCGCCGCAGGCGAACTTCACCCCGACGTTCATCTACGTGATCTTCTGGGTCGGCCTCGTTCCGGTATCGATCATCTTCGGCGACGTGTTCCGCGCCTTCAACCCGTGGCGCGCGATCGCACGCGCCGCCGGCTTCGTCGCAACGCGCGTCGCGGGTCCGATGCCCGCGCCGTTCACCTATCCGGAATGGCTCGGGCGCTGGCCCGCCGCCGCGGGTCTGCTGGGCTTTGCATGGATGGAGCTGGCCTATCGCAATGGGAGCGACCCCAGCACGCTGGCGCTTGCCGTGCTCGCCTACAGCGTGATCACGTTGCTCGCGATCGCGTGCTTCGGAACGGAGCGCTGGATGTCGCGGGGCGAGGCCTTCTCGGTCTACTACAACTTCTTCTCACGGCTCTCCCCGGTGGCGGTGAAGGAGCGGCGACTCGGCCTGCGCAAGCCGCTGAGCGGTGCCGCGCGGCTGGTTCCGCTGCCCGGGACGATCGCGCTGCTGGTGGTGATGATCGGCACCGTCATGTTCGACGGTGCGAGCGAGGGCAAGCCGTGGGTCGACATCGCGCCGGACATCCAGGACTTCTTCATCAGCACCGTCAGCCTCGGGCCGGCGTCGTCGCTGGAGGCGACCTTCTCGGTCGGGATCGTGATCGCGCTCGGCGTCGTCATGGGGATCTACGCGATGGGCATCGCGGGCGTCCGCACGATCGACGACCGGTCGCTGATGAGCATCGCGCGCACGTTCGTGCACACGCTCGTGCCGATCGCCGCTGCCTATGTGCTGGCGCACTACTTCTCATTGCTGGCCTACAACGGGCAGTCGATCCTGTACCTCGCCTCCGATCCCCTGGGCAAGGGCTGGGACCTGTTCGGCACAGCCGACAAGGCGATCGACTACAGCGTCGTGAGCGCCACGGCCGTCTGGTACGTGCAGGTAGCCGTGCTGGTGGCAGGCCACGTCTGCGGGCTGATCCTCGCGCACGACCGGGCGCTCGCTCTGTACGGGAAGGCCCGCGTCGCCACCACCTCGCAATACTGGATGCTCGCCGTGATGGTGGCGTTTACGACCTTCGGCCTGTTCCTGCTGTCGCAGGCGAACCAATGACCTTCCCGCTCGCACACGCCGGCCACGTGCTCGTCGATCTGCTGACGGTCCTGCCGGTGTTCGTCCTGATCCTGTGGTTCGTCGTGATCACGATCCGGGACCGCCGCCGGGGAAGCGTCGACGACCCGGATCGGTAACCGATGGACCTCACGGCGCTCTATCTGCTCGTCCTCCCGGCCGCGCTGTACGTGCGCGCCGTGCGGATCCTCGGGCGACGTGGGTACCGCGTGCCGCGATGGCAGCAGGTGTCCTGGTGCGGCGGGCTCGCCCTGATGGGGATCGCGCTGCTCTCACCGCTCGACTCGCTGGGCGAGACCGACCTGCTGTCGGCCCACATGGCGCAGCATCTGCTGATCGCCGACCTGTCGGCGCCGCTGCTCGTGATCGGGCTGCGGTCGCCCGTGTACGCCTTCATCCTGCCGCGCGCGTTGTTCGCCGAGATCGCGCGCTCGCGGCGGCTGCGCGCCACGTTCCGGTTGCTGAAACAGCCGCTCGTGGCCGCGCCCCTGTGGATCGTGACGCTCTACGGCTGGCACATCGCACCCGCCTACGAGGCGGCGTTGCGCACCCCGGTGCTGCATGCCCTCCAGCACCAGACCTTCATCGCCGTGTCGATCCTGGTGTGGGTGTCCGTGCTCGAGCCCGCGCGGCGCCGCGTGCCGGGCGAGCTGTGGAAGATTCCGCACATCGTCGGCACCCGCTTCGCCGGGATGTTCCTGGGGATGGCCTTCGTGATCCTCCAGCGACCGATCTACGAGGGGTTCTACGGCGCGCGGGCGCTGGAGCACGGCCTCACGCCGGCCAGCGACCAGCAGATCGCGGGGGGGCTGATGCTGGGCGTCGACTTCCTCGTGATGATCGGCGCCCTGGTGTTCTTCTTCTTTCGTGCCGCGGAGGACGCGGACCGCAAGCAGGAAGCGGAGGACCGCGCCCGCGGGCGGCCCCCGCCTGTCCACGGCGGCGAGGTCGGGCTAGGATAAATTCGATGGCCGAGACGATTCAGATCCCGATGCCGCAGATGGGAGAGTCCGTGTCCGAGGGCACGGTCCTGACCTGGCACAAGCAGGAAGGGGAGTGGGTCGACAAGGACGAGACGATCGTCGAGATCTCGACCGACAAGGTCGACGCCGAGGTACCCGCCCCGCAGGCGGGCAAGCTGGTCAAGATCCTCGCGCAGGAGGACGAGACCGTCGAGGTCGGGCAGGCGCTGGCGGAGATGGAGCCGGGCGAGGCGCCCGCCGGCGATGGCGCGGCTCCCAAGCAGGAGCCGACGACCGTCGCCGCCGAGGGCGGCAACGGGGCACAGCCGGCCCCCACCGCACCCACCGTGACGGCGACGCCACCCGCAGCGGCCGAGACGCCCAGCACTCCGGTCGCGCGCCGCGTCGCGGCCGCACACGGCATCGACCTCGGGCAGGTGAGCGGCAGCGGCACCGGCGGCAAGGTCGTAAAGGAGGACGTGCTGGCCCACCTCGACGGCAACGGCGGCGACGGCGCGACCGCGGCGCCGCCCCGCCCCGCGCCGACGGAGCCCAAGCTGACCGCGATCCGCGGCGCCGACGCGATGCTCGCGCGCTACATGAAGGAAAGCCTCGAGGTTCCCACGGCGACGAGCTTCCGCACGCTGGAGGTGGACACGCTCGACCGCCGCCGGCGTCAGCTGAACGAGGCGCTGAAGGCCGCGCAGCGCGACATGAAGGTGTCATTCACCCACCTGATCGGCCACGCGATCGCAATCGCGGTGACCGACCACCCCGCGATGGGCCACTCCTATGCGGAGGTGGACGGCAAGCCCCAGCGGATCGTGCACGAGTACGCAAACCTCGGGCTCGCCGTGGACGTGCAACGCAAGGACGGCACGCGCACTCTGGTGGTGCCCGTCATCAAGGGCGCGGACGGCATGGACTTCGCCACCTTCCGGGAGGTCTACGAGGACATGATCGGCAAGACGCGTGACGGGTCGCTCTCGCCCGACGACCTCCAGGGCGCCAACATCACGCTCACGAACCCAGGCGGCCTTGGCACGGTCGCATCGGTCCCACGCCTGATGCCCGGCCAGGGGACGATCGTCGCGACCGGCTCGATCGCGCTGCCGGCGGGACTGCGCACTCTGGACAAGTCGCGGCTCGCCGAGCTCGGGATGTCGAAGGTGATGACGATGACGTCCACCTACGACCATCGCGTGATCCAGGGGGCCGAGTCGGGCGCGTTCCTGCGGCGCATCGAGGACCTGCTGCACGGCGCCGACGACTTCTACGAGAGCGTGTTCCGCAGCTTCGGCCTGGAGACTCCCGCCGCGCCGGTGGCCGAGCCGGTGGCCGCGCCGCGCGGGCCGGCCGCGGCGCCGTCCGAGGAGATGCTCGCGCACGTGCAGGCGGCCACCTCGCTGGTCAAGGCGCACCGCACGCACGGGCACCTCGCCGCGCGACTCGACCCACTGGGATCCGAGCCGGTCGGCGATCCATCCCTCGAGCCGGCCACCGTGGGGCTCACCCCGGAGGTCATGGAGCAGATCCCCGCGCACATCCTGCGGATCCAGGTTCCGGGCGCCACGCTCGCGGAGGCACTGCCGCACCTGCGCGAGACGTATTGCGGCACGATCGCCTACGAGATCGAGCACATCGCCGACCACCAGCAGCGCGTGTGGCTGCGCAACCGGATCGAGTCCGGCAAGTACCGCCGCACGCTCTCACCGGAAGAGAAGCAGCGCGTGCTGTCGCGACTCACCGACGCGGAGGCGCTCGAGACCTACCTGCACCGCGCGTTCATCGGCGCCAAGAGCTTCTCTATCGAGGGCCTGGATGCGCTGATCCCGATGCTCGACGAGTCGTTCGGCCTGGCCGCCGACGGCGGTGTGCGCGACGTGTTCATGGGTATGGCGCACCGCGGGCGGCTGAACGTGCTCGCGCATGCGGTCGGCCGGCGGTACTCCGAGATCCTCGCCGAGTTCGAGGGGGAGAAGGACATCGACGTCGTGACGGCCCGCCCGCGCGGGGGGACCGGCGACGTCAAGTACCACCAGGGCGCGACGGGCACTTACAGGACGGACGAGGGCAAGGAGGTCACGGTCACCCTCGCCAGCAACCCGAGCCACCTGGAGTACGTCGACCCCGTCGTCGAGGGCCGCGCGCGGGCACAGCAGACCGAGCGCGACAAGCCGGCCGCCGAGCATTTCCCGCGGCGCGCTCTGTCACTGCTGATCCACGGGGACGCCGCATTCCCGGGCGAAGGCGTGGTGGCCGAGACGATCAACCTCGAGGGGCTCGCCGGATACTCGACCGGCGGCGTCCTGCACGTGATCGCCAACAACCAGATCGGGTTCACGACGGAGCCCTGGGAGGCGCGCTCGACGCGCTACGCGTCCGACCTCGCGAAGGGCTTCGACATCCCCATCATCCACGTGAACGCCGACGACCCGGAGGCGTGCGTCGCGGCCGTGAGGCTGGCGATGGCGTACCGGGAGGAGTGGCGGCGGGGCGCCGTGATCGACCTGATCGGGTATCGCCGCCTGGGCCACAACGAGGCGGACGAGCCCGCGTACACGCAGCCGAAGATGTATGCGCTGATCAAGCAGCATCCGCCCGTGCGCAAGCTCTATGCCGACGCGCTGGTCGCGCAGGGCATCATTCCCGCGGACGAGCCGGACCGCATGCTGGCGGCCGCGAAGGAGCGCCTCGCGGAGGCCCATGAGGACGTCAAGCACCAGGAGGGCCCGCCCACCGGGGAGCTGCAGCTCGACCGCACGCAGAGCGAGGAGCCCGACACCCGCTACCCGCTGGAGCAGCTGCTGTCGGTCAACAGACAGCTGTTCGGCGCGCCCCCGGACTTCAACGTGCACCCGAAGCTCGCGCCACAGCGCGCCAAGCGCGCCGAGGTGGGCCCCGACGACCTCGTCGATTGGGGCCAGGCGGAGGCGCTCGCGTTCGGCACGCTCCTGACGCAGGGCCGGCCGCTGCGCCTCACGGGCCAGGACAGCGCACGCGGTACCTTCAGCCAGCGCCATCTGGTGCTGGTCGACGTGCAGACCGGCGAGCGCCATGCCCCGGTCCAGCACATCGAGGGTGCGGAGGCATCGTTCGAGATCCACAACAGTCCGCTGTCCGAGGCGGCCGCGGTGGGCTTCGAGTACGGCTACGGCGTGCAGGCGCCCGAGACGCTGGTGCTGTGGGAGGCGCAGTTCGGCGACTTCGGGAACGCCGCGCAGGTCGCTGTCGACCAGTTCATCGTCTCGGGGCTCGCGAAGTGGGGCGAGACGTCGCGGCTCACGCTGCTCCTGCCGCACGGATACGAAGGCGCCGGCCCGGAGCACTCGAGCGGGCGCGTGGAGCGCTTCCTGACGCTTGCCGCCGAAGGGAACATCCGGGCGGCCAACGTCTCCACCCCGGCGCAGTACTTCCACCTGCTGCGGCGCCAGTCCCTGGTAGAGAAGATTCGGCCGCTGGTCGTGTTCACCCCCAAGAGCCTGCTGCGCAACACGCGCTCCTTCTCACCGCTGCGCGATCTGGCCGAGGGCGGGCTGCAGCGCGTGATCGACGACCCGACGGCGGGCCGCCGGCGCGACCAGGTCACGCGCCTGCTGCTCTGCACGGGACGCATCTACTACGACATCACCGGCCACGAGCTGCACGATGGCAACGACCAGGTCGCCGTCGCGCGCGTCGAGGTCCTGTATCCGTTCCCGCGCCAGGAGATCACGGACCTGATCGCGTCCTACCCGAACCTCACCGAGATCCTGTGGGTGCAGGAGGAGCCGAGGAACATGGGCGCGCGGCGCTTCATGTTCACGCGCAACCGCGAGCGGGAGATGGTCCCCGCAGGCGTGAAGCTCGATTACATCGGCCGCGAGTACCGCGCCAGCCCCGGTGAGGGCTACCCGGCCGCGCACCGCTTGGAGCAGGACCGGATCGTGCGCGAAGCGCTCACTTCCACTTGATGCTGCAGCCGACCGGCTCAGTTTCGGCCGGCGCCGGGTCTGATCCAGCGAGCACTGCGTCGAGCGCGCCGCGCAGCCAGTCGGCGTTCTGCTGCGGGTCGTTGTAGTCGGCATCGGGCGCGCCGCGGTAGCGCAACCGGCCATCCGCGTCGACCACGAACACGTCGGGCGTGGTCTTGGCTCCGTACGCGCGCGCAACCTCCTGCGTCTCGTCGTACAGGTAGGGCGCCGGCCAGCCGCCGTCCTCGCGCACCCGCTGCTGCATCGCCTCGTAGGAGTCGCGCGGGTAGCGCTGCGCGTCATTGGGACTGATCAACAGCACACGCGCCCCCTTTGACGTGTAGTCGCGCGCGACCTCCAGGACGCGATCGTGCCAGGCGAGCGCATAGGGACAGTGGTTGCAGGTGAACACGATCGCCGTGGGCTGTTCGCCAGCGGCCGGGAAGGCGTGCGGATCGCCCTCGGTGTCCGCGAGCTCGAAGCTGGGCGCGTCGTCGCCGATCGAAAGTTCCGCCATGTCACCCCGCCTTTGTGGCCGACATCAGAGCATCGCGCACATCGGCCGGATCCGGACTCGGGGAAACGCGGCCGTCGCGCAACCGGTAGATCCGGCACGTTAGCCCAACGGGCTCGTCGTCCGGAAGCGGCTGCACGTCGCGCCCGTCGATGCGGATCGTGGGTGATCCGACGAACCCCTCGACCGCCACCTCGCCGGCGGTGCCGACGTGGCGCACCTCCACCGCCCGCGGGTCGAGCCCCGCCTCCCGCATCGCCTCGCGCAGCTCGGCGAGCGCGCGCTCGTGCGAGGGGCAGCCCTCCCACCACAGGAACTCCACGCGGGGCGTCACCCCGGGGATGTTCGCAGGGAGCTAGCCGCCGAGCAGGTTCCCGAGGCCGCCCCCGCGGGAGGCGGCGCCAACGTCCACCCGGCCCTCCGAAGGCTGCACCAGCAGCCAGCCCTCGCCGGAGAACTCCATCTGCAGCGACTCGCCCGATCCGCGGCCGATCAGGGTCTTGAGGTTCATGTCGGTCTTGACAGACGTCTGCACGCCGCTCGACCAGGTGATCGCGGCCTGCGGGTCGGCGAAGGTGGCCTCGCCGGTCAGCCGCAGCAGCATCGGCGGCCCGTCGGAGACCAGCGCGATCCAGCCGGCGCCCGCCAGCTCCAGGTTGAACAGGCCTCCGGCGAGCATCCCGGACGCGCCCTCGACCTTGCGGATGTCCCAGTCGATGCCCGCCTCGAACGCGAGCAGGTTGGCGCTGTTGACGGTGATCTTGTCGTTGGCGAGCTTCAGCAGGTGGATCTCCTGCGCGCGGTCCGCCAGGAACACCTCGCCCGTGCCCGAAACGGTCATCAGACGCGCGCCCTCGCCCGTCGCAACCTTCTTCATCAGGCGGCTCATCCCGCCGGTGCCCGCGCGCTCGAACTTCACGTCGCCCTGGTAGGCGACCATCGAGCCGAGCTTGGCCTGGATCGTCACGTCGGCCAGCTCGACCTTGAGCAGCTTGTGGTTCTGCAGCGAAAAGCTGTCGCTGCTCTCCGTTTCGCTGAATTGCTGCAATGCCTGCTCGACAGCCATGATCCTCCGTTTCATCGGCCCGATCGGGTGTCCGAAGCGGACTCTTTCGCCATGCTCGCCCCCGCGCCTGCCCCTAGGCAGAAAGCTTGTGCACGGCGGCCCGCAGAGCCGCCTGGACCGCTTCCGCGTGGGCCTCGTCGCGGTAGGCATTGCGCGGCCAGAAGAAACCGCGCAGGCCGTCCTTGAAGCGCCGTGGCACCACGTGCACGTGCAGGTGCGGAACGCTCTGGCTGACGTGGTTGTTGACGGCCACGAACGATCCGTCGGCGCCGAGCCCTTGCTCGACGGCACGCGCCAGCAGCTGCGCATCGGTGAACAGCGCGGCGATCAGCTCGGGCTCGGCGTCCAGCATCGTCTCCCGGTGCCCGCGCGGGATCAGCAGCGTGTGCCCGGGAAAAACGGGCCGGTGGTCGAGGAACGCAAGCGTGCGCACTCCCTCGAATACCACGCGCGCCTGCGTCTCGCCGCGCGCAATCGCACAGAACCTGCAGTCGCCGGACGCCACGGGCGCGCACCCTATCGTCCAGTCGTCCGGAGACCGGCAGGAGCGCTTGCCCGCGCGTCTAACGTGATCCTGTGCGCTACCCGCCCACGCTCGCAGCCCTGGCAGCCGCTTTGGTGGCGGGTGCGCTGTCGGCCCCGGCCGGGGCCGTCCCCGGCTGCGGTGCGCTGATTCAGGGGACGGCCGCGTCCGAGCGGCTCACCGTGCTCGCCGCGGGCAGCCGCGTGCTGGGCATGGACGGAGACGACCGCATCACCGGCGGCGCGGGCCGGGATTGCCTCGAAGGAGGCGCCGGCGACGACCAGCTCTCCGGCCGCGGCGGCCGCGATGTCTTGGTGGGCGGCCCGGGGTCGGACCGCCTCGCGGGCGGAACCGGCGCCGACCGCCTGACCGACGCGCCCACCGCCTACGTCTTCGGCCTCGGCTCGGGCAGCAACCGCGTGTCGGGCGGCGCCGGCGCGGACGTGGTCGACGTCGCAAACGCGCGGCGCGACGTCGTGCGCTGCGGAACCGGGCGCGATCGCGTCAGTGCGGACCGCTACGACCGGCTGCACGGTTGTGAGCGCAAGCTGATCCTGTCCTCTCCCCTGCCTGCGGCGACGCCCTACCGCGGCCACCGCACCACGACGTTCCTGGTGCGGTGGCGCACGCTCCAGGAGGTCGCCACCACCGGCGAGTACTTCACGATCGCGGTCGAGGGCCCGTCGGGGTGCGGCAAGATCGAGACCAGCTCGCTGGGAGTCCGCTACCGGCGCGATGCGGTCGTGCGCTACCGGCTGAAGCCATTCACGGCCCGCGGGAAGAGTGCCAAGCGCTGGTGCCGGGGCGTGTATCGCGGCTCCCTGCGCTTCGAGCAGGTGCTGACCGGCGGGTGCGGCGCCATCTCGCTCCCCACCGCCGGCTGCACGCTGGGCGTGTACGTCGGCAGCTTCTCGTTCCGCGTGCGCTGACGCGTGACCCGGGCGTGAAGCCCTAGCTGGAGCGCTCTGCCCCGAGCACATGCCGCAGCGCGGGCTCGAGCTGCGGGTAGCCGAACACATAGCCGCTGTCCGACAGCCGCTCGGGTATCACGCGCTGGCCGTCGAGCACCTCGTTCGCGAACTCGCCGAGGATCGCCCGCACGGCAAACGCGGGCGCCGGCAGCACGGCCGGGCGGCGCAAGACACGGCCGAGCGTGCGCGCGTACTGCGCCTGCGTGACGGGAGCAGGAGCGGTGACGTTCACCGGCCCCGAGATGCCGGGCCCCGCCAGCGCATGGGCGATCGCCCCGGCCGTGTCGTCGAGCGCCACCCAGCTGACGTACTGATCCCCGCCCCCGAGCGGTCCGCCGAGGCCCAGCTTGAACAGCGGGAGCTGGGTCTTGAGTGCGCCGCCCCGCGCGCTCTGCACGATGCCGAAGCGGGTGTGCACGACCCTGATGCCGGCGGCCCGGGCAGGCTCGGCGGCCCCTTCCCAGGCGCGGACGACATCCGCGAGAAATCCTTCGCCGGTCGCGCTCTGCTCCGTCACCTGCTCGGCGCCACGGTCGCCGTAGACGCCGATCGCGGATGCCGACACCAGCACCGGCGGCGGATCGTTGAGTCCGGCGATCGCCTCGCTCACCAGCCGCGTGCCCCGCACGCGACTGTCCAGGATGCGGTGCTTCTTGTCCTCGGTCCAGCGGCCCGCGACAGTCTCGCCGGCGAGGTGCACGACCGCGTCGATGCCCTGCAGGGCGGCGAGGTCGATGTCTCCCTGCTCCGGGTCCCAGCGATAGGCCCCCGGCCCGCGCGCAGGGCCCCGGGTGAGGCTGATCACGTCGTCCCCCTGCTGCCCGAGCAGCAGCGTCAGCGCCGACCCGATCAGGCCGCTGGCACCGGTGACGAGCACCTTCATGTCGCTGTGTCCGATGACATCTGGCTCTCGCTCAGGGTACGTTCTCCGCCATCATGGCGATCACGTGGCCGGACCGGGCTGACCAGGCGATCTCGGGCGACCTCACGGCAGCGCTCGCGTACGTGACCCCCGCCGGGGGCGCGGTGGTGACGGCCGTGGCCCCGATCGGCCTGCGCAACCGCGCGGCGGGCACCGTCTCGTTCACGACCTCGCTGGGCTTCGGCAAGAAGCTCGAGCGCATCAAGCGCAACCCGCGGGTGTCGCTCGCCTATCACGCCCGCGAGCACGGCTTCTGCGACTCGTCCGACTTCGTGCTCGTGCAGGGTGACGCGAATCCCGCGATGGAGCCCTCCCGCGAGTACCTCGAGCAGACGCTGCGCCCGCACGCCGAGCGCTTCATGGGCCCACCCAAGGAGGGGAGGCTGTTCTGGGACCGATGGCTGCGCGAGTACTACCAGGACCGGGTGCCCGTCGCCGTCGACGTACGGCGCGTGAGCGTGTGGAGCGAGCTCGACTGCTCCGGCCCGGCGGACATCCATGGAGCGACCGCCGCCGGACATCCGCCGCCCCAGGAGGAGCCGCAGAAGGGCACGAGCCCGCGCGTCGACGCCGAGCGGGCCGCCCAGCGACTAGGCGGGCTCGACCACGTGCTGCTCGCCTACGTCGGCGCGGACGGATACCCGGAGGTGGTGCCGGTCACGGTCGGCCAGGCCGGCCCGGGCGGCATCCGCCTCTCGTCGGCCCGCCGGCTGCCGCCCGGCGGGCGGCGGGCGGGAGTCGTGGGCCATTCCTACCGCGCGAAGCTGATCGGCCTCGCGGCGCGCCAGTACACGGGCTGGCTGCACGTCGGCGAGGGGGGCGCCGTGTACGCGCCGCACACGCAGAGCGGCTTCCGGGCGCCGCCCAACAAGACGCTGCTGCTGTTCTTCAACGGGCTGCTCGCGAAGCAGGGCCTGCGGCGGGCGCGCAGGCAGGCTGTCCGCGAGCCGACCGGCCAGAGCGCAACATGAGCACGCATACCGTGCTCATGTTGCACCACAGCGGGGTGGCCGGCTAGCGGGAGGCGCGCGCCTTGGCCTTGCGTGCGCCCGCGGCGCGGCGGGTGGTCCTGCGCGCGCCCGAGGCGCTGCCGGCGCGCTTCGACGCGCTGCGCGCGGCGCCGGTGCGCGACCGCGCACGGGCCGCCGGCCGGGACCGGCTCGCGGCCGGCCGGCGGCGGCCGGCGCTGCGCTCGCTGCGCGGGATCTCCGCCTGCGCGACCGACTTCGCGAGCCGCGGGATCAGCTTCTCGAGAAAGCCGGCCATCCGCTTCTCCTCGCGCAGGATGGCCTTCGCGAGCCTCGCGGTGTCCTTGTCCCCGACCGTCTCGGCCAGGTTCTGGATCGCCGTGTAGTGGGCGATCTCCTCGGCCTCCTCCTTGAACTCGGTCCGCGCGTTCTTGAGCTGGATCTCGGGCTCGCTGGTACCGCGCACCATGTGGACGGGAGCCTGGGCGATCGCGGCCCCCTTGGCGGCAACCCCCTGCACGCGGGCGGCGATGCTCTCGGATGTGCCGCCGAGCTTCTTCACGCGCTGCTCCACCTCGCGCGCGTGCCGCTTCGTCTCGGTGAGATGCTGCTTCAGGCGCTTGCGATAGCTCGCCACCGTCGTCATCTCGATGTGCGCCTGCAGCGCCTGCTCGAGTTGCTTCTCCTTCGTCAACGCCTCGTTGAGGTACTGCACCAGCTTCGTGTCGCGTGCGTTCAGCTCCGCCACCCGTGCCTCCTTTTCGATGTTGCCGGGACGGCCCTCCTGCCGTGCGCCAACCGCGCGCCGGGCCGCGAGTACGGATACGTCATGCCCGTTGCTGCGCATTTCAACACCGGCACGTCAGTCGTGCGCGTGCGCCGCCGCGGTTTGTCAGCGCAGCGCCGCGGCGAGCGCCGCGGCATTCATGTGCGCGATCGACTCGATCGAGATCATCGGATTCACTCCGGACGCGGTCGGGAACGCGGAGCCGTCGCAGACGTACAGGTCGCGCACGTCCCAGGTCTCACCTCGCGGATTGCAGGCGGATGTCGCGGGTGAGCCTCCCATTCGGGCCGATCCCATGATGTGGAAGGAGCCGTAGGTGCAGTGGCCGGCGTCCCATCCGCACGCATCGGCGTCACGGATGAACTGCTCGCGGCCTCCTCTGCGGCCGGGATCGTAGGCGACGAGGCGGGAGTGCGAGGAGAAGATCCGCTGCGCGCCGGCCGCCTCGAGGATCTGCGCGGCACCCTCGGTGCCCCGCCGCATGTGCGCGATGTCGTAGTCGGAGAGCCGGTACCTGACGACCGGATTGCCGTCCTTGCCGACGCGCACCTCTCCTCCGTCACGATCGCGCAGCAGCACTCCGACGGGCACCGAATGCGGCAGCGCTTCCATCAGGCGGGCGTGCTGCTGCCCGCCGCGCCAGGGGGAGAAGGTGACGAGCAGGCTCGGGTGGATCGCGGCCGTCTCGTACTTGACGCCGTACCCGTCGTGCATGTACCTGTGCTCGTCCGAGTAGATCGCCTGCATCGTGCCCTCCCACGGGCGCACCTGCTCGTCGAACACCCCCCAGACCACTTGGGCCGGATGCAGGCGCAGGTGCCGGCCGATGTGCTGGTTGCTCAGCCCCGAGCGACGCAGCAGCGCAGGCGTCTGGATCGCGCCGCAGGCGGCCACCACGGCTCGCGCCCGCACCGTGACGCGGTGTCCGGCGGCAGTGCGCGCCTGGACCCCGCGGGCGGCACCGCCGTCGACCAGCACCTTGTGCGCCCGCGTCTGCACGAGGATGCGGGTCCCGGCGGCGTGTGCGTCGGCCAGCCAGGTCTTGACGGTCGACTGCTTTGCGCCCAGCCGGCAGCCGTAGCCGCAGTAGCCGCAGTTCTCGCCCTGGTCGCAGCCGCGCACGTTGCGCGGCATCGAGTCGACGTGCCACCCCAGGTCGGACAGGCCGCGGTGCAGAACCTGCTCGCGCGCCGATTCGCGATTGTGCTCCTGGTTCACCCCGAGGCGCTCGCAGACCGCGTCGAGGCTGGCGCCGTACTCGTCCGTCGCGAACGCCGGCACGCCGTGGGCAGCCCACTCCTCGCGCACGTCGTCCGGCGTCCGGAACGACGTCGTGTAGTTGACGGTGGTGCCGCCGCCCAGACAGCTGCCCGCGAGCAGGCCGACGCTCTGGTCGTGGGTCGCCGCGCCGCCTCCGTACATGTACATGCGCCCGTAGCCCTCGTACTCGCCGCCGTCGAAGTCGGCGTCGTCGTAGTAGTCACCGGCCTCGAGCACCACGACGTCGAGCCCGGCCGCCGCCAGCACGCCGGCCGCGGTCCCGCCGCCGGCGCCGGAGCCGATCACGCAGACGTCGCAGTCGAGGTCGGTATCCCTGTCCACCGCCAGCACCTCGATCGCCTTCGGCGCAGCATGCTCGTTCGGGCCCAGCGGGCCCGCGTAGCCGATCGCGTCCCACACCGGGCTGCGGCCGCCGTGCTCACCGGGGACCATGTAGTAGAACAGCAGCGCGCCCTTGCGCAGTGCCTGGAACGCGGCGCGGCGCTGCGGGAGGCGGCTGTCGCACCACGACAGCAGCACCTGCTCGCGGCGCTCGGGCGACAGCTCGCTGAAATGACCAAGCCCGCCGCCGCCGATCGCCGTCAGGAGCCGCGAGTCCCACAGCGAGAGCAGCTGCGCGAGCTGCTTGCGCTCGGCCTCGCGCGGGTTCATCGCGACGGCATCGACCACCGCGCGCGGGACGCCCATTCGGGACGCGCTCGGGGCGCCGTTCGAGCCCGGCGCGAACGTGTCGCAGATCGCCTCGAGGGCACGCCGTTGCCGAGCACTCAGCTCCATCGTGGACGCGACTCTACCGGCAGTCGGGACAGGACCCGCGGAGCACGACGTCGTGCTCTGCGACCGCATACTTGAGCCGCCGGGCGAGCCGCTCGATCGCGGTCTCGAGCGCCTCGTCCTCGAACTGCGAGACCTTGCCGCAGCGATCGCAGACGACGTGATGGTGATGCTCTCCGCCGGGATGCGCCGGCTCGTAGTAGGCCGCCTCGGCCAGATCCACGCGCCGCACCAGACTCATCCGCGAGAGCAGCTCGAGCGCCCGGTAGACGCTCGCGATGCCGACCACCGTGCCGTCCTCACGCAGGCGATCGAAGATGTCCTGGGCCGTGAGGCAGCAATGCTGGCGCGCCATCAGGTCCACCACGGCAGAGCGCGCGCCGCCGCTGCGGTGGCCCGCGCGGCGCAGCTCTTCGAGCGCGTGCTCGCGCCACTGGTCGCGGGACTTGCGGGTCGTCGCCATCGATCCCGATGATAGACCGCCCGCGGCCTGTTTGGTAATGAGAACAGTTCGCATTATCTGATATATACCGCAGCAGTGGAGTCCCTCACCGCACCATTCGAGTTGCCCTACGTGCAGCGCGGCCTGGCCGAGTTGCTGCTGCTCTCCGCCGGCGCGGGCGTGCTCGGCTGCTGGGTCGTGCTGCGCGGGCTGTCCTTCTACTCCCACGCGGTCGGGACCGCCGCCTTCCCCGGACTGGTGCTGGCCGACGGGCTCAGCTTCGCCGCCCCGGTGGGAGCGCTGGGGGCGGCCGCCGCCTTCGCCCTGCTGGTGGTCGCGCTCAGCGGCCGCGAGCGAGTCGGCCCCGATGTCGCGACCGCCCTCGGTCTGGCCGGAATGCTCGCGCTGGGGGTGATCCTCGCAAGCGACGTGTTCGAGTCCGGCCCCGGGGTCGAGTCGCTGCTGTTCGGGAGCCTGCTGCTGCTCGAGCCGCGTGACCTCGTGATCGCCGCGGCCACCAGCGCCGTGGCCGTGGGAGCCTCCTACGTGGGCGGCCGCGCATGGCTGGCGAGCGGCTTCGACCCCGCCGCCGCGCGCTCCCTCGGTGTGCGCAGCAGGGTCTTCGACGCCGCGCTGCTCGCGCTCGTGGCGCTGATCGTGATCGCCGCGCTGTCGGCGCTGGGGGCGCTCCTGGTCGGCGCGCTGGTGGTGGTGCCGGCGGCGACGGTGCGGCTGTGGACCAGCCGGCTTGGCTCCTGGCAGGCGGCGACCGTGGCGCTGGTCGCGCTCGAGGGCACGGCCGGGCTGTGGCTGTCGGTGAGGCTGAACGCTCCGCCGGGCGCCACGATCGCGACGCTGTCGGGTGCGGTGTTCGGGGCGGCGGCGCTCGCGCGGGCGGTTGACCCACGCGTGCGGCGTGTCACCGCGGTGGTCGCGACCGCGGCGGTGCTCGCGCTGATTCCGGCCGCCTGCGGGAATGACAGCAGCTCCGGCCGCCCCCGCGTGGTGGCCACCACGACCCAGCTCGGCGACTGGCTGCGTGCGCTCGCGGGCGAGCGCTTCGACGTGCACCAGATCCTGCGTCCCAACACCGATCCGCACGACTACGAGCCGCGTCCCGCCGACATCGAGGCGCTCGCCCGGGCCGACCTGATCCTGCGCAGTGGCGGAGACCTCGACCGCTGGGTCGGCGGTGCGGCCGACGACGCCGGCGCGGATGCGGACGTCGTCGACATCGGCGCGGGACTCGCCACCCGGCGCGCACAGTCGGGCGAGGCCGACCCGCATTGGTGGCACGATCCGCACAACGCCGAGATCGCCGTCGAGCGCATCGGAGAGGCGCTGGCGCGGGTCGCGCCCGCAGCGGCGCCGGCGGTGCAACGCGCGCAGGGGGGCTATGTCCGCGCGCTGCGCCGCCTGACCGCGGACGTCGCGGCGTGCGTGGCCACCGTGCCCCGTGCGCAGCGCAAGCTCGTCACCGACCACGACGCGCTCGGCTACTTCGCGGCGCGCTACGACATCCGGGTCGTGGGCGCAGCGATCCCGGCACGCAGCACGATCGCCCAGCCGTCGGCGGGAGAGCTGGCGGACCTCGTGGACACGATCGAGCGGGAGCGCGTGCGGGCTGTGTTCCCGGAGAGCGGGGTCAACCCGAAGGTGGCCCGGACGCTCGCGCGGGAGACCGGCGCGACGGCGCTCTACGAGCTGTACGGCGACACGCTCGGGCCGGCCGGCTCCGGCGGCGACACGTACCTGAAGATGGAGCGCGCGAACGCCGACTCGATGGTGCGCGGCTTCACCGGCGGGCAGCGCGGATGCCCGCGCTAGACCCGGTCCGCACGACCGACGCCCGCGTGCTCGTCGCGGCCCGCGGGCTGGCGGCCGGCTACTCCGGCACGCCCGCGATCGAGGACGTCACGTTCACCGTCCAGCGCGGGATGCGGATCGGCGTGCTCGGCCCCAACGGGGGCGGCAAGACCACGCTCTTCCGGGTGCTGCTCGGAGCGGTCGCGCCCCTGTCCGGCACGTTGTCCGTGGACGGGCGCTGCGGCACCGTGCCGCAGACCGAGCGCTCGCGGCTCGACTACCCCGTGAGCGCGATGGACGTGGCGCTGATGGGCACGCTGCGGCGCATGCCGTGGTGGCGCCGCCCCGGCCGCGCAGAGCGGCGCCTGGCCGGTGCCGCGCTCGCCACGGTGGGGCTGTCGGACCTGGCCGGCGAGACGTTCGGGGAGCTGTCCGGCGGCCAGCGCCAGCGCGTGCTGGTCGCGCGGGCGCTCGTGCAGGACGCCGACGTGCTGCTCCTCGACGAACCCTACTCCGGGCTCGACGAGGCGAGCGCGACGCAGCTCACGACGCTGATCGACGACCTCGCCGCGCAGGGCCGCGCGGTGCTCGTGGCAACCCACGACATGGAGCAGACGCGCGTGTGGGATCGCGTGCTGTGCCTGAACCGGGCCCAGGTCGCCTACGGCGCCCCCGGCGACGTGCTGACGCGCGAGGTGCTGGAGCGGACCTACGGCGGCTCGATCGTGATGCTCCCCGGGGACGGAGCGCGGCGGGGCGTCCTGCCCGCGCACCACCACGACCACCACCGGCCGGCGTGACGCTGCCCCTCGCCGATGTGGCGGACGTGCTGTTGGATCCGTGGCGCAGCGGCATCTCGGCGCGGGCGCTGGCCGAGGTGGCACTGCTCGGAGTCGCCGCCGGCCCGCTCGGTTGCTGGGTCGTGCTGTACGGCCTCTCGTACAGCACCGAGTCCCTCGCTCACGCGCTCTTCCCGGGGTTGGTGATCGCAGTGCTGGCCGGCGTTCCGCTGGTGCTCGGCGCGGGAATCGGGGCGCTCGTGGCCGCCCCCGCGATCGCGTACGCCGCGCGCCTGCCGGAGGTCGGCGGCGACACCGCGGTTGCCGTGGTGGTCACGGCGCTCGTGGGCCTGGGCGCGCTGCTGGCGCTCTCGCCCGACGCGCCGACGGCCGTGCAGGACCTGCTGTTCGGAGACGTGCTGGCGATCACGGACGGGGACCTGCTGCTGGCGGCTGCGCTGGCCGGCGGCGTGCTGGCCGCGCTGCGACTCGGTCACGTGCGCTTGCTGATCGCGGGCTTCGACCGCTCGAACGCGCCCGCGTTCGGCGCGAGCCCAGTGCTCGCGGACCTCCTGCTGCTGTCGCTGGTCGGCGCCTTTACGGTGGTCGCGGTGCAGGCACTCGGCAGCCTGCTGGTGCTCGCGATGCTGGTGGGGCCGGCCGCGACCGCGGCGCTGCTGTTGCGGCGGCTGCTGCCGATGATGGCGCTCGCGGCGCTGCTGGGGGCGCTCGGCGGCGCGGCGGGCCTGTACCTCTCCTACCACGCCGACACCGCCGGTGGCGCGTCGATCGCGGCCGCCGTCACCGCGACCTACGCGCTCGTCGCGCTCGCGCTGCGGTGGGGCCCGCGACCGGTGGCCCGCTTCGGCCGGTGACCCTCAGTCGGGCTCCAGCGGGACGCCCGGCGCCGCGCCGGGCTCGACGCCGGACTTCGTCTGGAGGCCGGGGGGATACGAGATCTTCCAGCTCCCCTCCTCGTAGGCGAGCAGCACCCCGCTGGAATAGGGCGGCTGCGTGCCGGTAACCGTGGCCGTCGCGCTGAGGCCGTTCACCTGCACGTCCCTGATCCGCACGCCGCGCAGGTTCACCGCCTGCCGCGCGACGCGCTTCACGGCATCCGCGCAGCCGAGCCCCTCCTGATTGCTCGGCAGGACCGCGACCACCGACGCCTTGCCCCGGTCGTCGAGTCGCCGGCACGCGCGCTCCCCGTCCCCGGCGTTGAGCGCGCTCACATAGGCCTGCACGGTGGTCCGCACGCCGGCCGCGGTCGGCCGCGGCGTCTGCACCGTGACCGCCGGCGGCTCGTCGTCGCCACACGCGGGCAGCGCGAGGCCGGCCAGGAGGAGAATGATCACGACCGCGGTGGCACGCATGCGTGGCAGCGTAACGGCGCCGGACTGTAGGATCGCGACGTGGCAGGCGAACCGATCGACGACGTGATCAGCGGCGACGGATACGCGGTCGGGACCCTCGACGCGCTCGGCGAGGGCTACGGCTTCCGCAAGATCCGCCAGGGGCTCGGGGTGACCGCCTTCGGGATCAATGCGCTCGTGTTCCCGGTGGGCTATGAAGCCGGGCGCCACTACCACGACGAGCAGGAGGAGACCTACTTCGTCCACCGCGGGACCATCGAGATCCAGTTCGGCGACGGGTCCGCCTACGTGCTCGGGCCCGGCGGCATCGCCCGCGTCGACGCGGCCACGGTGCGCAGGATCAAGAACATCGCGGACGAGGACGCCGTGATCGTGGTCGCCGGCGGCAAGGAGGGATACGTCGGGCGCGACGGGCACATGCCGCCGGGCGAGGAGCGCTCGCGGCGCAGCGACGGCCCGCCTGGCGCCGCATGAGCTTCATCGCCTACCTGATCGTGATCGCAGTGGGCGGGCTGTTCGTGGGCGCGCTGGCGAGGCTGGCGCTACCCGGCAAGGACCCGATGACGCTCGGCCAGACGATGCTGATCGGGATCGGGGGATCGCTGATCGGCGGCCTGATCACGTACGCGATCTGGGACGCCGGGCCCGGCATCGCGATCTCGGTGCTGTTCGCCACCGTGATCATGTACTTCGTGCGCCGCTCCCGCGGCGGGGGCCTGGGCGACCCGGGCCGTCCGCCACTCGACCGGTAGCGTCCTAGAGTCGCGCGCCGGAGCGCGCCTCCACCACCTCGAGCAGCGCGGCGAAGTCGCGCTCTCCGAGCCCTTCCTGCTCCGCCTCGGCCAGCAGGGCGGCCGTGTCCGCCACCAAATCCATGCTGGCGCCAACCGCCTCTGCCTCTTGAAGGCAGAGGCGCAGATCCTTCAGCATGTGCTCGAGCTTGAACAGCGTGCTCCAGTCGTGCGCGCGCATCGGGCCTGCCTTCAGCTCGAGCATCGCCGACGCGCCCGAACCGGCCCGCATCACGGTCACGAGCGCGTCGAGGTCGGCGCCCGCGAGCCTGGCCGCCAGCAGCGCCTCGGCGGCAACCGCCGTGTTGGCTGCCGCGACGGCGTTGTTGATCACCTTCACGAGCTGCCCCTGCCCCACCTCGCCGACGTGCACGATCAGCTCGCCCATCGACTCGAACAGCGGCCGGGCGCGCTCGAACGCCACCGGTGAGCCGCCCGCCATGATCGTCAGCGTGCCGTCCTCGGCCTTCGGTGAGGAGCCCGTGACGGGCGCATCGATGAAGCCGATGTCCCGTTCGCCCAGCTGCGCGCCGATCCGGCGTGCCGCGCGCGGGCCGATCGTGGACATGTCGATGCAGAGCAGGCCTGGGCGGGCTCCCGCGGCGGCGCCCTGCGCACCGAGCAGCACCGTCTCCACCTGGTCGCCGTCGACGACCATCGTGATCACGGTGTCGCTGCGCGCCGCCACCTGCGCCGGGGACTCGGCGACCTCGGCGCCATGCTCCGCGCCCCACTCCCGCGCCCGCTCGGAAGTCCGGTTCCAGACCACCAGGTCGTGTCCGGCGCGCGCCAGGTTGGCCGCCATGCGCGTCCCCATGATCCCAAGCCCGATGAATCCCACCCGATCGGCCATCGGCGCACTGTAGACGGCGCGGGAGGGAGTGTGACGAGCGGCACTCCCGACCGCCGCACGGCGGGAGTATCTTCCCTCGGGTCCGGGTCTTCCACGAGGGAGGAGTTCCGATGACCAGCATCGTCACGAGCGAGGCTCTGCAGGCCCTGAACGGCACGTTCGGGGGCAAGGTTGTGACCCCCGGGGACCCCGGTTACGACGCGGCGCGCACCGTCTTCAACTCGATGATCGACAAGCGCCCCGCGCTGATCGCCCAGTGCACGTCGACGGACGACGTGATCGCGGCGCTGCGCTTCGGCCGCGCGCAGGAGCTCGACATCGCAGTGCGGGCGGGCGGCCACTCGGTCGCCGGCATGTCGCTGAACGACGGCGGCCTCGTGATCGACGTGCGCCCGATGAACCGCATCGAGGTCGATCCCGCGGCGCGCACCGCGCGCGTCGGGGGCGGGTGCACGTGGGCGGAGCTGGACCGCGCGACCCAGGAGCACGGGCTCGCCACCACCGGCGGGCGCGTGTCGAGCACCGGCGTGGCGGGGCTCACCTTGGGCGGCGGGTCCGGTTGGCTGGAGCGCAAGCACGGGCTCTCCTGCGACAACCTGATCGCGGTCGAGCTGGTGACGGCCGACGGCGCGCAGGTGACCGCGAGCGCCGACGAGCACCCCGACCTGTTCTGGGCGCTGCACGGCGGCGGTGGGAACTTCGGAGTGGCCACGGCACTCACGTTCCAGCTGCATCCGGTGGGCCCCGAGGTGTACGCCGGCCTGCTGCTCTACGAGGCCGAGACCGGGCGCGACCTGCTGCGCCTGCTGCGCGACCTGATGGGGGCTGCGCCGCCGGAGCTGGGCCCCGCGGTCGGCTACCTCACCGTCCCGCCCGAGCCCGACCTGCCCGCCGAGCTGCACGGTCGCCTGGTCGCGGCGTTCCTGTTCTGCTACGCCGGCCCGGTCGACGACGGTGAGCTGCTGCTGCAGCCGTTCCGCGACCTCGAGCCTCTGGTGGACCTGGCCGGCCCGGCGCCCTACGCCGAGTTCCAGTGCTCGGTCGACGACCCGCCCGGATACCGCAACTGGTGGACCGCGGAGTATCTGCACGAGATCACCGACGACGCGATCGAGACGATCCACCGCCACTCCCTCGCGATGCCCAGCCCCAGTCCGTCCCAGTCGCTGATCCTGCCCTGGGGCGAGGCGGTCGCGCGCATCGGCGACGACGAGACGCCCATGCAGCAGCGTGACGCCCGCTGGGTCGTGCACCCGTTCGCGCTGTGGGAGGACCCCGGCGACGACGAACGGGTGATCGGCTGGGCGAAGGCGTTTCGCAACGCGGTCAGGGAGTTCGCCTCAGGCGGCGTGTACCTGAACTTCATCGGCGACGAGGGACAGGACCGCGTGCGAGCCGCCTACGGCGAGGAGAAGTACGCGCGGCTGGCCCGCATCAAGGCGCAGTACGACCCTGACAACGTGTTCCGGGGCAATCAGAACATCCGCCCCGCTTAGCGCGCGCTAGCGCTCGAGGCCGCCTATGAAGTCCACGAACTTGCGCGTGTCGCGCAGCGGCGGCCCGTGCCCGAAGACGACCAGCGACGGCTCCAGCGCGGCCAGCCTGCGGGCCGACTCGCGGTTCAGTGCCGGGTCGGTCGTGAAGGGGGCCGGCGGCTCGTGCAGGCCCCTGATGCCGGTCATCACGTTCATGCCGTTCAGCACGTCGCCCACGACCAGCACGCGGTCCGGCTCGCGCCAGTAGGCGACGTGGCCGGGCGAGTGGCCCGGCACGTCCAGCACGCGGAAGCCGGCCACCTCGTCGCCCTCACGCAGCCGGCGGGCGACCGGATGCGGCGGTCCTCCCCACATCTTCATGATCAGCGTGTTGACGGGGTGAGGCTTCTGGCCGAGGTTGCCGCTCTCCATCGCGTCCGCGTCGCGCTCGCCGCACCACAACTCGATCCCGAGCCGCTCGCACACCTGCCGGCTGGCGCCCTGGTGGTCGGGGTGCGCGTGCGTGAGCGCGTGCCGCCTCACGTCATGGCCCTCGACCTGCCGGAAGATGCGCCGCCCGGAGTGGCGGGTGCCCGCGTCGACGAGCGTGTCCCCCATCAGGTAGACGTTGATGCCGTTCGGCGGAAAGCCGCTCAGCATCCAGAGGTCGGGGGCCAGCTGCTTCACGCGCGAGATCCTACGCGTTCAGACGATCGGGCCGGCAGCCGCGTGCCGACGAGCTAGCTGCAGCCCACCCCGGTGCATTGCGCGGGGTTTCCGTTCTGGCGCGCCTTGTTTCCTCCGCCGTCCGTGGTTCCCGACAAAGCCTCGATGCCGAGGTCCCCGTTCTGGTTGGCAATGTTCTCGGTGAGGGTAGTCGGGAGGCTGTCCACATCGATGCCGTCGTCACCGTTACGCGCGGTGAAGTTGTGCTCCAGAAGCGTGTCCGTGGAAAACACAACCCTGATTCCGTCCTCGGCGCTACGGGTGACGCGGTTGCCGGAGATGATGGCCCCATCCTGGCTGGCCAGGCCGATGCCGACACCGGCGCCCATGACGACGTTGTGCGCAACCGTGTTTCCGGTCGAGTTGTTCACCTCGATGCCGTACACCCCGCTCACACTGCGCACGAGGTTTCGAGTCACCTGCGAGTGAGAGGCAGCGATGGTCATGGCGAGCGCCGTGTTACGGTCGAAGACGTTCTGCACACCCTGTATGACCTGGATCCGCCCGCTATCGACACGGTTGTTGCGGACAAGTGTCGAGCTTGCGTTGTTGAGCAGGATGCTTCCTGTCAGGAACTTGTTTCGCCGCAGGTCGTATCCGCCTACTCCCTGCAAGAACAAGACGTTCACGTTCAGCCGGAGGTCCGCGATGCGCCCGCCTGTCGCGTCCTGAACGCGAACGGCGGTCGAGTAGTCGGTGATGCGCCCGTTCTCCACCCTCATGTCGTTGAACGCGCGAGGATCCGCAGGCTGCAGGCGGCGGTTGTCGACCGCGACCCCGCCGCTGTACACGCCGGGTCCGCGGATCTCGTGCCCGGCCAGGTCGAGCGTGACGCCGTCCGCCCCGATCCTGAGGGCGTCACCCGGGCAGGCAAGGTCACTGTCGAGCGTGGTGTCCTGCGTCAACAAGTCGCCGCAGTTCACGTGCGTGGCCGCCGCCGTCGAAGCGCAGCCCAGGCAGGCCAAGAACGACAGAAGCAGACAACGCAGGGCTGATCTCACCGACCTCTCCCTCCCTTGAAAATATCTCCACCTGGGTCTAGCACACGGAGGGGAGCAGGTGGCGGCGTCTGGCCCTGTCGGATCCTACGCGGCCCCCACCTCGCGCACCTCGTCGCCGGGCCGGATCGCCCCGCCGCGCACGATGTCGGCGCGCAGGCCGCCGCGATCGACGAGGCCCCTCAGCACTCCGGGCTGCGTGAGCTTCTCCAGGTGGCTGCACGGGTCGCACAGCCGCCGGCCCACGCACTCGGCCTCGCCCACGGTGAAGCGGCGGCCGACCAGGTCGTTGAGCGCAATCCCCCGGGTGAGGACGTTGCGGCGGGTCTCGGCGGGATCCAGCTCGATCCCGGTGTCGCGCGCAAGGCCTTCGACCGCCTCCACCGCGACCAGCGTGATGTCGCGGCCGTCACTGCGCGGGTTGTCCGAGAACGTGCCGTCGTCCTCGAAGTACCGGTCGCCCGCGATGCCCTTGCCCGCGACGGCGGTCGCGGCGACGACCGCTGCCGGCAGCACTTCTGCCTGCGGCGCGACGTAGACGGCCTCCACCGTTCCGGTCTGCATGGACACAGGCTAGTGCCGCGGTCGCCGGTACCTTCAAGACATGGAGGATCCGATGCAGATCCGCCCGGGAGTCGCGATCCCGCTGTCGGATGTCACTTTGCGCACCAGCCGCTCGTCGGGCCCCGGCGGCCAGCACGCGAATGTCACCGCCTCGCGGGTCGAGGCGGTGTTCGACGTCGCGGCCTCATCCCTGCCGGCGGAGCAGCAGCGGCGCATCCAGGCGCGGCTCGGCCCGCGGGTGACCGCCGTCGCGCAAGATGCGCGCGGTCAGGCGCGCAACCGCGAGCTGGCGCTGGAGCGCCTGCGCGAGCGGCTCGCGGCGGCGCTGAAGCCGCGCCGCGCGCGGCACGCGACACGTCCCACGTTGGCCGCGCGCCGCCGGCGCTTGGAGCAGAAGCGCCACCGCGCGGAGCGCAAGCGCGCCCGCCGCCGGCCCTCCACGGGAGACGAGTAGCGCATGTCGTCGCGCTCCGCTGTCGCGTGGGTCGGCCTGTTCCTGGTGCTCGCGTTCGCGGGCGGCGGCGGCTTCGACCTGCTCGGCGGCGGCGACGATGACGGACCGTTGCGGGGCGCGAGCCTCACCGGCCGCGTCGAGCGCATCGTCGACGGTGACACCGTAAAGGTGCGCGTGCCGAGCCGCAGCCGCGTACTGACCGTGCGCTACATCGGTGTGGACACGCCCGAGTCCGTGAAGCCGGGCGAGCCGGTGCAGTGCTACGCAAAACAGGCGAGCGACTTCAACGACCGGCTCGTCACCGGCCGGCGCGTGCGTCTGCGGATCGGCCGCGAGCGCACCGACCGATACGGGCGGATGCTGGCCTACGTGTACCTGCTCGAGGGCGGCCGGTTCGTGAACGCCGAACTGGTGCGCCGCGGATACGCGCGCACGCTGGAGATCCCGCCGAACACCGACTTCGCGGACCGCTTCGACCGCCTCGCGCGGCGCGCCCGCGAGCAGCGCCGCGGCCTGTGGAGCGCCTGCGAGCGCTAGAAGCGCAGCACGGCGGCGATCGAGCCCACCGCCTTCACGTCCTCGTGGTGGTGCACCACCACGACCTCGGCCGACTGCTCCAGCGCCCGTTCCATCGCCGACTCGACCACGTCGTCGCGCTGCTGTAGCTCGTCGCCGGTGGGCGAGACGCCGGGTTCCGGGGAGAGGAAGTCCACGCGCGGTGACGCGTAGCCCCCTGCGCGGAAGCCGCTGTGCACGAGCAGCGCCTCCACGCGCTGCTCGTTGAGCGCCGCGAGCGTGTCCGCCAGTCCCGCGGCGGCGCGCTCCTCGCGCCCCAGCCCGGCCTGCAGGCGGTCGAGCCAGTGGCGCTCGCGATCGCGCTCGTCGCGCGCGATGATCTCGCCCGCCTCCTGCGCGACGTCCTTCGGGCTCGCCTTCACGTCGATGTCGAGATGGCCGGCGATGCGCTCCCGCAGGTAGCTGTGCAGGTTGCTCTCGACCTCGCCGCGCAGCTCGTCGGGACAGCCGATGATCAGGCGCTGGGCGGCACCCCGCTTGAAGAGCTTGAACAGCTCGTCCCCGGCGTGCTTGAGGTGGTCCTTCGTCTCCTTCTCGATGCCGCGCTGGTAGCGCGCCTGCGACCAGCCGCCCTGGTCGTGCCAGCGGTGCACGTCGTCCACGAAGCTGATGATCTCGCGCATGTCGTCAGCACCCCCGGCCAGGATGCGCGCGAGCTGGCGGTTGATCAGCAGCACGCTGTAGCCGTCGTCGCCGGGCATGCCGGCGAGCGGCTCGATGAACGGCGAGTCGTCGATCGTCACCTCGCTGCGGATCGGCCGCCCCAGCGTGTGCACCTCGAACAGATCGATCGCGGAGGCCGCGAACACGGCCGCGCCGCGCGTGCCGCTGGCGTCGAACTCGCTGGTGAACCAGGTCCTGACCCGCTCCACGTCCTGCTTCAGCTCCGCCTTCTGGTCGTGTGGCAGGCCGTCGTCGCGCACCGCGCGCTCGACCACGCCGAGCAGGGACTCGAGCTCGGTTTTCCGCGCCTTCGGGGTGGGAAACTCGCTGGGGTCGAGGTTCAGGTAGAGGCTCAGGACCTTGTGGCCCTCGGGGCGCAGCGTGGCCAGCTCTCGGAGTCGCGTCTTGGTCGGGGTCACGGGGGACATGATGGCGAATGCGGTCGGGCGTTGCCTTACCCGGGCCGTGCGGCGGCCCAAACGGACGCCCGTCCGGGTCGCCCCTTCAGCCGCGGACCGTCACCCGCGCGATGCGGGAGTGCCCCAGCTCATAGGGGTAGGCCGCCTCGCGCCTGATCCGGGCGCGGAAGCGGTAGCGCACGGCCCCGCGGGTGGCCTCGAAGCGGTAGGCGTAGCTCCAGCGGCCGCTGGAGTCGGCGCGCGGCGCCGCGAACGTCCGCCAGCGCCCGCGCAGCTTCACCTGCAGGTCGACGAGCTTGCCGCCCGCGGGCAGGGGGCGGCCCCCGAGCCGCCCGCTGAACGTCACCGACTCGCCGTTGCGCACGGCGCGCCGGTCGACCGCGATCGTGGATCGCGCCGGTACGCGCACCAGCACATCGGCCGACGCCGGGCGCGCCGTGGCGGTACCCACCCATCGGAACCTGAGTGTGCGCGAGGGGCCTGATGCGGCCTTGAACGCCAGGCGTCCGTCGGGATCCGTGCGCAGCGCGGCGATCGGCGCGAAGGTCGCGCCGGTGCGCGGCCGCGACAGCACGGTGACCGGCGCGCGGGGCACGGGTCCGCCGTTTGCGGTCAGGCGCGCGAGCACCGTGGCGCCGTTGCGGATCGTCCGCAGCGGACGACAGCGGCGGGCGCGCGCCCGGCACCTGCGCGCGCTCAGCACGATCGCGCCGGCGGCGCGCAGCGGCAGCACCAGTCGCATCGGCGAGCCGTCTGCGCGCCGCGTGCCGCTGCGCTCGTTCCCAGCGACGTCGCGCACCCGCGCGCGCAGCTCGTACGTGCCGTCGGGCAGGGCGAGGTCGTCGACGCGCGCCGCGAGCGTGCCGGCGCTGATCACGCCGCCGGCGTCGATCCACGATGCCGTGCCGAGGCGGCGCAGCTCGACCGACCCTTCGGCCACGCCGGATCCCACGTCGGCCACCCGGGCCCGCACGGCGCGCGGGTCACCCGGCTCCTGCTCGGCGAAGACCGCGGTCGGCGCCTCGTCGTCGAAGCGCAGCCGCACGGCGTCGCTCGCGCGGGCAGCGTCGTGGTTGCCGGCCGCGTCCTCCAGCCAGACCCGCGCGAGCCACTCGCCGGGCTCGGGCACGCGCAGGCCCAGCGCGGAGATTTCGTTCGCTTCCGCGGCGCCCGTGACACAGTCGCCCCCGCTCGCCGGGCACAGGCGGTGGTGCGCCCGCACGATCGGCGCGACCTGCCCGGGCGGGTTGGCCCAGTGCAGGTCGAAGCGGTTCGACGACCGCCAGCTCTCTCCCCCGGCCACCACGACCCCCTCCGGCTTTGCCGGGACCGAGTTGTCGACCTGGATCGAATGACCGACCCGGGCTCCATTGCCTGCGGCGTCGATCGCCTCCACATCGATCCGATGGACGCCGTCGGCAAGCGTGGCGGTGTCGATGCCGAGGCCCCCCGGCGCGAAGTCCACGCAGGGCCGCGGCCGCGTGAAGTCGCAACGCGCCCACTCCGGCATCGACACGTCGCGGAAGTCGAGCGTCTGGCGGGGAATGCCGTCGGCGTAGAGCCGCGACATCATGATCCCGGCGCCGTCGGTGTAGTTCGTCCACGCCTCCTCGCTTCCGCGATGCCATCCACCGTTCCACAGCGCGCCGCGCACCGGGACGAGCGCCGGCGGGGTCACGTCGCGCACCCGCACGGTCACGTTGGCCGCCGAGAAGAGCCCGCGGTTCGCCGGATTGAACGGGCTCGCAGACAGGTCGCAGCCGGCCGGGTTGACGCAACGCGTCTGGAACCTGAAGCGAGGGTGCGAGTACAGGTTGACCGTAGCGGCGATCGAGAACACGGAAGTCCCGACCCCGCAGTAGGAGTTCCACGGATAGCAGCCGTAGGGATAGTCGCCCGCGTCCCAATCGCCGCCGAAGGCGACGATCCCCACCGACCAGTCGTAGCTGAGGCGGATCGCGCCGACGTTGAAGGTGACCTCGGCGAGCTGGGTACCCGGCGGCGCGGTGAAGACCTGGTAGGCCCCGGCTCCGTAGGGAGCGCGTCCGCCGTTCGACGTGGCCTTCGTGACGATGCCGGTTCCGACCCCGCTCGACGGAGGGCAGATCGAATAGGCGCTCATCATGGAATCGGCAGCCGCCGCGAATGCGTTCTGCGCCGCTCCCGCGATGCTGCCGCAGGCGTGCACCTCGTAGACGCCCGCCTGCGCGGGCGCAGCGACCGCCACTGCCAACGTCGCGGTGCACGCCGCCGCCACGAGCAGCCTCACGGTCCGAACTCCGCGCCCGCCGCGCGCGCCCGCGCGCCCGCCGGCGCGCCTGCAACCGCGCCGAAGCTCTCCCGCACGGCCACCGGTGCCGGCGGGGCGTCGGTCGAGCGCTCGGGGCCGAACTCGGTTGCCGTGGTCGCGGCGACGGTCTGCGCGCGCGGCGGTTCGTGCGATTGCGCCGCGGGCGGTTCCGCGGCGGGGGCGGCGGGGGCGGGCGCCGCCGGTTCGGGGTCGGACTGCGCGACCGGCGCGGCCGGCCGCTCGACGCGCGCCGGCTGCTCGCGCTCGGGCAGTCCCCGCACCTGCTCCTGCACCGCGACACCGCCCCCCGCGAGCGCGGCGGTGGACGCCACGACTGCCGCCGCCTTCTGGGCGCTGATCATCTCGGCGCCCTGCTGGAGCTTCGCGCCCAGCGCGCCCGCCCGCTCGCCGCCGCCGCTTGACACCCAATCCGACAACCTCGACCACGTGCTCGACCGCTCGAGCAGCGGCAGCAGCACCGCGGGCGGAACCAGCTCGGCCAGACGGGCGGGGGCGGAGCGATACGTCCGCAGGGCGGCCCGGCACGACTGGCACGAGGACAGGTGAGCGCGCACGCTGCGCTCGGCCGTGTCCTCCGCGTGCCCGTCGCAGAGGGCCGACAGGATCGGCCGGAAGCGCGCGCAGCGCCCTCCCGAGGAGATCTCGCCGAAGCACTCGAAGAATCGCCGGCGCCCCTCGGTCAGGCAGCGGTTCACCTTGGTCTGGCTGAACCCCGTGCGCTGCGAGATCTCGGCGTACGAATAGCCCAGCGCCTTCAGCACCAGGCACTGCAGCTGGCTCGGCTTCAGCGTCCCCAGCGCCTCCGCCGTGTGTCGCACTCGCTCGCGGTCGCTGGCGGCTTCCTCGGGGCCGCCCTCGGGCGGCGCCGCCGTCTCGGCGGCGGCGTGCTCGTCCGCGGCGACGCTGCGCTCGCGCTGCCGCCGGACGGCGAGCGCCTCGTGCTTGATGACCGTGTGCAGCCAGGGCCGCAGCTCGGAGCGGTCCGCGGTCGGCGCCTTGGTGAGCAGGATCTCGAGGCTGCGCTGGTATGCGTCGTCGGCGTCCGCCGCGCAGATCGAGTAGCGGCGGGCGGTGCGCCGGAACGCCCCGGCGCCCGCCGTCGCGAGCTCGACCGCCGCGGCGAAGAGCGCCGTGGCGTCCGGGCTCTCGCGCGAGCTTTGCTGCGGCGCGTGCGGGCCGGCGCCGTTGCGGCCTCGATGGGTTGACATCCTGCGGCCGAGGCTGTCGCGGCGGCCACCGAGAGTCCATTGGAGCACCGGCCACTCACGTGGCAGGCAATCCGCGTGGGATCGGCCGCGGCAATGCCCTCCCGCGAGTCAAGCAGCGGGGGCGATGTCCCGATGTCCCGGGTGAAGTGCCCAATTTGCGGAAAATCGGGGGAAAACCCGCAAATTCCGGGAAATTCGCTGACTCGCTCGGGTCGCGTGACCCCGGCCGCAACCAACCCGCCCGGCGACACAGGACGCCGTGCCCGGCCGCGCGCCGGTTGTTACAGTGGCACGGCACGGCGGATCTTCCGGGAATCTCAGGACCGAGGGGCGGTTTTTAAGTGACGGTTTGCGTTGTGACCGGCGGCGCCGGCTTCCTGGGCTCGCACCTTTGCGAGCACCTGCTGGAGCTGGGCGACAGGGTCATCTGCATAGACAACCTGGACACGGGGTCGCTCGAGAACATCGAGCACATCGGCCAGGACGAGTTCGAGTTCGTCGAGCAGGACATCACCGAGTTCGTGTCCGTCGACGGCCCGATCGACTTCATCTACCACCTCGCCAGCCCGGCCAGCCCGATCGACTACGCGCGGCTGCCGCTGCACACGCTGAAGGTGGGCTCCTACGGGACGCACCACATGCTGGGGGTGGCCAAGAAGAAGCGTGCGCGGTTCCTGCTGACATCGACGTCGGAGGTGTACGGCGACCCGGAGGTGCACCCCCAGCCCGAGAGCTACTGGGGCCACGTGAACCCGATCGGCCCGCGCGGCGTGTACGACGAGGCGAAGCGCTACGCCGAGGCGCTGACCATGGCCTACCACCGCCAGCAGGGCGTGGACACGCGCATCGCACGCATCTTCAACACCTACGGCCCGCGCATGCGCCCGCACGACGGCCGCGCGATCCCGACGTTCCTGCGCCAGGCGCTCCAGGACAAGCCGCTGACGGTGTTCGGCGACGGCTCCCAGACGCGCAGCTTCTGCTTCGTGGAGGACCTCGTGCGCGGACTGGTCGGGTTGATGGCGTCCGAGTACCACCAGCCGGTGAACCTCGGCAACCCGATCGAGATGACGCTGCTGGAGCTGGCGGAGACCGTGATCGAGGTGACCGGCTCGCGCTCGGAGATCGTGTTCGAGGCGCTGCCCGAGGACGATCCGAAGGTGCGCCAGCCCGACATCACGCTGGCGCGCGAGGTGCTGGAGTGGGGTCCCGAGGTCGAGCTGGCCGACGGGTTGCGGATGACGATCGAGCAGTCCGGCATCGAGCGGTTGATGGGCGCGAGTTAGCGCAGTCCGCAGGCGGTTGGCCCCTCCGCCGGCGTTGGCCTCCGGGGGAGGGCCCGTAACTGGCGCTCCTTTTCAGCCAGTTCCAGACCCTCCCCCTCCGGCCGCTTCAGCCACGCCCTCCGCCCGCTCGATCAGTTGGGCGAGGGGGGTGGTGGTGGTGCCGGCCAGGTAGCAGGCGATCGGGGCGGCTCTGCGCTCTGAGGCGTGGGCCGCGACCGAGGCCAGCCGCAGGATCTGGTCCATCTGCGCCTGGTCGGGCGGCGCGCAGCCGATCTCCTCGGCGAATGTTCGAATCCACTCTTCAGCCGTCACCGCGCACCTCCTCGATCGAATTGGAAAGTCCCGCAGACCCACCGTGAACCGCGCTCCGATGCGGGTTTGCGGCGCGCCCGTGGCGATTTCCGGCTGATCTGCGGGGAGCATTGTGGCGGCCCGCGCAGCTGCGCGGTGCCCGCCCACCGGCCCGGTGGTAGTTTTGCGGGGTCCGGAACCCGGGAACCCTCCCTTGCGGGTATCCAGGCAAGTAGTGGCCGCGGACGGATCCGCCGCAACCGAGACGATGTCGCATCCCGCTACCCCGACTCGTTCGCCGTGTTCCCACGAGCACGGACCGAAGTCCCCGTATCGCGCTCGGACTCCCACGTCATGACTGAACCCGCGACCCGCACCGATCCGCCCACCGCGAACACCGACGCCGAGGTTCACCAACCGCGGTTCCCGCGCCCCGACCCGCCGTTGCGGGTGGCGGGCACGATCTCCGCCGACGTGGAACCCGAGGACGTCCGTCGCGACGTACGTGCGCGGCGCCCGAGCCTGATCTCCGCGCTGATCCACGCCCGCGCGTTCGAGCGCGCCACGCGGATCGCTTCGCTGCTGGCGCTCGACCTGGCCGGCATCGTGGGTGCGATCTTCACCGCGCTCGCCTTCAAGGAGTTCGTGCGGGGGAACTTCTCGTTCGACGACGTGCGGCACACGACCGAGGAGTACGTGCCGTTCGTGTTCCTCGTGACGGCGCTGCTGTTCTCGCGCAGCGGCCTCTACAGCCGCCGCGAGGCGCGTCCGGGGTTCGCCGCGATCGTCGCCGGCCTCACGCTCGCCGCGCTGGCGGCGATCGCCTTCGCGGTCGTGAACGGACTCGACTTCAGCTCCTACTACATCTTCTACGGCGGCCTGTTCTTCGCGCTGATCTGGGTCAGCACGTTGCGCTGGGGCTACGAGCGGGCGACCGCGCTGTTGCTGCGCGCGCTGGGCCGCCGGCGCCGCGCGATCCTGGTCGGGTCGGGGGAGCAGATCGACGCGGTCGCGCACGCGCTCGCGGACGACAGGTCCGGTACGCGCTACGAGCCCGTGGGCTACATCTCCCTGACGCCCAAGCCCGACAACGGGCTGCGCAACCTCGGCACGCTCGAGGAGCTGCCCAGGCTGCTCGCCGAGCACCGCGTGCAGGAGGTCGTGATCGCCGACCCCGACTTCCCGCCCGCGGAGGCGATCGAGCTGGTCAACCAGTGTCACGAGCGGCGTGTCGCGGTGCGCATCGCGCCCACGACGATGGAGATCATGACCCATCGCCACGAGCTGGTGCCGGGCCAGACGGTGCCGCTGTTCGAGCTGAAGCCGCCCGTCTTCGAGGGAGTCGACTTCGTGATCAAGCGCAGCTTCGACATCGTCGTCGCGGGCTCCAGCCTGGTGCTGCTCTCCCCCGTGCTGCTCGGGATCGCGCTGGCGATCAAGGCCACTTCGCCCGGCCCGGCGCTGTTCCGCAGCCGCCGGCCCGGCATCGGGGGCACGCCGTTCGACTGCCTCAAGTTCCGCACGATGCACACCGACGCCGAGCAGCGCCAGGAGGAGGTCGAGTCGATGAACGAGGCCAGCGGCGCGTTGTTCAAGATCCGGCGGGACCCGCGCGTCACGCGGGTCGGCGGCTTCCTGCGGCGCTTCAGCCTGGACGAGCTGCCCCAGCTGGTCAACGTGCTGCGCGGCGAGATGTCGATGGTCGGCCCGCGGCCACTGCCGCTGCGCGACTACAGCCGCCTCGACGACTGGCACCGCAAGCGCTACCTGGTGCTCCCCGGGATCACCGGGCTGTGGCAGGTGTCGGGTCGCGCCGAGCTCGACTTCGACGAGCTGGTGCGCCTCGACTTCCTGTACCTCGAGCGGTGGAGCGTGTTCCTCGACCTCTCGATCCTGCTGAAGACCTTGCCCGCCGTGCTGCGGCGGCGCGGAGCGTTCTAGCTCCCGTTCTCGCCCACGAGGAAATCTGGCGGGAGCTGCCCGCCGGTGCCGGGCACGATCCGGCCGTGCACGACCGGGTGGAGCGCGCGCTGGCGGGCGAGCGCCTCGGCCGCGTGCTCGACCTGGGCTGCGGCGACGGCACGTTCGCGGCGCGGCTGGCGACCGGCGGCGCGCGGGTGACGGGGCTCGACCCCGCCCCCACGGCGCTCGCGCGGGCGCGCGCCGCGCACCCGGAGCTGGAGCTCGTGGCGCCGGCCGCGGACGGGAGCCTCCCGTTCGGCGACGGGGCCTTCGACGTCGTCACCTGCGTGAACGTGCTCCAGCACGTGGCGGACACGCAGACGCTGCTGTCGGAGGCGCGCCGGGTGCTCGCCGGCGGCGGTCTGCTCGCCGTCGCCGTCCCGTTCCACGGGCGCCTGCGAAACGTGCTGGTCGCGCTGCGCTCGTTCGAGCGCCACTACGACCCACTGGCGCCGGAGCTGCGCTTCTACACCGCGCGGTCGCTGCGCGCGCTGCTCCGTGACCTGGGCTTCGAGCGGGTTGCGGTGAGCGCGCACGGCGGCGCGCCGCTGCTGCGCGAGACTCTGGTCGCGCTTGGCCGGCGGGCCGGCATCGGCCGCGCAGAAGACTAGGGCGGACTAGGGCGCGGGCGCCGGAGCGGGCTGAGCCGTCGTTGCGGCGCGGCGAGCCGCGCCGCGCCGGCGGGCGGCCCGCGCGGCGGCCTGGCGCGCGGCCTCGGCGGCGGCGCGCGCGCGCAGCGCGACGAGGTAGCTGCTGCGGGACAGCTGGGAGGCCGGGTCGAGGTACAGCGCGCCCTGCAGCACCGGCACCGCGCGGGCCGGGTCGTCGAGGTTGATCGCGTAGTACTCGCCGAGGCGCCGCCATGCCTCCGGGCTCGCGGGCTCCAGCCGCACCGCGTCCTGCAGCGCGCGCAGCGCCCGCGCGCGGCTGCCCGCGGCGTCTTCGATCGCGGCGCGCTCGAAGTACGGCTCGGCTGACAGCGGATTGATGTCGCCCGCGCGCTCGGCAGCGGCGCGCGCCGCCGGGATGTCGCCGCGGTCCAGCAGCGCGAGCGATTCGTCGCCCTCGCGGTCGGCGCGCCAGGGCTGCGCGACCGCGAGCGACGAGACCAAGGCCAGCGCCAGCACCGCGAGTGCGGCGGCTCCACGTGGCCCGAGCACCCGGCCCCGAGTGGGAGCGGCGTGCTCCGCGCCGTCGTCGGGGCCGGCGAGCGCGCCGGTGGACGGCAGCGGGCCGCGCCCCGCCACCCACCCCGCGCAGAACAGCCCCGCGACCGCGACCGCGGGTACGAACCAGGTCCAGTCGAGCGTGGAGTGCACCCCGAACACGACCGCGACCAGCGCGAGCGCGAGCAGCCCCGTCCGCTCCGGCGTCCACGTCCGGGGCAGGCGCCGGCGCGTGAGCGCCAGCGTGGCGCGGGTCGCGAGCAGCCAGCCGGCCAGCGCGGCGAGGCTCACCCCCAGCCCGATCAGGCCGAGGTCGGCCAGGGTCTGATGGACATAGCCGTGGGCGTGACGGCCCTGGGTCGACTCGTTGCGGAACCGCAGCTGCGCCTGCGCGAACGAGCCGGCGCCGGCGCCGGCGACCTCGTGCTCCCCCCACACGTCCATCGCTCGTGCCCAGTAGATCGTGCGCACGTTCCCGGCCTCGATCAGCCGGCCCGGATCGTTCTGGGGGGTCTGCTGCGAGGTGGTCAGCTCTTCCCAGCGGTCCGACACCGTGCCGCCGATGCCACGGTCGCTGAAGGCAAGGCCGGCCAGCACGACGAGCGGCACCGCGGCCAGCGACCCGAGTGCGAGCGTGCCGAGCCTGCGCCGCGTATCGGACGCCAGCGGGCGCGTGCGGGCCCGGCGCTCGATCAGCAGGCCCGCCACGAACAGCGCCCCGGCCATCACGACCAGGATGGCGCCGAACAGGATGCCTGCGTCCTCGCGCTCGGCCAGGACGACGCGATCGTCGGTGAGCGCGCTCTGGCTGAAGGCCCAGGCGGTCACGATCCCCGCTCCGGCGACCGCGGGCAGCAGCACGGCCAGCGTCGCGAGGCGCCGCGGCACGAGCGCCAGCCACAAGGCGATCCCCGCGGCCGCGGCGAGGATGCTGCCGCGCGAGAAGCTCAGCAGCATCGTCACGATCAGGATGCCGAGCGCGGGATAGGCGAGCGCCCGGATCCGCGGTGCGGCTTCACCGGTGCCGAGCCACAGGCAGATCGGGACTCCCATCGCCGCCGTCACGCCGACGGCGTTCCAGTAGCCGTAGGGCTCACGCAGCCGCGCGTAGACCTCGTCCTCGGCCAGCCAGCCGGGAGCGACCTTGGTGGCGAGCCCGTACAGGCAGACGATCGCGAGCGCGAGCAGGACGCCGTACAGCACCGCTTCCCAGCGCCGGGCGAACAGCCGCACCGCCGCGATTCCCCCCGCAAACGCGGCCAGGTAGGCGAGCGTGCGGTTGGTCTCGATCCAGGAGTCCGCCGGATGCAGCGACCACAGGATCGAGAGCGCGGTGACCGCGGCGAGCGCTGCCACTCCAGCGAGCGCCGCTCCGCCGTACAGGGGCGCGTCGGCGGCCGCGAACAACAGGGCGGCCGCGACGAGCGCTCCCGCCGCGAGGATCACCGCCACCTCCACGAGCGTCGAGGAGCCGAGTTGCAGGCCGCCGTTCCCGACGAACGCGATCGCCGCCAACACCCCGGCGAGCGTCAGGCAGATCGCGGGCCCGGGATCCCAGCGCAGGCGCCGGACCGCGACCGCTGGGCCGCTGCGGGCTGTCGTCACCTCCGTGGGGGCGCTAGCGGCGGAAGCGTGAGATTCCACGCCTCACCCCCTCCCCGATGCCGCGGCGCCGCGCGGCCGCGGCCAGGCCACTCAGGCACAGGCCGCCGAGCGCGAGCAGCACGATCACGAGGAGCGGCGGCAGGTCGCCGCCGAAACCGGAGGAGTCGAGCGCCTGCGCGCTCTCGCCCGGCCGCACTCCCTCGTCCCCGATGCGCACCGGAGCGTCCGATCGGGCCGCCTTTTCGATCTTCTGCTGCTCGCCTCCGGTGGGCGGCGCACCGGCGTCCACCCGCTCCGCAGCGGAGGGCCTGCGCGCGGCGCGGCGCTTGCTCCCCGCGGAGCCGAGCTGCGCGCGCCGGATCACCGCACGACAGTCCGTGTACTCGTCCAGGTCGGAGGGCAGTTGCTCGAGCGCCCCGTCGAGGTCCGACTGGGAGTACTTGCCGTTCAGGACCCCGTCCTCGCTGCAGTCGCGGATCACGCCGGCCGGACTGGCGGGCGCAGGCGCGGCCAACGCCAGCGCCAGGAGGCACGTGAGCAGGGCGGCAAGGGCGATGTGTCTTGTTCGCACGTCGGACATCGCGTTTCTGAAGCGGCACGGTCACACGCCGCACCGGTAACCAACCCGCGAAGGAGCGCAGGGATGCGGGCAGCAGGTCGCACAGACTAGCGACGAGGTGCACCGGATCGCTTGGTTCCTAGCCGCTCCAGGCCTTCAGGGACCGGTGCCGCTCCACCACCTCGAGGGCGGCGTCGCGCTCCACGAAGGGCCTGCCGGGGAGGAATTCCGCAAGCTCGGCGATCGCGGCGCCCCGGTCGTAGCGAGTCGCGGGGCGGCGTGACTCGTGCCGGATCGGCGTGGCGTCGACCACGCCCAGGCGCCACCCCCGCTCCCGCGCGAGCCCTCCCCAGTGTGCGTCGAGACCCCAGCCCATGCGCAGCGGGGGAAATGGCAGCAAGTCCGCGGCGATGGACGCATGAAAGGCCGTCACCGGCCCGATCTCGACGAGCCGCGTGCGGCGCGCCACGGTCCACCGCTCCCGGCGCGTGACCGCCCACGCCGCGTGGCTCGTGTGGCGATGCGCCGGCTGGGCCAGCTGCAGGCCAAGGCTCTCGGAGCACGCCAGGAAGCTGCCGAGGAAGCTCCGCGGCAGGCCGACGTCGTCGTCCAGCACGAGCACCCAGTCGTGCGCCGCGATCGTGGTCGTCGCGAGCAGCGCGTTGAGGTTCTCGAACTTTCCGGCCCCGGCGAGGCCTTCGATCGCGGTCTCGTGGGAGAGGGCGGCTTCGCCCTCGCCCAGCGCGCCGAGCACGAACCGCACGCGATGGCGCTCGTCGCGCAGCGCAGCGACGGCGCGCGCCATCGCCGCCCCGCCGTCGGGCGCGTAGATCCCGAGCACGAGCACGCTGCGACGCGGGAGCCGCCGCGCGGCGATCCCCACCCGCAACGGCGCGAGCGTGGCCAGCGCCGCGGCCGAGTCGGCGAGGTCGCGCGCACGTGCGCGCGCGCGGCGGCGCGGGCCTTCGACGATGCCGCTCTGGCCGGAGAGCACCCGCTCGGGATCGAAGCTCATCGTGCGAGCATCTCCCGCACGCGGCCCGCGGAATGGGCCGCCAGCAGCAGCCCGTTGCCACAGCGGCGGCGAAAGATGTGCCACACGCAGCCGGCCAGCACGCGCAGCTCGCGGGGCGCGGACGGCGCCTGGCCGCGATGCTCGATGTAGCGGCGCAGGCTGCGCCCGCGCGCGTAGGCGGCGCGCATCAGCGGGCGCAGGCGTGAGTCGCGCGCATCACGGCGGTGCACCAGCCCGGCGCGCGCCACGTACATCACCGTCCCGCCGCGCTCGCGCAGGCGGCGCTCCCACATGTCCTCGTCGAACCCGTAGGGCACGCCCGCGTCGAACATGCCGGCCAGCTCGAAGGCGCGCCGGTCGGCGCCCATGTTCGCGCCCCACACGACCTCGACCTCGCGGTCGTCGGGCCCGGCGTCGAGCGTCGTGATCGGGGGGTCCTCGCGGCCGCACATGCGCAACCGCGATCCCTCCAGGCGCAGCTCGATCGGCCCGCCGAGGACCAGTGCGCCGGGGTGGCGGCGGCGCCCGGCGAGCAGCTCGCGCAGCCACCCCGGCGGCGCCTCGACGTCGTCGTCGACGAACACCACGAAGGGTGCCGTGCTGTGATCCACGCCGGTGTTGCGAGCGGAGTTCAGGCCGGGCACACCGGTGCGCTCCACGTAGCGCACGGCGGGCGCCACGCGGCGGGCGGCCTGCTCCGCGACGGCGCGTGTATCGGCCGAGGGGCCGTCATCGACCACGATCACCTCGAACGACCCGGGATCGAGGTCCTGAGCGGCCAGGGATGCGAGCGCGACCCGCAGATATGCGGCGCGACGCTTGGTGGGGACGATCACGGAAGCCTGTAACACGGAGCAGAGCAATAGCATCCCGGCGCGTGCGGCGAATCACCGTCGACGTGCTGCTCGTGTCGCCCGGCACCACCGCGGGGTGGCGGCGGGTGGACGCCCACGCAGCCGAGATGCTGCGCGACCTCGGCCTCTCGGTGGCGGTCGCCTCGACGGATTTCGCGGTCGCGCGCCATCTGCGGCGCACCATGCAGCTGACCGACCTGGCGGAGGCGGCCGCCATGCGGCGCGCCGCCACGCGCGCGCTGCGCCGCCATCGGCCGCGCGCGATCCTGTTCTCGGGGGTGCAGTCGGCGATGCTCCAACCGCGCTCCCGGCTGCGGATCGCGGGCCTGCGCTTCGACGCGCTCACGACCACCAACCGGCCCGGCCGCGCGAACTTCGTGCAGCACATGCTGGAGCGCCGGGCGCTGCGCCATCTCGCCCTGCTGCTCCCCGCCGGGCTCGGACACCCCCCACCGGTACCGGGCGACCGCGCCGTGACGCTGCCCTTCGCGGTCGCGGTCCCGGCCACGGTGCCCGACGAGCGCGACCCGATCGTGCTCTGCTACGCGGGCAACCCCGAGAAGAAGGGCCTCGACGTGATTGCGCGCGCCTGGAGCATTGCGGGCACCGGGCGCCATCGCCTGGTCGCGACCGGCATCGAACCGGAGCGCGGGCGCGCGTTCCTGCGCGCGCGCGGGATCGACGAGCCGACCGGCGTCGAGTGGGCCGGGAGCCTCGACCCCGAGCGTTACGCGGCGCTGCTGCACCGCGCGGAGGCATACGTCTCGGCGTCTCGCTTCGAGGACTACGGGATCGCGCAGCTGGAAGCCCTGGCACACGGAGTGCTGCTGGTCACGACCCCCTCCGAGGGCGGCTACGAGGCGCTGGCCATCGCGCGCCGCCTGGAGCCGGCGCTCGTCGCGCGCAGCACGAGCCCGGAGGCACTCGCGGCCGCGCTGCGGGCCGCGCTCGAGATGCCGGCCCAAACGCGCGCCGAGTGCCGCACGCGGGCGCGCGAGCTGGTCGCGCCCTACTCCGAGGCGGAGGTGCGGCGGCGCCTGGAGCGGGACGTCATCCCGCTGCTGCTGGGCTAGATCCCGCCCGATCGCGCCGAAACCAGCGGACGGTGTCGGCGATGCCCTCGCGCACGCCGATGCGCGCCTCCCAGCCCAGCAGCCGCCGCGCCTTGTCGGTCGACGGCCAGCGGCGCTGCACGTCCACCTCGAACGACGGCAGGTGCTCCAGCTCCAGCTCCGCCGGATCGTTGCCGCACGCCTCCCAGACGATCTGCGCGATCTCGCGCACGGTCAGCTCCTCCGTGGCCGACACGTTGAAGTCCTCGCCCACCGCCGCCCCGTGGGTGAGCGCGGCGGCGATCCCGTCCGCGATGTCGTCCACGTGCGTGAGCGTGCGGGTCTGCTCCCCCGACCCGAAGATCGGGAACGGTCGCTGACGGCGCAGCGCGCGCTCGATCAGGTCGGGAACGATGTGCGCGATGCCCGGCTCGTCACCCGGCATCTCGCCCGGCCCGTATGCGTTGAACGGGCGCACGATCGAGTAGCGCAGGCCGAACTCGTCCGCGGCCGCGCGGCACCAGTACTCGCCCGCCAGCTTCGAGAACCCGTAGGCAGAGCGCGGGGTGGGAGCGCGGTCGAGGTGCTCCTCCCGCGTGGGGAACTCCTCCGCGCGTTCGAAGGCCATGCTGGAGGAGACGTAGACCAGCCGCTCGACGTCACGCTCGATCGCCGCGCGGAAGAGGGAGTTGTAGAGCGCCGTGTTGGTCTCCAGCAGCGTGTACGGGAGCTTGTGGAAGTTCGCGATGCCGCCGACGATCGCGGCCAGGTGCACCACGCGGCCGCATCCCTCGAGCGCCCGCCGCGCCTGATCGGCGTCGCGCAGGTCGCCCGTGTGGATCTCGGCCGACTCCCGCATCCAATCGGGTGCGGGGCGCTGGTCTGCGACCCGTATCGGCGCCCCGTCGCGCAGCAGACGTCGCACCACCGCCGTGCCGATCGTGCCGGCGCCTCCGGTGACGAGCACCCGGCCCGGGCTCAACGCTGCCCTGTGGTCTGGAGCGCGGCGCTGAGCGAGACCACCTGCTCGACCGGCGCGAACACCTGGGACGCGCCGAACGAGTTCCACGGGTCGACGACCAGCGCGCCGGGCGCGCCCTCGGCGACCGTGCCCAGCGTCGCCGGCGCCGAGAACTCGGAGTGGTTGGTGGCGATCACCACCGCGGCGGCGGCGCGGACCGCGTCCGCGAGGCCCGCGTCCGGCAGCGGGGCATGCGGATCGTGGGTGGCGACCTCGGCCAGCTCGCGTTCCAGCAGGCGGATCAGCTTTGCCGACAGGGAGTCGCGCAGGTCGTCGGAGTCGCGCTTGAACGTGAGGCCGAGCACCGCCACCTTGCGGCCGCGCAGCGATCCCAGCCGGCTCTTGATCCCCTCCACCAGGAACAGCGGCACGCTCTCGTTGACGCGCGAGACCGACATCAGCATCCCGGGTGCACTGGAGCGCTCCTCCGAGAACGCGAAGTCCTTGCGCAGGCACGTCCCACCCGTCAGCCCCGGCGCCGCGATGCCCCCGCGCGGGTAGTCGCGGTTGATCAGGTCGATCACCTCGAAGACGTTTGCGCCGTACTGCTCGCAGTTCATCATCAGCAGATTCGGCAGCGCGAAGTTCGCGTAGCGGAAGATGTTGGTCCAGATCTTCGCCAGCTCGGCCTGCACGGGGGTCGTGCGCTCGATGCGCGATCCGAACACCTCGAACAGCCGTGCGACGCGCTCCGTGGACTCGTCGTCGACGCCGCCCACGATGTGTGGCAGCGACGCGATCTCCTCCACGAAGTGATTCTCGGCGATGCGCTCGGGCGCGTGGGCGACGAACACGTCGCGGCCCACCGCGAGACCCCGCTGCTGCTCGATGTAGCCGGCCACGAACTCGGTCGTGCCGGGCGCCACCGTCGAGCGCAGCACGATGTGATGGCCGGGGCGCAGCACGGGCAGCAGCGCGTCGAGCGCCGCGCGGATGTCGGAGATGTCGATCTCGATGTGCGAGAAGGCCGGCGTGCCCAGCGTCAGGACGATGTGGCGGGCCTCGGCGGCGTCCTCGATGCGCGTCGACAGCGCCAGCTTGTCGTCGCCGCGCACGCGGTCGAGCAATTCCTGGGTGCCGTGCTCGCGGAACGGCATCATGCCGTCGCGCACGCGCTCGACGATCGCGCTGTCGCGATCCACGCCGATCGTCGGCAGACCGCGGTCCGCGAAGCTCAGGGCGAGCGGCAGCCCCACTCGGCCGAGGCCGACGACGGAGACTTCGTGTCGGAAGGAGGGGTCGCTCATCTATGCCTGAACACGGCGGGCGCGCGGGCGATTCTAAAGAACGCCCTGCGAGTCGCGGCGGCGGCGCTCCCGCAGGTACTGGCGCGCAAAGCCCGCCACGAACGCCGGGTTGTAGCGCAGATAGCGCACGAGCAGCCGGCGCGGCTCCTGGGAGAGGCGGAAGAGCCACTCGAGCCCGCGCCGCTGCATCCACGCCGGCGCCTGGCGCTTGCGGCCGGCCAGGAAGTCGAAGGCGGCCCCCACCCCGGCCAGCACGGGCGCGTCCAGCAGCGGGCGCATCCGCGCCATCCATTTCTCCTGCTTCGGCACGCCGATCCCGACCCACACGATGTCCGGGCGGTCGGCGTTGATGCGCGCGGCCACCTCGTGCTCCTCCGCCGCGCTCAGCGGGCGATGCGGGGGCGACCAGCGGCCGGCGATGTCGATGCCGGGGTGACGGCGCTCGAGCGCCTGCGCCAGCTGGTCCAGTGCCTCGGGGTCGTGCCCGCCGTACAGCCACACGCGATGCCCCCGCTGCGCGGCGCGGCCGCAGTAGCGGTCCGTCAGCTCCGGCCCGTAGACCCGGTCCGGCAGGTGCTCGCCGAGCAGGTTGAGCGCCCACACCAGCGGCCTGCCGTCGGGGACGTTGAGCACGCTCGGCCCCCGCAGCGCGGCCCGCAGCCCCGGATCGTGCTGGGCGACCATCACGCCGTGGACGGGCAGCGCGCACACATACCCGCGCTCGCGGCGGGCGATCATCGTGTCCATCACGTCCATCGCGTCCGCGTAGGTGGTGACCGCGATCGGCACGCCCAGCAACTCGCGCCGGCGCACAGATGCCATCGCAGCGTCAGCCACCCTCGTACACGTCCATCAGCGCACTGTAGAAGCGCTCCGCGCCGAACAGGTCCCGGGCGCGCGCCAGCGCCTGCGCGGCCCGGCGGTTGCGTTCGGCGGCGTCCTCCCACAGCGTGCGCATCGCCGCGGCCCAGCGATCGACGTCGCGATCGGGCAGCGCGGCGTCCTCCCCCACCATCTCCGGCAGCCCCCCGCGGTCGGAGGCAAGCACGGGCAGGCCCGCCGCCATCGCCTCGATCACCGAGTACGGGCACGGCTCGTCCCAGCGCGACGGCGCCAGCACGAACGCCGCGTGCGCGCGCACCGCCGCCATCTGCTCGGGCGGGATCCGGCCCAGGAACGTGACCGGCGCGGCGTGCTCTCGCGCCAGCCGTTCGAGCCGCGGGGCGTCGGGGCCGGCGCCCGCGACCGCGAGCGGCACGCCGGACGCGGCCGCCGCGAGGATCGCCGTGTCGGCGCCCTTCTCTTCCGCCAGCCGGGCGGCGAACAGCGCGTGCCCGCCGCGCCCGGCCGGGGGCGCGGCGGCAAACTCCTCGTCGCCGGCGAAGTTGTGCAGCACCGCGATCGGCGCATCGCCGAGCGCCTGGTCGGCGATGCGGCGCGCGGCGAACGCGCTGGGGGCGATGAAGCGGTGCACTGCATCGATCGTGCGCCGCTGCTGGCGCGCGAGCCCCACGCCGTAGGCGACCGCCTCGGGCAGGTTGCCGCGGCAGCGCAGCCGCACGCCGGGGAGCGTGTTGCGCCCGCGGCAGCGCGTGCACACCTCGCCGTCGCGGTGGTCGATCGCGATCGCGCACACGAGGCGATAGTTGTGGAGGTGCATCACGACACGCGCGCCCGCCCCTCGCGCCGCGGTCAGCGCGCGGGCGCCGAACAGCGGGTGGATGTTGTGCGCGTGCACGACGTCGGCGCGCCGCGCCCGCACGGCGCGCGCGACCGCGCCCGGGTCGAGGCCGCCCGCCAGCAGCGCCGTGCCCGCGCGCGCCCGGCCGCTGGTCGCGCTCGTGCGCTCCAGCACCTCGACGGCGTGGCCGCGCGCGCGCAGCAGCCGCGTGATCTGGGCCACGGAGCGCTCCTCGCCGCCGGCCTCGCGATACCGGTTGTGAAGTATCAGTACGTTCAAGGGCGCCATCGCCGCCGCGCAGCCTATGCCTCCGATCTCCCTGATCACCAACTACCTGCCGCCCTACAGGGTCCCGCTCTACCGGCTGCTGCACGAGCGCTATGGCGTGGAGGTGCACTGCTTCGGCGGCGAGGGCGGGTACGTGGCGGCGGCCGACCGGGATCTCGACCGGCAGCTGGAGGAGGCGCCGTTCCCGGCCCACCGGCTCGACCGCCAGGCCGACGCCGGACAGGTGGCCGGCTCCAGCGCCGCCGTGATCGTGGCGCTGTCCGGCCGGGTGGCGGTCCCGGCGGCGTGGTACGGGGCGCGCCAGGCGCAGCGCCCCTTCGTCCTGTGGGCGTCGCTGTGGCGGCACCCGCTGACGCTGGCCCACATCGGCTCCCTGCCGTTCATGCGCCGCGTCTACAGGCAGGCCGACGCGGTGCTCACCTACGGCGAGCACGTCTCCCGCTACCTGCGCCGCTATCGCAGCTCCGACCGCATCACGCTGGTCGCGCCGCAAGCCGTCGAGGCGGACCTGTTCGGGCGCCCGGTGACGGGCGCCGAGACGGCCGGCTGGCGCGACGAGGCCGGCCTGCCGGCGACCGGAGCGCTGGTGCTCTACGTCGGGCGCCTGGTCCGGGAGAAGGGCGTCGAGGTGCTGCTGCGCGCATGGCGGCGGCTCGAGATCCCCGGGGCGACGCTGGTGCTCGCCGGTGAGGGGCCGCTGCGGCGCGCGGACGAGCCGGGGGTGCGCTACGTGGGCCAGCTGCCGCGGGCGCGGCTGGCGGTCGCGTACTCGGCCGCTGACGTCGTCGTGGTTCCGTCGCTGTCGACCCGCCGCTTCCTCGAGCCCTGGGGGCTGGTGTGCAACGAGGCGATGCACGCGGGCACGCCCCTGATCGCTTCGTCGGCGGTCGGCGCCGCCGCGGGCGGTCTGGTCGTGCATGGCGCGACCGGGCTGATCGCGCGCGCCGGGGACGACAAGGACCTGGCCGGCTCGGTGCAGCTGCTGCTGGCGGACGAGGCGCTGCGCGAACGGGTCAGCCGGTTCGGCCGCGCACAGGTGGAGAACTACAGCTACGAGGCGGCCGCCGATGCGTTCGGCGCGGCGCTGCGATCGACAGGCGTAGTTCCCGGGTAGCCGGAAGTCCGAGCCGGCTAGCCCGGGTCGCGCGCCTCGACCGTCACCCACACCGCGCAGCCGGTGGGCAGCGGCACCTGCACCGTCAGCGACACGCTGCCGTCACCGCGATCCTGGATCTCGGTGATCGTCGCATCGAGCGCCACCTCGTCGAGCGCGAAGTCCCGCGCCAGGGCGGACACCCGGTAAAGCGACGGGTCGCCCAGGCGAGGAATCCGCAGCCGCAGGCCGCGCGCGACCAGATCCCGGTCGGTGATGTTCGCGAGCCGCACCGTGGTCAGGGGTTCGAGCCCGTCGTCGCCGGCAAGCGTGGTGACATCCAGGCGGTGCGGCGCGACGACGTTGTACGCGGCGCCCGCGGGACCGCACGTGACGAGCACGTAGTGGGAGAAGCCGCCGGAGGGAGGCTGGGTGTAGAGCGGCCCGCCCGCGCCACCCACGGTCACGTAGCGCACGCCGTCGTGCTCCTCCTCGTAGTAGAAGTGGTCGTGCGCGGCGAACACCGCCTGCACGCCGTGCGCCGCGAACAGCCCCATCAGCAGCTTGGCGTCGTCGGGGTTGAAGTCGCCCTGGAACCACGAGAACAGCGGACGGTGCATGAACACGAACGTCCCCTGCGCTTGCGCGGCGGCCGCGCGCAGATCCTGCTCCAGCCACGCCATCTGGTCGCCCGTCACACGGCCCTCGCGGTTGGGCTCGTCGGTGTTGAGGCCGACGAAGTGCCAGCCCTCGAAGTCGAAGGACCCGTACAGGTCGTGGCCCCACTCCGCGAGCACCTCCATCGCCGCGGCGCTCGACTGGGCCTCGTGGTTGCCGGGCACGTTGAACAGCGGCACGCGACTGGAGTCGGCCAGCGCCCGGAACCGGTCGAGCTCGTTCAGCATCTGCTGGCGCGACTGCTTGTAGCCGAAGATCGCGTCGCCGGTGTACAGGGTGAAGGCCGGGCGCAGCAGGCCGAGCTCGCGCATGATGTCGGCCGTCACCTGGGGAAACGGCATGCCCGCCACCGTGGGCCGGCCGTCGCCCGCGACGGCGAACGTGAACTCGCCGGGCGCGGCGACCGGCCCGAAGGGGCGCGGGTTGACCGGGCGCAGGGGCCGGGCGCTCACGGGTCCTCCGGGCGGCTGTCGTCGTAAGGCAGGAACCCCGCCCGGCGCAGGACCGTCAGCCACTGGAGCGGCAGGCGGCCGCCGTAGGCCAGCGCCCCCACCGCGCGCCGCTGATCGGCGGGTGGCGCGCCCGCCAGCGCGAGGCGCTCCAGGACCTGGTCGAGCGTCAGGTCCGGCGGTGCGGCCGGCCCGTCCGCCGGGCGCTGCTCGATCGATCCCATCGGAACACATTATCCTCGGGCCGCGTGAAGGCTGTGATTCTCGCCGGCGGGACCGGCACGCGTATCAGCGAGGAGAGCGACACGCGTCCCAAGCCGATGATCGAGATCGGCAGCAAGCCGATCCTCTGGCACATCATGAAGATGTACTCCGCGCACGGGGTCGAACGAGTTCGTCGTGTGCCTGGGCTACCGCGGCTACCATGATCAAGGAGTACTTCGCCAACTACTTCCTGCACACTTCCGACGTCACGTTCGATGTCGCGGACCGCAGCGATGGAAGTGCACCAGTCCAGCGCCGAGCCGTGGCGCGTGACGCTCGTGGACACCGGCGAGCAGACCCAGACCGGCGGCCGGCTGCGCCGCGTGCTCGACCACGTGGGTGACGAGGAGTTCTGTTTCACGTACGGCGACGGCCTGTCCGCGATCGACATCGGCAAGCTGATCGCCTTCCATCGGGACCAGGCCGCGATCGCAACCGTCACCGCGGTGCAGCCGCCGGGCCGCTTCGGCGCCCTCGAGATGGAGGACCAGCGCGTGCACGGGTTCGAGGAAAAGCCGCACGGCGACGGGGGTTGGATCAACGGCGGCTTCTTCGTCCTGTCCCCCGAGGTCGGCCGCTACATCGAGCGGCGACACCACGATCTGGGAGCGCGAGCCGATGGAGCGCCTCGCCGCCGAGGGCCAACTCGCCTCATACCGCTACGACGGCTTCTGGCATCCGATGGACACGCTGCGCGACAAGCGCTACCTCGAGGAGCTGTGGGAGTCGGGCGCGGCGCCCTGGAAGAAGTGGGAGTGAGCGCGGCGTTCTGGCGCGACAGCCGCGTGCTCCTCACGGGGCACACCGGATTCAAGGGCAGCTGGCTGGCGCTGTGGCTGCACAGCCTGGGCGCCGAGGTCACCGGCTACGCGCTGGCGCCGCCGACGGACCCGTCGCTTTACGAGCTGGCCCGCGTGGGTGAGGTCGCCGGCTCGCTGAGGCCGACGTGCGCGACCTCGCCGCGCTCGAGCGGGCCGTCGCCGAGCACCGGCCGGAGGTCGTGATCCACATGGCCGCGCAGTCGCTCGTGCGGCGCTCGTACGCCGACCCGGTGGAGACGTACGAGACGAACGTGCTCGGGCCCGTGAACGTGCTCGAGGCCTGCGCGCCGGCGCCGGTGAGCCGCCGCGGGTGGTGATCAACGTGACCACCGACAAGGTGTACGAGAACCTCGAGCGCGACCGCGCTTTCCGCGAGGACGAGCCGAAGGGCGGCCACGACCCCTACAGCAACAGCAAGGCCTGCGCGGAGCTGGTGACCTCCGCCTACCGCGACTCGTTCTTCGCGAGCGGCGCGCCGATCGCCGTCGCGAGCGCGCGCGCCGGCAACGTGATCGGCGGCGGCGACTGGGGCGAGGACCGGCTGGTGCCCGACCTGATCCGCGGCGCGCTGGCGCGGCGGGCGGTCCCGATCCGCAATCCCGACGCGATCCGGCCCTGGCAGCACGTGCTGAACCCGCTGAGCGGCTACCTGCGTGCTGGCGCGAGGCGATGTGGGACTCCACGACTACGCGCGAGGCGTGGAACTTCGGGCCCGACGAGCGCGACGACGCTGTCGTGCAGGCGGCGATCGCCGACCGGCTCTCGGAGCTATGGGGCGGCGGAATTCCGTGGGAGCACGACGCGGGGGAGCACCCGCACGAGGCCCACGCCCTGCGCCTCGACTCCTCCAAGGCGCGCGCGCGGCTGGGCTGGGCGCCCACGCTGGGACCTCGACCAGGCGCTGGCCAGCATCGCCGAGTGGTACGCGGGCCTGGCCGCCGGAGAGGATCCCCGCGCGCTGGTGCTGAAGCAGGTGGAGGCGTTCGAGGCCGCGCCGGCGCGACGGTGAGACGACGCTAGTACGCCGCCGCGGCAGCGTCGCCGACGGCGGCGGCCACCCGGTCTCGCCACCACTCGAGGGTGTCGGCGAGCGTGCGCTCGAGCGGGATCTCGCGGCTTCCAGCCCGCCGCCGCGGCGAGCTTGTCGTGCGAGCCGCGAATCTCGCGCGACCTCGTGCTCGCGCAGCAGCGCGGGGTCGGTGCGTCTGCTCGAGCTCCACCTCGGCGTGGGTGGCGAGCCCGTCGAGGATCTCGCGAATCTCGGTGGAGCGGCCGCTGCACACGTTGTAGACCCCGGGCTCCGCGTGCTCGAGCGCGAGCCGGTACGCGTGCACCACGTCGCGCACGTCGGTGAAGTCGCGACGCACGTCGAGGCCGCCGGTGACGATCTCGACGTGCTCGCCTGCGCCGCCGTCGCCTCTCCCTCGGCGATCTGCCGCGCGAGCTTCGACACCACGTGAGCGTCCGATTGGCCCGGCCCGGCGTGGTTGAAGGCCCGCATCCGCACGACGTGCATGCCGTACGCCTCGGGTACAGCGCGGCGGCGTGATCGGCCGCGGCCTTGCTGACGGCATAGGGGTTGCGCGGGCGCAGCGATGCGCTCTCGGTGACGGGCAGGTCGATGTGCGAGCCGTACTCCTCGCCCGAGCATGCGATCAGCACGCGCGCCGCAGGCGTCGTGGCGGCGCACCGCCTCGAGCAGGTGGATCGTGGTGCCGAGGTTGCCGCGGATCGTGCCGGCCGGGTCCTTCCACGAGCTGCCGACCGACGCCTCGCCGGCGAGGTGGAAGACCATGTCGGGGCGCATCGAGGAGATCGCCGCCGCAGCCTGGCGCTCGTCGGTGAGGTCGCAGCACAGGTAGCGCTCCAGCCCCGGCGGGAGCTGGGCGGGAGACAGGTCGCGCCTGCCGAGGCCGGTGACGCCGATGTCGTCGGAGGCGAACCGGGCGCAGAGGTGGCGTCCGGCGAAGCCGCCCGCGCCCGTGATCAGCACGCGCATGACGCGTCAAGGTACTAGACGGCGTGGCCTATGATCGCCGCGCTCCCGATGCCGCCCACGCCAGATCATCCCCAGGTCGCCGTGATCGTGGTCAACCTCAACGGCGGCGAGCTGATCGAGCGCACGCTCGAGTCCGTCGCGCGGCAGACCGTCTCCCCCACCCGCACGATCGTGATCGACAACGGATCGAGCGACGGCTCCCCGGAGCGGATCGCGGCCCGCTTCCCCGGCGTGGAAATCGTGCGCCTGGGCCACAACGCCGGCTTCGCGGCCGCCAACAACCGCGCGGTGGAGATGGCGGGTGACTGCGATGGGTCGCGCTGCTGAACCCGGATGCGTTTCCCGAGCCGGGCTGGCTGGAGGCGCTGCTCGACCGTCGTGCGCGCCGAGCCGCAGTGGGCGGCGCTCGGCAGCTGCCTGCTGCTCGACGGCTCCGACGGATTGCTCGACGGGACCGGCGACGTGTACCACGTGAGCGGGTTCGCCTGGCGCCGCGACCATCGCCGCCCGGCTGGCGAGGCGCCCCGCGGGCGGGAAGAGATCTTTGCCCCCTCGGCTGCGGCGGCCCTATACGACCGTGGCGCGTTCATCGCGCTGGGCGGTTTCGACGAGCGCTGGTTCTGCTACCTCGAGGATGTCGACCTCGGGTTTCGCCTGCGCCTGCGCGGCCTGCGCTGCGTGCACGTGCCGGACGCGGTCGTGCGCCACGTCGGCTCGTCCACCACGGGGCGCGAGAGCGCGTTCCAGGTCTACCACTCGCAGCGCAACCTGGTGTGGACGTGGTGGAAGGACATGCCCGCCCCGCTGCTGTGGCTCTACCTGCCGCAGTTCCTGCTCGTGAACGCGCTGATGACCGCGTGGTTCGTGCGCCGCGGCCAGGGGCGCGCCGTGCTGAGCGGGAAATGGGACGCCCTGCGCGGCCTGCGTGGAGTGCTCGCGTCGCGCCGCGAGGTGCAGCGCGGGCGCACCGTTCCCGTCGCGCAGCTGCGCCGCAGCATGGCGCAAGGGCTCAGCGCCTACCGCACCGGCCTCGGCCGGACGCGGCCCTGACCGCAGCTATTCTCCGCCGGTGCCCCGCTCCAGCCAGTGTCGGTTCTGCGGCACCCCGTTGGTCCACTCCTTCGCCGACCTCGGCATGTCGCCGCTGGCGAACCGCTACCTGACCGCCGACCAGATCAACGCGATGGAGCCGTTCTTCCCGCTGCACGCGCTGGTCTGCGAGCGCTGCTTCCTCGTGCAGCTCGAGGAGTACGAGACGCCCGACGCGATCTTCTCCGACTACGCGTACTTCTCGTCGTACTCGACGAGCTGGCTGGAGCACTGCCGCGACTACGCCGAGATGGCCGTCGACGCGCTTCGGCCTGGACGCGGAGTCACCAGGTCGTCGAGCTCGCGAGCAACGACGGCTACCTGCTCCAGTACTTCGCCGACCGCGGGCGTGCCGGTGCTCGGCGTCGAGCCGGCCGCGAACGTGGCCAGCGGTGGCCGAGCAGAGCGGGGCATCCCGACGGTGGTGCGCGTTCTTCGGGCGCGAGACGGCCGGCGCAGCTCGCGGCGCAGGCGCCGCGCCGACCTGCTGATCGGCAACAACGTGCTCGCGCACGTGCCCGACCTGAACGACTTCGTCGGGGCATGAAGGTGCTGCTGGCCGACGCGGCGTGATCACGATGGAGTTCCCGCACCTGATGCGGCTCGTCGACGAGCGCCAGTTCGACACGATCTACCACGAGCACTTCTCCTACTTCTCGCTGCTGACCGTGCGCGAGGTGTTCGCCGCGCACGGCCTCGAGCTGTTCGACGTCGAGGAGCTGCCGACGCACGGCGGCTCGCTGCGCATCTACGCGCGCCACGCCGGCGGCCCGTGCCGCCGCGACCGCGACACGGTCGACGGACCTCGTGCGCCGCGAGGAGCCAGGCGGGCTACGGCGACGCTCGAGCACCTACACCGGCTTCGCGCGAGCTGGTGCAGCGCGAGCCAAGCGCGAGATCCTCGTCGTCCTGACCGCGCTCAAGCAGCGACGGCGAAGACGATCGTCGGCTACGGCGCGCCCGCGAAGGGCAACACGCTGCTGAACTACTGCGGCATCGGCACGGACTTCATCGACTACACGGTCGACCGCAACCCGCACAAGCAGGGCCACTTCCTGCCGGGGACGCACATCCCGATCCGCGCGCCGGAGGAGATCGAGCGCACACGGCCCGACGTCGTGTTCATCCTGCCCTGGAACCTGCGCGAGGAGATCATGGAGCAGATCGGCTACATCTGCGGACTGGGGCGGCCGCTTCCTCGTGCGCTCCCCCGCGCTCGAGCTGCACGCGTGAGGTTCACCGCAGACGCCGCTCGGCGGGCGCGTTCGTGATCGAGCTGGACCGCCTGCGACGACGAGCGCGGCTATTTCGCGCGCACGTTCGACGCGCAGGAGTTCGACCGCGCACGGGCTCGACCCGGCGGTCGTGCACAGTGCAACACGTCCTTCAACGCGCGGGCGGGCACCCTGCGCGGCATGCACTACCAGGCCGACCCCGACGGCGAGCCGAAGCTCGTGCGCTGCACGCGCGGCGCGGTCTACGACGTGATCGTCGACCTGCGCCGCGACTCGGAGACCTATCTGCGAGTGGTTCGGCGCGGAGTTGACGGCCGACAACGCGCCGCATGCTGTACGTGCCCGTGGGGTTCGCGCACGGCTTCCAGACACTCGCGGACGGCGTCCGAGGTGCACTACCAGATGTCCCATCACTACGTGCCCGAGCAGGCGCGCGGCGTGCGCTGGGACGACCCCGCGTTCGGCATCGAGTGGCCGCGCGCCGACCGCGATCGTCTCCGAGCAAGGACGGGCAGTACCCCGACTTCCGCCCGTGACGCGGGTGCTCGTCACGGGCGGGACGGGCTTCGTCGGCCGCCACGCGGTGCCGATGCTGCCGGCGCGCGGTCACGAGGTGCACGCGACCTGGTCGAGCGGCCCCGGTGACGAGTGCCCGGCGTGCGTGGCACGCGTGCGACCTGCTCGACCCCGGGCGCGCCGCGGCGCTGATGAAGGAGGTGCGCCCCACGCACCTGCTGCACTTCGCCTGGTACGCGGTGCCCGGGGAGTTCTGGACGCCGCCGGAGAACGCGCTGTGGGTCGAGGCGAGCCTCGGGCTGCTCGCGCGTTCGCCGGACGCAGGCGGCCGACGTGCGACGATCGCCGGCAGCTGCGCCGAGTACGACTGGTCGGGCGGTGCTCTCCGGAGGCGACGACGCCGCTCGCCCCCGCGACCTACTACGGGGCCTGCAAGCACGCGCTGCGCGCCGTCGCGGAGGGCTTCGCGGCGCGGCGCGGCGTGAGCTTCTCGTTGGGGCGGATCTTCTTCGTGTACGGGCCGCACGAGCACCCGGACCGGCTGGTGTCCTCGCTGGCCGCCGCAGCTCGTGCGCGGCGAGCCCGCCCCGACGTCGGAGGGCTCGCAGCGGCGCGACTTCCTGCACGCGCGCGACGTCGCCGGGCGTTCGTGGCGCTGCTCGACTCGTCGGTCGAGGGTGCGGTCAACATCGGCTCCGGCGCGGCGCGTGCCCGTGCGCGACGTCGTGGCCGCGTGGCCGCGGCCGCCGGGCGGCCCGACCTCGTGCAATGGGGCGCGCTGCCCCAGCGGCCCGGCGACCCGCCGCTGCTGGAGGCCGACGTGCGGCGCCTGCGCGACGAGGTCGGCTGGCAGCCGGCCGTGCCGCTCGACGAAGGGATCGCACGCACGGTGGAGTGGTGGAAGGCGAGCCTTGGCCGAGCGCCAGAACGGGCGACTTCCACTTCGTCCACCTCGGCGGCAAGGCACTCGGCGGTGCCGGCCTGGTGATGACCGAGATGGTCTGTGTCTCTCCCCGCGCCCGCATCACCCCCGGATGCGCCGGGCTGTGGTCCGACGAGCAGGGCACGGCCTGGAAGCGGCTCTGCGACTTCGTGCACGACGTCCTCGGCGGCGCGCATCGGGATCCAGCTCGGCCACAGCGGACCCAAGGGCTCCACGAAGCTCATGTGGGAGGGCATGGACCAGCCGTTGCCCGACGGGAACTGGCCCCTGGTCTCGGCCTCCGGGCTGCCCTACAAGGAGGGCGTCAACCAGACTCCGTCGTCGCTGGACCGCGCCGGCATGGATGCCGTGGTCGCCGACTTCGTGTCGGCCGCCCAGCGGGCAGCGGCGGCAGGCTTCGACCTGCTGGAGCTCCACTGCGCCCACGGCTACCTGCTGTCGTCGTTCCTGTCCCCGGTGACCAACCGTCGTGCGGACGACTACGGCGGCGACGTCGGCCACCGCCTGCGCTTTCCCCTCGAGGTGTTCGCCGCGGTCCGCGAGGTCTGGCCGGCCGAGCGGCCCATGACCGTCCGCATCTCCGCCACCGACTGGGTGGAGGGCGGGGTCACTCTCGAGGACACGCTCGAGGTCGCGAGAGCGTTCGAGGCCGCAGGCGCGGCCGCGATCGATGTCTCCACGGGCCAGGTCACGCCCGACGAGCGGCCGGCGTTCGGGCGGTCCTACCAGACGCCGTACGCCGACGCGATCCGCAACAGCCTGCACATCCCGACGATCGCCGTGGGGGTGATCTCCTCGGCCGACGACGTCAACACGATCGTGCTCTCCGGCCGCGCAGATCTTTGTGCGCGCTGGGCCGGGTCCACCTCTACGAGCCCAACTGGACCCTCCACGCCGCGATCGAGCAGGACTACGACGGACCCGGCGTGCGCTGGCCGACGCCGTGGCTCCCGGGTCGCCGCAAGCCGCAGACCGGACGCTCCGACGGTCCGAAGCCGCGGCTCGAGCTGATCCGGGCCCAAGGCGCCAGCGACGGCCACCAGCGACTGGCGTCTGGCTTCGGACACCCGTGAACCACGTTCGGGGTTCGGCCACGCCGAAGCGCCCGCTGCACTACGTTGTCAATCAACCGACCTCGCTCCATGCGAGTGGCCCACCCAAGCTGGGACTCTCGGATCAGCGCAGAAAGCGTGTGGATCCTTGATGGTTTTGTCGCGGGCGCAGGTGCTGGTCACCACGCTGTGCGTGGCAGGGTTCAGCATCGCGCTCGTGCCCTACCTCCACGTGCAGCTCCCCGCAGTCACTTGACCAGCTCTTCACGCCGGCAGCCCCATCACCGCCGTGACGGTCTTCGACCTCATGTCTGTGTACCTGCTCGTCGGGGACTTCCGGGACCGGGGTGAAGCTGCGGATCCTGGTCACGTCCCAGGCGTACGTGTGGTCGCTCGTGGTCATGCTCGGCTACGCGCTGGCCTTCCCCCAGGCCTTCCGCGTTGATCCACCACTTGCCGTTCACGGCCTCGACGGCGCCGTACCTGTACCTCACCTGGCACTGCGGCTTTCCGGTGCTGCCAGGCCTGGCCTGGGCGCCTTGGCCGCAGGCATCACAGACTGGTGTCCACGCGAGTTCGGCTCGCGCCTTGCCATCGCGATGACCGCCGGTCTGCTGCCCTCGGAATCGTCGTCGTGGCGGCGTCCGGCATCTTCGCCGAGCGCCTGCCCGTGCTCATCGATGGCCCCGACATCTCCCGGATGACGTCGCTCACGGCGCCGTTCTCGTCCTACCAATGGTCGGTGATCGCCCTCGTCGGCAGCGTCGTCGGCACCTGGCACCGCACTGGTGCTGAGCGGTGGGTGCCGGTGGCGGTCCCTGGCGTGCCCGCGTGACCTGGCCCTGACCTATTCCGTGCGTAGCCGCTTCAGCGCGGGGTGGTACGGCGGCCGGTCGCTGACCATCGTCTCCACACCGGAGTGGTGCTGGTCGCCATGCTGGCGTCGTTCCGCAGACTCAAGGCCCAGGCCCAGCGAGACGCCCGCCTCGACCCAATGCACGAATTTCCTGCTGAATCGCCGGGGGCACTGGATGCCCTCGGGCTGATCCTACTCCAGGCCCGCCGCGCCGGGACCCCGCTGGGAGCGATCGCCGTGGATCTCGACTGGTTCAAGGCCGTCAATGATCAGGCCGGGCACGAGGCGGGGGACAGGGTGCTCGTCGACGTGGCGCAGGTGCTGACGTCGTGCTCGAGGGGCGGAGACATCGCCGCACGCCTGGGAGGCGAGGAGTTTCTCCCCATCCTGCACAACACCGACTCCGCGGCGGTCCTGGTCGCTGCTCAGCGGCTGCGCGGCTTGATCTCAGCCGTGTTCGTACCGCATGTCCGAGCGTCCGTCCCGTCATGGCCAGTCCTGGGGGCCACGGTCCTCGAGCCGCAGGACCTGGATCCCGCTGACGTGCTCCGCCGTGCCGACCGGGCGTTGTACGACGCGAAAATCAACGGCAGGAACCGCGTCGAGAGCAGGTTCCAGACTCGGGACGGCAGCCACGACCAGGCGGCCAGTCGAACGAACCGCGCTACCTTCAGCCATTGACCGTGCCGGAGTACTAGCTCGCTGGACGCTCGCGCTGCTCCTGGGAGCAGTGCTCGGCGGCGGTTCCGCACGCGGTCGCGGCGCCACCGACCGACCTCGGTGAGCTTCGCCCGCACCGACATCGCCGATGCCGGCGGCCCCTGAGTCGGTCGCGATCGGCGACCTCGACGGGCGGAACGGCAAGGACATCGTGGTTGCGCTGCCGTGCATCCGGCAGCGTCGGCGTGCTGCTCAACAACGGTGACGGGACGTTCGCCCCGATGCAGCACGTACACCGCCGGCCCGGACTGTGCTCGGCTCTCGCGGTGGACATCACGCTCGGTGACGTGACCACTCCGGCGCCGGGCAACCGCCTGCTGCCCGACGGAAAGCTCGACGCCTACGTGGCCTGCACGCCGTACGTCGTGCGCCTCACCGGGGACGGGACGGGGGCGCTGAGCAACCCCGAGCCGTTCAACCTGGGCCTCCCGCAGTACCTCGGCTCCCAGACGCTGGACATGCTCACGTTGATGCGGCGCCCGGACGGCAACCCGGTCCCGCTGCTCGTCTTCCAGCACGCGGTGGGCAGCTTCGGCCGCCAGCTGTGCATCAGCTACGAGCTCGATCCCGGCTCAGCTGCGTGTGCAACGCCACGCCCGGTGCAGGGGCCGCTCGCCGTCGGCGACCTCAACGGCGACCGACGCGGGCGTGCCGCCCGACGAGATCGTGACCTCCGAGCCGGCGGGGCACTGATGGGGATCTTCGGGTTCGCGCCGCCGGTTCCGGACACCCCATGACCTGGGGCGACAGCACGCGCGACGTGCCCGGCGACCCGCCGGGCCAGGCGGGCCTCGAGTCGGCCGCGATCGGGGACCTCGACGACGACGGCGACCTCGACGTGCTCGTCGGCCAGCCCGTGAACAGCCTGAGCGCCCGGGTGGACTCGATCCACTACTTCCTGTGGGACCCGGCCGGCAGCGGCGGCCTCGAGCAGGTGGCGCACACGCTGCCCTCGACGCCGGGCGTCGACGCGGTGGCCATCGCCGACGTCGACGCGGACGGGTGCAACGACGTGGTCGCCGCCGGCACCTACGGCACGCGGGATGGTGCACCTCGGCGACGGCGACGGGCGGCTTCGACGGCGGCCAGGACCTGCCACAGATCGGCTACCGGAACCCGGCCACCGCCACGCGCGTGACCATGGCCGTGGGCGACCTGACCGGGGACGGCCGACCGGAGATCGTCATCTCCGACGCAGGTCAACTCGGCCGTGATGGTCTATCGCAACACCTCCACGACGACCGGCTCCGCGTGCGGCGACGTCCCGCCGACGGCGGTCGACGACGTGGCCGTCGTCACGCGAGAACGCCGGTCCCACCGCGATCGACGTGCTCGCCAACGACACCGACCCGGACGGCGGCGCGAAGTCCGTCATCGCCGTCACCCAGCCCGCGCACGGCAGCGTGGCGATCGCTGGCGGCCGGGCTGACCTACCAGCCGACTGCCGACTACTGCAACGACCCGGGCGGAGTGCCAGACACGTTCACCTACACGCTCAACGGCGGCTCGATCGCCACGGTCGCGGTCACCGTCCAGTGCGTGGCGGCCACCTCCACCGCCCCGCGCCGCCGCCTCCGCCTCCGCCGCCGCGCTCCGCGCACCTGCACCGACCCCGGGACCACGCCGTTCACCGTCGGGACTCCGGGCGACGACGTGCTCGTCGGCACCACCGGCCGCGACGTGCTCAGCGGGCGTGGCGGGGACGACTGCCTGTTCGGACTGCGCGGGCGACGACCGCCTGACCGGCGGGACCGGAGCGGACCTCGCTCAACGGCTCCGGCGGCGACGACCGGATGAACGGCGACGCCGGCAACGACAAGCTCAACGGCGGGAACGGCAACGACGACGATCACTCCCGGCGCCGGCAGGGACAAGGTCGCCGGCCAGGGCGGCGACGACACGATCTCGCGCCCGCGACGGGGAACGCGACACCATCGACTGCGGCGCCGGGCGTCGACAAGGTGACCGCCGACCGCAGCGACGCGGTCAAGAACTGCGAGTACGTCAAACGGCTCGCCGGGCCTGCTGATCGACATGGCCTGAGCGGAAGGCGGTCCCGCGGGCTCTTCCTCAGCGCTCCTTTGGCGTCGGACTACGGCTCGCATCGTGGCCAGTGACGATTCGCCCCGCGCACTCGTCCGGCCGACTCCCGCCGCCGGTCCCGACCGACGCGGCGGCCGAACACAAGCGCAGGCTGCGCGCCGAGGCGCGCGCGCGCCGGCAGGCGAGCATGCGGAATCTCGTTCGTCGCGACGAGCTGCGGGCCCGCCGTCTCGCGGCCGACCGCGAGCAGCTCGGTGCCCCCGCCCCGATCGCCGATCGCCTGCTTCAGGTGGCAGCCAACACGCGTGACTTCGCTCGGCGTAACTCGAGTCGTGCCGGGAGTCTGTCGGTGGCGGACCGCAGCTCCATCGACTTCCGTCTGGAGCAGGCCGAGAGCGCGTTGCGGTGGGCGGGCTACACGCTGGGCGACGACGGCACGTGGAACCGTCCTGCTGGCGCCTGAGACGTTCCGGCATCGATGACTCCTGGGTCCATCAAGGGCTGACAAACGCGAACGCCGGGAGGAAGGCTGGCTACCGGGGTTCGGGAGGCGCTGCTGGCGACGGCGCCGCGCCACACCACCACGAGCTCCAACGAACCGACAGCCAACAGACCAGGAGGTGCCATGTCCACGTCCGAGACCCGCAACATCGGGAGCCCACACCAGACGCGCCCGTTCAAGGACCATGGCCACATGGATGTCGTCACGTTGGGCGACTTCACGCTCGGCCGCGGGGTGTTCGAACCCGGCTGGCGCTGGTCAGACGACGTCAAGCCCATCGCCGGCACCGAGAGCTGCCAGACCCATCACACCGGGTTCTGCCTCTCCGGACAGATGACGGTCGCCCTCGCCGACGGGACCGAGATGCACATCGGACCCGGCGACGTCGTGGTCATCGACCCCGGACACGACGCCTGGACCGTGGGCGACGAAGCCTGCGTCCTCCTCGACACCGGCGTCGCTGCCTACGCCAAGCCCGCCTGATCCGGCCCGCCGATCCGGCGGGGCATGTCGTTCCGCCGGTCAGCGCTTGGTGCGGGATCGTTCCGGCCGCGGTCCGGCAGCCTTCAGGGTGGCCACCACGCCGCGCAGTC